>OZ251449.1:522500-3666911 GCA_965242505.1 Alphaproteobacteria bacterium
ATACGAGATCAACGCGGGGTGGAGCAGTCCGGTAGCTCGTCAGGCTCATAACCTGAAGGTCGCAGGTTCGAATCCTGCCCCCGCAACCAATCCAGGCCCTTGGGAACGTTGATGTTTCCGAGGGCTTTCTGCTTCTGCAACGTTGTTTTCAATCGTCGAGTCAACACCGAGTCAACACGGGGTCCGTGAAGCAGTATGAGCGCGCCGATTCCTTGTAGGGATGGGCGTCCCGGCTCTCAGTGTCTGGCCGAAAAAGAATTGTGTTATATCAGTTGGTTGCGATCCTTCGGATGAAGAGTTGGATGGTTACGATGAGGAGCCACGCTTCGGCGCTGGCAATAGAGGCCTCAAAGTCCTTGGCGAGACGGCGGTTGCGTCCCAACCAGGCGAAGCTGCGTTCGACCACCCAACGTCGGGGCAGCAGGACGAAGCCGGACGCAGCGTCGGGCCGTTTGACGATCTCCAGCCGCCACCTCCCGATCTTGCGCAGCGCGCCGTCGAGTTTCCGTTCGGCATAGGCGCCGTCGGCGAAGACATGCCGCAGACCGGGAAACGACGCGCCGACCGAAGCCAAGAGCGGCGGGGCGCCGTCCCGATCCTGGACGGAGGCGGTGTGCGTCTGCGCGGCGGCCAGCAGCCCGCCCGTGTCGGTGACGATGTGGCGCTTGCGGCCCATGATCTTCTTGCCCGCATCGAAGCCCCTCGGGCCGCCGCTTTCCGTGGTCTTGACCGACTGGCTGTCGATGATGCCGACCGAGGGGCAGGCCGCGCGCCCGGCGGCCTTGCGCAGACGTATCAGCAGCCTGTAGTGAACCCGCCACAGGGTCCCGTCGCCGCGCCATGCGTAGAAGTAAGTCTGCACCGTGCTCTTGGGCGGGAACTCTCGCGGCAGCATCCGCCTGGCAGCCGGTGCGCGCCATGTACAGGATCGCGTTCACGACCTCGCGCAGGGCCGTCACCCGAGGCCGCCCCAACGGCTCCCTCGGCGGCAGCAACGGCTCGATCACGCCCCATTCGGCATCCGTCAAATCGCTTGCATAGCGCAACCCCTTGCGCGCATGCTGACGGCGAGTGGTCTCAGTCCACATCTTGTAGCTCCCTCGTTGCTTCACACAACAAGGAAACCGCAAGACACTGATACCACTCAACTCTTTTTCAGCCAGACTGTCACATTGTGTCTGAACCAGGTCGGCGCGCCCCCCCACCCCGACCCTCCCCCTGACAGGGGGAGGGAGAAGAAGAGGGGGCCGGAGGGGCCGTTGACGTTCCTCCCCCCTGACCATTGATGCTCCTCCCCCCTGGACAGGGGGGAGGTCGGGAGGGGGGTGGACCGCGCGTTCCCGTCGCTGAAATTAGGGTTTCCCCCGTCGTCGATCGACGGGGAATCCCTGTATGATCGTCGGGTCGCGCAGCGTATCGTGTGGGAGGAGTGGCGACGCGGCGCCCGTTTTCGATGCATTCGGAGGCCCCATGCGACGCCCGAATCCGCAATCGAACCCGCCGGCTCCGGGAAGCCCCCCTGAAATCCGACTTTGCGCAGAGGTTTCCGACAAGCGTAACGGGATACGGTGCGCCTTGTGACGTTCATGCATGAGTGGGCGGATATCGTGAGGTCGCCCCCCCCCCCCCCCGCGTCCAGCGACGGCGGGGCGATGAGGGCGGTCGCGGGGTTTTTGCTGGCGGCGTTCGCCGCGGCGCCGGCGCACTCCGCCGACGCGGGGATCGAGTCGATCACGATCACGTCGAGTCCGGGCGCGGACAAGACCTATGGCAAGAACGGGGCATTCGGGACCAACGACACGATCACCGTGAGGGTGGATTTCACCAACCGGCTGGCGACGGTGCTCCCCAGTCAACTGCATCTGGACATCCGCATCGGCGGCCACACGCGGCGGGCGAGCAACCCGACCTGGCGCAACGAGAGCGGTCACTGGGACAAGCTCGATTTCAGCTACGCGGTGCAGGAGAGCGACTGGGACGGCGACGGCATCTCGTTCCCGGCGAACCCGATGGGCGGCGGCAAGACCGGCGGCTTGCGGTTTCACACCTTCGGGAGCGTCCCCGACAATCGGGTGAACCGGGATTTCGGGGCGATCCCGAACGACTCCGGCCACAAGGTGCGCGGGCGGCAGACCACGCCGACCTTCGGTTCGACGGCCAGCCCCGCCTATAGCTGGGTCAGGAGCAACGCGGTCTCGCAGCAGCTGCCGGCGGCGACGCAGGGCGACGGCGGCGTGACCTACAGCGTCAAGGAGGCGCTGCCGGACGGGCTGGCCTTCGCTGCGGCGACGCGGACGATCTCCGGCGCGCCCACCACGGCGCAGGCGGCGGCGAACTACACGCTGGTGGCGACGGACGGCGACGGCGACAAGGCGGAGCTGCGCTTCTCCATCGAGGTCCAGGGCCTCAGCTTCTCCATCTCCTCGCCGCGCGTGACGGAGGGCGCGACGGGCGAGACTGCGGCGCTGGACTACGAGGTGAGCCTGAACCGTGCGCCGGGGCGGCAGGTGACGGTGGACTACGCGGCGGCGGCGGACCCGGGCACGGCGTCGTCGGGGACCGACTACACGGCGTTCGCCGGCGACACGCTGACCTTCGCGGCGGCGGAGACGAGCAAGACCGTCACGGTGACGGTGTCGGGGGACGCGCTGGACGAGCCGAACGAGACGATCCGCATCGCGCTGAGCAACCCCTCCGGGGCGTCGCTGGGGAGCGCGTCCACCGGCACGGGTACGATCACGGACGACGACCCGACGCCGACGCTGTTGCTGGCGCTGTCGGAGCCGGACGGGGGGCGTGCGGGCGCGATCTCCGAGAGCGGGGCGGGCAATGCGACCACGGTGACGGCGCGCCTGAGAGGCGGGACTTCGGGCGAGGCGATCACGGTGACGGTGGCGGCGACGGCGGTCTACGCGGCCCTCGCCGCCGATGGCGGCTTCGCGCTGAGCGCGGACCGGACGCTCACCATCGCGGCCAACGCCACGGCGAGCGCGGGAGTGGTGACGATCACGGCGGTGGACGACGCCATCGACTCGACGGCCAAGAGCGCGACGGTGAGCGGGCGGGTGGCCGGGGGGCACGGGCTGGTGGCGGCGCCGTCGAGCCTGACGCTGTCCATCACCGACGACGACGCGCAGCCGACGTCGGCCCTGGTCCTGACCCCGGCGTCGATCTCGGAGACGGGGGGCGTGGCGACGGTGACGGCGACGCTTTCCAACCCCTCGGCGGCGGCGGTGACGCTGACGGTGGCGGCGGCGCCGGGGACGGGCGCGGCGGTGGGCGATTACACGCTGAGCGCGGCGAACACGCTCACCATCGCGGCGGGGCAGACGACGAGTGCGGGAACGGTGACGGTGACGGCGGTGGGGAACGCCGTGGATTCGGCGGACAAGGGGGTGACGGTCTCGGCGACGGCGTCGGGCAGCCCCGGAGCGGCGGACCCGCCGGACGCGACGCTCGCCATCCGCGACGACGACGGCGCGCCCACGGTGTCGCTGGTGCTGTCGTCGTCGTCGGTTTCGGAGAACGGCGGGGCGGCGACGGTGACGGCGGCGCTGTCGGGGACCTCCAGCCAGGCGGTGACGGTGACGGTTTCGGCGGCGGCGGGGACGGGCGCGGCGGTGGGCGATTACACGTTGACGGGAACGACGCTGACCATCTCGGCCAACGCCACGGCGAGCGCGGGGACGGTGACGATCACGGCCAACGACAACGCGGTGGATTCGCCGGACAAGCGGGTGACGGTCACGGGCGCGGCGACGGGCGGCAACGGCGTCGCGGACCCGGCGAGCCTGACGCTCACGCTGGCCGACGACGAGGCGACGCCCACGGCGCGGCTGGCGCTGTCGCAGGCGTCGGTCGCGGAGGCGGGCGGGGTTTCGTCGGTGACGGCGACGCTTTCGGGGGCGTCGAGCGCAGCGGTGACGGTGACGGTGTCCGCGGCGCCGGGGACGAACGCGGCGGCGGACGACTACACGCTGTCGAGCGCGAACACGCTGACCATCGCGGCGGGGAATACGGCGAGCGTGGGCGCGGTGACGGTGACGGCGGAGCCGGACACGGCGGATTCGGCGGACAAGCGGGTGACGGTCTCGGGCATGGCGGCGGGGGGCAACGGCATCGCGGACCCGGCGGCGGCGACGCTGACCATCCTGGACGACGACGCGCTGCCGACGGTGACGCTGGCGCTTTCGTCCGCGACCATCGTCGAGAGCGGGGCGGGCAACGTCGCGACGGTGACGGCGGCGCTCTCCCACCCCTCGGGCGAGGCGGTGGAGGTCGCGGTGTCGGTGTCGCCGACGCCGCCGGCGGTGACGGGCGACTTCAGCCTGAGCGCGAACAGGACGCTGACCATCGCGGCGGGTTCGACGGCGAGCGTGGGGGTGGTGGAGATCACGGCGGTCGACAACGGGGCGGACGCCCCGGACAAGACGGCGACGGTCTCCGGCGCGGCCACGGGCGGGCGCGGGGTGGCGGACCCGGGGAGCCTCACGCTCACCGTCGCGGACGACGACGACGCGCCGGGGGTGACGCTTGCGGTGTCGCCCGCGTCGATTTCCGAGAACGGCGGCGAGGCCACGGTGACCGCGACGCTGAGCCCGGTCTCGGTTGCGGCGACGACGATCACGGTGACGGCGGTTTCCGGGTTCTACACGGTGGGTTCGGACGCCGCCATCGTCATCGCCGCGGGGCAGACGGCGAACGCGGCGGACACGGCGTTGGTCACGGCGGTGGACAACGACGTCTACGAAGGCAGCGACAGGCGCGCGACGACGGTGACGGCCGGCATGGCCAACGACCGGGGTACGAGCGCGGTGACCGGGGCGGCGCTGACGCTGACCGACGACGAGACGCAGCCGACGCTGACCCTGGTCCTGTCGCCGGCGTCGGTTTCGGAGACGGGCGGGGTGGCGACGGTGACGGCGCGGCTGTCGGGGGCGTCGAGCGCGCCGGCGACGGTGACGGTGACGGCGACCGCGGGGACGAACGCGGTTTCGGGCGACTTCACGCAGACGGGAACGAAGCTGACCATCGCGGCGGGGGCCACGACGAGCTCGGGCGCGGTGACGGTGACGGGGCGGGGCGACGACACGGATTCGCCGGACAAGTCGGTGACGGTCGCGGGCTTGGTCGTGGGCGGTAACGGATTGACGGGTCTGGCGGACACGACGCTGACGCTGGAGGACGACGACGCGCCGCCGACGGTGACGCTCCGGTTGTCGCGGGCGGCGCTCGACGAGGGCGGGGCGGACAGCGCGGCGGTGACCGCGGCGCTCTCGCACTCGTCGAGCGCAGCGGTGACCGTCACGGTGTCGGCGAGCCCGGTGGCCCCGGCGGTCGCGGGCGACTTCGGCCTGAGCGCGGCCAGGACCCTGACTATCGCGGCGGGGCAGACCGCGAGCGCAGGCGTGGTGACGATCACGGCCGGCAACAACGACGTGGACGGGCCGGACAGGAGGGTGCGGGTCTCGGGCGTGACCACGGGCGGGCGCGGCGCCGCGGACCCGGCCGCTGCGACCCTCACCATCGTCGACGACGAGGCGACGCCGACGGTGACGCTGGCGCTGTCTCCGACGTCGATCTCGGAAGGCGGCGGGGTGGCGACGGTGACGGCGACGCTGTCGGGCAAGTCCGGCGCGGCGGTGACGGTCACGGTGTCGGCGGCGCCGGGGACGGGCGCGGCGGCGGCCGACTACGCGCTGAGCGCGAACGATGCGTTGACCATCGCGGCGGGCGCGACCGTGAGCGCGGGCGTGGTGACGATTACGGCGGTGAACAACGACGTGTCGGCGGCCAAGACCGTGACGGTGACGGGCGCGGCGGCGGGCGGCCATGGACTGGCGGACCCGGCGAGCGTGACTCTGACGATTACCGACAACGAGAGCGGAACGCCGACGGGGAACGACAGGCGTTGGGGACAGTCGCACAATTATGACGTCACCACGGCGTCGCTGCTGGGCAAGACCGCCCCGCAAACGATCGCCGTTACCGCGCCGCCTGCGGAGAACGCGTCGCGGCGACAGGTCTGGGCGTGCGCTTCCAGGACGGTCAGGCAAAGCGGAAATTTCGCCCCCGCGCCGACCGAGAGCGCCACTTGCCGTCTCGCCGCCGGCGCCGGCTGGTCCAGGACGATCCGTCTTACGCAGGCGATGATCGACAATGACGGCGTGGTCGTCATCGTCACGGATACGATCCGCGGCGGAGCCGACGGCAGACAGACCTATTTCTTCTACGCCGAGTGGGTTCCCATCGTCGCCCTGCCCAAGGCGACCCTTTCCCTGTCTTCGGCGGCGATCTGGGAGAACGCCGGGGTGTCCACGGTGACGGCGACGCTGGACAAGGCGGCGGTGTCGGCGGCGACCCTCACGGTGTCGGTGTCGCCGGCGCCTCCGGCCCTGGCGGGCGATGCCGCCCTGTCGGCGTCGGCGGCGCTGACCTTCGCGGCGGGGGCGACGGCCAGCGCCGGCGCGGTGACGATCACGGGGGTGGACAACGCGGTCGATGCGCCGGATCGGCGGGTGACGGTTCGGGCGGCGGCGAGCGACGACGTGCGGGCGCCGCACGCCGTGACGCTGACGCTGCGCGACGACGACGACCCGCCGACGCCCGTGCTGACGGCGTCGCCGGCCTCGATTTCGGAGTCGGGCGGGGTGGCGACGGTGACCGCGGCGCTGAGCCATCCGTCGAGCGCGGCGACCACCGTCACGGTCTCGGCCGCGGCGGGGGCGCATGCGGCGGCGGCGGACTTCACGCAGACGGGGGCGACGCTGACGATCCCGGCGGGGCGGACGGAGAGCACGGGCGCGGTGACCGTCACGGCCGTGGGCAACGCGGCGGACTCGCCGGACAAGCGGGTGGAGGTCTCGGGCATGGCGCGGAACCGCCGGGGCGTATCCGCGGTGGCCGAGGCGACGTTCGCCATTACCGACGACGACACGACGCCCACCGCGGCGCTGGCGGTCATGCCGGCCTCCATCGCGGAGACGGGCGGCGTGGCGACGGTGACCGCGACGCTCT
Source organism: Alphaproteobacteria bacterium (assembly GCA_965242505.1). Lineage (GTDB taxonomy): Bacteria > Pseudomonadota > Alphaproteobacteria > UBA2966 > UBA2966 > UBA2966. Next base: position 529,518 of record OZ251449.1, read on the forward strand.
CGCACCGGTCGAGCGAGCCGGTGACGATCACGGTGTCGGCGTCGCCGGGTTCGGGGACGGACTTCACGCTGAGCGCGGCGAACACGCTGACCATCGCGGCGGGGGCGACGGCCAGCGCGGGCGCGGTGACGATTACGGCGAACGACGACGACGCGGACTCGCCGGACAAGGGGGTGGCGGTCTCCGGCGCGGCGTCGGGCGGGCTGGGGGTGGCGGACCCTGCCCCCGTGACGCTGGCGATCCGCGACGACGACGGGGCGCCGCAGGCCTCCCTGGCGCTGTCGTCGTCGTCGATCTCGGAGAACGGCGGGACGGCGACGCTGACCGTGGCGCTGAGCTCGGCGGCGGCGGCGGACGTGCGGGTCCTGATATCGATCACGCCCAACGCCAACGTGGCGGGCTACCGCGCCGTGGGGGTGGGGGGCCAAACGGGCACCGGGCTGAACATCGCGGCGGGGCGGACGGTCAGCACGGAGGCGGTGGTGTTCACGGGGCTGGACAACGACGTGGATGCGCCGAACAGGGAGTTGCGCATCGAGGGCCGGGTGCCGTCCGGGTCGGGCGTGCCGGCGCATGGCGCGAAGGATGCGTTCCTGGTCCTGGTGGACGACGAGCCGACGCCGTCGGTGTCCCTGGCGCTGTCGGCGTCGTCGATCTCGGAGACGGGCGGGGAGGCGACGGTGACCGCGACGCTCTCCGGGGAATCGAGCGAGGCGGTGACGGTGACGGTCTCCGCGGTTCCGGGGGCCGGCGCGGCGGCGCGGGACTTCACGCTGTCGGCGGCGCGGACGCTGACCATCGCGGCGGGGGACACGACGAGCGCCGGCCTGGTGACGGTGACCGCGGTGGGCAACGCGGCGGTGACGCCGGACAAGCGGGTGCAGGTTCAGGGCGCGGTCGCGGGCGGCAACGGGGCAGCGAAGCCGAACCCGGTGACGCTGATCCTGGAGGACGACGACGCCCGTCCGACGGCCTCGCTGGTGCTGTCCTCGTCGTCGATCTCGGAGACGGGCGGGAAGGCGACGGTGACCGCGGCGCTCTCCTATCCAGCCCGGGAGGCGGTGACGATCACGGTCTCGGCAACCGAGGTGGCCCCGGCGACGAGCGGCGACTTCACGCTGTCGAGCCCGGCGACGCTGACCATCGCGGCGGGGGACACGACGAGCGCCGGCCTGGTGACGGTGACGGCGGTGGGCAACAACGACGACGCGGCGGACAAGAAGGTGACGATTTCCGGTGCGGCGGCGGGCGGCGGGGTGGCGGACCCGGCGGACGCGGCGCTGACCCTCCTCGACGACGACGGCCCGCCGACGCTCGCGCTGGTGCTGTCGCCGGCGTCGATCCCTGAGGCCGGCGGGGTGTCGACGGTGACCGCGGCGCTCTCCGGCGCCGCGAGCGCGGCGGTGACGGTGACGGTGACCGCGGCGCCGGGGGCCGGGGCGGCGGCGCGGGACTTCACCCTGTCGAGCCCGGCGACGCTGACCGTCGCGGCGGGTTCGACGGCGAGCGCGGGCGTGGTGACGGTGACCGCGAACGACAACGCCGCGGACTCGCCGGGCGGGACGGTGACGGTGTCGGGCGCGGCGTCGGGCGGCGGAGTGGCGGACCCGGCGGACGCGGCGCTGGCGCTCCTCGACGACGACGACCCGCCGGGGGTCACGTTGTCGGCGTCGCCGGCGTCGATCTCGGAGGCCGGCGGAGTGTCGACGGTGAGCGCGGTGCTCTCGCACCCGTCGAGCGCGGTGACCACGGTGACGGTGGCGTCGCTGTCGGGCGCCTACGCGGTGGATCCGTCCACGGCGCAGATCGTCATCCAGGCCGGGCGGACGGAGAACCCCGCGGACACCGCGGCGCTCACCGCGGTGGACGACGCCATCGACGAGCCGGACCGGCAGGTGACGGTGGCGGGCGCGGTGGCCAACGACCAGGGCGCCGGGGGCGTGACCGGGGCGGTGCTGGCGATCACCGACGACGAGGAGACGCCGACGGTGACGCTCACGCTGGCGCCGGCGTCGGTGGCGGAGAACGGCGGGGTGTCGACGGTGAGCGCGACGCTCTCCGGCGCGTCGAGCGAGGCGGTGACGGTGACCGTGACGTCGGTGGCCGGGGCCTACGCGCAGGGCGCGGACGCGGTCATCGTCATCGCGGCCGGTTCGACCGCGACCGCGGACAAGGCCACGGTCGAGGCGCTGGACAACGCGGATTACGAGGGCGCGGCGGGGCGGAGCGTGACGGTGACCGGCGCGGCGGCGAGCGGCCTGGGCGCGAACCCCGTGACCGGGGCGGCTCTGACGCTGACGGACGACGACGACCCGCCGGCGGTGACGCTGGCGGTGAACCCGGCATCGGTTGCGGAGGCCGGCGGGGCGGCGACGGTGTCGGCGACCCTCGCCCATGCCTCGGTCGAAGCGGTGACGGTGACGGTGACGCCGGTGGCGGGGGCCTACACGGCGGGTTCGGACGCGGAGATCGTGATCGCGGCCGGGGCGACCGCCGGCGGCGACGACACGGCGACGGTGGCGGCGGTGGACAACGACGTCCACGAGGGCGGCGCGGGCCGTTCCGTCACGGTGACGGGCCGGGCGGCGAGCGGGCCGGGGGCCGGCGCCGTCACCGGGGCGGCGCTGATGCTCACCGACGACGACGCGCTGCCGACGCTGACCCTGGCGCTCGAGCCGGCGTCGATTTCGGAGTCGGGCGGCGCAGCGACGGTGACGGCGGCGCTGTCGCATCCCTCCGGCGCGGCGGTGACGGTGACGGTGGCCGCGGCGCCGGGGACGGGCGCGGCGGCGGCGGACTTCGACCTTTCTACGGCGAAGACGCTGACCATCGCGGCCGGCAGCACCACCAGCGCCGGGGTGGTGACGGTGACGGCGAACGGCAACGACGTCGACTCGCCGAACAAGGCGGTGACGGTCTCCGGCGCGGCGGTGGGAGGCAACGGGGTGGCGGCGCCGTCGAACGTGACGCTGACGCTCACCGATGACGAGATCCTGCCGACCGTGACCCTGGCGTTGTCGTCCTCGTCGATCGGGGAAAACGGCGGGGTGGCGTCGGTGACGGCGGCGCTTTCGGCCGCCTCCAGCGAAGCGGTGACGGTGACGGTGGCGGCGGCGCCGGGGAGCTATGCGGCGGCGCGGGACTTCACGCTGAGCGCGGCCAGGACGCTGACCGTCGCGGCCGGCGGCACCGCCAGCGCCGGGGCGGTGACGGTGACGGCGAACAACAACGGCCTCGATTCGCCCAACAAACAGGTGACGATCTCCGGCGCGGTGACGGGCGGCAACGGCGCGGCGGATGCGGCCGACGCGACGCTGACCATCAACGACGACGACCGCACGCCGACGGTCACCCTCTTCAGCCCGACCGATGCCGGCTGGGAAGGGCACAGCGGCGCGGCGCGGAGGCCCGGCGGGTTCACCTACACCCAGGCGGGGCAGTTGAATTTCGTTTTGCAAATGGATGGCGCGAGCGAGCTGCCGATCACGTTCACCCTGGGGGCCTCCGGGGCTGCGACCGCGGGGCTGGACTACACCTCCCTCGTCGGGCGGGTGGTGACCATCCCGCCGGGCCGCACGTCCCTCAGCTTCCACGTGACGGTGCTGGACGACGACATAGACGAGAGCCTCTACGAGTCGGTGAACCTGAGGCTCACCAACCCGGTCAACGCCAACGTGAGGGACTGGACTGCGAACACCCAAATCCGCGACGACGACGACGCGGCGGGGCTGACGGTGGTGGAGAGCCAGGGTTCGACTCGGACCGGAGAGGGGGGACGCACGGACAGCTTCACGGTGGCGCTTTCCAGCGAGCCGACCGCGGCGGTGACGGTGGCGGCGTCGATCCCGTCCGGGTCGTCGGGCGAGGGCCAGCTGTCGGTGGACGGCGGCGGAACCTGGGGCAGTTCGGGAACGCTGAGCTTCAGCGCGACCAACTGGAGCGTGGCCCAGGAGGTGCGGGTGCGGGGCGTGGACGACGACGCGGACGACGGCGACGGCAGCTACGCCGTCACGCTGAACCCGGACAGCGCGGCCGACGCCGCCTATCGCGGCCTGGGGAACGTCACGGTGAGCGTGACCAACGCCGACGACGACGCGGCGGGGCTGACGGTGGTGGAGAGCCAGGGTTCGACCCGGACCTCGGAGAGGGAGACCACGGACAGCTTCACGGTGGCGCTCTCCAGCGCGCCGACGGCGACGGTGACGGTGGCGGTGGAGAGCGGGAACGCGAGCGAGGGGCTGGTGTCCATCGCCGGGGGTTCGACCGCGGCGACGGCGGCGCTGACGTTCGACGCGACCACCTGGAGCACGGCGCAGACGGTGACGGTTCACGGCCAGAACGACGCGCCTGCCAACCCGGTGGACGGCGATGTGAGCTATGTCATCACGCTGGACCCGGACAGCGCGGCGGCCACCGCCACGCCGCCCGGCGACGCCGGCTATCGCGACCTGGCGAGCAGCGAGGTGCGGGCGGCCAATCTCGACGACGACGGCGCGCGGGTATCGCTGCATCTGTCGTCGGCGCGCATCGCCGAGGATGGCGGCCAGGCCGGGGCGGCGACGGTGACGGCGCGGCTGCCCTTGCCGCTGCCCACGGCGACGACGGTGACGGTGACGGCGGCCCCGGTGGCCCCGGCGGTGGCGGGCGACTTCGCGCTGAGCGCGGCGACGACGCTGACCCTCAAGATGGGGCAGACGGCCAGCGAGGGGGTGGTGACGGTGGCGGCGGTGAACGACCAGGTGGATGGGCCGGACAAGCAGGTGACGATCTCGGCGAGCGCGGCGAGCGGCGCGAACACCCAGGCGGTGCTGCCGCTGACCCTGACCATCGCCGACGACGACGCGACGCCGGAGGTGACGCTGACGGTGGCGCCGACCTCGATTTCGGAGGTGGGCGGGGTGGCGTCGGTGTCGGCGACGCTGTCGCGCGCCTCGAGCGCGGCGACCACGGTGACGGTGACGCCGAAGCCGGGGGCCTGGACGGTGGGTTCGGACGCGACCATCGCCATCGCGGCGGGCGCCACGGCCGCCGCCTCGGACATGGCGAGGCTGGTGGCGGTGGACAATCTGCGCGACGAGGACGCCCGCCAGGAGACGGTGACGGCGACGGTGGCGAACGACCACAGCTCCCCCGCCGGCGCCGGCGGCGTGACGGGGGCGACGCTGACGCTGACCGACAACGACAACCAGCCGGACCTGGCGCTGACCGATGCGGCGTCGGTTTCCGAGGGCGACGCCGGCGACGCCATGCCGGGAACGCTGACCTTTACCGCCAGGCTGGGCGTGGTCAGCGGCAAGCAGGTGACGGTGGACTATGCCGACGCCGGCACGGGCACGGCGACGTCGGGGAGCGACTACACGGCCCTTGCGAGCGGGACGCTGACCTTCGCGCCGGGAGACCGCAGCAAGGCCATCGTCGTGACGGTCACCGGGGATGCGGGGCACGAGGCGGACGAGACCGTAATCCTGACCTTGAGCAACGCGACGAACGCGACGCTGAGCGGGGCGACCGGCATGGGGGAGATCGTCGATGACGATACCCGCCCGACCCTGGCCATCGGCGCGGCGCGCGTGACGGAGGGAGACGCCGGCCAGGCGACGCTGTCGTTCCCGGTGACGCTCAGCATAGCCAGCGGCCAGACGGTGACGGTGAGTTACGCGGAGGGGAGCGGCGGCACGGCGACGGCGGGGGTGGATTACACGGCGCTGGCGCCCGGCGCGCTGACCTTCGCGCCCGGCGAGACGACCGGGACCATCGACGTGACGGTGACCGGCGACGCGCTGGACGAAGTGGACGAGACGGTGGTGGTGACGCTCTCCGACGCGGTGAACGCGGCCCTGGGCACGGCGACGGCGACCGGCGCCATCGCCGACGACGACCCCTCGCCGACGCTGTCGATATCCTCGCCCAGCGTGACGGAGGGCGATACCGGCCAGGCGACGCTGTCCTTCGTGGTGACCCTGGACGCGGTAAGCGGCAGGCAGGTGACGGTGGCCTGGGCGGACGCGGGCGCGGGCACGGCGACCTCCGGGACGGACTATGTGGCCCTTGCGGGCGGGACGCTGACCTTCGCGCCGGGGCAGACGCGCAAGACCATCGCCGCGGCGGTGGAAGGCGACACGCTGGACGAAGCGCACGAGACGCTGCGCCTGACGCTCTCCAACCCCTCCGGCGCGACGCTGGGGAGCGCGTCCACCGGCATCGGCGCCATCAGGGACGACGACCCGACGCCGTCGCTCGCCATCGATTCGCCGGAGGTGGGCGAGGGCGGGACGCTGACCTTCACGGTGACGCTGAGCGCGGCCAGCGGGCGCCAGGTGACGGTGGCCTACGCGGAGGGGACGGGCGGCACGGCGACCGCGGGGGCGGACTACACGGCGCTGGCCCCGGGGACGCTGACCTTCGCGGCGGGGGAGACGGCCAAGACCATCGGGGTGGCGGCGTGGAGCGACACGCGGAGCGAGGCGGACGAGACGGTGGTGGTGGTCCTGAGCGGGCCGGTGAACGCGACGCTGGCGACGGCCACGGGGACGGGGACGATCGCCGACGATCTGCAACCCTCATTCGCGGTCTCGCAGGTCGCGCGGACCCTGGGGATCAACCGGACGTTCCCGACCTTCAGCCTGCCGGCGGCGACCGGGGGCAACGGAACGCTGACCTACGCCATGGCGACCTTGCCGGCGGGGCTGAGGTACACGGCGCCGGGGGCGCAGGATACGCACGGCGGACGGATCACGGGGCGGCCGACGCAGACCCGCGGGGCGACGGTCTATCGGTTGACGGCGACCGACCGGGACGGCGACGTGGCGACGCTGAACGTCTCCATCGCCGTGTCCGTCAACCCGGGCGTCGAGGAGCTGCGCATCACCAACGACCAGGGCGCGGCGCTGGCGAATTTCCGCACCGGCGACTTCATCCTGTTCGCGTTCTATTTCGATGCCGGCATCGCCACGCCCAGCGCCGGCATCGGCCTGAAGTTCAAGATCGGCGACAACGACCGCGAGGCGGAGGCGGCCACGTTCTACGACACCAACCCGGGCGAACTCACCTTCCAATATCAGGTGCAGGCGTCGGATTGGGACGGCGACGGCATCACCATTCCGCGCCATCCGTTCCGGCTGTTCTTCGACGCCAACGCAGGTGTCACCGGCTATATCGTGGCCGATGGAGGGCCTTATCACAACACGCCGGCGATTCTGGACCTCGACGTGCGCGCGCCGATTTCGTTCACGAACCGCCCTCCGCGCATCAACGACCGGGCGCCGTCCTTCGGCTCGGCGCCGGTGGCGGCCAAGAGTTTCGTGAAGGGGAGCCGGGTATGGGCCGACGACCCGGCGCTGCCGGCGGCGAGCTTCCCCACGCCGGGGGCGGGGGAGACGGCGACGGACGTCAACTCGTCCCTGACCTACAGCCTGACGCCGGCCCTGCCGGCGGGGCTGGCCTTCGACGCCGCCGCGCGCCGCATCACGGGCGTCCCCACGGCCGCCGCCGCTGCCGCCACATACCGGCTGACCGCCACCGACGTGGACGGCGACCGGGCGACGCTGACGTTCTCGCTGACGGTGGAGGAGGACACCCGGCCGGCGTTCGCGGCCGACGCCCCGGCGGGATACGCGTGGACGGAGGACGCGGCGGTCTCGGAGCTGCTGCCGGCGGCGTCGGGCGGCAACCCGCCCCTGTCCTACGCGCTGTCCGGGCCGGGTTCGGCGGCGACGCTGAGCCTGCCCGCGGGGCTGGAGTTCGACCTCGACGGGACGGGAACGTGCGGGGCGGCGCGCACGGTGTGCGGGACGCCGACCGCGGCGGCGGGGGCGGCGGCCTGGACGTTGACCGCGACCGACCGCGACGGCGACCCGGGCAGCCTGGCCTTCACCATGACCATCGCGCCGCGGGCGCCGGATCGGGTGACGGGGGTGACGACGACCCCGGCGGTGGACGCGCTGCGGGTGGACTGGACGGCGGCGGCGAAGGCGGACGGCTACAAGGTGCAGTGGAGGTCCGGCTCGGGAAGCTACGACCCGGCGACGCGGCAGGCGGCGGTGACCGGCGGGACGACGACCGCCTACACGATCACCGGCCTGGCCGCGGGCGCGGACACCGTGGTGCGGGTGATCTCGACCCGGACCGGGGCGCCGGACGGGCCGGCGTCGTCGGAGGCCGCGGGCCGGCCGACGGACGTGTCCCTGGCGCTGTCGCGGACCACCATCGAGGAGGACGCGGGCGCGGCGGCGGACGCGCGCTCGGCCGCGGTGACGGCGCGTCTGGCGGCGGCGTTGAGCGAGGCGACGACGGTCACCGTGTCCGCGCGGGCGGGAACCAACGCGGCGGCGGACGACTTCACGCAGACGGGAACCACGCTGACCATCGCGGCGGGGGCGACGGCCAGCACCGGGACGGTGACCATCGCGGCGGTGGACGACCGGGTGGACTCGATCGTCGATAGCTCGGTGGCCGGCAAGCAGGTGACGGTGAGTGGCGTTTCCAGCGGCAACGGCAACCCGGCTGACCTGACGCTGACGGTGACGGAAGACGACGCGGCCGGGCTCGCGCTGGCGCCGGCCTTGCCGGCGGACGCGAACGACCCGTGGTTCACGCTGGCGGAGGGCGGGACCGCGACGTTCACGGTGGCGCTGGCCAGCGAGCCGACGGCGAACGCGACGGTGGAGGTGTCGAGCGGTGACGATAGCGAAGGGCTGCTGTCCTCGGGCGGGAGCGCGGCGGCGGCTTCGACGACGCTGACCTTCACCGCGGGCAACTGGAGCACGGCGCAGACGGTGACGCTGACCGGCGCGGCGGACGGCGCGGTGGACGGCGACGTCGATTACCGGCTGACGCTGGACCCGGACGGCGCGTCCAGCGACGCCTACGACAAACTCGCCTCGACCGTCGCGAAGGCGCGGACCACGGACATGGACGCGGCCGGGCTGGTGGTGTCGCAGAGCGCGGTGACGGTGGCGGAGGACGAGACGGAGACCTTCACGCTGGCGCTGGCGAGCAAGCCGGCGGCGGACGTGGCGGTGACGATCACGAGCGGCAACACCGCAGAGTTGCAGGTGGGCAAGGTCCGGGGCGGTTTCGCGGACGCGCAGACGCTGACCTTCACGCCCGGCAACTGGATGACGGCGCAGACGGTGGGGGTGCTGGCGCGGGACGACCGGGTGGACGAGGACGACGAGCAGGTCGCCTTCACGCTGGATGCGGCCAGCACGGGCGACGCCGATTACGACGGCCTGGCCGATGTGATCGTGACGGTGACGACGACCGACGACGACCCCTCGCCGTCGGTCGCCATCGGCCAGGCGCAGGTGAGCGAGGGCGGGGTGGCGCTGTCGTTCCCGGTGACGCTGGCCTTCATACCGGGGTTGATGGGGGTGACGGCGAGCGAGCGGGAGGCGACGGTGGATTACGCCGATGCCGGCACGGGCACGGCGACCTCCGGCGCGGACTACACGGCGCTGGCCGCTGGCACGCTGACCTTCGCGGCGGGGGAGACGAGCAAGACCATCGACGTGGCGGTGACCGACGACGCGCTGGACGAGGCGGGCGAGACGGTGGTGGTGGCGTTGACCGGCGCGGCCGGTTTGACGATCTCGAGCACGGCGGCGACGGCGACGGGGACCATCGACGACGACGACCCGGCGCCGGTGGTCTCCATCGCCGGGGCGAGCGCGAACGAGGGAGACGATCCGGCGGCGCTGTCGTTCGCGGTGACGCTGGGCGCGGCGAGCGGCCGGCAAACGACGGTGGACTACGCGGAAGGGACGGGCGGCACGGCCACGGCGGGGACGGACTACACGGCGCTGGCCGCCGGCACGCTGACCTTCGCGGCGGGAGCGACCGCCGGGACCGTCGAAGTGGCGGTGACGCAGGACGTGGCGGACGAGCCGGACGAGACGGTGGTGGTGGCGCTGACCGGAGCGGCAGCCCTCACGCTGTCGAGCACGGCGGCGACGGCGACGGGGACCATCGCCGACGACGACGACCCGCCGGCGCTGTCGATCTCGTCGCCCGGCGTGGCGGAGGACGTGGGGACGCTCTCCTTCACGGTGACGCCCGACGTGGTGAGCGGGAAGCAGGTGACGGTGGGCTACGCCGACGCGGGGACGGGCACGGCCACCTCGGGCGTGGACTACACGGCCATCGCCGCCGGCACGCTGACCCTGGCGCCGGGGGCCGCCAGCGGGAGCATCGAGGTGGCGGTGACGGACGATGCGCTGAACGAGGCGGACGAGACGATCGTCGTGAGCCTGAGCGGGGCGGTGGATGCGAGCGTCGCGCCGGGGGCCGCCAGCGGCGCGGCCACCATCGCCGACAACGACGCCATCACGGCGCAACTGGCGGTTTCGCCGGCGTCGATCTCGGAGGATGGCGGGGTGGCGACGGTGACGGCGACCATGACCCCGAGCTCGACCGACGCGGTGACCATCACGGTGGCGCCGGATGCGGATTTCACCTTGGCCGGCGCGACGCTGACGATTGCGGCCGGGGCGACCGCCAGCACGGGGGTGGTGACGGCGACGGCGAACGACAACGCCACCGATGCGCCCGACAACAGCGTGACGGTGACGGGGCAGGCTTCGGGCGGCAACGGGGCGGTGACGGTGGCGGGCGCCACCTTGACCGTCACCGACGACGATGGCGCGCCCCAGGCGGTGCTGACGGCGACGCCCTCCACCATCGACGAGGCGGGCGGGGTGGCGACGGTGACCGCCAGCCTCTCTCATCCCTCGAGCGCGGCGACCACGGTGACCGTGATCGTGAACTTGGGGAAGGACACCCATAACGACGACTACACCCTGACCGGCACGAAGCTGACCATCGCGGCCGGGGCGACCGCCAGCACCGGGCGGGTGACGCTGACGGCGGTGGAGAACACCGACACGGAGGACAAGCTCGTGGTGCTGACGGGCGCGGCGGCGAACGACCAGGGGGTCACGATCATAAGCAATGATCAGGATGCGGATGCCCCGACCGTGAGGATCCGCGACAACGACGGCCCGGCGGTGGCGACGCTGATGCTGTCTGCGACATCGATCGCCGAGGCCGGCGGGCGGGCGACGGTGACGGCCAGCCTGTCGAAGGCGGTGACGACGGCGGTGACGGTCCATGTGACTGTGGCGAACTCGGTGTCGCCCGAGGACAAGGACGGTTTCAAGCTCAGCACGAACTCCTCGCTGACCATCGCGGCGGGCGCAACCGCCAGCACGGGGTCGGTGTGGGTGGCGGGGGTGGCCGACAACGTAGATGCGGCCGACCGGGTTCTGTCGGTCTCCGGCGCGATCGCCGCCAGCAGCGGCGTGGAGAACCCGCTGAGTGTGACGCTCACCATCGTGGACGACGACGCCACGCCGGAGGTGACGCTGGCGGTGGCCCCGGGTTCGGTTTCGGAGGCGGGCGGGGTGGCGACGGTGACGGCGACCCTGTCGCATCCATCGGGGGCGGCGACGACGGTGACGGTGACGCCGGTGGCGGGAGCCTATGCGGCCGGTTCGGACGCGACCATCGTCATCGCGGCGGGCGAGACCAGCAACAAGGACGACAAGGCGACGGTGACGGCGGCCGACGACGACGTCCACCAGGGCAGCGCCGGACGGAGCGTGACGGTGACGGCGTCGGTGGCGAACGCCGTGGGCGCGGACGGCGAAGTGACCGGGGCGTCGTTGACGCTGAACGACGACGATGCGGCGCCGCAGGCGACGCTGGCGCTGACGCCGGCCACCGTTTCGGAGGCGGGCGGGGTGGCGACGGTGACGGCGACCCTGTCGCGCCCGTCAACGCTGGCGGCGACCCTGACGGTGGCGGCGGTGCCCGGGACGAACGCGCAGGTGGGGGATTTCACGCTGTCGGCGGCGAAGACGCTGACCTTCGCGGCGGAGCAGACCGCCAGCGCCGGGCGGGTGACGGTGACGGCGGTGGACGACGACCAGGACGGGCCGGCGAAGCAGGTGACGGTGACGGCGACGGCGGCCGGCCCGGCGGGGATGCCGGATGCGGCGGCGGTGACGCTGAGCCTGGCCGACGACGATGCGGCGCCGACGGCGAGGCTGGCGCTGTCGAGAAGCTCGATCTCGGAAGCAGGCGGGGTGGCGACGGTGACGGCGGCGCTGTCGCATCCGTCGGCGGCGGCGACCACGGTGACGGTGCAAGCGGCGGCGGGGAGGAACGCGGCGGTGGGAGACTTCACGCTTTCGTCGCCGGCGACGCTGACCATCGCGGCCGGGGCGACGGCGAGCGCCGGCGCGGTGACGGTGACGGCGGTGGACCGCGACGACGTCCATGGGCCGGCGAAGGAGGTGACGGTCTCGGGCAGGACGTCCAACAGCCACGGCGCGGGCGCGGTCGCCGCCGCGACGCTGACCATCGCCGACGACGAGACGGCGCCGACGGTGACGCTGGTGGCGAGCCCGGCATCGGTTGCGGAAGCGGGCGGGGTGGCGACGGTGACGGCGAGGCTTTCCGGCGTATCGGCGGCGGCGACGACGATCACACTGACGCCGGTGGCGGGGGCCTACACGGTGGGCGCCGACGCGGTCATCGTCATCGCGGCCGGGGCGACGGCCGACGCCTCCGACACGGCGACGGTGACGGCGGTGGACAACGACGCCCATGAGGGCGGCGCGGGCCGGAACGTGACGGTGACCGCGTCGGTCGCCAACGACGTGGCGGCGGGGAACGTCGCCGGGGCGGCGTTGACGCTCACCGACGACGACTCCCTGCCGACGGTTGCGTTGGCGGTGTCGCCGCTGTCCATCGCGGAGTCGGGCGGCGCGGCGACGGTGACGGCCAGCCTCTCCCATCCCTCGGGCGAGGCGGTGACGGTGACGGTCCGGGCGGCGCCGGGCGCGGGCGCGGCCCCCGGCGACTTCACGCAGACCGGCGCGACGCTGACCATCGCGGCCGGGGCGACGGCGAGCGTCGGCGCGGTGACGATCACGGCCAACGACAACGGCAGGGACGAGCCGGACGGGAACGTGTCCGTCGCCGTGACGGTGTCGGGAACCGCGGCGGGCGGCAACGGCGTGGCGGACCCGGCGGGCGTGGAGCTGGCCATCGTGGACGACGACGGGGCGCCGCAGGTGGCGCTGGCGTTGTCGTCGGCGTCGGTGACGGAGGGCGGCGGCGCGGCCACGGTGACGGCCAGCCTGAGCCCGGCCGCGTCCGCAGCGGTGACGGTGCGGGTGACGGTGGCGGCGGTTCCGCCGGCGGCGGCCACGGACCTCTCCCTGAGCGCATCCACCAGCCTGGTGTTCGCGGCCGGGGCGACGGCCAGCGCGGGGGTGGTGACGATCGCGGCGGCCGACGACGCCCTGGACGAGGCGGACGAGGCGGCGACGGTGTCGGGAACCGCGTCGGGCGGCGGGGCGCTGGACCCGCCCGCCCTGACGCTCGCGGTCCTGGACGACGACGATCCGCCGACGGTCGCCATCGCCGCGGCGAGCGTGGCCGAAGGGGCGGCGGGCGCGACGGCGACGCTGTCCCTGCCGGTGACGCTGGACGCGGCCAGCGGCAAGCGGGTGACGGTGGAGTACGCGGAGGACGCGGGCGGCACGGCCACGGCGGGGACGGACTATACGGCGCTGGCCTCGGGGAGCCTGACCTTCGCCGCGGGGGAGACGAGCCGGACCGTGGACGTGACGGTGACCGGCGACGCCGCGGACGAGCCGGACGAGACGGTGAAGGTGATCCTGAGCGCGCCGGTCAACGCGACGCTGGGGACCGCGGCGGCGACGGGGACCATCACCGACGACGAGGCGAAGCCGACGGCGACGCTGGCGCTGTCGTCGTCGTCGATTACGGAGAACGGCGGCGTGGCCACGGTGACCGCGGCGCTGTCGCACCCGTCGAGCGAAGCGGTGGTCCTCACGGTGTCCGCGGCGCCGGTGGCGGCGTCGGGCGCGGCGGCGGCGGACTTCGACCTGAGCGCGGCGAACACGCTGACCATCGCGGCGGGTTCGACGGCGAGCGCCGGCGCGGTGACGGTGGCGGCGGTGGACAACGACGCGGACGCGCCGGACAGGCGGGTGCGGGTGTCGGCGCGGGCCGCGGGCGGCCTCGGGGTGGCGGCGCCGTCCAACGTGATCCTGATCCTGGCCGACGACGAGGCCCTGCCGACCCTGACCCTGTCGCTGTCGCCATCGTCGGTTTCGGAGAACGGCGGGGTGTCGACGGTGACCGCGGCGCTGTCGCACCCGTCGAGCGAGGCGGTAACGGTGACGGTGGCGACGACGCCGGTGGCGCCGGCGGGGACGGGGAACTTCGCACAGTCGGGGACGACGCTGACCATCGCGGCGGGTTCGACGGCGAGCGCCGGCGCAGTGACCATCACGGGCCGGGACAACGCCGCGGACGCGGCGGACGCGGAAGTGGCGGTGGCGGGGACGGCGGCGGGCGGCAACGGGGTGGCGGATCCGCGGCCAGCGACCCTGATCCTCGAGGACGACGACAGGCCGGCCGCGACCCTGGTTCTCACGCCGTCGTCGATCCCGGAAGGCGGGTTCTCGACGGTGACCGCGAGGCTGTCGGGCGCGGCGAGGGCGGCGGTGACGATCACGGTGGCGACGGCGCCGGGGGCGAACACGGCTTCGCGCGACTTCACCACGTCGGACGAGCGGACGCTGACCATCGCGGCGGGGACGGCGGCGAGCACCGGCGTGGTGACCATCGTGGGGCGCGCCGACTCGCGGGATTCGCCGAACAAGACGGTGACGGTGACCGGGACCGGGGCGAGCGCGGGAGGCGCGGTGGACGTGACCGGAGCGGCGCTGACCGTTACCGACGACGACCCCACGCCGACCGCGGCGCTGATCTTCACGCGGAGCGGCCAGCAGTCGCCGATCACGTCGATTTCGGAGAACGGCGGCGTGGCCACGGTGTCGGCGCGGTTGAGCGGCGGCAGCTCGGGCGAGGCGATCACGATCACGGTGTCCGCGACGGCGGGGACCAACGCGGCCGCGGGCGATTTCATGCTGTCGAGCGCGAAGACCCTGACCATCGCGGCGGGGGCCACGGCGAGCGCGGGCGCGGTGACGCTGAGCGCGGTGAACGACGAGACGGACTCGCCGGACAAGACGGTGACGGTCTCCGGCGCGGTCTCGGGCGGCTGGGGGCTGGTGGCGGACCCGGCGTCCGCGGACCTCGGCATCCAGGACGACGACCCCACGCCGTCGGCGGGGCTGATCCTGTCGCCGTTCTCGATTTCGGAGAACGGCGAGGCGTCGACGGTGACCGCGAAGCTGTCGAGACCGTCGACCGAGGCGGCGACCCTCACGGTGTCCGCGTTGCCGGGAGCGAACGCGGTCGCCGGCGACTTCGCGTTGAGCGCGGCGAAGACCCTGACCGTCGCGGCGGGGGAGACGACGAGCGCCGGCGTGGTGACGGTGAGGGCCGTGGACAACGACGTTCATGCGCCGGCGGTCAAGCGGGTGACGCTCTCGGCCACGGTCGCGGGCGGGCGCGGGGCGACGCTGTCGTCGTCCAGCGATCTGCAGATCCGGGAGGACGACGCGATACCGACGGTGACCCTGTTGCTGTCGCCGCCGTCGATCCTGGAAAGCGCGGGGGTTTCGTCGGTGACCGCGGCGCTCTCGCGCCCGTCGAGCGAAGCGGTGACGGTGACGGTGACGGCGGCGCCGGCGGCGGGGACGGAAACGGTCGCCGGCGACTTCACGCGGAGCGCGGCCAATACGCTGACCATCGCGGCGGGAGGCACGGCGAGCGTCGGGGACGTGACCGTGACCGCGGTGGACAACGCCGCCGATACGGTGAGCCGGCAGGTCACGGTGTCGGGAACGGCGTCGGGAGGAAACGGCGTTCTGGCGAACCCGGCGGACGTGGAACTGGCCATCGTGGACGACGACGGCGGGTCGGTGGTGGCGTTGTCGCTGTCGCCCTCGTCGATTTCGGAGACCGGCGGGGTGGCGACGGTGACCGCGGTGTTGAGTCCGGTGCTGAACGACCCGGTGACGGTGACGGTGACGGCGGCGCCGGGGACGGGCGCGGACGCGGGC
Source organism: Alphaproteobacteria bacterium (assembly GCA_965242505.1). Taxonomy (GTDB): domain Bacteria; phylum Pseudomonadota; class Alphaproteobacteria; order UBA2966; family UBA2966; genus UBA2966. The sequence continues at coordinate 545,525 of OZ251449.1, forward strand.
GACTTCGCGCTCGGCGCGGCGACGACCCTGACCTTCGCGTCGGCGACGGGGACGAGCGCCGGCGTGGTCATCGTCTCGGCGGTGGGCGACGCCGTGGACGAGCCGGACCAGGCGGTGACCGTCTCGGGAACCGCGGCGAGCCGCGGCGACGTGTCGGACCCGCGCCCCGTGACCCTCACCGTCGTGGACGACGACAACCCGCCGGTGGTGTCGATCTCCTCGCCGAGCGTGACCGAGGGGGCCGCGGGCGCCACGGCCACGCTCTCCTTCGAGGTGACGCTGGACGCCGCCAGCGGCCGGCAGGTGGTGGCGAACTGGACGGAGCGGACGGACCTGGGCGGCACGGCGACGGCGGGGGCGGACTACGTCGCGCCGGCGGGCGGGCGGCTGACCTTCGCGCCGGGGGAGACGAGCAAGACCGTCCCGGTGACGGTGACGGGCGACGGTGTCCACGAGCCCGACGAGACGGTGAAGGTGGGCGTTACGCCGTTGTCCACCCTGCGCCTGACGCTGGGAACGGCGGCGGTGGGGACCGGGACCATCGTCGACGACGAGACGCTGCCGACGGTGGCGCTGAAGCTCGCGCCGGCGTCGATTTCGGAGAACGGCGGGGTCTCGACGGTGACCGCGACGCTCTCCGGCAAGTCGAGCGCGGCGGTGACCCTGACGGTCGCGGCGGCGCCGGGGACGGGCGCGGCGGGCGGCGACTTCGCGCTGAGCGCGGCCACGACCCTGACCATCGCGGCCGGAACCACGGCGAGCGTCGGCGCGGTGACCGTCACCGCGGCGGACGACGACGCGGATTCGCCGGACAAGTCGGTGACCGTCTCGGCGACCGCGGCGGGCGGCAACGGGGTGGCGGCGCCGGCGGAGGCGACCCTGACCCTGACCGACGACGAGGCGGCGCCGACGGTGACGCTGGCGCTGTCGCGGACGAGCATCGAGGAGGACCCGAACGCGGCGGCGAGCGAGCGGCGGACCGCGGTGACGGCGACGCTCTCCGGCAAGTCGAGCGCGGCGGTGACGATCACCGTGTCGGCGGCGGCGGACGCCAACGCCGCGGCCGACGACTTCGCCCTGTCGAGCGCGGCGACGCTGACCATCGCGGCGGGTTCGACGGCGAGCGCCGGCGCGGTGACCGTCACCGCGGCGGACGACGACGTCGACTCGGTGGTCGATACGTCCGTGGCGGGCAAGCGGGTGGCGGTGTCCGGGACCGCGGCGGGTGGCGGGATCGCGGATCCGGCGGGCGTCCTGCATCTGCTGATCGTCGAGGACGACGACGCGGGGCTGACGGTGGACCCGGCGTTTCCCATCGGCCCGGCCCGGCCCTGGTTCGTGGTGGACGAGGGCGACGACGCGGCCTTCACGGTGCGGCTGGACAGCGAACCGACGGAGGACGTGACCGTGGCGGTCGCCAGCACCGACGCGGCCCAGGGCTCGGTGTCGCCGGAGTCGCTGACCTTCACCGCGGCGAACTGGAGCACGGCGCAGACCGTGACCCTGACCGGGGTGGAAGACCACGTGGTGGACGGCGACGGAGATTACCGGGTGACGCTGGACCCGGACGCGGCGGGCGAGGGGACGGACGCCTATGACGGGGTGGCGACGATCGGCGCGCCGGTGAAGACGACGAACGCCGACACGGCGGGGCTCGTGGCGTCGGCGAGCGCGGTGACGGTGACGGAGGGCGGGGCGGACGCGGCCTTCACGGTGAAGTTGGCCAGCAAGCCGGAAGCGGACGTGACGGTGACCGCGACGAGCGCGGACGCCGGCGACGCGCAGGTCGCCATCGGCGCCGGGGCGACCTTGAGCTTCGCGGGCGCGCAGACCCTGACCTTCACCGTCGGCGACTGGAGCACGGCGCAGACGGTGATCGTGCGGGCGGTGGACGACGCCGTGGACGAGGCCGACGGCGAGCCGGTCGCGATCACCCTGGACCCGGAGAGTACGGGCGACGGCCTGTACGACGGCCTGGCGGACGTGACGGTGACCGCGACGGTGACCGACGACGACGCGGCGCCGACGGCGGCCCTGGCCCTGTCGGCCGCGTCGATTTCCGAGTCGGGCGGGGTGGCGACGGTGACCGCGACGCTCTCCGGTCCGTCGAGCGCCGCGGTGATCCTCACCGTGTCCGCGGCGACGGTGTCGTCGTCGGACGCGGAGGACGCCGACTTCGCGCTGAGCGCGGCGACGACCCTGACCATCGCGGCGGGTTCGACCGCGACCGCGGGCGTGGTGACCGTCACGGCGGTGGACAACGACGCGCACGCGCCGGACGAGGACCGGAAGGTGGCGGTCTCGGCCACGGTCGAGGGCGGGCGCGGCGTGGTGGCGGCGCCCGCGGACGCGACCCTGACCCTGACCGACGACGAGACGCTGCCGGAGGCGGCGCTGGCGCTGTCGATGAACCCGATCTCCGAGAACGGCGGCATCGCGACGGTGACCGCGACCCTGTCCGGCAAGTCCGACGAGGCGGTGACGATCACGGTGGCGGCCGTGGCGGGGACCAACGCGGACGCGGACGACTTCGCGCTGAGCGCGGCGACGACCCTGACCATCGCGGCGGGTTCGACCGCGAGCGCGGGGACGGTGACGATCGTGGCGACCGACGACGCGACGGCGGGGCCGGGCAAGCAGGTGACCGTCTCGGGAACGGCCGCGGGCGGCAACGGGGTGGCGGCCCCGAACGACGTGACCCTCACCCTCACGGACGACGACGGCGTGCCCCAGGTGGTGCTGGCGCTCTCGCCCGCCGCCATCGACGAGAGCGGCGCCGGCAACGTCGCGACGGTGACCGCGACGTTGAGCGAGACGGCGCGCGCGGCGGTGACCGTCACGGTGTCCGCGGCGGCGGTGGCCGCCTCGGGCGCGGAGGACGCCGACTTCGCGCTGAGTCCGGCGAAGACCCTGGTCGTTGCGGCGGGTTCGACGGTGAGCGCGGGGACGGTGACGATCGCCGCGGCGGACAACGACGTGGACGCGCCGGACAAGCGGGTGAAGGTGTCGGGAACCGCGGCGAGCGACCGGACCATCGCGCAGCCCGTGGACGTGACCCTGATCATCGCCGACGACGACCCGACGCCGGCGGCGACCCTGGCGCTCGAGCCTTCGTCGATCTCGGAGTCGGGCGGGGTGTCGACGGTGACCGCGACGTTGAGCGGGGCGTCGAGCGCGGCCACGACGATCACGGTGTCCGCGGCGGCGGTGGCCGCCTCGGGCGCGGTGGCCGACGACTTCATGCTGAGTCCGGCGACGACCCTGACCATCGCGGCGGGGGCCACGGCGAGCGCCGGCGTGGTCACGGTGACGGCGAAGGACAACGACGTGGATTCGCCGGACAAGCAGGTGAAGGTGTCGGGGGCGGCGTCCAATTCCCACGGGGTCGCCGCGCCCTCCGAAGAGACGCTGGCCGTCACCGACGACGACGACCCGCCGACGGTGACGCTGGCGCTGTCGAGGACGGTCATCGAGGAGGACTCGAATGCGGCGGCGGACCAGCGGAGCGCGACGGTGACGGCGGCCCTGAACCATCCCTCGCACGCGGCGGTGACCGTCACCGTGTCCGCGGCGGCGGGCGCCAACGCCGCCGCGGACGACTTCACGCTGAGCGTCAACAGGACGCTGGTGGTGGCGGCGGGGCGGACCGCCAGCGCCGGCGCGGTGACGATCACGGCGGTGGACGACGCCATCGACTCGACGGTCGCCGACAACACCGCGCGCAAGCGGGTGGTCGTGTCGGGCGCGTCCAGCGGGGCCGCGGACCCCGCCGTCGGAGTGGCGCACCCGGCGGACGCGGCCCTGGCCATCGTCGAGGACGACGACGCCGGCCTGGCGCTCGACCCGGCGCTTCCGGCGAACGCGAGCGACCCGTGGCTCACCGTGGCCGAGGGCGGGACCGCGGCCTTCACGGTGAAGCTGGCGACCGAGCCGACGGCGAACGTGACGGTCAAGGCCGCGAGCGGCGACGTCGACGAGGGGACGCTGTCCTCGGGCGCGGGGACGCCGGCGGCCTCGACGACCCTGACGTTCACCGCCTCGAACTGGAACGCGGCGCAGACGGTGACGCTGACCGGCGTGACCGACGATACGGTGGACGGCGACGTGGACTACGACTTGACCCTGGACCCGGACGGCGAATCCGCGGACGCCTACCGCAACGCCGCTACGGTCGCCGCGAAGGCGCGAACCACGAACGTGGACGCGGCGGGGCTCGCGCTGTCGAGGACCGCGGTGACGGTGGCCGAGGGCGGAGCCGGCGAGTCGTTCACGGTGGCGCTGGCGAAGCGTCCGCTGGCGGACGTGACGGTGACGGTGAAGACGGCGGAGAGCGAAGACGCCGGCCAGGTGGAGGTCGCCGCGGGAGGCGGGTCGAGCTTCGCTGCGTCGCAGACCCTGACCTTCACCAACGGCGACTGGAGTGCGGCGCAGACGGTGACCGTGAAGGCGGTGGACGACGCGGTGGACGAGCCGGACGGCGACGTCCCCCTGGCGCTGGTGACGGAGAGCGCGGGCGCGCCGCCTTATGAGGCGCTCGCCCCCGTGACCGTGACGGCCAGGGTGAACGACGACGACGCGACCCCCACGGCGACGCTGGCGCTCTCGCCGTCGGCGATTTCGGAGGATGGCGGGGTTTCGACGGTGACCGCGACGCTGTCGGGCGCGGCGAGCGATCCGGTGACCGTCACGGTGTCGGCGGCGCCGGGCGCGGGGACGGACTTCACGCTGAGCGCGGCGAAGACGCTCACCATCGCGGCGGGTTCGACGGCGAGCGCGGGGGACGTGACGATTACGGCGACGAACAGGGATACGACGGCGACCGCGAACCGAAGCGTGACGGTTTCCGGGGCCGCGGCGGGCGACAACCGGGTGGCGAACCCGTCGGACGTGACGCTGACGATCTTCGATGACGACGGGGATCCGAAAGTGTCGCTGGTGTCGTCGTCTTCGTCGATTTCGGAGTCGGGCGGGGTGGCGACGGTGACGGCGGTGCTGAACCGCGCCATCCCTGGCGCGGCGGTGACGGTCACGGTGTCCGCGGCGGCGGGGACCGGCGCGGCGGACGGCGACTTCAGCCTGTCGAACCCGGCGACGCTGACCATCGCGGCGGGGGCCACGGCGAGCACGGGCGCGGTGACGGTGATGGCCGTGGACAACGACGTCGACTCGCCGAACAAGCAGGTCGAGGTTTCGGGCCAGGCGGCCAGCTCGGCGACGGTCTCCGGCCCCGACGCCGTGACTCTCGCGCTGGCCGACGACGACCCGACGCCGGCGGCGACGCTGGCGTTGTCGCCGGCGTCGATCTCGGAGTCGGGCGGGGTAGCGACGGTGACCGCGACGCTGTCCGGCGTGTCGAGCGAAGCGGTGACGTTGACGGTGGCGGCCGCGCCGGGGGCGGGCGCGGCCGGGGCGGACTTCGCGTTGAGCGTGGCGAACACGCTCACCATCGCGGCGGGTTCGACGGCCAGCGCCGGCGCGGTGACGGTGACCGCGAACGGCAACGGCGTGGATTCGCCGGACAAGTCGGTGACGGTCTCCGCGACCGCCGCGGGTGGCAACGGGGTGGCGGACCCGCGCGGCGCGACCCTGACGCTGGCCGACGACGACCCGACGCCGACGGTGGCGCTGGCGCTGTCGGACTCGTCGATTGCGGAGAACGGCGGCGTATCCACGGTGACCGCGACGCTGTCGGGCGCGTCGAGCGCGGCGGTGACGGTGACGGTTTCGGCGGCGCCGGCCGGCGCCGTGACGCCGAGCCCCAACCGGGCGCTGGTCATCGCCGCCGGGGCCACGGCCAGCACGGGTCTGGTGACGGTGACGGCGGTGGACAACGGGGCGGTGGCGCCGGCCAGGGAGGTGACGGTTTCGGGCGCGTCCGCGGGCGGCAACGGAGTGGCGGACCCGGCGGACGTGACGCTGACCGTCACCGACGACGACACCCCGCGGGTGACGCTGGCGCTGTCGTCGTCGTCGATTTCGGAGGGCGGCGTTTCGACGGTGACCGCGACGCTCGACAAGACCTCCACCGCGGCGGTGACGGTCACGGTGTCCGCGTCCGCGGGGGCGGACACGGACGGCGCGGACTTCACCCTGAGCGCGGCGAACACGCTCACCGTCGCGGCGGGTTCGACGGCCAGCGCCGGCGCGGTGACGGTGACTGCGGTGCAGGACGCCCTGGACGAGGCGGACGGGACGGTCACGGTGACGGGCCGGGTGGACAGCAGCGTGCGGGAGATCTCCGACCCCGCCGCCGTGACGCTGGCGATCGCCGATGACGACGCGGTGCCGGCCCTGTCGATCTCCTCGCCGACGGTGACGGAGGGGAGTGCGGGCGGGGATACGAGGACGGCGCTTTCGTTCGAGGTCACGCTGTCGGCGGCGAGCGGGCGGGAGGTGAAGGTGAACTTCGCCGATGTCGTCTCCGGGGCCGGGGCCGGCACGGCGGCGGCGAGTTACGACTATACGGCGCTGTCGTCGGGGGCGCTGACGTTGAGCATTGAGGCGGGAACGACGACGGCGACCACGGGGACGCTGACCTTCGCGGCGGGGGAGACGAGCAAGACCCTGGACGCGGCGGTGGTCGCCGACAAGATCAACGAGCCGGACGAGACCGTGAAGCTGACGCTCTCCGGCGCCGTGAACGCGACCCTGGCGACCGCGACCGGGACCGGGACCATCACCGACGACGACGACCCGCCGACCCTGGGCTTCCAGCACACGGCGCTGCGCGAGACCGAGGGCGATATGGTCTCCCAGCAGCCCGCCAGCGCCTGCGCGGTGATAAGCCGGTCGACCGGCTATGGCCCCATCGGCGCCAAGGTCTCGACCAGCGACGGCACGGCGAGCGCGGGGACGGACTACACGGCCATCGTGTCGCAGGACATCGGCTTTCCCCACGCCCAGGGCGGCCTGGCCCGCAGCACCGAGCGTCAATGCTTCTCGGTCTCGTGGAGAGGGGATGAGGTGGACGAGCACGACGAGACCTTCGTCGTCACCCTGCGCGACCTGACCGGCCGCGCGACTCTGGCGCCGAACCGGACCGCCACCACGCTCACCATCGTCGACGACGACCCCGCGCCGACCCTGTCGCTGGCGCTGTCGGACCCGATCTCGGGCCAGCCGAACACCATCAAGGAGCTGGCCGCGGCGCCCTCCGCCGAGCGCATGGCCACGGTGACCGCCAGCCTCAGCGCCGCATCGGGGGCGGCGGTGACGGTGACGGTTCAGGCGGCGCCGGGGACCAACGGGGCGGCGGACGATTTCACCCTTTCCGCCAACACGAAGCTGACCATTGCGGCCGGCGCCACCGCCAGCACCGGCGTGGTGACGATCACGGCGGTGGACGACGACGTCGACTCCATCGTGGACAGCGCCGTCGCCGGCAAGAAGGTGACGCTTTCGGCCGCCGTCTCCGGGACGGCGAGCCAGATGGCGGCGGCGACGGATTCCCAGGGGAACCCGACCGCGGTGGCGGAGCTGCTGATCTGGGAGGACGACCGCGCCGCCTTGGTGACCGACCCGGCCTTCCCGCGCTGCCGCCGTGCGCCGTGCCCGGTGTGGCTCAGCGTGGACGAGGGGGCGGGCGAGACCTTCACCGTGAAGCTGAACAGCGAGCCGACCACGAACGTCACGGTGGCGGTGAAGAGCAGCGATTCGGACGAAGGGCTGGTGTCTTCGGGCGCCGGCGCGGCGGCGGCCTCGACCCGGCTGACCTTCACGCCGGCGAACTGGGAGACGGCGCAGACGGTGACCCTGCACGGCGTGGCCGACGACGTGGTGGACGGCGACGGCGACTACACCATCCGCCTGTTCCCGGACACCCCGGACGAGGCGACCGACGCCTATCACGTCATAGGCGGGGCGAGCGTGCGGCCGCAGACCGTGCGGACGACCAACGTGGACGCGGCGGGGCTCGTGCTGTCGAAGACGGCGGTGACGGTGACCGAGGGCGGGGCCGGCGAGGCGTTCACGGTGAGGCTGACCAGCAAGCCGGCGGGGGCCGTGACCGTGACCGCCGCCAGCGGCGCCGCCGACGAGGCGCGGCTGAGCGTGGGCGTGGGCCCCACGGACGGGTCGAAGGATCTGGTCTTCACCCCGGACGACTGGCGCCAGCCGCGGCAGTTGACCGTGATGGCGGTGGACGACACGGTGGACGAGGCCGACGGCGAAGAGGTCGTCATCACCCTGGACCCGAAGAGCGCGGACGATGCCGATTACGGCGCCGCCGGCCTCGCGAACGAGACCGTGACCGCGACCGTGAACGACAACGACGACGCGCCGGCGGTGACGCTGGCGGCGTCGCCGTCGTCGATTTCGGAGAACGGCGGCGAGGCCACGGTGACCGCGACCCTCTCCGGCGTATCGGCCGAGCCGACCACGGTGACGGTGACCGGAGTCTCCGGCTTCTACACCGCGGGTTCGGACGCGACCATCGTCATCGCGGCGGGGCAGACGGCGAACGCCGCCGATACCGCCACGGTGGCGGCGGTGGACGACGACGTCCACCAGGGCGCGGCCGGGCGTTCGACGACGGTGACGGCGACGGTCGGGAACGGCGTGGGCGCGGGCGCGGTGACCGGGGCGGCGCTGATCCTGACCGACGACGAGGCGGCGCCGGGGGCGACGCTCTCCCTGTCGGACGCCTCGATTTCCGAGAACGGCGGGACGTCGGCGGTGAGCGCGACGCTCTCCCGCGCGTCGGCTGCGGCGACGACGGTGACGGTGACGGCGGTGGCGGGGGCCTACACGGTGGGTTCGGACGCGACCATCGTCATCGCCGCCGGGGACACGACGGCTGCCTCGGACACGGCGACGATCGCTGCGGTGGACAACGCGACGGACGAGGCGAACCGGACGGCGACGGTGACCGGTGCGCTCGCCAATGACCGGGGCGCGGGCGCGGTGACCGGGGCGGAGCTGACGCTGGAGGACGACGACGCGGCGCCGACGCCGATCATGTCGATATCGCCACCGTCGTCGCCGATTTCCGAGAACGGCGGGACGGCGACGGTGAGCCTGACCCTCTCGCACCCGTCCAGCGCGGCGACCACGTTGACGGTGGCGGCGTCCGCGGGGGTCTACACGGTGGGCGCGGACGCGACCATCGTCATCGCCGCCGGCGAGACGGCGAACCCCTCGGACACGGCGGTGATTACCGCGGTGGACAACGACATGGACGCGGACACCCGGACGGCATCGCTGCGCGCCACGCTGGTGAACGACCAGGGCCTGTCGCTCACGAGTCTGAGCGTGGGGATCGAATTCTCCGACGACGACACCGCGGGGGTCTCGGTGTCGCCGGCGACGTCGACGTCGTCGCGGCTGCAAACGACGGAGGCGGGCGGTCGGGCGACCTTCACGGTGACGCTGGACACCGAGCCGACGGGCGACGTGGCGCTCGATATTGCGAGCTCGGACACGACGGAAGGCGCGGTGTCGCCGTCGTCGCTGACCTTCACGGCGACGACCTGGAGCACCGCGCAGACGGTGACCCTGACCGGCCAGGACGATGCTCCCGCCAACCCCACCGACGGCAGCCAGGACTACGCGGTCACCCTGACGGTGAACCAGACCAGCACGGCGGACGCCAACTACGACGCGCTTTCGGCCGTCACCGTGTACGCCGCCAACCGCGACGACGATTTGGGCCTGGACGTGGGCGCGGTGACCGGCCAGGCGACGGAGGCGGGCGGGACGGCCACCTTCACGGTGGCGCTGCTCACCCAACCGTCGGCCGCGGTGACGGTGGCGGTGGAGAGCCGGGATACCGGCGAGGGGCTGGTGTCCGCGGGCGGCGGGGCGCCGGCGTCCTCGACGACGCTGACCTTCACGGCGGGGAGCTCGGGGACCTGGAACGTCGACCAGACGGTGACGGTGACCGGCCAGGACGACGCCGTCCACGATGGCGCGGTGACCTGGACGGTGCGCCTCGACCCGGCGAGCGGCGACGCCGACTACAACGGACTCGCGAACGAGGACGTATCGGTGACCACCACCGACGACGAGGACCCGCCGGACGTGACGCTGGCGCTGTCGCCGTCGTCGATTTCGGAGAACGGCGGCGAGGCCACGGTGACCGCGACCCTCTCCGGCGTGTCGGCCGAGCCGACCACGGTGACGGTGACCGGAGTCTCCGGCTTCTACACCGCGGGTTCGGACGCGACCATCGTGATCGCGGCGGGGCAGACGGCGAACGCCGCCGATACCGCCACGGTGGCGGCGGTGGACGACGACGTCCACCAGGGCGCGGCCGGGCGCGAGACGACGGTGACGGCGACGGTCGGGAACGGCGTGGGCGCGGGCGCGGTGACCGGGGCGGCGCTGACCCTGACCGACGACGAGGCGGCGCCGGGGGCGACGCTCTCCCTGTCGGACGCCTCGATTTCCGAGAACGGCGGGACGTCGGCGGTGAGCGCGACGCTCTCCCGCGCGTCGGCTGCGGCGACGACGGTGACGGTGACCGCGGTGGCAGGGGCCTACACGGTGGGTTCGGACGCGACCATCGTGATTGCCGCCGGGGACACGACGGCCGCCTCGGACACGGCGTCGATCGCTGCGGTGGACAACACGACGGACGAGGCGAACCGGACGGCGACGGTGACGGGCACGCTCGCCAATGACCGGGGCGCGGGCGCGGTGACCGGGGCGGAGCTGACGCTGGAGGACGACGACGCGGCGCCGACGGCGACGCTGTCGGTGGCGGCGCCCTCGATTTCGGAGGACGGCGGGACGACCTCGGTGAGCGCGACGCTGAACCGCCCGTCGAGTGCGGCGACGACGGTGACGGTGACGGCGGTGGCGGGGGCCTACACGGTGACTTCGGGGGCGGGGGCCACCATCGTCATCGCCGCCGGCGAGACCGCGAACGCCTCGGACACGGCGACGATCACCGCGGTGGACAACGACGTGGACGCGGCGGACAACGTGGTGACGGTGGCGGGCGCAGCCACGAACGACCAGGCCGCGGCCGATACGGAGACGGTGTCCGTGACCGGCGCGTCGCTGACCATCACCGACGACGACGCGGCGGGGGTCTCGGTGTCGCCCGCGACATCGAGCGCGTCGCGGCTGCGAACGACGGAGTCGGGCGACCGGGCGACGTTCACGGTGGCGCTGGAGAGCGAGCCGACCGGGAACGTGGTGCTCGACGTCGCGAGCTCGGACACGGCCCAGGGCACGGTGTCGCTGTCGTCGCTGGTCTTCACGGCGCTGAACTGGAGCACCGCGCAGACGGTGACCCTGAGCGGCGTGGACGACAGCCCCGGCGTGGCCGACGGCAGCCAGACCTACACAGTCACCCTGACGGTGAACCAGACGAGCACCGCAGACGCCAATTACGACGCGCTCTCCGCGGTCACGGTCTACGCGGTCAACGCCGACGACGAGTTCGGGCTGGACGTGGGGACGGTGACCGGCCAGGCGACGGAGGCGGGCGGCCAGGCGACCTTCCCGGTGAAGTTGCTGACCCAGCCGACCGAGGCGGTGACGGTGTCCGTCTCGAGTCTGGACTCCGGCGAGGGCCGGGTATCGCCCTCCACCCTGACCTTCGGGACGGCGAACTGGAGCGTGAACCAGACGGTGACGGTGACCGGCGTGAACGACGACGTGGACGACGGCGACGCGAGCTGGCAGGTGCGGCTGGACCCGGCCAGCGGCGACGCCGACTACAACGCGCTCGCGAACGTGGACGTGGCGGTGACCACCACCGACGACGACGGTGCGCCGGCGGTGACGCTGTCGCTGTCGCCTTCGAGCATCGACGAGAGCGGGACGGCCAACACGGCCGCGGTGCGGGCGACGCTCTCGCATCCGTCGAGCGCGGCGACGACGGTGACGGTGACGGCGGTTTCGGGCTTCTACACGGTGGGTTCGGACGCGACCGTCGTGATTGCCGCCGGGGCCACGGCGGCGGCCTCGGACACGGCGGCCATCGCGGCGGTGGACAACGACGTCGACGCGCCCGACCGGACGGAGACGGTGACGGCGACGGTGGCGAACGACCGGGCCGCCGCCGATTCCACGACCATGGCCGTGACCGGCGCGGCGCTGACGATCAGGGACGACGACGCGGCGCCGGACGCCACGCTGTCGCTGAACCCGGCGACCGTCGCCGAGAACGGCGGGACGTCGGCGGTGTCGGCGACGCTGTCGCGGGCGTCGAGCGCGGCGACGACGGTGACGGTGACGGCGGTCTCGGGCTTCTACACGGTGGGTTCGGACGCGACCATCGTGATTGCCGCCGGGGACACCACGGCGGCCTCGGACACGGCGGCGATCGCGGCGGTGGACAACGACATCGACGAGCCCGACCGGACGGCGACGGTGACCGCGACGCTGGGCAACGGCCAGGGCGCCGGGAGCGTGACCGGGGCCACGCTGACGTTGACCGACGACGAGGCGCTGCCGACGGCGACGCTGGTTCTGAACCCGGCGTCGATCTCGGAGGCCGGCGGGGTGGCGACGGTGACGGCGCGGCTGTCGGGCAGGTCGAGCGCGGCGGTGACGCTGACGGTGTCGGCGGCGGCGGGAACGGGCGCGGTCTCGGGGGACTTCTCGCAGACGGGAACGACGCTCACCATCGCGGCCGGGCAGACCGCCAGCGCCGGGCGGGTGACGGTGACGGCCAACGACAACCAGGTGGCAACGGGCGGCAAGCAGGTCACGGTGTCGGCGACGGCGACCGGCGGCAACGGCGTGGCGAACCCTTCCAATGCCGCGCTGACGCTCGCCGACGACGATGCGCCGCAGGCGACGCTGGCGCTGTCGTCGTCGATCGGGGAGAACGGCGGCGCGGCCACGGTGACGGCGACGCTGGACCGGATTTCCGCCGTGGCGGTGACGGTGACGGTGGCGGCATCGCCCGGCGCGGGGACGGACTTCACGCTGAGTTCGGCGAACACGCTGACCTTCGCGGCCAACGCCACGACGAGTTCGGGCGTGGTGACGATCACCGCGGCGAACGACGACACGGACGCGCCGGACAAGCAGGTGACGGTTTCCGGTACGTCGTCCGACAGCCTGAACCTGACGAACGACCCGCCCTCGGTGACGCTGACGATCACGGACGACGATGCGGCGCCGGGGGTGACGCTGTCGCTGTCGGACGCCTCGATCGCCGAGAACGGCGGGACGTCGGCGGTGTCGGCGGCCCTGTCGCACCCCTCCAGCGCGGCGACCACGGTGACGGTGACGGCGGTCTCGGGGTCGTTCACGGTTCCGTCGGGCGCGGCCGGCACCATCGTGATCGCGGCCGGCGACACGACGGCGGCCTCGGACACGGTGACGATTACCGCCGTGAACAACGACGTGGACGAGCCCGACCGGATGGCGACGGTGACCGCGGCGGCGGCCAACGGCCAGGGCGCGGGCAACGTCACCGGCGTGACCCTGACCCTGGAGGACGACGAGGCGACGCCGACTGCGGCGCTGTCGGTGAACCCGGCGTCGATCTCCGAGAACGGCGCCGCGGCGGCGGTGAGCGCGACGCTCTCGGGCCGGTCGAGCGAGCCGACCACGGTGACGGTGACGGCGCAGGCGAACGTCTACACGGTGGCGTCGGGGGCGGGCGGGACCATCGTCATCGCCGCGGGCGCCACCACCACCGCGGACACGGCGACGATCACCGCCGTGGACAACGACGTGGACGCGGCGGACAACATGGCGACGGTGACGGGAACGGCCGCCAACGGCCACGGCGTGACGGCGGCGGCGACCGGCGCGTCGCTGACCATCACCGACGACGACACGGCGGGGATCGTGACCTCGCCCGTGACCACGGCGGCCTCGCGGGTGCGGACGTCGGAGGACGGCAGTGCGGCCACGGTCGATGTGATGCTGGCCAGCGAGCCGACGGGGGACGTGAGGATAAACGTGGCGAGTTCGAACACCGGCGAGGGCGCGGCGTCGCCGTCGTCGCTGACCTTCACGGCCTCGAACTGGAACACGGCGCAGACGGTGACCCTGACCGGGGTGGACGACAGCCCCGGCGCGCCCGACGGCAGCCAGAACTACACGGTCACGCTGACGGTGGACACGGCCAACACCGCGGACAACGTCTACGACGCGCTTTCCGCCGCCACCATCCATGCCGTCAACGCGGACGACGAGTTGGGCCTGGACGTGGGCGCGGTGACGGGCCAGGCGACGGAGGCGGGCGGCGCGGCGACCTTCACCGTGAGGCTGGTGACGGATCCCGCCCTGGCCGCGGCGTCTTCGCAGTCGGTGACGGTGACGGTCTCCAGCCGGGATACCGGCGAGGGCGCCGTGTCGCCGTCGTCGCTGATCTTCACCGCGGGGAGCTCGGGAAACTGGAACGTCAACCAGACGGTGACGGTGACCGGCGTGGACGACGACGTGGACGACGGCGCGGTGACCTGGGACGTGCGGCTGGACACGTCGAGCGCCGGCAACTCCGACTACGACGGCGTCCCGGACGTGGACGTGTCGGTGACGACGGAGGACGACGACGACGCGCCGGACGTGACGCTGGCGCTGTCGCCGGCGTCGATCTCCGAGAACGGCGGAACGGCCACGGTGAGGGCGACGCTGAACCGCGCGTCGGACGAGGCGACGACGGTGACGGTGACGGGAGTGTCGGGCCTCTACACGCCGGGCTCGGACGCGACCATCGTGATTGCCGCCGAGGCCACGACGAGCGCGGACACGGCGACGATTGCCGCGGTGGACGACGCCATCCACCAGGGCGCCGCCGGGCGGACGACGACGGTGACGGCGACGGTGGCGAACGATCGGGCCGCCGCCGATTCCACGACCATGGACGTGACCGGGGCGGCGCTGACGCTGAACGACGACGACGCGGCGCCGAACGTCACGTTGTCGCTGTCGGACGCCTCGATTGCCGAGAACGGCGGGACGTCGGTGGTGTCGGCGGTCCTCTCGCGAGCGTCGAGCGCGGCGACCACGGTGACGGTGACGGCGGTGGCCGGGGCCTTCACGGTTCCTTCGGGGGCGGCGGGCTATGTCGTGATCGCGGCCGGCGACACGACGGCGGCCTCGGACACGGTGACCGTTACCGCCGTGAACAACGACGTGGACGAGCCGAACCGGATGGAGACGGTGACCGCGACGGCGGCCAACGACCGGGGCGCGGGGAGCGTGGCCGGGGCCACGTTGACGCTGGAGGACGACGATGATGCGCCGACGGCGGCGCTGTCGCTGGCGTCGTCGTCGATTTCGGAGGACGGCGGGACGACGGCGGTGAGCGCGACGCTCTCGCACCGGTCGAGCGCGGCGACGACGGTGACGGTGACGGCGCAGGCCAACGCCTACACGGTGACGCCGGGGGCCGGGGCGACCATCGTCATCGCGGCGGGCGCGACGACGAGTTCGGACACGGCGACGATCATGGCCGTCGACAACGACGTGGACGCGGCGGACGACGAGGTGACGGTGACGGCGACGGCCACGAACGACCAGGCCAGCGCCGAATCGCAAACCGTGGCCGTGACCGGGGTCACGTTGACGCTGGCCGACGACGACGAGGCGGGGATCGTGGTGTCGCCCGCCACGTCTTCGACGAACCGGCTGCGGACGACGGAGGCGGGCGTTCGGGGCGGTCAGGCGACCTTCACGGTGAAGCTCGCGAGCGAGCCGACGGGGGACGTGGCGCTGGACGTGGCGAGCTCGGACACCGGCGAAGGTACGGTGTCGTCGTCGTCGCTGACCTTCACGGCGTCGACCTGGAACACCGCGCAGACGGTGACGCTGACCGGCGTGGACGATTCCCCCACTCCCTCCGATCCCAATCCCGCCGCCGGCAGCCGGCCCTACGCGGTGACGCTGACGGTGAACCAGGGGAGCACCGCGGACGCCAACTACGACGGGCTCCCGGCGGTCACGGTCCATGCGGTCAACGCCGACGACGAATACGGTCTGGCGCTCGCCCCGCTGAACGGAGTCACGGGGCGGGTCACGGAGGGCGGCGGGACGGCGACCTTCACGGTGGCGCTCCAGACGCGGCCTTCGGCGGCGGTGACGGTGACGGTGACGAGCCGGGACGAGGACGGGAATCCGGACCCGAGCGAGGGCGCGGCGTCGCCGTCGTCGCTGGCGTTCACCCCGCAGACCTGGAGCGCGCCGCAGAGGGTGACGGTGACCGGCGTGGACGACGACGTGGACGACGGCGACGTGAACTGGAAGGTGCGGCTGGATACGTCGAGCGGCGGCGACGCCGACTACGACGCGCTGGCGAACGTGGACGTGGCGGTGACGACGATCGACGACGACGCCGCGCCCACCGTGACGCTGGCGCTGGAACCCGCTTCGGTTTCGGAGAAGGGCGGGGTGTCGACGGTGACGGCGCGGCTCTCGCACTTCTCGATCGAGCCGACGACGGTGACGGTGGCGGCTTCGGCGACAGGCGACTACACGCTGAGCGCGGACACGATGCTGACCATCGCGGCCGGGCGGATCGCGAGCGAGGGGACGGTGACGGTGACGGCGGTGGACGACGACGTCGACAACGCCGGGAACCGCTCGGCGATGGTGACGGGGACGGCGAGGAACGCCATGGGCGTGGGCGCGGTGACGGGCGCGGCGCTGGCCATCGAGGACGACGACGTGGCCGGGTTCGCGTTCGCGCGGGAGGAGGACCGCGGTTTCGGACGCTTGAGGATGCTCGACGTGACGGAGGGCGGTTCGACGGCCTACGCCGTGGCCCTGGCCAGCGAGCCGATCGGGCCGGTGACGGTGAGTATCGAGAGCGGGAACGTCGACGTCACGCCGGACCCGTCGTCTCTGACGTTCACGGCGGCGAACTGGAATACGGCGCAGGCGGTGACGGTGACGGCGGCGGCGGACGGCGACGGCTTCGCCGACACGGCGACGCTGACGCACGCAGGATCGGGCGGCGGATACGCCGGCGTCACGGGCGCGGTCTCGGCTCTGGTGTCCGGCGACGCCAGAATCAGGGTGGAAGAGGGGACGAACCCCTACAGGATCGAGGGTCGGCTGGTGACGGTGACGGCCGCCGGCGCGCCGTCCGGGATAGAGGTGGACCTGAAGGGGGTGGCGTCGGGGCCGCCCCTGACGCTGACCTTCGGGCCGCCCGCCGACGGCGCGCCGACGGAGAGCGACGGCTACAACCTGGGGGCGGAGGCGCCGTGGCGGACGGTGGTGGACATCGAGGTGGAGGGCGCGGTTCCGGACTCGGGGATCGGGGTCTGCCTGCCGGTGACGGACGGCCTGCGGGAGGCGGCGCGGGGCCGGCCGTTGCTGCTGCTGCATTACGTGGACGGCGGCTGGCGGTCCGAAGGAGAGGACGAGGCTCCCGAAGACCTCGGCATGGTCTGCGTGTCCGGCGTCGCGTCGTTCTCGCCGTTCGCGGCGGGGTACGCGGACACGGCGCCGGCGTTCCCGTCGTTCCCGGAGGCGCTGGTGTTCACGGTGGACGAGGAGATCGACCCCGTGACGCTGCCCGTGGTGAAGTCCGGGACGGGAGACGGGGAGATAACCTACCGCCTGGCGCCGAAGGATCCGCCGCCCGGCATCGCGCGGGACGGTCCCGGCGACCGCCGTCTGTCGGGGACGCCGACGGAGGTGTTCGAGCGGCGGACCTACACCTGGACGGCGACGGACATGGACGGCCCGAGCCAGCGGGCGGCGCTGGCCTTCACCATCGAGGTGGTGTCGAACCTGGAGGAGGCGCGGGCGCGTCTCGCCGCGGTCAACCGATCGATCCTGCCGGAACTGTCGCGCGCGCAGTGGGGGAGCGTGGCGGACGCGGTGGCGGGCCGCCTGGAGTCGCCGGGACCGGGCGGCGGGCTGGCGGACGCGGCGGCGGCGGCGCTGAAGGCGCAGGAGGGGTCGCAGGACGACGACGAGGGGCTGTCGTGGCGCGATCTGGTGACGGGCCGGACGTTCGCGGTCGGGCTGGGCGCGGGCGGCGGTAGCGGCGGCGGTGAAGGCGCTGGCGGCGGTCCGGGTTCCGGCGGCGCGGTGATGTGGGGGTCGGGAGACCGGCGGTCGCTGGCGCTGGACGACGAGGGCCTGGACTGGTCGGGCGACCTGTTCTCGGCCCACGTGGGCATCGACGCGCCGCTGGGCGCGCGCCTGCGGGGCGGCGTCGGCGCGTCGTGGTTCGAGAGCGCCATCGAGTACACGGACCGGAGCGGGGAGGCGGCAATCACGGGCGTCCACGAGAGCCGCATGACGTCGGTGCATCCCTATCTGGGGTGGGCGGGCCCGGACGGCGCGCGCCTGTGGGGGATGCTGGGCTACGGCGAGGGCGAGATCGAGATCACGGACGCAGAGGTTCTGGACCGGTTCGGGGTCCAGAAGGGCGCCAGCGCGTTCATGGGCGCGGCGGCGGGCGGCTCGGTCCCCGTGCTGTCCGCGGGCGGCCTGACGCTGGCGCTGAAGGGGTCGGGTGAGGCGACGCGGTATGCGGTGGAGGACAACGGCTCCGCGCTCGCGGCGGTGTCGGTGGACACGCAGCGCCTGCGGCTGGCGGCGGAGGGGAGCCGGGCGTATGCGCTGCCGGGCGGCGGGGCGCTCACGCCCTCGGTGGAGTTCGGGGTGCGCTGGGACGGGGGCGACGGGGCGACGGGCGCGGGCGTGGAGTTGGGCGGCGGCCTCGAATGGACGCTGCCGTCGCGGGGCCTGGCGGTGGAGGCGCGGGGTCGGACGCTGGCGGCGCACGCGGGCGCCATGGAGGAATGGGGGGCGTCGGGCGCGGCGCGCCTGTCGCCGGGTCCGGGCGGTCGCGGGCTGTCGTTCGAGGTGTCGCCGTCCTGGGGCGCCGCCGGCAGCGGCCTGTCGCGCCTGTGGAACGAAGGCGCCGCCGGGCGCGGATCGTCTTCCCCGGACGGTGACGCGGGCGCGGCGCGCCTGGAGGCGGAGCTGGGATACGGGATCGGGTTCTGGGCCGGGGCCGGGGTGGCGACGCCCCACGCCGGGTTCGGCTACCAACAGAACGGCGACCGGCGCTACCGCCTGGGAACGCGCTTCGAGTTGGGACCCAACCTCGCCATGAACCTCCAGGCCCAACGCAAGGAAACCGCAACCCGTCCCGAACACGGCGTCAAGATCGAACTGCGCATCCGCTGGTAGGCGCGTCGCCCCCCTCCTTCCCATCCCCCTCTCATTCTCCCTCCCCCTTGCAGGGGGAGGGCCGGGGTGGGGGTCGCGCCGGGGGGAGGATCGCGAACGGCGTTGCGGGGCGGCGGACCCCCCTCCCGACCTCCCCCCTGTCAGGGGGGAGGAGTATGAACAGAAACCTCCGCCCCCCTTGTTCTCCCTCTCCCTTGCAGGGGGAGGGTCGGGGTGGGGGTCGCGGCGTTGCGGCATACGTCCATCCGGACCCCCCTCCTAGTGTTATGTCCCGGAGATAAATGATGCGAGTCGTTGGACCTTGGCGAGTATGGAGTCTGCGGTTGCGGTCCAGACGAAAGGTTTGGCGTTCGTGTTGTAGTTTTTGACGAAGAGGTCGATCTTGCCGACGAGTTCGTTGACGCTGGAGAAGGAGCCGCGTCGGATGGCCTGTTGTGTGATGATGCCGAACCATCGTTCGACCTGATTGAGCCACGAGGCATAGGTAGGGGTGTAGTGGATGTGGTAGCGCTCCCGCCTGGCGAGCCAGGCTTTGACCTTGGGGTGCTTGTGGGTGGCGTAGTTGTCGACGATGAGATGGATGTCGAGCTGGCGAGGGACGTTGGCGTCGACATGTCGGAGGAAGGAGAGGAACTCCTGGTGTCGGTGGCGCGGCTTGCATTGGGCGATGAGCTTTCCGGTGGCGATGTCGAGGGCTGCGAACAGGGTTGTGGTTCCGTGGCGGACGTAATCGTGGGTGCGTCCTTCGACGTATCCCAGCCCCATGGGGAGCATGGGCTGGGTGCGGTTGAGGGCCTGGATTTGGGTTTTCTCGTCGGCGCACAGGACGACGGCATGGTCCGGGGGGTTGAGGTAGAGGCCGACGATGTCGCGGACCTTCTCGACGAAGAAGGGGTCGTTGGAGAGCTTGAAGTGACGCTGGCGGTGGGGCTGGACGCCGAACAGGTTGAACCAGCGCTGCACGGTGCTCTTGGAGACGCCGGTGTGGGCGGCCATGGCGCGTGTGCTCCAGTGGGTGGCGCCGTCGGGTGGCGTGGAGTGCAGAGCGGTATTGATGACCTCGGCGATCCGCTCGTCGTCATGGGTTCGGGGCCGTCCCGGACGCAACTCGTCGTGCAGGCCCTGGACCCCGTGCGCGCGGTAGCGTTGGCGCCACTTGCCGACGGTGGCGGGGGTCAGGCGCATCCGTCTGGCGATGGAGGCGTTGGGTTCGCCCTCGGCGCAGGCCAGGACGATCTGCGCGCGCCGGACCAGCCCATGAGGCAAGGAGCGCGCATTGGCGAGACTGAGAAGTTGGGATTTCTCGATATCGTCGAGAACGAGAGGGGCGATCGGGCGACCGGGGGCCATGGCTGGACTCCTGCTGGAAAACCAACCATCAATGTATCAGTCATTTGAAGGACACGACACTAGGGGGAGGAGTATCAATGGTCAGGGGGGATGGAGCGCGGGTGGTCGGGGGGAGGGAGCGTCGACGGCTTCCTCCGTCCCTTTCTTCTCCCTCTCCCTTGCAGGGGGAGGGCCGGGGTGGGGGTCGCGGCGTTGCGGCATACGTCCCTCCGGACCCCCCTCCCGACCTCCCCCCTGTCAGGGGGGAGGAGTATGAATGGTCAGGGGGGAGGAGCGCGGTGGTCGGGGGGAGAGAGCGTCGACGGTTCCCGCCCCTCCCGTTCGTTTCTCCCTCTCCCTTGCAGGGGGAGGGCCGGGGTGGAGGTCGCGCCAGGGAGGAGGAGCGCGAACGGACCCTGCGGCGCCCTCGTCGCCGGATGAGGCTTGCGGACAAGCGGTATGAGAATGCGCGCCTGTCCTGGTTCGGATACATGCGGGACACGGTCCATCGGGCCGGTCGGTATCCGGCCTCGCCATGCCCGGAAGCCTGCTTGCGGCCATGGCTGCCCTCGGAGCCGCTGGGGGCGGGCGGTCGCCCGAAGGGTCGGAGCGCGCGGCGAAGGAGCCGCGAAGCGGCTTGACGCGCCGTTCCCGGCGGCCCACGCGGCGTCTCATGTGTATTGAACGAGGATACGCCGTTGACGGAGCCGACTTACCGGCGTACGACGTTACCTGGATCATCGTACCTGGATCGTCGTTCGGGCTCCGCTCGGAGGCTTGGAGATAGAGGAAACATGACGGTCACTCTCGAAATCTCGGAGGACGGCGCCGTCTTCCGATATCCGGAGAGTTACGACGACATTACGCGGGAGCTGGATGACCTTCTCGACGAGAGCGACGCTGGCCAGATCGATCCCGCCCGGTATCTCGCTGAACTGCGGGATCTCGTTGCCCGTCATCCCGAGTTCATCGACGGCCATGCGCATCTCGGTATCGCCCTGTCGGAGCGGGGCGAGCTCGAGTGCGCGTTGGACGCCTTCATGCGCGGCTTCACGCTGGGCGAGAGTGCGATTCCATCCGGTTTCAATGGGACGATCGAATGGGGCTGGCTCGAAAACCGTCCGTTTCTGCGCGCCGCGCATGGCGTTGCCGTATGCCACTCGCAGTTCGGCCGGAATCGACAAGCCCTGGCGTTGATGGAGAAGATGCTGGCGTGGAACCCCAACGACAACCAGGGTATCCGCTACGTCGTTGGTTCCGGGTATCTGCGTGCGGGAAAATTGAGTAAAGCGCGCGACGTCTTCGAGGCGGAGGGTTCATATTACCCGCCTTACCGGTACGAGCTCGCCTTGCTGCTGATGCGGAAGGGGTCGCACAAGGCGGCGGCGACCAGCCTTCGTCATGGATTCGTCGAAAACGGATATATCGCGGAAATACTTTGTGGGAACCCGAACCCGATGCCGCTCGCCATCTGGCATGGATCGAGTTTCGCCGATCCCGATTTGGCGCAGGACTACGTATCGCGATATGGCGATCTCTGGCATCGCACTCGAGATGCGCTGGCTTTTTTGCGCTGGTTGCATACGCATCCGAAGGTCATGGCCGAGCGTGCAGCCATCCTCGAATGGAAGGAAGCTCTGCTCTGGGAGCACGACTACGAACGGCGCAGGCGGATTATTGAAAGGGAGAAGGCTGCGGCGAGGCGAATCGACGACGTCCTTTCAGAGGAAATCGTCGTGGCCCGAACGGATCGGGGCGGACGCTCGGTTTTCCCCTGGCTCCATCTGGAAGCGTGATCGCGTCGTTTGTCGTGTTGTCGGAGCGAGAGAGGCCGCTTTACGCTGTGGCCGCCCATTCAGGGCTGCGTTTTCCCGTATCGGCCGCCGAAACGACGGGTCACGCTGGATCTGGATGCCGACGTGGTGACGTGGTTCAAGGCGAACGCCTCGGGTGGCCGAGGATACCAGACCGAGATCGACCGCGTCCTTCGCGAGTATGCCCGACGAGCCTGACCCGCATTTCTCGCACCGGCAGGGATCGGGGAGCGCGCGGCGTTGCGGGGCTGCGGACCCCCCTCCCGACCTCCCCCCTGTCAGGGGGAGGAGTATGAACAGAAACCTCCGCCCCCCTTGTTCTTCCTCCCCCTTGCAGGGGGAGGGTCGGGGTGGGGGTCGCGCCAGCGGGGAGGAGCGTCAACGGCTCCTTCGTCCCCCTCCAGCGGAAAGCGTGGGGTCCGTCGTTTCCGCGGAAGACCCCGTGAAATTTTCCGCCTATCCGTGAGACTCCGCCGTGCGGCCGGGCGGCGGGTTCGCGCGCGCGACCTGGGCGTACAACTCTCCGAACCGGGCGACCATCGTCTCGATCGAGAACTCCTCCGCGGCCCGGCGGCGGGCCGCGGCGCCCATGCCCGACCGTCGGGACTCCGACATGCGGAGCAGGGAGCGCCACGCCTCGACCAGCGCCGCCAGGTCGCCGGGGGGGACCGCGATGCCGGTGTCGGCGACGATCGACCGCGAATCCCCGACGTCGGTGACGACGCAGGGAACGCCGCAGGCCATCGCCTCGACGATGGCGTTGCTGAAGCTCTCGGTGCGTGACGAAGACGTCGACGCATCGAGAGCCGCCATGATCCGGGGAACGTCGCTCCTCACCCCCAGCAGGTGAAACCGATCCGCGTGTCCGGTCGCCTCGATCCACGAGGCGAGGCCGGAGTTGTCGCGCGCGACGTCCTCGCCGCACAGCGCGAAATGCGCGCGCCCGTCGAGCGCCGCCAGCCGCCCGGCCGCGCCGACGAACGTGCGGTGATCCTTGTGAGGATGGAATCTCCCGATCAGGCCGATCAGGAAGCCGTCGCCCGGAACGCCCAGTTCCTCGCGAACGTCGGATCTCGCGGACGGGTCCGGGCGGAACGCCTCCACGTCCACGCCGTTGGGGATGATCCGCATACGGTCCCCGTCGTATCCCAGTTCGGCGTGAATCGAGGCCCCGGCGGCGGAGTTCCGGCGGCGGAGTTACAGACGATCGCGGTCGGCAGCCTGCCGGACAGCGCCGCGCAGGCCCTGGCGCACCAGACTGCGCTCCTGCGGTCATGGCGGGGATCGACACTGCTCTGACGGATGTTCCAGACCACGCGCCGGCAGCCCGCCAGCTTCGCCGCCAGCCCGCCCACGAGGGCGCCGTGGTGCAGCCAAGTCTGAACCACGTCGGGGCGCCACCGTCGCAGCGCCAAGGACAGTTTGAACAGGGACAGGGGATTCGGGAACGCGCGGTTCATGTTCATGGCCCGCACGGCGATTCCCGACGCCTCGAGCTCGAGGCCGACCGCGCCCTTCTCGGTGAGCGAGATCACTTTCGTCCCGAACTCCGACGAGGGGAGCCTTCACGCCAATTGGCGCAAGACGGTCTGCGCCCCTCCCACCGGGAGGCCGGTGATGACGTGCGCGACCTCGATCGGCCGGCGTCTATGCATTCGCGGCCGGGACGGCGGCGCGTTGCCGAGAACGCGAACGATTCCCCCGCCAACGCCCCGCGGAATCGACGCCCGCGGCCGAGGCGGGGCCGGTTCAGGAGGCCGGACGCCGCGCGCGTTTCCAGGCGAGCGCGGTGCGGACGATGACGCCGAGGTCGTCGTGGCGCGGCGTCCAGTCCAGCGCCTCGCGGATCCGGCGCGCATCCGCGACCAGCGCCGGCGGGTCGCCGGCGCGCCGCGGTCCGTCCCGGACCTCGAACGGGAAGTCCGAGGCCGCACGCACCGCTTCGATCGCCTCGCGCACGGAAACCCCCCGGCCATAGCCGCAGTTCAGGACGAGGCTCCCGCCTCCGCCCTCCAGATGGCGCAGGGCCGCGACGTGCGCCCGCGCCAGGTCGGAAACGTGGACGTAGTCGCGCACGCACGTGCCGTCCGCGGTCTCGTAATCGGTCCCGAACACGACGAGGCCGTCGCGCATCCCCGACGCCGCCTCGCAGGCGGCCTCGATCAGATGCCCGGCCCGGCCCCGCTGGCCCGTCCGCCCGTCGGGGTCGGCGCCCGCGACGTTGAAGTAACGCAGCGCCGCGTAGCGGAAATCGTGGGCCGAAGCGGCGTCCCGGAGCATCCGCTCCACGGCCAGCTTGGAGCGGCCGTAGGGCGAAATGGGAACCGTCGGCGCGTCCTCGGAGACCGGGACCGTCCGCGGAACGCCGTAGACGGCCGCCGTCGAGGAGAAGACGAGCCGTCCCACCCCTCGGGCGAGGCAGGCGGCGACGAAGTTCGCGCTCGCCCCGGCGTTGTTGCGCCAGTAGCGGAGCGGATCGCGGATCGATTCGGGGACGCTGATGCTGCCGGCGAGGTGGACCGCCGCGCCGACCCGGTGCTCGGCGATCGCGCGGCCGACGGTGCCCGCATCGCCGGCATCGCCCTCGACGAACGGAACGCCGGCGGGAACCGCGGCGCGGCGCCCGGCCGACAGGTCGTCGAGAACGACGGCCGGATAGCCCGCCTCGCGGAGCGCCAGAACGACGTGGCTCCCGATGTAACCGGCCCCGCCCGTGACCAGAACGGGCGCCTTCCCCGGCGCGTCGTCACTCAACCGCCGGTCCCTCGCCGGAAGATCACGACGCCGCCGTCCCGTCGGCGCCACGCGAGGCGCGAACGGGAATGCCGGCGCTCCCGGCGGGCAGATTTCGGATGCTCCAGCGGATCGACCACGGCGCCGGGGCGTTGCCGAATCGAAGAAACAGGGCGAGCCGCGTTCACGCCCGCGCTCCCGGCGCGGCGCGTTCGACGCCGGCCGCTTCGGGGTCCTGGACGGCGCCGAGGGCGTCGAAGGCGCTCACGGTCATGGCGGCTCTTCCCTATGGCAGCAGTTTCACGAGCGCGACGACGGCGACGACGATGGCTCCGGCCTGCATCCACAGGGCGCGGTAGAGGTCGGCCTTGTCGGCCTTGGCCTCCAGCTTGTCTTCCAGGCGGGCGACGTCGGCCTTGGTGACGAGCGCGTCGCGGTCGGCAACGGCGGCCTTGCGCACGGCGCCTGCAATGGCCTCGGCGTGGGCGCGTTCGACGCCGGCCGCTTCGAGGTCGCGCATCGTCTCGAGGGTGTCGAAAGCGGCGTCGGTCATGGTGGCGTTCCTCTCTGGCGGCGGTTCCGGCGAACGGCGGCTACGACGCTCTCCGCGCCGCGGACGTCCGCGCGGGTGGCGTCCCGGTCCGAAATATAGCACGCCGGGCGCGCTTGAGGGACCCCCCGCTTTCGCAGAGCCTGCCCCGGCTCGATCGGGGGAACGACGGGACCTCGACGGGTCCGCCGTTCGCCGCTCCTCTCCCTTGGCGTGACCCCCACCCCGACCCTCCCCCTGCAAGGGAGAGGGAGAAGAAGGGGGACGGGAGGGGGGTCCGCAGGGATATGCATGCGCGCCGTCACGGCGCCGCCCTCGCCATCCGCCGGAACGTCGCGTTTCCCTCCATCAGCTCGTCGTAGGCGCCGGAATCGACGATCCGGCCCTCCGACATCAGATGGATGACGTCGCACTGCCGCACGGTCGTCAGGCGATGGGCGATGAATATCATCGTGAGCTCTCCTCCGAGCTCATGGAGCGTCTCGCCGATCACCGCCTCCGTGATGCCGTCGAGTGCGCTGGTCGCCTCGTCGAAGATCAGCAGGCTCGGGGCGCGGTACAGCGCCCGGGCGATCCCCACGCGCTGGCGCTGGCCCCCGGAGAGGCGCACGCCGCGCTCCCCGACCAGCGTGTCGTAGCCCTCGGCGAGTTCGGAGGCGACGAACTCGTGCAGATGGGCCATGCGGGCCGCGCGAACCACGGCGTCGTGGTCGATCCGGTCGTCGGGAACGCCGAACGCGATGTTCTGCGCGACCGTGGCGTCGGACAGGTAGATGTGCTGGGGCACGTAGCCGATGTTCGAACGCCACCGCCGGTGCGTCTCCGGCCCCAGGGCGACGCCATCGACGAGCACCCGCCCCGACGCCGGTTCGAGCAGACCCGCGATAAGGTCGACGAGGGTGCTCTTGCCGGCGCCCGTGGGGCCCACGAACGCGACGGAACCGCGGGCCGGGATCACGAGATCGAGGCCGTCGATGACCACGCGTTCCGCGTTCGCGTACCGGAAGCTCAGGGACTCGAGGCGGACGTCGCGCGCGAACGGCAGCCGTTCCCCGGCCGACGGCCCCGGCGCCGGCTCCGCCCCGGACGCCGACGCGAGGTCCTCGTGCAACCGGTCGAGAACCGCCGTGTTGAAACGAATGACCGACAGTCCTTCGAGGATCCGGTGAAGAGAGGGCACGAGGCGGTATCCGGCGACGCCGTAGAGCGTCAGCACGCCGATCACCTCGCCCGGGGCGGGGTCGCGCGCCAGGACGATCAGCGCGATGACGATCAGGCCGCCGGAGGCCAGGGCGTCGAACGCGAAGCGTGGCCCCTGACTCAGAACGTCGCTCATGACGTTCAGACGCGCGCGCCGAAGGGACGATTCCGAGAAGCGACCCAGGAAGTAGGGTTCGCGCGCAAGGATCTTGATCTCGCGGACGCCTCCCAGGGATTCGTTCACCGCCTTGAAGCGCCCTTCGTCGGCCTTCATGCGGGCCCGGCCGATGTTCTCCAGGCGGCGGCGCAGCAGGAGATAGACTCCCGCATAGCTGCCCCCGAGGATCGCCACGACCGAGAACGTCGTGACGGCGTCGTGCCACAGCAGATAGCTCACCACGGCGATGGCGACCGCGCCGTCGGCGCATACGCGCACGAGGGACATGAGCGATCCGCGGGCCAGCCGCTCGACCTCGATCAGGACGTTCTTGCCCGATTGGGCGCTGTTCGTGACGAGGTGGAACGCGAGCGGGCGGTTCAGGTAGGTCTCCAGCAGGCGCGACGCGACCGAATGTTCCGTCATCATCACGAAACGCGCTTGCAGCCAGACCGAGAAGGTGCCGAACGCGTTCCGGAAGACGACCACGCCGAGCACCGCCAGGCCGACCGCCACGAGAAACGAGGCCGCGTCCCGGGCGCCCAGGATACCTTGAACCTTGCCCAGAACGGCGCTTTCCTCGATCAGGGACGGCTCGGCGGCGATCTTCACGAACCAGAATATCGAGCCCACCCCCACGACCTCGACCGCAGCCATGACGAGCATGGCGATGAGGACGACGGCCCCTCTCGCCCGATCATCCGGCGCGAGAACGCGGTGCGTCTTCGACAGCATCACGGAACCGCGCAGCCTGCGCGGCCGCGGCGGATTCGAACGTCCATGCGCGCCCCCCTCCCGACCTCCCCCCCGTCCAGGGGGGGGAGGAGCGCAAGTGGCCTTTTCCTTCTCTGATATTTACATTCCTGCTTGTCCGCAAGCCTCGTCCAGCGACGGAAGCGCCGCAGGGTCCGTTCGCGCTCCTTCCCCTTGGCGCGACCCCCACCCCGACCCTCCCCCTGCAAGGGAGAGGGAGAACGAGGGGGGAGGGAGAACAAAGGGGACGGAGGGAGCCGTCGACGCTCCTCCCCCCTGACAGGGGGGAGGTCGGGAGGGGGGCGCGGCGCCCCGGCGACGTTGCTATGATCGCGCCCGTCGATACCGACACCAGCCGGGGAACCGTCGCCATGACCGAGTTCGCCACAAAAGCCGACCTCGCCGCTCTCGAAGCGCGTATGTATCGCGCCTTGTGGATTCAGGGCGTCGGCATCGTCGCCGTCCTCACCGCCCTTCGGTTCCTGCCGCTCTGAAATTCTCATCCGACCCGCCACCGGAGACACGTCATTCGGCAGGGGGACGGGAGGAGGCCATTTGCGCTCCTTCCCCCTGGCGCGACCCCCACCCCGACCCTCCCCCTGCAAGGGAGAGGGAGAACACGGGGGACAGGGGGGGAGCCATCCATACTCCTCCCCCCTGACAGGGGGGGGTCGGGAGGGGGGTCCGCGGGGTACAGACCGGATAGAAAGGTAACAGTTCAGACCGGATACATGGGTAACAGGTTAGAGGGTTGGTCGGGAGGTGCGGGAGGTGCGGCCGATGCCCTGGAAGGAGACCTGTCCGATGGACGAGAAGCTGGTTTTCGTTGCCGACTATCTGCGTGGCGAGTGGTCGATGACGGCGCTGTGCGAGCACTACGGCATCAGCCGCAAGACCGGGTACAAGTGGCTTGGTCGGTATCGCGGCGACGGCCCGGAGGGTCTGGTCGAGCGGTCGCGTGCGCCGCGTCGCCATGGTCGGTCGATGGCGCCGTCGGTGGCCGAGGCGATCATCGCCTTGCGCCGCGCGCGTCCGCACTGGGGTCCGCGCAAGCTGCGGGCGGTGTTGGTGGGCGAGCACCCCGAGGTGGCGTGGCCGGCGGCCAGCACGATGGGCGACCTGCTGCGCGCGGAGGGTCTGGTGGCGCGCCGTCGCCGGCGTCGCCGGATGGCGGCTCCGTGTCGTCCGTTCCGCCCTGTGGCGGCTCCCAACGACGTGTGGTGCATCGACTTCAAGGGGTGGTTTCGCACCCGCGACGGCGTCCGCTGCGATCCGCTGACGATCACCGACGCCTACAGCCGCTTTCTGTTGGCGTGCGTCATCGTCCCGCCGCAGACCGCTGCGGTGGGGGCGGCGGTGGGGCGGGTGTTCCGGCGCTACGGGGTTCCCGAGGCCATCCGTTCGGACAACGGGGCGCCGTTCGCCGGTCCGGGGGCTGGGGGTCTGTCGCGTCTGTCGGTGGAATGGATCAAGGCCGGGATCGCGGTGGAGCGGATTGCGCGGGGTCAGCCGCAGCAGAACGGGAGGCATGAGCGGATGCATCGGACGTTGAAGGCCGAGACCGCGACGCCGCCGGCGGCGACGGCGGACGCGCAACAGGCCCGCTTCGACCGCTTCCGCCAGGACTTCAACGCCCATCGTCCGCATGAGGCCTTGGGGCAGAGGCCGCCTGCGGCGTTCTACCGGTCGTCGTCGCGGCGTCATCCCGAGCGCCTGGAGGAGCCCTGGTACGATGCCGAGCACGCGATGCGCCGGGTCCGCACCGATGGCTCCATCAAGTGGGGCGGCGATCTGGTCTTCGTCAGCGAGACGCTGAGGGGTGAGCCTGTGGGCGTGGCCGAGACTGACGGGGGCGACTGGATCGTCCGCTTCGCGGATGTCGACCTCGGGATCATCGATCGGAGGTCGAAGAAGCTACACCGCTTCCGTGCGGCCCGGCCGGGCCGCACGGAAGCGGGACAGACCGGGAACACTGTTACCCATGTATCCGGTCTATAGTGTTACCCATCTATCCGGTTGCTCAGCATGAATGGGACCTGCGGCGCTCCCGTCTCACCGGATGAAATCTTGCGGACAGGCGGGATTCGGCCTCATCGCATTCCCCTCCACGTTACGTCCATCGACTCGGAACATGGATGGGAAATCGATCGCACCGTCCCTCACGCCCGCGGGGGCGGCGGCGGACTCTCCGATCTCCGGGACAGGAGTCGGTCCCGCAGTTCGACTTCGTAGACCTGCCGAACCTGCTTCGTATCGGAGCCGAATTCATACGCCGCCGCGCGGATCGTCCTTTGCAGGGATTCGTCCTTGTCGAATCGCTCCGCCACGTACGCCACGCACGTCTCGAAGACCTCGAAATCCTCCTTCCCCGCAACCTCGGCCGTCAGGCGCGACGCATGGTCGTCCGCCCACGCCTTGGCCGAGACCTCGGCGGAAATCTTCTCGCCGAAGCCGGTGAGCCGCACCGGGCTGCTCTCTTGAACGGTGGGCGACGACGACGCCAGCCGTTCGAGTATCTTCTTGATGTCTCTACGCACTTCGGCAAGGCCATCACGCACTTCGGCAAGGCCATCGCTGAGCGAGTCGATCCTGGAGTCGACCGAGTCGAACCTGGAGTTGACCGAGTCGAACCTGGAGTCGACCGAGTCGAACCTGGAGTCGACCGAGTCGAACCTGGAGTTGACGCTCCCGGCCCACATGGAGACTTTGACGACTGCTCCGCCCAGCGCAAGGCCGACCATGGCGAATACCCACCACGGGGTGTTGGCGGCCCACTCAGGCATCTCGCCGGTTCCGAAAGATCGAATCCATACGATGCCGTCCTTTCGTTGACGATGGCGAGACCATACCACAATCCGACGATCCGCCAAGCTGCTTCGTCCGCTCCGTCCGCATTCGGCGACGGGGGCGCCGCAGGGTCCGTTCGCGCTCCTTCCCCCTGGCGCGACCCCCACCCCGACCCTCCCCCTGCAAGGGAGAGGGAGAACAAAGGGGGAGGTCGGGAGGGGGGTGGGGCATGAACGGACCCTGCGGCCTCTCGCCGCCGGACGGGTCTGCGGACAGGCGGGCTCGTTTTCGTCCGCGACCGCCCGTCAACGCTCCCGCCACGCCTGAAACATGAGGATCACCCACAAACGGGATCTCCATCTCCAGTTTCCGTCCAGGAATTCGTTCCATGCCCGCCGGATCGGTTGCGGTGAAAAAAAGCCTTCTTCCCGCAACCGCCGCTCGTGCAGAAGGGCCTCCGCCCAATCCCTGAGCGGCCCCTGCAACCAGACGTCGAGGGGTACGCCGAACCCCTGCTTCCCTCGATCGACCAGCTCCCTCGGCGCGAATCTGTCGAGCATCCGCCGCAGGATCCACTTGCCCTGACCGTTCCTGACCTTGACCGACGGCGGAAGCCGCCAGGCGAACTCCACGACCCGGTGATCGAGGAACGGCGCGCGCGTCTCGAGACTCGCGCCCATCGCGGCGCGGTCCATCTTGACGAGGATGTCGTCGGGCAAATAGGTGAGAGCGTCGACTTCCATCATCAGGCTTACGGGATCGGACGCGTCGCGCCAGACGTCCGGTTCCGTGAGGATGGTCGGAGGCTCGGAAGCCGAAGACACGACTCTGTCCGGATCGTCCCAATAGGATACGATCGCGCGATAAATTTGCTCGGGCGCACAGCTGTTCATGACGCGCGCCAGCTTGTGCGCCCTGTAACCGTACCTTCCTCGTCCAAGGAGGGCGATGAGGGCATGAGCTCCAAGGCGGCGCGCCGGCCGCGGCATGAATCGAAGAAAAGCATGGATGCGGGAGAAGAGAAAATAACGCCTGTAGCCGCCGAACAGTTCGTCGCCGCCGTCTCCCGACAGGGCGACCGTCACGTCCCGGCGAGCCATCCTGGCCAGCAGGGCGGTTGGAATCTGCGATGAATCCGCAAACGGTTCATCGTAAAGGACCGGCAGGGAAGGGACGATATCGAGCGCGTCTTTCCCGGACAGGTACAGCTCGGTATGGTCGGTGCGAAGGTGGGCCGCCACCGCTTTCGCGTATTCCGCCTCGTTGAGGCTCGGGTCGTCGAAACCGATCGAGAAGGTCCGGATCGGCCGATCCGATTGGGCCTGCGCCAACGCCGCCACGGTCGAGGAGTCGATCCCGCCCGAGAGAAAGACGCCAAGCGGCACGTCGGCGACCATCTGTTGGCCGACCGCCCGGGTCAGTACGTCCTGGAGCGCGTCGATCATGTCTTCCGCGCCGCCCTCGAACGGCCGCCGCCGGCCGCCGGCGGCCACGTCTCTCAGCGACCAGTACTTCCGCGGCGCCGGCGCCTCGCGGATGGGCCCGCGCGCCGCGTCCGCGGGAATGGCGACGAACTCCCCCGCGGGCAGCTTTCGGATCCCCCGGTAGATCGACCACGGCGCCGGGACGTTACCGAACCGAAGGAGCAGGGCGAGCGCGTCCCTGTCGACCTCCCCCGCGAATCCCGGATGGACGGCGAGCGCCTTGAGCTCGGACCCGAAGAGGAAGACGCCGCCTTGCCAGCCGTAGTAGAGCGGCTTCTCCCCGAGCCGGTCCCGGGCGAGATGAAGCGTTCTCTCTTTCCGGTCCCAGAGCGCGAAGGCGAACATGCCGACGGCCGACCGCAGCGCCTCCTCCAGGCCGAAGCTCTCGATCGCCGACAGAAGCGTTTCGGTATCGGAACGTCCTCGCCAGGAAGCGGCCTCCGCGGTTCGGCTTTCGATACGGGGCCGGAGGTCCAGATGATTGTATATTTCGCCGTTGAACGCGATGACGTATCGCCCGGACCTGGAGAGCATGGGCTGATGGCCGGCCGGCGACAGATCGATGACGGCCAGGCGGCGGCTCGCGAGCGCCACGCCCGAGTCGCGGTCCACCCAGGTTCCGGAATCGTCCGGGCCGCGATGGGCGATCGCTTCCGCCATCGAGGAAGACAGGAACGTCATTTCTTCCGCGGAGGAAGACGCGCCGCCAAGGAAACCGGCTATCCCGCACATCCCGCCGACCCGTTACGGGTTTCCGACAGACCCTTCGCGGCGCGATTGACCTTGATGAAGGTATATTCGTTATTTCCCGTTCCCGTATTCGTCTTGATGTATTTCAACAAAAAATCCCTGTCACAGAAAAAAGAGACGATTTCATCGATCGATGCGAACTCGTATGGATAACCTCCGATCCAATCCTCTATATCGGTGAAAAACGACATTCCTCTATCACGCTTATATTCAACAAAGGAGTTTTTCATTCGTATTGTCGATATGATCAATCTTCTCGATATGAAATATGTATACGAAAAAACCCTTACAAAAAATCGACTTATTGGCCCCCTGTTGTAGTATTCCTTGATCCTTTTCCATGCATGAGAAGTTCGGTGCTTGTTGTATAGCGCCAGGTAGAGAACCCCCCCATCCTCTTTTGGCAGTTCCGCGATATTGGCCAATGCCTGGCGCATATTCCCGGCATGATGTAGAACTCCATACGAATAGACAATGTCGAATTTTCCAAGAGTCGACAGGAAGTCTGGATCGAGGATCGATCCCTGTTCTATGAGAAAATCATTCTCCTCAGAATACGTTCGACGTATCGACTCCGCGCATTCGACCGCATCCAGATCGTAATCGAAGGCATGAACTTTCGCGCCAAGATTACGAGCGCATAGAGAAAACAATCCACTCCCGCACCCTACGTCCAGGAACGTCTTCCCGGAAAGAGGCGTGGTCAATACCATCCGTAGATGCTGCTCGGCTATCGAGATTCTTTCTTCCGTCAGATGATCCAGATACCGACGCCAGTTCTTGCCGAAAGAAAACCGTCTTTCCTTACGAGACATGATTCAGTCCGTATTCTCCAGCATCCGGCGACGGCGCCGCCCGGAGGGTCCATTCATGCGCCTCCCCCCGGCGCGACCCCCACCCCGACCCTCCCCCTGCAAGGGAGAGGGAGAACAAGGGCGACGGAGGGGCCGTTGACGCCCCTTGACCATTCACACTCCTCCCCCCTGACAGGGGGGAGGTCGGGAGGGGGGTGGACCGCGATCCCGCAACGCCGTGAGATCCTCGATCCTCCGCCGATGGGATTGAAGCAGGGCTCATTGTCTGGCCATCGTAGCCGATAGCGTCGGCAAGATCACGAACCGGGGACAGACCATGGCCGCCGCCGCTTCGGAGAGTGGGGGGTCACGACCAAGACCTTCACGCACGCTCCCTCTCCGCGTCCGCCTCCAACCAGCGGGGGGCGATCTTCTCCAGGCTGAACATTCGCGCCCGCTCCGGCCCCTTGGCCGCGAGGTCCCGCCGCAAGGCGTCGTCGTCGAGAACGCGGGCGATTCCCTCCGCCAGCGCCCCGACGTCCCCTTCCGGCGCGAGCAATCCATACTTTCCGCCCTCGAGAATCTCCGAGGGCCCGTAATCGGAGTCGAAACTCACGACCGGGCATCCGTTCGCAAGGGCTTCCGTCAGGACGTTCGGCCAGCCTTCATGATGCGAACTCAGGACGAAGCAGGCGGCGTGACGATACCACGTCTCGACTTCGGCGACGTGTCCGGGCAGATGCAGGCGGCCCTCCAGACCGAGCTCACGCGCCAGCCGGAGCAGGTTCGCCCGCTCCGATCCCTCGCCGAGAATCGCGAGACGGAGAGCGGGCCGGTCGAGGCGGTGAAACGCCCGCAGCAGCCGCTCGAAACTTTTCTCCGGCGCGAGGCGGCCCACACCCAGCACGTAGCGTTCGGGGAGCGGCGGCGCCGTTTCCCGCGCGTTCTTCATGACGACAGGATTGGGGACGAACGATATTCTTTCGGGCGGGAGACGGTACGTCGACGCCACTCCTCGTCTCACCCCTTCGGAAACGGCGACGACGCGCGCCGGAAGCCGATAGAGCAGAGGCGCCAGGAGTCGGTACCGAAAAGGAAATGTCGCGGGGTTGCCATGCACGCTGATGGTCAAGCGGGGCAGGTAGCCCGTCAAGGCCGAGGCGATAACGGCGGGAACGTTCGCTCTTTCCATGAAAGAGATGACCCGGTCGGGACGCTCACGCCGCAAGAGAGGCAGCAACAATGCCGGGTGCATTCCGATGCTGCAAGCATCCTTGACAATGCCAGGCGGCATGCGTCGAACAAGGCCCGATAACGGTAGCGAGCGCATGTCGACGTTGCGGATTTTTCTGACGAAGGCGTTGGAATTGTCCGGCGCGTCCGCGAGACCGCGCAGATCGACGATTCGGCCCCCGTGGTCATAGGCTATTCCCGATGCGTCGAAGAG
Source organism: Alphaproteobacteria bacterium (assembly GCA_965242505.1). Lineage (GTDB taxonomy): Bacteria > Pseudomonadota > Alphaproteobacteria > UBA2966 > UBA2966 > UBA2966. The sequence continues at coordinate 580,391 of OZ251449.1, forward strand.
CGCTATCGTCACCTCGTGGGACTTGGCCCATTCCTGGCTCAACAGGGAAGCCGTCCGCTCCGCCCCGCCGTCCCGGAGAGTGGAGACCACGACCAGGATATTCATGGGCGTCCCTTCTCCGCGTCCGCTTCCAGCCAGAGCGGGGCGATTTTCTCCACGCTGAACGCCCGCGCCCGCTCCGGCCCCCTGGCCGCGAGGTCCCGCCGCAGGGCGTCGTCGTCGAGAACGCGGGCGATTCCCTCCGCCAGCCCCTCGACGTCCCCTTCCGGCGCGAGCAACCCGTATTTCCCGCCTTCAAGAATGTCCGAGGGCCCGTAATCGCAGTCGAAGCTCACGACCGGGCATCCGGTCGCGAGGGCTTCCATCAGGACGCATGGCCAGCCTTCATAGCGCGAACTCAGGACGAAGCAAGCGGCGTGGCGGTACCACGTTTCGATTTCGGCGACGTGTCCGGGCAGATGCAGGCGGCCCTCCAGCCCGAGCTCGCGCGCCAGCCGAAGCAGGTTCGCCCGCTCCGGCCCCTCGCCGAGAATCACGAGATGGAGGGCGGGCCGGTCGAGGCGGTGAAACGCCCGCAGCAGCCGCTCGAAACCTTTCTGTGGCACGAGGCGGCCCATCCCCAGCACGTAGTGTTCGGAGAGCGGCGGCGCTGTTTCCCGTGCGTTCTTAATGACGACCGGATTGGGAACGAACGATATTCTTTCGAGCGGGAGACGGCACGTCGACGCCAGCTCTCGCCTCACCCCTTCGGAAACGGCGATGACGCGACCCGAAAGCTGGTAGAGCAGACGAGCCAAAAGCCGTTGTCGGGAGGAATGGAAAAAACGAGTAGGTTTGGGGGCGTGCATGCTGATGGTCAAACGGGACAGGCGGCCCATCAAAGCCGAGGCGATGATGGCGGGAACGTTCATGTTTTCCAAGGCAGAGAGGACCCGGTCGGGACGCTCGCGCCGGATGAGGAGCGCCAGCCGCGCCGCGCGCATACAGATGTTGTAAGCTCCCTTCAGACGAAAAAGGTTGAAGGGAATGGGCCACACAGGCTCCCGGAGCTCGACGATCCGGCCCCCATGATCATAGGCCATTTCCAATGCGCCGAAGAGCGCTATCGTCACCTCGTGGGACTTGGCCCATTCCTGGCTCAGCAGGGAAGCCACCCGCTCGACACCGCCGCCCCGGAAAGTGGAGACCACGACCAGTATCTTCATGCGCGCTCCCTCCTCGCGTCCGCCTCCAGCCAGCGCGGAGCGATTGTCTCCGGGCTGAACGCCCGCGCGCGTTCCGGCCCTTTGGCCGCGAGGTTCCGCCGCAGGGCGTCGTCGTCGAGAACGCGAGCCATCGCCTCCGCCAGCGCCCCGACGTCCCCTTCCGGCGCGAGCAATCCATACTTTCCACCCTCAAGAATTTCCGAGGGGCCGTAATCGCAATCGAAGCTCACGGCCGGGCATCCGTTCGCGAGGGCTTCCATCAGGACGTTCCCCCAGCCTTCCCAGCGCGAACTCAGGACGAAACAGGCGGCGTGGCGATACCACGTCTCGACATCGGCAACGTGTCCGGGCAGATGCAAGCGGCTCTCCAGCCCGAGCTCACGCGCCAGCCGGAGCAGGTTCGCCCGCTCCGGCCCCTCGCCGAGAATCGCGAGATGCAGGGCGGGCCGGTCGAGGCGATGAAACGCCCGCAGCAGCAGCTCGAAGCCTTTCTGCGGCGCGAGGCGGCCCACTCCCAGCATGTAGCGTTTAGGAAGCGGCGGCGCCGTTTCCCGCGCGTTCTTCATGACGACAGGATTGGGGACGAACGATATTCTTTCGGGCGGGAGACGGCACGTCGACGCCAGCTCTCGCCTCACCCCTTCGGAAACGGCGATGACGCGGCCTGGAAGCCGGTAGAACAGGAGCGCCTGAAGTCGATCCCGGAAGAAGGGGAGAGCGTAAGCAGGTTTAATATGCATGCTGATGATCAAGTGGGACAGATGGCCCGTCAAGGCCGAGGCGATAATGGCGGAAACGTTCGTGTATTCCCAAGCAGAGATGATCCGGTCGGGACGTTCACGCCGGATGAGACGCGCCAGCCGCGCCATACGCATACAGATGTTGTAGGCCCCCCTCAAATGAAAAAAGTTGAAGGGAACGGGCCACGCAGGCTCCAGGATCTCGACGATCCGGCCTCCATAGTCGTAGGCCATCCCCGATGCGTCGAAGAGCGCTATCGTCACCTCGTGGGATTTGGCCCATTCCTGGCTCAGCAGGGAAACCGTCCGCTCGGCACCTCCGCCGTGAAGGTTGGGGCTCACTACCAGGATCTTCATGCGCGCTCCCTCTCCACGTCCGTCTCCAGCCAGCGGGGGGCGATCTTCTCCGGGCTGAACGCCTGCGCCCGCTCCGGCCCCCCGGCCACGAGGTCCCGACGCAAGGCGTCGTCGTCGAGAACGCGAGCCATCGCCTCCGCCAGCGCCCCGACGTCCCCTTCCGGCGCGAGCAACCCGTATTTTCCGTCTTCGAGGATTTCCGAGGGCCCGTAATCGCAATCGAAGCTCACGACTGGGCATCCATTCACGAGGGCCTCCATCAGGACGTTCCCCCAGCCTTCACAATGCGAGCTCAGGACGAAGCAGGCGGCGTGGCGATACCACGTCTCGACGTCGGCAACGTGTCCGGGCAGATGCAAGCGGCTCTCCAGCCCGAGCTCGCGCGCCAGCCGAAGCAGGTTCGCCCGCTCCGGCCCCTCGCCGAGAATCGCGAGATGCAGGGCGGGCCGGTCGAGGCGGTGAAACGCCCGCAGCAGCCGCTCGAAACTTTTCTCCGGCGCGAGGCGGCCCACTCCCAGCACGTAGCGTTCGGGGAGCGGCGGCGCCGTTTCCCGCGCGTTCTTCATGACGACAGGATTGGGGACGAACGATATTCTTTCGGGCGGGAGACGGCACGTCGACGCCAGCTCTCGCCTCACCCCTTCGGAAACGGCGACGACGCGGCCTGGAAGCCGGTAGAGCAGGAGCGCCTGGAGTCGATCCCGGAAGAAGGGGAGGACGTAAGCAGGTTTGGCGTGCACGCTGATGGTCAAGCGGGACAAGCGGCCCGTCAGGGCCGAGGCGATGACGGCGGGGACGTTCGCGTATTCCATGAAAGAGATGACCCGGTCGGGACGTTCACGCCGGATGAGACGCGCCAGCCGCGCCATACGCATACAGATGTTGTAGGCCCCCCTCAAATGAAAAAAGTTGAAGGGAACGGGCCACGCAGGCTCCAGGATCTCGACGATCCGGCCTCCATAGTCGTAGGCCATCCCCGATGCGTCGAAGAGCGCTATCGTCACCTCGTGGGATTTGGCCCATTCCCGGCTCAACAAGGACACCACCCGCTCCGCGCCGCCGCTCTGGAGAGTGGGGATCACGACCAGGATCCTCATGCGCTTTTCTTCACTTCCGCTTCCAGCCGGTGCAGGGTGATAAATGCCTCGCAATCGTTCCGCCATTGGCGGCGCGTACATGAATATACGCCGAATATACGCCGTTCGACCAGATCATTTCATCGAGAATACAAGAAAGGCGCTATGTTGCGGATGGAAATATACACAGACGCAATGAAGAATCCAGAAGTATTTTCACTACCCATCGCTCATTCAGAATTTTCTGACATCCGCACACGATGGATGTAGGATCGCTGACGTCGTTTATGACGAAGGAGAGTATCCAAAATTACATAGGTTGTAAAATACATCATAACGATTCGCCGGGGGATCAGTCTGTGTAACAACAGAAACCATGTGGGATACCGTCTTGTTCCATGCGCTCCGTCTGTTGGCCGGATTCGCCGACGTAGCCAATGTCCAGAGTATTTTCTATATACCTTATAAAAAAAATATAAATTATCTCTGATGGTACGCGATAACACTGTTGAGACAAACATGCCGTCAATTGAGACTCGATAATGAAAAAGTGGTTCGGCAATGCACAAAGCCTCTATGCCTTCCAACGCCAATCGAATGTTGAAATCCCAGTCTTCCGCACCACTCGTCATGGTCTCATCGTATCTCCCGATACGACGCCACAACGCTTTCGGCATAAATACGAAGCTGGAAATCGGACTGGCCCATAATATCTTGAAAGGATCCCACTGCTTGCGAATCAGGACATCATTCTCACCGAAGGTCTGAATCCACGGATAAACAAATGCATCCTCACGACCGTCTATCAGTCGGAGCGCCCTCCGAACGAATTGCGGTTCGATCCAGTCGTCACAATCCAAGGGTAATACGTAACGCCCCCGGGCGGCCTCGATGCCGCGGTTGCGGGCGGCGGGCAGCCCTTTGTTGCCTTGCCGTATGACCCTGACGTTCCCCGGAAGGTCGTCGATCGCCGCGATGGTTTCCGGCTCGGTCGACCCGTCGTCGACGACGATCACCTCCGTTTCCGCCGACTCCTGATCGAGAGCGCTCTGCACGGCCTGTCTCAGCAACGAGCCCTGGCCATTGTAGCACGGGATGACGATCGACGCTTCGGGTGTATCCATATCGGACGTCTTTCTAACCCTCGGCGACGGAACGATCAAGGACAAACGAACGCGCGCGTTCCCAGGCGAGCGCGGTGCGGACGATGACGTCGACGGGGGTGCCGCAGGGTCCGTTCATGCTCCTCTCCCCCGGCGCGACCCCCACCCCGACCCTTCCCCTGCCAAGGGGAGGGAGAAGAAAGGGAACGGAGGGTCCCGTTGGCGCTCCTCCCCCTGAACAGGGGGGAGGTCGGGAGGGGGGTGAACGCGGTCCCGCAACGCCGCGCACTCCCCGATCCCTGTCGGTAGAAGGAACGCGCGCTAACCGCCATCGCCCGTCGGAAGAATGAAGCAGTCTTGCGTCGACCGATGAGGCCGCCCCCCCTCCATGGATGAAGAGGCGAACGGAGTAAGATTTGCCTCTCTTCATGTTCCGTATATCTATCGGCGCCCTGTACGAAACCTTTTCATCTATCAATACGGATATTTCCAAAGTCTGGGTCGGGTCAAATATCTTGCCTCTGGACACGATTTGAGAATAGATATACGATGCTTCATGACATCGTTTGTCAAATTAACAGGGGTATCGATTTTGGAGGGACGGAAAGCGGCGGCCCGCGGGGCTTCGATGCGGGCAAGAAGATCATGGGCCGCAAGCGCCACATCGTCACCGACACGGGCGGGCTGCTGGTCGCCGCGCAGGCGCACGCCGCCTCCATCCAGGACCGGGACGGCGCCCCGCCGCTCCTGGCTTCGGTCGGCGCGTCGTTTCCCGGTCTGCGGCATGTCTTCGCCGACGGCGCCTATGCCGAACGGAAACTCGACGGCGCGCTGCGCAAGATCGGGAGGTGGCGGCTGGAGATCGTCAAACGGCCCGATGCTGCGTCCGGCTTCGTCCTGCTGCCCCGACGTTGGGTGGTCGAACGCAGATTCGCCTGGTTGGGACGCAACCGCCGTCTCGCCAAGGACTTTGAAGCCTCCATTGCCAGCGCCGAAGCGTGGCTCCTCATCGCAACCATCCAACTCTTCATCCGAACCATCCAACTCTTCATCCGAAGGATCGCAACCATCTGATATGACACAGTTCTTTTTCGGCCAGACACTCGGAGGAAAATCCCTTTGTTTGAATGTGACTACCGCAACAATTGCCGTGACCACTGTGGCGAGTGCGGCTACTACATCAGTTATTAAATGCCAATCCATCATGCAATTCCCCTACAAGCGTGAAAAACGTCGGCAACAAATCGCCCGCCCGGCCCCGCGCCAGGACGCGGCGGAGTTCGCACCCCACGGGATCGGCGGCGATCATCTCCGTTTCCGCCGACTCCCGATCGAGGGCGCTCTGCACAGCCTATCTCAGCAACGAGCCCTTGCCATTGTAATGCAAATGCCTCGTCGGAAGGCAGCGTGAGAAACCCAGAAAATCCGGTATCGATAATACCTTCGTATTCAAGTTCCGGCCTCCTGTAAGCAGCACTACGAAGATGAAATGGAATACAAGGATCCTCATATTCGTCATACCATCCACGTATCTTCTCATCGTTTTCGTTCACGACATATTCCAAGTCCAGTTGTCGTGACGTCTGACAAAACGGGTCATCTTGAATGCAGACCTGAATCCGACACGGATCAAGTGGAAAACACCATGCGGTGCTTCTTTCCGAGCTTTTTTCAACGCGCCGTCCGAGCTACTGTCGCGATAAGCACGGCCGGTCCGGATATCTATCGCCACATACTTCCCCTTGTGCCTTCTTTCGTAATCTTTCCGGAACTTCTCCTCGTAGATTCTGTTCGCCTCCCGGGCGATCTTGTCCGGGGCGCTTACGTCAACCCTGTCGTCGGCTCTCGTTCCTGAACCGTTATCCGCCATTTCCCGTCCTCCGATCTCCTCTCACCGTTGGCGTCATCATATCATACCTTGTTCCGACAGCATACCCATCGACGAAGGGATGGCGACGTTTCCCGTCGGTCCGGCCGGAACCGCCCGCCGTCTCCCATCGATTCCCGATGCCCGAAGGCCGGTCACGCCGGCGCGCGACGTCTTCATGCCCGGAGATCTCCCGCAGGCGTCAAGTGCCAAGTGTTGGCCCGCGCCACCTCGGCAAACCCCTCGGCCCGATACAGCACCAAGGACGCGGTGTTGGTCGCCTGGGCGCCGACCTGCATGACGCGCACTTTCCCATGATCAAAGGGCGAAGATCAGCGGAGATGGATTCCATGATCGAGATGCACCAGAATCCCATCGCCGTCCACGACCTCCAGACAGCGTTGAACGTGTGTGTATCGTTATCATCATACACCTCCACCTGTTTAGTAGCAAAATGCGTCCACCACATCTCGTGATCCCAACGCTTGAAGAAATCGACGACGCCCCACCGGTCGTCACCCTGCCATGAAATTCGTTCATGATGCCGATCATGGCGTTTGTCAAGGGAGCAGTTTCACGAGCGCGACGACGGCGGCGACGATGGCCCCGGCCTGCATCCACAAGGCGCGGTACATCCGCGCCTCGAGAGCGGCGATGTCGGCCTTGGCGGCACTTTCGAGGCGGGCGACGTCGGCCTTGTCGGCCTTGGTCTCCAGCTTGTCCTCCAGGCGGGCGACGTCGGCCTTGTCGGCCTTGGTCTCCAGCTTGTCTTCGAGGCGGGCGACGTCGGCCTTGTCGGCCTTGGTCTCCAGCTTGTCTTCGATGCGGGCGACGTCGGCTTCGATGCGGGCGATATCGGCCTTGGTGGTGGTTTCAAAGTGATCGATGTCGGCCTTGGTGGCGAGCGCGTCGCGGTCGGCGGCGGCGGCCTTGCGCACGGCGCCGGCGATGGCTTCCGCCTGGGCGCGCTCGACGCCGGCCGCTTCAAGGTCGCGCATCGTCTCCAGGGCGTTGAAAGCGGCGTCGGTCATGGCGGGCTCTTCCTTATGGCAGCAGTTTCACGAGCGCGACGACGGCGGCGACGATGGCTCCGGCCTGCATCCACAAGGCGCGGTAGACGTCGGCGCGAAGATTGGCGATGTCGGCCTTGGTGGCGAGCGCGTCGCGGTCGGCGGCGGCGGCCTTGCGCACGGCGCCGGCGATGGCTTCCGCCTGGGCGCGTTCGACGCCGGCCGCTTCGAGGTCGCGCATCGTCTCAAGGGTATCGAAAGCGGCGTCGGCCATGGCGGCGTTCCTTCCCTGGCGGCGGTTCCGGCGAACGGCGGCTACGACGTTTTCCGCGCCGCGAACGTCTGCGCGGGCGGCGTTCCAGTCTGAAGCATAGCACGCCGGGCGGGCTTGGGGGACAAGCGGGTTGCAGTCATATCCAAAAACATGATCGCGGCCACGTCGGCAACGACGCGGGCCTCTACGGAAGCAGCTTCACGAGCGCGACGACGGCCCCGACGATGACCCCGGCCTGTATCCACAAGGCGCGGTAGAGGTCGGCCCTGTCGATCATGGCCTCCAGCTTGTCTTCCAGGCGGGCGATGGCGGCTCCGTATTCGTTCATGGCGGCTCGCCCTACGGCAACGGTTTCACGAGCGCTGCGGCAGCGCCCGCGGCCTTGCGCACGGCGTCGGCGATGGCTTCCGCCTGGGCGCGTTCGACGCCGGCCGCTTCGAGACCGGCTTTGGCGGCGGGCGCATTCACGCCCGCGCGCCCGGCGCCGTTCGTTCGATCACGGTTTCGAGGCTGGCGACAACGGCTCCGAGGGCGCGGCTCTGGTCGTCGAGGCGTTGCATGGTTTCCTCGTGGCGCTGATTCGCCCTGGTCATCACTTCCTCGTGGCGCTGGTCCTGTTCGCGGGCGCGCGCGGCCCCCATGCGCTGCATGGCGCGGATGCCATGCCAGACGACGGCGATCTGGCCGATGCCGATCACGAGGGTGGCGGCGACCTGTCCGTAGGCGGCCCAGAGGGCGGCGGTCCGGATCGCAAGCGTGGCGGCCTGGTATTCGTCCATGGCGGCTCTTCCCTATGGCAGCAATTTCACGAGCGCGACGACGGCGGCGACGATGGCTCCGGCCTGCATCCACAAGGCGCGGTAGACGTCGGCGCGAAGGTTGGCGATCTTCGTTTCGAGGCTGGCGGTGTCGGCCCTGGCGGCAGCTTCGAGGCGGGTAATGTCGGCCTTGGTGGCGAGCGCGTCGCGGTCGGTGGCGGCGGCCTTGCGCACGGCGCCGGCGATGGCTTCCGCCTGGGCGCGTTCGACGCCGGCCGCTTCGAGGTCGCGCATCGTCTCCAGGGTATCGAAAGCGGCGCCGGTCATGGCGTTTTTCCCTCAATCAGCGACAGGCGACGCCTCGTGTAGGCGACCGTCCCATGAGTAGCACGATACGACGTCTATATCCAGGTTCTCCGGGACCCGCTCAGGCGTCGGCGAAGTGCGTCCGCGTCTCGCGGTCCCAACGCTCGAAGAAGTCGACGACGTCCCGCCAGTCGTCGCCCCGCCACGGGATTCGTCCGTCTCGCGACGATTTGCGGCCGACCATGCAGAGGATGTCGCTGTCGATGTAGCGATTGACGTGGACGGCCTCGAATCCCGACTCCGCCAGGATCCCGCGTAACGTGTTGGCGGAGAAACGAAACGCGTGAGTGTCCGTGGGATTGTCACCGAGGTAGTAATGCAGGGGCTTCTTGAACGGGACGAGTATCCGGCTTCCCGTCGCGACGACGACGCACCCCCCGTCCACGAGCAACTCGTAGGCCGCGTCCAGCATCGTCCGGCAGGACTGACAGTTCTCCAGGGTCCACATGATCGTCACCACGTCGCACCGCCGGCCCGTGGCCTCGGGGCTCGCGGCGAATTGCTCGATCGTTCCCGCGAAGCAATCGATGCCTGCGGCTTTCATCGATCGGCAGTTCGCTTGCGAAGGCTCGACGGCGAATACGTCCGCGCCATGGTCCGGCCCGCGAACGATCTCCAGAAACTGTCCCTCGCCGCCGCCGATGTCGCAAACCGTCTTCCCCCGCAACCCGATCGCCGAGTCGGCGAACTCGGCCACGTACACCTGGCGCGCGCGGACGGCGGGAATGCGCGCGGTGTAACCGGTTCCGTAAATCTCGTCCGACCAGTCGTCCGCGATGCGGGCGGCGGCGCGGCGCTCGCGGACGTAGACGAAGCCGCAGCCCTTGCACACGTGAATCGGCCGGCCGCCGGTATAGCCGCGGGCCACGGCGATTTCCGCAGCGTCGGAGCCGCCGCACAGGTCGCAATCGAAAATCGATACGCCGCCTTCGTCCCGCGCGGGGACGGCGCGCTCGGTGTTCTCGTTCATCGGGCGTCGGTCACTCCGGCGGGTGTCTCAGTTCCCAGCGATTGCCCCGGAACTCCCAGATCTCGGCGTTCCGGTGCAGATCGACGATCTCCGTGAACTCGGGTTCGTCCAGACCGAGATACTCGAGGTTCTCCCGGAAGTGCGTGGACGGAAACTCGTCGTCGTAGTCGCGCGCGGCGCACAGCCCTTCCTCCCGGGACATCCGCCGGTTCTGGATCAGGCGGCAGGCGTCGCGGGTGGCGCGGCCGAAGCCGAACTTCACGAACTGCATGTAATAGTAGAGGTTGTCGATCTTGTCGTCGAGGCTGTCGAAATTCGTGAACGTGCCGTCGGTCCGGCCCTTCGGTTCGGTCCGGAAGTCGATCCTGTCGCGGATATACTCGTAGTTGTCGTACATGCTCCAGCGGAAGAACCAGGCGAAATAGAGCGCCCTGACCCCGATCCGCTCGACGTCCTCCGGCTCGGGATAGAGATACGGCGCAAGGTCCCTCTCCTCGATCTCCTCGTCCAGCCAGTTCTGCGGGTCGTCGCCGATCTGGTGTTCGAGTACCTCGGCGAGATCGCGGACCTTCCTGTGTTCTTCCGACAGCACGCGCCCGCCGTACTCGCTCTCCCCGTGCTCGGCGTAGAAGACCAGAGGAATCCCGAATTTCGCCGCCACTTGCAGCGGCGCGGCGTTGACGCCCGCGTCCCAGGCGACCTTGGGGTTGCCGCGTTCGACGAAGAAGCGCCGGGCGAGGCGGCGGGCGACCTTCTGGTTGGGACGTATCGTCAGGTGGTCGAACCCCAGCCGGACGAGCTGTTCCCGGTTGTGCATCCCGACCTGGTTGGGGAGCAGGGGAGAGAACGTGACCAGCAGGGGGTTCAGACCGAACTCGAACTTCAACTTGTGGGCGATCGCGCTCGAATCCTTGCCGCCGCTCCACGGCACGACGCAATCGTAGGGGCCGTTCTTCGGCCGCAGGGTCTCGACCAGTTCGACGAATTCCGCGCGGCGGGCATCCCAGTCGATACGGTCCTTGTCCTCGGCATGTCTACAGGCGTTGCAAACACCGTCGGCGGCGAATTCGATCCGCGGCCGGGAGTCCGGCATGAGGCAGCGGACGCAGTATCGGACCATGGAGCTTCGCGGCGCTCAGACCGGGGACGCGGCCGTTATCGGACCCGGCGTCTCGGGGGACGTGCGAACGTCGATCTCCGCCTTCGCGAGGTACGCCTTGGCGCCGCGTATGCCGCTTTCCGTGAAATGATAGATGTTCTGGGTGCAGACGGCCGAAGCGCCCGCTTCCTTGAACCCCGCCTCGAAATGCTTCCAGTTGCCGGCCCCGCCCAGGATCAGCACCGGAACCCCGACGGCGTCCGCGACTTGACGGCACAACTCGATGTCGTATCCCTGCAACGACCCGTCGCGTTCCACCGACGTGATCAGTATCTCTCCAGCCCCCAGCTCCTGGGCGCGGCGCGCCCACTCGACCGGGGCGAGCCCGGTCGGTTCCCGGGCGAAAGCGGAGAAGACCTCGTAGGTCCCGTCCTCGCGCCTTCGGGCGTCGATGGACAGGACCACGCATTGAGAGCCCCAGGTTTCGGCGATCTCCGCGATCAGCTCCGGCCGCTGGAGCGCGCCGGTATTGACCACGACCTTGTCGGCGCCCTTCGCCATGAACTCCCGGACGTCGCCGAGCGTCCGGATACCGCCGCCCGCCGCCAGGGGCACGAAGCACTTGCGCGCGAAGCGCTGGACCACCTCGAAGAAGTTCTCGCGCTTCCCTTGTCCGGGGCGGGTGACGTCCAGCGCGATGATTTCGTCGACGGACCAGGCATCGACGAAATTCAGCGTGTACCGGTAGTCCGGCGTGAACAGCTTGGTGCGAAAGAGGACGCCATCGTTGAACGTGAGCACGGTCACGATCCGTTTCCGCAACATGGTCATGCGCGCCCGAGAAAGTTACGCAGAAGCGAGAGGCCGGCGAGCTGGCTCTTCTCCGGATGGAACTGGGTCCCGAAGACGTTGTCGCGTTCGAAGGCGGCGACGAATCGGCCGCCATACTCGCACGTCCCGACCACGCAAGCCGGATCGGCCCGTATGCGATAGCCGTGGACGTAATAGAACAGCGCGTCGCCGGGCACGCCCTCGAACAACCCGCTTTCGCGCACCTGTTCCAGGCCGTTCCAGCCGACGTGCGGAACCCGGATGCCGGGATCGTCCGGCTCGATGCGCGTCACGGCGCCGTCGATCCAGCCCAGACCGTCATGCCGCCCGAACTCCTCGCTCGACCGCGTCATCAGCTGCGACCCCAGGCAGATGCCGAGAACCGGCGTTCCCTTCCCGATGACGAACGCGTTCAACGGCTCGATCAACCCTCTTTCGCGGAGGTTCCGCATCCCGTCCCCGAAGGCGCCGACGCCGGGCAGGATCAGCTTGTCGCAGGTTCCGAGGAAATCCGGGTCCGACGACACGCGAGGCTCGAACCCGAGCCGTTCGACCGCGCCGGCGACCGATGCGAGATTCCCGAGACCGTAGTCGACGACGCCGATCATCGCGCCGGTCGCCATCAGGCCGCCGCTGCGCGAGGCCGCGCGGCGTCCGCGCCCGACGCGAGCGCGCTCTCGAGGAACAGCTTCGCGGAAACGAAACTGAAGAGGAACTTGGAGAAACTGTTCTCCGTCATGTCGCCGCCGAGGAACCGCGCGAACGCGTCCCGCCTCACGACGTCGAATATCGGACCGTCGGCGAGCAACCTGTCGACGACCTCCGGATCCTCGCGGTCCAGGAGCGAATCGATCGAGGCGTTGAACCCCCGCTTGCGCTTGTCCAGCCGCACCTTGTCGGGAAACGCGTCCGCCACCGCGTCCCGGAGAAGGGACTTGGCGTAACCGTCGCGAACCAGATGCTCCCCGGGCACCGTGTAGAGGAACTCGGCCAGGGCCCGATCGAGATAGGGGGATCGGTTCTCGACCGACCAGCGCATGGAATTGCGGTCGTCCTCGTGGAGGATCACGGGCACGACCTCGTGGAAGAGCTCGTTGAGCATGCGGTTTCGCAGCGGGTCGTCGACGAAACGCTCCTCGAAGAAATCCTCGTCGAGAGGCTCCACGAGAAGAGCGTTGAACGTCTCCCGATCGAGATAGATGTGGCCGCGCTCCCGGGGGTTGTCGAGGAACGCGAGGGGGTTCCGGAGGACCGGATTGCGGACGGCGGATCCGTAGCCGCTCCGCCAGTCCTCGATCAGGCGTTCGAACCCGGCCCCGGGCCCGATGCGCCCGCTCATCTCCGCCAGCCACAGCCCGTAGTGGTCGTAGTAGCCGGTGAACAGTTCGTCCGCGCCCGTTCCCGAGACCGCGACCTTGTATCCGGCGGCGCCGATGGCCTCGGACAGGAAGGCATGAACGTAGTACGAGATCGTCGCGACCGGAGCGTCATGATACGCGACGAGGTCCGACATCCGGTCGAGAAACCCCTCCGCGCTCGTGCGGATCACGTGGTGGCGGCAGTTCAGGGCGTCGACGGTCGCCAGGATGTTCTCGCTCTCGTCGTAGCGTTCGTCGCCGTCGACGATGGAGAACGCGTGAACGTCGGCGTCGAACTTCCTGGCTGCCACCGCGGCCAGGGCGGAGGAGTCGACGCCGCCCGAGAGGCAGAAGGCCAACGGCGCGTCCGCCCGCAACCGCAGGCGGACGGCCTCCTCCACGCGTTCCCGCGCGCCCGCCACCGCCTCCTCCCGCGTCATCGGCCGGGGGGCGTACGACAGCCGCCAGTAGCGTCGCGCGTCGACCGGTCCGGGCTCGCGGAGACACGCCGAGGCGCCCGCGGGCAGCTCCCGGACGTCCTCGAAGAACGTCGCCGGTTGCTTGTACAGGGACCTGTACCCGTTGACGAGATAGCGCCGGAGCTGTTTCGCGTCGACGGCCGGCGCCGCGCCGCTCAGGGCGGCGAGCAGCTTGATCTCGGAACCGAAATAGATCGTTCCCCCGCGATGCAGGTAATAGAGGGGCTTCTCGCCGAAGCGGTCGCGGCTGAGGACGAGCCTCCCCGCTTCGCGATCGATCAGGGCGAAGGCCCACATCCCCTCGAATCGCTCGACGCAGGCGAGTCCCCACTCGCGCCAGGCGCGGTGCAGCACCTCGGTGTCCGAACGCGTGCGGAACGCGTGGCCCCGCGCTTCCAGATCCGTTCTCAGTTCCAGGTAGTTGTAGATCTCGCCGTTGTAGACGAGCACGTGGTCGCCATCGACGAACGGCTGGTTCGCGCGCGGGTCCAGGTCGATGATCGAGAGTCGGCTGTGCAGCAGGGTCGCGTCGTTCCGTCCGACCGCGCCCGACCAGACGCCCTCCGCGTCGGGTCCGCGATTGCGCATCAACGCGAGGGTCCGGCGAATCCGGTCCGGGTCCGGAACGTCGGGGCCGAAACTGCCGGCTATGCCGCACATGAGGGTTCCATCGGGGTTTCCGATCCGGAAATCCTAAACGGGAGCGAGATCTTCCGGCGCGATCGACTCGCCGGTCCGGACGTCCGCGCCGACCACGCGCCCGATCAGGCCGTCGACGTCGCCCGCCGCTATCCCGGTTGCGGGGCGCGCGAACGTCAGGTCCTCCCGAACGAGGCGCGTCCCGGCGGACAGGCCGCGCGCCGCGACCACGCCCTTGCGCGAGGCGGCGACGTTGCCTTCCTCGCACGGTTGGCGCGCCTTGCCATGGGTCCCGAGGCTGGCGCGGACCCGAGGCGCGGCCTCGACGAGCGCCGCGAGATCGTCGGGCTCGAACGAGAGTTCGTGATCGCGAAAACTCCGGCCCGACTTCCGGTCGGTGAAGTGCGCCTCGAGGACGACGGCGCCGAGCGCGACCGCGGCCAGACACGCCTCCGGGCCGACGACGTGGTTCGAGTAGCCGGTCGGAAGCCCGTAGCGTTCGGCGAGGAACGGCACGCTGCGCACGTTCGCCTGCTCGATGGGGGTCGGGTACGCGGACACGCAGTGCATCATCACGACGCGCTCGGGCAACGACGGCTCCCCGATCTCCTCCCGCAGCCATCCGACGGCCGCGTCGATCTCCTCGACGGCGCCGAGGCCCGTGGAGAGGATGACGGGCTTGCCGGTCCGGGCGGCGGCGCGGACCGTCGGCTCGAACGTGAGGTCGCCGCTGGCGATCTTGATGGCGGCGCCCAGCTCGGCGAGGAACGGCGTCCAGTCCTCGGTTACCGGCGTGGAGAAGAAGGCGACGCCGAGCTCGCGGGCCCGCGCGGCCAGACGCCGATGGTCTTCCTCGCCGAGCGCGAAGCGCGACACGCGCTCCAGGCGTTCGGGGTCGCTCGCCGATACGTAACGCGCCGGGGTGTAGCTCTGGAACTTGACGGCGTCGGCGCCGGCCTCGGCGGCCATGGCCAGCAACCGCAAGGCGGCCTCCGGGTCTCCCTCGTGGTTTACCCCGACCTCGGCGACGACGGCGACCTCCCGGGCGAGATCCTTTCCGAACAGCTTCATGGTCCGGCGTTAGCCTGCGAGCGCCATTGGACGTACGGATTCAGGGCCGTTCCCTTCCACGGATCGGGAAAGGTTCTCCGGAAATGGCGCGAAGCCCGGCGGCGCCAGGGACAGGGCTTGCGCTCGAACACGTTGAGCGCGATGTCCGCTCCCCGCGGGAGTTCCCGGCGCAACCGTCGAATGAAGTGACGGTGATGCGCGGTGTCCGGGGTGAGAATTCCGATTCGCATCGCAGAAAGCGTCGGCGGGCCGGACCGGACGACGGCCCATGCCGCCGCGCCGCGGGCGCCCACGCCCGAGCCGCCGTTCCCGAAAGTCCATCGTCCACTCTATCGCACGCGACGACCCAAGTCCATACCCTGTCCCGGCCGTCTCGGCGGGGCGGGAGCGGCGAAACGCCCGGCCGCCTTCGGAGCTGCCGCGGAAACCACTTCCGGCTACGGGGGCGCCGCAGGGGCCGTTCATGCTCCTCTCCCTATCCAGGAGGGAGGTCGGGCGGGGGGTGGACGCGGTCCCGCAACGCCGCGCACTCCTCGATCCCTGCCGGTATGAGACAATGCGGGGTAGCGTTCCGCGCGTCGTCAGTTTCCCAGCAGGACGCGCTCGAACTCGGGCATCACGGCTTCGAGGGCGAATTCGCGGGGGAGCAGGGAGTCGCGCAGGTTCCGGGGCGGCGCGGGTTCGAGCGACCGCACCGCGGACAGGAACTCCGGCCCCGCGGCGGCCAGGGTGACGGCGCGCGGCGCCGACGCCTGCACTTCGGGCAGCCCGCCCGATTCGGGCGTGCCGATGACGGGGGCGCCGCAGGCGAGCGCCTCGAGCGCCGCGTTCGGTATCCCTTCCCAGCGCGACGTGAGGAGGAACGCGTCGGCGCCCCCGTAGTAGGGCCAGGGGTTGTCGACGAAACCGGCGAAGCGGACCTTGCCGGAGACGTCGAGGGATTCGGCCTTTCGTTTCAGGTCTTCCCGGAGCTCGCCGTCGCCCAGGATCGTCACGTGGAGACCGCCGTCCGCCCGCGCGGCGAGGTCCAGCAGGCGGTCGAACCCCTTCGCCTGCGTCAACCGGCCCGCGGCGACGCACCGTATCCCCGGCCCCGGCTCGCGTATCGGCGGCCAGGCTCGTTGCCGCAGGGCGCCGACGTCGACCGGGTTCCTCACGCGCGACAGCAGGTCCGGGGGAACGCCGTAGGAGCGGGCAAGGTCGTCGGCCGCCAGACGCGACTGGCAGACGATGGCGTCGGCGCGCGGATAGAGCCGTCTGTACCCGATGCGAAGGAGAGAGGAATGCGCCATGTGCGGCAGATTTCGGGAAGGCATGCTCGATTCCCGGATGACGATGCGGGGCCGCGACGGCAGGAAGCGTTTCATGGCCAGCAACGCGAGGTTCACGTGTTCCGTCGTGGAGAACACGACGTCGGGCCTCAGGCGGGCCAGCGTCCGATACAGGGCGAACGCGGCCGAGCGCAATCGGCGCCGATGGAGCACGATCGGCGCGGCGCCGGGCGGAACGAGACCTGCGAGAGGGCCTTCCCCCGACAGCGCCAGCAGTCTCTTCGCCGCCTTGTTCGGGTCCAGATGGGCGAAATACGTCAGCAGGACGCGCTCGGCGCCGCCGGCGGCGAAGGACGGGAGCACGAACACGACGCTCCTCGCCCGGGCCCGGGACTCGCCCCGTTCCCGCGTCATGGCGCCGTCCACCGGTCGACGCGAACGACGCCCCGGCGCGCTCGTCGATGCAGGCCGCGCAATGGTCGAATCGATGAACAGTCCGCCAGGCCGTTCATCGTCGAGGGTCTGGAACCGCCGCCGGAGGTGATGAGCAGGCGCAAGGTCATGCCTGTTTCTCCCAGGACCATCGAGGGAGCGCCATCATCCACGAATTCCACCAATTCGTCAGCACGGCCTGGGCGATGACCCGGTTCGGATACGCGCGGGACGGGGCGCTCGAAGGAGGACCCCCATGCAGGGGCGCAGCCTCGAGGCCCTGATCGCCAGCCTGGAGAGCGTCGTCGAACGAACCGCCCCGCCGCCCGCGCCCGCCGAATGACACCCCCGCGCCGGCCCTCCCCCTGCCGGGGGGAGGGAGAGAAGAGGGGGGAGGCCGGGAGGGGGGGTCGCATGGGCGGCATGGGCCGTATCGCGCTGTCCTGGTTCAGATACATGCGAGACACGGCCCATCGGGTTGGTCGGTATCCGGCCTCGCCATGGCCGGAAGCCTGCTTACGGCCATGGTCGCCCTCGGAGCCGTTGGGAGCGGCGGGTCACCCGAAGGGCCGGAGCGGAGCGGAGGAGCCGCGAAGCGGCTTGACGCGCCGCTCCCAACGGCCCACGCGGTGTCTCATATGTAGTGAACGAGGACACGCGCTTGCGGACGGCCCCGCGACGGTGTAGGTTCGGCCCCATGGCCATGAAGATCGCGCCCGTTCCCGGCTTCGACACGCTGACCTACGCGCGCCGCCTCAAGGCGGCCGGCGTGGACGAGGCCCAGGCCGAAGCGCACGCCGAGGCCGTCCGCGACGCCGTGGCGGAAGGCGTCGCCACCAGGGACGACGTCGCCCGCGTCGAGGACAGGATGGCGACGAAGGCCGACGTCGCCGAAGTGAAGGTCGATCTCGCCGAAGTGAAGGCCGACGTCGCCCGCGTCGAGGACAGGATGGCGACGAAGGCCGAGCTCGCCGAAGCGAAGGCCGAGCTCAAGGCCGACGTCGCCGAAGTGAAGGCCGAGCTCAAGGCCGACGTCGCCGAAGTGAAGGCCGACGTCGCCGAAGTGAAGGCCGACGTCGCCCGCCTCGAGGACAAGATGGCGACGAAGGCCGACGTGGCCGGCCTCGACACCCGGGTCGCCGAACTGAAGGTCACGCTGTTGCTGGCCATGGTCGCGCTCGCCGGCGTCATCGTCGCCGCCGTCAAGCTGCTGCCCTCCGCCGCCGGTTGACCCGCGCCCCGCCCCTCCCCCTGCGCAAGGGGGAGGTCGGGAGGGGGGCGGCATGGACACGCGCTTGCGGACGGCCCCGCGACGGTGTAGGTTCGCCCCCATGACCATGAAGATCGCGCCCGTTCCCGGCTTCGACACGCTGACCTACGCGCGCCGCCTCAAGGCGGCCGGCGTGGACGAGGCCCAGGCCGAAGCGCACGCCGAGGCCGTCCGCGACGCCGTGACGGAAGGCGTCGCCACCAGGGACGACGTCGCCCGCGTCGAGGACAGGATGGCGACGAAGGCCGATCTCGCCGAAGTGAAGGCCGATCTCGCCGAAGTGAAGGTCGAGCTCAAGGCCGACGTCGCCGAAGTGAAGGCCGACGTCGCCCGCCTCGAAGGCAGGGTCGAACACATCGAGGACAGGATGGCGACGAAGGCCGACGTCGCCGAAGCGAAGGCCGAGCTCAAGGCCGACGTGGCCGGCCTCGACACTCGGGTCGCCGAACTGAAGGTCACGCTGTTGCTGGCCATGGTCGCGCTCGCCGGCGTCATCGTCGCCGCCGTCAAGCTGCTGCCCTCCGCCGCCGGTTGACCCGCGCCCGCGGGCCGGGTAGAAACAAATTCGATTTTCGGCTTGACGGCGGCGGGCCGGGGCGTGTATGGACCGTCGCGCCGAGTTCGGTTCCGTTGCGAACGCGCCGCGGCCGCGCGGCTTGAAGAGGGATACACGATGATGAAGTCCACGCTGGCGAATGAAACCGTCGTCCGGGGTTCGGCCATGGAGATTCGGCCGCGCACGGCCAGGCGCGCGCCGGGCGCCCTGACCGCCCCGATCGCTTCCCTGCTGCTGGCGGCGGTCTTCCTCTTGGCGCCGGGCGAGGCGCGGGCGGCCAACGAGTGCGGGGGGGCGATCTCCACCACGGTCACGAGCCGCACCTGCACCGGCACGAGCTACACCGGCGGCATCATCTACCTGAATGTGGCGCCCGGTCCGAGCACCGTCGCCACGGTCAACGTGGAGGGCAGTAGTTCGACGATGTCGGTCACCTCCGGAAACGGCGCCGGATTCTCGGCGAACGGCATCACCCTGGACAGCGACGAGCCCGCCACCGGCTCTGCCGGCGGCGGCCTCGCGCTCACGGTCGGCAGCACCGGCGGCAACGTGGTGAACATCCTCCAGCGCGCGAGTAACCCGAACTCCGGCAACGACAACAACAACGGCATCCTCATCAACCAGCAACGCCGCGACGCTTCCACGACGACGGTGACCGTCCACAGCGGCGTTGCCATCGGGGCGTCGGGCTCCGGCAACAGGATGAATCGCTACGGCATCCGCGCCAACGTGTGGCTCGGCACCGGCGCGGCCACGTTCACCAGCGCGGCCACGATCCATTCGGTGCTCGAAGGCATCTTCGTCCAGAGGGGAGACAGCGCCGACACCAGCGCCGCCACGACCATCACCAACACCGGCGCCATCACGGCGGGAACACGGGCCATCTATCTGCGCTACCTGGGCGGCGACGAGGTCGGCGGCGGCGGCCAAGGGACTATGCGCAGTCACCGCATCGGCGATGCCAAGATCACCAACAGCGGCGTCCTCACGAAGCACACCGGAACGGGGAACCAGGGCGCTATCGAGCTGGACTACGACCGCGGCCGTGGCAACGCCGAGGTGGACAACAGCGGCGCCATTACCGCCACCGCCTCGGGCGTCACCAACGGATACGGCATCTATCTCCAATATCGAAACCGCGGGCCTGCGCCCGGCAACACCGTCGGCGCCGGCGACGCCACGGGCACCGCCACGATCACCAACACCGCCGCCATCGCGTCGAAACAGACCGCGATCTATCTCGATTACCACGGCAGGGGGGGCGCCACCAGGATCACCAACAGCGGCGCCCTCACCGTCGAGAACACCTCCGGCAGCGACCGGTTCGGCATCTTCCTGTTTGACCGGGGAACCACCAACGCCGTCGACGGCACGACCAAGACGGTCACGGTGGACAACAGCAACGCCATCACGTCGACCGGCCTCGGCATCAACGTCAACGTGATCAACAAGAACACCGCCGGGGACGACGTCGGCATCGCCATCACCCATTCGGCCGGCGCCATCTCGGTCTCCGCCGCCGGCGGCATCAAGGCGAACATCGCCGACAACGACGACGTCGCCGCGAACAACGTGGGCGACATCAGGATCAGGGTCACGGGCGGATCGGTCGAGTCGCGCGACACGATCCTGGAGGCGTCGCACTCCCAGGCCGGCGACGTCATATTCGAAGTCTCCGACGGCGTCACGCTGACCTCCATGGCCCAGCACGGCATCTTCGCCAACGTTCCGTCGGCGAACACGATGGGCGACATCACCGTCACCAACGCGGGAACGATCACCACCCCGAAGACCGGCATCTTCGTCCGGCGCAGCGCGTCCACCGGGACCGGGAACATCAGGGTCACCAACAACGGCGACATCAAGAAGAGCGGGACCGCCGTCGACTGGGACGGCATCCTGGTCGAGGATCTCGGCGTGGGGGCCGTCACGGTCGCCAACAGCGGCGACATCGGCGAGGCGACCGCCACCGCCAAGCACGAGCGCGGCATCCGGGTCAACAAGACGGGGAATGGGGGCAACATCTCCATCACCAACGGCGGCTCGATCTTCGCGGGAAAACGCGGCGTCTGGGTGGCGCACGGGGGGACATCGGGCACCATCTCCATCACGACCACCGACGGCTCGATCACCGCGGAAGAGTACGGCATCTTGGTGACGGACACCGGCGACCACGAGGGCGCCGTCACGATCTCCAACGGCGGCGACGTCACGTCGTCGCGTCCCATCACCGTCGTCAGGAACGGCGAGGGCGACGTCACCGTCACCAACACCGGCGGGACCGTGCTGAGCTCGACGTACAGCGCCGTCTCCGCCCGGAACAAGTCCGGCGACGCGAGCGACGTGAGGGTCGACGTCTCGGGCGGGACGCTGCGCTCCCCCGGCAACGCCATCCAGGCGTTCAACAGGGGCACGGGCGACGTCCTCCATACCTTCGGCGCCGACGCCACCCTCATCTCCGAGTCGGGGGACGCCGTCTACACCACGCTGTTCAGCACGCTGACGACCGACAACCAGGTGAAGATCGCCCAGGGCGGCGCGATCATGGGCCGCACGGGCCTCTACGCCAGGGTGGGAGGCTCCAGCACCGCCGAGACGGTGCCGATGCGGGACGCCGGGAAGTCCGACGTGATCGACGTCACGTGGACGGGTTCGTTCTCGCACGGGGTGACGGAGGCGGAGAAGGAGGTGGTCTCCCAGAGCGACGCGGGCAGGTTCTCCGGGTCGTTCGCCAACACGATGCTCTTCTCCATGCAGACCCTGGAGGGCGACGACGCCACCGGCGGCGTCTACGGCGGGGCGGCGGGGGTCGAGGCCCAGGTCATGTCCCGGCGCGACGTAATCAGGGAAGTGGCGCTGGGCGACGACCCGGGCGCGTTCGCGGACAACGCGGCGCAGATGACGGCCGTGCCGACGGGCGCCACCGCCGCGGACAACGCCTACGTCGCGCAGTTCAGGGCGGCGCTGGAGGACGAGCGGTTCGACATCGATTCGTCGGTCCTCACCGCCATCGCCACCGGCACGACCGCCGCGACCGATCTGACCGACGCCCAGATCGTGACGTATCTCCAGGAGGACGACGGGCCCACCCGGGCGCTGCTGCGCAACATCCTGGCGCTGGGTCTCTCGGACAAGGAGCAGGCGGTGCTGGAGGCGCTCGCGACGGGCGCCGACAAGGAAGCCCTCGAAGCCGTGCTCATGGCGGAGGGCTTCACGGACGACGCCGCCGATGACGAGGACTACTGGAGCAAGGTGACGGCGCTGCTGAACCGCTACAACCCGGGCGGCATCAGGGTCGCCATGAACGGCGGCTCCATCGCCTCGCGCGGCGACGGCATCCGCGCCTACTACGCGACGGCCAACGACCGCAACGGCGCCATCGACATCGCCGTGGGCCTCACCGCCATGGTGACGGCCGACGGCATGACCTCCCAGGCGGCGAGCAGCGCGACCGTCACCGGCGGCAAGACCGGCATCTACGTCGCCAACGCGGGCGCCATGGGAACGGGCGCCGACCGCATCCTGAAGCAGACCGTGAACGTCTACAACGGCGCGGTGACCGGCGGGACGGACGCGGCCGTGCACATGGTCGGCGGCGGCACGCTGACGGTCCACGAGATGGGCAAGGTGATCGCCGGGGCCGGGCGGCCCGCGATCCTGGTCAACGACCCCGGTCGGGCGGTCGTCACCATCCTCGGCGAGGTCGAGGGTAGCGAAGGCGCGGACGCGGCGGTGGATCTCGCCGGCGGCGGCAGCGTCACCGTCGGTCCGATGGGCCGCGTGAACACCAACGAAGGCGGGGCGACCCGCGCGTTCAAGGTCGGCGGAGGGACGTACCAGGTGGCCGTCTACGCCGCCGGGACCGCGCTGACCAAGGGCGGCGTCAACGAGGCCCGCATGAGGGTGGGGGGAGGCTTCACCACCGACACCGGCGGGATGGTCACCACCAGGCCCGACGCGGACGGCAACGTGCAAGAGGGAGCGGGCTTCACCGTCGTCGAGATGTCCGGCGATTACACCACCGGCATGTTCGTGCCCCTGGCGATCGATCCCGCCACAGGCGAGCCGACGACCGAGGGCAACGACGTGTACGCAGCACTGGCCGACTGTCCCGAGGCGGGGCAGGAGCTTCAGGACGACGGCACGTGCATGACGCCGCCGCCGCCGATGGTCGAGGAAGAGGAGGAGGAGACGGATACGCCGGGCGATGGCGGCAGGGTCGTCGACTTCCCGGTCAGTTGCGACATGATGGGGGACCGGTGCCGGCTGTACGAGGCGCTGCCGTCGATGCTGCTGGCGATGAACGGCCTGCCGACCTACGCGGAGCGCGCGTCGGCGGCGCGGGACGCCAGGGGCAGCTGGGCGCGCGTGGAGGCCGCGAGCGGCAGGTGGGAGGCGGACGACTCGACGCTCGCCTACGACCACCACCGTCGCGGGCTGCGCGCGGGCGTGGACTTCGTGGCCGACGAGACCGGGCGCCTCGGCGTGTCGGTGCACGGCCTGCGGGGTTCGGCGGAGATGGCGTCGGTGGGCGATGTCGACATGTCGGCCTCCGGCGTGGGCGTTCATGCCACGACGTTCTCCTCCGGCGGTTTCCACGTGGACGTCCAGGCGGCGATGACGTGGTACGACGTGGACGTGAAGTCGTCGGCTCCCAGCCCCCGGGCGCTGAAGAGCGGCGTGAAGGGCCGGGGCTACGCCGTGGGCGTGGAGGCCGGTCGGCGCATGCCGGGCGCGGGCGGGGTGTCGGTGACGCCGCGCGCGGGTCTGGCGTGGTCGAAGGTGTCCCTGGACGGCTTCACGGAGGAGGGCATGAGGGCGCACGTGTCCGTGGACGACGCGGAGAGCCTGAAGGGCCGCGCGGGCGTGTCCGTGGAGACGGCGGCGGACGGCGGCGAGGGCGGCCGCCTGTTCGGGGCCGTGGACCTGGAGCAGGAGTTCTCGGAGGAGACGGTGGCGAAGGTGTCGGGGACGGCGCTGGCGGCGACCGCCGAGACGACCCGGCTCCGCTTCGCGGTGGGCGGCGACTACCGCTGGGGCGACGGCCGCTACGCGCTGCGCAGCACCGTCGGCTACGCGGCGGGCGGCGCCGGCAACCACGACTTCGGCGCCGGCGTGAACTTCGCCATGAGCTTCTGACCCGAACCGGTCACCGGGCTCCCGGGGGCGCCCCCGCCACACCGGCGGCGGCGCCCCCGTCGTTTTTCCGGGGGAGGCCGCCAACACTTCTCTTCCCCTCTGACAGGGGGGAGGCCGGGAGGGGGGTTCTGTTCCTTGCATATACGCCCCCTGATGCCCGATTCGCCGCTCCTCCCTCCCTGACAGGGGGAGGGAGAAGAGGGGGGAGGCGCCCCGCCCCGCGCCATTATCACTCCTCCCCCCTGACAGGGGGGAGGTCGGGAGGGGGGTTCGCGCGAATCGGTGAATCCGGTAGTATTCCGGCCCGAAAGGAAGACGCCCATGACCGAGTTCGAACAAGCCACGGTCACCTACCAGACCTCCATCCTCGCCGCGCAATACGTGGCCCTCTGGATTTCGGCCGCCAGCGCCGCCGCGTCCGCCGCCGCGGCGTGGGGGATATGGTACGGCATCCGCGCCATGGTCCGCGCCAACAAGGACCGCGCCGCCATCCTCGATCGGCAACACGAGGCCGACGAACGCCGCCACAAGGAAGCCATGGCCGAAGGGGCCCGCCGCCACGAGGAGGCCATGGCCGAGGGCGTCCGCCGCCACGAGGAGGCCATGGCCGAGGGCGCCCGTCGCCACGCCGAAGCCATGGCCGAGGGCGCCCGTCGCCACGAAGAGGCCATGGCCGCGCTCGCCATGCAGGGGCGCAGCCTCGAGGCCCTGATCGCCAGCCTGGAGAGCGTCGTCGAACGGACCGCCCCGCCGCCCGCCGAACCCGCCGAATGACCCCCGCCCCGACCCTCCCCCTGACCATCGATACTCCTCCCCCCTGGCAGGGGGGAGGTCGGGAGGGGGGTTCCCGCGAAAGCGGCGATCCGGTAACGTTTCGGCCTGAAAGGAGACGTCCATGACCGCGTTCGAACAAGCCACGGTCGCCTACCAGGACGCCACGCTCGCCTACCAGACCGCTACGCTCGCCCACCAGGACGCCATGCTCGCCTACCAGGACGCCGCGCTCGCCGCGCAACACGTGGCCCTCTGGATCGCGGCCGTCGGCGCCGGCGCCGCGGTCGTGTCCGCCGCCGCCTCCGCCGCCGCGGCGTGGGGGATATGGTACGGCATCCGCGCCATGGTCCGCGCCAACAAGGACCGCGCCGTCATCCTCGATCAACAGCGCGAAGCCGACGAACGCCGCCATAAGGAGGCGATGGCCGCGCACGCCGAAGCCATGGCCGAGGGCGCCCGCCGCCACGAGGAGGCGATGGCCGCGCTCGCCATGCAGGGGCGCAGCCTCGAGGCCCTGATCGGCGGCCTCGAGCGCCAGACCGCCAGCCTCGAGCGCGTCGTCGAACGGACCGCCCCGCCGCCCGACGAACCCGCCGAATAACCCCCACCCCGACCCTCCCCCCGCCAGGGGGAGGGAGAAGAGGGGAGAGGCGGAGGGAGCCATCCACACTCCTCCCCCCTGGCAGGGGGGAGGTCGGGAGGGGGGTTCCCGCCTTCGCGGCGATTCGGTAACGTTCCGGCCCGAAAGGAGACGTCCATGACCGCGTTCGAACAAGCCACCGTCGCCTACCAGACCTCCACGCTCGCCTATCAGAGCGCCACGGTCGCCTACCAGGACGCCATGCTCGCCCACCAGGACGCCATGCTCGCCTACCAGGAAGCCGCGCTCGCCGCGCAACAAGCGGCCCTCTGGATCGCCGCCGTCGGCGCCGCCGCCGCGTTCGTGTCCGCCGCCGCGGCGACCGTCGCGGCTGTCGGCATCTGGCGCGGCATCGGCGCCATGGTCCGCGCCAACAAGGAACGCGGACAACAGCAGCGCGAAGCCATGCAACAGCAGCGCGAGGATCTGAAGCAACAGCGCGAGGCCGACGAACGCCGCCACGCCGAAGCCATGGCCGAGGGGGCCCGCCGTCACGAGGAGAACATGACGGCGCTCAAGGCCCTGATCGGCGGCCTCGAGCGCCAGACCGCCAGCCTGGAGCGCGTCGTCGAACGGACCGCCCCGCCGCCCGCCGAACCCGCCGAATGACCCCCACCCCGACCCTCCCCCTGCCAGGGAGAGGGAGAGAAGAGGGGAGAGGCGGAGGGAGCCATCCACACTCCTCCCCCCTGACAGGGGGGAGGTCGGGAGGGGGGTTCGCGCGAAAGCGGCAATCCGGTAGTATTCCGTCCTGAAAGGAAGACGCCCATGACCGAGTTCGAACAGGCCACGCTCGCCGCGCAACACGTGGCCCTCTGGATTTCGGCCGCCAGCGCCGCCGCCTCCGCCGCCGCGGCGTGGGGGATATGGTACGGCATCCGCGCCATGGTCCGCGCCAACAAGGACCGCGCCGCCATCCTCGATCGACAGCGCGAAGCCGACGAACGCCGCCATAAGGAAGCCATGGCGGCGCACGCCGAAGCCATGGCCGAGGGGGCCCGCCGCCACGAGGAGAACATGACGGCGCTCAAGGCCCTGATCGGCGGCCTCGAACGCCAGACCGCCAGCCTGGAGCGCGTCGTCGAACGAACCGCCCCGCCGCCCGCCGAATGACCCCCCTCCCGACCTCCCCCCTGCCAGGGGGGAGGAGTGTGATATGGGGCTCCCTCCGTTTTTCTCCCTCCCCCCGGCAGGGGAGGAGGGCGAACGAACCCTGCGGCGCTCCCGCCGCCGGACGAAGCTCGCGGACGAGCGGTACGGGAAATGCGGGCTGCGCCGCCATCGTCCCGGCCGCTGAAAGGATCCCGGAAACCGTCCTCCGGGAAGACCCGAAGCTCCCGCTGTGGTATAATCGGACGCTGACGCGCACGGGAGCGGACACATGACGATCACGAGAGTGAAGCTGGAGCGGTTCACCGCCTTCGAATCGCTCGACTTCAGGCCGTCGCCCGGCGTCAACGTCCTCATCGGCGCCAACGGGACGGGCAAGACCCATCTCATGAAGGTCGCCTACGCCGCCTGCGACGTGAGCAAGACGGGTGTTAGCTTCGCGGAAAAGCTCGTCCGGGTCTTCATCCCATCCAGGGACGCTATCGGGCGGCTCGTCAAACGGCAGCAAGGAATCGCGGAGTGTGACGTCAGAGTTCACCGGAATCGACGGCGTCTCGGGGTTTCGTTTACTACTCGCATCGCAGATCCTGTTGCTGTCAGAGGCACCTCGAAATGGAAAGCCGAACCTGTTGAGAGTGTCTACATCCCGGTGAAGGAGATGCTCGCAAATGCGCCCGGGTTCCGTTCCCTTTACGCCCAGCGAGATATCCGCTTCGAGGAAATCTACGCGGATATCCTGGATCGAGCCTACCGACCAGCTCTGCTTGGCGCCCCGCTTAACGTACACAGGCATTTGCGCAACATTCTGCAAAAGACGATCGAGGGAAGAGTTCATGCGAAGAACGAAGAGTTTTTTCTTCGCAACAGACAAGGAAATCTGGAGTTCTCTCTGCTCGCCGAGGGAATGCGCAAGTTGGGACTGCTTTGGTTGTTGGTCCAGAACGGAACGCTGTTGGAAGGGTCGGTCCTCTTCTGGGACGAGCCGGAAACCAACCTCAACCCCAAGCTGTTCGGATCGGTGATCGAAGTCCTGCTGGAGCTGCAACGCATGGGGGTCCAGATATTCATCGCCACCCATGACTACGGCATGCTCAAGGAATTGGATTTGCAAAAGGAGAAAGAGGACGATCTCACGTTCCATTCCCTCTTTCGCGCGAATGGCGAGATCGCCTGCAAATCGGTCGACGCCTATCATTCCATCCATCCCAACGCCATTGCCGAAGCCTTCACTGACCAGTACGATCGCGAGGTCAGGCGCGCTCTGTCGGGGAGCCGAAAATGACGATGTTCACCGAGGGAAATATCCAGATCACGTTTCCCGGATCGGTAAGCGCGCGAAAATTCGACGATCCCACAACCCATGGCTTGTCCAATTGCATGAAGGCCGTGGATTTCATCGTCGAGGATGACGGTCTCATATCGTTTATCGAAATCAAGGATCCGGACCACCCACATGCAAGGAAAGCGGATAGAGAAAAATTCATCGACGAGTTTCTTTCCGGACGTTTGGATGAAGACTTGAAGTATAAATATCGGGATTCTTTCCTTTATCGATGGGCGACCGACGGGGTTGACAAACCTGTCAATTATTGGGTCATTATCGCCTTGGACGTGCTGACGGAGATTCAACTCAATATGAGAACGGACGACTTGAAAAGCAAACTCCCATTGAACCGACCACCGTCCGGGAAATGGAAGCGGCCGATCGTCGCGGACTGCATGATGTTCAACATCGAGACGTGGAACAAACACCAGCGGCGCTTCCCGCTGTCGCGCATTTCATAGCCCGTATTTCTCGTACCGGCGGGGATCGAGGACCGCGCGGCGTTGCGGTCCGCCTCTCCCGACCTCCCCCCGTTTTTCTCCCTCTCCCTGGCAGGGGGAGGGTCGGGGTGGGGGTCGCGGCGGGCCCCCTCCTTACATCCGGACCCCCCTCCCGACCTCCCCCTGTCAGGGGGGAGGAGTATCGGTGGTCGGGGGGTGGATGCGTCAATGGCTCCTTTCCGTCCCCTCTTCTTCTCCCTCTCCCTGGCAGGGGGAGGGTCGGGGTGGGGGTCGCCGGCGGGCCTCCTCCTTGCATCCGGACCCCCCTCCCGACCTCCCCCCTGTCAGGGGGGAGGAGTATCAGTGGTCAGGGAGGAGGAGCGCGGGTGGTCTGGGGGGTGGATGCGTCAATGGCTCCTTTCCGTCCCCTCTTCTTCTCCCTCTCCCTGGCAGGGGGAGGGCCGGGGTGGGGGTCGCGGCGGGCACCCTCCTTGCATCCGGACCTCCCTCCCGACCTCCCCCCTGTCAGGGGGGAGGAGTATCAGTGGTCAGGGAGGAGGAGCGCGGGTGGTCTGGGGGGTGAGTGTCGGTGGTCAGGGGGGTCGCGCGGTTCGTCTGGCGCGCGCTTGACGCGCGGCGGCGCGGCCGTATTGTCCGGTTCCGGAATCTGATCGGCGGTCGCGGCCGGGCGTATCGGGGGGTTTCGTTCATGGAGAGCGCCGCCAGGCAGCCGCCCGGCGCGCCGGGTCCGGGGTTGTTCGACCATCCCGCGAGCGCGGCGCGGGCGCTGTTCCGCGTCACGGAGGCGGACCGGGGCGCGGTGGAGCGGCCGCTCCTGGCGCCGCACCTGGAGGTCCGCCCGCTCGGGGAGGAGGCGGCGCTGCTGGTCTCGGAGACCTTCAACGCGGCGCTCTACGGGCGGCGTTACGTCGATCTCCTGCCGCTGCTCGACGGGACGCGCACGCGCCACGAGATTACCGCGGCGCTGTCGGGAACGTATGGTCCGCTGGAGCTTCAGACGACGCTGGTGTCGCTGGCGTCGAAGGGCTACGTGGTGTCGGGGGAGTTCGGGATGGGCCGGGACGCGGCGGCGTTCTGGTGCTCGGCGGGTGTGTCTCCGCGGTGGGCGGAGGAGCGGTTGGGTTCGGCGCGGGCGTCGGTGTCGGGGGACGCGGACGGGCGCCTGTCGGCGGGCCTGTCGGCGATGGGCCTGTCGGTGGACGGGGACGGGGCGACGCTGCGCGTGGCGCGCGCGGTCGACTATCTCGACAAGGCGCACGCCGGGATCAACCGCCGGCATCTGGCGTCGGGAACGCCGTGGGTCCTGGTGAAGGCGGACGGCGCGCGGCCGCTGTTCGGTCCGGTGTTCCGGCCCGGTGAGGGGGGCGCGTGCTGGGCGTGCCTGGCGCACCGGATGCGGGGCAACGACGAGGTGGGGAACTTCCTGCGGAACACGGCCGGGGATACGGCGGCCGTTCTTCCGCGCGCGAGCGCGCCGCCGTTCGCGGACGCGGTTCTGGGTCTGGCGTCGGTGGAGATCGCGCGCTGGGTGGTGCTGGGGGATACGGCGGCGCTGCACGGGCATGCGCTGTCGCTGTCGCCGTACGACCTCGCCGGGGAACGCCATCCGGTCACGCGGCGCCCGCAGTGCGCGGCGTGCGGGGACGAGGCGCTGCATCGCCCGGACCGGGCGCCGTCGCCGGTGGTCCTGGGGCCGAGTCCGAAGCCGGTGTGGAACAGCGGGGGCCTGCGCTCGGTGCCGCCGCAGGAGACGGTGCGCGCGTACCGCCATCTGGTGAGTCCGGTGAGCGGGGTGGTGACGCAGTTGATGCGGGTTACGGCGGCGTCGGATTCGTGGCTGCACGTGTACTGGGCGGGGAGCAACCTGGCGCTGAAGGCGGACAGCCTGCACATGCTGCGGACCAGCCTGCGGACCAAGAGTTCGGGCAAGGGGAGCACGGCGGAGCAAGCGGAGGCGAGCGCGCTGTGCGAGGCGGTGGAGCGGTATTCGGGGGTGTATCACGGCGACGAGATACGGCGCCGGGCGCGCTTCGAGGACTTCGCGGAGGGGGAGGCGATCCACCCCAACGACGTGATGCTGTACAGCGAGAGCCAGTACGAGCGGGCGGAGGAGATCAACGCCCGAGGGTCGCGGTTCAACTACGTGACGGCGCGCTTCGATCCGGGCGTGGAGATGGACTGGACGCCGGTGTGGTCGCTGACGGCGGGCCGTCATCGGTGGCTGCCGACGTCGCTGCTGTACTTCTCGGCGCCGTCGGAGGGGGGCGTGGCGTACTGCGGTCCGGATTCGAACGGGTGCGCGGCGGGGAACACGCTGGAGGAGGCGATCCTTCAGGGGTTCTACGAGTTGGCGGAGCGGGATGCGTTCGCGTGCTGGTGGTACAACCGGCTGTCGCTGCCGGAGGTGGACCTGGAGGGGTTCGGGGACGACTACCTGTCGGGGGCGCGGGCGTACTACGCGTCGTTCAACCGCGAGCTGTGGGTTCTGGACGCGACCAACGACCTCGGGGTTCCGGTGTTCGTGGCGGTCTCGCGGCGGGTCGACAAGGAGGCCGAGGACGTCCTGCTCGCGGCCGGGGCGCACGGCGATCCGCGCATCGCGGCGCTGCGGGCGGTGTGCGAGCTGAACCAGGACCTGAGCGCGGTGCGGGACGTGGACGCCGACGGGGGCGGGTATCTCCACGACGACCCGGAGTCGCTGTGGTGGTGGAAGACCGCGAAGCTGTCGGAGCATCGGTATCTGTCGCCGTCGTCGGCGGCGAAGCGGGGGGCGGGGGACTACGCGGCGGCGGAGACGTCGGACCTGCGGGAGGACGTTGAGCGTTGCCGGGCGCTGGTCGAGGGTCTGGGTCTGGAGTTCCTGGTTCTGGACCAGACGCGGCCGGACGTCGGGATGCCGGTGGCGAAGACGATCGTGCCGGGTCTGCGGCATTTCTGGATGCGCTTCGGTCCGGGCCGCCTGTACGAGGTTCCGGTGAAGATGGGGTGGCGGGAGACGCCCACGCCCGAGGCCGACCTCAACCCCGTCGCCATCTTCTTCTGAGCGGCGCCTGCGGGGCGCGGACGGGTTCCGGTCGCGATTATTTCTTGACCGTCGATCGCTCTTGCCGTAAAGAGCGTTCTGCGAATCGGGCGAGCCGGGAACCCACGCGGTTCGGAGGTTCGGCGGCCCTCGTTCCTGTCTCACGTTCTTGTCTCAATGGCGCAATCGGAAAGAGAAAACAGATCATGTCCGACACCACGAACAACTCCGATCTCGACGCGGCGCTCTCGGATCTCACCCCTGAGCGGGTCGAGCGAAACCAGCAGGTCTACGCCGACGTCGTCGCCAAGTACTACGGCGACCCCGACTTCAAGGCGAAGGTGGACGCGGACCCGACCCGGGTGCTCAAGGACGAGGGCCTCGAGATCCCCGAGGGCGCCTCGGTCAAGCTGCTGTTCAACACCGAGAAGCTCCTGCACATCGTGTTGCCGGCGCCTCTCAAATAGCCCGGAGATGATCCGGCGGCCCGCGATCGCCGTTCTGGCGGCGGTTTCGGTTCTGGCGGCGGTCTCGGTCGCCGCCGCGCCCGCGCGCGCGCTCACCATCGAGGAGGCGCTGGCCGAGGCGGCGCGGTCCAACCCGAACGTGCGGGCGGCCCGCGACGCGGCCCGCTCCGGCCACGAGGGCGTGCCCCTCGCCGTCTCGGCGTGGCTGCCGACGATCCGGATCAACGCGAGCGCGAGCGGGACCCGGATCGGAACCACCGCCAGGCAGACCGCTCCCACTCCCGAAACCACCGTGCTCGTCCCGGTGATCGACGCCGATACGGGACGCCCGGTCCGCGACGGCAACGAGGCCGTTCCGTTTGCGTTGCCCGGCTCCGAGACCGCCAGCGACGGCAGCGACAGGGAATCGCTGGAACTCGTCTACACCCAGAACCTCTACAGCAGCGGCCGGAACAGGGCGGGGCTGCGCCGGGCCGTAGAGGACGTGCGGCGGGGCCACGCCACCGTCGACGACACGGAGCAGGTCGTGCTCCTGCGCGCGGCCACGGCCTACCTCGACGTGCTCCGCGCCGGGCGCACCGTGGAGTTGCGCGAGGCTTCGCTGGTCTCCCTGGAGGCCCGCGCCCGCGAGACCAGGGCCCAGTTCCGGGTCGGGGACCGCACCCAGGCCGACGTCGCCCAGGCCGACGCGGAGCGGGAGATCGCCGCCGCCGACGTGGCGTCGGCCAAGGCCGACCTCGAGGTGCAGCGGACCCTGTTCGAAGCGCTGGTGGGGATGCCGGCGGACGGTCTGGAGGCGGCCGGCGAGCCGGCCGGCCTGCCCGAGACGCTGGAGGCGGCGCTCGACGCGGCCCGGACCGAACGTCCCGCGGTGCGCGCCGCCGCGCACGCGGAGCGCGCCGCCGCCCATGCGGTGCGCGCCGCCAAGGGAGACCTCGGACCGCGCCTCGATCTGCGGGCCACCCTCACCCGGACCATAGGGCACGGCTCCCCCGGCTTTCTCAACAGCACCGACCAGAGCATCGGCGTCCAGCTGGGGATGCCGCTCTACCAGGCCGGCTCGGGCGGGGCGAGGCTGCGCCAGGCGCGGCACGTCCTGGCGCAGCGGCAGGACCAGCGGGCCGCGGCGCAGCGCGAGGCGGCGCAGCGGGCCGCGAGCGCCTGGCGCGAGTTGAACGCGGCCCGTCAGCGGCGCGCGGCGCTGGCGACCGCGGCGGAGGCGGCGCGCGTCGCGCTCGCCGGCATCCGGCGCGAGGCCGCGATCGGCGAGCGCACGACGCGGGAGGTGCTGGACGCCGAGCGGAGTCTCGTGCTGTACCAGGTCAGGGAGCTCACGGCGGAGCGCGACGCCGTCGTGCAGGCGTATACGCTTCTGGAAGCGACCGGGGCGCTCACGGCGCGCGGACTCGGAGTCCGGGACCTGCCCGATCTCGGGCGC
The DNA here is from genome assembly GCA_965242505.1 of Alphaproteobacteria bacterium. Lineage (GTDB taxonomy): Bacteria > Pseudomonadota > Alphaproteobacteria > UBA2966 > UBA2966 > UBA2966. The sequence continues at coordinate 613,498 of OZ251449.1, forward strand.
GAGGCCAGGGACGCGCGCTGGAACCTCGAGCCCGGCCTGATGTCGCTCGACTAGAACCCGCCCCGGCGCCGCGCGGATGACGTCGGACCTGCTCGACCGGTATCTCGAGGCGGGCTTCGTCCACGTCGGCGGCGTCTTCGGAGCCGAGGAGGTCGATTCGGCGATCCGCTCGGTCGAGCGCCTGCCGGACCGGGCCCGGCGCTGGAACCGCGACCGCAACATCCAGCGCATCCAGCCCCTCCAGTCGCGCCTCGTCGCCGGAGATTCGGCCTGGATCGCGGCGTTCTACGACAACCCGCGGCTCGACCGGTCCATCGACGCGATATTCGGGGAGAAGATACGGCCGGCCCCGAAGATGTCGCGCGACCCGCATCTCACCGGTCTTCTGGTCGAGCCCCTCGACCACTGGTGGTCGACGGGGCTGCACCGGGACTACCGCGACTTCCTGGAGGACCTGGACGTCGATGCGTGGAAGGCCCGGACCGGGGACCTGAGGTTCTTCAACCAGATCAACGTCCCCCTGCTTCCCGATTCGAGCCTGTGGGTGATACCGGGCTCCCATGCGCGGGACGACTGCGAAGGCGAGGCGCGCATGGTCGAGGCGCGCTCCGGCTACCGCGGCTGCCGGACCCGCCCCATGGACCCCGAGGAGACCGACGCCTTCCGGAGCGGCCTTCTGGACGGGTTGCGGACGTGCGGCGCGGTCAACGTCGAGGCGTCCCCCGGCGATCTCGTCATCTACCGGAGCAACATGCTGCACTGCGGGATCTACGAGGCCGGCGTGAAACGCCTGACCCTGCATGACGCCGTCTATTCGGCGGAGTGGCGCGAGTACGTGGAGTACGTGACCGGGCGGCCGGCGGGTCAGGCGATCTGACGCCGCGCCAGGGCGGCGAAGACGCCATCGCGCGCCATGAGGTCGTCGTAGCGCCCGGTCTCGACGATCCGTCCCGCCTCGAGCACGAAGATCCGGTCGGCGTCCTGGACCGTGGTGAGACGGTGGGCGATCACCACGCGGGTGATGCTGAGCCGTTTCAGCGACGCCTGGACGATGGCCTGGGTGCGGTTGTCGAGGGCGCTGGTGGCCTCGTCGAACAGCACGATGCGCGGCTTGCGGGCCAGGGCGCGGGCGATCAGCAGCCGCTGCTTCTGCCCGCCGGACAGTCCTCCGCCTCCCTCGGGCAGCACCGTGTGCATCCCCATCGGCATCGCCTCGATGTCGTCGTCGAGGCCGACCGCCCGGGCGGCCTCCCAGGCTTCGTCCAGGGTCATCGGGGCGGAGCAGGAGATGTTCTTGAAGATGCTGTCGGCGGCGAGCTGGCTGTTCTGCATGACCACTCCCATGCGGGAGCGGACCACCGACATGTCGAGGCTCGACAGGTCGTGTCCGTCGAGGAAGACCGCGCCCGAGTCCGGGCGCTCGAAGCCGAGCAGCAGGCGGTAGAGCGTCGATTTCCCGGAGCCGGACGGTCCGACGAAGGCCACGAAGTCGCCCGGGCGGATACGGAAGGACACCCTGTCGACCGCGTTCGGGACCGACGGCAGATAGCGGAAGGAAACGTTGGCGAACTCGACGTCTCCGTTCAGGTCTCCCGGGTCGGCGCCGCCGCCGATCGTCTCGGGCTCGGCTTCGAGGATCGGCTGGACGCGCTCGAACAGCGGGATGACGGACACCACCGTCGTCCACGCGGCGGTCAGCCCGGTCATCGCGGCGGCGAACTGCCCGAAGGCGGCGTTGAAGGACAGGAAGTCGGCGAGGCCGAAACCGGTCTGCCGCCCGCCGTCTATGAGCATGTACCAGATGAGGGCGAAGAGGGTGAGCGAGGCCAGCGGCGCGAACATGCTGTTGAAGGAGAACTGGCACGCCATCCAGCGGCGCGCGGCGAGCGTCTCGCGCTTCTGCTCGGCGTAATGCTCCGCCCAGCGCGCGAGCGCGTCGGTCTCGGCGTTCGCCATCCGGAGCTTGGTGAGCCCGGTGATCAGCTGGAAGACGAAGCCGTCGATCATCCCCTGGATGGTGAACGCCGCGCGATGGTGGCCTATCGCGCCGCGCGCGAAGAACCAGGTGGCGGCGATGAGGACGAGCAGCAGGGCGCCCGCGCACAGCGCCAGCCGCCAACTGTAGTAGAACAGCAGGCCGTAGCTGAAGATGGAGAACACGCCGCCGATCACCGCGCTCGCGGTGGCGCCGGTCAGCATCTGCCGGATCATGGTGACGCCGTTCGCCCGGTCGGCCAGGTCGCCGGCGGTGAAGCCGCGGAAGAACGGCGCCGGCAGGGAGAGCAGCCGGATCCAGACCGCGGCCTGGAGGTACTCGTCGACCCGGCCCTCGATTCGCAGCAACGCCAGGGCGCGCACCACGTCGAACGTCGCGGCGCCGAAGGCGGCGAGCAGGAGCGCGGCGAGGTAGGCGACCCACACCGGCGTATCCACGCGCGGAATGACCTCGGCGAGGAGCTCGCCGGTCAGGACCGGGGTCAGCAGGGCGACCAGGGCGCCGAGGACGGCCATGGCGATCAGGACGGCGAAATCCCTCACGCGCGTCCGCGCGCCGTGCAGCAGCGCCGCCAGCCCGCCCCTGATCTGCGGCGGAAGGGGCGGGTGGAGCATCATGCCGTGGCGCCCGATCGCGGCGGCCTCTCCTTCTCCCACGTCGAAGGCCGCGCCGGTGACCGGATCGACCGCGCGATAGCCGCCGCGTCCGTCCGAAAGCAGGGCGATCGGCCGCTTCTCCTTGCCCGCGAGCGCGACGAGGGAAGGCCCGTCCCGCCGCCACCAGTCGGAAACGAGCGTGATCCCCCGCGAACGGATCCCGGACGCGCGGGCGATCGCCTCCACCGCCTCTTTCGGGTCGGCGGGTTCTTCCATGTTGCGCGGGATGCTGAGCGCGGTCCCCACGGATTCGGCGACGATGCTCACCGCCGATTGCAGCGGCGTTCGGGCGTCCGGCGCGGCGGTCTCGAGGCGCCCGCCCGTCGCGCCCAGCACTCCGCCGAGGCTCCCGAACAGCTTCTCGGCGGTCGAGCGGCGGGATTGCAGCAGTCTCCGGTGGGTCTCTTCGTGGTTCCGGAACTTCTCGTCCTCGGCGATGGCCGCGTGCTCCAGGGCCAGGGCGCTGAAGCGGTCGAGGGCCGGCCAGAGCCGCCCCGTGACGACGATGGTCGGCGTGTGGAACGCCGAAACCTCGGTGTCGGCGTCCAGCTCGAACCAGGTCCGCTCGGACAGCGGCACGGGGTGGCTGCCGGCTTCGGTGACCAGTCTCTCGTGTCCGGTGAAGCGCATCGGCTGGTTGGCGGCGACCCAGACGATGTCCGAGTGATGCGCGCTCACGGCGGCGCCCGCGGGATAGGGCACGTTCGGGTCGGCGTCGAGCAGCAGCGCGTCGCGCGGCGGCGGGCCCTTGCCGCGAATCATGAACTCCGAGAGCCGGGTGATCCATTCGTCGATCCAGATCGTCGCGTCGAGGTCGAAGTTGTCCTCGGAGGCGATGCCGGCGCGCGTGCCCGCGGTGATGACCGCGTCCATGGAAGGCACGGCCATGAAGCTGAAGAGCGCCGACCCTCTGGGGCCCGTCAGGCGCTGGGCGCCCAGGCACATCGCCCCGGCGGGCACGCGGGCGACGAAGGGCGTGCGGCTGGTCACCTCGTTGTCGATCAGCTCGACCGCGAAGACGTCCAGATGTCCGCTCTCGACCCAGAAGGCGCGGTCGGGCTCGTCCATGAGGAAGGGCTGGTTCCCCCCGGCCTTGAAGGAGACGCCCTCGATGCGTTCGGCGACGGTGTTGTCGGTCATCGCGTCAACTCGCCGTGATCAGCGTGCGATAGAGGCCGTCCTGCGCCATCAGCTGCTCGTGAGTGCCTTGCTGGACCACGCTGCCGCGATCGAGGACGATGATCGCGTCCGCGTCCCGGATGGTGCTGAGCCGGTGGGCGATGATGAGGCAGGTGCAGCCGCGCTGGCGGAGGCGGTCGTCGATCTCCTGTTCGGTCAACGCGTCGAGCGCCGCGGTGGCCTCGTCGAGCACCAGGACGGCGGGGTCGGACGACAGCGCGCGGGCGATCTCCAGGCGCTGGCGCTGCCCGCCGCTGAAGTTGCGCCCGTTCTCCTCCACCGCCGCGTCGTACTTGCCGGGGACGGACATGATCTCGTCGTGGATCGCGGCGTCGCGCAGGGCCTGGGTGACGTTGTGGTCCTCGACGAGGGGGTTCCACAGGGTGACGTTGTCGCGCACGCTTCCCTCGAACAGAACGACCGCCTGGTCGACGTAGGAGATCGTTTCGATGAGGCTGCTCGGCGCGATGTCCTCGACGGGCTGCCCGTCGATGCGCACGGCCCCGGACCACGGCTCCAGCAGGCCGCAGATCAGCTTCCCGATGGTCGACTTGCCGCTGCCGGAGCCGCCGACCAGGGCTATGCGCTGGCCGGGCCGGGCCTGGAGGCTGAAGTTCTCGATGAGCGGCTGTTCCTGGACGTTGTAGCCGAAGGTGACGTTGTCGAGGGAGACGAAACCGCGGGGAGGCGGAGAGATCTGCTCCGGCGCGTACCCGGTGTCCACGCCGCGCGCCGCGCGCGGGTCCGGATCGTAGTTCAACACGTCGTCGAGCCTGGCGATGTCGCCCTTGACCGTCTGGATGTTGGCCGCGAACTGGACGAGCCCCTCGATCGGCGCGGAGAAGCTCCTGGTGAGGCTCTGGAAGGCGACCAGACCGCCGATGGTGAGCGCGCCGTCGAGGATGCGCAGGCCGCCGACGCCGAGGATGGCGACCGTGGTGATCGAGGAGAGCAGGGGCGGGATGACGTTCAGAAGGTTCGTGAAGAGCCCGAGCTCCTGCTGCGCGGTGAGCGCGTTGGCCTGCATCCCGGACCAGCGCGTGAAGAACACGCTCTCGGTGCCGTTGGCCTTCAGCGTCTCGATCATGTGGACGCCGTTGACGGAGGCGCCGAACACCTTGCCCTGTTCCTTGAGCAGACGGCGGTTCCCGTCCTCCCGGACGCGGGACACCATCCGCAGCGCCAGCAGGTTGAAGGCGACCATGCCGACCGCGACCAGCGTCAGCGTCAGGTCGTAGGAGAACATGACGACCGCGTAGATCACCATGGTGAGCATGTTGATCACGTTGGTGGCGAGCTGGCCCGAGATCAGCTGCGCGACCTTGTCGTTCGACATCACCCGGCTGGCGATGTCGCCGGCGAAACGCTGGCCGAAGAAGGCCATCGGCAAGGTCACGACGTGGTAGAAGAAGCGCGAGGTCGTGACCAGGGAGAGCTTGGTCTCCATGCGGGCGAGGCAGTCCTGTTGCAGCAGGGTGAGCCCCCCCTGCAACAGGGCGGCGATTCCGAGGCCGATCAGGAGCGGCAGGAGCATGGTTTCGCTGCGCGGGATCAGCACGTCGTCCACGAACACCTTGGATATCGTCGGAATGGCGAGGCCGGGCACCACCAGGGTCAGGGTCGCCAGCACGACGTAGAAGAGCGGCGACCGCGCGTGGCCGAGGCGGGCGAACAGGCCGCGCGCCACGCTCGGCGGGCCGCCCTCCCGGTGGAACTCCGGACCGGGGGCGAAGGCCAGGCACACGCCGGTGAACCCCTCGTCGAACTCCTGCATGGAGAGCTTGCGCGGCCCCTGGCCCGGGTCGTTGATGTAGACGGAGTCGCCCCTGATCCCCTCGAGCACGATGAAGTGGTTGAAGTTCCAGAAGACGATCATCGGGAAGGGAAGGTCGAACAGGCGGCCCGGGTCGCGCCGATAGCCCTGCGCGACGAGGCCGTACTCGCGCGCCGCCCGCAGCATGTTGCCCGCCTTGCTGCCGTCGCGCGACACGCCGCAGCGCACCCGCAGCTCTTCGAGCGGCGCCCATCGGCCGTAGCGGGCGAGGATCATCGCGAGGCAGGCGGCGCCGCACTCCGTCGCCTCCATCTGAAGGATGGTGGGCACCGCGCGGCGCCCGCCGCGCTTGCGTCCGATGTTGGGACGCAGGGGGGGATGGTCGGGGGAAGGGGCGCTCACGGCTCGAACGTGTTCCTGGAAGACCGGGTGTCGATTGCGGAGGGCATGGCGGTCGTCGCGCGGCGCGCGCTCAAAGCCCGAAGGTTTCCTTGATGAGGGGCACGACCAGGGTGATGGGCGCCTGGCTCTTGGTCTTGATTTCGGCGGCGGCGAGCGTGCCGGAGGTGAGCTTCTCTCCCGACGCCTTGGGAGAGGTCCAGGCGAAGCCGCTCGCGGTCGATGGGTCCGCCTCGAGGAGCACCCGCCCGGAATAGGGCGCTCCGTCCTCCGAAAGGGTCTGGACGAGGTTCCGGTTCTGGAGCACGGCGATCATGCCTTCCTGGCTGGCCGGAAACGAGGAGACGTTCTCCACCAGCCCCTTCAGGGAGCCGTACTCCTCGCGCCGCACCGTGGTCGGGGACACCAGGACCTCCATTCCCGGCTCGATCTTCTTGCCGTCGACCGGCGGTATGTAGATCAGCACCCCGAGCTCGCCCTCGACCGTCTTGATGCTGAGCACGGGCTGGCCCGGGCGGAGCACGGCGCCGACCGTGGCCTTGATCTCGGTGACGTGGCCCGCGACCGGGGCCGGCACCTGCTGCGTATCGAGCTGGGTCGCGAGCTCGTTCGCCTGGCGCTCCGCCGCCTGAAGGCGCGATTCCATCTCGGTGATGCGGGTCTCGCGCTCGTTCCGGCGGCGCAGCTCGCGGGATTCGAGGCTGTCGCGTTCGCGCAGCGTGCCGAACAGCTCCCGCTGGGCCCGGTCGAACGCCTGCTGGCTGCGTTCCACCGTCACCCGGGTGACGATGCGGTCCTGGTAGAGCTGCTGGTGGTTCTCGAGGCGTTCGCGAGCCGCCTCGACCTGCCGGCGGTTGCCGAGTTCGATCCGCTCCAGACGCTCGCGCTGCCGGCCGACGTTCTTTTCGACCAGCGCGTCTTCCGCCGCCGCCGCCGACCTGAAGTCCCCGAGCGCCCGTTCGCGTTCCTCCACCAGGGCGAGCGCGCTGCGATGGCGCTCCGTCACCTCCCGGTTGACGACCTCGGCCACGATCTCCCCTTTCTCCACCGCGTCGCCGGCGGCGGGGATGATCCTGGACAGCGTGCCCACGCCGGACGGCACCGCGTCGACGACCGCGCCGCCGTGGCTCAACAGGATGCCGCTGGCCGTTACGTAGGTCGGCACCTCGCCCTTCACGGACCAGGTCACGACCGCGGCCGCCATCACCGCTATCGCGGCGAGCGCCAGCCAGGTCTTGGACGTGGTGACGGTGAGCGCGCGGTCAAGCTGCTCCGGCGAGGAGAGGCGGTCGAGCGCGGCCTGTCTGAACAATTGTGTGGTCATCGCGCGTGCGGTCGGGGATCAGGGGCCGATGCGCCGCGGTTCCGGACGAAGAGCCTCCCCACCCGCCCTGCGGGGGGGGGGGGGGGGTGAACTGGAGGCCAAACTCCCGAAACCGTCGCACATCATCGACCTTCATATCACGTTCGGGACTGAAATGAAAGGGGGGTGTCCTCGTTCACTGCACATGCGCCCCCCGGGCGCGGCGTTGCGGGGCCGCGGACCGCCCTCCCGGCCTCCCCCTTCTTCTCCCTCTCCCTTGCAGGGGGAGGGTCGGGGTGGGGGTCGCAGCCGGCGGCATACGTCCATCCGGACCCCCCTCCCGACCTCCCCCCTGTCAGGGAGGAGGAGTAGTGTGGATGGCAGGGGGGTGGGGGTGCGCCCCTGCGCCTCCGGGCGCGGGACGCCGGGACGCCGACCGCCCGTCTTCACGGGTCGAGATGGCTCGAGAAACGGTCGATCGCCGTTCCCATCAGCTCCGCGACCCGGCGCCGGAGGCCCGTCCGTCCGGGGCTCCGGACGTGGTAGAGGTCCGCTTCGCGGCTCGCCTCGTACAGATGGTCGTCGCTCGTCCGGATCTCGTCCACGAGGCCGAGGTCGAGGGCCTCGCGCCCGTGCCAGAACTCCCCGGTGGACACGCGGTCGATGTCGAGGGCCGGCCGATGCTCCGCCACGAACTCCTTGAACAGCTTGTGGGTGGCGTCGAGCTGGTCCTGGAGCTTCGCCCGGCCCGCGTCCGTGGTCTTGCCCAGAACGTTGACGGTGAGCTTGAACTCCCCGGCCTGGAGCTGCTCCACGTCGATGCCGCGGCCCTCGAGCAGGCGGTGGAGGTTCGGGATCATCGCGAAGACGCCGATGGAGCCGACGACCGCGAACGGGGCGGCGAGGATCCGGTCCGCGACGCAGGCCATCATGTAGCCGCCGCTCGCCGCGATGCGGTCCACCGCCACCGTGAGCGGGATCCCGCGCGCGCGGATGCGGGCGAGCTGCGCTCCGCCGAGGCCGTGGCCGCTCGGGGCGCCGCCCGAGTTCTCGAGCCGCACGAGCACCTCGTCCCCTTCGTCGGCGACGGCGAGGACCGTCGTCACCTCGTCGCGCAGCGCCGCCACGCCGCTCGCCCGCACGTCGCCCTTGAAGTCGAGGACGAAGACGCGGCGCCGGACGCTGCCGCCGTCCCCGGGACGCGACGCCTTGCGGCGGGCCTTCCACTCGGCCTTGTCGGCCCTGCGGCGGGCCCGGAACGCCTTGCGCGGAAGCGCGGTCCGCTCGAAGACGGCGACCATGTCGCGGTAGCGGCGGTTGAGATGAGTGACCTGGAGGGACGGGCCGCGCCCGCGCCCGCCGCGCGCCCGCCGGGCCGCGACCGCCGCGACCGCAGCGAACGCCGCCGCGAGGCCGAGCGCGGCCGCCGCCGTGAACGCCTTGGCCGCGAAGAGCCCGTATTCGGCCAGCCACTCCATATCGTCCATGAACCCGATCGCCGCCGCGAACCCGCGCGTCTGCGCGCCCAAGGCATATAACGAAGCGAACGGAAACGCGCAAACCCCGCGGCCCCCGCGCGCGCCCCTTCTCCTCCCGCCCTCCCTGTTTATTTCTCCCTCTCCCTTGCAGGGGGAGGGTCGGGGTGGGGGTCACCGGCGGCGGCATACGTCCATCCGGACCCCCCTCCCGACCTCCCCCCTGTCAGGGGGGAGGAGTATCGGTGGCCAGGGGGGAGGAGCGCGGGTGATCGGGGGGAGGGAGCGTCGCCGGTTCCCGTCCCTCCCGTCCCTTTCTTCTCCCTCTCCCTTGCAGGGGGAGGGTCGGGGTGGGGGTCACGGCGCCGATATGCGTCCATCCGGACCCCCCTCCCGACCTCCCCCCTGTCAGGGAGGAGGAGTGATAATGGCCTCTCCCTCCTGCTCCCACTTGTTTCTCCCTCTCCCTTGCAGGGGGAGGGTCGGGGTGGGGGTCACCGGCGGCGGCATACGTCCATCCGGCCCCCCCTCCCGACCTCCCCCCTGTCAGGGGGGAGGAGTGATAATGGCCTCTCCCTCCTGCTCCCACTTGTTCTCCCTCTCCCTTGCAGGGGGAGGGTCGGGGTGGGGGGCGCCGGCGGCGGCGCGCGTCCATCCGGCCCCCCCTCCCGACCTCCCCCCTGTCAGGGAGGAGGAGTGATAATGGCCTCTCCCTCCTGCTCCCGTTTGTTTCTCCCTCTCCCTTGCAGGGGGAGGGTCGGGGTGGGGGTCGCCGGCGGCGGCATACGTCCATCCGGACCCCCCTCCCGACCTCCCCCCTGTCAGGGGGGAGGAGTGATAATGGCCTCTCCCTCCTGCTCCCACTTGTTCTCCCTCTCCCTTGCAGGGGGAGGGTCGGGGTGGGGGTCACCGGCGGCGCCGATATGCGTCCCTCCGGACCCCCCTCCCGACCTCCCCCCTGTCAGGGGGGAGGAGAACGAGTGGCGGGGGGAGGAGAGCGAAAGGTCAGGGGGAGGAGCGCGGGTGGCCGGGGTGGGGGTCACGCCGGGGAGGGGAGGGCGAGTCCGGTGACGCGGAGGACGTCGGCGGCGAGCTCCCGCGCGATCGAGGGGCGCCGCCACGCCGCCTGGCCGTCCGCTCCGTCCAGCAGGCCGATGAGGCAGCGCCTGATCCGGTAGTAGTCGAGGAGGCCGGGGTCGAACGGCCTCGGGGCCCGGTAGGCCTCGAGGTATTCCTCCGCCGCCCGGTCGGCCTCCGGCGGCGACAGGACGCGGCGGCCGAAGACGCGCATCAGCAGCATCGTGCAGGCGACGTCCAGCGCCGGGTCGCCGGCGATGGCGTCGGACCAGTCGAGCACGCCGGTGACCTCGCCGTCCCGGACGAGGACGTTGAGGGGGTGGAAGTCGCCGTGGCAGATCGAGGCGGCTCGGGTTCCGGGGGGCGGTTCGCCGACAGCCAGTCGGCGACCGGACGCAGGCGGGGATGCCTCCCGGTCCGCTCGCGGAGCAACGCCAGCTCTCCCTCGAACCGGTGTCCCGACGCCCCCCGTTCCCCCGCGCGCAACGATTCGAGGATCGGCCGCGGATCGATGCGGTGCAGGGCGGCGTGGGTCTCGCCCAACATGCCGGGCATGGTCTCGGGCGGGGCGCTCAGCATGAGATCGCCCGGGCGGAGCTCCATGACCAGGAACACGCCGCCGAGGACCGACCCGTCGGCGCACGCCGCGTGGACCCGGGGGGCGGGATAGGACTGGCGGGCGAGTCCGTTCTGAACGAGGCCCTCCTTGACGATCCTGTCCGCGCCGTAGCCCCGCGGGTGCAGGCGCAGTATCAGGGCGGTCCGCGCGAGATCGGGGGAAGCGCCGCTCAGTCCGAAGCGGTAGATGCGGGCCTGGGAGCCGCCCCGCATCCGGGACGGCGGTTCCGCGTAGTCCAGCCGGTCGTCGGCGAGCGTCTCCCGCAGATACGCGAGCAGGCGGGCGGAAAGGTCCTCGAGCGCCGGCGCCGGGTAGGCGTCGGCCGCGTTCCCGGCGCCGAGGACGAGTTCCCAGGGGGGCGCGGCTCGCGCGTCCGTCGGCTCGTTCATGCGTGGGCCGCCGTGAATGTCGAAATCGGGGTTGAACCTACCACGGCCGCATCGTTAAGAATATCGCCGAAGGTCTTCTTCCGGTGGTCCGACCCGCGGAGCGTCTCTCCATGCCGTCCCGAATCCGCGAAGCGCGACGGACCCGGCGCAGCGTCGCCGGAGAGTCGCTCCTGACGGGCCTGTTTTCCCTGGCGGCGGCGCGGTTCCCGTGGACCCGCGAAACCCCGCGCCCGCGGCGCGAAACGGCCGCGCGGTCGGCGCTGGCCAGCCTGTTTTCCCTGGCGGCGGAGCGGTTCCCGTGGACCCGCCCGCGGCGCGGCGATGTGAAGGCGGCGGTCCTGGCCGCCCTCGCCCACGTCGATCACTACGAGGACCGCGAGACGCGCCGGCCGGTGGCGCCGGACGCCCCCGGCGCGCGGTCCGTCGGGTTGTCGTACCGGGAGATACAGAGGCGCTTGCGGGCGAGGTATCCGGCCGGCCGCATCTCGATCCTGACGATCAGGTCCTACGCGAGGGACGCCAGGCAGGAAGGGTGGACGATGCCGTACCGGAGGCCGAATTCGACGCGGCGGCGCGGGGCCGGGTTCCGGGAGCGGGACGCATGACCGGCTTTCTCGATCCCGCGGACTTTCCCTTCGTCGAGATTCTCGAGGAGAACGCGCGGGCGGTCCGGGACGATCTCGACCGGCTGTTGACCGCCGACCGCTTCGTGCCGTGGCCGGAGAGGATGCTCTACGACGAGGGGTGGGACGTCTTCGGTTTCTACTGGTTCGGAGACAGGCTCGCCGGGAACTGCGCCGCGTGTCCCCGGACGGTCGAGGTCGTCGAGCGGGTGCCGAACCTCGTCACCGCCGGGTTCTCGCGCCTCGGGCCCGGCGCCCACATCAGGCCCCACGTCGGCTATACCGACGAGGTGCTCCGGTGCCACCTGGGTCTGATCGTCCCTCCGGCCTGCGAACTGCGGGTCGGCGGCGAGACCAGGCCGTGGGAGGAGAACAGGTGCCTGATCTTCGACGACACCCTGGAGCACGAGGCGTGGAACCGGTCCGGGGAGGACCGGATCGTCCTGCTGCTGGACTTTCTGAGGAGGCCCGCCGCCGATGGCGGATGAGCGCCGCCCGGGACGCCCGTCCGCGACCGCAGGCGAACGTCTACGCGGTCCGTTCGTTCGCCGCGGCGCGGGCCACGTCGACGATGAGGACGAAGCGATGCTCGCCGGTCCTGTTCCAGGCGGTGTGCGGATGCGTGTCGTCGAATATGAGCGCCTTTCCGGCCTCCCATCGCCGCGCTTCCCCGTCCACCTCCAGGGCGCAGTCGCCCGGCGGGACGATGAGCCCCAGGTGGGCCCTGTACAGGCGCGGGTCGTGCCCGACGTGAGGCGCGATGACGTGCCCGGATTCGAGGCACGAGAAGCCCGCGTTGACGAGGCCGGGCGCCTCCCCGACGAGCGCCGCGGTGCGGGGGCAGGCCCGGCGTCCGTCCTCTATCGCGGCGCCGTGCAGGTAGAGGCCGAAGAGCTTCCACGACGTCTCGGTTCCGCCGCCGACGCGGGAGCGGCGGCGCTCGATGGTCCGCCTGATCTCGGCGGCGGTCATCCGGGTGAAGGTCGGGGTGTACTCCCGCGTGCCCCATTCCGTCCACACCGAGCGGTCCAGGAGCCGGCGGAGCTCCGCGAGGATGGGCGCGGACTCCGCCTCGAGCCTGCCCAGGAACGGGAACCGCTCCGCGTCGAGCCATCCGTTCGCCGGGACGGCGCCTCGCGCGCCGTCGTCGTGTGCGCCGTCATGCATCGTGCGTCGCGCCCCCGCGATGTCGCCGGAACGACTCTCGCCCGCCGCGCGCCCGATCGCAAGGGAAATGTCGCGGTTCGCCGTTGGCGCGGAAATCCCGAACCATGGAGCGGACTCGAATGATCGTGACGACGCAGACCCGGCTGTTCGAGGATCTCCAGGACGCCATGGACGCCCACGCGCTCGAGGCCTTTCCGGGGGAGGCGTTCGGCGCCGTGTTCGGGAGCCGCGACCGTCCCGTCTACCGCCCCGTCGCCGAGGTCGCGGACAACTCGCGCGCGAACTTCCGGGTCGACGAGGCCGCGCTGCGCCGGCTGGAAGACGCGCACGGCGCCTTGCTGGCGGCGGTGCATACGCGCTCCTCGACCGCGGCCCGGAAGGAGGATGTCGATCCGTTGCTGTTCATCCCGAGCGCGGCGGAGATGCGCGCGCAGGCGGCCCTGGCGGCGCCCTTCGGCGTCGTCGTGTGCGACCGGTCGCGGCGCATCGATCGCTTCTGGTTCGGGGACCAGTGCCCCCCGCTGCCTCTGCCGGGCCGGCCGTTCCGGCACGGGGTGACGGACTGCTACTCGCTCATCCGCGACTACTACCGGCAGGAGCGGAACGTCCTGCTGCCGGACTATCCGCGCGACTGGAACTGGTGGGTGGAGGGTCTGGACCTCTATCGGGCGGGGTTCGAGGAGGCGGGGTTCCGGATCATCGACCCGGCGGACGCCGCCGACGCGCACGCGGTCATGTTCCGGATGCGGTCCAAGGTGCCCAATCACGCGGCCGTGCTGCTGGACGACGGGTGGATGCTGCACCACCCGGCGTCCCTCCGGCCCTACGACCCCCTGCGGGTGAGCTATCGCGAGCCGCTGAATCGGTGGAAGCGCCACGTCGCGCACTGGCTGCGCTACGAAGGCTGAAGCCCGCGGGCGGGGCCGCGACCCACCCCCTCCGGCGCCCCTGTCGCCGCGCTTGCGCCGGAACCCGCGCCGGCCTATCCTCGCCTCATGTCCGTCGTCGCGTTCGATACTCACGCCGCCGTAACGGCGCTCCGGGAGGCCGGGTTCGACGAACGCCAGGCCGAAGGCGTCGTGGCGACGGTGCGCGACGCCGTGGTGGAAGGCGTCGCCACCAGGGCCGACGTCGACCGCCTCGAAGACAAGATGGCGACCGGGGCCGACGTCGCCGAAGTGAAGGCCGACGTTGCTGAGGTGAAGGCCGAACTTGCGGACGTGAAGGCCGACGTTGCTGAGGTGAAGGCCGAACTTGCGGACGTGAAGGCCGACGTCGCTGAGGTGAAGGTCGGTCTCGCCGAAGTGAAGGCCGACGTCGCCGAAATGAAGGTCGACGTCGCCCGCCTCGAAGGCCGTGTCGAGAACGAGATGGCGACGAAGGCCGATGTCGCCCGCCTCGAAACCCGCATGTTCCTCGGGATACTCACCGCCGTCGGGGCCGTCGTCGCGCTCATGAAGCTGCTTCCGTAGACGCGCCGCGCTTGCGCCGGAACTCGCGCCGGCCTATCCTCGCCTCATGTCCGTCGTCGCGTTCGATACTCACGCCGCCGTAACGGCGCTCCGGGAGGCCGGGTTCGACGAACGCCAGGCCGAAGGCGTCGCCGCCAGGGCCGACGTCGGCCGCCTTGAGGAGACGTCGGCCGCCTTGAGGACAAGATGGCGAAGAAGGCCGACGTCGCTGAAGTGAAGGCCGACGTCGGCCGCCCCGGGGACAAAATGGCGAAGAAGGCCGACGTCACCGAAGTGAAGGCCGCCCTCGCCCGCCTCGAAACCCGCATGTTCATCGCGATGCTCACCGCTGTCGGGGCTATCGTCGCGCTCGTGAAGCTGCTTCCGTAGGCGCGCCGGCCTGGCCCGCATCGGCAGGATTGCCGATGGCGCGGCGCGAGTCCCAGCGGACCCCCCTCCCGACCTCCCCCCTGTCAGGGGGGAGGAGTGTGGATGGCTCCCTCCGTCCCCCTTCTTCTCCCTCTCCCTTGCAGGGGGAGGGTCGGGGTGGGGGTCGCGCCGGGGGGAGAGGAGCGCGAACGGCCCCTCCGCCGCCCTCGTCGCCGCGCTTGCGCCGGAACTCGCGCCGGCCTATCCTCGCCTCATGTCCGTCGTCGCGTTCGATACTCACGCCGCCGTAACGGCGCTCCGGGAGGCCGGGTTCGACGAACGCCAGGCCGAAGGCGTCGTGGCGACGGTTCGCGACGCCGTGGCGGAAGGCGTCGCCACCAGGGCCGACGTCGACCGCCTCGAGGACAGGATGGCGACCAGGTTCGCCTTCGCCGAAGTGAAGGCCGCCCTCGCCGAAGTGAAGGCCGCCCTCGCTCGCCTCGAAGGCAGGATCAAGCGCGTCGAGGACAAGATGGTGACGAAGGCCGACCTCGCCGAAGTGAGGGCCGACATCGCCCGCCTCGAAACCCGCATGTTCATCGGGATGCTCACCGCTGTCGGGGCTATCGTCGCGCTCGTGAAGCTGCTTCCGTAGGCGCGCCGGCCTGGCCCGCATCGGCAGGGACCGCCGATGGCGCGGCGTTGCGGGACCGCGGTCCACCCCCCTCCCGACCTCCCCCCTGTTATGGGGGAGGAGTGTATATGGCGCCTCCCGACCTCCCCTTCTTCTCCCTCTCCCTTGCAGGGGGAGGGTCGGGGTGGGGGTCGCGGCCGGAGGGAGAGGAGCGCGAACGGGTCCTCCGGCACCGGCTTCCGTTCAGAACCTGAAGTTGAGTCCGCCGAGGAAGGCGTGGACCCCATCGCCTTCGGCGAACCAGGTCCACTCCGCGCGCAGGCGCGTCCGTTCGGTCAGTTCGACGTCGAGGCCCGCCCCCACGAGCGGCGCCGCGTCGTCGTCCTTGGTCGTGCGGAAAGCGCCGGGACCGCACCCCGCCACTTCCTCTTCCGACTTCCACCAGTACGCGCCGGCTTTCCCGAACGGTCTGATCCACTCGGTGTCCATCGGCAGCCGCCCCACGGCCGCGGCGTAGACGCTCTGGCTCGAGAATTCGCGGCGCAAGGCGCTCCCGTCCGGACACCGGGGGGTGAACTCGACCTTCAGCGCCTCGTGTCCGGCCCACCCCGCTTCGATCGCGACGCGCGGCGAAAGCTCGAAACCTCCGTACACCGAGTACACGATCCCGTCGTCGTCGGTGCGGCAGAAGCCGGCCCTCTCGCACCTATCGACGTCGTCGCTCCAGAACTTGAATATCCCGTGGCCGATCGAGGCGCCGACGTATGCGCCCTTCGGCAGGCCCTCGTCTCCGTGGGCCGCGCCCGCCAGGGCGACCGCCAGCAGGGCCGCCGCCGCGGCTCCCGCGAACCTACCCGTCTTCTCCATCGATGACCTTCCTTTCGCGCCTCCAGAATCCGTCCGTTCGACGGCGGGACCGTCGCCTGTATATCCGATCGCCCGCGACGCGTCACCAGTACAGCCGGTACCCGTCCGGCCCCGGCAGCGCGTGGCCCTGAAGCGTGACGCGCGCGTCGTCGGGCCGCAGGTCGTCGGCGGCCGGGGCGATCCGGTGCAGCAGCATCCCCGAGTGGACCGCCATCGTCCCCTCCCGGTACGGAACGTATTCCGGGGTCCTCTCCTCGCCGATCCGGTCGCGGGCCGCGGGGTCCATCGCGTCGTATTCCGCCTTGCCGACGTCCCAGGCGTGGAGCCCCGCGCCGGACTCCGGCAGACGGATGGCCAGGGTGTAGGAGACGGGCCGGGAGAAGTCCATCCGCTGGCCGTCCGGCCAGTCGACGTCCATGAACTGGAGGTCGAAATGGACCCTGCCGAGGGGCCGCTTGAACGCCTCGTGCGCCAGGAAGATGTGGAATCCCGGCCGCGCCGCGCGCGGCTCGAACGCGACCCCGGCGTGCAGGCTCTCGCCGAGCGCCTCCAGCAGCCGTTCGTACAGCCAGCCGAACTCGCGCTCCAGCAGCGGGTTCAGGGCCGCCGCCCTGGCGTGGTAGGCGTCGCGCCGGCCGGGCCCCGAATCGAGGTAGCTGGCCGCCCCCAGCGTATAGGCGGGCAGCCCCGGATACCGTTGCGTCCAGGCGTCCCGGCGCGCCTGCACGCGCTCCAGCGCGCGGGCGCATTCGTCCGCGTTCAGCAACGGGACGTGGGCGATCACGTCCGCCGCCCGCCGCCCGGCGGTTCCTCCCCCTCCGGCCCGGCCTCGCCCCGCGCGAGGCGCGCGAAGCGCAACGCCAGCGCCGGCAGGCCGTCGATGCCGGAGAGGTCGTGCCGGTCGTCCAGCCACCGGGCGGGGAACCAGCTTCCGTGGCGGTCGAAGTCCTGGCGCAGGCGCGCCGCCGCGCGGCGGTCGGGACAGAGCGGCGGGGCGTTCTCCGGGTCCAGCCAGACCGCGAGTCGCGCCAGGGCGGAGGGCGCGTAGGGCCGCTCCGGCCCGTGCTCCGGCGGCGCCGTCTCGCCGAGCGCCGCGGCGGCCGCGCGCCAGCCCGCGAGGCCGGAGACGAAATCGCCGCCCGACTGCATCCAGATTTCGCGCTCCGCCGCGGCCCGCCAGGTCTCGGCCGCGAGCGGGCGCAGCTCCGGCGCCCGCGCCAGGGTCGCGACGAGGCCCCCGGCGCCGACCGCGTGGCCGGCCCCGAGTGGCAGGAGCGTGTCGATGTGCTCGATGAAGTCCCGCGCCGCGCCGGCGAGCGTTTCGCAGGCCAGGTCGGCGAGGTCGGGCCGGTTCAGCGCGCGGGCCAGCTCCAGGAGCGCTCCCGCCACGCCGGCCCGGCCCGAGAGGACGTCGAAGCCGAGCGGGGCCAGCATCCGCTGGCCGGTGAAGACGTTGTGGTGCGGCCCGATCCAGGTCGGCCCGCGCCGGTCGTCGCGCACCGCGCTGCGCGCGACTCCGGAGGCGATCTCGTCGGCCCAGGCCAGCATGTCGTCCGCGCCGGCGGGGGGCGGCCGCCCCGCGGACGGCGGGCGTCGCGGGGGGTTGCCGAGCCGCAGGCCGAACGCCGAGCGCAGCGATGCGCGCCGTTCGTCCTCCGTCGGCCCGGCGGGCGCCCGCAGACGCTCCTCGGTTCCCGAGAGCGCGTCCTGCCCGAAGAAGTCCGGCAGGCGTTCGCCCTCGACTCCGAACAGGTCCCGCGAGTCGAGGCGGGTCTGGAACAGGGGCACGTCGAGCCGGCGCAGGTCGCGCGCCGCGGCCTCGCGAAGCGCGCCCACCATGTCGCGCCGGCG
Source organism: Alphaproteobacteria bacterium (assembly GCA_965242505.1). Lineage (GTDB taxonomy): Bacteria > Pseudomonadota > Alphaproteobacteria > UBA2966 > UBA2966 > UBA2966. Next base: position 631,327 of record OZ251449.1, read on the forward strand.
CGGCAGCGCGGCGTGGATCGCGATCTCGCGCCACGCGCCGTCGGAGAGGTGGCGGGGCAGCAGCGACTGGCGGATCATCCGGTAGCAGGTCCAGGTGTCGATGCGGATGATCCGGATCGGCGCGTCGGCGAACCGCCGCAGCGTCGCGATCGCGTGTTCCTGCGCCGCCGGGGAGGCGAGGGCGCGCGCGGTCCGCAGGTAGCCGTCCTCGAAGGCGTCGAAGTGGTCCGCCGCGTCCGCCGGGTCGCCGTTCTCGTAGCGGGGCGCGAAACGGTCCTCCCGCCAGGCGATCAGCCCGCCGCCGTCGGCGTCCCGCAGCGGGGTGCGATGCTCGCCGGGCCGGGTCAGGCAGCCGATGTCGGTCGGGTCTTCGCCGTCGTGGGTCGCCACCTGCAACGGCAGGATGCCGCCCCCGGTGGGGAAGGTCGCGCCGAGCGCCGCCGCCGACATAGGCGCCTTCCCGCCGTGCCGGCTTTCGTCCGACCAGTCCGTCGGCGGCTGGACCACGGTCTCGAAGTCGATGAAGCGCGGCGTCGCGCCGTCGGCGATCAGGTTGTCGAACCAGAAGTCGTTGCCGTTCAGGGCCTGGAGGATCGCGAGCCAGCCGCCGAGCGCCGCGAAGAAGGCGTCGGCCTCTTCCCGGCCGGCGACCGGGCGCGCCTCGTGCGCCGGCTCCCAGGCGTAGCCGTCGCGCGTCAGCACGGCCGGCGCGGCGAGCGCCGCGCCGTCGAGCCGGTCCGTGATCTCGCCGACGGCGGCGGCGATCCGCAGGTCCTTCGGCTTGTACACCGCGCCGCCGCGCTCGAAACGCAGGATCGCCACCGAGCGTCCGCCGGCGTGGGGGTCGCCGAGCCCCGGCTCGATCCGGACCAGCGTCCCGGGGTCCTCGCCGCCGAAGAGGGCGCGCGCGAGAAGCGCCCTGTCCGCCGCCGCGCACTCCGCGATCCGGGCGAGGTCGGCGAGCCAGTCCGCCATGGCCCGGCCGAGCGCGTAGGCGAGGGCGGGACTGCGCCGGAAGCGCGCCTCCCAGGTCGGCCGGGAGCTCACCATGCGCTCGTACCGGAACGTCGGCTCGAGCGCGCTGCCGAGGACGCCGGCGAGGTAGTCGAGCGGCCCCTCCAGCGCGTCCGGCGCGCGCGGCAGCTCCGCCGGCCACCGCGCCTCCGCCTCGGCCTTGATCCAGCGGCGGAACTCCGCGAAGGGACGCGGCCCGTCGTCGGAGAGGCGTTCGAACATGGCCCGGAACGCGCGCGCCCAGTCGGGGTCCGGACCCGCGAGGCGCGCGTCGCGGAAGCGGTCGAGCCACGCCTCCGGGCTCTCGCCCAGGGCCTCGGCGTGGGCCGCCATCTCCCGCTCCGACCCGAAGGCCTGCGCGAGCTGCTCCCGCCGCCGCGCCAGGGTCTCCGCGTCGGTCTCGACGGGTTCGAACGCGCCCGCGCCGGCCCGTTCCGGGGGCGGGGCGGCGCGGGCGATGATCGCGTCGAGGTTCAAGAGGGACGGGGAGGGCCGCCGAGGATGAAGTCGCCGACCGTGCCCTCCACCACCGGATCGAGCCCCGTCACGCGGGCGAACAGCTCGGAGTCGCCGCTGCCGATGCCGCACGGCGAGAGCCCGAGCTCCGTCGCCGCCAGGTACAGGGTCTGGTACAGCGCGCCGGCGTTGCGCAGGATGACGCCGTAGGAGATCGCCTTGTACTTCCACATCACCCGGCTGAAGCGCGCCGCGATGGCGAGCACGATCTGCGGGTCGGCCATGCCGGCGGTGGCCGTCTTGGCCTCGGCGACGAAGCGCTCGATCTCGGGGGTGCGGCCCGTGATCCGCGCCAGCTCGTGCTCCGCCGGGTCGTAGTGGTAGAGGCCCGACTCGAGGCCGTCGCAACGGTCCACGACCGGGTAGATCTCCAGCTCGTAGCTCGCGCCGCCGTTCGGATAGGGGCGCCGCGTGATCTCGAAGGGGCTGGTCCGGCCCATGAAGTTGCCGACCTGGACGTTCTCGAAGGACCGGATCCGCGCCGCGCGGTCGAGCAGCGCCCCGAGGTCGCGCAGCGAGATGGGGCGGCTCTCGTCGTAGAGGCGTTCCGAACGGCGCCGCTCCAGGACCGAGGCGAAGGGCTCCCGTCCGGGGTCGTTCGGAGCGCGGGCGAGGGGGATGCGCTCGCCGGGCCAGGGAGGGCGCGTCGCCGGCGGCGGGTCGATCTCGCCGATGAACGGGAACATGGCGCCGATCGGGTCGCGGTGCCAGCCGACGCGGTGGTGGGCGTGAAGCACGAGGTCGTGGAACTCCCACTGCTCGAGCGCGGTCCGGCGTTCCTCCCCGCGCGGCGCCGTGTCCAGGAACCCCGCCGCGTCGAGCGCGCGGCGCACGACCGGCGCGTCGAGCGCCGCGAGGTCGTCGAGGCGCAGGCGCCCCCCCGCCAGGGGCGATTCCAGGAGCCAGGCGCCGCCGTCGCGCCGCAGGCAGGCGAAACGGTCGAGCGCCGCTTCCGCCGCCGGCGCCTCCGGGGCCAGGGCGGGCGTGAACGACGCCCACTGCGGCAGGACCACCGCGCGCTCGCCCGCGTCGTCCGTCAGGGGGAACTCGATGAGCCCCCAGGCGCACAGCCGTTGCAGCCAGAGGACGTAGGCGGCGGCGCGGGCCGCGCCCGCCGCCGCCATCACCGTGTCGCGGAGGCCGCCGAGCGGCGCGCCGGCCGCGAGCCGCGCGTTGGCGGCCTCGAACTCCGGCGCGTGGGGGCCGATGGGCAGCGCCCCGCCGCCCGCGCCCTCGATGGCGAACGACGCGCCGTCCTCGGACCTTCCGATCTTCCACCCGCCGCGGATGCGGACGTGGATCGCGGACTCCCGGGTGAGGTCGACGAAGGCCATGGCGCGGTCCCGGCGGCGAGGCGGAGGGCCGGGCCGCTCAGATGAAGACCGGGACGGGGTTGAGGTCGGCCTCGGGCGTGGGCGTCTCCCGCCACCCCATCTTCACCGGAACCTCGTACAGCCGGCCCGGACCGAAGCGCATCCAGAAATGCCGCAGACCCGGCACGATCGTCTTCGTCACCGGCATCCCGACGTCCGGCCGCGTCTGGTCCAGAACCAGGAACTCCAGACCCAGGCCCTCCACCAGCGCCCGGCAACGCTCAACGTCCTCCCGCAGGTCCGACGTCTCCGCCGCCGCGTAGTCCCCTGCCCCCCGCTTCGCCGCCGGCGACGGCGACAGATACCGATGCTCCGACAGCTTCGCGGTCTTCCACCACCACAGAGACTCCGGGTCGTCGTGGAGATACCCGCCCCCGTCGGTGCCCACGTCCCGCACCGCGCTCAGGTACTGGTTCAGCTCGCACACCGCCCGCAGCGCCGCGATGTGCGGATCACCGTGCGCCCCGGGCGCGAACAGGATGTCCTCGGCCTCCTTGTCGACCCGCCGCGAGACCGCCACGAACACCGGAATCCCGAGGTCGTTGGTCGCGTCCAGAACCCACAGCTCGCGGTTGAACGACGCGTAGTACGCCCGCGCACCCGACAGATAGTCGTCCCCGAACCCCTCCAGGTCCACCTCCGGCAGCGACAGCCGGTTGTACCACCAGCACGCGAACGCGTCCCGCTCCGCCAACTCGTAGAACCCCTGAAGGATCGCCTCCTCCAGCGTGTTCCCCGCCGCGCACCCGTTCGAATCCGGACCGCAGTAGATCACCCCGCCCTCCGACGGCGCCGAGAAGTACAGCAGCGACGTCGGCAGCCACCGATGACGACCGGCCGTCAGCGACCACACCGGCGTCCAGTCCATCTCCACGCCCGGATCGAAGCGCGCCGTCACGTAGTTGAACCGCGACCCTCGGGCGTTGATCTCCTTCGCCCGCTCGTACTGGCTCTCGCTGTACAGCATCACGTCGTTGGGGTGGATCGCCTCCCCCGCCGCGAAGTCCTCGAACCGCGCCCGGCGCCGTATCTCGTCGCCGTGATACACCCCCGAATACCGCTCCACCGCCTCGCACAGCGCGCTCGCCTCCGCCTGGTCCGCCGTGCTCCCCTTGCCCGAACTCTTGGTCCGCAGGCTGTTCCGCAGAAGGCGCAGGCTGTCCGCCTTCAGCGCCAGGTTGCTCCCCGCCCAGTACACGTGCAGCCACGAATCCGACGCCGCCGTCACCCGCATCAACTGCGTCACCACCCCGCTCACCGGACTCACCAGATGGCGGTAGGCGCGCACCGTCTCCCCCGGCGGCACCGAGCGCAGGCCGCCGCTGTTCCACACCGGCTTCGGACTCGGACCCAGGACCACCGGCGACGGCGCGCGGTCCGGGCGATGCAGCGCCTCGTCCCCGCACGCCGCGCACTGCGGGCGCCGCGTGACCGGATGGCGCTCCCCGGCGAGATCGTACAGCGACAGCGACAGCGCATGCCCGTGCAGTGCCGCCGTATCCCCCAGGACCACCCAGCGCGCGATCTCCACCGACGCCAGACCCAGAACCGCGTCCGCGAACGGCGGCGCGCTCGCGCGCGGAAGAACGGCCGCCGTATCCCCGGCCGTGTTGCGCAGGAAGTTCCCCACCTCGTCGTTGCCCCGCATCCGGTGCGCCAGGCACGCCCAGCACGCGCCCCCCTCACCGGGCCGGAACACCGGGCCGAACAGCGGCCACACGCCGTCCGCCTTCACCAGGACCCACGGCGTCCCCGACGCCAGATGCCGGCGGTTGGTCCCGGCGTGCGCCTCGTCGAGATAGTCGACCGCGCGCGCCACGTGCAGCGTCGCCCCGTCCCCGTCCCCGTCCGTGGCCACCGACAGGCCCATCGCCGACAGACCCGCCGACAGGCGCCCGTCCGCGTCCCCCGACACCGACGCCCGCGCCGAACGCAGACGCTCCTCCGCCCACCGCGGAGACACCCCCGCCGAGCACCAGAACGCCGCCGCGTCCCGGCCCATCCCGAACTCCCCCGACACCACGTAGCCCTTCGACGCCAGCGACACCAGCGTCGTCTGAAGCTCCAGCGGACCATACGTTCCCGACAGCGCCGCGGTAATCTCGTGGCGCGTGCGCGTCCCGTCGAGCAGCGGCAGGAGATCGACGTAACGCCGCCCGTAGAGCGCCGCGTTGAAGGTCTCCGAGACCAGCAGCGCCGCCTCTTCCCCGAGCGGGCGGACCTCCAGGTGCGGCGCCAGGAGCGGGCGCTCCACCGTGCCCCGGTCCGCATCCGTGACGCGGAACAGCGCCCGCGCCGCGCTCGCGGGATGGTCGAACAACCCCGGACCCGGCGCGCCGGACGGCTGCTTGGCGGCGCTCTCCATGAACGAACTCCCCGATACGCTCGGCCGCGACCGCCGATCAGACTCCGGAACCGGACAATACGGCCGCCGCGCCGCGCGTCAAGCGCGCGTCAGACACCGCGCGCCCCCCTGGCGCCGCGACCCCCACCCCGACCCTCCCCCTGCAAGGGGGAGGGAGAAAAACGGGGGGCCATATCACACTCCACCCCCCTGCCCACCGATACTCCTCCCCCCCCTGCCCACCGATACTCCTCCTCCCTGACCACTGATACTCCTCCCCCCTGACAGGGGGGAGGCCGGGAGGGGGGTCCGGATGCAAGGAGGGGGCCTGCCGCGACCCCCACCCCGGCCCTCCCCCTGCCAGGGAGAGGGAGAAGAAGAGGGGACGGAAAGGAGCCATTGACGCATCCACCCCCCCCCCTGCCCACCGATACTCCTCCCCCCTGACAGGGGGGAGGTCGGGAGGGGGGTCCGGATGCAAGGAGGGGGCCCGCCGCGACCCCCACCCCGACCCTCCCCCTGCCAGGGAGAGGGAGAAGAAGAGGGGACGGAAAGGAGCCATTGACGCATCCACCCCCCCGACCACCGATACTCCTCCTCCCTGCCCATCCATACTCCTCCCCCCCTGACAGGGGGGAGGTCGGGAGGGGGGTCCGGATGCAAGGAGGGGGCCCGCCGCGACCCCCACCCCGGCCCTCCCCCTGCCGGGGAGAGGGAGAAAAACGGGAAGCGGACCGCAACGCCGCGGCGTCAGGACGCCGTGCCGAGGGAGGCCATCGACGACGCGGAGCCCCCGGTGCTGGCGGTGCTGGGGATGCTGCCCAGCGAGCTGGCGCTGCTGACGGACCCGACCGAGCTGGCGGTCTTGCCGCCGCCGGCGACCACGCCGAGCGCTTCGTCCGACAGGGCGACGTTCGGATCGGGCGGGAAGGCCAGGTAGAAGGTGTCGTCCGTGTTCACGTGAACGCGGACGTCGACGTCCTGGGGCACGTCCATGCCCCAGGACGCGAAGGCCGACCGCGGGTCCGCCTGCACCCGCTCCTGAAAGGCCGGGTCGAGGACGTCTTCCAGGGAGACCTTGTCGTTGAAGAGGTCGTTGTTCATGAGGTTGTGGTTGACGAGGTTGAGGTCCATCGACAGACTCCTTGATGAAACTGGTGAAATCCGTCGTCGTCACGCGGCGGCGGTCGGAGCAGTCGGGCAGGCCATGCCTACGACCCCCCTCCCGCCGAGGCGACGGTCGCTATCGTCGACGCGGTGGTCGCGGTGCTGACGGTGCTGGCGAGGCAGCCCAGCGTGCTGGCGGACCCGGCGCACCCGGCCGAACTGGCGGTCTTGCCGCCGGCGACCACGCCGAGCGCTTCGTCCGACAGGGCGACGTTCGGGTCGGGCGGGAAGGCCAGGTGGAAGGTGTCGTCCGTGTTCACGTGAACGCGGATGTCCATGTCCGGGTCCATGTCCACGCCCCGGGACGACATGGCCCCCCGCGGGTCCGCTTGCATCCACTCCCGGAATTCCGGATCGAAGACGTCTTCCGCCGCGAACTTCATGCCGCCGGAGACGTTACCTTGCGGGGGGGGGGGGGAGGGTTCCATGTTGTCTCTCCATGATGTCGTTTCCTTGCGATGAGGGCCGTCGCCGCCGCCGTCACGCGGCGGTGCCGACCGAGCCGGCCGAACCGGCGGAGCTGGCCGAGCCCGGCACGGTCGAACAGGCTATGGTGCTCGCCGTCCCGACCGTGCCGGCGGTGCTGGCGGTCTTGCCGCCGCCGGCGATCGCGCCGAGCGCCTCGTCCGACAGGGCGACGTTCGGGTCGGGCGGCAGGACGATGTGGCGCGTGCCGGGGGCGTCGGCGACGATCCGGACCTCGACGTCGGGGGCGAGCTCGATCCCGAGGCCGGGGAGCAGGTCGTGCACGTCTCCGGCGTCGATCCGCTCGCGCAGGGACTCGTCCTCCCAGTAGCGCTCGGACAGCGACCTGAACGGGGCGAAGTTGGACTGGTATTCCCGCACCATCTCGGGCGTCGGGGCGGTTTGCGTCGTGGGTTCCATGATGACGGTGCTCCTTGATTTCCGGTTTCGGCTCGGGTTTCGGCGTTTCGGCCCGAACGTCAGCTCGCGCTGCCCGCGCTGCCCAGGGAACTGGCGGAGGCCGCGCAGCTGGCCGTGGTGCATATGGTGCTCACGGTGCTGGCGGACCCGGCGGACCCGATCGTGCTCGCCGACTTGCCGCCGGCGACCATGCCGAGCGCTTCGTCCGACAGGGCGACGTTCGGATCGGGCGGCAGGACGAGGTGGAAGACGTCGTCCGTGTCCGCCGCGAAGCGCACTTCCACGCCGGGCGGCACCTCGAAGTCCCGCTCGGCCAGGACGGCCCTCGGGTCCTCGTCCGCCCGCGAGCGGAACTCCGGATCCCCGCGGTAGGCTTCCGCGAGAGGCAGCACTTTCTGGTAGGCTTCGAGCGCGGCCTCCGCGCCCTGTTGGAACGTTGCCGTATCAGCCATGATGACTTGCGCCTCCTTGGTTCGAGACGGCGAGAGTTGCCGCCAAGGTCGTGGCATCAAGGCGAGCATAGCGGAACCGGGAAGATAGAAAACCCTAATTTCGCGCCCCCCGGAAAATCCCGCCCCCGGCGGGGGGATTCCCATCCATACTCCTCCCCCATAACAGGAGGGAGGCCCATCCATTACTCCTCCCCCCTGGCAGGGGGGAGGTCGGGAGGGGGGTTCCCGCCTTCGCGGCGATCCGGTAACGTTCCGGCCCGAAGGGAGACGCCCATGACCGCGTTCGAGCAAGCCACCCTCGCCGTGCAACATGCGGCCTTCTGGGTCGCCGTCGTCGGCGCCGCCGCCGCGTTCGTGTCCGCCGCCGCCTCCGCCGCGGCGGCGTGGGGGATATGGTACGGCATCCGCGCCATGGTCCGCGCCAACAAGGACCGCGCCGCCATCCTCGATCGGCAACACGAAGCCGACGAACGCCGCCACGCCGAAGCCATGGCCGAGGGCGCCCGCCGTCACGAGGAAGCCATGGCCGAGGGCGCCCGCCGCCACGAGGAAACGATGACCGCGCTCGCCGCCCAACGCAAGGCCGACGAGAAGCGCCACGAGGAAGCCATGGCCGAGGGCGCCCGCCGCCACGAGGAAGCCATGGCCGCGATCGCCATGCAGGGACGCAGACTCGAGGCTCTGACCGCCAGCCTGGAGCGCGTCGTCGAACGAACCGCCCCGCCGCCCGCCGAACCCGCCGAATGACCCCCACCCCGACCCTCCCCCTGTCAGGGAGAGGGAGAAGAGGGGGGAGCCCCATCCATATTCCTCCCCCCTGACAGGGGGGAGGTCGGGAGGGGGGTTCCCGCCTTCGCGGCAATCCGGTAACGTTCCGGCCCGAAAGGAGACGCCCATGACCGCGTTCGAGCAAGCTACCCTCGCCGTGCAACATGCGGCCTTCTGGGTCGCCGTCGTCGGCGCCGCCGCCGCGTTCGTGTCCGCCGCCGCCTCCGCCGCGGCGGCATGGGGGATATGGTACGGCATCCGCGCCATGGTCCGCGCCAACAAGGACCGCGCCGCCATCCTCGATCGGCAACACGAAGCCGACGAACGCCGCCACGCCGAAGCCATGGCCGAGGGCGCCCGCCGCCACGAGGAAACGATGACCGCGCTCGCCGCCCAGCGCGAGGCCGACGAACGCCGCCACGAGGAAGCCATGGCCGCGATCGCCATGCAGGGACGCAGACTCGAGGCTCAGACCGCCAGCCTGGAGCGCGTCGTCGAACGAACCGCCCCGCCGCCCGCCGAACCCGCCGAATGACCCCCACCCCGACCCTCTCCCCTGTCAGGGAGAGGGAGAAGAGAGGGGAACGGAGGGGGGTGGACCGCCGCCCCGCAACGCCGCGCCGCTCCCGATGGCCCACGCGGCGTCTCATATGTATTGAACGAACGAGGATACGTCCTGGAAAGGTCGAACGAAGACGTAGTACACTCCGTCGGCATCGGGGAACTCACTCTGAGGCGAGACGACTCTTCAGGCAACATAAAGAACTATCCCACATCCAGAGTCCCGGTGCGCCGCCCCTTGCGAGAAATGCGGGTTGACGGGAATACAGGTGTCCGATCATGCCGCCCACTACATACGAGGTCACGGAGGCCCGCGCTCACTTCTCGGAGCTTCTGGCGCGCGCCCGAGCCGGCGAGGAGATCGTCATCACCAAGGACCGCGAGCCCCATGCCCGGCTCCTGCCGCCGGCCGGGCGCGGGGAGCGGGAGAGTGCGCCGCTGGGGCGTCTCCACCTGCCGGACGACCTCTTCGATGGTGACGATCCGGAACAGGCCGCGATCGATGCCGGCGACCGCAACGATGCCCTCGGCATTTGGCGCGACCGCGCGGCCGCTTCGTGAGACTGCTCCTCGATAGCCATGCCGTTTATTGGTGGATGACGGGTAACGCCCGGCTGTCCGCGGTCGCCCGGGAACTGATCCTTGACGGCGCGAACGCCGTTCTGGTCAGCGCGGTTTCGATCTACGAAATCGAGCTCAAGGCCGGGCGCAGGCGCGTGAACCTGCCGCCCCAGGAACTGCGAGCGGCGCTCAGGCGCAACGCCGTCGAGGAGCTGGCCGTCACCTACGACCACGCGGAGTATGCCGCCCATCTCACATGGGAGCATCGCGACCCGTGGGACCGTCTGCTGGCCGCCCAGGCCCTTCTGGGGAACTGCGTCCTCGTGTCGGTCGACAAGGTCTTCGACGGCATCCCCATCGACCGGTGTTGGTGAACCCGGTTGCAATCGCCTGCCCGGTCTGCGCATGAGCCTGCGGCGACGAGACGCCGTGAATCGGACCGGGAACGTCCTCGCCGGGAACTCGAACAGCCCCGTGAATGGAGTTGGGGGTCTGCGCCGTAGGGAGTGTATCGAGAAGGGCTGCGGGGGCGTTTTGGCATGATGTCGAACGCAATGCGGGCAGTGGCGGCCTTGTGGCCAGATCTTCCCGGCGCCGTCGCCATGCCGTATCTTCCCCATACTGTTGATATAGGGTGACCTGGTTCGGTCATGCGGTGGACCGGGCGGAGGCGCGCGCCGGCCCGTTCGCGGGTTGTCGTCCTCGCCGCCTCCGGCAATGGGCTTCCGGTTGCGTCACGTCCTCGACGCGCGAGGATGGAAAACCCTGATTTCACGGCGCCCGGAAGATTTCCCAGATGCGGAACCGCGTGACCCCCACCCCGACCCTCCCCCTGCAAGGGGGAGAGAGAAGAAGGGGAACGGAGAGGCCGTCGACGCTCCATCCCCCTTGACCATCCATTACTCCTCCCCCCTGGCAGGGGGGAGGTCGGGAGGGGGGTCCGCATGGCGGCAGGGCCGGCGGGCGCATTTGTGGCCGCGCGCCGAGTGTGGTAGGCTCCGTCCCGGTTCCGCATTCGGTTGAGGTCCCGCCATGGAGGAGCAGGATCGGGTCGCGGGGAGCGCGCCTCCGGAGAGCGTCGAGGTCCGCGCTCGGGTCAAGTGGTTCAACGCGGCCAAGGGCTTCGGCTTCCTGGCCCCCGGCGACGATTCCGGCGACGTCTTCGTCCATCTTTCGGCCTTGCGGCAGGCGGGGTACGAGAGCCTGGAACAGGGAGCGACCGTCGTCTGCGAGGCGACCCGCGGCCCCAAGGGCCTTCAGGCCGTCCGCGTCATCGACGTCGACGCCAGCACGGCCGTTCGACCGGGCGCCGGGCCCCGGGACGGCGACGACGACGACCCGCGCCATCCGCCGCTCGAGGCGTCGAGCGACTACTTCGACGTCACGGTCAAGTGGTTCAACGCCGAAAAGGGCTACGGATTCGTGACGCGCGGCGACGGCGCCCAGGACATCTTCGTCCACATCAGGATGCTGCGAAGGGTCGGGCTGGGAGATCTGAAACCGGGGCAATCGCTGCGGATCCGCACCGGGCAGGGCCCCAAGGGGCCGCAGGTTGCGGAGATCGATCTGGGCCGGGAAGGCGGCCCCGCGGCGGTTCGGGGCGGGTCCGAACCGTCGTAGCGCGCATTCTCTCATAACCGGCGGAGGATCGAGGGTTCCGCGGCGTTGCGCGACCGCGGTCCACCCCCCTCCCGACCTCCCCCCTTCTTCTCCCTCTCCCTTGCAGGGGGAGGGCCGGGGTGGGGGTCGCCGCCGGGGAAGAGCATGGAAAGGCGATCCGCGCGCCCGGATCCGCACACTTCGCACACCCTCTCCCCTTCTTCCCCCTCTCCCTTGCAGGGGGAGGGCCGGGGTGGGGGTCGCCGCCGGGGAGCGTGAAAGGGCGGTCCGCGCACCCGGATCCGCACACTTCGCACACTTCGCACACTTCGCACACCCTCCCCCCCCTTCTTCTCCCTCTCCCTTGCAGGGGGAGGGTCGGGGTGGGGGTCGCCGCCGGGGAGGAGCATGGAAAGGCGATCCGCGCGCCCGGATCCGCATGATCCGCACACCGTCGGGGCCGCGGTCCACCCCCCTCCCGACCTCCCCCCTGTTATGGGGGAGGAGTGTGAAAATGGGGATCCGCACACTTCGCACACCCTCCCCCCCTTTTTCTCCCTCTCCCTTGCAGGGGGAGGGCCGGGGTGGGGGTCGCCGCCGGGGAGGAGCATGGAAAGGCGATCCGCGCGCCCGGATCCGCATGATCCGCACACCGTCGGGGCCGCGGTCCACCCCCCACCCGACCTCCCCCCTGTTATGGGGGAGGAGTGTGAAAACGGGGATCCGCACACTTCGCACACCCTCCCCCCCCTTCTTCTCCCTCTCCCTTGCAGGGGGAGGGTCGGGGTGGGGGTCGCCGCCAAGGGAGCGTGAAAGGGCGGTCCGCGCACCCGGATCCGCACACTTCGCACACCGTCGGGGCGCGCTCCACCCCCCTCCCGACCTCCCCCCTGTTATGGGGGAGGAGTGTGAATGGTCAGGGGGGGAAGAGCGTGGAAAGGCGGTCCGCGCGCCCGGATTCGCACACCGTCGGGGTGGGGGTCACGCCGGGGGGGAGGAGCGCGAACGGCCCCTCCGGCGCCCCCTACCGCGTCGGCGGGAGTTCGACCGCGTAATCGGAGACCGCGCCCGCCGACCGGATCATCCCGTGACGCTCCAGAAACCGGGCGAACCGGGCGTACCGGCCGCTGTCGAGCGCCGCCGGCCGCAGGGCGAAGCGCGGCAGCGTGTCCCGCCAGGCCCGCCGGTTGAGCTCGTCGTCGAGGTCGTCCCGTCCGCGCAGGAACAGCTCCCAGCTCTCCTCCGGGTGGTTTATCAGGCGCTGCGCGCCCCGCTCGATGGCGTCGATCAGGCGCCGCAGGCGCGGGTCGGCCAGGTCGTCGGCGTGAGCGACGAGGATCAGTTCGTCGTAGGGCGGGACGCCTTCCTCTTCGATGTAGAACGCGCGTCCCGGCTTGCCGACGATGTCCATCTGGTTCAGCTCGAAGTTGCGGAAGGCGCCGATCACGGCGTCGACGTGGCCGCTGATGATGGAGGGCGAAAGGGAGAAGTTGACGTTGATCAGCGTCACGTCGTCGAGCGTCAGCCCGTGCCGCTCCAGCATCGCCTTGAGCAGGACGTCCTCGAACCCGCCCACCGAGAAGCCGACCTTCCGTCCCTTCAGGTCCGCGATCGACTTGACGGGGCCGTCCGCCAGTACGACCAGCGAATTGAGCGGCGTCGACACCAGCGTCCCGATGCGGCGGAGCGGCAGTCCCTGGTCGACCTGGATGTGGAGCTGGGGCTGATAGGAGATGGCGACGTCGGCCTTGCCCGCCGCCACCAGTTTGGGCGGGTCGTTGGGGTCCGCCGGGGCGATGAGCTCCACCTTCAGGCCCGCGTCGCGGAAGTATCCGGCCTCCTGCGCCACGAAGAGGGGCGCGTGATCGGGGTTCACGAACCAGTCGAGCATCACCGTCATCCCGTCCTGGGCCCGGGCCGCGCCCTCGATCGAGAGCAGGCCGAGGAGCGCCAGTCCGGCGGCCAGGAACCGGTGGGGCGTTCGCGTTCGTGGACGTTCTTGTCGTCGATGGGTCATGTGGGGTTCTCCCGATGGGCTGGATGGTGGTTGGGGTGGTCAGGGGCGGGCCCGGTTCGAGGGCGCCGCGTCGTCGGCCGGCGCGCTGTCCGCCTGCCACGGAAGGGCGCGGCGGAGCAGGCGGTCGACGGCGAAATAGAGGGCCGCGGCGAACAGGGCGAGGACGAGGAGGGCCGCGAACATCAGGTCGATCTGCATCCGGCCGTTGGCGTGCAGCATGACGTAGCCCAGGCCTTCGCTCGCGCCCACCCATTCGCCGACCACGGCGCCGATGGGGGCGACCGCGGCGGCGACGCGCAGGCCGGAGGCGAGGGCGGGCAGGGCCGCCGGGATGCGGATATGCCAGAGGATCGCCCACGCCCGCCCCGGGTCGCCGTCGGTCATGGCGGCGGCGAGGTCGAGCCAACCGGTCTCGGTGCGCCGCAGGCCGTCCAGGAAGCTCGCGGTCACCGGGAAATAGATGATGAGCGTCGCCATGGCCACCTTCGACGCCATGCCGTAGCCGAGCCAGAGGACCAGGACCGGGGCGATGGCGAAGACGGGTATGGCCTGGGAGACCACCAGGACCGGGAACAGCCAGCGCCGCGCCGGCCGCGACTGGTGGATGAGGACGGCGCTGAGCGCGCCCGACAGCGTTCCCAGAAGCAGCCCCAGCGTGATCTCGGCCGCGGTGACCCAGGCGTGCGCGGCCAGGAAGTCCGCCCGCTCGCCGATGATCCGCAGCACCGGCAGGGGTCCCGGCAGGATGTACGGCGGCGCCTGGGTCGCCCAGACGACGGCCTGCCACAGCAGCGCCAGCCCGCACAGGGTGGCGAGCGCGCGCCGGAGGCGGGGCAGGGGGGCCGTCATTCCGCGCCCTCCTCGCGCGCCGGGGCCGGTCCGGACCGTCCGAGGCACGCCATCAACTCGCGGTAGCGGGCCGTGGATTCCTCCCGCGTCGGGTCGCGCGGCGGGTCGCCGGAGAGGGTCATCGCCGCGGCGATCCGCGCCGGAAGGCCCGCCATGACGTGAATGCGGTGGCCGAGGCGGACCGCTTCGATCGGGTCGTGGGTGACGAGCAGTACGGTCCGTCCCGCGAGCAGCCGTCCCGCGAGGTCCTGCAGGCGCAGCCTCGTGAGCGCGTCGAGGGCCGAGAACGGCTCGTCCATCAGCACGACGGGGCGGTCCTCCATCAACGTCCGGGCCAGCGCCGCGCGCTGGCGCATGCCGCCCGACAGCGCGGCCGGCGGATCGCCCTCGCGGCCCGACAGGCCGACGTCGAGCAACAGGCTCCGGGCGCCGTCCCGGTTCGCGGGCTCGCCCCGCAACCGGGCCCCGAGGGTGACGTTGCCGAGGACGTCGAGCCAGGGGAGGAGCAGGTCCCGCTGGTCCATGTAGGCGATCCGGCCCTTGAGCGGACGGCCGTCTCCCGCCTCGATGGCGCCGCGTTCCGGCGTGGGGCCGAGTCCGGCGACGAGCCTCAGAAGGCTGGACTTGCCGACCCCGGAAAGGCCGAGCAGGCACGTGATCTCCCCCGCCGGGAGGGTCACCGACAGGTCCTCGAAAAGGACGCGGTCGCCGTGGCGGAACGTCACGCCGCGGACGCGCACGTCCGGCGCCCGACCGTCCGCCGCCGATGGGCCTTCGCCGTCGCTCATGGAGACACCTTTCCCTACGCCGGCATGATCCGGATCAGGTTCTTGGGGTCGTCCCGCGAGACGGGACCTCTCAGCCGCGATGCGCGGCTCCCCCCAGTGACGGAACGAGTATACGCCTCCGGCCCGGCCGATCAAGGGCCGCCGCGCGCCGGGCGTTTACACCGCCGCCGTTTTCCGTAGTCTCGCCCCATGTCCGGACCGATCCGAAGCCGCCGCGCGCTCGGCGTCCTGGCGATCCTGGCGCTCGCCGCGCCGGGTTCTCCGCTCCCCGCGCGCGGAGGGGCGTCGGGCATGGCCGACTCGGAGGTGGCGATCGTCTCCGGGAGCGGCGAGCACCGGTTCGAGGTCGAGGTCGCGCGCACGGCCGAGGAGCAGGCCCGCGGCCTGATGCACCGCCGGGAGCTCGCGGCCGACGCCGGGATGCTGTTCGACTACGGCCGTCCCCGGAACGTCGCCATGTGGATGCGCAACACGCATATCCCGCTCGACATGATCTTCATCGGCGCCGACTGGCGGATCACGCGCATCGTGGAGCGGACGGTGCCGTTCTCGCTGGCGACGGTGGCGTCCGAAGGGCCGGTCCGGGCCGTGCTCGAGGTCAACGCCGGCACGGCGTCGCGACTCGGCATCCGCCCCGGAGACCGCGTGGTCCACGAAGGCGCGGGTTCGGGCGGCCCCCGTTGACGTGACGGGCGGCGGGGCGACCGACGGGCGGGGGGTTCCCGCCGGATTTGCGCCGATCGGCGGGCCCTCGCCGTTCGGCCGGCTCCTCGGCCCCGTCCATGAGCGTCCGGAGGAGGGCGGGGCCTTCGCGCGGGGACTCAGGATCGAGGACAGGCACACGAACCTCGGCGGCGTGGTCCATGGCGGCGTGCTGATGTCTTTCGCCGACGTCGTGCTCGGCACCGTGAGCTACCGCCACGCCGGCCGTCCGGGCGCGAGCATCCGCATGGTTTCGGACTTCGTCGCGCCCGCGCGCGTCGGCGACTGGCTCGAGGGGCGCGGCGCGGTGACGAAGGCGACGCGCTCGATCGTTTTCGCCGCCGGCGAACTGACCGTCGACGGACGGACGATCCTGACGATGTCGGGAACCTACAAGCTCCTCGGCGAACCCCGGGACGCCGATTGAAGCCCCCCGCGCAAGTCGGATTTCAGGAGTTTTGCCGGGGAAGGCGAGTCCGATTGCGGATTCGGGTGATGGATCGGGCCTGAATGCGTCGAAAACGGGCGCTGCGCCGCCCCTCCGCCCACGCAACGCCACGCGCTCGCCAATCATGCGGAGTTTCATGCTGCTTGTCCGCAAGCTCCATCCGGCGACGGGGGCGCCGCAGGGTCAGTTCGCGCTCTTCCCCCCTTGGCGCGACCCCCACCCCGACCCTCCCCCTGCCAGGGAGAGGGAGAACGAGAGGGACGCGAAGGGAGCCATCGACGCCCCCTTCCCTCTGACCATTGATACTCCTCCCCCCTGACAGGGGGGAGGTCGGGAGGGGGGCGGACCGCGGTCCCGACCTGGCCGCCGGCATGATCGATGAGCCGTTCGACGACCGCTTCGTCGGTCACGCCTTCGACCGCGGCGCCGATGGACGGGCGCGGCGCGTTCTCAATCGCCCGTGAACAGCGACAATACCGCGCCGTCAACGCTTCGAGGCGGTTGCCCGGCGGCGCGCGAAGGTCCTCGACGCGGATCGCGTGATCGATCCGGCCCCGCTCGCCTTGCGCCCGGCGCAGGACCGACGCCGGAAACGATTTCTCGCTGCGGAGGTCGCCGATTGATGTCTTGCCGGCCGTTGATCTATAAACGCCGCGTCTCGCGGGGAGTAGCTCAGCCTGGTAGAGCGCCGGCTTTGGGAGCCGGGGGCCGCTGGTTCGAATCCAGTCTCCCCGACCACGGTCGAGGCGTCGAGGCTTCGCACGGATGAGGTTCGCGATGCGGGCGCGGATATATCGACCCGCCAGGACGGCGATGCAGTCGGGCCAGGCGAGGACCAGGGATTGGGTCGTGCGCTTCGAGCCCGAGGCGGCGCGGCGCATCGATCCGCTGATGGGCTGGACGTCGTCTTCGGACACGGGCCAGCAGGTGACGATGCGGTTTCCCACCCGCGAGGCGGCCGTCGCCTATTGCGAGAGGCGCGGCGTCCCGTATCAGGTGCTGGAGCCCCGGCGGCGCAGGTTCAGGGCGAAGTCCTATGCGGACAACTTCCGCCACGACGCGGTGAGATAGGCGGATTCCCGCGCCGGCGCGCGGCGGTTCGCGCTACACTCCCGTCCATCGCCCAGCGGCCCCGTAGCTCAACTGGATAGAGCATCGGCCTTCTAAGCCGAGGGTTGCAGGTTCGAGTCCTGCCGGGGTCGCCACGCCCGCTCTTCTCCCTCCCCCCTGCCAGGGGGGGAGGAGTGTGAAAAGGGGATCCGCACACTTCGCACACCTTCCCTCCGCCCCCTCGTTCTCCCTCCCCCTTGCAGGGGGAGGGCCGGGGTGGGGGTCGCGCCGGGGGGAGCGGCGCGAGAAGCGCGGCCCGGCGTTCGTCGTGGCCAGCGCGGGGAATGTGGGTTAACGTTGGCGGCGTTCGGGGCGCCGCGCGGCGTTCTCGCGACGGCCCGGCCGGCGAACCGGCCCGTTTCCAGCGAAGGGAGCCGCAATGCCCGCGGTCGACTCGGCGAACAAGGAATGGATCGACAGGACGGTCGAGGAGGCGCTCGAGCCCGACCTGCCGATCTGCGATCCGCATCATCATTTCTGGGAGTTCCGGTACGAACGGCCGGCCCATCACTACCTGCTGGACGACCTCCTGGCGGACATCGGCGCCGGACACAACGTCGTCTCGACGGTCTTCATCGAATGTTCGGCGATGTACAGGCGGGACGGCCCCGAGGAGATGCGGGTCGTCGGCGAGGTGGAGTTCGTCAACGGCATCGCGGCCATGAGCGCCTCGGGCCTCTACGGCGATGCGCGGATCGCGGCGGGGATCGTCGGCCATGCGGACCTGACGTTGGGAAGCGCCGTCGGCGCCGTGCTGGACGCGCAGGTCGCCGCCGGCGGCGGCCGCTTTCGCGGCATCCGGCACATCGTGACCTGGGAGGAAACGGGCCACTTCCCGCCGGCGCGCACGAAACCCGCGCCGCGCCTGCTGCTCGACCCCAGGTTCCGCGAGGGTTTCGCGGAACTGGGACCGCGCGGCCTCGGCTTCGAGGCGTGGTGTTTCCATCCGCAGTTGCCCGAGGTCGCCGACCTCGCCCGCGCCTTCCCCGACACGACGATCGTCCTCGACCATTTCGGCGGGCCGCTCGGGGTCGGCCCCTACGCGGGCAGGCGGGACGAGATATTCGAAAGCTGGAGCCGGGACGTTGCCGAGCTTGCGGCCTGTCCCAACGTGGTGGCCAAGCTCGGCGGCATCAACATGGACATCAACGGTTTCGGCTGGCACGAGCGAGAGCGGCCGCCGACCAGCGCCGAGCTCATGGAGGCGACGCGGCGTTACTACGAGCGCGCGATCGACGTCTTCGGCCCGGACCGCTGCATGTTCGAGTCCAACTTCCCCGTCGACATGATCAGTTGCGGCTACGTCGTGCTGTGGAACGCGTTCAAGCGTCTGACCGCGAACTATTCGGACGCCGAGAAGGCGGCCCTTTACCACGACACGGCGGCGCGGGTGTACGGGTTGTAACCTCGCCCCGCCGGCCGCCGGGCGTCCCCGCGCGACGTCGGGGAGGGCCGCCGGCGGCGGGGACTTCACGGGAAGGAGAAGCGGCATGACCGGAATCGCCACGGCGCATCTTTTCGACATGCATCTCGACGTCGATCCGGCTTACGTCGACACGGGCCTCGGACATCTCGGCAGGCGCCTCGTCGCCTCGGTCACGGGCGGCGTCTTCGAAGGCGAACGCCTGAGGGGAAGCGTTCGGTCGGGCGGCGGCGACTGGCTGCTCAACCGGACCGACGGAGTCACCCAGCTCGACGTGCGCCTGGCCCTCGAGACCGACGACGGCGCCGCGATCTACATGTTCTATCGCGGTTATCGCCACGGGCCCGCCCGGGTTCTGGAGCGGCTCGCCAACGGCGAGGAGGTCGACCCGTCCGAGTACTACCAGCGCGTCGCTCCGTTCTACGAGACGGGGGACGAGCGTTACGCCTGGCTGACCCGGACGGTTTCGGTCGCGACGGGATGGCGGCGGCCCGACGGCCCCAGCTACCGGGTGTTCGAGGTTCTGTGACCGCAGCGGGCCGGGCCCCGGGCCGCCCCGGCTCCTCACTCGTTCCCGGGCAGAGGCTCCGCGGGCACTCCTTCGCGTTCGGCCACGCCGGGCGGCACCTCCACCTCGTCGCGCGGGAGGGCGTCGAACGCGAGCGCCGGCGCGAGCGCGGCGAGGGCGGCCAGAAGGACGGCCGCCTTCCAGTGCAGGTCGGCGGGCCCCGGACGACGGCGGAGGCGCGACCCCCGCCACAGGACGAATCCGGCGAACAGGACCGCCGTCGACACGATCCACACGAGAAACGCGCCCATGGGTTCGTTGTAGCGCGGGCCCGCGGCGGACGCCAGCCCCGCCGCGCGCGCTCCTCTCTCCCGACGCGACCCCCACCCCGACCCTCCCCCTGCCAGGGGGAGGGAGAAGAATGGAGGGAGCCAATTCATAACTCCTCCCCCCTGACAGGGGGGAGGGCGGGAGGGGGGTGTATCGCGGTCCCGCGACTCCGCGCGGGGTTTCAGTCTCCGTAGAGCTCCTTCGGATCGACCTCGACCTCCGCGATGGTTTCGAGGCCGCCGTCGCGCACGGCGGTGAAGAAGCAGTGGCGCCGCCCCGTGTGGCACGCCAGCCCCTTCTGATCGACCAGCAGGAGGAGCGTGTCGCCGTCGCAGTCCACGCGCATCTCCTCGAGCGTCTGGGTCTGCCCCGACGACTCGCCCTTGCGCCAGAGCCTGTTCCGGGATCGCGACCAGTAGTGCGCCGCGCCCGTCGCCAGGGTCCGCTCGACGGCCTCGCGGTTCATCCAGGCCATCATCAGGACTTCCCCGGAATCGTGCTGTTGCGCGATGGCGGGGACGAGGCCCCTCGCGTCGAAGGCGATGGCGTCGAGGATCGCCGGATCGACCGCCTTGCCGTCGGAGTCCTGCATGACGAGTTTTCCACCCCCGCTTTGCCGCCGTTCCCCATGATACGCGCTGGCGCGCCTTTCCTCATACGCCAGCGCGAGCAGCGTGTCGTCAGCGGCCCCCGGATCCCTGTCCCGGACGGAAGCGACGTCGTGGCCGAGATCGGTCAAGGAAGCCGCCAGACTCCGCGACGACGCGCAGACGTCGAGGAGAAACCTCACGAGGCTTCCCGCACGGGAACCCGTTCATACACGCGCTCCCCCGCCAGCGCGCGGTGGGCGAACAGCAGGCACGCCCGGATGTCCTCCGGAGTCAATTCCGGGTACTCGCTCAGAATGACTTCCGCG
Source organism: Alphaproteobacteria bacterium (assembly GCA_965242505.1). Lineage (GTDB taxonomy): Bacteria > Pseudomonadota > Alphaproteobacteria > UBA2966 > UBA2966 > UBA2966. The sequence goes on from OZ251449.1 coordinate 651,658, forward strand.
CTGTCCCCCGCCGCCAGCATCCCCAGGACGTGCTCTACCGCGATCCGCATGTCGCGAATGATCGGTTTGCCGCCGAAGATCTCGGGCCGCACCGTGATACGCGACAGAAATTCGGTCTCCGTCATGTTCTCCCTTCCTTGCGCGGCGTCGCGACCTTGCGCCAAGGGTCCATGGGATGTTTCCGAGATCGGTGGCGGCGGCCCTATGATAACGGCAGGTGTCTGGAGATGCGCACCCGCTCACCGCGGACCGTGACCACCGCTCGTGTTTCCAGAGCCGGCCGATGCCTCTCGATCACAAGGCGCATCAAGGTGATGCGCTGCTCCGCCGGAACGTCGGGGAGGCGCACCAGACCCGCATGCGGCGTCCGTTTCGCATAGACGAGTTCTCCGAAATCGGTATCGATCGTCACCAAAATCCTGTCCTCGGCCGCGGCCCGTTCCAGCAACATCGCGTCGCCCGGATCGGTTCCGAGTTCGCGCGCTTCGACCGCATCGTACCCCCGGCCGCGTAGCCAGTTCGCCAGGAGGCGTCCGGCGCAACTGTCGACGAGGAATCTCAAGATTCCGCCACAGCCACCGCCGACAGCGTGTCGCCGGCGATGACCGCGTGCGCATAGGCGGCGCAGGCGCGGATGTCGTCCGGCTCCAACCCGGGGTAATCCTCCAGGATGGCTTCCTGCGTAACTCCTTGCGCCAGCAGGCTCAGGACGAGCTCCACCGAGATCCGCATGTCGCGGATGATCGGCTTGCCGCCGAAGACCTCGGGCCGCGCGGTGATACGCGACAGCAATTCATCATGGGTCATCTCCGTTCCCTCCGAACGCCGACAGCGACATGGCGTCGAGGAAGCGCTCTTCCGCGCCGCCCCTTTCCCCATGACACATACTTCTTGACGTTACCCCCCGGAACGCGGCGATGCCCGGTCGGCGGCGAAAATGATATCATGACGGCCGGCGCGGCGAGGACGGACGCGGCCGCGCCGCCGCGATTCGGCATAAGCCTGCCGTGTAATCCGTCCGAGCGAGGTCAGGCCGCGGGCGTCCGGCCGTCGTTCACTCGTAGCGGTGGTAGAACCGTCCCCGGCGGTGGGAGAAGAACGAGACCCGCCAGTCGTCGTTCCTCTTCGGCGGGTTCGCCATGTAGCGCTCGATCTCGAGCAGCACGTGCGTCGTGACGCTGGGGAGCGGCAGGTCGTGGGCGTGGTCGACGGTGACCCAGCGCAGGTCGTGGAGCTCGCCGTTGCCGCCGAGCCGCCCTTCGGCCGTGGTCCCGTCGACGAGAAAGAACCGCGCGTCGTAGCGGATCGGGCGGTTCGACGGCGTGAGCGCCCGGGCGAGATAGTCGAGCCGGTGCAGGGCCGGCGCGTATCCCGTCTTGAAGAAATGCCGCCAGGACGGCGGGCCGGACGCGGCGTCCGGCGTCCGCTGGCCCAGGAGCAGCCCGGTCTCCTCGTAGGTTTCGCGAACGGCGGCCATGGCGTGCGCCCGCGCGCGCCCGGCGCCGCACCGGCGGGTCAGCCGGGCCAGGACGTGGTCGGCGAGCGGCGTCGCTTCCCGCGCGCGCCAGTCGCCGGAATCGACGCGCCCTCCGGGGAACACGTACACGCCCGGCATGAAGCGGGTCGCGGCGTCGCGGAGTCCCATCAGGATCTCGACCCGTCCCCGTTTCGGCTTGCGGTGGAGGACGAGGCTCGCGGCCTGTCTCGGGCGCGTCGGTCGCCGGGGCGGTCGCTGTTCGGGGGCGTCGGGCATCGTTCGATGGCGGTGCGCGCGGCGCGGGACCGCGGCGGACGCCTGACGTTGCCGGACCCGCCGCGCCATGTCCACCCGACGCCCGCCGATGTCGCGTTGCGGGACCGCGTCCACCCCCCTCCCGACCTCCCCCCTGTCAGGGGGGAGGAGTATCGATGGAAACCTCCCTCCCCCTTGCAGGGGGAGGGTCGGGGTGGGGGTCGCGGCGGAGAAATTACGGGTCAGCCCCGCCGCCCGCGCCTCCGCCCCGCTTTCCGCGGTTCGCGGCCGGCCTTCGCGCGGCGCGCGGGGAGCGGCCCCCGATCCTCGATCAACTCGAGACGGAGCGATCCGGTGACCGCGTCGGCCTCCACGAGCCGGACGTCGACGGCCGAGCCGAGCGCATACGTCTTCCCCGTGCGCTCCCCCACCAGCGCATGTCGCGTCGCGTCGTGGACGTAGAAGTCGTCGGCCAGCGTGCGGATCGGCGCCAGGCCGTCGGCGCCGACGTCGTCGAGGGTCACGAAGAGGCCGAAACGGGTCACGCCCGAGATCCGCCCCGTGAACGCGGCGCCGCGGCGCGGTTCGAGGTATGCCGCGAGGTATCTGTCCCGCGCCTCGCGCTCGGCCGCCATGGCGCGCCGTTCCGCCGCGGATATCCGCTCTCCGATCCCGGGCAGCTCGTCGACCGCGCTCCCGGCGAGGCCGTCGTCGCCGAGCCCCAGCGCCGCGATCAGGGCGCGGTGCGCCAGGAGGTCCGCGTAACGGCGGATGGGCGACGTGAAGTGCGCGTAGCGGCGCAGGTTGAGGCCGAAATGCCCGTCGTCGTCCGGGCTGTAGACGGCCTGGCTCTGCGATCGCAGGACCACCTCGTTGACGAGGCGCGCGTGGGGCGTTCCCGCGACCCGCTTCAGGATCCGGTTGAAGTGTTCGGCCCTGACCGCGCCCCCGGCCGCCAGCCGGAGGTCCAGGCTCGCCAGAAGCTCGCGAAGCGCCTCGACCTTCTGGTCGTCGGGGCGGTCGTGCGTCCGGAACATGCCCGGCGCGTCGCGGTCGCGCAGGGTTTCCGCCGCGGCGACGTTGGCCGCGATCATGAATTCCTCGATCAGGCGATGCGAGTCCCGGCGGGCCCTCGGTCGCACGCTCTCCACGCGGCCGTCGGCGCCGAGGGCGACCCGGAGCTCGGGGAGTTCGATGTCGAGCGGTCGCCGGCGTTCGCGGGCGCGAAGGAGCGCGGCGTAGGCTCCGTACAGGTTCCGGATCACGGGATCGGGAGCCGTCGCGGCGCCGTCCGCGCGGGCGCCGTCCCGCAGCTCCTGAACGCCCCGATATGTCAGGTTCGCCGCGGCGCGCATCATGCCCCGGACGAATTCGCGGCGGCGCGGCTCGCCGTCGGCGTCGATCCACAGGAACGCCGCCAGGCAGGCCCGGTCGGCCCCCGCCTCGAGCGAGCACAGGCCGCTCGACAACGCCTCCGGCAGCATCGGCGCGACGCGGTCCGGGAAGTAGACGGAGTTGCCCCGCTCGCGCGCGTCCGCGTCGAGGGCTGATCCGGGCCGCACGTGGGCCGCGACGTCGGCGATCGCGACGACGATCTTCCAGCCGCCGGGGTTTCCGGGGTCGGCGTCGGGCGCCGCCCAGACGGCGTCGTCGCGGTCCCGGGCGTCGGCGGGGTCGATGGTGACGAGCGGCAGCTCCCGCAGGTCGCGCCGTTCGCCGACCGGGACCGGCGTCGCGGCCTCCGCCTCCGCCAGGGCCTCGGCGCTGAACGCGGTGGGGATGCCGTGGTTGCGGATGGCGATCGTGCTGTAGCTGCGCGGATCGTCGAAGGAGCCGAGGCGCTCCACGACCCGCGCCTTGCCGAGCCCCAGCCGCGCGCCCGGGAGGCTCGCGGCGAGCACGACGTCGCCGGGACGGGCGCCGAGCGAGTCCGGACCGGCGACGACGAATTCCCGCTTCACGCGCCGGTCCGTCGGCGCGATGCGGCCGTGGCCGGCGACGAGGTTGTACACCCCGAGAATCTCGCTGGGCGGGTTCGCGAGCCGGCGCATGACCCGGGCCTCGTACAGGCCGTCCGGGCCCCGTCGCAGCCGCGCCAGGGCGCGGTCGCCGGGTCCCAGGGCCGCCGCGCCGGTCCGTTCGGGGACCATGACGATGCGCGGCGGCTCCCCTTCGCCGTCCCACCGCGCGGGGCGCGCGTGGAGCTCGCCGTCGGCGTCGCCGCCCGTGACCTCGACGACCGTGACCGGGGGGAGTTCGCCGGCCGCGCGGAGCGACCGGCGGCGGCCCCTCTCGATGAGCCCCTCGTCGCTCAGTTCCTCGAGCAGTTCCCTGAGCCGCGCGCGGTCCGCGCCCGAAATCCCGAAGGCGCGCGCGATGTCCCGCTTGCCCACGCGGTCGGGACCGTCGTGTATGAACCGCAGCACCTGTTCCCGCGACGGGAAGGCGTCCGGCGCCTTCGCCCCGCCTTCGGGCGCGCGCGGCCCCCGCGTGCGACGGCTCCGGGTCAAGCCGCGGCCGCCCGTTACGGGGCCGTTTCGGGCGCCGCCCGCGGGCCGGAGGACCGGGCGGATTTGCGCGCGCCGGCGCGGCCCTTGCCCTTGTTCGCGGCCTTTCGGGCCAGCAACGCCGCGGCCGTTTCCATGGTGACGTCCTCGGGCGCGACGCCTTTCGGCAACGTGGCGTTGATCCGGCCGTGCTTGACGTAGGGGCCGTAGCGGCCGTCCATGACGACGACGGGCTTGCCGTCGTCGGGATGATCGCCGAGTTCCCTGAGCGTCTCTCCGCCCCGCCGCCGCCGCCCGCCGGCGTCGGCCAGAAGCGCCACGGCGCGGTTGATGCCCACGGTCAGCACGTCGTCGTCGTCCGGTTTGAGGGACGCGTATTTGCCCTGGTGGACCACGTAGGGGCCGAAACGGCCGATCCCCGCGGCGATCTTCTCGCCGGTCTCCGGGTGGCGCCCGACTTCCCGCGGCAGCGCCAGCAGCGCCAAGGCGGTGTCGAGGTCGATCTCCGCCGGCGGGATCCAGGAAGGCAGGGAGACGCGCCTGGGCTTCCGGTTCTTCTTGCCCTTGGCCTGCGGGCCCGCGTCGAGTTGCGCGTAATGGCCGTAGGGGCCCGAGCGCACGGTCACGGGTCCGCCGGTCTCCGGGTCGAGGCCGAGTTCGCGGGGGCCCTCGCGCTCGCCCGCGTCCGCGCCGTTTCCATCGACCAGGCGCCGCGTGTACCGGCAATCGGGATAGTTCGAGCAGCCGATGAACGCGCCGAACCTGCTGAGCTTCAGGGACAGCGCCCCGCCGTCGCAGGAAGGGCAGGCCCGGGGATCGACAGCGGGATCGTCGGAGTGGAAGAAATGGGCGCCGAGCGTCTCGTCGAGGGTGTCCAGCACCTCCCGCGTCCGCAGGTCCTTCGTCTCCTCGACGGCGCCGCTGAAGGCGTTCCAGAATTCGTGCAGGACCTGCTTCCAGTTCGCGTTCCCGGCGGAGATGTCGTCGAGGGTCTCTTCCAGCCTGGCGGTGAAGTCGTAGGCCACGTAACGGTCGAAGAAGTTGCCGAGGAAGGCGGCCACGAGTCGGCCCCGGTCGTCCGGCGTGAACCGCGATCCCTCGAGGCGGACGTAGTCCCGATCCTGAAGGACCGAGATGATGCTGGCGTAGGTCGAGGGCCGTCCGATGCCGAGCTCCTCGAGACGCTTCACCAGGGTCGCCTCGGTGAACCGGGGCGGCGGCTCCGTGAAGTGTTGCCTGGGCTGGACGTCCTCGCACCGGACGGTCTCGCCCCTGGCGACCTTGGGAAGGCGGCGCTCGGCGGAGTCGTCCCCCTTGTCCTCGGGCTGGTCGTCGCGGCCTTCCTGGTACAACTTGAAGAAACCGTCGAACAGGACCACGGATCCGGTGGCGCGCAGGCCGGCCCGGCCGTCGGCCGTCGTCATGTCGATGGCGGCCTGTTCGAGGCGCGCCGAGGCCATCTGGCTGGCCATCGTCCGCTTCCAGATCAGGTCGTAGAGGCGCCTGGCCTCGGGGTCGAGGAAGGAGGAGACGTCGGCAGGCGCGCGCGACAGGTCCGTGGGGCGGATGGCTTCGTGGGCTTCCTGGGCGTTCTTCGCCTGGCTGCGGTAGGCGCGCGGCCTGGCCGGAAGGTAGGACGCGCCGAACCTCTCCGATATCAGGCGTCGGCAGGACTGGACGGCTTCCGATGCGATCTGGACGCCGTCGGTGCGCATGTAGGTGATCAGGCCGACGGTTTCCCCGCCGACGTCCACGCCTTCGTACAGTTTCTGCGCGACCTGCATGGCGCGCCGCGCGCCCATGCGGAGCTTGCGCGCCGCCTCCTGCTGGAGCGTCGACGTCGTGAAGGGGGGCCGCGGGTGGCGCTGGACCTCCTTCGCTTCGACGCCTGTGACCGACAACGCGGGGGAAGCGCGCAGGATCCCGGCGGCGCGCTCGGCGTCTTCCTCCGTCGAGATCGAGAACTTGTCGAGCCGTTCGCCGTCGAGGGACGCGAGGCGGGCCGAAAACGGCGTTCCGTCGGCCGCGCGGAGAGCCGCGCCGATCGACCAGTACTCCCGCGGCTCGAAGGCCTCGATCTCCAGCTCGCGTTCGCAGATCAGGCGCAGCGCGACCGATTGCACGCGGCCGGCCGAGCGCGCGCCGGGGAGCTTGCGCCAGAGCACCGGCGACAGGGTGAAGCCCACCAGGTAGTCGAGCGCCCTCCGGGCCTGCTGGGCGTTGACGAGGTCCATGTCGAGGTCGCGCGGCCGCGCGACGGCCTCCCGGACGGCGCCGCGGGTCACCTCGTTGAAGACGATCCGCTTGACCTCCACGCCGTTTACCGCGTCGCGTTCCTGGAGCGCCTCGAGCACGTGCCACGAGATGGCCTCGCCTTCGCGGTCGGGATCGGTGGCCAGATACAGGCGATCGGCGTTCCGCAGCGCCCGCGCGATCCCGTCGATGTGCTGCTTCGACTCCGGGTTGGTTTCGTAGGTCATCGCGAAGTCGTCGTCGGGCAGCACCGAACCGTCCTTCGGCGGCAGGTCGCGCACGTGCCCGTAGCTCGCCAGGACGACGAAGTCGCCGCCCAGGTACTTGTTGACGGTCTTGGCCTTGGCGGGCGATTCGACGATGACGACGTTCATGGAGGGGCCGGATGTTTGTCCGCTCGCGGCGCTCTATGCGGGCGCGGCATCGCCATCGCAAAGGGAAACCCTGTTTCCGGGGTGCCGATGCAGGCGGCCCGCCGCTTCGAGTTCGAGCAAGATGGTCAAAAGCGTCGGGAGAGTCAAACGACAGTGGCGGAGGAGCTCGTCGACCGTCACCGGCGTCGGGCTCAGCGCGGCCGCCACTTGGCCGCGCGAGTCGACGGGCCGTCCGTCGTCGGGGACCGGCGCCGCCTCGGGACGTGGGCGCGGGGGGTCCGGCGCCCGGCGGGCCGGGACCTGGCGGGGTCGCGTCATGAGGTCGAGCGCCGACGTGACGTCGCTCGTCGACTGGACCAGGACGGCGCCGTCCCGGATGAGCCCGTTGGAGCCGCGGCAGCGCGGGTCGAGGGGCGAGCCCGGCGCGGCGAACACCTCGCGGCCCTGTTCGAGCGCGCAGCGCGCGGTGATCAGGGAACCCGACCGCAACGCCGCCTCGACGACGACGACGCCGAGCGACAGGCCCGAAATGAGGCGGTTCCGGGCGGGGAAGTGCATGGCCCGGGGGCTCCTGCCGACCTTCTGTTCCGCGATCAGGAGGCCCCGTTCGGCGATCTTGGCCTGGAGGTCCGCGTTCTCCGGCGGGTAGACGGCGTCGATGCCGCCCGCCAGCACCGCGAGGGCGCCGGTTTCCAGAGAGCCGACGTGGGCCGCCGTATCGATGCCGCGCGCCAGCCCGGACACGACGGAGAAGTCCGCTTCTCCCAGTTCCCGGGCGAGCGTCCGGGCGTACTGCCGTCCGGCGGTGGAGGCGTCCCGGGCGCCGACGACCGCCACGGCGGGGCGGTCGAGCAGATCGCCTCGTCCCTTGACGGAGATGACGGGCGGCGCGTCCGGCAGCATGGCCAGCGCTTCGGGATACGCCGGTTCGCCGAGCATGATCGTCCGGGCGCCCAGACGCTCCAGGGTTTCCAGTTCCGCCGCGGCTTCCCGCTCGCCGCATACGCGCGGCGCCGGAGCGCCGCGGCGGCGGGCGAGGGACGGCAGGGCCTCCAGCGCCCGCGGCGCCGAGCCGTAGCGCTCGATCAGGTGGCGGTAGGCGATGGGGCCGACGTTCTCGCTGCGGATCAGGCGAAGACAGGCGATGCGCTCCTCGTCGTCGAGGGCGGGAGTCGTCGATGCCTTCGCAAGGCCTCGTGGCGCAGCAGACACGGCAGGGTCCAGGGAGCCGCCAGTACCGGATTCGGTGACTCTATGAACGGATGAGGACGGATTCCCGGGCCGAACCGCCTCGCGCGTCTTCCTTCCCCTTGAACGAGAGGGGAGATCGTCGGAAACGATTCCCGAACTTGTCACGTAGCCTTCCGGCCTTGAGCCTCACCCAGCGCTTGCGCGATGGGTCGCGCTTGATGACAAGGGAAGCCACGACGGGAACAAAAGCGAAACTGATGGTGGTAGTCGCGACGCCTTTGCCGCCGTCACAAGCGACGCGGCGTGAATGTACCTCCTTTGCGAGCACGGTCAGTCCGCTACTCATAGTCTGTATACTTTATAGGCGTCCGATACTAAAGATTTATGGTCACGAGGGCTCAGGCAAACGAAACTCTCAGGGAAACAACACCAATGTCGCCGGAAAAATTGAGAAGCCCCAGCGATAAGCTGATCCAGACTCTCTCCAAAAACCTGTACCGTATGCGTAGAGACCGAGGCTTGTCCCAGGAAGAGCTAGCGGATCAATGTGGCCTCCATAGGACGTATATCGGATCAGTAGAGCGCGGGGAGCGTAATGTGACGATCGGTTCTCTTGAAGTTATCGCCGACTCCCTCGGGGTTTCCGTCTCCCAGCTTCTTTCAGAGAGCATTGAATAAATCCAGAGAATCAAGTGAAAGAGATGGAAATTGAATTCAAAATCCATGGTGATAATGTTGTGGAATGCAACAGAATTCTTGGATATATTTGCTCTGGACTGAACATACCATCCGAGAAGGTAGAAGGTCCCATAAGCTCGGTTACATGTCCTGTTTACACCATGGAAGTGGATGATCAATGTCTCATTTTTCAGTTTATTCCTGGTTATGGAGAGCGTCGATGGAACCAAGATGTGATCGGATTCGTCAAGCGCTTGGGCGGCCGGTTGCAGGAGGCAGCCGACGCCATACTGACCCGAGTCGAAGATGGGGTAGAGAGACCTCTGGCGGCGATCGAGTTCTGTGGTGCGTTACCGGCGGGTAATCAGGCTTGGCAGCGTCACGGCAGAGCGTTTTCGTTCGCCCATGCCGGTATCCCGTACTTTTTCGTGGCAGAGTTGGGCGGCTTCGAGCTGGGTGCTGATCGCGAACGGAAGGCGTCGCGGATGCCCAACCCGGCAGTCCCGTTCAGCTTCCTCGCGATGACCCTATATCATGATTCGATCTGTTTGCCAGTCTACGAACCCAATATGGGCGCAGCACCCGAGACGATTCGATGCTATGATTCGATATTCGGCCGGAAGGAATTTATCAAGTTCCTCAGACTCGCAGTGCTGGGCGGAGAGACGGCGCAAACTAAGACCGATCTGGGCGATAAGTGTATCGCTTTGGTGAAACTGTTGGCCAAGTCCAAAAAACGGCAAGATGGCCTCACGGCCGAGCAATGGCAGAATGCGTATGATGCGATTCGTGCTGGTCAGAACCTTCTTGACTTCCTCACAAGGGACAGACGCCTTTCATGGAAGAAAAAGACCTCAATCGGGAGTCTGACTGATACTGCTAAGCGATTCATGAACTTGGGCGCGCAGGTTGGAGTCGGCTTGACCTCCTCATCGCTACCACTCTCCTTCATCCCGAAGGATCGGAGGACGGTGTTTGCCGGGAAGGTGCAAAAACTTTACCCGGACTTGAGTTGTGAGTTCGTTGCATGGCTCGCCGACGACCAGTGGAATCTGGCGATCGCGTGGTTGATGGGTTTCAAACCCAAGGGCGATGACGCGCGACCTGATCGAGGTCTTCCGCCGATGGCGCGGATGCTGGCTGGTGGCGACAATGAATTGTTGACGTTCGTTTATGGTCCAGTGCCGGATGTACACTGGGAAAGACTCGCGAATGACCCAGTGGTGCTGGCCGACAGCAATGGCCTTTGGGAGGCGATATTCGGGGTGAGCGATGGTGTCCTGATCGATAGTGCGACGAAGCCCGACGGGGTTCCGCGCGGGTACGTGAAGAAGGCACGGGCCGAGATCCAAACCGAAGAGCTGGCTCGGTTTCATGTGAACGCCAAGGTCCTGAGTCTCGGCGAACAGGATGTCGACACGGCGTTGCACATCGCGTTCGAATCCTTGGGCGCGAGTGCCGTGTTTGAGGGAATGTGCAATCCTCCCGGGGGTGATTGGTCGGGTATCTCGTTCCGGTGGGGCGGAACGGAACCCGAGTTCCGCTGGTTGACGCTGCCCCGCGTCTCGACTGACGGCGGAAAGAGGCCAGACCACGTCTTTGCCCTGTTCGAACACGGGGACCGCGTGGTCTGCCTGTGCGTCGAGTCCAAGGAGAAGGCCCGTTCGTTGGGGGAGAACATCGGCCCGCGCCTGTCACGGTACGCGGAAACATTGTTCAATACTGCGCCGAGCATTCACCGCGACGAAGAAGCTGGTAGATGGGATATCCATGACTCACATTGGCAGTGCCCCGATACAATGTTCGCTTCGGCAGGCGCGTACCTGAGTGTGACGAACGACCCTTTCCGGGGATTGTCTTGCGATACGGGCCTCGACATGCAGATTGGGGTGAAATTTCTCGAAGACGCTCGCCGTTGCATCCTATATTTGCGCGGGGATACCGAACTTGGCCGTTCTCTCGTCGCCCACCTCACTTCGCATCAAGGCTGGTGTGAACTTGTCACCGTACAGGTCAGTAATTGAGATAAAGGCTTTCCGTTACCATTTCGACAGGTCCATTGAGCACCTTGGAAACGGCACTGTAGCCACTGTTCAAGGACTCCCTCCGTTTATAGACATCATCCGGGACGATATTCCCATAAGCGGTTGGCCCACGGGAACCGTCGAAAGACAGTGCCCACTTGACGTCCCTCCGGTTCAGATCCTCCAATACGTGAAAAAACCGATCTAGGTCAAGGTTGGCAATGTATCGATCCTTGTTCCCTGCGTAGGGGGGGTCGAAGTAAACGAAGTCTCTGGGCCCGGTTTCCGAGGTTGTTTCCTCGAAGTCTCCGACGCGGAAATCGACTTCCCGGATGCGTACGGTCCAGAGCCGCACGACGTTTGCGAACCGTTCCGGGCGCATACCTCTGCGCGAGAGATGGAAGGAGTTGTTGAAATTCCCTTTTCTACTCATTCGGATTATCCCGTTGACGCACGTACGCATGAGGAAATTCAAATCTTCTGGTTTTCGATACCGGTTGAAACGGTCACGGACGACGTAGTAGTAGCTGGGAAGATCTGCCTGCAAGGAGGCCCACTGTTCTGTGTAGTCGGAGATCAGATGCTCTGGTTCGTCGCGCACCATCTTCCAGAAGGAAATCAGCGGAGCAAAGACGTCACCCGCCACGGCCCCCGGACCGCCGAGAAGGTAGAGCAGTGCGCCGCCCCCGAGGAATGGTTCGAAATAGCGATCGTAACACGGGGCGAGGGCCGCAATGCGCGCCGCCTGGCTGCGCTTGCTTCCGGTCCATTTGAGCAGCGAAGGAATAATGCCGGCGGAGGAATGGTTCTCCTTTCCAGTCTCGACGACCAGGAGCTCGCCGGGTTCAAAGAGCAGCGCCTCGGAGTTCAACCGGTGCCTCCGTTGAGCCGGGCCCGAGCTATCCCGACATATGAATCGTCGGTTTCAAAGCCGATATAGTGCAATCTCTCCTCTCGGGCCGCAACGCACTCGCTACCGGAGCCAGCGAAAGGAACGAGGCATATGTGCCCCGGCCGTGCGGAGAGCCGAATGAACCTGCGCGCCAAGCGCACTGGTTTCTGGGTAGGATGTTTACCGTGTGCTAGTTCCCGCCTCGGCTTGTTGTTCGGTAGGTCCCACACCGTGCGCATCTGTTTACCGGGTGACTTTAACGCGTCGTCCGAAAAGTCACCAGATTTGGAATACTCGTAGTTAAAAAAGTAAGAACGCTTGCCGCCGCGGTGTGCCCACAGGATTGTCTCATGGCTTGCTGTGAGCCGACGGCCCGCCAGATTGGGGAAGCTGTTCCGTTTGTACCAGATGATCTCGTTGATGATCTCGATGCCGAGGATCTGCATGGCTACGTTCGTGATCCCGGCATTATGGTAGGTTCCGTGCACCCACATGGAGCCAGTCTGTTTGAGGACTCGTCTGGCTTCCGAGAGCCAAGCGAGCGTGAAGCACATATACTTGTCAAGGGTCATGTCGTCCCAGACCTGCGCGATTTTCTGCCAATCGCCGCCGAAACCCGGGAGTGTACCGTGTTTCATCGTCCATTTGTTGCCTTTGCTGGCGTTGTAGGGAGGGTCCGCAATGATCAGGTCGACACTCCGGTCCGGCAGGGCTGAAACCATCTCCAGGAAATTACCGTGGTATATCTGCTGCGTTGTCAGCTCGCCGACGGATACCGGTCTGATGGCCTCCCGACCTGCGAAAAGCCCCGATTCTTGATGAACATGCAAAAATGCTGCCTCGGAGCCGTCATCGTGGTCTTTCAGTTCAAGGGTCCTCCTCAACGCTCGTCCGGACATTCGACGAACCCGTTCAGGCTCGTGGGGAACGTGAGGCGGTTTCCGATCGTCGCTGTTCAGCATCAATTTCTCCCGCTCACTGGTGAATGGCCATGTTCATGCTGGCATATCCGTACGGGTCGGACAAGAATCAGTTGGGATCGCTGGCCTATTACCGGATTCGGTGACTCTATGAACGGATGAGGGCGGATTCCCGGGCCGGGAAGGGGTCCGTCGGAAACGGACGCGAGGACGGCGGCGGTTTCCGGTCAGGCGGCCGCCAGGCGCCGCACGCCGTCGCGGAACGCTCGGAAGCTCGGCGACCGGTTCCGGTCCGGGTCCATGCGCGGCGCGATCTCCCGCGCCCATTCGCATTTCGCCCTCCCTGAATCCGGCCAGCCGGCGTCCTTGAGTTGCGCTGCCCCGCCCGCGTGAACGGCGTCGGCGAGAACCTCCCACGTGCCGCATACGCCGTCCTGCCGGTAGCCGTCCAGCACCGAATCCCTGGCGCCGGGATAGGCCGCCTTCACGGCGTCGCGGTCGCCCAGCAGCCACGCCTCGATTTCCTCGATGGCGATCCGGAACAGCGTCTTCGGGCGCGGGTCGCAGGCGTCCAGCACGTCCAGCAGTTCCCGTTTGAACGCCATGCAGTCCCTGTCGTCCAGGTCCACGACCACGACGACCGCCGCCGAATCGCCCAGGCTCCTTCCGTATCCGCGCAACAGGTTCGGCAGCTGGTCCAGGAGAATCCGTTTCGCCGGGTCGGTCTTGCCGCGCAGATTCTTCGGTATGCGCCCCAGGCCCCTGTAGCCATGCGTCCTCCAGCTGTGGCGCGTTCCGTTCTTGCCGAGAATCTTTTCGAGAACGCCCTCGACCGTGATGCGCCCCGATTCGTCCTCGACCAACAGCTCGAAATGCATCGCGCGGCCGCTCAGTCGAGATAATCGCCGTGCCACAGGCCGCCGAGCGGCAGTTCTTCCTCGCACATGGCCTTGACGACCGGATCGTCGCTCGCGCGGCGGATGGTGGAGAACCCGTCTTCGCCCTTTTCGAGAATCCACGTTTCGTCGGGACTGAGCGCATCGACGAAATAGGGCTGGTGCGTCGTGACGAAAATCTGCGGCGCGTTCCTCTTCCCGGTCGCATGGGCGCGAAACTCCTCGGCCAGAGTTTGCAGCAGCTTGTGATACAGCCCGTTCTCCGGCTCCTCGATGCAGATGAACGGCGGCGGCGCCGGGTCCTCCAGCATGAGCAGATAGGCGAACGCCTTCAACGTGCCGTCGGACATCTGCTGGGCGTAGAAAGGGTCTTCGAACCCCTTGTCGTTGAAGCGCAGCAGCAGTCGGCCGTCCGGGCTGCGTTGGGTGTCGATCCGGTCGATGCCCGGGATCCTCCCGGCGATCTTCTTCAGGATGCCGTCGAACCTGCCCCGGTGCTCGCGCTCCATGAACTGCACGACGTTGCCGAGGTTGTCGCCGTGGACGCTCAGATGCGGCTGCGGGCCGGCCAGCGGCAGGCCGCGGGCAGCGTCGGGGGTGAAATAGCTCAAGTACCATCCCTCGATGAACTCGCGGAAGGCCGCGATCCGGGGATGCTGCTTCAGGACGCCGAGCGTGGCAACGCCGAGCCGGCGCTTGTCCTGAAGCTCGACATACTCCGCATCCACGTTTTCTTGCTCGTTGGATTCCTTGAAGATTTGTTTCAGAAGATTCGCCAGAAGCCTCTCGAAATCGAACCCGGTGTCCTCGTCGCCCTGCCAACCTTGCGACTCACCTTTCCAGGCGAGGCCCTTGCCTGCAACCAGAAGCAGGAACAATAAGGGCTCGCCGCCCGTTTGCCCCCTGCGTTGCTGCGCAAGAGTCTCCAAAAAGACGTAAGGGCGGCCCGAAGCGTCCCTGTCAATCTCAAGCTCGTAGGTGATAGGCTGAGCGTGCAGGTCTTGCCGGTAACGGATCGTGAACCCGATTGAGCCGTCGCTTCCCTGTGACCGGATGCGGTCGAATCCGCCCCGTCCCCGCGCGTCGCATGCCTCTTCGACGCCGAGTTTGAGGCAGTCCGCCAGGAATCCGAAGGCGTCGAACAGGGAGCTCTTGCCGACTCCGTTCCTGCCGATGACGGCCGTCATCGGGGTCAACGGCGCGGCCGCCGACGTGTCCTGCAACCTGCCGAGCGTGACGTCCTTGAGCGCCCGGTAGTTGGTGATCCTGATTCCTTCGATCTTCGCCACGGCAACGATCCTTACCTTTATCCGGCGCCTACGGTTTGAGTCTGATGCGCGGTTCCTCGCCTTTGAGGAGGCGGCGGACGTTCGCGTGGTGGCGGACGAACACGAGAACGGCGAGGAAGGCCGCGAATTCCGTCCGCTGGAGATCGGCCAGATACCACATGTAGACGGGAGCGGCGGCGAGCGCCGCCAGCGCCGCCAGCGACGAGTAACGGAACGCCGCCGCCGCGGCCAGCCACGTCAGGCAGGCGAGCAGGCCGGCTTCCCAGGACGCCGCGATCAGGACGCCGAGCGCGGTCGCGACGCCCTTGCCGCCCCGGAACCTGAGCCACACGGGAAACAGGTGGCCGAGGAAGGCCCCGCCGCCCGCCAGCACCGCCATGTCGGGTCCCAGCAGGCCGGCGGTCCAGAACGCCGCCGCGCCCTTGCCGCCGTCGAGCAGCGCCGTCAGCGCCGCCAGGCCCTTGCTCCCGGTCCGCAGCACGTTGGTCGCCCCGATGTTGCCGGAGCCGATCCGCCGGATGTCCCCGTGGCCGGCGAGCCTCGTCAGCGCCAGGCCGAAGGGAATCGACCCCAGCAGGTAGCCGAGCGCCGCCGCCGCGTAGAACGGCCAGGTGAGGCTGAAGTCTCCCATGGGGTCGGGCATGGCGGCGGCTCCGGCTATCGCGGGGGCGGGGGCGCGAGCTCGTGGACCGTGTGTCCGGCGACGACCGTTCTCACCGCCCGTCCCTGAACCGGGCGGCCGTCGAACGGCGTGTTCTTCGACTTGGAGACCAGGCCGGCTTCGCTGATCCGCCACGGCGTGTCCAGGTCGATCACTGCCAGGTCGGCGGGCGCCCCGGCCTCCAGGCGCCCGGCGTCGAGCCCGAGGAGCCGCGCCGGGGCGGCGGTCATCATCTCCAGGACGCGCATCAGGGGCAGGGAGCCGTTGTGATGGAGCTCGAGCGCCAGGGGCAGCATGGTCTCCAGGCCGGCGATGCCGGCGGCCGCCTGGACGAAGGGCTGGCGCTTGCTTTCCTGATCCTGCGGGCTGTGGTCGCTGACGATGACGTCGATCTCGCCCTGCCGCATCCCCTCGACCAGTGCCCGCCGGTCCTCCTCGGCGCGGAGCGGCGGCGACGTCTTGGCGAACGTCCGGTACTCGCCGACGGCGTTCTCGTTGAGGGCGAAGTGGTGCGCGGCGACGCCCGCCGAGACGGGCAGGCCGCGCTTCCCGGCGTCGGCGAGGCGGGCGACGGACTCGGCCGTCGAGACGCAGGCGGCGTGGTAGCGCCCGCCGGTCAGCTCCACGAGGCGCAGGTCGCGCTCCAGGGCGATCACTTCCGCGGCCGCGGGGATGCCCGGAAGCCCGAGGCGCAGGGCCAGTTCGCCCTCGTTCATGCAGCCGGCGTCGGCCAGCGCCGCTTCCTCGACGTGCTGGACGATCAGCAGGTCCAGCCCCGAGGCGTAGGCCAGCGCGCGGCGCATGAGCCGGGCGTCGGCGACCGCCCGGTCGCCGTCGGTGAAGGCCACGGCGCCGGCGTTCCCGAGAAGGCCCATCTCGGTCATCTCGCGCCCCTCGGTCCCCTTGGTGATCGCGCCCATCGGATGCACGCGCGCCACGGCGTCTTCCCGGGCGCGGCGCTCGACGTACTCGACCAGGGCGATGTCGTCGATCGCCGGGTCCGTTCCGGGGAGGCAGATGACGGTGGTGACGCCGCCGACGGCCGCCGCCTCGGTTCCCGTCGCCAGCGTTTCCTTGTGCTCGTGGCCGGGTTCGCCCAGGAACGCCCGCATGTCGATCAGGCCGGGGGCCAGGACGTGGCCGCCGCAGTCGACCGCGCGGACGCCCTCGGGAACGCCGTCGGCGAACAGCCCCGGCCCGAGGTCCGCGATGCGGCGTCCTTCGGTGAGCAGGGCCCCCGGCTCGTCGCGGCCGTCCCGGGGATCGATCAGGCGCGCGTTGACGTAGGCCACGCGGCCGGGATCGCCCCTGGAGAAGCTCCGCGCCACGTCCGCTACCCCGCCGGACCGGCGTCCGCCGGCGCGGCGGTCGACAGGTGGCTCGTCAGGACGTCGAGGCAGGCCATGCGGACGGCGACGCCCATCTCGACCTGCTCGCGGATGACGCTGCGGTCGATGTCGTCCGCCACGTCGGTGTCGATCTCGACGCCCCGGTTCATCGGGCCCGGATGCATGATCAGGGCGTCCGGTTTCGCGGCCGCCAGCTTCTGGTAGTCGAGGCCGTAGAAGTGGAAGTACTCGCGCACGGAGGGGACGAAGGCTCCCTGCATCCGTTCCGTCTGAAGGCGCAGCATCATCACGATGTCGGCGTCGTCGAGGCCGCTCTTCATGTCGTGATGGACGTCCGCGCCCATGCGTTCGAACAGAGGCGAGACCAGCGTCGGCGGGGCGACGACCCGGACCCGGGCGCCCATGGCGACCAGAAGCTGGATGTTCGAGCGCGCGACGCGGCTGTGCAGGACGTCGCCGCAGATGGCGACGACGAGGCCGCCCAGGCGTCCGCGGCGGCGCCGGATGGTGAGCGCGTCGAGGAGGGCCTGCGTCGGGTGCTCGTGGCTGCCGTCGCCGGCGTTGACGACGGCGCAGTCCACCTTCTGGGCGAGCAGGTTGACGGCGCCGGAATGCGGGTGGCGCACGACCAGCGCGTCGGGGCGCATGGCGTTGAGCGTCATCGCCGTGTCGATCAGGGTCTCGCCCTTGCGGATCGACGAGGCTTCGGCGGACATGTTGATGACGTCCGCGCCGAGCCGCTTGCCGGCGAGCTCGAACGACGTGCGCGTGCGGGTCGAGCTTTCGAAGAAGAGGTTGATCTGCGTCCGGCCCCGCAGCAGCGACTGCTTCTTGTCCACCCGCCGGTTCTGGTCGACGTACGTCTCCGCCTTGTCGAGCAGGACGGTGATTTCCCGCGCCGACAGGCCCTCGATGCCGAGCAGATGGCGGCGCGGGAAAGGGTGGGGCGCGACCGTGGCCATCAAAGGGCCATTGTACGCCCGCCGCCGGATGGAGGCAAATGCGCCGCCCGCCCGCCGTCGCGAGACTACCGGGGCGGCGCGCCCCTCAGCGTCGTGCGGTGCAGGTAGCGCCGCCGGGGCAGCGCGTAGTCGCAGATGGCGAGGTGCTGGGTGGGGACGTTGTCCCACATCAGGAGGTCTCCCTCGCGCCACTTGTGCCGGTAGACGAACTCGGGCTTCACGCAGTGGGCGCACAGCGCCTCCAGCAGGCCGCGCGCCTCGTCCTCGGGCAGGCCGAGAATCCGCGCGGTCTGGCCTTCGTTGACGTAGATGCTCTTGCGCCCGGTGACGGGGTGGGTGCGCGCGACCGGATGCGTCACCGGCGGCGCCTTCTCGTGGTGCCGGTCTTCCAGCTCGGCGCTCGCATCGCCGTCCGCGACCAGCTTCGCGTGGCGGCTGGCGAGGCTGAACTCGGCCCTGAGGCCGGCGATCCGGTCCTTCATGCCGTCGGAGAGCGCATCGTAGGCGGCCGACGTGCTGGCGAACAGGGTGTCGCCCAGCGGCTCGCCGTCGTCCCCGCGCGGCACCTCGATGGCGTAGAGCAGCGAGCCGCGGCTCGGCGCGGCCATGTAGGACAGGTCGGTGTGCCAGTAGCGTCCGGCGTCGTAGATGCCGACGTGGCGGTCGCCGTCCATGACGTTGGAGACGATCAGGATCTCCGGATGTCCGGGATGCAGGTACTGGTCGAGGACGTGCGTCTCGAGCTCCCCGAAGCGGCGGCTGAACGCGAGATGCCGGGCCTCGTCGATCGACTGCTCGCGGAACAGCAGCACCGAATGTTCGTTCCAGGCGTTCTCGACGGCGGCGAAGGCCTCGTCGTCGAGGGTCTCCGACAGGTCGACGCCGAGGACTTCGGCGCCCAGCGCCGCGTCGAACGGCCGTATGTCCGGCGTCATCGCCGCGGCCTCCCCGATCAGTACGGCCGGTCGCCGGCCGCCGTCGTCCGGTGCATCAGGCGCGGCATAGTGTCGTCGTAGTCCCGGACGGCGTAGTGCATCGCGCAGCGATTGTCCCACATCAGCACGTCGCCGACGCGCCAGCGGTGGCGGAAGACGTTCTCCGGGCGGGTCGCCCGCGCCGTCAGCATGTCGAGCAGCGGCCGGCTCTCCTCCGGCGTCCAGCCGGTGAAGTTCGAGGTGTAGTGGGGGTTGACGTAGAGCGCCTTGCGACCGGTGCCGGGATGGGTGCGCGCCACCGGGTGGGTCACGGCGGGGGGCGCCTCGTCGACCGACAGGCGGTTGGGGACCTCCCGCGTCAGCTTCTCCGCGGAATGTTGGGCGGTCATGCCGTCGAGCATCGACTTCAGGCCGTCGGACAGCCCCTCGTAGGCCTCGTACATGTTGCAGAACATGGTGTCGGCGCGGCCCTCCGTGATCTCGACGGCGTAGAGGATCGACCCCAGCGGCGGCGTTTCGCCGTAGGAGATGTCCGAATGCCAGAAGTCGTTGCGGGGGCCGAGCCTGCCGGGCCCGTTCTCCAGCGCCATGACCTGGGGGTGGCCGTCGAGGCCGCGGCGGGAGCCGAGGGGGTGCGGCTCCGCGCGTCCGAACCTCTCGGTGAAGGCGACCAGATGCTCCGGCTCGATCCGCTGATCCCGCATGACGATGACCAGATGCCGGTGGAACGCCTCCCGCACCTCGGCGAACGTCCGGTCGTCGAGGGGCCGCGACAGGTCGACGCCGCCGATCTCGGCGCCGAGGGTCCCGGACAGGGGCCGCGCCGTGACGCGCCCGGACCCGGTTTCGCCGCGGACCGCCGCGTCCATGGCCCCGGCGCTCATTCCGCGGCCGCGCGGGCGGGCGCCGGCGCGCCGTCGAAGAAGGCCGCCATGTTCTCGACCTTCTCGAGCGACAGGACCGCGTCGATGACGGCGTCCGCCCGCCCGGGGGCCATCGGCGCGATGCCGGCCGCGGCGCAGTCGCGGAACTTGGCTTCGAGGTCGTCGAGGCTCAGCGGGTTCTCCGGCGCGCCGGGGACGTGGTCGACGCGCCGGGTCAGGTCCCCGCGCCGGGCCGTGCGGATCGTCAGCTCGCAGGGCGCGAACTTTCCCGGCCAGCCGTCGTTCACGCGGACGCGCACCTTGCCGGCGAGATCGTTGATCGCCGGGTCGAAGATCGCGTCCTCCTGGATCTCGGCGATGCCGAGCCGGCGCCGCGCGATGGCGCACGCGACCGAGTACCGGATGTTGAACTGCGCCGCGACCTGCGGGTTGTCGCCGGGGTCCCACTCCGCCCCGACCAGCCCGTTCATGAAGGGAGAGACGACCACTTCCGCGCCGGTGACGTCGTCGGGGCCGAGGTCGAACTCGTCGGCCAGTGCGGCGGCGCCCTGGATGGCGGCGTGGTTGGCCGTGCAGCTGGGATACTTCTTGGTCACCGTGGCGACGTTTTCGTAGCGCTCGCCGAGGTCGGCGGTCAGGGCCCGCGCGTCGCCCTCTCCGTAGAGCGCGTGGAACCCGAACTCGCCCTCGAACGCCTGCCGCGGGGCGGTGATCCCCTTTTCCGCCGCGAGCGCCGCGAAGACGCCCGACCGCGCCGCCAGGCCGGACAGCACGCGCTTGGCCAGGCTCTTCTCGACGATGGCCTGCCGCGCGCCGGCGGCCTGGCAGAAGGCGAGCCCGAGCGCGTCGGCCGTTCTCTCGGCGTCGAGCCCGAGGAGCTTCGCCGCCGCCGCCGCGCCGCCGAAGACTCCGTGGACCGCGGTGTTGAACCAGCCGCGGTCGCCGGCCATGGCGCCGCCGGAGCGGCACGCGACGTCGTTGCCGAGGGCCATCGCCGCAAGGAAGTCCCTGCCGCTCGCGCGCCGCCGCTCGGCGATCGCCCAGGCCGCCGGCAGGGTCACGATGTCGGGATGGACCGAACCCTTCTCGTAGACGCCGTCGTAGTCGAGCGCGCCGGCGCAGGCGCCGTTCAGCAACGCCGCCGCCGTCGCCGGCAGGCGGGTCCCGGAGCCGAACACCGAGCAGTCGGGACTCCCGCCCTCGGCGAACGCCAGCTGGCGCAGCGCTTCCATGCCCGGCGCCGCCGTGCCCGCCCAGGCCACGCCGAGGGTGTCCAGAACGAACCACTTGGCGGCGGAGACGGCCGCCTCCGGCAGGTCCTCGAACCGGGTGGAGGCGACGTGGTCGGCGAGCGTCTGGGACGGACTCGTCATGGCGGGTTCCCGTTGCCGCGGGCCGGGAGGCTCCGTCTCGTATGCATCCGAACCCGGTCGCATGTCAAGCATCGGCGCGGCGCGGAGTCGCGCGACCGCGGTTCACCCCCCTCCCGTCCCTCGTTCTCTCTCTCCCTTGCAGGGGGAGGGTCGGGGTGGAGGTCGCGCCAGGGGGAAGGAGCGCGAACGGACCCTGCGGCGCCCTCGTCACTGGACGAGTCTTGCGGACAAGCGGATTCACGGTTGAACGCGTGCCTCAGATTAGGGTTTTCCCTCCCGCTTCCCGCCGTTAGGTTCCGAATCGGCTTCAAATGCGCGCGGGAACGTCTTCGGGCCGTCCGCGCGGGCGGGAACGGAACCGACCGGGAGACGAAAGATGGACAAGGAGACTCATGGCCGACGCTGGGCGGCGGTGGTGGCGAACTGGCGGGAGGACCCCGAGTTCCGCTCGCAGATGGAGGAGGATCCCAGGGCGGCGCTGGCCGAGAGCGGGATCAAACTCCCCGGCGTCGTCGAGGACGTGCGCCTCGCGGTGGACAGCGAGGAGACCGTTCACATGGTTTTCCCGCCCGACCCGAACGGCGCGATGTCCGACGCCTCGCTCCAGGGCGTCGTCGGCGGTACCGACGTCGATTGGTGGGTCGTGGGCAGTGGTTGGATGATAGGGACTTACGCTCCTCGGAGTCCGTTTGCCTTCACGTTTTCCGGCGGACTGACCTCTTCCGGCGGCCTGACCTCGGGATAGGGCGGAAGCCTGTAGACCGCATCCGGACCGCGGCGGGCCCGCGCGTCAGCCCGCTGCGCGCTCGTGCGCCACGCCGGCCTCGTCGAGAAGGGCCAGGATGGCCTTCGCGTGGACGCCCATGCCGACGTTGAGAAACTGGTGCGTCGCCGGCCCCTTGGGCTCTTCCGGCGTCCGCGGGCGAAAGCCGAGCGGCAGGTGGCGGGTGTGCGACTGGATCGCCCAGACCGCGCCGTCGGCGTCGAACACTGGTCCGCCGCTCTGTCCCTGGAGGCCCGGCGACGAGGTTTCGACGTAGGTTCCCCGTTCGGCGCCGCCGGCCGCTTCCGGCGGCGGCGCCGACACGAACCGCGTCAGCATCCCCTCGATCGGAAAGGACGGGATCGGAAACGTTTCCGGCGGCAGCACGAACGCGCCCCGCGCCTCGTCCCAGGCCGGCGCGATCTCGTGGAACGGAAAGCCGAGCCGGCACAGGCCGCGCCCCGGCGCGTAGTCGGCGCCGGGCTCCTTGAAGACGGGGTAGTGGGCGACGGCCGCCGGGTCGAACGGTTCCAGCCGTCCCAGAGCCAGGTCCGAGGCCGGCATCAGGCGCACGTCCTTCAGCGCCGCGCCGTCCGCTCCCCACCACGCCGAGCAGTCGCGCGCCGAGTCCGGCGCCGGGACCTCCAGATGGCGCAGCTTGCGCTTGCGCGCCGTGTCGAAGGAGGCCGTCGCCCGCTCGAGGTCGCGCGTCTCCGCGCGGTAGGCGCGGAAGCGGGCGGCCTCCTCCTCGAAGCGGCGCAGCAGGCCGAGCACGTGCGCCGCCGTCAATATCCAGCCGTCCCGGTTGACGACCGTGCAGGCGGCCACGGCGCCGCGGCATTCCCCGCGCGCGTTGCGCGTCGAAATCACCACCGGGCGCGTGAAGGCGCTCGCGAGGCGGAGGGCTCGAACGAACATCGCGGCGTTTATAGATGCCGGCCGCGCGGGAGAGAACCGCTTCGCCCGCGGATTCCGGAACCGGGTCCATTGGCGCTCCTCCCCCCGGCGCGACCCCCACCCCGACCCTCCCCCTGCAAGGGAGAGGGAGCCCTACACACTCCTCCCCCCTGACAGGGGGGAGGTCGGGAGGGGGGTCCGGAAGGGTACAGACCGGATAGAAAGGTAACAGTTCAGACCGGATACATGGGTAACAGGTTAGAGGGTTGGTCGGGAGGTGCGGGAGGTGCGGCCGATGCCCTGGAAGGAGACCTGTCCGATGGACGAGAAGCTGGTTTTCGTTGCCGACTATCTGCGTGGCGAGTGGTCGATGACGGCGCTGTGCGAGCACTACGGCATCAGCCGCAAGACCGGGTACAAGTGGCTTGGTCGGTATCGCGGCGACGGCCCGGAGGGTCTGGTCGAGCGGTCGCGTGCGCCGCGTCGCCATGGTCGGTCGATGGCGCCGTCGGTGGCCGAGGCGATCATCGCCTTGCGCCGCGCGCGTCCGCACTGGGGTCCGCGCAAGCTGCGGGCGGTGTTGGTGGGCGAGCACCCCGAGGTGGCGTGGCCGGCGGCCAGCACGATGGGCGACCTGCTGCGGGCGGAGGGTCTGGTGGCGCGCCGTCGCCGGCGTCGCCGGATGGCGGCTCCGTGTCGTCCGTTCCGCCCTGTGGCGGCTCCCAACGACGTGTGGTGCATCGACTTCAAGGGGTGGTTTCGCACCCGCGACGGCGTCCGCTGCGATCCGCTGACGATCACCGACGCCTACAGCCGCTTTCTGTTGGCGTGCGTCATCGTCCCGCCGCAGACCGCTGCGGTGGGGGCGGCGGTGGGGCGGGTGTTCCGGCGCTACGGGGTTCCCGAGGCCATCCGTTCGGACAACGGGGCGCCGTTCGCCGGTCCGGGGGCTGGGGGTCTGTCGCGTCTGTCGGTGGAATGGATCAAGGCCGGGATCGCGGTGGAGCGGATTGCGCGGGGTCAGCCGCAGCAGAACGGGAGGCATGAGCGGATGCATCGGACGTTGAAGGCCGAGACCGCGACGCCGCCGGCGGCGACGGCGGACGCGCAACAGGCCCGCTTCGACCGCTTCCGCCAGGACTTCAACGCCCATCGTCCGCATGAGGCCTTGGGGCAGAGGCCGCCTGCGGCGTTCTACCGGTCGTCGTCGCGGCGTCATCCCGAGCGCCTGGAGGAGCCCTGGTACGATGCCGAGCACGCGATGCGCCGGGTCCGCACCGATGGCTCCATCAAGTGGGGCGGCGACTTGGTCTTCGTCAGCGAGACGCTGAGGGGTGAGCCTGTGGGCGTGGCCGAGACTGACGGGGGCGACTGGATCGTCCGCTTCGCGGATGTCGACCTCGGGATCATCGATCGGAGGTCGAAGAAGCTACACCGCTTCCGTGCGGCCCGGCCGGGCCGCACGGAAGCGGGACAGACCGGGAACACTGTTACCCATGTATCCGGTCTATAGTGTTACCCATCTATCCGGTTGCTCAGAAGCGTCGCTCACCGGCGGCGGCGGTCTCCGTCGAGGCTGTCGAGGGCGCCTTGCAGGATGTAGGCGGCCGCCATCTTGTCGACGACCTCCGACCGCCGCTTGCGGCTGGCGTCGGCGGCGAGCAGCGCGCGGGTGACGGCGACGGTGGACAGCCGCTCGTCCCAGAAGGTCATGGGCGCGTCCACGCGGGCCTGGAGGTTCGCCGCGAACTGGCGCACCGACCGGCAGCGCGGTCCCTCGCCGCCGTCCATGTCGAGGGGCAGGCCGAGCACCACGCCGCCGACCCGTTCGCGTTCGACGATCCCGCGCAGCGACTCGGCGTCCCTGGCGAACTTTCCCCGCCGCAGCGTCTTCAGGGGCGTGGCGATGGTGAGGGTGACGTCGGACAGCGCCAGGCCCAGGGTCCTCGACCCCACGTCGATGCCGAGCCAGCGCTCGCCTTCGTCGAGCGCCGCCGCGAGTTCTCTCGGGTTGCGGGCGATCATGGCGGGTGTTACGTTCCGCCGCGCGCGGGCGGGCGGCCCTCGCGGCGTCTCGAAATCCATCGGCGATGCGCTCCGGGCCGGGCCTCCGGGTTCGCCGGGAAGCCGGCCGGAACGGTATCGTCATCGCGAAGTTGGCATATGTCGCTCGATAAGGCCACCGTGATCGGCATCGCCCGTCTGGCGCGTATCCGGGCGCCCGACGACGACCTCGAGAAGCTGGGCGAGGAGCTCGGCCGGATCCTGGGCTGGGTCGAGCAGCTCGAGGAGGTGGACGTCTCGGGCGTGTCCCCGATGGCCGGCGTCGCGGCGACGCGGTTCCGCGGGCGCGGCGACGCGGTGGCCGACGGCGACCGCGCGGACGAGATCCTGGCCAACGCGCCGCGGTCGGAAGCGGGTTTCTTCGTCGTTCCCAGGGTCGTCGAATAGAATGACCGGGCTGACCCGCCTCACCATCGCCGAGGCGCGCGACGGCCTGCGGGCCCGGCGGTTCTCGGCCCGGGAGCTCGCGGAGGCCCATGTCCTCGCCGTCGAGAAGGCCCGGCCGCTCAACGCCATGACGCTGGAGACCGCGGACCGCGCGCTGGACATGGCGGACGCCGGCGACAGGCGCCTCGCCGCCGGCGAGGGAGGCGCTCTGGAGGGCATTCCTCTCGCCGTCAAGGACCTGTTCTGCACGGCCGGGGTCCGGACGACCGCCGGCTCCCGCATCCTCCGCGATTTCGTCCCGCCCTACGAATCGACCGTCACGGCCGGTCTCTGGAAGGCGGGCGCGGTGATGCTGGGCAAGGCCAACATGGACGAGTTCGCCATGGGTTCGTCGAACGAGACGAGCTGCTTCGGGCCGGTCGAGAACCCGTGGCGGCGGTTCGGGGACGACCGGCCGATCACGCCCGGCGGCAGCAGCGGCGGCTCGGCCGCGATCGTGGCGGCGCGCGCGGCCCTGGGGGCGGTCGGAACCGATACCGGCGGCTCCATCCGCCAGCCGGCGTCGTTCACGGGGCTGGTGGGCCTCAAGCCCACCTACGGCCGCTGCTCGCGCTGGGGGATCGTCGCCTTCGCGTCGTCCCTCGATCAGGCCGGGCCCCTGACGCGGACCGTGCGCGACGCGGCCATCATGCTCGCCGCGATGTCCGGGCGCGACCCCAGGGACTCCACGTCCGCCGACGCGCCCGTGCCCGACTTCGAGGCGGCGCTCGACGGCGGCGTCGAGGGGCTGCGCATCGGCGTTCCCGGCGAGTACCGGGTGGACGGGCTGCCCGCCGGGATCGACGCGCTCTGGGAGCGGGGGGTCCGCTGGCTCGAGGAGGCCGGCGCGGAGATCCGCGAGGTGAGTCTGCCGCACACGCGGTACGCGCTTCCCGCCTACTACGTCGTCGCGCCGGCGGAGGCCTCGTCGAACCTCGCGCGCTACGACGGCGTGCGCTACGGGCTGCGCGTGGAGGGCGAGGACGTCGTCGACATGTACGAGCGCACGCGGGCCGAGGGTTTCGGTCCCGAGGTCAGGCGGCGGGTCATGATCGGCGCCTACGTCCTGTCGGCGGGGTACTACGACGCCTACTACCTGCGGGCCCAGAAGGTCCGCGCGCTGATCGCCCGCGACTTCCGGAACGCCTTCGAGGATGTCGACGCGCTGCTGACGCCGACCGCGCCCAGCGAGGCCTTCGCGCTCGGCGACAGGTCCGGCGACCCGATTTCCATGTACCTGAACGACGCGTTCACCGTGCCGGCGAGCATGGCGGGCCTGCCGGCGGTCTCCGTCCCGGCGGGCCTCTCCGACGCCGGCCTGCCCCTTGGTCTGCAACTGATCGGCAAGGCGTTCGACGAGGCGACGCTGCTGCGGGCGGCCGGCGCGCTGGAGCGCGCGGCCGGCTTCGCGGCGGAGCCCGAACCGTGGTGGGAGGCGGCGGCGCGGTGATCGAGGGCGCCGGCGGCCCGTGGGAGATCGTCGTCGGGCTCGAGGTCCACGCCCAGACGACCTCGGAGTCCAAGCTGTTCTCCGCCGCCGCCGCGGCCTTCGGCGCGGAGCCCAACACCCGGGTCGGTTTCGTCGACGCCGCCATGCCGGGCGCGCTGCCCGTCGTCAACGAGGCCTGCGTCGAGATGGCCGTGCGCACCGGTCTCGGACTGAACGCCGAGATCAACCGCTACTCGGTCTTCGACCGCAAGCACTACTTCTACCCGGACCTGCCCGCGAACTACCAGATATCGCAGTACACGCTGCCCATCGTCGTCGGCGGCGCGGTGCGGGTCGATCTCGAGGACGGGTCCGTCCGCGAGGTGGGCATCGAGCGCCTTCATCTGGAGCAGGACGCGGGCAAGAGCCTGCACGACCGGCGCGCGGACGCGACGTGGGTGGACCTCAACCGGGCGGGCGTGGCTCTCATGGAGATCGTCACGAAGCCCGATCTCCGCAGCGCCGCGGAAGCCGGCGCGTTCGTTCGGAAGCTGCGCGCCATCCTGCGCTATCTCGGGACCTGCGACGGCAACATGGAGCAAGGCAGCCTCCGCTGCGACGTCAACGTGTCGGTGCGGCGCCCGGGCGAGCCCCTCGGGACCCGCTGCGAGATCAAGAATCTCAACTCGATACGTTTCGTCCAGCAGGCCATCGGCCACGAGGCCCGGCGCCAGGTCGACGTCCTGGAGGAGGGGGGCGAGATCGCGCAGGAAACGCGCCTCTTCGACGCCGACCGCGGGGTCACGCGCTCCATGCGCGGCAAGGAGGAGGCGCACGACTACCGCTACTTCCCGGATCCCGACCTGCCGCCGCTGGAACTGAGCGAGGAGTATGTCGAGGAGATCCGGGCCGGCCTTCCCGAGCTCCCGGACCGGAAGAAGGCCCGTTTCGTCGAGGAACTGGGCCTCGGCGAATACGACGCCGGCGTCCTCGTCGCGGAGAGGGAAGTGGCGGACTATTTCGAGAGGGTCGCCGCCGGACGCGAGGCGAAGGCGGCCGCCAACTGGGTCACCGGCGCGCTGTTCGGCAAGCTCAACGAGAGCGGGCTGAAGATCGCGGAGGCGCCGGTCTCCCCGGAAGATCTCGGCGGCCTGATCGACCTCGTCGCCGACGGCGCGCTTTCCGGGCGCCTCGCCAGGGAGGTGTTCGACGCCATGTTCGAGAGCGGCCGCCCGCCCGGCGAGATCGTCGCCGAACGAGGGCTCGAGCAGGTCTCCGACGCGGGCGAGATCGAGGCCCTGGCGGACGCGGTCGTCGCGGAGAACGCCGACAGGGTGGAGGAGTACAGGGCCGGCAAGGACAAGCTGTTCGGTTTCTTCGTGGGCCAGGTCATGAAGGCGTCCCGGGGCAGGGCCAACCCCAAGGTCGTCAACGACGTCCTCCGCCGGAAGCTGGGATAGGCGCCGCCCGCGGGCGCAAGGGACCGGGATCGCCGAATGACCGACGTCTCCGACTTCATGGGCGTCCGGCACCGGCGCGCCGGGGAGGGCGCGCGGATCGTCTCCCTCGTGCCCAGCATCACCGAGCTGCTGTTCGATCTCGGACTGGCGGGCAATCTCGTCGGGCGCACCCATTACTGCGTCCATCCCAGGCCGGCCGTCGACGGCGTCCCGAGCGTGGGCGGAACCAAGAAGGTCGCGCTCGGCCGCGTCCGGGACCTCGCCCCGACCCACGTCATCGTCAACGTCGACGAGAACGCGCGTGGTCAGGTCGAGGCCATCGCCGGGCTCGGTCCGGCGATCGTCGTCACCCATCCCATCGCGCCCGAGGACAACGTGCGGCTGTTCCGCCTGATCGGCGGCCTGTTCGGCCGCGAGGAACGGGCCGCGGCGCTCGCGGAGGCGTTCGAGGCGGCGCTTTCGGACCTGCGCGCAGCGGCCGCGGGCCTGCCGCGGCGCGACGTCCTCTACCTGATCTGGAAGGCCCCCTGGATGACGGTCTCGGAGGACACCTACGTCTCGCGGTTCCTGGCGCTCGCGAACTGGCGCACGCGGTGTTCCGACCCGGACGCGCGCTACCCCGAGGTCGACGTCACGCCCGAGCTCCTGCGCCGCGTCGACCTCGTGCTGTTCGCGAGCGAGCCTTACGCCTTCACGCCGGCGGACGTCGAGGACTTCCGCGCCTCCCACCCGGTCGGCGCGGCGCGGTTGCTGTCGATCGACGGCGAGATGACGTCCTGGTACGGCAGCCGGGCGATCGAGGGGTTGCGCTATCTGCGGCGGCTGGCGGAGAAGGTCGCGTAGCCCGCATTTCCCGTATCCCCCCTGGCGCGGCCCCCACCCCGCGCGCTCTTCCCGCCGCAATCCCCACCCCTGACCACCCACACTCCTCCCCCCTGACAGGGGGGAGGTCGGGAGGGGGGTGGACGCGCTCCCGCAACGCCGCGCGATCCTCGATCCGGGAAAGGCGGTCTACGCGCTCCGTTCCTGGACGAACCAGTCGAGCGGGATGGGAACGCCCTTGCCGGCCGCGAGCGCGTTGCGGTAGATGGCGCCGCCGACCGCGGCGAACTGCAACCCCTGGTTGCCGTGGCAGTAATAGAAGGTGATCTGATCGTCGCGCGCGCGGCCCGGCGCGCGGCCGGCCACGAGGTCCGTGTACATGGGAAAGGCGCTCGCGTCGATGTGGGCCGCGCCGCCTTCGGGAATGCGCGCCATCTCCGTCTCGCTGCCGGCGACGAAACCGGCGTAGCTCAGACCGACGCCGGCGCGGTGGCGCGCGCTCTCATTGCCCGGAGCCATGGAATGGACGCCCTGGCGCACGGCCACGTCGAAGCGCGGGATCGCCTCGGGCGGCGTTTCGTTGGAGCCGACGCACACGACGTGCATCCCGGGTTCGAGCCAGTCCGCGTCGAATACGGGGACGCCGGAGTTGGTGCAGGTCGCGACGACGTCGGCGCCCGCCATCGCTCCCCGCGCGGAGTCCGCGGGTTCGACCGCGATGCCCAGCCGTTCGCTCATCCGCGCCGCGTAGGCTTCGCGGTTGCCGCGGGAGGGGCTGTGCACGCGCGCCCTCGCGACCGGGCGCACCGCGGAGATCCCTTCGAGCAAGGTCCGCGCCATGCCGCCGGAGCCGATCACGCATACCGTCTCGGCGTCGGCGCGGGCGAGGACCCTGGTTCCCAGCGCGGCCGCGCCGCCCACGCGCATGTGCTGTATCCAGTCGTCGTTGAGGAGGGCGAGCGGTTCGCCGTTCTCCGAGCTGAACAGCAGAACCACCGCGCAGTTCCTGCCCGGCTCGATGGAGTAGTTGTCCTCGCGCCACGAGCCGTCCGCGCGGCGGTCGAACGCCATCACCTCCGACATGAAGCGAATCGCGAAGATGCCGTCGAACCAGCCCTCCATCGAGCCGAAGCGGTAGTACTCGTTCGTTCTGGAGTTGGGGACGTTCACGTCGGTCTTGGGGCGATGGATCGCCCGGCCCGAATCGAGGGAGCCGAACGCGCGTTCGAGCGCGTCGACGCATTCCCGCATCGTCAGCAGCTCCGCCTGCGTGGCGTTGTCGATCAGGATCATCGCATCTTCCCTTCGTCGCGTCGGCGTGGGTGGAACGGGCGTCGTTGACAGGCGCGGGGGGCCGCCTCTAGATAGACGCCGCGACCGGAGGGATGGCCGAGAGGTCGAAGGCGGCGGTTTGCTAAACCGTAGTACGGTGACAAACCGTACCGAGGGTTCGAATCCCTCTCCCTCCGCCAAGCATCGCGTCTCGACCCGGGAAGCGATCCCACCTGAAGTCCCGCACTCGAACACGGAACGGACCGGAGCGGCGTGGAACGTATCGCGCTTGCGGACGGGACCGCAACGGCCTATCCTTGGAGCATGACCGCGCACGTGACCGGCTTCGATACGTTGGCCTATGCCCGCCGCCTCAAGGCGGCCGGCGTGGACGAGAGACAAGCGGAAGCGCACGCCGAAGCCGTCCGCGACGCCGTGACGGAAGGCGTCGCCGCCAAGGCCGACCTCGACAAGGGACTCGCCGCCGTCAAGGCCGATATCGCCCGCCTCGAAGTGAAGATCGACGCCATCGCGGACAGGTTGATGCTTCGCCTCGGCGGTCTGGTCATCGCCGTCGGCGGCCTGATCGTCGCCGCCATCAAGCTGCTTCCGCAGGTCGCGCCATGACCGGGCGCCACGCTTGAGACTGGCCCCCACCCCGACCCTCCCCCTGCCAGGGAGAGGGAGAAACAAAAGAGACGGGAGGAGGCCATTGACGCCCCTCCCCCCGCCACTCGTCTCCTCCCCCCTGACAGGGGGGAGGTCGGGAGGGGGGGCCGGAGGGGGTACGGACCGGATAGAAGTGTTACCCATCTATCCGGTTGCTCACACCGATGAGCAGGGGCGGCGGCGTCGCGCGCGTCCCTACGGAAGCAGCTTGAGCAAGCCGACGACGGCTATCACGATCCCGACGGCGATGCCGACGAAGCGGACCGTCAACCGGGTTTCGAGCTCGGCCACGGCGGCCTTGAGGTCGGCCTTGGTGGCAAGTTCTCCGTGGCCGGCGTTGGCGGCCTTCGCCACGGCTTCGGCATGTGCTTCGGCTTGGCGCCGTTCGACGCCGGCGGCTTCGAGATCGCGGACGATCCCGAGCGTATCGAAGGCGGTTGCGGTCATGGCGCGTCCCTACGGAAGCAGCTTGATGAGCGCGACGACGGCGGCGACGGTGGCGAGCAATCCGCCATAGAGCCGGACGGTCACGCGCGTTTCGAGGCTGGCGAGGTCGGCCTTGGTGGCGACGCCTTCCGTCACGGCGTCGCGGACGGCTTCGGCGTGCGCTTCGGCCTGGGCTTCGTCCACGCCGGCCGCCTTGAGGCGGCGGGCATAGGCCAGCGTGTCGAAGCCGGTTGCGGTCACGGTCTTGGTCATGCCCCGAAGATAGGCCGTCGCGGTCCCGTCCGCAAGCGCAATGCGTTGCCGCCTGTTTCCGCATCTTGCCGCTTGTTTTCATTCGCGTCGTTGGGAAAACCGTTGGGACAGATCGGAAGGCGTTCGAGAATATGGCGTCTAAACAATGGATTACTGGAATCGTTATACGGATTCTCCCTCCGCCAAGCATCGCGTCTCGATCCGGGAAGCGATCCCACCTGAAGTCCCGCACCGGTCGCGCCGTGACCGGGCGCCGCGCTCGAGACTGATCCCCACCCCGACCCTCCCCCTGCAAGGGAGAGGGAGAACGAGGGGAACGGGAACGGAGGGGCCATATCATACTCCTCCCCCTTGACAGGGGGGAGGTCGGGAGGGGGGGTGGACCGCGGTCCCGCAACGCCGGTCAGTCCCGTGCGCCGCGCTCCTCCCCGCCCAGCGCCAGAAGGACGAAGGCGTAGACGAGGGCGATCTCTTCCAGGCGGTCGAACCGGCCGGCGGCGCCCCCGTGGCCCGCCCCCATGTTCGTCTTCAGGAGCACGGGGTCGTCGCCGGTCTTGAGGGCGCGGAGCTTGGCGACCCACTTGGCCGGTTCCCAGTAGGTGACGCGCGGGTCGGAGAGGCCGGCCGTCGCCAGGACCGGCGGGTACGCCCGGGCCGCGACGTTGTCGTAGGGCGAGTAGCCGCGGATGCGCGCGCGGGCGTCGACGTCCGCGACGGGGTTGCCCCACTCGACCCACTCGGGCGGGGTGAGGGGCAGCGACTCGTCGGACATCGTGTTGAGCACGTCGACGAACGGGACTTCCGCGACGGCCGCGCCGAACAGGTCGGGCCGCATGTTGATCGCCGCGCCGACGAGCATGCCGCCGGCGCTGCCGCCGTGCGCCGCGATGCGCCCCCTGGCGGTGTGCTTCCGGTCGATCAATGCCTCGGCCGCCGAGACGAAGTCCCTGAACGTGTTCGCCTTGTTTTCGAGCTTGCCGTCCCGGTACCAGCGGTGTCCCCGCTCCATGCCGCCGCGGACATGGGCGATGGCGTAGGCGAAACCGCGGTCGACCAGGCTGAACCGGTGGGGCGAGAACGAGGCGGGGGCGCTCATGCCGTAGGCGCCGTAGCCGTAGAGGAGCAGGGGAGCGGAGCCGTCCTCCGCCGCGTCGCGCCGGCGCAGGACGGAGACCGGTATCCGGGCCCCGTCGTGGCCCGTCGCGTCGAAGCGGCGGACGACGTAGGCGGCGGGGTCGTGGCCGCTCGGGATCTCCTGTTCCTTGCGCAGCGCGCGCTCCCGCGACTCCATGTCGAAGTCGAACGTGCGCGTCGGCGTCGCCAGCGAGCCGTAGGCGAACCGCAGGGTCGCCGTGTCGTATTCGAAACCGCGGTCGAGATCGAGGTCGTAGGCCTCCTCGTCGAAGTCGATCGCGTATTCCTCTCCGCCCCGCAACGGGCGCACGACGATGCGGGGGAGGGCGTCCGCCCGCTCCAGCCGGACGAGGAAGTGGCGGAAGAGGAGGAGGCGGACGATCGTTCGTCCCGGCTCGTGGGGAACGGCGTCCCGCCAATGGGCGCGGCCGGGAGCCGCGACCGGCGCCTCGCAGATCTTGTAGTCCTCGGCGCCGTCGGCGTTGGTGAGGACGAGGAATCGGTCGCCGTCGTCGCCGATCGAGTAGTCGACGCCCGGTTCGCGGACGGCGACGACGATCGGGTCGTCGGTCGGGGACGACGCGGGGAC
This sequence comes from Alphaproteobacteria bacterium, assembly GCA_965242505.1. Classification (GTDB taxonomy): domain Bacteria; phylum Pseudomonadota; class Alphaproteobacteria; order UBA2966; family UBA2966; genus UBA2966. The sequence goes on from OZ251449.1 coordinate 684,802, forward strand.
GATGCGGAGTTCGGAGGTGAGCGCGTGGTCGCGCGAGGCGATGACGATGAACCGCCCGCTTTCCGTCCTGTCGAGATCGACGAAGAATCCGGGGTCCGGTTCCCGGTGGACGACGGCGTCGTTCCCCGGATCGTCGCCGAGATGGTGGCGCAGCGCCTTGTTCGGCCGGTGGTGTTCGTCGAGCGCCGTGTAGAAGATCGTTCGGCCGTCCGCCGCCCAGACGAAGTCGCCGTGGGCCGAGGCGGTCACGGTCTCGAGGTCGCGGCCGGTCCGGGAGTCCCGGATCAGGAGCTCGTGGCGCTCGGACCCGTCGCGGTCCACGGTGAAGGCGACCAGGCCGTGGTCGGGACTGTGGCGGCACTGCGCCACGCGGAAGTAGCTCGAGGATTCGGCTTCCCGGTCGCCGTCGACCAGGACTTCCTCGACGTCGGACCCCTTCCGGCGCCGGCAATACGCCGGATGCTGGCCTCCCTCCGCGTAGCGCCGGTAGTACGAATAGCCGCCGTCGGGGAAGGGGACGGATTCGTCGTCCTGCTTCAGGCGGCCCTTCAGTTCCGCGAACAGCGTCCGCCGCAGGTCGGCGGCGGGCTCCAGCACCGAGTCGGCGTAGGCGTTCTCCGCCTCCAGATGCCGGCGGATCGCGGGGGAGAGGCGGGAAGGGTCGCGCGTCGCCTCCCGCCAGTTCGGGTCTCGCAGCCACGCGTAGGGGTCCTCGCCGGCGCGCCCGCGGCGCTCGGCGGCCGGGGGAGGCGAGGGGCTGGCGTCGAATCGTTCCGGCATGGCCGTTCCCTGTGCTCCGAACCCGGATCTCACGCTCGCGACCCTCCCCCTGTCAGGGGGAGGGAGAACGAGGGGGACGGAGAGGTCGTCGACGCTCCAAAAGGGAGCCATCCATACTCCTCCCCCCTGGCAGGGGGGAGGTCGGGAGGGGGGTGGACCGCGGTCCCGCAACGCCGCGCGCATGAGCCGGAGTTTCCTGCTATTAAAGCGCGTTCTCTCCGGTCATGGAAGGTCCCGAAGGCGTCTGAAGGTCCATGCCCCTTGGCCTGCTGAAATACGGTCTGCGGCGGCGCTATCCCGCCCGCCGCGACGTTCCGGCCGCGACCGAGCTCAAGCCGTCCTACGACGTCGTCGTCATCGGCGGCGGCGGACACGGGCTCGCGGCGGCCTACTATCTCGCCCGCGACCACGGCATCACCGACGTCGCCGTCCTGGAGAAGGGGTATCTGGCGGGCGGCAACACCGCGCGCAACACGGCCATCGTCCGCTCGAACTACCTCACGCCCGAGGGCGTGCGCTTCTACGACGAATCGATCCGGCTCTTCCGGGGCCTGTCGAACGAGCTGGACTACAACATTCTGTACTCCGAGCGCGGCCATCTCACGCTCGCGCACACCGACGCGGCCTTGCGCACCAGCCGGTGGCGGGCGGAAGTCAACAAGCACCTCGGGGTCGAGTCCGAGCTGATCGGCCTGGACGAGATCGCCCGCGTCTGCCCGCCGCTCGACCTTTCGGGCGCGGCGCGCTACCCGATCCTGGGCGCGCTCTATCACCGCCCCGGCGCCATCGCGCGGCACGACGCCGTGGCGTGGGGCTACGCCGCGAACGCCGCGCGGCGCGGCGTCGAGATCCATCAGCGGACCGAGGTCACCGGCGTGCTCAGGGAGGGCGGGCGCGTCACCGACCTGGAAACCACCCGCGGCAGGGTGTCCTGTGGCAGGGTCCTCCAGGCCGTGGCCGGCCACTCCTCGGTCATGGCGGCGCTGGCGGGCTTCAGGTTGCCGATCCGGACGGTCCCGTTGCAGGCCTGCGTGTCCCAGCCCCTCAAGCCGTTCCTCGACCCCATCGTCGTATCCGGCAGCCTCCACGTGTACGTCTCGCAGAGCGACCGGGGCGAGCTGGTCATGGGCGGTCCGGTCGATCCCTATACGCTGTACTCGACCCGTTCGACCCTCGACTTCAAGGAAGGGCTGATGGGCCATATGCTCGAGCTGTTCCCCTTCCTGAGCGAGGCGCGCCTGCTGCGGCAGTGGGCGGGCCTCGCCGACATGACGCCGGATTTCAGCCCGGTCATGGGCCTCACCCCGCTCGAGAACTACTACGTCGATGCCGGCTGGGGGACGTGGGGGTTCAAGGCGACGCCGGTCGCCGGCAAGCGCATGGCGGAGACCATCGCCGCCGGGCGGGTCCCGGACGTCCTGCGGCCGTTCCGCCTCGACCGGTTCGACACGTTCGAGCAGGTGGGCGAGCGCGGCGCGGGGTCCGTGGGGCATTAGCCCGCATTTCTCATGGTAGGTCCGTGGTGTGAGAATATCCGGACGTGAACGACTTTGATCAGCGTGTTCGGGCGGCCGCATTCGCGGCCATGGAGAAGCTGTGCCTTCGGGGGAACGGCCGGGTTTCCTGGGAAGCGATCGATGCCGGCTTTGAAATCGACGGTCAGAAGATACTGTTCGCCAACAGAGCCAGGGGGATTTTCAAGCCCCGTCAGCTGGAGGCGGCGCTCAGCGTCAAGACAACCATTCCGAGGCAAGGAAGGCAACCATGGTATCGGGATCAGGTTTTCGGCGACAAGAGTCAGCAGGAATATGCGGGTTTGTTACGTTACGAACTTGCCCGCGGCGGTCTTGCCGACCCTACCAACCGGGCCTTACAGGCCGCTTGGGAACGTCACGTACCTCTCATCTATCTCGCCGGGGTGACGCCGAGCGTATATCAACCGGTGTTTCCTGTATGGATAGAGGATTTTCGGCCGCAGGATGGATACGTCCTCATGGCAACAGCGGATTTCGAGCATCGTGGGAAAAGCTCCGTGATGACGTTACGCGAGGCGCTGCCGCCGGAAATCGAGGCGACCTATTCACTGACGTATAGCCGGACCAGGAATCATCAGGCGTGGTTCAGTATGCGGACAAAAGCGGCCTATGGCTGGCGATGCGCTTTCAGCGGTCTGCCCGTGAGAGAATTGCTGGTAGGCGCACACATCGTGCCGGACGCCGAAGGAGGGCCCGCAGCCGTGCGTAACGGAATCTGCATGTCGACGCTTCATCACAACGCATTCGATGCCGATTTGCTTGGCATCGATCCGGATTATCGCATCCATGTCTCGCCGAGGCTGCGTGATCAGGACGATGGCGACCTTCTGGTATCCCTGAAGGGTCTGGACGGATCGAAACTCAGGCTTCCCGCCGAGCCTGCGGACCGTCCGGCCCGCGACCTGCTGGAGCAGAGATTCGCCAGGTTCCAAAGTTGAGTCGCGCTACGTTTCGCACTCGGCATCGGTCCGGTGGTTTCGCCCGCGAACGCTGGAAACCGCCCAGGCCCAGGGCGTATGATCCTTGGAATCGGGGCGTCGGAGCTGAAACGCCATGAAGATCGTGACCTGACCGCCAAGGAGGTAATCGGATGCTTCTCACGGGTGAGGACATACTGTCCAGATTCGAGAAGCTTATTGAGAGGGCCACCCACATCCGCATCGCGACGGCATGGGCGACCCCGGGCTCGGCGCTGAACGAACTCGAGGCTGCTGTCGAGAAGAAGGGACTTGAGGTCCGCACCATCGTGGGAATCCACGGCAATGCCACGGATCCTTCGGCTCTCGAGCGCCTCAGGAAACTCGGCAATCTCCGCCTCGCCGGGAACGAGGCACTTTTCCACCCCAAGGTGTACATCTTCGAATTCGAGAACGGAACTGGCCGTGCATGGGTTGGAAGCGCCAACTTCACAGGACCCGGGTTCGAAAACCGAAACGTGGAAACCGTGTACGAAACCAAGGACATCAAACTCTTCTTGGGGTGGTTCGAGCAGCAGTGGGGGCAATCTCAACGCGCCAACCGAAAAACGATCGATAACTACCGCAAGCGTCGCGAGAATGACCCTCCCGACCGGACGTTTCTGGAGTTTATTGGCGAACCGGAAGGTGCCGTTCCCGGACCTTCGTTGCTGCCGGAGGCGCAAGATTGGAAATCGGTACTCAAGCGAAGCGAAATTCGTAGTGCTTTCAACCGGATGCGTAAAATACTGATCAGTGGATCCGAAAAGCTTAGGGACAGGGGAGGCAAGGATCCGAAGTCGATGTATTGGCGTGCCGATCTTGAGTATTGGTGCGCTTTCCGTGATCCCGACGACCGGCGGAAGCGGGGGAAGCAAGGGTACTGGAATAGCTTCGGTTTGGGGAAATCCAAGAAATCCGACCAGACGCTTTTTGATATCGACCTTGCACGTATCGACCTTGAGATCAATCCGCCGCTGGATGGTCACCACCAGTATGCCGGGCACTGTGCTGGCCTGTTCGTCCGTAACGATCGTGGCGACGTTTTCTTGGCGCGAAATCTGAACAGGATTCCGGGAGTCAATTCAGAAGACTTGGAGAGAAGATTGAATGAAAGGTTGCCCGGAAGGATCGTTGACGTGCCCTGGAGAAACCGTACCCGGCGCATGGTCGTCTTGAGCGAGGTGGGTTCGGGCGAACTCCGGAAGACGGTAGCCGAACTGGTCAAACTGGTCGCCGAACTCAGGGACGCCGCTGGAGGTTGACGAGACTGCCTTCGCGCCGGACCAGACCGGCGAATCGGGTTCCGGCATCGGCCCGGCGGTTTCGCCCGCGAACGCTGGAAACCGCCCAGGCCCAGGGCGTATGATCCTTGGAATCGGGCCGTCGGGGCTGGAGCCGGGGAAACGCCATGAAGATCCTGCGTTGTCCGCTGAACGGTCCGCGCAACGTCTCGGAGTTCGCCTACGGCGGGGAAGTGAGGACGATGCCCGACCCGGCGGCGGCCAGCGACGCGGAATGGGCGGACCACGTGTTCCTGGAGGACAACCGGCGCGGCGTCGTGCGGGAATGGTGGCTTCACGTCGCGACCGACTACTGGTTCATCGCCGAGCGCGACACCGCGACGGACGAGGTCGTCCGCACCCGTCCGGCCTCCGAGGTCTTCGCGGAGCGGGTCTCGTTCGCCGCGCCCGGCGACGAGGGCGGACAGGGATGACGGGGATCAACCGCCTGCCCGCGCCGGCGGGGGCGCTGGTCGACAGGTCCCGGACCCGGACGTTCAGGTTCGAGGGGCGGCCGGTCGACGGCTTCGCCGGCGACACGATCGCCAGCGCGCTCGCCGCCAACGACGTCTGGGTGCTGTCGCGGTCCTTCAAGTACCGGCGTCCGCGCGGGGCGCTGACCATGGCGGGCCAGGACGCCAACACGCTGGTGCAGCTCCCCGGCCGGCCGAACGTTCCGGCGGACGTCGAGCCCGTCGCCGACGGCCTCGACGTCCGGGGGCAGAACTACGACGGCAGCCTCATGCGCGACCGGGGGGCGTGGGTCGGACGGTTGCGGCGGTTCCTGCCCGTCGGGTTCTACTACAAGGCGTTCTACAGGCCCCGCGGCGCCTGGAGGTTCTGGGCGCCGTTGATCCGCCGCCGGGCGGGGCTGGGGCGCGTCGATACGGCCGCCCCGCGCGGGCGCTACGACAAGGCCTACCTGTTCTGCGACGTCCTCGCGATCGGCGGCGGCCCCGCGGGCATGAGCGCCGCGCTCGCCGCCGCGGAGGCCGGCGCCGAGGTCGTTCTCGTCGACGAGAACCCGATCCTCGGCGGCGCGCTGAACTACGCCCGCTTCGACGCCGCCGGCGCGGCGGCCGCGCGGGAACGGCGGCGCCTCGTGGACGCCGTGGCGGCCCGGGACGGGATCGAGGCGATGACGGACACGACCGCCAACGGCTGGTTCGCGGACAACTTCGTGGCGCTGATCCGCGGGAACCGGATGTTCAAGGTCCGGGCGAAGGAGGTCGTCCTCGCCACCGGCGCCATGGAGCAGCCGCTCGTGTTCCGCAACAACGATCTCCCGCGCGTCATGATGGGTTCGGCGGCGCAACGGCTCATCCGCCTCTACGGGGTCCGCCCCGGAACGCGCGCGGTCGTCGCGACGGCCAACGACGACGGGTATGGCGTCGCCCTCGACCTGGCCGACGCGGGCGTCCGGATCGCCGCGGTCGCCGACCTCCGGCCCGAACCCGGCGGCGGCGAGATGGCCGCGGCGGCCGCGGCGAGGGGGATCCGCATCGAGACGGGGCATACCGTGAGTTCCGCCGTCCCGGGGGCCGGCGGCCGCTCGGTCCGGGGCGCGGTTCTGTCCCGGATCGAGGGGCGGGGCGTATGCCGGGGCGGCGAAACCGTGGAGTGCGATCTCGTCTGCATGTCCGTCGGCTACGCGCCGGCGGCCCAGCTGGCGTGCCACGACGGGGGCCGGCTGGCGATGGACGAGGGAACCTCGACCTTCGTCCTGCGCGGCCTGCCCGCGCATGGCCGCGCGGCCGGCTCGGTGAACGGGACCCACGCCCTCGATGCCGTGCTGGCGGAAGGGGCCCGCGCGGGCCGGCGCGCGGCCGCGGCCTTGGGCCTCGACGCCGGCGCCGAGCCGGCGGCGCCCGAAGCCGGGGGCGCGGACGACCGCAACCACGACTGGCCGCTGTTCCCCCACGACGACGGCAAGGACTTCGTCGACTTCGACGAGGACCTTCAGGTCCGGGACGTCCTCAACGCCTGCGCCGACGGCTACGACGACGTCGAGCTCGCGAAACGGTACGCGACCGTCGGGATGGGGCCGAGCCAGGGCCGGCACTCGGCGCTCAACGCGCTGCGCCTCGTGCAGGGCGCCGCCGGGCGTCCGCTGGCGGACGCGGCGCCGACGACCGTGCGGCCGCCCTATGCGGCGGAGACCTTCGGCGTGCTGGCGGGGCGCCGTTTCGAGCCCGTGCGGCATACGCCGATGCATCATCGCCATGTCGAGGCGGGCGCCCGGATGATGGTCGCGGGAGACTGGATGCGGCCGGCGTTCTACGGCGCGCCCGGCGACCGCGAGCGGCGCGTTCGCGAGGAAGTCCGCGCCGTGCGCGCCGGCGTCGGGATGCTCGACGTGTCGACGCTCGGCGGCATCGAGATCCGGGGACCCGACGCGGCGGAGTTCCTGGACCGCATGTACACGTTCACCTACGCCCGCCAGCCCGTGGGCCGCGGTCGATACCTCATGATGTGCGACGAGACCGGCGTCATCGTGGACGACGGGGTGGCGTGCCGGCTCCACGAACGGCATTTCTACGTGACGACGACGTCGAGCGGCGCTTCCGGCGTCTATCGCGAGATGTCGTGGTGGAACGCGCAATGGCGGCTCGCCGTCGACGTCCTGGACGTCACCGGCGCCTACGCGGGCGTCAGTCTGGCCGGTCCCCAGGCGCGCAAGGTTCTCGAGCCGCTGGCCGACGGCATCGACCTGTCGCCCGACGCCTTCCCCTACATGGCCGTCCGGACCGGTCGCGTCGCCGGAATCCCCGCGCGCCTGCTGAGGATCGGGTTCGTGGGCGAACTGGGGTTCGAGCTGCACGCCCCCGCGAGCCAGGGCGAGGCCCTGTGGGACGCGCTCATGTCCGCGGGCGAGCCCTACGGCGTCCGCCCGTTCGGGGTGGAGGCCCAGCGCGTGCTGCGCCTCGAGAAGGGCCACGTCATCATCGGCCAGGACACCGACGATCTGACCTATCCGGCGGAAGCCGACATGACGTGGGCGATCTCGCGCAAGAAGCCCTTCTTCGTCGGCGGACGGGCGAACCAGGCGCACGAATCGCGCCCGCTGCGGCGCAAGCTCGTGGGGTTCACGATCCGCGACCCCGAGGCGCCCGCGCCCGAGGAGTGCCAACTCACGCTGCGCGGCAACGACATCGCGGGGCGCGTCACCTCCGCGGCGCGTTCGGAGGCGCTCGGGCGCGTCATCGGGCTGGCCTACGTCGCGCCCGAGCAGGCCGAGATCGGCGCGGCCTTCCCCATCAAGGTCGGCCCGCGGCGGTTCCTCGAAGCGGAAGTGGCGCCGACGCCGTTCTACGATCCGGACAACAGGCGGCAGGAGACGTAGGGCATGGGCGGCGACGGCGTCGACCCGGCGGCGTTCCCGCGCCGCAGCCCGGTGTACCGCGAACTCGCGTCCGCCGGCGCGCGGTTCGTGGAGATCCGCGGCGGCGCCGTCGCGGAGAGTTTCTCCGCCGACGCCGACGCCGAGACGCGCGCCGTCCGGCGGCTCGCGCTCGCCGACCTCTCGCTTCTTCCATGCCTCGGGTTCAGGGGACGCGAAACGGTCGACTGGCTCCGGCGGCAGGGGGTCGACGCGGGCGATCGGGACAACCGCGCGCGCCGGCAGCCGGACGGGGCGCTGGCGGCCCGGCTGGGGCCGGGCGAGGTCCTGCTCCTCGGCGACGCCGCGGGCGGGTCCGGCCTGTGCGAACGCCTCGCCGGCGCGGCGTCCATCGACGAGGAGGTCGAGGCCTTTCCCGCGCCGCGGGGCGACGGGTATTTCCGGTTCCTGGTCTCGGGCGAACGCGCCGCCGGCATGTTCGCCAGGGTCTGCGGCGTGGACCTGCGGCCGGACGGGTTCCCGCCGCTGGAGGTCGCCCGGACCTCGATGGCGCGGACGAGCGTCACGGTCGTCCGGGACGACCTCGGCGGCGCGCCGGCCTATCATGTCCTCGGCGACGCGGCGTCGGCGAGCTACCTGCTGGCCTGCCTGCGGGACGCCATGGAGGAGTTCGGCGGCGCGCTCGCCGGGCTCGGGGCCGTCAGGCGGCTGGCGGGCGCGTAGGCTTTCCCGGCGGGCGGGAAGGGGTCCGGCATCAACGGAGGCGAAGGACAGGCACACATGAAAAGCGATATCGAGATCGCCCGCGAGGCGACGTTGAAGCCGATCGAGGAAGTCGGCGCCATGCTGGACGCGCCGGAAGACGCCCTCTACCGGTACGGTCCCTACAAGTCGAAGCTCTCGCTCGACTACGTCGACTCCCTCGCCGACCGGCCGGACGGGAAGCTGATCCTCGTCACGGCGATCACGCCGACGCCGGCGGGCGAGGGCAAGACGACCACGACGGTGGGGCTCGGCGACGCGCTCAACCGCATCGGCAAGCGGACGATGATATGCCTTCGCGAACCCTCGCTCGGGCCCTGCTTCGGCATGAAGGGCGGCGCCGCGGGCGGCGGCTACGCGCAGGTCGCGCCGATGGAGGACATCAACCTGCACTTCACGGGCGACATGCACGCCATCGGCGCGGCCAACAACCTGCTGGCGGCCTTGGTCGACAACCACGTCTATTGGGGCAACGCGCTCGGGATCGACGCCCGCCGCGTGTCCTGGCGCCGGGTCATGGACATGAACGAGCGCGCCTTGCGGAGCATCGTCTCGTCCCTCGGCGGCGCGGGGAACGGATACCCCCGGGAGGACGGGTTCGACATCACCGTGGCCTCGGAGGTGATGGCGATCTTCTGCCTGGCCTCGGGCCTTCCGGACCTGACGGAGCGGCTGTCGAACGTCGTCGTCGCCCAGCGCCGCGACCGCAGCTACGTGTACGCCCGCGACGTGAAGGGCGAGGGGCCGATGACGGTCCTCCTGAAGGAGGCGCTGATGCCGAACCTCGTGCAGACGCTGGAGAACAACCCGGCGTTCGTCCACGGCGGTCCGTTCGCCAACATCGCCCACGGCTGCAACTCGGTCATCGCGACGAAGGCGGGCCTCAGGATGGCCGATTTCGTGGTGACCGAGGCCGGGTTCGGCGCCGACCTCGGGGCCGAGAAGTTCTTCGACATCAAGTGCCGGATGGCCGGCCTGCGGCCCGACGCCGTGGCGCTGGTGGCCACCATCCGCGCCCTGAAGATGCACGGCGGCGTCGCGCGGGAGGATCTCGGCGCGGAGAACCTCGGGGCGCTGGAGAAGGGTCTGGAGAACCTCGCCCGGCACGTGGAGAACGTCCGCGGCTACGGCGTGCCGCTCGTCGTCGCCGTCAACCGGTTCTCGGCGGATACGGACGCCGAGGCGGGACTCGTCGAGAGGGCCTGCGCCGAGCGCGGCGTGAAGGCCGTCATGTGCACGCACTGGGCCGACGGCGGCGCCGGCGCCGAGGCGCTCGCCGACGCGGTCGTGGAGGCGGCGGAGAGCGGCGAGGCGGATTTCCGGCCGCTCTATCCCGACGACATGCCGTTGTGGGAGAAGATCCGGACGATCGCGCGGAAGATCTACCGCGCCGACGACGTCACCGCGGACGCGCGCGTCCGGGACCGGCTCTCCGAACTGGAGCGGAACGGGCAGGGCGCGTACCCCGTGTGCATCGCCAAGACCCAGTACAGCTTCTCCGCGGACGCCGCCCTCAAGGGCGCGCCGAGGGGGTTCACCGTTCCCGTGCGGGAGGTGCGGCTGTCCAACGGCGCCGGCTTCGTCGTGGCGATCTGCGGAGACGTCATGACCATGCCCGGCCTGCCGCGGGCCCCGGCGGCGAACGACATCCGCCTCGACGCCGACGGGATGATCGAAGGGCTGTTCTAGCGGCGCGCCGGCCGCGACCCCCACCCCCGACCACCCCGACCCTCCCCCCCTGACCACCCACACTCCTCCCCCCTGACAGGGGGGAGGTCGGGAGGGGGGTCCGGAGGGTGTGCGAAGTGTGCGGATCGCCTTTTCACGCTCCTCTCCCTTGGCGCGACCCCCACCCCGACCCTCCCCCTGCCAAGAGGAGGGAGAAGTAAGGGGAGACGGGAGGGGAGAGCAGGTATGGTAAATCAAGATATGTCTATATGTTTATGCCCGCAACTCCAGGCGGATGCTTGACAGGGCGGTTTCGCGCCGGTACCCCCGGCGGGGAGCGGCGCCGACGGGCCGCATGGCATCGAGGGGGCGACGGAACCCATGAGCTGGCTGCCGGAAGTCGAGGAGATCGAACGCCGCAAGGGGTTCGCCCGCAAGCTGGGCGGCAAGGAGGGCGTCGACCGCCAGCACGACCAGGGACGGCTCACCATCCGCGAGCGCATCGACGCGCTCGTCGATCCGGGAAGCTGGCGGGAGATCGGCATCCTGACGGGCGCCGCGGCCTACGGCGACGACGGCGAGCTCCTCGACGTGAAACCGGCCAACGCGGTGATCGGGACCGGCCGTCTCGACGGGCGCAAGGTCGCGATCGACGGCGACGACTACACCAACCGCGGCGGCTCCTCCGAGGCTACGGTCTCCGAGAAGTGGATCTACGCCGACCAGTGGGCCCACGAGATGAACATCCCGCTGGTGCGTCTGGTCGAGAGCGCCGGCGGCAGCGTGCGCCTCGTGGAGAAGATGGGGCACACGAAGATCCCGGGCTATCCGACGTGGCCCATGGGCCGGCTGCTGGGCAAGGTCCCGGTGATCGGGCTCGCGCTCGGGCCGTGCGCCGGGCTGGGGGCCCTGAAGGCGGCCTGCGCGCATTTCTCGATCATGGTCAAGGACACGAGCCAGGTCTTCGCCGGGGGGCCGCCCGTCGCCTTCGAGGCCGGCATGTCCGGAACGCGCGTCGACAAGGACGCGCTCGGCGGCTGGAAGGTCCACACCGAGGCGAGCGGCGTGATCGACAACGCCGCCGACGACGAGGCGCGCGCCTTCGAGCTCGCCCGGCGCTGGCTGTCCTACATGCCGAACAGCGTCTACGAGCTGCCCCCCGCGGTCGACTCCGACGACCCGCCGGACCGCCGCGAGGAGGAGCTGCTCTCGATCATCCCGCGCGACCGGCGCAAGGTCTACAACCCCCGGCGCATCATCGAGCTCGTGTTCGACAGGGACTCCGTGTTCGAGGTCACGCCGAAGTTCGGGCGTTCCACGGTGACGTGCCTCGCCCGCCTGAACGGCCTGCCGGTCGGCGTGCTGGCGAACGACCCGCGCTTCTTCGGCGGAGGCATGAACCGGACCGCGGCCGAGAAGTTCGAGACCTTCATCGACATCTGCGACACGTTCCACCTGCCGATCGTCAATTTCGTCGACCAGCCCGGCACCGTCGTCGGAGTAGACGCGGAACGCCAGGGAAACGTGCGCAAGGCCGTGCGCGTGCTCACCGCCATCGAACAGACGCAGGTGCCGTGGTGCGCGGTCGTGGTGCGCCGCCTTTTCGGCCTGGCGGGCAACTGCTACGGCCGGATGCAGGGCCTCAACTATCACGTGGCGTGGCCGTCGGCGACCTGGGGCTCGATCCCCTTCGAGGGCGGGATCATGGCCGCGTACCGCCGCGAGCTCGACGGCCTGCCGAAGGAGGAACGCGACGCGCGGATGGAGGAGCTCGACACCCATTACTCGCGCCTGGCCTCGCCGTTCCTCACCGCGGAGCGCTTCCGGGTGCCCGACATCGTCGATCCGCGCCAGACCCGCGAAGTCCTCTGGAACTGGCTCGAGGACGCCTGGAAGACGTTGCCCGGGCAACTCGGGCCGGTGACGCGCTCCATGCGCAAGTGAGGCCGCGCGCGCCGCTGACGCCGCGGACGTCTCCGTCGGCGCCTGTCACCGCTCCGTTCGCATCGGCCTCCGTTTGCGCTTGATCGCGGGCGGATTGGCCTGTAACCTCGGGGCAACGATAACGAACGGCTCTGGGAATCCCGGAGAATCGCCCGAGGCGGGCGCGTTCCCGGTCCGAGTCGTCGATGGGTTGGCATGGCCGTCGGGACGGCCGACGAACGACCGTTCCAAGCGGGCCGCCGGGCGCGGCGCGACGGCCGGAAGCGGAGAATCGGGGGCCTCATGGCAAGCGTCATTCTTCTGACCCTTCTGGTCGTATTCGTGCTGCTGGGCGCGCCGATCGGGTTCGTGCTGGTCCTGATCCCGACCGCGTACATCGTCATCACGGGCGAGGTGCCGTGGACGATGATCCCCTACAACATGTACGAGTCGCTGGCGCATCCGCCGCTGATCGCCATTCCCTTCTTCATGCTGACCGGCGAGCTGATGACCTCGGCCACCATCACCGACCGGCTGATCGAGCTCAGCCGGGCGCTCGTGGGCCGCGCGCGCGGCGGCCTGGCGCAGGTGAACATCGTCGTGTCGATGTTCTTTGCCGGCATGAACGGCTCGGTGGTCGCGGACACGGCGACGGTCGGCTCGATCCTCATTCCCGCCATGAAGCGCGCCGGGTACTCGGCCGCCTTCTCCGCGGCCATCACGTCGGTCAGCGCGACCATCGGCGGCATCATCCCGCCGTCGATCGGCATGATCATCCTGGCGACGGTGGCGTCGCTGTCGGTCGGCGCCCTGTTCTCGGGCGGCATCATTCCCGGACTCCTGATCGGCGCGGCGCTGATGGTCATCACGTGGTTCATCGCCCGCAAGCGCAACTACGAACGCAGCGAGGAACCCTGGAACATCCGGCGGATATGGCAGGCGTTCCTCGGCTGCGCCCTGGCGCTCTCCATTCCGCTCGTGCTGGTGGGGTCGATCGTGGGCGGCGTCGCGAGCCCGGTCGAGGCCGGCGCGATCACCGCGATCACGTCCTTCATCCTCGGGCTCTTCGTCTACCGCAGCGTCACCGCCGACATCCTCATGGGGGCCATCACGCGCGCCTTCAAGACCGCCGCGGCGGTGTTCATCATCATCGCCGCCGCCGGCCCGTTCAGCTGGCTGCTCACGCGGCTGGGAACGTTGAAGTTCGTTCAGGACTTCATGCTGGGCTATACGGACTCGCCCTTCATGTTCGCCGTCATCCTGGTCCTGCTCATCCTGCTCGTCGGCATGATCATGGACGCCGCCGCCAACATCATCGTCGTCGGCCCCGTGCTCATCCAGGTCAGCGTGGACGCCGGCTTCCCGGAAGTGCAGGCGGCGCTGGTGGTGGTGGTGGGCTTCCTGATCGGGACGGTGACGCCGCCGATCGGCGTGGCCTACTTCACCGGATCGTCGATCGCGAGGGCCCGCCTCGAAACCGTGGCGGTGGAAATGGTGCCGTACCTCCTCGCGGAGTTCGGCGTGCTCTTCCTCATGATGATCATATCGCCGCTCACGATGTGGCTGCCCAGGGCGTTCGGCTTCGTGGAGTGAATTAGCCCCTCCCGCGGGAGGGGCGCCGCCGTCGAGAACGCAAGGTCAAGCAAGGGAAATCCGGGAAATGGTGGCTCTGGCGCAGAAGTTCGATACGGGCCTGAAAGGCCTGCTGAACACGGTCTGCTCGATTTTCATCGTCCTCATGGTGTTCTTCACGGTGTGGACGGTGGTCATGCGGTACGTGTTCCTGAACGCCCCGTTCTGGAGTGACACGCTCACCATGTTCTTCAACGTCTGGATGGTGTTCCTGGCGCTCGCCATCACGGTGCGCGACCGCAACCACATCTCCATGACGATGCTCTACGAGATCCTGCCGCCCGTCGTCGGGTTCTCGTGCGAGTTCCTCTGGAACCTCCTGATCTGCGTCTTCGGGCTCTTCATCGCCATCTGGGGCTTCGACGCGGCGTGGAACGTGCCGGGCAAGTACTGGGAGTTCGGCTACATGTCCAAGAAGTGGCCGATGATGATCATGCCGACGGTCGGCGTCCTCATGTTCGTCATGGCGTTCATCGTCCTGATCGAGGACCTCATCCGGCTCAGGAAGGGGCAGATCGAGGTGCACGCCCACGAGCTCGAGGACATCGAGACGTACCAGCGCATGGCCGGCATCGACGCGGCCGACGTCGACGTCGAGGAAAGCGCCGACGCGCACTAGAATCGGGGAAGCGGGCGAGACTCCCGGCGGGGCCGCGGTTCCGAACCTATCCGCCGTAGGTGACGGCCCGTTCTACGGCCCGGACGGTTCCCGACCTCGCCTCCTCGACGGACCGGGCCAGATCGGAGAGATACCGGTCGACGATCGGCACGTGGGTCATCGTCGGCATACCCATGTGAATGGCGCGCGGGTCGGCCGACGGCGTGACGAACCAGCCCCGGTTCGTCATGGCCTCGGCGACGGCGAGGATGTCGTAATCCTCCGAAGCGTACGAGAAGATCGTGAGCGGAGGGTCTCCGACGATCTTCAGTCCGTCGATGGCGGCGATGCCCGCCTTCAGTCGGTCGACCGCGTCCAGAATCTCGCCGGCTATTCGCAGATAACCGTCCCGTCCGAGATAGCTCAGCACGGCCCAGGCGGCGGCGATCGGCCCGCCCGGGCGCGAACCCGGGATCGTCGGCGAGGCGTAGCGGCCGCGCGGCCACTCGTCGAACTCGAACACCTGGTATTCGCGGTGAGCCCGGTCCGCAAGCAGAAAGGTCGACGCGCCCTTGGCGGTGAAGCCGTACTTGTGCAGGTCGGCGGACATCGACATGACCCCCGGCGTCGAGAAGTCGAAGGGGGGAACGGGGCGGCCGAGCTCCCGGGCGAACGGGGCGATGAACCCGCCGACGCAGGCGTCGACGTGCAGCCACAGGTTCCTGTCCCGGGCCAGTTCGGCGATGTCGGATACGGGATCGATGACGCCGTGGGCGAACTGCGGGGCGGAGGCGGCCAGCATGATGGTCCGGTCGTCGATCGCCTCGGCCATGCGGTCGACGTCGGCGCGAAAATCGTCGCCGATCGGCGCGCGTTTCACTCCGACGCCGAGGTAGTGCGCCGCCTTGTCGAACGCCGGGTGGGCGCTGTAGGGCGCGACGACGACGGGCTCCTTCACGCCGGGATGCGCGTCCCGCGCCCAGTCCCGCGCGGTCTTGACCCCCATCAGGATGCTTTCGGTGCCGCCGGACGTCATGCTGCCCGCGGCGTCGTCCCCGCCGTTGAGCAACCCCAGCGTCCAGGCGATCACGTCGTTCTCCAGGCGCGCGAGGCTGGGAAACGCGCCGGGTCCGAGCGCGTTCTCGGAGAAATACATGCGGGAGGCGTCCTTGGCGATCTCCAGTACGTCGTCGCCGCCGAAATGGGTGTAGAGGCCGGTACGGCCGCCGCGCCAGTCGACGTCTCCGTCTTTCCGGGCCTCGAGCTCGGCGAGGACGTCCTCGCGCGTTCGGCCCCTGGGTGGAAATCGGTTGGTCATGAGCCGTTCCTTCGTTCGAATCGTGGAGGGCGCAGGCGTATTTTAGTCATTTCGACACTGGACGGGGCGGGTTCGGATGTGGATAATCCCGTCCGTTGCGACGGGCGCCTCTCCGTTTCCTCACCGGTCGGGCTCGTGTCTGGCCGGGAACGAACAGGGTGAAACGCCCGCGGTCGGTCGCGCGAAACGGACTGACTGGCACTAGAACCAACTGGGAGGTAAGACAGTTATGTTGAGAAAGACTTTGATCGCGGTTGCCGGCGCGGCCGTGTTGGCCGCGAGCGGCAGCGCCATCGCCCAGCAGAAGCTCGTCCTCGGCACCGTGCAGGGACCGCCGACGGGCTTCGGGATCGCGCTTCTCGACCACTTCATCCCGCGCGTCGAGAAGTATTCGCAAGGCAAGGCGTTCGTCGAGTTCGACGGTCCCAGCGCCATCTGCGTCGAGCACCAGTGCGTCGAGCAGATGCAGCAGGACCTGATCCAGATCGCGACGTCCTCGACGGAGAACATCGGTTCGTTCGGCCGCGTCTTCGACGTGATCAACCTGCCGTACTTCTTCCGCGACCTCGAGTGGGCGGACATCATCCTCAACGAATGGCTCGCCGAGTGGCTCGACAAGGAGTCGCGCGAGAAGATGAACGTCGGCGCGCCGGCCGTCGTGCCGTGCGGCGGCTTCCGCCAGCTCGCCAACAACGTCCGCCGGGTCGCGAAGCCCGCCGATCTGAAGGGCATCAAGATCCGCGTCACCAAGAGCCCCACGGCCTACGAGCTGATCAAGGGCTGGGGCGGCATCGCGGTTCCCTACGACTGGGCGCAGCTCTACCAGGGCATGCAGGCCGGCGTGGTGAACGGCTTCTACATTCCCGACGGCTGGACGGTTCACGTCAAGCTGAACGAGGTGGCGCCGTACATCACCGAGACCGGCGGCTCCTATACGGGTTGCGGTCTGTGGACGTCGCACGAGCACCAGGGCAAGTGGGACAAGGACATCGCCCGCGCCGTGAACATGGCCGGCAACGATCTGCAACACGGCCTCGTCTACGAGATCGACCGCCAGTGGCTCAAGACCGCCACGATCGAGCTCAAGGAATGCTGCGACGTGTACTACCCGACGGACGAGGAGATGCTCGAGTGGTTCGCGGGTTCGCTCCACGCCTGGGTCGAGGCCAAGGGAACCTATCCCACCGAGATCGCGGAGCGCGCGCTCAAGCAACAGGGCATGGACGAGTTCGTCGCCGTGCTCAAGGACGCCGGCGCCCTCTAGGTCCCGGTTCCGATCCGAGATCGGGGGCGCGCCGAGGCGCGCCCCCTTTTTCTCCGTCGCTCCCTCGTCTTTGACGCTTGAGAATCGCTCTCTCCACGTATAACCTGCGGTCTCGCGTCCGGACTCCGCCAGGGGAACCGGACGAACCAGCCGTGACGCCCATGAGGGGCGTTGTAGCGACGAGGACCAAGGAGACTCGACGAGGAGGCGTTCCATGATCAGCAAAGTTCTCTCTACGATTGGAGTCGCGTTCGTTGCTTCCCTGTTGCTGGCCGGTTGCGACGAGGCGGCGCAGGAGGCGAGCAAGGCCGAACCGGCGAAGCAGGAAGAGAAGTCCGCGGCATCCGGATCGTCCTCGCAGCAACCGGTCGAGATGGGCGGTTCGATGAAGGACGAGTCCGAGCTGACCGAGGAGGAGAAGAAGCAGCTCGAAATGGCGCAGAAGCTCCACAAGGCCACGGACTGCGGCGGGTTCGACCAGACCTGCACCCACCAGCAGGAAGTGAACCTTTACGCCATCAAGGACGAGAAGGCGGAAAAGGCCGGGACCGCGACACTGACGCGGACCAACGACGGCCGGCAGCCCGGCGGCGGCCTGTGGTCGAAGCTCAAGAAGAAGGAAGCGGAGTAGCCGTTTCGCGCGCGAGCGTTCTCGCGGAACGACCGGATGCTCCGGTCGTGATGACGGGGCCGCGCCGCGGCCCCGTTTTTTCATGCGCGCGAAGGATGCGCGGGGCGTTGCGGGGCCGCGTGAGCAACCGGATAGATGGGTAACACTATAGACCGGATACATGGGTAACAGTGTTCCCGGTCTGTCCCGCTTCCGTGCGGCCCGGCCGGGCCGCACGGAAGCGGTGTAGCTTCTTCGACCTCCGATCGATGATCCCGAGGTCGACATCCGCGAAGCGGACGATCCAGTCGCCCCCGTCGGTCTCGGCCACGCCCACAGGCTCGCCCCTCAGCGTCTCGCTGATGAAGACCAGGTCGCCGCCCCACTTGATGGAGCCATCGGTGCGGACCCGGCGCATCGCGTGCTCGGCATCGTACCAAGGCTCCTCCAGGCGCTCGGGATGACGCCGCGACGACGACCGGTAGAACGTCGCAGGCGGCTTCTGCCCCAGGGCCTCGTGCGGACGATGGGCGTTGAAGTCCTGGCGGAAGCGGTCGAAGCGGGCCTGTTGCGCGGCCGCCGTCGCCGCCGGCGGCGTCGCGGTCTCGGCCTTCAACGTCCGATGCATCCGCTCATGCCTCCCGTTCTGCTGCGGCTGACCCCGCGCAATCCGCTCCACCGCGATCCCGGCCTTGATCCACTCCACCGACAGACGCGACAGACCCCCAGCCCCCGGACCGGCGAACGGCGCCCCGTTGTCCGAACGGATGGCCTCGGGAACCCCGTAGCGCCGGAACACCCGCCCCACCGCCGCCCCCACCGCTGCGGTCTGCGGCGGGACGATGACGCACGCCAGCAGAAAGCGGCTGTAGGCGTCGGTGATCGTCAGCGGATCGCAGCGGACGCCGTCGCGGGTGCGAAACCACCCCTTGAAGTCGATACACCACACGTCGTTGGGAGCCGCCACAGGGCGGAACGGACGACACGGAGCCGCCATCCGACGGCGCCGGCGACGGCGCGCCACCAGACCCTCCGCCCGCAGCAGGTCGCCCATCGTGCTGGCCGCCGGCCACGCCACCTCGGGGCGCTGACTCACCAACACCGCCCGCAGCTTGCGCGGACCCCAGTGCGGACGCGTGCGGCGCAAGGCGACGATCGCCTCGGCCACCGACGGCGCCATCGACCGACCATGGCGACGCGGCGCACGCGACCGATCGACCAGACCCTCCGGGCCGTCGCCGCGATACCGACCAAGCCACTTGTACCCGGTCTTGCGGCTGATGCCGTAGTGCTCGCACAGCGCCGTCATCGACCACTCGCCACGCAGATAATCGGCAACGAAAACCAGCTTCTCGTCCATCGGACAGGTCTCCTTCCAGGGCATCGGCCGCACCTCCCGCACCTCCCGACCAACCCTCTAACCTGTTACCCATGTATCCGGTCTGAACTGTTACCTTTCTATCCGGTCTGTACCATCCGGACCCCCCTCCCGACCTCCCCCCTGTCAGGGGGGAGGAGGATCAACGGTCAGGGGGGAGGGGTGTGGGTGGTCAGGGGGGGAGGGGCGTCGACGGCCCTCCGTCCCTCTCGTTCTCCCTCTCCCTGGCAGGGGGAGGGTCGGGGTGGGGGTCGCGCCAGAGGGAGGGAGCGCGAACGGGGTCGGCGGCGCTCCCGTCGCCGGATGAGGCTTGCGGACGAGCAGTGCGGGAAATGCGGGCTACGGACTCGAACGTCCCGGTCGATCCGCCAGCGCCCGGTCCAGCAGTTCGGGGATCTCTCCCAGGCGGTAGGCGATCCGCGCGCCCGCCTCGGTCAGGAGCCTGCGCTTCGCCGACGCCGAGTCGCCCTCGGCGCGGATCATGGCCGCGACGTGGCCGAAGCTCAGCCCCTTCGGATGGCTCTCCTGAAAGACGCCGGCGATCAGCGCCACGACCGGCTTGGAGATTTCTCCGTCGCGCATGGCGCGCGCCAGGCCTTGCTCGAGCTCGGAGCCGGGTTCGCCGTAGAACAGCATCGCGTCGGTGTCGGGGTCGGCCTCGAACTGGCGGGCGTATTCGGACATGTCGTTGCCGACGATGGGATCGCCGCCCATGGAGACGCAGGTGGAGACGCCGTAGCCGCCCGCCGCCAGCGCCGCGCTCAGCTCCGCCGACATCCCGCCGGAACGGGAGCACACGCCGACCCGCCCCGGCGCGTAGAGCTCGCCGGCCCGGTTTCCGCCGATGCCGCCGAGCTTGCTCTTGCCCGGGGAGATCACGCCGTTGGTGTTGAACCCGACCAGCCAGACGCCGGCGGCGCGGGTGGCGGCGACGGCAATCGCGGCGTCGTGCCGGGGCACGTTCTCCGTGAGCGCGACGATGATCCCGATTCCCGCGTCGACCGCCTCCAGCACGGCGTCCCTGACGCCCGAGGCCGGAACGTAGATCACCGATGCCGTCGCGCCCGACGCCTCGACCGCGGCCTTGACGGTGTTGTGGACGGGAATGCCCTCGACGTCCTGCCCGCCCCGTCCGGGCGTCACCCCGGCCACGACGTTGGCGCCGTAGGCCACGCAGTACCGGGTGTCGAAACGGCCCTGAGACCCCGTGATGCCCTGTACGACGACGCGCGTCGATTCGTCGATCAGAATGCTCACGCCGCGTCCTCGCGGCCGGCCGCCTCGTTCGTGAGATCGACGACGAGCCTGACGGCGTCGTCGAGCGAGGTCCCGGGAGGCATGTAGCGCACGTCGGGGAACGCCTCGACCATGGCCCGCGCCTCGTCCTCGCCGGGGCCGAACACGCGGACCACGACGGGGAAGGTCCGGGCGTCGACCCCGTGCCGGCGGAGGGCCTCGCACAACGCGCCCACGAGGACGTTGCAGGGCAGGAGCTGAAGGTAGTTGAAACTCAGCAACAGGCTCCTGGTGTTCGGGTTCCGGAGGATGGCGTCGAGGACGGCGAGCGGCTTGTCGATCGACGGCGCGGGGCTGAAGTCCGTGTGGTTCGCCAGCCTGCCGCCGAAGTCGACCGCCATGTCGTGTTGCAGAAGGCTGGCGCCGCCGCCGCCCATGAGGACGCCGATGTCGCCGTCGAGCTCGGTATAGCGGAGGGCGCCGCCCGGCAGCGTCTCGTTGGCGCGCATCACGGCGAGCTCCCGCTCGTTCAGGATACGCCCCTCGGCGCCGAAACCGGATCCCTCGCCGGCCCAGTCGCGGTGGCGGAAGAGCGCGTTGTCGTCGATCTCCATCATGGCGCCGACGAGGCCGACGCGGCCGTCCCCGTCGACGGCGAGGGGATTGCACTCGATCATGACGGCGTCGGCGTCGCGAAAGGCCCCGCAGAGCCGGGCTGAAAGCCGTCCGAGCCGGGCGAGCGCCGGTCCCTCGACGCCCGCCCGCTCCCACAGGCCGACGGCTTCCCACGGCCGCAAGCCCGTCAGGGGATCGACGTCCGCGGTTGCGACGGACTCCGGATCCCGTTCGAAGGTCTGCTCGATCTCGACGCCGCCGTGACGGCTGACGACGACCCTGGGCGCCCGGGGCCCGAAGGCGAAGCTCAGGTAGTACTCGGCGGCGGCGGGAAACCGCGCCTCGACGTAGACTGCCTCGACCGGATACCCGTTGACGGTCCGGCCGATCAGGGCGCCGGCCGCGTCCGCGGCCTCCTCGGGCGCGTCGACCAGACGGACGGCCCCGGCCTTGCCGCGCCTTCCCGTCGGCACGATCGCCTTCACCGCGACGCCGCCGCCCAGGCGTTCCGCGATGGCGGACGCCTCCGACGGGCTCGCCGCCGCGGCGCCTTCGGGGACGGGGAACCGGTTCTCCCGAAGCCAGGCCTTGACCTTGTCCTCCGTCAGCCGCATCGGGGGGCTCGCCTGCCCGCGGGGCGGGGCGTCGGGACGTTCAAATCCGGTACGTCCGCGCCGCGTTGTCGTGGAACAGCTTCCGCTTCTCGGAATCGGAGAAGTCCTCCACGACCGACTTGAACGCGCCGAACAACGTGTCGTAGTCGCTCATGACGCTGTCGACGGGGAAGTTCGACGCGAACATGCAGCGATCGACGCCGAAGACCTCGATACCGTCGAGAATGAACGTCCGGATGCTGTCCACCGACCAATGGAAGTCGGTCATGCCCAGCCCCGACAGCTTGAGCGAGACGTTCGGGCGCTCCGCCATCAGGCGCATGTTCGCCCGCCAGGCCTGGATGCCGGCGTAGTGGCGCTCGATCGGGAAGGCCATGTGCGCCAGGACGATGGGGACGTCCGGATAACGGTCGGCGAGGCGGACCGTGTCTTTCGCCTGGTGGGCGCAGATCTGGTGGTCGAAGGACAAACCGTGTTTCCCGAGGAGTCCGAAGTTGTCCAGCCAGGTCCCGTCGTTCAGCAGATCCGTCGGCGCGAGATCGAGCAGAGGCTCCGCCGGGTGGCGGCTCGCGATCTGGCGGATGCCGCGAAAGTTGGGGAACTCCGCGTGTTCCTCCAGGTGGCGTTCGCAATCGGGCGACGTGAAGTCCACCCAGCCGACGATGGCGTGGGGAAAGCCCCGCGAGTCGGGATCGTCGGCCACGCCTTGCAGCCAGCGGGTCTCGCCCACCGGATCGTCGTGGTCGTAGTTGGCCTGCACGTGAACGGACTTGACGACGTTCTGGTTCCGGGCGTCCGCAAGGAAGTCCTCGACGAGGTAGTTCTTTCGGAGCCTGGCGTTCGGTCCCCAGATGCGAACCGATTCGGGGCCCTTCATGTGGGGATAATGATGATTCTCGATGTCCCAGAGGTGATGATGCGCGTCGATGATCTGCATCGTCGGAAGGCCTCCAGGCGGCAAGGGAGGTATCGGCGGACTTCGCCGCCGGCGCGGAAACGGGTCGGGACCCGAGGCTAGAAGAAAAAGGCGGGCGGCGGCAAGGCCGTGTCCTCGTTCGATACGTATGAGACGCCGCGTGGGCCGCGCGGACGGGTCGCCCGCATTTCTCATACCGGCAGGGATCGAGGATCGCGCGGCGTTGCGGGACCGCGCGATCCACCCCCCTCCCGACCTCCCCCCTGTCAGGGGGGGAGGAGTGTAGGTGGCTCCCCCCTGCCAGGGGGAGGGGAGCGCACGGGGCGGGGCGGGGCGTCGCCTTATTCTCCCTCTCCCTTGCAGGGGGAGGGCCGGGGTGGGGGAGAGGAGCATGAACGGACTCCATGGCGCCCCCGTCGCCGGACGAAGCTTGCGGACGAGCAGTATGAGATAATGCGGGCTGGCCCGCGATTCCCTAATTTCCCCCTTTCATGCCACTGGAGGCCCGGATGACGGACAAGCCCCTGAACGAAGAGGAACTGGCCCCGCTGCGGGAGCTCGACACGCCGACGGTCTGCAACACGATCGAGATGCTGCGGCCGGAACGTCGGGGCTTCGGTTACACGACCGACGCGATGGTCTGCGTCGACCCCGGCCTTCCGCCTCTCGTCGGGTACGCCAAGACCGCGGCGATTCGGAGCGCGCGGCCGACCGGCCAGACCGCCGACCAGGCGCGGCGGATCCGCCTCGATTACTTCCGGCGCGTCGCGGCGGCTCCCGTCCCCGGCATCGCGGTGATCCAGGATCTCGACGGCGACCGGGCGGGATACGGCTCCTTCTGGGGCGAAGTGACGTCGACGTCGCTGAAGGCGCTGGGGTGCGCTGGCGGGATCACCGACGGCAGCATCCGGGACGTCGACGCCATCGCGGCGGGGTTTCAGCTCTTGGCGCGCAAGGTCGTTCCGAGCCGGGCGTTCGCGCACGTGGTCGACTTCGAATGCGATGTCGACATCCTCGGCATGGTCGTCCGGCCGGGCGATCTCGTTCACGCGGACCGGCACGGGGCGGTCGTCGTTCCCCACGATCTGGCCCGCGCCATCGCCACGGGCGCCGACCTCGTCGCGCGCCGGGAAAGGATCATCCTGGACGCCGCCCGAAGCCCCGGCTTCACCGTCGACGCGCTGGAAAGGGCGATGGAGGAAGCGTCCGCGCTCAAGGAGTGATCGGGCCGCGGGCGGGGGTCGCGTCAGGGGGGAGGCGTGCGGACGGCGCCCTACGGCGGGCCTCGGTGAACGAGCCGGGGGCCGAACGTCTGCGCCAGGGGCATGACCTCGAGCGTGTTGACGTTGACGTGCGGCGGGAGCGCGGCGACGTCGAGGAGGACCCGGGCGACGTCGTCGGCGCTCATGGCCTTGAAGCCCTCGTAGAAGTCGGCGTCGGGGTCGCCCGTCCTCACGACGTCGAATTCCGTCTCCGACATCCCCGGCGAGATCGACGTGACCCGGACGTTTCGGCCCTTGAGGTCGGCCCGCGTGTTCATCGCGAACTGGGTGACGAACGATTTCGTGGCGCCGTAGACCGGGCCGCCGGGACCGTAGTGGTTCCCGGCCACCGACGCCACGTTGATCATGTGCCCCCGGTCGCGGGCGACCATGCCCGGCATGATCGCCCGGGCGCAGTAGAGGACGCCCTTGATGTTCGTGTCGATCATCGTTTCCCAGTCGTCGACGTCCGCCTCCCAGGCCGGAGCCCGGCCGAGCGCCAGCCCCGCGTTGTTGACGAGGATCGAGATTTCGGCGAAGTCCTCGGGGAGACCCGAGACCGCGGCTTCGACCGCGCGCCGGTCGCGCACGTCGAGGGCGATGGTCAGGCAACGGTCGCCCAGCCGTGACCGCAGTTTCTCCAGCCGGTCGGCCCGGCGCCCGGACGCGATGACGCGCGCGCCTTCCGCGACGAAGAGCCGGGCGACGGCTTCTCCGAACCCCGCGGTCGCGCCCGTGACGAACGCGGTCTCACCATCGAGTTTTGGCATCCAGACGCTCCTGGGTTTCAGGGATTCCGATCGAAACGGGCGCGTTTCCCGGAGGAGGGCCGTCGACGCTCCTCCTTCCTGACAGGGGGGAGGCCGGGAGGGGGGTGGGTCGCTCCCGCAGTCTCGCGCACTCCTCGATCCTCCTACCGGTATGAGAGATGCGGGTCAGCTTCCGACGGTCTCCTTGGCGGGGGCCTGCGCGCCGCCGCCGCTTTCCCGCTTGGCCGTTTCCGTCTTCGAGGAGTCCCCGGCGCTCGCCGCCGCCGGTTTCGGCGCCTGGGTGGCCGCGATCTCGACCCGCGGGAGCTCGTGGCTCGTCGCGTCCTTCTTCCCGCGCATCAACTGGCCTTCGATGCTCGCCCCCGACTCGATCGAGAGAACCTCGTGCCAAATGTCGCCGGCCACCTTGGCCGTCTTGCCGAGCTTGACCTTCCCGGCGCGGACCTTTCCGGATACGTGGCCGTGAATCTCGACGTCTTCCGCGACGATCTCGCCGCTGACCGACGCATCTTCGCCGACGGTCAGCGATCGCGACGCCACGTTGCCCTCGACGCTTCCGTCGATCTGTATCTCGCCCTCCGTTTCCAGGTTGCCGACGATACGCAGATCGCCGCTGACGATCGACGGCGGATTCTTGGCGCCTCTCGAGGAACTGGACGAGGACATGGGCTTGCTCTGTTCAGTTTTTGAAAACATGTCTCCCTGCCTCCAGGAATTTTGCCGGATCTTGGGGTTGTCCCTTGAACAGCACTTCGTAATGGA
Organism: Alphaproteobacteria bacterium; assembly: GCA_965242505.1. GTDB lineage: Bacteria > Pseudomonadota > Alphaproteobacteria > UBA2966 > UBA2966 > UBA2966. The sequence continues at coordinate 710,024 of OZ251449.1, forward strand.
CGTGTGAACCGGTGCTGCGTCCCGTCGTGCCCATCGTGCCGATTTTCTGGCGAAACTCAACCCGTTCGCCCTTCTTTACGAGATTTTGATGAAGATGCGCGTACCGGGTGCTGATCCCGAGGCCGTGGTCTATCTCCACGAGCCGGCCGTAGGGTCCCTTGCGGCCCGCGTACGTCACGACCCCCGCGGCCGTCGCGCGGACGAGGGTCTTGAACGGCCCGCTGAGATCCAGTCCGGAGTGCATGGCCCAGCGTTTGGTGAACGGGTCACGGCGTTTGCCGAAGCCGCTGGCGAGACGGTAATGGTCCGCTGGCGGGGTCAGGGGCAGCGTCCGCAGAACCCGCCGCAGTCCTTCCCAGAGCGTCAGGTGCGCCTCGAGCTCCAGGACGCCGTTTTCGAATTCGTCCCCCATGCCGGCGAATCCGTTCGCGGACCCGGCGGAATCGAGGCCGGCGAGCGGACCGCCCCGACCGGGTTCGTCCGCGTCGGCGGAATGCAGCAAATCGCCGATGCCGAGACCCGTGAGCTCGATCACCGACGCCATCTCCCCGATGCCGGCGAGGGTCCGGTCACGGAGGCGATCGACGAGGACCTGTTGGGAGGACTTCAGTTCGCTCAGGCGCCGTTCCAGCTCGCCCGCGCGCTTCTCGGCGGAATCGCGCCGTCGCTGCGCACGGTCCCGATCCTCGGTGACCTGGCTCAACGACCGGTGCGTCCTTCCCAGCGCCTCGGACAGGCTGGAGTTGCGGGCCGATGCCGCGTCCAGGTCCGTCGCCAACCGCTCCGCCCGCGCCTCGATCGTCCGCTTGGCGGCGGCGGCCCGGTTTCGTTCGCCGACGGCGGCATCGAGTTCGTCCGTCAGCGCGCTCAGCCGTTCTTCCAGCGCTTCCTTGTGAAGCAGGAGATCCGACAGCCGCGCGTGCCTGGCTTCGAGGTCGCCGGTCAGCGAGGCGAAGTGGTTCCGGAGGTCCGAGAGCTCCCGGGAGAGTCGTCCGCGGTCCGACTCCAGATCAGCGATCCGGCGGTCCTTGGACTCGACGACCCGATCCTGGAACAGGAGATGAACGGAGGCGAACGTCACCCAGCCGAAAGACGCGACGAGGACCAGGGCCAGAACGGCTTGCGCCGACCTGCCCAGCGAAATGAACCGGACGCGTCCCCCGCGGCGGTAGTAGAACTGCCGCTTCGGAAACATCCGATCGAGCAATCCGGCCGGAACGTCGCGCCAGGCCCGGTGGTGACGGTGCCGGGCTTCGGGCCTCTCTCGCCTCATCCCTCTCGGGCCATGGCGCGCGCCGCGTCCAGAACGTCTTCGACGTGACCCGGGACTTTCACCTTCCTCCATACGCGCCTCACGCGGCCGCCCTTGTCGATCAGGAACGTCGCCCGTTCGATGCCCATGTAGGTCCGTCCGTACATGCTCTTCTCGACCCAGACGCCGTAATCGGAACACAGGCCGCCATCCTCGTCCGATATCAACGTTACGCCCAGGCCGTGTTTGTCCTTGAACTTCCGGTGTTTGGCGACGCTGTCCCTGGATGCGCCCAGAACGACGGCATCGAGCTTCCCGAAGGCTTCCAGGGCCTCCGTGAATCCGATCGCCTCCTTCGTGCATCCCGACGTGTCGTCCTTCGGATAGAAGTAGAGGACGACGTTCCTCCCGCGAAAGTCCTTCAGGGAGACCGATGCGTCTTCATCGCCGGGCAGCGAGAAATCCGGAGCCCGATCGCCCTCTCGAGGCCCGATGCTTTCCGATTGGGTCACCCTGCCGAACTCCCGACGCGCGTTGGGGGAACTTTCCTTCAGTCGCGTGGCGGCCGCCCGCGATTCCGGAACCCGGCGATTGTGCCCGTTTCGGGGAGCGACGGCAAGCGCGATCCGGCGATTCCGCCGAATTCCGCGCGGCGATGCGCGGGGTTCCGGGATCAGTCCGCCGCGCCGCCGGGCTCCGCCGCGTTTCCGGCATGGGCCTGGGCCGGGTCGACGATGAACTCCCGGAGCCGTCGATGGATCCGGCGTTCGGTGTCGACGATCGCCGATTTCAGGGCCTCGAAGCTCTCCCGGCCCGTCGCCCGCGCCAACGCCCGGCGGAGGCCCTCCGGCGCCTGTTCCTCCACGAAATCGACCTGGAGGGTCTGTCTGAGAAATCCCTGGACGTTCCTGAACAGCCGCAGGGCCTCGGTCAGCTCGTCCGCGAGGCCGCCGTCGATGACTCGGGCCCGCCGCAACGCGCGGATCGCGTCCGCCGCGCCTCCGGCGGCGACCTCGGCATGGTCGGCGGCGTGGCGGAGGATCAGGTACTGGCACAGGAACTCGAGTTCGAACAGACCTCCGTGCACGTGCTTGATCCGCCACGGGTCTTCGGCGCCGTGCTCGCGTTCGGTTCGCTCGTACATCTCCGCCACGTCCCGGAGGAGTTTCGCGGGGTCCCGGCGCCGGCGCACGACGGCGTCGATGATTCCCTCGATCCGGTCCCGCAGGACGGGAGGCGCCAGCACGACGCGCGCCCGGGTCAAGGCCATGTGTTCCCACGCCCAGGCCCGGTTTTTCTGATACTCCTCGAACCCGTCCACGTGGACCACGATCGGTCCGCTGGCGCCGGACGGACGGAGGCGCATGTCGACTTCGTACAGCCGGCCCTCCGCGGTCGGCGCGGAGATGGCGTTGATGACGCGCTTGCCGAGCCGGGAGTAGTACTCGCCCACGGTCAGGGGACGCCTGCCGCCGGAAGACTTCCCGGCGCCGGGACAATCGTAGACGAAGGCGAGGTCCAGGTCGGACTCGGGCGTGAGCTCTCTCGCGCCGTACTTGCCGAGGGCGACGACCGCGAAGGCGCCGTCCCGGATTTCGCCGTGGACCCGCGCGAATTCGGCTTCCGTGGCGGCGTACAGTTCGCGCAGGAGAACGTCCGCGACGTCCGCCAGGCTCGGCCCCACGTCCGTCGCCGATGCGACGTTCCGCAGGATGTGCACGCCGGCCTGGAACGCCTGGTCGTGACCCCACCGGCGGGAGCCGTCGAGCACCTCCTCGTAGTGTCCGCAATCGGCCAGCATCCGGGACAACTCCCGGGCGAGCAGGTCCGCGCCGGGGATGGGATCGTAGAAGTCGCCGCTCAGAACGTTGTCCATGAGGCGGGGATTGCGCGCCAGGTGTTCGGCCAGCCTCGGCGCGCTGCCCATGATCTCCGCCATCAGGTCGAGAAGACCGGGATTGGCGTGGAACAGCGAGAATATCTGGACCCCGGTGGGCAGCTTGGACAGGAATTCGTCGAATTTCAGGATGGCGGCGTCGGGATTGGCCGCGCCGGCGAACGCCCGCAGGAATGCGGGGGTGAGCTCGGTGAGCAACTCCCTGGCGCGCGCGCTCCGCGTCGCCCGGTAGCCGCCGTGATGCCAGCGGCGGATCAGCGCCGCCGCGGTCGAGGGTTCGCCGTACCCGAGCCCGGCCAGCGTCGAGATCGTCTCGGGGTCGTCTTCCGCGCCCGTGAAGACGAGGCTGCCGACGTCTCCCAGGGCCGGCGCGTGCTCGAAGAGCCGCGCGAAGTGCCGTTCGACCGTTCGCAACGTATCCAGCGTCTCGGCGACGAACGACGCCGTGTCCGGGAAACCCATGAAGGCGGCGACGTGCGCCAGGCCCTCTTCGGTTTCCGGCACGGTGTGGGTCTGTTCGTCGGCGATCATCTGCAAACGGTGCTCGAGCCGGCGCAGATACGCGTAGGCGCGCGCCATGTCGTCGGCGACGCTCCGCTCGATGCGTCCACCGGCCTCGAGGGCCTCGAGGGCCCCGCGGGTATCCGGGACCCTGAGGGCCGGGTCGCGCCCTCCGGCGATCAGTTGCTGGGTCTGGACGAAGAACTCGATCTCCCGGATGCCGCCTCTTCCCACCTTGATGTCGTGGCCGGGAACCGTGACCGATCCGTGTCCGCGATGCGCGTGAATCTGCCTCTTGATCGAGTGGACGTCCTGGATGGCGGCGAAATCCAGATACTTCCGCCAGACGAAGGGAGAGATGCGGTCCATGAAGGCGCGCCCGGCCGCGATGTCCCCGGCGACGGGGCGGGCCTTGATCAACGCCGCCCTCTCCCAGTTCTGCCCGACGCTTTCGTAGTAGCTTTCCGCCGCCGCCATGGACATCGCCAACGGCGAGCTGCCGGTGTCGGGCCGCAGTCTCAGGTCGGTCCGGAATACGTAGCCCGCGCTCGTCCGGGACTGCAACAGACGTATCAGTTCGCGGGTCAGGCGCACGAAAAGGTCCTGCGCCGATTTGCCGCCCGTGTAACGGACCCGTTCCTCGTCGAACAGCGCGATCAGGTCCACGTCGCTGGAATAGTTCAGTTCGCGGGCCCCGAGCTTGCCCATGCCGATGACGGTGAAGCCGCTCTCTTCCGAGGGACGTTCCTCGTCGCGAAGGTCCAGGTTCCCGGCGTCGGCGGCGGCCGCCAGAAGGTGATCCACCGCCGCTCCGGCGGCGGCGGCCGCGAAGTCGCCGAGGGCTTCCGTGACGTCGTCGAGGGACCAGGCGTCGGTGATGTCCGCGGCTGCGACCAGAAGCGCCATCTTCGCGCGGGCGTCCCGCAGCGCCGTCATCAACGAGTTTCGCTCCGCGCCGCGGACCGTCCGCACCGAATCGAGGACCTGGGCGCCGAGTCGGGCCGGTCCCATCTCGAAGAGGTCGCGGGCGAAGGAGACGTTCCGCAACAGGCATGAGGAAAGGAACGGGCTGTTGCCGAATATCGCGGCCAGGAAGCCGCGGCCCGCGGGGTGCGCCGCGAGGCGCCGCGCGAAATCGTCCAGCGTCGGGTCCCCGGACGCGGCCGCCCGCTCGCGCCATTCCTCGAGGCCGCGTTCGAGGCGTTCCTGCGAGTACGGCCGGGGAAGGGTCTCGATCTGCGATAGAAACAACAAGCCCCGCGTCCCTTTGCGTCCATGGCCCTCGCATCGAGGTATGGCCTTTGCGTCGAGGTATGGGGCACACTGCGGAACAGGGTGACGGCGGTCAAGGATCGCGCGAATCGCCGGTTCCCCGGTCCGCATTTCGAGCTACGGCGCAAGGGACCCGTGATCGCCTCGACCGGCAGGATGATGCTCTGGCTGCTCGCGGCGGTCGCCGCGGGATCCGCCGTCCTGTTCGTCGCGGCGGGCTGGTTGCTTTGGTCGGGGCCGATTTCGTTGCAGCCTCTCGTCCCCTACGTGCGCGACGCCCTGAACAGCAACGTCCAGGGGGTCCGGATCGACCTCGAGGATACCGTCCTGGCCTGGGCGGGCTGGGAGCGGGCGATCGACGTGCGCGTCGTCGGCGCGCGGCTCCTCGACTCGGAGAATCGGGTCATCGCCGGCGTCCCGGAAATCTCGCTCGGCGTGAGCGGCGCCGCGCTGCTCGGCGGACGCCTGGCGTTCACCCGGATCGAGTTGCTCCGCCCCCGGATCACGCTTTTCCGGGACGAGCAGGGCTCCTTCGGGATCGGGACGGACGACGACGCGGGCCAGGACGCGGGGGTCGTGCTTTCGGCCCTTGCCGACCGGCTGCGGGCGCGGCGCGAGGCGGGCGCGTCGACGGAACTGCTGTCGCGGGTCGGCGTGCGGGACGCGCGGGTCACCCTGGTCGATCGCGTGCTGAACCGGACCTTGCGATCGACCGAGGTCGGCATCTCCCTGACGCGGGACGCCGCGGGCATTTCCGGGCGCGCCTCCGGCCTGTTGGAGCTGGACGGCGCCGCGACGTCGGTGGCCGTCCGGCTGTCGCACGTTCGGGACAGCGGCAAGGTGGCCGTGAACGTGAGCGTGTTCGCCCTGGAGCCGAGCCGACTCGCGACGTACCACCCGTCGCTCTCCGGGCTCGGGGGCCTTGGAACGCCGGTCGACGGCGTCGTGGACCTCACTCTGAGCGCCGAAGGAATCGTGGGGGCCGTCGCCTTCGATCTCGCGGCGAGCCCGGGGCGCGTGCGCCTCCCCCGATATTTCGACGATGATCTGGCCCTCCGGCGGCTCGCGGTCAAGGGAAGAATCCTGGAAGGTTTTTCGGGCGTCCAGTTCGACGACCTGTTCGTGGATCTGGGCGACGCCTCCGCTTCGGCGAGCGGGTCGATCGAGTTCGGGGAGCGGTCGGCCGTCACCCTGGAGGGGAGTTTCGAGAACCTTCCGGTGGACGCCTTGCGGCGTTACTGGCCCAACGATTTCCTGAGCAGGTCCAGGGACTGGGTCACGGCCAGATTCAGCGGCGGGAAGATCGCGCGAGGCGGCGTGCGTCTGACGGTTTCGCCGGAAACGCGGGTCGGGCGCGGCTTGCGGGAAGACGCCCTCGATCTGGCGCTGGACTTCGAGGGAGTCTCGGCGCGGTACCTGCCCGGGATGCCGCGGCTCGTCGATGCGCGTGGATCCATGCGCATGACGGGGAGCACGATCGCGTTGACGGTCGAAAGCGGACGGGTGGGGGACGTCGCGATCTCCGAGGGCGACGTGCGGGTCGACGGGTTGAGCGCTCCGGAGAAGACGGCCCACGTCGAATTCGTGGGGAGCGGCGAGGTGTCCGACGTTCTGGCCGTTCTCGCGCACGCTCCTTTCCGGCTCTTCGATTCCGACCGAATCCGGCCCGAAACCATGTCCGGCTCCAGCGCCACGAGGGTTCGGCTCGAACTGCCGTTGAAGCCCGGACTCCGGGGCCGCGAGGTCAAATACGCCGCGGCGGCGAACCTGCGAGGCTTGGCCGCGCCGTCTTTCGTCCGCGGCCATGCGCTGAGCGACGGCGACATGCAGATTCGGCTCGACGCGAACGGGATCGAGGCGTCGGGGACGGCGTCGATCGACGGCGCGCCGTTCGATTTCGAGTGGCGGCGAGCCTTTCGGCCGGCGGGTTCGGCGGCCGGTTCGCTGTCGCTCACGGCAAGTCTGGACGATGGCCATCGGCGGGCGCTGGGGCTGCCGTCGCTTCCCCGCGTGGCCGGCGTGACGCCGGTCGACGCCCGGATCCACACCGAAGGGCGAGAAATCGTGGGCGTCGACGTGGCCGCCGATCTGACGTCCGCGCGGCTCGACGTCCCGGAACTCGTGTGGAGCAAGTCCGCGGGCGAGGGCGCGACCCTGCGGATGGCCGCCGCGCCGTCGGGCGAGGGCGGTGGATGGGCGGCGTCGTTCGAGCTCTCCGGGCCGGGCCTCAAGGCCGTCGGAGAGGGCGAACTGGACGCCGACAACGAACTGCGGCGCCTGGACCTCTCGTTGCTCGAGACGGGGGAGACCAGCGTGTCCGTTTCGGTCAGGCCCCGCGAGCCCGAGGGTTTCGTCGTCGCCCTCGAAGGCCGCCGCCTCGACATGAGGCCCTACGTCGCGGGTCTCTTCGGCGCCGGGAACTCCCGGCCGATTCCCCCCCTGATGCTGTCGGCGCGCATCGGGGAGATCCTGATCGACGATCGGCGCGGCCTCACCGACGTGAACGGCAGGGCCGTTCACTCCGGCGAGTCCTGGCGGGAAATCGAGGCCGAGGGAGTCCTGACCGGCGGGGCGTCCGTGCGGGTATCCCTCGGCGGCCGGTCCGGCGGCCTGCGTCTGGCCGTCGATTCGGACGACGCGGGCGCGCTCGCGAAGTCGCTGGGGGTTCTCGACGGCATCGTCGGGGGGCGCTTCGAGCTGACGGCGACCATCGACGAAACGCTGCCGTCCCGCCCGCTTTCGGGCAAGGTCGCCATATACGATTTCAAGGTCGCGAACATGCCCGTGTTCGCGCGGCTGCTCACGGTCGCTTCGTTGACGGGGATAGCGAACCTTTTCGACGGCGAGGGGATTTCGTTCGTTCGTTTCGAAGCGCCCTTCGACCTTCGGGACGGCCGGCTGGCGATTGAGGGCGCGCGCGCCGTCGGCCCGGCGCTCGGCGTCACCCTGGAGGGAGAGCTGGACCGGGAACGCGACCGGGTCGCGCTGCGGGGAACCCTGGTTCCCTCCTACACCCTGAACTCGCTGCTCGGGTACGTCCCGTTTTTTGGGAGGCTCTTCGTGGGAAGGGAAGGGGAGGGCGTCTTCGCGATCGCCTACGCCGTCGACGGCCCGACCGGGGAACCGGAGGTCACGGTCAATCCGTTGTCGGCCTTGGCGCCCGGGTTCCTGCGGTCGTTCGTGTCGGGCGACTGGGGGGCCGCGGACGGGGCGCCGCCGGAGGAGGATTCGCCGCGGAGCGAATAGGGGCGCGGTTTCCGCTCCCGTGTCCGGTGCGGGGCATGCGGGTCAGGACGGTCTGACGAGCGCGTGCCGTTTCCTTCCGGCCGACAGCTTGATCGAACCTTCGGCTCCCAGGTGTTCCAACGTGACCGATTGGGCCTCGTCGCCGACGACGACGTCGTTGATGCGCCCGCCGCCCCCCTTGATGAGGCGGCGCGCCTCGCCGCGGCTCGAACAGAGGCCCGCGCGGTGAAACAGCTCGAATGCCGCCACGCCAGCGCTCAGTTCGGCGCGCGGCACGTCGATTCCCGGCAGGTTCCCGCTCGACCCGCCGCCTTCGAACGTATCGCGGGCCGTCTGCGCGGCCGTCCGCGACGCCTCCGGACCGTGGCAGAGACCGGCGGCCTCGTTCGCGAGGATCTTCTTCGCCTCGTTGATTTCCGCGTCCCGGAGGGATTCGAGGCGCTCGATCTCGTCGAGCGGCAGTTCGGTGAACAGGCGCAGGAACCTGCCGACGTCCGCGTCGTCGACGTTCCGCCAGAACTGCCAGTAGTCGTAGGCGGAGAGCATGTCCCCGTTCAGCCACACGGCGCCGTCCGCCGTCTTTCCCATCTTCTCTCCGGACGACGTGGTCAGCAGCGGGGAGGTCAGACCGTAAAGCGTTCGGTCGTCCACGCGGCGGCCGAGCTCCACGCCGTTGACGATGTTGCCCCACTGGTCCGAGCCGCCGATCTGCAGGACGCAGCCGTGGCGCCGGGCGAGCTCCAGAAAATCGTATGCCTGCAACACCATGTAGTTGAATTCGAGAAAGCTGAGCGGCCGCTCCCTGTCGAGGCGCCGTTTCACGCTGTCCATGGCGAGCATTCGGTTCACGGAGAAACGGGAACCGAACTCCCGCAGGAACGGGATGTACTCGAGGGCGTCCAGCCAGTCGGCGTTGTCGACCATCAGGGCGTCCGTGGGGCCGTCCCCGAACTCGAGGAATCTCGCGAACGTCCGTTCGATGCCCGCCTTGTTGGCGGCGATCTCCGCCTCGGAGAGGATTCGCCTTCCTTCCTCCTTGCCCGAGGGGTCGCCGACTTTCGTGGTCCCGCCGCCCATGAGCACGATGGGCCGATGTCCGGCGCGCTGGAGGCGCCGAAGCATCATGATTCCCACGAGATTTCCGACGTGCAGGCTGGGGGCGGTGCAGTCGAACCCTTCGTACGCGATCAGCGTTCCCTCGGACGCCAGTCGGTCGAGGCCGTCCACGTCCGTGCACTGGTGAACGTAGCCGCGCGCCGTCAGCGCGCGCAGGAGCTCGGACTTCGGTCGGGGCATCGTCGGTAGCCGGGACTCGTTATCATGCCGTCCCGCCCGCCGATTTCGCCGTTCGCGGCGGCGGGCGCGCGAAAACGCGAAAGGGATTGCGGGTTCGGCGGCGCGCGGCCATGTAACACGAACCCCGGACCGCGGCAATATGCGCCGCGCGGGTCCCGGTCCCGCGAGGGGAGGCCGGTTCGATGGGCGATCGTTCGTTTTCGACGATGACCGCGCTCGGTTTGATGAGCGGGACCTCGCGGGATGGGATCGACGCCGCGATCGTGCGAACGGACGGCGTGTCCGTGTTGGGGCGCGGCCCGTCTTCGACGACGCCTTACGAGGAGGAGTTCCGGAAACGGCTGGCCGACGTGGTCGGCGGCGAGAGAGAGACCTCCGACGTGGAGTCCGAGTTGACGGCGAGACATGCCGCCGTCATTCGTGATTTACTTGATGAAAACTCCATAACATATTCCGAAATAGACGTGATCGGATTTCATGGACATACGATTCTTCATGCGCCGGAGGCGCGCCGGACGCGCCGGATCGGCGATGGCGAGCTGCTGGCGAGGATGACCGGGGTTCCGGTGGTCGACGATTTCCGCGCCGCCGACGTCGCGGCGGGCGGGCAGGGCGCGCCGCTCGCCCCCGCCTATCACTGGGCTCTCGCGCGGGAGCTTCCGAAACCGTTGGCGGTCCTCAACCTGGGCGGCGTGGCGAACGTGACCTGGATCGGCGAGGAACCGTCCGCCTCTCGAACGTCCGGCGCGACGGGGCCGGCCGCCGCGGAGATCCGGGCGTTCGACACCGGACCGGGAAACGCCCTGCTCGACGACTGGGTCGGGTCGCGGACGGGCGCGCCGTTCGACCGGAACGGCGCGCTCGCCTCCAGGGGCCGGGTCGACGCGCCGGCCCTGGAGAAGCTCATGAGCCATCCGTATTTCGCGCTCCCGCCGCCGAAATCCCTCGACCGAGACGCGTTCTCGCTCGCGGCGGTCGACGGACTCTCGCCGGAGGACGGCGCGGCGACGCTGACGGCGTTCACGGCCGAGGCCGTCCGGGCGGCGCTCGGACGTCTTCCCGAGGCGCCGCCGCGTTGGCTGGTCGCTGGCGGCGGGCGGCGCAACGGGGCGCTGATGGACGAACTGGCGGCCCGGATCGGCGCTTCGGTCGAGCCGGTGGAGGCGGTGGGATGGGACGGCGCCGTTCTGGAGGCGGAAGCGTTCGCGCACCTCGCCGTCCGGACCGTCCGGGGATTGCCTTCGAGCTGGCCCGAGACGACGGGCGTCCCGCGTCCCTGCGTGGGCGGAGTCGTCCGCCGCCCCGCGTGACCGGGAACGCCCGGGGCGGCTTCCGTTCGGCCGGGGGCGGCTCAGGCGAAGGCCGTCGCCAGATACCGTTCGACCTGGGTGTTGAGGTCGGGCAGTTTCTCTTCGAAGAAGTGGTTGGCGCCGGCGATGGTCTCGTAGGAGATTTCGATGCCGCGCTGGACCTGGAGCTTGGCCGCCAGTTTCTCGACCTCTTCGGTCGGCACGATGTCGTCGTCGGCGCCGTGAACGATCAGCCCCGACGCCGGGCAGGGGGCGAGAAAGCTGAAGTCCAGCACGTTGGCGGGCGGCGCGACCGAGACGAAGCCGTCGATTTCGGGCCGGCGCATGAGCAGTTGCATGGAGATCCAGGCGCCGAACGAGAAGCCCGCGACCCAGCACGCGGAAGCGTTCGGGTTGGAGGCCTGGAGCCAGTCGAGCGCCGAGGCGGCGTCGGACAGCTCGCCCTGGCCGTTGTCGAACGCGCCCTGACTCTTCCCGACGCCCCGGAAGTTGAACCTGAGCGCCGAGAACCCCTTGCGCGCGAACGCATGGAACAGGTTGTACACGACCTTGTTGTTCATGGTCCCGCCGAACTGGGGATGCGGGTGAAGGATCAGCGCGACGGGCGACCGGTCGGCGTTCGGTTGGTGGTGGTAGCGGCCTTCGAGCCGGCCTTCGGGACCGACGATGTTGACTTCGGGCATCCGTCCTCCAAGCGTGGCGCGGCGTCGCGGCCTCGTTCCGGCGCGCCCCCGTCGCGGACGCGCGCGAAACGGACGCGACGTGTCGCGCGGCGGCCGGGGCGGCCTCCGGACCGGTTCGAATCGTTGACTGGTATGCGCGGCCGACCTATACCGAAAGAGGTCGGACGCAGAACGCCTTTCGATGACCTGTCGCGAACCCGATTCGGAGGCGCGCCGACGCCCCGATATTACAGTGAGGGAGCCAATGTTCAATACCATTGGCGCGGATGTCCGGGCGATTTTCGAACGCGACCCGGCGGTGAGGTCCAGGCTCGAGGTCGTCCTCTGCTATCCGGGATTCCATGCCGTCCTGTTCTATCGCGTCGCGCACGCGTTGTGGTCGCGCGGCTGGAAGCTGCTGGGCCGGTTCGTCTCCCACCTGGGCCGGTTCCTCACCGGGATCGAGATCCACCCGGGCGCGCGCATCGGCCGGGGCTTCTTCATCGATCACGGGATGGGCGTCGTCGTCGGCGAGACCTCGGTCATCGGCGACGACGTGACGCTCTATCACGACGTGACGTTGGGCGGCATCGCTCCCGCGGTCGACAGCCGATCCCAGGTGAACGAGAAGCGGCACCCGACTCTGGACGACGGCGCGATCGTCGGGTCGGGCGCCCAGGTCCTCGGCCCGATCGTCGTCGGCGCCAACGCCCGGATCGGCGCGAACTCCGTCGTCCTCAAGGACGTGGCGCCCGGCGGGACGGTCGTCGGCATTCCCGCGCGCCCGGTGGGCGCGGCCGCGAAGCGTGAAGCCGGGCAGCGCTTCGATCCCTACGGCACGCCCGTCGACGAGGACGCGGACCCGATCGCCCGGAGGATCGACGCCTTGCTGGACGAGGTTCAGTCCCTCGGCCTGCGCGTGGCGGAGCTGGAGGAACGGTTGGGCGACCGGGACGGCGTCATGTCGTGGCGGCCCGGCTCCGACGACGCCGGGGACGCCGCCTCCAGGGATGCGCCCGACTGACCGCGACCGGGCGTCCGCGGCGATGACCGGGCGGCGTCCCGCGTATCTCGACTACAACGCCACCGCGCCGGTCCGGCCGGAGGCGGCGCGGGCCGTCGCCTCGGCTCTCGAGGCGGGCGGGAACCCGTCGTCGGCGCACGGGCCCGGCCGCGAGGCCAGGGCCAGGGTCGAGGCCGCGCGCGAGGCGGTGGCCCGCCTCGTCGGCGCGTCCCCGCGCTCCGTCGTCTTCACCAGCGGCGGCACCGAGGCGAACAACATGGCGTTGCGCTGCGCGGCGGCGCGGGGACGGCATCTCGTGGCGTCCGCCATCGAGCACGACTCGGTGCTGGCCGCCGTCGCGTCCGGGGCGCGCGCGGGATCGTCGATCCCCGTCGGCCGCGACGGGGTGGTCGACGTCGCGGCGCTCGACCGCGAGTTGCGGCGGTCGCCTGCGGGCGCGCTCGTCTCCGTGATGGCCGCGAACAACGAGACCGGCGTGATCCAGCCGGTCGCCGACGTGGTCGCGGCGGCGAGGGCGCGCGGCGCCGCGGTGCATTGCGACGGCGTGCAGGGGCCGGGAAAGATCGCCGTGGACTTCGACCGGCTCGGCGTCGACCTGATGTCCTTGTCGGCGCACAAGTTCGGCGGCCCCCAGGGCGTCGGGGCGCTGGTGGCGCGGGACGGCGCCGAGGCGCTCGAGGCGATGCTTCTCGGCGGCGGACAGGAGCGCGGACGGCGGGCCGGCACCGAGAACGTCCCCGGCATCGCGGGGTTCGGCGCGGCCGCCGAGAGCGCGTTGGCGGACACGGAAACGCCGGGCCGCGTCGAAGAGCTGCGCGACGGACTGGAAGACCGGCTCCGTTCGATCGCCGGCGACGGGATCGTCGTCGGGTCCGCCGCGGCGCGCCTGCCCAACACGTCGTGCATCGCCATGCCCGGCGTGTCGGCGGAGACGCAGGTCATGGCCTTCGACCTCGATGGCGTCGGCGTGAGCGCCGGGTCGGCCTGTTCCTCGGGCAAGATGTCGCGCTCCCACGTCCTCGACGCCATGGGACTGCCGGAAGACCTGGCCGGCTCCGCGATCCGGGTCAGTCTCGGCTGGGCCTCCCGGTCCGCGGACGTGGACCGGTTCGTCGAGGTCTGGGAGAAGCTGTATCGGCGGCTCGGGGGCCGCGACGCAGCCCGGCGGCGGGAACGGAGGGGCCGTTGACGCTCCTCCCCCCTGACAGGGGGGAGGTCGGGAGGGGGGTGGACCGCGGTCCCGCGACGCCGCGCGGTCCCCGACCCCCGCCGGCAGGGGAAATGCGGGTCAGGACGGCTCGACCGGCGGCGGAGTCTCGTACCGGCCCGTGTAGGACGTGTGGCTGACGATGCCCGTGTCCGGCCGCCACAGGTGGAGGTGGCAGGCCGGGGGTTCCATGACGATCCGCTGCCTGGCGTCTTCGACCATGTTCAACCCCATCTGATGGGCGGTGCTCGGCGCCACGCTGAGGACGGCGCCGCGCCAGCGCGCGGTGACAGGGCGGTGCAGGTGGCCGCAGACGATCCTCTCGACGTTCGGGCGCCTCTCCACGATGGCTCCCATTTCGGAGGCGCCGGCGCCGAAACCGTGCCGGTCCATGCCGATGATCCCGCTCTTTATGGGCGGGTGGTGCATGAATATCAGCGTCGGCCTGTCGGGGTCCTCCGCCAGGCGGTCCGCCAGCCATCGGAGTCGTTCCTCGCACAGCTCTCCGCCGATCTTCCCCGGGATCACGGTGTCCAGGGCGATCAGGCGCACCGGCCAGTCGTCGATCACGTAGTGCAGGAACCGGCCGCCCGCGGGCAGATACCCCTGGTCTGCGAAGGCCTCCGACAGGGCCTCGCGGTCGTCGTGATTGCCGGGGATGACGTAGACGGGAACGCCGATGGGCGCCAGGATCTCGCGCAGACGCTCGTATTCCTCCGGCAGTCCCCGGTCGACGAGGTCGCCCGTCGCCAGCACGACGTCCGGCGGCGGTTCGAGGGACGCGAGGTGCGCGACCGCCGTTTCCAGGAACGCCGCCGTGCGGAACCTCTCGTCCATGCGCCCGCCCGGGAGCCCGATGTGAAAGTCCGTTATCTGCGCGGCGATCATCGTGGATTTGCCGGCCGGTCGATGGAGGCGCGGAACGTCGGCCCGTCCGGGCGCCTACGCGAACGCCTTGAACGCGATGAGGGTGAAGGTGTCCTTGACGCCCGGAAGGCGCTGGACGTTCTCGGTGACGAAATGCCCGACGTCGGCGCTCTCGTCCAGATAGCACTTCATCAGGAGGTCGTACTGGCCCGAGGTCGAATGCACTTCCGAGACCTGGGCCATGTCGGCGGCCCGTTCGGCGACCCGGTAGGCCTCCCCGAGCTCGCACTTGACCATGACGAATATGGTCCGCACGGCGCGGCTCCCGCCTCAGTCGTCGCGGGACCGCGATGGGCGCGCCAGGAACGCCGGCACGTCGTCGGTGACGCCGAATTTCAGCTCCGCTCCGCCGGTCGCCTCGCCGGCGCGGGGCGTCCTCTTTCGTTCGCGCGTCCTTGCCGGGGGACGCTTCCCGTTCGCGTCCCGCGTCCCGGCCTTCGGTTCCGGTTGCGCGTCCGCCGCCGGGCCGTTCCCGGCCGTCGGGGAGCGGCCGTTCCGGCCGTCCGCCTTTTTCCGGCGGCCGCGCCGCCTCGGGGAACGCCCGCGGCCGGTCTCCGGGCGTTCGGACTCGCTCCCGGTCCCCGGGTTCTCGATCTCGGGGAGGTCAGCGACCCGGATGGAGGAACCGATGAGGCGTTCGATGGCGGTCACCAGCTTGTCGTCGTCGGGAGTCGCGATCGTGATGGCGACGCCGGACAGGCCCGCCCGCGCCGTTCGGCCGATGCGGTGAACGTAGTCCTCGGCGTTGAAGGGAACGTCGAAGTTCAGGACGAACGGAAGGCTCGTGATGTCGAGCCCCCGGGCCGCCACGTCGCTGGCCACCAGCAGGCTTACGTCGCCGTTGCGGAAGCCCTCGAGCGTCTCCATCCGCGTCGACTGCCGCATGTCGCCGTGGAGCGCCTTGGCGTCGAACCCGTGCCTGTCCAGCGACCGCGCCACGATGTCGACGTCGCGCTTGCGATTGCAGAAGATCAACGCCGACCCGATCTCCTCGCGGCGGAGGATCCGGCGCAGCGCCTCGCGCTTGTCTTCCGGGCGGACCACGATCAGCCGTTGATCGACGTTTTCGGCGGGCGACGCCGGCGGGTCGACGGCCACCTCCTCGGGATCGGTGAGGAACCGCCCCGCGATGCGCCGGATTTCGGGCATGATGGTCGCGGAGAAGAAAAGGGTCTGCCGCGACCGCGGCAGCAGCTTCGCGATGCGTTCGACGTCGGGGATGAAACCCATGTCGAGCATCCGGTCCGCCTCGTCGATCACCACCAGCCCGATGCCGCTGAGCAGCAGTTTCCCGCGCTCGAAATGGTCGAGCAGGCGTCCCGGCGTGGCGATGACGACGTCGACGCCCCGGTCGATCTTCTTGTCCTGTTCGTCGAACGAGACGCCGCCGATCAGCAGCGCCGTCGAAAGTTTTCGATACTTGCCGTAGACCGCGAAGTTCTCGGCGACCTGATCGGCCAGTTCCCGCGTCGGTTCGAGGATCAGCGCGCGCGGCATCCGGGCCCGGGCGCGGCCCGCGGCCAGCATGTCGATCATCGGCAAGGTGAAGGAGGCCGTCTTGCCCGTGCCGGTCCGCGCGCACCCCATGAGGTCGCGGCCCTGCGTCACGAATGGTATCGCTTGTTCCTGGATCGGTGTCGGGGATAGATACCCCGCTTCGGCGACCGCTTGGAGGACTTCGGAACTCAGGCCAAGATCGGAGAAATTCATATGTTGCCGGATATCGCGGCGTACCAATGGGACTGCCGGGGCGACCGTCCGGTCGCGGGATGGTGGGCGCAATACTCTACGCGGCCTCGGATGTCAACCACCCTCCGCGCGGCCCTTCGCTGGCCGGAGATCGGGCGCGTCCTGGTCATCCGCCGCCCGGTCGCGCGCTTCGCGACCGCCGTCGACGTCGTGGATATGGGGATCGAGGCGCGCGGAGTCAAGCGCAGGGGCGCCGGATGAGCGCTTCCGTTCCGTTGCTGATCCTGCCGGGGCATCTCTGCAATCACCGGCTGTTCGGTCATCAGACGCGCCATCTGTCCGACGTGGCCGACATCGCCGTCGCGGACCTGTACGGCGCCGACGACGTGCGCGAGCTGGCCGCCGCCGCCGTCGCGCCCATGCCGCGCGAGTTCGCGATCCTGGCGAACTCGATGGGCGGCGCCGTCGCGTTCGAGGCGGCGCGCCAGGTTCCCGGGCGCGTCGTCGGCCTCGCCCTCGTGGGCAGTACGGCGCGTCCCGAATGGCCGTCCCAGCGCGCGCGCCGCCGGCCGGCGGCGGAGCTCGCGGCGCGCGACGACTTCGAGGCCATCGCCAGGATGTATGCGCCGGTGTTCTTCCATCCGGAGCGGACCGGCGGCGGCGCCCACGTCCGCGCGCTCCGCCTGATGATGGAGGAGGCCGGATACGCGGGCCTGCGGAACCAGCAGAAGGCGTTCGCGAACCGCCCCGACAGCAGGCCGACCCTCCCGGACGTCGCGCGCCCGACGTTCGTGCTCTGCGGTCGCGACGATCTCGTCACGCCGCTGGAGATGTCGGAGGAGATCGCCGCCGGGATTCCCGGCGCCGAGCTGGCGGTCCTCGATACCTGCGGTCACGTTCCGATGCTCGAATGGCCGGAGAAGACGACCGGCCTCCTGCGCCGGTGGCTCGACTCCTTGCGGGATTGATTGCCGGCCCGTCCGGGAACCCTGTCCTCGAACATGCGGGACCCGTTCGCGCTCCTCCCCCCTGGCGCGACCCCCACCCCGACCCTCCCCCTGCAAGGGAGAGGGAGAAGAGGGGGGATGGAGGTTTCCGTTCATGCTCCTCCCCCCTGGCAGGGGGGAGGTCGGGAGGGGGGTGGACCGCGGTCCCGCAACACCGCGCAATCGTCGATCCTCCTCCGGTATGAGAAGTGCGGGTCAACTTACCGGCCCGAGAACGTCTTCGATCACGCGCTGCGGCCAATCGGGGTCTTCCAGGAAGTAGACGCCTCGCTCTTCCCATTCCTCCCGGGGGCGCGAGGCGCGTCCGCAGCTCCCGTTTCGTCCGGTCCGGAATCACTCATGGGCGAGTTCCTCATACCCAGCTTCGCGCCCGCAACCCCCGAAAGCCCTCGAAGTCCCGGGCGTTCGACGTAATCAGGGTCAGGTCGTTGACGTACGCGACCGCCGCAATCCGTCCGTCGACGAACGGCGGCGTCCTGCCGTCGGCGCCCAGCCGCGCGCGCTCCGCCGCCTCCCTGTCGTAGTCGAGCACCTCACAACCGGACCTCGCGTCCCGGCATTCCGTCCCGCGCGCCTTCGAACAACTCGTCGGGGTCGAGGGCGAGTTCCGGTATATCAAAGGTCCTTGCGAAATCCTGGTGCGCCCCGGCGAATCCACGTCGGGTCAACTCGACCGTTTTGCCGTCTTCCGCTTCGCGGATCAGTCTCGGCAGGTTGCGGCGCGCTTCCGCGATCGAATGACTCTCGTCCATATCCTGGCCTTTCATGATCATGACTCTGCACCTTATGGCAAGGTTCGCACGGAGGTCCAGCGACCGAATGAACGGAGCGGAGGGGCCGTTGACGCTCCTCCCCCTGACGCGACTCCACCCCCCGATCCTCCCCCTGCAAGGGAGAGGATCGGGGGGTGGACGGGGGGTTCCGTTCATGCTCCTCCCCCCCTGGCAGGGGGGAGGTCGGGAGGGGGGTCCGCCGCGGTCCCGCAACGCCGCGCGCTCGTCGATCCTCCTCCGGTGCGAGAAATGCCGGCTAAATGTCCAGGTCCCGGACGTCGGCGGCCTTTTCCTGGATGAAGGCCAGCCTGAGCTCCGGCTTCCTGCCCATGAGGCTCTCGACCAGCCGGTCCGTTTCCTCGCCTTCCGGCTCCGGGACGGTGACGCGCAGCAGGACGCGCTTGCCGGGCGCCATGGCGGTCTCCTTGAGCTGGGCCGCCGGCATCTCGCCCAGGCCCTTGAACCGGCTGATCTCGACCTTGCCCCGGCCGTCGAACTCCTCGGCCAGCAGCCGGTCGCGATGCGCGTCGTCCCGCGCGTACAGCGTCTTGCCGCCCTGGCTCAGGCGATAGAGGGGCGGGGCGGCGAGGTAGAGATGGCCGTTGTCGAGCAGGGCGGGCATCTCCCGGTAGAAGAACGTCATCAGGAGCGACGCGATGTGGGCGCCGTCCACGTCCGCGTCCGTCATGATGATGATCTTGTCGTAACGGAGCTTGTCTTCCCGGTACTCCTCGCGCGCGCCGCAGCCGAGCGCGACCATGAGGTCCGACAGTTCCTGGTTGGCGCGCAGCTTGTCCCGTCCCGCGCTGGCGACGTTGAGTATCTTGCCTCTCATGGGCAGGACCGCCTGGGTCACGCGGTCCCGCGCCTGCTTCGCCGAGCCGCCGGCCGAGTCTCCCTCGACGATGAACAGCTCCGTGCCGTCCTTCTGGCGCCGCGCGCAATCGGTGAGGTTTCCGGGAAGCCGCCCGCGCCGACCCGCCGTCTTGCGGGAAAGGTCCCGTTCCTGCCGCCGCCGGAGCCGTTCCTCGGCGCGCTCCACGACGAAGTCGAGCAGCAGCCTCGCGCTTTCGGGCGCGCCGGAGAGCCAGTGGTCCAGATGGTCGCGGACCGCCGACTCGACGAGTTTCTGGGCCTCGGGGCTGGCCAGCTTCTGCTTGGTCTGCCCGTGGAACTGCGGCTCGGCGATGAACACCGAGAGGACCCCGGCCATGGAGCCGACGACGTCGTCCGCCGTGATCCGGGCCGCGCGGCGATTGTTCAGGCGCTCGCCGTATTCCCGCAGCGCCTTGGACAGGGCGGCCCTCAATCCCGCCTCGTGCGCGCCGCCCTCGGGCGTCGGGACCGTGTTGCAGTAGGAGCTCAGGAAGGGGTCTCCGGCGGCGAGCCAGGCGATGGCCCACTCGACCCGGCCTCCTCGGGAATCCATGGCGACCCGGCCGGCGAACGGCGTGTCGGTGACCGTTTCCGACCCCTCGGTCATCGTGGCGAGGTAGTCGACGATGCCGCCCGGAAAATGGAGCTTTTCCTCGGCGGGGGTCCCGTCCTTCCCCTTCAGCAGCGTTTCGTCGCAGGACCAGTCGATCTCGACGCCGCCGTACACGAAGGCCTTGGAACGGGCCATGCGGTAGAGCTTCGCGGGCTCCAGCGCCGACTTCCGGCCGAAAATTTCGGGGTCCGGACGAAAGGCGACCTTCGTGCCCCGCCGGTTGCCGCAACGGCCGCGGTTCTCGAGCTCCGATTCGGGCTTCCCCCGGGAGTAGCGTTGCGACCAGAGCCGCCTGTTCCGCGCCACCTCGATCTCGAACCGGTCCGACAGCGCGTTGACGACCGACACGCCGACGCCGTGCAGCCCGCCCGCCGTGTGGTACACCTTGTCGCTGAACTTGCCGCCCGAATGCAGCGTCGTGAGGATGACCTCCAGGGCGGACTTGCCCTCGAACCTGGGGTGGGGATCGACGGGGACGCCGCGGCCGTCGTCCTCGACCGTGAGGGTCCCGTCCGGCCCCAGGTTTATCGAGATGCGGTTGGCGTGGCCCGCCACCGCCTCGTCCATGGCGTTGTCGATGACCTCGGCCGCCAGGTGGTGCAGGCCGGCCTCGTCGGTTCCCCCGACGTACATGCCGGGACGCCGGCGCACGGGCTCGAGACCCTCCAGGACCTCTATGTCCTCGGCGGAATACCCGGCGTCCCGCCGTCTCCCGGGCTTCGGGCGTTCGCCGCCGCTCTCGAACAGGTCGTGCATCGCCATGGAGATATCCGGCGCGCCTCCGCGTCGGCCTGGTTGATGTGATCGCGGCGGCACATTATACGGTATGGCTTCTCCGGGCAACAACGACATCTGGCCCGGAGCGGGCTCGTTCTCGATCCCGTCGATGCCTGCTATCGACGCGGCCGCGGGCGGTGAACCGCGACTTCGATCGCGGTTATCGCCGGATTGCCAGGATCCGCTCCATCTCTTCGACGAACTGCGGTTCGTCAGGCAGGAGCTCGATCGCCTTGCGATAGGCCGCTTCGACGTCTCCGGGCGGCGCCCGCAGCCAGTTGAGCGCGCGCGCCAGCTCCCGCCATGCCCAGGCGTGGCGCATCGGCGATGCATCGAGCTGGATCACGCGCTCCAGCAGGGATCGCGCCTCCGTGAGAAAGCGGCGGTTCGACTCGTGTTGCCGTCGCCGATGGGCCTCTCCCGCAAGCCGGAGCTTGGTTTGCGCGAACTCGAGCAACGCTCGAGGGTCGGCGTACACCGCGTCGCCGGCGCGCTCGAAGTGCCGGTGCGCGATGCGGGAGTCCTCAGCGCGCCGGGCCAGGATCGCAGCGTCGATGGCGTCTTGGCCGAACGCTGGAGGACGGTTCCGACGGAGAAGTCGCAGGGCCTCTTCCGTGTATCCATCCTTGAGCAGTACGTCGATCAACGTGTTCGCGACGTGGGGGATCGCGCTCTCCGGCCCTTGCGCCTCGAACGTCTTCAGGACGTCTTCTGCCCGTTCGGTCTCGCCGCCTTCCGCGCGCAGGCGAATCGTTTCCGCCGCGAGGACCGCCGAAGCCGGGTTGGACTCCCACGCGGTTTCGATGCGGTGGAGGGCCTCCCGAGGCTCGCCCAGCGCCCGCAGATGGGCCGCGTCCCGCAATGCCGACAACGCTCCGTATTCCGGGTGCGCCGGCAACGCGGCCCGGAAGTACGTCCGCTGTTCGTCGAAATCGAACCTGGGCGCTGGAGATCCGTTGTCTTCCATCGCCCGAAACACTTTCGGCAGCCCGGAGAGTCGCCCTTCCGCCAGTCCCAGTTCCTTCAGAAACTCGCCGATGCGGCGGTTGCGCGCCGGCGCGGCGGGAACGTTCGCGCCCGCGATCAGGTGTTGGCGCTCGATGCCCGGCGCCGGACCCGGATAGCTGGTGACCTCGATCCGGTCCGGATAGAGATAGACCTTGGTGGGCTCGGGCTGGTCGACGTCGTAGCTGCGGTGATAGACCGCGTTGACGAGGGTCTCGCGAAGCGCCGGCAGCGGATAGCTGACCCAGCCTCGGACCTGGCTCCGGTCCCGTTGCTTTTGCAGATGGAACGCCGAGAGATTCTCGAGATGGCTCAGGCAGTCGCGCAGCTGATCCGCGAGACCGCCGCCGAAGACACGCTCCTCCTGCACGTCTCCGGCCCGGTCGGCGGCGAACTGCGCGACTTCGATCCTGGCTCCCCGAAACCACCCCCCGGGGTCTTTCGAGAAGAACAGGAGACCGGCATTCCGGGGGATCTCGTGGTCGTTGAGCCTCGTCGTGATCCGCATGCGCCGATAGACGTTCCTTTCGTCCGGTTCGTCGAGAAGCCCGCTCCGCACGTCGCGCAGGTGCTCACGGACCTTCGATTCGCTCAGGTCCTCGACCGTCGCGTCTCGCGCCCCGCGGTCGTCCCAAGGGACGCGGGCCGTTTGCGCCATGAGTTCCCGGAGCGGGCCGCCGCGTCCTTCGGCGTCGACCGTCTCGGAACCGAGGCGAACCCAGTACCGCTTCGGTCCATGAAGGCCGTCCGGCGCGCGATGCGGCTTCGTGTCGCTCGCCGGAGCCCAGACGACCAGGACAAGCCGGTCCCCGACCGTCTCGGGCGACGGAATGGGCTGATAGGGAGGGTCGATCTTTTTGCACTGGCCGCGTATCCACTTTTGCGCCGTCTCGACCTCCGTGGCGGACAGGCCGGACGGCGGCAGAGCGGCCCGCCCGTCCCGTTCCTCGACGCCGATGACGACGTATCCGCCGTTGAGGTTGTGGAGGTCGTTGGCGAACGCGCAGATCGTTTTGAGTACTTGCGGGCCGGTCGTTTTCGGATCCCACGACGCCTTGAACTCCACCCGCTCCGACTCCACGCTGCGGCAATGGAGAAGATCGTCGAGGTTGATGGAAAGGATATTGCTCACGGACGAGCCCGGGCCGGTTCTCTCGATACGAATCAGGCGACGATGGCGAAGACATAGCGCGATTGCGTCGGCCGCGCCACTTCACCGCCCGCCGCCGGGCCGCGCTCGGCCGGGCCGATCCCGGACGGGCGGAAAGGGCCGGTCCCCGAACCGGCCCTTTCCTTACCTGGGTTACGAGATACCTCTCGTTAGACGCTGTAATACATCGAGAACTCGATGGGGTGGGTCGTCTGCTCGAAGGCGTACACCTCGTCCCACTTGAGCTCCATGTAGCCGTCGATGACGTCGTCGGTGAAGACGTCGCCCTTCTTGAGGAAGTCGCGGTCGGCGTCGAGCGATTCGAGCGCCTGGCGCAACGAACCGCATACCGTGGGAACGTCCTCCAGCTCCTCCGGCGGCAGATCGTACAGGTTCTTGTCCATCGGGTCGCCCGGGTGGATCCTGTTCTCGATCCCGTCGAGGCCCGCCATCAGCATGGCCGCGAAGGTGAGATAGGGGTTCGCGGCGGGGTCGGGGAAGCGGACTTCGACGCGCTTCCCTCCGGGGCTGGAGGCGTAGGGGATGCGGCAGGACGCCGAGCGGTTCCGCGCCGAATAGGCCAGCAGCACCGGCGCCTCGAAACCCGGCACCAGCCGCTTGTAGCTGTTGGTGGTCGGGTTGGAGAAGGCGTTGATCGCGCGGGCGTGCCTCATGATGCCGCCGATGTAATAGAGCGCGTTTTCCGACAGGTCCGCGTATCCGGCGCCGGCGAAGGTGTTGTCGTCGCCCCTCCAGATGGACTGGTGGGTGTGCATTCCCGAACCGTTGTCGTCCATGATGGGCTTGGGCATGAACGTCGCGCTTTTCCCGTACGAATGCGCCACGTTGTGCACGACGTACTTGTAGATCTGCATCATGTCGGCGGTGCGCACGAGGTCCCCGCCCCGGATGCCGAGCTCGTTCTGCGACGGCGCGACTTCGTGGTGGTGCTTCTCGGTGTCGAGACCCATCTCGCGCATGATGGTGGTCATCTCGGCGCGCAGGTCGCCCATCGAGTCGACCGGCGGCACCGGGAAGTATCCGCCCTTGGCGGGGGGGCGGTGGCCGGTGTTGCCGCCCTCGAACCGCCGGTCGCTGTTGTACGGGCCTTCCTCCTGGTCGATGGCGTAGGAGCAGGCGTTCATGGCGACGTTGAAGCGCACGTCGTCGAACACGAAGAACTCCGCCTCGGGGCCGAACATGGCGCGGTCGCCGATCCCCGTGAAGCTGAGATGGGTCTCGGCCCGTTTGGCCAGCGACCGCGGGTCTCGCGAGTAGGCCTCGCCCGTCGTCGGCTCGATCACGTCGCAGAAGACGATCAGCGAGTTCTGGGCGGCGAAGGGGTCCATCGTCGCGGTTCCCGGGTCGGGCGCCAGCGTCATGTCGGACTGGCTGATGTCCTTCCATCCGGCGATGGACGAGCCGTCGAACATGACCCCGTCCTCGAACATCTCTTCGTCGACCATGTTCACGTCCATGGCGAGGTGCTGCCACTTCCCCCGCGGGTCCGTGAAGCGCAGGTCTACGAACTTGACTTCATTGTCCTTGATCGACTCGAGGACCGAATTGGCGTCGGACATGGTTTCCCTTCCTTGTTTCCTGTCGTGTGTCGTCGCAATCCCGGGAGAGGCGTCAGATGGCTTCGGCTCCCGTTTCTCCCGTTCGTATCCTGATGGCCTCCTCGACGGACGAGACGAATATCTTCCCGTCGCCGATCCGGCCCGTGTGGGCCGCCTGCCGTATGGCTTCGACCGCGCGCTCGAGCACGCTGTCCTCGAGCACGATCTCGATCTTCACCTTGGGCAGGAAATCCACCACGTACTCGGCGCCCCGGTAGAGCTCGGTATGGCCCTTCTGGCGGCCGAAGCCCTTGGCTTCCGTCACGGTTATCCCCTGCAACCCGATCTCGTGCAAGGCGTCCTTCACCTCGTCGAGCTTGAAGGGCTTGATGACGGCTTCGATCTTCTTCATGGCGTCGGTTCTCCGTTGGCGGCCCGAAGCGGGGGCTGAACGATCGCCGCCGGCGGCGAGCCGGGCCGCGGCGGCGCCTCGATTCCGCGCGAGGCGGTTCCGGCCCGGCCCCCCTCAGAAGTCCTTGAGGAAGTACAGCACGCTGGCGGCCGCCAGCAACCACATGGCGATGTGCGTCTCGCCCGCCTTGCCGGTCAGCGCCCTGACCGCGACGTAGGCGGTGAAGCCGATGGCGATCCCGTTGGCGACGCTGAAGGTGAACGGCATCGCCACCGCGGCCAGGATCGCCGGGCCGTAGTCGCCGACGTCCTCCCAGTCGAGGTTCTTGAGGTTGCGGGCGAAGAACGTCGCCACGAACACCAGCGCCGGCGCCGCCGCCCATCCGGGGATGGTCTTGGCGAGGGGAGCCAGGAACAGGCACAGCAGGAACAACACCGCGCAGGTGACGGCCGTCAACCCGGTGCGCCCGCCCTCCTTGATGCCGGCGCCGCTCTCGATGTAGCTCGTGGTGGTGCTGGTGCCGACGAGGCTGCCCACGGCGCTGGCGATCGAGTCGGAGAACACCGCGCGGCCGATGCCCGCGACCTTGCCGTTCTCGTCCACCTTTCCCGCCATGTTGGCGACCGCGGTCAGCGTTCCCGCGGTGTCGAAGAAATCGACGAACAGGAACGTCAGCACGACGATCACGAGGCCGAGCTCGAACACCCCGCCGACGTCGAGGGCGAGGAACGTCGGCGCCAGGCTCGGCGGGGCCCATGCGCCGCCGCCCCAGGTCGCATCGCCGGTGAGCAGGCCGACGCCGGTGATGGCCAGGATGCCGATGACGATGGCGCCCGGAACCTTGCGCGCGTCGAGCACCATGATGACGATGAAACCGAGGCAGGCGAGGGCCGCGGTCGAGCTGGTCAGGTCGCCGATCGTCACCAGGGTGGCGGGGTGGTCGACCACGATGCCGGCGTTGCGCAGGCCGATGATCGCGAGAAAGAAGCCGATCCCGGCGCTGACCCCGAAGCGCAGGCTCGTCGGCACCGCCTCGATGATCCACTGCCGGAACCTGGTGGCGCTCAGGGCGATGAACAGGATGCCGGAGCAGAACACCGCGCCCAGCGCGACCTGCCAGGCATGGCCCATGCCGATGACCACGCCGTAGGTGAAGAAGGCGTTGAGGCCCATGCCGGGCGCCAGCGCCACCGGCCAGTTGGCCCACAGGCCCATGATCCCGGTGCCGACTACCGCGGCGATGATGGTGGCGGTGAAGACGGCGCCGAAATCCATCCCCGCGTCCTGGAGGATCAGCGGGTTGACGACGATGATGTAGGCCATCGTCAGGAAGGTGGCGGCGCCGGCGACGATCTCCCGCCGCGCCGTGGTTCCATTCTCCTGGAGCTTGAAGTGCCGATCGATGAAGTTCACTGGATGCCTCTCCCTGGATCGAGGATCGTCGAAGCGCGGCCCGAAGACTGAACCAAAACCTTCGTTCTTTCAACATGCCGGGCGCCGGGCCGCCGCCGGCCCGCCCGTGCCCGGTCGCGGGAAGGGCGCCCGGGAGCGTGCTTTTCCCGATCGGCGATGCACTCCGCCCAGCTCATCCCGGATTCATGCCTGAAACGTGCAAGGTGTGCAAGAGAAAAATTCCCATAACGATCAAATTTTCGTGATCCAAGAGAATGGCGAGCCGGGAGCGCCGCCTCCCGGGCTGAGGACCTTATCACGGTTGCGCGCGTGCTTTCCACCGTCGCCTCGACGCCGACGGCGGATGCCGGCCGGCCGCCGCTCGCCGCGTCAGGTTTCCGGGGACGGGCCGACCGCGAGCGGCGGGTCCTGGGCGGCGCGCCGCCGCAACGGGCGCAGGCGCACCGGACTTCCCTCCGCGACCCGGAGTTGCCTCCGGCCCCACGAGTCCAGCGAGACCGCGTCCGGCGGCATCTCGTCGGCGGCGCGCGCCCACCCCCGCAACGGGACGGGGACGGCGCCCAGCGCCTCCGCCAGGTCGTCGTCGCGCAGGCCGAGTTCGGCCGCGGTCCGGGGATGGATGCGGAACACCCGGCGCCGGCCGAGATCGCCGACGAGCGAGTCGTCCTCCCCGACGACGGCCAGCTCGCGCCAATCGGGCCGTTGGGCCGTTCGCAGGGCCTCGGTCGCTTCGGCGTCGAGGTCTCCCGCGTCCGACACGACGACGCCGTACGCGTCGCGGGCCGCTGCGGCGGAGAGGAACCCGTGGGCGACGTCGGCGGCCACGAGCTCGGGTTCGCGCTCGCGCGGCGGCCCGTAGCCGCCGCCGCCCGCCGTGTGGGCCACCACGACGTCGCCGCGGGACAGAGGGACGCCGCTCGCCTTGCCCGGCGTGGCGAGGGCGGCGGCCTCGCCGTTTCCCGAGCGGATGGCGTAGGCGTTGGGCGCGCCGCTGGCGCCGCCGAGCACGCCGAACGGCGGCACGATGGCCCGGTCCGACACCAGCGAGAACGTCGCCTGCCGGCCCAGCGCCCTGATCTCGAGTCGGAGGCCGAATCCGCCGCGCCGGCGCCCGTGTCCGCACGAATCGGCGAGGATCTCCTCGCGCACGACCTCCAGCGGGAAATGCGTCTCGATGGCCTCGGCGGGCAGGATCGGCTGGTTGTCGGCCCAGTCGACGGTTCCGAACACGGACGACCCGTCGTGTTCCGCGAAACCGCCGGCGCCGCCCACCGGAACTTCGTAGAAGACGTAGTCGCGCCCGGTGCGGTCGTCCACGCCTCCGATCAGGGTGTGGTTGGACGTCCCCTGCATGTCGCCCGCCATGCGTTCGGGCATCGCCGCCGCCAGCGCGGCCGCGGTCAGGGTGATCGTGCGGCGGCGAATTTCCGCGTGCGCGCCGCAGGGCGCCGGCGGGACGGCGTTGACGACGGTGCCGGGCGCGGCCGTGAAGGAGAGGGGGGCGAAGACGCCCTGGTTGATCGGGTCGTCGGGGTCGAGGAAGGCCTTGAGCGCGATCACCGCGCCGGCGGCGCTGACGGCGAGCGAAGCGTTGACCACGCCGGCGACCTGTTTCGAGGAGCCGGAGAAGTCGATGCGCATGGCGTCGTCCTCGACGGTCAGCGCGAGGCGGAGGAGCACCGGGTCGAAGACGCCGTCGTGATAGAACTCGAGATAGTCCTCGGCGTGGTAGACGCCGTCGGGAAGCGCGCGGATGCGCTCGCGCATGCGCCGCTCGGTCCGCGCGATGTTGCGGTCGACGCAGGCGGCGACGTCCTCCAGGCCGTGGCGGTCGAGGATCTCCCGGACGCGGCTCTCCGCCACGCGGCAGGTGGACAGCATGGCGCGGAAATCGCCCTTGCGGTTCTCGGGCACCCGCATGTTGTTGAACAGGAGGTCCAGCGCGGCCCGGTTGGGTTCGCCCCGTTCGTGGATCCTGATCGGCGGGATGCGCACGCCTTCCTGCAGGATCTCGGTCGCCAGGCCGGACATGCTGCCGGGCGCCATGCCGCCGACGTCGTCCCAGTGCGAGCGGTTGGCGGCGAAGAAGACCGCCGCGCCGTCCTCGAAGATCGGATAGAGCATGGTGACGTCGTTGAGGTGCGTTCCGCCCCGGTAGGCGTCGTTCATCAGGAAGACGTCGCCGGGATGGACGTCGCCGCCGTAGGTCTCCAGGATCGCCTCGACGGTCCACGGCATGGGCACCACGTGAACCGGCAGGTCTTCCCGCGACTGGGCGACGAGGCGCCCTTCGCCGTCGAACAGCGCGCACGAGAAGTCCTTCATCTCGGTGATGGTCACGGAGTAGGCGGCGCGGATCATGGTCGCGCGCATTTCGCGCACGACGGCGATCAGCCGTTCGGTGACGACCTCGACGGCGATGGGGTCGAGCCCGCTCATTTCCTCCCGACCTCGAGCCGCAGATTGCCTCGCGGGTCCACGCGCAGGACGTCGGAGGGCCAGACCACCGTGACGGACCCCGTCTCCTCGACGATCGCCGGCCCCCGGATCTCCGAGTTCCGGGGCAGCCGGCGCCGCGCATGGACGGGGCAGTCCACGGCGCGGCCGCGGAAACGGACGGAACGGGTCCCGCGGGGCGCCGCCGAACCCTCCGTCGGGGCTTCGCAACCGATGTCCGGCGGGTCGACCGGCAACACCGCCGATATCCGCGCGTTCACCAGCTCCACCGGCTCGCCGGCGTCGGAATGGCCGAAGGCGGCCTGGTGGGCGGCGTGGAATTCCGCGGCGAGCATTGCGGGGTCCGGCGGGTCGGTCGCGCACTCGAGGTTGAGCGTGGACGACTGCCCGACGTAGCGCGCATCGATGGAGCGCTCGAATTCGAGATCCGCGACGGGCAGGCGATCGGCCTCGAACTCGTTCACGCCGTCGGCCCGAAGCCCGGCGTGGACGGCCGCCAGCTCCGACGCCTCCATGTCCGAGAGGCGGCGCACCATGGTGCGCGCGAAATCCCGCTTCAGCGGCGAGAGCAGAAGCCCCAGCGCCGAGAGGTTGCCCGGATGGGGCGGGATCAGGACCGAGGCCATCCCCAGCTCGCTGGCGAGCTCGGAGGCGAACATGGGACCGGCGCCGCCGTAGGCGAGCAGCGTGAAGTCGCGCGGGTCGCGGCCTCGGTACACCGACACCTCGCGGATCGTACCCGCCATCTTCACCGTCGCCAGATGGATGATGCCCTCCGCCAGCTCCATGGCGTCCAGGCCCGGCAGGGAGGCCTTCAGGCGGCCGATGGCGGCTTCCGCGAGACCCGGGTGGAGCGCGATCTCGCCCGACAACCGGTCTTCGGCGCCGAGACGGTTGAGCAGAAGGTTCGCGTCGGTGACCGTGGGCGCCTCGCCGCCCAGCCCGTAGCAGGCCGGACCGGGCCGCGCGCCGGCGCTTTCGGGTCCGACCCGCAGCGTCTCGCCGGAGGCGCTGGCGATGCTGCCGCCGCCGGCCCCCACGGTAACGACGTCCACCTGCGGGATGCGCGTCGGATAGCCGGCGATGCGGCCTTCGGTCGTGCGCCGGATCTTCCCGTCCTCGATCAGGGCCACGTCCGTGCTGGTCCCGCCCATGTCGCAGGTGACGACGTTGGCGATGCCCGCGTCGAGGGCGATGGCGCGCGCTCCGGCGACGCCGGCGGCGGGTCCCGACAGGATGGTGGCCGCCGGGAGCCGGCGGGCGGCCCGCGCCGTCATGACCCCGCCGCTCGAATGCATGACCAGCATCGGACGGGCGTGGCCCCCGTCGGACAGGCGGTCCTCCACCGAGCCCAGGTAACGGTCCATCGTCGGCGCCACCGCCGCGTTCAGCACCGTGGTGCTGAAGCGCTCGTATTCGCGGTATTCCGGGGCCACCGACGACGACGTCGAGATCGGGGCGCCGCCGGCCGTCTCGGCGAGCATGTCTCGCGCGGCCTCTTCGTTCGCGGGGTTGGCGTAGGCGTGAAGGAAGCATACGGCCCAGGCGTCATAGGACGCCGGGTCGCAGGACGCGAGCGCCGCGCGCAGGCCGTCGGCGTCGACCGCGCGGCCGACGGAGCCGTCCGCGTAGGTGCGCTCGGCGACCTCGAAACGGTCCGGGCGCGGGATCAACGGGGGCGGTTTCACGAGCTTGAGATCGTAGAGCTTGGCGCGCTCGCCGCGGCCGATCTCGATGACGTCGCGGAACCCCTCGGTGGTGAGCAGGGCGACGCGGCCTCCCTTGCCTTCGAGGATGGCGTTCGTCGCCACGGTGGCGCCGTGCAGCACGCGCTCGACCTTGCCCAGGTCGGCGCCGACCTTGGCCAGCGCGTTCATGAAGGCGGCGGCCTGGTTGCGCGGGTCCGAGGGGACCTTGGCGACCAGCGTCCGCCGTTCGGCGCGGTCGAACAGCACGACGTCGGTGAACGTGCCGCCCACGTCCACGCCGACGGAAAACGGGCTCCGGTCCATCGCCGCGTCGACTCCCCGCGGCGGCTCAGCGGGCGGCGGGCGCGGGCATGGGATCGAGCCGCCCCTCGACCCAGGCCGCGGCCTCGATCAGGCGGGTTTCGTCGAAGGGCCGCCCCACGAGCTGCAGGCCCACGGGCAGGCCCTCGTCGCCGAGTCCGGCGGGAACCGTGAAGCAGGGCCAGCCCAGCACCGTCCACGGCGTCTGGCACAGGCGGGGGCCGATGGAGCTCCGGTCCGGCGCGACCTCGGACGCGGACGGCAGGACGAGGCCGTCGACGCCCTCGATCATGGCCTCCAGCCGGCGCCGAACGCGGCGGCGGAGGCGCTGGGCGCGCACGTAGGCCGTCGCCGGGACGGCCGATCCGACGTCGAGTTGCGCCAGCAGGCCGGGCGCGAAGTGCTCGCGATGCCTAGCCACGTTGTCCGCCTGGGTCGCCGCGGCCTCGACGATCAGGATCGTGGTGTGCAGGGAGAGGAGCAGTTCCAGCGGCGCGGGCAGCCGCGCCCGCCGGATCCCGGCGCCCGCCCCGGCGAGGCGGTCGACGGCGGCGGAGACGCGATCCGCGACGCCGCGGCTGGAGACCTCCAGGAAATCCTCGAGCAGGAGCAGGCGCGGCGGGCGGTCCGCGGCCCCGGCGGGGAGGTCGAAGGCGGCCCGGCTCGCGGTGGCCTGGTCCAGCGGGTCCGGACCGGAGATCGCGGCCCCGAACAGCGCCGCGTCCGCGACGCTCCGTCCCATCGCGCCGATCATGTCGAAGGAATGGGAGCGGGGCAGAAGGCCGCGGCGGCTCACGCGGCCGAAGGTCGGGGTGAAGCCGACGATCCCCATGTAGGCCGCGGGACGGATCACCGAGCCGCCGGTCTGGGTGCCGAGGGCGATGGGCGCCATGCGGTCGGCGACGGCCGCGGCCGAGCCGCTCGACGAGCCGCTGGCCGTGCGCCCGAGGTCCCAGGGGTTGCGCGTCCGCGACGGGTCGCGGCCGGCGAACTGGGTGGTCTCGACCTTGCCCAGGACGATGGCGCCGGCGGCGCGGAGTCTGGCGACGCACGTCGCGTCGCGGCCGGGGTTGAACGTCCGCAGCGGCGCGAAGCCTCCCGCGGTCGGCAGGCGTTCGGTGAGGATCAGGTCCTTGACGCCGACGGGGACGCCGCACAACGGACCCGCCGATTCGTCCGCGTAGGCGCGTTCCGCGGACCGGGCGGCGTCGCGGGCGCCGTCCCCGTCCACGCGGACCCAGGCCCGGATCGTCGGTTCCCGGTCGTCGATGCGGTCGAGCAGGGCGTCGACGTAGTCGACGGGCGACAGCGCGCCCGACCGCATCCGGGCGAGCGCTTCGGTCGCCGTGAGGTCGGAGAGGCCGGTCATGCGCCGTGCGCGGGCGGGCCCATGAAGTCGGGGTCCTCGTCGTCGAGCGTCATGGGTTCGTCCAGCACCATCGCCAGTTGCCTGGCGGCGTCGTCGATTTCGGAGGCGAGTTCCGCCACCCGTTCCTCGCCGAGCCTGGCGAGGAGCGCGCGCCGCAGGTCGGCCGCTGCGTCTTCGGGAGACATCCGTCGGGCGCCTCGTGGCGATGCCGGTCGGCGAGGGCGGCTACGACGCCAGCAGCCCGCGGAAGCGGCGCATGGCTTCTCTGATGTTCTCGATGGAGTTGGCGTAGGAGAAACGGATGAATCCTTCGCCGTACTCCCCGAAGCTCGTACCCGCGACGGCGGCGACGCCGGCTTCCTCGATCAGCCGCGTTTGCAGGTCCCGGGAGGCGGCGCCGACGCCGGAGACGTTGGCGAAGGCGTAGAAGGCGCCGCCCGGCATGACGCAACGGACGCCGGGAACGTCGTTGAGCTCGTCGACGATGACCCGGCGGCGCTCGTCGAAGGCCCGCATCATTTCGTCCACGGCGTCCTGCGGGCCGGTCAGCGCCTCGACGCCGGCGTGCTGCGCGGCGGCGTTGACGCAGGAATGGTCGTTGACGCAGAGCTTGACGGCGTGGTCGATGAGCGGTTCGGGCCACAACGAATACCCGAGTCGCCAACCGGTCATGGCGTAGGTCTTGGACCAGCCGTCGAGCAGGATCAGGCGGTCGCGGATCTCCTCGTAACCGAGCAGGCTCGCGTGCGGCCGGCCGTCGTAGACCATGCGCGAGTAGATCTCGTCCGCCAGGACGCAGACGCGCGGATGGGCGGCGAGACCGTCGACCAGGATGTCGAGGTCGTCCCTGGAGACGACCCCGCCCGTGGGATTGGCGGGGCTGTTGACGATGATCAGCCGCGTGTCCGGCGTGATGCGGTCGAGCACTTCGCGCGGATCGAACGAGAACCCCGTCTCCTCGTGAAGCGGGATCGGCACCGGGGTGGCGCCGGAGAACCGAATCGCCGATTCGTAGATGGGGAAGCCCGGATTCGGGTACATGATCTCCGCGCCGGCCTCGCCGAACATCAGGCACGAAAAGAACATCGTGGGCTTGCCGCCGGGAACGATCAGGATCAGGCCGGGATCCACCGACACGCCCCTCCGCCGCTCGATGTCGGCGGCCACCGCCTCGCGCAGCGCCGGGATGCCGATCGCGGGGGTGTAGCCGTGGTGGCCGTCCGCGAGGGCCCGCCTGCCCGCGGCGACGATGTTCGGCGGGGTCTTGAAGTCGGGCTGGCCGATGCCCAGGTTGATGATGTCGCGGCCTTCGCGCGCGAGCAGTTCGGCGCGGGCGAGAACCTCGAAGGCCGTCTCGGTGCCGAGATGGAGCATCCGGTCGGCAAGCGTCGGCGCCGCTTTCATGGGGCGGCACTATGCCACCGGATCCGCGGCCCGGCAATCGCGGCGGGGTGGGTGAGGGCGGCCGGAACGGCGGGGCCTCGCCCTACGCGGCGCGCCGGCCGGTGATCGCTTCCCGCAGCCCTTCGAGCAACCCCTCCAGCTTCGCCATGCGCTCCCGCAGGTCGTTCTGTCCCCGTTCGACGCGGTCGATGCGTTCGTTGATCTGGGCGTTGCCCTGGTCGATGCGCGCGCCCTGCCGGAGGATGAGGCCGGCCAGGGCGACGCCGACGGCGCCGACGGTCGCGAGGATGGTGGTGGTGGGGCCGTCCATGCGCGAAGTCCAGGGCGATGGCGGCGACAAGGGAAGGGGCCGTCCTACGGGAGCAGCTGCACGAGCGCCACGATGGCCGCGACGATCATGCCGGCGTTGGCGGCCACGATGGCGATGGCGATGCCGACGAAGCGGACCGTCAACCGCGTTTCGAGCGCGGCGAG
Organism: Alphaproteobacteria bacterium; assembly: GCA_965242505.1. Classification (GTDB taxonomy): domain Bacteria; phylum Pseudomonadota; class Alphaproteobacteria; order UBA2966; family UBA2966; genus UBA2966. Next base: position 743,605 of record OZ251449.1, read on the forward strand.
TCCGGTATCGAGGTCGGCCCTGACTGACCGCGGCGACGTCGGCCTTGAGTTCGGTCCTGAGCGCGGCGACGTCGGCCCTGACCGCGGCCAGTCCGGTATCGAGGTCCACCTTGGCGGCGGCGAGTCCCTTGTCGAGGTCGGCCCTGACCGCGGCGAGTCCCTTGTCGAGATCGTCCTTGGTGGCGACGCCTTCCGTCACGGCGTCGCGGACGGCTTCGGCGTGGGCTTCGGCCTGGGCCTCGTCCACGCCGGCCGCCTTGAGGCGGCGCGCGTAGGTCAGCGTGTCGAAGCCGGTCACGTGCGCGGTCGCGGTCATGGATCGAAGGCTACACCGTTGCGGGGCCGTCCGCAAGCGCGCGTTCGTGCGGGGCCCTCTCCTTGCATCTGAGCAACCGGATAGATGGGTAACACTATAGACCGGATACATGGGTAACAGTGTTCCCGGTCTGTCCCGCTTCCGTGCGGCCCGGCCGGGCCGCACGGAAGCGGTGTAGCTTCTTCGACCTCCGATCGATGATCCCGAGGTCGACATCCGCGAAGCGGACGATCCAGTCGCCCCCGTCAGTCTCGGCCACGCCCACAGGCTCACCCCTCAGCGTCTCGCTGACGAAGACCAGATCGCCGCCCCACTTGATGGAGCCATCGGTGCGGACCCGGCGCATCGCGTGCTCGGCATCGTACCAGGGCTCCTCCAGGCGCTCGGGATGACGCCGCGACGACGACCGGTAGAACGCCGCAGGCGGCCTCTGCCCCAAGGCCTCATGCGGACGATGGACGTTGAAGTCCTGGCGGAAGCGGTCGAAGCGGGCCTGTTGCGCGTCCGCCGTCGCCGCCGGCGGCGTCGCGGTCTCGGCCTTCAACGTCCGATGCATCCGCTCATGCCTCCCGTTCTGCTGCGGCTGACCCCGCGCAATCCGCTCCACCGCGATCCCGGCCTTGATCCATTCCACCGACAGACGCGACAGACCCCCAGCCCCCGGACCGGCGAACGGCGCCCCGTTGTCCGAACGGATGGCCTCGGGAACCCCGTAGCGCCGGAACACCCGCCCCACCGCCGCCCCCACCGCAGCGGTCTGCGGCGGGACGATGACGCACGCCAACAGAAAGCGGCTGTAGGCGTCGGTGATCGTCAGCGGATCGCAGCGGACGCCGTCGCGGGTGCGAAACCACCCCTTGAAGTCGATGCACCACACGTCGTTGGGAGCCGCCACAGGGCGGAACGGACGACACGGAGCCGCCATCCGGCGACGCCGGCGACGGCGCGCCACCAGACCCTCCGCGCGCAGCAGGTCGCCCATCGTGCTGGCCGCCGGCCACGCCACCTCGGGGTGCTCGCCCACCAACACCGCCCGCAGCTTGCGCGGACCCCAGTGCGGACGCGCGCGGCGCAAGGCGATGATCGCCTCGGCCACCGACGGCGCCATCGACCGACCATGGCGACGCGGCGCACGCGACCGCTCGACCAGACCCTCCGGGCCGTCGCCGCGATACCGACCAAGCCACTTGTACCCGGTCTTGCGGCTGATGCCGTAGTGCTCGCACAGCGCCGTCATCGACCACTCGCCACGCAGATAGTCGGCAACGAAAACCAGCTTCTCGTCCATCGGACAGGTCTCCTTCCAGGGCATCGGCCGCACCTCCCGCACCTCCCGCACCTCCCGACCAACCCTCTAACCTGTTACCCATGTATCCGGTCTGAACTGTTACCTTTCTATCCGGTCTGTACCATCCGGACCCCCCTCCCGACCTCCCCCCTGTCAGGGGGGAGGAGTATTCAGTGGGCAGGAGGGAGGAGCGTGGGTGGGATTGCGGTGGGGGTCTGGGGCCTCGCCCTACGCGGCGCGCCGGCCGGTGATCGCTTCCCGCAGCCCTTCGAGCAACCCCTCCAGCTTCGCCATGCGCTCCCGCAGGTCGTTCTGTCCCCGTTCGACGCGGTCGATGCGCCCGTTGATCTGGGCGTTGCCCTGGTCGATACGCTCGTTGATCTGGTCGATGCGCCCGTTGACCTAGTCGATGCGCTCGTTGACCTGGGCATTGCCCTGGTCGATGCGGTCGATTCGGTCGTCGAGGCGCGCGCCCTGCCGGAGGATGAGGCCGGCCAGGGCGACGCCGACGGCGCCGACGGTCGCGAGGATGGTGATGGTGGGGCCGTCCATGCGCGGAGTCTAGTGTCGTGTCCTTCAAATGACTGATACATTGATGGTTGGTTTTCCAGCAGGAGTCCAGCCATGGCCCCCGGTCGCCCGATCGCCCCTCTCGTTCTCGACGATATCGAGAAATCCCAACTTCTCAGTCTCGCCAATGCGCGCTCCTTGCCTCATGGGCTGGTCCGGCGCGCGCAGATCGTCCTGGCCTGCGCCGAGGGCGAACCCAACGCCTCCATCGCCAGACGGATGCGCCTGACCCCCGCCACCGTCGGCAAGTGGCGCCAACGCTACCGCGCGCACGGGGTCCAGGGCCTGCACGACGAGTTGCGTCCGGGACGGCCCCGAACCCATGACGACGAGCGGACCGCCGAGGTCATCAATACCGCTCTGCACTCCACGCCACCCGACGGCGCCACCCACTGGAGCACACGCGCCATGGCCGCCCACACCGGCGTCTCCAAGAGCACCGTGCAGCGCTGGTTCAACCTGTTCGGCGTCCAGCCCCACCGCCAGCGTCACTTCAAGCTCTCCAACGACCCCTTCTTCGTCGAGAAGGTCCGCGACATCGTCGGCCTCTACCTCAACCCCCCGGACCATGCCGTCGTCCTGTGCGCCGACGAGAAAACCCAAATCCAGGCCCTCAACCGCACCCAGCCCATGCTCCCCATGGGGCTGGGATACGTCGAAGGACGCACCCACGATTACGTCCGCCACGGAACCACAACCCTGTTCGCAGCCCTCGACATCGCCACCGGAAAGCTCATCGCCCAATGCAAGCCGCGCCACCGACACCAGGAGTTCCTCTCCTTCCTCCGACATGTCGACGCCAACGTCCCTCGCCAGCTCGACATCCATCTCATCGTCGACAACTACGCCACCCACAAGCACCCCAAGGTCAAAGCCTGGCTCGCCAGGCGGGAGCGCTACCACATCCACTACACCCCTACCTATGCCTCGTGGCTCAATCAGGTCGAACGATGGTTCGGCATCATCACACAACAGGCCATCCGACGCGGCTCCTTCTCCAGCGTCAACGAACTCGTCGGCAAGATCGACCTCTTCGTCAAAAACTACAACACGAACGCCAAACCTTTCGTCTGGACCGCAACCGCAGACTCCATACTCGCCAAGGTCCAACGACTCGCATCATTTATCTCCGGGACATAACACTAGGACGATGGCGGCGACGAGGGAAGGGGCCGTCCTACGGGAGCAGCTTCACGAGCGCCACGATGGTCGCGACGGCAGCGGCGGCATTGGCGACCACGATGGCGACGGCGATGCCGACGAAGCGGACCGTCAACCGCGTTTCGAGCGCGGCGAGTCCGGTATCGAGGTCGGCCCTGACCGCGGCGAGTCCCTTGTCGAGGTCGGCCTTGGTGGCGACGCTTTCGGTCACGGCGTCGCGGACGGCTTCGGCGTGGGCTTCGGCCTGGGCTTCGTCCACGCCGGCCGCCTTGAGGCGGCGCGCGTAGGTCAGCGTGTCGAAGCCGGTCACGTGCGCGGTCATGGCCATGGATCGAGGCTACACCGTTGCGGGGCTGTCCGCAAGCGCGTGTCCTCGTTCACTACATATGAGACACCCCGTGGGCCGTTGGGAGCGGCGCGTCAAGCCGCTTCGCGGCTCCTCCGCTCCGCTCCGGCCCTTCGGGTGACCCGCCGCTCCCAACGGCTCCGAGGGCAACCATGGCCGTAAGCAGGCTTCCGGCCATGGCGAGGCCGGATACCGACCGACCCGATGGGCCGTGTCTCGCATGTATCTGAACCAGGACAGCGCGCGTTCGTGCGGGGCCTTCTCCGCGGTAAATCGGACGTCAGGGAGCGTATATGCAAGGAACAGGGCCCCCTCCTTGCATCCGGACCCCCCTCCCGACCTCCCCCCTGTCAGGGGGGAGGAGTATTCAGTGGGCAGGAGGGAGAGAGGGGCGCGAACGCGTCCTACGCGGCGCGCCGGCCGGTGATCGCTTCCCGCAGCCCTTCGAGCAACCCCTCCAGTTTCGCCATGCGCTCCCGCAGGTCGTTCTGTCCCCGTTCGACGCGGTCGATGCGTTCGTTGATCTGGGCGTTGCCCTGGTCGATGCGCCCGTTGCCCTGGTCGATGCGCCCGTTGACCTGGTCGATGCGTCCGTTGACCTGATCAATGCGCTCGTTGACCTGGGCGTTGCCCTGGTCGATGCGGTCGTTGATCTGGGCGCTGGTCTGGTCTATGCGGTCGTCGATGCGGTCGATGCGGGCGTCGAGGCGCGCGCCTTACCGGAGGATGAGGCCGGCCAGGGCGACGCCGACGGCGCCGACGGTCGCGAGGATGGTGATGGTGGGGCCGTCCATGCGCGAAGTCTAGGACGATGGCGGCGACAAGGGAAGAGGGCATTGCGGTTCGATGCATGAACATAGCGCTCCGGGACCGCGATCCACCCCCCTCCCGACCTCCCCCCTGTCAGGGGAGAGGAGAGCGAGTGGCGGGGCGTCCCCTTAATTCTCCCTCTCCCTGGCAGGGGGAGGGTCGGGGTGGGGGTCGCGGCGGGGGAGAGGAGCGCGAACGGGGCCGATGCCCCCACGCCGGATCGCCGGATGAGAATTGCGGGCCAAGCCGCCGTGATGTATCGTGACGCGTCAGGCGCCCCTTGAAATTCGACGCGGACACGCGAGTGAAATACGCATTCTGGAACAACAAGGGCGGGGTCGGAAAGACGTTCCTCTGCTTCGCCACGGCGTCGGAATACGCGCGGCAGCATCCAGACGTGTCCGTGGTGGTGATGGACCTTTGTCCGCAGGCCAACATCAGTGAAATCCTGCTCGGGGGCAACGGCGATGGAGGCGTCGCGCTCGAGGGCCTCCTGGAGCGGTTGCCCGTGGCGAAAACCGTCGGCGGCTATTACCACCAGCGCATCCTGCAACCCCACGGGCTCACCGGAACGGAAACAGACTTCCTCGTCCGCGTGCGGGACTCGAACGAACATGCGCCGGAGAACCTGTATCTGGTGGCGGGGGACCCGTCGCTGGAACTGCAGGTGCAGACCATCAACAACATCGCCGTGCAGGACATTCCTGCGGGGGCCTGGCGCAACGTCCACTCGTGGGTGATCGACCTCCAGAAGGCGGCCGCAACACGCCTGGGGGAGTGCGCGTTCTTCATCGACTGCAATCCGAGCTTTTCCGCCTACACGGCGCAGGCGGTGCTGGCCGCGGAGCGGCTCGTGGCGCCCTGCACGGCCGACGGTTCGTCCGCCCGCGCCATCCACAACGTGGGTCAGCTCGTCTACGGCCACGGCGCGCCTCCAGAGTATCGAGAGGCGAGCTTTCGGGCGCGGGCGGAGGTGTTCTCGATGACGCTGCCGAAGCTGCGCGTCGTCGCGCTGAACCGATCGACCACCTATAGCCAGAAGTCCGCCAGAGCGTTTGCGAAGATGTTCGACAACATCCGCAGCCGCGTGCAGGCGCAGGCGAAGGCGTTGCCCGAGAGCGTCTCGATAGCGGCGGAAGCGGACACGTTCGCGAACACGTTCATCGAGATCCCCGACGCGCACACCGTCGCCGTCGTCGCTTCGCACCTGGGCATCCCCATCGGCCGGCTGGAGCCTCGGCAGTACGACCTGGGAGGTGAGCGGACGCAGCTCAACCGCGAGTCGCTGGAACGCTACCAAGCTTCAATTCGCGAGCTGGTGGGGCTGTTGTGATCCGTCGAGGGCGTAGCGGACCGCCCGACCGGGCCGATCGCCCCCCTCCCGACCTCCCCCTGCCAGGGGGGAGGAGTGTGGATGGTCAAGGGGGGAAGGGGTGGATGATGCGGGTTACGCGGAGGAACGCGCGATGACCGGCGGCGGTCTCGACGGCGCGCCCGCGCCGTTCTTCTTCCGGCATTCCGCCCGGCAGATCCTGTACGGGCCGGGCCGGCTCTCCGAGCTCGCGGCGATCGCCCGGGCGCGGCGCGTCGAGCGCGCCGTCGTGGTCATGGACGGTTTCTTCATCGACGGGGAGCTGGAGGCCCGGGTTCGCGACGCGCTCGGCGGCCTGGCCCATGTCGAGGTCCACGGCGTCCCCATCCAGGAGCCCGACGCCGGGACGGTGGAGGCCTGCCGGCGGGTCCTGGAGGCCGCGCGTCCCGACATGGTGGCCGCAGTGGGCGGCGGCTCGACCATGGATACCGCCAAGGTCGCGCGCATCCTGCTGTCCAACCCGGGCGCCGTGGAGGAGATGGCGGGCTTCGACCGCTACTACGAACCGCACCGTTCGGTTCTGGTATGCGCGCCGACCACCGCGGGAACCGCCTCCGAGGTTTCGGAGATGGCCGTCATCGGCCTCGAAGGGTCCGACGTCAAGCTCCGCTACCGGTCGCAGAACATGACGGCCCAGTTCGTGATCCTGGACCCGGAGCTGCTGCTGACCATGCCGCCCGCGGTCACGGCCAACACGGGCTTCGACGCCCTGACCCACGCCATCGAGTCCTACGTCTCCCGCGGCGCCAACATCATGTCGGACCCTTACGCCCTCGACGCGGTCCGGCGCCTGGTCCGGTGGCTGCCCGCCGCCTATCGGCGCGGCGACGACCTGGCCGCCCGCGGACACTGCCACATCGGCTCGATGCTCGCCGGCGTCGCGTTCAACTCGACCCAGCTCGGACTGGCCCACGCCATCGCCGCGCCGCTCGGCAACGTCCACCACGTGGCCCACGGCAAGGCCAACGCGCTGGCCTTGCCGGCGGTGATGGCCTACAACGAGCCGGAACTCGGCGACAAGGGCCGGACGCTCGCGGACGTTCTGGGCGGCGCGACCGCGGCGGAAGGCGTGGCGCGGATCCGGGCCGAGCTCGATCTCGACATCGGGCTCGACGAGGTTGTCGCCACCGGCGAGGAGCGGGAGGCCATCGTCGAGGCGGCAATGAAGAGCGGCAACCTGCCCTACAGTCCGCGCCGGCCCTCGATCGAGGGCGTCCGGGCCGTCGTCGAGGCCATGCGGGAGCCCGTCGGCGCGGCGCGGCCCGCCCTGGAGGCGTAGCGATGCGCGGAATACACGATATCGGCGGGCTGCCCGCCGGCCCCGTCGACCTGGAGGAGCGCGAACCCGGTTACTGGGAGAAGCGCATCGACGCGATCCGGCTGCTGCTCGCCGACCGGAAGCGCCGGCTGATCACGGTCGACGAGATGCGCCGGGGGATCGAGTCGCTGGGCAAGGACGCCTACGACAGGCTCGGCTACTACGAACGCTGGACGGCCTCGGTCACCGGCGTCATGCTGGAGAAGGGCATCGTCACCACCGACGAGCTCGGCCGCAAGATGGCGGAGATCGAGGAACGCGACAAGGCGCGGTTCGAGGGGGCGGGAGATGCGGGGTAGGTTCGCGCCGGGAGACAGGGTGTTCGTGCGCGCGGCGTATCCGCCCGGGCACGTCCGCACGCCTTGGTACGTCCGCGGCAAGACCGGCGTGGTCGAGCGCGTCTGCGGCGAGTTCCGCAACCCCGAGGAGCTCGCCTACGGCCGCGACGGCGCCCCCGGACGGACCCTGTACCGGGTGAGGTTCATGCAACGCGAGGTGTGGGACGATTACGCCGAGCGCCCCGGGGACACCGTGGACGTCGAGATCTACGATCACTGGCTGGAACCGGCCGCATAACGTTCGAGGGACCGCCATGAGCCGGCACGACCACGACCACCATCACGACCACCACCACCATCATCATCCGCCGCAGCCGGACGTCGATGCCGAGCCGATGGGGTATCACCAGCTCATGGGCGCGGCCCTCGGCGAGCTGCTGATCGAGAAAGGCGTCATCACGGCTGACGAACTGCGGGCGACGATCGAGCTCATCGACGGCAAGTCGCCGGAAGGCGGCGCCAGGATCGTGGCCCGCGCCTGGACGGATGCGGACTACGCGCGGCGGCTTCTCGAGGACGGGAACGCCGCGGTCGACGAGCTCGGCGTCGAGATGCCCGACACGCATCTGGTCGTCGTCGAGAACACGGACAGGGTCCACAACGTGATCGTCTGCACCTTGTGCTCGTGCTATCCGCGGATGCTGCTCGGGCTGCCTCCGGACTGGTACAAGGCGCGCGCGTATCGCAGCCGCGTCGTGCGCGAGCCCCGGGCGGTCCTGCGGGAATTCGGCACCGAGCTTCCGGACGACACGGAGATCCGCGTCCACGACTCGACGGCCGACATGCGGTATCTGGTCCTGCCGCGGCGCCCCGACGGAACGGAAGACATGAGCGAGGAGGAACTCGCGGCGCTGGTCACCCGGGACTGCATGATCGGCGTCTCCCTGCCGAAGGCGCCCTGATTGTTTGGAGAGAATGAGTTCAGATACTTGTTCGGTCAGTCCCGTTCAACAACTAGAAAGGAAATGTAATGCGACATGATAAATTTTCCCATGGGCTTTCAGAGGATACTTGGAATGATGCAAAAAAGGAAGTACGCCAAGCTATGATTTCTGTAGCTCAGAATGGTAAGTTAATCAGTTATTCAGATCTTGTAAGCAAGGTTCAGAGCTGTTGTCTTGATCCGCATGGCTCTCGCTTAGCTCATATGCTCTGTGAAATTTCTTCTGAAGAGGAACAAGAGGAACGAGGTCTTCTCACGGTCGTTGTAGTACATAAGACTGGGGACAAGATGCCTGGAGATGGTTTTTTTGAACTAGCTCAATCATTGGGACGTGATACCACTGATAAAGTAAAGTTTTGGATCGATGAGTTACAAGCAGTGTATAAAATATGGTCGAAATGACCAAACGCTTGTGCTCTACCTCCCTCCCGATTTCCCCCCTGTCAGGGGGGGGGAGTATGGATGGTCAGGGGGGAGGAGTGTAGGTGGTCAAGGGGGGGAGAGCGCGCGGGGAGCGCGGCGGACGGGTCTTGCGGACGGGCGGAACGGGAAATGCGGCCCGACCGGGACGAGCCGTTGACTCGGCCCGCGGACGTGGCATACTCCGCCTCCGCCGCGCGGGCGGCGGCGCAACCCGAAGACCGGCAAGATGAAGACCTATTCCGCCAGACCGTCGGACGTGGACAAGAAGTGGATCGTCATCGACGCCGACGGCGTCGTTCTCGGCCGTCTCGCCTCGGTCGTCGCGACGCGCCTGCGCGGGAAGCACAAGCCGACCTATACGCCCCACATCGACTGCGGCGACAACGTCATCGTCGTCAACGCCGACAAGGTGCGGCTGACGGGGCGCAAGCGCGCGGACAAGACCTACTACTGGCACACGGGGTATCCCGGCGGCATCCGCAGCCGCCAGGCCTCGGACTGGCTCGACGGCAAGCACCCGGAGCGGGTCGTCGCCAAGGCCGTCCAGCGCATGGTGCCCCGGAACAAGCTCGGCCGCGTCCAGATGGGCAACCTCAAGGTCTACGCCGGCGCCGGGCACCCGCACGAGGCGCAGAAGCCGGAGGTCCTGGACGTCGCGGCGCTCAATCCCAAGAACAAGAGGACGCTCTGACGATGCCGGACGAGCAACGGACGATCACGGACCTCGGGGAACTCGGCGGCGCCGTCGCCGGCGCGGCGGACGGACGGGACGGCGAGGGGCCTCCCGCCGCGCAGGACCCGGACGTCCCCCTTCGGGAACCCCGGATCGACGCGCGGGGGCGCGCCTACGCGACGGGCAAGCGCAAGGACGCCGTGGCCCGGGTGTGGATCAGGCCGGGCAGGGGCGCGTTGACCGTCAACGGCCGCGAGGGAGAGCGTTATTTCGCGCGGCCGGTGCTGCGGATGATCGTCAACCAGCCGCTCGTCGCGGCCGGGCGCCTGGAGCAGTACGACGTCTGGTGCACCGTCAAGGGCGGCGGACTCTCCGGCCAGGCGGGCGCGGTGCGCCACGGGCTGAGCCGCGCCCTGACGAATTTCGAGCCCGCGCTGCGCGGCGTCCTCAAGACGGGCGGGTTTCTCACGCGCGATTCCCGCGTCGTCGAGCGCAAGAAGTACGGCAAGCGCAAGGCGCGGCGCAGCTTCCAGTTCTCGAAGCGTTAGCCCGCATTTTCCCGCACCGTCGGAGGATCGAGGATCGCGCGGCGTTGCGGGATCGCGGTCCACCCCCACCCCCCTCCCGACCTCCCCCCTGCCAGGGGGGAGGAGTATCGATGGTTCAGGGGGGAGGAGTGTAGATGGTTCAGGGGGGAGGGTCGGAGTGGGGGGAGGGCGCGAAGGGGCCCGGCGGCGGCGGCGATGGAGCGGCCGTCCGCGGGGCGTCGAGGAGATCGTGAAATGAAGGGCGGAACCGACAGACTGCGGGTCGCCGTTCTCGGCGCGAGCGGCTACACCGGCGCCGAGCTCGTGCGGCTGCTCGCCCGTCATGCGGGCGTCGAGTTGGCAGCGCTGACGGCGGACCGCCACGCCGGCAAGCCGCTCGGCGACGTGTTTCCGCATCTCGGCGGTCTGGGCGCGCCGGATTTCCTGTGCGTCGACGAGGTGGACTGGGCGGGACTCGACGTCGACGTCGTGTTCTGCGCGCTTCCCCACGGGACCACCCAGGAGGTCGTCGCGGGGCTACTGGGCGCCGACGGCCCGGCGCGGGGCGTGAAGGTCATCGACCTGTCGGCCGATTTCCGCTTGGCGGACGTCGAGACCTACGCGGAATGGTACGGCCACGGGCATCTGGCGCCGGACCTGCAACCCGAAGCCGTCTACGGACTGACGGAATTCGCGCGCGGCGCCCTCGCCGGGTCGCGCCTGGTCGCGTGTCCCGGCTGCTACCCGACCGCCAGCCTGCTGCCCCTCGCGCCGCTGGTCGAGAGCGGCGTCATCGGGCTGGAAGGCATCGTCATCGACGCCAAGTCGGGCGTGTCGGGCGCGGGGCGCTCCCTCAAGGAGGCGACGCTCTTCCCGGAGGCCGCGGAGGGCGTGCAGCCCTACGGAGTCGGCGGCCACCGCCACGCGCCGGAGATCGAACAGGAACTGTCGAAGGCGGCGGGGGAGCCGGTGACGCTCAACTTCACGCCGCATCTGGCGCCCATGAACCGCGGGATCCTGGCGACGATATACGTGACCATGACGGACGGACGCGCCGCCGACGACCTGCGCGCCGTTCTCCGGTCGCGTTACGAAGGCGAGCCCTTCGTGCGCGTCGTCGACGCCGGGGCCGCGCCGTCCACGCGGCACGTGCGCGGCTCGAACCGCTGCCTGATCGGGGTCTTTCCCGACCGCGTTCCGGGGAAGGCCATCCTGGTGTCGGCGATCGACAACCTCGTCAAGGGCGGCTCCGGCCAGGCCGTGCAGAACATGAACGTCGTCTGCGGCCTCGACGAGACCTCCGGGCTCATGCAGGAGCCCATGTTCCCGTGACCTCCGGGAGCGCGAACGGTCCGCGCGACGATCCGGGCGGCGGTCTGTTGCTGTCCTTCCTCGACGCGTCGCCGGTGGTGGCCCCGGACGTCTTCGTCGCCCGCGGAGCGACGATCGTCGGCGACGTCGAGATCGGCGGCGGTTGCAGCATCTGGTACGGCTGCGTCCTTCGCGGGGACGTCAACGTCATCCGCGTCGGCGAGCTCACCAACATCCAGGACGGGACCGTGGTGCACGTGACCCGGCGGACCCACGGCGCCTTCATCGGGTCCCGCTGCACGATCGGGCACGGCGCCATCGTCCACGGCTGCGCCCTGGAGGACGGCTGCTACGTCGGGATGCGCGCCACGGTGATGGACGGCGCCGTGGTCGAGAGCGGCGCGATGGTCGCCGCGGGCGCCCTGGTGACGCCGGGCAAGCGCGTGCCTTCCGGCGAGCTGTGGGCGGGAGCCCCGGCCAGACCGATGCGCGAGTTGCGGCCCGACGAGCTCGAATACATCGAAGACGCGGCGCGACACTACGCGCGGCTCGGACGGACCTATCGCGAGCGGTCGGCCGGGACGTGATCCGCCGCGGCGCCGGGGACCGTTCCGGCAACCGGATCGAGGAAGGCTCATAAAGTTCGCGTGAAACGGTCGATCATGGGGCATAATGGCGCGCGGCGGGGGCGGAACGCCGCCTTCCCGGAGAACGAGGGGCCCGGAGCGCAGGGAGGGGGCGAGGAATGAAACGGTCGGAACCGGGCGCGAAGGCGCTCATCGGGCTCCCCCTGACGCGCGCCGCGGCCGTGCTGGTCCTGGCCGCGCTGCCGGGCCTGTCCGCGTGCTCGCTCATGCCCGATCCGGAAGATCCCGAGACGGTCCGAAAGGCGCGGGGCCAGGCCGCGTCCAGCGAGTCGAAGGGCTTTCCGAGTCTGGGAAGCGTCCCGCGGCAGGCGCCCCGGACGTCCTCGAGCGCGGAACGCCGACGGACGGTTCAGGGCCTCGCCGCCGCCCGGCGTGACGCCAGGTCGCGGCTGCCCAGGCTGGACCTGCGGCCCGAGGCGGGAGCATCGGCCGCCGCCGTTCCGCCCCCGCCGTCCGCCGTCCCTCGGGCGCGGGCCGCCCCGCCCGCGTCCGTCCCGCGTCCCGTCGCCGAGCCCGGGAACGGGTCGCCGCGGATGCGCGCGGCCGACCGGACGGCCGCGGCGGACGCGTCCGCGGAGACCGGGCAGCAGGTTCTGCTCCAGACCTTCGCCCGGGCCCTGGCCCGGTCGGGGAACGCGGCGGCCGCGGCGCCCCCGGACGCGTCGTTCGGCGCTCCGGCGGCGTCCACGCCGGATTCGCCGATCGCGGCGCCCGCGCCCGGCGCTTCCGCCACGGTCCACTTCGCCAACGGCTCGGCGCGGCTGAACGGCGAGGCGAGGGCGATCGTCCGCGGCGTCGCCGAGGCCTGGAAGACGCGGGGAGGCGCCGTGCGCGTCGTGGGCCACGCGTCCCGGGGGACCGGAGAGCTCGCGCCGCGGCGGCGCAAGCTGGCCAATTTCCACGTTTCCCTCGATCGGGCGACGGCCGTCGCCAACGAGTTGATCCGGCTCGGAGTCGACGGGAGCGCCGTTCAGGTCGCCGCCGTCGGCGACTCGCGGCCGGCGCTCGACGAATCGACGCCCGAGGGCGAGGCGGAGAACCGCCGGGCCGAGATCTTCCACTCGTTCTAGGCCGCGTTTCTCGCGCCGGCAGGGATCGGGGAGCGCGCGGCGTTGCGGGACATGTTCATCCGGACCCCCCTCCCGACCTCCCCCCTGTCAGGGGGGAGGAGTATGGATGGTCAGGGGGGGAGGAGCGCGGGTGGTCAGGGGGGAGAGAGCGTCGACGGTTCCCGCCCCTCCCGTTTGTTTCTCCCTCTCCCTTGCAGGGGGAGGGTCGGGGTGGGGGTCGCGTCGGGGGGAGGAGCGTGAATGGCGCCTGACGCTCTGAGGGTTGGCGTCGCCGGGCTCGGCAACGTCGGCGTCGGCGTCGTCAAGCTTCTCCATGGCCAGTCCGGGCTGCTGGAGCGGCGCTGCGGCCGGGAGCTCGCCGTCGCCGCGGTCTCGGCCCGGAAGCGCGGCCGGGACCGCGGGATCGACCTCTCCGGCGCGCGATGGTTCGACGATCCGCGGGAGCTCGCCGCGGACGACGGGGTCGACGTCGTCGTCGAGCTCATCGGCGGCTCCGACGGGATGGCGCTCGCCGTCGTCGAGTCCGCGATCGCCGCGAACAAGAGCGTGGTCACAGCCAACAAGGCCATGATGGCGGTCCACGGGACGCGCCTCGCGCGGGAAGCCGAGCGGGTCGGCGCGGGCCTCGCCTACGAGGCGGCCGTCGCCGGCGGGATCCCCATCGTGAAGGCGCTGCGCGAAGGGCTCGCCGGGAACCGCATCGACCGCGTCTACGGCATCCTGAACGGCACCTGCAACCACATCCTGACGGCCATGGAGGAGACGGGGCGCGAGTTCGACGAGGTCCTCGCCGAGGCGCAGGCGCTCGGGTACGCGGAGGCCGACCCCCGCTTCGACGTCGACGGCATCGACGCGGCGCACAAGCTGGCGCTGCTCACCGGTCTCGCCTTCGGTCGTCCGGTGGAGTTCGACTCGGTGTTCGTCGAAGGCATCCGCGGCGTCGGCGCGATCGACATCGAATACGCCCGCGAGCTGGGGTATCGCGTCAAGCTTCTGGCCATCGCCCGGACGACCGGGGCCGGGGTGGAGCAGCGGGTGCACCCTTGCCTGGTTTCCGCGGACACGCCGATAGCGCACGTCCGGGGCGTCTTCAACGCCGTCGTGGCGGAAGGAGATTTCGCGGGCCGCACGGTCTACGAGGGCCGGGGCGCCGGCGAGGGCCCCACGGCGTCCGCCATCGTCGCCGATCTCGTCGACCTCGCGCGGGCCAACCGCCCGCCGGCGTTCGGCGTTCCGGCCGCCTCTCTCGTGGCGACGCCGGCGGTTCCCATGGAAGACCACATGGGCGCCTACTACGTCCGGCTGATGGTGATCGACAGGCCGGGCGTCATGGCGGACGTCGCCGCCGTTCTTCGCGACGAGAACGTTTCGCTCGAGTCGGTGTTGCAGCGAGGCCGGGACCCCGGCGAGGTGGTCCCGGTCATCCTGACGACCCACGTCACGGTCGAGGCGGGAATGCGCGAGGCCCTCCGCAGGATCGCGGAACTCGAGCCGGTGGTGGAGCCGCCCCTGATGATTCGCGTGGAACCGCTGTGACCCGCCGATGACGGAACGAGACGCGATCGACCGGCATCTGACCGTCGAGGCGCTGCGCGCGTCCGAGGCCGCGGCGACCGCCGCCGCCGAGCTGGTGGGCAAGGGCGACGAGCGCCGGGCCGACCACGTCGCCGCGGAGGCGATGCGCAGGGCGCTCGACCGCGTGGCCGTCGACGGCACGGTGGTGATCGGCGAGGGCGAACGGGACGACGCCCCGATGCTGTTCGTCGGCGAGAAGGTGGGGAACGGAGACGGGCCGCGCGTCGACGTCGCCGTCGACCCCCTCGAAGGCGCCACCATCGCCGCGACCGGCGGCGCCAACGCCATGTCCGTCGTCGCCTTCTCCGAACCGGGCGGCCTGCTCCGCGCGCCCGACGTCTACATGGACAAGCTCGCGGTGGGCGGGAACCTCCCCGCCGGGCTCGTCGATCTGGACGCGGCGCCGGCCGATACCGTCCGCGCGCTCGCCGACGCCCGCGGCGTCGACGCGTCGGACGTCGTCGCCTGCATCCTCGACCGGCCGCGGCACGAGGAGATCATCGCCGGGGTCCGCGAGGCCGGGGCGCGCGTCCGCCTGATCCCGGACGGCGACGTGGCGGGGGTGATCGCCGCCTCGACGCTGGCGAGCGGGACCGACGTCTACCTCGGGACCGGCGGCGCGCCCCAGGGGGTCCTGGCGGCGGCGGCGCTGCGCTGCGTCGGGGGCCAGATGCAGGCCCGGCTGGTGTTTCGCGCCGACGACGAGCGCGCCCGCGCCCGCGCCCTGGAGATCGAGGACCTCGACCGCAAGTACGCGCTCGACGATCTGGCGCGGGGCGACGTCGTCTTCGCGGCGACCGGCGTCACGGGCGGCAACCTGTTCGACGGCGCGCGCCGGGAAGGCGGTTTCGCCACAACCCATTCCCTGGTGATGCGCTCGCGGACCGGAACCATGCGCTGGGTGCGGTCGCGCCGCGACCTCGCCAAATCCCCGTTCATCGACGATGTCTAGGGCCGCATTTCCCCGTCGGTGGTTCCCTCCCGTCCCTCTCGTTCTCCCTCTCCCTTGCAGGGGGAGGGTCGGGGTGGGGGTCGCGGCGTTGCGGGGCACGTCCATCCGGACCCCCCTCCCGACCTCCCCCCTGTCAGGGGGGAGGAGTATTTGGTGGTCAGGGGGGAGGAGGGAGGGGTATCGATGGGCAGGGGGTGTCGATGGTTCCCTCCTGTCCCGTTTATTTCTCCCTCTCCCTTGCAGGGGGAGGGTCGGGGTGGGGGTCGCGGCGTTGCGGGGCATATCCATCCGGACCCCCCTCCCGACCTCCCCCCTGTCAGGGGGGAGGAGTATTTGGTGGTCAGGGGGGAGGAATATCGATGGTCAGGGGTGTCGATGGTTCCCTCCTGTCCCGTTTATTTCTCCCTCTCCCTTGCAGGGGGAGGGTCGGGGTGGGGGTCGCGGCGTTGCGGGGCACGTCCATCCGGACCCCCCTCCCGACCTCCCCCCTGTCAGGGGGGAGGGGTATTTGGTGGTCAGGGGGAGGAGTGTGGATGGGCAGGGGGTGTCGATGGTTGTTCCCTCCTGTCCCTCTTGTTCTCCCTCTCCCTTGCAGGGGGAGGGTCGGGGTGGGGGTCGCGGCGTTGCGGCGCATGTTCATCCGGACCCCCCTCCCGACCTCCCCCTGTCAGGGGGGAGGAGTATTTAGTGGTCAGGGGAGAGGGGGAGGAGTATCGATGGGCAGGGGGGAAGAGTGTGGGTGGGGGCGCGAACGGACGCTGCGGCGGCGGGAACCTTGCGGACGAGCGGCATGAGTGACGCGGGCCAGGCGCCGGAAGCGATGGCGGGCGCGGCGGCCTCTCCCCGCGGCCCGGGAGGAACGCCCGCCTTTCTCGGCGTCGAACGCTCGTTCACCGGACGCCTCTGGCGCTCGCGGGCCGTCGACGACGGCGCGTCCGCCGCGCTCTGCCGGTCGTTGCAGCTGCCCGACGTCGTGGGGCGCGTGCTGGCCGGGAGGGGGGTGACGCCGGAGACCGGCGAGGACCATCTCAACCCCACGCTGAAGCGGTTCCTCCCCGACCCCTCGCGCTTCCGCGACATGGACGCGGCGAGCGAGCGGATCGCCCGGGCGGTGCGGGAGGGCGAACCCGTCGCCGTCTTCGGCGACTACGACGTGGACGGCGCCACTTCCACGGCTCTCCTGGTCCGGTTCTTCCGCGCCGTCGGCGCCGACGTCCGGATCCACATCCCGGACCGCATGGCCGAGGGCTACGGCCCCAACGTTCCCGCCCTGCGGCGTCTGGCGGAACGGGGGGCCAGGGTCGTGATCACGGTCGACTGCGGGACCACGGCCCACGAGGCCCTGAGGGAAGCCCGCGCCGCCGGCCTCGACGTCGTGGTCGTGGACCATCACACCCCCGAGGCGGGCCTTCCCCAGGCGGCGGCGGTCGTCAACCCCAACCGGCTGGACGAAGACGGCGAGTTCGGCCACCTCGCCGCCGTCGGCGTGGCGTTCCTGCTCGCCGTGGCCGTCAACCGGGCCCTGCGCGGCGCGGGATGGTACGCCGGAGGGGAGGCGGGCCGGAAGGAACCGGATCTCCGGCAGTGGCTGGACCTCGCCGCGCTGGGCACGGTCTGCGATGCCGCGCCGCTGCGCGGGCTCAACCGGGCGCTGGTGGCGCAGGGGCTCAAGGTCATGGCGGCCCGGTCCAACGCGGGTCTCGCCGCCCTGTCGGACGTCGCCGGCGTCCGTCGACGGCCGGGGGCGTATCACGCCGGTTTCGTCCTCGGCCCGCGGATCAACGCCGGGGGGCGCGTCGGCAGGGCCGACCTCGGCGCGCGCCTCCTGAGCGAGGACGACCCGGCCGCCGCCGAACGCATGGCGGCGGAACTGGACCGCCACAACGCCGAGCGCAAGACCGTCGAGGCGCTCGTGATGGAAGAAGCGGCGGCCCTCGCCGAGGCCGCCGACCCGGAACGGCCGCTGCTCGTCGTCGCCGGGGAAGGCTGGCATCCGGGCGTCATCGGGATCGTCGCCAGCCGGCTGACCGAACGGCGCGGCCGCCCCACCCTCGTCATCGCCGTCTCCGACGGCGTGGGGAAGGGGTCGGGCCGGTCGGTCCGCGGCGTCGATCTCGGAGCAGCCGTCATCGCCGCCCGGCAGGCGGGCCTGCTGCTCGGCGGCGGCGGCCATCCGATGGCCGCGGGCCTGTCCGTGGAGGCGGACCGGATTCCCGCGCTGGAGGAATTCCTGGCCGAGCGCCTCGCGGCGCATGGACCGGCGGCGTCCGGCGCGGCCCCGATGGAGTTCGACGGCGCCCTCGCCGTCGCCGCCGCGACGCCCGAGCTGGTCGATCTGCTGGAACGGGCGGGGCCTTACGGGTCCGGAAACGAGGAGCCGCGGTTCGCCGTGGCGGACGCGCGCGTCGTCAAGGCGGACGTCGTCGGGTCCGATCACGTCCGCTGCATCCTGGCCGGCACCGGGGGCGGGCGGCTCAAGGGCATCGCCTTCCGCCGCGCCGACGACGCGCTCGGCGCGGCGCTGCTGGGATCGGTGGGGACGGACCTCCACGTCGCGGGGCGTCTGCGGGCCGACGAATGGCAGGGCCGCCGGGAGGCCCAGCTGGTCGTCGAGGACGCGGCCGCGCCGGCGCGGACGGATGGCCAAGGCGCGCGCGGGCCGTCCTGAGTCCCGCGGCGTCGCGGGGCGGCGGACCCCCCTCCCGACCTCCCCCCTGTCAGGGGGGAGGAGTGTCAGTGGTCAGGGGGGAGGAGCGTGGGTGGGGGTCGCGCCGGGGGGGAGGGGCGCGAACGGGCCTTGCGGCGCCCACGCCGCCGGACGAGGCTCGCGGACGGGCGGTGCGGGAAATGCGGGCTACGGCCTGGCGGGCGCCGCGGGCCGGTTGCGGCGCCCGTTCCTCTGCCGGTAAGGTTCCGGCCGGCAGGGAGGTGAAGGACGAATGTCGAGGACCGTTCGCGGCTATGGCGCGACGACCGACCGCTCGCGCGGCTGGCTGCGTTACATGTATCGCAAGGCGACCACGCCGGACAACTGGGACAGGGACGGCCGGCCGCACCCGCACTGGGACGGGGTCTCGGGCGAGCCCCGGCGTTCCTGGCACCGCTTCGACCTTCAGGACTCGGCGATGCCCGTCGCCGTCATGGCCGACGTCACGCCGGCGTGGCGCGAGGTCTACGGCGCCATCCTCGACGAACTCGTCGCGCGCTTCACCGGGTACTGGGCGGCGAAGGACTGGCTTGACCAGATCGGCGACGACCCCCGGCGCGAGCAGTACCCGGAGGAGTGGTACGAGACGCTGATCCCGCCGACGCTGCGCGGCAGGTACGACGTGCCCGGCTGGACCGCCAACGGCGTCGAGCCCTGGGGCCTTCAGATGGACCCCATCGGCGCCGACGGCAATCTCTTCTTTCGCGGGTTCTTCCTCGTCAACCTGGGCCTGCATCTCTACGTCACCGGCGACGAGAAGTGGAACGAGCCGTTCGACGTGGTGCGCGACGGCGAGAACACGTTCACGTGGACGCACTCCCGCATCGCGGAGTTCCTGGCCCGCCAGTGGGCCGGCCGCCCCGAGGGCTGCCACTGCGAGAACACCAAGATCTGGCCGTTGTGAATGTCCGCCGCGGGCCTCGGTCTGAGGCTCCACGACACCCTCTACGGCAGCGACCACAACCGCGTCTTCCAGAACTGGTGGGAGTACGCGAAGCGGCATTACGTCCCCATTCGCGGCGGCGAGGTCGTGGGTTCGCTGACGATGTACTACGACCCGATCCTCGGCGTTCACATGCCGGGCGATCACGAACCCTTCCAGAAGTTCGGGATCGCGCAGTTGATCCAGGCCTCGCGGCCCGACGACGCGCGCGTTCTCGTGGAGGCCGCGTTCGACGGGCTCGGTTGGCGCGAGGGCGCCCCGATAACGACCCCCGGCGGCAACCCGCGCGAGGTGATCTACGGCATGATCTACGCCCGCGAGTACGGCGACGAGGGGCTCTACGGCAGGCTGAAGACCTACGCCGAGGAGCGCTTCGAGCCGACCTGGGACGACGCCACCGGCGAGTTTCACTGGGGCTTCGGGCTGAACGAACCCTATCCGAGGGGGCAGTTCAACGCCATCGCCGCCCTGGCCGAGAGCATGACCGAGGGGGCCTGGGGGCGCCTGTTCCGGGAGCCCAACCTGCGCAAGTTCATCGAACCCACGGTGACGGACGTGGACTTTCCCAAGGTGTGCCTGTCCCAAGCGGTCTACGACGTCGACCGCCGGTGTCTGATCGTCGCCACGGACGGGGGCGCTCCCGGCGCCGCGGGCGAACCCACCTCGTTCCGCGTTTCCGGCGTTCGGCCCGGCGATTGCGCCGTGACCGCCGACGGGGTCGCGTCGGACGACTGGCGCGCCGTCGACGACGGCATCGAGATATCGACCACGGTGGGCGAGCACGCTTTCATAGTGCGGACGCATTGAGTCCCGGTGAGGTTCCGGGTTGATCGGCGCCGCGCGACGCTCTTCCCCCCTGGCGCGACCCCCACCCCGACCCTCCCCCTGGCAGGGGGAGGGAGAATAAGGGGGGCGGGAAAGAGCCATTGACGCTCCTCTCCCCTGACGGGGGGAGGTCGGGAGTGGGGTGGATCGCGGTCCCGCAACGTCGCGCACTCCTCGATCCTCCATAGATAGGAGAAATGCGGGGCAGGATCCGATTTCGTCTGGAAGAACGGGCAGGGCGCGGCGCGCCGGATCTGCCGGAGTGAGCGTCATCGCGTATCGGGGGCGAATGCCAAGGGATCCCCAAAGGAACGCCGCCGCGTTCGTGGGAGAGGAGGGGGAGGGGCCGTAGCCTCCGCCCCGGGCGACGGAAAACAATTCTCCACGGCCGACGGATGCGTAAGCAAAAGGTCCACCAGAAGACTGCTGAATCCCTCGTCATGAACACAGAGCCACGCGCCACTCGCTCGCCACAAGCGGCCCCATGTCCGCTTGCCGCGCCGACCCTGCGCCATCAGGATGATCTGGTCCGGGTAGCGCCACATCGACACGAGGCGGTCCCCGACCTCCAACGGCTCGACCTCCGGGCGGCCATCGAGAAACGCCGTGAATGCTCCGACCCTGACAAAGCTTTCGGCGTCGTCGCCCGAAGCATCCAGTTCACGAAGGATCTGTTTCGCGACCTTGCCCTTGAGCTTGAGCAGGGCCCCTTCTGGTCCCTCGCAACACCCTATTGCGCGTCCCTGGGTCACCCGGACCTCCACGAGGCCGCGGAGTTTCCAGTCGTCGCTGCCCTTCTTTCGCCGGAGGACACGCCAAACCTCGATGTCTCCTTCTTGGATTTGGCTCCAGTACGTAGGCAGATGGACACTGGCCAGGCAGTTGCCGAGGGATTTCCCGGCGGAGCGCAGCTTCCGTTTCGAGGTGATTTCCTCAAGACGGTAGTGGCATCCGACATCGATCGATCGCGCCGCCGCTTCCCGCCGTTCGTCCGCCCGCTGGCAGCCTACCTTCCGAACGCGTCCGGCGAGCTTGCTGGCGCGCTGGGATATTTGCTCGAAAGAATCGGGGTGCGTCGCGCTTCGCAGAAGCTTCTGCGCGTCCTTTCTGACGTTGCCGTCCCGGTGTTCCAAGTGACCGACCGCGCAATAGAGCTGCTTTACGGTTTTGTGGGCTTGCCGAATCGCTTTCGCAGGGGTCCTCTTCTTGCCGTTGCGCTTCTTGACGTCATCGAAAAATCGTTTGACTTTTCCTTCTATACTCTGAGCAATGGCTTTTCCCGAATATCCTTCAGGATACCGACCACTCCGCAATCTGGACAATTGATTCTGGACATCGGCTTGACGCACATTTGGCATAGTTACCCTCCGTTCATTCGTCAAAACTTCCTTTCAGGAAGTTTTGATGTTGATGATTATGAATACTATGGCACATTCTCGTGCAAATGTCAAGATCTTTTTTCGCGTCTTGCACATTATTCCGGCGTCCCGATGCGCCGTGACGGGGCACCGTTTTCCGGTCGCGTCCACGGGGTCGCTGGAGGTGCGCGGCCCGGGAGCCGCCCTATGGTCCATTGGGGGCCGACAGTGGTAATCTGGCTGCGGGGCCGCGCTCGCGCCGTTCGCGGGCGGAACTGACGATCGGGGAGGATCGCATGACCATCGCCTACGGCGAATCGCCCTTGTTCACGTTCGCGCTGATCGCCGATTCGCACATGAATCCGGGCGACGAGAACTCCTCGCCGTTCGAGACCAACGCGATGGCGAACGGGCGTTCCCGCTACGCCATCGCGGAAATCAACCGGCTCGAGCCCGACTTCGTGATCCACATGGGCGACCTCGTGCATCCGGTGCCGGGCCACCCGGCGTTCCGACGGGTCGCGGAAGACTTCAACCGGCTCTACGGGGGCGTCGAGGCGCCCCTGCGCGTCACGCCGGGCAACCACGACTGCGGCGACAAGAAGGTCTCCTGGATGCCGGCCGCGCAGGTGAACGACGCTTTCCTGAAGACCTGCGAGGAACTGTTCGGCCCGCACTACGGCTCCTTCGACCACAAGGGCATCCACTTCGCCCTGGTCAATTCGCCGGTCATGAACTCCGGCCTCGACCTCGAGGCCGAACAGCGGACTTGGTTGGAAAAGGATCTGGCCGAAACTGCGTGCGAGCGGATCTTCCTCTTCACGCACTACCCGCTCTACGTCGCCGACCCGGACGAGGAGACCCATTACGACAACATCGACGAACCGGCGCGGAGCTGGCTCCTGGACCTGATCGGGAAGCATCGGATCGAGGCGACGTTCGCGGGCCACGCGCACAACTTCTTCTACAACCGCCAGGGGGCGACGGAACATTACGTTCTGCCGTCGGTCTCGTTCGTCCGCCAGGACTACGCGGAGTTCGCGCGCGCCCGGCCCGAGCCGTCGGCGGAAGGCGGCCGCAACGACCTTCCCAAGCTCGGCTATTTCGCCGTCGAGGTCTACGAGAACGGCCACATCGCCCACAACGTCCGCACCCACGGCCGCGTTCTGGCCGAGGGCGAGGAGCTCCCGGAGGCGCGTCCCGCCCTGCCGGCCGTCCACGCCCGCGACGACGCGCCGGCGTCGGTCGGCGTCCAGCTCCGCCATCCCTGGAGCGAGACGACGACGATTCCGCACAACTACGCGCTCGACGAATTCGTCCGCAAGCGCGTCCGCAACGACTATCCGCTGCTGGCGCTCTGGGAGATGGGCGTGAAGAAACTGCGGACGCCCGCGGGCGATCTGGCCGACGCGGCGTCGTTGCGGCGAATGCGCGACCTCAAGGCCGTCGGCCACGAATTCACCGTGTTCGTCTACGGCGCGCCGGGGCCGAAGACCGTCGCCGCGCTCGCCGAGCGCCGCGACGCCTACGACGCCATCGAGTTCATCGCGCCGGAGGACGAAGCGGAGCGGGCCGTCGCGGCCATCCGCGAGATCAAGGCGAGGACGGACGCGCCGATCTATCTGTCGGCGCTCCATTCGCTGGCTCGGTCGGCCCACGAGGGCGGCGCTTTCAAGCACGTCATATCGAGCGGTTTTCCCATCGAGGAACGCGGACACGTGGCCCGGTTCGTGGACTCGATCGGCGCTGGCGGGCTCGTCGACGGCGTCGTGTTCCGGGTCGACCGCGGCGTGTCCGCCTGGTCGGGCGTCGGCGAGGCGCAGGCGTTCGCGGCCGCCCACGGCAACCGAGCCATCGTCAACGTTCGCTTCGCGGCCGACGACATGCGGGGCGATCGGATGGACGACCTCGCGACGGCCTGCCGCGCCGCCGAGGCGACGGCCGCGGCGCTCGCGGCGGATCGCCTGACCGTGTTCCTGGACACCTTCGTCGATCAGGACCGCGGCTACTTCATGCGTAACGGCCTGATCGACCGCCGGTTCAATCCGCGCCTTGCCGCCCGCGCGGTCCGCCGCGTCCACGGCGTTCTGAAGGTGGTCGGCGGCGAGATGACGGCGCTGGACGCGGCCGGAGTCGCGGGCGGCCGGGTGGCCATGCTGCGCGGGGCGGAGGAGCGGCTGCGGCTGTTCCTGCTGTTGCCGGAGGAGGAGGGCGGCATGGACGTGGGGGCCGCGATCGGCCGGTACGCTTGTCACGCGGACGCCGGCGCTGGCAACTGGATCGACCTCGATACCGGCGAGATCGTCCCGTGCCGCTGGCGGAAGGAGGGCGACCGCGCGGCGATGGAGCCGGCCGTGGCCTGCGCCGTCCCTTCCATGCTGATCGCGCACCGGTAGGAGAGCCGGCGTGACCGCCGTCGCCGATCCCCCGCCCGGGTTCGAGGCCTATTACCATCCCGGCCCGTTCGGCGAGCTGATCGGCCCGTACTATCACAGGGACCTGCCGGACGGCGGCTTCGTCCGCGCCTTTCGGGCGCTGGAGAAACACATCAACCAGGTGGGGCTGGTCCAGGGCGGCATGTTGTGCGCCTTCACCGACCAGTTGATCACCACGGCGCTCATTCGGGCGGGCATCGAGGCGGTGACCGTGAACCTCGACATCAGCTTCATGAACCCGGTCAGGCTGGGCGACTGGGTCGAGGGGCGGTCGGAGGTCACGCGCGAGGGCGGCAGGATCGTCTGGGCCCGCGGCTCGCTCGCGTCGGGCGGGAAGACGGTCCTCACCGCTCAGGGACTGTGGCAGAAGGTGAACTTCGGCGTGGGCCTGACCGACCGCGCCGCGCGCGCGGACCAGCGGACGAAAGGGACCGGCGATGCGACTTGAAGGCAGGACCGCGGTCGTCACCGGGGCCGGCTCCGGGTTCGGGGCGGCGATGGCGGCCGAGTTCGCCCGGGAAGGCGCCCGCGTCGCGGTCGTCGATCTCGACGGCGCCGCCGGCCGGGCGGTGGCCGACGGCATCGGCAGAGCCGGCGGCGAGGCGACGTTCCACGAGGCGGACGTCACCGACGGCGACGGCGTGAAGGGCATGTTCGGCGCCGTCATGGACGCCTGGGGCGGCTTCGACGTGCTCGTCAACAACGCCGGCGCGCCGCAGTGGAACCAGCCGCTCACGGAGACCGACGAGGAGACCTTCGATCGCATCTTCGGCGTCAACGTGAAGGGCATCTACTTCACCTCCGTTCACGGCATCCCGCTGATGAAGGCCGGCGGCGCGATCATCCACACGGCGTCGACGGCCGCGGCGCGGCCGCGGCCGGGCCTCGCCTGGTACAACGCGAGCAAGGGGGCCGTCGCCAACCTGACGCTGACCATGGCCCAAGAGCTGGCCCCGGACATCCGCGTCAACGCGCTGTGCCCCGTCGCCGCGGACACGCCCATGCTCGACGCCTTCCTCGGCGGCGACCGGGACAGGATCGCCGCCTTCGAGGCGACGGTGCCCATGGGACGCCTCGGCGAGCCCCTCGACGTGGCGCGCGCCGCCGTCTTCCTCGCCTCGGACGACGCGTCGTTCCTGACCGGCGTGCTTCTGCCCGTCGACGGCGGGCGCTGCGCCGCGTAGGGAAGGGGCGACGATGTACGATCTTCTCATCGCGGGCGCGGAGGTTGCGGACGGCGCGGGCGCGCCGCTCGAACGCGCGGACGTGGCCGTTGCCGGAGGCCGGATCGTGGCCATGGGCAACCTCAAGGGCGAAGCGTCGGCGCGGACGGTAGATGCCGGCGGCCTCGTGCTGGCGCCCGGTTTCGTCGACATCCACACCCACTACGATGCCCAGATCACCTGGGATCCGGTCGCCTCGCCGTCGACGTCCCTCGGTGTGACGACGGTCGTCTCCGGCAACTGCGGCTTCGGCATCGCGCCGTGCCGGCCGGAACACCGCGATCTCGTGGCCCGCAACCTCTCGCAGGTGGAGGGGATGCCAATCGAGGCGCTCAGGGCCGGTATCCGCTGGGAATACGAGACCTTCCCCGAATACCTCGACATGCTGGAGCGCATCGGCGTCGTGCCCAACATGGCCGTTCTCGCCGGCCATTCGGTGACGCGAACCTACGTCATGGGCGAGGAGGCGTCTCTGCGCAAGGCGCGGGAGGACGAAATCGAGACCATGCGGTCCCTGGTGGCCGAGGCTCTGGACGCCGGCGCCATCGGCTTTGCGTCGTCCGACTCTCACAACCATTTCGGCGACGACGGTCTGCCCATGCCCTCGCGGCTCGCCGCCCGCGAGGAGTGGGACGTTCTCGCCGGCGCGCTTGCGGACGCCGACCACGGGGTCCTCCAGATCGCCAGCGGTCCCGACATCCAGGTATCCGACATGGAGAGATGGGCCGACATGACCGGACGCCCCGTGTTCTGGTCGGCGCTCCTGCACATTCCCGCCATTCCCGAGCGCGCGCGGAACATGCTCGACCGCGCCGCGGAGGCGCGGGAACGCGGCCGCCACGTGTTCGCCCAGGTAACGAGCCAGCCCATCAGCATGGAGTTCACGCTGGAGAACGCCTACCCGATGGGCAGTCACGACGCCTGGCATCCACTCGTGGGCGCCGACGCCGGAAAGGTCGCCCGGGCCATCGCCGACCCGTCGTTCCGCGATGCCTTTCGGGCAGGGCTCGCCGCCCCCAAACCCCAAAAGATATTCTACGGCGACTGGTCGCGCGTGCAGGTCGCCGAAGTCTCGTCTCGCGGCAATCGCCGCCTCGAAGGAGAAACGATCGGAGCGATGGCCGAGCGCGAAGGGGTGGACCCGGTCGATTTCTTCTTCGATCTCGCACTCGGGGAAGACCTCAAGACGGTCTTCGTCGCGCAGGTGCAGAACTTCGACGAAGAGGCCGTCGAGGAGATGATCAGGCATCCGGCGAGCGTTCTCGCGCTCTCGGACGCCGGGGCGCATCTTTCGTTCCTGTGCGACGCCGGCTACGGGCTCTACCTGCTGTCGCGTTGGGTGCGCGAGAAGGAGGCCCTGACCATCGAAGACGCGATCCGGCGGCTTACGAGCGATCAGGCCGACCACTACGGCATCGTCGGCAGGGGGCGCGTGCGGGAAGGGGGCTTCGCTGATCTCTTCCTGTTCGATCCCGCCGCCGTCGGCATTTCGAAACCGCGCCGCGTGTTCGACCTCCCGGGCGGCGCCAGCCGTCTGGTGCGCGATCCGGTCGGCGTCCATGGCGTCTGGGTGAACGGTGTCCAGGTCTGGGACGGGACCGCCTATTGTGTGGACGGCGCTCGCCCGGGACACGTCCTGCGCGAGTTCGCGTCCGCGCGACGGACCGGGGAGGCCGCGGAGTGACGGGGCAGTCGCCGCCATCGTGTTCGTCGGCGAGCGGCTGCCGCTACTGCGCGAGCCGGGTCGCCCGCGCCGTCCGAAACGTTGGAGAAGCGCTCGCCCGCTACTGTTTGCTGGCGACGAAGGACCCCAGGTAGCGTACGCGGAAAGGATCGTCGGCGGGGTCGTCCGGTCCCGTGCGAACGGCCCGGCCTCCGAACGTGCCGGCCGCGAGACGGGGTTCGCCCGTGGCCACGGGGACGTTCGAGAACCGCCCGCCCCATGAACCGTCCTGTTCCGTGAAGCGGTATCCTTCGGCCTGCTTCTCGTCGCTGTACAGGGTCATGTCGCGGACGCGCCACGTCCCGTCCGCATCGACTTGCGCCTCGCCGAGGCGGAGTTGAGTGTCGGTGGGATCGTCTCTCCTGTAGGTCGTCGCCCCTGTCGCGCGATTCGTGATCACGCTGTTGATCGTGAACTCGCCCTTGCATCTGACGCACCCCCGGATGGTGTTCTCGGCGAAGTTGGCGGTCAACGTGGCTGTGGCGACGAACTCGTCTATCTCGCTGCTGCGGTCCGTGCCTCCGAACAGCATCCCGCGAGCCCGTCCTTCGTAGCTCGCGGCGCCCGCGTCGGGCAGGCTCGCTGGCGGCGCCCGCAACTCCGGGCCGTCGGCGAACGCGCCCATTTCGACGCTCTCGACGACCGGCGCGGAGGACAGCAGGTTCTGGCCGGCGATGTGGAGATAGGAACCGGACGCCAGCCAGCCGTCGGGCGCGGGCTTCGGGATGGCGTTCTCTTCGCTGTCCAAGGACCTCGTATACGCCTGGTAAGCCGTAAGGATGGCGCCGGTGTAGGCTTGGTCGGAAACGCTCATGGTTCCCCATGCGCGCCCGGTCCATGGATCGGCGGGTTCGCCCCTCTCGCGCCGGTCCTCTCGGTCATAGGGGTATCCAAGCGGGTCGTACCAGTAGTCAGGAACGGAACATTCCGGGTCGATCTGCGGACAGGTCTCGAGTAGCCCGCGAGTCGGCGGCGCGAAGTCGTCGTTGGGGATGCCCGAAACGGCGAACGTGTCGATCTCGTCAACGGCGTCGGCGGTGTCGATGGTGAACGCGCTTCCGTCCGCGCGGGTGATCTTCACCGTCGCCCCGGCGCCGGTGAAGACGGCGCGGGCGCGGTCCGTGCTCACGCCGTTCGAGCCGACGTTCGTCGATTGCGTGACGCTCCCGAAGCGCGGGAGCGCAATTGCGGCCCGCCCGGCGGCCGTCGACGTCTTCGCGGGATCGGCCGTGCGAACCCTGTCCCTGGCGGCGGCGGGGTCGTTGTCCTCTTGAGCCTGGACCATCGTCTTCGGGCCGCCGCCCCCGCCGCCGCCGCACGCGGCGAGCGAGAGAAGCCCGAACGCGGCCGCGAGGGCCGCAAGTCGTTTCCCGACGTTCATTGGTTCCTCCGTGCGAATTGCCACACGGCAGGCGGGCGCCGGGCCGTTGCAAACACCACGGAAAGACGTGAGTCCCCACCTGTTCACCCAGGCTCGGGCGGCCAAACCCTCGCCGGTGTCGGGCTGTTGTATTCAGTGGGCGGCCCGACGGAGCGGGCTTTCCGGGTGTTTGCAAGCATGACTTTGGACGAAGCGCGCCGGGGCGTCAACGGTTCATCGCCGGCGTTCTTCGGAACCGCCGGAGTCGAATTTCCATCCCCGATCAGAACGGAATCTCGTCGTCAAACGGAGCGCCGTCCAAAGGGGGGCTTGCCGCTCACTCCGGCAGGTCTTTCCGTCCTTGCCGTTCGCCTCGCGCGTGCCGCCGGGACGCGGCGGAGGAGCCGCAAAGTGGGCTTGACGCGCCCCGGCGGCACGCGCGGCGTCTCGCATGCATTAAACTTGGACAGTTGCTCGCCATGCGCGAGGCGTTGCGGTTATCCTACGAGACGATCGTGCGCGGGGAACTGGATCCGGATGGCCAGGCATCGGAACTGGACGAAATGCGCGAGACGATCGGTATCGGACGGTGGCTCGCGGTGGAGCGGGCGACCGTGGGGGAGGGCGGCGGCGCGCAGCGGTTCGCCAACGCACGGGAGGAGTCATGGTCAAACTGGTTCGCTACGGTCCCGCGGGGCGGGAGAGGCCCGGCCTCGTCGACGCGGACGGCGGCGTCCGCGATCTTTCCGGGGAGGTCGACGACATCGCCGGCGACGTCCTGCTCCCGGAGGGCATGGCGCGGCTGGCGGCGCTCGATCCCGCCTCGCTGCCCGAGGTCGGCGGGGACCCGCGGTTGGGTCCGCCCGTGGCCGGCGTCGGCAAGATAATGGCCATCGGCCTCAACTATTCTGACCACGCGGCGGAGTCGGGACTCGAGGCGCCGCCCGAGCCGGTGCTGTTCATGAAGGCCACGAGCGCGATCGGCGGCCCCAACGATCCGGTCGTCATTCCCCGCGGTTCCGGGAAGACCGACTACGAGGTCGAGCTCGCCGCCGTCATCGGCGCGCCGGGCAAGTACGTGGACGAGGCCGGCGCCCTCGCTCACGTCGCCGGCTACTGCGTCTGCAACGACGTGAGCGAGCGCGATTTCCAGCTCAACCGCGCCGGCCAGTGGACGAAGGGCAAGTCCTGCGACACCTTCGCGCCCCTCGGCCCGTGGCTCGTGTCCCGCGACGAGATCGCCGACCCGCAGAAGCTGCGCCTGTGGACGAAGGTCAACGGCGAGACCCGGCAGGACGGCAACACCGACAAGATGGTCTTCGGGCTGAAGCGCCTTCTGAGCTATCTCAGCGCCATGACGTCGTTGCGCACCGGCGACGTCGTGTCGACGGGGACGCCGCCCGGCGTGGGCGCGGGCTTCAGGCCGCCCAGGTTCCTCCGGCCCGGCGACGTGATGGAGCTCGGCGTCGAGGGGCTGGGCGTCCAGCGCCAGGAGCTGGTGGCGGACGAATCGTAGGCGCGAGCGCGCCGCAACACCGCGACCCCCCTCCCGACCTCCCCCCCCTGTCAGGGGGGAGGAGTATCGATGGAGAAACAGGGGGCGCACGGGTTATACGTCGGGGCGCCTGTCGGCCCACGGATGGGCCCGTTCGAAGGCCGCCGCGACGCGCAGGAGCAGGTCCTCGCGATACCACGGCGCCACCAGTTGCACGCCCACCGGCAGGCCGTCGTCCGTCCACCCGCAGGGCAGCGTGATCGCCGGATGCCCCGACATGTTGAAGGGATGGGTGTACGCGTACCACGCCGCCCTCAGCCTGCCCGCGCGGGCGCCCTCGATCTCGATGTCCTCGTGGGCGTCGAAGTCGGCGGCCGGCGGCGGCGCGGCGAGGGTCGGGGTGACCATCAGGTCGAACCTCCCGAAGACCCTCTCGATCGCGCGGTAGATGCCGCCGCGCGCGAACAGGGCGTTCTGAAGATCGGGTCCGCCGACCCTCATGCCCTCTTCCATGTTGGTCTTCAGGGACGGGTCGATGAGATCGGGCGCGGCCTCGAGATGGGAGGCCATGCGCGCGTACTGGGCCGAATATCCGATCGCCCGCCACATCGCGTCGCCCGCCTCCAGCACGTCTTCCTCGGGCTCGACGTCGAGGCCGAGGCCGGAAAGGTTCCGGACCGCTCCCTCGACGACGCCTTTCACGCCGCCGTCGATCACGGAATTGCCCAGGAGGGGAAACCATGCCGCCTTGAGGTTCCCGGGCGGGGGCGGCGTCTCCGGGAACGGCGGACCGGGAAGGGCGGGCTGTCCCCGGGACCAGGGGTCCGAGGCGTCGGGACCCGCCATCACGGAAAGCATCAGCGCCGCGTCGGCGACGGTCCGGGTCATCGGGCCGATGAAGCTCAAGGTCCCGAACGGATCCGGCGCCGAGTCCTGCGGCACGCGCCCGAGAGTGGGCTTGAGGCCCACGACGCCGCAGGCGCTCGCGGGAATCCGCACCGACCCGCCGCCGTCCGTGCCGAGCGCCAGCGGCCCCTGTCCGCTGGCGACGGCCGCCGCCGCGCCGCCGCTCGACCCGCCGCAGGTGCGTTCGAGGTTCCAGGGGTTGCGGGACACTCCGGAGAGCAGGCTGGTCGTGACGCCCTTGTGGCCGAGGGCGGGGGTCGTCGTCTTGCCGAGAAGGATCCCGCCGGCCCGCTTCAGGCGCGCGACCGCCACGGCGTCGCGGTCGGGCACGTTGCCGCGGAAGACTGCCGAGCCGAACGTCGTCCGCACGCCCGCGGTCGGCACGAGGTCCTTGACGGAGTAGGGGACGCCGGCGAGCGCGCCCGCGCCCTCGCCGCTCGACAGGGCGGCCTCGGCGTCCCTGGCGGCCTTCCGGGCGTCGTCCCCGCAAACGGTCACGAAGGCGTTGACGGTGGGTTGCAACGCCTCGATGCGGGCCAGCGCCGCGTCGACCACCTCGACCGGCGAGACGCGCCTGCGCCCGTAGGCGTCCAGCAGCTCGGTCGCGGAAAGGTAGAGAAGATCGTCCGACATCGGGGCGCCTGGCGGGGAGGGCGGGCCGAACGCGCGGCTACAGCGATCCCGCGACGTCGACGAGGGCGCCCGAGACGTAGGACGCCTCGCCGGACAGCAGGTGCAGGATCACGGATGCGACCTCGTCCGCCTGCGCGACGCGCCCGAACGGGAGTCGGGGGCTCACTTCCGCCACCAGGCCGGGCGGCTGGATCTCGGTGTCCGTGATTCCCGGCCGGACGCAGTTCACGCGAATCCCCTCTCCCGCGACTTCCCCGGCCAGTCCGATCGTGAAGCTGTCGATCGCGCCCTTGCTGGCGGCGTAGTGGACGTACTTGCCCGCGGCGCCGGACTTCGAGGCGATGGACCCCACGTTGACGATGGCGCCGCCCTTGCCGCCGCGGTCCGTCGACATGCGCAGAACCGCATGGCGGCAGGGAACGACGGTCCCGGTGACGTTGACGGCCCAGAGACGGGCGAGAAGCTCCTCGTCGATCCGTTCGTCGTCGAGGCGGCCGATCCCGCCGGTGACGCCGGCGCTGTTCACCAGGGCGTCGACGCCGCCGAGCTCCGCGTCGACCGTTTCGAACAGGCGGGCCACGTCCGCCTCCCGCGAGACGTCCGCCCGGACGGCGATGGCCCTGCGGCCCTTCGCCTCGATCTTCCCGACGATTTCGGCGGCGCGGTCGCCGCGCTCCAGGTAGTCGACGCAGACGTCGAAGCCGCGGTCGGCGGCCATGAGCGCCGTGGCCGCGCCGATGCCCCGGCCTCCGCCGGTGACGACGAGGACGCCGGTCACGGCCTCCTCCCCGTTCCCCGGCCGCTCGCCGAGGCGCGGGCGAAGCGCTCCCGCGCCATGCTCAACCGGTCGACCGCGCCGTGGTCGAGCTCCGGGCGGAAGCCCTTTTCCAGCACGATCGATCCGTCGCGGAAGGGCAGGGCCTCCTTGAAGAGCCGTTCGCTGTTCTTGAGGTAGCCGTTGTTCTCGGCCGCGTTGTCGATCGTGTGGCGGGCCACGCAGGCCTCGACGAAACAGCCCACGTCCGACGCGGCGCCGTTGCCCAGCACCGGGGTCATGCCCAGCTCCCGGATGCGGTCGAGCCCCCGCCGGAGCAGGTCCACGCCCGTGAGCTTCGAGATCTTGAGCTTGACGAAGCCGCAGCCGTCCATGGCGCCGGCGCGCTCGACGTCGTCGATTCCGTATATGGACTCGTCCATCATCACGGGCACGTTGGAGACGGCCGCCACCGCGGCGTTGCCGTCCCAGTCCGCCTTGTCGCAGGGCTGTTCAAAGAGTTGCAGCTCGCCGCCCGGTTCCAGGGACGTGGCGAACTCGATCCCGTCCTCGCGGGAGAAGCCCTGGTTGGCGTCGATGCGGATGTCCGCGCGTCCGGCGTTGGCCTTGCGGACGACCTCGAGCCGGTCGAGATCGGCCGCGGGCTCCCAGCCGACCTTGACCTTGAGGGTGCGGTGCCCCTTCTCGATGAGCCCGTCGACCTCGTCCGGGATCTCGTCCGGCGCCTTGGTGTTGACGGCGCCGAGGATGGGAATCCCGACCGGCTCGTCGGGCGGATCGAACAGGGGGTTCCCCTCCATCATCTCGATCGCGACCTGCAGGGCGCTGACGGCGTGGGCGTCGCTGAACCGGTAGGGATCGAGGCTGTCCTTGGCGTCCGCCGTCTCCATCCCGACGATGCGTTCGCCGTGCTCGAGGCAGAACTTCCAGCCACCGTCGCGCGTCTCGTGCGTGTAGCCCGGGAGGATCGTGGCGTCTCCCACGCCGACGCGGCCGTCTTCGTCGTGCGCTTCGCAGACGATGGTGTCGATCGCCCTGAGCCCCTCCGGCTGGAGCCTGGTGACGTAGGGGAAGGACAGGGGGATTTCGACCCGGTAGAGGGCGAGATCGTGAATCTTCATGGGCGTCGGTCCTCGAGGCGGCGCATGGCGCGGTCGGTCATCGTCCTTCATAGCACGCCGGTCCGCGTCGGGGGAGGGCGCGGTCCACCCCCCTCCCGTCCCCCTTCTTCTCCCTCTCCCTTGCAGGGGGAGGGTCGGGGTGGGGGTCGCCGGCGGCGGCGCGCGTCTATCCGGACCCCCCTCCCGACCTCCCCCCTGTCAGGGGGGAGGAGTATGAATGGTCAGGGGGGAGAGGGCCAGGGTGGGGGTCGCGCCAAGGGAGCGCGTTTGTCCGCCGGGCCCTCCATGCTACAATCCGGCGCAGATCACAGTGGACCGTCGATCAGGACAGGGAGGGACTCGATGTTCGACATTCGCAGCAGTCTCGTGGCGGCGCTG
The DNA here is from genome assembly GCA_965242505.1 of Alphaproteobacteria bacterium. Lineage (GTDB taxonomy): Bacteria > Pseudomonadota > Alphaproteobacteria > UBA2966 > UBA2966 > UBA2966. Next base: position 777,127 of record OZ251449.1, read on the forward strand.
GCCGCCTCGGGCCTCGTGTTCGGGGCCGCCGCGGCCCAGGCGCAGATCAGGATCGCGACCGCCGGGCCGATGACCGGACAGTACGCCTCGTTCGGGGAACAGATGAAGCGCGGCGCGGAAATGGCCGTCGCTGACATCAACGCCGCCGGCGGCGTTCTCGGCGAGCGGCTCGAACTGCTCATCGGCGACGACGCCTGCGACCCCAAGCAGGCGGTCGCGGTCGCCAACAAGATGGTGAGCGACGGCGTCGTGTTCATGGCGGGGCACTTCTGCTCCGGTTCGTCCATCCCCGCCTCGAAGGTCTACGAGGAGGAGCAGATCCTCCAGATGTCGCCGGCGTCCACGAACCCGAAGCTGACGGACGAGGGCGGCGACAACGTGTTCCGCGTGTGCGGCCGCGACGACCAGCAGGGCATCGTCGGAGGGAACCTGCTGGCCGACGCCTTCGGCGAGAAGAAGATCGCCATCCTTCACGACAAGACGGCCTACGGTAAGGGCCTCGCGGACGAGACCAAAAAGCGGCTCAACACCCGCGGCGTGACGGAGGCCATGTACGAGGCCTACACGGCCGGCGAGAAGGACTACACCGCGATCGTCTCGAAGATGAAGGCGGCCGGCATCGACGCCTTCTACGTCGGCGGCTACCACACCGAGGCCGGCCTGATGATCCGCCAGGCGCACGAGCAGGGCTACAAGCCGCAGCTGGTGTCGGGCGACGCCCTGGTCACGGACGAGTTCTGGAAGATCACCGGCGCGGCGGGCGAGGGCACGCTCATGACCTTCAGTCCCGACCCCCGGAAAAACCCGGAAGCCGCCGAAGTGGTGAAGAAGTTCAAGGCCCAGGACTACGAGCCCGAGGGCTACACGCTCTACACCTACGGCGCCATCCAGGCGTGGGCGCAGGCCGCCGGGAAGGCCGGCTCCACGGATACCGCCGCCGTGGCCGCGGCGCTGCGGTCGAACAGGTTCGACACCGTGCTCGGCGACATCGGCTTCGACGAGAAGGGCGACGTCACGGCCCCGGGCTACGTCTGGTACGAATGGAGCGGCGGCGCCTACGACTACGTCAAGAAGACGATGTAGCCCGCGTTTCCCCATATCGGCGGCGGTCCGCGGTCCGCCCCCCTCCCGACCTCCACCCTACGTTCTCCCTCCCCCTTGCAGGGGGAGGGTCGGGGTGGGGGTCGTGTCGGCGGAGCGGCGCCGGTCACGCCGCGCCGCGGTGGATCATCACGATCCCGGCGACCGCGAGCAGGACGCCGACCGCGCGGCCGACGAGGTCGCCGCGGGGCGCGACCTTCTCGACGAACACGAAGGCGGCGATGGCTGCGACCCACAGCACGTTCATCACGCCGGCGACGAACAGAAGCGCCATCAGGGCCCAGCAGCACCCCACGCAGAACGAGCCGTGGCGCAGCCCCATGACGAACGCGCCCCTCCGGCCCGGCCGCCAGGAGGTCACGAGGAAGGACATCGGGGTCCGGCAGTGGACGAGGCAGGCGCGTTTGAGCGGCGTCCACTGATAGACGCCGGCGGCGATCAACAGGGCGCCCCCGAACGCCGCGCCGGCGCCGGCCATGGCCGCCGTGACCAGCGCCGCGGCGTGCAGGGCCCACTGCGCGAGGGCGGCGGCGGCGCTGAAGCCCGTCCAGACGACGAGGTATCCCAGCACGAACGCGCCGACCGGAAAGAGGTCGGCGCGCTCCGCCTTCCGGCGCCTGCGGTTCACGGTCGCGAACGTCATCGCCATGGGCGCCGCCGACGGCGCCATCATGGCGACCATCATGATCGACCACATGACGAACAGGAAGCCGAGATACCCCGCGTCCCACGACGCCGGGTGGGGCATGGCCGCGTTCGCGTCCATGCGCGACATCCGGTCCGCCTCGACGATCAGGTAGAGCCAGCCCAGCGCCGCGAGGCCGGCCAGGCTCAGGCCGACGACGGCCCGGTCGTCGACCGCGATGCGGGAGAGCAGCCGCTTCACGGGCGCGCCCGCGCCTCCGTTCCCGGCGCGGCGCGTCCGACCGCGGCCTCCACCGGCACCGCTCTCAGTTCCGGCTCTCGTGCGTGTGGGTGTAGCGGCCCCAGAAGACGTTGCCGCCCGAGTTGTCCCATTCGAGGCCGAAGTTGTCGAAGCGGCAGACGCTGGACCGGCCGCACTTGAGTTTGCCGCCGAGCGCGATGCGCTGGCGCGTGTGCTCCAGTTCCGGCGCGCGCCCGCCGAACCCGTCGATCGGCGCGTAGTCCACTTCGAGAATCCCCGGGACCGACGCCTTGCGCGTCTCCACGCTGAATTCGATGGGCGCCGCGTCGATGCCGAGCCATTCCGCGGTGAGGGCGTCGATGCTCTCGAAGACGCCGCCGGCCTCGCCGCCGAAGATCGCCTTCATCGCCGCCTGCTGGTCCGCGTTCCCGCGCGCGTCGACGAGAACGCCGGTGCGGTAACCGCCCGCCCGCATGTTGCCGGGCGCGTCCGCGACGAGGACGGCGTTCAGGCCGTCGAGCGGCGTCGCGCCGAAGTTCCCGCGGACGACGTGGAAGGCCATCATGAGATGACAGCCGCCATGGTCCGTCGACGGCGCGCCCGTGAACGGGCAGGGGCAGTTCGGCGGACAGTCGCAGGTCTCGATATAGTCGAAATTCAGTTCCCAGGGGGTCACGGCGCCGCTCCTCGTCGTTCGGTTCGCCGTGCATGTTCGCACATCGGCCCCCGGCCCACACGCATCGTTCGTCCGCGCTCCTTTCCCCTGGCGCGACCCCCACCCCGACCTCCCCCCTGCCAGGGGGAGGGAGAACGAGGGGACGGAGGAGCCGGCGACGCTTCTCCCCCCTGACCATCCATACTCCTCCCCCCTGGCAGGGGGGAGGTCGGGAGGGGGGCCGCGCGGGTACAGACCGGATAGAAAGGTAACAGTTCAGACCGGATACATGGGTAACAGGTTAGAGGGTTGGTCGGGAGGTGCGGGAGGTGCGGGAGGTGCGGGAGGTGCGGCCGATGCCCTGGAAGGAGACCTGTCCGATGGACGAGAAGCTGGTTTTCGTTGCCGATTATCTGCGTGGCGAGTGGTCGATGACGGCGCTGTGCGAGCACTACGGCATCAGCCGCAAGACCGGGTACAAGTGGCTTGGACGGTATCGCGGCGACGGCCCGGAGGGTTTGGTTGATCGGTCGCGTGCGCCGCGTCGCCATGGTCGGTCGATGGCGCCGTCGGTGGCCGAGGCGATCGTCGCCTTGCGCCGCACGCGTCCGCACTGGGGTCCGCGCAAGCTGCGGGCGGTGCTGGTGAGTGAGCACCCCGAGGTGGCGTGGCCGGCGGCCAGCACGATGGGCGACCTGCTGCGGGCGGAAGGTCTGGTGGCGCGCCGTCGCCGGCGCCGTCGGATGGCGGCTCCGTGTCGTCCGTTCCGCCCTGTGGCGGCCCCCAACGACGTGTGGTGCATCGACTTCAAGGGGTGGTTTCGCACCCGCGACGGCGTCCGCTGCGATCCGCTGACGATCACCGACGCCTACAGCCGCTTTCTGTTGGCGTGCGTCATCGTCCCGCCGCAGACCGCTGCGGTGGGGGCGGCGGTGGGGCGGGTGTTCCGGCGCTACGGGGTTCCCGAGGCCATCCGTTCGGACAACGGGGCGCCGTTCGCCGGTCCGGGGGCTGGGGGTCTGTCGCGTCTGTCGGTGGAATGGATCAAGGCCGGGATCGCGGTGGAGCGGATTGCGCGGGGTCAGCCGCAGCAGAACGGGAGGCATGAGCGGATGCATCGGACGTTGAAGGCCGAGACCGCGACGCCGCCGGCGGCGACGGCGGACGCGCAACAGGCCCGCTTCGACCGCTTCCGCCAGGACTTCAACGTCCATCGTCCGCATGAGGCCTTGGGGCAGAGGCCGCCTGCGGCGTTCTACCGGTCGTCGGAGCGGCGTCATCCCGAGCGCCTGGAGGAGCCCTGGTACGATGCCGAGCACGCGATGCGCCGGGTCCGCACCGATGGCTCCATCAAGTGGGGCGGCGACTTGGTCTTCGTCAGCGAGACGCTGAGGGGTGAGCCTGTGGGCGTGGCCGAGACTGACGGGGGCGACTGGATCGTCCGCTTCGCGGATGTCGACCTCGGGATCATCGATCGGAGGTCGAAGAAGCTACACCGCTTCCGTGCGGCCCGGCCGGGCCGCACGGAAGCGGGACAGACCGGGAACACTGTTACCCATGTATCCGGTCTATAGTGTTACCCATCTATCCGGTTGCTCAGCGATCTTCGATCCCTGCCGGTGCGAGAAATGCGGGTTGCGTTTGCGGGGAATTTTTCATTGGGGTCGTGGTATGATACGCTCGCGATGCCGAGAGCGTCCGTTCTCCGCGGGCGGAAAGAAAAGGGGATACAGCCGATGTCGATCTCCGAGAACGCCCAGAGCTCGATGCTGTCCCGGCAAGAGGTCAAGCCGTACCTGAAACGCAAGGACTGGCCGGGCCTCGTCTATCTCGCCGTCCATTTCTCCATGATCGGCGGCACGGGCTGCCTGGTTTATCTGGCGATGGGCACGGTCTGGGTCGCTCCGGCGGTCGTGCTGCACGGGCTCGTCCTGTCGACCCTGTTCCATCCGCTGCACGAGTGCGCCCACGGCACGGCGTTCAAGACCCGCTGGCTGAACGAAACCGTCATGCAGGTCCTCGGCTTCGTCTACATCTGGCCGGGCTTGCTGTTCCGCTACGACCACGCGCCGCATCACAGCCACACCCAGATCCAGGGCAAGGATACGGAGATGGCGATCCCGATCCCGCGCAACCTGGGCGACTATCTCGTCTACGTTTCCGGGCTCACGCACCATTGGCGCAACCTCGGCTGGCTGTTCCGCCACTCGATGGGCCGTATCCTGCCGGAGGACGGGGCCAACGTGCCCCCGAGCGAACTGCCCAAGATCTTCCTGGAAGCCCGCGTCATGCTGGCGGGGTATGCGCTGATACTCCTGGTCGGGGTTGCATCCGGCCATTGGTGGGCGCCGATCGTCTACTACTTCCTGCCGAGGTTCCTGGGCGAGCCGCTCGTGCGCTTCTTCCGGGTGGCCGAGCACGTCGGGATGGACGAATCCCTCGACATGACGCGCAACACGCGCACGACCCTCACCAACCCGCTGGTTCAGTTCCTCACCTGGAACATGGGTTTCCACGGCGAGCATCACGTCTATCCGTCGGCGCCCTTCCATCGGCTTCCCGCCCTCCATCGGAAGATCGGGCGCAACGTCCACGTGGCGAAGGGCGGGTATCTGCGGGTGCACTGGGACGTCATCCGGAACCGTCTCGACGGTTTCTCCCTGACGCCGGCGAGAAGGCTCAAGGCCCTTTGAGAGAGGCGGCCGCGACGGCGACCCCCCGTTCATCGACCAGGAGACGCCTCCCGAAATGACCGGTTTCCAATGGAACCACCACTACGCCGACCTGCCGGGTCTGCGCGCGCACTACGTCCGGCACGGACGGGGAATGCCGCTCCTCCTGCAACACGGATGGCCCGAGTTCTGGTACACGTGGCGCAAGAACGTTCCCGCGCTGGCCGAGCACTTCGACGTCATCGCGCCCGACCTGCGGGGTTTCGGCGACACCGACAAGCCCGAGGGAGTCCCCGAGATCCGGGACTACGTGGACGATCTGTCGAACCTGGTCGAGCATCTCGACCTCGACGGCTTCGGAATCGTCACCCATGACGTCGGCGCGTGGATCGCCCAGGCCTACGCCCGGCGGAACACGGGACGGCTGAAGGGACTGTTCTTCACGAATTGCCCGCATCCCGGCGTCGGCGGGCGCTGGAACGAGCCGGGACACCAGATAAACACGTGGTATCAGCAGTTCCACCAGATGCCGTTCTCCGCGGAACTCCTCACGCGGGACCGGGAGAACGCCAGGATCTACTTCAGTCACATGATGGACTACTGGACCTACGCGGACGGCGCCTTCGACGAGGATCTCGAGGCCTGGATCGACAACTTCATGAAACCCGGCAACATGCAGGGCGGCTTCAACTGGTACATCGCCGTCAACGACCTCCGCCTGAAGATCATGCGGGAAGGGCCGCCCGACGCGCCGAAGATCGACGTCCCGACGCGGGTCTTCTGGGGTGAGGCCGACCCCGTGCTCAAGGCGGAATGGACCGACAACCTCGGGGACTGTTTCGGCGATCTACGCAAGGTCGACGTCGTGAGCGAGGCCGGGCACTTCGTCCACTACGAGCAGCCTGAACGAACGAACGAAGAAATCATCAGATTTTTCAAAAGTCTGTAGGCCGTTTCCGAGAGTTTCCTTCAGCGTTCGATCCAGAGACGCGCGGGGGTCGGCTTCCACTTCCGGGCGCGGCTTCTCGCCTCGGCGATCCGTTCGGGACTCATGAGGCGGGCCACGTCGTCGCGGAGGGAAACCGCCTGCTGGCGCAGTCCCGGAACGCCGCTGTCGGCGGCGAGGCTGAGCCACATGTAGGCGCGCGTCAGGTCCTGGGCGACGCCGACGCCGCGGATGTGGAGCGAGCCGTAGGCGAGCTGCGCGCCCGGGTGGCCCTGGGTCGCGGCCTTGTGAAACCAGATGGCCGCGAACCCGTCGTTCCGGGGCGCGCCCTTGCCGTGGAAATGCATGACGCCCAGCATGAACTCGGCCCGGGGGTCGCCGCGCGCGCTCAAGGGCCTGAATTCCCCGAGGGCGACGTCGTAACGGCCGGACTCGTAGGCGAGGACCGCCGCGTCGTAGTCGGCGCGCGCGGCGGCGGACGGCGCGCACAGGAACAGCACGGCGAGGGTCGTCCGCATGAACCGCATGATCGGCGCTCCCGGATTTCCGCGAGGATACCACGCCGCTGCCCGGCCCGCCAGACCGGGAGGGGGGGAGGAGCGGCGCCATGCTGGACATCGCGCCGGCCAGGGGCCATATGTGAGCCGCATGTGAACCGCGCAGGGGCGGACGGACGATGAACGACCGACGGCAAGCGAAGGAAGAGGACGGGGAAGAGCGCCCGTCGCCGCACATCATCGCGCCGGCGGAGGTGAGCTTCCTGCACCGTCTTCGCACCTACCTCCTCACCGGGATCGTCGTCACCGCGCCCCTCGGCATCACGATCTTCATCGCCTGGAAGTTCATCGGCCTCGTGGACGGCTGGGTCACGCCCCTGATCCCGGCGCGGTACAACCCGGGCACCTATCTGCCCTTCGACGTCCCGGGCCTGGGACTGGTCGTCGCCGTCGTCGCCCTGACCCTCGTCGGCGCCCTGACGGCGAGCTTCGCCGGACGGATCCTGGTCAGGTTCGGCGAACGGCTGGTGGCCAGAATGCCCGTCATCCGCGCGGTCTACGGGGCGCTGAAGCAGATCTTCGAGACGGTGCTGGCGCAATCCTCCAAGTCCTTTCGGGAGGTGGTGCTGGTGGAGTACCCGCGCCGGGGAATCTGGGCGGTCGCGTTCGTCACCGGCCACACCGAAGGGGAGGTCCAGAACCTGACCGAGGACGACCTCGTCAACGTCTTCCTGCCGACGACGCCCAATCCGACCTCGGGCTTCCTGCTGTTCGTTCCGCGCCGGGCCCTGGTCACGCTCGGCATGACGGTCGAGGAGGGCATCAAGCTCGTGATCTCCGGCGGCATCGTCACGCCGCCCGACACGCGCCCGCGCGACGGCCCGCGGATCCCGTCCCGCGAGGCGGCCGAGGCCGAGGCGTAGCGCGGCGTTGCGGGGCGGCGGACCCCCCTCCCGTCCCCTTCGTTCTCCCTCTCCCTTGCAGGGGGAGGGTCGGGGTGGGGGTCGCGGACGAGCGGCGCGGGAAATGCGGGTCAGCCGCTCAGATAGCCCACGGCGGCGTCGCGCTCGAAGAGATAGAGCAGCACCCTCAGCGCCCGTCCGCGGTCGGAAGACAGGTCGGGGTCGCGCTCCAGCGCCAGTCTGGCGTCGTCGCGGGCGGCCGGCATGAGCGCCTCGTGCGCCGCGACGTCCACCAGCCGGAAATCGGGAAGGCCGCTCTGGCGGGCGCCGAGCACCTCGCCGGCGCCCCTGAGGCGCAGGTCCTCCTCGGCGATCCGGAAACCGTCGTCGGTCTCGCGCATGATCCGGATGCGCGTCCGGGCCGCGTCGCTCAGCGGGGCGGCGTAGAGCAGCAGGCACCGGCCCCGCCGGTCCCCTCGGCCGACGCGCCCGCGCAGTTGATGGAGCTGGGCCAGGCCGAACCTCTCCGCGTGCTCGATGACCATGACGGTCGCCTCGGGAACGTCGACGCCGACCTCGATGACGGTGGTCGCCACGAGCACCGATGTCTCGCCACCGGCGAACCCGCTCATTCGCGCGTCCTTCTCGGCGCCCTTCATGCGGCCGTGCAACAGGGCGACCCCGCCGCCCAGCCTCTCGGCGAGCGCGGCGTGGCGTTCTTCGGCCGCGGCGGCGTCGACGACGTCCGATTCCTCCACGAGCGGGCATACCCAGTAGACCCGGTCGCCGCCGGCGACGGCCCGGCGCACCGCCTGGACGACCTCGTCGAGGCGGTCGAGCGGCATGGCGCGCGTGTCCACGGGCGTTCGGCCCGGCGGCTTCTCGTCCAGCCGCGAGACGTCCATGTCGCCGTATGCGGTCATGGTGAGCGTCCGGGGTATCGGCGTCGCCGTCATGACGAGAAGGTCGGCGCGGGCGCCGGCGGCCTTGGCCGTCAGGGCGAGGCGCTGGTGGACGCCGAACCGGTGCTGCTCGTCGATCACCGCGAACGCGAGATCGCCGAAGGCGACGCCTTCCTGAAAGATCGCGTGCGTTCCGACGAGTACGTCGATCTCGCCCGCCCGCAGGGCGGCGAGGGTCCGCCGGCGGGACTCGCCCTTCTCCCGCCCCGTCAGGAGGACGAGGCGGATGCCGAGCCCGGCGCAGAACGGCGCGAGCGCGTCGCGGTGCTGCCGGGCCAGAATCTCGGTCGGCGCCATGAGCGCCGCCTGGGCCCCGCATTCGACGGCGTTGAGCATGGCCAGAAAGGCCACGATCGTTTTTCCCGACCCCACGTCGCCCTGCAGCAACCGCAGCATACGGGCGGAAGAGGCCATGTCGCCGCATATCTCCTTCAGCGCCCGTTCCTGGGCTCCGGTCAGGGAGTAGGGGAGGGACGCGCGTATCCGCGTCCGGAGCGAACCGTCCCCGGAAACGGCGCGTCCCGCGCTCGCGCGGACGCTCTCGCGGACCAGGGCGAGGGCGAGCTGGTTGGCCACGAGCTCGTCGTAGGCCAGCCGTTCCCGCGCCGGATGGTCGGGCATCAGGAGGTCCGGCGACTTCGGGGCGTGCGCGGCCAGGAGCGCGTCCTTCCACCCGGGCCACCGGCGCCGCGAGAGGAATCGGGGCTCCAGCCATTCGGGCAGGTCGGGCGCCTTGTCGAGCGCCGACCGGACGGCGCGTTGCAACGGTCGCGCGGTCAGTCCCGCCGTCAGCGGGTAGACGGGCTCCACGGCCTTGAGGGCGTCGAGCTCCTCGACGGTCCCGATGCGGTCGGGGTGCGCGATCTGGATCTCGTCCCGGTAGCGCTGGATGCGGCCGCTCACCACGCGCCGTTCGCCGACGGGCAACGCGCGCTCCAGGTAGTCCGGCTTGGCGCGAAAGAAAACCAGGGTCAGCGGGGCGCTGTCGTCGCGGCACAGGACCTTGTACGGCAGGCGCCTGTCGGGGGCCGGCAGGTGGCGTTCGACGACCACGGTCACCGTCGCGATGACGCCCTCGGGAGCGTTCGCCACCGGGGGCGAGTGGCGGCGGTCGACGATCTGGGTCGGCAGATGCCAGTACAGGTCCACGAGCCGGGGGCCGGCGGTCTTCTCGATCAGCTTCGCGATACGGGGCCCGACGCCCGGCAGGCTGGCGACGGGCGCGAAGGCGGAGAACAGGATTTCCGGGCGCATGGGGCGGGTGCGAGCGCGAATCGTGGCGGTGCGGGCCAGGTCCGGCGACCTTATCGCAGGCGCGGGACGCGTGTCATATCGGCCCCCCGGCCGTCCCGGAACGCCTGGCGACCGTGACAGCGAGGCCGCCGCGGACTATACGAACCCCGGTCGACTCCGGACCGCCTGCCGAAGGAACTGCGCGCGGGGGACGGAGTCCGTTCATCCCGCGGACCGGAGCCCAGTGACCGACGAGAGCGCGCCCATCGACGAGTCGGAGGCGAAACGAAAGCGCCTGTTGCACCGCAGCCGGAACCGGGGAACGAAGGAGGCGGGCCTTTTGCTCGGCCGGTTCGCGAGCCGGCGCCTGGAGGCGTTCGACGACCGGCAGCTCGCGTGTTACGAGGCGCTTCTGAGAGAGAGCGACCCCGACGTCATGGCCTGGATAGCCGGCCGCGAAGCCCCGCCGCCCGAACACGACAACGACGTGATGAAGTCGCTTCTCGAGTTCAAATATCATGAACGACCTTCTGAATCTGAACGGTATTGACTGGGACGAACGAACGTCCGTCACGCTGTCCGGAGCCCCCGAGGGGATGGACGCGCTCGCCCTGGCCGAGATCGCGCGCCTTCACGCCGCGGGGGTCCTGCACATCGCGCTCGACGCGGAACGAATGGACGCGACGGCGCGGGCGATCGCCTTCTTCGCGCCCGGCGTCGAAGTCGTCACGGTTCCCGCGTGGGACTGCCTTCCCTATGACCGGGTGTCTCCCAATCCCGAGACGGCCAGCGCGCGCCTGGACGGTCTGTATCGGCTCGCCTCGTCGGAACCCGGGTCCGGGCCGCCCGCGCGGGTCGTCGTCACCACCCTGAACGCGAGCGTCCAACGGGCGCCGGCCCGGGAGGTCGTGGCCGCCGCCGTCTATCGCGCCTCCGTCGGGGAACGCCTGGATCTCGACAGCCTCGCCGGATTTCTGGCGCGCCATGGGTATCAGCGGACGGGAACCGTCAGGGAACCCGGCGAGTTCGCCGTGCGCGGCGGTATCGTGGACGTTTTCCCGCCGGGCGCCGAGCGCCCCCTCCGCCTCGACCTCTTCGGGGACGAACTGGAGGGCATTCGCACGTTCGACCCCCTTTCCCAGCGCGCCGTGGCGCGCATCGGGGCTCTCGAGCTGGGGCCGGTCGGCGAAGCCTTCCTGGACGAAGAGTCCGTCACGCGGTTCCGCGGCGGATACGGCAGCCGCTTCGGCGCCGTGGCCGGGCAGACCGATCCGCTCTATCAGGCCGTCGCCGCCGGCCGGCGGCACATGGGGATGGAGCATTGGCTCCCGCTGTTCCACGAGAAACTGGAAACCCTGTTCGATTATCTCCCCGGAGCCGTGGTCGCGCGGGACGCTTCGGTCGACGACGCCCTGGACCGGCGGCTCGAGACCATCGTCGATCACTACGAGGCGCGGAAGTCGGGCGAACGGGGCGGCGGGACGAACGGCGCGGCCGTCTACCGCCCGCTGCCGCCGGAAGAGCTCTATCTGACGCGGGAGGAGTGGCGGGCGCGCGTCGCGTCGCGCGCGAGCGTCGCGTTCTCCCAGTTCCGTCTGCCCGGGTCGCCGCGGGTCCACGATCTCGGCGGGCGGCGGGCCCGGGACTTCGCGCCGGAACGCGCCCGGCAGGACCTCGACCTGTTCGACGCCGTGCGGGGCCACGTCGACGGCCTGACGCGCGCCGGAACGTCTGTCGTCATGGCGGCGTATTCGCCGGGCGCGCGCGACCGCCTGTCCGGCCTTCTGGCGGATCACGGCATTCAGGGCTGCGTGAACGTGGAAAGCTGGCCGGAGGCGCAGCGGTCCGCTCCGGGCGCGGTCGGCCTCGCGGTGCTGGGTCTGGAGCACGGCTTCGAGACCGACGGGCTCGCCGTCGTCACCGAGCGGGACGTCCTGGGCGAGCGTCCGTCCCGGCCGATCAGGCGCGCGCGGCGCGCCGGGGACTTCATCATGGAGGCTTCGGCGCTCTCGCCCGGGGACGTCGTCGTCCACGTCGACCACGGCATCGGGCGGTACGCGGACCTGTTGACGATCGACGTCGCCGGCGCGCCCCACGACTGCCTGCTGATACTCTACGACGGCGACGACAAGCTCTACATCCCCGTCGAGAACATCGAGGTCGTCTCGCGATACGGATCGGAGGATTCCGAGGTTCGGCTCGACCGCCTCGGCGGGGGCGGCTGGCAGGCGAGGATGGCCCGCGCCAAGGCGCGGATCCGGGACATCGCCGGCCAGTTGATCGAGATCGCCGCGGCGCGCGAACTGCGGAAAGGCGAGGTCCTCACTCCGCCGGAAGGCATGTACGAGGAATTCTGCGCCCACTTTCCCTATCACGAGACCGAGGACCAGCAACAGGCGATCGAGGACGTCGTGCGCGATCTCGCCGCCGGCCGGCCCATGGATCGCCTCGTCTGCGGCGACGTCGGATTCGGCAAGACCGAGGTCGCGCTTCGGTCCGCCTTCATCGCCGTCATGGCGGGCAAGCAGGTCGCGCTCGTCGCGCCGACGACCCTGCTGGCGCGCCAGCACTACGCGACGTTCCGCGAACGGTTCGCGGCCTGGCCGGTGAAGATCGGGCGCCTGTCCCGCATGGTCGGACCGAAGGAAGCGGCGGAGACGAAAGCGGGACTGGAGTCGGGCGACGTCGACATCGTGATCGGCACGCACGCCTTGCTCGGCAGGAACGTCAAGTTCCGCGATCTCGGTCTCATCGTCGTCGACGAGGAACAGCATTTCGGCGTGGCGCAGAAGGAGCGCCTCAAGAATCTCCGCGCCGTGGCCCACGTCCTCACGCTCACCGCGACGCCGATCCCCCGGACGCTGCATCTGGCGCTGTCGGGCGTTCGCGAGCTGAGTCTCATGGCGACGCCCCCGGTCGACCGGCTCGCGGTCCGGACGTTCGTCACGCCGTTCGACCCGGTGGTCGTGCGCGAGGCGCTGATGCGCGAACGCTACCGGGGCGGCCAGAGTTTCTACGTCTGCCCCCGCATATCCGATATCCCCGACATCGAGTCGTTTCTGCGCGAGCGCGTTCCCGAGGCGCGCGTCGGCGTCGCCCACGGACAGATGCCGGTGAGGGAACTCGACGAAGTCATGCATGCCTTCTACGAAGGCGGCATCGACGTCCTGTTGTGCACCAACATCATCGAGTCCGGCCTCGACATCCCGACCGCGAACACGCTCGTCGTGCACCGGTCGGACATGTACGGGCTGGCCCAGCTCTACCAGCTCAGGGGCCGGATCGGCCGCTCCAGGGCCCGGGGATACGCCTACTTCACCTTGCCCGCCCGCCGCATCCCCACGGAAGCGGCGGAGAAGCGGTTGAAGGTCATGCAGGCCCTGGAAGGGCTCGGCGCCGGATTCTCGCTCGCGAGCCACGATCTCGACATTCGCGGCGCCGGAAACCTCCTGGGCGCGGAGCAGTCCGGGCACATCCGCGAAGTCGGACTCGAGCTCTATCAGGAGATGCTGGAGGAGGCGGTGGCGGCGGCGCGCGGGACGGACGGCGACGGCGCCGCCGAGGACAGGTGGTCGCCGCAGATCGGCATCGGCATCTCCGTGCTGATCCCGGAACGGTACGTTCCGGACCTCGACGCGCGGCTGGGCCTGTACCGGCGGCTCGCGCGGCTCGAAAGCCGCGCCGAGATCGACGCCTACGCGGCCGAGCTCATCGACCGGTTCGGTCCCCTGCCCGAGGAAGTGGACAACCTGTTGCGGATCGTCGCGATCAAGCAGCTGTGCCGCGGCGCGGGCGTCGAGCGCGTCGAAGCCGGTCCGAAGGGCGTCGTGATCGCCTTTCACGACGACAGCTTCGCCAATCCCGCGGGACTGGTCGAGTTCATCTCGAAGCAGTCGGGAACCGCGAAGCTGCGGCCGGATCACCGCCTGGTCTACATGCGCGCCTGGGACGACGCCGACTCGCGCCTGTCCGGCGTCACGCGCCTGGTGCGGGACCTGGCGGAGATCGCGGATCAGGCTTCGCGGTCGGCCGCCTCCAACTCCGCCTCGGCCTCGCGCGCCATGTGATCGAACAGTTCCATGAAGGCGTCGGGCTCCCGCGCGCCGAACACGACGTACTTCTTCGCGAACACGAAACAGGGGACCGCGTTCACGCCCATGGTTCGCGCCGCTTCGTCTTCCTTGCGAACCAGGTCGACGTCCTCCCCCCGCTCCAGGAGATCCTCGACGAGGTCCGCGTCCATGCCCGCATACCGCGCTATCTCGACCAGTTCCTTCCGGTCGCCGATGTCTCCGCCCTGGATGAAATAACGCTCGAACAGCCGCTCCACGACGGCGTCCTGCGCGCCGGCGGCGCCCGCCCAGCGGATCAACCGGTGCGAATCGATCGTATTGGGCGTTCTCGATATGGCCGCGAAATCGAAAGGTATCCCTTCGGTTCCGCCGGCGCCGCGGACGTTTTCGTAGACCGCCCGGGCCCGGTCCTCGCCGCCGAACTTCAAGGCCGCGTACTCGGTCCGGTCCATGCCCTCCGCGGGCATGTCGGGATTGAGCTGGAACGTTCGCCAGCGCGCGTCGACCTCGACGTCCGGCCGTTCGGCGAGGGCGCGTTCGAAACGACGCTTGCCCACGAAACACCATGGGCAGATCGTGTCGGAGACGATATCGACGTTCACGTACATGAAGCGATCATAGCAGCTCGTCCCGGATTTTCCCGCCCGCCGTCAAGACGGTGTTCCACGAGTGTTGCCGGGCCTTCGACGCGGCGCTAAGGTCCGGGAAACGTATCCGCCGGGAAGATGGAGGGGCGCGGCCCGTGAGCGGCCTGTTTTCGCTGGAAGACCGGACGGCCCTGGTGACGGGCGCCTCGAGCGGCCTGGGGCGGCATTTCTCGTTGACGCTGGCGAGGGCCGGCGCCCGCGTCGCGGTCTGCGCCCGGCGCGCGGACCGCCTGAAGGAGCTCGTCGAGGAGATCGAGGCGTTCGACGGGCGGGCGATGGCGTTCTCCATGGACGTGACGGACCGCGACAGCATCGTGAGCGCGGTGGACGGCGCGGAAACCGAGCTCGGAGCGATCCGCGTGCTGGTCAACAACGCCGGGACCACGGTCGCCAAGAAGGTCGTGGACTTCACGGTCGAGGACTACGACCATGTGATGGACACCAACCTCAAGGGCGCGTGGCTCGTGGCGCAGGAAGCGGGAAGGAAGATGATCGCCCACGGGCGCGGCGGCTCCATCGTCAACATCGCGTCCATGGCGGGCATTCACACCGTCCGCCTGTTGAGCGTCTACGGCATGTCGAAGGCCGGCGTGGCGCACATGACGCGGTTCATGGCGCAGGAATGGGCGCGTCACGACATCCGCGTCAACGCCATCGCGCCGGGCTATATCGAGACCGAGCTCAACGCCGACTTCTTCGCCAGCGAGAAGGGAAGGGAGTTCGTCGGACGGTTCCTGCGCAAACGGGTCGGCAAGCCCGCGGACCTCGACGGCGCGCTGCTGCTGCTCGCGTCGTCCGCCTCCGACTTCGTCACCGGCGCGGTCATCGAGGCGGACGACGGCCTCGGCTTGGTGATGTGACGGAGACGCGATGGATCTGATCCTTCGGGGCGGCAATCTTCCCGACGGGCGCGAAAACGTCGATATCGGGATCGCGGCGGGGCGGATAGCGGCCGTCGGCGCCGTCCCGCGCGCCGGCGCCGCGGAAGAGATCGACTGCCGAGGCCGTCTGATCGCGCCGCCGTTCGTCGATGCCCACTTCCACATGGACGCGACGCTGACCGCGGGCCGACCGAGGCCCAACGACTCGGGAACCCTTCTCGAGGGCATCGCGCTGTGGAAGGAGCTGAAGCCCACGCTCACGTTCGACGACTACGTCTCGCGCGCGCTCCGGTACTGCGACTGGGCCGTCGGGCGCGGCCTGCTCGCCATCCGCAGCCACGTCGACACCACCGACCCGAGCCTCACCGGCGTCGCGGCGCTCCTGGACGTTCGCGAAACGGTCAGGGACTATCTCGATCTGCAGCTCGTGGCCTTTCCGCAGGACGGATACCTGCGTTCGTCCGTCGGCAAGGCGAACCTGGCCAGGGCGCTCGACATGGGCGTGGACGCGGTCGGCGGCATCCCCCACTTCGAGCGCACCCAGGGAGACGCCGCCGAATCCATCCGCACGCTGTGCGAGATCGCGGCCGAACGCGGCCTCCCCGTGGACATGCACTGCGACGAGACGGACGATCCCGCGTCCCGTCACGTGGAAACCCTGGCGGCGGAAACGATCCGTCTCGGCCTTCAGGGGCGGGTCGCGGGATCGCACCTCACGTCCATGCATTCGATGGACAACAGCTACGCCGGCAAGCTGATCGACCTGATGAAGGAAGCGGACCTTCACGTCGTGGCGAACCCGACCGCCAACATGCTGCTGATGGGCCGTCAGGATACCTATCCCAAGCGACGGGGCATGACGCGGGCGCCGGAGCTCATGGCGGCCGGGATCAACGTCTCTTTCGGCCAGGACTCGGTGATGGACCCGTGGGGGCCGCTCAACGCCGCCGACATGCTCGACGTGGCGCACATGGCGGCGCACGCGGGCCACATGTCGGGGCGGAAACAGCTCCTGTCCTGTTTCCGGGCCGTCACGGAACATCCGGCCCGCACGCTGGGCCTGGAGGGGTACGGGCTGGAACCGGGCCGCAACGCGGACATGGTCGTGTTGCAGGCGGCGGATCCCGTGGAAGCCATTCGCCTCCGGCCGCCGCGCCTCTACGTGATCCGGCGGGGCAGGATCGTCGCCCGCGGCGCGCCCGCGGACGTCCGGCTCGACCTCCCCGGCCGGCCGAACGCCGTCGACTACGCCCGCGCGGAAAGCGGGTAGGCGATGCCGCCCTCCGGAACGCGACCCGACCGGGGCGTCGATCTGATCCTGACGGGCGGGCGCGTGCTCACCATGGATCCGGGCGCGCCGGCGGTGGAGGCCCTCGCCGTATCGGACGGTCTCGTCGCCGCCGCGGGCAAGGCCGACGACGTCCGCGGGATGGCGGGTTCCGGAACGGAAATCATCGACATCGGCGGTCTGACGGCCGTTCCCGGATTCAACGACACGCACGCCCACATGGACCGCGAGGGGCTGAAGTCCCGCCGTCCGTCACTGGAAGGCGCGGCGTCCGTTTCCGACGTTCTCGACCGCATCGCGAAGCTCGCCGCCGAGGCGTCCCCCGGGGAGTGGATCGTCACCATGCCCGTCGGCGCGCCGCCGTGCTACTTCGGTGGTCCGGAGACCCTGGCGGAAGGCCGGATGCCCACGCGCGGGGAGCTCGACGCCGCCGCGCCCGACAATCCGGTCTGCATCGCCGGCGTGTTCGGGAACTGGGGCGAGCCCCCCGGATATACGGCTCTCAACAGCCGGGCGCTCGAACTGAACGGCATCGACCGCGATACGGTCCCCCGCGTTTCCGGACTCGAGATCGAGCGCGACGAATCCGGCGAGCCGACCGGCGTGATCGTCGAACGCAACCAGCGGCCGTTCGTCGAATTCGACCTGCTGCCTGCGGTTCCCCGCTTCGGCCTGGAGGAGCGCATGGACGGTATTCGCCGTTCCATGAAGGCCTACAACGCCGTCGGGACCACGAGCGTGTACGAAGGCCATGGCCTGGGCGCGCAGACCATCGCCGCGTACCGGGACCTGTGGGAGAAGGGCGAGCTCACCGCGCGGGTCGCGCTGACGCTCAGCCCCGCATGGCGCGACGTCGCGGAAGCGCGAACCGTCATGCGGGACTGGCTGAGCCACGCGCGGGGCCGGGGCATGGGCGATCCCTGGTTCCGGATCACCGGCGTCCACATCGCCTATGGCGGGGAGGGGACCGTCGCCGATCTGGCCCGCGAGGACCTGCCGAACACGGGCTGGTCGGGCTTCGTCGAACAGGCGGTCACGCGGAACGAATTCCGGGACTACTGCTTCGCCGCGGCCGAACACGACCTGCGTGTCCACACCATCGTCGGCGACGATCTGGGAGACGTGCTTCCCGCGCTCGTGGAGGTGGGCGAACGCTATCCCGTCGGAGAGCGGCGATGGGTCGTCGAGCACGTCGGACGCGCGCGGCGGCAAGACCTGGAGACCTTGAGGGATCTCGGCGTTCTGGTGACGACGATTCCCGCCTATTTCGTCTGGAAGGGCGGCGGGTGGTACGTCGACGATCCGGACTTCGGCGATTCCGTCGCCGCCCATCGCGCCATGCTCGATCTCGGCATCCCCGTGGCGGCGGGCACGGACAACATCCCGTACGATCCGTTCTTCACCCTGTGGGTCATGGCCACGCGCCGCGAACGGCGCGAAAACCGCGTGCTCGGCCCCGATCAGCGGATTTCGGGGCTGGAGGCCCTCGACCTGCTGACGGTGCGCGGCGCGTGGCTCACCTTCGAAGAGGGGAGAAAGGGTAGGCTGACGCCGGGACGATACGCCGACGTCGCCGTGTTGTCGGACAACCCGACGACGATGGATCCCGAGAACCTGCGGGACCTTCGCTGCCGCCTGACGGTGGCGGGCGGGAGAGTCGTGCATCGCGACCTGTAGAGCGGTTCCCGGGGGAAACGCCATGGGCCGCGCCGCGCCGGCGCCGTTCAGCGCCTGCGGGACTTCCCGCGCTTGAATATGTTGTTCCAGTTCTCCCGATAGGCGTCGGTGACCGGCTTCTGGTTCTCGCCGCGGCTGTAGCTCTTCGACGCGCCGTCCGAGCCGGAGCCGCCGGACGACTCCGAGCTGGCACCGCCGTCCGAAGCCGCCGCGCCGCCGCCGTCGGACGTGGTCTCGCTCTTGGTGGTGTCCGAAGCCGTCGCGCCGCCGCTGTCGGACGTGGTCTCGCTCTTGGTGGTGTCCGAAGCCGTCGCGCCGCCGCTGTCGGACGTGGTCTCGCTCTTGGCGGTGTCCGTCGTCGTTTCCATCGATTCTCTTGCTCGCGCTGGGGAAATCCGGGCCGGATTTATCGCGCCCGGACGGGAAAGAAAAGCCTTTTTTCAATGGCGCGGGAACGGAAAACAGCCGATCCTGCGCTACCCCTCATTTCTTATACTGCTGTCCGCGAACTTCGTCCGGCGATGGGGGCGCCGCAAGGTCCGTTCACGCTCCTCCCCCTGACGCGGCCCCCACCCCGACCCTCCCCTGCAAGGGGGGAGGGGGGAGGGGGAAGAGGAGACGGAGGAGACGGAGGAGCCGTTGACACTCCTCCCCCCTGACAGGGGGGAGGTCGGGAGGGGGGTGGACCGCTGTCCCGCAACTCCGCGCAATCCTTGATCTTCCACCGGCATGAGAAATATGGGCTACGCTTCCTCCCGGTGAAGTCCCGTCTTCAGACCGGAGAGGAGGCGGGGCACCGGATCGGCGGCTTCCGGCCTGTCTGAGAGCGAAATGTCGGGGGCGCAGTAGGGCTACTGCGTATCCATCAGCCTTTCCATCGTATCGAGGAACGAAGCGTCGTAATCGTCCTCGACATGGTTGCTGTTCCATAGTCCCGATGCCCGCACCCTTTCGCCGTCGCTGAACGTTCCCAGCCATTGCCCGGACGGCGGATCGGCCGCCGGGGCCTTCGCATGGCTCAGCAAGGCAATGGTGTTGCGTTCGATGAAGCCGCGCCGGCTTTCCGGTCCCGGTTCGTCGTCGATGACCAGCCACAGCAACGGCATGGCGCCGATATAACGGCTGACGCGCCGTTCCAGATCGGCTTCGCCGCCCCGCACCGAGGCGCGGTCCATGCCGAGCTTTCGCGCCGCCGCGCCAGGGTCTCTGCCGGTCCCCCAAGTGGGCGGTAGCGAAGAATCGCCGCGGCGGGCCAACGCGGCGCCGACGATCAACCGGAAGATCGAACCGCGATGATTACCGCCGCCGGACCTGGCGCTGCCCCGATGCTGCGACAACCGGTTCCACAGTGAAGCCCGGGAAGTCGCCGGCAGCGCATGGGTGCCGATTCGGACCACACGAGGACCGTGACCGGATCCGCTCCGCTCTTCCCCTGCCTCGAAGAAGAAATATACGCCGCGCCGGGGCCAGTCCATGCGCCCGTCACAGGTTTCGAGCGTCCGCACTCCGCCCACGCGGCGTTCGAGGCAGGCGAGAAGCTCGTAAAATTGGATGGTGTCGGCGATGCGCTCCTCTGAAGCGCGGCGGGTATTCACCGATCGAGCCGTTCATTCAGCCGGGCATCCAGCCAACGGAGCTGCTTGCCGCTCCTCAAGCCTTCCATCGGTACGTGAACGGTAATCCCGCGCTCGTGTAACTTCGGCGTCAGGCACTCGCGGTACGGCTCGCCCGCGAAGATGACAATGGAGTCGACGCCGGCGAGGCTCGGGTCGAGCGCGCTCATCACCTCGCGCGACCATTCGATACGTTTGTCCCTCCCCATGGCGTTCAGCGTCTTCTCGTATGGTTCGATGACGGCATCCGGATCGACCAAGCCGTATTTCGCGGAAAGTATGAACCAGCGCCACCCCTCCCCCTCGACGACCGCGCGCGCCTTGCGAAACCAGGGCGAGACATACAACTCCTTGGCGGGCGCGCGTTCGCGCAATTTCGTCTTGACGCAAGACACGAGGCACAGGTCGGCGGCGGGCAGTGGCATTGTTATGCGCCAGTCGGGGCTGAGCGACACGCGGCCCTGGATCGCATGACCGAGCCGACCGTTCCGTTTCGCGTTCCATATGAGATCCTGTCAGGCATTGCTGTCCCGGTAATGAAACGTCGTGGTCGAGCCCTGGAGAGGTCCAGTTCTATGGATCAGGGTGAGTCCCGCCTCCCGCAGAAACTTACGGCCTCGGAGAGCGTTGCAAATGTTGGAGGTTCTTTCAGGCAGCTCCATCGCTTGCGCGACGGTACGCGCTTGAATGGAGAGCGTGCTCTCCCCCGATTCTCGCCACGGCTGGACATAGCACTCCAGAGCATGTCGTCGGATTTCGTCTGCTTGCGATGGCATCAATCGCTCCTTCCCTCCACGTCACGTGTTGGATTGAGAATGTAGCATTGGGAGGCCATGCGGTCAACGATGTGTCCTCGTTCAATACATATGAGACACCCCGTGGGCCGTTTGGAGCGGCGCGTCAAGCCGCTTCGCGGCTCCTCCGCTCCGCTCCGGCCCTTCGGGTGACCCACCGCTCCCAACGGCTCCGAGGGCAACCATGGCCGTAAGCAGGCTTCCGGCCATGGCGAGGGCGGATACCAACCAACCCGATGGGCCGTGTCTCGCATGTACCTGAACCAGGACACGACGCCGTCCGGTTCGAGACCGCCCGAGCCGCCGGCGACGGGAAGGCGCGGTCTTACTTGAACCGGGCTTCGTTCAACCACCAGTAGACGTCGGTTCCCCGCAACGCTTCGTTGTCTTTCGCGTGATCGAAAGGAGTCTTGCCGTCTTTGTCGTAAATGCTCAGGTCCGCGCCAGCTTCGATCAGCGCCACGATCACCGAAGGCTCGAGGTTGTTCCGCTCGGGGATATTCCGCACCATCCAATGAAGCGGCGTCCTGCCCTTGTAGTCGCGGATGTTCGGGTCTGCGCCGGCTTCGATCAGCGCCGTGACAACCAGAGAAGGTTCGGGGTTCCGGGTCGCCGCCCTATGGAGCGGCGTCTCACCGGCTCCGTCACGGATGTTCGGGTCCGCGCCAGCTTCGATCAATACCTCGACAACCGAAGGATCGGGATTGGATGCCGCGAAATAAAGCGGCGTTATGCCATGTTCGTTGCGGGCGTTCGGGTTCGCGCCGGCTTCGATCAGCACCTCGACAACCAAAAAAGGCTCGGGGTTCCGGATCACCGCCATGTGAAGCGGCGTCCAGTCCCTTTCGTTGCGAGCGTTCGGGTCTGAGTCGCCTTTGATCAGCGCCTCGGCAACTGAAGGCTCGGGGTTGTGCCACGCCGCCATATGAAGCGGCGTCCCGCCGCCTTCGTCGCGGGCGTTCGGGTTCGCGCCGGCTTCGATCAACGCCCCGGCAACCGAAGGCTCGGAGTTGTGCCACGCCGCCATATGAAGCGGCGTCCCGCCGCCTTCGTCACGGGCGTTCGGGTTCGCGCCGGCCTCGATCAGCGCCTCGGCAACCGAAGGCTCGGGGTTGTGCCACGCTGCCATATGAAGCGGCGTCCCGTCGCCTTTGTCGCGGGCGTTCGGGTTCGCGCCGGCTTCGATCAACGCCCCGGCAACTGAAGGCTCAGGGTTATTCCGCGCCATCCAATGAAGCGGCGTCAAGCCACCTTCGTCGTGGGCATTCGGGTCCGCGCCACTCTTTGTCAGCACCGTGACAATCGAAGGTTCGGGGTTGTGGAACGCCGCCCAATGAAGCGGCGTCAAGCCGTCTTCGTCGTGGGCGTTCGGGTCCGCGCCGCTCTCTGTCAGCACCGCGACAACTGAAGGTTCGGGGTTGTGGAACGCCGCCCAATGGAGCGGTGTCAAGCCGTCTTCGTCGCGGGCGTTCGGGTCCGCGCTGGCGGCTATCGCGGCGCTCACTTCGGAAGCGGTCCCGCCTTTCGCCGCCGCGAGTAGATCATCCGCCGCATCGGCGAAGACGGGCGCGGGTGCCGCCAGCGCCAAGGCGAATACCAAGCCAGTGCGGACGGCAAGCATGGGCAGTTCTCCGGTTCCGAGTTGCGGGGGCTGACTTAACCCGCATTTCTCATACTGTGGGGTGCATCGGGGTTCTGCATGTTGAGGTAATTCTTCGTGAACGGAGGGTAATCTGACGGCAGAGGAGTTCCCCGATACAGACGGAGTGTAGCATGGCATCGTTCTTGAACAGCGCCTCGGCGCGCTACGCGCCTTCGCCGTGAAGGCTCGATTTCAGGGCCGTCGCCGTGACGCCGCCGTCGATGACCAGCTCCGAACCCGTGACGAACCGGGCGTCGTCCGAGGCCAGGTACAGGCATCCCAGCGCGATGTCCCGCGGTCGGCCGAATTCCGCGAGCGGCGTCGCCTCAAGGCGGACCCTGCCGTGCAAAGGATGCGCATGGACTTCCCTGGTCATGTCCGTGTCGATGAAGCCCGGATAGATTCCGTTCACGCGGATCCCGTAGGGCGCGAGCTGAATCGCCGCGGCCTTGGTCAGGGACCGGGCCGCGCCCTTGGAGGCGTGGTAGGCCGCGTTCGAATCCGAACCGAGCAGGGCGTAGATGGAGACGATGTTGACGATGGCGCCGCCGCCCGCATCGCGCATGGGCGCGGCGGCGTGCTTGACGCCGAGAAACACCCCGGTCGCGTTCACGGACATCACCCTTTCCCAGTTCTCCAGGGGCAGGCTATCGACGGACGGCGGCGTGGAACCGTCGGGCATGCGGCCGGAGATGCCCGCGGCGTTGACGAGAACGTCCAGGCGGCCGTAACGGGCGACCGCTTCCGCGATCGCCTTCGCCCATTCGGCTTCCCGGCTCGTGTCGAGATGCCGGTAGGCGGCTTCGCCGCCGGCGTCCACGATCTCCTTCGCCACGGCCTCGCCGCCGGCGTCGTTGACGTCCGCCACCGTCACCGAGGCGCCGTATTCGCCGAAAACCCTGGCCGTCTCGGCGCCGATGCCGGACGCGCCCCCGGTGACGAGCGCCGCCTTGCCTTCAAGTCTCCTGTCCGAGGCCATGATCCGCCTTGTCCTCCGCGTGTGAATGGATGTCGCCGAACGACGGGATCATAATCGACGGAGGCGGGAACACCCACCCCGCCGCCGCATCCGTCCGGGGGCGGGTCACGATTCGACGATATGGGCGGCGACGAAGTCCTCGTCCCACTCCAGTCCGGTTCCCGGCCTGTCGGGAATCTCCAGGTATCCGTTCCTGACGACGTAGGGTTCCCGCAATACCGGATTGGCCCAGTCCTGCCATTCCAGCCAATGCCCCGTTTCGGCGACCCGCATCACGTGCGCGGCGACTTCGGGGTAGAGATGGGTGGAGATCGGCATTCCCGCGGCGCCTGCGATGGCGGCCGAACGCAGCCAGCCCGTGACGCCGCCGATCCGCATGAAATCCGGCATGACGAGATCGCAGGCCCGCTTCCGCAAGGCGGCGTACAGGTCCCGAGGGCCGTAGAAGTTCTCTCCCATCTGGACCGGGGTCTTCAACTCCGCGGTCAGCTGCGCATAGCCGTCCAGATTGTCGTAGGCGATGGGCTCCTCGATCCACGCCAGGCCGAGTCCGTCGATCATGTGGCAACGGCGCAGCGCCGCCGCCATGTCCAGTTCCTGCGAATAGTCGATCATCAGCAGGACGTCGCCGCCGACCGCGCGCTTCACGGCTTCCAGGGTCGCGAGGTCGTCGTTGGCGTTCTCGCGGCCGAGACGCAGCTTCAGCGCGTCGAAACCTCCCTCGGCCAGCAACTCCACGGCTTCGTCCGCGACCGCGCCCGGCTCGTTCAGCCATAGTCCGTTGCTGCTGTAGGCCCTCACCGGTCCGACGCTGCCGCCCAGAAAGGCGCAGAGCGGGACGCCCGCGGCTTTGGCCAGGGCGTCCCAGGCCGCCATGTCGAGGCCGGAGACCGCGATCATCGACATTCCCTGATAGCCGACGGGACGAAGCGATTTGCGCGCCGTTTCAAACAGTTCGAACGGCGCGATCGGACGTCCCTTGAACGATTCCGCCATGTCGTTCAAGGCGGCGGCGAGGTAGCGCATCGTCTTGGGGAGATACGGCTCCAGATAGCTTCGTCCGGTAACGCCCTGCGAGGTGTAAAGGTCGATCAGGACGAGCGGCCACGACTCCGTCCGCGCCGAGCGACCGACGATGGGCCGTTTCAGTTCGAGGACGACCGGCCGAACCCTTATCCCCTCGATCGTCAGACTTTCGATTTTCATTGATGGCGCCATGAGCTTCATTGTCCAGCGCGAGATAGTACCCTACCGTTCGGCGTATCTTGAAGAGGCATTGGCAATGGGATGGGGGAAACGTGGAGACCCTCAGACGACGCCCGTCCGCGCCGCGGGTCCTGACGGGCCTGCAATCGGTCGCGCGGCGCCGGTCGTCCCGCCTCGAGGCTGTCGCCGGGGGCGCGGCCAGCGTGGATTCGCGCGCGCGGTCGTGCGATCGTATCGTCGTGTCGGGCAATGGCCGGGAATCGGGAATCGATGGAGCCCGAGGACGCCGGTTCTCCGGGAGTTGACGAATGGCGCCGAGCAATCTGTCGACGGGGGTGAAACGCCTCCTCGATCGCTACATTCACTGGGTGGTGATCGTTCTGTTCAGCCTGGGCGTGTTCGTGTTCATCGCGATCATGAATCCGCAGACGCTCGTCTGGGTGGGGTTGGTCCAGCTCGACTGCGACCTGCCGAAACACCAGAAATGCATTGCCGAGAACCCCCTGAAGATGCTGTTCGGGGGTGATTGACGACGCCGAACGGCGGGTCGATCGGGATCCGGGGACGGAGGAGGGGTGTCCGTAGAATCCCGTTCATGACGTATCCTGCCTGTCCGCAAGACTCGTCCGGTGACGGGGGCGCCGCAGGGTCCGTTTGCGTTCCTTCCCCCGCCGCGACCCCCACCCCGACCCTCCCCCTGCCAGGGAGAGGGAGAAGAAGGGGGAGGGGCCATTCATACTCCTCCCCCCTGACAGGGGGGAGGTCGGGAGGGGGGTCGCGCGGTCCAGCAACGCCGTGACGGGAACGGAACGGCATGGGCCGTATCGCGCTTGCGGACGGCCCCGCGACGGTGTAGCCTCGGCCCATGACCATACTCACGCCCGTTCCCGGCTTCGACACGCTGACCTACGCGCGCCGCCTCAGGGCGGCCGGCGTGGACGAGGCCCAGGCCGAAGCGCACGCCGAAGCCGTCCGCGACGCCGTGGCGGAAGGCGTCGCCACCAGGGACGACCTCGACAAGGGGCTCTCCGCGATCAAGACCGATTTCGTCCGCCTCGAAGACAGGATGGCCACCAAGGCCGATCTCGACGAGGGACTCGGCGCCGCCAAGGCCGACAGGGTCGAACTCAGGGCCGAACTCAAGACCGACATGGCCGACCTCAAGGCCGAACTCAGAGCCGACATGGATGCGCTCAGGGTCGAACTCAAGACCGACATGGATGCGCTCAGGGTCGAACTCAAGACCGACATGGGCGCGCTCAGGGCCGAATTCAAGACCGACATGGGCGCGCTCAGGGCCGAATTCAAGACCGACGTGGCCAACCTCGAAACCCGGTTGACGGTCCGCTTCGTCGGCATCGCCGTCGGGATCGTGCTCGCCAACGCCGGCTTGACCTTCGGTTTGCTCAAGCTGCTGCCGCCAGCCGCTGGTTGACCCCCACCCCGACCCCCCCCCCCTGCCAGGAGGGAGGAGTGTGGATGGCTTCCCCCTGTCTCAGGGGGGAGGGGCGTCGATGGCTCCCCTCCGCGCCTCCCCTCGTTCTCCCTCCCCCTTGCAGGGGGAGGGTCGGGGTGGGGGTCTCGCCGGGGGGAGGGGCGCGAACGGACCTTGCAGCGTCCCCGTCGCCGGACGAAGCTTGCGGACGAGCAGTATGAGAAATGCGGGGCAGGCTGGCGCGGGGCCGTCCGTAAGCGCGATTACGTTCCCACCCGTTCCGTTCCTTTTCGTGTTCGATTACGGGATTTCAGATGGGGTCGATCCTTGGATTGACCCCAAAAAACCTCTATAAACGAGTGTATTGTAAGAGAAATTTGGCGGATGGGGTGGGATTCGAACCCACGAGGAGCGCAGACCCCTGCCGGTTTTCAAGACCGGTCCCTTCAACCGCTCGGGCACCCATCCGTCGGGATGCAATCAATAGGACAAACGACCGTGGACCGCACGCATTATCCCGCTACCCCGGCGGCGGCCGGCGCGCCGGGCCGCTCCGCGACTTGAACCCGACGGGTCCGTCGCGCATGTTACGGTCCCTCGAATACGGCAATCTCGTCCAGGAAAGGGAGAGATCATGGTTCATCGCTACAACCCGGATTCCATGTTCGCGCCGGTGGCGGCCTACATGCATGGCGTCGAGGTCGAGGCGGGGGAGCGGATCATCCACGTCGCGGGCCAGGTAGGCATCCGGCCGGACGGCACGGTGCCCGAGAGCATGGAAGAACAGACCGAGCAGGCGTTCCTCAACGTCCGGACCGTACTCCGCGAACGAGGCATGGACCTCGAGGACATCGTGTCCACCCAGACCTTCATCGTGAACAGGGACGACGTTCCGGGTTACCGCGCGGGGCGGGAAAAGGTCGTCGGGTCGGGTCCGGACGCGCCGAAGTGGGCGGCCGCGATGATCACCGTCACCGGCCTGACCCGGCCCGAGTGGAAGATCGAGATCTGCGCCGTGGCCGCCAGGAGATAGGGGCCCCGGCCCCGGGTCTTCACCGCCCGCGCCGCCTGCAAGCGGGCGCGCGGCGGGATCAGATCCTCTCGCCGTTCTCGTCCGCGTACCGGACGAGCACCTTTCCCAGGCGCCGGCCGGCGAGCTGCTGATTGAGAAATTCGGGCGTGGCCTCCATGCCGTCCAGAACGACGTTGTGCATGGTCAGCCGTCCGGCGCGCAGCAACGCGCCGAGCCGTTCGATGGCTTGCGGATAGAGTTCCGCATAGGCGTAACGGCTGAAGGCGTGCACGGTGGTTTCCCGGGACCAGACGTGGCGCATGTTGGCCATGTCGCGCTCGGGCGCGGCGCCGTTGTTGGCGGCGATCCGTCCCACCAGCAGGATATGGGAGCGCATGGCGAGAATTTCCGACACGGCGTCCGACACCGGTCCCCCGACCAGATCGAAATACAGGTGAACGCCGTCAGGACAGGCCGCGGCCAGTTCCTCTTCGAAGTTCCCGGCCCTGTAATCCACGGCGGCGTCGGCCCCGATGCGGTCGCGGACGTAGGCGGTCTTCTCCGGTCCGCCGGCGATGCCGACGACGCGCATGCCGCCGAGCTTCCCGAGCTGCACGGCGTACGACCCGACGGCGCCGGCCGCCGAACTGACGACCAGGGTTTCGCCCGGCATCGGCCGCGCTTTCTGGGTGAACGCGAGGTAGGGCGTCTGACCCGGCGACGACAGCGCCGTCATCCATTCCTCCGCCGTGTAGTCGTCGGCGACCACCTTGACGTCTCCGGGCGTGACGACGGCGTAGTCCTGCCAGCCCTGGCGGCCCATGACGGCGGCGCCGACCGGCAGCGCGCCGCATTCGCTCTCCACCACTCGGGCGAAGGTGTCGCAACTGATCAGTTCGCCGATCTCGAAGGGCCGGATGAAGTTCTTGAAGTCCTTGGTCCTCATGCCTTGCCAGGCGGAGAGAGCCGCGATCTCGACGGCGACGAGGGCCTGCCCCTCCTTCAGGGGTTCGGTCGCGACTCTCTGGAGTTCGAAGTTCTCGGGCCCGGCGAGCAGTTGCGGACGGCCGCGCAGCACGAAGCGGCGGTTTTCACGGGGTGCGATGACGTGATACTCCAATGGAGACGGGTATCCAATCGATAGATGGCCGCGGGAAATGAGTCAAACGCCGTTCTACCGGGACATGACGCGCGAGGAGTTCCTCTTCCAGTACACCCCGCAACTTCACGTGCCGGAGCACGAGGTCTGGAAGGCGCAATGGACCCTGGCGAGCGCGCTCGCGCGCTCGCGGCGCGAAGGGAGGCTGCGCATCCCTTACGGAGACACGCCGGGACAGACGCTCGACGTCTTCCCGGCCCGGAAGCCGGGCTCCCCGATCAACGTCTTCGTTCACGGAGGCTTCTGGCGTTTCCTGGACAGTTTCGACCACAGCCTCGTCGCGCCCGCCGTTCAGGACGCCGGCGGGGCGTCGGTGCTGCTGAACTACGACCTCTGTCCCGCGGTTCCGCTGACCGAGGTCATCCGGCAGGTGCGCGTGGCCCTGAAATGGGTCTGGGAGAACGCCGAAGAGGCCAACGGCGACCGCGACAGGATCTACGTATCGGGCCACTCGGCGGGCGGCCATCTGGCGTCGATGATGTGCCGGGACGACTACCTCGACGATCTCGGCCTGCCCCGCGACGTCGTCAAGGGCGGCACGGTCGTCAGCGGCATTCTGGACCTGGAACCCATCCTGATGGTGCCGGGCTCCGAGGAGCTGCTGGTCGAACCGGAGGACGTGCGCTCGGTCAGCGCGAACCGGATGCCGCCCGCGCCGCGCGTCCCGCTCGTCGTCGCCGTGGGCGCGCGCGAGACCCGGGAGTGGATCCGCATGACGGACGAGTACGTGGACGTCCTGAAGCGGCAAGGCAGTCGGGTCACGTACCTGAAGCCCGAGTACGACCAGCACTTCTCCATCCTGTTCTCGCTCGGCAACCCCTTGACGCCCCTGTGTTCGGCGATGCTCGAGCAGATGCAGCTCGCCGGAGGCGGTTGAGGCCGACCCGGACCGCTTTCCCGGCCTTCGTCGCTTCGCCGCGGACGCGGACCCGGCGACCGTCGGCTCGGCCCTTGAGGCCGGCGGGGATGAGGCGCTTCCCGCATCGGGCCTCGCCCCCGTGACCGTTCTCAGGCGGATTTCTTCTCGCGTTCGGACTCCGCGAGACTGATGCCGGCGTTTACGCGCTGCGCGCCCGGAGCGGCGGCGAACCACGCGCGGGCATCGTGGAAACCGTCTCTCAGCTTTCCCGGAACGGCGTCCAGGTACGGAGTCATTTCCGAAACCCGGTACAGCCCGCCTAGGGACGGCGGCGGCATCGGCCTCTTTTGCAGAGCCTGCCGCGTCACGTTGAGCCTCGACGCCACGTCCGCCATGCTGACGAGATCGGGCCGCGCTTCGCGAAGTTTCGTCCCGTCGGGAAGGCAGGCCATCGCTCGCTCCGCCGCCGCCAGGATCACGCTCTCGGGATCACGTCCGGCGCGCGTGAATCCCAATCCGACCAGGCCCGGCGTCCCGAAGCCGACAGCCGCGTCGCCGCATCCGGACCCGAACAGGGCGTCGATGATCTCGTCCTCGTCCGCACTTCCTTCCGGCAACGCGAACACCAGGTCGAATTCGAATTCAGTCTCGGTCATGGTTTGCGTCACCCTTCAGTACGCAGCCGTCGGCCTTCCCCAACAACTGGCGCGCGTGCGCCTCGGGACGACTCGGCGTGCTCCAGATCGACATCCGGCAGAAAACCCCGGATCGACAGACCTCTTTCGCGTTCGCCGGACAGAGCGCGAAACCCCACCCATGGGCGCTGCGTCCCTTGGCCTCATTGACACTCCACCCCATGGATTCGAGCTCCTCGAGCGCTGCCTCGACTTCCTTGTTCGGATGTCTCTTGCGTGACACAACATTAAACCTCCCATGATCGGTTGTCAAACGACAACCAACACCGCAACGAACGTGACGTGGAGGCTCCGCGGTCGGACCCCGGCGTCCGGCTCAGTCCTCGAACGTGACCTGGAAGGGTTTCTGGACGTTCGTCTTCGGATCGAACTGCGAGCGGTCGATGAAACCCACGTGCCAGCCGTAGACGTGGAGGGAGATGCTGGTCCGGTCGGTCCGATTCTCGACGCTGTGGATTTCGCCCGTGACCATGGCCACGGCGGCGCCCGATTCGATGACCGTCTCGACGCCTTTCTCCAACTCCGCGTACCCATCGCGCGAGCCGTCGTCGACGCGGCGCCAGTAGGTGTCGACCTCGGCGCCCTCGACGCCGGCCACGATGGCCCAGGTTCCGTGGTCGTGGGGCGGGAATCCCCGTCCGGCCGCGTAGGCCGAGGAAAAGACCGCGAGGCCGTGATCGGGTTCTTCATGCAACAAGTGAACGGCCGCCGCCTGGACGTTGCCGCACTCCCGGTGTTCCGGCTCGAGCCAGCTCTTGTCCCGGGCGAGCCGAATCGCCAGCGGTTTCAGGCGGGACACGATCTCGCCGTCGTCCGACGTCTCGGCGGCGATGGCGCGCATGTCGGCGACGAACCGATCGAGTCCGTACCTCCTGGTCATCGGCGTCCCTCCATTCGATCGTCCGCCTCCGCGCCGGGAAGCGGCGACATCATAGCGCCCCCGCGCCCGGACGCCAGTTTCCGGAAACCGAAGGTAATAGATCCGTGTTGGTCCAGGCGGACGTGAGAGACGTGGACGCCGATGCAGGGAAGGGGGCGAAACCGGACGGAACGATTTCGGATTTCCCCATGCGGCGCGGGATAGAACCAGCACGGTCCACACACCCTCCGGGGGCGAGTCCGGTGGGGCGGTCCGCACAATCCGCACACCCTCGTGGGACAAGCCCAGCGTGGCGGTCCGCACAGTCCGCACACTCTCCGGGCGAGTCCGGCGTGGCGGTCCGCACAGTCCGCACACCCTCCGGGGGCGAGTCCGGCGCGGCGGTCCGCACAGTCCGCACACTCTCCGGGGGCGAGTCCGGCGCGGGGTCCGCACGATCCGCACACCCTCGGGGGGCGAGTCCGGTGGGGCGATCCGCACAATCCGCACACCCTCCGGGGATGGGTCCGGCGCGGCGGTCCGCACGATCCGCACACCCTCCGGGGGCGAGTCCGGCGCGATGGTCCGCACAGTCCGCACACCCTCCGGGGGCGAGTCCGGTGGGGCGGTCCGCACAACCCGCACACCATCGGACCCCGTGAGACGTTGCCGGCCAAGGTCGGTTGTCTGGTATTGACCAATCGGTTATGACAATCGATGATGCATGGCAACGAAACGACCGTATCCACCGTCCTATGCCGCCACGCTCCCCCCGCTATCTCGACGTCGCCGCCGTCCTCACGGACGAGATCGGGCTGCTCGCCCCGAACTCGCTCCTCCCCACGGAGCAACAGCTCGCGAAACGGTTCGGCGTCAGTCGCATCACGGTCCGGGGGGCGCTGGATCTTCTGGAGAAGAGCGGGCTCGTATCGCGGCTGCGCGGCCGGGGCACGACGGTCAGTCCACCGAAGATCGTGCGCCATTTCGCGCCCCTCCGGAGCTTCGAGCAGGACCTCGCCATCCAGGGCGTAGACTTCGAGACGCGGATCCTCGCCTTCGATCCGAGTTCGTCCGCCCCGGATTTCGTCCTCGACCGGTTGCGGCTTCCTTCGGGCGGCGCGGTCGGGCGCTTGTCGTTGACGCGCCTCGTCGACGACCGGATCGTCTGTCATGACGACCGATACTATCCGCCCGAGGTGGCCAGGGCGCTGAAACCGGAGCGCGTGGTCGATCGCGACGCGTCCAGGGTTCTCGAGGACGTCACCGGATCGCGCATCGCGCAGGTGCACTGGGAAAGCGAGATCGTTTCCGCATCGGGCGAGGTTTCCGAAGCGCTCGGCATCGCGCCCCGGGCGTTGGTCCTCGCGAATACCTATACTTGGCGTTCCGAGGGCGGCGAGCCGGTCGAGGCGGGCGTCATCTCCTACCGCGTGGATCGCTGCAAGTTCAGCTTCGAGGCGTCGTTCCATCAGGCGGTTCCCCGGGTCGGCGGGACTCCCGGGCATCGGAGAGAGGGCGACGGCGGAACGGTCGAGGTCGGGAGAGGCCGGACATGGGCGCGGTAAGGCTCGGCATCGATATCGGCGGCACCTTCACGGACATCACGGTCCTCGAGGAGGATACGGGCCGCATGACCGTCGCCAAGGTCCCGAGCCGCGGTAGCGACCCCGGCGGCGCCTTGATCGACGCCGTCGAGCGCGGTCTCGAGCTGGCGGCGGTGGACGCGGGGGACGTCGCCATGCTGGTCCACGGCACCACCATCGTGACCAACGCCGTCCTCGAGAAGAAACTGCCCCGGACGGCGTTGTTGACCACGGAAGGATTCCGGGACGTCCTCGAAATCGGACGCCATTTCCGGCCGGACATGTACGACCTGATGCAGGACAAGCCCGAACCCGTCGTTCCCCGGGAGCGGCGCTACTGCGTCGCCGAGCGGACGGACGCCGAAGGGGAGGTCCTGCGGGAACCGGACCGGGACGAGGTGTCGGAACTCTTCGCCGTCATTCGCGACAGCGGTTCCCAGGCCGTGGCCGTCTGCTTCCTCAATTCCTTCGTCAACCCGGCGAACGAGGCGCTCGTGCGCGACTGGCTGCGGCAGGGCGTCCAGGGGATTCACGTCGCCGCCTCTCACGAGGTCTGCCGCGAGATCCGGGAGTTCGAGCGCATGAGCACGGTGGCCCTGAACGCGGCCGCCATGCCGCTGGTGACCCGGTATCTCGAAGACATCGCGCCCAGGATCAAGGCCGTGCTGCCGAACGCCAACGTCCTGCTGATGCAGTCGAACGGCGGCTCCCTCACCATCAACGCGGCGCGGGACTATCCCGTCCGCATGATCACCTCCGGTCCCGCGGGGGGAGCCCTGGCGGTGCAACGCCTCGGCGCCTCGGCCCGGCGGCCCAGTCTACTCGGCGTCGACATGGGCGGCACCAGCACGGACATCTCGCTCATCCACAAGGGCGAGCTTCGCATGACGACGGAAGGCGGTATCGACGAGCTGCCCGTCAAGGTGCCGATGATCGAGATCAACACGATCGGCGCCGGCGCCGGCAGCATCGCTTGGCTCGACGACTGGAACGGCCTGCACGTGGGGCCCCGCAGCGCCGGGGCCGATCCCGGACCCGCCGCCTACGGGCGCGGCGGGACGGAGCCGACGGTGACCGACGCCAATCTGGTGCTGGGCCGTCTGCATCCCGACCGGTTCGCAGGCGGCGGCATGACGGTCGATCCGGGGGCCGCCCGGAAGGCGATCGAGGCGAAGGTCGCCGGACCTCTCGGCATGTCCGCGGAGGCGGCGGCGGCCGGCATCGTTCGTATCGCCAACGCCAACATGGAGCGCGCCGTTCGGGTGAGCTCCGCCGAGAAGGGGTACGATCCCCGCGACATCACGCTCCTGGCGTTCGGTGGGGCGGGACCCATGCACGCCGCCGCGCTGGCGGCGGCCGTGGGCATTCCCGAAGTCCTGGTGCCGGAGCATCCCGGAGTGTTTTCGGCCGTGGGCCTCGTCATGTCGGACATCCGGCACGATTTCGGCCAGACGAAGGTGCTGCGCGGCGAAGAGATCCGCGGAGACAACCTCGGGCCGCTGTTCGCCGGCCTCGACCGCGAGGCGAACGAAGCCCTGGAGCGGGACGGCGTCGAGGAACGGCGACGCGATCTGCGGCGCTCCGCCGATCTCCGCTACGCCGGCCAGGCTTACGAAGTGAACGTGCCGGTTCCGGGGGGGCCGGTCGATGACGAGGCGGCGGCCAACGTCGTCCGGCGCTTTCACGACCGTCATCGGCAACTCTACGCCCATCACCACCCGGACAAGGCCGTCGAGTTCGTCAGCGGCCGGGTCGCGGCGATCGGCTCGACGTCCGCGCCGGAACCACGAAGGCGCGATGCGAACGGCGGCGCGGAGCGGAAGGAAACCCGTCCCGTGTATTTCGAACGGACGAACGGGTACGTGGACACGGCCGTATACGACCGGAGTACGCTATCCTCGGGCGGCGAAATCGAGGGGCCGGCCATCGTCGAGCAGGCGGACTCCACGACGGTGATCCATCCGGGTCAACGCGCCCGCGTCGATGAACTGGGCAACTTGTCGATTGTGATCGGGGAATGATCCGATGCGTGTCGATCCCGTAACCCTCGAGGTCGTCAACAATGCGCTGGTCGGCGTCGCGGAGCAGATGGCCGCGACCATCCTGCGGACGTCGTACTCGACGGTCATCCGGGAGATGCTCGACTATTCGACCGCCGTCTTCGACCTGAACGGACGGATCATCGCGCAGTCGTGCCGCATCCCCATCCACCTCAATTCGATGTCGCGGTCGCTCCGTACGACGCTGGACGAAGCGATTCCCATCGGCGAATGGCGGCCCGGCGACATCGTCGTCACCAACGATCCCTACAAGGGCGGCCAGCACCTGCCGGACGTGCAGACGTTCCTGCCGGTGTTCGCCGGCGACGATCTCGTCGCGATCTGCGGCACGCTCGGACATCATCTCGACGTCGGCGGGATGCGGCCCGGAAGCTACGCCGGGGACGCCGTGGAGATCTTTCAGGAAGGGCTGCGGATCCCCCCGATCAAGCTGTTCCGGGAAGGCCGGATCGACGAGCGGCTGTTCGCCGTGATCGAGGCGAACATCCGGCAGCCGGCGATGACCATCGGCGATCTCCGCGCCCAGACGGCGGCCCTCGAAATCGGACGCGACGGCGTGCTCGAACTGATCGAACGCTACGGCGCGCGCACCATCATGGACTGCCTGGAGGAAGCCATCGAGGCGTCGGAGGGCCGGTTGCGGGACCGCCTTCGCGAGATTCCCGACGGCGTGTACGAGTCCTCGTATTTCGTGGACGACGACGGCGTCGTGGACGAACCCATCAGGATCGTCACCAGGGTGGCCATCGAGGACGGAACGATCCACGTCGATTTCACGGGCACCGATCCCCAGCGCCGTTCACCGATCAACGCCACGTTGTCGTCGTGCGAATCGGCGGTCTACTTCGCCGTCCTTTCCATCATCGACCCGTCGATTCCCGCCAACTACGGCGTCTACAGGCCGATACGGATCACCGCGCCCGAGGGCACCGTCGTCAATGCCTTGCCGCCGGCCCCCGTCGTCGGCCGGAACGCGATCACCCACACCATCGTGAACTCCCTGATGCGGGCGCTGTCGGAAGTCGTCCCCGAACGCGTGACGGCCGCCTACTACGGCATGTCCAACGTCCACATCCTCGCCGGGGATGGCGGAAACGGACGCGACGGCTGGATATTCTTCGACATCGAGGTCGGCGGCTGGGGGGGCCGGCAGAACAAGGACGGCCCCGATTGCTATTCCCAGGGCATCCACAACCTGGCGAATACCCCGATCGAGATGGTGGAGGCCACCTATCCGCTCCGCTTCAAGCGTTATGAGTTCATTCCCGACACGGGCGGGGCCGGCCGGCAGCGGGGAGGACTCGGCGTCCGCCGGGACATCGAGTTCCTCGACCGGAGCGGGTCGCTCAACACCCAGTTCGACAAGTTCAAGGTCGCCCCGTTCGGCCTGTTCGGAGGCGGGGAGGGGGCCACGGGTAGCATGGTGATGAACCCCGACGGGCCCGATCCCGAGGAACTCCGTTCCAAGACCGTCAACCACGCGTTCAGGCGCGGCGACGTCTTCAGTATGCGAACGCAGGGCGGCGGCGGTTTCGGCCCGCCGGAAGAACGCGATCGGGCCTCCGTGGAACGCGACCTGCGGGAAGGAAAGATCTCGACCGGCCACGCCCGCGAAGTCTACGGCCTGAAGGGCGCGCGGTCGTGAAGGTCGAGGCGCTGGAGACCATCGTCGTCGAACTGCCGCGGCGGTCCGCCTACGGTTGGCGCTCCCTCGAGGATCCGATCGGGCGGTACGTCATCCTCCAGTTGACGACCGATACCGGGATCACGGGTCTCGGAGAGGCGCCGGCCATCCTCAGCTGGGGCGGAGAGCATGGGCGCTATTTCGGCGAAGATCCCCGGATCGTCCGCTACCTGACCGACGAGGTCCTGTCGCCCTTCCTGATCGGCGCCGATCCGAGGTCGGCGCGGTCCCTGCTCGCGCGGATGGACGAGGTCGTCCGGGGATTCCCTTATACGAAGGCGATGATCGAGTCCGCGCTGCTGGACATCGTCGCCAGGGACGCGAACGCGCCGCTTCATCGACTCCTCGGCGGCGCCATGCGCGAGCGAATCCCCATCTGCCACAGCGTCGGTCTCGCGGAACCGGAGGAAGCCGCGGCCGAGGCGGCGCAGGTCGCCGCCGACGGCCTGGGGTGGATGCAGGTCAAGGTAGGCGGCGACCCGGCCAGGGACACCGAGACGCTGCGCGCGGTCCGCCAGGCGGTCGGAGACGGCGTCGAGCTCTATCCCGACGTCAATCGCGGTTACCGCGACGTCAAGACGGCGATCATGGCGATCAAGGCCATGCGGGAGGCGGCGGCGATCTGCGCCGTCGAGCAGCCGGTCGAGGGGATCGAGGCCATGGCGGCGGTGGCGGCCGGCGTCGACGTTCCCGTCATCGTCGACGAGGGGTGCTGGTCGCCGCAGGACGCGCTGGAAATCGTGAACCGCCGCGCCGCGGACGTCGTTTCGATCTATTACACCAAGGCCGGCGGGTTGCTCCGTTCCATGGAGATCGGAGCGATCGCCCGGGCGGCCGGATTGCCGATGAACGTCAACGGCTCGCTCGAGGCGGGCGTGGGGAATGCGGCGAACCTGCATCTCGCCGCGGCGCTCGACGGCGCCGTGATGCCCGCCGTAATCACCATCAACACGTTGGAAGGCCGGGAACAGACGAGAGTCGGCGGCGTCTTCTACACCGACGACATCATCACGGATCCCTTCGTCTACGCCGACGGTTGCCTGACGGTTCCCGACGGGCCGGGGTTGGGCGTCGAGCTCGACCCCGACAAGATCGAGAAGTATCGCGTGGAGTGACCAACGGGCCCGGGGCGCCGAGAGAGTCGCCCGCGGGCCGCAACGGGAGGAACGATGCCAGCCAGGTTCGGAGTCACGTGCGGCGGCGATCTGTGGAGCGCGGACGACATCCGCGCTGTCGAGGAATTCGGTTACGATTCGTTCTGGACGGGCGAGCACATCGTCTACCACCGGCCCATTTTCGAGGCCGTCACCACGCTGACCCGCGCGGCGGCGCTTACCTCCCGCATCAAGGTCGGACCCGCGACCCTCCTGTTGCCCTTGCGGCATCCGACGATGGTGGCGAAACAGTTCTCCTGCCTCGACGTCCAGTCGGACGGGCGCGTCCTGATGACGGTCGGCGTCGGCGGCGACTACCCGCGCGAGTTCGCCGGCTGCGAGATCCCGATGAACGAGCGGGGCCGGCGCGCGACCGAGGCCATCGAGATCATGAAGAAGTACTGGACCGGAGAGCGGTTCGACTACGACGGAAAGATATTCCACCTGAAGGACGTCGACATGCGCCCCGTTCCGGCCCGGCCCGGCGGCATCCCGATCTGGGTCTCGGGGCGGCGGGACGGTCCCATGAAGCGGGCGGCGCGAATCGGCGACGGTTGGCATCCGTACATGTACACGGCGGACCGTTGCAGGATCTCGTTCGATCAGGTCGTCGAATACGCGGACGGTTACGGCCGCGCGCTCCCCGACGATTACGCGTGGGCGTGTTTCATCTACGTCAGCCTCTACGACGACGTCGCGGAAGCCCGAAGGCGGGGGGCCGAGGAGCTCTCCTACCGTTACGAGCAGGACTTCGGGGAGCTCGTCGACAAGTATTGCGCCTACGGCCCGCCCGAACGCGTCGTCGACTATCTCTCCAGGTACGTGGAAGCGGGCGTGAACTACTTCATTCTCGCTCCGATCATGCCGCCCGGCGATCGGCGCGCGCACCTCGATCGTCTGGCGAAAGACGTGCTGCCCGCGCTGGAGAGAATGGAATCCCTGAAGGTCCAATGACGGTCGCCGCGGCCGACGAGCTCGTTTCCGACCGGTTGTTCGACGTCGCGAGGCGCGACCCCGCCCGCGAACTGATCTACGACCCGGTCCACGGGCGCATCACCTACGCGCGGGCCGCCGAGCAGGTCGAGCGGCTCGCTCATGGGCTGCGGAACCTCGATATCGGCCATGGCGACGTCGTGATCGTCCAGCTGCCGAACTGGGCGCCGTTCCTGATCCTGCACGTGGCGCTCACGGCGATCGGCGCCGTCACGGCGACGATCCCCATCGTCTACCGGGAGCATGAACTGACGGGAGTCGTCCGGCTGACCGCCGCCAAGGCTCTCGTCGTCCCCCGCGCGTTTCATGGTTTCGACTTCGCGGCCATGGGAGAACGCCTGCGCGAGAGCGCGCCGACGCTGGAACACGTCATCCACGTGGGCGGCGATGCCGGGTCCGGGGGCGGCGGTGTCAGCTACGAGGCGTTGATGCGGGAACCCTGGGAGGCCCGGGGCGGACCGTCCCTGGCGGAACTGAGGCCTGCCGCGGACGACGTCACCGCCCTCGGCTTCACGTCCGGCACCACCGGGGACCTCAAGGGAGCGGTGTACGACACGCGAATCCTGCACGCCACCAACATGGGGTTCATCGAGCGCTACGGCTTCGACGAAGGCGATCGCATCTTCGGATGCTCGCCCCTCGGCCACGCGGTCGGTTTCACCCACGCGCTCCGCATGACCCTGACCATCGGCGGCGGCATCGTGCTTCAGGAACGCTGGGAGCCGGCCCGCGCGCTCGAGCTTCTGCAACGCGAGAAATGCACCTTCATGGCGGCGGCGACGCCGTTCCTGATGGATCTGGTCCATCATCGGGACCTGGAGAAACGCGGAAGCCTGTCGTCGGTGAAGCTGTTCCTCTGCGGCGGCGCCTCGATCCCCGCCCGGCTCCTGCGGGACGCCCGGACCGCCTTGCCGCACACGTTCACGTCGCCGCTCTGGGGCATGACGGAGTGCGGCGGGGTCACCACGTGCCCTTACGACGCGCCCCCGGAAAAGCTGTTCGAGACCGACGGGCTGCCCTGCGGCTCGATGGAGCTCAAGGTTGTCGACCGGGACGGCGGCGAAGTTCCCCGCCGCGCCGAAGGGGAACTCATGGCCCGCGGCGCCATGGTGACGCGGGGCTATTACGGACGCCCCGACCTGACCGGGGAATGTTTCCTTGAAGACGGCTGGTTCCGCACGGGCGATCAGGCCTGGATGGACGAGGACGGCTACGTCAGGATCACGGGCCGCATAAAGGACCTCATCGTCCGGGGCGGGGTCAACATCTCGCCGGCGGACGTCGAGAACGTCCTCTTCTCCCATCCCCGCATCGCCAGCGCCGCCGTCGTCGGGATGCCGGATCCGCGGTTGGGGGAGCGTAGTTGCGCGTTCGTCGTCCTGTCCGAGGGCGACCGCCTGGGCCTCGCGGAGGTCCAGGACTGGATGGCCAGGGCCAACGTCGCGAAACCCAAGTGGCCCGAGCGGGTCGAGATCGTCGACGCCTTCCCGATGACGCCTTCCGGCAAGGTCCAGAAATTCCGCCTGCGCGAGATGATCGCGAGCCGGATGGCGCGCGAAGCGAACGTGGAAACCAGAGCCTGATGAGAGGGTTGGCCTGCATTTTTCATGCTGCTTGTCCGCAAGCTTCGTCCGGCGGCGGGCGCGCCGCAGGGGCCGTTCGCGCTCCTTCCCCCTGGCGCGGGACCCCCACCCCGACCCTCCCCCTGTCAGGGGGAGGGAGAACGAGAGGGGGAGGTCGGGAGGGGGGTGGATCGCGCGGTCCCGCAACGCCGCGCACTCCTTCATCCCTGCCGGTATGAGAAACGCGGGGTCAGGATGACGTCTCGGCAACCGGTGGACGGGCCCGCGCGCTCCGGAACGCTGCCTGGGCGCGACGTCGATTTCCTCGATCGTTTCTTCGGGCCGAAGAAGGTCGTCATCGTCGGGCTGTCCCGCTCCGCCGTCGGCGCTCCGGTCAGCGTGCTCACGACCCTGAAGGACTACGGCTACGGGGGAGAGATCTACGTCATCAATCCCAACATGACCGCGGCGGACGCGGACGGCTTCAACGTCTGCGCGAGCCTCGACGCGCTTCCGCCGGACGTCGATCTCGCGGTGGTCAGCGTGGCCCGGGAGCAGGTCCGGGGCGTTCTGGAGGGGTGCATCGCCAAGGGGATCGGGGGCGCCATCGTCATCACGCAGGGATTCGCCGACGCGGACGAGGAGGGCCGCCGCCTGCAAGCGGACATGCTGGCCCTGGCGCGCGCCAACGGCCTCCGTATCCTCGGCCCCAACACGATCGGCGTCGCCGATGCGCTCTCGTGTTTCACGTCGTCGTTCATCGAGCTCGCGAACGACGATGCGCCCATCGGACAGGTTTCGCAGTCGGGCCTGTTCATGATGGGGCATCACCTGATCAACAACGAACCCGCCGGTTTCTGCATGTCGATCGATCTCGGAAACGCGGGCGACGTCGATCTCGTGGACGCGCTCACGTACTTCGGACGGAGCGACAGGATCGAGGTCATCCAGTGCCATGTGGAAGGCATCGTCGATGGCGCCGCCTTCGTGGAGACGGCCTCGCGGGTCTCGAAGGAGAAGCCGATCGTGCTTCTCAAGGCCGGTCGCAGCGAGACGGGGCGGGTCGCAGTCGCCTCCCACAGCGGCGCCGCGGTCGGCGAGAACGAGGTGTACGACGCGGCGTTCCGCAAGGCCGGGATCGTGCCCGCGCGGAACGCGGAAGAGCTGCGCCTGCTGTCCAAGGCGCTGGCCACCTACGCGCCGCCCAGGGGGAAACGGGTCGCCGTCGTGAGTTTCTCGGGCGGCGGCGCGATCCTCGCCATCGACGCCATCGAGGGCGCGGGCCTGGAGCTCGCCAGGCTCTCGGAGGAGACGATACGCGCCATTGAGGATCTGTTCCCTCCCTGGCTGGCCGTCGACAACCCGGTCGACGTCTGGATCCCGGTCGCCCGGGACTTCGACGCTTCCTTTCCCCGCATCCTGGAGCAGGTCCTGCGGGACGACGCCGTCGACGCCCTGATATGCATCTACTGTTCCTACACCCTGCCCAAGTACGCGGCGCTCGACAGCTCCCGGCACGTTGGCGAGATCGCGTCGCGGTTCCCGGAAAAGCCCGTTCTGTGCTGGAGCTACGGTCTCGACATCTCGGGTTTCAGCAAGAGGATCGAGGCCGGAGGCGCGGCCATGGTGTTTCCCTCTCTGGACGCCGCCGCCGGCGCGATCGCCAGGATGGCCGATTACGGGGCCGTCCGCCGCGCTGCGCCCCGCGGCGCCCCGCCCCGGTTCGACGTGGACGACGCGCGCGTGAGCGAGCTGCTGGCGTCCGCGGCGCGGTCGGGCTCTCGCTACCTGTTCACGGAAAGCCTCGAGATCCTGGAAGCCTACGGCATCGGCGCGGCGCGGTGGAGACTGGCCCGGAGCGAGGACGAGCTCGCGCGGAAGGCGGCCGAGATCGGATATCCAGTCTGCATGAAGGTCGTGTCCGCCGACGTCGTCCACAAGTCGGACAGCGGCGGCGTTCGCCTGAACATCGCCGATGACCGGGCGCTCCTGGATGGCTACCGCGGGATGCGGGAGGACGTCCTGCGCGCCAGTCCGGGAGCGGCGATCGAAGGCGTATTGCTTCAGGCGATGGCGCCCGAGGGCCGGGAGATCATGATCGGCGCCAAACGGGATCCCGCGTTCGGCCCGTGTCTGGTCGTCGGCGCGGGCGGCGTCTATACGGAAGTCCTCGACGACTACGCATTCCTTCTGGCGCCCGCCGACGAGGCCGAGGCGCGCGGTATGCTGGCCGGGTTGAAGTGTTATCCGTTGTTGCGGGGCGTGAGGGGCGAGGCGGCCTCCGACGTCGAGTCCATCGTGGATACGCTGCTGAGGGTGTCCCAACTGGTCACGACTCATTCCGCGATCAGGGAGATCGACATCAACCCCGCGATCGTCGGCGAACGGGGGTCCGTCGTCGTGGACGCCCGCATCGTCACGTGAAAGGATGGATGCCGGACAGGCGAGGGGAGGCGCCCGGATGACCCTGGGGGACTGGAAGGAACCGGAAGGCGAGAAGTTCGCGCTCGGAACCGTCGAAGAGCAGGCGCGCTGGCAGGCCGAATACCATCGTCTGGTCCGGGATGCGGTGGAGCGGGAACGCGCGCTCCCGGGGACGGACGACGCCGACGCCGGCCTGCGGACCATCGGCATGAGAATCCCGCGCAACGACGCCCTGTACAAGGTGCGCGGCCGCGCCCGTTACGCCGGCAACATCGAGATGGAGGGGATGCTCCACGGGCGATTCGTCCGCAGCCCGCACCCTCACGCCCGCATACTGAAGGTCGACGTCTCCAGAGCCGAGGCGGCGCCGGGGGTCAGGGGCGTTCTGACGGGCGCGGAGATTCCCGACGACAGGCTCCTCGTCGGTCCGATCTCGGACGATACGCCGATCCTGGCCCGGGACAAGGCGCGTTTCGCTGGGGAGCCGGTCGTCGCGATCGTCGCGGAGACAGAGCGGCAGGCGGAAGCGGCGTGCCTGCTCGTCGAGGTGGAGTACGAACCGCTGGAGACGATCGCCACGCCGGAACGGGCGCTGGCCGGGGACGCCGCGCGGATCGATCCCGAGGACGGCAACGTCATTACCGACCTGCATCACGGCCAAGGCGACGTCGAGGCCGGCTTCGCGGAAGCGGACGTCGTCCTGGAGAACGATTACGAGACCGAACCCATCGACCATTGCTTCCTGGAGCCGCCGGCCGGGGTCGCCTTCGTGGATCCGGACGACGTGCTGACCGTTCTGGTCTGCACGCAATATCCCCACTACCACCACAAGCAGCTCGCCCGCGTCACGGGCCGTCCCATGGAAAAGGTGCGGGTCGTCCAGACGGTGGTGGGCGGCGCGTTCGGCGGCAAGATGGACAACACCGTCGAGTGCGCCTCCGCGTTGCTGACCCTCAAGACCGGCCGGCCGATCAGGATGGTGTTCACCCGCGAGGAGGTCTTCACCGCGACCACCAAGCGCCACGCCATGAAGATCCATCAGCGTCTGGGAGCCACGAAGGACGGCCGGATCACGGCGCTCGAGGTGCGCAACCTGTTCGACGGCGGGGCCTATCGTTCCTACAGCATGATCTGCAGCGGCCGTTGCGTGATTCACGCCGGGATGCCTTATCGCATCCCGAACCTCAGGGTTCATCACACGGCCGTCTTCACCAACCACGCGCCGAGCGGGGCCATGCGGAGCTTCGGCGTGGTCAAGGTGGCCTTCGCCATGGAATGCCAGCTCAACGAACTGGCCGACAGGCTGGGCATGAGCCCGATCGAGATCCGGCGCATCAACGGTTTCGTCGACGGCGACCGCACCAGCACGGGCCAGACCCTGACGGACGTCGGGCTGCTCGAATCGCTCGACGCCATCGAACCGATCTACGAGCGGCGGAAGAAGGAACTCGCGGGCCGGT
This sequence comes from Alphaproteobacteria bacterium, assembly GCA_965242505.1. GTDB lineage: Bacteria > Pseudomonadota > Alphaproteobacteria > UBA2966 > UBA2966 > UBA2966. The sequence goes on from OZ251449.1 coordinate 820,720, forward strand.
CGAACGGCGCCGCGCCGCGCCGGCGCGGCCTCGGGATCGCCTGTCTGGGCTACGGCATCGGTTACAGCGGAGTCCGCAATCCGTCGACGGCGCGCGTCCGCGCGGACGCCGACGGCGCGGTGACCGCCTTCTGCGGAACGCCCGACATCGGCACGGGGTCGGACACCTCGTTGGCCATGGTGGCCGCCGAGTCCGCGGGCATCGCCGTGGACCGCATCCGGGTGGTCAGCGGCGATTCGACGAAAACCGACGATTCCGGGCCGACGTCCGCGTCCCGCACGACGTATTTCTCGGGCAACGCGGCGCGCATCGCCGGCCAGGACTTCAAGCGGCGGTTCGAGGCGGCAGTCGCGGACGCGCTCCATGCGCCGCGGGAGGAAGTGCGCCTCCAGGACGATGCGGTCATCGCCCGCAACCAGCGCATGGCCTTCGAGGAGGCCTGCGCGCTGATCGGCGGCGACATCGACCGGGTCGGCGGTTACGGCAAGTTCGATCCCGACATCGCCGTGGACATCCTGACGTTCAAGGGCAACCCCTATCCCACGTACGTCTTCGCCACCCATCTCGTCGAGATAGAGGTGGACACGGAGTTGGGCTCGATCGATCTCCTGAAGGCGTGGTGCGCGCACGACGCTGGCGTGATCGTCAATCCGACGGGCGCCGAAGGGCAGATCGAGGGCGGCGTCGCCATGGGGGTAGGCCAGGCGCTGTGGGAGCGCGTGGCGCGCCGGGACGGCCATATCATGAACCCCCACTATCGGGACTACCTGCTGCCCGGCGCGAAGGACGTCACCCGGGAGATCGAGAGCATCTTCGTCGACAACCATGACCGCACCGGCCCCTACGGCGCCAAGGGAGTGGCGGAAGTGAGCCTGATCCCGATCCCGGCGGCCATGGCCAGCGCGGTCGCCGACGCGGCGGGCGCGCGCCCCGACCGCCTGCCCATGGATTCCGAATACGTGCTCGGCCTCCTGAACGGGGACGGCGCATGAGTTGCCGATACACCCGCGCCGTCGCCGTCGCCGAGGCCGTCGAGGCCCTGGCCGCGGCGAAAGGGGAGGCGCACGTCATCGCCGGCGGCGTCGCGCTGGCCATCCTGATGAACGAGAGGCTCCTCGAGCCGAGCTGGCTCGTCGACGTCTCGGAGATCGCCGACCTGCGCGGCATCGACCGGTTGCCCGACGGAACGATCCGGATCGGCGCCGCCGTCACCCACCGCGAAGTCGCGGAGTCGGGGATCGTCGCGGAAGCGTTTCCCATGATGCCGGAGATGGCCGCGGAGATCGCCTGCGGGCGGATCGCGAACAAGGGGACGATCGGCGGCAGCATCTGTCTGGCGGACCCGCAGGGCGATCCCCCGGTCGTCCTGCTCGCTCTCCACGCGGTCATGCGGATCGCGGGGCCCGACGGCGCGCGCGACGTCCCCGCGCGGGAGTTCTTCGTCGGTCTCTACGAGACCGCCCTTCGCGAGGACGAGCTGTTGCGGGAGATCCTGATCCCGCCCATGAAGCCCGGCTCGGTCACGGCCTTCGGGAAATACGCCGCGCGCAAGGCCATGGACTACACGTCCACGATCAGCGTCGCGGTCCGCCTCGTCCGGGGCCCCGGCGGCGGGCCCATCGAGGAGATCTCCCTCGGTTTCGGAGGAGTCGGGCAGACGCCCGTCCATTCGGAGGAAGTGGAGAGCGTGTTCGCCGGCGCGATTCCGTCGGACGAGGTGTTCGGCCGCGCGCGCGAAAGGCTCTTCGATGCGCTGGACCCGATCGAGGACCATCTCTATTCGGCCGACTACAAGCGCCACGTCGCGGCGGTGACGCTGCGGCGCGCCGTGATGAAGGCGTTCGACGGGACCTGGGAAGGCGAGGGGGTGCTGATCCGATGACCATGAACGTCACCCTGAACGTCAACGGCCGGTCCCATTCGCTGCCGGTCGAGCCGACCGAGACCGTCGTCGACGTCCTCCGCGAGCGGTTGGGCCTGACGGGCACGCACAAGGACTGCGCCATGGGCGTGTGCGGCGCCTGCACGGTCCTGCTCGACGGCCGGCCGGTGAGTTCCTGCCTGCTGATCGCCCCCCAGGCGGACGGCCGGGAAATCAGGACCGTGGAGGGCCTGGAACGGGACGGACGCCTGAGCCGCCTGCAAGAGGCCTTTCTCGTCCACGGCGCCGTGCAATGCGGATACTGCACGCCGGGGTTCCTGATGACGGCGACCGCGTTGCTGGAAGAGACCCCCCGGCCGACGCGGCCCGAGATCGTGGAGGCCATCAAGGGGAACCTGTGCCGCTGCACCGGCTACAAGAAGATCGTCGAGGCGGTGGAGGCGGCCGCCGGCCAGGCGGAGGTGGGGGAGGGGGCGGGGGCATGACGGCGCTCACGATCGACCACGACGCCGACGTCCTCGTCGTCATCGACGTCCAGAACGACTTCTGCCCCGGCGGCGCGCTCGAGGTTCCGAACGGCGACGAGGTCGTGGCGCCGATCAACGGGCTGATGGAGCGGTTTCGCCACGTTCTGCTGACGCAGGACTGGCACCCGGCCGATCACGTCTCGTTCGCCTCCATGCACGAGGGGCGCGATCCGTTCGAGGCCATCGAGGCCGACTACGGCCCGCAGGTCCTCTGGCCCGATCACTGCGTCCAGGGGACTTTCGGCGCCGAATTTCATGCCGGCCTGAAGGTCGATTCGGCGGAGCTCGTCGTCCGCAAGGGATACCGCCGGAACATCGACTCGTATTCCGCCCTGTTCGAGAACGACCGCCGCACGCCCACCGGACTCGCCGGGTATCTCCGCGACCGCGGTTTCGGACGCCTGTTCATGGCGGGGCTGGCGACGGACTACTGCGTCGCCTACTCGGCGCTCGACGGCCGCGAGCAGGGTTTCGAGGTCTTCGTCGTCGAGGACGCCTGTCGGGGCATCGACCTGGACGGTTCGGTGGACGCGGCCTGGCGGCGGATGACGGACGCGGGCGTGAAGCGGATCGACAGCCGGGCGCTGGCGGGGTGAGAGGGCTTCGCGCCGTTCCGGAGGTCGGTTCGGCGCGGCTTCCGGGCGGCTCGGCGTTGGATGCCGATATGGCGGGATATCGAGATCAGGCGCGAATCGAGGCTCGTCCAGAGACGGGGACGCCGCAGGGTCCGTTCACGCTCCTCCCCTCTGGACAGGGGGGAGGTCGGGAGGGGGGCGGAGCGCCAGAATCCGCCTTTTCCGCTCCGTCGGCGAGACATGCCGCTGGGCGCTTTGATACAGTGTGCTCAAGCAGGCGGGTCTGAAACAGCAGGAGAGACCCCCATGAAGTATACGGTGATCGTGGAAAAGGGCGAGTCGAGCTACGGGGCGTTCGTTCCCGATCTGCCCGGCTGCATTGCGGTTGGCGAGGATCGGGAGCAGACGCTGCGTTCGATCGAAGAAGCGGTGATGTTCCATATCGAAGGGCTGCGGGCGGAAGGGTTGCCGCCGCCGCCGCCGCAATGCGATATAGCGCAAGTGGAGGTGGATACCGCGTGACGACGCGAAAGATACCATGCGGCGCTGCGGTGTCTCGACAACGCGACCGGTCCCGGCCAGCCCGCGTTTCTCAAACCTGTCGAGGGTGAGGGGGGCTTCGTACGCCCGAAACCCTCACGGTTTTCATCTCGTCCGCCGCGACCCCCACCCCGACCCTCCCCTGCAAGGGGGAGGGAGAATAAGGGAGGACGGAGGGGGCCGTTGACGCTCCTCCCCCCTGAACAGGGGGGAGGTCGGGAGGGGGGTGGAGTGTGAACGGACCCTGCGGCGCCCCCATCGCTGGATGGGTCTTGCGGATTAAGAAGGAAGGATTTTTCGGTCACGGAAGACATTCAACGCTTGGCGTCGGAGCTTGTTGCCAACATGCAGCCGCCAGTTGGGTGGGTTACACGTCGGGTCAGCCAGTGTCCGTGAGCATCAACTGAGCTCGTTCGTGATGATGTCGGCAATTTTCTCGGAGTCGATGCTTCCGTTTGTTTCGTCGTACGTAACGATCAGTGTGCCGTTCTCGCCGCCTCCCTCTTCCAGCGACATGATCCCGTGAGATCGGTACCAATCGAGTTTCTCCTCCCAGCGACGGCGGTAGCTGGGCTCATGCAGCATCCCGCAGTGTTCCCAATAGAACGTCAATCCTGATTCCATGTCCTCAATGGTGAAATCCGGGTATTTGGTGACGTCACCGATGCTGAGCGGCTGTTCATAACCGTACTCAAGGCCAGCGTTGGCAAGATGATCGGCGATGATCACTTCGGATTTCGAGCGCACCATTTCGCCACGCTTGGTACGATGGATCAAATAATTTTCGAAGATAAGGCCATTGACCTGAATGGGTGATGGCTCGATGAAGAGGTTTGTGAGACGCCGTGCGATTTCGGAGCGATCATCCGACGAATACTTGCGCAGCTCGGTGGGGGGACCTTGGTGCAGGACGATGATGCGTTTTTTCTGGCGTGTGAGCGCCGTATAGAGCAGCTCGCGAGAAAGGAGACGACAAGGATTCGGCAACACGAGGATGACGGTGCCGAACTGGCTGCCTTGAGACTTATGGACCGTCAGCGCGTAGGCAAGTTCAAGGACCGGATTTCCCTCCTCTTCAAAGTCACGACTGGTGAAATCGTATATGAATTCAGGTTGGGAAGAGAATTCGACTTTGAGTTTATTGAGTTTCCAGTGGGAATCGGGCTTCCCTCGCCGTCGGAAATAACCAACGACCATACCGATCTCGCCGTTGGCGATATAGGGATCATTCTTCTCCGGGAAAACCTCGCGATGCCTGTTCCTTGGGAGTGTGGGGTCAGTGTTGATAAGATTGATGACCTTGTCACCATAAACGATCTCCTCAGGTCCCATGGGTTTAGGAATTTGGCGTTGCCACTCTTCCTTGCGTGCAGCATTGATCATTGGCTGTCGGAACTGCTTGTGAATGAGTCGATTCAAATCAGGTACACCATGGGCCGCCGATCGTACCGGCGAGAGTATCTGCCAGCTCTCAGACGTCTCCGCCGCGCCGGCGTCTTTACCTCTGCGACGCTTGAAGAAACGCATATCGTTTTTCCCAGCCACACCACCAAGCGTGGCATCGAAGCCCGCGATGTCATCTCCGCCAGCAAGTGGTAGTTCCTTCGCCAATACGTCGATGAGGAGAGAGCGCATCTCATCAACGGTATCCCATTGGACGAAGCGGATGCGTTGGTGTCCGTCAGGACCCATCACCTTGTCAAAAACGTCGTCCTCACCCGCCTCAATCGGCGAGCCGCTAAACCACTCGGCGAGTCGCAGGTCTTCGCGATCATTCCCCGCTTGGCGACGGCGAACGGTCAATTCTGCGTAGCCGGAGCCAACACGCGGAAATTTCTGGGTGACACCTTCTGGCGCGAGATGTTTGACGATGTCCACGAACGGTCGGCCGGCGCCGATCGGTGGAAGCTGGCGCGGGTCACCGATGAGAATGAGCCGGCGCACGCCTTTGAGCGCCTGGATCAGCGCGGCCAGCATCTCTTCGGTCAGCATCGAAGCTTCGTCAATGATAACAGTCCGCGCGCCAGCGTCGGTTGGTTTATCCGAAAGGCGATAGCGACCCGTCGCGCCGTCATAGCGGTGTGGGCTCAGGAATTGGGCGATGGTGTAGCCTTTGAGCTTGAGGCCCCTGGCGGACTGCTCCATGCGGACGCGGGCTTTCCCAGTCGGCGCGAGCAGCAAGACTCCACCTGTCTCGACTTCCGGGTGTGAGCAGAGGACCGACAGCAGAGTGGTCTTGCCGGTTCCGGCCGGGCCGATCAGCACGGAGAGCCGCGCCGCCGCGAGTTCCTCCAACGCCGTAGCCTTCTCCGTTCGGGCGCGTTCTTCCAGTTCATCGGAAACTTCATCCGGAAGGTGTGCATCAAGGAGTTTTCGCCAATCGGTCGCGACGACCAAACGCTTGCCCCTGATGCGCTTCTTGATCGCGTTGCGGATAGTTGTTCCCGCCTCCTTCAGTCTATCCAACTGAAGGGCCGGGGCACCGTCGGCCATGGCGAATTCTCCGATGGCGCCCTTGAAGTCGTCCTTGGCGACGTTCATCAGGTCCGCATCGACTGGACAAGGCGGCTGGTGGGTGAGCGCGCGGATGTCGAGGACCACTTGGTCTTGCGAGAGGAGCGTACTACCATTGCCGGCTGCACCTTCGAGAACCTTGACCGTCAATGCACGGACGCGACGAGCGTCCGTCCCGGCATCCAAGGCCGTTGGCGCTGGGAGCGGGTGCCTCTCACGGACAACTTCGTCCGGGAAGACGCCCCGGTCGACGGTCCAGACGCTGACGGGATTGGCGGTCAGGCGTGTGAGTTCGTAGAACAGATACGGGTTGGCAAGAAAATCTGCATCGCAGGCGTCGATTCCGGCTTTGGCACGCTCTTCCTGGACGTAGAGTTCGGTCGCCTGCTTCGGGACAATCTCGAAGCGGCTTACGAGTTTAAGCAGCGCGCGTCGATGATCGGGTAGCCGGGACCACTTGCTGCACAGCGTTTTGCCGATACTCTTGGCCAATGGCTCCGGCAGGTGCTTCCTGGGGTCGGCAAACATCTTGTCGACCAACGGCCAAGGATCGGCGTTGTTGCCAGCCTTCTCGATGAGGGCGCGGGCGACGAAAGTACCGAAGTCCAGTCCGAACGCGGACAGCGCCGAGCCGAGACCGGGGCATGGGCCTCGCGCCCTCCACAGTTCACCGAGCCGCATATCGATCCATTGCAGGCACTGGTCCCATGGCTCTTGCAGGACGCCCTCGGCCCTGCGAAGCGACTCGGCGCAAGCGAGCAACGACGCAATGGCGCCGTCATGGCTGACCAGCTGCGAAACGTGTGAGAATTCGAGGAGTCGGTCACTGGGCGAGAAAGCGGCAATTTCTGCCGGATCGAACTCCGGGTCTTCATTCGTCTTGTCGATGGCCGCATGGTACGGTAGCAGGAAGCCATCCTTGAAGTCGGGGCGAATGGAGTGCTGAATCATGCGCTCCCACAACATCGAGCGCAGTTTGTCGTTGAGATATTTCGTGGCGTAGTCGTACTCCCGCAAATTTCCGATATGCTGCACGCGCCCTACGCCGATCAGGATACGACCACCGGGCGAGTCCTCCACGAACGGCACCTGCTTGGCGTAGAAGAAGCAGAGGGAGCGTTCGGGTTTGAGATGGTTGGCGAAACAGTTGAGCAGAGCTGTCTGATTCAGATGATCCTGAACCCACGGTGTTCTGAAGTTGAGATCAGGTTCACGCTCGGGTTGGACGTCCAGATCATGTTCTTTGCCAAGACGCTCCATTTCGTCGTAAAGCATCCAGGCAAAAGGTATAACTGGCGCAGAATATGGCGGATGACGAAGTGGGGTCGGCATGAAGTGGCCATGCTTCGTCTCAGGGCCGAGGTTGTAAGGATGATTGGCCTTGCGGACATACTCGAAGGGCGCCATGAAAGCGCCACGCTCGACAATGCATGATGGCCATTGCGCCTGCGGGAGATTCTGGATGCTCTCTCCAGCGACGGATTCCTCCGCATCGTCATTCCGGTTTTCGGCAATGCGCTTGAGCTTGAGGCATGCGCCATTCGATCGTGGCGCATTGCAGACGTTCCCATTCCATTTGGTGTCGTGCCAAGGAACGCGGATGGAGATGTGTCTTAATGGGTAGTTCATTGAACGGTCCTTAAATTCCTCCGCCAATACAGCTACAAACAGGTAACGTCATCTTGTTTGATAATCGATGTGCAAGGGGCTGTCAAGCGCCACCGCGTGTTCACACACTCCGACCATCAAGCCAGTCCATATCCCTGCTTCCATTGTTGTCGTTCGTATTCTCCGCCCGGTCAGACGACAGCGGCTCGGCTCGGGCGAGCTCCGACAGGCTCCGGTTGTCGGCGGCAGTGGAGTCACCCGGTGACCTTGACAGCATTTTCCATGCGTTTCTAGTGTTCGCATACGAGTACTCAACAGGTGGGGCCGCGCCCATGGGGAGTTATTTGCGCCCCGACGCTCTCGACGCCGCGCTCCGGGCGCTCGACGCGGGCGAGTGGACGATCCTGGCGGGCGGGACCGACTTCTATCCCGCCCGGGTCGGCCGGCCCATCGACGAGGACATGCTCGATATAACGGCGGTCGCCGAGCTCCGGGGCATCGCCGAGGCGGGCGATCACGTCCGCATCGGCGCCGCGGCGACCTGGAGCGACGTGATCGCCGCGGACCTTCCGCCGTATTTCCGGGGCCTCCAACTCGCCGCGCGGGAGGTGGGCGGCGCGCAGGTTCAGAACGCCGGCACGGTCTGCGGGAACCTGTGCAACGCCTCGCCCGCGGCCGACGGCGTTCCGTCGCTCTTAGCCCTGGACGCGGTCGTCGAGGTCGCGTCGGCGCGCCGGAAACGGCGCCTCCCGCTGGGCGAGTTCGTCACCGGCAACCGGCAAACCGCGCTGTCCCGGGACGAGATCGTGACCGGGCTCCGCATCCCCAGGCCGGCGCGGCCCGCCCGGTCGACGTTCGTCAAGCTCGGCGCCCGGCGCTACCTCGTCATCTCCATCGTCATGGCGTCCGTGGTCCTCGAAGACAGCGGAGACGGGGAAGTGGCCGCGGCCCGCGTCGCCGTCGGTTCCTGTTCCGAGGTCGCCCAACGGCTCTCGGACCTCGAACGGGCGTTGATCGGCCGGCCGTTGTCCGCCGACCTGGCGGACGTCCCGCAGCCGCGCCACCTTCGCGGCCTCGCCCCCATCGACGACGTGCGCGGGACGGGCGCCTACCGGCGCGACGCCGCCCTGACCTGCGTGCGCCGGGCCCTCGCCGAGCTCGGGCGGGGAGAACCGCCGGCCGCCGGCTCCGCGCGGCCCGTCGACTCCACGGCCGGCAAGCGGGCGCCGCCCCTCGCCGCCGCGCCCATCGCGTTCGCCGTGAACGGCCGGACGGTCCGGATCTCCGCGCCGCCGGTCTCGCGCCTCGCGGACGTCCTGCGCGACGAGCTCGGCCTCACCGGTACGAAGGTCGGCTGCGACGCCGGGGACTGCGGCGCCTGTACGGTCCTGCTGGACGGACGCCAGGTCTGCGCGTGCATGACGCCGGTGGCGCAAGCCGCGGGCCGACGGGTCGCCACCGTCGAGGGTCTCGCGGCGAACGGCGCGTCGTCGCGTCTTCAGGCGGCGTTCGACTCCCATGGCGCCGCGCAATGCGGCATCTGCACGCCGGGCATGTTGATGGCGGCCAGCGACCTTCTGTCGCGCAAGGACGGGGAACGGGCGACGGAGCGGGAGGTCCGCGACGCGCTGGGCGGCGTCCTCTGCCGCTGCACCGGATACCGGAACATCGTTGCCGCCGTCCTCGCCGCCGCCAACGGCGCCGCGCCTCCGGAAGACGCCGCGCCGGCGGTCGGCGCCGCGGTCGGCGCGCGCATGAGGCGCGTCGACGCCCCCGAGAAGCTGACGGGGAAGGCGCTCTACGGCGCCGACCGCGCGCCGGAGAACGCGTTGTGGCTGCGCGTCGTCCGCTCGCCCTACGCCTACGCCGAGTTCACGCTGGGCGACTTCGACGATCTCGTCTCCCGGACGCCCGGCCTGGAGCGCGTGTTGACGTGGGCCGACGTTCCCGGACGCAACGGCTTCGGCGTCTATCCGGACGTCAAGGACCAGCCGGTCCTGGCGAAGGACGTCGCGCGATACCGGGGAGACGCGGTCGTTGCGCTGGTCGGCGAGAAGAGGGCGGTCCAGTCCCTCGCCGACCGGGACCTTCCCATCGATTGGCGGCCCCTGGCGCCCGTCGCCGGCATCGCCTCGGCGCTCGCGGAAGGCGCGCCGAGGCTTCACGCCGGCTGTCCCGGAAACGTCCTGACCCGGGGGCGGGTGAAGAAGGGCGACGTCGACGCCGGTTTCGACCGCGCCCATGCGCGGGCCGAGGGCGTCTGGGAAACGCGTTGCGTCGAGCACGCCTACATCGAGCCGGAGGCCGGTTACGCGGCGCGCGTCGGCGACCGTATCGAGATTCACGCCTCGACCCAGTCTCCCTACATGGACCGGGACGAGGTCGCCCACGTCATGGGCTTCGATCCCGACCGCATCCGGATCGTTCCCACGGCCTGCGGCGGCGGGTTCGGAGGCAAGCTCGACGTTTCCGCGCAACCGCTCCTGGCGATCGCCGCGTGGCGCCTGAACCGGCCCGTCCGCTGCGTCTACACGCGGCCCGAGTCGATGGCCGCCTCCACGAAGCGGCATCCGTCGCGGATGTCGGCCCGGGCGGGCGCCGACCGGAACGGCAGGCTGACGGTGTATCGGTTCGATGGGGATTTCGACACCGGCTCCTACGCCTCGTGGGGGCCGACGGTGGCCGATCGGGTCCCGGTGCACGCTTCCGGACCGTATGCCGTTCCGGCGGTCGAGGCGCATACCCGCGCCGTCCACACCAACGGCCCCCCTTCGGGCGCCTTCCGCGGGTTCGGCGTGCCCCAGGCGGCGCTGGCGCACGAGGGCCTGATGGACGAACTGGCCGACGAGCTGGGGATGGACCGACTCGAGTTCCGTCTGATCAACGCCATCCGCGCGGGCGACGAGACGGCGACGTCGCAGCGGCTGGCCCACAGCGTGGGCCTCGTCCGGTGTCTCGAGGCCCTGCGGTCCAGATGGCGCGACTGGAAGGCGGGCGCGGCGGCGTTCAACGAGGACGGTCGCGCCCACCGGCGCGGCGTCGGCATCGGGTGCATGTGGTACGGCATCGGCAACACCTCGATGTCCAATCCCTCGACCATGGAAGTGGGCGTGGACCGGCGCGGCCGCATCACGCTGTACAACGGCGCGCAGGAAATAGGGCAGGGCGCCGCCACCATCATGATCCAGATCTGCGCCGACGCGCTCGGCGCGCCCGCGGCCGCGTTCGATCACGTGATGGGCGATACCGATCTGACGCTGGACGCCGGCAAGTCCTCCGCCTCGCGGCAGGCGTTCGTCTCGGGCAACGCGGCGCGCCTCGCCGGAGAGGATCTGCGGGCGCGGATACTCCGCCTCTCCAACGCCAGTCCGGACGCGCGCATCCGGCTGGACGGCGCCGAACTGATCGTCGCCGACGGAGACGCCGAGCGCCGCATAGACCTGTCGCGGCTCCCGGAGATCGAGGGCGGCGACGTGCTGAGGGGACGCGGGACCTTCGATCCGCCGACGACCCCGCTCGACGCGAACGGACAGGGCGCGCCCTACGCGACCTACGGATTCGCCGCGCAGATCGTCGAGGTGGAGGTCGACACGGAGCTCGGCCTCGTCCGTCCCCTGCGCTTCGCCGCGGCGCACGACGTGGGCCGGGCGATCAACCCGACGCAGGTGGAAGGCCAGATCCACGGGGGCATCGCCCAGGGCATCGGGTTCGCTCTCATGGAGGAGTACGTTCCCGGCCGCACCGAGAACCTGCACGACTACCTGATCCCGACCGCGGGCGACATGCCCGACGTCGAATGCATCCTCGTCGAGGACGAGGAGCCACTCGGCCCCTACGGCGCCAAGGGAATCGGCGAGCCGGCCCTGATTCCCACGGCGCCCGCCATCCTCGGCGCCATCGACGACGCGGCGGGCGCGCGCATCCGGACGTTGCCGGCCACGCCCGACCGGGTCCGCGCCGCCTTGCTGGAACGAGAGGGAGGGTGAACCATGCCGGACGACGCACCGGCCCGCGCCAGGGCGGACGCCGCGGACGCCGACGACGCCGAAGCCGAAGCCGGGCGGGGCGCCGGGACGGAGGGCGTGATCACGTGCGACGCCTGCCCGGTGCTGTGCCGGATCCGGCCGGGGCGGACCGGCGCCTGCGACCGCTACGGCAACGTGGAGGGCGCGCTCGCCCGCATGGATCCCATGGCGGTCATGCGCAAGGTCACGGACGCGTCGGGAAAGGCCGTTCCCTTCGCCGGCGTCGGCGACTGGGACGGCGCCGTCCTGCGTCCCGCCGACACCTTCGTCACCGGGATCGGTTCCGGAACCACGTACCCGGATTACAAGCCCGCGCCGTTCATCGTCGCTGGCGAGCATCGGGGAGTCGACACGGTGACGGTGGTCTCCGAAGGGATATTCAGCTACTGCGGCCTGAAGGCGAAGATCGACACCGACCGGTACGTCGGACCGGAGACGGCGCCGGTTCGCTGCGAAGGAGAGCAGGTGGGGCACGTCACCACGGCCGAGTACGGCTCGCAGATGCTGGCGCTGGGGGGCGTCCGGCACCTGACCGGCGGCGGCAAGAAAGAGGGGACCGTCACCTGCCGCATGATGCTCGACCTGTGCAACGGAGAGGCCGTGGACCTCGCCGTCGACGGCGGCGCGCGCCTCACGCTGCGGGCCGGCCACCCCCCGATCATCGACGGTCTCGGGGAAGAGCGCATGAGGGTCGGCTGCGGGTCCGCCACCATCGGCATCTTCGCCAGGCAGTGGCGCGGCCACGCCGACGAGGTCATCGTCGTCGACGACCACATCACCGGCGTGCTCAGCGAGCATCAGGCCGGCCGCTTCCTGGGCATGGAGCCCTCCGGGATCCGCGTCCGCGGGCGCCGCTCGACGCCCGGCCGCTACTTCCAGGCGGCGGAGCCGGGGAGCGGCTGGGGCGGGACCGACATCACCGATCCCCTGGCGATAATCGAGAAAATCGATCCGAGGAAGGCGCGCCCGGGGTTGCGCCTTCTCATGGTCAGCACGACGGGAGAAGATTCCGCATACTTCGTTCTCGACAACGACTTGAAACCGGAACCTGCGGCCATGCCTGAACGCCTCGGCGCGGTCGTCGAGCGGATCGGCGAGAACTGCGAACCGGCGCTCACGTCCATTCTGTTCATGGCCGGCGCCGGCGGCAGCCTCCGCGCCGGCGTGACCGAGAACCCGGTCCGGCTGACGCGCTCGGTGCACCGGGCGTTGACCCGGGTGACCTGCGGCGGGGTTCCGGCGTTCGTCTGGCCCGGGGGCGGCATCACGATCATGGTGGACGTGACCCGCGTGCCCGCGAACGGGTTCGGATACGTCCCGACGCCCGCCATCGTCGCTCCCATCGAATTCACGCTGGGCCGGGACGACTACGCGGCGCTCGGCGGACACGTCGACGGCATCCGGGAGCTGGCGGACATCGACGTGGACGGCCTCCGTCAGGAAGCCTGGTCCGGCGAGACTCCCTGGCCGCTCGACGATGCGCCGTTCCCCGGGGCGAAGGCGTGATGGACCGGCCCCGGGCCGCCATGCTTCCCGACGGGCGGCGCCTGCATCTCCATCACGGCCCGATCGATCTCGTCGTCGAGGCGTTCGGCGAGGAACCGGAGGTCGAGGCCGCCTACGAACAGGCGGCCCGTTTCTTCGACGGCGCGCTGCATCGGCTCGTGGACGAGCTCCCGTTGCTGCGGACCCCCGTGTCCCGAATCCGGGAAGAGCCCGGCGGGCCCGTGGCCCGGCGCATGACCGCCGCCGTCCGGCCCCACGGGGACGTCTTCGTGACGCCCATGGCGGCGGTGGCGGGCGCCGTCGCCGACGCGGCGCTCGCGGCCGCGACGGAACGCCGCGCCCTGAAGAGAGCCTACGTCAACAACGGCGGGGACATCGCGCTGTATCTGACGGAAGGCGAGAGGTTCGCGGTCGGCCTGGTCCCCGACGTTGCCGCCCCCGTCCTGGGCGGCCGCGCGGAAATCTCCTTCGAGACCCCGGCGCGCGGCATCGCGACCAGCGGTTGGCGGGGGCGCAGCATGTCGCTCGGCATCGCCGACAGCGTCACCGTCCTCGCCCCCGCGGCGGCGGACGCGGACGCCGCGGCGACCCTGATCGCCAACGCCGTCGACGTCGATCATCCGGCGGTGCGGCGGGTTCCGGCCGCGGACCTGGACCCCGACAGCGACCTGGGCGGGCGCCTCGTCACGGTCGGCGTCGGGGCTCTCGACCCGGTTTCCATCGACGCGGCGCTCGAACGCGGCGCCGACGCGGCCCGGACCATGCGGGCGAGGGGGCGGATCGTCGCGGCGGCCCTGACGCTCCGCGGCGAGACCCGAACCGTCGGCGCGACCCCCACCCCGACCCTCCCCCTGCCAGGGGGAGGGAGCCGTTGATGCTCCTCCCCCATAACAGGGGGGAGGTCGGGAGGGGGGTGGACCGGACGCGCCGCCCGCCGCCGGTTACCCCCAACCCCCGGTCGCGATCAGAAGCGGGCTTGCAGGCGCAGTCCCGCGCCGTGCTCCACGTCGCCGTCGACCTCCATCCCGGCGTAGCCCAGGCGCAGGCGCCAGTCGCCGGAGCCCGCGACGGTCGCCGCCGCGGCGAGGCCGTGGACCCGGCGGGGCAGATCGGCCATCACGCCCCGGCTGGCGAAGCTCAGCACCCCCGCCTTGTCCGACTGGCGCATCGCCAGCGACGACGGCCCGTCCGTATCGACGCTCAGAGCCGAGAAGCGCAGGCCCGGCCGCCAGCGCAGGCCGCCGGGGCCGGGCAGCCACGCCGCGCTCGCCACCCCGAGGCCGGCCTTGACGCCCGAGTAGCGCCGCGACGCCTCGGGCATGTCGGCCGTCAGCGCCGCGCTCTCCGCCGTCCAGGCGTCCTGGCGCAGCGCCCCGGCGAAGGGCGACAGCGCCGGCGTCAGGCGCACGCCCCCGAGGTCGATCCGCGCCCCCGCCGTGGCCCGCGCCTGCCGCTGGACCAGACCGAAGGTCCCGGACAGGGCGCCGCCCACGGCCGGGTTGTCGAGCGTCGCGCGGGACTCGTACCGCCCTTGCGACAGCTCGGCGTCGGCGAACAGCGGACCGTCGCGCCAGCCCGCGCGCAGGGCGAACCGGCTGCCTTGAAGGGCGGCGCCGGAGGCCGCGCCCGGCCTCCAGGATTTCGATGCCGCCATCTCCGGGGTCGCCGCGACGCCGAGGCGGAAGCCGTCGGGAAGCCGCGCGTCCATGCCGAGGGACAGGCTCTCCGCCGTCGCGCCGGCGATGCCGGCCGCCGGGACCGCCGTGTCGGTTCCGACGAGGCGGGTCCAGGTTTCCAGCCCGCCCAGCCGGGCGCGTTCCTCGACCGCCGCCGGGGAGCCCGGCGCGGCGAGCGAGAGAGACGTGCACCATCCGCCCCTCCGGGCGCCGGCGCAGTCGTCGAGCGCCGCCTCCTCCGTTTCGGCGTCGTCGTCGAAGAGGCCGGAACCGAAGATGAAGGCGAGCAGCGCCCCGCCGCCGATGGCGATCGCAGGGCCGGAATCGCCGCCGCCACCGCCACCGCCGCCGGTGGCGGCGACCTCGGGTTCCTCAATCCTTTCGGCGACGCCGAGTCGCTTGCCCTCCGGGACGCTGACGGTCACGGTCCCTGCGGCCGAGAAACTGCCGATCACGGTCGTTTCTCCGTCCGTCGTCTCCGTGCTCGCCGTGGCCTCGGTCGGCGTCGGCGCGCCGTCGCCCACCCGTTTCATGATCGGGGCGTGTACGGGCTGGACGGTTCCCGCCTCGAGGACCGTCTGGATCGCCGCGGCCTTGTCGGCCGCCTCGGGCGCCACCTGCACGTGGATCGTCGGCTCTCCCGCCTCCTGCGCTTGCAGGAACGTGACGCCGCCGCCGGCCGTGAGGCTCCCGTGGTCGTCCGCGTCCTCGGTCACGTCGCCGACGAGGACCGTCAGCCGCGTGGCGTCGTGGACGGTGACCGCGCCCTCGGAGCCGAGGTCCACCGATCTCCGGAGCTCGAGCCCGCCTTCCTTCAGGACGATGCTGCTGCCCGGGAGGGTCACCTCGTTGAGCCGCGCGGTTCCCGCTCCCGTCTTGCGGAACGCGACGACCCGCCCGGCCCCGGTCTGAGCCGGAACGATCGATGCCGCACTCAGTATGTTGCCGGAAGGCGTCGCGTCATCGGAACCGAAGATCACCTCGGGAATCTCCAGAATCCTTGCGGCGGTTCCGACATCCACGCAGAGTTCGTCCCAAGGGGCGCCGCCAGCGTTCCATATCCTCACCAGTTGAGAGCGAGACAAGCCGGGGGCGCATACCGGATCCTCCGGGGCATCCTCCGGGGCCAGTGGAGCAGCCGGCGGGTCCTCCGATGGGACCGGTGGGACCGATGGGGGATCGGTTTCGGCATCGAAGACGATGGGGCCGGTGATGATGCCGTTCTCACAGACATTCAGCCTCTGGGTCCCGCGGCCGCCGCTGAACTCCACCCTGCCATCAAGCACGCTGTCGCAAACGTCGACGACTGCGAAACGACTGCGGATCAGGAGGGCGGTCGGCGCCTCGACTCGGGCGCCGTCGGAGAACGCGGCCTCCGCCGCGCCCTCCGTGGCCTCCATCCAGACGCCGAGACCGCCCGCCGTGACGCGGCCGCCGGTCACCGTCACGCGCGCCGTTTCGCTTCCGCCGATTCCCGCGTAGATGCCGGCGCTGCCGTCGCCGTGCACCGTCACCGAGCCGGTGTGGGTGACCGCCGCGCCTCCGCCGGACGACCAAGCGATGATTCCCGACGCGCCGAGCTCGTCGTCCGCCCATTCGGGACGGATGTCCGGGGCGAGCTCGCTGCGGGCGATCGATAACAAGGTGTGGGTGACGATCACGCCGGCGTTGACGGCCGTGGCCGCGCCGGAACCGGAAGTGGACACCCTCATGCCTGTGGCGAGCAAGCCGTGGGTCTCGATCACGCCGCCGTCCGCGTTGGTCGCCGAGGCGTCACCGGTACCCGACCATATCGACATGGCGCGCGGGCGGAACCTGTCGCCGTCGGACTCCGTGTGGACGTCCCCATGGGTGACGATCGAACCGGCGTTCGTTCCCGACGCGGCGCCGTCCGCCGAGACCCCCATGCCGCCGGCGCCGGCGCCGTGGGTCTCGATCACGCCGCCATCCGCGTTGGTCGCCGCGGCGGTTCCGGAGGGCGCGAATATCCACACGCCTTGCGCGTAGCGCGTGAAGCCGTCGGGGTGGACCCAGGGTTCCCCCCGGGTGACGATCGAACCGGCGTTGGTCGCCGCGGCGTCGCCGGAGTTCGACCGGACCCTCATGCCCCGGGACCCGTCGCCGGTCGTCTCGACTTCGCCCGAGTTCGACGCTTCCGCGCGCCCCGCCGCGTCGCCCCAGTCCTGCGCCCTCATGCCCCAGGCCGATGCGCCTTCGGTGCGAATCACGCCGCCGGCCTCGTTGACCGCCCGCGCCGCGCCACCCGCGGTGAAGGCGGCGAGGCCGTCGGAGCGGTGCTCGTCCTCCTGGAACTGGTCCCTCTGGAAATGGGTCGCGTCACCGTGCGTGACGATCGTCCCGCGGTTGACCGCCGTCGCCGCGTACGCGCCGTTCACCCGGACCCGGACGCCGTGGGCTCCCTGTCCCCGGGTCGTGATCGTGGCGCCGGCCTCGTTCGAGGCCTCCGCGTCGCCGCCGTCCGACCGCACCCGCACGCCGTGCCCCGTTTGCAGCCACGTCTCGCGATTCACCGGCGCGCCCTCGGTGACGATGGCGCCGAAGTTGCGCGCGCGGACGGTCTTGTCGGTGTCCGTATCCGTCGAGAAGAGTTCGAATCCCCGCCCGCCGCCGGTCACGCGGACGTCGGCGTAGGAGTCCACGAACAGGGCGTCGCGCAGCTCCTCCGAAACGCCGAAGCCGATGCCGCCCGATTGGGTTGTCGTCCCGGCGGCGAGCCGCACGTCGCCCCGAAAGACGAGGGGGGCCGTGACCACCCCCGTGTGCGCGTCCGCTCGGCGGAACTGCCTGAGGTAGAACCTAGCGGGAACGCCGTCGAGATCGAAGACGTACCGCAGGTCGGGGGTCACGACGATCGGGTCCGCGCCGTCCGCGACGTGCGCGTCATCGGAGTGTTCCAGCGTGACCGTATCGCCTTCGTCGCCGCTACAGGCCAGGCGATAGTCGGTATCGGTGGTCGCCGTCCCCGGGGTGAAGTCGCCGCCGCTCAGGGAGCCCCGCTCGAGCGGTTCGCACGTCACGGCCGCGAGCGTCGGTTCGGCCGCGAACAGCGCCAACGCGGCGAGCGTGAATGTTCCGGTTCTGCCAATCATCAGGGCCCCCTTGCATCCTGAAGAGGCCCCGTGAAGAGGCCCCGTGAAGAGGCCCCGTGAAGAGGCCCCGTGAAGAGGCCCCGTGAAGAGGCCCCGTGAAGAGGCCCCGTGAAGAGGCCCCGTGAAGAGGCCCCGTGAAGAGGCCCCGTGAAGAGGCCCCGTGAAGAGGCCCCGTGAAGAGGCCCCGTGAAGAGTACGCCTCTACCATATCACGAACGACGGCGCAAGGGCAAAATTCGCCTTGCCCGTCCGGCGCGACCCCCACCCCGACCCTCCCCCTGCAAGGGGGAGGGAGAAAGAGAGGGGCAGGGGGGGAGCAGAGGGGCCGACGACGCCCCCTTTCCCCTGACCATTGATGCTCCTCCCCCCTGACAGGGGGGAGGTCGGGAGGGGGGTCCGGATGGCGGTTCCGCAACGCCGCTTGCGTTCCTTCCCCCGGCGCGACCCCCACCCCGACCCTCCCCCTGCAAGGGAGAGGGAGAAAGAGGGGGGGCGGAGGGGCCGACGACGCCCCCTTTCCCCTGACCGTTGACGCTCCTCCCCCCTGACAGGGGGGAGGTCGGGAGGGGGGTCCGGATGGCGGTTCCGCAACGCCGCTCGCGCCCCTTTCCCCCGGCGCGACCCCCACCCCGACCCTCCCCCTGCCAGGGGGAGGGAGAAAAGGGGGGCGGAGGGGCCGACGACGCCCCCTTTCCCCTGACCATTGATGCTCCTCCCCCCTGACAGGGGGGAGGTCGGGAGGGGGGTCCGGATGGTACAGACCGGATAGAAAGGTAACAGTTCAGACCGGATACATGGGTAACAGGTTAGAGGGTTGGTCGGGAGGTGCGGCCGATGCCCTGGAAGGAGACCTGTCCGATGGACGAGAAGCTGGTTTTCGTTGCCGACTATCTGCGTGGCGAGTGGTCGATGACGGCGCTGTGCGAGCACTACGGCATCAGCCGCAAGACCGGGTACAAGTGGCTTGGACGGTATCGCGGCGACGGCCCGGAGGGTCTGGTCGATCGGTCGCGGGCGCCGCGTCGCCATGGTCGGTCGATGGCGCCGTCGGTGGCCGAGGCGATCGTCGCCTTGCGCCGCACGCGTCCGCACTGGGGTCCGCGCAAGCTGCGGGCGGTGTTGGTGGGCGAGCACCCCGAGGTGGCGTGGCCGGCGGCCAGCACGATGGGCGACCTGCTGCGGGCGGAGGGTCTGGTGGCGCGCCGTCGCCGGCGCCGTCGGATGGCGGCTCCGTGTCGTCCGTTCCGCCCTGTGGCGGCTCCCAACGACGTGTGGTGTATCGACTTCAAGGGGTGGTTTCGCACCCGCGACGGCGTCCGCTGCGATCCGCTGACGATCACCGACGCCTACAGCCGCTTTCTGTTGGCGTGCGTCATCGTCCCGCCGCAGACCGCAGCGGTGGGGGCGGCGGTGGGGCGGGTGTTCCGGCGCTACGGGGTTCCCGAGGCCATCCGTTCGGACAACGGGGCGCCGTTCGCCGGTCCGGGGGCTGGGGGTCTGTCGCGTCTGTCGGTGGAATGGATCAAGGCCGGGATCGCGGTGGAGCGGATTGCGCGGGGTCAGCCGCAGCAGAACGGGAGGCATGAGCGGATGCATCGGACGTTGAAGGCCGAGACCGCGACGCCGCCGGCGGCGACGGCGGACGCGCAACAGGCCCGCTTCGACCGCTTCCGCCAGGACTTCAACGTCCATCGTCCGCATGAGGCCTTGGGGCAGAAGCCGCCTGCGGCGTTCTACCGGTCGTCGGAGCGGCGTCATCCCGAGCGCCTGGAGGAGCCCTGGTACGATGCCGAGCACGCGATGCGCCGGGTCCGCACCGATGGCTCCATCAAGTGGGGCGGCGATCTGGTCTTCATCAGTGAGACGCTGAGGGGCGAGCCTGTGGGCGTGGCCGAGACCGACGGGGGCGACTGGATCGTCCGCTTCGCGGATATCGACCTCGGGATCATCGATCGGAGGTCGAAGAAGCTTCACCGCTTCCGTGCGGCCCGGCCGGGCCGCACGGAAGCGGGACAGACCGGGAACACTGTTACCCATGTATCCGGTCTGTAGTGTTACCCATCTATCCGGTTGCTCAGATGGCGGTCCCGCAACGCCGCTCGCGCTCCTTCCCCCGGCGCGACCCCCACCCCGACCCTCCCCCTGCCAGGAAGAGGGAGAAAAGGGGGGCGGAGGGGCCGACGACGCCCCTTTCCCCTGACCATTGACGCTCCTCCCCCCTGACAGGGGGGAGGTCGGGAGGGGGGTGGACCGCGGCCCCGCAACGCCGCGCGCTCCTCGATCCTCCGCCGGCGCGAGAAATACGGCCTTGATCGGCGCGCCGCTGACCTGTAGGGGGGAGGCGGCCTTCGAGGCCGCCCGCGGCCGGGCCGCCGGGGATGGAGGTTCCGCCCTTGCCAGACCCGAAAATCACCATCGAGGAGTTCAACGCGCTCTCGATCGAGAAGCTCCCGTTCGCGGAGCTGATGGGATTCCGGGTCGAGGACATCGGTTACGGCGCCGCGCGTATGCGCCTGCCGGTCGGCGCGCGGCATCTGCGTCCCGGCGGCACGGTGGCGGGACCGGCGCTGATGGGTCTCGCCGACGCGACCATGTACGCCGTCGTTCTGGGAATGATCGGTCCGGTGGAGCTCGCCGTCACGACGAACCTGACCTGCAACTTCCTGCGGCGGCCCTCGGTCGCGGACGTCGTCGCCGAGGGAAGGATCCTGAAGCTGGGCAAGCGCCTGGCGGTGGGGGAAGTGTCCCTCTACAGCGAGGGCGACCCCGAGCCCGTGGCGCACGTGACGGCGACGTACTCGATTCCGCCGTGAGGCGGCGGCGCGCGATCCACCCCCCTCCCGACCTCCCCCCTGTCAGGGGGGAGGAGTGAGAAAAGGGGATCCGCACACCCTCCCGCCCCTTCTTCTCCCTCCCCCTTGCAGGGGGAGGGTCGGGGTGGGGGTCGCGCCGGGGGGAAGGGGCGTCAACGGACCCTGCGGCGCTCCCGTCGCGCAGGCCATGGCCAGTAGGAGAAATGCGTGCTAGAGGAGGGGCGGCGCGACCCCATCGTCTAGCCAGGTCCAGGACACGACCCTTTCAAGGTCGAGACACGGGTTCGAATCCCGTTGGGGTCGCCACGTTTTCCGGCAAGTCCCGCGGGTCCGGCGGCGTCGCGCGCGGGTGGAACCGCCGCAGGGTCTCGCTCCCGGTCCCGATGCGGCGACTCGGTGAAAGGACGGATAGGCGGATGGGCGGCGGCGGGCGCGGTTTCATGAAGGCGGCGGCGCCGGCCCTGGCCGTCGGTGCCGCGCTGGGCGGGTGTTTCGATCCCGGAATCGACTGCTGGAACCGGGAGCGCTACCAGGCTGCCGCGCGAAGCCCGGGCGGCCCGGTCCATGAGATACGGGCCGGGACGCACCCTGGCGAGATCGTGGTCGAAGACCCGGACAACTGGTGGACGGGCGTCCGGTTCACGGGCGAGTCGTGTCGGATGGAGGTCGAGCACCGACCGGAAGGGACGTACGTCCGCGCGCGTTTCCTCGACGCGGCGGTGAGGCTGCGCGTGCGCATGGGCCCGGAAGACAGCCCGTTCTTTTCCGGGGAGACCGCGGACGGGAGGGCCGTCGTCCTGCAACACCATCTGGGCCGCCCCGTGTCGCTGACGTTGACCCGCTACCGGGCGGACGGAACGCTGAACTACGGGGCCTGCGGCGAACCGGGGGCGCCCTTTCTGGAATGTCATGGCGGCCGAGAGTAGGGACCGCCGGGCCTCTCGACCGGAGTCCGCCGCCCGTCCAACGATGAGGCGACCCGCATGACGCCGACTCCGCCCCGGATCGTTTCCCTGCTTCCCAGCGCTACGGAAATCGTGTCCGCGGTGGGCCATCGGGACTCGCTGGTCGGCCGCTCCCACGAGTGCGACTTTCCGGCCGGCGTCGAGGCGCTGCCGGTATGCACCCGGCCGCGCGCGAAGCTGGACGGGAGCAGCCTCGAAATAGACTTTGAAATCAAGGCGATCGTCGAACAAGCTCTGTCCGTATATGAAATTTTGGAAGACACCTTGAAGCGCGTGTCGCCCGAGGTCGTCGTGACCCAGGACCGATGCGAGGTGTGCGCCGTTTCGCTGCCCGACGTCGAGGCCGCGGTCCGCGACCGGATCGGCGGCGACGTCGCCATCGTTTCGCTCACGGCGGAGTCCACGGAGGCCGTGTACGACGACGTCCGGCGGGTCGCCGCGGCGCTCGACGCCGTCGAGGCCGGCGCCGGCGTCGTCGAGCGGATGCGAAGCCGCTTCGCCGAAATCTCGGAGCGATCGGCGACGCTCGACGACCGTCCGCGAGTCGCCTGCATCGAATGGTCGGACCCCCTGATGGCCGCCGGCAACTGGATTCCGGAATTCGTCGCCGCGGCGGGCGGCGAGGACCCGTTCGGGGAGGCCGGCGAGCATTCGCGATGGCTGGACTGGGAGGCGCTCGCGGACGCCGACCCCGACGCGATCATCCTGATGCCCTGCGGCTACGACCTCGAACGGACGCGCGAGGAAGCGGACCTGCTCTCCGGGGATCCTCGTTGGCGGGACCTGCGGGCGGCGCGGGAAGGGCGGGCCTTCGCCGTCGACGGCAACGCCTGGTTCAACCGTCCCGGTCCGCGCCTGCCGGACTCGCTGGAGATGATGGCCGAGATGCTGCATCCGGGGCGCTTCTCGTTCGGTCACGAGGGGCGCGGGTGGATACGTCTGCCGGCGATGGACGCGGCCCGAGCGGGCGCGTGAGGGGAGTCGGCGGGAGTTCAGAGCACGGTCGCCGTGACTCCCACCGCCGCCAGCAGCCCCAGCGCGACGCGGCGGTAGAGCGATTCGGAGGCGCCGCGGAAGATTCGCGAGCCGATCCACAGGGACGTCAGGTAGGCGGGCAGATAGATCAGCATCTTGAGCAGGTCGGCGGCGGCCACGCCGCCCCCGGCGGCGAGGAAGGCGAGGCCGACGGCGGTCAGCGCGCCGATGAGGACGATCAGGTTCGCCCGGATCGCCGCCACGGGCTCGGACGACGAGATGAGGTAGAGCGTGGCGATGGCGCCGCCGACCCCGCCGAGGCCCGTCACCAGGCCGCAGGCCGCGCCGACGGCGCAGTCGATCGCCGTCGTCCGGGGGCCGCGCCAGCTCCAGCCGCGCAGCATGGTGATGGCGCATGCGAGCACGAAGACCCCGATCCCCCGGCGCACGAGGTCCGGGTCGGTCGTCAGCAGCAGCCAGGTGCCGAACGGCATCACGACCAGGGCGGCGAGGACGAGGGGGACGATCCGCCGCCAGTTCGCCAGCGGCAGCGCGCCCGGCATCAGCTGGACGGTGCCGACCAACCCGCACGCCATGACCACGGCGATGGCCGCGGTCGGTCCGTAGATCAGGCCGAGGAGGGGAATGGCGAAGATGGCGCCGCCGAACCCCGTGTACCCGCGCAGCGCGCCGGCGCCGAACCCCACCGCCAGCGTCGCCGCCGCCGAGGCGGAAAGGAGGTCGGCGGGGATGTTCATGCGTTTCCCTGACCCGCATTTCTCGTATTGGCAGGGATCGGGGAGTGCGCGGCGTTGCGGGACCGCGGTCCACCCCCCTCCCGACCTCCCCCCTGTCAGGGGGGAGGAGTATGAATGGCCTCTCCGTTCCCCTCTTCTCCCTCCCCCTGGCAGGGGGAGGGTCGGGGTGGGGGTCGCGCCAGGGGAGAGGAGCGCGAACAGGACCCTGCGGCGCCCCCGTCGCCGGATGAACCTTGCGGACAAGCAGTATGGGAAACGCAGGCTAACATATGGCCCGGCGCCGGGGAATCGTGTTAGATACCGCCTTGCCCGCGCGGCGGGACGCCCGCGGAATCCGGACGTGATCGGGGAGGATCGATCCATGGACATCGCCTCGCACCTCGAGAAGGTGAAGCGGTTCGAGCGCTACAGGGCCAGGCTCGACCCGGAGAAGGAGTTCGAGATGTGGTACTGGATGTCGCTCAGCGGCGGCACCAGCGCCGTCAACGCCGCCCTGCACGCGGCCGGATTGACCGACGACGGCGACTACTTCTGCACCCAGTCGGTCGATGTCTACATGCGCGACGGCAGGCCCGACGACCCGGAGTCCTGGAAGCCCGGGTTCATGTGGGACGTGGACCTCATCCACATCCACATGCCCGAGATCTCGAAACCGCTGACGCCCGAGCTCGAGAAGGCCTACGCGGCGATGCAGACGCTCGAGGACGTGCGCGACCCCTGCGTGCGCGGCGGCAGGAAGATCACGAAGAAGATCGTCCGCGACGTCGAGGCCGCGTTCACGACCGCCGTGACCCTGTGCCGCGCAGTGGTCGAGGAAGCGGGCGCCGGGAAGGAGAAGGCGCCGGCGAAGCCGCGCCGCGCGGCGACCCGAACCGGAGGAGGGAGGAAACGCCGATGACCCCCGAGTTCCACCGCGACAAGGCCAGAAGAATCACGCGCGCCATGCGCCACTTCACGGCGCGGGACTACGAAGCCGTGATCGAGGGCTGCATGTTGGCCGGCACGCACTGGTTCAACGCCGCCCTGCACAGGTTCGGCCTGCGTCCGGACGATCACGACGTGCTGCACGCCGAATACCTGCACAACGCCGACCGCGTCCGCATAGACATCGCCGCGCCGCGGATGCTGAAGGCGATCGACGAGATCGAGGCCTCGCGGGCGCTCTACGTGCGCGGCAACGTCGGGAACGGCGGGCGCGCGGCGCGCCGGGCCTTGAGGAACCTCGGGATCATCGAGGAGACCGCCCGCAAGGCGCGCCCGATCGCCAGGGGGAGGGGCGTCTCGCCGAACCCGCGGTAGCGCGCCGAACCTCTCCGGACCGGACGCCGCGGGCGGCGGGGTCCCGGCGCGGAGGAACGCCGAACCGGGACGAGCCGTTGGCGGCGACGGCGATTGCGGTTATCGTTGGCCGGCGAAGGGAGAAACCGCCATGTCCGATGCCGTGTTCGACACGCTCGCCGCCGCCCACGATCTCGAAGCGGCCGGCCTCGGACGCGGCCGGGCCGAAGCCGTCATCGCCGCCGTCACGCCGTAGAAGGTTCCGCCATGGCGGAGACGGCGCTCGGCTCCCGCGGGAAAGGGACGTCATGACCGTCGCCATCGCGCCGCGCGCCGCCGGATCCGCTCGCGCCCGGAAGGCGGCCGTGGTCGAGACATGAGGCGCGGCGCGCGCGCCTTCTCGATCGCGCTGGCGATCATGGCGGCGCTGGGCGCTGGCGTCGTGTTCGGCCGGGAATGGTGGCTGACCGGGCGGTTCATCGAGAAGACCGACAACGCCTTCGTCCACGCCGACATCACGGCGGTCAGCCCGAAGGTCGGCGGCTACGTCGCGCAGGTCCTCGTCGACGACAACGCCGCCGTGGCCGCGGGCGACGCGCTCGTGCGCATCGAGGACTCCTCCTTCCGGGCGGAGGTGGCGCGAGCGCGGGCGGCGCTCGCGGAGAAACGGGCCGCCCGCGCCAACCTCGACCGGCGGCGGGCGCTCCAGGCGGCCCTCGTCGCCGAGGCCGAGGCCTCGGTCCGCGCGGCGGAGGCCGACGCCGACCGCAGCCGGAAGGAGCTCGAACGCGCGAACGCGCTCGCCGACCGGGGGTGGGCCAGCCGGCGGCATCACGACGACGCGGTGGCGGACGAACGCGGCGCCGAGGCCGAGGTGGCGCGGGCGCGGGCGCGCCTCATGGCGGGGAAACGGCAGCGCGCGGTCATCGATTCCGAGAGGGCCGAGGCCGATGCCGAGATCGAGCGCGCGCGCGCGGAGCTGACACTGGCCGAAATCGACCTCCGCCATGCGACCGTCAACGCGCCCGCGTCCGGCGTCGTCGGCAACCTGCGGGTGGAGCGGGGGGAATACGTCCGGACCGGCATGAGGCTTGCAGCGGTCGTCCCCCTGCGGGAGGTCTGGGTCGTGGCCAACTACAAGGAGACGCAGCTCGCCCGGATGACGCCCGGCCAACCGGCGACGGTGGAGGTCGACGCCTTTCCGGGCGCGGTCGTGCGGGGCCGCGTCGACAGCGTGGCGCCGGCCAGCGGGGCCCAGTTCAGTCTGCTGCCGCCCGACAACGCGACGGGCAACTACACCAAGGTCGTGCAGCGGATCCCGGTGAAGATCGTCCTGGAGCCGGGGCACGCCCTGGAAGGTCGGCTGCGGCCGGGGATGTCGGTGGTCGCGCGGGTGGACACGCGGACCGCGGCGCGGCGCGGGCGCCCGGTCCCGGGTCTTCCGGGCGACTCGGCGGCCGGCGCGGCGGCGCGGGAGAACGGCAGTTGACGCCGCCTGCGGCGGCGGAGAGCGCATCCGGGGGACCGACGGAAACACGATCTTCGGCATCGCCGGAGCGGGCGGCGAGAACGGAACGGGGGACCGTGACGCTCCGCCAGTGGGTCGCCGTCTACGGCGCCATCGCCGGCTCGTTCGTCGCCGTTCTCAACATCCAGATCACCAACGCCTCGCTGGGCGAGATCCAGGGCGCCCTGGCGGCGACCCTGACCGAGGCCTCGTGGATCACCACCTCCTACGTCGCCTCGTCGCTGGTGGTCATGCCGCTCACCGGCTGGTTCACGCGCGTCTTCTCGGTGCGGGTCTACACGATCTGGAACATGGCGCTGTTCATGATCTCGGTCGTGGGCTGCGCGCTGGCCTGGGACCTGACGGCGATGATCGCCATGCGCTTCGTGAGCGGTTTCTTCGGCGGCGCGCTCATTCCGATGTCCATGTACGTCCTGCTGATCACCCTGCCGCCGGCGAAGCGGCCGGTGGCCTTCGTGTTCTGGGGGATCGCCATCGCCCTCGCTCCGACGATGGGGCCGGTGCTCGGCGGCTGGCTGACGGAGACGTTCTCGTGGACCCTGGTGTTCTACGTGCAGTTGATCCCGTCGGCGTGCGTCCTGGCGGCGCTGTGGATCTGCCTCGACCCGTCGCCCCGCCAGCTCGGGCTGCTGCGGCGGGTCAACTGGCCGAGCATCGGGTTCATGGCCGCAGGCCTGTTGCTGCTGATCGTCGTGCTGGAGGAAGGCAACCGCAGCGACTGGTTCGAATCGGCGCTCATCGCGCGTCTGGCGGCGATATCGGCGGTGTTGCTGGGCGTCTTCGTGATCGTCCAGCTCCGCCACCGGGATCCCTACATCAACCTTCGCCTCTACGGCCGGCGCGACTTCTTCCTGTGCTGCGTCGTCGCCGCCGCGTTCGGGGTGGGGGTGTTCGGGGCGCAGTTCACGGTCTCGCTGTACCTGATCCAGGTGCCCCGGTACAGCGCCGGACAGGTCGGCGCCGTCCTGATGTGGGTCGGGTTGCCGCAGTTCCTCTCGGGACTCCTGGTGTTGTGGCTGATCCCACGGGTCGACAATCGCGTGTTGATGGGGTTCGGCTGCGCTCTCTTCGCCGCCAGCTGCTTCCTCAACGTCAACATGAGCTACGGCACCGGATACGGGGATCTGATGGCGATCAACGCGATACGCGGTTTCGGCCAGCCCTTCATCATGATCGTGGCGGCGGGGGCCGCCACGGCGGCCATGGAGGCCGCCAACCAGGGGTCGGCGTCGGCGTTGATCAACTGGACTCGGGATCTCGCCGGCGCCATCACCATCGCGACCCTGAAGACGGGGATAGTGCGGCGCTCCGAGTTCCACGCGGACCACGTGGGCCAGCACGTATCGGCCGCGGATCCGGAGACGGCGGCGCGCCTGGACCTGCTCACGCAGCGTTTTCTCGACTACACGGGCGACCTCGAACAGGCGCGGGACCAGGCGGTGGCGTCCCTCGACGCGCTCGTGGAGCGGGAGTCGCTCATCATGGCCTACAACGACATGTTCTACGCCATTGGAATCGTGTTCGTCATCGCCACCGCCGCCTGTTTCCTGATCCGCCGCCCTCCCAGACTCGGTCCGGCCACATAACGAAGACGGCGCATGGCGCACCTGGACTTCCTGTGGACGGAGCAGTTCGCGCTCGCCGTCGGCGCCGCGGTCCTCGCCGGCATCGTGCGGGGTTTCTCGGGCTTCGGCGCCGGGCTGGTCATGACGCCGCTCCTGGCGCTCGTCTACGGGCCGGTGGACGCCGTGGTCATCATGATGATCACCGTGCTGGTCGGCGGCCTTCAGATGATCCCCGGAGTCCTGCCGCACGCCACCAAACGGGACCTCGCGCCGATCGCCATCGCCTGCGTTTTCGCGACGCCGGCGGGCACCTGGCTGCTGGTGAGCGCCGATCCGGACGTCATGCGCCGGGCGATCGGCGGATTCGTTCTGGTCTCCGCCGCGGTCATGCTGAGGGGCTGGTCCTATACCGGGCGGCGGAACGCCAGGATCGGTTTCGGGGCGGGGCTCGTGTCGGGCTTCGCCAACGGCGCGGGCGGCGTCGGCGGGCCGCCGGTCACCCTCTATCTCATCTCCTCCGACGAGCCGGCGATCGTGAAACGGGCGAACATCGCCGCGGCTTCCACGCTTCAGGCCGTCCTGACGGTCATACCCATGGCGGCCGCGGGCGTCGTGTCCGTCGACCTGTTGCTGAGGTCGGCGGCGCTGCTGATACCGTTCGTGGCCGCGATCGTCCTCGGCGGACGGCTGTTCGGCAGGGCGACCGACCGGACGTACCGCCTGACGGCCCTGTGGCTGCTGGCGGTCATCGGCCTCGCCGTCGCCTTCGCGTAGCCCGCATTTCTCATGCCGTCTCATACTGCTCGCCCACGGGCTTCATCCGATGACGGACCCTGCCGGTATGAGAAGCGCGGGGCAGCGTCGCCGAGGACGGGACGGCCCCGCGTCGTTCCGCGGAAGAGGCGGGGGAGGGCGGGGGAATGGTAAGTATTCCCGAGAGTGTCGCCAGCCGCGACCCTCGCATTCCGAGGACCGGATCATCGATTTCGACCTGACGCTTCTCGCCAGCGCGTTCGACGCGAGACTCGTCCTCGCCCTCGGGGTCGTTCTGGCCGGCGGAGTCGCGCTGGGGTTTTCCGGGTTCGGCGCCGGCCTGATCTTCATCGCTCTGCTGTCGTTGATCTACAGTCCGCGCGAGGCCGTCGCGCTGCTGATGATCATGGGAACGTTCGGGGCGTCGATGCTGGTTCCGTCGGCCGCCCGCCGCGCCGTATGGCGCGAGACCGCGCCGATGGCGGCCGCCGCGGTCCTGGCCGTTCCCCTGGGAAGCTACGTGTTGCTGACGATGGATCAGCACGCCATGCGGCGGATCATCGGCGTCGCGGTCCTGGTCCTGTCGGTCGCGACGTTTCGCGGCGCCGCCTGGACCGGGCCGCGCGGCCCCGTCGCCGACGTCGCGGCCGGCGCCGTTTCCGGCGCGGTCGCCGGCGCGACCGGACTGGGGAGGGTGCTCGTCGCGCTCTATTTCCTCGCCGCGCCGCGGCCTCCGTCGGTCCAGCGAGCCAACATCATCGTCGTCGGCAGTTCGATGGCGCTGTTCAACCTGATCGTCCTGGCGTCCGCCGGCGTCGTCACGGTCGAGCTCGCCATCCGGGCCGCCGTCCTGTTCCCGCCCTTCGCCGCGGCCATCCGGCTGGGGTCGCGGTTCTTCGAGGCGTCGACGGCGGAGCGGTTTCGCCGGATCGTCTCGGGCCTGCTCATGGCCATCGCCGCGCTG
This sequence comes from Alphaproteobacteria bacterium, assembly GCA_965242505.1. Lineage (GTDB taxonomy): Bacteria > Pseudomonadota > Alphaproteobacteria > UBA2966 > UBA2966 > UBA2966. The sequence continues at coordinate 850,282 of OZ251449.1, forward strand.
ACGATTCTCGCCTGACATGGAGTTGCTCGCGCCCCTGTCGACGACGGATTTCGGACTGGCGGTCCTGCTCGCCGTTGCCGGCGGGTTCATGTACGGGTTCGCGGGGTTCGGCGGCGGGCTGATCATGGCGCCTCTCCTGGCGATCATCTACTGGCCCACGGAGGGCGTCATCATCGCCAACGCGATCCCGCTGCTCACGGCCTGGCTGGCGTTGCCCTCGGTGCGGCCTTACGTCCAGTGGCGGGAAGTCGGACCACTGTTGCTCGCCGCGGCCGTCGTGTCGCCCGTCGGCGCCTGGTTTCTGCTCTCCGGCGATCCGGAAGTCGTCCGCCGCGTGATGGGCGTCGTCGTGCTGTTCGCCGCCGCGTCGATGCTGTGCGGCTGGACCTACACCGGCCCGCGGAACCGTCTCACGGGGTTCCTGGCCGGCATCGTCAGCGGCAGCATGAATGGATACGTGGGTCTCGGCGGCACGTTCGTCAGCCTCTATTTCCTGTCGGCCCGCACGTCGTCGCGGGAGCAACGGGCCAACATCCTGCTGTCGATGATGCTGATCGGGATCCTGGTCGTCGGGCCCCTGGCGATCGGCGGCGCCGTCGGGCTCGACACCGTGGTCCGCTGCGCCGCGTTGACGCCGCCCTACGGCGCGGCCCTGTGGGTCGGCGCGCGGACGTTCCGCCGGACGAGGGGGGCGACCTACCGGCGCGTGGCGCTGGCGCTGTTGATCGCCGTCGGACTCTCCGCGACGTTCTTGTGACCCCTTCCGGCCTTCCCCTTCTCAGGGGGGAGGGGCGTGAACGGATCAGCCGATTTCCAGCAGCAGCTTGCCGCGGGACTCGCGGGCTTCCATGAGCCGGTGGGCCTCGTCCGCCCGGTCGAGCGGCAGGACGCGGTCGATGGCCACGGCGAGCCGCCCGTCCGATACCCAGTCGACGAGGTCCCGCCAGCGGCCGGCGAGCTCGTCCCGGGTGCGGATGTAGTGCGCCATGTGCGGGCGGGTGAAGAAGACCGATCCCGCCTCCGACAGGTCCAGGGGGTCGAGGCTGTCGATCCTGCCCGAGGCGTGGCCGAACAGGACGCAGAGGCCGCGCGGGCGCAGGCATCGGATCGAGTCGTGGAACGTCGCCTTGCCCACGGAATCGTAGACCACGTCCACGCCCTCGCCGCCGGTCGCCTCCATCACGGCTTCCCGAAAGTCCACGTCGCGGTAGAGGATGGCCGGGTCGGCGCCTCTCGCCGCCGCGATCCCGGCCTTCTCCGCCGACCCCACCGTGGCCAGCGCCCGCGCGCCCCTGATCCCGGCGATCTGGATCAGGAGCTGCCCCACGCCGCCGGCGCCGGCGTGAACGAGACAGGCGTTCCCGGCCGCCAGCGGCCAGGCGGACGTCGCGAGGTAGTGGGCCGTCACGCCCTGGGTGATGAGCGCCGCCGCCGTGTCCAGTCCCATGCCGTCGGGCACGGGCATGACCACGGCCTCGGGCGCGGCGGCGTATTCGGCGTAGCTTCCCTGGATGCGGGTGAAGGCCACCCTGTCGCCTACGGCCACGCCGGACACCGCGTTTCCGACGGCGCTCGCGACGCCCGCGCCGTCGACGCCGAGACGCGCGGGAAGCGGCGTCGGGTAGGTGGGCGACCGGGCGTAGTCGCCGTTCCGGCGATAGACGTCGGTGTAGTTGACCCCGGCGTAGGCCAGCTTGACGACGACCTCGTCGTCCGCGGGCTCCGGCTCCGGCGCGTCGCGGACCCGGAGCGCGTCGATTCCGCCGAAGGCGTCGATTTCCACCGCTTTCATGTCTCGATACCTCCCGCCGCCGATCGTCGGAGAGCCGGCGCCCGCCGCCGCGCCGGACGGGAAAGGCAGGGGCCGGCTCGGCGCGTTCGACGCGCATGATGCCCAAGATACGCGTATAATGCCTCAAAGATCATGACCGCCGCCATCGCCATCCATCTCGCCGCCGCCGCGGCGGCTCTGGGAATCGGTTCCGTCGTGCTCCTGCGGGCCAAGGGCACGCCCATGCACAAGGCGTTCGGCCGGGCGTGGGTGGGGTTGATCGCCGTCGCGTCGATTTCGTCCTTCTGGATTCTCGAGCTTCGCGGCGGCGCGGGTTTCAGCGTCATTCACGCGCTTTCCGCGTGGACGCTGTTCGCGGTGGCCGCGGCGGTCCTGGCCATCAGGCGGGGCAGGGTCCGGACTCACGCGGGCTGGATGATCGGAGCCTTCGTCGGTCTCGTCGCCGCCGGGGCGGGCGCCCTCGCGCCCGGCCGGCTGCTGCCGGAAACGTTGTTCGGATGAGCCAACCGGGAGAGGGGGAGGGGGAACGCATGGCGCGGGACGCCGCATCGCGGCGGGTCGGCTTCGTCGGCCTCGGGATCATGGGCGGTCGCATGGCGCGCCGCCTGCTCGCGAGCGGCGTCGATCTGACCGTCTGCGATATCGACGCGGCGGCGGTCCGGGCGGCGGTCGGCGCCGGCGCCAGGGCGGCGGAGAGCCCGAGGGAGCTGGGCGCCGCCAGCGACGTGGTCATCGCCATGCTGCCGAACCCGCGAATCCTCGAGGAGGTCGCCGTCGGCGAAGACGGCCTGATCGCGGGGATGGCCGCGGGCGGCCTTCTCGTGGACATGGCGACGGACGGCGTGTCGGCGGTGAAGCGGCTGGAGGAGCCGCTGGCCGGGAAGGGCATCCGCATCATCGACGCGCCGGTGGGACGCGGCCCGGCGGAAGCGGAGACCGGCGACCTGTTCGTCCTGATGGGCGGCAGGCCCGAGGACTGCGAGGAGGCGCGCGGACTGCTGTCGCTGCTGGGGAGCGATATCCACTATTGCGGCCCCCTCGGCGCGGGGCAGGCCATCAAGCTCGTCAACAACATGGTCTCGTCGACCACCATGGCGGTGGTGGCGGAGGGCTACGCGCTGGCCCGGCGCGCCGGCGCCGACGTCGGGCTGATGACGCGCCTGTTGTCGGGCTCCGCCGCCGACTCGTGGCAGTTGCGCAACGGCCTCGTCGGCAAGGCCCTAGCCGGCGATTTCTCGCCCCGCTTCAAGATCGCGCTGGCTCGCAAGGACGTGGCGCTGGCCGTGGAGATGGCCGACGAGCTGGGTTCGCCCTCCGACATGGGGCGCGCCGCCCTGAACTGGTACGAGCGGGGCATGGCGGCGGGCCACGGCGACCTCGACCGCGCCGGCATCGTGCTCACGGAACATCCGGACTTGCTGAAAGGCCGCTGACCCGCATTTCTCGCACCGGCAGGGATCGAGGGGGGGGGGGGACCGCGAGGTACAGACCGGATAGAAAGGTAACAGTTTAGACCGGATACATGGGTAACAGGTTAGAGGGTCGGTCGGGAGGTGCGGGAGGTGCGGCCGATGCCCTGGAAGGAGACCTGTCCGATGGACGAGAAGCTGGTTTTCGTTGCCGATTATCTGCGTGGCGAGTGGTCGATGACGGCGCTGTGCGAGCACTACGGCATCAGCCGCAAGACCGGGTACAAGTGGCTTGATCGGTATCGCGGCGACGGCCCGGAGGGTCTGGTCGAGCGGTCGCGGGCGCCGCGTCGCCATGGTCGGTCGATGGCGCCGTCGGTGGCCGAGGCGATCATCGCCTTGCGCCGCACGCGTCCGCACTGGGGTCCGCGCAAGCTGCGGGCGGTGTTGGTGAGTCAGCGCCCCGAGGTGGCGTGGCCGGCGGCCAGCACGATGGGCGACCTGCTGCGGGCGGAGGGTCTGGTGGCGCGCCGTCGCCGGCGCCGTCGGATGGCGGCTCCGTGTCGTCCGTTCCGCCCTGTGGCGGCTCCCAACGACGTGTGGTGTATCGACTTCAAGGGGTGGTTTCGCACCCGCGACGGCGTCCGCTGCGATCCGCTGACGATCACCGACGCCTACAGCCGCTTTCTGTTGGCGTGCGTCATCGTCCCGCCGCAGACCGCAGCGGTGGGGGCGGCGGTGGGGCGGGTGTTCCGGCGCTACGGGGTTCCCGAGGCCATCCGTTCGGACAACGGGGCGCCGTTCGCCGGTCCGGGGGCTGGGGGTCTGTCGCGTCTGTCGGTGGAATGGATCAAGGCCGGGATCGCGGTGGAGCGGATTGCGCGGGGTCAGCCGCAGCAGAACGGGAGGCATGAGCGGATGCATCGGACGTTGAAGGCCGAGACCGCGACGCCGCCGGCGGCGACGGCGGCCGCGCAACAGGCCCGCTTCGACCGCTTCCGCCAGGACTTCAACGTCCATCGTCCGCATGAGGCCTTGGGGCAGAAGCCGCCTGCGGCGTTCTACCGGTCGTCGGAGCGGCGTCATCCCGAGCGCCTGGAGGAGCCCTGGTACGATGCCGAGCACGCGATGCGCCGGGTCCGCACCGATGGCTCCATCAAGTGGGGCGGCGACTTGGTCTTCGTCAGCGAGACGCTGAGGGGCGAACCTGTGGGCGTGGCCGAGACTGACGGGGGCGACTGGATCGTCCGCTTCGCGGATGTCGACCTCGGGATCATCGATCGGAGGTCGAAGAAGCTACACCGCTTCCGTGCGGCCCGGCCGGGCCGCACGGAAGCGGGACAGACCGGGAACACTGTTACCCATGTATCCGGTCTGTAGTGTTACCCATCTATCCGGTTGCTCACGATCCACCCCCCTCCCGACCTCCCCCTTGTCAGGGGGAGGAGTATGGATAGCCCCTCCGCTCCCCTTCTTCTCCCTCCCCCTGGCAGGGGGAGGGTCGGGAGGGGGATCGCGCCGGAGGGGATACGAGAAATGCGGGTCAGTCGGGGAACGGCCGCCGCCAGGCGGGAATCTCCATCAGGCCGTCGTGAAAGCGCCGGATCCGGGGATAGTCGTCGAGCGGCAACTTCGAGGCCTCCGCCAGGGGCAGCAGGCAGGCCACGGCGAAGTCGGCGATGCTGAGGGTCTCCGCGACGAGCCGGGTCCGGCCTTCGAGATGCGCGTCCAGCACCGCAGCGAACCGGTTCCAGTTGCCCAGCGCCTCCTCGACCCTGGCCGGGTCGGGGTCGCCCAGGCCGAACCGCCCGCGGATGCGGTTCTCGAAGTGAAGGACGCCGCCCCAGCGCGTGAACTGGGCCGCGTCCCAGAGCAGCCAGCGCATGATCTCGATCCGGCGTTCGTCCCGGGGCCAGAGGTCGGAGTCCGCCTTGTCCGACAGGTAGGCCATGATCGCCACCGACTCCCACATCTTCACGTCGCCGTCGACGAGCGCGGGCACCTTGCCGTTCGGATTGACGGCCAGGAATTCGGAACTGCGGTGCTCGCCCTTGCCCAGGTCGACGTGGACGTAATCCACGTCGAACCCCAGATGCCTGGCGACGGCGCAGGCCCGCCAAGGGTTCTGCGTGTCGTAGTAATAGAGCTTCATTTCCGCTTCCCGGCGCGCGGGCGCCCGGCGTGGTCGGCGCCGCCGACATTGTGGCCCGGGAACGTCGCGGGCGTCACGCGGAACATGGTATTCTCCGCGCCGCGATGGAGATTCTGCTGCACGAGAGGTCCTACGCGCGCGTGCGCGAACGCCTGCGCGGCCTCGGCCTGAGTGTCGTCCGCGTCGATGCCGATGGCTCCTATGCGCGCGACGGAGAGCGGATCGAGCCCGAGGACGCGAAACCGGAAGTCTTCTGGCTCGGCCTGGAGTTCATCGGCGCCGGGCAGTTCGACGACGCCTTCGACATGGCGTTGCGGCCCAGCACGGTGAAATGGATGCAGACGATGAACGCCGGCCTCGACCGCGGACGCTACCGGGAGATCGTGGAGGCCGGCATCCGCCTCAGCAACAGCGGCGCCACGGCCGTGGCCATCGCGGAATACGTCATGGCTCAGGTCCTGAACGCCTATCAGCCGTTCGAGGACCAGTTGGCGGCCCAGGCCCGGGGCGAGTGGCTCGCGACCCGTTTCCGCGAGCTTTCCCGCAGCGTCTGGCTGATCGTCGGCTTCGGCCCGATCGGCCAGGCCGTCGCGGCGCGCGCGCGCGCCTTCGGCGCCCGTATCATGGTCGTGCGCCGCGGATCCGAATCCCGCGGGCTCGCCGACGAGATGGGGCGTCTGGAGAACCTGCCCGATCTCCTGCCCCGCGCCGACGTGATCGTGCTGGCCTGTTCCCTCAACGACGGGACCCGCGGCCTCGCCGACGCCGGTTTCTTCCGCCGCGTGAAGGAGGACGCCGTGTTCGTGAACGTCGCCCGCGGCGCGCTCGTGGACGACGCCGCGCTGATAGACTGCCTCGATTCGGGCCGTCTTCGCCGGGCCGTCCTCGACGTGTTCGCGGCGGAGCCTCTCGATCCCGGGAGTCCTTACTGGAGCCATCCCCGCGCGCGGGTGACGGCCCACACCTCGTGGGCGGGCGACGGCACCGTTCCGCGCGGCGACGACCTTTTCCTCGGCAATCTCGCGCGCTACGTCCGGGGCGAACCTCTGGAGATGGAGGTGGATCCTGCCGACGTGCCGCGCCAGGCGCCGCGCCGGCCATAACCCGTATTCCTCATGCCGGCGGAGGATCAAGGAGTGCGCGGCATTGCAGGACCGCGGCTCGCCGGAGAAGGGAGTGCGGCATGAGCGATGGCGCGGACGCCGGCGGGGCGCTGTCCGGCTTCAGGGTGATCGATCTGACGCGGGTGCTGGGGGGACCCTATTGCACCCAGCTCCTCGCCGACAACGGCGCCGAGGTGATCAAGGTCGAGCCGCCCCGGGGGGACGAGGTGCGGGACTGGGGGCCGCCGTTCAAGGGCGGGCTCTCCGCCTATTTCGCGGGCGTCAACCGCAACAAGCGGTCCATGGGACTCGATCTCGGCGCGCCGGAGGGGCGGGAAGTGCTGTTCCGCCTGCTCGAGGGCGCCGACGCCATGATCGAGAACTTCAAGCCGGGAACCCTCGAACGTTGGGGAATCGGTTACGAGGACGTTCTGCGGGAACGCTTCCCCCGGCTCATCCACTGCTCGATCACGGGATTCGGCGCCGACGGGCCGCTTGGGGGCTTTCCCGGCTACGACGCGGTGGCCCAGGCGCTGTCCGGCCAGATGTCCGTCAACGGGACGCCGGAGACGGGTCCGATGCGCCTCGGCGTCCCCATCGTCGATCTGGCGACCGGCCTGTTCGCTGCGGCCGGCGTGCTCATGGCGGCCGAGGAGCGGCGGCGTTCCGGTCGCGGCCAGCGCATCGACGCGTCGCTGTTCGATACCGGCGTGGCGCTGCTTCATCCCCAGGCGGCGAATTACTTCGTGACCGGCCGGACGCCCGTCCCGACGGGAGACTCGCACCCCAACATCTCTCCCTACGACCAGTACCCCGCGGGGAAGGGCGCCCTGTTTCTCGCCGTCGGCAACGAACGGCAGTTCCGTCGTCTGTGGGAAACGCTGGGCCGGCCCGAGGTCGCCGACGATCCGAGATTCCGCCGGAACGGCGACCGCGTCGAGCATCGCGGCGCGCTCAACGCCCTGATCGTCGAGGCCCTCGCCGACCGCGACGCCGAAGAGGTCGCGCGCCGCCTGTTGGCCGAGGGCGTGCCGGCGGGCGCGGTGCTGACCATCCCCGAGATGGCGGCGCACCCCCACACCGCGCACCGCGGGATGGTGGTGGAGGTCGACGGCTACAGGGGCGTCGGCCTGCCCCTCAAGTTCGGCAGAACGCCGGGCGCCGCGCGGACCAGGCCCCCGCTCTACGGTTCGGCGACGCGCGAAGTGCTCGGTGAGGTCGGCTACGGAGACGGCGAGATCGATGCCTTGATCGGGAAGGGCGTCGTCCGTGTCGAACGCGCATGAACCCCGAGCGGCCCGGTGTTCCCGGCGTCTGTCGTTGACGCTCCTCCCTCCTGGCGCGACCCCCACCCCGACCCTCCCCCTGCCAGGGAGAGGGAGAGAAGAGGGGTCGCGCGCCATCCACACTCCTCCCCCCTGGCAGGGGGGAGGTCGGGAGGGGGGTCCACCGGACGCAACGTCGAGCGATCCTCGGCCCTCCACCAATACGAGATAATGCGGCCCACGCCGCGTCTTATATGCGCTGAACCGAGGACACGCGGTTGCTCCCAACGTTGACTTGACCGCATAATCGGGCGTTACCACCGCCGCCGACGGGCCGGCCCGCGAGGGAATGGCCCGCGCCGAGGCTTGAAGGATTGCGCAAGGACGACACCATGGGCGCCACGCATGTTACCGTCACCATCCGCAACCCGGCCGAACCGTCGAGAAGCTGGGACGGCCTGTTCCTCGTGGGCACCGGCGCGATGGATTCGCTGGCGCCGCGGTCCTGCCTCGAGGCGATCGGGGTCGAGCCGGAAGGCCAGCGCGTCTACGAAACGGCGGACGGCCGCGAGGTCAGGATGGACTTCGCCCGCGCGTACATCGAATTCATGGGCGATTTGACAGCGGGCCGTATCGTTATCGGCGATGACGGCGTCGAGCCTCTGCTCGGGGTCACGGCCCTGGAATCGGCCGGCATCGAGGTGGACCCCGTGAACCAGCGCCTGAAACGCCTGCCGGCGTTGCGGCTGAAGCGTCTGGACGGCCGCCCCGAGCCCGCCCGCGTGAGCCGATAGGGGACCGTCATCCGGCGCGAGCGGCGATGGGCTTCGGCTCTCAAACGCGCGGCGCTCTATGCCATTATGGGAACGGCGGTCGACATTGGGACACCCGGACACGGGCGTTCGAGAGCGCCGTAGCCATGCCGCGGAAAGTCGCGGCGTTGTGACGAAAGACCTGGAGCGGGCCGGATTCGTTCTTCGCGGCGGCAAGGGCAGCCACCGGAACTATCGACATCCCAAAGGGATGCGCGCAACCATCTCCGGGAACTTGGGCGACGACGCCAAGTCCTATCAGGAACGCGAGGTGCGGCGAAAGATAGAGGAATCCCAGCGATGAATGCCAGCGCAAGATACGTCAAGCTCGTCGAGTGGTCCGATGAGGACCAGTGTTTCGTCGGTTCCTGCCCAGGCGTCATCGGCCCATGCTGCCACGGCGCCGACGAAGTAGGGGTATATCGGGAATTGTGCCGGATCGTCGATGAATGGTTGGAAATCATCCATCGCGAGGATGGGGCGCTGCCGCCGCGGTGGACGGCGGGCAGGCGTATCGTCGGTTGACTTGATGGTTCGGAGGCTGGGCAAGATGGTCCAATGGCGCGCCGCAGCAAGAAGCTCCGAGATGAACGAGCGAGCGAGCGATACGGAAGATCGTCGAAGCGGCCTTCAAGGCCGAATTCAAGGATGTTGAGATCCTCAGGATCAATGTAAGGCCTGGTTTTGACCATGACGACGATCCCATCGTCGACGTCAACATCATATACGATGGCAAGGTCGAACAGCTGGGCGGCGCCGGTATCGTGCGCGTGCGCTCGGAGATCATTTCCAAGGTACGGGACCGGAACGACCCGGCGCAGGACCCCGCTTTCCCGCTCGTTCACTTCATCGCCAGGTCCGACATCGGAAAGCGCGACCCCGCGACCGTCTGACGTGGAGTACTTTCCCCGGCTGGCGCGATCCGACACGGCATTGCCGCGCCGCGGGCGTCGAACCGTATCGAAGGACATGCCATGAACAGTCACGTCATCGGCGTCGACGTCGGCGGCACCTTCACCGACCTGATCGTCGTCGGCGCGGAGGGCGGGGAGCCGCGTATCGCGAAGGCGCCGACCACGCCCGACAACCAGGCGTACGGCGTGCTTTCGGCGATCGCGGAGACGGGCGTCGCGCTGCGCGGCGTGGACGTGATCGTGCATGGCACCACCACCACGACGAACGCCGTGCTCGAGCGGAAGCTGTCCCGGACCGGCCTCCTCACGACGAAAGGGTTCCGCGACGTGCTGGAACTGGGCCGCAGAACGCGCCCCAACGCCTATGGCTTGAAGGGGACCTTCGAACCCCTGATCCCGCGCGAGCTTCGCATCGAGGTGGACGAACGGACGGACGCGCAAGGGAGGGTCCATCGTTCCCTCGACGAGGAAGGCGTGCGGCGGGCCTGCCGGACGTTGCTCGACCGGGGCGTCGAATCGCTGGTGATCCATTTTCTCCATTCCTACGTCAATCCGTCCCACGAACGCCGCGCCGCCGAGATCGCGGCGGAACTCTGGCCCAACGGTTACGTCACGATGGGCCACGCCGTCCTTTCGGAATACCGGGAATACGAACGGGGCGTCGCCGCCGCCGTCAACGGGTCGGTGCAACCGATCCTGCACCGCTACATCGACCGCCTGTCCGGGGAACTGCGAGAGGACGGATACGCCAACGACCTCCTGGTCATGCAGGGCAACGGCGGCATCGTTTCGGCGCGGATCGTATCCGACGCCGCCGTGAACACGGTGATGTCGGGCCCGGCCGCCGGCGTGATGGCCGCCGCCCATGTCGCGGCCGCCGCCGGGTTCACGGACGTCGTCACCTACGACATGGGCGGGACGAGTTGCGACGTGGGCATCGTCCGGGACGGCATCCCGCAGGTCAGCTCCGAACTCGAGCTCGCCTACGCCCTGCCGATCCACGTTCCCATGGTGGACGTCCACACCATCGGCGCGGGCGGCGGCTCCATCGCGCGCATCGACGACGCGGGTCTGCTGCGGGTGGGTCCCGAAAGCGCCGGCGCGGCGCCGGGACCCGTCTGCTACGGCCGCGGCGGCGAACGGCCGACGATCACCGACGCCAATCTCGCCCTGGGACGGCTCGACCCGGACGGGCTGCTGGCGGTGGATTCGCCCGTCACCCCGGATCACGTCCGCGACGCGATACTCAGGGACGTCGGTGGGCCCCTGGGGCTGGACGCCGACGGGGCCGCCAGCGCCATCCTCCAGGTGGCCAACAACCGCATGGCCGGCGCCTTGCGGATGGCGACCCTCGCGCGGGGGCGGGACCCTCGGGACTTCGCGCTGTTCGCGTTCGGCGGCGCCGGTCCGCTGCACGTCGTGGCCCTGGCGCGCGAGCTCGGCATTCCCAAGGTCGTCGTTCCCGTCCGTCCCGGCGTCACCAGCGCGATCGGCTGCGTGGTCGCGGACGTGCGGCATGACTACGTCAACACCGTCAACGCCCCCCTCGACGCGTTCGACATGGATCGGTTCGCGTCGATCCTCGACGCGCAAATGGCGGAAGGCCGGGCGACCGTCGAGCGCGAGGGAGTCGACGTCGAGGATCTGCGCTTCGCCCACGATGCGGACATGCAGTTCGCGGGACAAAGCCACATCCTCACGGTCCCGCTTCCGTCTCCCCGTGTGACCCGCGACGAGTTGCGCGAAACGTTCGAGAAGGCGTATTGGGAGCGCTTCGCCGTCGATCTGCCGGAAATCAGAGCGGTCCTCGTCAACCTGCGCACCGCCGCGATCGGCCGGAGAAAACGCATGGACCTCGCCGGGATGGCGCCCCGCGGCGAGGGCGGCCGGAACGGACCCGCCGCCACGCGCGACGTCTGGTATCGGGACGGGTGGCGGGAAACCCCCGTCCATCGCCGCGACGATCTGCCTCCGGGAACCGGATTCAGCGGCCCGGCGATCGTCGAGCAACTGGATACGACGACCGTCATCGAGCCGGAATGCGACGTGAGCGTGGATGCCGCCGGCAACCTCGTCGTCACCGTCGGCGCGCTCGCCGAAAACCGAAACGAGGCCGGATCATGACATCGACGATCGACCCCGTGACCCTCGCCGTGATCGAGGGCGGCCTGCAGCAGGTCTGCAACGAAATGGACCTGGCCTTCGTGCGTTCCGCCTTCAGCCCGGTCATATCCGAGGCGCTGGACCGATCCGACGGCATCTATCACAAGGATACGGGCGAGCTGATCGCCCAGGGCGAACTCGGCCTGCCGGTCTTCGTGGGCGCCATGCAGTTCGGCGCGCAGGAGGTCATCAGGCGCGCCAGGGACCTGAAGCCGGGCGACGTGTACATCGTCAACGACCCCTATCTCGGCGGCACGCACCTGATGGACGTGCGTTTCAACAAGCCGTTCTTCTACAGGGGCGAGATGTGCGCCTGGCTCTCCAACACGGGGCACTGGCCGGATACGGGCGGGGGCGTGCCCGGCGGCTTCTCCGCCAACGCCACGGAGGTCGAGCAGGAAGGACTGCGGCTGCCGCCGGTCAAGCTGTTCAAGGAAGGGGTGATGGACGAGGAGATCATGGAGATCATCCTCTCCAACATCCGGTTGGCGGATCAGCGCATCGGCGACATCAAGGCGCAGGCCGCGGCGCTGACCGTCGGCGAGCGGCGGTTCACCGCCTTGCTCGACCGCTACGGAAAGGACACCGTAGACCACTGCATCGTCGAGTTGCGGGCGCGGGCGGAACGGCAGATGCGGGCCAAGATCGCGACGATTCCCGACGGCGAGTACCACGGCGCGGCCTACGTCGACTCCGATGGCGTCGTGGACGAACCGCTCGAGATCGACATGAAGATCCGCAAGACTGGCACGGATCTCCACTTCGACATGTCGGGGTCGAGCCCGCCGTGCCTCGGCCCCATGAACAGCGTGATCGCCACCACGCGGTCCGCTGTCTATCTCGCCGTCAAGCACGTCTTCCCCGAGGTTCCGATCAACGCTGGAACCTACGCGCCGCTTCACGTCGAGGACCCGAAAGGCACCTTCCTGTACGCCGAATATCCGCGCCCGGTCTCCGGCTGCGCGGCCGAGGTGAGCCAGCGCATCGCGGAAGCGGTGTTCGCCGCCCTGACCCCGGCGTTGCCCGATCTCCTGTTCGCCGCGCCGGCGGGCACCAGCGGCAACTTCGCGCTCGGCGGCTACGACCCCGAGGAGGGCCGCAGCTACGTCATGTATCTCCTGAGCGGCGGCGGGTACGGCGGGAACGCCGACGCCGACGGCATCTCGAACGGCTGCTCGACCATCGGCATCTCCAAGACGCAGCCGGTCGAGATCGTCGAGCAGCGCTACCCCGTGCTGTTCGAGGAGTACTCGCTGCGCGAAGGCTCCGGCGGCGCCGGCGCGCGGCGCGGCGGCTTCGGGGTCAACTACGAGGTGACGCTGCGGCGCGGAGAGGCCAACGCCTCCTTCGTCATGGACCACGGGCGCACCGGCCCCCAAGGCGCGCTGGGCGGCTCGGACGGCGGCGTCAACGAGGTCCGCGTGACCCGCGGCAGCAGGACCCACGTTCCGCCGCACCTGTCCAAGGAGCAGGACATCCACGTCTCGGCGGGCGATCGGATCCGCGTGTCGACGCCGGGCGGCGGCGGCTTCGGCGACCCGCTCGACCGCGACCCCGAGCTCGTGCGCGCCGACGTGAGCCGGGGCTACTACACGGTCGAGCAGGCGGCCGAACTCTACGGCGTGGCGCTGTCGGCGGACGCCGTGGACCGGGCGGCCACCGAGACGCTTCGGGCCGAGCGCCGCGCCGTGGCCCGCGCGGCGGAGTAGGGGAGGGAGAGACCGGCGACGTTCCCATCCCCGTGAGGACGGAGAGGACGCGGATGGTCCGGCGACGGCGCTTTCGAGGAGCGGGAAGGGGCCTCCCTTGGCTCGGCCTCTGGCTGTCGATGCCGGCGCCCGCGTTCGCCCACGCCACGGAGCGCGGGATCATCCTGCTTCTGCCGACCGGCCTCTACATCGGCGGGGGCGCCGCGGCCGTCGCGCTGACGTTCGCGCTGATGGCCGCCGTCCCGGCGGCCGGCCTCGACGCGCTGAAGCGCGCCCGCCTCGCGCTCGGTTCGGTCCCGGCCCGGAATCCGATCGCGCCGAGCGCGGCCATGCTGGTCGTCGTGGCGGCGCTCGTGGCGACCGGCTGGTGGGGAAGCCGGGACCCTCTCTCCAATCCGCTCCCCCTGATGCTCTGGACCGTATGGTGGGTCGCGCTTACGTTCCTTCACGCGATCTTCGGCAACCTGTGGGCGATCCTCCACCCGTGGCTCGCCCTGCATCGCCTGCTGACCGTCCCGCCGTTCCTGCGGCGCTGGAGGCGGGCGCCACCATTGTCCTATCCGGAGGCCGCGGGATACTGGCCGGCGGTCGTTCTCTTCCTGGCGTTCGCCTGGTTCGAGCTGGTCCATCCCGCGCCCCAGGACCCGGCGCTGCTGGCGCATGCCGTGATCGCCTATTTCCTGATCACGGCCGTCGGCGCGCTGCTGTTCGGCCTCGACGCCTGGCTGCGCCATGGGGAGATCTTCTCGATCTTCTTCCGTATCGTCTCGTGGCTGTCTCCCTTCGGCGTGGACCGGGAAGGGGAGCGTCGGGTCGTTTTCGCGACCGTTCCCGGCATGCGCCTGCTCGACGCCGGCGTCTTCCCGGCGAGCGGCATGGCCTTCATCCTGCTGGCCCTGTCTTCGGTCTCGTTCGACGGCTTCTCGCGCACCTTCTTCTGGCTCGGTCTCGTCGGCGTGAACCCGCTCGAGTATCCGGGCCGGACCGCTCTCGTCGGGACCAATACGCTGGGACTGGCGGCGGTCTTCGGCGCTCTCGTGGGCGCGTACTGCCTCGCCGTGGCCCTGGGGCGCGCGCTCGCCGGCTCCGAGGCGCCGGTCGGGACGCAGCTGAGGTGTTTCGTGGTGGCCATCATCCCGATCGCCTTCGGCTATCACTTCGCCCATTACCTTCCGGAGCTGCTGCTGGACGGCCAGTTCGCGTTGCGCGCGCTGTCCGATCCGTTCGCGCTCGGCTGGGACCTGATCGGCGCCCGCGACATGCACGTGCACGCATCGGTCGTGACGAACCGCGCGTCCATCGAGCTGATCTGGAAGCTCCAGGTCGTCGGCATCGTGGCCGCCCACGTCGTCGCCGTCGCCGTCGCCCACTTCCTGGCGATCCGTCTCTTCGCGACTCCGCGAGCCGCCGTGCTCAGCCAGATTCCCATGGCCGTCCTGATGATCGGCTACACGATGTTCGGCCTGTGGCTGCTGTCGACGCCCGCCGCCGGATAGGTGGCGTTGCGGGGCCGCGATCCACCCCCCTCCCGACCTCCCCCCTGTCAGGGGGGAGGAGCGTCAACGGCTCCCTCCTGCCTCTCCTCGTTCTCCCTCCCCCTTGCAGGGGGAGGGTCGGGGTGGGGGTCACGGCGCAGGGGAGCGGCCCGAGGAAGACCGTTGGCGCGTCGATTTCGTCGTGGTATCGTCGCGGCGCCGTGGATGACGATTCACGTTCCGAGGGGAGGATGCAGCGATGACCAGTAGAGACAGCGACAGAAAGGCGGCCCGGCCGCGTCGCCGGGGCGTCTCCCGGCGCGGATTGTTCAGGGGCGCCGCTCTCGCGGGCGGCGCGGCCGTCGGCGGGTTCGTCGGCGGCGTCGTCCCGGGCCCCTTCACGCCGCGGGCGGCCTCGGCGACCGACAAGCCCCTCAAGCTCGGGTTCCAGGCGCACCGCACCGGAATCGGCGCCGGATACGGACGCTGGTACGAGCGCACCACCAAGGCCGCGGTGAAGCTGATCAACGAGACCGGCGGCGTCGGCGGACGGCCGATCGAGCTGATCGTCGAGGACGACGGCACCGATCCCAAGCGCGGCGCCGAGGTGGTCGAGAAGTTCGCCAACCAGCACAAGGTCGACTTCGTCTTCGGGACGCTGTTCTCGCACGTCGTCATCGGCTCGGCGCCGCGCGCCGGCGAACTGAAGATGCCGTACTTCGTGGTCAGCGAGACTCCCGCCGTTCCCAACGGGCAGTTCAGCCGCTACGTGTTCCAGGCCGGCACTTCCGACGTGCGCTCGCAGATGGTCGCGGTCGCCAAATGGGTCCTGGACAAGTTCGGCAAGAAGGTGACCATGATCTTCCCGGACTACGCCTTCGGCTACGCCCACCGGGACTACTTCGGGGCGGCTGTGAAGGCCAATGGCGGAACGATCGAGGAGCTCATCCCGATCCCGCCGCGGGAGTCGTCGTTCACCAAGTACTTCCCGCGCATCCCGTCCGACACCGAGCTGCTCTACCACGTCATGGTGGGACCGGGCGTTCTGACGTTCGTGCGCGAGATGGGCGAGCATTTCGGCGCCGATCGACCGCAGATCTTCGGCTTCATCGATTCGCTGGAAGGCGTCGACATGGCGAGCCCCGGACTGGAGTTCCTGGAAGGGACGCATTTCTGGGAAGGTTTCCCGCGCTACGCCGACGGCCTGCCCACCCGCGCCGCCGACTTCTACCGCGGGAAGGTCGGCATGACGGAAACCGGAACCTACGTGGACGATCCCAAGGATACGGCCTACGCCTCGCACATGTTCGGCTGCTGGGAGACGCTCTTCGCCATCAAGCAGACGGTCGAGCAGAGCGGCTACGTCGACCCGACGGCGAAGGACAAGGCGGCGTTCATAGAGACCCTCGAGAACACCCGCTGGTTCAACGAGGGGATCGAGCATCCCCAGGGCCACAAGCTGTTCCGGGGCGGGACCCATCAGGCCCACGCCGTGCAGTTCATCTCCGAGGTCAAGGACAGGCGGTTGAACGTGGTGCACACGACCACCATCGAGGACTCGCTGTACGAGCCGGAGCACGACTACACGAAGGAACCCCTGTAGCTCGAAGCTGCTCGACCAGCTGGGCCAGCCGGAAGACGCGCGATTGGGGGAGGGCGAGGCTCTCCGGCTCGGCCTCCCGCTGCCCGAACCGGAAGCCGTGTTTCCCCGGTACGTCAGTGCTCACTCAAACAGGAAAAGAGACCAAGCCATGACGGAGGATTCCATGACCGCGACGAATCAAAAGATGTCCATCTGCGATTCCAAATCTTGGGGCGACACTCCCGAACGTTGGAACGTCGTTTTCCACCATATTGGGAATCTGCCCAAGAAATGGTTCGACCCCAAGCAGTGGCAATGGAACCAATGCGCACTCGATATCTTGGATCACAGCATTGGAATCCGAGTTCTCAAATGGGACAAAGGAGTTCCCTGTCAGCCGGTCGAAGTCGAAATTATTGACGAGGTCAAGTTCAGTGAGGCGTATTACGCTTACATCCGTGAGACCACGCCGCCGTTCAAAGGAAATTTATGAGGGGGTTCCGTCAACGCCCGACCGGCGCCCGCCGCCGCGAAGCGCGGGCGCCGGTTACGCGGCGGCGTTCCTCAACCACCGCGCGAGCGCCTTGTCGGGATGGGCGATCTCCTCGATCGAGCCGTACCAGTGGGCCTCCCAACCCACCTCCGGCAGGCCGGCGAACAGCATCAGGTTCAGGGGATAGGCCTCGCTGTCGGTGCAGCGGCGAAAGTCGTCCCGGAACAGGAACACGGGCTTTCCCCAGGCGATCGCCATGCCGAGCTCCACCATCACGCCCTCGTCCGGAGGACAGCCGTTGACCACCGCGAACAGTCCGTCGGCGTCGCGCACGTCGCGCAGGTCGGCCTGCCCGATGCGGTAGGCCCACCCGGAGCCCGTCCGGTCGATCTGGTTGTTGCGGGCGAACGGCTCCCAGACCTCCGCGCCCGCCGCTTCCAGGGCCGCCGCCAGGGCCGCCAGCGGCCCCTCGCGTTGCTGCGCCGAGAACCCGTAGGGGTTCGCCAGATACAGGGTCTTGCTCAATGTTCCGCTCCTCGCACGTCCGTCTCGCGCGCCCGCCCGTCGTTCCGGCGCTCCACCGGCGACCGGACGCGGCAGGCTACACTCCGGGTCCGGCGCGTTGCAAAACCGGGGATCGGGGCCTTTGATGCGGAACGAAATTTCGCCGCCGCCGGAAGGCTGAGATGAGCCTCGGCCCCCACCTGTTCCTGGCCCTGCTCGAAGGCGCGGTGACCGCGCTCGTGCTGGCGCTCACTGCCCTCGGGCTGTCGCTCGTCTTCGGGGTGATGCGGATCGTCAACATCGCTCACGGCGAGTTCTTCATGCTCGGCGCCGTTCTCGCCTGGTGGTTCGGCTCGCTGGTGGGCGGCTCGGCCCTCGTGGGTTTCCTCCTCGCGCTGGTCCTGGGGCCGCTGGTCGTCGGCGCCATCGCCGTCGCCTCCGACTGGCTGATTCTGAGGCGCGTCGACTACGACCCGGAGAGCACCATCGTGGCGACCATCGGGCTGCTCTACATCATCCAGCAGATCGTGCTGACGTTCTACGGCGGCGACGCGAAGTCCGTCGAGGCCCCCGTCTATTTCCGCGTCTCGTTCCCGTGGTTCGGCTACTCCGGCTACAAACTGGTCGTGGCGGGGACGTCCGCGCTGTTGCTGATCGGGACGTGGATCGTCATTTCCCGGACCCAGATGGGCCTCTACATGCGGGCCACCCAGCAGGACGAGGAGATGGCCCA
The DNA here is from genome assembly GCA_965242505.1 of Alphaproteobacteria bacterium. Lineage (GTDB taxonomy): Bacteria > Pseudomonadota > Alphaproteobacteria > UBA2966 > UBA2966 > UBA2966. Next base: position 868,388 of record OZ251449.1, read on the forward strand.
GGCCTGCGGCGTTCCCGTCCGCCGCGTGTACGCGCTGGTCTTCGGGTTCGGCGCGGCGCTGGCGGCGGCGGCCGGCGTGCTCGTCGTGCCGATGCAGCAGGCCCACTACCTGATGGGGCTCGACCCGCTGCTGCTGTCGTTCATCGTCGTCATCATCGGCGGCCTCGGCAATCTGCGAGGAACGCTCGTCGCGGCCTTCGTCATCGGAATCACGGACGGCGTGATTTCCGTCTTCTTCTCGCCGACGCTGGCCAAGATTCTCGCCACGCTGCTGGTGGCGCTGGTGCTCGTGGCGCGGCCCGGCGGACTGTTCGGGGACGAAGAGGCGTGAACCGCCGGATCTCCGCCAGGGTTCTCGCCCTCCATCTCGGCGTCATTGCGCTGTTGCTGGCGGCGCAGTTCTTCCTGTCGCCGTACCACCACACGAATCTGGCGCGGATCATGATCTTCGCCGCGTTCGCGTCGGGCTACAACGTCCTGCTGGGATACACGGGCCTGCTGAGCCTCGGGCACGCCATGTTCTTCGCCGCCGGCGTCTACGGCGCGGGGTTGCCCGTGTTCTATCTCGGGTTCGGCGCGCTCGAGGCCTTCGCGGCCGGCGTCGCCTCGAGCTTCGCGCTCGCCGTCGCGTTCGGACTGATCGTCATCCGCACGGGCGGCGCCTCGTTCCTGATCGTCACCCTCATGTTCGCGCAGGCGGCGTTCCTCGCCACCCTCTATTTCAACGAGATCACGCTCGGGGATCAGGGCATCGTGATATCGCAGACGCTGCCGCCCCTCGAGGTGGGGGGCGCCGTGTTCGAATTTTCCGACCCGGACGTGAAGTACAACGCCGCGTTGCTGTTGTTCGCCGCCGCCTTCCTCGTCTGCATGGCGGTCGTGTATTCGCCGATCGGCCGCGTGTTCGTCGCCATCCGGGAGAACGAGGCGCGCACCCGTATGCTGGGTTACGACACCTACCGGTACAAGCTGGCGGCGCTGACGATCTCGGCCACGATCTCGGGCGCCTCGGGCGCGATGTACGCGCTGCTGTTCTCGTATATCGGGTCCACCTTCGCGTCCATCGAGTACTCGATATTCCCGTTGCTGTGGACCCTGGTCGGCGGCATGGGCACCTTGCTCGGTCCTCTCCTCGGGACGGGGCTCATGTTCTATCTCATCGACGTCGCCAGCGGACTGACCGAGAGTCACCTGATCGTCGTGGGTATCGCGCTGGTCGCCATGGTGCTCTACTTCCCCAAGGGCATCATGGGCGCGATCCGCGAGAAGTGGTTGCCGTGGCTGCCGTGACCCTGCTCGAGACCGTCGGCCTGAGCAAGCGCTTCGGCGGCCTGCGGGCCGTCGAGGACGTGGAACTGGCCATCCCGACCGGCGAGATCAGGGCCGTCATCGGCCCCAACGGCGCCGGCAAGACCACGCTGGTCAGCCTCGTCAGCGGCCGTCTCGAGCCGACCGCGGGTTCGGTCCGGTTCAAGGGCGAGGACGTCACCGGCCTGCGGGCCTGGGACCGGGTGCGCCGGGGGATCGTCTACACGTTCCAGGTCACGAGCGTCTACGCCAACCTCACCTGTTACGAGAACGTCGCCCTGGCCGCGCAGCGGCGCCTGATGAAGGGTCCGCGCGACCGCCTCATGCTCGCCGAAGACCGCGTCGCGCGGGACGTCGAGCGGGCCCTGTCGCGGGTCGGCCTGACGGGCGAGACGCGCCGCCGGGCCGGCGAGCTCCCTTACGGCCACCAGCGGCTCCTGGAGGTCGCCATGGGACTGGCGCTGGATCCGGAGCTGCTGATCCTCGACGAACCCACCCAGGGACTGGCCTTGGACGAAATCTCCGGCTTCTGCGATCTCGTCCGCGCCATCTCGGAACGCGCGACCGTGCTGCTGATCGAGCACAACATGTCGGTCGTCCTCGAACTGGCCCAGCTGATTACCGTGATGGACGGGGGAAGGGTCATCGCCGAGGGAACGCCGTCGGAGATCGAACGGAACCCCGAAGTCCAGCGGGCGTATCTGGGAACCGATGCTGCGGCTTGAGAACGTCGACTGCTACCACGGCGCCGTCCGGGTTCTGAAGGGCGTGTCCCTCGGCGTCGGCGCGGGCGAGATCGTCGGCTTGCTGGGCCGGAACGGCGCCGGCAAGACCACCGTGCTGCGCGCCGTCATGGGGCAGGTCAAGCCGCGCGCGGGCCGCATCGAGATGGACGGAAACGAGCTGAACGCCCTCGCGCCGCACGACGTCGCCGGGCTCGGCATCGCCTACGTTCCCCAGGGACGGAGGCTGTTTGCCGGGCTCAGCGTCGAGGAGAACCTGCGGATGGGCCTGTTGGCCCGGCGGGGCGGGGAGGACGCCCTCGACCGGGTGCTCGGCCTGTTCCCCGTCCTGACGGAGCGCATGCGCCAGCGCGCCGGAACGCTGAGCGGCGGCGAGCAGCAGATGCTCGCGACCGCCCGCGCCCTGTGCCTCGACCCGCGGCTCCTTCTGCTCGACGAACCGAGCGAAGGGTTGATGCCGACGGTCGTGGCGACGTTGCTGGACACCGTCGCCGGCTTGAAGGACCGCGGCGTCGGCGTCCTGCTCGTCGAGCAGAAGGTGGAGGCCGCCTTGCAGATCGCCGACCGCATCGTCTTCATCGAGAACGGGGCGGTCGCGGGCGAGTCGACGCCGGAAGAGCTCGACGAGGACCCGCGGCCGCTTCACCGGTACGTCGGCGTCCGCCGTTGACGCTCCTCCCCCTGAATAGGGGGAGCCATCCACGCTCCGCCCCCTTGGCAGGGGGAGGTCGGGAGGGAGTTCGCATGGACGCGCGCTTGCGGACGACCCCGCGACGGTGTAGCCTCGGCCCCATGGCCATGAAGATCACGCCCGTTCCCGGCTTCGACACGCTGACCTACGCGCGCCGCCTCAAGGCGGCCGGCGTGGACGAGGCTCAGGCGGAAGCGCACGCCGAGGCCATCCGCGACGCTGTGGCGGAAGGCGTCGCCACTAGGGACGACGTTGCCGCGCTCGGGGGCGACCTCGACAAGGGACTCGCCGCAGTCAGGGGCGACCTCGATACCGGACTTGCCGCAGTCAGAGGCGACCTCGATACCGGACTCGCCGCGCTCAAGACTGACCTGGACAATGGCCTCGCCGCCGCCAAGGCCGATTTCGTCCGCCTCGAAGACAGGATGGCCACCAAGGCCGATCTCGACGAGGGACTCGGCGCCGTCAAGGCCGACGTGGCCGAGCTCAGGGCCGACCTGGACAAGGGACTCGCCGCTGCCAAGGTGGACCTCGATACCGGCCTCGCCGCGCTCAAGGTCGAGCTCAAGACCGATGTCGCCGCGCTCAGGGCCGACTTGGACAAAGGACTCGCCGCCGCCAAGGTGGACCTCGATGCTGGCCTCGCCGCCGCCAAAGCCGACATCGTCCGCCTCGAAGACAAGATGGCCACCAGGGACGACGTCGCCGCGCTCAAAACGGACATGGCCAACCTCGAAACCCGGTTGACGGTCCGCTTCGTCGGCATCGCTGTCGGGATCGTGCTCGCCAACGCCGGCTTGACCTTCGGCCTGCTCAAGCTGCTGCCGCCCGCCGCCGGTTGACCCGCGCCCCGGCCCTCCCCCGCCAGGGGGGGAAGGGAAGGAAAGAAGAGAAGAGAAGAGAAGAGAAGAGAAGAGAAGAGAAGAGAACGCGCCGCCCCGCGCACTCCTCTCCTCTGGACAGGGGGAGCCATCCATGCTCCTCCCCCTGGCAGGGGGGAGGTCGGGAGGGGGGTCCGCCGGACGCGACGCCCCGCGCGGGAGAGGAGGGGAGGGGAACGCCGCGAAGGCGCCCTCCCGCCCGCTCTCGGTCTCGCTCAGAGGCCCGAGCCCTTCTTGCGTTCGTGCTCCGTGAGCCGGGTGATCCGCGCGCATTCCTTCAGGCGGTCGTACATGGGCGCCAGTTCGGGGTCGCCGCCCATGATCTCGTCGCTGATCGGGGCCGTGCGCTTCATGAATTCGTCACGGTCCGCCGTCGACAGGCGGATCACCTCGCCGCCCTTGCTGCGCCACAGGTTCGCCGCCCGGCGGTCGTAGCGGATGACCACGTCCTCCATGTAACGCTCCAGCTCGGCGCCGACGTCCAGCACGGCCTTTTGCAGATCGGCCGGCAGGGAGTCGAAGAACTTCTTGCTCATCATCGCCATGTCGGGGATGTGGGTGTCCTCGACCAGGGTGACGTACTTGGTGACGTCGAAGAACTTCAGCGCCGCGAGCACGACGATGGTGCTGCGGATGCCGTCGAGTTGGCCGCGCTGCAACGCCGGGATGACGTTGGCCATGTCCATGGGGATTCCGGCGCCGCCGAACTCGTCGATGACGGCGCGCTCGACGTCGGTGGCCAGCACGCGGATCTTCTTGCCCTTGAAGTCGGCGAGCGTGCGGATGGGGTCGAGCGACGCGTAGGCCGTCGGCCCGTAGTCGAAGATGGCCACGCCGATCATGCCCTTGTCCTCGGTCATCCGCATGAAGTGGTCGCGGAAATGCGGACAGCTCAGGGCCCGGGAGATATGGGCGATGTCGTCGAACAGCCCGGGCACGTCGGTCACCTGATAGCGCGGGTCGACGCCCTTGAAGAAGCCGGGCGGCAACATGCTGATCTCGATGGTGCCGACCTGGACGCCGTCCACCATTTCGGCCACGCTCCCGAGCTGGTGGCCGGGGAAGAGCTGGACGTCGATCCGCCCGTCGGTCACTTCCTCGAGACGCTGCTCGTACTTCCGTCCGAATTCGTGATGGATCTCGTCGGTCGGGAAGATGGCGACCTTGATCACGAACTCGGCCGCCGCCAGCGCCTGCTGCGGGCCGACGACCAGGAACGCCGCCAACGCCGCGCCCAGCAGGGCAGCCGGCAAATCGGGGACCGGTCTCGAAAACATCCTGGACATCTGAAGCCTCCCTTCGTTTCGTTTCGATATGCTTCGCGAGTTGAGCTTAGATGGCCGTGTCGGTACTGTAAAGTGCGCAAGGACCCCTTGAGTGTTGTTTTTCCTTGGGTTTTGCACTCCGGGGAAGCGGTCGGCGCGCCGCCGCCGGCGCGTTCGGAACGCGGTCGCCGCGAGAAGGAGCCGCCGCCGTCATGAGCATGGAGTCCGGTTCCCCCGGCGAGGTCCGCCGCCGGCGACTCGAGCGGGTCGTCCTCGCGGTCCCCCGTTTCATCTGCGGCGTCCTCGTGCTGGCGGTCGTCGCGGTCACGGGCGCCAACGTCGTCGCGCGCTACGTCTTCCTCTCGCCCTTCTTCTGGGCCGAGGAGGCGCTGACCTACGTGATGATCTGCTTCGTCTACGTCGCGGCGATCCTGGTGACCTGGGACGGGCGGCACCTGCGCATGGACATCCTGTCGCAATACCTGCCGAGACCGTGGAAGGAGATCGTGAACTTCGTTTCCACGGTCCTGTTCATCGCCGTCTGCGCGTTCGTGGTCGCGCAGTCGTTCAAGGTGACGATGGTGCAGATCGAGTTCGGGAAACGGAGCGTCGCGGCCGAAATTCCCATGGTGATTCCGCACTCGATGGTGCTCGTCGGCTTTTTCTTCATGCTCGTGGCGGTCGTGGTCCGGTTCCGCGCCAACGTCGCCGGAGAGCTCGGCGGCGAACGCGACGACGTCGAGCGGGCCGACGACGACGGCCGGCGCCTCGGGGATGGCGGTGTCTAGGACGTCCGGCCGCGCCCGGACCGGGGGAGCGCCATGGCCTGGGTGATGATCCTCCTGCCCCTCGGCCTGTTGGTCCTGGGGTTCCCCGTGTTCCTCATACTGATCACGACGTCCGCCGTCGCGCTCCTGTTCTTCATGAACGTGCCGCTGGAGATCGCGCACCTGAAGATGTTCGGCGGCGTGGACAAGCTGTCGTTCCTGGCCGCGCCCTTCTTCATCTTCGCGGGCGAGCTGATGAGCCGGGGCGGGCTGTCCAACCGGATCGTGGAGTGGGTGCGGTCGATCGCCGGAGGCGTGCGGGGCAGCCTGCCCATCACCGCGGTCGGATCATGCGCGTTCTTCGGCGCCATGTCGGGGTCCGGTGCGGCGACGACCGCCGCCGTCGGCCAGGTTCTCTACCGGCCGCTGCTGCGCGACGGGTACGACGAGAGCTTCTCCGCCGGCGTGCTGGCCTCGTCGGGCGCCATCGCGGTGATCATCCCGCCGTCCATCGCCATGATCGTCTACGGCGGCTCGGCCGAGGTGTCAGTGGTCAAGCTGTTCATCGCCGGGTTCGTTCCCGGCCTCCTGCTGGCCGCGCTGATGGCGGGCTACATCTATCTTTACGCTCGCCTGAACGGCGTGGGGCGCGCGCAGAGCTTCCGGTTCCGCGAAGTCGTCCGCGCGTCGCGCGCCGGCGTCCTCGCCCTGATGACGCCCCTCATCGTCCTTGGCGGCATCTACACGGGGATATTCGATCCCACCGAGGCGGGGGCCGTGGCCGGCATCTACGCGATCCTCGTGACCATGTGCGCCTACAGGGAGCTCGACTGGCGCGGCCTCTGGGAAGCGGCGGTCCGGACCGCCTACGTGTGCGCCCAGATCTTCATCATCATCGCCGCCGCCGGACTCTACTCCTGGCTGCTGACCATCAGCGGCGTTCCCCAGTCGATCGTCGGCTTCATCGACGACGTCGGCGCCACGCCGTGGATGGTGCTGCTGGTGATCAACCTGCTGCTGCTGATCGTCGGCTGCCTGCTCGATCCCATCTCGGCGATCATCATCCTCACGCCGCTCCTGCTGCCGATCGTGAACGCCGCCGGCATCGATCTCGTCCACTTCGGCATCATCATGGTGATGAACGTCGAGATCGGCATGTTCACGCCGCCGTTCGGGCTCAACATCTTCGTCGTGCAGTCGGTGCTGCGCGCGCCGCTCGCCGCGATCTACCGGGGCGTGGCGCCGTTCATCGCCATCAACGTCATCGCCCTCGGGATCATCACCTACGTGCCCGAGGTCTCGCTGTTCCTGCCCCGCGTGATGGGACCGTAAGGGCCGGCCGCCGGGGTTCATGCCCCGATGGCCTCGCCGAGTTCCTCCTCCTGAACGGATGACGGGAGGGGCCATTATCACTCCTCCCCCCTGGCAGGGGGGAGGTCGGGAGGGGGGTCCGCATGGACATGCGATCGGCGTTATCCCCGCGTGCGCGGGGGAATCGGCATGGTCGGCACCATGCCGCAGGAATGGTGGGGTCTATCCCCGCGTGTGCGGGGGAACCCGCCTCGACGGTGGCCGTCCGCACCCATTCCGGGGTCTATCCCCGCGTGTGCGGGGGAACCGAAGACCCGATGGGTCCGACCTGTCCGGCGCGCGGTCTATCCCCGCGTGTGCGGGGGAACCGAGATGCCGTTCGTAGGCGTCGGGCCAATCGAGGGTCTATCCCCGCGTGTGCGGGGGAACCATTTCACCGGGCGCGCCGCCGCCGGGAAGGTAGGGTCTATCCCCGCGTGTGCGGGGGAACCTGATGGGTTCGGCTTCCAGTCGAGCGGATTGCGGGTCTATCCCCGCGTGTGCGGGGGAACCGGTCACGAGCAGCAGCCCTTCGGCGACGAGCCGGGTCTATCCCCGCGTGTGCGGGGGAACCATGGGCACGACGCTGGAGCAGACGGCGGAGGAGGGTCTATCCCCGCGTGTGCGGGGGAACCATCCAGGCGATCGTCCGGTCGGCGAGGGACCCGGGTCTATCCCCGCGTGTGCGGGGGAACCATGGGCACGACGCTGGAGCAGACGGCGGAGGAGGGTCTATCCCCGCGTGTGCGGGGGAACCCCGGCCAGGTCCTGGATGACGCCGTGGTGCTCGGGTCTATCCCCGCGTGTGCGGGGGAACCATCCAGGCGATCGTCCGGTCGGCGAGGGACCCGGGTCTATCCCCGCGTGTGCGGGGGAACCTCGGGATCCTCGAGGCGCCAGCGGCGTCCGTCGGGTCTATCCCCGCGTGTGCGGGGGAACCCGCGCCAGGCCCTCCGCCAGCCACTCCCGCAGGGGGTCTATCCCCGCGTGTGCGGGGGAACCCAAGGAATTTGACGGCTTCCTTGTTGAAGGTGGGGTCTATCCCCGCGTGTGCGGGGGAACCGATGTGGAGCCGCCCGCCCCCGATCCCGCCCCGGGTCTATCCCCGCGTGTGCGGGGGAACCATGTCGACCGTGGCCGCCGCCAGGTCTCGCCGGGGTCTATCCCCGCGTGTGCGGGGGAACTGCGTTCAGGTTGAGCGCCAGTTGCTTCAGCACGGGTCTATCCCCGCGTGTGCGGGGGAACCGCGCGCGGTCGGTCGGGGTCCACGACCTCGATGGGTCTATCCCCGCGTGTGCGGGGGAACCAACTTCATACAACAGAGGAAATAGAAGGTATCGGGTCTATCCCCGCGTGTGCGGGGGAACCAGTTCCCGTTGCGCTAGCAGTTCCGCCGCTGCGGGTCTATCCCCGCGTGTGCGGGGGAACCAACCGAGCAGTCCTGTTCGGGGAACAATCGAAGGGTCTATCCCCGCGTGTGCGGGGGAACCTCCACCGACCTGCGCGTGACGGAGACCGCGGCGGGTCTATCCCCGCGTGTGCGGGGGAACCTGCCGAGGACCGCCGTCGCCAAATTGGAAGGCGGGTCTATCCCCGCGTGTGCGGGGGAACCTTGTCATCGGGGGGATTCCGGAACTCGATGCCGGGTCTATCCCCGCGTGTGCGGGGGAACCACTCGAGGAGAACGGGCGGCCTCGATGAGGGAGGGTCTATCCCCGCGTGTGCGGGGGAACCGCTCGCTCGTCCCGTGTGCCCGCCTCCAGGATGGGTCTATCCCCGCGTGTGCGGGGGAACCCACGGCCGCGTCGAGGGCGCCGAGGCGCATCAGGGTCTATCCCCGCGTGTGCGGGGGAACCATTGTCGTCGTCGTCAGTGGTGAACGTCGGCCGGGTCTATCCCCGCGTGTGCGGGGGAACCTGATTCCCATGCCCAGGTTGCGTGATCTCTTCGGGTCTATCCCCGCGTGTGCGGGGGAACCTTCTCGTCGCTCCAGTCGGGGACCACGATCACGGGTCTATCCCCGCGTGTGCGGGGGAACCGCGACCTCGCGCGATTCCCGGCGGCGGAGGTCGGGTCTATCCCCGCGTGTGCGGGGGAACCGTCGAAGCCCGCCGGAGGCGGACCTCGCCTTCGGGTCTATCCCCGCGTGTGCGGGGGAACCGCCGAGGCCGCCGACGCCTTCATCGCGGAATGGGGTCTATCCCCGCGTGTGCGGGGGAACCATTTCCGCGTCGTCGTCGGCGACTCGATCGACGGGTCTATCCCCGCGTGTGCGGGGGAACCGAGGGGCGGTTGTCCGCCCTGGCCGATCTCGCGGGTCTATCCCCGCGTGTGCGGGGGAACCAGGTCTGTCCCAGCCAGCTGCGCTCGGCTTCTGGGTCTATCCCCGCGTGTGCGGGGGAACCGTGAGCAACTACCGGAGCACCTACCCGATCGAGGGTCTATCCCCGCGTGTGCGGGGGAACCAAGCGCGCGCATGGCCTCGCGCCGGTCCTGGTGGGTCTATCCCCGCGTGTGCGGGGGAACCACTGGGTCGCGCGAAACACGGACTGGCTCCCCGGGTCTATCCCCGCGTGTGCGGGGGAACCCCAGCAGCGCGCGGCGGTCCTTTTCGGCCGCCGGGTCTATCCCCGCGTGTGCGGGGGAACCGAAGCCCTGTGTCAATCCTGGAGGGTATTCGCGGGTCTATCCCCGCGTGTGCGGGGGAACCGACCCTTCCTGCGCGCGTTCCTCGATGCTCTGGGGTCTATCCCCGCGTGTGCGGGGGAACCGACAACGCGCCCTATGGCGTCATACAGGACCGGGGTCTATCCCCGCGTGTGCGGGGGAACCTGCTGGCCATTCTCCGATGAAGACGAAGCGCAAGGTCTATCCCCGCGTGTGCGGGGGAACCTTCGACGTCGAGGCGGCCCTCGCCGCGCTCTAGGGTCTATCCCCGCGTGTGCGGGGGAACCGCTTGTTGTTCACTCATTGGATTATCCTTTCTGGGTCTATCCCCGCGTGTGCGGGGGAACCCTCTGTTAGACCTTGTGCAAGCCCGTAAGCGTGGGTCTATCCCCGCGTGTGCGGGGGAACCGCGACGCGAGTCTCCAGGCCGATGCGCAGGAGGGGTCTATCCCCGCGTGTGCGGGGGAACCGCCCAAGCCGCCGCGCGGGGGGTGTCGTCCGGGGGTCTATCCCCGCGTGTGCGGGGGAACCGCCATGCCCAGGCGACCGGCGACATCGTCCTCGGGTCTATCCCCGCGTGTGCGGGGGAACCGCGGCGACGGTGGACGTGAACCGGGCGATCCTGGGTCTATCCCCGCGTGTGCGGGGGAACCGGTCCCTCGCCGATCGGGTGATCGAGTGGGTGGGGTCTATCCCCGCGTGTGCGGGGGAACCGGCATCGTCCGCGGGACGGTCCAGACGGTGGAGGGTCTATCCCCGCGTGTGCGGGGGAACCAAGGGGGAGGCCATCGACGCCGAGGCGACGACGGGTCTATCCCCGCGTGTGCGGGGGAACCGGCGGCGGCGCCCTCGATCCCGGCGGATTCCAGGGTCTATCCCCGCGTGTGCGGGGGAACCTTCTTCAAGTGGCAGGACCGGCGCGACGAGCGGGGTCTATCCCCGCGTGTGCGGGGGAACCGCCGGCCCGGTGCTCCTCCGTCATGACGGTGAGGGTCTATCCCCGCGTGTGCGGGGGAACCTCTGGCAATCCTGATCTTGCGGGGGGTGGGCCGGGTCTATCCCCGCGTGTGCGGGGGAACCGCGGCGAGCGCATCGACCGTCGGCTTGCCCGCGGGTCTATCCCCGCGTGTGCGGGGGAACCGCTCGACCGGGTGGGCGGCGGCGGCCCGTCCCAGGTCTATCCCCGCGTGTGCGGGGGAACCGCGCTCGCGGACGTCGTCCCGGGTCTGGGCCGGGGTCTATCCCCGCGTGTGCGGGGGAACCTAGGTTGTGTTGACGAATTATCGGAGTCCGATCCATGCGGACACGATATGAACGAACGCCAGGAACGTCCGACCGAGCTTCTCATAGCGGGTGGCGATGCGGCGGAACTGCTTGAGCTTGTTGAAGAACCGTTCGACCTTCTCCCGCAACCCGTACTTCCGCGCATCGTGAGGGATCGGCTCGGTCCGGTTCGCTGTCGACGGGATGACCGCTTCAATCCCCCGCACGGCCAGAAACCGACGAATGGCGTTGCCGTCATACGCCCTGTCCATGACGACGGCCGCCGGGGCGGGCAACGCCGACGCCCCCTCCCACACCGTTTCAAACCCCACCGCGTCATGGCGCTGTCCACCCGTCAACACGAACGACACCCCGGTGCGCTCGTCGATGCAGGCCGCGTGCAGCTTGGTGGTGAACCCACCCCGAGAGCGACCCAGAGCCTGGGCCTGTTGTCCGCCGTTTTTTTTGACGCTCCAGCCGCGTGCTGATGCGCCCGCACGATGGTCGAATCGATGAACAACTCGCCAAGCCGCTCATCGTCGAGGGTCTGGAACCGCTGCCAGAGCCGTTCCCACAGTCCGCGCTTCTCCCAACGGCGGAAGCGGTGATAGACGGCATTCCAGTTGCCGAACTCGTCGGGCAGGTCCCGCCACGGGGTTCCGGTGCGCGCCTGGTACAGGACGGCTTCGATGAACATCCGGTCGCTGAGCGCCGGCGGGCTGCCGGCGGCGTGCTTGAGTTCCTTGAGCACGGGTTCGATCTTCGACCACAGGGCATCGCTGATGAGTAAGCGTAAGGCCATGCTTGTTCTCCCAGGACCATCAAGGGAGTACTATCATCCACAAATTCCACCAATTCGTCAACACGGCCTAGTCCGCAAGCGGCATCGCCTAGTGTCGTGTCCTTCAAATGACTGATACATTGATGGTTGGTTTTCCAGCAGGAGTCCAGCCATGGCCCCCGGTCGCCCGATCGCCCCTCTCGTTCTCGACGATATCGAGAAATCCCAACTTCTCAGTCTCGCCAATGCGCGCTCCTTGCCTCATGGGCTGGTCCGGCGCGCGCAGATCGTCCTGGCCTGCGCCGAGGGCGAACCCAACGCCTCCATCGCCAGACGGATGCGCCTGACCCCCGCCACCGTCGGCAAGTGGCGCCAACGCTACCGCGCGCACGGGGTCCAGGGCCTGCACGACGAGTTGCGTCCGGGACGGCCCCGAACCCATGACGACGAGCGGACCGCCGAGGTCATCAATACCGCTCTGCACTCCACGCCACCCGACGGCGCCACCCACTGGAGCACACGCGCCATGGCCGCCCACACCGGCGTCTCCAAGAGCACCGTGCAGCGCTGGTTCAACCTGTTCGGCGTCCAGCCCCACCGCCAGCGTCACTTCAAGCTCTCCAACGACCCCTTCTTCGTCGAGAAGGTCCGCGACATCGTCGGCCTCTACCTCAACCCCCCGGACCATGCCGTCGTCCTGTGCGCCGACGAGAAAACCCAAATCCAGGCCCTCAACCGCACCCAGCCCATGCTCCCCATGGGGCTGGGATACGTCGAAGGACGCACCCACGATTACGTCCGCCACGGAACCACAACCCTGTTCGCAGCCCTCGACATCGCCACCGGAAAGCTCATCGCCCAATGCAAGCCGCGCCACCGACACCAGGAGTTCCTCTCCTTCCTCCGACATGTCGACGCCAACGTCCCTCGCCAGCTCGACATCCATCTCATCGTCGACAACTACGCCACCCACAAGCACCCCAAGGTCAAAGCCTGGCTCGCCAGGCGGGAGCGCTACCACATCCACTACACCCCTACCTATGCCTCGTGGCTCAATCAGGTCGAACGATGGTTCGGCATCATCACACAACAGGCCATCCGACGCGGCTCCTTCTCCAGCGTCAACGAACTCGTCGGCAAGATCGACCTCTTCGTCAAAAACTACAACACGAACGCCAAACCTTTCGTCTGGACCGCAACCGCAGACTCCATACTCGCCAAGGTCCAACGACTCGCATCATTTATCTCCGGGACATAACACTAGGCCACCGTGGGTCTATCCCCGCGTGTGCGGGGGAACCAGTTCCCCGAAGATCATCTGGTCCCAGATGTAGGGTCTATCCCCGCGTGTGCGGGGGAACCGCGCAGCAGTCCTCGGCGCTCCACCGCGCGCCGGGTCTATCCCCGCGTGTGCGGGGGAACCGAACTCACAGCCTACGGTCGCGGCGGCACGAAGGGTCTATCCCCGCGTGTGCGGGGGAACCATCATCGTCTGCTTCTCCGCCTCGAACCTCGACGGTCTATCCCCGCGTGTGCGGGGGAACCCTCGGGACCCAGCCCGCCGACGAATCCCACTGGGGTCTATCCCCGCGTGTGCGGGGGAACCATGGGCGCGTCCACCCCCGTCGCTGCCGCTTGCGGTCTATCCCCGCGTGTGCGGGGGAACCGTCGTCGACAAGGCGACGCGCGTCGGCAGCCCGGGTCTATCCCCGCGTGTGCGGGGGAACCCGCGAGGAAGGTCCGTGGACGGCCGCCTCGGATGGTCTATCCCCGCGTGTGCGGGGGAACCTGATTCCGAGTCCCAGGTTCCTGCTCCGCTTGGGGTCTATCCCCGCGTGTGCGGGGGAACCGAGGGGATCGCCCAGGGGACGTAGAGGCGGACGGGTCTATCCCCGCGTGTGCGGGGGAACCGCCCGTCTCTGGCCTTCTGACCCCTTCGCGAGCGGTCTATCCCCGCGTGTGCGGGGGAACCGTCGGCGACGGGACGTTTCCGCCCTACAGGGAGGGTCTATCCCCGCGTGTGCGGGGGAACCACCCGGCGCTGGTCGGGATCGTCTGGATCGACGGGTCTATCCCCGCGTGTGCGGGGGAACCTTGCGGCATCGGGGACATTCGTGCACGCTCCAGGGTCTATCCCCGCGTGTGCGGGGGAACCATGAAGGACTACGCGGAACTCGAAGGCTATCCGGGTCTATCCCCGCGTGTGCGGGGGAACCCCCGGCACCACGCTGTGTCTGGTCACGTATCCGGGTCTATCCCCGCGTGTGCGGGGGAACCCGGATGCAGGTCCTGAAGCGGTACGGCAGCCGGGGTCTATCCCCGCGTGTGCGGGGGAACCAGATCAGCAACGAGTACGAAACCACGACCATCGGGTCTATCCCCGCGTGTGCGGGGGAACCTTGCCGCTCGAGCGCCACTCCCCGGCTTCGCAGGGTCTATCCCCGCGTGTGCGGGGGAACCACCATGGCGACGCTGGTGGGCAACATGAGCCTGGGTCTATCCCCGCGTGTGCGGGGGAACCTCTGACAATTAAGTCATTGATTTTTCACGATGTCAAAGAGCACGGAGCTCGTCGGGCCACGGTTAATTACGTTTGACGAGCAGAATCCCATCGGCATCCGCGATTTCCTTCGGGGGCTCGCCGAGAGCCTCTATGCGGAGACTTCCAGCGGCCTTCGTGTCCCGCCAGATCATCACGATAGACCCTGCGCCGAGCGCGGCCCACCAAGCCGACAACACGTCCCAGACCCGCACCCTGACGCCTGCCGACAGGTCGGGCGCCACATAGACGCCGGGCGCGACTTCCAGCATAACGGAGGTAAGGAAACCGCGATAGCGCGCCTCGACGTTGCGGGTAACGACAATCGCCATCGGCATCGGGCGGTCACTCTTCCGGTTCCGTGAACAGGGACTTGATCCGGTCGATCATCACGGGAATGACCTGATCGCGAGCCAGCGCTTGTCCGGTCATTCGGCGCACGACGCGCTCGATGTTTTCCGATGGCCGTTGGTGGACTCGCTTGGCGGCTCGAAAGGCGCAGGGGATCGTCGTGCGGTCACGGTAGAGGTCGGCGATGTCGAGCACGAACGATTGTCCTGGGTCCTCATGAACGAATCCAAGCTGTGGAATCGTCGCTGTCGCCGCCACGGCGATCGCGGCGGCGGCTTCCACGGCGCTCGAAGCATGGTTGATGGCCTGGTTGGGTAAATCCGCCGCACTCGGATCGGCGCGGTCGTAACGGCGTCCTTTCCACTCTACGCCGATTTGTTGCGCGAGCAGGCGGTAACTCTCTTTCATGCGCGCGCCCTCTATTCCGCGCAATACGTCCAGGGAGCGGTGCGGCAGGACCTCGCCCAGCCTCCAGGCGTACATGCGGCGCGCGACCGCGATCCGCTGCCCGTCGTCGGCCCATGTCCGGGCCTGTTGCCGCGCCAAGCCCGACCGATCCGGGATCAGGGGCGGGGCGGTATACAGTCGCACGCCGTCTTCTCCCACCGCCGCCAGAGCGGTTCTCGCGTGGGCGAGAAGCCGTAGCGCGTCGTGGCTCACTGTCGAGCCGGGGCCGAGCAGAATCATCGACACACCTTGCAGCGGGACCGCGTAGTCGCCCGGCAAGAGCGCGTCCGCATCCGTTGCTTCCCGTTGCAGGAAGGCAAGCGCGCCGTCCCGCGCCGTCAGCGCCCCGCGCGCGAGGTAGAGCAATCCGGCCCGGTCCTTGTGGGGAACCTTCGCGCTATCGAGACCCAATCTGCCTTTGAGCATTCAGCGCCCCGGCGCCGGGTGGTTCGGCGGGCGTAGCAGCAGCATGCCGTAACCATATGCGCGATGTCTTCCGACTCCACGGGCCAGCAAATCGGTGAAAGCGGCAGGGTTCGCTACAATCAGGGTCCCTTGAATCGTGACGTCGGGCCCTTCCGGGCTGGCATTTCCGCGCACGGCGCGCGCACGGCGGAAGCGGACGAGCCGGCTCGTCTCGCGGTCCAATTCGGCCGACGGCGCCAACTGATGAGTGAGCCAATCCAGATAAACGGCTTCACGGGTTCGCTTCTCGGTCTCCATGCCCTTGGAATCGTCCGGATGCTCGCGCAACGCTTCAAGCAGGAACGCGTCGACTTCCTTTCCCTTGCCGATCTCGCATGATCCCTTGCCGAGACTCCGTAGCAAACGCCGCACTGGACGGGCGCGAATATCGAAGCCCAATCGTTGCCCGATGCGCCAGTCGGACGGCATGGGTTTGCTTTCCAACCGGTCGAGAGACAGGACACGGATGTGCTCCGGCGGCGCATAGGCATGGGCGTTCGCGCGCAACGCTTCCGCGTCCCGCGTCGAATATCCGTACAGGTTTCCGTTCTTCCGCCGGGGTGGGACCAGAAATCGGAAGGAGCGAATGGCGCCTGGCCCAAAGGTCTCGTTCAACAGGTGGTGCAACGCTCGGCCCTCGTCGAATTCGGCGATGCGGCCGCGTTCCCGGACCCAGCCAAGCTCGCGCTCCGCCGCCCACCGTCCGAACATGTCGACCGATACGGACGCGCGGACCAGATAGAGCGTCGTCATTGGGCGACGGCCGGAACGACTCGGCCCTCAATCACTCGACGGGAACCAGCGTGCAAGCCGGTGCGCCAATCGCGTAAATCGGCCAAATCGGCAATGCGATCTACGCCGTCACCCGTTTCCGGGCCTTGTCCCACGGGCCAGAGCGCCCGGAACTCCGCGCCCTCGCCGGGAATCTCGCAAAGCGCTTGATACGCGGTATCGCCCATCGCCCATCGAGCCGACCCGTTGGCGAGTAGTGGCGCGGAGGGAAGGCAAGGCTTGCGCCCCAGAAAGAGCGGCCGCGCGGGTCGATCGAAGGCCGCCGCCAGATTGTCGAGTGTCGGAGCCGCATCCTCCGGGTCGAGACGCAGCACGATACGCACCGACGAGTCGACATGATAATCCCGTGACCGACGATGGGGCGTATCGTAGCTTGCGCCCTCTCTTCTCTCCGGTGCGCCGCGCGTCGTCCAGCCCTTGTCGGTTTTGGCGATTTGCGCGTTCTGTGTATCGGTCAGTAACGAGCCTTCCCGTTCGCGTCGAACGGCGAACACCAGCCGATCCTGGATCTCCTGATGCGCCACGGAATCTGACCAACTCCAACCGAGCGCGTTTCCGATCAAGCCGGTCAACATCGAGGCCGCTGGAAAGTCTCGTACGGGGCTGACTTGGTCGATCGCCACGCCCCCGAAAGCCATCAACGGCGCATCGAGGCGTAGAACGAGCCAGCGAGACGTCACGGCGCGACCGCCGCTGGCAACGCCTGCGTCCATTCCGCCAAATCGGCCAGTTTGCCTCGCGTCGCCCCTGGCGCTTCTTCATTCGTCAGCGACATGACCCGCCGTTCTTCTCCGGTGTCGTAGGTTTCGTCGAGCGTCTTCAGATGCGCGCACAGGACCTCGACAGCGGGAGCGACATGAGGATTGCAAGCCGTGCGATAGGCCTCCGCCAGGCTCCGGGGTTGTCTGTCGCCGGCTTCCAGCAGCATGAACGATGCTCGCCCGTAGGGAGCGGTCGAACCCAGCTTTGCGCCAGGCGAAACTTCGGCAATCAGGTAGATGAGGTTATGCAGAACCTGTCCCGCCAACTTGGCGTCCC
Organism: Alphaproteobacteria bacterium; assembly: GCA_965242505.1. Taxonomy (GTDB): domain Bacteria; phylum Pseudomonadota; class Alphaproteobacteria; order UBA2966; family UBA2966; genus UBA2966. Next base: position 885,736 of record OZ251449.1, read on the forward strand.
CACCGAGGTTCGACAGGAGCCCCGGAAGATCGACAACGGCATAGCCGTAGAACAGGCCGGACGTGATTTCGGTATCCTGGATGGTATCCGCTCCAGGCTCTTCCCCTGCAAGGTCGTCGACCGCGGTGAAATAATCGTTCTCCTGTTCCTCCTCATGGACGGTGAACGAGTGGGCGACATGAATCGGCGCCGTGATGTTGGCGCCCGGGTCGGAAGTGATCATCCGTCCGAACAGCGCCGATACGAGGCCGGCAGGCAATGTCGTCACGTCACGCATCGCCTTGATGTTGGCCTTGAAGTCTTTTTTCCATTCCTTGACCTGCACCTTGGCGGCGTCGACGTCTCCCTTCGCGTTTCTCGCCAGGGTTTCAGCCTGTTTCGCCAGCCAGTCGAGTTCCGGTTTTCCCAACAGCAACGTCTGTCGACTCTCTTTCGTAGTACCCTTGTCGCCATAAACAGCCATCTGGAACTCCGGCTCCAGGACGTTGACGACTTCCTTGGGAAAGCGTTCGCGTAGAGGGTCGATGACTTTCCGCGTCACCAACTCGCGGGACCGGTACGCCGCCTCGGCGCCATCGATAACGCTCAATGCGTGTGGATCTTCGACGATGCGCCAATGCCGTTTGAGGCACTGAGAAGAGATCCGGGTTCGCAGCGCGTTGCCGTACGGCAGACGCTTCGCCAGCCCACTGTCGTCACGATTCAGAAGCGCGGCCGTGTAGGAGTTGAGCGTATGGATTTGCAGAAAACGCGGATATGGCATCAGTCGGTTCCTTCCTCGGATTGCTTCGCGTCCCGCTCCGCTCGGTCGAGACGGCGGTAATATGGAGCTGCCAAAAGTCGAGAGTCGTCCGGAGCCAATAAGGCATAGGCGAGGTCGACGACGTCAATTTGACTGCCAGGTTCGATAAAACGCACCGCTCGCTCCAGGAGCTTGGCGCGTTGCATTCCCCGCGCGGCGATGAGTTGAATGAGCCTGCGTTCGCTGAAGGCCGGCATCGGCTTTCCCGTACCCGTTGGCGGCCATGATCGATCACCACCATCGCACAGAACCTCTCCGAGTTTGCGCGCGCCGTCATGCAGCGGAGAACGCTGTTTCGGGTCGCCTTTGGGTGTGAGGACGGCGAGGATGCGGATGATGGTCGTCCAGTGCGCCGTCCGGTCGGCGCGACCGATGGTTTTCGGGAAGCGCATGGCCAGTCTCCAGAAGGTCGGAGTACCGCTCCCGTCCTTCATTCGCCGCAAATCCGCCAATTCGCCTGTCGAGAGGCGCAGCATCGTTTCGGCCGCCTCTTTCACCGCCTTCGACGGACTGTCTTCAGAATACGTCATCCGCCTTCATCCCGACTGAACAGATCGCGGCAAGCCTCGTCTCCACGCAACGTCCTCATGAACGCTCGCCACGCCCTCGCTTCGGCCTTCGGACGCAGGATTGCGGGGCAGGGGAGGGCGGGAAGGGCGGCTTTCAATTCGGTCTCCGCTGCTTTCTTCAAATCTGACAGGAAGGCGTATTTCGCCTCGAAAGCCGCGTCGTCGCCGGACCGTCTCGACTCGATTCGTTGCCACAGGCTCGGAAAGAACAGCCGATCCGCGGCGCGGTCGAAGCGCCGCCGCGCCAGACCGGTGCGGGCATAATGCTTTTTCTCAACGGCATCCCGCTCACCACGCGCCATCATCAGTGCGAACGCGTCTCGTAGCGCCTTGTCGAACCCCGATATCTCCGCCATTTGAGCCTTCGAAAGTATCGTGGTCGTATCCGATGTAAGGAAACGAACGATTTTCCCCGGTATCGGCACGACTCGGGACTTGAAACCCTCGGTCTTGTTCTTGCCGCGCGAGAACGTTTCGGCCGCCAGCAGCATACCACCGGTTTCGTCGTCCCCTGCCTCGGCGAGAAGCGGCGTCGCCCAGTTTCCGGAGAACATCAGGTCGCAGAGCATCTTGTAGTCGAAATCGCGGTTACTCAGGGTCAGGGCCTTCCCATTCGTCCTTTCGATCGGCGCCCATGGGTCGCCGACGTTGCCTTTGAACGCCTCGGCGTTGATCCGAGCGGCCTTTGACCCGCCGCGCCGAGCGGAAATCTTCCCTTCCGTTTCGACGAGCCGAACCCGACGGCATATCTCGACGAACCACGGGTCGAGAAGACGGATGTCGAGTTGTTGACCTTCAGGCCAATCGAGGAGCCACAGGAGTGCGGGACCGCCCGGGGGGCCGATGCCATTCGCTCTGCCCGCCCCGCGCGCCTCGAGCAAACGACGCACGTCGCGCGTCCACCACGCCGAGGGATCGAGTGATGTATCCCCATCTCCGGCGGGAGCGAGTCCCAGCATCGGGCGGCTGGAAGATCCGCGATTCATCCGCGCGATGCCGTATTGGTGCGCTCCGCCGTAGCCTTCGCAGGTCTGTAGCGATACCAGTGCGAAAATCCAGTCTTCCGGTGCCGCGCGCCAGGCCACGGCCCGTTTCAGGTCATGATTGCGCGCGGTGATGAGCATGTCGAGCGCGTCCGGAGTCGCCTCGGCTTTGTCGAGCCTCGTTCCCGCCGGGACCGGCGGCTGCATGAAGGCCGGTTTGTCTCGTTCCGCCACGATCAACCGCCAGGGCGCGTCGTCCGGATGGTCCGGGGTCAATCCGCGCAGAACCTCGGCCCACCCCCTCTCCGTCGTTGGCGGGTCGGTCCGCCCGGCTCTCCAGAGCGCCAGCGCGCCAAGTTGCGCCAGAAACATGTGCCACGCGGGCCGCTGGTGTGGCCGCAACGACGGAAAACCTCGCGCGGTTCCCTTCGCCATTGCCGCGAACAGGCCGGGCAGCGATACCCTGTCGCCATCGGAAAGGGTCAGGATCGGATCGGTGATGAGATTCATGTGTTCGTCATGGGACCCTGAACAGTCCTGCCGCAGAGTACTCGAAACCCCGGTCCGCGACCCGTAGCGCCAAGCCGGCGCCGTTGGCGGTCACCTCTACCCTAGCGTCGTCTGAAATACCGCCTGACCACCGCGCCGGCAACGCAATACGGGTTATCTGCCGACCGAAAGGACCTTCGACACCCGGTTCGAGCGACAGTATTGCGCCTTCCTCGCTCAATCGGGTCAAAATTCGCTCGTCCGAATCCGGAAATCGCATATCTTCGAACGCCGCCTCGCGATCGAGAGCGTTGAGCCTCGCGATCATCTCGGCCGCCGCCGTTACGCCGCCGACCTTTCTGTCGTAGCGGTCCCAATCTTCACCTTTTTCGTCGATGAGCTCGGCGATGCGATCCGGGTGGGTGGCGCCTTCCACGAGTTCTCGATTCATCTCCGGTATACACCATATCGGACGTTCATGGAGCAGCCGCCGGGTCAGCTCGATTCCCGCCAGATCGAGATAGATGCCCCTGAACTCGCCTTTCGCCTCCCAAGCCCCGAGTCCGTTATGGAAAGCGGGTTTCGTAAGACGATTCAGCCCCTCATCGGGCAACGATACGATAGCGCAAGCGGTCTCGAAGCCGTCGGGCCGGGGCAGTTCGCGCCGATGCAGGCGCCCGATGCGCTGCAACAACACATCCATCGGGCAGAGGTCGGAGATGACGATATCGGCGTCGATGTCGAGCGACTGCTCCAGGGTCTGCGTCCCGATCACGACGCGGCCCGACGATTCCCGCGCCGAGTCCGGGGCGAGCGCCGCTTCGACCGCCTCGTCGAGAAGCGCGCGATCCTCGACCGCGAAACGGCCGTGGTGCAATGCCTCTTGGCAACCGGCGCGCATAAGCAACGACCCGGCGCCGGCGTCCCGCGCCGCGCGCCACGTCTCGACCGCCATGCTCACCGTATTCCGTATCACCAGAACCCGCGCGCCCCGCCGGGCCGCCTCGACCGCGCGTTTCGCTATCTCCCTGGCTTCCATGGTCGGGATGGTGTCCATATGCACCGTCTTGGATCGGCCCGAATGCGCTGTCGTTCGCGGGTCCCCCTCATCCGCGGTCCAGACAGCCGGATAGGGAGCTTTTCGGGCGGTCTCGAATGTCGGCGGAGCGCCGCCGGTCCATCTGGCTCGCGCCCGCGCGCCCAGCGTCGCGGACATCAACAACGCATACCCACCGGCAGCGAGATGTCCATCCAGGAGGCGCTTCAGTATCTCGGTCATGTAGGAGTCGGAAGCGTGAACCTCGTCGATCACCAGGAGGCTTCTGAGCAGCGCGCCGCCCCGCAGATGCGCGTGCCTGACCTGAAGACCGGCGAGCATCGCTTGATCCACCGTGCCGACGGCGACGGTCGCGGCGAGGAACCGTGTCGCGTGCTCCGCCGCCCATCGTTGCGGCGCCGGTTTTGCGTCGTCGTCCCAACGCACGCGCCAATGGGGCAGGCGGCAGCCCTCGAAGTCGCCCGCGCGCAACATGCCTGGTATGGCAAGCACGGCCTCCGGAGCTGCTTCGCCGAATGCGCGCTGCAAGGCGCGGACGATACGGCCGTGAAGCTGTCCGGCGGCCGCGCGGGTCGGCACGGCGAAGTAGAGGCCGGAAACCTTCCCGGCTGCGAAGAGGCGGACGAAGCGCCACAGCGCGGCTTCGGTCTTGCCCGAGCCCGTTTCCGCTTCGAGAATCGACAGCCGCGCGTCGAGATCGACCCCGGCGGCCACAACCTGCGCCGGGTTCGGTTCGGAAAAGCCGGTCAGGCTATGGAAGTCAGGCGCGGGATGAGCCGCGAGCGCGCCCGAATCGAAGCCGACCGCTGTCAGCGCCCACGCCGCCTTGTCATGAGCCGCGACATCGTAGGCGGGATCGAAGGGCGCCGTGAAACGGAAGAATCGCGTATCGGACCCGATCCAGTCCGCCAGAGCGATCAATCCCGCGAACGCGTGATGAAACCGGGCGTGACGAGGGAGCGGCTCGCTCGTGGCCTCGAAGGCTCGGGCGAACCAGCGCCGCAGGGCGTCGTCCATCACGCGCGCTTCCGCCCGCCAGTCGTAACGTTCGAGATCCCGCCAATCTCGTAACGTCGGATCAGGGGGCGGTTCCACGGGTCGTCCATGATGCGCGACAGCTGCGGCGATGAGCGGACCGACGGCCTCTCCCCACTCCATGATCCTTCGCATGGTTTCGTGAAACGGATGTTCCGGCCGCGAGCAGGCAAGCGTGAGGAACGCCCATCCTTCCTTCAGGTGCCCGCATAAGGACCCGCGTGGACCCTCCGGCCAGCCCTTTGCTTGGAATCCCGGATGCAGCTTCCCGACGTCATGTAGAAACGCGATGACGGCCAGCCGACCGCAATCCACGTCGTTCAACCGCCGTTCGGCCGCCGTCTCCAGACGGTCGCGAACGACCGGTAACGCCATCATCCTCTCGAAGACTGCCGCCACGTCCATACAGTGATGCGCGAGCGGGTGCATGCTTGGCGCATCCTCGCGGTTGGTCTTGCCCCAAGCCTGGCGCTTCATGCGTATTCTGTGCCGGCGTCACGCGTCGTCATGCGGTGACGGGAATCGCCGTGGTTTCTCAACGCGCCGGACTCGGACATGCCGCTGTCACTTTCCCGCGCCGCCCGGCCTCGCCGCGGCTTCCTCCCGCAACAGCCGGTCGATGACCTGGCGGGCGAGGAGGGGGCCGGCGTCGTAGCCGATGTCGACCGTCGGCGCGTCGGGGTCGAGGTCGATGTTCCTCTGTTGCGCCTCGAACACGGCGATGTCCTCGCCGACGACGTGATGGCACTGTTCGTGGAACGCGTTCACCTCGTCCATGTCGTCGGTCCACAGCCTGTGGCCCAGATGCCAGAAGTAGTGGGTCGAGTCCTCGGTGGACGGCGTGATGCCGTGACAGACCCAGAAGTCCCAGCGCTTCTCGCCTCTGCCCTCGCGGGCGCCGGTTCCCGCCACCGCCGAACCGTTGTTGATGCGGAAGTAGGAGGGCGGCATGAACTCGGAAATCTGCCAGCGGTCGATGTTGGAATCGTAATTGCCGAACTGCCGGTAGGTCCGGGCGGCCGGAACGTCCATCGTCCAGCGGGAGACCTTGACGCGGTCTCCGTCCCGTTCCGTCTCGACGTCGGCGAGGTCCGCCACGTGCATGCCGCCGACGGTGGAGGCGTGCACCGTGGCGAGGTGAGACAGGTCGAGCAGGTTGTCGATGACGAGCTGGTAGTGGCCCCGCACGCGGCAATGCACCTTGGTCGCGCTCCAGCCGTCCTGGAAGAGCATCCCGAAGAACCCGGGAACCCTGGACTCGTCGGCGTCCCCGGCCTCGCCCATCCAGACGAAGACGCAGTCGTCGCGCTCGACCACCGGGTAGCTCTTGACCTTCATCCGCGGCGGAATGCGCTCCTGGCCGGGGATTCGCACGCAGGCGCCCGAGCGGTCGAACTCCAGGGCGTGGTAGTGGCACTGGATGGCGTCCCCGATCACCTTGCCCATGGACAGCGGCAGCAGGCGGTGGGCGCAACGGTCGGCGAGCGCCGCGGCCTCGCCGCTCTCGGTCCTGAAGAGCGCCACGGGCTCGCCGAGCAGGACGCGGCCCAACGGCCGCTGCGCAGTCACTTCGTCGGAGTACGCGCCGACGTACCAGTAGTTCCTCGGAAACATCCGTTCCTCCAATACCCGCCGTCCCGGTTATGCCGCCGTTCCTCGCGGCGCGGGCCTCGCGGCCTTCTTCCCCGCTTTCCCGGTTTTCCTCGCCGCCGCTTCGTCCTTCGACATGCGGGCGATGATCTCGCGGGCTTGCAGCAGACCCTGGTCGAAGCGGATCCGCACCCTCTCGTTGACGTTCTCCGGCGTCGCGCCTTCCGGGTCGCTGTCGAGCGAACGCTGCTGCGCCTCGTAGATGGCGACGTCCTCCCGGATCACCTGGCGGCACTGCCGATGGAACTCCGGGCGGCCTTCCTCCGGGACGGCCGACAGCTCGTAGGCGACGGCCCAGAACTGGTGGGTCGACCGCCGGGTTTCCGGCGTGATGCCGTGATAGACTTGGAAACCCCATTCCCCCCGATCGAAGACCCGGTAACGGCCGGGTTTTCTCGCGCCCGCGCCTTCGGAGCCGTTGTTGATGAGGAAATAGGCCGGCGGCCGCCATTCCGCGAGCTGCCAGCGGTCGAAGTTGCCCGCATGGGACCCGAACTCCGCGTAGGTCCGCGCCGCGGGAACGTCGACCATTTCGCGCGTGACCCGCACCATGTCGCCGTCACGCTCGTGGACGACCTCGGCGTCCTCGGCCACGGGCGCGTTGCCGATCGTCGTGTCGTGCAGATAGGCGACGTGCGAGAGATCGAGCAGGTTGTCGATCAACAGCAGGTAGTTGGCCTCGATGCGCAGATGGAGCTTGGTCACCCCCCATTCGGGATCGTCCAGGCGCGGAAAATCGATGATCGCGGCCTCGTCCGCGTCTTCCGGGTCGCCCATCCAGACGTAGACGAACGCATGGCGTTCGATCACGGGATAGGACCTGACGCGCGTTCCCCTGGGCGGGCGCGCCTGGCCGGGAACCTTCACGCAGGCGCCGTCGCCGTCGTAGACCAGGCCGTGATAGCCGCACCGTATCTCGTCGCCGACGATCCTGCCCTTGGAGAGCGGCATACGGCGGTGGGCGCAACGATCCTCCAGCGCGACCGGCGTTCCGTCCCGTCTGCGGTAGAGCAGCACGTCCTCGTCGAGCATGGTCAGGGCCAGCGGTTCGGAGCCGAGTTCGTCGGACCATGCCGCCACGTACCAGTGATTTTTCAAATACATGAACCAGATCTTTCATTCATCGTGACAGGCGCGCGGGCTTCCCGGACCCGCGTCCGGCCCTCCCGCCCGACTTGGCGCCGCCGCGTCGGCCCTTCGCCTGTTCCGCCAGGAGTCCGTCGACGATCCGGCGCGCGGCCAACAGCCCGCCGTCGTGGACGATCTCCACCCGCGCGTTGATGTCCCGCGCCGACGTCGGCGCCGGGTCACGGTCGATCGACGCCTGCTGGACGGGGAACAGCACGGAGTCCTCGGTGATGATCTGGTCGCACTGGGAACGGAAGTCCTCGATGGTCCGCGCGTCGCCCATGCCCGGGTCGAAGGCGACGTAGCGGTACTGGTGGCTGCGCTTCTCCGTCTCCGGCGTAAGTCCGTGATAGACGTAGAACCCCCAATGGCCCTGATCTTCATACCAGTCGCCCTCGGGAACGCCGCGGCCCGCCGGCGCCGAGCCGTAGCTGACCCGAACGTACGTCGGCGGTCGGAACTCGGAGACCTGCCAGCTGTCGATGTTCCCTTCGTAGCCGCCGAACCGGCGGAAGGTCGGCGCCGGCGGCGCGTTCTCCATCCAGCGCAGGACGCGCACCGTGTCTCCGTCCTGGACGGTCTTCACCCGGGCGGTCTCGGAGATCTCGGGGCTCCCGGTGGTCGTCCCGTGAACGTAGGCGAGGTGGGAGAGGTCCAGAAGGTTGTCGATGACGAGCTGGACATGCGCGTCCAGATGGAACTGGATGTCGCTGACCCGCAGTCCCGGACGGTCCAGTACGCCGTAGTCGGGAATCGCGGCCTCGTCCGCCTCTTCGGGGTCCCCCATCCAGATCCACAGGAAGCGGTGCTTCTCCGCGAGCGGGTAGGCGCGAACGCCGACCCCGGGCGGAACGCGCGTCTGTCCGGGAATCTTCACGCATCCGCCGGAACGGTCGTACCGGAGGCCGTGGTAGCCGCACTCGACCGTGTCGCCGACCAGGCGGCCCAGCGACAGGGGAACCCGCCGATGGGCGCAACGATCCTCCAGGGCGACCGGCGTCCCGTCCTCCAGGTGGAACATGACGACCGCCTGGTCGAGGAAGGTCCGCGCGAGGAACTCCCGTCCCAGTTCACCGGGGAAGCCCGCCGCGTACCAGTGGTTCTCCAGGAACATGCGCCTATCGAGAAAGGAAACGGTCCCGAACGGATCCTGTATTCTCGGGAAACGATGGGGAACCGCCGTGATCATAGCACACCCTGCGGCGCGGAATCCGGTCGGGCGCGGTCCGGACGGGCCGCCCGCCGCGCGTGACGCGAACCCTGGAGTTCTGGGAGACCGCGCTGCGGGACGGCCAGCAGAGCCTGTGGGCGACGCGCATGACCACGCCCATGATCGCGCCCATCGCCGACACCATGGGCGCGTGCGGGTACTGGTGCATCGAGGTGATGAGCGGCGCCGTCTACGAGGCGTCCCATCACTTCAACGCCGAGGACCCGTGGGAGCGCGTCCGCCTCGTCGCCGGGGCGGCCCGGGACACCCACGTCGCCGCGATCGTCCGCAGCCTGAGCGTCTTCGGCTGGTCGACCCTGCCCGACGAAGTCTTCCCCCTGGCGATGAAACTGATGGCCAGGAACGGCGTGACCCTGGTCAATCTGTTCGACGGCCTCAACGACACCGCCAACGTCGCCGCGCCGCTCGCGGCGGCGAAGGCCGAGGGACTGCACGTCGCGGGCTCCCTGATATTCACCGAGAGTCCGATCCATACGGACGACTACTACGTCGCCAGGGCCGGCGAACTGCTGGCCCTCGGGGTGGACAGCGTCGTCCTGGAGGACGCCGCCTCCCTCATGGCGACGGCGCGGCTGAGGACGCTGCTCGCCAGGCTGAGGGCCGCGATCGGGGACCGGGCGCTGTTCCACTTCCAGACCCACTGCGCCTCCGGCCTCGGCGCCCTCAACGCCATCGAGGCCGTGCGCCTCGGCATCGACGTGGCGCAGACGGCGATATCGCCGCTCGCCGACGGGACCTCGAACCCGCCCACGGAACTCGTGGCCCGGGAAGCGGCCGGATCGGGATTGCGGGTCCGTCTCGATACCGCCGCGCTCGACCGCATCGCCCGTCATTTTCGGGACCAGGCCGCCCTTCACGGCAAGCCTCTCGGCCGGCCCGTCGAGCCCGAACCGTCGCTGGCGCGGCATCAGGTGCCGGGCGGCATGCGCCGCAATCTCGAGCATCAGCTCGACGCGCTGGGCATGGGAGGGCGCCTTGCCGAGGTCCTGGACGAGATCCCGCGCATCCGGGAGGAGCTCGGCTGGCCCGTCATGGTCACGCCCATCTCCCAGTTCGTGGGCGTCCAGGCCCTGTTCAACGTCGTCGAGGGGGAGCGTTACCGCACGGCGCCGAGTGGCCTCGCCGACTACGTCCTCGGTCGCTTCGGCGAAGCGCCGGGGAACGTCTATCCCGACGTCCTCGACCGGCTGGGCGAGGGCCGGGAACCCGTCTCGGGCCGGCCGAGCGCGAACGCGGCGCCGGTCATGGCGGACCTCGAGGCGGAGGAGGGGCCGTTCGCGTCGGACGAGGACCGGTTCGCGGCGCTCCAGATCGCCCGTCCCGTGCGGGAGCGCTGGGAGACCGCGCGCCGCCTGCATCCCGGCCGGCCGGTCATGCGCGCGCCGGTGGCGACGCTGTTGCGGGAGCTGGCCCATCGCCCCCGGGTGAGCCGCGTCTTCCTCGGCAAGGGCTCGACGATGTTCGACTACCGGCGGTGAGCGTCTGACGCGCCCCGCCGGCCCGAAGAAAGGAAAGGGGAGGGAGAGGACATGACGGACAGGACGTTCACCATCGCGCTGGAGCGGCTCGACCGCCACGCGCCGTTTTTCATGGGCGCCGTCAGCTGCCCCGAGGGCGTGTCGTTGCGCGCGCTCGAGGTCGGCGTCGGCTTCGATCCCGGCCGCCGCGACGGCATCGACCGCCATGGGCGCATGTTCCGCGACCGGGAGTTCGACATCTGCGAACAGTCGCTCGCGTCCTTCGTCATGTCCCGTGCGCGGTCCGACGAATTCATCGCGACGCCGGTGTTCCCCCGGCGCCTGTTCAGCCAGCTCTGCATGTTCGTGAACGTCGACGCGGGGATCGACGAACCCAGGGACCTGATCGGCAAGAGGGTCGCCGTGTGGTCCTTCCAGACCACGCTCTGCGTTCTGGCGAAAGGCGACCTCAAGGGCGAGTACGGCGCGCCCTGGGAGGAAATGCGCTGGCGCGTCCAGCACCACGAGGAAATCCCCTGGGAAGGGGAGGGCCTGTCGATCCGGAACATCCCGGCCGGCAAGGACGCCGGCGAGATGCTGGTGGCCGGCGAGGTCGACGCCCTGTTCCATCCGCTGCCGCCCCCGGCCGTCCTGCGCAACCCCGGACGCGCGCGCCGCCTGTTTCCGGACTCGCGCGCCGAATCGCTCCGGCACTTCGGGAAGTTCGGCTACTGCCCCATCATGCACTTGCTGGTGTTCCCGCGCGAGCTCGTGGCGCGGGAGCCCTGGCTGCCCCGGGCGATGATCGACGTCTGGGAGGATGCGAAGCGCAGGACCGACGAGTTCTACGACGACCCGGCGTTCTCGATGCTGATGTTCGCCCGGAACGAGTACGAATGGCAGCGCGACAACATGGGCCCCGACCTGTTCCCAAGCGGCCTCCGGGCCAACCGGGCCAATCTCGAGCAGTTCATCGGATACCTCGCCGATCAGCGGCTGATCGACGCGCCGATCCCCGTCGAGAGCCTCTTCGACGACTCCGTCCTGGACACGTGACGGAGACTCGAGGGCGGTTTTCCGACGCGGGCCTTCGGCCAAGGCGATGGCGGCATTCCCATGCATGACGACGACTCCCGTTCCCGTTCACGAACAATATGGGAACATGTATGGGCGAGTCAATGAGAAATTTCCGTTTCAAAGAAAAATTTTCCATTTCGTGATTCTGGGCGCCGATCGGGAGGGAGCATCCGCTCCCCTCCCGTCATCCGTCCACGGGGAGGGAAGCGCGGGTCGGGGTGGGGGTCGCGCCGGGGGGAGGAAGGCCGCCGGCTATTCGGGTCCGGGGCGCCTGGCCATGAGCCGTCGGAAAACGGTTCCCAACAAGCCGGCCAAGCCTAACGGGATGGCGATCGATGCTTGACCGAGCCATGTAGCCATCCCCGCCACCGCTACGATGGCCAGCGCGATTATTGTCGCCGCGACGATCCTGTGGCGGTCGTTGGCGATGGCCCCTCTCTGTGCTTCATGACGAATCTCCTGCTCTTTTTCCGCCATTCCAAGAATGCGATCGGCTGCGTCCGGCTGCACCTCGTTGTATCTGGCGAACGCTTCCGGGGTGGGCAAGGGCCCGGAGAATACTTGCGTATGGGAGACGGTGGCGGTAATTTCCTTCCGCTTCTCGTCTTCCGGAAGAGCCGCCAACTCGTCGACTTTCCGGGCCAACAAGTCGGCAAGCACTCTCTGCCGTTCGTCTTCCGGAACGACGGCCTGCTCCTCGGAATCTTTGCGATCTGGCGATTCGGGAGGCGTGGGCTCGCCCTTCGAATCACTCATGCGTATCACTTTTCCCGAAGGCCGAGTTCGGCTATGGCTTTGTCGAAATCGCCCCCGATGCGCTGCATGTCGCGCAGGCGCGCCTCATACCCGAAATCCAGGGGAGTAGGGGCGAGATCGTCGGGAGATGCCCACAAGTCGCAAAAGACGTCCCAATAGATGGTCTGGGGGACGGACATTGTCGCAGGCCCGCGCCGGTCGGTCGCGCTCGACGGCGCAACGGCTATCCGGGATTGCGGCTCCGCGGCGTCGCTCGGCGTCTTGGCCATGGGGCGTTTCTCCTCGTTCGCGATGCCGACCTTCGGCGTCAACCGGTTCGAGGCGGCGTCGCCAGCCATGCGCACCGTAGAAACCTTGTGAACCGTTGTCAAGACGATGTCCTCTGCCCAAGTCGGACTTCATGATTACGAACGCCGGTCGGGGTGGGGGGCGCGCCGGGGGGAGGCGCGTGAACGGACCCTCCGGGCGGCGGCGTCGCGCAGGCCACGGCCGGTACGAGACAATGCGGGCTTGCCCGACGGACGGCCGATCCGTTAAACAGGGACGGTCGCCGAACCACGCGCGCGAGGAGGATCGCATGGCGGGAGAACGCATCGGGTTCATCGGTCTTGGCAACATGGGCAACCCCATGGCGGCCAATCTGATGTCGGCGGGATATCCCCTCGTCTGCTACGACATCGCGGGCACCAGGGAACGGGCGCCCGAAGGGGCCGAGATCGCGGCGTCCGTCACCCAGATCGCGGGAAGCGCCGATTTCGCGATCATCAGCGTGGCGAGCCGGCAGGCGGTGGAGGACATCGCGGACGAGATCGCGGCGGCGAACGACCGGACCGTCTCGGTCGTCGTCGATACCTCGACCGTCGGCTCGAGAACCGCCCGCGCCGCCGAGGCCCGCCTGGGAGCCGCCGACATCGCCTACATCGACTCGGCCGTCGCCGGCGCGTCGGGCGGCGAGGGGATCGGCCCGGCGGCGGCGAAGGCCGCGAACCTGACGTTCATCGTCGCGGGCAGGAGCGACGCCGTCGAAAAGGTCCGCCCGGCGCTCGAGGCGATGGGCCGCACGCTGTTCCACGTCGGCGAGGAGCCGGGCCAGGCGCAAGCCATCAAGTTGATCAACAACTTCCTGATCGGTACGGCCATGGTCGCGACGAGCGAGGCGCTGAACTACGGCCTGAGCCAGAACCTCGACATGAAGTCGATCCTCGAGGTGATCAACGTCTCCAGCGGCGCCAACGTCGCGACCTCCTACATCTTCCCCGCGTGCATCGAACCGGAGACCTACGACGTCGGCGCGGCGGTCGAGATTCTGGTGAAGGACGTCGGGGTCTACGTCGAGGAAATCGAGAACGGAAATCTTCCCAACGCCGTGGGCTCCGTGGTCAACGGGATCTGGGCGGACATGGGCCGCGAGATGCCGGGGGCGGACTTCACCCGCGTGTTCCCCTTCATCCGGGACGGCGGGGAAGGGTAGCCGCGGCGAACGCCAGGAGGACGCCATGACCGATCAGATCAACGCCGACTTCTCCCGGTCCGTCGTCGTCCAGACGAACGACATGGAGTGGCGCCAGGGCCCGGCGCCGGGAATCTGGCGCAAGCGCCTGGAACTCGTCGGAGAGGCCGAGGCGGGCCGGGTCACGTCCGTCGTGCGCTTCGACCCCGGCGCCGAATTTCCGCATCATTCCCACCCGGACGGCGAGGAGATATTCGTTCTCGATGGCGTGTTCTCCGACGAGAGCGGCGACTACCCGGCCGGCTCCTACGTCCTCAACCCGGAAGGGACGAGCCACGCTCCCCGGTCCGACCAGGGTTGCACGCTGTTCGTGAAGTTGCGGCAGTATCCGGGAAGGGACCGGCCGCGCGTCGTCGTCGACACCGGGTCCGCGGAATGGCGACCGGGCCGCATGGAGGGCATGGAGTTCCTGCCGCTTCACGACGACGCGGACTCCGGCGGGGGGATCACCCGCCTGACCCGGGTGCCGCCGGGATGCGACATGGGGCTGGACCCTCACCCGGGCGGCGAGGAGGTCTTCGTCGTCGAGGGTCGCGTGGAGGACGAATACGGCCGGCACGACGCGGGCGCGTGGTTTCGCCACCCGGTCGGCAGCGTGCACCATCCCCGTTCTCCGGCAGGATGCCTGCTCTACGTGAAGCGGGAACATCTCGGCTGAGGACCGCCCGGCCGGGCGCGGCGACGGACGGCGCTGGAGGAGGAGACGCGGCCATGAGCGGACGACTCGCGGGCAAGACGGCGCTCGTCACCGCCGCCGCGCAAGGCATCGGCCGGGCCGCGGCCCTGGCCTTCGCGGCGGAAGGGGCGGCGGTCTGGGCGACCGACGTCGACGAGAAGAAGCTCGGGGAGCTCGACGGCGCCGCCGGCGTCACGCCGCGCGGCATGGACGTCACCGACCGCCGGGCGGTCGAGAGGACGATCGCCGAAACCGGCGCGGTCGACGCGCTCGTGAACTGCGCGGGCCATGTCCATATGGGCGACGTCCTCTCCTGCGGCGACGAGGACTGGGACCGGTCCTTCGACGTCAACGTCAGGGGGATGTTCCTGGTCACGCGCCGGATGCTGCCCGCCATGCTGGACGCCGGCGGCGGCGCCATCGTCAACATCGCCTCGGTGGTCTCGTCGATCAGGGGCGTGAAGGAGCGCTGCGCCTACGGCGCGAGCAAGGGCGCCGTCATCGGCTTCACCAAGGCGGTCGCCGCCGACTACGTCGAGCGCGGCGTACGGTGCAACGCCGTGTGCCCCGGCACGGTCGACACCCCCTCGCTGGCCGAACGCATACGGGCTGGCGGAGACGACGAGGCGTCGACCCGCGCGGCCTACGTCGCCCGCCAGCCGATGGGGCGCCTCGGCGAGGCGGACGAGATCGCCCAGGCCTGCGTGTACCTCGCGTCGGACGCCGCCGCCTTCGTGACCGGAACCGCCTTCGTCATCGACGGCGGCATGGCGCTCTGACGGCGCGGTCCTCCGGGCGCCCCGGCGGAACCGACGGCTGCGGCAATTAGTGAATTTCAGCTTTCAAAATTTTGAAATAACGATGAAAATCAAGTCCCGGGAGTCGATCCCCTCGCGCCCGTTCGAGGCGGAAACGCGATGAGCGAACGGGCCGCCACGCTCCGGGAGCCCTACGCGGGCTACCACCAGCCTCGCGGCGTCGCGGAGGATGCGGAGCTCACCCACGTCGGCCCCGGCACGCCGTGCGGGGAGTATCTGCGGCGCTTCTGGCAGCCGGTCTGCATGACCGAGCAACTCACCGATCTGCCCCTGGCCCTGACCGTCATGGGCGAAAACCTGGTGGCCTTCCGGGACGGGTCGGGACGGATCGGACTGTTGAACAGGCACTGCTCGCACCGGGGCGCCTCGCTCGAGTTCGGGATCGTCTCGGACCGCGGCATCCGCTGCTGCTATCACGGCTGGCTGTTCGACGTGGACGGGAGGATCCTCGAGACGCCGGGCGAGCCGCCGGACTCCCCGCTCAAGGACGGTTTCGTGCACGGGGCCTATCCCACCCGCGAATACAAGGGGCTGGCGTTCGCGTACATGGGGCCGCCCGGCGCCGAACCGGATTTCCCCGTCTACGATTCCCTGGAACTGCCGGACGACGAAATGGCGCCATACGCCATCCATTACCCCTGCAACTGGTTGCAGGTGAACGAAAACCCGGTCGATCCCTATCACAGCGTGTTTCTGCACAGCCGCGTGACCGAGGCGCATTTCGACGTGTCGTGGGGCGCCCTGCCGGTTGTCGAGTGGCATGTGAAGGCGGGCGGCGCGGGCGTGCACCTCACCAACACCCGACGCTGGAAGAATCACCTGTGGACGCGGATCAACGAGTGGGTCGCGCCCAACTTCGCCCAGACCCCGGACATCTACCAGAACCCCGACCGCGAGAAGTTCTTCGTCCGCGCCGGCCTCAGCAAATGGGCCGTG
Source organism: Alphaproteobacteria bacterium (assembly GCA_965242505.1). Classification (GTDB taxonomy): domain Bacteria; phylum Pseudomonadota; class Alphaproteobacteria; order UBA2966; family UBA2966; genus UBA2966. The sequence continues at coordinate 901,910 of OZ251449.1, forward strand.
CCCGTCGACGACACCAACACGGCGATCATCGCCTGGCGGCACTTCAACGACGACCTCGATCTGGACGGGAAGGGCGACCGCTCCGCGATCGGGCTCGACAAGGTCGATTTCCTGGGCCAGACCGGCGCGCGGTCCTACGAGGAGGGGCAGCGGATTCCGGGCGATTACGAAGCCCAGGTGGGGCAGGGGCCGATCAACGTCCACGCGCTCGGGAACCTCGGATACACGGACACGGGCGTGGCGCTGCTGCGCCGGACCTTGCGCGAAGGCATCCGGACGGTCGGGGAGGGCGGGGACCCGCCCGCGCTGGCGCCGACGGCCTCGGGCCACACGCCCACGCAGTGCGGCGACGTCATCGTCGACGTCGGGGACATGCCGGACGACCGGGAAATCCAGGGCGAGATCGGACGGGCCATCGGCCGCATCGTCGTCGAGACCGAGGAGCTGCCCTACGCCGAACGCCGCGCCGAGATCGAGAAGCGCGTCCGCGCATATCTCGCGGAGCGCTGACCGGCGCGGCGTTGCAGGGCCGCCATCCGGACCCCCCTCCCGACCTCCCCCCTGTCAGGGGGGAGGAGTGTCAACGGTTCCTTTCCGTCCTCCCTTCTTCTCCCTCTCCCTTGCAGGGGGAGGGTCGGGGTGGGGGTCGCGCCAAGGGGGAGGAGCGCGAACGGACCCCGCGGCGCCCCTGTCGCCGGATGAGTCTTGCGGACAGGCAGGTTCGCCTATCCTCCCTCAAGATCATCCGCGCTGCCATCCGTGGAGTCGGCCGACCACTCGGCGATCAGGCGGGCGTCCCGCGCCTCCACGCTGGCGCGCCGTTCTTCGATGCGTTTGTCGAGAGCGCGGCGAATGCCCCCGATGTCGTCGAGCAGCGCCCGTTCAAGCTCTCCGGTCGCGAGCGCGTTCTCCACGTCATACGCGAGCGTCCCGGCCGGGAACCATTGTTCCTCCGGCGGCTCATACAAATACAAAGATGATGCGCGGGGTCGGTTGGTCGGCCACCAAGACCCTTCCTTCGGTCGATCGAGCAGGAAGGCGACATGGGCGGCATCGACCGGCATCCAGGCGACGTCCCCCCACCAGTAATGGAGGCGGAAATCGTCGTCTTCACGAACAGACTCGTCGCGCGGCCGCCAATAGAGGCTCGAGAAATTGGCGTCGTCGGATGCATCCGGGTCGCATACCTCGCCGATCAGGCGGACTTTCGACGGCGCCCTGAGGTAAAACTCGGACCACGGCCCGCCGTCGTCGGTCTCCCGTCTCATAAAGGCCCAGGACCACATGCCATCCATGTCGTTGACGATGGCCATACCCCCGGCAAGGTCACCGTCCGTGAAGATATCCTCCCAACTGTTGAATTCCAAATACCATCCCTGACAGACGTAGTCCTGGCCGGCGGAGACCAGATCGCAATACGGCCGCGCCTCGAACATCGGCCCGATGTTCGAGGCGGATGTCGTCGGCCCGATGACGAGGAGAATTTCGCGGAACAGTCTCAGCGTCCCGGAGAAGGCGCCCGCCTCGCCATCCGCCCCCAGGGACAGATCCCCCGCCTCCGTTCTCTCCACCGGAAACACCGATACGTCCAGTTCGGCGGCGGGCAGGCGGTCCAACCACGCGCCGGGCAGCGGCTCAACTTCCTCAAAAATGCAGCTGTAGCCGTTCTCGAACCCGCGCGAAGACAGGCAGGGGTAGACGCGCCGAACGAACTCGTGGCCATCGCCATTCCGACCCGACCATGCGCCGGGAACCCGGCGAAGCGTTTCGAACAAGCCGGCGGGCTTCGCTTTTCGGATCACGCGCCGGGACATTTCGTGGATGAGCAGATCGAGGCGTTCCGCCCGCTCGTCCCCGGCGTCATCGCCTTGCGGCCGGTCCAAAGAGGACCACAGGTTCGTCCCCTTGACGACTTCGAGTTTGAGGTCGTCGGCGTTCTCTCCGGTCAGCTCCGCTATGGCCCCGGCGAGGCGAAGGTATCCCCGCGCCTGCTGCATGAGGGAGTGGGCGGCCTTCTCCCTGGCCTCCCGCGTGGATACGTCGACGCCCGGCGCGAGGCGGTACCTGTCCGACCGGCCGCCGAAAGCCTCGTCGATCTCTCCGGTCGATACGCCCCTTTCCGCGCTCTCTCGACGTGCTCGCCATTCGCGCGCGCCGCCTTTATCCGGTCGCCGAGGCCGCGGAAGACCGGCCCCTTCTTTCCGCCCCGGGCGTGGCCCTCCTCGAGACGCCGGAGCCGGAGGATATCCCGCTCCCGGTTCTCGGCCGCGCGTTTCCGGCGTTCGGCCTCGCGCTCCCGCGAATCGGGGGGGTGGCGCTGCCAGTCCTGCGGATAGACGACGTTTCCGTGCGCCTTGTCGTCGCTCATGCGGCTATCTCCTCCTTCGCCGGTGGTGGGCGTCGCGCCAACCCCGCTCCTTCCACCCCCTCCGGTAGCGGGCGCCGCGACATCCGCGCTCCGTTGAAAGTGTTATCGTCATGATTTCGCCCGTGTCGCCGCTCACGACCACGGCGTAGAGGTAGATCCGGTCGCCGAGGTTCAGCCCGCGCGCCATCCGGCGGCTCACCCGCAACGCTTGGCAGTTCGAGCCGACCGGGACTTCGACATCCGCATAATTCAGCACGAGCTCGATGATTCCCGGCTTCGCGCCGCGTTGCTGGGAACGTTTCTCGGCGTGCCTCGATAGCTTCATCATGATCCTGCCTCCGGTTGCCGATGGGACGCAGGATGTCACGGACCGGATCGTTAGGAACGACAAATTGGAAATTATTGCAAGATATTCTGTCTGACTTTTTGTCGTATCGTTGGCCGGTCGTTCCGGGCGCCGTCCGTCGTCGCCGTCGGGCGCGCGCCTTCCGAATCGGGCCCCGAACCCTCTCCGCGCGTTGACCCGCATACGGCGGAGGGCCTAACGTTTCCCCCAGGCGCCGCGAGGCCGCGCGGAGACCGGCGGCCCGCAATCGCGCCCGAAACCGGACAGGATCACGAGGGAAGGGAGGGTCCCATGTTTTCCGGTAGAACCCTGGCGGCGGCGTGCGTCGCGGCATCGATCTCGGCCGCTCTCCCCGCCAGCGCCAAGACGCTGATCTATTGCTCGGAGGGAAGCCCCGAGGGGTTCAATCCGCAGCTCTACACGGCGGGAACCACGTTCGACGCCTCCTCGCGCCAGATCTACAACCGCCTCGTCGAGTTCGAGCTCGGCACGACGGAAGTCATCCCGGCGTTGGCGGAGTCGTGGACGGTTTCCGACGACGGAACCGTCTACACCTTCAGGCTGCGGCGCGGCGTCAGGTGGCACGCCACCCCGGGGTTCGAGGCGACCCGGGACTTCAACGCCGACGACGTCGTATTCAGCTTCGAGCGCCAGCTCGACGAGGACCACCCGTATCACAAGGTGTCGGGAGGGAATTACGAGTACTTCAACAGCATGGACATGCCCAACCTGCTGAAAGGCGTGGAGAGGGTCGACGACCATACGGTCCGTTTCACGCTGAGCCGGCCGGAGGCGCCGTTCATCGCCGACCTCGGGATGGACTTCGCGTCGATCCTGTCCGCCGAATACGCGGACAGGATGCTGGCGGCCGGCGCGCCGGAGAAGGTCGACCTGGAACCCGTCGGAACCGGCCCGTTCCAGCTCGTCGACTACCAGAAGGACGCCGTGATCCGTTACAGGGCCCACCCCGACTATTTCCGCGGCAAGGCGGCGATCGACGACCTCGTGTTCGCGATCACGCCGGACGCGTCGGTCCGGTTCGCGAAGCTCAAGGCGGGCGAATGCCACGTCATGCCCTATCCCAATCCCGCCGACCTGCCGGCCATGGAGAAGGAGCCGGACATCAGGGTCATGCGGCAGGAAGGGCTGAACGTCGGCTATCTCGCGTTCAACACGGAAAAGGAGCCGTTCACGGACAGGCGGGTCCGGCGGGCCCTGAACCACGCCGTCAACAAGCAGGCCATCATCGACGCGGTGTTCCAGGAGGCGGGCCGCATCGCGAAGAACCCGATCCCGCCGACGATGTGGTCGTACAACGAGAACGTCCGGGACTACCCCTACGACCCGGAGAAGGCCGAACGGCTGCTGGCCGAGGCGGGTTATCCCGACGGTTTCGAGACCGACGTCTGGGCGATGCCGGTGCAGCGGCCCTACAACCCGAACGCGCGCCGGATGGCCGAGCTGATCCAGGCGGACTTCGCGAAAGTCGGCGTGAAGGCCAAGGTCGTCAGCTACGAGTGGGGCGAATACCTCAAACGCAGCAGGGACGGAGAACACCGGACGTTGTTGCTGGGGTGGACCGGGGACAACGGCGACCCCGACAACTTCCTTCACGTCCTTCTCGGTTGCGCCGGCGCCAAGGGCACCAACCGGGCGCGGTGGTGCCATCGGCCGTTCGACGACCTCATCACCGAGGCCAAACGCACGACGGACATCGCCAGACGGACTGAACTCTACATGAAGGCCCAGGAAATCTTCAAGGAGGAAGCGCCCTGGATCACGATCGCGCACTCGGTCGTCTACATGCCGATGCGGCGGAACGTGACGGGGTACAAGGTCGACCCGTTGGGCGGACACGTGTTCTACGGCGTGGATCTGCGATAGGGCGCCGCGGGGTCCGTTCGCGCTCTTCCCCCTGACGCGACCCCCACCCCGACCCTCCCCCTGCCAGGGGGAGGGAGAAAAAGGGGGACGGAGGATCCGTTGACGCTCCTCCCCCTTGACCATCCATACTCCTCCCCCCTGACAGGGGGGAGGTCGGGAGGGGGGTCCGGATGGACGCGCGGTCCCGCAACGCCGCGCACTCCTTGATCCTCCGCCGGTATGAGAAATGTGGGGTAGGGGACGGAGAAGGGGAGGCGGCGGGACGTGCTCCGGTTTCTGGCGACGCGGATCAGCCTGATCGTCCCGACGTTCATCGGGGTGACGTTGCTGACGTTCGCGCTGATCCGCGTCATTCCCGGCGACCCCATCGAACTGCTGGCGGGGGAACGCGGGATCGATCCCGCCCGGCACGCCGAGCTCAGGGCCGATCTCGGACTCGACAAGCCCCTGCTGGTTCAGTACGGCGTCTACATCGCCGACGTCGCGCGCGGGGATCTGGGAAAATCGATCCTCACACGGGAGCCGGTGCTGGAAGAGTTTCTGGCGCGCTTCCCGGCGACTTTCGAGCTCTCCGTCTGCGCGATCCTGTTCGCGCTCGCGATCGGCCTCCCGGCCGGTATGCTGGCCGCCGTCCGGCGGGGGTCGGCGATGGACCACACCGTGATGGCGGTATCCCTGACGGGGTTCTCGATGCCCGTCTTCTGGTGGGCGCTGCTCGCGATCCTGTTCTTCTCCGTGACCCTCGGATGGACGCCCGTATCGGGCCGGATCTCGCTGCTCTACTTCCTCGAACCCGTTACCGGGTTCATGCTGATCGACTCATGGCTGTCGAACGAACCCGGCGCGTTCAGGTCCGCGGTCCTTCATCTCGTTCTTCCCTCGGTGGTGCTCGGCACGATCCCGCTCGCCGTCGTCGCCCGTATGACCCGCTCCTCGATGCTCGAGGTCATGGGCGACGACTACGTCCGGACCGCGCGCGCCAAGGGCGCCTCGCCGCTGCGGGTCGTCGCCGTTCACGCGTTGCGCAACGCCGCGATCCCGGTGGTGACGGTCATCGGCCTGCAAACCGGAGCGCTGCTGGCCGGCGCAATCCTGACCGAAACCATCTTCGCCTGGCCGGGCATCGGGAAATGGCTGGTGGAATCGGTGCACCGGCGGGACTACCCGGTATTGCAGGGCGGCGTCCTGCTGGTCGCCGCGACGGTCATGGTCGTCAACCTGCTGGTCGATGCGCTTTACGGCTTCATCAACCCGCGCATCCGGCGCACGCGGTAGCGCATGACCGCCGCCGCCGAAATCCGGCCCGTCGCCGCGCCGCCGCGCCCGCTGGAGCGGTTCTGGCGCGCCTTTCGGGAGAATCCGGGCGCCGTGGCCGGCCTGTGGGTCATCTCGGCCATCGTCGCCGCGGCGCTGCTGGCCGACGCGATCGCGCCGCACCCGCCTCACGAGCAGTACCGCGACGCCTTTCTGACGCCGCCGGCCTTCGCACGGGGCGGGACGTGGCGACACCCCCTCGGCACCGACGACATCGGACGCGACATCCTGTCGCGCATCGTCCACGGCGCCCGGCTCTCCCTGCTCGTCGGCGGCATCGTCGTGTCGCTGTCCCTCGCGGCGGGGATACTGCTGGGGCTTCTCGCGGGTTTCGCGCGCGGGATCGTCGAGATCGCGATCATGCGGTCGATGGACGTCATGCTGGCCCTGCCGGCGCTTCTCCTGGCCATCGTCATCGTCGCCGTGCTGGGACCGGGGCTGACCAACGCGATGTACGCGATCGCGATCGTGAGTCTGCCTCACTACGTGCGCCTGACCCGGGCGGCCGTGATCGCGGAGCGCGCGAAGGATTACGTCATCGCCTCGCGCCTCGCCGGCGCGGGAGTCCCGAGACTCGCCTTCGCCACGGTGCTGCCGAACTGTCTCGCGCCGCTCATCGTGCAGGCGACGCTGGGTTTCTCCACGGCCGTCCTCGACGTGGCCGCGCTGGGCTTCCTGGGCCTCGGGGCGCAGCCGCCGACGCCGGAATGGGGCACGATGCTGGCCGACGCGCGGCAGTTCATGCAGCGGGCGTGGTGGGTCGTGACGTTTCCGGGACTGGCGATCCTGATAACCGTGCTGTCCTTCAACCTTCTCGGTGACGGACTGCGCGATGCGCTGGACCCGAGGATGAGGCGGTGACCGCGCTCCTCGACGTCGAGGGATTGACCGTGGAATTCCGCGCGCGGGGCGGTTCGCTGCGCGCGGTCGACGACGTCGCGTTCCGCGTGAGGGAAGGGGAGGTCGTCGGAATCGTCGGCGAATCGGGCTCCGGGAAGAGCGTGGCCGCGCTGGCGGCCATGGGCCTGATCGTCCCTCCCGGCCACGTCTCCGCGCGCAGGCTCGAGTTCGACGGACGCGATCTGAAGAGCCTGGACGCCGGCGCGCGCCGCCGCATCAACGGCCGCGAACTGGCGATGATCTTCCAGGAGCCGCTGACCAGCCTGAACCCGTGTTTCACGGTCGGCTTCCAGATCATGGAGGCCATCCGCATCCATGACGGCGGCAGTCGCCGAACGCGCCGCGCCCGGGCCATCGAGCTTCTCGACCGGGTCGGCATCCCCGATCCCGAGTCGAGGCTGCGTTCGTTTCCGCACCAGTTGTCGGGCGGCATGAACCAGCGCGCGATGATCGCCATGGCGGTCGCCTGCAACCCAAGGTTGCTGATCGCCGACGAGCCGACGACGGCGCTCGACGTCACGATCCAGGCCCAGATCCTCGATCTGCTGCTCTCCCTGCAACGGGACCGCGGGATGGCCCTGGTGCTCATCACGCACGACCTCGGGGTGATTTCCGAGACGGCGGAACGGGTCCTCGTGATGTACGCCGGCCGGATCGTCGAAACGAGCGGCGCGGACGCGCTCTTTTCGGCGCCGCGCCATCCCTATACGGCCGCGCTGATGGACGCGCTGCCCGAGCGGGCCGAACGCCGCCGGCGCCTGGCGAGCATCCCGGGCGTGGTTCCCGGCATCCACGACCGGCCCTCGGGTTGCCTGTTCCACCCGCGCTGCCGTTTCGCGACGGAGCGGTGCCGGACGGTCGCGCCGGACATCTCGCCGCTTCGCGATGGCCAATCGCGTTGCCATACGCCGTTGGACGCGGAAGGGCGGCCCGCGACATGACGCCGCCCCCCGTCCTCGAAGCCGTCGACCTCGCGCGCCACTATCGGGTCAACCGGGGAGTCCTGCGGCGCCCGGCGACGCTCCGGGCGCTGGACGGCGTCTCGTTCGTTCTCTCGCCGGGAAGGACGCTGGCGGTGGTCGGCGAGTCGGGAAGCGGCAAGTCCACGCTCGCGCGCCAGATCACGTTGATCGAAACCCCGACCAGCGGCGACATCCTTTTCTCCGGCCGAGGCGTCGATTCGTTCGACAGGAGCGAACGGTCGGAGTTGCGCCGCTCGATCCAGATGGTCTTCCAGGACCCTTACGGGTCCCTGAACCCGCGGAAGACCGTGGGCGCGACCCTCGGCGAGCCCCTGGCCATCAACTCGACGCTGGGCGCGTCCGCGCGCCGCGACGCCGTTCACGGGATGATGGCCAGGGTCGGCTTGCGGCCCGAACTGTCGGGGCGATACCCGCACATGTTTTCGGGAGGCCAGCGACAACGCATCGCCATCGCTCGGGCACTGATGTCGAATCCCCGGGTCGTGGTCGCGGACGAGCCGGTCTCCGCCCTCGACGTCTCGGTGCGGGCCCAGGTCATCAACCTGATGCTCGACCTCAAGGACGAGTTCCGGCTCGCCTACGTCTTCATCTCGCACGACCTTTCCATCGTCCGCTTCATCGCCGACGAAGTCATCGTCCTGTATCTGGGACGCCCCGTCGAAAGGGCCGCCGTCGAGACCCTGTTCGAGGCGCCGACCCATCCGTACACGCGCCTCCTGATCGCCAGCACGCCGCGGGTGGACAAGACCGCCCACAGGGCGCGCGCGGCGCCGCACGGCGAGATCCCGTCCCCCCTGTCTCCGCCGTCCGGCTGCGCCTTCAGGACCCGATGTCCCTTCGCGGCCCGTGTCTGCGAGGAGGAGAAGCCGGAACTGCGGCCGTTCGCGGGCCGCGAGGTCGCCTGCCATCGCGCCGAGGACATCGCGGGCTGAGGCGCCGCGGTCAACCCCCCTCCCGACCTCCCCCCTGTCAGGGGGGGAGGAGTGTGAATAGCTCCCCCTTCTTCTCCCTCTCCCTGACAGGGGGAGGGGAGGGTTGGGGTGGGGGTCACGCCAGGAGGGAAGGGCGCGAACGTCGCCTTGTCCGATATACGAGGGACGGATATCAAGACGCCGTGTACTCGACCGCATCGATCCTGCTGTCCATCGTCCTGGATCCGGCGACGGTCCTGCTGGCCGTTCTCGCCGCGGGCGTCGTCCTGCTCTGGACGCGGTGGCGGAACGCGGGACGGGCGCTGGCCGCCGCCGCGACGCTGGCCTTCGCCGCGGTCGCCGCGGTCCCCGTCGGCTCCTGGCTGGTCTCGCCGCTGGAAGACCGCTTTCCGCCGCCGGAACCGAGCCCCTCGCGAGTCCATGGAATCGTCGTTCTGGGCGGCGCGGTCGCGTTGGCGATATCGACGGCCCGCGGACAGCCGTCGCTGTCGGGCAACGCAGAACGCCTGACCGCGTTCGCGATGCTGGCGCGGCGACACCCCGAGGCCCGCCTGATCTACACCGGCGGATACCGTTCCCTGAAATCCCCCGAGATCACGGAAGGGGAGGTCGCGTCGGCGCTGCTCGCCGACCTCGGCGTCGACACGGCGAGACTGGCCATCGACGACGGCGCGCGCAACACGATGGACAACGCGGAACGGGCATTCGAACTGGCGTCTCCGGAACCCGGCGAAACGTGGTTGCTCGTCACGTCCGCCCGTCACATGCCGCGCGCCATGGGCGCGTTCCGCAAGGCGGGGTGGCCCGACGTCGTTCCCTATCCCGTCGATTACCGGACCGCGGCGTCCGCGGCGCGCGAGTTCGGTCTCCGGTCCGGCCTGAAGCTCCTGAAACACGCGCAGCATGAATGGATCGGCCTCGTCGTCTATCGCCTGATGGGCAAGTCGTCCGAACTGTTTCCGGCGCCGTGACCGGAAGGACGTTGCGGACGTCCGGGAGCTGTGGCACAAGGTGTATCCGTCGAGGGCTCGTTCGCACGAAAGGTACGGCGCGTTGAAGCGACACTCATGGCCTGTCGCCGTTCTGTGTCTCGGACTGTTGTCAGTCGATCACGCCCCGGCCGCGTTCGCCGAGGAACACGGCTTCGACGGGTGGCGCGAAGAGCTTCGCGCCGAAGCGCTCGCCCGGGGCATCCGGGCGGAAACGTTCGACACGGCCTTCGACGGCGTCGAACCGATACCGCGCGTCATCGAGCTGGACCGGCGTCAGCCCGAGTTCACGATGACCTTCGACGAATACCTGTCCCGCGTCGTCAACCGGAAGCGAATCGACGAGGGGAGGGACAAATTCGCCCGGAACCGGAAACTGCTGAACGAAATCGGCGCCAAGTTCGGGGTGCAGCCGAGGTTCATCGTCGCGCTCTGGGGCATCGAAACCGGTTTCGGCCGACATACCGGAGGATTTCCAGTCGTCGCCGCCCTCGCGACACTGGCTTTCGATGGAAGAAGAAGTTCATTCTTTCGCAAAGAATTGCTGACGTCCCTTGAAATCCTGGATCAAGGCCACATACCGCCGGAACGGATGAAGGGGTCGTGGGCCGGGGCCATGGGCCAGAACCAGTTCATGCCCTCGTCCTTCATGCGACATGCCGTCGATTACGACGGCGACGGGCGCCGCGACATCTGGACGAGCAAAGCCGACGTGTTCGCATCGACGGCCAATTATCTGGCGGCGTCGGGATGGCGCGACGACATCACGTGGGGCAGGGGCGTCCGGTTGCCCCGGGACTTCGACCTCGGACTGACCGGACGAAAGATCAGGAAACGAATAGGCGCATGGCAGAAACTCGGGGTGCGCCGGCTCGACGGCGGCGACCTGCCCCGCCGCCAGCTGCGTTCCTCGATCGTTCTTCCGGACAAGCGAAAACGGGAGCCCGCGTTTCTGGTCTACGACAACTTCGAAGCGATACTCAAATGGAACAGATCGGATTTCTTCGCCATCTCGGTAGGACATCTTGCGGATCGCATCGGCGCCCGATAGAATTACAAGATGATGGGTCAATCCCGTAACGCGCACCAAATCTTGTAACGCACGCTGAAATGACCATGCGCCCGGTCGGCGGCCTTTCCATATCCGGGTTCGGCGTCGTCATCGCCGTCGCGCTCCTGGCGGCGACGACGGCATGCACTCCGACGCGTCTCGCCGTTCACGCGGCCAAGGAAGTCATCCGAATCACGGAAGGGGGCAAGACCGGGACGGACGCGGAAGCCGCCGCGCGGTCGCAACGCGCGGCCGCGGCTCCTTCGGCCCAAGGGACGTACAAGGTGGGCGACCCCTACGAGATCGACGGCGTCTGGTACTACCCGAAGGAGGATCCGGACTACCGCCAGACCGGAATCGCGTCCTGGTACGGCAAACCGTTTCATGGCCAGCAGACGGCGAACGGAGAGATTTACGACATGAACGGCCTCACCGCCGCTCACAAGACGCTGCCGATGCCGACCTACGCGCGCGTGACGAACCTCGATAACGCGCGGGTGATCACCGTCCGCATCAATGACCGGGGCCCGTTCGTGCATGGCCGGATCATCGATCTTTCGCGGCGGGCGGCCCAGCTTCTCGGTTTCGAGGAACAGGGCACCGCGCGCGTGCGGGTCGAAGCGACGCCGGCGCCGGACGAGGTCGAGATCGCGGAGAAACCGGTCACGCCGGACAGGGACAGATTCGCGGTGAAGGCGGCACCCGTGGCCGCCGTGCAGACCGCCCATCTGCCGCCGCCGACGGGAGTCGCCGAGGCTCCTCCGCCACCGGAGGCTCCCACTCCCCCCACCGGCGGCGCGGAGGCCGCGGACCCCCAACCCACGGAACTCTACGTGCAGGCGGGGGCGTTCTCCTTTCCCGAGAACGCGGAGCGTCTTCGGAAACGCCTCGCCGGTCTCGCCGAGGCCTCGGTCACGCCGACGCGAGTCGAGGGACGAGAGCTGTTTCAGGTTCGCATCGGGCCGATCGCCAACCTCGAACAGGCGGACGAAACCCTCGGTCGCCTGATCGACAACGGACACATCGATGCCGTCATCATCGTCGATTGACGGCGCGCCGGTTCGCCTTCATGCCGTCGGCGGATTCGTCCGCTTCATGACCGAGCGGACGTAATGCGGGGGAGGGGGCCGCTTCAATGAGGCGCAAGGCCGACCGCTTCGCCGGACTTCGGACGATTCCGCCGTTGCTCGCCCTGGCGGTCGGCCTCGCCATGTCGCAACCGGCGGCGGCGATGGAAACCGCCGCCGAATTCGCCATCCTCATGGACCACGAGACGGGCGCCGTACTTCTCGAGAAGAACGCGGACGCACCCACGGCTCCGGCGTCGATGAGCAAGCTGATGACGCTCTACATGGTCTTCGAGCGGCTCAAGTCCGGCAATCTCCGACTGGAGGACACCTTTCCGGTAAGCGAGACGGCATGGCGAATGGGCGGTTCGAAGATGTTCGTCGGCGTCAATACGCGCATCAAGGTCGAAGACCTGCTGCGCGGCATCGTGGTGCAGTCGGGCAACGACGCATGCATCGTCGTGGCGGAAGGACTGGCCCGCAGCGAAGCCGCGTTCGCGGAGGAGATGACCCGACGGGCCCGCGAGATCGGCCTCACCGCCAGCACGTTCACGAACTCGACCGGCTGGCCCGAAGACGGCCATCAGATGTCCGTCCGCGACATAGCGAAGCTGTCGGCCATCATCATCAGGGAGTTCCCGGAGCACTACCCGCTGTTCTCGGAAAAGACCTACACCTACAACGACATCAAGCAGGGAAACCGGAATCCCCTTCTGTATGGATACGACGGCGCGGACGGTCTCAAAACCGGCCGCACCTCGGCTTCGGGGTACGGAGTCGCCGCCTCGGTCGACAGGCGAGGCCGCCGGTTGATCCTCGTGGTCAACGGGCTCGCCAGCTCGAAGCAGCGCGCCCGGGAGACGGAGCGGCTATTGGATTGGGCCTACCGGGAGTTCGGCAACTTCAGGCTGTTCGACGCCGGAGAAACGGTGGACAACGCGGCTGTCTGGCTCGGAGAAGAGGCGGAAGTGCCGCTCGTCGTCGAGAACCGGGTGACCCTCACCCTGTCGCGCCAGGACCGGCGCAAGATGAAAGTGAAGGTCGGCTACGACAGCCCCATCGCGGCGCCCATCCGATCCGGCCAGGAGCTGGCCACGCTCACGATCTCGACCCCCGACGCCGAAATCGCGCGGATCCCGCTCGTCGCCGGAAAGGACGTCCCCAGACTGGGAGTGTTCAAACGCCTGGGCGCCGCCATCGGATATCTGGCGTGGGGCGCTGCGGAGTAGGGGGCCGGTCGGCGGCGGAAGGCGATACCGCTCTCGCGGGTCGCCGCGGCCCCGCGGCCGGTCGTTGACGTGACCCGAGGCCGTTTCATCTCGTTCGAAGGCGGCGAGGGCGGAGGCAAGAGCACCCAGGTCCGACGCCTGACGGAAGCGCTGAAGGACAAGGGCATTCCGTGTCTCGCCACCCGGGAACCGGGAGGCTCCCCGGGGGCCGAGAGCATCCGCGAGCTACTCGTCCGCGGCGAGGCCGGCCGCTGGGATCCCATGACCGAGACCCTGCTTCATTTCGCGGCGCGGCGCGATCATGTGGCGGCGATCATCGAGCCCGCGCTCGGCGAGGGAACCTGGGTCGTCTGCGATCGATACACGGATTCGACCATCGCCTATCAGGGATACGGGCAGGGCGTGGAGACATCGATCATCGAGGACCTGCACCGCAAGACCGTGGGGAACCTTTGGCCGGATGCGACGATCATCCTGGACGTCGCGGTTCGCCAGGGACTCGACAGAACAGCCGGCCGCGGAAACGGCAGGGACCGCTACGAGGGAATGGGAATCGACTTCCACGAAAGATCGCGCGAGGGGTTTCTCGAGATCGCGAAGCGGAACGGTGAGCGATGCGTCGTCGTCGACGCGGCCCGATCCGCCGACTCCGTTCACGACGCCGTCATGGCGTTCATCGCGCGCCGGTTCGGAGTGTAGCCCATGACGGCCGACAGCGCCGGCGGCAACGTCGTGGAGCCGCATGAAAACCCGGAACTGCTCGGCCATGCCGAAGCGGAGTCGGAACTGCTCTCGGCCTGGAACGGGAACCGCTTCGCCCATTCTTGGCTGATCACCGGCCCGAGAGGCGTCGGCAAGGCGACTCTCGCCTATCGACTCGCGCGCTTCGTCCTCGCCGACGGCGGGGAAGGGCCGTCCCGAGAGCCGGACGGCCTGGCGGTCGGGCGGGAAGACCCGGTGTTTCGCCGGGTCGCCTCCCGCGCGCACGCCGATCTCAGGGTGGTGGAGCGCGGCCTCGACCTCCAACGCAACCGACGGCGCGAGGAAATCGTGGTGGACGACGCCCGCGACCTCGTTTCGTTCTTCGCCATGACGGCCGCGGAAGGAAGGTGGCGCGTGGCCATCGTCGACGCGGCGGACGAGATGAACCGGAACGCGGCGAACGCGCTGCTCAAGACGCTCGAGGAACCGCCCGCCCATGGCCTGGTGATCATGGTCGCGCACGTCCCGGGCCGCGTGCCGGCGACGTTGCGGTCTCGCTGCCGCCGCCTTTCGTTGCGCGGGCTCGCTCCGGAGCTCGTCGGCCAGGTCGTGGCGGCGCGGAGGCCGGACATCGCCGCCGATAGACGCGTGGCGCTCGGACGACTGGCGGACGGAAGTCCGGGCCGGGCGCTCGCGCTGGCCGACGCGGATGGCTTGACGCTCTACGAGGAGCTCGTCGCGTTGATCGCGGGTCTTCCCGCCGTCGACATGCTCGCCGTCCATCGCCTGGGAGACCGCGTCGGCAAGCGGGACGGCGCCGACGCCTTTCGCCTGATCGCCGCCCTGCTGCCGCGCTGGATCGAGGGCATGGTCCGCGGAGCCGTGACGGGAACCTTTCCCGAGCCCGTCACGCCCGGCGAGAACGAGGTCATGGCGCGCCTCGCCCGCACCGGCGGCCTTGAACGCTGGTGCGAAGTATGGGAAAACATGCGCGGCCTGTTTTCCGCGGCGGACGCCGTCAATCTCGACCGGAAGCAGGTGCTGCTGACCGCCTTCTCCACCCTGCGGACGGCATCCCGCGCGTGATTTCCTCGCCGGGCGGGCGGCGCCGTGAACGGACCGTGGTTCGATGTCTCCTGACGCCCCTCGTTACTACATCACGACGCCGATCTACTACGTGAACGACGCGCCGCACATCGGCCACGCCTACACGACGCTGGCGTGCGACGTGCTGGCCCGCTTCAAGCGACTCGACGGCTACGACGTGATGTTCCTCACCGGCACCGACGAGCACGGCCAGAAGGTCGAGAAATCGGCGCAGAGCGCGGGCCTCGATCCCCGGACCTTCGTCGACAAGGTATCCCGAAACTTCCGCGGCCTCGCCGGACCGATGGGATATTCCAACGACGCCTTCATCCGCACGACCGAGGCCAGGCACGCCCGGGCGAGCCAGGCGATCTGGCGTGCCATCGAGCGCAACGGCGACATCTATCTCGGGACGTACTCGGGCTGGTACTCGGTCCGCGACGAAGCCTTCTACGGAGAGGAGGAGCTGACGGACGGGCCGGACGGCGCGCGTCTCGCGCCCACGGGCGCGGAGGTCGAGTGGGTCGAGGAACCGAGTTACTTCTTCAGACTTTCGGAGTGGGGAGACCGCCTGCTCGAGTTCTACGACGAGAATCCCGATTTCATCCTGCCCGAGACCCGGCGCAACGAGGTCGTCAGCTTCGTCAAGGGCGGCCTGCGCGATCTCTCGATCTCGCGGACGAGCTTCAAGTGGGGCGTCCCCGTGCCGGGCGACGACGACCACATCATGTACGTCTGGCTCGACGCGCTGACCAACTACGTCACGGCGGTGGGATACCCCGACGTCGAGTCGGAGTCCTTCGCCAGGTACTGGCCCGCCGACGTCCACATGGTGGGCAAGGACATCCTCCGGTTCCACGCCGTCTATTGGCCGGCCTTTCTGATGTCCGCCGGCTTGCCGCCGCCGAAACGCGTCTTCGCTCACGGCTGGTGGACCAACGAAGGCGAAAAGATATCGAAGTCGCTCGGCAACGTCATCGACCCGTTGCGGCTCGTCGAGGACTACGGCCTCGATCCGGTGCGCTACTTCCTGATGCGCGACGCGCCCCTCGGCAACGACGGCGACTTCTCGCATCGCGCCATGGTCAATCGGCTCAACGGGGACCTGGCCAACGATCTCGGGAACCTCGCCCAGCGCGTGCTGTCCATGATCCATCGGAACTGTGCCGCGTCCGTTCCAAAACCCGGTCGGCTGCATGACGACGACCGCGGGTTTCTCGCCGGCGCCTACGACCTGATCGACGCCATCCGGGCGGAGATGGACGTCCAGGGCATTCACCGAGCGCTCGAGGCGATCTGGAAAGTCGTCGGCGACGCCAATCGTTACGTCGCCGCGCAGGCCCCGTGGGAACTCCGGAAACGGGACCCGGAGCGCATGAACACCGTGCTCTACGTGGCGGCCGAGGGGCTTCGGCGCCTGGCGATCCTTCTGCAACCGGTCATGCCGGGTTCCGCCTCGAAGCTGCTCGACCAGCTGGGCCAGCCGGAAGACGCGCGCGATTTCGCGCGATTGGGGGAGGGCGGCGCTCTCCGACCCGGCCTCCCGCTGCCCAAACCCGAAGCCGTGTTCCCCCGGTACGTCGACGACGAATAGGGATTCCACCGACCGCGACGCGACGAACCGCGCGCGTCAAGGAGAACGCCTGAACGGCGGACGACCGCCATGCTTGTCGACAGCCATTGCCATCTCGATTACGGCGTTCTGAGCGAGGAGCTCGACGCGGTCGTGGCGCGGGCCCGGGCGGCCGGAGTCGGCGCCTTTCTGACCATTTCCACCAGCCTCGACCGATTCCCCGGCGTGTTGGCGATTGCCGAGAGATACGAAGACGTCTGGTGCTCCGTCGGCGTCCACCCGCACGAGGCGAGCTCGGAACCGGACGTGACCGCGCGGCGGCTGATCGAACTCTGCAAACACCCGAAGGTCGTCGGGGTCGGCGAAACCGGGCTCGACTACCACTACGAGCACAGTCCGCGCGGCGTCCAGCAACGATCGTTCCGCACCCACATCGCCGCCGCGCGCGAAACCGGCCTGCCGATCATCGTCCATTCGCGCAACGCCGAGGCGGACACGGCGCGAATCCTCGTCGATGAACATCGCGACGGCGCCTACAGCGGATTGCTGCATTGCTTCAGCGCAACCAGACAACTTGCTGAAAAGGCGCTTGAAATCGATTTCCTGATTTCCTTTTCCGGAATCGTGACGTTCAAGAATGCGGAAGAGGTGAGAGAGACGGCCAGGACCGTGGCGCCCTTGAACAGGCTTCTCGTGGAGACCGATTCTCCCTTTCTGGCGCCCGTTCCGCATCGAGGCAGGACGAACGAGCCCGCTTACGTCACGCATACGGCCGACAAGGTGGCGGAACTGAGAGGGATGCCGGTCTCGGAGCTCGCCGAGGCGACGACCGAGAATTTCTTCGGCCTGTTCGCGAAAGCCCGCCGGCCTGACCCAATCGTTTGAAACGAATATATTTTTTATTTCCGATAATATACATTATGCGACAACTTCCAGCCTTCCGCCACGGACGACCTCAACAAGTATCGGTCCGTGGTTGCGCGCCTTCGTTCCAGCCTCGATAATCGCCTCATGAAGCTCTCCCCCGAAGCTGGCGACATTCGCCGGCTTCTCGACATCATGGCCAGGCTTCGCGATCCGGACGGCGGGTGTCCCTGGGACCTTGAGCAGTCCTTCGAGACCATCGCGCCCTACGCCATCGAAGAGGCTTACGAGGTCGTGGACGCAATCGAGAACGGCGACATGACGCGCCTGCGCGACGAGCTCGGGGACCTGCTCCTTCAGGTCGTTTTCCACGCCCAGCTGTCACGCGAAACGGGCGGCTTCGATTTCGACGGCGTCGTGGCCGGAGTCAGCGACAAGATGATCCGCAGACATCCCCACGTCTTCGGCGGCGACGACGTGGCGGACGCCGAAACGCAGACGCTGGCGTGGGAAGCCCACAAGGCGCGGGAGCGGGAGACGCGCGCCGGCGCGGAAGGACGCCGGGCCAGTATCCTCGATGACGTCGCGCGCGCCCTCCCCGCCCTGCTGCGGGCGCAAAAGTTGCAGAAACGCGCGGCGCGGGCCGGGTTCGACTGGACCGCCACGGACGACGTCCTCGCGAAAATCGAGGAAGAGCTCGCCGAGCTTCGGCAGGCCGTGTCGGAGGCGGAAGCAAGCGAGGAGCCGCGGGACAGGGAAGCGGTTTCGGCGGAGTTCGGCGACCTTCTGTTCTCGATCGTCAACCATGCCCGTCGCCTGGGCGTGGACCCGGAATCCGCGCTCCGCCGCGCGAATACGAAATTCGAACGGCGCTTTCGCCAAGTGGAGACGGAGATGGCGTCGTCGGGACGCGACCTCGAACGACTCTCCCTCGCGGAATACGACGAGGCCTGGGAACGCGCCAAGAAACGGGAGCGCGGCGATTCGACCGCCGCGGAGGAGTGAAAATGACCGACGTGTCCAACGACGTGGTCTTCGTCACGGGCGCGACCTCCGGCATGGGGGCGGCCATCGCCCGCAGATTCATCGCCGAAGGCGCCCGCGTCGTCGCGACCGGCCGCCGCGCGGACCGGCTCGATGCCCTGCGAGACGAACTCGGCGACCGCCTGCACGCGGCCACGCTCGACGTCCGCGATCGGGATGCCGTGCGGCAATGCGTCGCCGCCCTGCCCCGGGACTTCGCCGAAATATCGGTGCTGGTCAACAACGCCGGACTGTCGCTCGGCGGCGGAAAGTTTCACGAGGACGACCTCGACGACATGCTGACGATGATCGATACCAACATCAAGGGCGTCGTCCACGTGACCCACGCGATTCTGCCGGGCATGGTCGAACGGGACCGCGGCCACATCTTCAACATCGGCTCCGTCGGCGGCGTCTACGCGACGCCGGGAAACAGCGTCTACGGCTCCACCAAGTCGTTCCTGCATATGTTCACGCTCGACCTGCGGGCGGAGCTGTTGGGGCGCCACGTTCGCGTGACGGTGCTCGAGCCGGGCGCCGTGGAGACCGAATTCTTCGAGGTTCGGGCCCGCGGCGACAAGTCCGCCCTGGAGGATTTCAGGCGTGGTTTCCGAATGATCACGGCCGAGGAGTTCTCGGACATCCTGTTCTACGCGTTCGCCCTGCCCCCGCACGTCAACGCCAACATCATCGAAATCATGCCGACCGACCAGAACTGGAACCGGGTGGCGATTCACCGCGCGACGTGACGCGCGCAGCTCCGGAGGCGCCGGCATGACACCGGAAGACATGACCGTTTTCATCACCGGCGCCACGTCCGGTTTCGGCGCGGCGGCGGCGCGGCGCTTCGTCTCCGAAGGCGCGAAGGTCATCGCCACCGGCCGCCGCGCGGACCGGTTGGAGGCGTTGGCGGACGAACTCGGGAACGCCTGCCACCCCCTGCCCCTCGACGTCACGAGCCACGAAGGCGTGCGCGCGGCGGTCGGCGGCCTACCCGATGCGTTCCGGGAGGTCTCCGTGCTGGTCAACAACGCCGGCGCGGCGCTCGGCCTGGGGCCTGCGTACGAAGCCGACATGAACCTGTGGCGGAGAATGCTCGACACGAACATCAACGGGGTCGTCTACTGCACCCACGCGATCCTCCCCGGCATGGTGGAACGCAACCGCGGCCATATCGTCAACATCGGTTCGGTCGGCGGGCGGCAGCCCAACCCGGGAAGCAACATCTATGGCGGGACCAAGGCCTTCGTGCATCTGTTCTCGAAAAACGTGCGGGCGGAATGCTTCGGCAAGGATATCCGGGTCACCTGCGTCGAACCCGGAGTCGCACGATCGGAATTCAACCTGGTGCGTTACGACGGGGATGCGGCGAAGGCCGAAGCCGGCTACGAGGGCCTCGAAGTCCTGACCTCGGAAAACGTCGCCGACGCCATCTACTATTGCGTCGCCCTCCCCGATCACATCAACATCAACGTCATCCAGTTGATGCCCGTGATGCAGGCCTACTCGCCCTGGAACCTCTACCGGCGAGAGGAGGAATAAGGCGCGGCCCCCACCCCGACCCTCCCCCTGCAAGAAGAGAGGGCGCGCCGCAACAGAAAAGGGCCACCGATCGGTGGCCCTTTCCATCGCATTGCGGACCCGTGGGTCGGTCAGAACCCCATGCCGCCCATGTCGCCCATGCCGCCGCCCGGAGGCATCGGCGGCATTTCCTTCTTCTCCGGAATCTCGGCGACCATGGCTTCGGTGGTGATCAGGAGCCCGGCAACCGACGCGGCGTCCTGAAGCGCCGCCCGAACCACCTTGGCCGGATCGATGACGCCCGCCTTGACGAGGTCCGTATAGGTCTCGTTCTGGGCGTCGAAGCCGAACCTCGCGTCCTTCGACTCGAGAATCTTGCCGGCGACCACGGCGCCGTCGTGACCGGCGTTTTCCGCGAGCTGGCGAAGCGGCGCTTGCAGGGCGCGGCGCACGATGTCGATGCCGACGTCCTGGTCCCGGTTTTCGCCCTTGGCCCGGTCCAGCGCCTTGATGGCGCGAAGCAGGGTCACGCCGCCACCGGGGACCACGCCCTCCTCCACGGCCGCTCGGGTCGAGTGAAGGGCGTCGTCGACGCGGTCCTTGCGCTCCTTCACCTCGACCTCGGTCGATCCGCCGACCTTGATCACCGCGACGCCGCCGGCCAGCTTCGCCAGACGCTCCTGCAACTTCTCGCGGTCGTAGTCGGAAGTGGTCTCCTCGATCTGGGCGCGGATCTGGCCGCAACGGCCGGTGATCTCGCGCTTCTTGCCGGCGCCTTCGACGACCGTGGTGTCGTCCTTGTTCACGATCGTCCGCTTGGCCCGACCCAGCATGTCGAGCGTGACGTTCTCGAGCTTGATGCCGAGATCCTCGCTGATCACCTGAGCGCCGGTCAGGATGGCGATGTCCTCGAGCATGGCCTTGCGGCGGTCGCCGAAGCCCGGAGCCTTCACGGCGGCGATCTTGAGGCCGCCGCGCAACTTGTTGACCACGAGCGTGGCCAGGGCCTCGCCTTCGACGTCCTCGGCGATGATCAGCAACGGCCTGCCCGACCGCGCCACGGCTTCGAGAATGGGCAGCATGGCTTGCAGGCTGGAGAGCTTCTTCTCGTGAAGGAGAATGTAGGGATCCTCCAGCTCCGCCTGCATCTTCTCGGCATTCGTGACGAAATACGGCGAGAGGTAGCCGCGGTCGAACTGCATTCCCTCGACGACGTCGAGCTCGGTGGCGAGGCCCTTGGCCTCCTCGACCGTGATCACGCCTTCCTTCCCCACCTGCTGCATGGCCTCGGCGATGATCTCGCCGATCTCGCCTTCGCCGTTGGCGGAGATGGCGCCGACCTGGGCGATCTCCGCTTCCGAGCGCACGCTCTTCGATGCGCCCTCGATAAAGCCGGTCGCGGTCTCGACGGCCTTGTCGACGCCGCGTTTGAGATCCATCGGGTTCATGCCCGCGGCGACCGCCTTCATGCCCTCGCGAACGATCGCCTGAGCCAGAACGGTGGCCGTGGTCGTGCCGTCGCCGGCGACGTCGCTGGTGCGGCTCGCCACCTCGCGGAGCATCTGGGCGCCCATGTTCTCGAACTTGTCCTCGAGTTCGATTTCCTTGGCGACGGTAACGCCATCCTTCGAAATCCGGGGCGCGCCGAAGGACTTGTCCAGAATGACGTTGCGACCCTTGGGACCCAGCGTCACCTTCACGGCGTCAGCCATTACGTTGATCCCGCGGAGCATGCGTTCCCGGGCCGACTCCCTGAGCTTGATGTCCTTCGCAGCCATTGCTTTCAACTTCCCCTATTCCAAGACATTCATCACGTCCAATTCACGCATGACGACGGGTTCCCCGCCGTTCATGGCGACCTCGGCGCCGGACCGCTTCCCGAACGGGATGCGGTCCCTTCAACCTTCACGTCGAGAGGCGAAAGACCGCCACCGTGACCCGGCGCGCCAGCGCCCAAATCCCGCAGGCGCCAACGTACGGCGTATATAGTGACGCGCCGATTCCCTGTCAACGGGGGAGAGGGCCAGGGAGGAAACCCTTTTCAGGAAAACCCATCGAGGGCGCCCCCCGGCTCCCCTTCCCTTCCCGTTTCCGGGGTCGAGCAACGGCAGGCGCGAGAGAAAGAATGCGGGGGAGCGAGCGGATGAAACCACCGCGCAGCGTATCGGCGCGCGCCTATCGGCCCCGTCCATCGGAATTATGCGCAAATTAGCCGTCTTATCGATATTTCGTAAATCGGCTAATTTTGGTATAAAGCCTGAATGAATCCTGTGGACAACCCCTTTGCGCCCGGCGCGGGCATCCCGCCTCCGGAGCTCGCCGGGCGGGACGAGTTGCTTGAATCCATCTGCGTTTCCGTGGAACGGACGCGCCGTTCGCTGGCGGCGCGAAGCGTGTTGCTGCTGGGGCTGCGCGGCGTCGGCAAGACCACCCTGCTCGACCGCGTATATCGGGACGCCCAGGAAGCCGGTCTCGCCACCCTCATGATCGAGGCGACCGAACGGAGCGCTCTGCCGGTGCTGCTCGCCATCGAACTACGCGGCGTTCTTCTACGGTTGTCACGGCAGCATATGGCTCGCGACCTGATCCTCCGCGCCTCGAGAGCGCTTGCCGGATTCGTGTCTGCGCTGAAAGTGAAGTACGGCGACGTCGAGATGAGCATCGATGGGCCTGTCGAACCGGGCGTCGCCGACAGCGGGAATCTGGAACACGACCTCATGGACCTGTTCGAAGTGGTCGGTGCGGCCGCGTCCAACTCGAACACCGCGCTGATCGTAATCGTCGACGAGTTGCAGTATGTCCCGAAGGCGGATCTGGCCGCGCTGATCGCCGCCCTGCATCGCGCCGGGCAGAGAGGACTCCCGGTTTTCCTCGCCGCCGCCGGGCTACCGCAGATTCGGGCGCAGACCGCCGAAGCCAAGACGTATGCGGAGCGCCTGTTCGAGTTTCGGGAAGTCGGCCCTCTCGACGAGAAAGCCTCCGAGGACGCGATCGCAAAACCCGTCCGCGCGCGGAACGCCGACGTCGGCGCCGACGCCCTGCGGAGGATCGTGGCCGAAACGCAAGGCTATCCGTACTTCCTGCAGGAATGGGGAAAGCGCGTCTGGGACATCGCGCAGCATTCGTTGATCACCGCGAGGGACGTCGAGCGCGCGTCGAACGAAGTGACGGCCTCTCTCGACGCGGGCTTCTTCAGAGCTCGCCTCGATCGCCTGACGCCGTCCCAGAAGCGCTACCTGCGCGCCATGGCGGAACTCGGCCCCGGCCCGCACCGTTCGGGGGAGATCGCGCGGGTGCTCGGCCGCAAGGTCACTTCGCTCGGTCCCACGCGCAGCCAGTTGATCGCCAAAGGCATGGTCTGGAGCCCGACCCATGGCGACACCGCCTTTACCGTTCCCCTGTTCGACCAGTTCCTGCGCCGCATCATGCCCGATGCCGAATCCGAATGGCGGGGCGCCGGTCGGTAACGACGAACACGGCTTTCATTAAAAATCGCTCGACGAAAGGGTGAGATTTCGAGGTCATCGAACGGCCGGCGTTTCCTCGGCCTTCAAGCGATGCTCCAAACGGGCGACGTCAGGGGCGTCCAGTCCCACCTTCACATGAGCCAGGCCGTCCACGTCCTCGCGGCTGACCACGTTTCCATGCCGATAGAGCCAGGCGAGCGTCGCCCCGTCTCCGAGCGAAATCCGCAGGTCCAGCGTTCTGCGGCCACCGGACAGCAACCGGTCCATCTCCGACAGGAGCTCGTCGACCCCCTCCCCCGTACGCGCGGAAACGGGTATCTGCCGAGGATCGGCGGCGGCCGGCCGGGTCGTCACGGCGGCGCGCCCGTCGGGGTCCAGCAGGTCGATTTTGTTGAGCGCCTCGAGCGTTCGGTCGGTCGCGCCCGCCGCGACGCCGAGCTCCTCCAGGACGGCGAGCACGTCGGCCTTTTGCCGGGCGGATTCCGGATGGGACACGTCCCGCACGTGCACGATCAGATCCGCCGCCACGACCTCTTCCAGCGTCGCACGGAAGGCGGCGACGAGAGCCGTCGGAAGATCGGAGATGAATCCGACCGTGTCCGACAGTATGACGCGACGGCCGCTCGGTAGCGCAATGCCCCGCATCGTCGGATCCAGCGTCGCGAACAGCATGTCCTCGGCCGCCACGCCGGCGTCGGTCAGGCGATTGAACACCGTCGATTTGCCCACGTTGGTGTACCCCACCAGCGCGACGACCGGATAGGGCGCTTTCTTGCGGCTGGACCGGTGGAGTCCGCGCGTCCGGGTCAACCGGCCGAGCTCCCGCTTCAGGCGCGCTATCCGTTCCGCGATCTGACGACGGTCGGCTTCGATCTGGCTCTCGCCGGGACCGCCCATGAAA
This sequence comes from Alphaproteobacteria bacterium, assembly GCA_965242505.1. Taxonomy (GTDB): domain Bacteria; phylum Pseudomonadota; class Alphaproteobacteria; order UBA2966; family UBA2966; genus UBA2966. The sequence continues at coordinate 926,110 of OZ251449.1, forward strand.
CCGAAACCGCCACGCTGGCGTTCGAGGTGCGTCCACGACCTCACCAGTCGGCTTCGCTGGTATTCCAGGGCCGCCAGATCGACTTGCAGGCGGCCCTCTCGGGTCCGCGCGCGGGCGCCGAATATCTCCAGGATCAGCCCGGTGCGATCGATCACCTTGCAATTCCAGGCGCGTTCGAGATTCCGTTGCTGGATCGGACTCAACTTTCCGTCCACGATGCAGACTTCGGCGGAGAGTTGGCGAGTCAGGCGGCCGATGCTCTCGACGCGGCCATTGCCGAACAGTGTCGCCGGCCGCGGCCGCGCGACGACGACCGCCTCGGAATGCGCGACGACGAGTTCGATGGCTTCGGCCAGACGCGTCGCCTCATCGAGCGCGGAAACGGCGTCCCTGACCGAATCGGAACCGTCGCGCGTCCTGTTCAGGCGCGGAAGAAAAACCAAGGCGGTTCCGCTCCGGACGGAACGGCTCCGATCCGGTCCATCGCTCACGACGCCGGAGCTTTCATCGCTCCCGCCGGTGTCCGGGATTCTATTCTCCCTCGGGGGCGTCGGCGTCCGCCGGGTCGAACAGTTGAACCGGCTGGTTCGGCATCACCGTCGAGATCGCGTGCTTGTACACGAGCTGAATGTGACCGTTCCGACGCAACAGCACGCAGAAATTGTCGAACGAACCGATGACGCCCTGAAGCTTCACCCCGTTGACCAGAAACACGGTGACCGGGACCTTGTTCTTCCGGATTCGGTTGAGAAAGGTGTCTTGCAGATTTTGGCTCTTGTTCGCGGCCATGTCTTTTCCGCCCCGTCCTGTGCGCGATCGACCGGCGCCATCGTCACATTCGTCCAGATGGGGACTCGGTCATCCTGCGACTTTACCGCCCGAACCAACATATGGCGCGCCGCGGTCCGCGACAAGGGCCTGCCCGCCCTATCGCCCCGACAGATACGCATCGTAGAGGGTCCGCAAGGTCCGGGTCACCGGGCCCGGCGCGCCGGCGCCGACCGGGACGTCGTTGATCTGGACGACGGGCGTCACGGAGGACGTCGTGCTGGTCAAGAACGCTTCGCTCGCCGCTTCCGCTTCCCCGAGGGTGAACGGTCGTTCCACGAGGCGCCGCTGTTGCTTCATCGCCAGATCGCCGACCGCCATCCGCGTGACCCCCGCGAGGATGGCATTGTCGAGATGGCGCGTGATCAGATCTCCCGCGTGGTCGACGATCCAGGCGTTGGTGGAGCTGCCTTCCGTAACGCGGCCGTCTTCGTCGACCATCCAGGCTTCGTAAGCGCCGGCTTCCCTGGCCTTCTGTTTGGCGAGGACGTTCGGGAGGAGAGAGACGGACTTGATGTCGCACCTCTTCCAGCGGACGTCCGGGACCGTGACGACCCTGACCCCCCTCTCGACGACGGCGGCGGGACGCGGCGGCGCGTTGCGCGCGGTCGCCACGACGGAGGTCCCGCAATCGTCGGGAAAGGCGTGATCGCGTTTGGCCACGCCGCGCGTCATCTGCAAGTAGACGATCCCATTGGCGACCCGGTTGCGCCGGACGATTTCCTCGAGGACGACGGCCAGCGCGCCGCGGGACATGGCCGCCTTCATGCGGAGCTCGGACAGCGATCGATCGAGCCGGTCGAGATGCGGTTCCATGTCGGCGAGGCGTCCGTCCCGCACGGCGATGACCTCGTAGACGCCGTCGGCGAACTGATAACCGCGGTCTTCGACGTGAACGGCCGCGTCGGCGAACCGCGCATACCGGCCGTTGACGTAGGCGATCCGGGACATGATCCGACTCCGTCTCGTTACACTCGCCGAAACGCGCCGGCGAGAAACGCCAGCAGGGCGAACACTTCCAACCTCCCCAGGAGCATCGCCATGCACAGCGTCCACTTCGCCCCCGCCGCGAGAGCATCGTAGCCCCCTTCCCCGCCCGCGGCCAGCGCCGCCAAGGGGCCGGTGTTGCTCAAGGTTGCCGCGCTCGCCATGAACGCGTGATGGAATTCCAGCCCGAAGAAGGAGAGCGCGACGCCGATGAGGCCCAGCGCGACTGCGTAGGTGCAGAAAAACGTCAGGATGCCGCTCAACGGCGACTCGTCCGCCGCCCGGCCCGCATAGACGATCCGCCGGACGGCGCTGGGATGGGCCAGCCGGTTCAGCTCGCGAGCCGCCAGCTTGATCAGGAGGGAAAGCCTCAGCAGCTTGAGGCCGCCGGTGGTCGAACCCGTGCATCCGCCGATGAGCGCCAGCACGGTCAGCAGCAGTGTCGCGAACAACGGCCAACTCGTGGGCTCGCCATTGTGGAACCCGGTGGTCGTCATCATGGAAACGACGTTGAAGAGTCCCGTGCGAATCGATCCGAACGTTCCCGAATGCCCGGCCGCGAAGAGGATCGCGGCGAGCGCCGCGCTGCCCGCCAAGGCGATGGCGATGAGGTATCTCACTTCCGGGTCACCCGCGTAGACCCGCCATCCCCGACCGTGAAACAGCGCCCAATGAAAGGTGAAGTTCACGGCGCCGACCAGCATGAAGACGACGAGAACGGCCTCCACCGCCGGCGAGGAGATCGATGCGATCGACCCGTCCCGGGTGGAGAAGCCGCCGGTGGACAATGTGCTCATCGCCAGGCAGATCGACTCGAAGATGCCGATGCCGGCGAGAAACAGGCTCAGGGCGCAGGCCGACGTCAGCGCCAGATAGACCCACCAGATGGCTTGCAGGGACTGCGCCAGTTGAACCCGGAGGTCGTGGCGCTCCCCGCGGGGCATGGCGCTACGGAACAGTTTCATGGCCCCGCCGCTATAGAAGGACAGCAGGACGACCGTCAGCATCAGGGCGCCGAGGCCCCCGAGCCACTGTAGCAACGCCCGCCAGACGAGAACGCTGCGTTCGACGATCTCCAGCTCGGCAATAACCGTCGCGCCCGTGGTGGTGAGGCCCGACATCGCCTCGAAATACGCATCGGCCGCCGTCGGCGTGACACCGATGTGATACAGGGGCAACGCCCCGAAAAACGGCAGCACCAGCCAGACCAGAACCGCCAGCGCGAAGGCCTCTCGCTGATTGGGGCGCCGCGATATGCCGCGCGTAGCGGCGACGAGGGCGCCGCCCGCGAACAAGGTCACGCCGGCGGAGACCAGAAAGGTCCACGCCTGATCGGTTTCCGCGTATCCGAAAGCCACGAACGCCGGCGCCAGCATCGTCAGGGCGAACCCCGCCAGCGTCCATCCCAGGGTGGACAGCGCGACTACGTACACCATGGGGAACCGTCGGAGAGCTCTTCAGAAATACTCGAGACGCACGGAGAACATTTTTTCAAAATGCCTGACCCTTCTGGCGGTCGTGAAGACCACTACCCGGTCCTTGGGCTGAATCACCGTACCGCCTCTGGGAATGATGACTTCGTCGCCGCGAATCACCGCCCCCACGATCATGTCGCCCGGGAGGTTCGCGTCCCTGATCGGAATGCCGACCATGGACGAAGTCTCCATGGCCTCCGCCTCGATGATTTCGGCCAGCCCGTCCCCGAGGCTGTGGACTCCGCGAATGCGGCCGCGCCTCACGTACTGGAGGATTCGCGACACCGTGATGGCTCGGGGATTGACCATCACGTCGATTCCCAACGACGTCAGCAACGGTTCGAACGTCACGTTGTTGATCAGCGTGATGGCCCGCTTGCAACCTTCGTTCTTCGCGAGCAGCGACGCCAGGATGTTGACCTCGTCGTCGTTGGTCACCGCCACGATCGTTTCCGTGGCTTGCACGTTGGCCTCGTTGAGCATGTCGTGGTCCAGGACGTCGCCGTGCAGGACCACCGTTCGCCGCAACCGTTCGGCGATCTCGCCCGCGCGTTCCCGGTTGTGCTCGACGATCTTGGGAGAAACCCTGGAATGGGACTCCTCGATTTCCCTGGCGAGCGACAGGCCGACGTTGCCCCCCCCGACGATCAGCACCCGGCGCGCCTCGACTTCCTCGTGTCCGAATGCCGCCAGGGCGCGCGGCACGTGATCGACTTCGGCCGCGAAGTAGACCTCGTCGCCGACGGCCATCGAACTGTCTCCCGACAACACCATGACTTCCCGGTCGCGGGTGATGCCCATGACCCGGATATGGAGGTCGGGAAACAGCTCGGTCAGCCGTCGCAGCGGCGTGTCGACGACGGGACACCCTTCGTCGAGGCGCGTCGCGATCACCTGCACCCTGCCCTCTGCGAACGGAACCATGTCGATCGCCCCGGGAACCTGTAGACGGCGCATGACGGCGCGGGCGACCTCGATCTCCGGAGAGATGGTCACGTCGATGGGCAGATTCTCGCGGGTGAACAGGTCGCTCCACACGGGATCGAGATAGTTCTGGGCTCGGATGCGGGCGATCTTCGTGGGAACGTCGAAGAGGCTGTGCGCGACCTGGCACGCGATCATGTTGACTTCATCGCGCTGCGTGACGGCGATGATGACGTCGGCTCCGTCCGCGTCGGCGGCGTCGAGCACGTCCGGATGGGATGCGAACCCGACGATGCCCTGAACGTCCAGTTGATCGCTGACCCGTTTGACGAGCTCGGGCGACTGATCGACGACCGTCACGTCGTTCTTCTCGCTCGACAGGTACCGGGCGATGTTGAAGCCGACCAGGCCGGCGCCGCACACGATGACTTTCATGGATGAGGCCCGCCTGCCGTGGGTTCAAACGGCGCGGTCGGTTCCGTTACCGCCGACCCCGAGGGTCTTCAACTTGCGATGAAGCGCCGACCGCTCCATGCCCACGAATCCCGCCGTTCGAGAGATATTCCCGCGGAACCGCGTGATCTGGGCCGTGAGATACTCGCGTTCGAATACCTCGCGCGCCTCGCGGAGGGGCATGGTCATGATCTCCTCGCGGCCATTGAACGTGATGGCCGATTGGGTCCCCGTCGTGTACTCCGGCGGCAACTCGTCGACCCGGATGACCCTGTCGGACTGGTCCGGCGTCATGATCAGGAGGCGTTCGACCAGGTTCCTCAGTTCGCGCACGTTCCCGGGCCACTCGTAGGCCTGGAGGATCGCCAGCGCGTCTTCGCTGATTTCGCGCGGGGTGAGGCCCGACGCCCTGGCGATACGCTTGAGAAAGTAGCGCGCGAGGATGGGAACGTCGCCGCGGCGATCCTTCAGCGGAGGAACGCGGATGGGGACGATGTTGAGTCTGTGGTACAGGTCCTCCCGAAACCGTCCGGCCGCGATCTCGGCCATCAGGTCGCGCGTGGACGCGCTGACCACTCGCGCATCCACCTGGATGTTGGTGGTCCCTCCGACCCTCTCGAAACGTTGCTCCTGGAGGACGCGAAGGATCTTCGCCTGCGTTTCCAGCGGCATGTCCGCAACCTCGTCGATGAACAGCGTCCCGCCGTGAGCTTGCTCCAGCGTGCCGATCTCGCGCCTCCGGTCGGCCCCTCCCGCGCCCCGCTCCACGCCGAACAGTTCGACCTCAACCCGTTCGGGCGCCATGCTGGCGGCGTTCAGAACGACGAACGGCCCCCTCGACCTTCCCGAGCGTTCATGCAGCAATCGAGCGGCCACTTCCTTTCCGGAGCCCGATGGCCCGATGATCAACGCGCGCGCGCCGGTGGGCGCCACCTTGTCGATGACGGCCTTCAGGGCGTCGATCTCGTGCGACTCGCCCATCAGGTCCGTCTCGTGCCACGTTCGGAGACGAAGTTCCCGGTTTTCACGGCGCAGGCGCGCCGTCTCGATGGCCCTCGAGACGACGGTGATCAGGCGGTCGGTCTGGAACGGCTTTTCGATATAGTCGTATGCTCCTCTCTTGATCGTGGAAACCGCCGTCTCGATGTTGCCGTGGCCGCTGATCATGATGACGGGCAGGCCGCGATGGTCGCCGAGCACCGTGTCGAGCAGCTCGATCCCGTCCATTTCGCTGCCCTGAAGCCAGATATCGAGAATCAGAAGCGTAGGCAGTCGCCGGGTGATTTCCTGAAGGGCCGACCCGCTGTCCGACGCGACGCGCGCCTCGTATCCCTCGTCGAGCAGAATTCCGGAAACCAGTTCCCGGATGTCGGCTTCGTCGTCGACGATCAGTATGTCGCTGGTCATGCTTTGGCGCCCGTTCGCGTCGAGGTCATGCCGCCCGTTCGTCCGGCGATTGTTTCGCTTCCCGGTGGAATATCAGCCGGGCGCAGGCGCCGCCGTCGCGTCCGTTCTCGAGAACGAGTTCCCCCGCATGGTCCTCCATCACCTTCTTCGCGATGGCCAGGCCCAGGCCGGTTCCCTTGGTCCGTGTCGTAACGTAGGGCTCGAACAGGCGGTCCCGCTGCTCCGCCGGCAAGCCTGGACCGTTGTCGGAAATCTCCACGGTCACCGACGAACCGCCGTCCTCGACCGCCACCTCGATCCTGCCGGTCGGACCGGTTTCATCGGTCGGCCGATCTTCGCTGATCGCATCGGCGGCGTTCTGCAACAGGTTCGTCAGGACTTGCGCGGTCTGGTGGCGGTCGCACATCAACTCGACCGGCCCTTCCGGCAACGCGCTCCTGAACTCGATGTCGGGGTGTGAAACCTGCTGCATGAACAGCGCCTGCCGCGCGAGGTCGCTGAGGTTCTCCAGACCGAACTTGGGCGACGGCATCCGCGCGAACGCGGAGAACTCGTCGATCATCCGCCCGATGTCCCCGACCTGCCGAACGATGGTGTCGGTGCACTGGCTGAAGACGTGGGGGTCGGACGAGATCTCGTTCCGGTACTTGCGCTTCAGGCGTTCCGCCGAAAGCTGGATCGGGGTCAGTGGATTCTTGATCTCGTGGGCGATCCGCCGCGCGATGTCCGCCCATGCGGCCGTCCTCTGCGCGGTCACGAGTTCCGTTATGTCGTCGAAGGTGACGACGAAGCCCTCCAGACGGTCGTTCCTGGCTTCCGCGGAGATCCTGCAATGCAAGGTCCGTCTCCTGCCGCGCCGGGCGATTGAGACGTCCCCTTCCGCGATCCTGCTCGGACGGCCGCGGGCGGCCGCGAGGAGCTCCGCCATCTCGGGAACCGCGTCGGCGAGAGGACGGCCCGCCAGAGACTCGACGTCCGTGTCCAGCAGGCGGATCGCCGAGCGGTTGGGCAGGTTGATCCGGCCGTGGGCGTCGAGGCCGATGACGCCGGCGGACACGCCGGAAAGCACGGCCTCCGTGAACCGTCGGCGGGTTTCCAGTTGCTGGTTGGCGTCGACGAGCTCGGTGCGCTGCGCCTGGAGCTGGGACGTCATCCGGTTGAAGGCCCGACTCAACGTGCCGATCTCGTCGTCCGGCGGTCCTTCGGGAACACGGACGGACAGGTCGCCGCCACGCGCCTGCTCGGCCGCGCCGACCAGGCTGGACACCGGTCCCATCAGGCGCGCGGCGAACGACAAGGCGAACCAGATCGCGGCGAGCAGCATGAGCAACGCCACCATGGCGAAGATCAGGACGAAGTTGATCCGAATGCCCGATCTCTCGCCTTCCAGACGCTTGTGCTCGTCGACGGCGAGCTCCGCCCGGGCGACGTAGCCGAGGACTTTCGGGTCCACGTACCGGCCGACGAAGAGGAACGCGTTCGGAACGTGATCGAGGCGGACCAGAGCCCTCACGCGATCGTGGTTGGCGTCGTTGACGATCGCGACCTCGCCGCTTTCGGCCCGTCCGATGGCCTCGTCGGGAGCGAGCTCGAAGGCCATGGAAAACGCGAGTTCGGACTTGGCCAGAACCCGTCCGCCGCGTTCGAAGACGATGGCTTCCGACAGGCCCCGCAGCGCGGCCTGCGCGGCCACGATCTGTCTGAACCGCGCCGGGTTGCGAATCAGGGAAGGCGCTTCCCGGTTCAGGTCTGCGGCCATCGCCAGCGCGTCCGCGCGGATGAGCTGACGGTGCTCGTTGGTGTACGCCCTGGCGACGACCAGGGAGTCGGAAACCGCCTTTCTGACGGGATCGCTGAACCAGGCCTGGATGCCGAGATCGAAGAACAGGAACGAGAACACCGCGACGACGATGGCGGGCGCGACGGCGACGAAGCTGAACATGAACACCAGGCGGGTGTGCAACCGCGAGCCGGCCCCTCCTCGACGCCTCTCCAGCCACAGCCTTACCAGACGGAACGAAACGATCGCGCCGAGGAGCAGCCCCAGGACCAGATCCGCGAGGAGCAGGCCGAAGATCGCCCGAGGGTCGGGACCGAACGGAGAGGAGCCGGTGAGCGCGATATAGGTCGCCACGCCGGACGCGACCGCCGTGACGAGCAACGCCAGCGCGAGTTTGCGGGCCAGGCCCACGTCCCGGATCCAGGACGATATCCGGGCGAGCGAACTCTCGTTCAGGGTGTATGACTCGGTGGACATCGCCCGGCGGCTGAAGGCGTTTCGATCTGTCCTGCGCTGGCGCGTCGAGGTTCGCGACGGACATCCGAATGCGCGTGTACGTGACAACTATGACTCATTGGGGACCCCGCACAACCGGAATTTGAAGCTCGCCGATCTTTTTACGCAACGTATTCCGGTTGAGGCCCAGCAGTTTCGCCGCGCGGACCTGGTTTCCGCGGGTGGCGTTCAGACACATCGCGATCAGCGGCCGTTCGATTTCCTTGATCACGCGATCATACAGCCCGTTCGGGGGCAAGCCGTCTTCATGCGCCGCGAAATATCGGCTCAAGTGGCGTTCCACCGCCTCCCCGAACGAATCGGTCGGCCCATCGGGTTCCCGCGCCGCGCCGACGCCGGCCTCGTCGAGCTCCGCGCGGACGGCCCCGGCGTCGGTCGCCCCCTCGGCGCACAGCGCCGTCAGACGCCGGACGAGAGTCTCGAGCTCCTGAACGTCACCCGGCGAGGAGCAGGACTCGAAAAGCCGCAGCGCCTCGGCCGGGATCTCCTTCCGCGGCGACCCGTCGTCCGCCGCCGCGTCGAGGAAGTGACGGATCAGGTCCGGCGCATCTTCCATACGGCCCCCGAGAGGCGGCAGGCGCGCGGGAACGACGTTCAGTCGATGGAACAGATCCTCGCGAAAGAGCCCCTGGCGAACGAGCTGGCGGAGGTTTCGATCGGTCGCGGCGACGATTCTCGCATCCGCGCTGATCGGACGGCGCCCCCCGACGGCGATGAATTCGCCCTGCTGCAACACCCGCAGGAAACGGGTCTGCGCCTTCATGGGCATGTCGCCGATCTCGTCGAGGAACAGGGTCCCCCCTTCCGCCTGCTCGAACTTCCCGACGCCCCGGGACGTCGCGCCCGCGAAGGCTCCCTTTTCGTGGCCGAACAATTCGCTTTCGACGAGTTCCCGCGGTATCTCGGCCATGTTGATCGGCACGAATGGACCGCGCCGGCGTTTCCCGTAGTCGTGCAGCGCGCGGGCCACGAGTTCCTTGCCGGTTCCCGAAAGCCCGGAAATCAGCACGACGGGGTCGGTTTCAACGAGGTGCGCGAGCAGCCGATAGAGCTCCCGCATCGCCGGCGAGCGCCCGATCAGGGACATGGCCTCGTCCGGACCGGCCCCGTCGTCGCCGTCACGCCGCGGCGCTCCACATGCGGGCGTCGAAGAAGTCGGAGAGCGCGGCCCTGACCGCGTCCGCCGTGTCGAGCCGGTTGAGACGGTCGCGAAGCTCGGCGGATCCCGCCAGACCCTTCGTGTACCAGGACAGATGCTTGCGCGCGACGCGCACTCCCGACTCGCGCCCGTAGTGACTCAACATGGCTTCGTAGTGTTGCGACAGCAGCTCGAACCTGGTCTCCAGAGAGGGTTCCGGAGGCTTCGTTCCGGACTTCAGAAACTCCATTATCTGACTGATGAACCACGGCCTTCCATAGGTTCCGCGGCCCACCATCAGGGCGTCGGCGCGGGAGTCCTCGAGGATGCGCCTGGCGTCGTCGAGCGTCGTCACGTCGCCGTTCGCGACCACCGGGATCGAAACCGCTTCCTTCACCTTCCGAATGAACCGCCAGTCCGCCCGGCCCCGGTACATCTGGCAACGCGTTCGCCCATGAACGGAGATCATCCTGACGCCCGCATTCTCGGCGATTCGGGCGAGCGATGGCGCGTTCCGGTTGCCGTCGTCCCAGCCCGTGCGCATTTTCAGCGTCACCGGAAGGCTTACGGCGTTCACGGTCGCCTCGATGATCCTGGACGCCGCCAATTCGTCGCGCATCAGGGCGGAACCCGCGTATCCGTTGACGACCTTTTTCGCGGGACAACCCATGTTGATGTCGATGACGCGGGCTCCGCGGTCGGCGTTGAGACGGGCGGCCTCCGCCATGATTCCCGGCTCGCATCCCGCGAGCTGGACGGCCATGGGATGCTCCTCGGGCCGATTGGCCGCCATGAGCAGGGTCCGCCGGTTCTCTCGGATCATGGCTTCGCTGGCGATCATCTCGGAGACCACCATCCCGGCCCCGAGACGTTTGACCAGATTGCGGAACGGCAGGTCCGTCACGCCCGACATCGGCGCCAGAATGACGGGCGCCGAGAGCTCCACGTCGCCGACGAATATGCTCATTGTCCAGGCAATCGATCGTCAGGGGCCGGCATCACTCGAATCGGGCTTCGTTCAACCGCCAGTAGACGTCGGTTCCTACATTCCCTTCAGCGCCTCAAGAAGCGGCGTGTCGCCGTCTTCGTCGCGGGCGTCGGGGTCGGCACCGGCTTCGATCAGCGCTTCGAAAACCGAAATTTCTTCGTTCTTCCCCGCCGCATGAAGCGGCGTCCTGCCGTACTTATCGCGGGCGTTGAGGTCGGCGCCGGCTTCGATCAGCGCTTCGACAACCGCAGGTTCGGAGTTGTAGGCCGCCGCCTTATGAAGCGGCGTGTGGCCGAGTCCGTTTCGGGCGCCGGGGTCCGCGCCAGCTTCGATCAGCGCAGCGACAACCGCAGGTTCGGAGTTGCTGGCCGCCGCCGCATGAAGCGGCGTGCAGCCGTATCCATCGCGGGTGTCGGGGTCGGAGCTGGCTTCGATCAACGCAGCGACCACCGAGGGTTCATTCTTCGCCGCCGCCTCATGAAGCGGCGTCGCGCCGTCCTCGTCGTGTGCGCCGGGGTCCGCGCCAGCTTCGATCAGCGCAGCGACCACTGAGGGTTCGTTCTTCGCCGCCGCCTCATGAAGCGGCGTTCTGCCGTCTTTGCTGCGTGCGCCGGGGTCGGAGTCGGCTTCGATCAGCGCCGCGACCACCGAAAGTTTGTTCTTCGCCGCCGCCTCATGAAGCGGCGTCGCGCCGTCTTCGTCGTGTGCACCAGGGTCGGCCCCAGCTTCGATCAGCGCCGCGACCACCGAAGGTTTGGAGTTATTCCACGCCGCCACATGAAGCGGCGTCCAACCGCTTTCGTTGCGGGCGGCGGGGTCGACCCCGGCTTCGATCAGCGTCGCGACCACCGAAAGTTTGGGGTTGCCGGTCACCGCCGCATGAAGCGGCGTCCAACCGCTTTCGCTGCGTGCGCCGGGGTCGGCCCCGGCTTCGATCAGCACCGCGACCACCGAAGGCCAAGAGTTGTTCCACGCCGCCGCATGAAGCGGCGTGAGGCCGTGTCCGTCACGGGCACCGGGGTCGGCCCCGGCTTCGATCAGTGCCTCGACAACTTTTCTTTTAGTTTTGTATCTTGTGGGGCTGACGTAGACTTCGATCAGCATCTTGGGCCCAGGTTCGGGATTGTCCCGCGCCGCCGCATGAAGCGGCGTGAGGCCGTGTTCGTTGCGGGCGGCAGGGTCGGCCCCAGCTTCGATCAGCGCCTCGACAACCGAAAGTTTGGGGTTGTCCTGCGCCGCGAAATGAAGCGGCGTGTTGCCGTCTTCGTCGCGGGCGCCGAGGTCGGCACCGGCTTCGATCAGCGCCTTGACAACCGAACGATTGGGGTTGTCCCACCACATCGCGGAATGAAGCGGCGTCCTGCCGTGTTCGTCGCGCGCGCCAAGGTCGGCGCCGGCGGATACCGCGGCCCTCACGTCGCAAGCGGTCCCGGACCGCGCCGCCTTGAACAGATCGTCCGTCGCGTCGGTCATGGCGGTTCCTTCCGGTTCGGGTCGCGAGGGATCGCTTTGGCCCGCATCCACCGATCGCGCTACCTTGTGCGATACGGAGCTTGCCGGATTTCAGGGAAACTATGCCCGCGGCCACCGCGGCGCAAGGCCCGGCATCCGTCCCGCCCGGACCGGCGGGCGTCAGAGCGCCTGATAGACGTCGTAGACGGGCCCGCTCCGTCGGCGCACGCCGCTGCCGAAAGCCAGGATGCGGTTGAGCCAGCCGTACTTTTCGGAGCCCGTTTCGAACCGCGCGGCGATTCGGAAGTAATACTCGGAGGGATCGACGTCCTCTCCGCGTTCGATCCTCTCCCACACCTCTTCCGGTCCCGACCTGATTCCCTCGTAGGTCATATGGATGTGATGCCCGTCGTCGGTGCGAAGCAGGGCCCGGACGTCGGGACGAAAGGCGCCGTCGAATCGCGTCAATCTCAGGTCGTTGCCGCCGGCCACGAGCGCGCCGGAGAGCCGCGGACCCTCGAACCGCCCCTCGACGAAGGTGTCGACGCGGCGCAGCCGTCCGTACGGCGTCGTTCCCAGTTCGATCGCAGACGACAACGCGATCTCGATCCGGAACAGCAAGTCGAAACGGGGTTCCGTCATGGACGCGTTCCAAATGCCACCCGCGATTCCCCAACCTCGGCCGATCGGGCATCCTGGGGCACTCTATCGAGGGCTCGCCCGACGCGCAATCCGGTGTCCTCGTTCAATACATATGAGACGTCCCGTGGGCCGTTGGGAGCGGCGCGGCGTTGCGGGACCGCGGTGGACCCCCCTCCCGACCTCCCCCCTGTCAGGGGGGGAGGAGTATGGAATGGTCAGGGGGAGGAGCGTCGACGGCCCCTCCGTCCCCCCTTCTTCTCTCTCTCCTTGGCAGGGGGAGGTCGGGGTGGGGGTCGCGCCAGGGCGGAAGGAGCGCGAACGGACCCTGCGGCGCCCCGTCGCCGGATGAAGCCCGCGGACAAAATGCCATCCGCGATTCCCCGACCTCGGCCGATCGGGCATCCTCGGGCGCTCTATCGAGGGCTCGCCCGGCGCGCAATCCGGCCCGATATGGAATATAAGTCGCACGAGTCCGTTCGACCGTTCGGAGCCAGCAATGAGCACCGTCGCCCTCGTCGTCGCCGCCGGACGGAGCGCCCGGTTCGGAGAGACGACGCCCAAGCCGTATGCGGCCCTAGGCGGCCGGGCGGTGCTGTCGCACAGCCTGGCGACGATCGGCGGACATCCGGGCATCGACGCCGTCCGGGTGGTCGTTCGCGAGGACCACCTGCCGCTTTACGAACGCGCGTTGGCCCACTGTCCCGCCGCCGTCTCCGTTCTCGAACCCGTCGTCGGCGGCGACGAGCGACAGGATTCCGTTCGGCTCGGTCTGGAAAGCATGCGGCCCCTTTCCCCCCGCCCCCGCCAGGTGGTGATCCACGACGCCGCCAGACCCTTCGTGACCGGCGACCTCATCGACCGCGTGCTCCGGCCGCTGAAGGGAAACGGCGGCGTGTGGGCCGCCGCCTCCGCCGCCCTGCCCATCGCCGATACGGTCAAACGCGCGGAACCCGGATCTTCGCCCGACGGGACCGCGAAGGTGATCGAAACGCTCGACCGCCGGGGGTTGTGGCGGGCGCAGACGCCGCAGGCGTTCATGTTCGACGAGATCGCGCGGGCGCATGAAGAGGCCGCCGGACGAGGGCTCACCGACGACGCGGCCGTGGCCGAGGCGGCGGGTCTGGACGTCGCGCTGGCGCCCGGCGACGACGGAAACCTCAAGATCACGACGAGCGATGATCTCCTCCGCGCCGAAATGCTGCTCGCGGCGCGGCGGGGCGACGTCCGGGTCGGGAACGGCGTCGATGCCCACGGGTTCGGTCCCGGCGATGGAGTCGTGCTGTGCGGCGTCGCCATCCCGCACGACAGGGGCCTGCGGGGACATTCGGATGCGGACGCCGCCCTGCACGCCGTGACCGACGCGCTCCTGGGATCGATCGGCGCCGGCGACATCGGCGTCCATTTCCCGCCGTCGAGCGACGAGTGGCGCGGCGCGAGCTCGGAAATCTTCGCGTCGTTCGCGGCCGCGAAGGTCCGCGAGGCCGACGGAGCGTTGACGCACGTCGACGTCACGATCGTTTGCGAAGCCCCCCGGATCGATTCGCACCGGGCGTCGATGCGGGCGAATCTGGCCGCCATCCTCGGCGTCGACGCCTCCCGCGTGAGCGTCAAGGGCACGACCACGGAAGGGCTCGGGTTCACGGGCCGCGGCGAAGGCGTCATGGCCTTCGCCACGGCGACGGTAAGACTGCCTTTCGCCCGATCGGTCCTCGACCCGGCCGAGGGACACCCCGGCGAGTGACCGGAGTTCGCGCCGAAGGCCGCCTGCCGCCGGGGCTCCGCTCCACGCACCCGGTCGCGCTGGCGGCGACCTGGTTCGGCGCGGGCCTGTTGCCCAGGGCTCCCGGAACCTGGGGGTCGCTGGCGGCGCTGCCGTTCGCGGCCCTCATCCACGTCTTCTGCGGCGGCGTTGGTCTGGCGGCGGCCGCGGCGCTCGTCTTCTTCGTGGGCTGGATGGCCTCCAACGCCTTTCTCGAGGCCGGCAGGTCCGAGGGCGGAACGAGGAACGATCCCAAGGAAATCGTCATCGACGAGGTCGCCGGCCAGTGGCTCGCGCTGGCGGTCGTTCCCCCGGACGTCCTCCACTATGCGCTGGGCTTCCTTCTGTTTCGGGCCTTCGACGTCATGAAGCCCTGGCCGGCGGGGTTGATCGACAGGCGCCTCAAAAGCGGTCTCGGCGTGATGCTCGACGACGTCGCCGCCGCCGTCTACGCCGGGGCGTGCCTGTTGCTGTATCGTCACTTCGTCGAGGGAATCTGATGTTCGGAGAGGAAGTTCGCGGCAAGGCTCGGCTCCTTGTCGAGGCCTGCCGCGCCAGAGGGTTTCGCGTGGCCACGGCCGAGTCGTGCACCGGCGGACTGATCGCCGCCGCGCTGACCGAGATCGCGGGCTCTTCCGACGTCTTCGAACGCGGCTTCGTCACCTACCGGAACGAAGCGAAGGCCGAAGATCTCGGGGTTTCGGAAGAAAGCCTCGCGATGCACGGCGCCGTCAGCGAAGCCGTGGCCAGGGAAATGGCGCTGGGCGCGCTGAGACGGTCCGCGTCCGAGGTCAGCGTCGCCGTGACGGGCATCGCGGGGCCGGGCGGCGGGTCGCCGGAAAAGCCCGTGGGGCTGGTGCACCTGGCGTCCGCCTCCAGGGACGGAAGCGTCGTTCATCGACGCCGCGAGTTCGGCGAGATCGGACGGGCAGCCGTTCGCGAGGCGACGGTCCTGGAGGCGCTCGACCTTCTCGCGCGCGCGGTGGCCGAACGTCCGCCCGGCGGCTCCGGCTGACCCGCCTCGCGCGCGGATCCTTGACGCCCCACGCGCCGTCCCTTTCCTCGATACGCCGAAGTCGACATACTCCGCCACGCTGTCGATCGGCGTCCGAATTCACGACCATCCACGACGGAGAGACGCGATCTCATGGAACACTTCGGCATGTATATCGACGGCGAGCGCCGAGAGGCCGCCGCCGGCGGCTGGTTCGACACCGACAACCCGTACACCGGCGCGCCTTGGGCCAGGGTCGCCAGGGCCGACGCCGCGGACGCCGACCGGGCCGCGCAGGCGGCGCACCGCGCCTTCACGACCGGCGAGTGGCCGAAGATGAAGGCGTCCGACCGCGGCAGGCTCCTGGACCGCCTGGGCGATCTGGTCCTGGAGAACGCCGAGGAACTCGCCCAGGCCGAAACACGCGACAACGGCAAGGTCATCGGCGAGACCCGCAACCAGATGCGCACCATGGCCGGCTGGTATCGTTACTACGGGGGCCTCGCCGACAAGGTCCAGGGCGACACCGTTCCCGTCGACGAGGACAGGTTCCTCAACTACACGCGCTTCGAGCCGGTCGGCGTCTGCGTCGCCATCACGCCATGGAACTCCCCGCTCAGGCTGCTGTCATGGAAGCTCGCCCCGGCGCTCGCCGCGGGCAACACCATGGTCGTCAAGCCCTCCAGCAACACCTCGACGTCGACCCTCGCCTTCATGCGTCTCGTGGAGGAGGCCGGGTTTCCGGCGGGCGTTGTCAACGTCGTCACCGGCGGCGGCGGCGAAGTGGGCATGGCGCTGGTCGAGCACCCGCTGACCGCCAAGATCGCCTTCACCGGGAGCACCGAGGCCGGCGCGCGGGTCTATGAGGCCGGCGCCAGGCATCTCAAGCGCGTGACGCTGGAGCTCGGCGGCAAGTCCCCCAACATCCTGTTCGCCGACGCGGACCTGGAAAAAGCCGTCCCCGGAGTCGTCTCCGGCATTTTCGCCTCGACCGGCCAGACCTGCATCGCCGGCTCGCGCCTCCTGGTCCAGGAGGACGTCCACGAGGAGGTCGTGACCGCCGTCGCCGCCGTCGCCGCCTCCCGGAAGATGGGCGACCCGACCCGCGAGGACACGCAACTCGGTCCCGTGGCCACCGCCTCGCAGTTCGACAAGATCATGGAATACATCGACGTGGCCAGGGCCGACGGCGCGGAGCTCGTGTGCGGCGGCAACCCGGGCGCCGGGCCGGAATGCGGCGACGGCCGCTTCGTCGAGGCCACCGTGTTCGACGGCGTCGACAACGGGATGCGCGTGGCGCGGGAGGAGATATTCGGTCCCGTCCTCTCGGTCATCCGCTTCAGGGACGACGACGAGGCCGTGAGCATCGCCAACGACATCGACTTCGGTCTCGCCGCCGGTATCTGGACCGAGAACCTGGGCCGTGCGCACAGGGTCGCCCGTAACGTGCAGGCCGGGACGGTGTGGATCAACGCCTATCGCCAGCAGTCCCCGATGATGCCTTTCGGCGGCTACAAGAAATCCGGGATCGGGCGAGAGTCGGGCGCCGCCATGATCCGCGAGTACCTCCAGCAAAAAAGCGTCTGGGTGGGGCTGGAGTAACGGACGTTCCCCCCTGCCCCCTGGCGCGACCCCCACCCCGACCCTCCTCCTGCCCATCATCACTCCTCCCCCCTGACAGGGGGGAGGTCGGGAGGGGGGTCCGGATGGACGCGCGCCGCGGTCGGGAGCTACTCCGCCTCGAGGGGCGCGACGAGGACCTGGCCGGGAACGCGGAGGCCGCCGCGCAACGGACTCCCGATTTCGAGCTCGCGGTAACGGGGCCGCAGGGATTCCGGCAACGGCAGGCCGTCCGCGCAGTTGAGCCACAGCCGCAACAGATGGCGCTTGCGCTCGGGCTCCGGCCAGTCCTCGAACTCGGTGCGGTCGTGCAGGGTCTGGTGGTTGTGGATCAGCTGAACGTCCCCGGCCTCGAACTCCATCTTCAGGTGGATGGCGGGATCGTCCGCCACCGAGTCGAAGAAATCGAGCGCCTCGATCTCCTGCTCCGTCAGCTGCGGTACGTCGTCGAAACGCTGGGCCGAATCGATGTAGCGGCGCGCGTACCGGCAGTAGAGGCGTCCCGCGTGCCAGCTGAAGACCGGCACGGAGTAATGGCCCTCGCCTCCATTCGGCGCCTCGTTGCGCCAGTCCGTGGCATAGGGCTGAAAGAGCAGCGGCAGCAGGTCCGGACGGCGGCGGCGCACCTCGTTGTAGAGGGTGTCGGACGAGACGACGGCCGACTCCCCGCCTTTCCTGGCCGGGCGCAGGCACATGAGGCCGACGATGTCCGCGGTGTCCGAATGGAAGGTCTGACGCGCGGTGGTCTGGTAGATGCGCGACCTGGTGTCGAACTCGTGGCGGCCGACGTCCTTGACGTGTCCAAGCACGTGCCCTCTGGCGTTCTGCGGCAGGGGGATGCCGAAGTGCGAGCCGATGCCGAAGTAGACGATCGCCGATTCCTCGTCGGAATAGCGCTCCGCCGGGATTCCGCGCAACAGGACGAAACCTCGGCCGCGCAGCAGCTCGCGGCGGATCCCGCCGAAGACCGGCGACAGCGTGGGCAACGGGAAGGCGTCGCTGTCGATGTCCAGAATACCGAGGCCCCGGGACTTCACGCCCCGCATGGCGGCGTCGAGCTCGGCGAGCTCCTCCTCGGCGAAGGGGCGAATCCACGTATCCTCCCGCGCGGCCATGTCAGGGCCGTACCAGACGGTCGGCCCGGTGATCTCGCCGGGCGGCATGGCGTAATCGGTCAGTTCCTCGGCGGCGGACATGACGTGCTCCTTGATCTACGGGGCGCTTGACGTTTCCGACGGACGTCGATGATCACACTGTAGCACGTTGCGCCGCGTCCTGTCGAACCATTGCAATGCATACGAGACGCCGCGCAGGCCGCATTGTCTCGCATTGATGGAGGGTCGAGGATTGCGCGGCGTTGCGGAACCGCGATCCACCCCCTCCCCCTTCTTCTCCCTCCCCCTGGCAGGGGGAGGGAGAAGAAGGGGGAGGGGGTCGCGCCAGGGGGGAGGAGATGAACGGACACCCTGTAGCGCCCTCGTCGCCGGATGAAGCCTGCGGACGAACAGTATGAGAAATGCGGGTTTTGCCGCGCCGTTGCCGCCCGCGCCCACAACCCTCGCCGTCTTTCATCCCGTCAGGCCGGCCCGCTGTCGCTGTCGCCGCCGCGCGCCGCCGCCGTATCCGTCGCCTCTCGCCGGTTCCGTTCGCGCCACGACAGGAATCCCACGCGTTCGTAAAGCCACGGATACTGCGTCGTCAAGCGCGCGGCCCGGTTCAGCCGAAAGGCGAGCAGCGCGATGGCGATCAGCGTCGCGGTATCGACGAGATAGCCGCCGAGCGACAGCAACTCGCCCCCGAACAGGGCGAAGACCAGGAACCGGTCCGCCAGGCCCAGCAGCAGGCAGTAGAAGACCGTATGGCCGACGGGGCGCCAGGCGTTCGCGCAGGCCTGCCCCGTCATGTACGCGGCGAAGCCCATGACCGCGACGGTCACGACGAGGAAGACGCCGAGGTTCGCGCCGGGCGGCCCTTCCATCACGCGCCCTCCCCCCGTCCGGCATCCGTCGTCTTCCTGGCCCCGCCCTCCAGGTAGGCCGCGCGGATCTCGTCGTTGTCGAGCAGCTCCCGTCCCGTTCCCGTCAACAGGATGGCGCCGTTCGCCATCACGTAGGCCCGGTGCGCCAGACGCAGCGCGTGATGGGCATTCTGCTCGACGAGGAAGATCGTCACGTCCTGGCGTTCGTTGATCTCCCCGATGGTCTCGAAGATCCGGGCCACGAGGCGCGGCGCGAGGCCAAGGGAGGGCTCGTCCAGCAACAGGAGCCTGGGCCGGCTCATCAGGGCGCGGGCGATGGCGAGCATCTGCTGTTCGCCGCCGGACAACGTGCCGCCGCGCTGGCGCTGGCGTTCGCAAAGGAGGGGAAAGAGCTCGAAGACGCGCTCGACGTCCTCCTCGTAGTGGGCCTCTTCGGCGACCGTCGCGCCCATCTGGAGGTTCTCCAGCACCGTCATGCGGGGAAATATCCGACGCCCCTCGGGCGCCTGCGCGATCCCGAGCCGCGCGATCTCGTGGGTCGGCAGGGACGCGATGTCGCGGCCCTCGAAGACGATGCGCCCGGAGGCCGCGCGCGGATTGCCGCAGATCGTCATCAACAACGTCGACTTCCCGGCGCCGTTGGCCCCGATGAGCGCCACGACCTCTCCCCGCCGGATCGAGACGTCGACCCCGCGCAGCGCCTGGATGTTGCCGTAGAAGGTCTCGACGCCGGTCGCCTCGAGCATCACGCGCCCCCTCCCGCGCCCGCGTCCCGGCGGGCGTCCGCGCGGGCATGGGCGTCGACGTCGTCCGCCTCGCCGAGATAGGCGCGGATCACGGCCGGGTCGTCGCGGACCGCCGCCGGCGTCCCGTCGGCGATCTTCCGCCCGTGATCGAGGACCACGATGCGGTCGGATATCTCCATGACCACGCTCATGTCGTGTTCGATCAGCAGGATGCCGACATCGTGCCGTTCCCGGACGAAGAGCAGGAGCTCCTCCAGCTCCTTCGACTCGCGCGGGTTCAGCCCCGCCGCGGGCTCGTCCAGGCAGAGGAGCAGCGGCTCCGTGCACATCGCCCGCGCGATCTCCAGTCGACGCTGCTGCCCGTAGGCGAGGTTGCCCGCGTCGTCGTCCGCGCGGTCCACCAGTCCGATCTTCTCCAGCCAGTACCGGGCGAGCTCCACGGCCCCGGCCTCCGCCTCCGCGTAGCTCCGCATTCCCAGCAGCCCGAACACCGTGTACCCCGACGCCCGCATCAGCTTGTTGTGCTGGGCGACGACGAGGTTCTCGAGCGCGGACATCTGCGGAAACAGCCGGATGCTCTGGAACGTCCGCGCCACGCCGGCCCGGGCGATGTCGTGGCCCTCCATGCGCTCGAGCAGATGCTCGCGCCCGTTCCCGCGCAGCGCGAGGCGCCCGACCGACGGTCGATAGAAGCCGGTCAGGCAGTTGAACACGGTCGTCTTGCCCGCCCCGTTGGGTCCGATGATCGCCGTGATGTCCCTTGGCGCGGCGGCGAAGGAGACGTCGTCGACGGCCACGAGGCCGCCGAACCGCATCGTCAGATGCTCGACGTCGAGCAGCGGCCGCGGCGGCGGGAACGGCCGGGCCGGTTCCCCGGTGCCGGACGCCGTCGTCATCGCCTGCCCGTCCCCTTCCCGGACAGGCGGATCGTGGGCTCGCGATGGGCCAGGAGCCCGCGCGGCCGCCAGGTCATGATCAGCACCATGGCGGCCCCGAACGCCAGCATCCGGAATTCCTGGAGCTCCCGGAATATCTCGGGCAGGCCGATCAACAGGACGGCGGCGAGCACCACGCCGATCTGGCTTCCCATGCCGCCGAGCACGACGATCGCCAGAATCACCGCCGATTCGATGAACGTGAAGCTCTCCGGGCTGATGAAGCCCTGGCGCGTCGCGAAGAACGATCCCGCGAAACCGGCGAACATCGCGCCGATGCCGAACGCCGTGAGCTTGGTGTTGCGGGGGTTGATCCCGAGCGACCGGCTGGCCGTCTCGTCCTCGCGCAGGGCCTCCCAGGCGCGGCCCACGGGCAGCTTGCGGATCCGCAGCGTGAACTGGTTGGTGATCAGCGCCATCGCCAGGATCACGTAGTAGAGGAAGACGATCCGGTCGATGGGCGCATAGGCCAGCCCGAAGAAGGTGTGGAACGACTCCACGCCCTCCGGCGGCGAGCGCACGAACGGGAGGCCGAAGAACGTGGGCCGCGGAATGCCGGAGATGCCGTCCGGGCCGTTCGTGACCTCGTACCAGTTCAGCAGGACGATGCGGATCATCTCGCCGAAGCCGAGCGTGACGATGGCGAGATAGTCGCCGCGCAGGCGCAGCACCGGGAACCCCAGCAGCACGCCCGCCAGCGCCGCCATGGCGCCGGCGAACGGCAGACAGAGCCAGAAGCCGAGGCCCATTTCCGTCGCCAGCAGGGCGTAGGCGTAGGCGCCGACGGCGTAGAAGGCGACGTATCCCAGATCGAGGAGGCCGGCCAGCCCGACCACGACGTTCAGTCCCCAGCCGAGCATGACGTAGGTGACCACGAGGATGGCGATGTCGAGGATGCGACGGTCGGCGAAGGGCAGGAACGGGAAGATCGCCGCCGCCAGGAGGAGGACGGGAACGGCGTGGACGGCGGCGCGGCGCGCCGCGGCCGTGAGCCGATCCATCGTCTCCGCCCCGGCCGCGCTCGCTCTCGCTCTCGCGCCGGCCCGCGCGCCGCGGCGCCAGGCCAGGCCGGCGCGCAGCGCCAGAACGAGGGCGACGACGAGAACGAGGACGTTGACGGCGAAACCGCTGAACGGAAGCGCCGTCCGGGCCCAGTCCGCCGCGCCGCCGCCGCCGGTCGCCGAGACGGCCAGCAACGGCGCCAGCGCCGCGCAGCACAGTCCCGAAGCCAGCGCCACGGGCGCCGGCCGGCCGGCGCGCAGGAACGCGAGGCCGAGCCGCCCGAGGAACGCCACGACGACGGCCGCGAGGACGTCGAACGGCCGCCACCGGACCGCCAATCCGCCGGACACGTCGTCGATGCGCGTCCCGACCAGGGCGAGGCTCAGGCCGAGCATGACGAACGCCGCAAGGCCGGCTTCCTTCAGCGCGCCCCGCGCATGGAACGGCCCGAGGGCGGCCGGGGGCGGCGCCGCGGCGTCCGTCACCGATTCAGACCTTCTCGACGTCGGGAGTCCCGAGTAACCCCGTGGGCCGGAAGATCAGCACCAGGACGAGGATGGAGAACGCGGCGACGTCCTTGTACTCGACCGTGAAGTAACCGGACCACAGCGCCTCGATCAGGCCGATCAACAGGCCGCCGAGCATGGCCCCCGGGACCGAGCCGATGCCGCCCAGCACCGCGGCCGTGAAGGCTTTGATGCCGGCGAGGAAACCGATGTAGAAGTCGATGACGCCGTAGTTCAGCAGGAATATCAGGCCGGCGACCGACGCCAGCACCGCCCCCATCACGAAGGTGAGCGAGATGGTGCGGTCGACGTTGACGCCGAGCAGGGACGCCATGTCCCTGTCCTGTTCGCACGCGCGCTGCTCCCGGCCCAGCGCGGTGCGTCCGATGACGAGCGTGAACACGGCCATCAGGGCGACCGTCAGCAGCAGGATGAATACCTGGAGGTAGCTCAGGGTGACGACGTAATCGCCCTCGCGCATGATCTCGAACCCGCCGCCGATCACCTGTTGCAGCGGCTTGTTGCGGGCGCCCTGCAACAACTGGACGTAGTTCTGAAGGAAAATCGACATGCCGATGGCGGTGATGAGCGCCGCCAGACGCGGCGAGCGGCGAAGCGGCCGGTAGGCGAGTCGTTCGAGGGCCCAGCCGTAGACCGACGTCAGCAACATGGTCGCCACCAGGACCAGGAGCAGCGCCAGCGGCACCCACGTCATCCCGAGCAGACCCAGCGTGAGGAAGGCGATGATCGAGACGAAGGCGCCGATCATGAATATCTCGCCGTGGGCGAAGTTGATCATGCCGACGATGCCGTAGACCAGCGTGTAGCCGATGGCGATCAACCCGTAGATCGCCCCGAGGGTGACGCCGTTGATCGCCTGATCGACGAAGTATTCGAATGTCCCCAGCATACGCGGTCCCTCCCGTCGGCGATCTTGATAATCCGCGCGCCGCGGAAACCGCAAGGACAAACTCGGAGGCCGGCCGGAACCGGGAACTCAGTGGCGACGCGCGGTCGTCCGTTCCTGGACCTTGTGGTCGTAGTTGGCGTCGTACCAGCCCGTCATCCACTCGCCGTAGGTGATTGCCGGCCAGCGCGGCGGATCGTTCGGCCCGCTACAACCGGGCAGGCATTCGATGGCCGCGTCCCAGTCCGGGCCGAAGAAGAACGGCAGGGCGTAGCGGTCCCGGCCCACTGGCGGCAGCGCCCGGTGCGGAGTCGACTTGAAGCGCCCGTTCGACCAACGCTTCACGATGTCGCCGGAGTTCACGGCGAAGGCGCCGGGAATGCGGGGTGCGTCCCGCCATTCGCCGCCGGGCATACGCACCTGGAGCCCGGGAACGTCGGTGAGCGGCAGGAAGGTCAGGAAATTGGCGTCGGTGTGCGGCGCGATCCCGAACTGGTTGGCCTCGGCCTCCACCGGAGGATAGTGGGACAGGCGCAGGATGTAGTAGGCGTCCGCGAAGAACCCGTCGAACCAGTCCGGCCGGAGGTCGAGGGCCCGGGCGGTGATGGGCAGGAACCGGCGCGCCAGCGCCTCGAGGGCGTCCATGTAGTCGAGCATCCCGGCGCGGAACCCCGGCAGGTCGTCCTCGTCGGGCCATCGGTTGGGCCCGAGGAAACGCCGTCCCGACGTGTATGCGGGGTCGTCGGCCGGCCGCTCGCGCCGGATGAAGAAGGCCTCGTTCAGGTCGGGCCGGTCGTTGTCGTTCACCTCGGACGTCCAGACCGCGTAATGGCCCAGAGCCATGTACCCGTTGTTGTGCTCGTTCATCCCCAGGGCGAGTTTCCTCGACATCGGCAAGGCGTGCAGCCGCGCGGCGGCGTCGAACGCGCGGTCGATCCGCGTCCGCGGCACGCCGTGCCCCGTAAGGATGAAGAAGCCGACCGTCGTCAGGGCCTCGCGCACCCCGCGCGCGGCATCCTCCAGTCCCCGCGCCGAACCGGCCATGAAGTCGGCGACGTCGATGACGGGAATCGCGCCGGACGTCATCGCGCCTCCCCCTTCCCCGGCCTTGACGGACGCTCCGGCGACGCGGCTGCCGCCGCGTCCCCGAAGGACGAAGGCGGGCCCTACGCGAAACGTTTGGCGTCCGCCGCGGCGTAGGCCGCCACCTTCATGTCGGCGGCGTTCGCCGTCTCGAGCCGCTCCAGGAGCTCGCCCAGCCTGGCCGCCGGAATGGCGCACGTGACCTCGTTGTTGCTCAGGCCCGCGCGGACGCGGCTCAACATGCAGCCGACGCTCACCGCGACCTCGCCGCCCTCCTTGGCGATGGGGATTATGTGGCACTGGGGCTTGCCTTCGACGCGAAGATCGGGCCAGGCGTCGTGCAGCATCATGGCCTGCTTGCCGTTCAGCCGGAGGAACACGACGTCCGGGGCGGCCGGGGATTCGGCGAGGGGACCGTAGGTCACGAACCCGGGCTTCTCGCTCACCGTCGGGATGTGCGGGAACACGTCGGGCGTCACCCATTCCGACTCGACCAACGCCGCCACGTCGGCGCCCGTCGCCGCCTCCTCCAGGGTCTTGAACCCGTGGGTCAGCGAACCGACGCTGCAATTGCCGTGGTCTTCCGCCACCGTCGTGAACGTCCGGTCACGGGCCTTGACCCAGAACACGCAACTCGCGGGGACCCGGCCCGTCCGACCGTCCGGCGTCGGCTCCGGCATCGCGGCGTCGAAACGTTCCACGCCGTCGGGCGCCTCGGACGAGAACGCGATGGCGAGCGGGGGGTCGGACAACCCCAGCAGCGACGTCAGCGACTCCGCCTGGGATGCGAGAGTGGTTGTCTCCGTCATGAGGGCGCTCCTCCTTCGATAGCCATGTTCCGGTCGTCGCCGGATTCACGATTTGCAGGACTATCCCGCACTTCCCGTAACCGCCTGTCCGCGAACTTCATCCGGCGATGGGGGCGCCGCAGAGTCCGTTCGCGCTCCTCTCCCGCCGCGACCCCCACCCCGACCCTCCCCCTGCCAGGGGAAGGGAGAACAGGAGACGGAGGGGCCGTTGACACTCCTCCCCCCTAACAGGGGGGAGGTCGGGAGGGGGGTGGACCGCGGTCCCGCAACGCCGCGCAATTCTCGATCCTCCATCGGTATGAGAAATGCGGACTATCGGGCTCCCCTCCCCTTCAGCGTCCCATCAATAGCACCGGACTCGATGCATTGTCCATTGCGGACCGCCGCGCCGGCCTCGCCCCGGAGGGTGTGCGGATCCTGCGCCTTTCGACGTGGTATACAACCGGGATGGAAGATCGGGATGATCGCCTTCGTTCCGCCGGACCGTGAGGGAAAACGAGAAAACGCATGAACGCGCCGCTTGCCGAAACGGAAACCGCCGCGCCGCGGGAAGCGGCCTTTCAGTGGGACGACCCCTTCCTTCTCGACGATCAGTTGACGGAAGACGAGCGCCTGATCCGGGACTCGGTCCGCGCCTACGCCCAGGAAAGGCTGATGCCCCGCATCCTGGAAGCCAACCGGCATGAACGGTTCGACCGCGAGACGGTCGCCGAGATGGGCGAGCTCGGGATGCTCGGTCCGACGATCCGGGGCTATGGGTGCGCCGGCGCGTCCTACGTCGCCTACGGCCTGATGACGCGGGAAACCGAGCGCGTGGATTCGGCCTATCGCTCCACGATGAGCGTCCAGTCGAGCCTGGTCATGCACCCGATCCATGCCTTCGGCGCCGAGGAGCAACGTCGGAAATACCTGCCCCGGCTGGCGTCGGGCGAATGGATCGGCTGTTTCGGCCTGACCGAGCCCGACCACGGTTCCGACCCGGCGAGCATGAAGACGCGATCGAAGGCCGTGGACGGCGGTTTCGTGCTCAACGGCGCCAAGACGTGGATCAGCAATTCCCCCTGCGCCGACGTCATGGTCGTCTGGGCCCGCGGCGAGGACGACGGGCGCGTGCGCGGCTACGTGCTCGAGCGGGGGATGGAGGGCCTGACGACCCCCAGGATCGAAGGGAAGTTCTCGCTCCGCGCTTCGCCGACCGGCGAGATCGTCATGAACGACGTGTTCGTTCCGGAAGAGAACGCGCTGCCGGGCGCCGTCGGATTGAAGGCGGCGCTGTCGTGCCTGTTCCGCGCCCGCTACGGCATCGCCTGGGGCGCGCTCGGCGCGGCCGAGGCCTGCTGGTTCGCCGCGCGGCGGTACACGCTCGACCGCGAGCAGTTCGGTCGCCCCCTGGCTGCAACCCAGCTGATCCAGAAGAAGCTGGCGGACATGCAGACGGAGATCGCCATCGGCCTTCAGGGCTGCCTGCGGGTCGGCCGCCTCATGGACGAAGGCCGCGCGACTCACGAGATGGTGTCGATCGTCAAACGCAATTCCTGCGGCAAGGCGCTCGACATCGCGCGCGCCGCGCGCGACATGCATGGCGGCAACGGCATCTCGGACGAGTTCCACGTCATCCGCCACATGCTCAACCTGGAGTCCGTCAACACCTACGAGGGGACGCACGACATCCACGCCCTGCTGCTGGGCCGGTCGCAGACCGGCATCCCGGCGTTCGCCGGATAGCCGCCGCCGGACGCGGATGGGGAGAGCCCCCCTCGCCTTCGCCTCGACGCCGTCGGGACCCGGCCGCGGCGCCGACCGTTCCCCGTAGCGGCGCGGACCATGAAGGACGCGGCGGGCCGGCCCCGGAACGGCCCCGACCCTTCGCCGGAACCGACGCGCCTTCCGGCCCGCGGCCTTCTGTTGCTGGGGCTGCTGACCTTGGCGTGGGGCGTCAACTGGCCGATTCTCAAGATCGCGTCGACGGGCCTGCCGCTGCTCCCGTTCCGGGCGATCTGCGCGCTCAGCGTGGGCGTCCTCATGCTGACCATCGCGGCCGCCAACCGGGAACGTCTGCGGATGCCGCGCGACAACTGGATAGGCGTCGGCGTCGCGGGCTTCTGCAACATGAGCGTGTGGTTCGTCTGCTCCGCGCTCGCCGTCCGGCTCACGACCTCGGGCCACACCGCGATCGCCGCCTACACCATGCCGCTCTACGTGTTCCTGATCGGAACGCTGTTCCTGGGCGAGCGGCCGACCCCCGGCAAGTGGCTCGGCCTCGCCCTCGGCCTCGGCGCCATCGCGCTGCTGGCCATGCGCGACCTCGATACGACCTACCGGGGCTGGCTCGGCCTCGTGGTCATGACCGTCGGCGCCATGTTCTGGGCGGCGTCCTCCATCGTCGTGAAACGGGTGCGCTGGCGGGTCTCGGCCACCGTGGTCGTGGGCTGGCAGGCGCTGATCGGCGGCCTGCCCGTCATCGTCGCCGGGGCCGCCCAGCTCCCGGACCTGCGCGGCGCGACCTGGGAGACCGTGCTCGCCACGATCTACGTCATCGTCGTCGGCATCGCGTTCGCCCACTGGCTCTACTTCAAGATCCTGCAACTCGTGCCGGTCTGGGTGGCCTCGCTGTCGACGCTGGCGATCCCGGCGGTGGGCGTCATATCGGGCACCGTCGCGCTCGACGAGCCTTTGGGCCCGATCGAGGTTCTCGCCCTCCTGCTGCTCGTCGGCGGCGTCTCGACGGTGCTGCCCCGCCCCGGCGCCTCCCGGTCCGGTCCGTGAAGGCGCGCCCGGTTCCCTCGACGAACGCGCCTATGCGCCCACGCCGATCATGTCGAACATGAGAAATACAGTGTAACTCATGGCTAGGTCTCCGTTCCTCGGACGGATCAATCGGCGGCGGGCCGCGGGAAGTCCGGGGGCATCGGCTCCATATAGGGGAAGCGCGCGAGCCCCTTGACCATCGTCGGGCTGCCGCCCGACCGCAGGTATTGCCGCGAGGCATCGCGCATCGGCTGATAGTCCCACGGGGCGGGCCGGCCGCTCGTCAGCACGTCCTGGATGAAGAGGCGCCGCCGCTGGCTTTCCAGGATGTCTTCCTCGATGCGCCGCGGGTCCCACCGGCCGAGGATGTCCGCCAGCAGTTCGTCCTCGACGTCCTTGTGCGCGGGGTCGCCACAGAGGTTCTTCTGCTCCCCCGGATCGGTCTCGACGTTGAACATCATGCCGGGGTCGGGCTCGCTGTAGACGTACTTGTAAGGACCCTTGCGCAGGATCAGGCAAGGCGCGACGGCGCCCTCGGCGGTGAACTCGATCATGGCCTCGTCGGGGCGCGAGTCGTCCGGACCGTGGAGCATTCCGGACCATGCGCGCCCATCGACGGGTTCCACGAGATCGGGCGGGCCGCCGTCCGTGGCGAGATCGAGCAACGTCGGCAGCAGGTCGACGAGCGAGACCGACTTCGCCTCGCGCCGCCCCTTGGCGTTCCCCGGCGCGCGCACGATCAACGGCACGCGCACGGACCATTCGAAGGGGTTGAACTTGTACCACATGCCGCGCTCGCCCATCATTTCGCCGTGGTCCGCGGTGAACATCACGACCGTGTTGTCGGCGAGACCCGTGGCCTCCAGCGCGCCGAGCAGCCGGCCCACGTGGCGGTCGACGTAGCTCACCATCCCGTAGTAGGCATGCCGCGCGTTGCGCAGGTGCTCGTCGGTGATCTCGTGCTCGTCCTGGCGGATCAGGTAGTGGTAGCGCCGACTCCAGGGGTCGCGCTCCTCGACCGGCTTGCCGGGATACCTGGGCAGGTCGATATCGTCGTGGTCGTAGAGATCCCAGAACTCCGGCGTGATCGTGAACGGGTTGTGCGGATGCGTGAACGACGCCGCGAGGAAGAACGGCCTGCCGTCCGGGTCGCGCGCGTAGTCGTAGATTTTCTGCGCCGCCTGGAAGCCGACGTCCTCGTCGTAGTCGATTTGCAGGCTGCGCCGGCAGAGGCCGGCCTCGACGACGCTGCGCATACTCATGCCCGATGGCGGCAACTGCCTGTCGCCCCTGGACCAGTCGGGCGTCCAGCCGAAGTCGGACGGATAGATGTCAGTGGTCAGCCGCTCCTCGAAGCCGTGGAGCTGGTCCGGACCGACGAAATGCATCTTGCCGCTCAGGCACGTCGTGTAGCCGAGCGCCCGCAGGTAATGGGCGAAGGTCGGCACGGTCGCGGGAAACTCCGCCGCGTTGTCGTAGGCGCCGATGCGCGAGGGAAGCTGCCCCGCCATCATCGAGAAACGGGACGACGCGCAGATCGGGTTGTTGCAGTAGGCGTTCTCGAAGACGACCCCGTCGCGCGCCATGTCTTCCAGATGCGGCGCCTTGACCAGCGGGTGGCCGTAGACCGGGAGAACCGGCGCCGCCATCTGATCGGCCTGAATGAAAAGGAAATTAGGTGCTGACATCTGTTTCATCGCCTCCCCGAAACATGATTTTCGCGTCGCCGCGAGGCCCGGACCGGTTCGGGCGGGAGTCTCCCCCGCGCTCTCGACAGCGGGCCTCGGATCCGCTTGCGGACACGGAGCGCCGCTGCTAGGCTTGCGCCGTTCGCCGTTCTCCTGGACCGCTCCGGCGGAAGTTTAGCGAAAGGGCGCGATATTGGAAGCCGCAACCGTCGACGACCCCCGGACCCGAAAACTGACCAGCCCCGAGGCCAACGCGAAGCTCCTGGCGGCGCAGCGGGAGATCGTCTCGCGCGAGCGGCTCAAGCCCTTCACCAGGCGCACCGACCGCCACGGCCTGATCTATTTCGGCGGACACACGTCGATCATCCTCGGGACCGGATACCTGGTGTATCTGGCCGCGGGGACGGGCTGGCTGATCCCGGCGATGCTCCTGCACGGCGTCATGCTGGGACACCTGTTCGCTCCGATGCACGAGTGCAGCCACGGCACCGCCTTCCGCACCCGCTGGCTCAACGAGACCGTGCACTGGATCACGGGCATCCTGATCCTGTGGCCGCCGACGTATTTCCGCTACGACCATACCGGCCATCACACCCATGCCCAGGAATTCGGCAAGGATCCGGAGTTCGTCCTGCCGAGTCCTTCGTCATGGATGGACTATGCCTACTACGTCACGGCCACCCAGCTCTGGATCAAGAACGTCGGCTGGATCCTGCGCCATTCCATGGGCCGCATCCGCCCGTTCAACCGCCAGTTCGTGCCCGAGGACCAGCTCCCCAGGATTTTCCTCGAAGCCCGCGTCATGCTGGCGATCTACGTCGGACTCGCCGTCGTCAGCATCGCCCTCGGAACATGGGCCGTCGCCATCTACTGGGCCATCCCCACGATCATCGGCGTGCCCGTGGCGCGGGCCCTCCGGGTCGCCGACCACACCGGCTGCACGGAAGGGAAGCTCGATCTCCGGACCTACGCCCGCACCGTGAGGACCGATCCCCTGACCCGGTTCCTGTGCTGGAACATGCCCTATCACTGCGAACATCATCTGGCGCCGTCGGTTCCATTCCACGCCCTGCCCGCGTTCCATGCCGAGGTGGGTCACGAGATGAACCCCGTCGACAAGGGGTACTGGGCGGTCCAGCGGGACGTCCTGCGTCACCACCTGGAACGGAAGTTCCGCTTCCGCATCGTCCAGTCCCTCTGAACCGGCGTTGGCCCACGGACGACAGGAAACCAGCGGCATGGCCGGAGAGTGGCGCCTGGTCGCGTCGACCGACGAGATCGAGGAAGAGGACGTGATCGGCGTCAACGTGGCGGGCGCCGCCGTCGCCGTCTACAACGTGAAGGGAAAGTTCTACGCCACCGAGAACGTCTGCACCCACGCCTTCGCCTTCCTTTCGGAAGGGGTCGTGATCGGCGACGTCATCGAGTGCCCGGTCCATCAGGGACGGTTCCACATTCCCACCGGCAAGCCCAAGGGCGCGCCGGTGTCCGTCGCCCTCGACACCTACGCCACCAAGGTCGAGAACGGGAAGGTCTACGTCCGCCTCGAGGACGGAGGCGAACCCCAGGCGTCGGACTCGTGACCGGAAGGCGGCGGGCGGCCCACGCGCGCTTCCGCGGCGCCGGTCTCGCCGCCCCGTCGACGCCAATCCGGACATCGGCAGGCGCCGGGCGGGGACAGGCAATGGAGAGCGATCGAGTCCTGAATCATGAAGTCTGCGCCATGATCTGAAAAATTCATTTGAATCAGAATACTAATATACTTGTTTATCTATTTATGTGAATTTTCGATTGGAGCGGTGTTGAAGGTTTCGGAACTCCCGTCTACACCATGGTCCCGAATCCGTGTCCCGACCTGCGAGAGGAACAGCCATGCGCGCCGACGAACGCGGCCTCGCCCTGACCACCGACAGCGCTGCCGCCGCCGAGGGCTTCGACGAGACGATGGCGCAGTATCTGGACTATCGGGCGGGGGTCGGGGACGCCGTCAAACGGATGCTCGAGGCCGACCCCGGCTTCGTCATGGGGCAGTGCTTCAAGGGCTATCTCTTCAACCTGTTCGGGACCGCCGCGGTGCGGCCCAAGATCGAGGAAAGCCTCGCCGCCGCGGAAGCCGGCGTCGGCAAGGTCACGAGCCGGGAAGCCGCCCACGTGGCGGCGCTCGGCGCCTGGTCCCGCGGGGACCTCGCGGCGGCTTGCGCCGTCTGGGACGAAATCCTCCGGGAACACCCCCACGACCTGCTGGCGCTGCGCCTCCAGCACTACAACGCCTTCTGGATGGGCCGGACGCGGGACATCCGCGACAGCGTCGCCCGGGTCATCGACCGGTGGGACGAGTCCGTGCCCGGCTACGGCGGCGTTCAGGGCATGTACGCCTTCGGCCTGGAGGAATGCGGCGAGTACGCGCGGGCCGAGGAATTCGGGCGCCGCGCCGTCGAGGCCAACCCGGACGACCTGTGGGCGATCCATGCGGTCGCCCACGTCCTCGAAATGCAGGGCCGCCTGCGCGAGGGAATGGACTGGCTGGATTACCCGGCCGACGCCTGGGAAGACCGCAATCCCTTCAGGGGCCATCTCTGGTGGCACCGGACCATGTATTCGGTCGAGGCCGGCGACTACGGCGCCGCGCTGGCGCTGTTCGACCGCTCCGTCACGCCCGAGGCGTGGGACTTCTATCTCGACATCCAGAACGGCGCCTCCATGCTGCTGCGCCTCGACCTCCTCGGCGTCGACGTGGGCGACCGCTGGAAGCCCATGGCGGACGCCATGGAGGCGCACGTGGACGATCACGTCCTCGTCTTCACCGACACCCACACGATGATGGCGCTGGCGGCCGACAGGCGTTTCGACGCCGCCGAGAAGCTGCTGGCGTCGCTGCGCGCGTTCGCCGGGACGCCGGACAACTTCGCCGCCGCGACCATGGAGCCCGTGGCGATCCCGGTCTGCCAAGCCCTGCTGGACTTCGCCAGGGACGACCATGACGCCGTGGTCGACGGCCTGCTGCCTCTGCGCTACGACCTCGCCCCCATCGGCGGCAGCCACGCGCAGCGCGACGTCTTCGCCCTGGTGCTGATCGAATCGGCGATCCGGAGCAAGCGCCTCGCCCTCGCGCGGGCGCTGCTCGCCGAACGGATCGCCGAGAGACCCAACAGCCGCGGAAACTGGCTCAAGTACGCCGAGGTCCTGGGGGCCCTGGACGACTCGGGACGCGCAGCGGCCGCCCGCGAACGCGCCGACGCCGTGCTCGCCTCCTGACGAACGTTCCCCTCCCCGCTCCCGGCCGCGCGGGAGGCGGAACCACGAGGACGCAAAGGCCGGTTGGTATGTAGTATCGCTCAGGAAGAGAACCTTACGAGCAAGGAAATCCACATGAGAACTAAAAAGGCACTCACTGCGCTGGCGGTCGCTGCTTTAGTCGCAGGCTGTGCGAGTCTCACTAATGACCCGCACCAGCCCGTCCAATTCATCGCACCAGCGTGCCAAAGCGTTCAGGTAGAATGCTCCGCGCAGAACAAGCGTGGGTCCTGGACCTTCGATCCGCCTGAGACGGTGCTCATCCGGCGCTCCGACGATGTCCTGCAAATTCGCTGCACTGCACAGGGCCGCGAATATATTCAGAGCATCCCGAGTCGGATGGGTGGGAAGATCGTCGCCTCGGCTATCTTCCTTGACTTTGGCATCGTCGATGCCATCACCGACAAACACCGCGAGTACCCATCTCAAATCGTGCTCACCGCTTGTGCAGATAACTGATCAGGTCCATTATGGAATGATCCCTGCTCGTGAACTCCGTCGCGCCGCCGCTCGTTCCGATGACGCTGGCGGAAGGCGCCTCTCCTCCGTAGTCACGGATTGCAAACTGACCCACTACCGGGGCGAAAAACGAAAGAGATATCTGACTATGTTCGCCGGAATCGTGCGCTGGAGATAGTTCCTCTGAGAGTCGACGACATGACCGGACAAGGGCGCGAACGAGCGCGCGAAGACCTGCGGCGGATGGCGGTCGATCACCTGTGGCTTCCGTTCCACCAGATGAACGATTTCGCCAAAGCCCCGGAGTCGTTGAATATCTACGCGAGCGGCGAGGGCTGCTGGTTGACCGACATCGACGGGCGAAAAGTCTTCGACATGATGTCCGGGATGTGGCTACAGGCGGTGGGCTACGGTCGCGAGGAGATCGCGGACGCCGTATACGAGGCCATGCGGGGAATCACGTCGAACCCCTGGGCGGGCACGAACCCCAACACCATCCGACTCTCGGCCAGGATCGCCAGCCTCGCGCCTGACGCGGGATCGCGGGTGTTCCTGACCAACGGCGGCGCCGAGTCCAACGAGGTCGCGCTCAAGATCGCCAAGAAATACCACCGCATCCGGGGCGAAAAGGGCCGCTACAAGGTCGTCAGCCGGGCCGGTTCTTACCATGGCGGCACGCACGCGACGATGGCCGCGGGCGGCGGCGGCATCGCGGCGCCCGAGGACTACGGTCCGCTGCAACCCGGCAACATCCAAGTGACCCAGCCCAACGAGTACCGCTGCGCGCTGTGCGCGGAGAACGGTTCGTGCACGCTCGCGTGCGCGCGCGAGGTCGAGCGCGTCATCGAGGATGAGGGGCCGGAGACGGTCGCCGCCTTCATCGGCGAACCGATGTCGATCACCGGCGGCGTCTACATTCCCCACGAGGATTACTGGCCGACCGTTCGCGAGATCTGCGACCGCTTCGGCGTCCTGATGATCATGGACGAGGTGGTCACCGGATACGGGCGAACGGGCGAATGGTTCGCCAGTATGCACTGGGATGCGCAGCCCGACATCACGACCATGGCCAAGCAATTGAGCAGCGGCTACCTGCCCGCCGCCGGCGCGATCGTCCGCAAGCGGATCGCCGATACGTTCATGGGCGGCGAGGATGAGAAGTTCCGCCATCTGTACACCTACGGCGGGCATCCGATCGCCTGCGCAGCGGCGCTCGCCAATCTCGACATCATCGAGAGGGAGAACCTGGTCGAGAACTCCGCGAAGACGGGACGGTACTTGTTCGAACGCCTCCAGGTGCTCTACCGCCATCCTTTCGTCGGCGACATCCGGGGCGGCAAGGGGCTGTTCGCCGCCGTCGAGCTGGTCAGGGACCGCGGGACGCGGGAGCGGTTTCCGGCCGCCGCGGGCATCGGCGACAGAATCACCGCCCTCCTCGACGGTCACAGCCTGTTGACGCGGGCCACCGACGGCGTGATCCCGATCCTGCCGCCCCTCATCACGACCGGCGACGACGTCGATTACATCGTGGAGAGGATCGACCGCGCGCTGTCGGACTTCGCCGACGACCTGTAGCCCCCCTGGCGCGACCCGGCCTTGAGAAGCGTCCGGAGTAGATCCACGTGCAATCCATGACCTGCGATATCCTGATCATCGGCGGCGGCGGCGCCGCGCTGTACGCGGCGATCCACGCGCGCGACGCCGCGCCCGGCCTCGACGTCGTCGTGGCCAGCAAGGGCCTGTTCGGCAAGAGCGGCTGCACCCGCATGGTCCAGGGCGGCTACAACGTCGTCCTGCACGAGGACGATTCGTTCGACAAGCATTACGACGACACGATCCGGGGCGGCGGCCTGATCAACGATCAGGAGCTGGCCTGGACCCTGGTCACGCAGGCGCCGGAGCGCGTCTTCGAAATGGAGAACGCCTTCGGCTGCGTCTTCGACCGCGACGCCGGCGGCGCCATCCACCAGCGCGCGCTCGCCGGACAGTCGTTCAACCGGACGATCCACCGCGGCGACCTCACCGGAATCGAGATCGTCAGCCGCCTCGCGGAGCAGGTTCTGGTTCGCGACATCGAGCTGCTCGACGAAGTCCGCGGCGTCGACCTGCTGCTGGACGCCTCGGGCCGGACGGTGGCGGGCGCGCTGCTGCTCGACCTTCACGGCGGCGAGCTCATCGCCGTCCACGCCGCCGCCGTCCTGCTGGCGACGGGCGGGGCCGCCCCGCTCTACCGCATCACCGCAGCCTCGCTCGAGAAGTCGGGGGACGGCCTCGCCATGGCCTACCGGGCCGGCGCCGAGTTCCTCGACATGGAGATGATGCAGTTCCATCCCACGGGGCTCATCGTGAACGGCTCGTTGCTGAACGGGACGGTCCTCGAGGAGGGCCTGCGGGGCGCCGGCGGCCACCTGCTCAACGCCGGCCGCGAGCGCTACATGGCGCGCTACGATCCCGAGAAGATGGAACGCTCCACCCGAGACCGCGTCTCGCGGAGCGGCATGATGGAGATCCGGGCCGGTCGCGGCACGGCCAGCGAGGGCGTCCATCTCGACGTCCGGCATCTCGGAAAGGAGTTCCTGCTCGGGTCCTCACCGGGCATGTACGCCCGCTGCCTGACCGTCGGCGTCGACATGGCGACGGACCTGATCGAGGTGACCCCCACGGCGCACTTCCAGATGGGCGGCATCCGTATCGACGCCGACTGCCGAACGACCCTGGAGGGACTGTTCGCGGCCGGCGAGGACGCCGGCGGCGTCCACGGCGCCAACCGCCTCGGCGGCAACGGAGTGGCCGAATCGATGGTGTTCGGGGCCATCGCCGGCGAATCGATCGCCCGTCACGCGATGGAAGGGACGCGCGCGTCCATCGACAGGGACCGGCTCGACGCCGCCCGCGCCCGTCTGGAGGGTTCCGGCGGGATCACCGGACGGCCCTTCGAACTGAAGAAGCGGCTACGCGCCCTGGCCTGGGACCGTCTCGGCATTCTCCGCGACGCGAACGGCCTGACGCGGGCGGCGGGCGAACTCGACGCCCTCGAAGGCGAGCTCGGCGCCCTGGCCATGCCGGCGCGGCGCGGCGGAAACCCCGACCTCCAGGAACGTCTCGACGCCGAGAACCTGATCGACGTGGCGCGCCTCATCGGCGCGGCGGCGAAACTCCGGGAAGAGAGCCGGGGCAGCCACTTCCGCGAGGACTTCCCCGACCCCGACGACCGTTTCCTCGTCAATTTCGTCCAGCGACGCGGCGCCGACGGAAAACCGCGCACCGAACCCCGCCCCGTGGCCTTCACCCGCCGCGCGCCCGAGGCGTTGCGGGGCGAGACCCTCATCCCCGCGTGAGCGGCGCGACCGGACGTCGAACATGGGATCGAACGCGACCGTCACCCTCGACATCGTCCGCACCGACCCGGCGGACCGGAGCCTCTTCGAGGCGCCGGTCCCGTCCGCGCACGCGCGCGTCCTCGACGCGCTGAACTGGATCCGCGAGAACGAGGACCCCACTCTCGGGTTTCGTTACGCCTGCCGCGTCGGCATGTGCGGCGCCTGCGCCGTCGTGATCGACGGCAAGGAAGCCCTGGCCTGCCAAACCGCTCTCGGCGACGCGGAAGGCCGAACCCTGCGCGTCGAGCCGCTGCGGGGCCTGCCCGCGCGACGCGACCTGATCGTCGACATGCGGCCCTTCTTCGAAGGCCTCGCCCGCGCCGGGGCCGCCCTTCGTCCGCGGGAGCCGGATCGACGCGACCTGCCGGACCTGCCGCCCGATTCCGGCGAACGAGCCGAGATCGAGGCGCGGAACGGCTGCATCACCTGCGGCGCCTGCGTTTCCGCCGTCGCCGGCGAGGCGGCGAGCGCCGATGGCGTCGGGCCGGCCGCCCTGAACCGCGCGCTCATGCTCACGCTCGACGAACGCGACGGCGCCGGGACGGCGCGCCTGAAGGACGTCGCCGGGGAAGCGCGCAGCCTGAGCGCGGAGGCGATGGCCCGCGCTGAAAGCGTCTGCCCCGCCCGGATACCGTTGTCCGCGACCCTGGAGCGGCTCAAGGCCCTCGTCGCCGATCATGACGACGAGGTCTGAGCGGCCCCGGAGAGACGAGGACTTCCTCGTCGGACGTATCGGCGCGGCGGCCGCACGCGCCGCGCCCGACAGGGTCGCCCTGACCGACGGCGGCGCCTCGTTGACCTTCGGCGATCTCGACCGACGCGTCGACGGCTTCGCGACGGCCCTGACGGGCCTGGGCGTGCGGAAGGGAGACGTCGTCTCGGCGTATCTCCCCAACTGCGTCGCCTACGTCGTCGTCGTCCTGGCGGCGGCGCGGGCGGGCGGGATCTTCTCGCCCGTCAACCCGCGTCTGAAGGAAGGCGAGATCGCCGGCCTTCTCGCCCTCGCCCGTCCCCGTTGCCTCGTCACCACCGTTGACCGCGCGGACACGATCGAGCGGGCGGTCGCCCGCGCCAGGATCGACCGCCCCGAGATCGTCGCCCTTGCCCCCGACGGAGACGCGAGCGACGCCGTGTTCGAACGACCGCGCGGACCGGCGTCCTGCGCGCTTCCCGACGTTTCCCCCGACGACGACTTCGGCCTGATGTTCACCTCCGGCACGACGGGCGAGCCCAAAGGCGCGCTCTCCACCCACCGCGCCCGCATGGCCTGGGTCTACAAGGCGATCGACGTCTACGGCCTCGGCCCCGAGGATACCTACCTCGGCGTCAT
This sequence comes from Alphaproteobacteria bacterium, assembly GCA_965242505.1. Lineage (GTDB taxonomy): Bacteria > Pseudomonadota > Alphaproteobacteria > UBA2966 > UBA2966 > UBA2966. The sequence continues at coordinate 963,938 of OZ251449.1, forward strand.
GCCCCAGGCGCATTCGGCGGGCCTCACGTTCACGCTGATGCACCTGCGCGTGGGCGGTCGCGTGCGCATCCAGCGCGACTTCGACCCCGCGGAGTACCTGGCGCTCGTGGCCGGCGAACGGGTGACGTCGAGTCTCGTCGTGCCCACCGTGCTGGTCATGGCGCTCGAAGAGCTGGAACGCGGCCCCGTCCCGCCGAACCTCGACAGCCTGTCCCGACTCGTGACCTGCGGATCGCCCCTGCAACCGGCGATCAAGGAAAAGGTTCTGGAGCGCGTCACGCCCCGGCTGTTCGACTACTACGGCTCGACGGAGTCGAACAGCATGACGGTCCTGGAGCCCGCGGACCAGCGGCGCAAGCCCACGTCGGTCGGCCGGCCGTTCGCCGGCGTCGAGATCCGGATCGTCGGAGAGGACAGCGCGGTCCTGCCCGCCGGCGAGGTCGGCGAGATACTGTGCCTCAATCCCTCGGTCATGCGCGAATACCTGGACGATCCCGAGGCCACGAAGGCGGCCTTCACGGACGGGTGGTTCCACACCGGCGACCTCGGCTATCTCGACGAGGATGGATACCTCCATCTGGTCGGCCGGCTGAAGGAGATCGTCATCAGCGGAGGCGTCAACATTCACCCGGCCGAGATCGAGCAGGCGCTGATGTCTCATCCGGCGGTGCTCGATTGCGCCGTCGTCGGCCTGCCCGACGCCAAGTGGGGGCAGATCGTCGCCGCGTGCGTCGTCCCGCGCCAGGGAGAGCGCCCCGACCTGACGGAGCTCCAGTCCCACTGTGTGCGGGAACTGGCGGACTACAAGAAGCCCCGCCGGCTCGAGGTGGTGGCGGCGATCCCCAGGAATGCGAGCGGCAAGACCGTTCGCGCGGAGCTCGCCGCCAGCCTGCTGGAAACGGCATCCGCCTGAAACCCGAAGAGGAGAGACCATGGCCGCCTACACCCGGATTTCGGTCGATATCGAGGAGCGCATCGCGACCGTCACCCTCGCCGACCCCGAGCGGCGCAATGCCATGAGCCTGCCGATGCGGGAGGAATGCATGGACGCCCTGCGTTCCCTGGAGGACGGCGGCGAGGCGGACTGCATCATCCTGACCGGCGCCGGCGACAGGGCCTTCTCCGCCGGCGCCGACGTCAACGAGTTGAAGGAACGCACGGTCGCGAGCGAGCTCTCCACCAAGGCCGGCCTGCGCCGCGAGCTCCCGCGCCTGCTGGAGACCATGCGCCTGCCGACGCTCGCCTGCGTCAACGGCCATTGTCTCGGCGCCGGTCTCGAGATCGCGCTGGCCTGCACGCTCCGCATCGCGGCGCGCTCGGCGCGGCTCGGCCTGCCCGAGATCAATCTCGGCGTCATTCCCGGCAGCGGCGGAACCCAGCGGTTGACCCGCATGATCGGCCTCGGACGGGCCATGGCGATGGTGACCCTGGGCGAGCCGATATCCGCCGACGAAGCGCTCGCCGTCGGGCTGGTCAACGCCGTCCACGAGGACGACGAACTGATGGACGCGGGCCGCGAGATCTGCCGGAAATGGCGGGCCAAGGGTCCCATCTCCCTGATGGCGGCGCGAGATGCCGTCCTGGCGGGTCCGGACGCCGATCTCACCGCCGGCATCGACTACGAGCGCAAGCTCTTCGCGTTGTGTCTGGCGAGCGGCGAACGCGACGAGGGCGTGAGCGCCTTCCTCGAAAAGCGGACGCCGGACTTCCGCCGGCACCGAATGCGGTAACCTTCCGGAGGCGTTCCAGTGGCGAACAAGGTCGCATTCATCGGCATCGGCCGGATGGGCGGACCCATGGCGAGGCATCTCGCCGAGGCGGGTCACGAGGTGACGGTTCACGACATCGCGCCCGAGAAGGCGGATGCGTTCGTCGCCGCGCACGGCGGACGGGCCGCGCGCACGGCCGCCGAGGCCGCGGACGGCGCCGTCTACGTGGCCGCCTGCGTCGGGGGCGACGACGAGTCGCGGGAGGCGACCCAGGGACCGGCGGGCGCTTTCCGGACGATGGCCGAAGGCGCCGTGTTCGTCGATCACGACACGATGACGGCGCGGGCCGCGCGGGCGTCGGCCGAAGCGGCCGCGGAACGCGGCATCCACTATCTGGACGCGCCGGTGTCGGGGGCGGAGGAGCTCGCCGGCGCCGGAGAGCTGGCCGTCATGATCGGCGGCAGCGAGGCCGGCGCGGCGGCGGCGCGGCCGTATCTCGCCGCCTACTCGCGGACCGCCGAGCGCGTCGGGCCGAGCGGGCACGGCCAGCTCACGAAGATGGTCAACCAGATCCTGATCTCGGCGACCATGCAGGGCCTCGCCGAGGGCGTGGCGTTCGCCCGCGCGTCCGGCCTCGATCTCGACAAGGCTTTCCCGCTGCTCGCCAAGGGCTCGGCGCAGTCCTGGTGGTTCGACCACCGGATCCGGCGCATGATCGACGGCGACCTCGACCCCGCGGACGGCGGCATCGACTCCTTGATGACCCATCTCGGCCTCTGCCTGGACGAGGCGCGGCGGTTCGGCGTGGCGCTCCCGGTCACCGCGCTCATCGCCCAGTTCAACACGGCCGTCCATGCGCGCGGCAGAGGCGCGTGGGAAAGCCCGGCGTTGATGACGTTGTGGGACGACCGCTACGACGGGAATGGGTAGCGCCGGAGTCGCGGCGCGCCGGTCGGACGCTGCCGGGGCGCCACTCCGGCACCTACGTCAAAGATTCTGGATCAATTGCTTCAGGGCGACCTTGAGCACGTTCTCAAGCCACGGCTGGAGCCTCTTCAAGGCCGTACCCTCGGTATCGTTGTAGAAGAAAACGAACCCTTCTTCCGCCACCGGAACGAGCGTGGAGCGCCGATCCCCGGCCTCGTCTTCATCCAGAATTTCCAGGAATGGCGCGCAAATCAGACTTCCAGTGAATCCGCGCCCGATGCCGTGGATCGCGAACACCAGCCGCGCCCGCCGTTCCCACGTCATGTGCAGAGCCACCCAGGAACGGAATTCGCCGAAATTGACGAAATAGCCCAAATGATTCTTCGCGTTCTGGATGATCTGCGCCCGATACCAGTGGCTGGTCTCGTCGTCTCCAGACCCGACCCGAGCTACAGCCGAGGTCGTTATTCGCAATAGCGCGTTCCCGATATCCGGGGCGATTTCCTCCAACCGTTCGCACAGACGTTCCTTTATCGCATCGGCTATACCGAAAACCCTTTCGAGTTCCTGCCTTCTTTCGACGGCCGTTTTACCGGCGGCAGCGTGGAGGCCATCCAGTGTCGCCCTGACGTCAGTCTTGTCGAACAACACCGTTTCGGATAACGCCACCGCCTTGCGGAATTGAACTCTCTGAAGTGTGGCGATCAGATCGACGAGCGGTTTGAGATCGTCCGCGTCGGCGGCTTCGAGAGCATCGAGATAGGACGTCCGGTCGTCTCTGGTCACGACCAACGGAAAAAGATCGTGCTTGATCAGAACGAACGACGCGAGCGCCCGCGCCAACCGGCCGTTGCCGTCCTGGAACGGATGAATCTGCGTGAACCGATGGTGCAGCCAGGCCGCCTGCACTTCCGTCGGCATCCTCTCGTCGAGGTGCGCCGCATGCAGCTCGACGAGTCTGTCCATCTCGGCCGCCACGTGTTCCGGCGGGCAGTACTTGTAGGTCACGCCATTCCGGACCGGGTGGTTGGGTTGGACTTTCCAGTCACCCTTGATCAGCTCCACCTCGATGTGCTGGCCGAACGAATCGATCGCTTCCGTAACCATCTGGCTCCGGAGCAGCACGGCATGGAGCTCCCTGATATAGGAGGTCGACAAGGGCCGTAAGCTCTTCACGAAATCGAACACGCCGTCGAGGGCCCGTTTCTGATCGTTCAGCAGTCCAAGGACGAATTCACGTGGACGATTGGTTGAACCGTGAGCCAACAATTCCGCGCGAAACCCCTGTTCGATCAGCGTCCGGGTGACCCCGCGATCGATGTCGTAGAGGTTCTCGATAATACCCGTCTCGATCGCCCATTCGCGGCCGAGCCGCTCGGTGAAGTCGGAAACGAGGTCCGTTCCCTTGAGTCGTTCCTGTTGATCACGCCATACCGCCCTGATTCCCGGAATCTCCGAGACGGACAATTCCTCCCAGTCGGCATCCGGTTCCGTAATGCCGGTCTCGGGGTTCCAGATCAAAATTTCTTTCATGTTGTATGTCTTATCGATCGGAGCTCACGATATCATTGAACACTGATTCGATGTCTATCTCCATGTACCTGAATGATCTCGCTTCCTCCAGCGACAATCTACCACTCAGCCAATCGTAATCACGATCGAAGATATCGTCGAACGCCTTTTGGGCCTGTCGGGCGACTTTCTTACTGCCTTGCCTTGTTTTGGCCCAACAGTAGAGTCAGCAGATACTCTGGGCACTCGGCTGGTCCGTTCCATTCGTATCTCCGTAGAACCCACCCCGATACATGAACCAGTGGCCATTGATACCCTGTGAACACGTCTGATGTTCGATACAAGAAAGTATTCGACGCGCCTCTTGCTCGGATACGCGCATCGTGATCATCCGGTTATTTATCCGATCGTTCATCGTTGCCCACTTTCCGGAAACGCTCAACCTGTTGCGTAAAAAGAATCAAGGTAAGTCGCTTGTCTCGGGCATCAATCAAAAATCTTACACCGGATCCGCCACCTCGGCCAACTCGCCGCGCGGCAAGGACGAGAGAGTCGGCGCTGATCATGCTGTGGGACGACCGCTACGACGGGAGCGACGGATCGACGCCGTAGTCGCGCCGGGCCGATTCGGCACTGACGTATCCGTCGCGCACGTCGGCCTGGACCTTCGCCGGATCGCGCTTCGACGGCGGGCCGAATCCGCCCGAACCGGGCGCCTCGTACCAGATTTCGGATCCTTCGGGCGCGAGGAAGCACTCCTTGCTGTTGAGATCGCGCCGGGCGCCGTCGGCGTCGATCAGGTAGACGCGCGCGGGCGCGCCCGCCCCGCCCCCGAACAGGCCGAACGGCGGCGACCTGGACCGCTCGCAGCACACCGTGGCCTCGGCCGCGTGGCCAAGAACCTTCCACACGCGGCGGGCCGCCAGACCGCCGCGATACTCCCCTGCCCCGCCCGAGTCCGGAATCAGCTCGTAGCGGTCGACCCGCAGCGGAAAGCTCATCTCCACGACCTCCACCGGCGTGTTCGCCGTGTTGGCGACGCTGGCGGCGATGGCGTTGATGCCGTCCTTGCCCGGGCGCGCGCCGAACCCGCCCTTGACGACCTCGTAGTTGACGTAGCGGGCGCCGTCGCGCGGATCGATGCCGCCCATGGCGAGAATGGCCGACGTTCCCTGGGAGCACGCCATGACGTTGTCCGGCGCGAAGCCCGACATGGCCATGAACACCATGTCGCAGACCCGATGGGAGATCTCGTGGTTGGCGTACACCACCGGCGCGGGAAACGCGGCGTTGACGACGGTCCCGGGTTCGGCGTTCACGGAGATCGGGCGCCAGCAGCCCGAGTTCGGGGGGATCGCCGCGTCCGAATCGGCCACGGTCTTCACGGCCGTGTAGACTCCCGACGCCGTCACCGCGAGGGGCGAGTTCATGGGCCCTCGCACGACCGGATCGGTGCCCGCGAAATCGACGGAGAGCGTATCGCCGCTCTTCCTCACGCGCAGCCTGATGGCGAACGGCGAGTCCTCGGTCTCGCCCGGCTCGATGACGCCGTCGCCGTCGCAGAAGTCCTCGAAACTCCCCTCGCCGTCGGGCAACGCCGCCAGGGCCCGGCGCATCATCGCCTCGGAACGGTCCATCACGTCCCGCATGATACGCAGCAGGCGGTCCGTCCCATGACGGCGCGCCAGCCCCTCGAGTCGGGCCGCCGCGCGGCGGTTGGCGCCGACCTGGGCGCGAAGGTTGCCCCGTCCCTCCTCCGGCGTCCGCACGTTGGCGAAGATGATGTCCTCGACCTCGCGCACGGGTTCGCCCCGGCGATACAGCCGGACGGGAGGCAGGCGCAGGCCCTCGGCGAATATCTCGGTCTCGACGCCGTAGCTGCCGGGCGCGCCGCCGCCCACGTCCGGCCAATGGGCTCGCAGGCAGACGAACCCCAGCAGGCGTCCGCCGTCCGCGAAGGCGGGAGTCACCACGTTGACGTCCGGCAGATGCGAGCCGCCGAAGTACGGATCGTTGTGGATGAACACGTCGCCCGGCGCGATCTCCTCCCAGGCGCGGATGACGGCCTTGACGGCCAGCGGCATCGAGCCGAGATGCATCGGCAGGTCCGGCCCTTGCGCCACCATGTCGCCCCGCGAATCGAAGATGCCGCACGAGAAATCGCCCGCCGACTTCAGGATCGGCGAATAGGCCGTTTTCGACAGGACGACCCGCATTTCCGCGGCCATCGAATAGAGGCTGTTCTTCACCACCTCGAACGTGACCGGATCGTTGTCCGCGAACGCTCCGGGCGCGGCGTCAGCCATCGCCGCCCTCCTCCATGACGAGAACTCCCCTCGGATCGGTCCGCGCTCTCCATCCGGGCGGAACGACGATCGTCGAGTCCGCCGCCTCGATGACGGCCGGCCCCGGCGCCTCGCCGCGCGATGGCAGGCGACCGCGGTCGAGGATATCGCACGCGACCGCGCCGGTATCCTTGAAATAGACCGAACGCGTTCCGCGCCGGGCGGCGTCGACGGCTCCGTTCCCGGCGTCGCCCGCCTTCAGATCCAGGCCCTCGAGGATGCCGACGGCGCCGACCCGAAGATTGACGATCTGAAGCGGCTCGCCGGGACTGTCGTGTCCGTAGATGGCGCGGTGGCGGGCATGAAACGCCTCCGCCAATTTCGCGAGGCTCGCGGCTCCGATGGCGCCGTCTTCGATCGGCGTCGTGAGCTCGTAGGCCTGCCGCGTGTAGCGCACGTCCGCGGCCCGTTGCAGCCTGCGCCTGTCCTCCGGCACGCCGGCTGCGGCCAGCATGGCGCGCCCGGCCGCCTCCATCGTCGACAGCGCCTCCGAGACCTCGTCCGGGGACACCCGGTCGAGCCGTCCGTGGAACGTGCGGACGTAATCCCGACGGAGGTCGGTGGCGACGAGGCCCAGGGCGGAGAATCCGCCGGGAATGGGCGGCACGACGACCTTCGGGATACCGAGCTCGCGGGCGAGGCTCGCCGCGTGCGCCGGTCCCGCGCCGCCGAACGCCACGAGCGCGAACTCGCGCGGGTCGTGGCCGCGCTCGACGGAGACGATGCGCAACGCTTCCGCCATGTTGTGGTCGACCACCTCGACGACGCCGGCCGCGGCTTCGAGGACGGAGAGACCGAGAGGCTCGGCGATCTTCTCCCGAAGCGCCGCTTCGGCCGCCGCCGCGTCGATGGCCAGCTCGCCACCCAGGAAGTAGTCCGGATCCAGGTATCCGAGGATCAGATCGCAGTCGGTGACCGTGGGGTCCCGCCCGCCCCGCCCGTAGCAGACGGGACCCGGCTCGGCGCCGGCGCTGCGGGGGCCGACGCGCAGCCCGCCCCCCGAATCGATCCACGCGATGCTGCCGCCGCCGGCGCTGACTTCCGCGAGGTCGATGACGGGCGTCTTGATCGGGTGACCGGTGCCGTGCATCCAGCGGGCGACGTTGGCGTCGGCGCCGACCTCGTACTCCGACGTCACCTCGATCCGCCCGTCGGCGATGAGGCTCGCCTTGGCGGTCGTCCCGCCCATGTCGAAGGAGATCAGGTTCGGCTCGTCGATCTGCCCGCCGATGAAGGCCGCGGCGATGACGCCGGCGGCGGGGCCGGACTCCACGGCCGTGACCGGCGTCTTCACGCTTTCGGCGACGTCCAGGATCCCGCCGCTCGACCCCATGACGTGGAGCGGCGGCAGCTTCAGCGCGCGGGTGGCCCGCTCCAGGCGTTCCAGATACGACACGAGGAGCGGACCGACGTAGGCGCAGACGGCGGTCGTGCTGGCGCGCTCGAACTCCTTCAACTCGGGCAGGACGTCGCAAGAGAGAAAGACCGGGACGCCGGGCAGCGCGGCGCGCAGCCGCGCGCCGATCCGCCGTTCGTGGCCGTCGTGGAGGAACGAGAACAGCAGGCATACCGCGACCGCCTCCACCCCCTCGTTCCCGATCTCCTCGACGATGGCGTCGAGCTCGTCCTCCGCCAGCGGAACCACCACCTCGCCGTCCGCGCCGACGCGCTCGGTGACCTCGAACCGCCTGTGGCGGGGAACCAGCACGGCGGGCGGTTCCTGGTTGCGGTCGTAGAGGCGCGCGCGGGCCGAACGGCGCAACTCCAGAACGTCCCTGAAGCCGCGCGTGGCGATCAACGCGGTCTTCGCGCCCTTTTCCTCGAGAATGGCGTTGGTCACGACGGTGGTCGCGTGCGACAGGAGGACGACGTCCGAGGCGGCGACCCGGTGGCGCGACATCGCGGCCTCCAGCGCGGAGATGACGCCGGCGACGAAGTCCCGCGGCGTGGTCGATGTCTTGACGATACCGACGCGGCCGCTCGCCTCGTCGACCACGGCCACGTCCGTGAACGTGCCGCCCACGTCCACGCCGATACGGTATCGGGGTTGCGATCCGGTCATGACACCTCGATCCGGCTTTATATTCCATAGAGCGCCCATGGTAATGCGGCGCAACACGATCGAAGGGCGCCGCCGCCGATGACCGAGGCGACGAACGCGGGAACCAGGCTTCGAGGCCACGCGGCGGCCGCGCTGTGCGCCTGTCTGCTCTGGACCGGCGCCGGGTATGCGGACGAACGGGACGTCCGGCCCGAAACCGGCGCCGGGACGGGCTCGCGCGCCGGCCTCGCGGCGGGGTCCGAGATGATCGTCGCAGCCGATCCTCGCGCCGCGCGCGCGGGAGCCCGGATCCTGGCGGCCGGCGGCGCTGCGGTCGATGCCGCGGTCGCCGCGCAGCTCGTGCTCAACCTCGTCGAGCCGCAATCGTCCGGCATCGGCGGCGGCGCGTTCCTGATCCATTACGACGGGGCGACCGGCGCGCTCGCCGCCTACGACGGGCGGGAGACCGCGCCTGCGGCTGCGACGCCCGAGCCATTCGTCAAGCCGGACGGCAGCCTGCCGGGCCATATCGAAGCCCTGGCGGGCGGCCGGTCGGTCGGAGCGCCCGGCCTGTTGCGTATGCTGGAGGCGGCGCACCGCGCGCACGGCGCGCTGCCGTGGCCCGACCTGTTCGAGCCCGCGATCACGCTCGCCGAGGCGGGGTTCGCGATCGGCCCGCGGCTCAACAAGCTGCTGGCGCGCGTTCCGACGATCGCCCGCTTCCCCGACACGGCGGCCTATTTTCTCGACGGCGACGGGAGGCCGAAGCCGGTCGGCGCGATATTGCGCAACCCGACCTTCGCCGACACTCTCCGGCGTGTCGCCGCCGGCGGCGCCGACGCCTTCTATCGCGGCGCGATCGCGGACGACATCGCGCGCGCGGTCGCCGCCTCGGCGATCAATCCCGGCCGGCTGAGCGCCAGCGACATGGCGGGCTACGCGGCCAAACAGCGGCCGCCGGTCTGCCTCGCCTATCGCGGATACCGGATCTGCGGCATGGGTCCGCCGAGCTCGGGCGGGTTGACCGTGCTGCAAATCCTCGGATTGCTCGAACGTTTCGACGTCGGGGCGCTGGCTCCGAACTCGGTCGACGCGGTGCATCTGTTCGCCGAGGCGAGTCGCCTCGCCTACGCCGACCGGGACACGTACATCGCCGATCCGGACTTCGTCCCGGCGCCGACGGGCGGCCTGCTCGACCGATCCTATCTGCGGGCGCGCGCGGCGCTGATCGATGCCGATGCCGCCGCCGCCGACGCCGACGCGCCGCCCGGCACACCGCCCGGGGCCGAGGGCGCGAAGCGGAAAGCCCGGTCGCCGGAACCTCCGGGCACGTCGCACCTCAGCGTCGTCGACCGCCGCGGCAATGCGGTCGCGCTCACCTCCAGCATCGAGTTCGCGTTCGGTTCGGGGCTCATGGCGCGCGGATTTCTGCTGAACAACCAACTCACCGACTTCTCCTTCACGCCCGAACGCGGCGGGGGCGACGTCGCCAACCGCGCGCAACCCGGCAAGCGCCCGCGCAGCTCGATGGCGCCGACCATGGTGTTCGACGCGGACGGACGATTGCGCCTGGTCGTCGGCTCGCCGGGCGGCTCCCGCATCATCTGCTACGTCGCGGGGACTCTGGTCGCGGTGATCGATTGGGGGCTCGACGCCCAGGCCGCGGTCGAGTTGCCGCACCGGTGCAACCGGGGCGCCGCGACCGAGCTCGAGCGGGGCGCCGCGATGGCTGCGCTCCAGGACTCGCTGGAGGCCCGGGGCCATGCTGTGGAGCTCCGCGACATGAACAGCGGTCTGCACGCCGTTCAACTCGACCACAACAAGGACGGTGAAGTCGTCCTGTTCGGCGCCGTGGACCCGCGTCGGGACGGGCTCGCCGCCGGGCGGTGACGGGCGGCGGACCGCCATCGCCTCCCCTATGCCGACCTCCTGCCCCGCGGCTCTCCGGGAATCTCGCACGGTCCACGATTGTGATCCAAAACCATCCATATGGCGAGAACCGGCGCTCCATCATGCGATGACGCCTTGTGAATGACCTACATTGGGTTACGATGGGATTGCATATCCAGCTACCGCGGAGGCACGAGAGACCGTCCATGACGACTTCGGGAACGCCAGCCAAACGCTCCACCCCGACGACGTGGCCGGATCGGATCGCGAAGTCCATCGGGGGAGCGGGTTCCCCGAATTGGGAGAATCGGACGCTGTACCGAGGTGACAACCTCGAATTCATGCGGAGCATGAACTCCAAGAGCGTCCATCTGATCGCCACCGATCCACCATTCAACAAGGGCCGGGACTTTCATGCGACACCGGAGTCCCTGGCGGCGGGGGCGAGCTTTGAAGACAGATGGAGATGGGACGAGGACGTACATCCCGAATGGGTGGAACAGATACAAGACGACTGGCCAAGCGTATGGGCGGTGATCGACTGGACACGGATAGTGCACAGCGACGCCATGGCGGCATTCTTGTGCTTCATGGGCGTGCGCCTGGTGGCGATGCACCGAATTCTACGCGAGGACGGCAGCATCTACCTGCACTGCGACACGACAGCCGGAGCATACCTGAAGACGCTGATGGATGCAGTCTTCGGTCCTGAGTGCTTTCGCAACGAAGTGGAGTGGTGCTACACGGGAAACTCGGAACCGAAGGCGCATTTCCCCAAGAAGCATGATCGAATCCTGTTCTACGCGAGGTCCACGACAACGAAATTCAATATAGTGCGGCTCCCGTACAAGAAGGCGACACTGCGGCGGTATAACCATGTGGACTCGGAGGGTCGCCGTTACAAGATGTCGAGCCTGCGTAATGGCCTTGAGCGCGTTTACATGAAGGAGGGACGGGCGGCCCTGGACTGGTGGGACGACGTTCCAACGGTGCGGGGGAAGGCAAGCACCGGGTATCCCACCCAGAAACCGCTCGCCCTCTATCAGCGCATCATCCGCGCGTCGTCCAATCCCGGAGACATCGTGTTCGACCCCTTCGCCGGCTGCGCCACTACGCCGATTGCAGCGGAAATAGAGGGTCGGCAATGGGTAGCCTGCGACGAATGGGCGGGCGCCTACGACGTGGTGACGGAGCGCCTGGAAGCGCTGAAGGTCGGCAGCGGCGGGCAAGAGGAGATGGCCTACTATCCCGTCGCGCAACGAACGGAACCGCTCGTGCGCACCGACACCGGCGAAACGGCGGCGCCTCCGCTGAAGTCATTGCGCCGCAAGTCATCGCCGCCCACGATGAAACGGGCGGAGATGCTCGAAGCCCTGATTGCCCGAGACGGGATGCAATGCCAGGGTTGCGGTCGAGAGTTCGACCATGCGCGTTATTTCGAGCTGGATCACAAGCTCCCGCGGAGTGAAGGCGGCTCGAACGAATTGGAGAACCGGGTGTTGCTCTGTGGGCCGTGCAACCGCACGAAAAGCAATACGCTCACGCTTACGGGACTGCGGCAGCAGAATCGTGCGGACGGGTTTCTGGCCGTTCCGTTGAAATGACGATGTTGACATGACGATGAAGAACTTCCTGGCCGCCCTGACGTTCGCCCTAGCGCTGGCGGCGCCCGCGCCCGCCGCCGCCGCCGATTACGTCTGGCCGGTGGTCCGTGTCATTGAGGGTGACACGGTGGAGGTCGACGCTTCCGCCGATCTGCCGCCGGAACTCTCCCGGCTCATGGTCCGCCTGCGCGGCGTGGACACCCCGGAGAAAGGCCACCGCGCGAGGTGCCTCGATGAACGGATGGCGGCGCACGTCGCGGGGACTCTGGTCGCGGTGATCGACTGGGGGCTCGACGCCCAAGCCGCGGTCGAGTTGCCGCACCGATGCAACCAGGGCGGCGCGACCGAGCTCGAGCGAGGCGCCGCGCTGGCCGCGCTCCAGGACTCGCTGGAGGCCCGGGGCCATACGATAGAGCTCCGCGGCATGAACAGTGGTCTGCACACCGTTCAACTCGACCATAACAAGGACGGTGAAGTCGTCCTGTTCGGCGCCGTGGACCCGCGCCGGGACGGGCTCGCCGCCGGGCGGTGACGGGCGGCGGACCGCCATCGTCCCCTATACCGACCTCCTGCCCCGCGGCCCTCCGGGGAATCTCGCACGGTCCACGATTATGATCCAAAACCATCCATATGGTGAAAATTGGCGCTTCATCATGCGATGACGCCTTGTGAATGACCTGTACTGGGTTATGATGGGATTGCATATCCAACTACCGTGGAGGCATGAGAGATCACCCATGACGACTTCGGAAACGCCAGCCAGACGCTCCACCCCGGCGAGCACCGGTCGATGAGGCCATGGGATCAGTTCGACTTTGATTTCAAGGGTGACACATGACCGATCCTAACTGGAAAAACCGGACGCTGTTTGTGGCGGACAACATCTTTATCCTGCGGGGCATGGACAGCGAGAGCGTCGATTGTATCGCCACCGACCCACCATTCAACGCAAAGCGCGTCTTCAATGCCCCACTTGGATCGAAGTCGGCAACGCAGCGCTTCGATGATCGTTGGCGCTGGGACGAAGTAACGGATGAATGGCAAGATCTGATTGCGTCGGACCATCCGGTAATCAAAGAGATCATCGAAGCAGCCGCCATGATAGAGGGTGGGAGTATCGACCATCGCACGGGTAAGATCACGACCGGATCGAAGAACTCGATCGCGGCATATCTCGCCTACATGGCCCCCAGGATCGTAGAGATGCGTCGGATTTTGAAGCCGTCAGGTGTGCTGTTTCTGCAATGCGACAGCGAGGCCAATTCTTACCTGCGGTTGTTGTTGGATGCGGTGTTCGGGCGAAGCCTGTTCATCAACGAAATCACTCGGCGACGCACGCCTTCCAAAGGGCTCGCATCTAAACGACTTCCTATGAACAGTGATACCGTCTTCGCCTACGGTAAGAGCTTGAAATGGAAATGGAATCGATCCTATGAACCCTATGATCTCAGTGACCTCGACGAAAAAACACTCCAGCAGTACAACAAGATCGAAGGGGGTAGACGCTATCAACTAACGTCCTTGACGAACCCCAATCGGGACCGCCCGAATCTCACCTACGAATTCCTCGGCATGACGCGGGTATGGCGGTGGGAACGGGACCGTATGGAAGCCGCTTATGCCAAAGGGCGCATTGTGCAAACCGCACCAGGCCGCGTGCCGCGCTTCAAGAGATATCTTGACGAACAACCGGGCAGGCCGAGAGACGACATATGGAACGATGTCAGGCAGGCCGAATCCAACGATGTCGTATGGGAAACCCGGAAGCCGGTAAGCCTCTACCGTCGGCTGATCGAGTGCGCCACGGACGAGGGTGATATCGTATGCGATCCCTTTGCCGGGTGCGCCACGACCTGCATAGCAGCGGAACAGCTACAACGGGGATGGGTCGGGATAGACATAGACCCTGTAGCCGAGCGCGTGACGCTGGAACGCCTACAAGACGAGACCGGCTTAAACATGCTGGAAACACCTGTAACCGTCCGCAAGTCGCTTCGCCGATCGGATATCCCACGTATTCCAGATGCGAGGCTCAGGCAGGCCCTATGGGCGCGGCAAAGCCACCAGTGTGCCAATCCCTACTGCGACTCAGAGAACCTTCGTGCCGCCGATCTCGAACTTGACCACCGCATCCCGAAGGTCAGGGGTGGCGACGATGACGCGCTCAATCGGATCGGGTTATGTTCGAACTGCAATCGGAGAAAGGGTCGGAAAGGATGGGGGCTGTTCTTGGACGAGGAACGCTCCCAACAACCCCATCCTTCACGCTAATCAACCTGTCGGACAGTACTATAACCCATCATCAAGACCTTAAACTAGGAAATTTGTAAAGATCGACTTCATGTCGGATCGCTATTCCGCATACCCCTCTACAACCTGAAACCGGTTTCCGTTTATCCCAAATCAGGTTTCAATGGATCGGGGCGATCCGGATGACAACGAATACCGGGACGGGCGCGAATCACTCCAGTCCCCTTCCCCCGATCCCGCGGTCGGCGGAGATCTTCAGCGTCGGATGGTCTCGGGCACCATGCCGCGCGGGCTGAAACGCATCACCAGAAGCAGGATCGTCCCCATCAGGATCGGCCGCATATGCGCCGCCGACGCGACCAGATACGCGCGCACCGGGTCGTCGGGCGCCATGGCCGACGTCAGCGCGTTCACCAGCCACAGGCCGGCCGGCTCGGCTTCGATCCAGACGAACCAGATGACGAAGCCGCCCAGCGCCGCGCCCAGATTGTTGCCGGAGCCGCCGACGACCACCATTACCCAGATCAGGAACGTGAACCGCAACGGGTTGTAGGCGGAAGGCGTGAACTGCCCGTCGAGCGTGACGAGCATCGCGCCGGCGATGCCGACGACCGCGGAACCGAGGACGAAAACCTGCCGGTGACGGCGAACGACGTCCTTTCCGAGCGCCTCGGCCGCCTCTTCGTTGTCCCGGATCGCCCGCATCATCCGCCCCCACGGCGAACGGAGCGCCCGCTCGCTGAGCAGCAGGACGACCAGAAGGACGGCGGCGAACAGCCCCGCGTAGCAGAGCTTGACGAAGATGCCCGCCGTTTCGATCGCGAGTCCGTGCAGCGCCGCGGCGCGTTCGGCCGCGTCCAGGCCAGAGAGCCCGCCGGCGTGGAGCGCCGCCACGAGGTCCCTGAACCAGACGGCCTGCTGGAGATCGAGTTCGTAGGGGACCGGGCGGTCGAGGCCGGTCACGTTCTTCACGCCGCGCGCGAGCCAGTCTTCGTTCTTGAGAACCGCGATCACGATCTCGGAGATGCCGAGCGTGGCGATGGCGAGGTAATCCGAGCGGAGCCCCAACGCGACTCGACCGACCACCCAGGCGATGGCGGCCGCGAACACGCCGCCGACCGCCCACGACAGGACGATGGGCAGACCGAGACCTCCAAGATAGCCGCTCGTGGAGGGATCGACCGCCTCGATCGCCTCGACGGCGGGGTCGAAGAAGGCGCGCGTCGCGAAAAAGCCGACGACGACCGTCGCCGTCACGCCGAGCGACCGCCATCGGCCTGGAGGCAGGCGCCGAAACGCGACCAGGACGAGAGCGAGCGTCAGGCACGCGGCCGCGGCCGCCCACAGCAGACCGGCGCCGCCCGCCGCCACGGCCGCCCACACCGGCGGCCGGGAGACCAGCACGCCCGCCAGCCCGCCGAGGGCGGCGAAGGCCATGACGCCGGCGTTGAACAGGCCGGCGTAACCCCACTGGATGTTCACGCCGAGCGACATCACTGCCGAGATCAGGCAGAGATTGAGCACCGCCAGACTGACCGACCAGGACCGACCGAAGCCGACGGCGATCAGCAACACGGCGACGATCGCGAAGCCGCCGACGGCGCGCGCCCGTTCGCTCACAGCACCCGTCCCCGGAACAGGCCGGTCGGCCGCCACAGCAGGACCGCCACCAGAATGATGAACGAGACCGAGAACTTGTAGTCGGTCGACAGAAGCTGCACCAGACCGTCGGGATGCAGGTGCTCGGGGAGCAGATACCGCAGGAACTTCTTGTAGGCGTAGGTGATCGCGACCTCGGAGAAAGCGACGAGGAACCCCCCGGCGATGGCCCCCAACGGCTGGCCGATGCCGCCGACGATGGCGGCGGCGAACATGGGGAGCAGGAGTTGCAGGTAGGTGAACGGCTGGAAACTCTTGTCGAGGCCGTAGAGCGCGCCGGCGACGGTCGCGAGCACGGCGGTGATGGTCCAGGTCACGAGCACCACCCGGTTCGGGTCGACGCCCGAGAGCAGGGCCAGATCCTCGTTGTCCGCATAGGCCCGCATCGACTTGCCCACGCGCGTGCGTTGCAGGAACCAGAACAGGGCCGCCACCGCCGCGACGGCGACGAGCACGGTCAGAAGCTGGGAAGAGCGGACCGCCAGCCCCTCGTCGAGGCCGGTCATGCGCCTGAACTCGCCCGCCGTCACCAGGTAGCGGGCGCCGTCGGCGAAGGAACGGTCGTCCGGACCGATGACGAAGCGGACCACGCCGTTCAACACGAACATCACGCCGACCGACGCGACGGTCAACACCACCGGTCCGCTCCGTCTGGCGCGGTAGAAGCGGAACACCGACCGGTCGATGGCGAGGCTCGCGACGACCGCGGCCAGCGCGCCGAACGGCAGGGCCAGCAGCGCCGTGGGCAAGGAGCCGATGCCGACGCCCCAGCGCTGCAACTGCCAGGTCGCCAGGATCGTGGCCATCGTGCCCAGGGCCATGAGATCGCCGTGGGAGAAGTTGGCGAAGCGCAGGACGCCGAACACCAGCGTTATGCCGAGCGCGCCCAGGGCGAGTTGCGAGCCGTAGGCGATGGCCGGAACGACGACGAAATTGCACAACAGAACCAGGGCATTGGCGACATCGACGATCATCGACCCGTCATTCCCTCCGGTCATCCGCCGAGAAACGCGCGCCCCACCTCGGGATTGGAGAGCAGCGCGCGTCCGGTATCGGTGAACCGGTTTCCGCCATTCACCAGGACGAAGCCGCGGTCGGCGATGTTCAGCGCCCGGCGGGCGTTTTGCTCGACCATCAGGATGGCGATCCCCATCCGCCGGATTTCGAGCAACCGGTCGAACAACTCGTCCATGACGATCGGCGATACGCCGGCGGTCGGCTCGTCGAGCATCAGCACGCTCGGCCGCGTCATCAGGGCTCGTCCGATGGCGGCCTGCTGGCGTTGGCCGCCGGACAGCGCGCCGGCCTGCTGGCGGCGCTTTTCCCGCAGCGCGGGAAACAGCTCGAAGATCTCCTCCATGCTTTCGGAGACGTCATCGCGGCGCAGAAAGGCGCCCATCTCGAGGTTTTCCTGAACCGTCATGGTCGTGAACACGTTGTCGGTCTGCGGGACGAAGGCCATCCCCGCCTTCACCCGGTCCCGCGGCGTCAGTCTCCCGATGTCGCGCCCATCCAGGAGCACCCTCCCCCGTCGCAGCCGCAACATGCCGAACAGCGCCTTCATCGCCGTCGATTTTCCGGCCCCGTTGGGGCCCACGATGACCGCGATCTCGCCCCTGTCCACGGCGATGGCGCATCCGCGCAATATATCGGCGGCGCCGTAGCCGCCGCGCATGTCCTCGCCGGCCAGATAGCTCACGCCGACCCGGCGGAACCGGTCGGAGGGGTTCCGCGCCCCCTGCCCAGATAGGACTCGATGACCCGTTCGTCGGCCCTGACGTCCGGGGCCGGGCCCTGGGTGAGCACCGCGCCCTCGGCCATGACGATGACCGGGTCGCACAGGAGGGAGATGAGGTCCATGTCGTGCTCGATCATGCAGAACGTGAGGCCGCGTTGCAGGTTGAGGCGCAGGATGGCGCCGGAAACGTCTCTCAGCAGGGCGCGGTTCACACCGGCCGCTATCTCGTCGAGCAGAATCACCCGGGCGTCCGTCATCATCACGCGCCCGATTTCGACCAGTTTCTTCTGGCCGCCCGAAAGGTTGCCGGCCGGTTCCCCTGCGACCGCCTCCAGGTTCAGGAACTCGATGACCTCCTCGGCCTTGCGGCGGAGCGCCGCCTCCTGGGAGCGAACCCGCCCCGGCCGCAGCCAGGCGCCGAGAAGGTTTTCGCCGACCTGGTCCACGGCGGCCACCATCAGGTTCTCCAGCACCGTCAACGTGGAGAATTCGTGCGCGATCTGAAACGTCCGCGCCACGCCCTTGCGGAAGAGCTCGTGGGGCCGGAGCCCGGTGATGTCCTCGTTTCCGAGGTAGACGCGCCCCGAGGTCGGCGGATAGACCCCGGCGATGACGTTGAACAGGGTGGTCTTGCCCGCGCCGTTCGGGCCGATCAGCCCGGTGATGGCGCCTTCCTCGATTTCCAGGTCGGCGCCATCGACGGCGCGGACGCCGCCGAAATGCTTGCGCACGTCGACGACGCGGATCACGACGCGCCCGTCGTCCGGGGGCGCCGGCGAACGAAAGCGCGCCGCGAGGGCGTCTACGGGGTCAATGCACGTTGACGCTGGTGAACTTGCCGTCCCTTACCTCGTACTCCTTGTAGGATCCGGCGGCCTCGCCCACGTCGTTCAGCTCGACGTCCGTCGCGCCCTGGAAGTTCACGGCCTTTCCGGCGGCGAGGAGCTCGAGCGCCTTGCCCAACTCGCCGGGTCCGATCGCCTCGCCCGGGGCGTTGGCCACGGCCATGACCTTCGACTGGACCGCGGCGCGGTCCGTCGAACCCGCCGCCTGCGCCGCCAGGATGATCAGGGCCGCCGCGTCGTAGGCCTGGCCCACGAACGGCGCATCGCCCTTGACTCCCGCGGCCTCGGCGACCTCGATGAACTTCATGGCGTTGGGGGAATCCGAACCCGGCGCGGTGGCGACGGCGCCGTTCAGCGGCTCGCCGATGGCCTTGACCAGCGAGTCCCCGATCATGCCGTCCGCCAGGAGAAACCTGTCGAATGCGCCGGTGTCGATGGAGGCCTGGATGACGCCCTTGCCGCCCTTGTCGATATAGCCGAAGACGGCCAGATGCCCGGCGCCCGAGGCGGCCAGCGCGCCGACTTCCGCCGAATAGTCGGCCTTGCCGTCCTCGTGCGACGCCGAAAGCTCGACCCGGCCGCCGATGGCCTCGAACGCGCCGGAGAACGACTCCGCCAATCCCTTGCCGTAGTCGTTGTTGGTGTAGGTGATGGCGATGCTCTCGATGCCGCGCGCCTTGGCGACCTGCGCCAGCACCTCGCCCTGCCGGGCGTCGGAAGGCGCCGTGCGGAAGAAGTATCCCTTGTCCTCGATGGTGCTGAGCGCCGGCGAGGTCGCCGACGGGGAGACCATGACCACGCCGTTCGGCACCGCGACGTTGTTGGTGACGGCGATGGTCACGCCCGAGCAATCCGCGCCCATGATGGCGGCGACGCCGTCCGAGGTGATCAGGCGCTCGGCCGTCGCCGTCGCGGCGGCCGCGTCGACACAGGTGGAATCGCCGCGCACCGGCGCCACCTTCCGGCCGCCGAGAAACTCGCCGGACTCCGACGCCTCCGTCATGGCGAGCTCGGCTCCGGCCGCGATGTCGGGGGTCAGGGATTCGATCGGTCCGGTAAAGCCCAGCAGAACACCGATCTTCATATCGGCGGACGCTGACGACGCCATCACCGCGAGCGCCGCGGAAAGGACTAGGATTCTTCGCATGTCAGGTCTCCTTCAGGTTCGAACGGTCTCCGGGAGGCGATCCGATTCGGATGATATTTCATGTCCGATCCGACGTACAGAGAGAACTTCACGCGCCCCTCCCGGCTCCCCCTCGCCAAGGGGAGAGGTATGAACGGCTCCGGCGGCATTCTCGCCTCTTCCCCCGGCGGAGGGAAGCAGGAAGGGGGTCCGCGCAGACGTGCGACCGCGAGAACCGGAGAAGCGGACGCTACGACTTCACGAACGCGCCGTGCAACCCGAGCGGCAACGGATAGGGCAGGACGCCTTCCCACACCGGACCGTCGGAGAGGCGCATGGCCTCGAAAACGCCGAGCCCCGTGACGCGGCGGCGGACGTCGAGGAAGGCGCCGACGAGCCAGCCGTCGCCTTCCGCCTCGCCACGCGGCACGAACACGTGCTCCTCGGGAATCCGGCGCCCGGGAAACGTCCAGCCGTCGACTTCGCCATTGCCGGGTTCGAGACGGACGACGCGCGAGAACGGCCAGCCCTCCCCCGCCCCGCCGCCGGCGAGCGCGAAGACCATGTCGTGCCGGAGCCCGGTGCGACGGGAATCGATACGAGGGAACTCCGCTGCGCCCGGAGCCGCCGGCTCGATCCTGGCGCCGCCGTTCGGCTCGAGAACGACCTGCCGGTAGCTCGGATGAGCGGAGGAGAACCGTCCCTCGCCACGCATCGCAGCCCGCAGGTCCCTGATGACGAACTCGGGGTCGGGCGCCTGGCACAGATCGAGGCGGATCGTCCCGTCCGCCTCCTCCCAGCCGTTGCCGTGGTGGAAATGAAAGCCCGGCGGCAGCTCGTGGCGGCGTTTCACCTCCAGCGTGTCCTTGTCGATCGTCAGCACCCTGACGCCCAGGGCCGGACGCCAGTCGTGGGCGTCGAGATAGCTCACGCGGCCGGAGGCCAGCAGGTCGGGTTCGAGCACGAACGGCGTCAACATCACGACGAGATGCCGCGCCGTCACGACGAAATCGTGCGTCATGCCCAACGGCGCGACCGGCGCGACGTTGGCCTTGACGAGGCGGCCGGCCCGGTCGATGCGATAGAACACCAGCGCCGGCCGCGGTCCCGGCGCGCAACCGATGTTCCACAGCGTTCCGTCCCGCTCGACTTTCGGATGGGCGGAGAACGGAACGCCGGCGACGCTCGGCGCCCAGTCGACGAACCGCCCGGCGGCGAGCGTTTCCGGATCGACCTCCAGCGCCGAACCGCCCTCCCACAAGGCCATGAGGCGCCCGGCGTGGGCGAGGATGGACGTGTTGGCCACGTTCATGTCGTCGGGCGCGAGCACCGGCGCGCGCTCCGGCGGGAGCGTGGCGAACGCGGGAACGACGCGCTTGCCGAGTCGGGTCTCGCGGCGCCGTTTGGGGGTGTCCAGAACACGGCCGCGGTGCGCGACGCCGGCGCCGGTGAAGGTGAAGGCCTGCGCCATGCCGTCGCCGTCGAACCAGTGACCGTAGCGGTGGCCGAAACGATCGTGCTCGGCCGGGCCGTTGCGCCACAGGACACCCGTGAGTTCCGCCGGCGGGCGTCCGCCCGACGTCTTCAACGGAGCCGAGAGTTCCTCCGCCACGGCGGTGGCGAACCCGATCGTCCGGGACTGGCGAGCCGACGCGGCGGCCGGCGCATCGACGGCGCCGGCCGCCGCCCTCGCCGCGAACAGCGCCGACAGGCCGGCAGTGGCCAGCAGCACGTCGCGGCGGGACGGGGTTTTCTTCATCGCGTCATCTCCCTCTTCGTCTCAGCTTTCGGGATAGCCCAGGGGCACGGCGATGGAGAGCGGACCCGCCTCCTCGCCGACCGTCACGGCCGCGGCGTCGAAACGGGGCGGTCCCATGAAACCGCGAGCGCCGTTGGAGAAACCGTAACCCTCCGTCGGCATCCCCAGAAGGTTCGTCGCCAGCTCGCCGTCTCCGTCGGCGTCGTGAAACGCCGCCACCGCGTAGTCGCCGGGCGGCAGGTCGGTGAAGACGATGCGCATCGAACCGGCGACGGCCCGCCGGGACACCGCGGCGACGATGCCGGCGTCGTCGGGAAACTTCACCCCGTCGACACGGTGATGAAGCGCGACGCGGGCGCTGCCGTCCGCCGAACGCAGGCCCTCGAGGCGGACTTCGAGATCGCCCGCGAGGGCGGATTGGGCGACAGACAGGGCGAGACATGCGAGGGCGAGGGTCGCCAACGCGTTGTTCGATCGGGTCATTTCGCGTACTCCCGTTTCAGTGGTTGAACGTGACTGCGCCAGTGTTGAACGCATTCGCCGTCGAGGTCATTGCCAAATACGTGAACGGTGCGGAATCATTCGCGCAATGCCAGATTCTCCATCCGCGTATCGTGAATTGCTCGGCGCCAGGTCGCTTGCGGGCCAGGCCGCGGCGCTCGCGGGCCTCGTGACGTTGTTCGCCTTCATCGGGCCGTTCGGCACCTACGACTCGATGGGGCCGCTCGAACGCCTGGGCTACTGGACCGTGGCGATGGGCGCCAACTGGCTCGTCTGCGGAGGCGTCATGGCCACCGCGCTGCGCCTGGTGGGCGACGGACCGCCGCGAACCCGGATACTGACGGTGGCCGGAGCGGCGCTCCTGGCCGCGATTCCCGGGACCGGCGTCGTGTTCACGGCCGAGACGCTGTTCCGGCCGGACTACTCCGACGAGAGCTCGTTGCCCGTCATCTACGTGTCGGTAGCCGTGCTGATGCTGGCGATCGGCGCCACGGTGGTCGCCGTTCTCGCGCGGCGACGGCGGAACCCTGAGAGCGCGGAAGCCGCAGCGAACGGCGGCGGCGACGCCGGCGGAAGAACCGCCGACCGGACGTCACGCTTCCTCGATCGTCTGCCTCCGGAACTCGGCCGCGACCTCGTCCACCTGCAAATGGCCGATCACTACGTCGAGGCGTTCACCACCGCCGGGTCGACGCTGGTCCTGATGCGCTTCGCCGACGCCATCGCCGAGCTCGACGGCGCGGACGGACTGAGGGTGCACCGCTCCCATTGGGTCGCCCGCGGCCACGTCGTCGGAACGGCGCGCCGCAACGGCCGCCGGGTGCTCCGTCTCACCGGCGGTCGGGAGGCGCCGGTCAGCCGCGGTTATCTCGCCGACGTCCGCGCCGCCGGTCTGGTCTGAGCCCGCCACGAAGCGGCGAAGGGGGGCGGCCACGGCCGTCCCCCCTTCTTCCCGGAGACGTCAGGCGGCCTTCGCCCTGCCTTCGATCTGCCTCGGAGCGCCGATCTCGATGGTGCGCGGCCTCTTTTCCTCGGGGACGATCCGCTCCAGATCGATCCGGAGCAGGCCGTTCTCGAGCTCCGCGCCCACGACCTCGACGTGATCGGCGAGCTGGAACTTCCGCTCGAAGGCCCGCGTGGCGATGCCGCGATGCAGGAACTTGTGGCCCTCGCCCCGACCGCCGGCCTCGCCCCGCGCGCTCTTCACGGTCAGGGTGCCCTCGTGGACCGTCAGTTCGATGTCGTCCTTGGTGAACCCGGCCAGCGCCATCGTGATGTCGTACGTGTCCTCACCGACCTGCGCGATGTTGTAGGGCGGATAGGAAAGCGCGCTGTCCTCGATGCGCGCCGCCGAATCGAGCAGACGCGACATGCGGTCGAAACCGATGGACGTGCGGAAAAGGGGGGAAAGGTCGAACGCTGTCGTACGCATGATATCCTCCTTCAAGCAATATCTCGGCGGGTCCGGCTGGCCGGTTCGACGGGCCGTTCGGCCCCGCCTGGTCGACGATGCGACGGCCCTTGCGAGAAGCGACCGTCGGAAAGGCATATGGGCGGGGCGCGGCGGATTTCAAGACTCCGCCCGTCGAATTTCGGAACGCCGGAGGAGGAACCCCGCTTCGGATGGCCGCTCTTCGACGACCGGTCGCCCCCCGCCGCGACCCCCACCCCGACCCTCCCCCTGACCACCAACACTCCTCCCCCCTGGCAGGGGGGAGGTCGGGAGGGGGGCGACCGCGGCCTCGCAACGCCGCTCCCGACGGTCTGCGCGGCGTCCCGTATGTCCTGAACGAGGACACCGGCTTGATACGGCGGCGCCGAGGCTGTATAGTGACGGCACGAGCGCATCCCCCCTGATCGGACGGGCGGAGACCGTCGAGTGTTCCAACGCTCGAAGGAGCTTCTTCCTTTCGCCTCGGGAAAAGGGGCCGGGCGCTCCGAATTTTCGACGGGGGAACGACTCTGGATCGTTCCCGTCCGCGCCGAGACGAGAAACCGATAAAGGGAGGTACGCAGAAATGAAGCAGATCAAGGCGGGTATCGTCGGCGTGGGGAACTGCGCCAGCTCGTTGCTCCAGGGTCTGTGCTACTACCACGACAAACACCCCGACTTCGCGACCGGCCTGACGCACTGGAACCTCGGGGGATATCGGCCCTCGGACATCGACATCGTCGCCGCGTTCGACATCGACGAGCGAAAGGTCGGGCGCGACCTTTCGGAGGCGATCTTCGCCCCGCCCAATTGCACGACCGTGTTCCACGAGGACGTCCCGGACATGGACGTCCCCGTGCGCATGGGCCGGATCCTGGACGGGTTCTCGCCTCACATGGCGGACTGGGACCGGTCGCGAACGTTCCACCCGTCGCGGGCGAAACAGCCCGAGAAGAAAGACGTCGTCCGCGAGCTCCGGGAACGCGGCGTCGAGGTCCTCATGAACTACCTGCCGGTGGGCTCCGAGGACGCGACGCGCTTCTATGCGGAATGCGCCCTCGAAGCCAGGTGCGCCTTCGTCAACAACATCCCGGTGTTCATCGCATCCGACCCGGTCTGGGCGCAACGCTTCGATTCGACCGGACTGCCGATCATCGGCGACGACATCAAGGCGCAGGTGGGCGCCACGATCACCCATCGCGCCCTGGTGGACCTGTTCAAGAAACGCGGCGTCAAGCTGGAGCGCACCTATCAGCTCAACACCGGGGGAAACACCGACTTCCTGAACATGCTCAACCGCGACCGGTTGGCGTCCAAGAAGGAGTCCAAGACCGAGGCGGTCCAGTCGGTGGCGGGGATCCGGTTGCCCGACAGCGAGATCCACGTCGGTCCCAGCGATTACGTCCCCTGGCAGAAGGACAACAAGATCTGCTTCATCCGCATGGAAGGCAAGCTCTTCGGCGACGTTCCCATGAACCTCGAGCTGCGGCTGTCGGTGGAAGACTCGCCGAATTCGGCGGGCGTCGCGATCGACACGATCCGCTGCGCGAGGCTGGCGCTGGACCGCGGACTGCGCGGCCCCATCCATCCACCGTCCAGCTATTTCTGCAAACATCCGCCGATCCAGTACACGGACGACGAGGCCTACCGCATGATGGAAGACTTCATCGCGGACACGGAAGAGTTTCGGAACGAAGTGTTCGATTTCGGCAGCGGGCAAAGGATCGAGGCTGCCGAATAGAACGCCGGACTGCGTCCGGGACGGGACGTCGGGATCTTCCCGATATTCCCCGGCGGGCCCCGGCCGCGATCCACCCCCCTCCCGACCTCCCCCCTGTTATGGGGGAGGAGTGTGAACGGCTCCCGGCCTCCCCCCTCGTTCTCCCTCCCCCTGGCAGGGGGAGGGCCGGGGTGGGGGTCGCGCCAGGGGGGAGGAGCATGACCGGATGAAGCTCGCGGACGAGCGGTGCGAGAAATGCGGCCTGGGCGGGTCGCCGCCGTCCGAAGGAAACCCCTCATGACGTCACGCATCGCGCGGATCCACGACGCCCTGGCGCTCCGCCATCCGAAGCTGGCGCTGGCCGCGTTGCTCGCCGTCCTGGTTTTCTTCGGCTATCATGCGCGGGACTTCAGGCTCGACGCCTCGGCCGACTCCCTGCTGCTGGAGGACGACGCCGATCTCGACCTGTTCCGGAAGATCCGCGAGCGGTATCCGGGCAACGCCCTGCTCGTCGTGACCTACAGCCCGGAGGCGGACCTTTTCTCGGACCGGGCCCTGGAGCCGTTGAGGCGGCTTCGCGACGAGCTGAGGGAGGTCGACGGCGTCGCCTCGGTGTTCACGATCCTCGACGCGCCGCTGCTCGCCAGCTCCGACGTCCCCCTCCAGAAGTTGATCGAGGACGTCCCGAGCCTCGAGAAGCCCGGCGTCGACCGCGCCAGGGCCCGCGAGGAACTGCGTACGAGCCCGATCTATCGCAACCTCGTCGTCAGCCCCGACGGGCGGACCACCGCGCTGCTGCTGGAGCTCGTCGAGGACCCGAACCTCGACGGCCTCTTCAAGACGAGAAACGAGCTGCGCGCCAAGCGGCGCGGCGCCGGCCTCTCGGACGAAGAGGCGCGGACCCTGGAACGCGTCGCCGCCGGGTACGACCGGGCGCGCGAGGCGCTCGACGAGCGCCGCCATCTCGACATCCGGCGCATCAGGGACGTCATCGAGCCGTACCGGCGGCACGGCGTCCTCCATCTCGGCGGCGTGCCGATGATCGCCGACGACATGGTGACCCTCGTGCGCAACGACCTGATCGTCTTCGGCGGCGGAGTCCTCGTGTTTCTCGTCGTCATGCTCGCGGCCATATTCCGGGAAGCGCGCTGGGTGGCGCTGCCGCTCCTCGGCTGCTTCTACGCCGGCCTGACCATGATCGGCGCGCTGGGGCTGATCGGCTGGAAGGTCACCGTCATCTCGTCCAACTTCCTCGCCCTGATGCTGATCGTCACCATCTCGATGAACATCCATCTCATCGTGCGCTACCGGCAACTCCATCGGGACCGCCCCGGAGACGACCAGGCGGCGCTGGTCCGGGCCACCGTGGGCAAGATGGCGAGACCCTGCCTCTACACCGCCCTCACGACCGTCATGGGGTTCGGTTCCCTGGTGGTCAGCGGGATCAAGCCGGTCATCGACTTCGGCTGGATGATGAGCGCCGGGCTGGCGGTGACGTTCGCGACCTCGTTTCTCCTGTTCCCGGCGCTGCTGATGGCGATGGGCAAGGGCCGCGCCCCGTCGGCGCCCGAGCGCGACCGGTTCCTCCCCCCCGTCTGGCTCGCGCGCCTGACCGAGACCCGGGGCGCCGCGGTCATGGCGGCGGCGGCGGTCCTGGCCGTCGCGAGCGTCGCCGGGATGACGCAACTCCGCGTCGAGAACAGCTTCATCAACTACTTCAAGGACGACACCGAGATCCACCGGGGCCTGAAGCTCATCGACGAGGAGCTCGGCGGCACCACGCCCCTGGAGATCCTCGTCAGGTTCGAGCGCGACGCCGACGCCTTCCCCAGGCCCGAGGACCTCGAAGGGATGACCGAGGAGGAAATCGCGATGGAGATGGAGTACGCGCGGGCGCTCGCCAACTCGCCGCGCTACTGGTTCACGGCCGACAAGATCGACCGCATCGAGGAGATCCACGACT
Organism: Alphaproteobacteria bacterium; assembly: GCA_965242505.1. Classification (GTDB taxonomy): domain Bacteria; phylum Pseudomonadota; class Alphaproteobacteria; order UBA2966; family UBA2966; genus UBA2966. The sequence goes on from OZ251449.1 coordinate 990,959, forward strand.
ATCTCGACGGGCTCCCCGGCGTCGGCAAGGTGCTGAGCCTCGCGTCGACGGTGCGCGTCGCCGAGGCTTCCCTGAAGAAGGAGCTCGACGGAACCGAGCTCGCCATCCTGTACGAGAAGGTCCCGCCCGAGGTGAAGAGGAGCCTCATCGACCCGTACGTCTCCGTGAGCGATAACGAAGCGCGGCTGATCGCGCGCGTCGTGGATTCGAGACCCGACCTGCGCCGCAAGGAGTTGCTGGAAACGGTTCGCCGCGACCTCGTGGACGAGCTGGGATACGACGAGAAGGACGTCACCGTGAGCGGGCTCCTCGTGCTCTACAACAACATGCTACAGAGCCTGTTCGCCTCCCAGATCAAGACCATCGGGGTGGTGATGCTGGGAATCGCGGCCATGTTCCTGGTGTTGTTCCGGTCGGTCGTCCTGTCGGTCATCGGCATCCTGCCGAACCTGCTCGGCGCCGCGGCCGTTCTGGGCTTCATGGGGTGGGCGAAGATCCCCCTGGACATGATGACCGTCACGGTCGCCGCGATCGCCGTCGGCATCGCCGTCGACAACGGCATTCACTACGTCTACCGCTTCAGGGAGGAGTACGCGCTGAACGGCGACTATCTGGAGACCCTGCGCATCTGCCACCGCAACGTCGGCAGGGCGGTGTTCTACACGACCATGACCATCGTGTTCGGCTTCTCCATCCTGATGCTGTCCAACTTCATCCCCACGATCTACTTCGGCGTGTTGACCGGGGCGGCGATGTTCATCGCCCTCCTCGCCGCCCTCACGGTCCTGCCGAAACTGATCCTGATGTGGAGACCCTTCGGCCGGGACCGGTCGCCCCTCGTTCCATCGCATCGACAGGGAGGCGGAGCATGAATACCGACGGAAAGACCATCTGCGTGGCGGGCGCCAGCGGCCTCGTCGGCTCCAACGTCGTCCGGGCGGGCCTGGAACGGGGCTACGCCGTCAACGGCACCCTGCGCGACCGGAACGACGCGGACAAGGCGTCCTGGCTGGAGGCCCTGCCGGGCGCGTCGGAGCGTCTGCGGCTGTTCAGCGCCGAGATGGCCGAGGACGGCGCGTTCGACGAGGCCGCATCGGGATGCGACGGCGTCTTCATCGCCTGTCTCGTCCCGGTGTACGCGGGCCGCGACGGCAAGCCCGCCCGCGAGATGGACGACGAGGAAGGCTACGCCGAGATCATCGCGCCCACCGTCGAGGGGTGCCTGAACGTCATGCGGTCCGCGGCGCGGGCGGGCGCCGGGACCGTCGTCGTCTGTAGCAGCACCAGCAGCACGAACCCCGTTCCGCCGCCGCCGATCAAGAACGAAATCGATCACTGGTCGGACGAGGAAGAGCAGTACCGGGCGAAGAAATACACGTCCGCGGCCAAGACCGTGATGGAGAAGGCGGCGGTCGGATACGCCGGCGAGAACGGCCTGCGCCTCTGCATCCTCCTGCCGACGGGCATGTACGGGCCTCTGATCCTGCCCGGGCACATGCGCCACAACCCGTACGTCTGGTTGCGGCGCGCCATGGACGGCGGGGAGCCCCGGCACGGCAAGGTTCCCAACGACTCCCATTCCATGATCCATCTGCACGATCTCGCGGCCCTCTTCCTGGCCGCCTACGAAAACCCCGGCGCGTCGGGGCGGTATTACGGAGTGCGCGAGAGCTGGCGCTGGCGGGACATCTACGCGGAGGTCGGGAAACTCCTGCCGGAGATGAAGATGCCGGAACCCCTGACCGAGCCGCCCGTCCCTCCGACGGGATTCGACTTCACCCGCCGGGACAGCCTGGGCGTGGCGCTCCGCGACGTTCCCACCATGCTGCGCGAGACCGTCGAATGGCTCCGGTCCGACCCCTTCGGGCCGGGCGGGCGAACCGGATGACCGAACCGGCGCCGGCCCCCCTCCCCCGACGCGACCCCCACCCCGACCCTCCCCCTGCAAGGGAGAGGGAGAAGAAGGGACGGGAGAGAGCCGTTGACGCGCCGCCCCGCGCGCTCTCCTCCCCCCTGACCATCAACACTCCTCCCCCCTGACAGGGGGGAGGTCGGGAGGGGGGTCGGTATGGGAAACGCGGGTCAGAACGGGATTTCGTCGTCGATGTCGGCGCCCGCCGCGGGCTCGCGCGCCGCGGACGGCTCGTCCATGGAGGCGCCGTGGTCCGGCGCGCCGAACTCCCCTCCGCCGCCGCCCCGCGAATCGAGCATGGTCAACTCTCCCCGGTAGGGCCGCAGCACGACCTCGGTGGTGTAGCGGTCCCGCCCCTCCTGATCCGTCCACTTGCGGGTCTGCAACTGGCCCTCGAGGTAGACCTTGGACCCCTTACGCAGATACTGCTTGGCTATGTCCCCGAGTTGCTGGCTGAAGATCACCACCCGGTGCCATTCGGTGCGCTCCCGGCGTTCGCCGGACTGCCGGTCGCGCCAGGTCTCGTTGGTCGCCACCGAGAAATGCACGATCTGATCGCCCGATTGCGTGTTCCGCACCTCGGGGTCGATCCCGAGATTGCCGATGAGTTGCACCTTGTTGAGGCTTCCCGCCATGTGTTCGTCCCTCCCAGGAACCAGCGACGGCCACGGAAGCGACCGGCGGCGGCACTATAGACACACGCCGCCCGCCAAGGCCACAGCCACGAGCGGCGGAGGGCCGGGGAACGACGTGGGGGTCGTGACGCGCGGCCCCCCTCCCGGCCTCCCCCCTTCTTCTCCCTCCCCCTTGCAGGGGGAGGGTCGGGGTGGGGGTCGCGTCAGAGGGAGGAGCGCGAACGGCCCGCCGCCCGCCGAACCGCGCCTACAGAAACCGCACCGCCGCCGCGGCGATACCGACGGCGACGACCATCATGCCGCCGAGCCGGATGGTCATGCGCTGCTCCAGCTCCCGCATCTCGCCGCGCAACGCCTTCTCGACCTTCCCCAAGTCGGACCGCAGGTCCGCGATCTCGCCACGCAGGGCCGTTGCGGTCTTCTCCAGATCGGACCGCACATCCGCGATCTCGCCGCGCAGGGCCGTCTCGGTCTTCTCCAGGTCGGACCGCAGGACCGTTTCGGTCTTCTCCAGGTCGGACCGCAGCGACGTCTCGACCTTTCCCAGATCGGACCGCACATCCGCGATCTCGCCGCGCAGGACCGTTTCGGTCTTCTCCAGATCGGACCGCAGCGACGTCTCGACCTTTCCCAGATCGGACCGCAGGACCGTTTCGGTCTTCTCCAGATCGGACCGCAGGGCCGTTTCGGTCTTCTCCAGGTCGACCTTGGTCGCCAGGGATTCGGACAAACCCTCGGCGAAGGTATCGACGAGGACCCGGGCCTGACTCTCGTCGAAACCCGCTTCCTCCCGCAGGCGCGTCGCCGCCCGGAGCGTATCGAAAGCGATCGTCATTCCGCCACTCTGACACGACCGGGCGCGGTCCGCAAGCCCTCGTCCTCGTTCACTACATATGAGACGCCGCGTGAGAGGAGTGCGCGGCGTTGCGAGGCCGCCATCCGGACCCCCCTCCCGACCTCCCCCCTGTCAGGGGGGAGGAGTATGAATGGCCAGGGGAGAGGAGTGTGGGTGGCCAAGGGGGAGGAGCGTCGACGGCTCCCCTCCGTCCCCCCTCTTCTCCCTCCCCCTTGCAGGGGGAGGGTCGGGGTGGGGGTCGCGCCGGGGGGAGGAGCGCGAACGGCCCGTCGCGCCGGCCGCCCGATTTCCCTACCCGAACCCGAAGACGGCCCTCCGGAAGACGGCCGCGCACTCGCCCGCGTCCTGACCGTGACCGACCTGTTTCACTTCGTCTCCCTCGACGATGAAGTGGCTGCGCCAGTACAGGCCCCAATCCACAAACTTCCGAACCGCGAGACACCACGTCCCGTTCGATCTCGTCAGCGTCACGTCGGAACTGTCGCCGAAATAGCTTCCATACGCATCCTCGTACCCGACCACGCCTTCACGGGCGGCGGGGCCCCAATCGTATCTGGCCGCGTCCACGTCCTCGACCCCCTCCATGTAGGAGAAGGGACCCGGCTTCTCCCTGTCGACGTAAGGATGGTGGTAGCGGCTGAGCATCGAATTCAGCATGGGGTCGTCTATGGGGTAACCGGTGACGAGAGGATCGAAGTCGACGGGGTGCTCGAAATGGAAAAGGAATCTCGCGCCTTCATAGACTTCACGTGCGAATCCCGCGGCTTCAGATTCAAGTACGGACACTTTTGAAAGACCGTTCCTTTCATTGAAGGAATCGAACGCCGCGTTCCCGGTCCGCAGCGTCATCGGCCGATCCGGTTCGCGAAGAAAGCCCGATTCGTGAAGAAGGCGGCCGCGGACGGCGGCCGACAGACCCTCCTCCAGAACGACGACGAACGTGTTCGGGGCGATGCCTTCCAGTATGGGCGCGAGCGCGAGCGCCTCCGGATCTTCGTTCCGGACCCGAAGCAGAACCGCTTCGATCTCCCGGGCGAGCGCGCGCCGCGCTTCCGGAAGGCTTCCCGGCGACATCTCACGCGCCAGGGTGTCGGCGACCCTGTTCGGGGGCGGTCTCCACGACAGGCCGACCCAGGACACGACCGGCGCCCCGAGCCGCACCGGCGCGCCGTCTCCGGGCCTCTCCGAGTCCGGCAACCAGTCGCCCGGACGGAGGGGTTCGGGATGGGAGCAACCGGCGAGCAGGGCGAGGCCCGCCCCGGCGACGAGCGCGAGCCTCATTCGGCGACGGGGGCGCCGCAGGGCTCGTGACGCGCGAACCCCCCTCCCGACCTCCCCCCTGTCAGGGGGGAGGAGTGTGTGTGGTCAGGGAGGAGGAGCATGAACGGAAACCTCTCCCCCTTCTTCTCCCTCCCCCTTGCAGGGGGAGGGTCGGGGTGGGGGTCGCGGCAGGGGGGAGAAGCGCGAGGGCCGGCCCGACGGCGCGGGCGCCGGGCGCCGGCTCCGGCGGCGCGTCCTCCTCGACGCTCACCGAACCGCGTCACGACCGAAAAATCGGCCGGGGGGCGATGCCCCCCGGACCCCCCAGGAGGTAAGGAGGCAAAGATTCACGGGGCGAGCGTCCGGGCGACACGGAACCCGATGTCGAGGTCCCGGCTCCCTGACTCGTTCCAGTCGCGGTTGGCGGAGCGGAGGTTCCTCGGTTCGTTGTCCCAGGACCCGCCGCGCAGAACACGCCCATCACAGTTTCCCGACTCCCATGCCCTCCCGTCCGATGGCGCACCGGCGTAGCTCCCATTCCAGCAATCATCCACCCACTCGTACACGTTCCCGTGCATGTCATGCAGGCCCCAGGAGTTTGCCGGGAAGCTCCCCACAGGGGCGGTGGTGTCCCAGCTGTCCCCGCAGTAGTCCAAGTAGCAATTCGCACGGTTCCGACCGACGTCGTCGCCCCAATGATACCGCGTCGTCGTCCCCGCGCGCGCCGCGTACTCCCACTCCGCCTCGCTCAACAGGCGATACTCCGCGCCCGTCTCCCGGCTCAGCCAGCCTACGTACGCCTGCGCGTCCTTCCAGCTCACGTTGACGACCGGGCGGTTCCCGCGGCCCCAGCCCTCGTCGTCAGGCCGGTGGCCGCCGCAGCCGCCGCCCGACGCGCACGCGTCCCACTCCGCGAACGTCACCTCGTGCACGCCCACAGCGAACGGCTCCGCGACTGTCACCCGATGCACGGGACCTTCGTCGTCATTGCGGCCCTCCTCGTGGGACGGCGAGCCCATCATGAAGTTTCCCGCCGGGACCACCACCATCTCCGGGCAGGACGGACATTCCCGGAACGTCTCGCCGACCGCCCACTGCGAGCCCGCCTCCTCCAGCAGCGCCGCCCGGACGAACCCCCGGACTCCGCCCTCGGCCTCGACCCGGAGCCAGTCTCCGGCCTCGCCCGTCACCGTCACCTCGTCGCCGACGGCGAGGGCAACGGGCCTCCGGTACCGCGGGCCGGGGCCGATCCCGACGTCCGCCGGGCGCGCGACCCGCATCGCGCGGTCGGGGACGGCGGCCACGCATCGGCCCTCGTCCACCCGCGCGCCGTTCCTCATGCAGTTGCGGGCGCGTTTCGGAGGCTTCTCCCCGCTCCAGAAGCCAAGCCTCTTGACCCAGAGGCCGTGCCGTCTGCCGTTCACGAACGGCCCTTCCCAAACCTCCTGGCCGTCGCCGCCGCTCTCGACCCAGTGGCCGACCCGGCGGCCGTCGCGATACTCGCCCTCGTCCCGACTCTCCTTCCACGCGCCGGCATGGCGGAAACGCCGCGTCATCCGGCCCTTGCCGGACGCCTTGCCGCCCTCGCAGGCGCCGTTCCAGGAGACCGTCTCGTCGGCCGCCGGAGACGGGTTCCAGACGTAGCAACCGGGGCGGTCCGCGACCTCCATCCAGCAGGCCCGCTCCCCGGCCTCGCCCGCACACTGCGGGCGCGGCCCGGACTCGCAGGCGAGCAGCTCGGCCATGTCGTCCTTCGCCAGGTAGCCCGCCGCCGCGGCGCCGCTTCGGCCCCGCTTCTCCTGCCAGGCGCGGATCGCCGCCCGCGTGGCGGGACCGAAGCGGCCGTCCGCCTTCCCGGCGCCGAAGCCCTGCGCCGCCAGGCAGGCCTGGACGCGCTTCCGCGCCGCCTCGTCCAGGCCCAGCGCCTTCTCCCGCGCCTCGGCCGCCAGGGCGGCGGGGTCGCAGCCCTTGTCGTCCGCCAGGGGATCGTAGGTCGAGCCGTCGAAATTGGTGATCATGACGCTCCCCTTCCGCTCGCCGCCGGCGTCGCGGAGGACGCCGCGAGCCACCGAGTCTTCCGCCGCATGTTCGAAGGGCAGCTTGCCGCGGCGGTCGGTGATGCAGGGGTCGGCCCCGCCCGCCAGCAGCGCCCGGATCACCTTGGCGAGGTCGTCCTCGTGCTTCGCCGCATGGATCAGCGGCGTGTCGCCGGCGCGGTCGCGCTTGTCCGGGTCGGCCCCGCCCCTGAGCAGCGCCTCGACGAGTTCCACCCCCTCGTCCTCGCTGCCCGCCTTGTCGCTCCCGTGCAGCAGGACCGCCTGGATGAGGGGCGTCCGGCCTTTCCCTTTCCCGCCGCGCCAGACCGCGTCCGGGTCGGCCCCGCCCTCGATCAGCGCCCCGATGGCGTCCACGACGCCCTTCGCGCTCTCGCCGGCATATTTGTTCGTAACCACCTGGATGAGGGGCGTCCGGCCTTTCTTCTCTCCCCCCTTTGCGTACTTCACGTTCGGGTCCGCGCCATGCCGGAGCAGCAGGCGCAGGTGGTTCGCCAGCGGTTCCCCGACGTGGAGCGGGTCGGCCCTTATGGCCAGCAGCAGCGGCGTCTCGCCGTTCTCGTCCTTCAGGTTCGGGTCGGCGCCGGCTGCGAGCAACGCCTCGAGGACGCCAAGCCGCTTTCCTCCATGCAATATGTCGATGTTGGCGCCGAAAAAAACCTCTCCGTGGAGCCACATCGTGGGAAAAAAGCGCGTGGCCCGGACCGATGCGTAGAGGGCGTGCAGCGGCGTCGCGTCGCGGCCGTCGCGCGCGTCCACCGGCGCCCCGCACTCCACCAGGACGAGGACGGAGCGCGGGCCGGGGCGATCGAAGAAGGGCGCCTTCTGCGCGGCGGCGAAGTGCAGCGGCGTCGCGCCGTGGGCGTTGCGGGCGTTGCAGCGCCCGCCGCGGGCGACGACGGCCTCGAGGATGTCGGCCGCCAACGGCGCGGCGTAGTGCATCGCCGTGTTGCCCTCCCCGTCCAGGTCGGCATTGACGTCGCGGGTGACGCTTATCCACTTCAGCGCCCGGGCGCGGGCGCCCTCGTGCCCGCCGTCCAGGCTGCCCTCCACCGCCCCGGCCACGTCCCGGACGAAGACGAGATCCTCTCCGTCCTTCCCGCCTTCCTGCGCCGTTGCCGGCGAGGCCGCGGCGAGCGGGAAAAGGAGGCAGGCGGCGAAGGCCCCCGCCAGACGCGCGCGGAGCGCCTCGGTCCATGGGGCGCGGGAGCGCGCGTCGTCTGGCCTTCCCGTCATCGTTCGTCTCCTTACGAATCTTTGGCCGCCCGAGGCAGCGTCAGCAGCTTCTTATGCCTGACCTTCGTGTCGGAAAAACCGATGTCGTCGGGCGACAGGGCGTCGATCGCCCTCTCCAGGTAGGAGAGCCCATCGGGCGGCTTGGACGACAATCCCTCCCCGACCAAGGCGATGACGTCTCCACGGGCGTCGTAATACGCCGCGAGTCGCAGATGGTAACGGGTCAAGCCGACCAGATGTCTCACCCAGAACATGAGGATCCCGATGATCCCGACACGCAGAGCCGTCGAATAAAGAAAAACCCACCGTATCCGATCGGAAAGCGCATCATCGGAGAGCACATTGTCGCGCGCCTTTTTCGCTTCTTCCACGCGACGTTCCTCTTCCGCCCGACGTTCTTCTTCCGTGAGGGGCACGCGGACTTGTTCGACTGTCTCGATCTCGATCCTGGACAAAGAAACGTCCGACCGAACGATCGTCCGGTTCCGACCGGCGACGATCGCGACCACCCCTTCGCTCGGGTCCTCGTCGAGGACCACCGCGTGAAGTCGGTGCGGCGTCCCGACGTTGCCGCCGCGCACGCCGCTGCAACCCCCCTTCTGGACGTCGATGTCGAAAACCAGGACGCGGCCGTCGTCGCCCGCGGCAACGGCGGTCTTGCCGTCGCTGCTCAACGCCACTCCGTTGAGATCGTCGCCGACGTTGGTGGCGCAGGGTTTCCAGGTTAGTGATGCAGATTTCCCAGATCGCGCCGCCATCCGTAGAGTACCTGCGAGGCCGCGGTCGCCGACGAAGACGGCGATCTTGCCATCGCGGCTCAGCGCGACGGCGTTGATGTCCTCTCGCCTGCCCTGCTCCGTCGTAACGATACCCGGGTCGCGCCAAGTCCGGCCGCCGGTGTCGGAATGCCGGACGAGGCCTCGGTCGCCGACGAGGACGGCGATCCTGCCGTCGCCGCTCAACGCGACGGCGTTGATGTCCTTCGGCCTGCCCTCTCCCGTCTCGACGGTGACCGGATCCCAAGTCTCGCCGCCGGTGTCGGAACGCCGCACGAGGCCATCGTCGCCGACGAGGATGGCGGTCTCGCCATCGCCGCTCAACGCCACTCCGTTGACGTCCTGCGGCGTAACGCCGCCCGGGTCCGTCCAGGTCTTACCGCCGTCGACGGAACGCCGGACGAGGCCGCGCCGCCCCACGGCGATGACGACGACGCCATCGTCACTCACCGCGATTCCGTGAAAGTTCTTGCCCGTGTTGCTCGGGAGCGATTCCCATTCGCGGAGGCTGGAACCGGAATCGGCGGCGAGGATGAAACCGTCGTCGCCGACGGCGAATACGGTGCCGTCCCGACGGCCGAGGGCGACGCCGCGAAAATCGAACCTTCGCGGCAACGTCAGCCGTTTTTCCAACTGTTCTTCCAGCCGTTCTTCCAGTCGTTCCAACCCCTCGACGGTTGCCCCAGCAGCGACAGAGAGCGTTTTCTCTATTATTGTCTCGGCTAACCCCACGATGGCACCTGCGCCGAAGAACAGTATGATGATATACAGGGTGTAACGCCCCGCGATGCGGTGGTTGTTTCGGGCGCGCTTCCGCCAGTCTTCGCGCAAGCTCTCCAGCTTGCGTGAGCTTCCCTGCCCGCCGTTTCCTGCACTTTCAGGATTGTCGCTCATGGCGGCCTCTCATCATCCGTGAAGAGGCCCCGTGAAGAGGCCCCGTGAAGAGGCCCCGTGAAGAGGCCCCGTGAAGAGGCCCCGTGAAGAGGCCCCGTGAAGAGGCCCCGTGAAGAGGCCCCGTGAAGAGGCCCCGTGAAGAGGCCCCGTGAAGAGGCCCCGTGAAGAGGCCCCGTGAAGAGGCCCCGTGAAGAGGCCCCGTGAAGAGGCCCCGTGAAGAGGCCCCGTGAAGAGGCCCCGTGAAGAGGCCCCGTGAAGAGGCCCCGTGAAGAGGCCCCGTGAAGAGGCCCCGTGAAGAGGCCCCGTGAAGAGGCCCCGTGAAGAGGCCCCGTGAAGAGGCCCCGTGAAGAGGCCCCGTGAAGAGGCCCCGTGAAGAGGCCCCGTGAAGAGGCCCCGTGAAGAGGCCCCGTGAAGAGGCCCCGTGAAGAGGCCCCGTGAAGAGGCCCCGTGAAGAGGCCCCGTGAAGAGATGACTCTATCGTATCATGAACGATGGCGCAAGGTCAAGATTCTTCTGCTCGCCCGCAAGGCTCGTCCGGCGACGGGGACGCCGCAGGGTCCGTTCGCGCTCCTTCCCCCGCCGCGACCCCCACCCCGACCCTCCCCCTGCAAGGGAGAGGGAGAAGAAGGGAGGCGGAGGAAACCATTGACGCTCCTCCCCCCTGACCACCCACACTCCTCCTCCCTGACCATTCATACTCCTCCCCCCTGACAGGGGGGAGGTCGGGAGGGGGGTCCGGATGGCGGCCCCGCAACGCCGTTCGCGCCCCTCCCCCGCCGTGACCCCCACCCCGACCCTCCCCCTGCAAGGGAGAGGGAGAAGAAGGGAGGCGGAGGAAACCATTGACGCTCCTCCCCCCTGACCACCCACACTCCTCCCCCCTGACCATTCATACTCCTCCCCCCTGACAGGGGGGAGGTCGGGAGGGGGGTCCGGATGGCGGTCCCGCAACGCCGCTCGCGCCCCCTCCCCCCGCCGCGACCCCCACCCCGGCCCTCCCCCTGCAAGGGAGAGGGAGAAGAAGGGAGGCGGAGGAAACCATTGACGCTCCTCCCCCCTGACCACCCACACTCCTCCTCCCTGACCATTCATACTCCTCCCCCCTGACAGGGGGGAGGTCGGGAGGGGGGTCCGGATGGCGGCCCCGCAACGCCGCTCGCGCCCCTTCCCCCCGCCGCGACCCCCACCCCGACCCTCCCCCTGCAAGGGGGAGGGAGAACGAAGGGGACGGAGGGGGGCCGTCGACGCTCCTCTTCCCCTGACCACCCACACTCCTCCCCCCCCTGACCGTTCACACTCCTCCCCCCTGACAGGGGGGAGGTCGGGAGGGGGGTCCGGATGGCGGCCCCGCAACGCCGCTCGCGCCCCTTCCCCGCCGCGACCCCCACCCCGACCCTCCCCCTGCAAGGGAGAGGGAGAAGAAGGGGGAGCGGGAGGGGGCCGTTCATTCGACCGGCGGCGCCATGGCGGCGGCCGACTTCGCCAGGCGCGCGAGGCCGACGAACTCGGCCCGGTAGCCGAACGGGTCGTCGCCCTTCGCCCCCTGGGCCAGCGCGACGACGTCGTCGTACCCGAACGCGCCGGTGTAGCGCCCGCCGCGCAGCAGCTGCCCGAACCCCGCCACCGCCGCCGCAAAGCGCAGGTCCGCGGGCGCCGCATCGACGCTCCCGAAGGCGTCGGCGGCGGTCACCGCGCGGGCGATCTCGTCGACGGTCCCGGACCCCGGCAGCTTGTAGCGGACCTTCACGAAGGCGATCTCGTCGGCGAAGGCGCCGCCGTCCGCCGCCGCCTCCCCCGCCTCCCGCCGGTAGCGCAGCGGCTCGACGCGCCGGGCGTCCGAACCCACGGGCACCACCTCGTAGAGGGCCGTCACCGAATGGCCGGCGCCGACCTCGCCCGCGTCCACCCCGTCGTTGGCGAAGTCCTCACGCGCCAGAAGCCGGGTCTCGTAGCCGATCAGCCGATACTCGGCCACCGATGCCGGGTTGAACTCCACCTGCACCTTCACGTCCCCGGCGATCGGGAACAGCATCGAGGACGCCTCCTCCACCAGCGCCTTGCGCGCCTCCGGCAGGCCGTCGACGTAGGCGGCGGCGCCGTTGCCGTTCTGGGCCAGACGCTGCATCAGCGCGTCGTTGTAATTGCCCATGCCGAAGCCCAGCACCGACAGGTACACCCCGCTCTCCCGCTTGCGGGCGACGAAGCCCTCCAGTTCGTCCGGGTCGGCGATGCCGACGTTGAAGTCGCCGTCGGTGGCCAGGATCACCCGGTTGACGCCGCCCTCGACGAAGCGCCGCTCGGCCAGCAGGTAGGCCTGCCGCAGCCCCTCGCCGCCGGCGGTCGACCCGCTCGCCCGCAGGCTTTCGAGGGCGGCCAGGATGCGCCCGCGCTCGGCGGCCCGGGTCGGCTCCAGCACCGTGCCGGCGGTGCCGGCGTAGACGACGATGGCCACCGTGTCGTCGGGCGCCAGCGAGTCCAGCAGCAGCCTGAGCGAGGCGACCAGCAGCGGCAGCTTGTCCGGCTCGTCCATGGAACCCGAGACGTCGATCAGGAACACGAGGTTGGCGGGCGGGGCGGCGGCGCGCTCCAGCCGATACCCCTGGAGGCCGATGCGCAGCAGCCGGGCGCCGCCGTTCCACGGCGCCGGCATCAGCGCCGCGTGGACGGCGAAGGGCCGCTCGCGGCTCGCCGGCGGTTCGTAGCCGTAGGGGAAGTAGTTGACCAGCTCCTCGACCCGCACCGCGTCCGGCGGCGGCAGCGCGCCCCGGTTCAGGGAGGCGCGCGCGAAGGCGTAGGAGGCGGTGTCGACGTCGACGGAGAAGGTCGAGACGGGATGCTCGGCGGCGACCCTCACCGGGTTGGGATCGAAGGCGGCGAAACGGTCGCGCCCCTGAGCGCCCCGGCGGAACGCGGGTTCCTCGCCGTCGGAGAGGCCGCGGGTCATCGAGAGGCTCCTGGACCGGGACGCCTCCACCGCCATCGCCATCTCCATATCCATCGAGAGGGACGGGGCGGATCGGGACGCCTCCATCTCCATCGAGAGGGACGGGATCTCCGTCACGCTCTGGACCACGGCGCCGCCCAACGGCGGGATCTCGGACAGGAGCGCCGGGGAAACCGGTTCCCGGCTCCGCCGCGCGACTTCGACGGGGGGGCTGGTCTTCATGAGAGCGCCGGACCGGTCGCCCGGACCGGCGGCGCCCGGGAGGCTCTCGACGGACGCGAGCAACGGGGGCGGGGCGGTCGGCGCGACCGGGAAGAGGTGAACGACGAGGGCGGCGCCCGCTGCGAGGGCGAGGCCCGTCCCGGCGGCGAACGCGAACCGGGGGCGGCGGAAGGAGGACGCGAAGGACGAGGACGCGAAGGACATGGCGAGTCTCCCTGGCAAGGACGTGACGCCGCGGCGCGGCGTCCGTTCCTTGTGACGCGCCCCGTCGCCGATTCCTTGGCGGCGGCGGTCGAACGCCGCCAGCGCCGCCGCCACGGCCCGCTCCCGCGCCCCGGCGGAAGGGCGCGGCGCGTCGGCGCGCAGGGCCCTCGCGAATCTCTCCAGTTCGTCGCTCACGGAACCGCCTCCTCCTCTTCCTCCGCCGCCATGGCGCGCAGGCGCTTGCGCAGTTCGTGCATCCGCCACGACACCGTCGCCTCCGACACGCCCAGGACCTCGCCGGCCTCCGCGTGGCTCAGGCCCTCCCCGAGGACGAGAACCGCCGTCGTCCGCAGGTCCTCCGGCAGCCGCGCCATGGCCCGCCGCAGCCACGCCCGCTCGCCCTCCCGCTCCGCGCGCGCCGCCCTTCGCAGCGCCTCGGCCTCGGCGTGCTCCCCCTCGCGGCGCCGGCGGACCGCGTCGCGCCGGAGCGCGTCGCGCGCCGCGTTGACGACCACCCGGTAGAGCCACGTGGAGAAGAGGCTGTCGCCGCGATACGAACCCAGTTTGGCGGCCAGCCCGGCGCAGACGTCCTGGGCCAGGTCCTCCGCCTCCCCGCCGTCGCCGAGGACGCGGGCGCCGAGGCGGTGGATGCGCTCGTAGTGGCGCTCGACCAGCGCGGCGAAGGCCCCGCGGTCTCCCCCGCGGGCCCGGCGAACCAGCGCCGCGTCGTCGCGCTCAATCATGCGAAGGCATCGACCGTCCAGACGTTCCCGATACGCCTTTGGACGCGCGCGGGCCGGCGTTCCTTGGAAGCCGACGGAATTTTTCCGCGCGGCGCGCGCCCGAGCCGGGAGCGGCGGACCGCCCCGCCGCGACCCCCACCCCGACCCTCCCCCTGCAAGGGAGAGGGAGAAGAAGGGAGGCGGAGGAAACCATTGACGCTCCTCTCCTCCTGCCCATTCACACTCCTCCCCCCTGACAGGGGGGAGGTCGGGAGGGGGGTCCGGATGGCGGCCCCGCAACGCCGCTCGCGCTCCTGCCCCCCGACGCAACCCCCACCCCGACCCTCCCCCTGCAAGGGAGAGGGAGAACGAAGGGGGACGGAGGGGAGCCATTGACGCTCCTCTCCCCCTGACCACCCACACTCCTCCTCCCTGACCATTCACACTCCTCCCCCCTGACAGGGGGGAGGTCGGGAGGGGGGTCCGGATGGCGGGCCCGCAACGCCGCGCAATCAGCGATCCCTGCCGGTATGAAAAAACACGCCCTACACCGGCTCCCCCGCCCGCGGGTCGAGCGGCACGCGGTCCTTCAGGCCGGTGAGCGCCTCGAACGCGGCGGCCGCCGACAGCAACGCCGCCTCGCTTCCCATCGGGGCCACCATCTGAAGCCCGACCGGGCGCCCGTCGCCGGTGAAGCCCGTGGGAACCGACATCGCGGGACAGGCGATGAGCGTGACGGCGAAGGCCATGACCAGCCAGCCGAAGTAGTGCTCGAACCGCACGCCGTCGACCTCGTCCAGATGGCGCCGGCGGTGGTCGAACGGCGGCGCCGTCGCGGCGGGACAGAGCAACAGGTCGTAAGTCTCGAAGAACGCCGCGGCGCGATGATAGAGCGCGCCCCTCGCCCGTTCGGCGCGCGCGACCCTCTCGGCGTCGACCTTCAGCCCCTCCTCGATGTTCCAGACGAGCTCCGGCTTGAGCCTGTCGCGGTGCTCCGCGAGCAAATGCGCCCGGTCGCCGAGGAAATGGACGGCGCGGAGCGTCTCGAAGATCTCCACCGCGTCGTGGAAGTCGATGCAGGCCTCCTCCACCTCGGCGCCGGCGTCCGCGAAGCGCCGCGCCCCCTCGGCGCACAGCCGCCGGACCTCCGGATCGACGGGACCGAGACCGAGATCGGGACTGAAGGCCACCCGCCGGGGCGGCGCGGGCTCGGCGGCGGCGCGGCGGTACGGAACCGGCGGCGCCGGACGGGTGAGCGGGTCGCGCGGGTCGAGGCCGGCCATGGCGTCGAGCATCAGGGCCGCGTCCTCGACCGTCCGCGCCATCGGACCGTTCACGGCGAGCGTGTTGAACGGCAGCCGGACGGGACCGTGCGGCACCACCCCGGGCCCGGGCCTCAGACCGACGGTCGAGGTGAAGCTCGCGGGATTGCGGATCGAGCCGCCGTGGTCGCTGCCGGTGGCGAGCCACACCTGGCCCGCGGCCAGGGCGGCGGCGGACCCGCCGGAGGAACCGCCCGGCGTGAGCGCCGTGTTCCACGGGTTCGTCGTCGCGCCGAAGACCTCGTTGAAGGTCTGCGAGCCGGCGCCGAATTCGGGCGTGTTCGACTTGGCCACGACCAGGGCGCCGTTGGCCTCGAGGCGCTCCACCATGTAGTCCGACCGCTGCGGGACGTGGTCCGCGAAAGCCAGGGAACCGTAGGTCGTGCGCACGCCGGCGACGTCGCTGAGGTCCTTCACGGCGATCGGCAGTCCGTGAAGGCGGCCCGGCCCCTCCGCGTCCCCTCCTCCCCCCGCCCCGTCGGCGAGCCGTTCGGCGCGCGCCCGGGCCCGGTCGAAGCAGAGGGTGGGCAGGGCGTTGAGCGCGCCGTCCGTCGCGGCGATCCGCGCCTCGGCGGCGTCCAGCAGGTCGAAGGGGGTCGCCTCGCCGCGCGCCAGGAGATCCACGGCGTCGCAGGCGGAGAGGCGGACGAGGTCTTCGCCGTTCATGGGGAAACTGTAGAGCGCGGCGACGGGATTGCAAGGGCGGCGGCCTTCGCGATTCGGAGTCGCATCCGGCCGCCTCCGTCCCGTATGATGCCGCGATCGAATCGACAGCCCTCCGCCAATGCAGAAATCGATCAGCATCCGCGGCGCCCGGGAGCACAACCTCCAGGGCGTCGACATCGACATCCCGCGGGACAAGCTGGTGGTGATCACCGGGCTGTCCGGCTCCGGCAAGTCCTCGCTGGCCTTCGACACCATCTACGCCGAGGGCCAGCGGCGCTACGTCGAGAGCCTGTCGGCCTACGCCCGGCAGTTCCTCGAGCTGATGCGGAAACCCGACGTCGAGTCGATCGAGGGCCTGTCGCCGGCGATCTCCATCGAGCAGAAGACCACCTCGCGCAACCCCCGCTCCACGGTCGGCACGGTGACCGAGATCTACGACTATCTCCGGCTCCTCTACGCCCGCGTCGGCGTCCCCTACTCGCCCGCGACCGGCCTGCCCATCGAGAGCCAGACCGTCAGCCAGATGGTCGACCGGGTCCTGGAGATGCCGCGGGAAACCCGGCTCTACGTGCTCGCGCCCATCGCCCGCGGCCGCAAGGGCGAATACCGGCGGGAGTTCGCGGACCTGCTGAAACGCGGCTTCCAGCGCGTGAAGGTGGACGGCGAGCATTACGAGATCGAGGACGTTCCGGCCCTCGACAAGAACGTCAAGCACGACGTCGAGGCGGTGGTCGACCGCATCGTCCTGCGCGAGGGCCTGGGCAACCGGCTCGCCGACAGCATCGAGACGGCGCTCGGCGTCGGCGACGGCGTCGTCGTCGTGGAGAACGCGGACGACGGCGGGCGCGCCCTGTTCTCCGCCAGGTTCTCCTGCCCGGTCTCCGGTTTCACGATCGAGGAGATCGAACCCCGGCTGTTCTCGTTCAACAACCCCTTCGGCGCCTGTCCGACCTGCGACGGACTCGGCACGCGCATGTACTTCGACGCCGCGCTGGTCGTTCCCGACGGCCGGCTCTCCCTCTCGGCGGGCGCGATCGCGCCGTGGGCGCGCGCGTCGTCGCCCTACTACGACCAGGCGCTGGAAAGTCTGGCGCGGCACTTCGAGGCGAGCACGGGGACGCCGTTCGAGGAGCTGCCCGAGCGCGTGCGCGAGGCCGTCCTGACCGGAACCGGCGACGAGCCCGTGACCATGAACTACAACGACGGGGAGCGCGCCTACTCGACGACCAAGCCCTTCGAAGGGGTGATCCCCAACCTCGACCGCCGCTGGCGCGAGACCGACTCGTCCTGGCTTCGCGAGGAGCTCGGCAGATACCAGAGCGTCGCGCCCTGCGAGACCTGCGGCGGGCGGCGCCTGAAGCCCGAGGCCCTGGCCGTGAAGATCGCCGGCCTGCACGTCAGCGAGGTCACCGAGATGTCGGTGGGCGCCGCGGCCGGCTGGTTCGCGGAACTCCCGGCCCGTCTCACGAAGAAACAGAACGAGATCGCCGACCGCATCCTGCGCGAGATCAACGAACGCCTCGGTTTCCTGGTCAAGGTGGGGCTCGAGTACCTGACCCTGAACCGGTCCTCCGGCACGCTGTCGGGCGGCGAGAGTCAGCGCATCCGTCTGGCCTCCCAGATCGGTTCGGGCCTGACGGGCGTGCTGTACGTCCTCGACGAGCCTTCCATCGGCCTTCACCAGCGCGACAACGCCCGCCTGCTCGAAACGCTCAAGCGCCTGCGGGACCTCGGCAACACCGTTCTCGTGGTGGAGCACGACGAGGAGGCCATCGCCAGCGCCGACCACGTCGTCGACATGGGTCCGGGAGCCGGGATGCACGGCGGGCAGGTCGTCGCCCACGGCGCGCCGGAGCGCGTCATGCGGTCGAGCGAGAGCCTGACGGGGCAGTACCTGACCGGCCATCGGCAGATCATGCTGCCGGCGGAACGGCGCCGGGCGCGGAGGGGCCGCTCGGTGACGGTGGTGGGCGCCAGCGGGAACAACCTCAAGGACGTGACGGCGGAAATCCCTCTCGGCGTGTTCACCTGCGTCACGGGCGTCTCGGGCAGCGGCAAGTCCACCCTGGTCATCGAGACGCTCTACAAGGCGGTCGCCCGCCGCCTTCAGGGCAGCCGCGTGGTTCCCGGCGGCCACGAGCGCATCGACGGCCTCGAACACGTCGACAAGATCATCGACATCGACCAGTCCCCGATCGGGCGCACGCCGCGCTCCAACCCGGCGACCTACACGGGGGCGTTCACCCCGATCCGGGACTGGTTCGCGGGACTGCCCGAGGCGGTCGCCCGGGGATACAGGCCCGGCCGCTTCTCGTTCAACGTCAAGGGCGGGCGTTGCGAGGCCTGCCAGGGCGACGGCCTGATCAAGATCGAGATGCACTTCCTGCCCGACGTCTACGTCGAATGCGACGTCTGCAAGGGTCGGCGATACAACCGGGAAACCCTGGAAATACTCTTCAAGGACAAATCGATATCCGACGTTCTCGACATGACGGTCGAAGAAGCGACAGGCTTCTTCTCCGCCGTTCCCTCGATCCGCGACAAGCTCGCCACGCTGCGCGACGTGGGCCTCGGCTACATCCACCTCGGCCAGGCCGCGACGACGCTTTCCGGCGGCGAGGCGCAGCGCGTGAAGCTGGCCAAGGAACTCTCGCGGCGGGCGACGGGACGCACGATCTACATCCTCGACGAACCGACCACCGGCCTCCATTTCGAGGACGTCCGCAGACTTCTGGACGTGCTCTCCGCCCTGGTCGACGCGGGCAACACGGTGGTCGTGATCGAACACAACCTGGAGGTCATCAAGACCGCCGACTGGATACTCGATCTCGGCCCCGAGGGCGGCGACGGCGGCGGCCGGATCGTCGCGGCGGGGACGCCCGAAGACGTCGGCAAGGTCGGCGACAGCTACACGGGCCGCTATCTCGAGCGCTACCTCGCCCGCGCCGGCCGCGCCCGGCGCACCCCGGCCAAGAGGAAGAAGGGCGGCGGCCGCGGAAGCGCGGCCGCCCGTCCGGCCCGCCGCGAACGGGCATAGGGCGCGGGGCCGCGTCCACCCCCTCCCGACCTCCCCCTTCTTCTCCCTCCCCCTTGCAGGGGGAGGGTCGGGGTGGGGGTCGCCGCCGGGGGGAGGAGCGCGTCCACCCCCTCCGTCCCCCACCGGCGGTCGGGGAACCGGGATGACACCGGGCCGCGAGCCTCCTATCGTCCCGGACATGAGCGGAAGATCGCCGATCCACGTCGTCGGCGGCGGCCTGGCCGGCTGCGAGGCGGCCTGGCAGGCCGCGCGCGCCGGAATCCCCGCGGTCGTTCACGAGATGCGTCCGGAGCGCGGCACGGACGCGCACGCGACGGACGGGCTCGCCGAGCTCGTGTGTTCGAACTCCTTCCGTTCCGACGATTCCGGGAACAACGCGGTGGGGCTGCTGCACGAGGAGATGCGCCGGGCCGGCTCCCTGATCATGCGCGCGGCCGACGCCCATCGAGTCCCCGCGGGATCGGCCCTGGCCGTGGACCGCGCCGGTTTCTCCGGCGCCGTCGAGTCCGCCATCGAGGCGGAGCCCCTGATCGACGTCGACCGCCGCGAGGTTCCCGGCCTGCCGCCGGAGGACTGGGGATCGACGATCGTCGCCACGGGGCCGCTGACGTCGCCCGGGCTCGCCGCCGCCGTCCAGGACCTTACCGGCGAGGACGCGCTGGCCTTCTTCGACGCCATCTCCCCCATCGTCTATCGGGACAGCATCGATTTCTCCAGGGCCTGGCGCCAGTCGCGCTACGACAGGGACGGTCCCCGGAACGGTCCCGGAGACGGGGGCGACTACGTCAACTGTCCGCTCGACCGCGCGCGGTACGAGTCCCTGGTCGCGGCGATCCTGAAGGCCGACAGGATCGAGTTCAAGGAATGGGAGGCCATCACGCCCTATTTCGAGGGATGCCTGCCCATCGAGGTCATGGCGGAACGCGGCGTGGAGACCCTGCGGTACGGGCCCATGAAGCCGGTGGGACTGACGGACCCCCGGACGGGCGCGCGGCCGCACGCCGTGGTCCAGCTCCGCCAGGACAACGCGCTGGGGACGCTCTACAACGTCGTGGGGTTCCAGACCAAGCTCCGCCATGCCGAGCAGCGGCGCGTCTTCCGGACCATTCCGGGGCTCGAGCGCGCGCGTTTCGCGCGCCTTGGCGGCGTGCACCGCAACACCTTCATCAACAGCCCGCGGTTGCTGGATTCGGAGCTCAGGCTCGAGGCCATGCCGCGCCTCCGGTTCGCCGGTCAGATCACCGGCGTCGAGGGCTACGTGGAGAGCGCCGCGATCGGCCTGCTCGCGGGCCGTTTCGCCGCGGCGGAATCGACGGGCGCTTCGCCGAGTCCGCCGCCCGCGACGACGGCCCTCGGCGCCCTTCTCGCCCACGTGACGGGCGGCGCCGACCCCGGCGCGTTCCAGCCGATGAACGTGAACTTCGGCCTGTTTCCGCCGCTGTCGGAACGCGCCGGAAAGCGCGCGCGCAGATCGGCCCTGACGCGCCGCGCCCTCGCCGACGTCGACGCCTGGCTCGGCATTCAGTAGCGCTTCCGGAACGACGCCCGGACGAGGCGCAGTTGACGCCGGAGCCGACCGGACTCGTCCCGCATCGCGAACGGGTCGTAACCGGATCGCCGCAGATCCCGCGCATACGCATCGACGAGAACCGCCGGCAGGAGCGCCGGGAGGGACCGGGGCGGGACGTCGCGCCGCAGGTCCCGCGCCCGTCGCACGCGCCGCAACGCGCCGTCGACGACCGTCTCGACGACCGGCGCCAGACGCGCGCGCGCCTCGACGCGGAGCAGGTCGTCCGCGCTGAGCCCCGTCCCGGCCAGGGCGTCTTGCGGAAGGTAGACGCGCCCCGCGCGGGCGTGACGGGGCGCGGCGCGGACCAGATCGATCAGGGCCAGGGCCGCGCCCACGTGGTCCGCCGCCGCGGCCGCCTCCGGGGCGTCGCCGACGCCCAGCGCCGCCAGGCAGGCGCGCTGGAGAGCGCCCGAGGTCCCGCTCGCGAACCGGTCCAGCGCCTCGAACGACGGAAACCCCCGTTCGGCGAACTCCCGCTCCCGCGCGTCGATCATGCTCCCCAGCGCCTCCCGCGGGATCGGATGCCGCGCGACGGCCTCCGCGAGAGCGCGGGCGACGGGATGCCGGCGAGGCGTTCCCTCGAAGATCCCATCGACGGTCTCGCGCCACCAAGCCAGACGGATCCGGCCCAGCGCCGGCTCGCCGACCCGCTCGCGAATCCGCCCGAGTTCCAGATTCAGCGCGAGCAGCGCGACGAGGGCCGGGCGCCGATGCGCCGGCGCGAACAGCGCGCAGAGATAGCGGTCGTAGTCGCGGCGCCGCGCGTCGGCGGCCAGGGAGGCGTCGGGAGGGGCTTCGGCCGCGGACCCTTGCGGCGTCATGGCTTCACGTTCGGCCGCGGGCGCCGTATACTGATGTCGCGATGCGGACGGTATTGATATAATCGGCCCGGTTCGCCGGAAGACTCCGCAACGGCGAAGAGGCTTGCGCAAACGAGGGAACTCAAATGAAGAACCCACTGGACTCGCTGACCGGAACGATCGTCTCGGGACTCGTGATAACGGTCGTCATGGTCATACTCGTCAACGCGATCGGCGCCTAGGGACAGGGGAGACCGACTATGGAACTCGACTACGCCTGGTGGACCTTCTTCATCCGCTGGCTGCACGTGCTCAGCGGCTTCATGTGGATCGGCCTGCTCTGGTACTTCAACTTCGTGCAGACGCCGAGCATGCCCAAGATCCCGGACGAGCAGAAGCCCGCCATATCGAAGGTCATCGCGCCCGCCGCGCTGTTCTGGTTCCGCTGGGCGGCGCTGTCCACGATCGTCTTCGGCCTGATCCTGGCCTACATGCAGGGATACCTGGGGCCGGCGTTGAGCCTCGGCCTCACGGACAACGTGGCCAGGCACGCCGCCATCGGCTTCGGCATGTGGCTGGGCCTGATCATGGCCTTCAACGTCTGGTTCATCATCTGGCCGAACCAGAAGAAGGCCCTCGGCATGGTGGAGGCGTCGGACGAGGAACGGCCAAAGGCCGCCCGCATCGCCGGCCTCACGTCGCGCGTCAACACGATGCTTTCCATCCCCATGCTCTACGCCATGGTGAGCGCGCAGAACGTCTACTGACCGGGGCCCGGCTCGCGTCCACCCCCCTCCCGACCTCCCCCCTGCCAGGGGGGAGGAGCGTCGACGGCCCCTCCCCCCTCTTCTCCCTCCCCCTGGCAGGGGGAGGGTCGGGGCGGGGGTCGCGCCGGGGGGAAAGAGCGCGAACGGACCTTATTCGACGGCGATCAGGGCCGCGGCGGCCCGGCGCTCCTCCGACAGGAGGACGTTCCACGTCCGGCACGCCGCGCCGGTGTCCATCGGCTCCACGACGATCCCGTCGCTCCGCAGACCGGCGCGGACGCGGTCGGCGATGGCGGTCGTCCCGGACCCGCACCCGATCAGCAGGACGTCGACGCCGTCCGACGCTTTCCGCACGTCGGCGAGATCGTCGACGGAGAGCGCGTCGACGCCGGACACCGGCCAGGGCAGGACGCGCTCCCGGAAGACCAGGACCGATCCCCTGTAGCGCCGTTCCGCGATGAGGAACCCGCCGCCGCCGTATCGCCGGATGACCTGGCGCCCTCTCGGGATCCGCGGCGTGACGTCCATGCTCAGCCCGTATCGGGCGCGGCCTTTCCGCCGTCGTCCGGCCCCTCCTCCGGGGCGTCGCGGCGCAGGCCGACGTAGACGAGAAGGGGCGCGGCGACGAAGATCGACGAGTAGGTTCCGACCAGCACCCCCCAGATCATCGCGAACGTGAAGCCCTTGATGACCGCGCCGCCGAAGAAGAACAGGGTCAGCAGGGCGATGAGGGTCGTCGCGGACGTCATCGTGGTGCGCGACAGCGTGTCGTTGATGCTGACGTTCAGGAGCTCGACCAGCGGCATCCGGCGGTGTTTGCGCAGGTTCTCGCGGATGCGGTCGTAGACCACGACCGTGTCGTTCACCGAATAGCCGACGATGGTCAGGATCGCCGCGATGATGGAGAGGTTGAATTCGAGCCGGGTGAACGCGAAGATCCCGATGGTCAGCACGACGTCGTGGACGAGGGCGAGCACGGCGCCGACGGCGAACTGCCACTCGAAACGGAACCAGATGTAGACCAGCATCGCGGCGACCGCCAGGATGCTCGCCAGCGCGCCGGCGCGCACCAGTTCCGCGCTGACCTTCGGCCCCACGAACTCCACCCGGCGGTACGAGAGCTCGCCCGGTATCTCCGCGGACAGCGCCTCCTTCACGGCCGCCACCGCGCGCTGCTGCGCCGAGGAGTCCCCCGGCTGCCGCTCGACGCGGACCAGCACCTCGGTGTCGCGGCCGAATTCCTGCAACGCCACCTCGCCGAGGCCCAGACCCGACAGGGCCTCGCGCATACGGCCGAGGTCCGCCGGCTCCGGCGCGCCCACCTCGATCAGGATGCCGCCCTCGAAGTCGATCCCGTAGTTCAGATCGGCCGCCAGGAACAGCCCGACGGACGCCGCGAACAGGACGCCCGACAGGACGAACGCCTTGACCCGGTGGGCCATGAACCCGACGTTCGTCTTCGCGGGAACGAGTCTGAGACGCATCTTCTCCGCCCGTCCTCAGATCGGCAGCGCGGCCGGCCGCCGCCGGTGCAGCCACTGGGCGATCATCAGGCGCGTGACGGTGATCGCCGTGAACATCGACGTGACGATGCCGATCGCCAGGGTGACGGCGAACCCCTTGACCGGGCCCGACCCGAACTCGAACAGCAGGATCGCGGCGATCAACGTCGTCACGTTGGCGTCGACGATGGTGGTGAGGGCGCGCCGGTATCCGGCCTCGACGGCCGCGAACGGGGTCTTGCCGGTCCTGACCTCTTCGCGGATGCGCTCGAACACGAGCACGTTGGCGTCCACCGCCATGCCGATGGTCAGCACGATCCCGGCGATGCCCGGCAGGGTCAGCGTGGCCTGAAGCAGCGACAGCGCCCCCGCGATCAGGGAGACGTTGACCAGCAGGGCGACGTCCGCCGCCACGCCGAACCGGCCGTACGCCATGCCCATGAAGACCATGACGAGGACGAACGCGAGGACGCCGGCGATCTTGCCGGCCCGGATGGAGTCGGCCCCGAGATCCGGCCCCACGGTGCGTTCCTCGAGGATCTTCAGGGGCGCCGGCAGGGCGCCCGCCCGCAGCAGGACGGCGAGGTCGTTGGCCTGCTGCGCCGTGAAACTGCCCGTGATGATCCCCGAGCCTCCCAGGATCGGCTCCCGGATCTGCGGCGCGCTGATCACCTTGCCGTCGAGGACGATCGCCAGCGGCCGGCCCACGTTCTCCTTGGTCACGTCGCCGAAGCGCTTGCCGCCGACGGCGTCGAAGCGGAAGCTGACGACGGGCCGGCCCTGATCGTAGGTGGGTTGCGAGTCGACGAGGTTCTCGCCGCTCACGTAGACGCGCTTCCGCACCACGTATTCGGCGGCGCCCTCCTCCTGGGTGTCGGCCTCGAGAAGCCGCGAACCCGGGGGGATGCGGCCGGCCCGCGCGTCGGCGACCGGGGTCGTGGTGTCCAGCAGA
Source organism: Alphaproteobacteria bacterium (assembly GCA_965242505.1). Taxonomy (GTDB): domain Bacteria; phylum Pseudomonadota; class Alphaproteobacteria; order UBA2966; family UBA2966; genus UBA2966. Next base: position 1,015,290 of record OZ251449.1, read on the forward strand.
TGGAACGTGAGCTTCGCCGTCTTGCCCAGGAGGCGCTTGATCCGGTCCGGGTCCTTCACGCCCGGCAACTGCGTCAGGATGCGGTCCTCGCCCTGGCGCTGGATCGTGGGCTCGCGCGTGCCCACCTCGTCGACCCGGCGGCGCACGATCTCGATCGACTGCTCCACGGCCGAACGCTTGCGGTCGCGGATCGCCTGCTCCGTCAGCGATACGGTCACCATGGCGTTCGAGTCCGCGGAGACCTCGATGTCGACGCCTCCGCCCTGGCCGAAGATGTCGGGCGCCGTCGGGTTTCCCAGGTCCCGGATCAGTTCGACGGCGCGGTCGACCCGGTCGGCCTGCCTGATGCGCACCGTCACCGCCCGACCGTCCGCCACGCCCAGACCGGTGTAGCCGATGCGTTCACGGCGGAGTTCGGTGCGGATCGAGTCGACCAGGGACTCGAGGCGTTCGACGATGACGGCGTCGACCTCCACCTCCAGCAGCAGGTGCGAGCCGCCCTGGAGATCGAGCCCCAGATTTATCTGTTTGTGGGGCAGCCAAGCGGGGAGACCCGCCGCGGACCGCTCCGGGACGAAGTTCGGCGCCGCGAAGGCGAGGCCCGCGAGGCAGAGGACCAGGACGAGCCCGATCTTCCATTTGGCGAAATAGAGCATCCGGCGGCCCGGCGTTCGTCCGCGCGGGCTATTCGCCCCGTTTGCGGCCGAACCCGAGCGATCCGAGCAGGCCGCCCAGCGGGCCGCCGCCCGGTTGCGCCCCTCCCGCGGCCGGCGCGCCGCCCCTGACGGGTTCCGTCTTGCTCCGCACGTCGGAAAGGGTGCCCTTCACGACCTGGACGCGGACGCCCTCGGCGATCTCCACGGTGATGTCGTCCGTCTCCCCGACCTTCGTCACCTTGCCGACGACTCCGCCGCCGGTCACCACGACGTCGCCCCGGCGCACGGACGCGACCATCTCGCGGTGTTGTTTCGCCTTCCGCTGCTGCGGTCGAATGAGCAGGACGTAAAAGACCACGAAGATGATGATGAGGGGCAACAGGCTCTCGAAGAGGCCGACCCCCCCGCCCCCGGCTTGGGCGTAGGCAGGAGAAATCAACATTTGCGGTTCCCGGTTGACGAGCGCGAATTCGCCCGGACTATAGCTTCACGCTCCCCATATGCAAACCGCGCCCGCCCGGCGCGGGAGGCGCCGGACGAGATGCCCGACGAGGAACTGGAACCGCTGCTGCGCCGGATCGCCGAGGCGCTCGAACGCATCTCGCCGCCGGCGGAAGCCGTCGGACTCGACGGCGCCGAGGCGTACGTGTGGCGCGCCGAACGCCATCGCCTGGAGCCGGTCGCGAAGGTCAACCGCGTGGACCTGAAGCTGCTCAAGGGCGTCGATTCCGTTCGCGACGCGCTGCTCGGGAACACCCGGCGTTTCGCCGCCGGCCTGCCGGCCAACAACGCCCTGCTGTGGGGCGCCCGCGGCATGGGCAAGAGCTCGCTGGTCAAGGCCGTCCACGCCGAGGTGAACGCCGGCGCCGGCGGCGGACTGGTCCTGGTCGAAATCCACCGCGAGGACGTCCCGTCCCTTCCCGATCTGCTGAAACTGCTGGCGGGCGTCGACCGGCGGTGCATCCTGTTCTGCGACGACCTGTCCTTCGACGGGCGGGACGCCGGCTTCAAGTCCCTCAAGGCCGTCCTCGAGGGCGGTCTGGAAGGGCGGCCCCGGAACGTCGTGTTCTACGCCACCTCCAACCGCCGGCACCTCATGCCGCGCGAGATGATCGAGAACGAGCGCTCGACCGCGATCAACCCGGCCGAGGCGGTCGAGGAGAAGGTGTCGCTCTCGGACCGGTTCGGGTTGTGGCTCGGTTTCCATACGTGCAGCCAGGACGAATTCCTCGCCATGGTGCGCGGCTACGTCGCGCACCACGGGATTCCCGCGGACGAGGACTCGTTGCGCGCGGACGCCATCGAGTGGTCCGTCGCCCGGGGAGCCCGTTCGGGCCGCGTCGCCTGGCAGTTCGTCCAGGATCTGGCCGGACGGCTGGAGGTCAGGCTCGAAACGCCCTGAGACAGGCTCGCGTTTCTCGCATCTCCCCTGCCGCGACCCCCTGTCCAGGAGAGAGCCATCCACGCCCCTCCCCCCCGCAGCGACCCCCACCCCGACCCTCCCCCTGCAAGGGGGAGGGAGAAGAAGGGGGACGGAGGGACCGTCGACGCTCCTCCCTCCGCCACTCGTTCTCCTCCCCCCTGACAGGGGGGAGGTCGGGAGGGGGGTCCGCGGCCCCGCCGCGCCGCGCGATCAACCGGCGCGAGAAATGCGGGCGGGCCGGGGCAGGTGACGGGTCGGGTCGACCGTCCGCGTTCCCTTGCGGACCTCGAAATGAAGCTGCGGCGACCGGACGTTCCCCGTCTGGCCGACCCGGCCGACGACTTGGCCGCGTTTCACGACGTCCCCGCGCCGGACCAGCAACGCCTCGTTGTGGGCGTAGGCCGTGATCCACCCTCCGGCGTGCCGGATCACGAGAAGGTTCCCGAGGCCGCGCAGCTCGTCGCCGGCGTAGGCGACGACGCCGTTGTCCGCCGCGCGCACGGGCCGGCCGCGGGCGGCGGCGATGTTGACGCCGTCGTTGCGCCGTCCGCCTCCCTTGGCGCCGTAGCCGTCCACGATGCGTCCCTCGACGGGCCAGACGAACAGGGAGCCGCCCCGCGGCGGGGGCGCCCCGTCGGCGCCGCGTCCCGCTCCGCGCTCCGCCCCGCGCGCGGCCGGCTTGCCGCCGGGCGGCGGCGTCCGCGCCTCGTCCCGGGGCGGAACGGCGGGCGGCCGGGCGCCGGCCGGGAGCCGCAGCCGCTGGTCCGGGCGTATCGTATAGGGCGCCTCCAGGTCGTTGAGCCGGACCAGGCTCGCCATGTCGACGCCGTAACGCCGGGAGATCCCGTAGATCGTCTCGCCCCTTCGGACCGTGTGGCGCCTGGCCGCGGGAATCGCCAGTCTCTGTCCGGGCCGCAACGCGAACGGCGCCTTCAGGTCGTTCGCGGAGATGATGGCCCGGACCGGCGCGCCGGTGCGCCGCGATATCCCCCAGACCGTATCGCCCTTCCTCACGACGACGCCGGCGGCCCGGTCGGCGGGGGCGCCGGCGTCCGCCGGACGTCGGTCCGGGGCGGTGAAACCGGCCATGCCCTTGTTCTCCACGGGCGCCGGCGTCGGCCGCGCGCAGGCGGCCGCGCACGCGGCCAGGATCAGGGCCAGGACCCGGAACCGTCCGGAAGCGCGGCGCGGCGCAGGCCGCGGCCGGTGCGGGAGATGCGGGTCAGGCATCCGCCCGTCGAAGGGCGCGCCAGACGCGCTGCGGCGTCGCCGGCATGTCGAAGTCGTCGACGCCCCGCTCCGACAGGGCGTCCATGACGGCGCTGTGGACCGCCGGCAGGGCGCCGACGGCGCCGGCCTCCCCCACGCCCTTGACGCCCATCGGATTCGCGGTCGTCGGCACGTCGTTGTGCTCGATCTCCATGTCGGGAACGTCGTCCGCCCGGGGCATGCAGTAGTCCATGAACGACCCCGTGAGCAGCTGCCCCGACTCTTCGTCGTAGACGATCTGCTCCATCGCCGCCTGCCCCAGCCCCTGCGACACGCCGCCATGGATCTGCCCTTGGACGAGGAGCGGGTTGATCGCCCGTCCGACGTCGTCGACCACGTGATAGGACAGCACCTCCACGACGCCCGTCTCCGGATCGATCTCGACCTCGCAGACGTGGCAGCCGTTGGGGTAGGTCGACGCCGGCGGGACGTGGGTCCGGACGGCGCCGAGGCCGGGTTCCATGCCTTCCGGCAGCGCGCCGGGCCTGTACGCGGCGCGGGCGGCCTCTCCGATCCCCAGCTTCCGGTCCGTGCCCGCCACCCGGAAGACGCCGTCGGCGAACTCGATGTCGCCGGGCGCCGTCTCCAGGACGTGGGCGGCGATCCGCCGCCCCTTCTCGACGACGATCTCCGCCGCCTCCTTCAGCGCCGCGCCGCCGACGCAGGACGAGCGCGAGCCGAAGGTGCCGCGCGCCCGCGCGACGGCGTCGGTGTCGGCGGCGACGATGCGGACGTCCTCCGGCGGCAGCCCCAGGAACTCGTTGACGTACTGGGAATACATGGTCTCGTGGCCCTGGCCCTGGGCGTCGGTGCCGACGAGGACCGTGGCCGTCCCGTCGGGATGCAGTCTGATCTCCATGGTTTCGTCGACGCCGGCCGGACCGGCCATCTCGATGCAGTTGGCGAGCCCGAAACCGCGCAGGAGGCCGCGGCCGCGGGACGCCGCGCGGCGCGCGGCAAACCCCTCGCGGCCGGAGATCTCGAGGGCCCGGACCATGTTCTTCTCGAACTCGCCGCTGTCGTAGCGGAACGTGAGCGGCGTCCGGTAGGGGAAGGCGTCCGGCGGGATGACGTTGCGGCGCCGGAGCTCGATGCGGTCCAGCCCCAGCTCGCGGGCCGCGACGTCGATCACGCGCTCGATCGCGAACCCGGCCTCGGGGCGCCCGGCGCCGCGGTAGGGACCCGTGTTCATGGTGTTGGTGTAGACGCCGACGACGTCGGTGTAGATGTGCGGCGTCGCGTAGACGCCGGCGAGACCGCCGACGTTGCTGGTGCCGCAATGCGGGCCGTAGATCGACAGATAGGAGCCGAGGTTGACGAGCGTCGAGACGTGGAGCGCGAGGAACCGGCCGTCGGCGTCGAGCGCGAGCCGCGCCGTCGACACGTTGTCCCGCGCCTGGGCGTCGGCGAGAAGGCCCTCGCCGCGCGTGGCCGTCCAGCGGACCGGACGGCCCACCTTCCGGGCGGCCCACAGCACCTGGACGTTCTCGGGGTGCACCATGCCCTTCATGCCGAAGCTGCCGCCCACGTCGGCGGCGACGACCCGCAGCCGGTGCTCGGGAACCTTCAGTATGCCGCCGCAGATGACGCCGCGCACCGTGTGCGGATGCTGGACGTTGGCGTAGAGCGTCCAGCGCCCGTCGCGCCTGTCGAAACGCCCCACGGCCGCCCTGGGTTCCATCGGGTTCGCCGTGATCCGGGAGATCACGAACGCCGTCTCCACGACGTGCGCCGCCGAGGCGAACGCGGCATCCACCGCGTCCTTGTCGCCGAGCTCGAAGAAGAAGGCGTTGTTGTCCGGGGCCTCCTCCCAGATCGCGGGCGCTCCGGGCGCGGCGGCGGCGGCGGCGGCGGTGACGAAGGGCAGGTCCTCGTACTCGACGGCGATGAGGTCGGCGGCCTCGGCGGCGGCTTCCGCGCTCTCCGCCACGACCAGGGCGACGCCCTCGCCGACGTAGCGGACCCGCCCCACCGCCAGGACGGGATGGGGCGGCACGAACATCGGCGAGCCGTCGCGCATGTTGCGCGGCGCGATGTTGGGAATGGCGCCGAGCCCGTCGGCCTCGGCGTCGGCGCCGGTGAGCACGGTCAGGACGCCGGGATACGCCAGGGCCGCCGACGCGTCGATGCCGCGGACGTCCGCGTGGGGCCGCGGCGAGCGGAGCACGTGGGCATGGGCCTCGTTCGGGAAACGCGCGTCGTCGACGAACTCCCCCTCGCCCCGCAGGAGGCGCGGGTCCTCCAGACGCGGGACGGGCTGGCCGATACCGAACTCACCCAAGCGTTCTCCCTCCGCCGAACGGTCGCTCGGTCACCGCGTCATTCGGCAGGACCGGCGGCCGGCGATCCGGAGGGCCGCATGTTGCGCGGCGAGGGTGGTGTTCAAACTCGGTCATGGGCGCCTCCTTTCAGGCCGGAACGTTACCGGATTGCCGCTTTCGCGCGAACCCCCTCCCGACCTCTCCCCTGTCAGGGGGGAGGAGCGCCGCCGGACCCTGTGGCGGCGCCGTCGCCGGACGAGTCCGCATTTCCCGCACTGGCCACGCCCGCGCCGCCGGGCTATGATCGCCCGAAACCCCGGCCCCCTCGACACGGCGTTCAAGGCCCAGATGGACCACGACGACTATCCGGACTCGTTCCTGCGGCGGATCCTGAACGACGCCAGGACGATCGCCATGGTGGGCTCGAGCGGCAACTGGGTGCGGCCCAGCTACTTCGCGATGAAGTATCTCCAGTCCAAGGGCTATCGGGTGATTCCCGTCAATCCGAAGGCGGCCGGCAAGGAGATCCTCGGCGAGAGGGTCTACGCCGGCCTCAGGGACGTACCCCACCGGATCGACATGGTGGACGTGTTCCGGAACTCGGAGGCCGCGGGCCCGATCACCGACGAGGCCATCGAGATCGGAGCCTCGGTCGTGTGGATGCAGCTCGGCGTCCGCAACGACGCGGCCGCGGCGCGAGCCGAAGCCGCGGGACTCGAGGTGGTCATGGACCGGTGCCCTAAGATCGAGTACGGGCGGCTCAACGCCGAACTGGGCTGGAGCGGCGTCAATTCGCGCGTCATCACCGCGAAGCGCGCGAGAAAGGCCGACGGGCCGGTTCGCCGCGGCGGCCTGTCCAGCCGGCGCTGAACCCCGCTTCCGGCCCGAACGCCGCCGCCAACTCCGAGGTCCGATCCCATGAACGCCCCTCCCCCCGAAAATCCCGAAGAGAAACCGGCGGGCGACGGCGACCGGGCGACGGAGTACGGGTTCGACACCCTGGCGATCCACGCCGGCGCGGCCCCCGACCCGACGACCGGCGCGCGGACGACCCCGATCTACGCCACGGCCTCCTACGTCTTCGACGACGTCGATCACGCCGCGTCGCTCTACAACCTCCAGACCTTCGGCTTCGTCTATTCGCGCCTGACGAACCCGACGGTCTCGGTGCTGGAAGAGCGGCTGGCGGCCCTGGAGAACGGACGCGGCGCGGTGGCCTGCGGCTCCGGCCACGCCGCCCAGCTGCTGGCGTTCTCGACGCTGCTGCGGGCGGGCGACGAGTTCGTCGCCGCGCGCAACCTCTACGGCGGCTCCATCACCCAGTTCAGCTACGTGTTCAAAAACTTCGGCTGGACCTGCCACTTCGTCGACCCGACGAACCCGGAGAACTTCCGCGAGGCGCTGACCCCCGGGTGCAAGGCCATCTTCTGCGAGAACCTCGCCAACCCGGGCGGAATCGTCGTCGACATCGAGAAGGTGGCCGACATCGCCCACGAGGCCGGCATCCCCCTGATCGTCGACAACACCATCGCGACGCCGTACCTCTGCAACCCGTTCGACTGGGGCGCCGACCTGATCACCCATTCGCTGACCAAGTACCTCTGCGGGCACGGCAACTCCCTGGGCGGAGCGGTCGTCGAATCGGGCAGGTTCGACTGGTCCCGGAACGACAAGTTCCCGGCCCTGAGCCAGCCCGTGGAGTCCTATCACGGGATGACGTTCCACGAGACCTTCGGGGATTTCGGTTTCACCATGCATGCCCGCGCCGTGGGCCTTCGCGACCTCGGACCGACGCTCTCGCCCTTCAACGCCTTCCTCATCATCACGGGCATCGAGACGCTGGGGCTGCGCATGGAGCGCCACGTCCGCAACGCCCAGGCCGTGGCCGAGTTCCTCGATGCCCACCCGAAGGTCGCGTGGGTCTCCTACGCCGGCCTCGAGTCGAGCCCGTTCCACGACCTCGCCAGGAAGTACATGCCAAAGGGTCCGGGAGGGCTGTTCACGATCGGCCTCGAGGGCGGCTACGAGGCCGGCGTGAGGATGGTCGAGGCCTGCGAGCTCTGTTCGCATCTCGCCAACGTGGGCGACACGCGCACCCTGATCCTGCATCCGGCGTCGACGACGCACCGCCAGCTCACCGAGGAGCAGCAGCGCGCGTCGGGGTCGGGCCCGGAGGTCGTCCGGCTCTCCATCGGCCTGGAAACGGCCGCCGACATCATCCGCGATCTGGACCAGGCCCTGGCGGCGGCGTAGACCGCCGACGCGCCGCGTTCAGAACTCGGCGCCCTTGCGGATGACGTAGGTGTAGACGCCCTCTTCTTCCTCTTCCGCCGACACGAGCTCCTGGTCCGTCGTCTCGCAGAACAGCCGGATGTCTATGTAGGACGTGGGGTCCGTCGCCCACACGGTCAGCGTCTCGCCGACGGCGACGGCCTTCAACGCCAGCCGCGTCCGGATCAGCGGCATGGGACAGTTGAGCCCCCTCGCGTCCAGCGTCGCCCCCATCTCTCGCCCCCGCGGAGCGCCTACCCCGCACTTCTCATACTGCTCGTCCCGAGCTTCCATCCGGCGACGAAGGCGCCGCAGGGTCCATTCGCGCGCCTCCCCACCCGCCGCGACCCCCACCCCGACCCTCCCCCTGCAAGGGAGAGGGAGAACGAGGGGAGGCGCGGAGGGGAGCCATCGACGCCCCTCCCCCCTGGCCACCAACACTCCTCCCCCCTGACAGGGGGGAGGTCGGGAGGGGGGTCCGCCGCCCCGCGACGCCCCGCGCTCCTCGGTCCCTGCCGGTATGAGACAATGCGGGCTCGCGTTCGAGGCGGATCGTACGGTGAAACCGTTCGGAACGTCCAGTACGTTGTCCCCGTCTTCCGGCGATCGGCGACCAGCGCCGGCGGCAGGCGAAATCGACCGGTTTTCATGATATATTCCCGTTCGCTCCGGGCGCCGCGCGGAGCTTTCGGTACGACGTCGACCATGGAGCAGCGCGTCAGCCTCATCTCCCTCGCCGTGACGGACCTCGGCCGGAGCATCGCCTTCTACGAGGGGCTCGGCTGGACCCGTTCCTTCGAGGCCGCCGAAGGCATCGCCTTCTTCCAGATCGGCGGGCTCGCGTTCTCGCTGTATCCCCGCGGCGCCATGGCCCGGGACCTCGGAGTCCCGGCGGAAGGCTCCGGTTTCGCCGGCTTCGCGCTCGCCTACAACACACGGTCGCGGGACGAGGTCGACGCGGTCCTCCTGGAGGCCGAAGCCGCGGGCGGGCGAGTCGTGAGGGCGGCCGCGGATCAGTTCTGGGGCGGTTGTTCCGGGTGTTTCGCGGACCCGGACGGCCATCTCTGGGAGGTCGCCTGGAACCCCCACTTCCCGATCTCCGAGGACGGCGGCGTCACCCTGCCCGCGTGAGGGGAACGCGGCGGGCGCCCGCCCCGCCGGGGCGGACTCGACTCGCGCCGCCCTTCCCGCTTCAATGGCGCCGGAACGCAATCAACCCGCCGGGGAGGCATCGAAGTGAAAATCGGACTCCATTTTCCGCAAGCCGAGATCGGTTCTGATTTCAAGGTGATACGCGAATTCGCGCAGACGGCAGAGGAACTCGGCTTCAACCACGTCAACGTTCCCGACCACGTCATCCAGACCAGGACGCCGCGCGGGCCGATGCCGTTGGCCGCCAACTACACGACCGAGTTCCCGCATCACGAAACGATGACCACGCTCGCCTTCATCGCCGGCGTGACGGACACGCTCGGGCTCAGCTCGGCCGTCGTCATCATGCCCCAGCGGCCGGCGGTGCTGACCGCCAAGCAGGCCGCCCAGATCGACGTGCTGAGCGGTGGGCGCATGCGCCTCGCCATGGGCATCGGCTGGAACGCGCCCGAATACGAGGCCCTCGACATGAACTTCCGCAACCGCGCGGCGCGCATCGAGGAGCAGATCGAGGTGTGCCGCAAGCTGTGGACCGAGGAGCACGTCACCTACGAAGGCAGGCACCACACCATCACCGACGCGGGCCTCGCGCCCATGCCGATCCAGCGGCCCATCCCCATCTGGATCGGAGCGATCGCCGAGCCCGCCGTGAGGCGCGCCGGCCGGCTCGCGGACGGCTGGCTGGTCATCGCCATGGACCAGCCCGGCGACGAGACCAGGGCCAAGTTCGACGCCTTCCGCGAAGCCGCGCGGGCGGCGGGACGCGACCCCGCCGCGCTCGGCGTCGAGGCGACGGTCTGGGCTGGCGAGGACGAAGACCCCGAGGAGTGGATCAGGACCGCGAGGGCCTGGATCGACCTGGGGGCGACCCAGCTCCTGTTCCGGCCGCGCGGCCAGTTGCCCGCGATCTGGAAGGCCATCCAAGCGTTCGCGCCGATCATGAAGGACGTCTGAAGGGAGCCGGCGCCGGCGCCGGACATGCGGCGTCCATGACCACGTTCACCATCGGCCACACCAGGACGCCGGCGCGGGAGTTCTTCGGGAAGCTCTCGAACGCCGGCGTGCGGCGGGTGATCGACGTGCGATTGAAGAACACGTCGGCGCTGGCCGGATACGCCCGCAGGGACGATCTGGCGTACCTGCTGGAGTCCTTCGCGGGCATTCACTACGCCCACGCGCCGGAACTCGCGCCCGACGAGGGACTCTTCGACGACTACAAGAAGAACGGCCTGCCCTGGGCCGAGTACGAGCCCCGCTTTCTCGCCCTCATGGAAGCGCGCGGGATCGAGAGGAAGGTCGCCCCGGCGCTTCTCGAGAACGCCTGCCTCCTCTGCGCCGAGAAGACGCCGCACCAGTGCCACCGGCGCCTCGTTCTCGAATACCTGGAGGACAGGTGGGGGGCGGAGCTGGACGTCGTCCACCTCTGATCCCGGCGAGGGCCGCCGTCTCAGCCGCGACCGACGAGGCCGTCCGACATCAACTGCTCGACCGCGCCCTCGATCGCCTTCAGGGTGATCTCGACGTCCTCGTCCGTGTGCGCCGACGAGGTGATGCCGCCCAGGTGGGACATGTTGTTGACGCCGCGATCGAGCAGGGCCTGCTGGTAGGCGAGCACCGTCGACGACGGAATCCCCCGGATCTCCTCGGGCGCCAGTCCCTCCACGGAATCCCGGGACGGCGTGGCGCCGAAATGGACGTGGAAGGTGGAGGCCTCGCCGTAGGCCGCGCCCGGAACCTGGCGCTCCTCGAGGATGGCGCGGATGCCCTCGCGTATCTTCCCGGCGATGGCGTTGGCGTGTTCGTGCGGCTCGCCCGTCCTGACGATCCTGAGCGTGGCGACGGCCGGCGCGGCGACGAGAGGAGCGCCGTTGAACGTGCCCTTGTGGACCACCTTGCGATCAGCGTGGGTGGTCGTGCGCGGATTGAGCACTTCCATGACGTCGGCCCTGCCTCCGAGAGCGCCTCCCGGATTCCCTCCGGTGACGATCTTGGCCATGCAGGTCATGTCGGGAACGATGCCGGTGAGGCCCTGAACGCCGCCCGGGCTCCACCGGAACCCGGTGATCACCTCGTCGAAGACGAGGATGACGCCGTACCGGTCCGTCAGCTCCCGAAGGTCGGCGAGGAAGTTCGCCGGCAGGGGAACCGATCCCCAGTTGGCGCCCGAAGCCTCGACCATGACGGCGGCGATGTCGTCGTCGGACCGCAGCGTTTCCTCGACCCTGCCGGAGTCGGTGGGCAACACGACGATCGACTCCGCCGCCCCCGGCGCCACGCCGGCTCCCGGCGCTTCGTCGTAAGGCGCCTCCGACCCCGTGACGGTGACGTCGCTCCACCCGTTGTAGTGGTTCCGGAACCGGACGATCCTGGTCTTGCCCGTATAGGCGCGGGCGACGCGCGCGGCCAGCAGGGTGGCCTCCGACCCCGACCCCACGAAGCGGATGCGTTCCGCCGACGGCATCAGTTCCTGGATCAGGCCCGCCCATTCGACTTCCAGCGCGTGGCAACTGGCCGTGTACGTACCGTGGGGCGCCTGCTCCTGGATGGCCTTGACGACGTCGGGGTGGGCGTGGCCGAGGAGCAGCGAGGCGCTTCCCATCGAATGATCGACGTACTCGTTGCCGTCCACGTCCCACATGCGGGAACCCTCGGCGCGGACGATGTAGACGGGAGCGCCGTCCTTGCGCCGGTTGGGGTGCGAGATCCCGCCCGGCATGGTTTCCCGGGCCCGCTTCCAGAGATCCTGCCGCGAACCGGCGGCGTCGGCCGTCGAAGGCATGTCGCTCCCCTCCCCTGATGGACGGCCCGGGAACCGCCGGGCCGGCGAAAGCGCATGATGGCACAGGAATCGCGCGCGGGCCAACGCGCGCGGAAGCCGCGTCATTCCGGCGCGGCGTCCGTCTCCGCGGCGAGCCAGCTCAGATACTCGGCGTCTCCGTCCAGGATCGGCCATGAAACGATGCAGGGGACGTCGTAGGAATGAATCTCCCTGACCCGGTTCGCGAGGGCGTCCATCAGCTCGGCGCGGGACTTCAGGATCACGACGGCCTCGGGGTCGTCCCGCACCTCGCCCTCCCACCGGTACAGCGACCGCGCGCCGTCGATCACGTTGGCGCAGGCGGCGAGGCGGTCCTCGACCAGGGTCCTGCCGATCCTCACGGCTTCGTCCCTGTCGGACGCGGTGACGTAGACGGAACAGAAGGTCATGACTCGATCCCCGGCCCGCGGCCCGCCTCGCGCCGAAGCGCGAACGCCGCCGCGACCATCGCGCCGAACAATACCATGGCGCCCGCCTGATGCGCGGCCGCCAGGGGCGTCGGGACGACGAACAGCACGGTCGCGATGCCGAGGGCGACCTGAAGCGGGACCGCGGCCGCGGCCGCGAGCAGCGCCGCTCGGGCGAATCCGCCGTGCGCGCGGGAGCGCTCTCGCCACCACAGGACGAGGATGGCGGCGGACGTCGCGACGGCGAGCCATCGGTGATCGAACTGCGCGGTGATCGGGTTCTCGGTGAGGTTCGCGTACCAGGGCGTCATGGCCAGTATCCCTTCGGGAATCCACATGCCGTTCATGGTCGGAAAGGTGTTGTAGGCGAACCCCGCGTCGAGGCCCGCGACCAGGGCCCCGGACAGGATCGTCGCGAAGACCGCCGCCAGGCAGGCCGCGGCGCCGCGATGATGCCGCCGCCGCGCGGGACCGTCACCGAACAGCGCCGTCAGCGCCGCCCACAGCAACAGGCCGAAGATGATCACCGCCAGACCCAGATGGACCGCGAGCCGGTAATGGCTGACGTCGGGCCGGTCCGCCAGGCCGCTCCGGACCATCCACCAGCCGACGACTCCCTGCGCCGCGCCGAGACAGAAGATCGCCGCCAGCCGACAGGCGGTCCCGCGATCGATCCGGCGCGCGCGGAGGAACCACAGGAACGGCAGGAGAAAGACGATCCCGACGATCCGGCCCAGCGCCCGATGAAGGTACTCGAACCAGAAGATCTCCTTGAACTCCCCGAGCGACATCCCCCGATTGACCTCCCGGTATTCCGGGAACCGCTTGTAGCTCTCGAACACGGCGTTCCATTCCGATTCGTCGAGAGGCGGCAACCATCCCGTGACCGGCCGCCAATCGACCATCGACAGACCCGAATGGGTGAGGCGGGTCAGCCCCCCCGCGACGACCGTCAGAAGAACCAGGGCGGCGCAGACGAAGAGCCAGACCGCCACCGGATTCACGCCGGCCGCGCGGCGGGTCACGCCCGCTCGTAGTAGGGACGGTCCCCTTCGATCTGCGTCCGGTGCATGACGCGGCGTTCGCCGTCGTCGAAGGCGTCCCGCCGATGGAGGACCGCGCGGTTGTCCCACATCAGGAGGTCGCCCGCCCGCCATCGATGGCGCCAGGTGAAAACGCTCCGGGTGGCGTGGGCCCAGACGGCGTCCAGTAACGCCTCGCTCTCCTCCACGGCGAGTCCCGGAATGTATGCGTTCCGCCGGCGCCCCAGAAACAGGGCCGGACGCCCGGTCTCCGGATGCGTGCGAAACAACGGGTGCCGGGCGCCCGGCGTCCGGGTCACGTCGGTCACCTCCTCGTAGCCCTGGCGCAGGAATCCGGCGCTGTTCAGGCTGCCGTCGTGCAGGCAGACGCGATCCTCGAGCGCCGAGCGCAATTCGTCCGGAAGCGTCTCGCAGGCGAGATGCATGTTGGCGAAACCGGTGTCGCCGCCGGAGGGGGGAACCTCCAGGGCGTACAGGATCGCCCCCATGATCGGCTCTTCGATGTAGGACATGTCCGTATGCCAGATCGCCTCGGCGTTCCCGAGGCTGCCGATGGGAAGGCCGTCCCTGGTCACGTTCGAGATGATCGCCACTTCGGGATAACCGTCAGGCGACCGGGAACGCCCCCGCATCCGCGCCTCGCCGAGCGGCGCGCGGCGGAGCTTCCCGAAGCGTTCGCTGAATCGCACGAGGTCGGCGTCCGAGATGTCCTGATCGCGGATCAGCAACACCAGGTGGTCCCGCCAGGCCCGCTTGACGGCGTCGATCGACTCGGGATCGAGATCCCGACGCAGATCCAGCCCCCGGACCTCGGCGCCGAGGGCCGCGCCCATCGGGACGACCTCGACGGCCGTCGCTTCCCTTCGGCGCCTCACCTGTGTCAGAACCGGGTCATTTCGGCAGCTTGATCACGGCGACGACGATCACGCTGCCGACCGCGACCACCACGCCGCCGAGCGCGATCACGGCGAGCAAGATGCGGTTTATGGCGCATTCGACCCGGGTCCCGAGACCGGCGAGGTCGTACCCGAACTCGCGCGCGTCGGACCGGGTGTCGCGCTCGCCCGCCTTGGTCGCGCCGCCTTCGCTGAACGCCGCGCGCAAGGCTTCGGCATGGGCTTCGGCCAAGGCTTCTTCGAGGCCGGCCGCCTTGAGCCTGCGCGTGTAGGCGAGGGTGTCGAACGCCGGGTCCATGCCGCCATGATGGCGCGAATCGCGCGGCGGCGCAACCGTTTGTCCTCGTTCAGGACACAGGTCGCCGTTCGCCGCCGGACGAGTTCCGGATCAGGCCGTCTCGGCGATCCCTTCGACGAGAGGCACGAACCGGACCGGGAGGAGCCGGTCGCAGGAATACCCCTCTTCGCTCCGGCGGATGCGGACCACGTCCTGGTTCGCGCCGCTCCGGCCGACGGGGACGACCATGACGCCGCCGACCGCCAGTTGCTCCTTCAGCGCCGGCGGCGCCTCGGGCGCGGCGGCGGTCACGAGGATGCGCTCGAACGGCGACTGTTCGGGCCACCCCAGACGGCCGTCGCCGACCCTGGTGACGACGTTGCCGAGGCCGAGCTTCCGGAACCGCCCCTCCGCCTGGCGCAACAGCGAACGGTAGCGCTCGACGGTGTAGACCCGCCGGCAGAGCCTCGAGAGGACCGCCGCCTGGTATCCCGACCCCGTTCCGATCTCGAGCACGCGCATCCGCGGACCGAGCGCGAGAGCCTGCGTCATGAACGCGACGACGTAAGGTTGGCTGATGGTCTGGCCGTGCTCGATCGGAAGCGCCGTGTTCTCGTAGGCCTGATCGCTGAAATTGGAGAGCACGAATTCCTCGCGGGGAACGCGCTCCAGGGCCGACAGCACACCGGTGTCGGCGATCCCCGCCTGCCGCAGTTCCATGATCAGGCGGATTCTTCGCGGGTCGTCCACGGTTTCAACGCCTTTTCGAGCGCCTGGCGCGTGCGCCGGTGGGTGAGATCGATTTGCAGGGGCGTCACCGAGATGCCACCACGCGCGACGACCGCCAGATCGGACCGGGGATGGGGTTCTCCCTTGCGCTGGCGGAACCCGATCCAGTAATACGGCGCGTTCCGGGCGTCGATGCGCTCGTCGATGAAGATGTTCGCGGCGTCGCGCCGTCCCTGCCGCGTCACCGCGAGTTCCGTCACGCCCGCCGACGCGACGTCGGGAAAGTTCACGTTGATGAACACGCCCGCCGGCCACCCTTCCCGCAGCAGCCGGCGCAGCAGCTCGGGCGCGTGACGCTCGGCCGTGCTCCACCTGACGGGATGCGGGCTCGTGTACTCCTGGCTCAGGGCGACCGACGGGATTCCGAGAAGGGTCCCTTCCATGGCCGCCGCCACGGTCCCGGAATAGGTCACGTCCTCCCCCAGATTGGCGCCCCGGTTGACCCCCGATATCAGCAGATCGGGCGGCTTCCGGTCCTTGAGTATCCGGTCGAGGGCCATGATGACGCAATCCGTCGGGGTTCCGCGCACGGCGTACCGTCGGCGCGACAGCCCGCGCAGGCGCAACGGCTCGTGAAGCGTGAGCGAGTGGGAAGCGCCGCTCTGCTCGAATTCGGGCGCGACGACCCAGACGTCGGGCGAGAGCGTCCGGGCGATCCGTTCCGCGACCTTCAGGCCGGGCGCGTCGATCCCGTCGTCGTTGGACACGAGAACGCGGAGCGTCCCGCGCCGGCCCTGCTCAGTCTCCGGCACGGATGACCTCGCGACCTCCCATGTAGGGGCGCAGGACCTCGGGAACGACGACGGCGCCGTCCGCCTGCTGATAGTTCTCGACCACCGCGATCAGGGCGCGTCCGACGGCGAGGCCGGACCCGTTGAGCGTGTGCGCGAAGCGCGTTCCCCTGGGCTGGCCCCCGGGGCGGAACCGCGCCCCCATGCGCCGGGCCTGGAAGTCCCCGCAATCGGAGCAGCTCGAGATCTCCCGGTAGGCGTCCTGGCCGGGCAGCCAGACTTCGACGTCGTAGGTCTTGCGCGCCGAGAACCCCAGGTCTCCGCAACAGAGCGCGACGACGCGGTAGGCGAGCCCCAGCCGTTGCAGTATCGCTTCCGCGCACCCGGTCATGTACTCGAGCTCCTCGTCCGAGCGGTCGGGGTGGGCGATGGCGACCAGCTCGACCTTGGTGAATTCGTGCTGGCGGATCATGCCGCGCGTGTCCTTGCCCGCCGCGCCCGCCTCGGAGCGGTAGCACGGCGTGCAGGCGACGCGGCGGATGGGCAGGTCGTCCTCGGCGAGGATGCGCCCGCCCGCGAGATTGGTCAGCGGGACCTCGGCGGTCGGGATCAGCCAGTACCCGTCCTCGGTGCGGAACAGATCGTCGGCGAACTTGGGCAACTGGCCCGTGCCGTAGGCCGCGGCGTCGCGCACCAGGCTCGGGGGCTTGGTCTCGCGGTAGCCGAACTCCTCCGTCTGGACGTCGAGCATGAAGTTGGCGAGGGCCCGTTCGAGACGCGCCAGACCGCCTTCGAGGACGACGAAGCGCGCGCCGGAGATGCGCCGCGCGGCCTCGAAATCCATCATGCCGAGCGCCGCGCCCAGATCGACGTGGTCCCGCGCGTCGAAATCGAACCGCGGCGGTTCGCCGACCCGCCGCGCCTCCACGTTCGCCGTCTCGTCGAGGCCGTCGGGCGCGTCGTCCGCCGGCAGGTTGGGCAACGGCGACAGCAGATCCTCGACCTCGGCGCCCAGGCGGCGCTCCTCCTCCTCGCCGTCGCGAATCGCGTCCTTGAGCCCGCCGACCTCCGCGACCAGCGGAGCGATGTCCACGTTCCGTCCCGGTAAGGCGCCATCCGTGGCCACGAACCCCACCACGCCCGACGGCGCGCCGGTATGCCCGCCCCGTCTCCGGGCCGCGCCGATCCGCTCGGACAGCTCGTTGCGCCGATTCCTGGCCTCCTGGACCCTCGTCTGCGCGTCGCGTCGGCGCGCGTCGGCGTCGAGCGCGGCCGCCGAGGCGGGGGCGAGGCCGCGCCGCGCGAGTCCGGCGTCGAACGCCTCCGCGTTTTCGCGAATCCATCTGATGTCGTGCATGGAACGAGCGTGTCGGCCTGCCACCGGTTCGGCGCGCCCTTATACGTCCGCCGTCGGCGCGGCGTCCAGAGCGAGGCTCCAACCGAGGCGAAACCGCTTCAGACGGCCTCCCTGGCGGCCTCTTCCTCGCGCTTCTTCTCGACCATGCGCGCGCACAGGATCGATATCTCGTAGAGCACGATGATGGGCACGGCGAGGCCGATCTGGCTGAGCGGGTCGGGCGGCGTGAGGATGGCGGCGGCGACGAAGGCGAGGACGACCGCGTAGCGCCGCTTGCTCTTGAGGCCGTCCGACGTGGCGAGGCCGACGCGCGCCAGCAGCGTGATCAGCACCGGCAGCTCGAAGCTGATCCCGAAGGCGAAGACGAGCCGCATCACGAGGCTCAGGTATTCGCCGACCTTGGGCAGGAGCTCGATGGGAAGCGCCCCCTCCGCGCCGAACTGCTGGAAGCTGGCGAAGAACTGCCAGGCCACGGGCATGACGATGTAGTAGACCATCGCGGCGCCCATGAGGAAGAGGACGGGGGTCGCCACCAGAAACGGCAGGAAGGCCATCTTCTCGTTCCTGTAGAGGCCCGGCGCGACGAACATCCAGACTTGGCTGGCCACCAGCGGAAACGAGAAGAACAGGGCGGAGAAGAAGGCCACCTTGATGTTGGTGAAGAACTTCTCGTGCAGGGCCGTATAGATGAGGCGGCGCTCCTCCTCGCCCTCCCACAGGGCGGCCAGCGGCTCGACGAGGAAATCGAAGATCGGGTTCGCGAAGTAGAAGCAGACCAGGAACGCGGCCAGCAACGCGATCAGGGAATGGAAGAGGCGCCGGCGCAGCTCGATCAGATGATCGATCAGCGGCATCCGCCCCCCCTCTTCGATCCGTTCCCCCTCGGCGTCCGCTTCGGCCATCACGTCCCCGACCGCCCTTCGGCCGCGTTCTCAACCGGCGGTTCGGCGTCCCGCGCGGGGCTCGCGCCCGCGTCCGCGGCGTCGGCGACCGCCCCGCCCTCCGGCGGCTCCCCCCGCCGGTCGTCCGCCGGGGTCGAATTCCCGGCGGCGCCGGAAACCGGGGACGGCGACTCGTCGAGGTCGAAGGCGCCGTCCATGTCGCCGGAGGGATCGACCGCGGCCTCGAACTCCTCCGCGATGTCGACCTTGCTGGCCCGCTCGACCTCCTTCTTGATGTCCTCGAGGTCGGCTTCGCGCGCCATGTCGTCGAGGGTCCCGCGGAACTCGTCGGCCAGACCGCGCGCCTTGCGGATCAGGCCGGTCACCGTGCGCACCACACGCGGGAGTTCCCTGGGTCCGACGACGACGATCGTGACCACGGCGATCAGAAAGAGCTCCGGCCAACCGATGTCCAACATCGCAGCGCACGGGGACCGCCGCGCCGGGCGGGTCCGAGCCTCGCGGGTCTAGCCGCTGGCGGCCTTGTCCCGTTCGACCTCCGACCGGGCCGCGGCGGAGGCGTCCGCGTCGATGACCTTGGCGTCGTCGCCGTCGGCGACGGCCTCCTCCTTCATGCCCTTCTTGAAGCTCTTGATCCCCTTGGCGATATCTCCCATGAGCGCCGGGATCTTGCCCCTGCCCCCGAAGAGGATGAGCACGACCGCGAGGACGATCAGCCAATGCCAGATACTGAATGTTCCCATTGTCTCGTTCGCCTTGCCGGTGGTGGATTGCTCTCGACGATTGCTCTTATACTAGCCGAACGGCGTTGGAAACGCGAATGTTCGCGGGGAGAGGGCGCGAGCGGCTCCGGCGGCGCGCCCTCGCCGAGGGAACGGGCGCCCTACTCGACCGGTCGCGGGAACTCCGAGATCTCGGCGCCGCCCGGCGGCCCGTCGCCGGCCTCGTTCTCGCGCGCCGCCCGGGCGCGCGCCTCCTCGACCATCGCGGACGGAGGACGCGGCTGAAGCAGGCCCGACGCCCTGAGCTCGTCCAGTCCCGGCAACTCGTCGATGGCGTCGAAGCCGAAATGCGCCAGGAACTCGTCCGTGGTCCCGTAGGTCACCGGCCTGCCGGGGGTGCGCCGGCGCCCCTTGGGCCTGATCCAGCCGATCTCCAGCAGCAGGTCCAGCGTGCCGCGGCTCGCCCCCACGCCCCGGACCTCCTCGATCTCGGCGCGCGTCGCCGGCTGGTGATAGGCGATGACGGCCAGCGTCTCGACGGCGGCGCGGCTGAGGCGCCGGGTCTCCTGGGCCTCCTCCCGAAGCAGGAACTTGAGATCGGGCGCGGTGCGCAAGGCCCACTTGCCGGCCACCCGCGCGAGCTCGACGCCCCGCCCGCCGTACGCCCGCCGCAGCTCGTCGAGCGCGGCGGGGACGTCGACGCCCTCGGGCAGGCGCGCGGCGAGGCTCGCTTCGTCCAGCGGCTCGGCCGCCGCGAACAGGAGGGCCTCCACCATGCGAAGATGCTGCGGGTCGGCGCTCATCCCCCCGCCCCCGGTCCTCGCGCCCCGTCGTCCGCCGCGGGCGCCTCCCGCCGCCGGCGCCGCATGTAGATCGGACCGAAGGTTCGGGCCTGGCGCAACTCCACCCGCCCTTCCCTGGCCATTTCGAGACCGGCGCCGAGCATCGCGGAGACGGCGGAACGGTAGAGCGCGGCGCCCTTGACTTCGGGCGGCAGGAACGTCTCCAGGCGCTCCCACCCCGGAAGGTCGCCGAGAACCCGGCGCAGGCGTTCGTGCGCCTGTTCCATCGAATAGAGCTCGCGCGCCGCGATGCCGAGCGGCTCGCGCGCGCGCCGCGCCCGATGATCCGCGTAGGCGCGGAGCAGCTCGAACACCGAAGCCTCGTAGACCGTGTTCCGGACGACCCGGACCCCCTCCGGCCGTCCGCGCGGGAAGACGTCGCGGCCCAGCCGGTCGCGGCCCATGAGCCGCGCGGCGGCCTCGCGCATGGCCTCGAGGCGCCGCAGCTGGAACGACAGATGGGCGGCGAGCTCGGGCCCGTCGGGGGCGTCCTCGTCCTCGACGTCGGGAAGCAGCAGGCGCGACTTGAGATAGGCCAACCACGCCGCCATCACCAGGTAGTCGGCGGCGACCTCGATGCCGGGACGCCGCGCCCGGGCGATGAACGCGAGATACTGCTCGGCGAGCTGGAGGATCGATATCCGGGCGAGATCGACCTTCTGGGACCGCGCGAGGACCAGCAGAAGGTCCAGCGGCCCTTCGTAGCCGTCGAGATCGACGACCAGCGCCGCGTCGTCGGGATCCTCCCGAACCGGATCCGGGTCGGACCAGACGTCGTCTCCGCGTCCGCGGTCGGCGTTCAAGGTGTCCATGCGCGCCCCGTCAACACGACGATCAGACTATACAGCAACTCGACGGGCGGCCAAATCACGGCGTCGAACAGGCTGATCCGCATCCCGAGCCGGCCGCTCAACGGGGGCAGGACGAGGAGCAGCAGGATCAGGATCGGCATGCCCCAGCGCTCCAGTCTGGCGAGCGGCAGGGCCAGGACGCGCGGCAACAGGCCGACCGCGATCCGACCGCCGTCGAGCGGCGGCAGGGGCAGCATGTTGAAGACGGCGAGAACGAGATTGAGGAGCAGCGACCGGAGCAGGGTCTCCTCCAGCCACGCGCCCACCTCGCGCGGAAACGGCTCGAGGACGTGGAGCAGCAAGGCCGAGGCGAACGCCAGCGCGAGATTCGCCGCCGGTCCCGCCGCGGCGACCAGGATCATGTCCCGCCGCGGGTGGCCGAACCGGCTGAAATCGACGGGCACGGGCTTGGCGTAGCCGAACATGATCCGCCCGCCGGACAGGAGCAGCAGGAGCGCCGGCAACACGACCGTGCCGAAGGAGTCGACGTGGCGGAACGGATTGAACGATACGCGGCCCATACGCCAAGCCGTGTCGTCCCCGAGTTTCCAGGCGGCGTAGCCGTGGGCGGCCTCGTGGAAGGTGACGGCGATCAGGACGGGGACGACCCACACCGACGCCTCGTAGGCGAAATCTGCGATCACGGCCGCCCTCCCCTCCCGGCCCCGGCCCGGTTCAGGGCCTCGTCGATGCGCGCGGCGGCGGCCGCGGCGTCGAGGGGTTCGGGCTCGCGCCGCCGTCCCAGGGCCGCGTCGAGCCGCCGCCGGCCGGCCGCGTCGAGCGGACCGGCCCCCTCGGCCACCGCCGCCATCTCGTCGGCGTCCCCGTTGCAGTGCAGCGCGACGTCGCAGCCGGCCATCCGGGCGGCCCGGGCGGCGTCTCCCGGAGCGTCCGCCAGCGCCTTCATGGAGAGATCGTCGGTCATCAGCAGGCCGTCGAAGCCGATGTCGTCGCGGACGAGTGCGACCGCGCCGGGAGAGGTCGTGGCCGGGCGGTCCGCGTCGATGGCGGTGAACACGACGTGCGCGGTCATGGCGAGCGGCGCGTCCGCAAGCGCCCGGAAGGGCGCGAAATCGCGGCGGTCGAGCTCCTCCCGGTCCGCGTCGACGACGGGAAGCGCCTCGTGGCTGTCGACCTTGGCGCGGCCGTGCCCCGGGACGTGCTTGACGACCGGCAGAACGCCGCCCGCCGCGAGCCCGTCGCACGTCGCCCGGCCGAGCGCCGCGACGAGGCCCGGGTCGGCGGCAAAGGCCCGGTCCCCGATCACGTCGTCGGCGCCGGGCGCCGGCACGTCCAGGACGGGGATGCAATCGACGTCGATCCCCAGCGGCCGCAGGTCGGCGGCGATGAGGCGCGCGTTGAGGCGGACGAGATCGGCGGCGAGGTCGCCGTCTTCGGCCGCGAGGCGTCCGAACTCCGCCGCGGCCGGCGGCGCGCGCCAGTGGGGCGGACCCAGCCGGCGCACGCGCCCTCCCTCCTGGTCGATCAGCACCAGGCACTCGTCCGTTCCCACGGCGTCGCGCCACGAGTCGGTCAGACGGCGCACCTGTTCGGGCGAGCGGCAGTTGCGCGAGAACAGGATCAGGCCGACCGGCCGCGTCTCGCGAAACAGGGTCCGCTCGGCCTCGGAGAGTTCCTCGCCGGCGCACCCAAGTATGGCGGCGAGGCGCTCGGTCACCTGGCGGCGGGACGAACGACCAGACAGCCGAGCTTTCGCCGCTCGAGCCTGGCGCACGCGGCCCGGGCGGCCTTGACGCTTTCGAACGGACCCGCCTGTAGCCGGTAGAATATCCCCCGGTCGCCGAGGTCGGCGCGCGCCACGAGGGGATCGAGATCTCCGAGGATCGGTTTCTCCCGCGCGCTCAGCCGTTTCCAGCCGCGCTCCGCCTCCTCGGCGCTCCGGTAGGAACCGAGCTGGATGCGGGGACGCGACCGGTTCGCGCGGCCGGAAGCCTCGGTCCGGGACGCCACGGCCTGCCGCGGCGGCGGCGCGACGGACGCTTTCCGCGCGGGCTTCTCCTTCGTTTCCGCGGGCGCGCTCGGCGGCGGAGGCGGCGCGACGGACGCCTTCCGCGCGGGTTTCTCTTTCGTCTCCGCGGGCGCGCTCGGAGGCGGAGGCGGAGGCGGTGCGGCCTCGGCGGCCGGCGGCTCGGAAGCGGACGCTTCCGCCGTCTCCGGTTCCGGTTCCGCCGCAGCCGGCGCGGGGGGCGAACTCCCGGAGGCGGAGCCGGTCGCTTCCGGCGGCGGCGGAACCGGCGCGGCCGTCGCCTCGGCCGCGGCCGTCGTCCCGGCCGCGTCCCCCTCCTCGGCGGCGGACGACGCGAGCAGGGCCTCCCTGGTCACCGGCTGCTCGGGTTCCGGCCGCAGGCGGGCCTCTTCTTCCGGGGGCGCCTCGTCGCCGCCCGCCATGCGCTCGTATATCCGCTTGTCCCGGTGCGGAACCTCGAGCCCGCCCGGGTCGTCGGGCCGGATCTTGACCGGGCCGTCGTCCGCCCTGACCAGCGGGAATCCCGTTTCCATGCCCCTGCGAACGCCCTGTTCGTAGGCGAACCAGAGCGCGCCGGCGAAGGCGGACAGCGTGACCCAGGCGATCAGGGCGGGGATCCCCCAGCGGCGGCCGACGGGGTTCCGGGGCGCGAGGGGCGCCTGCGCCGCAGGGTCTCCCGCTTCCGCGGACGCGCCGGCGCTTCCGGGCGCGAGAGGCGCCTGCCCCGGCGGCGGCCCGGTCGGGTCCAGACGCGGACGGACGCCGTCCGGCGGCCCGAGGCGCGGATCCGGCGGAGGCTGGGTGGAGTCGGAGGCCATCTAGCGCATCTCTTCCGCGGGTTCCACGCCCATCACCTCGAGCCCGCTGGCGATCACCGCCGCCACGCCCTTCACCAGCGCCGCCCGCGCGAGGGTGAGTTCCCGGTCTTCATCGACGATGAAGCGCAAGTCCGGCTCCTCCTTGCCCCGGTTCCAGAAGCGATGGAACTCCGACGCGAGGTCGTGCACGAAGAACGCGACGCGATGAGGTTCATGGGCCTCCGCCGCAGTCTCGACCAAGCGGGGCCAGCCGCCGAGCGCCTTGATCAAAGCAAACTCGGCGTCGTGGGTCAAGCGATCGAGGTCAGCGCGCTTCAAGGCCCCGTCGCCGACCTCGCCCCCCAGGCTCTCGGCCGCGCGGCGCAGGACCGAGCAGGCCCGGGCGTGAGCGTACTGCACGTAGAACACCGGGTTGTCGCGGGACTGCTCGGTCACCGCCTCGAAGTCGAAATCGAGCGGCGCGTCGTTCCGGCGCGTCAGCATGATGAAGCGCACCACGTCCTTTCCCACCTCGTCGACGACGTCGCCGACGGTCACGAAACTTCCGGTCCGCTTCGACATGTGGACCGGCTCGCCGCCGCGTTCGAGCTTCACCAGCTGATACAGCTTGACGTCCAGCTCGGCCCCGTTTCCCGACAGGGCCGCCACGGCCGCCTTCATGCGCTTCACGTGGCCCGCGTGGTCCGCCCCCCAGACGTCGATCATGGCGTCGAAGCCGCGCGCCATCTTGTCGCGGTGATAGGCGACGTCGGCGGCGAAGTAGGTCCAGCCGCCGTCCGATTTCCTGAGAGGCCGGTCGACGTCGTCGCCGAACGCCGTGGACCGGAACAGCGTCTGCTCGCGCGGCTCCCAGTCCTCCGGCCGCTTTCCCCTGGGCGCGTCGAGGACCCCTCGGTAGATCAGGCCGCGATCGGCCAGCAGGCGCTCCGCCTCGTCCACCCTGCCCGATTCCACGAGCTCCCGTTCCGACGAGAACACGTCGATGACCGCGCCGACGGCGTCGAGGTCGGCGCGGATCAACTCCATCATCGCATCCGCGGCGATCTCGCGGACGACCGGCAGCCATTCGTCGTCGTCTTCGTTCAGCAAGCGGTCTCCGTGCTCGGCCGCCAGCCGTTCGCCCACGGGAATCAGGTAGTCGCCCGGATAGAGCCCCTCCGGCATCTCCCCGACGTCCTCGCCGAGCGCCTCCCGGTAGCGGAGATGCGCCGACCGGGCCAGGACGTCCACCTGGGCTCCGGCGTCGTTGACGTAGTACTCGCGGGTCACGTCGAATCCCGTCTTCCGCAGGAGGCGGGCGAGCGCGTCTCCGAACACCGCGCCGCGCGCATTGCCGACGTGCAGCGGCCCCGTCGGGTTCGCCGACACGTACTCCACGTTGACCTTCCGGCCCCGTCCGAGGGCGGAATCGCCGTAAGCCGTCCCCGCCTCCAGCGCGTCGCGGAGGCGGTCGCGCAGGAAGGCGGCGCTCAACCGCATGTTGATGAACCCGGGGCCGGCGACGTCGACCCGGGACAGTGCCGGAACGCGGTCCAGGGCCCGGGCCAGCGGCTCCGCGATCTCGCGGGGCTTCAACCCCGCCTGCCCGGCCAGCGCGAGGGCGGCGTTGGTGGCCACGTCGCCATGGGACGGGTCCCGCGGCGGCTCCACGTTTATCGACCCGAGATCAAGCCCGCCCGGCGCGACGCCGGACGAGACCAGTTCCTCCACCGAATCGAGAACGACGTCTCTCAAGTATTTGAAATAGTTCATTTCACTCGGACGAAAACAGGCGACGATGTTCCGAAAGCGCGTAACGGTCCGTCATGCCGGCGATGAAATCGCAGGCGAGGCGGGGCAACTCGTCGGCTTCGGACCTGCGCGCGCTCTCCCGCCAGTCTCCCGGCAACGACTCCGGCTCCTTTAGGTAGCGCCCGAATATCTCGGCGACCACCCGCCGCCCGCGGTCCGACGTCTCGCCGACCCTGGCGTGCCGGTACATGTTGGCGAACAGGAACGCCTTCAGGCCGCGGTCTCCCCGGGCGACGTCCGCGCTCATCCCGATCATCTCCCGGCCGCTCCGCCGGACCGCGTCGGCGCTCCGCGGCGCGGCCCGGGCGAGGCGGGACCGCGATTCCGCGACCACGTCCTCGATCATCAGTGATATCAGGCGCCGGATGGTCTCGTGGACGGCGCGCGACCGCTCCAGCCCCGGATACAGGTCCCGGACCTCGGCGAGCGCCTGCCCGACGAGGGGAACGTCCCGCAGATCGGCGAAATCGAACAGGTTCGCGCGGAGGCCGTCGTCCACGTCGTGGTTGTTGTAGGCGATGTCGTCAGAGATCGCGGCGACCTGGGCCTCGGCGCCGGCGAACGTGGAGAGTTCGAGGTCGTGCGTCCCGACGTATTCCGCCAGCGCCTCGTGGAGCGGACCGCCGCCGGACCCGGCCGCGCGCGGGCCGGTCAGCGGGCCGTTGTGCTTGACCACGCCTTCCAGGGTCTCCCACGTCAGGTTGAGGCCGTCGAACGCGGCGTAGCGCCGCTCCAGCCCGGTCACGACCCGCAGCGTCTGGACGTTGTGGTCGAAACCGCCGTAGGGGGCCATGGCCTCGTCGAGCGCCTCCTCCCCCGCGTGTCCGAAGGGCGGGTGGCCGAGATCGTGCGCCAGCGCCAGCGTCTCCGCGAGGTCCTCGTTCAGGCCCAGCGTGCGGGCTATGGTTCGCGCGACCTGCGCGACCTCCAGCGAATGCGTCAGGCGCGTGCGGTAGTGATCGCCCTCGTGATAGACGAACACCTGGGTCTTGTGCTTGAGCCTTCGGAACGCCGTCGAATGGAGAATGCGGTCGCGGTCGCGCTGGAACGGCGTCCGGGTCGGGCTCTCCGGTTCGGCGTGAAGACGCCCCCGGCTCGCCGCCGGATCGCAGGCGTAGACCGCCGGCGACGGCGCGCCGATACGCGAAACGGCCGACGCGGCGAGATTCATGGACCGGGACACTACTCCGGGCCCCGGCCGTCCGCAATGCCGCGCGCGCCGGTCGGCGGCCGCCGCGGTCCCGGCGGCGCCCGCCACCGTCGCCGTGACCATCGCCGCCGCGGCCGGGACGTGCGCCATGGCGGCCACCGTCGCCGTCGCCGCCCCGGCCGCGGCGTCCGTCACCGTGACCGTCTCCATCGCAGGGGCCGCGAGAGGCTCCCGCTCCGCCTCGCCGCGGAACCTCCGGGCCGCCGCCGGGAATACGTCCGCCGCGACGGCCACCGGCGCCGGGGCCGGAGGCCGGTAGTTGTCGCGGTAGCGTTCCGGGCGATGGGCCTTGAGCAGAAACATGGCCAGGGCGTCCGAATAGTGGCGCGTCGTCCCCACCTGCTCCCCCTTGTGCCAGACCGGCTTCTCCACCCCCTCGAAGGCGCGGCGGTGGAGCATGGCCTCCAGCAGGTCGATGCCGTCGTCGAGGGCGTCGTTCCACCTGCGGGCGAAGTCGGGGTCGGCGTCGCGCCAGTCGTAGACGGTGCGCCTGGGGACGCCGGCGTCGCGGCAGGCGGCGGCGACGTTGACGGTATCGGCGAGGGCGTGGAGGAAGGCGCGTTTGCGGCGCGGGCGTTTGTCGGCGGCGGCGTTGTCGTCGTGCATGGGGTGTCTCCCGTTCCGGTATGGGAACGATATAGGAACATGGATGATGCGAGTCAAGAGGAAAATTCCGATATGGAGAAAAAATCTCTACGGTCGTGATTCGCCGCCGTCGGGGGAGCGGCTCCGGCGCGCCCATCCGCACACTTCGCACACTCTCCCGTCCCTTTTATTTCTCCCTCCCCCTGGCAGGGGGAGGGTCGGGGTGGGGGTCACCGGCGTTGCGGCGCATGTTCATCCGGACCCCCCTCCCGACCTCCCCCCTGTCAGGGGGGAGGAGTATGGATGGGCAGGGGGAGGAGTGTGGATGGTTCAGGAGGGAGAAGTGTGAAAAGGGAATCCGCACAATCCGCACACCCTCCCGTCCTTTTTATTTCTCCCTCTCCCTTGCAGGGGGAGGGTCGGGGTGGGGGTCGCCGGCGCGCCAATCCGCACACTTCGCACACCCTCCGGACCCCCCTCCCGACCTCCCCCCTGCCAAGGGGGAGGAGTGTGGATGGACAGGGGGAAGAGTATGAATGGCGCCGCCGACGTTGACGCCGGCGACGACGTCGAGAATCATGACTTGCAGATCGCGAATCCTCTTCCGGACCTCGCTGGCTCCGCCGCGGAGGCCGGGACGTGCGCGTGAGCTCGGAACGGCAGCGACATGACAGGCGCACCCGAACAGAGAGCGCGGCGCGGCATCGATGAGAATCTCGCGGCGGCCGGCTGGCGCGTTCAAGACCGCGAGGAGCTCGATCTCACAGCCGGCCGCGGCGTCGCCGTGCGCGAGCTTCCGATGAAGCGGGGTTTCGGCACGGCCGATTACGTGCTCTATCTCGACCGCGAAGCCGTCGGCGCAATCGAAGCCAAGGCCAGCGGGACCTTGACCGGGGCCGAAGAGCAAGCCGCCAAGTACGCCGCCGGCCTGCCCGACGACCTGCCCGCGCCCCGACGCCCCCTGCCGTTCCTGTTCGAGTCCAACGGTTCGGTGACGCGCTTCACCAACGGGCTCGACCCGGCACCGCGCAGCCGGTCGGTGTTCAATTTCCCGAGACCCGAAACCCTGGCCAACCTGATCGCGCGGCCGATGCAGTTACGCGCCAAGCTGAAGGAGCTCCCGCCGCTCGAGGAATCGCGCCTCTGGTCCGTCCAGGCCCGCGCCATCCGCAATCTGGAGAAGTCCTTCGCCAACGCGCATCCGCGCGCCCTGATTCAGATGGCGACGGGTTCCGGCAAGACCTTCACCGCCGTCAACGTCGTCTACCGCCTGCTCAAATTCGGTGGCGCCAGGCGCATCCTGTTCCTGGTGGACCGAAGCAATCTCGGCCGGCAGGCGGAGAACGAGTTCGCCAACTTCACGCCGCCGGACGATCCGCGCAAGTTCCCGGAGCTCTACACCCTCCAGCGGCTTTCGGGCAATTCGATCGACCCCGCCGCCAACGTGGTCGTCACCACCATCCAGCGCCTCTATTCGATGCTCAAGGGAGAGCCGGAGTTCGACGCCGACGAAGAGGAAGGCTCCGCCTTCGACGCCGCCCCGCCATGGCGCGCCGAGCCGCCGGACGTGGCCTACAACGCCGCAGTTCCGCCGGAATTCTTCGATTTCGTCATCGTGGACGAGTGCCATCGATCGATCTACGACCTGTGGAGCCAAGTATTGCTCTATTTCGACTCCTTCCTGATCGGGCTGACCGCCACGCCCGCCGGCAAGACCGTCGGCTTCTTCAAGCAGAACCTCGTCATGCAATATGGCCATGACGAGGCGGTGGCCGACGGCGTGAACGTGGACTTCGACGTCTACCGCATCCGGACGGAGATCACCGAACGCGGCGCGACCGTCGAGGCCAGCGGCAACGGCGGCGTCTACGTGGACATGCGCGACAGGCTGACCCGCGCGGAGCGGCTGAAGTTGCTGGACGAGGACCTGACCTACACCGCGAACGAGCTCGACCGCGACGTGGTCTCGGAAAGCCAGATCAGGACCGTCCTCCAGCAGTTCCGCGACAAGGTGTTGCCGGAGGCGTTCCCGGACCGGACGGAGACGCCGAAGACCCTGATCTTCGCCAAGGACGACTCGCACGCCGACGACATCGTCCGCATCGCCCGCGAAACGTTTGCGCAAGGAAACGACTTCTGCCGCAAGATCACCTACCGCACCGGCTTCACCAAGGTCGCGAAGACCGTAGTCGGGGATGACGGAAGCGAGACCGAAGGGACGGAATGGGCGAGGACCGACAGCCTGACCCCGGACGAGATCCTCGGCGCGTTCCGCACCGGCTTCTTCCCGCGCATCGCCGTGACGGTGGACATGATCTCCACCGGCACCGACGTGAAGCCGATCGAATGCGTGTTCTTCATGCGCAACGTCAAATCGGCCGGCTTCTTCGAGCAGATGAAGGGCCGCGGCGTCCGCGTCATCTCACCGGACAAGCTGCGCGCGGTCACCCCCAGCGCGAAGGTCAAGGACCGTTTCATCGTCGTCGATGCGGTGGGCGTGTGCGAACGGGACAAGACCGATTCCCGGACCCTCAACCGCCAGCCGTCGAAGACGCTCGAACAGCTGCTGGATTACGTCGCCCGGGGCGGCGTCGACCCGGACGCGCTGACGACGCTGGCCGGGCGACTCGCCCGACTGCAACGCGCGTCCACGCCGGACCAGCTTGCCGAATTGAAGGACCTGGCGGGCGGCAAGCCGTTCCCCGAGCTCGCCCGCGACCTGCTCGACGCCTGCGACGCCGACGCGCAGGTCGACGCCGCCGGACAGCAATTCGGAACGACCGAACCGAGCGGAGACCAGATCGCCCAAGCCGCCAGGCAGCTGGCGCGCGCCGCCGCCACGCCGTTCATGAAGCCAGCTCTCCGGCGCCGCATCCTGGAGATACGCCGACAGAACGAGCAGACCATCGACCGCCACACGGTCGACGACGTGCTCTATTCCGGCTTCGACGCCTCGGCGGTGGACAAGGCGCGGGCCAAGGTGACGGATTTCCGCGCCTGGATCGGGGAACACAAGGACGAGCTGACCGCGCTTCAGCTGCTCTACGCCGACGCGCGGCCGCTCAAACTGTCGCTCAAGGACCTGCGCGAGTTGAAGGACGCGCTGAGCCGCCCGCCCATTTCGGCCACGCCCGTCCAGCTATGGCGCGCCTTCGAGGCGGCGGAGGCGGAAACGGTCAAAGGGCGCGGCGGTGAGCCGCTCGCCGACCTGGTGAATCTGGTGCGCCGCGCGCTGATGCCGACCATGACGCTCGCGCCCTATCGCGACGAGTTGCGCGAGCGTTACCGGGCCTGGCTCCAGGAACGCGATGCCGACGGCGCCTTCACGCCGGAACAACGCGAATGGCTCGACCGCATGGCCGAGCACATCGCCGCCAGCCTCGCCATCGAGCCGGAGGACTTCGAGAGTGGCTGGTTCGGCCAGCAAGGCAGCCTCGGCCGCGCGCACGCGCTGTTCGGGGACCGGCTCCGGCCGTTGATGGCGGACCTCAACGAGAGGCTGGCGGCGTGAGCGAACGGGACGAGCGACGGTCGGCGCCCGGATATGCGCTTGGACCACGGTCCACAACCATGATAGGTTCCGCCGATGCAGGAGATCCAGATATCCAGGTTCAAGACGACCTGCCTGTCGGTCCTCGACCGGGTCGCGAAAACGCGTCAGCCCGTTCTGGTGACCCGCTTCGGCAAGCCGGTCGCCCAGATACTCCCGCCGCCGGCGCCACCCGGCGCATGGCTCGGCGCCATGAAGGGCTCGGGCGGGATCAACGGCGACCTCGTGGCTCCCGCCGTGGACTCCTCGCATTGGGAAGCATTCGACTGAGTGCCGTTACTACTCGATACGCACATCTGGTTGTGGGGCCTGCTCGACCCGGACAGGCTTTCCGACCGCGTGAGGCGCGCGCTTTCGTCGGGGACGGAGTTGCGGCTTTCCCCGATCAGCGTGTGGGAAGCCTTGGTCCTCGCCGAACGGGGCCGGACCGCGCTCGAACACGACCCTCGGAGCTGGCTCAACATCGACGTATTGTCCAGCCGCTGACAACGGTACGGCTAGGGACGGAGTTGTCGGTCGATTTCGTCGCCGCGGAAGCGAATCCGCTGAACTCTTGGGAGACATGAGGTCCGGGACGTGGAAATCAAGAGTGAACGACAAGTGCCAGAGGGGTGGCAATGGGCTTTTATCGAGGACGTTTCGAGACTCGTTGCCGGAAATCCAGCCCCACAGGAACCCGATAAATTCGACAAAAATGGATTTCCCTTTGTCCGTGTTCAAGATATGGCACGCTTAGGTTCCCGGGTAAGGATTTCAAATACCAAGGATCATTTGACTGAAAGTGCCGCACGGAATTTGAAACTCTTTCCTACCGGAACAGTACTCTTTACAAAAAGCGGTGCTTCAACGCTCCTGAATCAACGCGCCATTCTTCATAGGCCAATGTATATCGTAAGTCATATAGCAGCCGCGATCCCAGAAAATGGAATGCTGAGTGAATGGATTTACCTCTGGCTTTCTATGATTGATTTTTCTCGATATGCCCATGCAACAACTCTTCCATCATTACCATTATCGAAAGTCAAGAGAATCGTCATACCCGTTGCGCCCATGGCCGAACAAACCCGTATCGCCGAGGTGCTTGATGAGTTGTTTTCCAATCTTGATGCCGGCGTGGCGGCGTTGGAGCGGGCGCGAGACAAGCTGAAGCTCTACCGCGCCTCGGTGCTCAAGGTAGCGGTGGAGGGAACGCTGACCGCCGATTGGCGCGCGAAGCATCCCGATGCAGAGCCCGCGAACGTGTTGCTGAAGCGCATTCTCGTCGAGCGCCGCCGTCGCTGGGAGGAAGACCAGCTCCGCAAATTCGAGGTGAAGGGCAAGCCGCCGCCGAAGAACTGGAAGACGAAGTACAAGGAACCCGTCGCCCCCGATACCACCGACCTGCCGACGCTGCCGGAGAGGTGGTGTTGGGCGACGGTGGATCAGTGCTCGTCACTGATTCAGTATGGAACTTCCGCGAAAACCAGTCGTGACCTGACAGGTGTTCCGGTTTTAAGGATGGGAAACATCACTACGAATGGAATTTCACTTGATGACTTGAAGTATTTACCACTCGATCACAATGAATTCCCTACCCTCTTTCTCGAACAAGGAGATCTACTTTTCAATCGAACAAACAGCGCAGAGTTAGTCGGAAAGACAGCAGTGTATGAGGGGGAACCTTCATCATGCTCGTTTGCATCTTATTTGATTCGCGTCCGTCTTCTCGAAGATGTTTCTCCAGCAATTTTGATTTGCGCACTCAACGGAGGTTTTGGTAGGGCTTGGATTAAGAAAGTGGTCAATCAAACCGTGGGGCAGGCAAACGTCAACGGATCGAAACTCGCTGCTTTCACATTTCCCTTACCGCCGATCGCCGAACAACACGCCATCGTCGAAGCCGTCGAAGACCAGCTTTCCATCCTGGGTCGTCTCGAAACCGACATCGACGCCAAGTTGAAGGCCGCCCAGAGCCTGCGTCAAGCCATCCTGCGTGACGCCTTCGCCGGCAAGCTCACGCCGCAGGACCCGAACGACGAGCCTGCCTCCGAACTGCTGAAGCGCATCGCGGCCGAGCGCGAGGCTCGCGCACGGCAAGCAACCACGGCCAAGCGGCGGAACGGCCTCTCCCGCAAGCGAGAACGCGCCGCGTCACGGTAACGTCTTCGAGCCGAGCGTCGGCCCCCGTGGTCACGCCGTGGCCTTGACAGCAGGGACCGAGGGCGCCAAAGCGTCCTGAAATTCGTAATCGGGAGGTCTCAACCATGGAACTCGCCCTGCGCCACGCCAAGACGCGCCTGTCCGAACTGGTCGCCGCCGCCCAGCGCGGCGAACGGGTCGTCATCACCAAGAACGGCGAACCGGCCGTGGAACTGGTGCGCTGCCGCAAGCGCAAGGGCGGGTTCGACTGGGACAAGCTGGAAGCGGCGCGTCGGCGTCTGGGAATCGAGGGAGACGGGGAGCGATGGCCCGAGGAGTTCAACGATCCGGCCTTCAGCCGGCAGGTGCTCGGGCTTGAAGACGACGATTAGACGCCATCCATGCGTATCCTGCTGGATACCTCGTATCTCTACGATCTGATGGAGGCGCCCGGGAAATTCCGGGAGAGCGAGCGTCCCTTCTTCGACGAACACGGAGCCGAGCTTCACGTCAGCACCGTGTCGATCTGGGAGATGCGCCTGAAATACCATGCCCGCCATCCGTCCGGCGCGCGCAAGAGCCCGCACGATCCCCGAACCGTAATCACCGTGCTGGAGGAAATAGGGGCCGTGTTCCTCGACATGACTCCCAACCATGCCGCCGCCGTGCTGGAGACGCCTCTCGGCCATCGCGACCCGTTCGACGAGCTCCTCCTCGTTCAAGCCCAGGAGGAGGGGTTGAAGCTGCTGACGGTCGACCGTCGCCTCGCCGAGCATCCGCTGGCCGTGACGGCATAAGGGACTGCTCCGCATGGACGCGGCGCAAATCGGCAAGCGGGCCTGGAGCTACGCCGGCGTCCTCCAGGACGCCGGGCTGTCCTGCTTCGAATACGTCGAGCAGCTGACCCTGCTGCTGTTCCTCAAGATGGCGGACCAGCTGACCGAGCCGCCATACGGGCGCGAACCGATCGTGCCGCCGGAACTCGGCTGGAAGGCCCTGTTGGATCTCGACGGCGCGGCGCTGGAAGGCAAATACCGCGAAAGCCTCGAAAGACTCGCCATCGAGTCGGGGATGCTCGGCGTCATCTTCAAGGGCGCGCGTTGCGAGATCCTCAATCCCGCGCTTCTCAAGCAACTCGTCGTCAACCTGCTCGACCCCGTGGACTGGCTGGCGCTGCCGGTGGACGTGAAGGGCGCGATCTACGAAGAGCTGCTCGCCCGGTCGGCGCAGGAGTCCTCGCGCGGGGCCGGGCAGTATTTCACCCCGCGCCCGGTCGTCCAGACCGTGTGCGAGGTCATGCGGCCGACGTCGGAGGATCGAATCTGCGATCCCGCGGCGGGAACCGGCGGCTTCCTGTGCGAAGCCTACCGATACGTTCTCGACCGCCATGGAAGCGGCCTCGACCGCGACGAGTTGCGCGCGTTGCGGACCGATCTGGTCGAGGGCATGGAGCTGTCGCCCAAGGTCGGGCGCATGTGCGCGATGAACGCCTACCTGCACGGCATCGGGGACGACCGGGCGGTGGTGCATACGGGGCACGACAGCCTGTCCGCGACATGGAGCGGAGAATACTCGATGGTCCTCGCCAATCCGCCCTTCGGCAAGAAACAGAGCCTGCTGTTCGTCAATGAAGAGGGAGAGACGGAGAAGGAGGACCAGGTCGTCGTTCGCGAGGATTTCTGGGCCTCGACGAGCAACAAGCAGCTCAACTTCGTGCAGCACATCCACACGCTGCTGAAGATCGACGGCCGCGCCGCAGTGGTGGTCCCGGACAACGTGCTGTTCGAGGGAGGCGCGGGAGAGAGGGTGCGCCGCAACCTGCTGGAGAAATGCCGGGTCCACACCCTGCTGCGCCTGCCGACGGGCATCTGGTATTCGCCGGGCGTCAAGGCCAACGTCATCTTCTTCGACAAGAAGGAGGGCCGCGCCGAGCCCTGGACCGACAGGCTCTGGGTCTACGACCTGCGCACCAACAAGCATTTCACGCTGAAGCAGAAGCCGATCCGGCGCGCGGACCTCGACGAGTTCGTCGAATGCTACAAGCCGGGCCGGATGCACGAGCGCGAAGCCACATGGAGCGAGGACAACCCGGCCGGACGCTGGCGGTCCTACGATTACGAGGAGCTGCTGAAACGCGACAAGCTGAGCCTCGACCTGTTCTGGATCAGGGACGAGAGCCTGACCGACACCGACTCGCTCCCCCCGCCCGGCGTCCTCGCCGCCGAGATCGCCGACGACCTGAAAACGGCGTTGACGCAGTTCACGAAGATCGCGGCGCGGCTGGAACGAGCGGACACGGATCGGGGTTGAGTCCGGCGCCATCGGCCGCGATCCACCCCCCTCCCGACCTCCCCCCTGTCCAGGGGGGAGGAGTTGGAAAGGGGATCCGCACAACCCGCACACTCTCCGGCCCCTCGTTCTCGTTCTCCCTCTCCTTTGCAGGGGGAGGGTCGGGGTGGGGGTCACCGGCGCGCCAATCCGCACACTTCGCACACCCGCCGGACCCCCCTCCCGACCTCCCCCCTGATCAGGGGGGGAAGAGAACGAGTAGCGGGGGGAGAGTCGGGGTGGGGGTCACGCCAAGGGGGGAATGGACGGACCTGGCGGCTTTCGGTGAATTGACCGATCGCTCCGGATCCCTTACATGGATGAACGGGCGACGCGAAAACGGTCCCCGGCAACTCGGCGGCGAATGATGAGCGATCGCGAACTGGCTCCCATGACGTTGAGCGCGAACGCGGCCCGGCGCATTCGTTTCCTCATGGAACAGGAGAACCAGCCCGACGCGGCCGTCCGGGTCACAGTGACGGGCGGCGGTTGCGCCGGCTTCCAGTACGGCTTCGACTTCGACGCGGCGGTCGCCGAGGACGACTTCATGTTCGAGCGCGACGGGGCCCGCATCGTCGTGGACCCCCTGTCGCTGAGTTTCCTCCAGGGCTCGATGGTCGACTACGTCGAAGAGCTGATCGGCGCGTCGTTCCAGATCACGATCCCCAGCGCCTCCTCCTCCTGCAGCTGCGGAACGTCCTTCGCGATGTGAGGCGCGCCCGCCGGCGGCGGGGCCGAACGAACGGCCCGCGGCGTGAACGAAACCTCTTGCGCCTCGGATTCCTTTCGGCTAGTATCCGGTCAGACTGGTCAGAGGAGGCGATCATGCAGAGATGGCAGTTGCAGGAAGCCAAGGCGCGGTTCAGCGCGCTGGTGCGCGAGGCGGCCGAGGACGGCCCGCAGACGATCACCGTCCGCGGAGAGCGGGCGGCCGTCCTCCTTTCGGCGGAAGACTACGACCGTCTGAAGCGTCCCAAACCCTCGCTGGCCGAATTGCTGCGGGCCTCCCCGCTGGCCGGCCTCGACCTCGAGATCGAGCGCGACCGGTCTCTGCCGCGCGACGTCGACCTGTGAGCTTTCTGGTCGATACCTGCGCGCTGTCGGAGTTGACCAAGCAGAAGCCGTCGCCCCGGGTCTCCGACTGGTTCGACGCCGCGGCGCCCGAGAGCCTGTTCATCAGCGTCCTCACCCTGGGGGAAGTTCGCAAGGGCATCGAGAGGCTGGGAGACGGTCGCCGCCGCGCCCGAATCACCATGTGGCTGGAAACCACGTTGCCGAGCTGGTTCGAGAACCGCATCCTGCCGGTCGATGCCGGCGTCGCCGACGAATGGGGCCGCCTCGCCGCCCGGCTCCGAAACCTTCCCGCCATCGACGGACTGATCGCCGCGACCGCGCTCCGGCGCCGCCTCACCGTCGTCACCCGCAACGAGTCCGACTTCGCCGCCACGGGCGTCGATCTGCTGAACCCCTGGGAGGCGTGAACGGCCGTCTCTTCTCCCCCTGGCGCGACCCCCACCCCGACCCTCCCCCTGCAAGGGAGAGGGAGAAGAGGGAACGCGCCGCC
This sequence comes from Alphaproteobacteria bacterium, assembly GCA_965242505.1. Lineage (GTDB taxonomy): Bacteria > Pseudomonadota > Alphaproteobacteria > UBA2966 > UBA2966 > UBA2966. The sequence goes on from OZ251449.1 coordinate 1,051,908, forward strand.
CCGCGCGCGCTCCTCCCCCGCAAGAGGGAGGGAGAACGAGGGGACGGAGGAGCCGTCGGCGGTTGAATCGCATCGCGCCCTCCCCTACAACCCGGCATCCGGCCATGGCCTCCGGGCCGTTCCCACGCGACGAAAGACCGCGCGCATGAAGATCGCGACCTGGAACGTCAACTCGGTGAAGGCGCGGCTGCCCCACCTCCTGGACTACCTGCGCGCGGAGGCGCCCGACGTCGTCCTGTTGCAGGAAACCAAGGTCGTCGACGAGGCGTTCCCCGCCCTGGAGATCGAGGAGCTGGGCTACAACGCCGCCGTCCACGGCCAGAAGACCTACAACGGGGTCGCCATCCTCGCCAGGCGGCCGATCGAGGACGTGGTCCGGGGCTTCGACGGCGACGCCGCGGACGGGCAGGCGCGCTACATCGAAGGGACGGTCGGGACGGTCCGCGCGGCTTCGATCTACCTCCCCAACGGGAACCCCGTCGGAACCGACAAGTTCGCCTACAAGCTGTCGTGGATGGCCCGCCTCCGGGACCGCGTGAAGGCGCTGCTGGAGGAGGAGGAAACCTGCGTCCTCGGGGGCGACTACAACGTATGCCCCGCCGACGTCGACGTGTACGACCCGCCCGCGTTCGCCGACGATGCGCTCTGCCGGCCGGAAACCAGGAACCTGTTCCGGTCCATCGTCTTCCTGGGCCTGACCGACGCCGTGCGCGCGTTCCATCCCGGACCGGGGATCTATTCCTACTGGGACTACCAGCGGGGCGCCTGGACCAAGGACCACGGGCTGCGCATCGACCACCTGCTGCTGACTCCGCCGGCGGCCGACCGCCTCCGGGCCGCCGACGTCGACCGCCGCCCGCGCGGCAAGGAGAGGGCCTCGGACCACACGCCGGTGTGGTGCGAGATCGAGGAGTGACGGACATGGCCCCGACGGAGGCGGAGGCGGCGCCGCTCCGGCGCACCGTCCTGCACGGCTGGCACGTCGAGGCCGGCGCCCGGATGGTCGCGTTCGGCGGCTGGGACATGCCGGTCCAGTATCCCGCCGGGACGGTGCGGGAGCATCTCGCGACCCGCCGGGCGGCGGGGCTGTTCGACGTCTCGCACATGGGCCGGTTCCGAATCGGCGGCGCCGGCGCCGAGGCCTTTCTCGCCCACGCCCTGACCAACGACGCGCGGGCGCTCGACCCCGGCCAGGCGCAGTACACGTTCATCGCCAACGAAACCGGCGGCGCGGTGGACGACGCCTATCTCTACCGGCTGGGAAGGGACGACTTCCTGCTCGTCGTGAACGCGGGAAACCGGGACCGGGACAGGGAGTGGCTGGAGAGCCTCAAACCCGGGGAGGCCGCGTTCGCCGACGAGAGCGAGGCCCTCGGCATGATCGCGCTCCAGGGGCCCGCGGCCTCGCACGTCCTGGAGCGGGTCGTCGACAAGGGCGAGCTCCCGGAGAACAAGCGCAACCGGCTCCGCGCGGCGCGGATCGACGGCCGCGAAACGGTCGTCGCGCGCACGGGCTACACCGGCGAGGCCATCGGCTTCGAGCTCTTTCCCGAACGGGACTTCACGGTCGAGCTGTGGCGGCGGCTGGTCGACGCGGGCGCCGTTCCCGCCGGACTCGGCGCCCGGGATTCGTTGCGCCTGGAGGCCGGCCTGCCGCTCTACGGACACGAACTCGGCCCGGACGCGGAGGGCCGCGACATCCCGATATTCGCCAACGGCCTCGCCCGCTTCGGCGTCCGGCCGGCGGGCGACCGGGACTACGTCGGACGGGCCGCGCTCGAGCGGCAGCGGGACGAACACGTCCGCATCATGCGCCGCGAGATCGACACGCCGGCGGAGGAGCGCGCGCTCACCCATCTCGTGCAACCGGTCGCCGTCTTCGGAGACCGCAGGCCGCTGCGCCCCGGCTTCGAGGCGTATTTCGACGGCGCGCGCGCCGGGCGCGTGACCTCGGGGACCAGCGTTCCGTTCAGCGGTTTCCGCGGCCAGGGAATCGCGGCGGCGCCTTCGGACTCCCATGAACTGCGGCCCATCGGCCTCGCCCTGCTGCGCTCCGACATCCTCTACGCGGCCGACCGCCCGGTGACCCTGGAGATCGAGGACCCGCGCGGCAACCGCGCGACGGCCGAACTGGCGGAGCGCAACCTGTGGCCGACGGCTCCCTACAGCCGTCCCTACACCGGTTTCCGGCGCGTTCCCGAACCGCCGCGGACGGACCTCTCCGGCCTGACCGAACGCGCCCGGGACCTGAAGCGGGAGTCGGACGCGAACGACCGCTGGCGGCGAACGGAGTGCGTCAACCTGATCCCGTCGGAGCAACCGACCTCGCGTTTCGTCGACTCGCTCATGACCGCCGATCCCGCGGGCCGCTACAACGAGCACAACCGGATCAAGGCGCTCGGCCCCGACGCGCCCGACGTGCGCTACTACAAGGGCACGTCGTTCATCATGGACAAGGAGGAGGAACTCCGCGCGGCGCTCAGGACGTTCTTCGGCTGCCGCGACGTGGAGCCGCGCGTCATCAGCGGCCAGATGGCCAACGACGTCGTGTACGACGCGCTCAAGCAATATCGCAACCGCGCGCGCGGCGGCGACCCGAGGCCCATCGGCCGGGTCCTCGCGCACGACCTCAACAGGGGCGGCCACCTCAGCGCCCAGGCGGCGGGCGCCCTCAAGAACTACGTCGATCTCGACCCGCGCACCCATCGGCCCGCGGTCGAGCATTTCCCGTCCCTGAAGGAGAACCCCCACCGCATCGACGTCGACGCGACCAGGGAACTGATCGCCCGGACCCGGCCGGAGCTCATCGTCTTCGGGCGCAGCGTCATCGTCCACAGGGAGCCGGTCCGCGAGATCTCGGAATTCGTGCGCGCGGAGTTCGGCGCCGACAACCCCGCCCGGCCGGTCATCCTCTACGACGCGGCCCACGTGCTCGGCCTGCTCGGCCCGTACTTCCAGGACCCGTTCGCGGAAGGGGCCGACCTCGTCACCGGCTCCACCCACAAGACGTTCTTCGGGCCGCAGCGCGGGATCGTGCTGGGCAACATGCCGCCCGGGTCGGCGCTCGAGCCGTTGTGGGACTACATCGCCTCGCGGACCTTCCCCGGCCACGTCAGCAACCACCACCTCGGCACGATGCTGGGCCTCCTCGGCGCCACCTACGAAATGCTCGCCTTCAGGGACGACTACCCGAGACAGGTCATCGCCAACGCCAGGGCCTTCGCGCGCGGGCTGGCGGAGAACGGCATGGCGCTGGAGGGCGACCCCGACCGAGGCCATACGGAGACCCACCAGGTGCTGATCCGCACCGCGCGCGGCCGCGGAGAGTTCATCGCCAGCCTGTTCGAGGCCAACAACGTCGTCACCAACCCGCAGGCCTACTGGGACGACGCGAGCTTCGCCGCCGCCAGCGGCGTGCGCACCGGCGCGCAGGAAATGACGCGCCACGGCATGAAGGAGCCGGACTTCGCCGAGCTGGCGGCGCTCGTCGCCGACATCGCCCACAACGGCGAGACCCGGCCCGAGGGCCACTGGAAGGAGCCGGTGAAGGCGTTCCGCGCCCGCTTCCGCGAGATGGCGTACTGCCTGGAGCATTGAGAGGGGCCGTTGACGCTCCTCCCCCCTGGCGCCGCGACCCCCACCCCGACCCTCCCCCTGCAAGGGAGAGGGAGAAGAAGGGGGGATGAAGAAGAAGGGGTGATGGAGGGAGCCGCTATCGCTCCTCCCCCCTGCCCCACTGATACTCCTCCCCCCTGACAGGGGGGAGGTCGGGAGGGGGGTCCGGATGCACGCGCGCCGCGCAATCATCGCTCCTCCCCCCGGCGCGACCCCCACCCCGACCCTCCCCCTGCAAGGGAGAGGGAGAAAAACGGAGGGAGGTCGGGAGGGGGGTCCGCGGTCCCGCAACGCCGCGCGCTCCCCGATCCCCGCCGGTAGGAGAAATGCGGGTCAGGCCTCGCCGCGCGCCGGCATCCGGATCAGAGCCAGGATCGGCAGGCACAGGAGGCCGGCCACGGCCAGCCACAGGAAATCGTCGTTGTAGGCCACGGCCGCGGCCTGCCGGGTCGCCTCGAGGTTGAGCGCCGCGGCGCCGACCGGCTCGGCCAGGCTCCAGAAGTCGGGAAGCGGCAGGTGGCGCAGCGTCTCGTTGAACGGCGACGCGTAGTCGCGGAGCACGCTCCGGTTGGCCTGCGTCTCCCGGACCACGTAGGCGACGACCAGCGAGACGCCGACGCTGCTGCCGAAATTCCGGCTGAGGGAGAACAGCCCCGTGCCCACGTCCCGGTACTGCCGCGGCAACGTCGAGAACGTCACCACGCTGAGCGGCACGAAGTAGAACCCGACGCCGAACCCGTGGGCGAACACGGCGGCGTAGAACAGCCAGAGGTCGAATCCGGGCGTGAGCAGCGACATCCGCCAGTTGGCCCAGACGAGCGCGGCGACGCCGACGGCCATCAGGGGCACCGGATGGACGCGGCCGACCAGCCGCCCGCCGGACACCGAGCCCACGGCGTTGCCGACGGCCTGCGGCACCATGACGAGGCCGGTCAGGAACACCGGATACCCCGCCAGCGATTGCAGGTACGGCGAGATCAACGCCAGGAACGCCAGCCAGTGGACGCCCAACATGAACATCAACAGCAGGCCGGTCATGAAGTTCCGGTCGGCGAAGACGGTCCGGGGGATGAAGGGGCGGGAGGAGTAGATGCTGTGGACGACGAAGAAGTACAGGGCGGCGGCGGCGAGCGCGGAGGCCAGCACGATCTGCGGCGCCGAGAACCAGTCCATCCGCTCGCCGCGGCTCAACACGATCTGCAACGACACCAGGCCCACCGACAGGATCAGGAAGCCGGCCAGACCGAAGGGCTGGACGCCGGGGCGCCGGGTCCGGGTCGGGGCGAAGACGTAGATGATGGCGAAGGCGACGACGCCGAACGGCACGTTGATGTAGAAGGCCCAGCGCCAGCTGTGGAACTCCGCCAGATAGCCCCCCAGCGCGGGCCCCAGGACGATGCCCACCATGACGCCGAGCGACCACCAGCCCATGGCCTTGCCCCGCTCTTCGGGCGGGAACGCGTCGAACACGAAGGACTGGGAGATGGGAACCAGGGGCGATGCGAACACGCCCTGCGCGAACCGGCACACGACCAGCTCCTGAAGGCTCTCCGCCCGGCCCGTGAACACCGAGGCGACGCAGAAGCCGACGGTGGTGATCAGGAACAGGCGGCGACGGCCCAGGTGGGCGGTCAGCGTTCCCGTGAGCGGCATGAAGATGGCGACCGCGATCAGATAGGCGGCCAGCACCCATGCGATCTCGTCCTGGGTCGCCGAGAGCGACCCCTGGATGCGGGGCATGGCCACCGTGGCCATGGTGGTGTCGACCACCTGAAGGTTGGCGCCCAGCACGACCCCGGCGAAGATCAGCAGCCGGTAGCGCATGGGCGCGTCCCGGTCGGCGGCCTCCGGGGCCGCGGGCGAGGAGTCCCGAGCCGTCATCGCGCGTCCGTCCGCTCCGCTCCGGGGCCGGGCGAACGGCCCGTCAAGGAGACCGCCTCAGACGTCGGCGTACTGGCGAACCTCCGTGTGGCCGCCGGAATGGGTCACGGCGCCCTTCTCCGCCGGGCCGACCGTCTGGGCGTACTTCCACAGCGCGCCCGACTGGAAGTCGCTGGCCCTGGCGGTCCACGACCCGCGGCGTTCGGCCAGCTCGTCGTCCGACAACTCGACGTCGAGCGTCCCCTTCTCCGCGTCGATGCGGATGACGTCGCCGTCCCGGAGCAGGCCGATCGGGCCGCCCACCGCCGCCTCGGGGCCGATGTGGCCGACGCAGAAGCCGCGCGTCGCGCCGGAGAACCGCCCGTCGGTGATAAGCGCGAGCTTCTCGCCCATGCCCTGGCCGTAGATCGCGGCCGTCGTCGCCAGCATCTCGCGCATTCCGGGACCGCCGCGCGGCCCCTCATGGCGGATGACGATGACGTCGCCCTCCCGGTACGCCTTCCTCCGCACCGCCTCGAAGGCGTCCTCCTCGCGGTCGAACACCCGCGCGGGGCCGGTGAACCGGAGGCGCGCGAGGCCGGCGACCTTCACGATTCCGCCCTCCGGCGCGAGATTGCCCCTGAGGCCGACCACGCCGCCGGTCGGGCTGAGAGGGTTGGAGACCGGGCGGATCACGTCCTGGTCCTCGCGGAACGAGAACGCCTCGAGGTTCTCGGCGATGGTCCGGCCCGTCACCGTCAGGCAGTCGCCATGCAGGAAACCGCCGTCCATCAGGGTCTTCATCAGCACGGGCACGCCGCCCGCCTCGTACATGTCCTTGGCGATGTACCTGCCGCCCGGCTTGAGGTCGGCGATGTAGGGCGTGCGCCGGAATATCTCGCAGACGTCGTGCAGGTCGAAGTCGATCCCCGCCTCGTTGGCGATGGCGGGCAGGTGGAGGCCGGCGTTGGTCGACCCGCCCGACGCGGCGACCACCGTCGCCGCGTTCTCCAGCGCCTCCCGCGTCACGACGTCGCGCGGACGGACGCCGTGCGCCAGGAGGCTCATCACCGCCGCGCCCGACGCCTCGGCCAGCGCGTCGCGGGATTCGTAGGGCGCCGGGGCCCCGGCCGACAGCGGCAGGGCGAGGCCGATGGCTTCGGACACGCAGGCCATCGTGTTGGCGGTGAACTGCCCGCCGCACGAACCGGCGGACGGACACGCCACGCATTCGAGCTCGCGCAGCGTCTCGTCGTCCATGGCGCCGGCGCTGTGCTTCCCGACGGCCTCGAACACGTCGACCACGGTCACGTCCCGGTTCCGGAAGCGCCCCGGCAGGATCGAGCCGCCGTACATGAACACCGAGGGCACGTTGAGGCGCACCATCGCCATCATCAGGCCCGGCAGCGACTTGTCGCACCCCGCCAGCCCCACGAGGGCGTCGTAGGCGTGCCCGCGCACGGTGAGCTCGGTCGAATCGGCGATGACCTCGCGGCTCACCAGGGAGGACTTCATCCCCTCGTGGCCCATCGCGATGCCGTCCGTCACCGTGATGGTGGTGAACTCCCGCGGGGTGCCGCCGTTCGCGGCGACGCCCTTCTTCGCCGCCTGGGCCTGGCGGGACAGGGCGATGTTGCACGGGGCGGCCTCGTTCCACGTCGTCACCACGCCGACCAGAGGCTGGTAGATCTCCTCCTCGCTGAGGCCCATCGCGTAGAGATAGGAGCGATGCGGCGCCCGCTCCGGCCCGACCGTCGAATGACGGCTCGGCAGTTTCGATTTGTCGAAGGTCTTGACGTCCATCCCGCGATCTCCCCCGTCGTTCCCGCCCCGCGAACGGGACGCCCAAGCGTTTCACGGGCGCGCCCGAAAATCAATTCCGCCCGTTCGGCGACGGGACGCCGCAGGGTCCGTTCGCACTCCTCTCCCCCGGCGCGACCCCCACCCCGACCCTCCCCCTGCAAGGGAGAGGGAGAACGAGGGATGGAGTGGTCGTTTGCGCTCCTCCCCCCTGACAGGGGGGAGGTCGGGAGGGGGGTCCGCCGCGATCCCGCAACGCCGTGACCCCCACCCCGGCCCTCCCCCTGCCAGAGGGAGGGAGAACGAGGGGGAAGAGGACACGCGAGGCGAACTACGCTTCGCTGGTTTTTTCCCGCAGGGAGACGGCGTAGTCGGACTGACTGGCCCAATGCGCAAATTTGCAGCGCAACCAGGAGATAGACGGCCATTGCGCGGGGTCGTCGCCCTTGGACCGCAGCAGCTCGAAATGGCACATCACGTCGAGCAGGCGCAGCACCGGGGGCTCGCTGGCCTCGACCGACAGGCGGGCCTTCACCAAATCCTCATGCTCGGCGTCGTCCAGATTGCGGCCGTGGGCGAAGCGTTGCTCCAGGGAAATGAACTGGCGCGCCAGATCGCCGTGCAGATTGGCTTGGCGCGCCGTTCCGACCGCCAGGTCCACCGCGCCCAAGAGCGCCACGACCCCGGCGACGGCCGCCGGCAGCCAGCTCCACTCGGCGGACGGTCCGGCCAGGAACGCCGTCGCGGCCGACGACCCCCCGAGCACCGCGCAGGCGACCGTGATCGTGTTCCAAATCTCGTAGAACCGCCGCCGTCGATGGTGGTAGCGGACCGAGCGCTGGATACCGAACAGCAGGTCGTACGTCCTGTCGTCGATCTGGTCAGTCACTTGCCGTCCGTGTCCTTTGGCTGCGGCTTCGGCGTGGGCCGTCTTGGCTCCAGCGTATTGCTTATCCGCGTACTGCTTAATACCCGTCCTTCAGACTTCCTTAATGGACCGTCCTGTTGTGAGGGAGTGGGTTTTGGTTTTGGTTTGGACTTGTCTTGATCCGCCATGTGAAAACCTTTCCGGTGTCGTCCGACCGCGGGACCATCCGACGGCCCGAGCCAAAGATAGCAGTCAGCGGCGCGGAAGTCCAATCGATCCGGCAATCCCGATACCCGACCGACACCCGCCCGGCTCGCGGCCGCACGTCCATGCCCTCCTCCCGGCTTCCCCGCTGGCGCGACCCCCACCCCGACCCTCCCCCTGCAAGGGAGAGGGAGAACCAAAGGGGACGGGAGGGGGGTGGACCGCGGTCGCGCCGGGTAATGCGGGCTACCCGTCCATCTCCACCGTGGGTTCGATCTCGAGGACCATGTCGGGCGACGCCAGCCGCGAGACCTCAATCAGGGTCGCCGAGGGACGGCTGGCGTAGAGCTCCCGGACCGCGTCCCGCGCCTCCTGGAAGGCGTCGAGGTCGGTCGTGTAGATCGTCAGGCGGACGATGCCGTCGATTCCGGCGCCGGCGGCGGCGCACACGTCCTTGACGTTCTGGACGATCCGTTCGGCCTGCCGGCGCATGTCGCCGGGACCGTCGACGGAGCCGTCGGGCAACCGCGCCGTGATGCCCGAGACGTGCAGCAGTTTCCGCTCCGATACGTTGCCCGGCGCGTGCGGGACGCCTCGCTCCCACGGCTTGCCGGTGAATACGGTGTTGCGGCCCATGTCGTTCCTCCCTTCGCGTCGCCTCGCGCGGACGTCCGGTTCTGGTTACACTTCCGGTCCGGCCAGGGCAATCCGGCGCCGGGGCCTTTCCATCGCGGCGCAGGCCGCCGCGAAGCGCGGACCGGGAGGAAATCGACCATGACGTTCACCATCATCGGGCGCTGCCGGCGGACGGACCGGCTGGGAGTCGGGATCGCGACCTATTCGCTCGCCGTCGGGTCCTACTGTCCGCGCGTCAAGCACGGCGTGGCGGCGCTCTCCAACCAGGCCTTCGTCAATCCGCCGCTGGGGTCCATCGCCATGGACCTCCTGGAGGACGGCATGGCGCCGGAAGACGTCCTCGACGACCTCGAGGCCCACGATCCCCTGCTCCGCTACCGCCAGATCGGCATCGTCGGCCGCTTCGGCGCGGCGGCGTGCCTGTCGGGGAGCGACTGCCGGCCCTACGTCGGACACGAGATCGGGGACGGATACGTCGCCATGGGCAACGCGCTGGCGGGACGCCACGTCGTCGAAGCCATCGGCGCGGCCTTCCGGGAGCACGAGGACGAAGACCTCGACGAACGCCTGATGCGGGCGGTCGAGGCGGGACGCGACGCCGGCGGCCAGGCGACCGCCGCCGGCGAACGCATGGCCGAACGCTCGGCGGCCCTCCACGTCGCGCAACCCGACATGGCGGAGACCATCGACCTCCGGGTCGACGTCCACGACACGGCGGTGGAGGAACTGCGGCGGGCGTTCGACGCCTACAGGCCCTACGCGGCGCACTACCTGTGGCGCGCCCTGGACCCGGCGACGCTGCCGCCGCAGGACGCCTGGGCGGCGGAACGGGGGCTCCCCGTTTGAGGACGCGGCCCGGCATCCCAGCCCGCCGATGAAGGCGCCCCTCGACATGGCGGTGATCGGGGTCGGCCACTTCGGCCGCTTCCACGCCGAGAAGGTCGCCGCCCTCGAAACCGCGAACCTCGTCGCCGTCGCCGACGCCAACGCCGAACGGGCGCGCGAGGTCGGCGGCGAGTTCGGCGTCGAGGCGGTAGCGGACTTCCGGGACCTCTTCGGGCGGATCGACGCGGCCTGCGTCGCCGCGCCGACGAAACATCACTTCGACGTGGCCGCCGCCTGCCTGGAGAACGGCGTCCACGTTCTGGTGGAAAAGCCGATCACCGACGATCTGGCGACGGCGAGACGCCTCGTGGACCTGAGCGAGCGGCGCGGGCGGACGCTCCAGGTCGGCCACCTCGTGCGGTTTTCCGGCGTCGTCGAGGCGCTGCGGCGGCAAGTGAAACGCCCGCTCTACATCGATTCGGTCCGCATCGCGCCGTACAAGCCGCGCGGCACGGACGTGAACGTGATCCTCGACCTCATGGTGCACGACCTCGACCTGATCCTGTCGCTCGTGGACGCGCCGCCGGTCGGCATCGACGCCGCGGGAGCGCCCGTGATCTCGCCGTCCGAGGACATCGCCAGCGCCCGGCTCAAGTTCGCGAACGGCTGCATCGCCAACATCACGGCCAGCCGCATCAGCTTCAAGACCGAACGGAAGATGCGCATTTTCGAGCCCGACGCCTACATCGCCGTCGACTTCGACGCCCAGCGCATCCGCACGCTCCGCAAGAGCGAGGGGCTGGCGGCGCCGGGCCTCCCCGGGATCGACGGCGACGAACGGCGGTACGACGAGGGCGACGCGCTGGAGCGGGAGATACGGTCGTTCGTGGACGCCGTCCTGAACGACCGCGCGCCGGTCGCGTCGGGCGCGGACGGCGTCAGGGCGCTGGAGGCGGCCCTGCGGATCAACGAAAGCCTGCGCGCGCACCTGGAGTTCGTGCGCGAGGCCGACGCGCGCCTCCGGGACGACGCCTCCCCGGCGGCGGAGTGAGCGGGCGTCGTTCCCCGGTCCCCCCTCCGCGACCCCCCTCCCGACCTCCCCCCTGTCAGGGGGGAGGAGTATCAGTGGTCAGGGGGGAGGAGTATCGACGTCGCTGGACGAGCGGGAACACGGTTCAACCCTTGCGCCAGACGGTGGCCAGCCAGGGTTGTTCGCGGCGCGGCCGGCCCGGCGGCCGGTAATAGTGATCGAGCTCGGCGAAGTTCGCCGCCGTCAGGTAACCGCGCCACGTCTCGAGGTCGTGGAAGCAGTTGTAGCGGTTTCCGTGCAGGCCCTCTTCGCCGTTCCCCCGCGGGTTGGAGCAGAAGAGAACGCCCCCGGCCTTCAGGGCGGCGTGGAGCTCGCCCAGGACGCGCGGCAGTTCCCGGCTCGGCACGTGAAACAGGGAAGCGTTCGCGAACACGCCATCGAACCTCCCGGGAGGCAGGTCCAGCGCCAGGAAGTCCTGGCGCAGAACCTCGCAGCCGGAGTGGGCGCGGGCCATTTCCACGAATTCCGGCGCCCCGTCGAGGCCGACCGCCTCGTGTCCCTGCGAGCGGAACCAAGCCAGGTCGCGGCCCGGACCGCAGCCGAGATCGAGAATGGAATACGGCGGCTCCGCCTCGATGGCGGCCAGGAGGGCCGCGTAGTTCTGGCTCACGTCGTGGTCGCGGGTCCCTTCCCGGAACCGACGGGACGCGCGCCCGTAGTCCTCGACCGTCAGCCGCGCGTCGACGCGGGCGAGCAGCCGCTCCAGCCGCCGGTCCCGCGCGCCCGACGCCTCGAGGCTCGACAGGGTGTCGGCGAGATAGTCGCGGCACGAACCCCGACTCCCCCGCGCGCGGGCGACGTGGAAGGCGACCGCCTCGGGCGCGAGGCCGGCCGCGTACTGGACGTGGCCCCGGCGCGCCACGAACGCCAGGGCGTTGACGGTCCGGCGGCGCAACCGCGCGACGGCCCAGCGCGGTTCGTAGCATCCGGTGAGCATCTCGCGCCGCCAGACCGGATCGAGCGCCGCCCTGGCCTCGCGGCGGGCGATGCGGAAGGCGATCCCCCGACACGATCCTCCGGGTTCCAGGCCGAGGGACAGCCCCGGCGTCTCCGGCGATCCCCTGGCCGATACCGTCCAGATGCAGAACTCGCGACGGTAGCCGCGGAGCAGCGCCGCTTCACATTCCCGGAACCGGAGGACGGCGCGGTCCCACATGAGCGATCCGTAAGCGAAGAGCCAGGGGTCGCCGGACGGCATACCCTCGATGGCCGCGTCCAGCGACGCATCCCGGACGTCGTCCGGAAGCGGCTCGAACGGCCCGTCGAACCGGACGCCCGGCCGCCCGGACGCGATCTCAGGCATCCGGCGAACGGGTCCCGGCGGCCGCGTCGAGCACCGCCGCCGCCGCGCGCTCGCTGGGCGGCGGCGTTCCGGCGCCGAGCGCCGCGACGGCCTCGGCGAGCCCCGCCCGCTGCCGCGACCGCGCGGCCTCGTCGTCGAGGAGGCGGCCGAGCTCCCCGGCCAACCGGTCGGGGCGGCAGTCCTCCTGGAGGAACTCGGGCGCGACCTCCCGGCCCGCGAGAAGATTGACCAGCGCCGCGTTGTCCACCGACATCAGGCGCCGCGCGAGAAGGGCCGTGACCGCGCCGACCCTGTAGGCGACCGCCATCGGGACGCCCGCGAGCGCCAGCTCGAGCGTGGACGTTCCGGATTTGGCGAGCGCGGCGTCGCTGGCCGCGAACGCATCCGCCTTCTCCCCGGCGTCGTCCACCAGGACCGCGCGGCAGGACCAGCTCCGCGCCGCGTCGGCGACGGCCGCGGCCGTCGCGGCGACGGTCGGCGCCACCGCCACGAGGCCCGGACGGGAGGCCCGCAACCGCTCCATGGCCTGTCCGAACGCCGGCAGCAACCTTCGCACCTCCGTCGTCCGGCTGCCGGGCAGGACCGCGATGACGGGATCGCGGTCGCCGATGCCGTGGCGCCGGCGAAAGGCCGGACCGTCGCCCTTGTCGAGTCCGGACTCGACCACGGGGTGTCCGACGAAGGCGCACGCGACGCCGAAGCGAGAGAAGAACTCGGGCTCGAACGGCAGGAGGGCGAGCACGCGGTCCACCTGCGACGCGAGCCTGCCGCCCCGTTCGGGGTTCCAGGCCCAGAGCTGGGGCGCCACGTACTGGACCGCGGGCACGCCGAGACGGCGGACCCGCTCCGCCACGCGGAGGGAGAAGCCCGGCGAGTCGATGGTCACGACGACCGACGGCCGAAGACGGGCGACGGCGGCGACGGTCTCCCGCAGCCGGAGGACGAGGCGCGGCAGATGGGGAACGACCTCCGCGAGTCCCACGAGCGCGAGGTCGTCCATCGGAAACAGGCTGTCGAGCCCCTGCGCGCGCATGGCGGGGCCGCCGACCCCGGAGAAGCGGACGTCGCCGCCGGTCCGCCGCTCTACGGCCGCCATCAGCCGGGCCCCGAGATTGTCTCCCGACGCCTCCCCGGCGAGGACGAAGACGTGCGGCGCGGAGTTCGCCGGATCCCCGGCCGGCCGCCGGGCCCGTTCGCGCTCCGCCCCCGCGCCGCGACCCCCACCCCGACCCTCCCCCTGCAAGGGAGAGGGAGAAGAGAGGACGGGAGGGAACCATTGACGCTCTTCTCCCGCACCGCGACCCCCACCCCGGCCCTCCCCCTGCAAGGGGGAGGGAGAAGAAGGGGGACGGAGGTTTTCATTCATGCTCCTCCCCCCTGCCCACCAATACTCCTCCCCCCTGACAGGGGGGAGGTCGGGAGGGGGGTCCGGATGCGCGCGCTGCCCCCGCGCCGCGACCCCCACCCCGACCCTCCCCCTGCAAGGGAGAGGGAGAAGAAGGGGGGACGGAGAGGAGCCATCCACGCTCCTCCCCCCTGCCCACCAATACTCCTCCCCCCTGACAGGGGGGAGGTCGGGAGGGGGGGTCCGGATGCGCGCGCCGCCGCCGCGCCGCGACCCCCACCCCGACCCTCCCCCTGCAAGGGAGAGGGAGAAGAATGGGGGAGGTCGGGAGGGGGTCCCGCAACGCCGCGCAGCAATCATCGATCCTCCGTCGGCGCGGGAAACGCGGCGCTATTCGGCCGCCGCGGCGGCCGGGGGGTCGTCCCCGCAGTGGACGACCCCTTCCGCCTCGAGCCGGGAAAGTTCGGCCTCGTCGAGGCCGCACAACTCCCGGAGCGCCGCCCGCGTGTCCTGGCCCGGCCTGCGGCCCGCCCAGCGCACGCCGCCCGGCGTCGCCGAAAGCTTGGGCGCGACGCCGGCCAGCGTGACGCCGCCGAGCTCGGAACTCGGCGCGTCGACCAGCATGTCGCGGGCCGCGAAATGCGGGTCCTCATAGATCTCGGCCATCGTGTAGATGCGCGCCGACGGCACCCCCGCCTCGTTGAGACGGTCCTCCAGCTCCCCGGACTCGATACCGGCGGCCCAGGCGCCGATGATCTCGTCGAGCGCGTCCACGTGCCGCCAGCGGGCGGCATGGGTGGCGAACCGCTCGTCCTCCGCGAGCCCGGGCCGGCCCATGACCTCGGCCATCCGCCGGAAGATCCGGTCGTTGCCCGCCGTGATCTGGACGTACATCCCGTCCCCGGCCCGGTAGAGGCTGTTGGGCGCGTTGCCCGGAAGGCGCGGGCCGCCGCGCATTCCCGCCTCCCCCGTCTTCCCGTACTGCGGCGCGAACGGTTCGGTGACGCTGAACGCGCTTTCGTACAGCGCGGCGTCGACGCATTGCCCCTCGCCCGTCTTCTCGCGATGCGTCAACGCGGCCAGGGCCCCGTAGGCGGCGAACAGGCCGCCGATGTAGTCGGTGAGCGGGACGGCCACCCGCGACGGGGGCCGGTCGGGATCGCCGGTGATGTGGCGCAGGCCGCTGACCGCCTCGGCGACGACGCCGTACCCGGCCCGCCCGCTGTAGGGGCCGGTCTGGCCGAACCCGCTGACGCGGACCATGATGATGCCGGGATTGACGGCGCGGAGGTCCTCGTAGCCGAGACCCCAGCGCTCCAGCGTCCCCGGACGGAAGTTCTCGATCAGGAAATCGCATTTCGGGATCATGCGCCGGACGAGGTCCTGTCCGGCCGCCTCCCTCAAATTCACCGAAACGTTGCGCTTGTTGCGCATGATGCTGGCGGCGTAGAGGGACTTGCCCTCGAAGCGCCGGCCGTAATCGCGAATCGGGTCGCCCTCGGCCTGCTCCACCTTGAGCACCTCGGCGCCGAAGTCGGCGAGCAGCCGTCCGACGAAGGGGCCCGCCACCATGCTCCCCAGCTCCAGCGCGCGGTAGCCGACGAGAGGGCCCTGGGCGGTTTCCTGAGTCGTCATTCCCGGATCCGGTGGTTCGGGAGAAGGCGGACGCCGCCGTCCCCGGCGGCGCGCGCGGCGTTCGCGCCCCCGGAGTATAGCCGAACCGATCAATCCTCCATGAGGAAACGCGACACGATCCGGTTGAATATCCCGGGCGCCTCCGCGTGCGCGGCGTGGGCGCTGTTCGGCAGGATGCAGAGCTGGGCGTTCGGGATCTTCTCCCACAGCTCGATGGAGTGGCGCGGGTGGGTCGTCCGGTCCATGTCGCCGCAGACGACCAGCGTCCTGGCCCGCACCTCGCCCAGACGATCGCGGACGTCGAAGCGCGCCATCGCGCGCACCAGCCGCTTCGCGCCTTCCTGGCTGGAATTCTCCCCGCAACGCCTCATGAACTCGTAGAGCGGATGCCGGGCGCCGGCGTTGGTCCACGTCGCGGCGATGCGGGCCGCGGTGGCCGCGATACCGTCCGCGTCGATGCGGCGGAACGACTCCTCGTAGGATTCGTAGCGCTCCGGCAGACCCGCCGCGCAGCCGCCGTAGAGGATCAGCCTGTCGACGCGTTCGGGAAAGTCCATGGCGAGACGGAGCGCGGTCTCCGCGCCCAGGGAGTGGCCCAGGATCGAGAACCGGTCGACGCCGAGCCCGGCGAGGGCGTCCGCCAGCATCCCGGCGAGTTCCCCTACGTCGTCGGGGGCCGGAACGTCGGCGCTGCCGCCCAGACCGGGAAGGTCGGCGGCGATCACGTCGAAGTTCGGAGCGAGCTCCGCGGCGAGAGGCGCGAAGATCTCCCCGCTGCCGACGAAACCGTGTTGCAGGACGACGGTCTCGCCCGCGCCGAATCGCCGGTAGTGCAGCATGGACACGCCTCCCCCGCCGGGGGCGCCCGCTCCCCGAACCGGCCTATTCCGCGGCTTCCCGCCGGGCGGCGGGTCTCGGTTCGCTCGTGTAGACCTTGGAGACGATCCGCCAGCGCCCGTCCTCCAGCCTCAGCAGGTTCAGGAAGTCGGTGTAGAGCCGGTCGCCGAGCGCGATCTGCACCTTGGCGATGGCGGCCTCGGGGCCGGACTGATCGATCGACAGTATCCTGTCGAACCGCTCGAAACCGCGGGACGCCGACGACGGCCGGTTCCGGACGCCTTCGTAGACCCGTTCCATGTCGCGATCGGTGAGCGGCCCCTCCGCCGCGGCGTACAGGTGGGCGCTCGGATGGAATATCCTCTTCAACGTCTCGACGTCGCCCTCGTGGAAGCCGATGAAGTAATCCTCCAGGGCTTCGGCGATTTCCGCGTAGGCCGAACTCATCCCTCGTCCTCCCCGTGGCAAGGCGGTCGCTTCCCGACGGAACGCGGGGAAAGCGCCGCGGTGTCCGAAGCGCGGCCGGCCGCCGCGCCGCGCGCCGTTCAGAGGCCGTAGGCCAGACGGAGCACGGTCACCTCCTCCCGCATGACGCGGTACGTGCGCGCGATGTCGGCATCGCTCTCCCCGCCCATGACGTGGGACTCCATGACGATCTCGTTGATCGGCCAGCGATAGCCGTCTTCGTGAGCGTCGCCGCGCGCCGCCGGCGAGCCGGTCTTCTCCGATCGGGTCACAAGACCATCTCCCAATGACGTCAAGTGTCCGACTCCCTGAATACCACCGATGTCTTGCGGGCAGGGTAAATAAACCGTTCCGGAGACTGTAACAAGGATTTTTTCGCTTGTCCGCAGGATTCGTCCAGCGACGGGAGCATTGGAGGGTCCGTTCGCGCTCTTCTCCCCGGCGCCGCGACCCCCACCCCGACCCTCCCCCTGCAAGGGGGAGGGAGAAACAAGGAGAGCGGGAGGGTGTGCGAAGCGTGCGGATCGCCCTTTCGCTCTCCTCCCCCCGCCACTCGTTCTCCTCCCCCCTGACAGGGGGGAGGTCGGGAGGGGGGTCCGGATGGACGCATACCCCCGGCGCCGCGACCCCCACCCCGACCCTCCCCCTGCAAGGGAGAGGGAGAAATTAAGGGGAGCGGGAGGGAGAGACCATCATCACTCCTCCTCCCTGACAGGGGGGAGGTCGGGAGGGGGGTCCGGATGGACGCATACCCCCGGCGCCGCGACCCCCACCCCGACCCTCCCCCTGCAAGGGAGAGGGAGAGACCATTATCACTCCTCCCCCCTGACAGGGGGGAGGTCGGGAGGGGGGTCCGGATGGACGCATACCCCCGGCGCCGCGACCCCCACCCCGACCCTCCCCCTGCAAGGGAGAGGGAGAAACAAGGGGAGCGGGAGGGAGAGGCCATTATCACTCCTCCTCCCTGACAGGGGGGAGGTCGGGAGGGGGGTCCGGATGGACGCATACCCCCGGCGCCGCGACCCCCACCCTCCCCCTGCAAGGGAGAGGGAGAAACAAGGGGAGCGGGAGGGAGAGGCCATTGTCACTCCTCCTCCCTGACAGGGGGGAGGACGGGAGGGGGGTCCGGATGGTACAGACCGGATAGAAAGGTAACAGTTCAGACCGGATACATGGGTAACAGGTTAGAGGGTTGGTCGGGAGGTGCGGGAGGTGCGGCCGATGCCTTGGAAGGAGACCTGTCCGATGGACGAGAAGCTGGTTTTCGTTGCCGATTATCTGCGTGGCGAGTGGTCGATGACGGCGCTGTGCGAGCACTACGGCATCAGTCGCAAGACCGGGTACAAGTGGCTTGGACGGTATCGCGGCGACGGCCCGGAGGGTCTGGTCGAGCGGTCGCGTGCGCCGCGTCGCCATGGTCGGTCGATGGCGCCGTCGGTGGCCGAGGCGATCGTCGCCTTGCGCCGCACGCGTCCGCACTGGGGTCCGCGCAAGCTGCGGGCGGTGTTGGTGAGTCAGCGCCCCGAGGTGGCGTGGCCGGCGGCCAGCACGATGGGCGACCTGCTGCGCGCGGAGGGTCTGGTGGCGCGCCGTCGCCGGCGCCGTCGGATGGCGGCTCCGTGTCGTCCGTTCCGCCCTGTGGCGGCCCCTAACGACGTGTGGTGTATCGACTTCAAGGGGTGGTTTCGCACCCGCGACGGCGTCCGCTGCGATCCGCTGACGATCACCGACGCCTACAGCCGCTTTCTGCTGGCGTGCGTCATCGTCCCGCCGCAGACCGCAGCAGTGGGGGCGGCGGTGGGGCGGGTGTTCCGGCGCTACGGGGTTCCCGAGGCCATCCGTTCGGACAACGGGGCGCCGTTCGCCGGTCCGGGGGCTGGGGGTCTGTCGCGTCTGTCGGTGGAATGGATCAAGGCCGGGATCGCGGTGGAGCGGATTGCGCGGGGTCAGCCGCAGCAGAACGGGAGGCATGAGCGGATGCATCGGACGTTGAAGGCCGAGACCGCGACGCCGCCGGCGGCGACGGCGGACGCGCAACAGGCCCGCTTCGACCGCTTCCGCCAGGACTTCAACGCCCATCGTCCGCATGAGGCCTTGGGGCAGAGGCCGCCTGCGGCGTTCTACCGGTCGTCGGAGCGGCGTCATCCCGAGCGCCTGGAGGAGCCTTGGTACGATGCCGAGCACGCGATGCGCCGGGTCCGCACCGATGGCTCCATCAAGTGGGGCGGCGACTTGGTCTTCGTCAGCGAGACGCTGAGGGGCGAGCCGGTGGGCGTGGCCGAGACTGACGGGGGCGACTGGATCGTCCGCTTCGCGGATGTCGACCTCGGGATCATCGATCGGAGGTCGAAGAAGCTACACCGCTTCCGTGCGGCCCGGCCGGGCCGCACGGAAGCGGGACAGACCGGGAACACTGTTACCCATGTATCCGGTCTATAGTGTTACCCATCTATCCGGTTGCTCAGATGGATGCATACCCCCGGCGCCGTGACCCCCACCCCGACCCTCCCCCTGCAAGGAGGAGGGAGAAACTAAGGGGAGCGGGAGAAATAAAATGGGAGGGGGGGCCGGATGGACGCATACCCCCGGCGCCGCGACCCCCACCCCGGCCCTCCCCCTGCAAGGGAGAGGGAGAAACAAGGGGAGCGGGAGAAATGAAAGGAAGGGGGGTGGACCGGGACCGGAATGGGGATCAGAACCGCACCTTCACGTTCACGCCGCCGCCGTAGTCGCGCGCGCCCGTCGCGTAGCGCGCCGCCCCTTCCAGCGCGTAGCGGCCCGACCCCCACTCGACCGCGCCGCCGAACTCCAGACGCACCCGCACCGCTTCCCCATACGACGACAGAGCCTCGGACGAGCCCGCGCCCGACACCGTCACGCGCGTCTCCCTCGAAAACGCGCGCTCCACGTCGACCGAACCGAACACGCGGTTCCCGCCGGCGTCCGACGCCTCCACCCGAACGCCCGCCAGGCCCGTCGCGGCATGGCCTTCGTCCAGCGACACGCGGGCGCCGACGACGTCCGTGAAGTCGTCCATGGCCACACGCGAATACACCACGCGCGCCCGCGGCGTCAGCGTCAACTCCCCCAGCGGCCCCGAACCCAGCGCCACCCGGCGGCCCGCCTCCACGCCGACCGCGTGCCCGAAACCTCCGGCGTTCGACTTCAGCGTCCCGCGCGGCCCCGACGTCAGGCGCGCCTCGTACCACGTCGCCGACGTCCGGCCGTCCACGTAGACGCCGTCGGCCAACCCCCACGCCACCGACGCCCCGAGACCGGTCCCCGAAACCTCGATCCCGCCGTCCTTCCCCGACACCTCCGCCGAGCCGCGGCGGTGATGCGCCGACAGGCCCGCCACGCCGTTCGCCTCCAGAGGGAAGTCGACGCCCGTCTCCACCCCGTAACGGCGCTCGGTCCAGGACAGCCGGCCCCCGGATGCCAACGTCGACGTCGAACGCTCCGCCTCGCGCGAACCGCCCGACGCCTCTACGCGCGCCCACACCCCGTTCGGCGAACGCGGCGCTTCCGTCCGGGCGCGGAACTCCGACGGCCCGTTCAGCCCCAGCAGAACCGACGGCAGCGCCTCGTACACCCGCGCACGCGGCGCGTAGTCGTACTTGAGCCCGTATGCGCCGCCCCCTTCGTCGCGAAGCGCCAGGTCGGAGGCGCCCAGCGGCACCGAGGGAGCCGGGCCGGAGGCGCATCTCTCGCCGCCTCCCGCGGGCGCGTAGCAGAACTCCAAGCTCCCTTTGGGGTCGTTGCGGATCTTGCCGTCGATCCGCCTAACGGCCTGCCGGCGCGTCTCGCCGGCGCGCTCATGGAGCGTCACGCTCAGGGCGCCGGCGGCGTTGCGGACCGCGACACCCTCAATGCCCGTGATCCGGCCGGTCCCGCCGACCGTCACCGCGCCGCCCTCGTCGAACCGCACCTGCCCGGCCGCGCCGTCCACCCTCACCGTGCTGGCCGACAGATGGATGACGCCCGTCACCGTCCCGCCATCGGACACCGTGACCGTGTGCTCGCCCGCGCCGCGGCCGAAAACGTTACCTTCGACCATGCCCGAGATCGTCGCGCGCAAGTCGCCGTCGCCCTCCTCGACAAGGTCGCCGGTGACCGTCCCGGATACCATGGCCGCCAGATCGCCATCGCCAAGGCCGCGGACGTCGCCGGCGACCGTTCCCGCCACGGTCACGTCCAGGTCCCCGGCCGCGCTGCGGAGCGCCTCGCCCTCGACGCCCGTGAGCCTGCCGGTGGCGGCCACCGTCACCGCGCCGCCGTTGCCGTAGAGAAGCCGCCCGATGCTGCCGGCCACCGTCAGCGGCCCGGCCGGGTCGTGGACCGTGCCGGTGACCGCGCCGCCTTCCTTCACGTCCACCGTCAACTCGCCGCCGGTCGGGGCGCGGAGGTCGTCGCTCTCCACCCTGCCGGCCACCGTCACCGACAGATCCCCGGCCACGCTGCGAATCGCCTCGCTTTCGCCCTTGATGCCCGTCACCGTCCCGCCCGCAGCCACCGTGACCGTGCCGCCGTTGCTGTAGAGCAGCCGTCCGATGCTGCCGCGCACCGTCAGCGGCCCGGCCGGGTCGTGGACCGTGCCGGTGACCACGCCGCCTTCCATCACGTTCAGAGTCAACTCGCCGCCGGTCGGGGCGCGGAGGTCGTCGCTCTCCATCCTGCCGGCCACCGTCACCGACAGATCCCCCGCCTCGTTGCCGACCACCGCGCCGGTGACGACGCCGCCCGCCATCACCTCCAGCGTCAGGTCGCCCGCGCCGCCGGAGCGGACGGCGTCGCCCGAAGCCGCGCCGACCCGCCCGGTCCTGCCGACCGTCACCGTCCCGCCGCCGGCCAGATGGACGCCCGCGCCGGTCCCGCCCATGACCTCGCCGTTCACCGTCACCGTCTGGTCGCGCAGGCCGTCGTCGTCCAGGCCCGCCCCGCCGACGTGGACGCCGTGGCGTCCGCCGTTGATCTCCGCCCCATCGGCCACGCTCACCGCGATGGCGCCGTTGCGGTCGTGCGCCAGCGCGTAGCGCGCGTCCACGCCGTCGCCCTCGGCGGCGATGGTCCCGCCGGTCACGTCCACCTGGATATCGCCTGCGTTGTAGCTCGCCGCGTGCGCCCGGAGCGTGTCCTTCCAGGCATCGGTGTAGGCGGCGGGGAGCGCGGCCAGGGCCGTCTCCAGACCGTCGCCGGTCAGCGCCGCCGCCAGCACCGTCCGCTCGGCGGGCGAGAGCGCGTTGTCGCCGTCGCCGAAGCGCACGTGGCCGGTAATCGTTTCATGCGAGAGCGCCAGCGCCCGCACCCCCGCCCTGGTCAGGCCCAGGATCTTTCCCGCCGCCCGGTTCGCCAACGTCTCATCGTCCGTCAGCACGGCGCGCTTTCGCCGAAGGTTCTCGGCCTCCGCCTTCCAGTCGTCGTCGTAGTCCGCGGGCAGAGCCTCCAGCGCCGTCGTCAGCGCGTCCGAATCGTCCGCGGTGATGGCGTCGAGAACGGCCCGCTCGCCCGCCGAGAGCGTCCCGTCGTCGCCCGCGATCCTGTTCCTGATGAAGGCGTCCGCCACCTGCGCGCCGACCGTGACGTCGCCGCTCGAGGTGACGTGGATCATGGGCTCGGTCCTGGCCGCGTCGTCCGCCTCCTCCGCGCCGTCGCCGGAGGTATGGCCGCTCCGGCGGGCGGCCCAGGCGAGAACGCCCGCGTCCCCCGCCCCGACCGCGCCGCCATGCGTGACGACGAGGCGCCCGGCCGCGTTCGCGTTGTTCGTCAGCCAGCCCCGGACGCCGACGAAGAACGGCGATTCGATCCCCGCTTCCCCTCCCGTCGTCACCGTGACGGAGCCCAGTCCCTCGTGAAATCCGTTCAGGCCCGCGGCGCCGGGACCCTCCGTCGCGACCGAACCGCCCACCATGCCGACGACGATCGCCGCTTCGTTATCGGATTTGCCCAGGAAGGCGGACACGCCGTGGGCGCCGTCGCCCGACGTCGCGATCTCCGCTTCCCCTTCCATCGTCACCGTGACGGAGCCCAGTCCGAAGTGAATCCCGTAGAGACCCAGGGCGGTTTGACCCTCCGTCGTGATCGAGCCGCCCGCCATGCCGATGACGACCGGCGCTTCGTTCGCAGCGTTGCGCAGGAAGGCGAACACGCCGTGGGAGTTCCCGCCCTTCGTCGTGATGGAGCCGCCCGTCATGGCGACGTCCCCTCCGCCCGCGCCCCGATGATCGACGTACACGCCGTGGGTGTTGGATATCCCCTCCACCGCGATGGAGCCGCCCGTCACGCGGATGCGGGCGTTGGCCGCGTTCGCAGCCGGGTTGCCGTAGAAGCCGATCCCGGCCCCGTCCCCGCCCGACTTCTCGATGGAGCCGCCCGAGAAGGTTATCGTGGCGTCGCCCGAGCCTGCCTGCTTGTCGACGTAGATGCCGCTGCTGAGGCTGCCCGACGCCTTGATCGCGCCGCCGCTCATGTCGATGGTGGAGGCGCCCGACCCGTTGTGCAGGATATGGATCCCGTGGGCGTCAGTGCCCGACGTCGTGATCGATCCGCCCGTCATCCGGACGTCGGAGGCTCCCGTCGCGGCAGTCGGGTTCGAGAAACGGATGCCGTCGGCCTGACGGCCCGTCGTCGTGATGGAGGCGCCGTCCTCCATGACGACCGTGGTGGCGCCGCTGCCCGCGTTCCGGGCGTAGACGCCTATGAAAGCGTTTCTGACGGCCGACGTCGTGATGACGAGCCCCCGGCCCAGGCGGACGTTGACGTCGTTCTCGTCGCTGGCGCTGTTGAGGCGGGCGGAGATGGCGGGCCGGAAGGAGAAGTTCGACGACGTCACGGAGAGGGAGACGCTCTCCGCGTTGATCCGGATGCCGCTCGCGCTCGGGTTGCTCTCCTGGCAGACGATCCGGACGCCGCCCACGTTCGAGTTGGGCGCGGTGGGCAGGGCGCCGGCGCATACTCCCTGGGCAGCCGCCTCTCCGGCGGCGCCGAGGACGAGGGCCGCCCCCAGGGCGAGCGCGGCGGCCCCCCCCCCCCGGCGGGGATTCGGGACGTTGCGCGGGTCGGCGGGGCGTCGTTCGAACATCGTCGTTCACCATCGAGTATGCAGTTGCGCCGGAAGCGTAGGCGAAGTTGGCGGTCGCGTTCAACCGTCGGGATGGATCGACTCTATCCGGTCTGTACCACCGTCCGGACCCCCCTCCCGACCTCCCCCCTGTCAGGGGGGAGGAGAAATAAAGGGAGGGGCGGGAGCCGTTGACGCCCCTCTCCCCCGACCACCCACGCTCTCCTCTCCCCCCTAACCACTAAATACTCCTCCCCCCTGACAGGGGGGAGGTCGGGAGGGGGGTCCGGATGTAAGGAGGAGGGTCAACCAGAGCGGACCGGCGGCGCCAGCACGGTCACGCCGAGACCGGATACGACCAGGATTCCCCCCAGCAGGAGCCGCCACGTGATGACGTCGCCCAGCAGGACCACCCCGCCCAGCACGGCGAAGACGGGCGTCAACAGCATGAGCGGAGCGACCGCGCCGACGGGATAACGCTGGACGAGGTAGTAGCGTCCCGCCTGCGCCAGAACGGCCCCGAACAGGCCGGCGAACACCAGCGACAGCACCGCCGGCCACGTCGGGTCGAGAAGCGCCTCGACCTGCCCCTCCTCCGTCGCCAAGGTCAGGAGGAACATCGGCGCGACGCCGTACAGGCAGACCCAGAATTGCAGCGACAGCACCGATATCCCGGCGGTGCGCCGCGCCTGCGCCACGCACAGGCCGCCGGCGAACGCCGCCGCGACGGCCAGAAAGAACGCATCGAGATGGCGGAACACGTTGGGCTCGAAGCCGATCACGGCGACGCCGGAGAACGACACCGCCATGCCGGCCCAGCGCCGCCCGCCCACCGTTTCCCGGTAGAGCACGGCCGCGATGACGATGGCGAAGGCGACGTAGAGCTGATGCACCAGGGCCATGGACGAGGCGTCCCCCGACTTGGACAGCGCCGAGAACATGAGGACGTATTGCGCCGTCATGCTGACGGCGATGCCGATCACCGGCCGGCGGCGTCCCTCGGGCACCCGCCACCAGGCGACGAGGCAGACCCCGACCAGCGCGTAGCGAACCGCCCCGAAGAGCACCGGCGGGAAATGAGCGACGCCGATCTTCACGATGGCGTAGGTGACGCCGGCCGAGAACGCCACCAGGACGGCGAGCAGGAAGTGGCGGAACTTCATCGGCGGCCCGCGCCCCGCCCCGCTCCGCGAAGCGGGAGGAGCTCCCGGATCACGGGCGCTTCACGGGACCGGCCGGAACCCGTCTACAGACGCGCCAGCGCGGCGGCGAGGCGCGACTCCGCGGACTCCGCGTCGCGCTTGCGTTCGCGCTGTTCCTCGACCACGCGCCCGGGCGCCTTCGCCAGGAATTCCTCGTTGCCGAGCTTCCGCTCGAGTGCGGCGACTTCCCCGCGCGCCCTGTCGAGCTCCCGGGACAGGCGTTCCTTCTCCCGGGCGACGTCGACGACGTCGGCGAGCGGCAGCACGACGGTGGCGTCGTCCAGGACGATCTGCACCGCGCCGGCCGGGACCTCCCGGTCGCCGTCGAGGACGTTCTCGAGGCCCGCGAGGCGGACGATCGCCTCCTCGTGGTCCCGAAGGCGCCGTCGAGCCTCCTCCCCCGCCCCGTTCAGCCACAGCCCGGTTCGCGCCTTCGCCGGCACGTTCATCTCGGCGCGCACGGCGCGCGCCTCGCCGATCAGGCGGATGATCCAGTCCATCTCGGCGTCCGCCGACGGATCGACGAGGTCTTCCGAAAACTCCGGCCAGGCGGACTCGATGAGCATGGACCCGCGTTCGCCCGTGCGCCGCCACAGCTCCTCGGTGACGAAGGGCATGAACGGATGCAGCGCCTTCAGGATGCGGTCGAGCGCCCACCCCGCCGCGGCGCGCGTCTCCGCCCTGGCGCCCTCGCTCCCGTTCCGCAGCTCGGACTTGGCGAGCTCCAGATACCAGTCGCAGAAGGTCCCCACGTTCCGTGGTAGGCGGCGTTCGCCGCCTCGTTGAAACGGTACGCCTCGATCTCCTCGCCGACCCCGCGGCAGAGGCGGGCGACCGCGCCGACGATCCACCTGTTGACGGGCGACCGGCAGGCCGCGGGATCGAACCCGTCCGCGGCGCGGCACTCGTTCATCTCGCAGAAGCGCGCCGCGTTCCAGAGCTTGGTGGCGAAGTTGCGGTAGCCCTCGATGCGGCCTTGCGAGAGCTTGACGTCCCGGCCCTGCGCCGCCATGGCCGCCAGGGTGAAGCGCAGGGCGTCGGCGCCCATGGCGTCCGCGACCTCCAGGGGATCCATGACGTTCCCCTTGCTCTTCGACATCTTCTGGCCTTTTTCGTCGCGCACGAGCGCGTGGATGTAGACCGTGCGGAAGGGAACCTCGCCCATGAAATGAAGGCCCATCATCATCATCCGGGCGACCCAGAAGAAGATGATGTCGAAACCCGTGACCAGAACGTCGGTCGGGTAGTGGCGCTCGAGCTCGGGCGTCCCGTCGGGCCAGCCCAGCGTCGAGAAAGGCCACAGCGCGGACGAGAACCACGTGTCGAGCACGTCCTCGTCGCGCGTCAACTCCACCGGACCGCCGTAACGGGCCTCGGCGGCGGAGCGGGCTTCCGCTTCCGTGCGCTCGACGAAGACCTCGCCGTCGGGGCCGTACCACGCGGGGATCCGGTGCCCCCACCACAGCTGCCGCGACACGCACCACGGCTGGATGTTCTCCATCCACTCGAAGTAGGTGCGCTCCCAGTGTCCGGGGACGAAGACGGTGCGCCCCGACCTCACCGCCTCGATCGCGGGCCCGGCGAGCGCCGCGGCGTCGACGTACCACTGGTCGGTCAACCAGGGTTCGACGATCACGCCCGACCGGTCCCCGTAGGGCGCGACGTGCGTATGCTCCTCCACCTTCTCGACGAGTTTCAGCGCCTCCAGATCGGCGACGATCCTGTCCCGCGCCTCGTAGCGGTCGAGGCCGCGATAGGCCTCGGGCGCGGCGCCGTTGATCGCCGCGTTCTCGTCGAAGACGTTCACCAGTTCGAGGCCGTGCCGCCGGCCGACCTCGAAGTCGTTGAAGTCGTGCGCCGGCGTGATCTTGACCGCGCCCGAGCCCTGCGTCGGGTCGGCGTGCTCGTCCGCGACGATTCGCAGCCGCCGCCCCACCAGGGGCAGCACGGCGTGCCTGCCGATCAGATCCTCGTATCGGTCGTCGTCCGGGTGCACCGCGACGGCCGTATCGCCGAGCATCGTCTCGGGCCTCGTCGTCGCCACCGTGATGACGCGCCCCTCTTCGCCCTCGACGGGATAGCGGATATGCCAGAGATGCCCCCGGGTCTCCCGCTGCTGGACCTCGAGGTCGGAGATCGCCGTGCGCAGCTTCGGATCCCAGTTGACGAGGCGCTTGTCCCTGTAGACGAGCCCCTGCTTGTGGAGGGCGACGAACACCTCCAGCACCGCCCGCGACAGGCCCTCGTCCATCGTGAACCGCTCGCGCTCCCAGTCGCACGAGGCGCCCAGCCGGCGCAGCTGATTGACGATCGCGCCGCCCGACTCGGCCTTCCACGCCCAGACGCGGTCGATGAAGGCCTCGCGCCCGATACCGCGGCGACTCTCGCCCTCGGCGTCCAGTTGCCGCTCGACCACCATCTGGGTCGCGATGCCGGCATGGTCGGTGCCGGGCTGCCACAGCGCGTCGCGGCCCCGCATCCGCTCGTACCGGATCAGAACGTCCTGCAACGTGTTGTTCAGGGCATGCCCCATGTGAAGGCTGCCCGTGACGTTGGGGGGCGGGATGACGATCGTGTAGGGGTCGGCGCCGCGGCGGCGGCCGGCCGCGAAGGCGCCCGACTCCTCCCAGAGCCGGTATTGCGCCTCCTCGATCTCCCGCGGTTCGTAGGACTTGTCCAGCACCGCCTGCGCCTTTCTCACGCGCGACGCCCGCGACGGAACGCCCGCCGGCCCGGACGAACGAGCGTCGGATCAGGATCGTGACGAGGGGACCCTCCGGCCCCGGCGGGCGGAAATCTAGTCGTCGGCGGCGCGCCCGGCAAGTTTCACGATCGCGCGCGCGACCTCCTGCGCGATCACCCGCGAAACGATGGGCTGGAGGTTGTCGTCGAGCCACTCCCTCAGCATCGGCCGGAGGAGTTCCTTGACCGGCTCCTCCAGGGCCAGGTCCGCGTCTCCGAGTCGAATCCCGCGAGCGCCCGGCGCCGCGCCCGCGACATCCTCCAGCGTCATCGCGGTCCGTTCCGGCGCCCCCTCTTCCTCGACGGCGTCGGTGAGCTCGAGGACCCCCTCCCCGGACGCCGATTCGGGCGCGAGCTCCCGCAGAACCAGGACGTCCTCGTCTTCCCCCGCCGCTTCTCCGTCTTCCGAAATGATGCGGCGGATCGACTCGAGGATCTCCTCCATCGACGGTTCCGCCTGGCTTTTCGCGTCGCTCATCGTCGACTCCCGCGGCCCGTCTCCCGTCCGGCGGAACGCGCCCCGCCCATCGGGCGTCCGGCGTTCACCGCCATGGACGGTCCGGCCCCCACCGCAGGTCCCGCACGCCGCGGTAATGCGCTTCCACGTCGTGCAGATCCACCGGGAGCTCCAGGTTGGCGGCGGTCAGTCCGCCGATCGCCGCGGCCAGCTCGAACGAAGCGACGAATTCGTTCCGCTCGGCGACGACCAGCGCGACGCGCGCATCGAGGAGTTCCTGCTCGGCGTCGAGCACGTCGAGCGTCGTCCGCGCGCCGACGATCGACTCCTGGCGCACCCCCTCCAGCGCGATCTCCGCGGCGCGCACCTCGTCCCGCCGCGACAGGATTTCGGCGTGCGCGGTATTCAGGGACTCCCACGCCCGGGTCACCCCTTCCACGACCTGGCGGCGCGTCGCCTCGACCTCGATGCGGCGCCGCGAGTTGACCGCGCGGTTCTGGCGGATCTCCGAATACACGGCGCCGCCCCGGTAGAGGGGGACCGTGACCCGGGCGGTGACCCTGTAGTCGTCCGCCCTGCCCACCGCGGCCGATACGTCTTCCCGATGGCCGAGGTCCCCGTCCAACCGAACCTCCGGGCGCAGACGGCCCAGGGAAACGTCGATGGCATGGCGCGACGCCTCCTCGTCGGCGCGCGCGGCGTGAAGCGCGGGATTGCTCTCCATCGCGATGGCGATGGCGCTCTTCTCGTCCTCCGGCAGATCGGTCAGTCGCGGGGCGGGCTCCAGGGTTCCGGGCTCATCGCCCACCAGCCGGACGTAGGCGGCCCGGGACGACGCGAGGTCGCCCTCGGCCTGGACGCGATCCGACACCGCGCGCGAAAGCCGGGCCTCGGCCTGCGCCACGTCCGTGCGGGTGATCTCGCCCACCTCGAACCGGTCCCGGGTCGCTTCCAACTGACGCTCCAGAACCTGGACGTTGTTCCGGTTGAGATCGATCACCGCCTCGTCGCGAAGCACGTTGATGTACGCGATGGACGTCGCCAGGAACACGTCCTGCTCGACCGTCAGCAAACGCGCCCGTTCCGCCAGCACCTCGCTCTCCGCCCGCCGCGTCCCGGCCACGGTGCGGCCGCCGCGGTAGAGCGGCTGACTCGCCGTCAGTTGCCCCGACCACGGCTCGAGGGTCTCGTCGCCGAGCGCGTTCGTCCTGCTGTAATGGATGCCGACGCGCCCGTCGATCTCGACCGTGGGCCGCCACCCCGACAGCGCCCGGGGCACGTTCTCGTCGACCGCGCGGAGCCGCGCGCGGCCGGCTTCCAGGGTGGGATTGTTCAGATAGGCGGCCGCCAGCGCATCGACGAGCGTCTCCGCCGAGACCGGCGCCGGCGCCGCGGCCAGCAACACGATCCCCGAGACGAGCGAACGCCCCGACGCCGCCAACGACGTCGCCGGTTCCCGCCAGGCGGCGCGGCATCGCCTTCGCGGCGCGGACGGCTCGATGGTCACGGACCCGGTCAATACACGAACCCGGCCCGGCGCTCGAATCCGGCGAGATACGGAACCCGCGCGTCGAACAGGACGACCGAATCGATCCGCCCATCGCGCCGCGTCATCAGCGTCCCCTTTCCGACCGCGCCGCTCTGGACCACGGCGGCGAGCCGCCCTCCCTCCGCCATCTGATCGGCCAGGGCGGCGGGGACCTCGGCGACGGCGCCGTTGACGACGATCACGTCGTAAGGCGCCTCCGCCGCGTACCCCAAGGTCAGGTCGCCGGCGACGACCGCCACGTTGTCGACCGAGAGCCGTTCGAGATTCGCGGAAGCCCAGTCGCGCAGCTCCCGATCCGATTCCAGGGCCACGACCGTCCCCACGAGGCGCGCGATCACCGCGGCGGAGTACCCGCTGCCGCAACCGACGTCGAGAACCACGTCGCCCGCGTCGATGTCCGCCGCCTGCAACAGACGGGCGAACACGCGCGGTTCCATCAGGTAGCGGCCGGGCGCGATCTCGAGGTCCTCGTCGACGTAGGCCACGGCCCGAAGCCGTTCGGGCGCGAACCGCTCTCGGGGCACGTCCCCCATCGCCTCCCGGATCCGCTCGTCGGAAACACGGTCCGGTTGCAGCTGGCCGAGAACCATGCTTGCGCGCGCGGCAGCGAGTTCGCTCATGAAATCCGCCTCCAAGGCATCCTGGGCGCCATGTATACAAGCCGCCGTTCGCCGTTGGCAACACGTCGTCCTCGTTCAGGACGTGAGGCGCCGAGCATCCATCCGGACCCCCCTCCCCTCCTCATCTTTTATTTCTCCCTCTCCCTGGCAGGGGGAGGGTCGGGGTGGGGGTCGCCGGTGGCGGCGTACGTCCATCCGGACCCCCCTCCCGACCTCCTCCCTGTCAGGGGGGAGGAGTATGGATGGCCAGGGGGAAGGAGCATGGATGGTCAGGGGGGGAGGAGCGTCAACGGCTTCCTCCGTCCCTTTCTTCTCCCTCTCCCTTGCAGGGGGAGGGCCGGGGTGGGGGTCGCGGCGTTGCGGCATACGTCCATCCGGACCCCCCTCCCGACCTCCCCCCTGTCAGGGGGGAGGAGTATGAATGGTCAGGGGGGAGGAGCGCGGGTGGTTGGGGGGAGAGAGCGTCGACGGTTCCCGTCCCCCCTTTTGTTTCTCCCTCTCCCTGGCAGGGGGAGGGTCGGGGTGGGGGTCGCCGGTGGCGGCGTACGTCCATCCGGACCCCCCTCCCGACCTCCCCCCTGTCAGGGGGGAGGAGTGTGGGTGGTCAGGGGGGAGGAGTATGAATGGTCAGGGAGGAGAGGTTGCGGCGGAGGGAGGGTCGGGGTGGGGGTCGCCGGTGGCGGCGCGCGTCCATCCGGACCCCCCTCCCGACCTCCCCCCTGTCAGGGGGGAGGAGCGCGGGTGGTTGGGGGGAGAGAGCGTCGACGGTTCCCGTCCCCCCTTTTGTTTCTCCCTCTCCCTGGCAGGGGGAGGGTCGGGGTGGGGGTCGCCGGTGGCGGCGTACGTCCATCCGGACCCCCCTCCCGACCTCCCCCCTGTCAGGGGGGAGGAGTGTGGGTGGTCAGGGGGGAGGAGTATGAATGGTCAGGGAGGAGAGGTTGCGGCGGAGGGAGGGTCGGGGTGGGGGTCGCGCCGGGGCGCGCGATCTGCTACACACGGGTCCGCGAAGCCACGCGAGGCCAGGTGGCGGAGTGGCTACGCACCGGCCTGCAAAGCCGTGTACACCGGTTCGATTCCGGTCCTGGCCTCCATCCTCCACTTCCGTCCAGGGCGGCCCCGATGCGCGCGGGGCGCGCAGGGGCAACGCCGATGCCGGAAGATCAGCGCGACGGCGGCGGCGCGGTCGACGGGGACGTCCCCGAACCGCGCCGGATCCGCTTCGCCGGGAGCGGATCCGAATACTTCGGCATCTGGATCGTCAACGTGCTCCTGTCCGTCGTCACGGTCGGCGTCTGGACAGCGTGGGCGAAAGTCAGGCGCCTGCGGTACTTCAACGGGCGCACCCTCGTTCTGGGCGACCCGCTCGAATACCACGCCACGGGATGGATGATCTTCAAGGGGCGCGCTCTCGTGTTCCTCACGCTCGCCGCGTCTTCCGTCCTGT
Organism: Alphaproteobacteria bacterium; assembly: GCA_965242505.1. Classification (GTDB taxonomy): domain Bacteria; phylum Pseudomonadota; class Alphaproteobacteria; order UBA2966; family UBA2966; genus UBA2966. The sequence goes on from OZ251449.1 coordinate 1,083,462, forward strand.
CCGAATCCCTCACGGCCGTCCACGTCGCCGCTTCGGCGGCCCCCGGCCTGGCCCTGTTCGCCCTCTACCCCTGGGCGATCAACCGCTCGCTGCGGTTCTCCGCGCGCATGACGTCGTGGCGGAACGTGAGGTTCGACTGGCGGGGAACCTACTGGCGCACGGCCGTGGTCTACTTCCTCTGGCCGTTGCTCGGGATCCTGACGCTCGGCGCCTGCATCCCCCTGGCGGCCCGGGCCCTGCGCCACTACATGGCCAACAACCATCTCTTCGGGACGGCGCGGTTCTCCGCCCACACGCCCATCCGGCCCTATTACGCCGCCTTCGGCTGGAGTCTGCTGTTCTTCCTTTCCGTCGCGGCCGGCGCGGCGGGGCTGATCTGGCTCTCCTGGGCCGCGGGCGGCGCCCCGTCCGCAGCCGGGGAAACGCGATCGATCGAGTGGATTTCCCTCGGAACCATCGGAACCGGGCTCCTGCTGGGCCTCCTGTCCGGCGTCCTGCTCATGTTCTCGGGCCTGGTGTTCACCGCTCTGACGCGGAACGTCATCGTCAACGCCCTCGGTCTCGGAGACGCCGCGACGTTCGAGTCCGACCTCGAACCCCTGCGGCTCGTCTGGATCGCGTTCTCGAATCTCGTCGTCTCGGTCGCCACGCTCTTCCTCCTGCTGCCCTGGGCCCAGGTCCGGGCGTTCCGGTATCAGGCCGAGCGCGTGACGGTGGCGCCGAAGGTTCCCCTTTCGACGTTCGTCGACCGGGAAACGCGGCGGGTCGCGGCGTTCGGAGAGGAGTTCGCCGAACTGGAAGGACTCGACGCGGCCATATGATCGTCGCCGGACACCTCTACGATCGAGACTCCTCGAACCGCGTCGCGGCCCGCCTGTCCGGGCGCGGGGACCACTACGTTCTGACGACCGACGACGGCGGCGAGACGGTCGTCGACGTCGTCTCGGCCGCCCCCTTCGTCAACGGCATCCCCCAACGCCTGGTCATCTCGACCGGCCAGACCTTCGCGCCCTTCGACGAGCTCCCGAAGGGATTTCTCCGAACGAGGCGAAACCGCTTCTGGCGCGCGCTCTCCAGGGCGGAGCGGTTCTCGCCCAGGACCGCCATCGTCTGCGTCATGCTCCTGGCGGGGATCGTCGTTTCCGCGCGGGCGGCGCTTCCCGCCCTGGCGGACGCGGCCGCGCGCCTCGTCCCCGGATCGCTCGAGGCCGCCATCGGACGGAACGCGTTCGAGCAATTGGAGCACTGGCTGCTGGAGCCGAGCGATCTGAGCCCGGCGCAAACGGTCGCCCTGAGACGCGCGGCGAAAAGGCTCGTCGATCTGCGGGGGATGTCCGAGCCGCCGAGGGTCCTGTTCCGAAGCGCGCCGGAGATCGGCGCCAACGCCTTCGCGTTTCCAGGCGGACCGATCCTCGTGACCGATCAACTCGTGCGCGCCATGGATTCGGACGACCGGGTCGTCGCGGTGATCGCGCACGAGCTGGGCCACGTCGAGGAACGGCACGGCGTGCGGCAGGCGCTGAGGGCGGCGGGACTGCTGGTCCTGTTCGGCGCGATTCTCGGCGCCGACGAAGTCGTCGTCGAGGAACTGTCGGCGTTCGCCCTGTCCCTGGCGACGTCCGGCTACTCCAGGGAATTCGAAAGCGCCGCGGACGAATACGCCGCCCGGTTGCTGCGCGACGCCGGCCTTTCGCCCGAGGCCCTCGTCGGCGCCCTGGAGTCCCTGGCGGCGGAGTGCGAACCGCATTGCGCGGAGGAAGGCTGGTTCTCCACCCACCCGAGCATCGAGACGCGCATCGAGGCCCTGAGGGCGTTCACGGGGAAACTCGACGGCGGCCCGGAGCGATAGCGCGCATTTCCCGCACCGGCGGAGGATCGAGGACCGCGCGGCGTTGCGGGACCGCGCCCCCCTCCCGACCTCCCCCCTGTCAGGGGGGAGGAGCATGAATGGCCCCTCCCCTTCTTCTCCCTCCCCCTTGCAGGGGGAGGGTCGGGGTGGGGGTCGCGGCGCCAGGGGGAGAAGCGCGAACGGACCCTGCGGCGCCCCGTCGCCGGACGAAGCCTGCGGACGGGCGTCGGCGGCGGCCGGGTTGACGCTGGACGCCCCCTCCCCCGAAGCTGCCCGGAAACGGCCCCGCCCCCCTCTTCCGAGGTTCCGTGGTTCCACCCGATCTGTTCACTCCCGGGCTCCTGCTCGCCGCGGCGGTCGCGGCGGCGGGAGGCGTCCTGCGGGGATTCACCGGCACCGGGAACTCGATGCTGATGACCCCGCCGTACGCCCTCCTCTTCGGACCCGTTCCGACGGTGGCGCTCATCGTCCTGTTCGACGTCGCCGTGGCCATCCCCCTCATGCGGCGCGCGTTCCGCCTCACGCGCTGGCGCCTCGTCCTGCCGCTGGTCGCCGCCTCGTGGGTCACCATGCCCGCGGGCGCCTGGCTGCTCCTTCACCTCGACCCCGACGTCATGAAGAAGGTCATGGCCGCCGCCGTGCTGGTCTTCTCGCTCGTCCTGCTGACGGGCTGGCGGTATCGGGGCGGCGTCGGCGCACCGGCCACCCTCGCGGTCGGGGCCGTCACCGGGGTGTCCGTCGGCGCCACCGCGCTGGGCGGGCCGATCTACAACCTCTACATTCTCAATTCCCCCGGCGACCGCCACGCCCACCGGGCCGCCTTCAACAGCGTCATCTCGCTGACGGCGGCGGCCGTGCTGGCGTTGCTGATCCTCAACGACGCGATCACCGCGCTCACGCTGTGGCGGGCCCTCGTCATATTCCCGGTGTTCGCGGCGTTCATCTGGGTCGGAAGCCGCCTTTTCCGCCGCGCCGACGAACGGGTCTTCCGCCGCGCGGTGCTGATCGCGCTGTCGGTCATGGGCGCCGCGATCCTCTTCGTCTGACGCCCTCCGGCGCCGGGGGGCTTCGCGTAGAGGCCGCACTGCCGGACGAAGCCGCCTTCCCGTTGTCCCCCACCCACCTTTCGGATAGGGTGCGCCTCGAACCCCGCGCGGCGGCGTAGGGAGAGTGGAGGAATATGGAAATTTGCATGGCGCGCAAGGAGATACAGATGACGAATGAGGTGCAACCTGGACGGGTAGATCGGGATAATGAAAGAATCGTCGTCAAAGGCCGGATAGGGCCTGTAGGTCTGCGATATTTTTGCGCCGCTCTTCATCAAACCATAAGCGATCGTGGTTTTCCTCAAGTCATACTGGATTACTCCATGTGCGATTCAATCACCGAAGCGACGATGCTTCCTCTGATTGCAATCGTTTCCGATTACCGCAGACGCGGAGTCGATTTTGAACTCATCGTCCCGGAAGACCAGTCCTTGAAACGACTGTTCATCAACACGAATTGGGCGCATCACATCCAACCGAGTGACTATGGCCCGTCCGCGTATCGGGGTAATAACGTCCCAGCCCTTCAATTCGGCGTTGACAGGGCCGAAGACGCCGGTGACGTTCTCAACATGGTCATGGATCTGATCCTGCGGGAATTGGAAACGAAACGCGAGACTCTGAAAGCCGTCGAGTGGTCCCTCGGAGAGATCATGGACAACGTATCCAACCACGCCGAATCCCTCGTGGGCGGCTTCGTACAGGCGACGGCGTTCAAGAACATGAACGTCGTCGAATTCGTCGTCGCCGACGCCGGAATCGGTATTCCCGAAAGCATGGGAATAGCCGATCACGAACACGCAGTCAGAAGCGCCATCGACGAGGGTACGACCCGCGACAAGTCCGGGAACGCCGGAAACGGCCTTTATGGAAGCTATCAGGTTTCCACGCTTTCGGGAGGACGATTCGCGATCAATTCCCTACACGGTGAGCTTTATTCCGGACAATCGGATGAAAGGATCAAGAGTCACTCCCGAAAGATTCCATATAGCGGCACGTCGGTCCTGTGCGGTATTCATGTCGGAGATCCTGAATTGCTCCACAAGGCGCTTCGGTTCAAGGGGCAGCCGCACGACCCACCTTACGATTACGTCGAGCGCGCGTTCGAGAATCATGAGGGGGAGCTGGTTTTCGACATGAGGGAAAAGGCCCAGCGCGATTTCGGTTCCCGCCAGGGCGGAAAGCGGATTCGCAGCATGATCGAGAATCTGTTGCGCGGCCGCCGCCCGGTGATACTCGATTTCGACGGCGTGGCCGTCATTTCGAGCAGCTTCGCCGACGAGGTTTTCGGGCGCCTGTTCGTCGATATGGGACCGCGGGCCTTCATGACGCGGATCGAAATGCGCAACGTCGATCCGACCGTCGGGGGCCTGATCGACCGCGCCATCGTGCAGCGAACCAGACTCGGCAACGGCGACTCTTGACCCCCCACATTCCTCATACCGGCAGGGATCGAGGGTTGCGCGGCGTTGCGGGACCGCGGTCCACCCCCCTCCCGACCTCCCCCCTCCCCCTGGCAGGGGGAGGGTCGGGGTGGGGGTCGCGCCGGATGCGGGCTAAACTGCGCCCCGCGCGGCGGCGAGGGCCGGCCCGTCTCGGGAGGAATCCATGACCGTCAAGAGCCATCGATTCGACGTCGTCGTCGTGGGGCACGGCGTCGCCGGGATGTGCGCGGCGCTGACCGCGCGCCAGCAGGGCGCGTCGGTGTGCGTCCTGGAACGCGCGCCCAGGGAGGACCGCGGAGGCAACACCCGGTGGACCGAGGCGTTCTGGCGCATGAGCTCCCGCGAGAAGGTCGCGGACGACCTCGAAGACCACATCGCGGAACGCACGGGAGGCTACCTCGAACCCGAGCTCGTCCATTCGATGAACCGGAGCTCCGACGCCTGGCCCGGATACCTGCGCGCCATGAGCTTCCCCGACCCCGAGCTGGTCTCCGCCTTCGCGGAACAGGCGCCGCCGACCCTGGCGTGGCTCGAGGAGCAGGGACTGCGCTTCGACTTCCTGCCCATCCACCAGATCGTGCAGTCCTTTCCCAAGCTCGCCCCCGTCGGCGGCGGGTTGCAGATCGTCGAATCCCTCGCCGGGAAGCTCGAGGCCGACGGCGCGCCCATCTTCTACCGGACGACCGCCCGCAGCCTGATCCAGAACGAGGACGGGGCGGTCGTCGGGGTCGACGCCGTGGGACGGCGCAACAGGCCCGCGCGGTTCCACGGCCGCGCCGTCGTCCTGGCGTGCGGCGGATACCAGGGCAACCCGGAGATGATGACCCACTACATCGGCCGCAACGCCGTCAACGTGCGGCCGGTGGCGCGCGGCGGCTACTACAACAAGGGCGAGGGCATCCGCATGGCGCTCGACATCGGGGCGGCGCCCGCCGGCGAGTACGGCAACTTCCACGCCGAACCCGTCGACCCCCGCGCCAGCGGCCCGGAACCCGCCGTCATGGTCTTTCCCTACGGCATTCTGGTGAACAAGCACGGCCGGCGCTTCGTCGACGAGGCTCCGGGTCCGGTCGACCGGACCTACGAACCCATCTGCTACCGCCTGCTCGACGAGGACGACGGCATCGCCTATATCGTCTGCGACGACGGGCTCGAAGACGTGCCCAACTACCGGCGCGCCATCCGCAGCGAGGTCCCGCCGGTGACCGCCGACGGCGTCGGGGCGCTGGCGGACGGGCTCGGCGTTCCCGCCGACGCCCTGGAGGAGACCGTGGCGCTCTACAACGCCGCCTGCCCGACCGACGGCGCGTTCAGGCCCGAGGAGGTCGACGGCCTCGCGACCCGGGGGCTGCGGCCGCGCAAGTCGAACTGGGCGCGGCCGCTGGACCGGCCCCCCTTCCGCGCCTGGCCGATGATCGTCTCCAACGTCTTCACCTTCGGAGGGATCAAGGTGAACGCCAGGGCCCAGGTCCTGAACAGCGACGGAGAGGCGATCCCGGGGCTCTACGCGGCGGGCGAGGTGGTGGGCATCTACTACCGCTATTACACCGGCGCGACCTCGGTGATGCGGGGCGCCACCTTCGGCCGCATCGCCGGGCGCGACGCCGCCCGGCTCCAGGCGCCCTGACCGGCCGCCGCGCCCGCGCATGAGATTCGAAGGCAGAACCGCCCTGATCACCGGCGCGGCCGGCGGAATCGGCGGCGCGACGGCCCGGGCGTTCGCCCGCGAAGGCGCGGACCTGTGCCTCGCCGACGTCGGCGACTCCGCCGCCGTCGCCGCCGAGGCGGCGGGGATGGGCCGCCGCGTCGTCGAGGTTCGCGCCGACGTGACGGACCGCGCCCAGGTCCGGGCGATGGTCGACAAGGCGGTCGAGGCCCTCGGCGGCATCGACGTCCTCGCGACCGCGGCGGGCGTGGCGTCGCTCGGCGACGCCGAGTCGCTCGACGAGGCGGAGTGGGACCGCGTCATCGACGTCAACCTCAAGGGTTCCTGGCTCTGCTGCCAGGCGGTCATCGCCCAGATGCGCCGGCAACGCTACGGCCGCATCGTCACGGTGGGGTCGCTGATCGGAAAGAACGGGGGCAACCCGCGTCCGTGGATCGACCGGAAGGAACAGGCGGGATCGGCCAACGTCGCCTACGGCGCCTCCAAGGCCGGCGTCCACGCGGTGACGTTCTTCCTGGCCAAGGAACTCGCCGCCGACGGCATCACGGTGAACTCGGTGTCGCCGGGACCCATCGCCACCGGGATGACGGCGAACGTCGACCCGAGGCTGAACGAGATCGTTCCGGTGGGCCGCATGGGGACGGCGGACGAGGTCGCGGACGCCATCCTGTTCCTGGCCGGCGAATCGAGCGGCTTCATCACGGGCGAGACCCTCGACGTCAACGGCGGCGTCATGGTCGACTGACGGTCGGTCTCCGCGCGGGCGCCGCGCGGAGCATGGGCATCGCGCGGAGGCGCGGGGAGGACGCATGAACGACGGAGTGACCCTGGAGAGGGACGGCGCGGTCGCGACGGTCGTCCTGTCCAACCCCAGGCGTCTGAACGCGATGACGCCCGGGATGTGGAGCGAACTGGAGGACCTCATGAACGAGGCGTCCGGCGACGACGGGCTCCGCGTCGTGGTGCTCAGGGGCGACGGCGCGAACTTCGTCTCCGGCGCCGACATCTCCGTGTTCGACAGGGAGCGCGCGGACGGCGCCCAGGCCCGCGAATACGGCGAGCGCACGCGCTCCGCCATGGCCGCCGTGCGCCGCTGCCGGCACCCCACCATCGCGCTGATCGAAGGCGTCTGCGTCGGCGGCGGCATGGAGATCGCCTGCATGTGCGACATCCGCGTCTGCGGCGAGTCGAGCCGCTTCGGCGTCACCGGCAACCGTCTGGGCCTCGGCGTGGGACACGACGAACTGCGCGCCCTGATCGCCGTATGCGGGAGGGCGTTCGCGCTCGAGATCATGCTCGAGGGGCGGATCTTCGGCGCCGAGGAAGCCGCCGCCAAGGGGTTGGTCCACGAGGTCCGCCCCGATGGCGAAGTGGCCGAGGAAGCCTATGGGCGGGCGCGGCGCATCGCCGGTCGCGCGCCCCTCTCCAACCGCTGGCACAAGGCGGCGATCCTCCGCCTCGACGACCCCGCCCCCGTGTCGGCGGACGAGGCCGACGCCGGCTTCGCGCTGTTCGATTCGGAGGACTACCGGGAAGGCGTCCGCGCGTTCATGGAGAAGCGGGCGCCGGAGTTCAAGGGACGTTGACGGGGACGCCGGCGATGGCCGACCCCTCCCCCGGACCCCTCGCGGGCCTCAAGGTCGTCGACCTCACGCACCATCTGGCGGGGCCGACCTGCGGGCTGATGCTCGCCGACCTCGGCGCCGACGTGATCAAGATCGAGAGGGTCCCGGGCGGCGACGACTCGCGCCGTTCGGCGCCGCCCACGGTCGGCGGCGAGTCCGCCGCCTTCATGATGATGAACCGCAACAAGCGCGGCGTCGCCGTCGATCTCAAGACGGAGGGCGGCAAGCGGATACTGCGGCGCCTCGCGGCGGACGCCGACGTCCTGATCGAGAACTTCCGGCCCGGCGCGCTCGACCGTCTGGGCGTCGGTTACGAGACGCTGAAGGAAGACAACCCCGGCCTCGTCTACGGGACGATCTCGGGCTTCGGCGTCACCGGCCCCTATCGGAACCGCGGCGGCTTCGACCTCGTGGCCCAGGGCATGAGCGGCCTGATGAGCATCACCGGCGACGCTTCGGGCGCCGCGCCGACCAAGGTCGGCGCGCCGATCACGGACATCACGGCGGGCCTGTTGCTGACGATGGGCGTGCTGGCGGCCCTCCACGAGCGCGAGCGCACGGGCGAGGGCCAGGTCGTGGACACGTCCCTGTTCGAGGCCGGCATCACGCACACCTTCTGGCAGTCGGCCATCGCCTTCGCCACCGGCGTGGCGCCGCGCGCCATGGGAACGCGGCACCCGTTGAACGCGCCCTACCAGGCCTTCCGGACGGCCGATTCCTGGATGTGCATCGGGGCCGCCTCGCAACGCAACTGGGGACGGCTGATGGCTCTTCTGGACGAGCCGGACATCGCCGGCGATCCGCGCTTCGCCGACAACGCCGCCCGCATGGCCAACACCGACGCGCTGGACGAGAAGCTCGGCGCCGTCTTCCGCGCGGCGGCGACGGACGAATGGCTCGCCCGCTTCGAGGAGGCCGGCATCCCCGCCGGACCGATCAACACCGTCACGGACATGCACGCCGATCCCCAGACGGCGGCCCGCGGCATGACCCCGGAGGTCATGCACCCGACGGCCGGCGCGGTGAAGACGCTCGGGCCGCCGGTGAAGTTCTCGCGGACCCCGGCTTCCGTGCGGTCGCCGGCGCCGCTCTACGGCCAGCACACCCGCGAGGTCCTGAGCGAGCACGGCTTCTCCGACGCCGGGATCGACGCGTTCCTCGACGAAGGCGCGGCGGTCGCGGCGGACGGGGTTGAAGGCGGCGGCGACAACGGTTAAGTACGGACCGTTCCCCGGTAGCTCAGTTGGTAGAGCGGGTGGCTGTTAACCACTAGGTCGCTGGTTCGAGTCCGGCCCGGGGAGCCACTCCCCCGCCCGCCGGCCGGATCCGGGCCGGTCACGCGGCGGGTTCGGGCGTCCGGTCTTCGCGCAGCGCGCGGCGGCGCGCTTCCGTCCCCCTCGCATCGACGGCGCTCCCGGACGCATCGAGCACGACGCCGTAGGCGTCCCGCGCGGCTTCCGCGCTCACGACCCCGTCGCCCACGTCGCGCAACACCCGCTCCGGATCGCGCTCCAGCGGATCTCCCCAACCGCCGCCGCCGCCGGACACCACGCGGAGGCGCGACGGCTCGATGTCGATGACGCCGTAGGCGGGCGGCGCGTAGGTCTCGCCGCCCCGCGGCGTCAGCGTGACCCTGGACACGGTTCCCCGGCGGCCGCCGTTGCTCCCGTGCGTCCAGGACTTCTTGACGGATTCGGCCCGGAACGAGATCTCCGAGGGGAACAGGATGTCGGCGACGTAGTCGACCCCGGGACCGCCCCGGTACTCGCCGGCGCCGGCGCCGTCGAGGCGCAGCTCCTGGCGCCGGACGTGGACCGGGTAGAGCTGCTCGCTCATCTCCGCGTTGGGGAGGATCAGGGCCCCGAACGCGCACATCGGCCCGATCTGGGGAAACCCGTCGCGTCCGTTCACGGCGCCGCCGCCCGAACCGCCGCCCCAGTGGTACATGGTCGAGACGCGCCCGTCGTAACCCTCGGCGGAGGACAGCGGAAAGGCGTTCATGCCCCAGCCCGCGCAGGCCCGGGACGGGTCCGCCTGGCCGAGGGCCTGCCAGATGGCGTGGATGATCTGCTGCGCCGGAAACACGGTGCACATGGTCATGGGGGCGGGCGGACGGGCGTTGGCGAGCGACCCTTCGGGCGCGACGACGGTGACGCCGCGGAACGTGCCCTCGTTCCGGGGGATCGACGGGTCGAAGAAGGTGGAGAGCGCCGAGAACACGGACGAGTGCGTGTTGGCGAGGGAGCTGTTCTTGAAGCCCCGGATCTGGTCCGCCGTTCCCGTGAAGTCGACCGTCATCTCGTCGCCGCTTATGGCGACCCTGACGCGGATCGGCAGCTCCACGTCGTCGAAGCAGTCGTCGTCGAAACCCGATTCGGCCTCGTACACGCCGTCGGGGAGACGGGAGACGGCCTCGCGCATCAGGGCGTCGCCGTGGTCGAGCACCCCGGCGAAGCACCGGCGCCCTTCTTCGAGGCCGAACCGCTCCATGGTCTCGACGACGAGGCCGCGGCCGATGTCGGTCGAGCCGATCATGGCGCGCAGATCGCCGTCCATGAAATGGGGCATGCGCGAGTTCAGGATGAGGAGCCGCCACAGGTCCTCGCGGGTCTCGCCCCGTTCGACGAGGCGCAGGGGGGGCAGGCGGAGCCCCTCGTGCCAGATCTCCGTCGCCGAGGAGTTGTACGTCCCGGCCGCGCCGCCGCCGATGTCCGACTGATGGGCGCGGTTGCACGCGAACGCCACGAGCTCCGACTCGACGAATATCGGCCGGGCGATGACCCAATCGGGCAGATGGTTGCCCCCGGCGACGTATGGATCGTTGAGCACGAACACGTCGCCGTTCGACATGTCGCCGCCGAAGGCCTCCAGCAACGCCCGGACCGCGAAGCCCCCGCCGCCGGTGTGGATCGGGATGCCGTCGGCCTGCGATACGAGGTTGCCGTCCCCGTCGGCGACGAAACACGAGAAGTCGTGGGACTGGTTGAAGATGGGGCTGCGGGAGGTGCGGATCATCACCCAGCCCATCTGCCGGGCGATGTAGTCGAGCCGGTTCTGAAACAGCGCCAACGTGATGGGATCGGTCACGGGTCTTCCTCCGGGTTCTCTCCGGGCGAGTCGCGGCGGGCGCATTGTAGCCCGATTTCCCGCACTGCGTCCGTTCGCGCTCCTCCCCCCGCCGCGACCCCCACCCCTCCCCCCTGTCCACCGCACTCCTCCCCCCTGACCATCGATACTCCTCCCCCCTGACAGGGGGGAGCCCCATCCATACTCCTCCCCCCTGGCAGGGGGGAGGTCGGGAGGGGGGTCCGCATGGACGCGCGCCGCCGCCGGGGACCCCCACCCCGACCCTCCCCCTGCCAGGGAGAGGGAGAAGAAGGGGGACGGAACCTTGTAATGACGGCGGCGCTTCGGTAACATTGCCGTCGTCGCCATGACGTCGCGGAGCGTCATGAAGAATTCGGTCGAGGAAACCGAAGAATCGACGATCACCAGGGGGGCCGTAATCATGGCGGACGACAAAGATTCGGGCGTTTCCGACGCCGAACTCCTTCACATGGCGTCGGACATCGCTGCGGCCTACGTGAGTCGCAACAGCCTTTCCGCCGAGGAGCTGCCCGACGTCATCCGGACGGTCCACGCCACGTTGTCGTCCGTCGGCCGCGGTTCGGGAGGAGGCCGCGACGGCCTCCGGCCCGCGGTGCCGGTCCGGCGGTCCGTCACTTCCGACTACATCGTGTGCCTCGAGGACGGCAGGCGCCTCAAGATGCTGAAACGCCATCTGCGCTCCGCCTACGACATGACGCCCGACGAGTACCGCGCCAAATGGGGTCTGCCGTCGGACTATCCGATGGTGGCGCCGAACTACGCGAAGCAGCGCTCTCGATTCGCCAAGAAGATCGGGCTGGGACGCAAGGGAAAGGGCGACGGCCACGCTGGCCAGCCATGACGCCGCGCGATGCCGCGAGGAGGCGGCGAGCCTCATGACCGACGATGCAGTCATCTACGAGCAGGACGGCGCCGTCGTCACGCTGACGCTCAACCGGCCCGACACCCGGAACGCCATCGCCGAGGACCTCTGCGAGGCGCTCATCGCCCACTGCGACCGGATCGACCGCGACCTGTCCGTCCGCTGCGCCATTCTGACGGGCGCCGGCAAGGGCTTCTCGTCCGGCGGCAACGTCAAGGACATGCGGGACCGGACCGGCCTGTTCGGCGGCTCGGCGGCCCGGATCCGGGCGGCCTACCGCGAAGGCATACAGCGCCTGCCGCTGGCGCTGCATCGTCTGGAGGTTCCCGTCATCGCCGCGGTCAACGGCGCCGCCGTCGGCGCGGGTTTCGACATCGCCATGATGTGCGACATGCGGATCGCGTCGGAACGGGCTTCCTTCGCGGAGGTGTTCGTCAAGCTCGGCATCATCCCGGGCGACGGCGGCGCGTGGTTCCTGCCGCGCGCCATCGGCATGGCGCGGGCGGCCGAGATGGCCTTCACGGGCGACCGGATCGACGCGGAAACGGCGCTCGAATGGGGCCTCGTGTCGCGCGTGGCGCCGCCGGAAAGCCTGATGGACGAGGCCCGGGCCCTCGCCGGCCGCGTCGCCGCGAATCCTCCCGAGGCCCTGAGAATGACCAAACGGCTCATACGGGAGGGACAGCGCGTCGATCTCGAAACGCTGCTGGAGCTCTCGTGCGGAATGCAGGCGATCGCCCACCGCACGGCCGATCACCGGGAAGCCGTGGAAGCCATGTTCGAGAAACGCCGGCCGAACTTCACCGGAGAGCGATAGCCCGCCTTTCCCGTTCCGCTCCCCCGCCGCGACCCCCACCCCGACCCTCCCCCCTGACCATCCGCGCTCTTCCCCCCTGACCACCCATACTCCTCCCCCCTGACAGGGGGGAGGTCGGGAGGGGGGTCCGGATGCACGCGCGCCGCGCAATCATCGCTCCTCCCCCGCCGCGCCCCCCACCCCGACCCTCCCCCTGCCAGGGGGAGGGAGAACGAGAGGGGCGCGCCGGGAGGGGGGTCCGCCGGGGCGGGCTTACGTTACGGAAGCAGCTTGAGCAAGCCGACGATGAGCGCGGCCTGCCCGGCGGCGACGGCGAAGATCAGGCGGACCAGCCGGGTTTCGAGGTTGGCCACGTCGGTCTTGAGTTCGGCCTTGGCGGCGGAGACGTCGGCCTTGAATTCGGTCCTGACCGCGGTGAGTCCATTGTCCAGATCGGTCCTGACCGCGGCGATGTCGGCCTTGAGTTCGGTCCTGACCGCGGCGATGTCGGCCTTGAGTTCGGTCCTGACCGCGGCGAGTCCGGTATCGAGGTCGGCCTTGGTGGCGACGCCTTCCATCACGGCGTCGCGGACGGCCTCGGCGTGCGCTTCGGCCTGGGCCTCGTCCACGCCGGCCGCCCTGAGGCGGCGCGCGTAGGTCAGCGTGTCGAAGCCGGTGGCGGGCGGGATGATGGTCATGGGCCGACGCTACACCAGCGCGCTCCCGTCCGCAAGCGCGATATTGGAGGATCGAGAGCGCGCGCGGCGACCCCCTATCCGCGCCCCTCTCCCCCCTGCCCATCCATACTCCTCCCCCCTGACAGGGGGGAGGTCGGGAGGGGGGTCTGCCGCGGTCCCGCAACGCCGCGACCCCTATCCGCGCTCTTCCCCCCTGCCCATCCGTACTCCTCCCCCCTGACAGGGGGGAGGTCGGGAGGGGGGTCTGCCGCGGTTCCGCAACGCCGCGACCCCCACCCCGACCCTCCCCCTGCAAGGGGGAGGGAGAAGAAGGGGAAGGGGAAAAGGAGAAGAGGCTCGCGCCCCTAGTGTCGTGTCCTTCAAATGACTGATACATTGATGGTTGGTTTTCCAGCAGGAGTCCAGCCATGGCCCCCGGTCGCCCGATCGCCCCTCTCGTTCTCGACGATATCGAGAAATCCCAACTTCTCAGTCTCGCCAATGCGCGCTCCTTGCCTCATGGGCTGGTCCGGCGCGCGCAGATCGTCCTGGCCTGCGCCGAGGGCGAACCCAACGCCTCCATCGCCAGACGGATGCGCCTGACCCCCGCCACCGTCGGCAAGTGGCGCCAACGCTACCGCGCGCACGGGGTCCAGGGCCTGCACGACGAGTTGCGTCCGGGACGGCCCCGAACCCATGACGACGAGCGGATCGCCGAGGTCATCAATACCGCTCTGCACTCCACGCCACCCGACGGCGCCACCCACTGGAGCACACGCGCCATGGCCGCCCACACCGGCGTCTCCAAGAGCACCGTGCAGCGCTGGTTCAACCTGTTCGGCGTCCAGCCCCACCGCCAGCGTCACTTCAAGCTCTCCAACGACCCCTTCTTCGTCGAGAAGGTCCGCGACATCGTCGGCCTCTACCTCAACCCCCCGGACCATGCCGTCGTCCTGTGCGCCGACGAGAAAACCCAAATCCAGGCCCTCAACCGCACCCAGCCCATGCTCCCCATGGGGCTGGGATACGTCGAAGGACGCACCCACGATTACGTCCGCCACGGAACCACAACCCTGTTCGCAGCCCTCGACATCGCCACCGGAAAGCTCATCGCCCAATGCAAGCCGCGCCACCGACACCAGGAGTTCCTCTCCTTCCTCCGACATGTCGACGCCAACGTCCCTCGCCAGCTCGACATCCATCTCATCGTCGACAACTACGCCACCCACAAGCACCCCAAGGTCAAAGCCTGGCTCGCCAGGCGGGAGCGCTACCACATCCACTACACCCCTACCTATGCCTCGTGGCTCAATCAGGTCGAACGATGGTTCGGCATCATCACACAACAGGCCATCCGACGCGGCTCCTTCTCCAGCGTCAACGAACTCGTCGGCAAGATCGACCTCTTCGTCAAAAACTACAACACGAACGCCAAACCTTTCGTCTGGACCGCAACCGCAGACTCCATACTCGCCAAGGTCCAACGACTCGCATCATTTATCTCCGGGACATAACACTAGAACCGCACTTGCAGTTCCAGTCCGCCGTCGTAGCCGCTCGTCGCGCTGTTGCCGCTCGTCCGGTAGCCCGCCGTGGCCTTCAGGCGGACGTTCTCGTCCACGTCGAACACCCCGCCGAGGCCCAGGCGCGCCGCCGTCGGGCGGGCTTCCGTCCTCAACGCCGCCCTGCCGACCGTCGTCTTCGTGTCGCCCGTGAACTCCCGCTCCACGTCGAGCGAGCCGAACAGGCGGCCCGTCCCCGCCGCCGCCTCCAGCGTCATCCCCACCCGGCCCTTCACGCTGTTCGCGTCCGCCACCGACACCCGCGCCCGCATGTCGCCGTCGCCGGCCGTCTCCAGGTCCCTGAACTCCGCCAGGTCGACCCGCGACCACGCCACGCCCGCGCGCGGCGTCAAGAACGCCTCTCCCACCGGCGCCCGGACGCCCACGTCCACCCCCACCGCGTATCCCGCGCCGTGCACGCTCTTCGTCGACATCCTGCCGTGCGTGTAGGACTTCACGTCGACGTCGTAGGCCGTCGCCGCCGCCTGCGCGTCGACGTAGAAGGCCCCGTCGAGCCAGGTGGCGGATATCCCCGCCCCCCAGCCCTTCAGGTCGACCTCGCCCACGCCGGACATCGACGCCTTGCCGCCGACCGCGTGCGCAGACACTCCGCCCCGGCCGTTCTCGCCGGCGGCGAACTCGAAGCCCGCCTGCCCCACGCCCCGGTTGTGGTCGTAGGCGAGCTCCCCGGTCGTCGTCGCCTGCTTCGCCCGCCACTTGCCCTGCGCCGCCTCCACGCGCGCCCAGACGCCGTTGCCGTCGCGCGCCGCCGCCATCCGGTCCGCCCAGGACGGCAGGGCGTTCATCGCCAGCAGCATCGAGGGCAGCGCCTCGTACAGGCGGCAGCGGCGGTCTCCGATCCTCTCCACCTCCTCGCAGGAGAGCGCCATCACGTCGTCGCCCTCCTCGGGATCATCAAGCCCGCTGGTGTCCAGCATGCCGTCCTTGATCGGCAGCGTCCTGGAGTAACCGATGGGGACGCCGTTCGGATCCAACTCACGGAGACGGACGACGCCGCCTTCGACGCCCTCCAGGGAGCCCTCCACCCGGGCGTTCACGTCGTCCGGGGACGGGGACGGGCGGTCGACATCCACGGTCACGTTCACCTCGGTCGCCGCGGTATCGCCGCCCCGGATGACGTTGCGGGCGCCGTTGGCCTGCACGCGCCCGTTCGGGCCGACGACGACGCTGCCGCCGGCCGGCAGGTCCACCGCCGCAGCGCCGCCCACGCCGCCCCGCACCTCGCCGTCGATGAACAGGTGCGCCGGTCCCGGGTCGTTCACCCGGACCGCGACGCCCGAGGAACCGGCAATCACCCGGCCCCCCGCCATGACGATGACGGCCCCGCCGCCGTTCAGGTGCACCGCCGCGTCCGTCCCCCCGGTCACCGTGCCCTCGACGGTGACGAGCTGGTCGAGCCAGGGCGTCTCGATGGCGTTCCCGGCCGCATTCAGGCTCCCCATGGCGACCAGGTCGTCCTCGCCCGCGTCCTCGTTGACCGCCAGACGCCGGATGGCCTCGGGCGCGTATCTCTTGCGTATGCGCAGGCCCGGCCCCGCGTTCTCGACGTAGACGCCGGCCTCGCTGCCGGTCACGTTCACGCCTGCGGGCACGGTGACGCTGATGCCGCCGTTGCCGTCGCCGGGCTCCGCGTACCAGGCGCGGATGCCGTCGTCGTGCGATTCCATGCCGCCGTCTCCGGTGAAGGCGACGCGGCCGCTGTCCGTCGGCCGGTCCGCGCACATGCCGTCGGCGCCGCGGAACTGGTCCTCGCCGCACGGCCGCGGGGGAAGTTCGCTGGTGTCGAACTCGCCGTCGGCGGAGATCGTCAGCTCCCCGGTGCGGTAACCGGTGAAGCCGTCGTTCCGGTACTCGCGGAGACGGACGACCCCGCCTTCGACGCCCTTCAGGAGGCCGTTCAGCTGAGCGTCCACGTTCTCCCGGTACGCGGTCGGGCCGGTCGCCACGGTCACGGTCACCGCGGTCTCGAAGTCGTCGCCGCCCCGGATGGCGTGGTCGGCGCCGTCGGCCTGCACGCGCCCGTTCCGGCCGACGATGACGGCGCCGCCGCCGGGCAGGTCCACCGCCGCGGCCCCGCCCGCGCCGCCCTTCACCTCGCCGTCGATGAACAGGTGCGCCGGGCCGTCCGCCAGAATGCCCACGCCCGAGGAACCGGCGTGCGCGCGGCCCCCCGCCATGACGATGACGGCGCCGCCGCCGTTCAGGCGCACCGCCGCGTCCGTCCCCCCGGTCACCGTACCGGCCACGGTGACGAGCTGGTTGCGCAGGGGAACCGCATTCGCGCCCTCGCCGCGCGTCACCGCCACGAGCTCGTCGGGATCGTCGTTTTCGGTGAAGCCGGACGTGTACTTCCTTTCCAGCATCAGGCCCGGCCCCGCGTTGGCGACGTGGACGCCCGCCTTGGCGCCGGTCACTTCGGCGCCCGCGCCCACCGTGACGCGGATGCCGCCGTTGTTGGCGTGGGGCGTCGCGTAGTACGCGCGGATGCCGTCGCCGCGCGAGTCGATGGAACCCCCGGTCATGGCGACGCGGATGCCGCCCACGTTGTAGCGGTCGAGCAGCGCCTTCACCCGGCTCCAGTAGTCGCCGTCGTCCGTGAAGCCCGCGGCCGTGAGCGCGGCGGTAAGACCGGCGTCGTCGCCCGCCGCCACCGCCGCCAGGATCGCCTTCTCCCCATCCGAGAGGCTCTGCGCCAGGAGGGCCCGCAGGCCGGTCCTGGTGTCGGCGTCGTCCGCGCCCAGATACGCCGCGATCTCTTCGTCGGTGTACTCCGCGTCGTCGTTGGCGTCGATGGCGTCGATGGCCATGGCGAGCGCGCTCCCGGTCTCGACCATGACGTCGTCGTTGCGGAGCGCCGCCCGGACCTGCGCCAGGATGGCCGCCCTCCGGGAATCGGCGTGCGTCTCCGACAGCAGGTTCGCCTGCGCCGTGGCGTCCGCGATCTCGCCCGGATCGTCGCCCGTCGCCACGACGCTCGCCACGTTGCGCCACGACATGACCTGCGCCTCGATGCCCGCCGGCGCGCCCCAGCGGATCGACCCGTCCCCGCCGACGGCCTCCATGGCCGCCGACTCCCGGTTGAAGTCGAGCGACTCCGCGTTGGTCGCCGCCAGGAAACGGCCCTCGTCGTTCGGGGCGACGTCGGCCGTCGTCCCGTGGGAGAACGTCCCCGTCCACGCGACGGAGATCGCGTCGGGCGGCGTCCGCGACTCGGGGACCGTCTCGGCCGTGCTCCCGTGCGCCACCAGGGCATGGACGCCCGTGCGGCCCCGGATCGTCCCGCCCTGGTCGATCCTGACCCGGTTGTCGGGCGCGTCGCCGAGAGACGCGAAGACGCCGGCGGCATGCTTCGAGACGGCCGTGGCGCCCGCGGCGATGGCGACGGAGAGGTCGCCCGTACCCCGGTTCCGCGCATCGACGGCGGGCTTGTTCCGGCCCTCGGTCCGGACCGCGCCGCCCGTCACCCGGACCGTCACGGCGCTGGCGTCGCCCTCCTTGTTCGCGGCGAAGATGCCGGGCTGGGTCCGGCCCAGCACGGTCCCGCCGGTGTTGGTGACGGTGACGGCGCCCGAACCGAGCCTGGCGACGAGGATGCCGTAGCCTTCCGCCGTGACGTCCCCGCCGTTGGCGACCGTGACCGTCCCCGTATGGTCCGCGTTGTCCTGCGGATAGATGCCGATGCCGGCGTCGGCGGTCGCGGTGATGGAGCCGCCGGTGGTGGTGATGGTGACGTCGCCCGAGGCTCCCGGCTTGACGACGTGGATGCCGTAGATGTCCGAGGCGCCCGAGGCGCCTGCCGTGATGGTCCCGCTGCTGGTGACCGTGACGTCGCCGTCCGCGTCCGCCACGTAGATGCCGTAGGTGTCCGAGGCGCCCGAGGCGCCTGCCGTGATGGTCCCGCTGTTGGAGACCGTCACCGCGCCGCCCGCGTCCGCGACCCGGATGCCGTGGGCGTCGGCCGTGATGATCCCTTCGTTGGCGACCATGACCGACCCGCCCGCGTTGGCGACGTAGACGCCCGCCAGGTCGGCGGTCACGCGCGCGCCCGCGCCGATGGTGACGGAAATGCCGCCGTTGTCGGCGTTCGGCGTCGCGTAGTAGGCGCGGATGCCGTCGCCCTGCGTGACGATGGAGCCGGACGCCATGCGGACGCGGATGTCGCCCGCGTTGCGGCGACCCAGCAGCGCCCGCACCGCCGTCTTGTAGGCGTTGGAGAAAGCCGCGTCCGTGTCGTCGAGCGCGGCGGTGAGGGCGCCGGCGTCATCCGCAGCCACCGCCGCCAGCACCGCCTTCTCCTTCTCCGAGAGGCCCTGCGCCAGCACGTTCCGCAGCAGGGCCCTCGTGGGCGCGTCGTCCGCGCTCAGGTACGTCACGATCTCCGCGTCGCTCAGCCCCGTCGTCCCGTCCGTGTCGATGGCGGCCAGGACCGACGCCGCGACCGCGAGGTCCGCGTTGCCGAGCGCCGCCCGGAACTGCGCCAGGATCGCCGCCCTCCGCGAACCGGCGCCGCTCGTCGCCAGCAGCGTTGTCTGCGCCGCCGCGTTCGCGATCGCGCCCGGATCGTCGCCCTTGGCTACCTCCTCCGCCAATTCGCGCCACGACAGGGCGTGCGCCTCGATGCCCGCCGGCGCGCCCCAGCGGATGGTCGCCGCCGCCGCCTTCACCGCCTCCGACTCCCGGT
The DNA here is from genome assembly GCA_965242505.1 of Alphaproteobacteria bacterium. Lineage (GTDB taxonomy): Bacteria > Pseudomonadota > Alphaproteobacteria > UBA2966 > UBA2966 > UBA2966. Next base: position 1,102,800 of record OZ251449.1, read on the forward strand.
CGAAGACGAGCGCGTCCCGAGCGGTCGCCGCCGCGAAGCGGCCCGCGTCGCCGGCCGTTCCTTGCGAGAACGTCGCCCTCCAGTTCACGTCGATCAGCGGCTGGGTCGCCCCCCGCGCGCCGGCGCGCGGGACCGCGGCGTAGACGCCCGTGCGGCGGTTTGCAATCGTCCCCGCTCCGGCGCGGGTGCAGCGTTCGTTCGCCGCGCAGCCGTACGATATGGGCTTCGACGGAAACTTGCTGGTGTCCAACATGCCGTCGCTGGTGATCCCCAGCGTCAGGGAGTAACCGGTGGGCACGCCGTTCAGGTGCTCGATCAGACGGGCGCTGTCGATGCCCGAGAGGGAGCCCTCCACCTGGGCGATCAGGTCGTCCCGGTACGGAATCACGGTGTCGGTGACCAGGGTCAGCCTGTCCGTCCCGCTGCCGTCGCTCTGGATGGCGTTGGTGGCGCCGTTGGCCCGCACGCGCCCGTTCAGGCCCACCGTGACGTCGCCGCCGCCGCTCAGGTGAATCGCCGCGGCGCCGCCCGCGCCGCCCCGCACCTCGCCGTCGACGTACACCAGCGCCGCGCCATCCGCCAGAACGCCCACGCCCGAGGAACCCGCGCGCACGCTGCCCCCCCTCATGACGATGACCGCGCCGCCGCTCAGGCGCACCCCCGCGTCCGTCCCCCCGGTCACCGTGCCGGCGACGGTGACGACCTGGTCGCGCAGGGAAGCCCCCCCGCTGTCCGCCACCGCTATGGCCTGGTCGGCGGTAGCGCCCTGGCCCATGGCGAACCCGTAGGTGTACTTCCTGGCCAGCGTCAGGCCGTCGCTCACGTTGGCGACGTAGATCCCCGCCGCGCCGCCGGTCACGCTCGCGCCCGCGGCCACGGTGACCTCGATGGCGCCCGCGTTGGCGGCGTAGACCCCCGCCTTGCCGCCGGTCACGCTCGCGCCCGCGCCGACCGTGACGCTGATGTCGCCGTTGTTGGCGTTGGGCGTCGCGTAGTAGGCGCGGATGCCGTCGCCGCGGGCGGCGGCGATGGAGCCGCCGTTCATGGCGACGCGGATGTCGCCCACGTTGTAGAGGTTGAGCAGCGCGTTCACCGCGTTCTTGTAGGCGGTGGAGAAGGCCGCGTCCGCGTCGGCGAGCGCCGTGGCGAGGCCGTCGTTCATCGCCACCGCCCGCAGCACCGCCTTCTCCTTGTCCGAGAGGCCCTGCGCCAGCACGTTCCGCAGCAGGGCCCTGGTGGCGTCGCTGTCCGTCCGCAGATACGTCCTGATCTCCGCGTCGGTCACGCCGGCCGCGGTCGTGGCGGTGCTCCCGATGGCGGTCAGGACCGCGCCCGCGACCGTGAGGTCCGCGTTGACGAGCGCCGCCTTGAACTGCTTGACGTAATCGTTGTCGCTGGCGGTGGCGGTCGCCGGCACGGCCGTCTGCTGCGCCGAGGCGTCCGCGAAATCGCCCGGATCGTCGCCCTTCGCCACCTGCGCCACGACGTCCCGCCACGACAGGGCGTGCGCCTCGATCCCCGCCGCCCCGCCGTAGCGCAGCGACCCCTCCAAGGCCTTCACCGCCGCCGCCTCCTGGTCGAAGGAGAGCGCCTCCGCGACGCTCGACGCAGCGAAGCGGCCGTCGTCGTTCGGGGCGACCGCGGGCGCCGTCCCGTGCGAGAACGACCCCGTCCACGTCACGTCGATCAGCGGCTGCGCCCCCGCCGCCCGCGCCGTCGGCGTCGCCGCCGTCGCCCCGTGCGCCACCCGGACGTAGACCCCCGTGCGCCCCTGGATCGGCCCGCCCTGGGTGACGTCGACCTGGCTGGTGGTCGAGTACGCGCTGCCGAGGTCGGCGAAGACGCCGGCGCCGTGCTTCGAGATCGCCCCGGCGCCGGTGACGGAGAGGTCGCCCGTCCCCCGGTTGTGCGCATGGAGGGCGGCCTTGTTCCGGCCCGAGGACCGGACCGCGCCGCCCGTCACCTCGACCGACAGGTCGCTGGCGTCGCCCGCCTTGTTCGCCGCGAATATGCCGGGCTCGGTCATGCCCCACACCGTCCCGCCGCTGCTGGCGACGGACACCGTGCCCGCCCCGAGCCGGTTGGCCAGAATGCCCCAGGTGCCCCCCGTGACGTCGCCGGCGTTGGTGACCGTCACCGTGCCCGTGTGCCCGGCGTTGTCCTGCGGATGGATGCCGGCGCCGGAGGTCGCGGTGATCGAGCCGCCGGTGGTGGTGATGGTGAGGTCGCCCGAGCTCCCCGGCTTGATCACCCGGATGCCGTCGGTTCCTCCCCGGATGGTCCCGCCGCTCTCCACCGTCACGTCGCCGCCCGCGTTGGCGACGTAGACGCCCGCCTTGGCGCCGGACACGCTTGCGCCCGCGGCGATGGTGACCTCGATGGCGCCGTTGTCGTCGTTCGGCGTCGCGTAGTAGGCGCGGATGCCGTCGCCCCGCGAGGCGGCGAGGGAGCCGCTGCGCACGTTGACGCGGATGTCGCCGACGTTGTAGCGGTCCAGCAGCCCCTTCACCAGGCTCCAGTAGTCGCCGTCGTCCGAGGTGTCGTCCGTGAAGCCCGCGGCCGTGAGCGCGGCGTCCACGCCGTCGTTCGTCGCCACCGCCCGCAGGATCGCCTTCTCGTCGTCCGAGAGGCCCAGCGCCAGGACGTTCCGCAGCAGGGTCCGTCTGCCGCCGTTGTTCACGCGCAGGAAGGTCACGATGTCCGCGTCGCTCAGGTCGGACAGGCTGGACGCGCCCGACTTGACGGCGTTGTAGACCAGCGTCGCGAGCTCCAGGTCCGGGTTCTCCAGCGCCGCCCGGAACTGCGCGACGTAGGCGTTGTCGGCGGCGGTGGCGCCCGTCGGCACGGCCGTCAGTTGCGCCGCGGCGTTCGCGAACGCGCCCGGGTCGTCGCCCTTCGCCACCTGCGCCACCACGTCGCGCCACGATATGGCGTAGGCCTCGATGCCCGCCGGCCCGCCGTAGTGGAGCGTCCCCTCGACCGCCTTCACCGCCGCCGCCTCCTGGTCGAGGGGGAGCAAGTTGTCCAGCGGGAGCGGCGCCGCGAAGCGGCCGTCGTCGCTGGCCGCGGTCCCGGTCGTTCCGCGGGCGGTCGCCCCGGTCGAGGCGGTGCCGCCCCAGGCGACGTCGATCAGCGGCTGAGGGGCCGACGACGAGCGCGGCGTCACCGTCGCGGCGGTGTTGCTGGACGCCACCTGGACGACGATGCCCGACCGCCCCGCCGAAAGCGCGCCGGCGGAATGGGTGACCGAGACCGTGCCGGTGGCCGCGGGCGTCAGGACCTCGTCGATCCAGATGGCGTTCACCCCCGCCGTGATGGCGCCGCTGTTGTCGATCGTCACGTCGCCCGTCCCGTCGGGCCGCTGGATGCGGATGCCGTCCCCCTCCTCCGACGTGATGGCGCCGCTGTTGGTGAGCTCGAAGTCGTCCGCCACGTTCCCCGTCGTCGTGGTGGGCCTGTAGACGTAGAGGGCGTGGTTCTTCGAGCTGAGGGCGCCGCTGTTGTCGATCGTGACGTCGCCCTTGTTGGCGGCGTAGGTTCTTCCCTCGCCGAAGGTGACGCCCTCCGCCAGATAGATGGCGTGCCCCACGTGTTGCGCCGCGTCGCCCGTCACCGTGACGGCGCCGCGGTTGGTGAGCTCGACGTCGCCGCCGGAGAGCTTCTTGAGGCGGATGCCGAACTCGGACGCCGTGATGGCGCCGGAGTTCGTGAGGGTGACCGCCTGGGCGCTCTGGTTGTCCCAGTACGAGAAGTTGAACTGGATGCCCTGCTTCGCCGTCTGCCCCGTCGCCGCGCCGATGTCCCCGCTGTTGTCGAGGCTCAGGGCGCCGGCGCCCCAGTAGCGCAGCAGGATGCCGGTGTAGGCGCCCCCCACCGTGATGTCGCCGTCGTTGTCGACGGTCAGCGAGCCGGTGAATTGGGTCCCCCCATGCAGCACGTAGATGCCGTGCGGCCGGTCGAAGTAGCTGCCGGTGGCGGCGGCGTTGCCGACGCCCGAGTGGAGGGCGCCGGTGTTGGTGACGGTGGTCGCGTCGTTTGTGCCCCCGGTCTGCCGGACTATCCGGATGCCCTGCCCGGCGGCATGGATGGTCGCCGCGGTGGTGAGGGTGAGGCCGGCGTTGCCCCGGCCAGCGGAGGGGCGGTCGGCGTGCGGGCGGAGGAAGATGCCGTGCTGCTTCATCGGCGTGGCCATCGTGCCGATGGTCACACCGGCTCTCACGTTCAGCGTTGTGCTCGAACCGGTGTTGTTGGCCGTACGCAAAATATAGATGCCGTTGTTCCGGTCGATGCCGGAGACCGAGTTCGTCCCCTGGACGAATCTGACGACGTGGGCGGTCCCGCCCGTCGCGCCGCCGATGTTCAACGTGAGGCCTGACCCTCCGCTGGCTTGCGCGCCGAAGGCGATCCCCCGGGCGCCGGCCGTGAGCGTGATCGGCCCGGAACTGTGGCCCAGGAGGTTGAGCGTCTGGGGGACGCCGTGGCTGATGTTGCTGCTGTCGCCCGCGAGGCCATAGACGATGCCGTCGGGATAATCCCGATTCGGGCAGTCCAAGCGGACGTCGTTCGAGTTCCCGCATAGAAGGGCTTGCGCCCGCGCCTCCCCCGGCGCCAGCAGCAGCGCCGCCGCCGCGAGCGCCGCAACGCCCAGGGCCTTCATGCCGAACCTCCCGTCATCCACGACGCGGGGGGGGGGGGGGTGAACTGCTCCCGGACATGGCTCCTGAAACCTCCATACACGCACACGCCGTCCCCATCATCGCACACCCCGCCCCCCGTTTCAACGAATTTATCCGCAGCCCCTTCCCTTGGCGCCGCCATCGTCCTAGACTCCGCGCATGGACGGCCCCACCATCACCATCCTCGCGACCGTCGGCGCCGTCGGCGTCGCCTTGGCCGGCCTCATCCTCCGGCAAGGCGCGCGCCTCGACGAACGCATCGACCGCATCGACGACCGCATAGACCAGACCAGCGCCCAGATCAACGACCGCATCGACCAGGGCAACGCCCAGGTCAACGAGCGCATCGACCAGGTCAACGGGCGCATCGACCAGATCAACGACCGCATCGATCAGGGCAACGCCCAGATCAACGAGCGCATCGACCAGGTCAACGCCCAGGTCAACGAACGCATCGACCAGGTCAACGGGCGCATCGACCAGATCAACGAGCGTATCGACCAAGGCAACGCCCAGATCAACGACCGCATCGACCAGGGCAACGCCCAGATCAACGACCGCATCGACCGCGTCGAACGGGGACAGAACGACCTGCGGGAGCGCATGGCGAAGCTGGAGGGGTTGCTCGAAGGGCTGCGGGAAGCGATCACCGGCCGGCGCGCCGCGTAGGGCGCGTTCGCGCCCCTCTCTCCCCCTGCTCACTAAATACTCCTCCCCCCTGACAGGGGGGAGGTCGGGAGGGGGGTCCGGACGCAACGCCGCTACCGGAGCCGGTCGTGAATCCACTGCGCGTCGGCGAGCAACGCGCCGTCGCCGCGAACCTTGCCGACGATCTGCGCGCCGATGGGCAGTCCGGAATCGCCCATCGCCGCGGGCAGCGTCACGGACGGGACGTGGAGCAGCGTCCACATGCGGCTGAACAGGGGATCCCCGGTCGCGGTGTGCCCTCTGGGGGCCTCGCCCGGCGCGCTCGGCGCCAGCAGGACGTCGAAGCCGGACGTCAGGTCCGCGAGCCGCCGCCGGCAGACGGCCGAGCGTTCCTGCGCGGCCCGGTAGTCGGCGTAGGACACGGCGCGGCCCTCCTCCATCAGGGCGGTGAACTGGGGGCTGAGCGCGTCCGGATGGTTGGCGTATTCGTAGGCGCGGGCGCGGGCGGCGTCGAACGCCATCACCAGCTTGTGCGTCGCGGCCAGCCCGCCGAACTCCGCCGGCAGCTCCGGTTCCGCCACCTCCGCCCCCTCGTCCGCCAGCTTCCCGGCGGCCGACTCGAGGGCGCGGCGGGTGGCGGCGTCCGCCTCGTCCCACCACGGCGTGCGGACGAAACCCACCCGCGGCGGCGCGTCGTCGGCGCGCGGCGGCGGCGGCCGGTCGCCGAGCAGCGCCTCGCGCATCAGCGCGACGTCCCCGACCTCGCGGCACAGGAACCCCAGCGTGTCGTAGGAAGCCGCGAGGCCGCACACCCCTTGCAGGTCGAAGTCCCCCGTCGTCGCCTTGTAGCCGACGACGCCGCAGTAGGCGGCCGGCCGGGTCACCGAGGCGGCGGTCTGCGAACCGAACCCGATCGGGAACATGCAGTCGGCCGCGCCCGCCGCCGACCCCATGGACGATCCGCCGGTGGTGTGGTCCGGGTTGCGCGGGTTCCTCGTCTTTCCCGGAAAGAAGTAGGCGAACTCCGTGGTCACCGTCTTGCCCAGGATGACGGCGCCAGCCGCGCGCGCGAGCGCGACGCAGCTCGCGTCGGTCGAGGGCCGGCGGCCCGCGTGGATGGGGCTGCCGTTCCGCGTCGGCATGTCCCTGGTGTCGATGATGTCCTTGACGCCGAGGGGGACGCCGTGGAGAACGCCCTTGACGGGGCCGTTGTCCAGCGCCCTCGCCTGCTCCAGGGCATGGTCCGCGTCGAACCACTCGAAGGCGCCGATCTCCGGCTCGCGTTCCTCGATCCGCGCGACGCACGCCGCGACGACCTCCTCGACGCCGGCCTTCCCCGACGCGACGAGGCCCGCGGCCTCCCTGGCGCCGATCTCGTTGAGCGCGGCCGTCACGCCGCCTCCAGGGCCGCCGCGGCGTCGCGGAAGACGCTCAGCGGAGTCTCGAAGACGCCCCCCGCCAGACGGCCCAGCTCGCCCTCGTTGTCGAGCACGCCGAGGCTGACCACGGGTTGGCGTTCGGCGTCGACGACGGCGCGCGCCGTCATGCCGACGCGCAGGCCCAGAGCGCCGAACCCGGGGTGCTCGGCCGCCAGAAGCAATTCCGGCAGTTCGAGGCCGCCCTCGGGCATCAGGCGGCCCATGCCCTTCTTCTGCTCCGGCGCCAGGTTCATGGCCATGGCGCCGAACCCCATGGCGTCGACGATGGCCGAGTCGCCGATGGCGCCCAGCGCCCGGCCTTCCGGGACGCCGTCCGGCGCCTCGTGCCTCGGGGGGGCGGCGGGCGCGGTGAACCACCGTCCGGGCAGGCCGGCGACCTGTATGCCCGCCTCGGCGCCGTTGCCGCCGGCGCCGACGACCAAGCTGCCGCCCTCGACGCCCGAAGCGGCGCTCAGCATGCAGCGCGTGGAGGCCATCCAGAGGTTGAGGAAGAAGCTGGGGCTCTCCCCGATGAAGGCGGCGGCCTTCTCCGCGCCGGCGCTTCCCGTCAGTCTCGGCGCCAGGAGTCCGGCGAGCGCCGCGGTGGCCGCCGGCGTCCGTCCGTGGCAATCGTCCCCCGCCTCCATGCCCGCCCTGGCCAGGGGCAGCGTCGGCGCGGGCTCGTCCAGGGCGCCGCCCAGGGCGCGCGCGAAGTCTCCGTTGAGCCAGCGCGCGAGCGCGAGCGCTTCCTCCGTGCGCACGCCGAGGCGCATGGCGCCGGGGCTGTTCCCGCCGTTTATCGGCGTATACGCGGCGCGGCCCCGCCCGGCGCCGTCCACGACCTCCTGAAGCATGAACGACGCGGTGACGCAGGCCGCGAGCGGCGTGACGACGTCGTGGTCCTGGGCCGGCCGCAGCGCGACGTCGTCGGAGAGGATCATCTGCTCCGCCGTCTCGAAGTCGTCGGCGACCCCCTCGAACACCAGCGCGACGACGGCGGAATTGAGGATCGGCCTGGTGACGTCGGCGGGCTTGGCGAACGCGGGGCCCGCGTGGAGAACCGTGTTCCGGTCGAGGCCGACCGCTTCCGACGCGGGCTTCAGCCCCCGCAGAACCGGCTCGACGGCGAGAACCTTCTCGATGGCCGCCGCGTCGGCGGCGTTGAGGTCTGTCACTGCCCTGTCCTCTGTCCTGGCGGCGCGGAACCCGGTTCCGGACCGGCGCCGCGCCGCGCCCTCCCCCGAAGGTTCAGGGTTCGATCCAGATCTCGGAGAAGTAGACGAACCCGGTCGTCGTATCCATTCCGGCCTGCCGCCGCGGCATCACCTTTCCGGGCAACCGCTCGCCGTTCACCACGATCGACGCGTCGCGCGACTCGACGAGCAGGTTGAAAAGGTCGTGCGACCGCGTGCCCACGTGCTCGGGCGACAGCTCGAGCGCCCTCGGCGCGCCCAGCCGGTCCCAGATCAACTCGACCTCGATGCCCTCCGCCGCGACCGTCTGAACGTACCGGCTCGAGGCGTCGCCCGACGCGCGGCATTCGGTCAGGGGCAGGTAGCGCAGCGCCCCGAAGGCCGGCGATTCGGAGAACGGTCCGGGCAGGCGGGCCACGAACTCGTCGGCCAGCCAGCGGGCCATGTCCTCGTTGTCGTGCAGCACGACGTTGGGCGCGTCGGGCAGGCTCTCGGCGGAGTCCGGCCGCCCGTACAGGAACAGGGCGTTTCCCCGGCCCGCCGGCGTGTACACGATCCGGAAGAACAGGGCCAGGGCCGTCCACGGCCCGTCCTCGGACTCCTTCAGCAGCATCCCGGGATTGTCGCCCGACCACCAGATCCTTCCCGGATTGACCGGCGTCGACAACGGCATCCTCTTCCCTCCCTGATGTTCCCGCGCGGGTCCGTCCGCCCGCCTACGCCGGCCGCACCCAGGTCTCGGAGAAGGCCAGGAACGCCGTGCTCATGGTCTTCCCGAAGAACTGGCGGGTCGATACGTTCCCCGAGAGGCGTTCGCCGTTGACCTCGATCCTGGCCTCCTTCGCCTCGAAGAACAGGCTGTACATGTCGTGCCTGCCGGTCGCGGAGGTCTCCGGCGTCACCTCGACCGCCATGGGTTCCATGGTGTCGGACCACGTCATGGCGGCGGTCAGTCCCTCCGCCGTCACCGTCTCCGAATACGCCGTGCGCGGGTCGCCGGCGCAGGCCACGGTCTCGAGGGGCGCGTAGGTCATCGCCTCGAGGCCCGGCTTGCCGCGGAACGACGGGAACCCGGACACGTAGTCCCGGATCAGGTAGCGCGTCAGGTCCTCGTTGTCGTTGACGATGAAGTTGCGGGCGTCGGGCCAGCCCTTGCCGGTATCCGGTTCGTCGAGCACCAGCATCGCGTGGCCCCGTCCGTAGGGCGACATGACCACCCGGAAGAAGACGCCCAGGGTCGCCCACGGACCGTCGTCCGAGTCGCGAAGATAGATGCCGGGGTTCTCGCCGGACCAGTCCACGATCCCCGGATTCACCGTAACCCGTCGTTCGGCCATGGAACCTCCCTGTTCACCGTTGCGGCCCGCGCGTCAAACGAACCGGCCTCCCCCCGCCACGGACCCCCACCCCGACCCTCCCCCTGCCAGGGGGAGGGAGAACGAGGAGAAGCGGAAGGAAGCCATCGACGCCCCTCCCCCGGCCACCAACACTCCTAATACCCCTCCCCCTTGCCCATCCATACTCCTCCCCCCTGACAGGGGGGAGGTCGGGAGGGGGGTCCGGATGAACACGCGCCGCAACGCAGCGACCCCCACCCCGACCCTCCCCCTGCAAGGGAGAGGGAGAACGAGAGGGAGGGGGGTTGACCGCGGTCCCGAAACCCATCGTCACTCCGTCAGAACCTGGCCGTTCTGCGGCGCCCATCCGACGCTCACCGAATCGCCCGTCTCGCCGCGGACGTCGGCGGGCGGCAGCTCGATCACGACGGGCTCCTCGGCGCCCACGTCGACGAAGACGCGCATGAGGTTGCCGTTGAAGATCTTGTTGGAGATCGTGCCCGGCACGACGTTCATGCCGTCGCCGCCGTTGGCGACCAGTTCCAGCCGTTCCGGGCGCAGGGCGATGGCGACCTCGCCCGACGACGAGGAGGCGTCGCTCTTCGGCACCTTGACCTTCGCCCCCACCGTTTCGGCGACCGACCATTCCCCGTCGTCGCCCACGATCCTCGCCGGCAGGAAGTTGATCGAACCGATGAAGTCCGCGACGAACTTGGTCCGCGGGTTGTTGTAGATGTCCTCGGCGCTGCCCGTCTGCTCGATCAGGCCGAGGTTCATGACCACGATCCGGTCCGACATGTTCATCGCCTCGCCCTGGTCGTGGGTGACGTAGACCGTGGTGATCTTCAGTTCCTGCTGGATGCGGCGGAGCTCGATCTGCATGGCCTCGCGGAGCTTGAGGTCGAGCGCGCCAAGGGGCTCGTCCATCAGCAGCACGCGCGGCGCGTAGGCGACGGCCCGCGCCACCGCCACGCGCTGCGCCTGGCCGCCGCTGAGTTCGGCGGGGTAGCGGTCCTGGACGCCGGGCAGGTGGATCAGGTCCAGAAGCTCGCCGACGCGGTTCCGGATCTCCCCCTTGCCGGCGCCGCGCTCCTTGAGGCCGAAGCCGATGTTGTCCTCGATCGTCATGTGCGGGAACAGGGCGTAGTCCTGGAAGACCATGCCGATCTCCCGCTTCTGCGGGGGGACGAACGTCACGTCGTCGTTGCCGAGGTAGATCGTGCCCTGGGTGGGCTCGATGAACCCGGCGACGAGACGCAACGTCGTCGTCTTCCCGCAACCGGAGGGACCCAGGAGGGTCAGGAACTCACCCTCCTGGATCTCGAGATCCATCTCCCGGAGCGCCACGACGTTGCCGTAGTGCTTGACCACCCGTTCGAGCTTGACGCGCGACATGTGGATCTATCCTCCGTCCTGCGCTCGGAACCGCCGGCGCCCTACTGGGTGACGGCGCGGTTCCACTGGTCGTTCCAGGTCGTGATGTCGATGCCCTTGTACTTGACCCGGTATTCCTTGGCGATGCCCTCCGCGTCGAGCACCGCCATCTCGGCCAGCACGGGATCCTCGGCCAGACGCGCCTGCGCCTTGACGTTCACCGGGATCGTGCCGGCGCGGGACGACATCTGGAACTGGGTCTCCTCGTCGAGATACCCGTTGATGTAGGCGTGCGCGGCGGCCCGCACCTCCATGGGGCTGTTCTTGACGATGCTGAGGAACCCGAACTTGTTCACGCCGACGTGCATGTCGTCGATGACCGGGTGCACGAACTTGAGATAGGTCTGCCCGGCCTTGTGGCCTCTCATGCACCACCCCACGTGCGAGATGAGCGCCCAGATGTCCCCGTTCTCGAGCAGGGTGACGCCCTCGCTGCCGCGCTTCCAGAACTTCCGCACGTTCATCGCGTTGATCAGGTCGAGGCCCGGCTTGACGTTGGTCTCGTCGCCGCCGGCGGCCTTCACGATGCCGCCGAAGTTGGCCAGCCCGCCGCCCGACGTGATGTCGGGGATCTGGATCAGGCCCTCGAGCTTCGGATGGATCAGATCCTTGTAGGTCGTCGGCTCGGGAATGCCGTTCTCCTTGAACTTGTCGGCGTTGTAGCAGATGCCCTCCTGGGTGAACCACGAACCGGTGAAGTTCTTGCCGATCTGCCAGTCCGCCAGATGCTTGGCGTTCGGGAGCATGTCGAAGTCGAGTTCGTCGACGACGAAGTCGAGCTCGACCATCTGGTCCCAGGTGGCGTCGAGGATCTCGACGACGTCGCAGACGGGCTGGCCGCGCGCCGCGATGAGCTTGGCCATGTTGTCCTGCGGGCTTCCGGTCACGTACGTGACCGTGGCGCCGCGGCTCTCCAGGCCGCCCGGATTGGTGACGATGTTGTCACGCTGGATGTCGCGCCACGACCCCCCCCACGTGCAGACCTTGATGTCCTGGCCGTCGAGGTCGCCGGCGGTCGCGGGGCCGGTCGCCGCCGCCGCGAGAGCGCCGGCGGCCGCCGCCATGACCGACAGTTTCAACAACTTGCGCATTTCACTCCTCCTCCCTGTTCGCTGGGTTGCTCACGGACCGCGGACGTCGCGCCCGCGGCCTCCTTCGGAACGATGGGACCGGCCCTCGCCGGGCCGATCCGTTGTTACCACCGAACCGCGTCCGTCCCGTCGGGCGGCGTCGCGGTTCCACTGAACGAGCCGGAGCGGCTTCCGCGCCCGCGGAAGGACCGCCCCCTTGCCGCCATGCGGCGGACGCCGGCGGGACGCGGACCCGACGTCACGAGCCGCCGCCGGAACGCAACAGGTTCTCGAGCCCGACGATGCGCTGCATGAGCAGCAGCAGGCCGAGCGAAAACAGGATGACGAGCGTCGACGAGGCGAGCACGGACGGGTTGAAGTCGTTCTCCATACCATAGAAGAGCTCGACCGGGAAGGTGACGAACCCGGGCGCCGACAGGAAGATCGAGATCGGCACGTCGCCGAACGAAACCATGAAGGCGTACAGGCCGCCAGCGTACACGCCCGGCATGATGACGGGAAGCGTGACGCGGCGGAACGTGGTGACGCGGCCCGCCCCGAGGCTCTGCGCCGCCTCCTCGAGGCGCGTGTCGAAGCGTTGCAGGACCGCGCCGACGGTCCCCACGACGTAGGGGATGCCGACGAACAGGTGTCCCAGCAGCAGGCCCGCGAAGGTCCCGTTCACGTAGAGGCCCGTGAGGTCGCCGAACAGGTAGTACATCTGGAGGAAGGCGACGCCGGTGACGATGGACGGGATCTGCAACGGCGCCCGGAAGATCGACGAGAACAGGCCCTTGAGGGGGATGTTGCTCCGCACGAGGCCCAGCGCCGCGGGGATGCCGACGACGCAGGCCAGCATGGAGGCCATGAACGCCAGGCCGAAGCTCAGCGTCAGCGCCTCCCAGTGGGCGTCCGGGATCTGCGTGTACCAGTAGAGGGAGAGGTCCTCGGGCGGGAACTTGACGACCGTGTACCGGGTTCCCCGGTGCAGGGAGGCGCCGACGACGACCACCAGCGGCGACAGGAGGAAGATGTAGGACAGGCTGCAAAATCCGTAGAACGAGACCTTGGCGGCGGGAAAGCGGAACCCGGGCCGCGGCCGGGCGCCGTTCGGGGCCGCGGCCGCGGCCGGCGTCGAGACCGTCATGTGATCACCAGCCTCTGCTTGCGCATGCGCGTCATCAGGTAGATCGAGAGCAGGTTGATGAGCAGCACGGAGATCAGCAGGACGGCCGCCAGCGTTCCCCCCATGGAGTACTTCACCTCCATGATCACCACACGCTGGATCAGCACCGGCAGCGTGAAGACGCGCCCGCCGCCGAGCAGGGCGGCCGAGGTGAAGGCGCCCATGCACATGTTGAAGATCATCAGGGCCGAGACCGTGACCCCGGGAAGGCTCAGCGGGACGATCACCCGGGCCCACACCCGCCAGCGGCTGGAGCCGTGGATCTGGGCGGCCTCCTCCAGCGACCGCGGGATGGTCTGCACGACGCTGTAGAGGACGAGCACGCCGAACCCGAGCGTGAAGTGCATGAGGCCGACCACGACGCCGGCGTCGTTGCCGATCACCGTCCACGGCCGGTCGAGGATGCCGAGCCCCATCAGCGTCTGGTTCACGATGCCGCTGGCCGAGAACATGATGTAGATGCCGAACACCTTGATCACGATCGTGATGAAGGTGGAGATCACGATGCCCGCCAGCAGGACCATCGCCCAGCGCGAACGCAGCCGCGCGATCATGTAGGCGACCGGAAAGCCGAACACCAGGGTGAACAGCATGGCCAGGAACGACACCTGGATCGTCAGCCACAGCACGTCGAGATAGAACTCGTCCGTGAAGAACCGGCCATAGTTGGTGAAGACGACGTCCTCGCCCTGGCGCCCCAGCCCCAGGTCCTTGTAGAAGCTCGCGCGCAGGAAGATGATCTGCGACGCCGCCATGAGCGCGAAGCTCAGGACGAACGAGGGGATGAGTATGAGGTCCCAGCGAGCCTTCATGCGTCCCTGACCTGTTCCCGCGGCCGCCCGGTCCGGCGTCGTCGGGGCGGCCCGATTCTACCCCTCCCGCGCGGCGGCGCAAGCGGGGCGGACGACGGCGCGCCGAACGGGCCGCGTCCCGCTGTGTATCCAAACCCGGCCGGGCGGTCAACAGGCGGCCCGCGCAATCCGCCCGCCGCCGGACGTTTCCGCATATGGATATAAGCATATCGTTATATTGCAGGTCTCCCCTGCCGCGACCCCCACCCCGACCCTCCCCCTGCAAGGGAGAGGGAGAACGAGGGACGCGCCGCCCCCCGACCACCCACACTCTCCTCCCCCCTGGCCACCAACACTCCTCCCCCCTGGCAGGGGGGAGGTCGGGAGGGGGGTCCGCGGCCGCCAGCCGCGACCGCATGATGAAAATTTTTCTCCATGACAGAATTTTTCTCTTGACCGACGCCGCCACGCCCCCCTATCGTTCCCGCACAGGGAGCGGGAGACACGGCGATGCTGACGAATCTGGAGATCGAGAATTTCAAGGCGTGGCGGGAAGCCGACCTGGCGTTCGGCAAGGTAACCGGCTTCTTCGGGACCAACAGCGCCGGCAAGAGCAGCCTCCTCCAGTTCCTCCTGTTGCTCAAACAGACCCGGAACGCCACGGACCGAGGGCTGGTTCTCGATTTCGGCGGACCGGAGAGCCTGGCGAACCTGGGGACGTTCGCCGACATCGTCCACGGCCAAGACAGACGAAAGCGAATACGCTGGCATCTGGACTGGACGCTGCCCGAGACACTCGAGATCCACGACCAGATGAATCCTGAAAACGTGTTCACAGGAGACAGTTTGAGCACGGAATGCGAAGTCGGCTGGCAGCAAGGACGTCCTTGGTCGCGCTCGTTGGAATACCGATTCGACGACGTGACGTTCTGGCTGTACGGATCAAAGGAGGAATATGAGCTGGGAACGGACGACAGCCGGGAATTTGAATTTCGGCCCCGAGGTCGCGCCCGGTCGCTTCCGCCTCCGATCAAAACATACCGGTTTCCCGATCAGGTAAGGGCTTACTATCAGAACTCGGATTTTCTCGGCGATTTCGAGCTGGCGTACGAAAAACTGATGGATTCGCTCTATTACCTCGGGCCGTTGCGCGAGCCCCCGAAGCGGGACTACCACTGGTCCGGATCGAGCCCGATCGACGTCGGTCAGCGCGGCGAGCGCACGGTGGATGCGATACTCGCCGCCACTCGCGACAGAAAAGAGGAGAGACTGACGCTGCGGGCGCGGGCGCGACGGAGACCATTCCAGGAGGTCATCGCTCATTGGTTGCGTGAGTTGGGATTGATCAGCGAATTCAACCTTGACGAGATCGCCAAGGGAACGAACCTGTACCGGGCGCAGGTCAAGACCTCCCCGTCGAGCACGGCGACGGCGCTCACCGACGTCGGATTCGGCGTCTCCCAGGTTCTGCCCGCTCTGGTCCTGCTCTATTACGTCCCGGAAGGCTCCACGGTGCTGATGGAACAACCGGAGATCCATCTCCATCCCGCCGTGCAAAGCGGTCTGGCCGACGTCATGCTGAACGTCGCCAAGGTGCGAAACGTTCAGATCGTCGTGGAGAGCCATAGCGAGCACTTGCTGCGGCGCCTGCAGCGCCGGGTCGCCGAACAGGAAGCGTCCTCCGAGGACGTGCGACTGTACTTCGTCTCCTCGCAAGAGGAACGAAACGGAGTAATGCACGCGTGCGCTTCCGACCTGCGCCTGAACGAGTATGGAGAGATCGAGAACTGGCCGGACGACTTCTTCGGCGACGAGATGGGCGAGATCGGAGCGATCGTGGAAGCTGGCTTGAAAAGAAAAATGGAGCGATCCGGATGACGTTCGTCGTGGATACCAACGTCGCGATAGTCGCCAACGGTCGCGGAATCCACGTGGACGAAAAATGTCGTTCGACCTGTGTGAAGAAATTGAAGTTTCTCGAACGGGAGGTAGTCGCCATCGACGACAAGTATCTCATTTTGGGCGAATACACGAAACATTTGAATAGTTCGAGAGAACCAAGTTTAGGCGACAAATTCTTCATTCATATACTCAACAACCTGCATAAATGCGAGCGCGTCCGCATGGTCACGGTGACACCATCCGAGGACGATGGACGAGGCTTTGAAGAGCTGCTGGAGAACACCTTCGACCGTTCGGACCGGAAGTTCCTGGCGGTCGCGGTGAAGGCGAAAGCGATCGTTCTGAACGCGACCGACAGCGATTGGGACGAGCATAAGGCGCTGATGAGCGCGCTGGGCGTCAAAGTAGAGCAACTCTGCTCACGACACGCCTCGAAACGATCCCACCACGAGCGATGACCGCGAGGGCCGGTTCCAGCCCGCCCTGGAACGCGAAGTATCCCGGCATCCCATACTGGCCGTGGTCGCCGAGCATCGGTCGGGACGACGACACACACCCGAATCCGGACCGGTTCGTCGGCGAGGACGTGGCGATGACGGAGAAGCTGGACGGCGGCAACACGCTCCTGCACGCCGGCGAGGTCTATGCGCGCAGCGTCGCCGCCCCTTCCGGCGCGAAGTGGATGGCAATGGTGAAAAAACACCATACCTGGAAAGTGACCGAGCCCGACGTCTGGCTGTACGGCGAGGACGTCTACGGCGTTCACAGCATCGAGTACGATCCCGTCGCGGAGCACGAGACGTTCTACGCGTTCGCGCTGCGCGGCGGCGACGGCGCGTTCGCCTCCTTCGCCGAGGTCGAGGCGTATGCGGGGCCGCGGGAGATCCCGGTCGTCCCGGTTCTGTTCAGGGGCCGTTTCGGGTCGGTCGCGGAGATACGCGAGTTCGTCGAACACGCCCACGGCGAGCCGTCCGCGCTCGGGGGCGAGCGGGAGGGCGTCGTGATGCGGCTGGCGCGGGGGTTCCCGGCGGCGGAGTTCCCGGACGTCGTCTGCAAGAGCGTCCGCCCCGGACACGTGCAAAGCGACGAGCACTGGACCAGGAACTGGAGGCCGTGCCGGATCGCGGGGCGCGCCGGGGCCGGAGCGCGGCGGTGACGGACGGCCGCGCCGGGGTGGGGGTCGCGGCGGCTACCGGTCCTCGAGGGCGCGGAGGCGGCGCCTGATGTGCTCGCTGCGCTCTTCGCCGACGAGCCCGTCGCCGCTGCGGAAGATCTCGGCCGCCTTCGCGGAGACGGCGGACCGCAGCGCGCGGTCGTCGGCGCCGTTCTCGGGTATCCGCAGGATGGTGTCCCCCGCGTAGGTCGGAACCGGCAGGCCGAGGTCGGACGGCTGCATGGGCTCCTCCCCCTCCTCCAGCCGCCGGATGGCGTCGCGCAGCCGCCGCCGGTACATCGAGACGCCCCGGTCCGTATGCCCGAGGTGCTCCCGGTCGTGGACGGTGATGGCCCCCTGCCCGACCCAGGCCTCGTAGTCGCCCGGGCTCCGTTGCGCTTCCTCGTAGGTCCGCTCGCCGGTCTGGCCGTAGAAGTCGATGGCGTTCCAGCCGACCTTGCCCTTGTCGCCGAGGCCGAGCGGGTCCGTTTCCTCGTTGAAGTGGCGGTAGGCGACGTAGAGGGAGTTCTCGTCGTCCACCGGCACGATCCAGCGGGTCAGGCCGGCGCGGGCGAAATAGAGCTCTTCCTGGTCGCCCTGCGTGAACATCCCGCCGTTCTGGGAGAAGTTGGGGATCAGGTGATCGTGCACGCGGATCCAGACCCTGTCCCCGACGCGCCGGGCGCTGGTGTAGAAGACGCCGTTGGGGCGCTCGAAGTAGTCGAACACCGGCATCAGACGGAACTCGTTCTGGAACTGTATCCCGCTCACGCGGGAGTGCAGGAACACCACGTGATAGGGGTCGATGGAGTTCTCGGCGATCTGCTGCCAGTTGCAGGGGCTGGGGATCATCGCCGGCGCCATCTCGTCGCCGGGAAGGTCCATCGTGTCGAACAGGGGGAACGGCGGCATCTTCCCGATGGGGCCCATGTAGGCGAAGATCAGGCCCTTCACCTCGACGACGGGATAGGCGCCGTGGACGATCCGTTCCCTGATCCTGCTGGCGTCGGGCTCGCCCGGCGTCTCCAGGATCGCGCCGTCCACGTCGTAAAGCCAGCCGTGATAGCAGCAGCGGATGCCGCGTTCCTCGACGATGCCGTATTCGAGGGACGTGTTGCGGTGGCTGCAATGGGCGTGCACGAGGCCGAGACGGCCCGAACCGTCCCGGAAGACGACGAGGTCCTCGCCCAGGCGGCGGATCCGCACGGGCAGGTCCCCGAGCATCGAGGAGAGGAAGACGGGGTGCCAGAAGCGGCGCAGGTATTCGCCGCAGGGCGCGCCGGGCCCCACGCGATGCAGCAGGTCCTCCGGCGGCAGCGAGATCGCGCCGGTCTTGTCGTATCCTCGATAGTCGCCGGACGGCTCCCGGATCGTCATCGTTCCCTCCCGCGTTCGCCGCGCGCCCGCCGCGTCCGCCTTGACGCGCGCCGGCGCCCTCCGGCACCTTATAGCCGCCCGGCCGCCCGGCCGCCACATACCGCCTCCGCCGCCGGCGCGGGGGCGCGCACGGGAAGCGCGAGATGACCGAATCCAGACGTTCGTTCCTGAACAGGGGCGGGAAGGCGCTGGCGGGCGCGGCGGGCGGGCTGGGCGCGGCGGCGCTCGCGGGACCGGCGGCGCGCGCCCGCTCGCCGATCCGCTGGCGCCTCCAGACCTACGCGGGGGCATCGCTCGCCGCGCACGTCGTGAAGCCCGCGGTCGATGCGTTCAACCACGCCGCCGGCGGCGAGATGGAGATCGAGCTGTTCCACGCCGGCGAGATCGCGCCGATGGACGAGACGTTCCGCGCCCTGCGGGACGGAGAGATCGACCTCGCGCAGTCCGACGACGATTCGATGGCCGCGCCGACCGACGTCGCCGTGTTCGGCGGCTATTTCCCCCTCGCCCTGCGGCACAGCCTCGACGTGCCGGTCGTGTTCGACCGCTACGGCCTCGGCGAGATCTGGGCGGAAGCCTACGCCGGGACCGGCGTGAAGTGGTTGTCCGCCGGCGCCTGGGATCCGTGCCACTTCATCACCAGGGAGCCGATCCGGCGCCTGGCCGACCTGGCGGGCAAGCGCGTCTTCACGTTCCCCACGGCGGGCCGGTTCCTGCGCCGGTTCGGGGTGGAGCCGCTCCCGTTGCCGGAGTGGGACGACATCGGGGCCGCGTTGGGGCGCGGCGACGTGGACGGCATCGCCTGGTCCGGCATCACCGAGGCCTACACGGTCGGCTGGGCCGACTTCGCCCGTTACTTCCTCGTCAACAACGTCTGCGGCGCCTGGATCGGCCATTTCTTCGCCAACGAGGAGCGCTGGAACGCGCTTCCCGACCGCCTCAAGACCCTGTGGCGGCTGGCGATGGAGTCGTCGCACTACTACCGGCAGCACTGGTACTGGGGCGGCGAGGCCGAGCTCAGGGTCCGGGGCGCCAAGCTGGAGCTCACCGCCATCCCGGACGGCGAATGGGCCGCGGTCGAGGACGAGGCGGAGCGCTTCTGGGACGAAATCGCCGGCGCCAGCCCGCGCGCGGCGCGGGTGGTCGAGACCTTCCGCCGCTACAACGCCGTCATGGCCGAGGCCGGCCGGCCCTACCGCTGACCCGCATTCCTCATACCGGCGGAGGATCGAGACCGCGCGGCGCGTCGCGCCCCCCCTCCGCGGTAAATCGGACGTCGGGGAGCGTATACAAGGAACGGGACCCCCCTCCTTACATCCGGACCCCCCTCCCGACCTCCCCCTGTCAGGGGGGAGGAGAACGAGTGGCGGGGGAGGAGTATCGATGGTCAAGGGGAGTGTGGGTGGCTCCCCTGCCAGGGGGATGGAGATCGCGGACGAGCAGAGTGGGGAATACGGTTCAGCCGGCGCCCGGTCCGCCGCGGTCCGGCCAGTTCTCCTCGAGCTTCTTCAGGCTCCCGACGACGAACGCCTCGCGGTCGCCGCCCCGATGCCTGTCGCCCTCCATGTAGATGGCGGCCACGCGGCGGCAGACCTCGCGGACCGTCTCGCGGTCGTCCTCGCCGCCCCTGGGGATGGTCAACACCGAATCGCCGCCGTAGAGCGGCACCGGCAGGCCGAGATCGGTCGGCTGCGGCAGCCGCTCGCCCCTTTGCAGGGCCCGGATCTGCTCCCGGTGATGGCGCCGCGCCATGGCCACGCCCTTGTCGGTCTCGCCGAGGTTCTCCGCCTTGTGGACGCTGACGGCGCCCTGCCCCACCCAGGCCTCGTAGTCGCCCGGCCGGCGCTGCCGTTCCTCGTAGGGCAACTCGTCGGTCTGGCCGTAGAAATCGACGGAGTTGTACCCGCACTTCGACTTGTCGGCGAACCCGAAGGGATCGTACCCCTCGATGAAGTGGCGCCAAGCGATGGTGATGTTGTTCTCATCGTCGACCGGCACCACCCAGCGGGTCAGGCCCGCCTTGAGGAAGTAGGCGTTCCGTTTGGCGTCCGGGAACATGCTGCCGTTCTGGGAGAAGTTGGGCGGCAGGTGGTCGTGGAACCGGATCCACACCTTGTCCCCGACCCGGCGGGCGTTGGTGTAGAAGTAGCCGTAGGGCCGCTCGAATATCTCGAATTCCGGATGCACGGCGAACTCGTCCGTGAACTGGGCGCCGGACACCCGCGTGTGCAGATAGACGGTGTGGTAGGGGTCGAACGAATTCTCGTAGGTCTGGAGCCAGTTGCACGGGTTGGGGATGAGGAACGGCGCCATCTCGTCCGTCGGCCCGAGGTCCATGTGGTCGAGGAACGGGAACGTCGGCATCTCCTCCGGCGGGCCGAAGTAGGCGAACACCAGGCCCCGGTATTCGACGACCGGATAGGCGCCGTGGACGACGCGGTCCTTGATCCGGCTGTTCGCGGGCTCGCCGGGCGTCTCCAGGATCGCGCCGTCGACGTCGTAGAGCCAGCCGTGATAGCAGCAGCGGATGCCCTCGCGCTCGACGATGCCGAACTCCAGCGACGTGTTGCGGTGGCTGCAATGGAGATGGAGGCACCCGTAGCGGCCCGACTTGTCGCGGAAGAGGATGAGGTCTTCCCCGAACCGCCTGATCCGGAGCGGGAACTCGTCGATCTGCCCGGTCATGGCGATGGGATGCCAGTAGCGCCGCAGATATTCCCCGCAAGGCGTCCCGGGACCGACCTTCGTCAGTTCGTCGTCCGGTTCCTGGAGCGATCTGGCGTTGAGGTCGTATCCCTTGAAGTTTCCGGCCGGCGCGGCGACGTCGATGCTCATTTCCGTTCTTTCCCTCCTTCCGCGGATCGTTCGACTTTCGCTTCCGGCGCCCGGCGTGTCAATTTCCTCGAAAAGGAGACGGGCCTCATGCCGGAGAACACGCGAGACCGTCCGTCCGGTGCGCCGGACGCGGCGAGCGAGGGCCGGGACCATGCGTGACCGCGTCACCCTGGTCACCGGCGCCACGCGGGGTATCGGCCGCGCCTGCGCCGAGCTCCTGTCCGACCGGGGCCACGCCGTCGTCGGCATCGCCCGCCGCGGAACGGACGAGAGCTTCCCCGGCGAGCTCGTGGCGGTCGATCTGGCCGATCGCGAGGCCGCGTCGGAGGCGTTGGCCGGGATCGCGCGCCGGCATCCCGTCAACGGCATCGTCAACAACGCCGGCCTCACCGGCCATCGGCCGGTCGAGGACTACGACCTCGACGACTTCGGCGCCGAAATCCAGGTCAACCTGACGAGCGCCGTGCAGACCGCGCGGGCCTGCGTTCCCCGGATGAAGCGGGAGGGGTTCGGCCGCATCGTCAACATTTCGAGCGAGCTCGTCCTCGGGCACTTCAACCGCACGGGATACACGGCGGCGAAGGCGGGCCTTCAGGCCATCGCCCGCACCTGGTCCTACGAACTGGGTCCGCACGGAATCACCGTCAACACCGTCGCGCCGGGACCCGTGGACACGGAGATGTTCGCGCGACGCAACCCGGCGGGGAGCGCGCTGCGGAACGCCAAGCTCGCCCGGATCCCGGTGGGCCGCATCGGAGAGCCCGCCGACATCGCCAACGCGGTGGCCTTCTTCATGGCCGAGGAAACGGGCTGGGTGACCGGCCAGACCCTGTTCGTCGACGGCGGCTCGGGCCTCGGCGGAACCGGGCCGCCCCGGCCGGGGCCCTGACCCGCATTTCTCATACCGGCCATGGCCGGCGGCGTTACCGGCCCGGCGGCGGCGTCATCGACTCCCGGTTTCGCGCAGGAGCCGTTCGCGAGCGTCGCTGAACCCGTTCAGCGATCCTTCGAGGCGGAACGGGTCGCCGCCCGCCGCGGGGTCCGCTGCCACATGCAGCACCGTCCCCACCCGGAAGCTCCAGACCACTTCCGAACCGAGAGGGCCGCGCGCGATGCAACCATCGGGCACGCAGGTATGGAACGAAAGCGTCGTCCCCTCGTGCTGGTCGGCGCGCAATCTCAGTCCGCGCTCGAGCGACAGCCCGAACGGCGCCAGCACCACCCCCTCCATGTCGCCCTCGGTTCCGGGCGTCAGCGTCACCGTCAGCAGCAGCCGGCTCTGTCCCGACTCCTCGTTCCGCCAGAAGAAGCGCTGCTCCATCGCGCAGTTGCGTTCCTCTCCTTCGCTCGCGCAACGCACCACCCAGTCATCGTACACCTCCGAGAACGCGCGCGGCTGAGACGACTGGCTCCAGCCGAGAGCGGCCCACGCCGAGACCGCGACCGCCGCCGCCGCGCCGGCCATCGCCAGACGCCGACGACGCCCGGTTCGCGGAAAAAATAGGTCCCGGAAGGTCATCCTGTCCCTCGCGTCAACAATACGCCTCTCCCCTTCCCTACGGCGACTCAAGCAAGCCGACGACAGCCCGCGCGGCGGCTACGCCGGCCTCGGCGCGGTTCGGTCGGAGCGCCAGTCGAATACCGAAATTCCATCCGTAACTACCATACCCGCCCGCGCGACGCAATCGGCTCGGGGCAGGGTTCGTTCGCGCCTCTCTCCCCCGACGCGACCCCCACCCCGACCCTCCCCCTGCAAGGGAGAGGGAGAACAAAGGGAACGGAGGGGCCATTCATACTCCTCCCCCCTGGCAGAGGGGAGGTCGGGAGGGGGGTGGACCGGATCAATCGCCTTCGCGAAAGCGGGCGATGCAGGCCAGAAAGGCCTCGGCAAAGCGTTCGGTCTTGGCGGCCCCGATACCGTGGATGCGGCCGAAGGCCTCCCTGGTGGCGGGTCTGGCCGCCGCCAGGGCCGCCAGCGTGGTATCGTGGAAGACGACGTAGGCCGGCACGCCGTTCTCGCGGGCCAGCGCCAGACGCAGTTCCTTCAGCGCCTGTAGCAGCGCCATATCGCCCGGCGCCGCCGAGACCTCCGCCGCCGGGCGCCGCTCGGCGGGCCGCCGCGCGCGCAACGTCTCCAGCCGCAGCCGCACCTCGCCCTCGCCGCGCAGCAGGCGCTGCCCGCGCCCGGTGGCGCGCAGGGCGCCATAGCCGCCGACGTCGACATCCAGCACGCCACACGCCACCAGCTGGCGGATCGCCGAGCGCCAGGCGGCGGGCTTCAGATCGCGCCCGCTGCCGTGGACCGGCAACTGCTGGTGGCAAAAGCGCGCGATCTTCTCGCTCTCCTTGCCGGTCAGCACATCGACGATATGGCCGACGCCGAAGCGCTGGCCGGTCGCCAGCACCGCCTCCAGCACGCGGCGCGCCAGCTCGCCGCCATCCATCATCTGCGGCGGCGCCAGGCAGTTGTCGCAACGGCCGCAGTCCTCCCCCGCCCGCTCGCCGAAATAAGCCAGCAGGACGCGGCGGCGGCAGCCGCTGGCCTCGCAATAGCCCACCAGGGCGTCCAGGCGGCGGCGGTCGATGCGCTTGCGCTCGTCGCCGGCCTGGCTTTCGTCGATGAAATGCCGCCGCATACGGATGTCGTCCAGGCCATAGAACATGGCCGCATCGGCCGGCTGGCCGTCGCGCCCGGCCCGACCCAGCTCCTGGTAATAGGCCTCCATGGTCGCCGGCAGGTCGATATGGGCGACGTAGCGCACGTCCGGCTTGTCGATGCCCATGCCGAAGGCGATGGTGGCCACCATCACGATGCCGGCCTCGGTCAGGAAACGGTCCAGCAGCGCCTTGCGCTCGTCCGCCTCCATGCCGGCGTGATAGGCCAGCGCCTTGTGGCCGCGGTCGGCCAGCATGGCGGCCGTCTCCTCGCTGCGGCGGCGCGACAGGGCGTAGACGATGCCGCACTGGCCGCGTCTGGCCTCCACGAAGGCCGCCAGCTGGCGAAAGCCGCCGGCCTTGGCCGTCACCGCCAGGACGATGTTGGGGCGGTCGAAACCGGTGACGAAGGAAGCGACTTGGCCACCGAACAGGCGCTGCGCGATGTCGCCGCGGGTGGAAGGGTCGGCGCTGGCCGTAAACGCCGCCAGCGTGGCATGGGGAAACCGGGCGCGCAGCCCGGTCAGCGCCTCGTATTCGGGGCGGAAGCTCGGCCCCCATTGCGAGATGCAATGGGCTTCGTCGACCACCACCATGGCCAGCGGCAGCTTCGCCAGCGCCGCCAGCATGCGCTCGCTCATCAGCCGTTCGGGCGAAAGATAGAGCAGCTTCGCCCGGCCCCCGGCGGCGGCGCGCCAGGCCGCCACGTTCTCCTCCCGGCTCTGGGAAGAATTGACGCTGCCGGCCGCGATTCCGGCCATGCGCAGCGCCGCCACCTGGTTCTGCATCAGCGCCAACAGCGGCGAGACCACCACGGTCAGCCCGTCGCGCATCAGCGCCGGCAGCTGGAAGCACAACGATTTGCCGGCCCCGGTCGGCATCACCGCCAGCGCGTCGCGCCCGGCGGCAAGGCAATCCACCACCTGTTCCTGGCCGGGGCGAAACCCGTCGAAGCCGAAGGCCCGGCGCAGCAGCTCGTACTTCTCCGCTTGCGACGGCGGCGGGGCCTGCGGGCGCCCCGTCGCCGGCTCAGAGGGAGTCACGCTCGTTCCGGGCGAACGGGTCTTCCAACCCTCGGCTCCAATGCCCGGCTTCTCCCGCCATGCGCAGACTCCCGGATTCGCTCGAGTTCCAGCCCCACCAGGATGCCGCAAGACATCCCCAAGCTGGAATGGAAGGTATTGCGCACGATATGGGCAATGCCGGGATCCATCAACCGACAGGCGCGCATTTCTCATTCCGCCCGTCCGCGAGCTTCGTCCGGCGACGGGGGGCCGCAGGGTCCGTTCGCGTTCCTCCCCCTGCCGCGACCCCCACCCCGACCCTCCCTCTTGCAGGGGGAGGGAGGAGAAGGGACGCGCTGGCCAAGCTCGCCTTCCTTCGACGAAGAGGCTCCCCCCGCACTCGCTCGCCGAGCATTCATGCGACGTCCGATCCCGCGCCTCCGGCCAGGATGACCGCACCGATGCTGTTGGTCAGCCGCTTGCTCGGACACCGGTGGCGCCGAACTACAGCCGGATACGCTCACCTCGCCGGCGGACGCCTCATCGAGGCAGCTGGGAAAGTGGGAAAGGTCATTGCGGAGGCGATGTGTTGAATACCGTCGATACCGGCCTTTTGCTGTTGCATGCGTCGCAAGCTCCGATACAATACTGCGGTCGGGCAGCGCTGTATCATCATCCACGAAAAGGAAACTCGGATGAAACGGGATATGGACCTCGTGAGAGAGATTCTGATTGCAGTAGAGGAGGGCAATGTAAATCTCGATAACCTTGGATATGATCGAGATCGAATCAACCTGCATGTCGAGTTGATGAAAGAGCATGGTCTTGTGGACGCAGTCATTGTTCCGGCCACCACAGGTGCTGAACATAGAATACTAAAATGTTGGGTGAAACGTTTGACATGGGAAGGCTACGAGTTTTTGAAAAATGCACGTGACAAATCCATATGGGAACAAGCGAAGAGAAAATGCTTGGAAGAATCCAACAGTCTTACAATCGAATTTTTAAGGATTTGTTTAGGCCATGTGGCCAAGCAGAATCTGGGAATCGAGTAGAACTTGTCAAGACGGGCAAAGCGTTAACGAGAGCTTGCGCCGTCATCTACACATTATCGCCGCGATGCGCCTTGCCGTGTCCGTGAAGTGCTGAACTTCCTCGGGTGAGAACGCATGTCCGAGGATACGACGCTCGCGGTAGGAGAGCCATTTCTTCAGGACCTGGTAACCGCCGAGCCTGTAGCGCCACACGGCGGCGGGGACGTTGCGCCAGAAGGCGCGGTCGTTCAGATGCGCGTCGAACGTGGTTTCGCCCAAGACGGAGAGCGCGTCGCCGAGGGCTTCGCGCTCTTCCGGCGTGTACGAACGCTCGATGGCGCGGCCCTGGCCGGGCATGACGGCGCCGCCCGCGCCGAGATGGCCCCATCCGACGGTGAGGGCGAAGTCGGCACCCGTCATGTTGCGGCCGTCCGTGGTGGTCGGGACGGCGATGGCGGCGGCTTCCGGGCGCAGCGGGCCTTGCGTGACGCCGGGGACGGGAGTTTCCGGGTCGAGCAGGACGGCGAGTTCGCGGCCGCGTTCGGCGGAGCGGGCAAGGGTTGCCGCCGCGTCGTCGCTTTCGCTGTCGGGCCAGCCGGGGAGGGGGATGCGGGGCCATTCCATGCGGAGCGCGCCGGCGTTGGCTTCGCGATAGGCGGGGTCGTGGAGGGTGGCGAGGACGTGGTGGAAGAGGTCTTCGACATCAAGGCCGAGGCGGTCGAGGTAGCGGCGCGCGGCGCCGGACAGGTTCGGGCGGCGGTCCGTGTCTTCGCCATCGTCGCGGAGCCAAGCGGGGAACCAGTTGGTGCCGCGTTCGATCAGATGCCGCGCGCCGATATGCCGTGTGAAATACGCTTGCGCTTCATCCGCACCCTTCCGCACGTGTTGCGCATTGCAGAGCCATAAATTCTTCCGGAACACATGGGGGCGATAATCGCCGACCGGTCGCCTGAGCAAACCGCCGTCCGCCTCCCAGTAGAGCCAGCGGTCATCGAACGGCCGGTAGGCGTGACGAACGAAGCCGTCTTCGTCCGGCCCGCCGCGTGCCAACCGCGTGTCGCGCACGACGCGGGCATCGAAACCTGATGTGTTTTTCATCGCAGCCGGATGACGCCGCGCGATCTCCTCATGGCTCAAGGCGGGATCGAAGTAGTCGCTGATACGCGCCTTGAGCCGGTCGAGATCGGTATCGACAAGAAACGAATCGCGGGCGGTCTCCACGCCCGGAAACGACGCCGGGAACAGGTCGGGCAGGGGCGGCCAGTCGAACCAGCCCTCGCCAACCGCCGTGCGCGCGAAAGGCAGCCCGAGCGGCAAGACCGGATCGATATTTTCGTACAGTGCCCCCGGCGTCGCCTCCGCCGTCGCCAGCAGGTCCGCGCGCTTGCCCCGCCCCCACAGATGCCGGAAGCCGATACCGGCGGCCGGCGCATGATCCGCCCTGCGCACCAGCGTCGCCACCGCCGTCCCAACCTGGATGCCCACCGGGTCGCCTTCCGTCGAGAACACGCTCGGGTCCGAGGAACCGTCCGGCGCAACCTTCCCCGTCTTGTACTTGTCCCCGTTCAGGCAATCCACGCGGATGGCGTCGAACGCCTCCAGGTAGCGTTCCCTCATTCCCGTGAACGACAGCCCGTCCAGCCACGAGTAGTTCGAGATGAAACACACCACGCCACGGCCCGTCTTCTCGGCGATGCGCCGCTCCGCCATGCGGAAGAAGCGGACGTAGAGATCGTTCAGCCCTTGCCCCTCGGGTTTGCGCGCCCGTTTCGCCGTCCGGTAGGCGTCCGACAGCTCGCGTTCCTCGTCCATCGCCAGCCCCGCGAAGCCGTTGTAGGGCGGGTTGCCCAGGATCACCAGGATCGGCGCCTCCCGCTTCACCCGCTCCGCCCGGTCGCGCTCCTCCTCCAGTTCCGGGAACGGCAACGGCTTCGTCACCCGCGGCTCCCACCCCGTCAGCGCGTTGGTCAGGAACACCCCTGCGCGCTCGCTCCCGTCGTCGGCCAGCGGCGCGTCGAGGTCCCGCAGCGCCAAGCCCACCTGCAAGTGCGCCACCACGAACGGCGCCGGCATGATCTCGAATCCGAACACACGCTCCGTCGCCGCCCGTTTGACCCTGGCCCCCGCCAGCGCGCCCAGCCCCTGTCCTTTCAGGTTCTCCGCGATGCGGCGCAAGACTTCCGCCAGGTACGCCCCCGTCCCGCAGCACGGGTCCAGCACGTAGACGTTCTCCGCCGCCAGGCCCTCCGCGATGCCCAGATCGTCCTTCAGTGCGCGGTCCACCCGCGCCACCATGTAGCGCACCACTTCCGAAGGCGTGTACCAGACCCCCAACTGCTTGCGCAGGTCGGAATCGAACGCCTCCAGGAAGGGTTCGTAGAAGTAGGGCACCGCCGCGCCCTCGTCGAAGCGCGAGAAGAACGCCGCCCGGTCCACCCGGTCCAGCGCGGCGGACGTCCAGTCCAGAACCTCCACCAGCCCGAGCGGTTGCAGCCGGCCGGGGTCGGACAGCTGCTGGAACAGCGCCCGCAGCACTGGCGCGCGCAAGTGCCAGACCGAGTCATGCCAGTTGAACGGGCCGGTCGGCGGCGGCGTCCGCCGCGCCCACAGCACCCAGGCGGAGAACACGCCGTAGAACAGCGTCTGCACCAGCGTCGAACGGAAGAACCGCGCACCCCGCTCCCCCTCGAACCGCGCACCCAGCGCCTCTTCGAGAGCGGAGCGGATTGCCGCCAACGCCGGCGCGTCCCCCGCCGCCTCGACGCGCGCCAGACCGTCGCGGGCGTGGGACGCCAGAAGCCACGCCAGATCCCGCGGTTCCGCCAGCGCCGCCCGGTGCGACAGCGCGCGGGCCAGATACTCGCCAAGTCCCGCCCCCACCGCGCGGGCGAACGCGCGCGGCGCCTCCAGCCGGGCCGCGAAGTCTTCGGCGCTCTCCGCCAGCCGCAGGCTCTCCAGCCTCAAGGGACGGCCCGCCGCGTCCTCCCCCACCAACACGAAGTCGCGCGTGTTCGTCGCCAACACCAGCCGGTAGCGGCCCCAATAGCGGCTCACCTGATCGGAAGCCGCGGTGAGCCAGGCGTCGTCATCGACCGCCTTCACCTCGACCACGCCGCGCTCCGGCGCCTGCCCCTCGCGCGGACGGCCCCGCTGCACCTGCCGGGCCGTATAGAGGCCGAAGTCGGGATGGCCCGCGCCCTGGTCTGCGAGTTCCAGGACACAGAACACCTTCGGCTTCAGCG
Source organism: Alphaproteobacteria bacterium (assembly GCA_965242505.1). Taxonomy (GTDB): domain Bacteria; phylum Pseudomonadota; class Alphaproteobacteria; order UBA2966; family UBA2966; genus UBA2966. The sequence goes on from OZ251449.1 coordinate 1,131,755, forward strand.
TCGCGCCGACGGCGTTGAGCAACCCCGCGAGCGGCCCGTAGCTCGACCGCTCCCCGGTCGCCCCGCCCGAGGCGCGCACCCGCCGCAGGTCGGCGAAGTACGCCTCCGCCGCCGCCGTCAGCTTCGCGTTCGTCACCGCCATCACCCCCTTGTCGCCGAGCGCACCCCATCATGCAAGCGCCATCGGCGAAGGGGACGCCACAGGGTCCGTTCGCGCTCCTCTCCCCTGGCGCGACCCCCACCCCGACCCTTCCCCTGCAAGGGGGAGGGAGAACGAGGGGGACGGAGGGGCCGTTGACGCTCCTCCCCCCTGACAGGGGGGAGGTCGGGAGGGGGTGGATCGCGGTCCCGCGACGCCGCGCGATCCTCGATCCCTGCCGGTATGGGAAATGCGGGATGGCGGCCCGGGCGCGCGGCGACAGCGAAGAGCGGTCGCGCCGGAATCACGCCTCTCGCGAAGGAGGAACGACGGCCAGTATCGCCGCGATCCGCCGCGCGGTATCGGTGAAGTGCTTGACTTCCTCGGGGGTGAGCGAGCGGTTCAGGATGGGGCGTTCGCGGTAGGAGAGCCATTTCTTGAGGACCTGGTAGCCGCCGAGCCTGTAGCGCCACACGGCGGCGGGGACGTTGCGCCAGAAGGCGCGGTCGTTCAGATGCGCGTCGAACGTGGTTTCGCCCAAGACGGAGAGCGCGTCGCCGAGGGCTTCGCGCTCTTCCGGCGTGTACGAACGCTCGATGGCGCGGCCCTGGCCGGGCATGACGGCGCCGTCCGCGCCGACGTGGCCCCAACCGGCGGTGAGCGCGAAGTCGCCGCCCGCCATGTTGCGCCCGTCCGTGGTGGTCGGGACGGCGATGGCGGCGATCTCCGGGCGCAGCAGGCCTTGCGTGACGCCGGGAACCGGGGTTTCAGAGTCGAGCAGCGCCGCCAGGTCGCGGCCCCGCGCAGCCGATGCGGCGAGTGCGGCCGCCGCGTCGGGGTCGGTGCCGTCGGGCCAACCGGGAAGCGGGATACGGGGCCATTCCATGCCGAGCGCGCCGGCGTTGGCCTTGCGGTAGGCGGGGTCGTGGAGGGTGGCGAGGACGTGGTGGAACAGGTCCTCGACGCCGAGACCCAGACGCTTCAGGTAGCAACGCGCGGCCTCCGTCAGATTGGCCCGGCGCGCGCCGTCGCCATTGCCGCCGAGGTCGTCGTCGCGGAGCCACGCAGGGAAAAAACAAGTCGAGTTGCCTATCAAGTCATGACAACCAATCTTCTCAGTTACACAAGCTCTCGGTTCTGCTGCTCCCTTTTGAGGCCGTTGGTTGAATGATAACCATACATTCCCCTTGAACACGTGGGGCTTGTAGTTCGGGCGCGGACGATCAAGCAGTTCACCTTCCGTCTCCCAATAGAGCCAGCGGTCGTCGAGCGGGCGGTAAGCATGGCGGACGAACCCGTCTTCGTTTGGTCCTCCCCTCGCAAGCAGGGCGTCGCGCACCCTGCGGGCGTCGAACTGCGCCGTCGTCTTCATCGCCGCCGGATAGCGCCGGGCGACCTCCTCGTGGTTCAAGGCCGGATCGAAGTAGTCGCTAATCCGAGCCTTCAGCCGGTCGAGGTCGGTATCGACCAGGAGGCCGTTGCGACTGGTCTTGACGCCCGGGAACGACGTCGGGAACAGGTCGGGCAGGGACGGCCAGTCGAACCAAGCGTCGCCGACCGCCGTGCGCGCGAAGGGCAGCCCGAGCGGCAAGACCGGATCGATATTTTCGTACAGTGCCCCCGGCGTCGCCTCCGCCGTCGCCAGCAGGTCCGCGCGCTTGCCCCGCCCCCACAGATGCCGGAAGCCGATGCCGGCGGCCGGCGCATGATCGGGTTTACGCACCAGCGTCGCGATGGCCGTCCCCACCTGGATACCGACCGGATCGCCCTCGGTCGAGAAGATACTCGGGTCCGGCGTCCCGTCCGGCGCGACCTTGCCCGTCCTGTACCTGTCGCCGTTCAGGTTGTCGATCCGCACCGTGTCGAACGCCTCCAGGAACCGTTCCCTCATTCCCGTGAACGACAGCCCGTCCAGCCACGAGTAGTTCGAGATGAAGCACGCCACACCATGGCCCGTCTTCTCGGCAATGCGCCGCTCCGCCATACGGAAGAAGCGGACGTAGAGATCGTTCAGTCCCTGCCCCTCGGGTTTGCGCGCCCGTTTCGCCGTCCGGTAGGCGTCCGACAGCTCGCGCTCCTCATCCATCGCCAGCCCTGCGAAGCCGTTGTAGGGCGGGTTGCCCAGGATCACCAGGATCGGCGCCTCCCGCTTCACACGCTCCGCGCGGTCGCGCTCCTCCTCCAGTTCCGGGAACGGCAGCGGCTTCGTCACCCGCGGCTCCCACCCCGTCAGCGCGTTGGTCAGGAACACCCCTGCGCGCTCGCTCCCGTCGTCGGCCAACGGCGCGTCCAGCTCCCGCAGCGCCAAGCCCACCTGCAAGTGCGCCACCACGAACGGCGCCGGCATGATCTCGAACCCGAACACGCGCTCCATCGCCGCCCGTTTGACCCTGGCGCCGGCCAGCGCGCCCAGCCCCTGCCCCTCCAGGTTGGCGGCGATGCGGCGCAAGACTTCCGCCAGATAGGCCCCGGTGCCGCAGCACGGGTCCAGCACGTAGACGTTCTCCGCCGCCAGGCCCTCCGATATGCCGAGATCGTCCTTCAGTGCGTGGTCCACGCGGGCGACCATGTAGCGCACCACTTCCACCGGCGTGTACCAGACCCCCAACTGCTTGCGGAGTTCGGGATCGAACGCCTCCAGGAACGGTTCGTAGAAGTAGGGAACGGCCGCGCCCTCGTCGAAGCGCGAGAAGAACGCCGCCCGATCCACACGGTCCAGCGCGGCGGACGTCCAGTCCAGCACTTCCACCAGCCCCAGCGATTGCAGCCGGCCGGGGTCGGACAGCTGCTGGAACAGCGCACGGAGGACTGGCGCGTGGAGAAGCCATGCCGCTTCGCGCCAGCGGAATGCGCCGGTCGGTGGCGGCGTCCGCCGCGCCCACAACACCCAGGCGGAGAACACGCCGTAGAACAGCGTCTGCACCAGCGTCGAGCGGAAGAACCGCGCCCCCCGCTCCCCCTCGAAGCGGACGCCCAGCGCTTCTTCGAGAGCGGAGCGGATTGCCGCCAGCGCCGGCGCGTCCCCCGCCGCCTCGACGCGCGCCAGACCGTCGCGGGCATGGGACGCCAGAAGCCACGCCAGGTCCCGCGGCTCCGCCAGCGCCGCCCGGTGCGACAGCGCGCGGGACAGATACTCGCCAAGCCCCGCGCCCACCGCGCGGGCGAAGGCGCGCGGCGTCTCCAGCCGGGCCGCGAAGTCTTCGGCGCTCGCCGCCAGCCGCAAGCTCTCCAGCCTCAAAGGGCGGCCCGCCACGTCCTCGCCCACCAGCACGAAGTCGCGCGTGTTCGTCGCCAACACCAGACGGTAGCGGCCCCAATAGCGGCTCACCTGATCGGAAGCCGCGGTGAGCCAGGCGTCGTCATCGACGGGCTTCACCTCCACCACGCCGCGCTCCGGCGTCTGGCCCTCCCGCGCGCGTCCCTTCTGCACCTGCTTCGCCGCATAGAGGCCGAAGTCGGGATGGCCCGCGCCCTGGTCTGCGAGCTCCTGGACGCAGAACGCCTTCGGCTTCAGCGTCGCGCCGACGGCGTTGAGCAACCCCGCGAGCGGGCCGTAGCTCGACCGCTCCCCGGTCGCCCCGCCCGAGGCCCGCACCCGCCGCAGGTCGGCGAAGTACGCCTCCACCGCCGCCGTCAATCGCGCGTTCGTCACCGCCATCGCCCCCTTGTCGCCGAGCGCGGCCCGTCATGCAAGCGCCATCCGGCGACGGGGGCGCCGCAGGGCCCCGTTCGCGCTCCTCCCCCTGCTGCGACCCCCACCCCGACCCTCCCCCTGCCAGGGGGAGGGAGAACGAGGGGGACGGAGGGGCCGTTGACGCTCCTCCCCCCTGACAGGGGGAGGTCAGGAGGGGGGGTGGACCTCGGTCCCGCAACGCCGCGCGATCCTCGATCCCTACCGGTATGGGAAATGCGGGATGGCGGCCCGGGCGCGCGGCGACTGCGAAAAGCGGTCGCGCCGGAATCATGTCTCTCGCGAAGGAGGAACGACGGCCAGTATCGCCGCGATCCGCCGCGCGATACCGGCGAAACGCTGGACCTCTTCGGGCGAGAGCGGACGGCCGAGGATGGGGCGTTCGCGGTAGGAGAGCCATTTCTTGAGGACCTGGTAGCCGCCGAGCCTGTAGCGCCACACGGCGGCGGGGACGTTGCGCCAGAAGGCGCGGTCGTTCAGGTGCGCGTCGAACGTGGTTTCGCCCAAGACGGGAAGTGCGCCGCCGAGGGCTTCGCGTTCTTCCGGGGTGTAGGGGCGCTCGACGGCGCGGCCCTGGCCGGGCATGACGGCGCCGCCCGCGCCGACGTGGCCCCAACCGGCGGCGAGCGCGAAGTCGTCGCCCGTCATGTTGCGCCCGTCCGTGGTGGTCGGGACGGCGATGGCGGCGGTCTCCGGGCGCAGCGGACCTTGCGTGACACCGGGAACCGGGGTTTCGGAGTCGAGCAAGGCAGCGAGTTCGCGGCCGCACTCGGCCGATGTGACGAGGGCAGCCGCCGCGTCGGGATCGGCGCCGTCGGGCCATCCGGGGAGGGGGATGCGGGGCCATTCCATGCCGAGCGCGCCGGCGTTGGCCTTGCGGTAGGCAGGGTCGTGGAGGGTGGCGAGGACGTGATGAAACAGGTCCTCGACGCCGAGGCCCAGACGCTTCAGGTAGCAATGCGCGGCCTCCGTCAGATTGGCCCGGCGCGCGCCGTCGCCATTGCCGCCGAGGTCGTCGTCGCGGAGCCATACGGGAAAGAGATTGGCGCCGCGTTCGATCAAATGCGACGAACTCATGTGCGTGGTGACGTACGCCTGCGGCTCCGCCGCCCCCCTGCGGAGATGCCGGGCTGCGGACAACCAAGGATTCCCCTCGAACACGTGGGGCTTGTAGTCCGCGCGTTTCTCGTCGAGCAGCTTCGTTTCCGCCTCCCAATAGAGCCATCTCGTATCGAACGGGCGATAGGCGAAGCGGATGAACCCGGCCTCGTCCGGCCCGCCGCGCTTGAGCAGCGCGTCCCGCACCGAGCGGGCGGCGAACCGCGCCGTATCCCTCATGGCCACCGGGTAGCGCCGAGCGATCTCCTCGTGGCTCAAGGCCGGATCGAAGTAGTCGCCGAGGCGCGCCTCCAGCCGGTCGAGATCGATATCGACCAAGAAACCGTTGCGGCTGGTCGTGACCCCGGGGAACGACGTCGGGAACAGGTCGGGCAAGGACGGCCAGTCGAACCAGCCCCCGCCGACCGCCGTGCGCGCGAAGGGCAGCCCGAGCGGCAAGACCGGGTCGACGGCCTCATAGAGCATCCCCGGGGCCGCTTCCGCCGTCGCCAGCAGGTCCGCGCGCTTGCCCCGCCCCCACAGATGCCGGAAGCCGATACCGGCGGCCGGCGCATGATCGGGTTTGCGCACCAGCGTCGCGATGGCCGTCCCCACCTGGATACCGACCGGGTCGCCCTCGGTCGAGAAGATACTCGGGTCCGGCGTCCCGTCCGGCGCGACCTTGCCGGTCCTGTACTTGTCGCCGTTCAGGCAATCGACGCGGATGGCGTCGAACGCCTCCAGGAACCGTTCCCTCATTCCCGTGAACGACAACCCGTCCAGCCACGAGTAATTCGAGATGAAGCACGCCACCCCGCGGCCCGTCTTCTCGGCGATGCGCCGCTCCGCCATGCGGAAGAAGCGGACGTAGAGATCGTTCAGCCCTTGCCCCTCGGGTTTGCGCGCCCGTTTCGCCGTCCGGTAGGCGTCCGACAGCTCGCGTTCTTCGTCCATCGCCAGCCCCGCGAAGCCGTTGTAGGGCGGGTTGCCCAGGATCACCAGGATCGGCGCCTCCCGCTTCACGCGCTCCGCCCGGTCGCGCTCCTCCTCCAGTTCCGGGAACGGCAACGGCTTCGTCACCCGCGGCTCCCAACCGGTGAGCGCGTTGGTCAGGAACACTCCAGGTCGCTCCGTCCCGTCGTCGGCCAGCGGCGCGTCGAGGTCCCGCAGCGCCAGCCCCACTTGCAGATGCGCCACCACGAACGGCGCCGGCATGATCTCGAACCCGAACACGCGCTCCGTCGCCGCCCGTTTGACCCTGGCCCCCGCCAGCGCGCCCAGCCCCTGCCCCTCCAGGTTGGCGGCGATGCGGCGTAGCACCTCCGCTAGGTAGGCCCCCGTCCCGCAGCACGGGTCCAGGACGTAGACGTTCTCCGCCGCCAGGCCCTCCGATATGCCGAGATCGTCCTTCAGTGCGTGGTCCACGCGGGCGACCATGTAGCGCACCACTTCCACCGGCGTGTACCAGACCCCCAACTGCTTGCGGAGTTCGGGATCGAACGCCTCCAGGAACGGTTCGTAGAAGTAGGGCACCGCCGCGCCCTCGTCGAAGCGCGAGAAGAACGCTGCCCGGTCCACCCGGTCGAGCGCGGCGGACGTCCAGTCCAGCACTTCCACCAGACCGAGCGGTTGCAGCCGGCCGGGTTGGGATAGCTGCTGGAACAGCGCCGCCAGCACCGGCGCGCGCAGGTGCCAGACGGCTTCATGCCAGTTGAATGGCTCTGTCGGCGGCAGCGTCCGTCGCGCCCACAGCACCCAGGCGGAGAACACGCCGTAGAACAGCGTCTGCACCAAAGTCGAGCGGAAGAACCGCGCACCCCGCTCCCCCTCGAAGCGGACGCCCAGCGCCTCTTCGAGAGCGGAGCGGATTGCCGCCAACGCCGGCGCGTCCCCCGCCGCCTCGACGCGCGCCAGACCGTCGCGGGCATGGGACGCCAGAAGCCACGCCAGGTCCCGCGGCTCCGCCAGCGCCGCCCGGTGCGACAGCGCGCGGGCCAGATACTCGCCAAGACCCGCGCCCACCGCGCGGGCGAAGGCGCGCGGCGTCTCCAGACGGGCCGCGAAATCCTCGGCGCTCTCCGCCAGCCGCAGGCTCTCCAGCCTCAAGGGACGGCCCGCCGCGTCCTCGCCCACCAGCACGAAGTCGCGGGTGTTGGTCGCCAGCACCAGACGGTAGCGGCCCCAATAGCGGCTCACCTGATCGCTTGCCGCCGTCAGCCAGGCATCGTCATCGACGGGCTTCACCTCGACCACGCCGCGCTCCGGCGCCTGCCCCTCGCGCGGCTGGCCCCGCTGGACCTGCCGGGCCGTATAGAGGCCGAAGTCGGGATGGCCCGCGCCCTGGTCGGCGAGCTCCTGGACGCAGAACGCCTTCGGCTTCAGCATCGCGCCGACGGCGTTGAGCAGGTTCGCGAGCGGGCCGTAGCTCGACCGCTCCCCGGTCGCCCCGCCCGAGGCGCGCACCCGCCGCAGGTCGGCGAAGTACGCCTCCACCGCCGCCGTCAGCTTCGCGTTCGTCACCGCCATCGCCCCCTTGTCGCCGAGCGCGCCCCATCATGCAAGCGCCGTCCGGCGACGGGGGCGCCGCAGGGTCCGTTCGCGCTCCCCCCTGGCGCGACCCCCACCCCGACCCTCCCCCTGCAAGGGGGAGGGAGAACGAGGGGAGACGGAGGTTTCCGTTCATGCTCCTCCTCCCTGTCAGGGGGGAGGTCGGGAGAGGGGTGAGGCATGAACGGGCGCCATGGGCAGAGGAGCGCCGGTCACGGATCGGGCGACCAGCCGTAGGTTTCCGCCGCGCCCTCCGGCGTGACGTAGCCCTCGGCGACGTCGCGCGCGATGGCGGCGGGGTCGCGTTCGGCGACCGGGCCGAACCCGCCGGCGCCGGACAGGCGGACGCTGACGACATCGCCGCGCTTCAGCTCTCGCCGTTCCTTCGAGCTCATCGGCCGCGCCTCGCCGTCGGGATTGAGAATCGTCTCCGCAAGCCTGCCGCAGCCCCCGCCGGCGATCCCGTAGGGCTCGAACTTGTGGCGGTCGCCAAGCAGGTTGAGCGTCGCCGAGCCGGCGCGCAGCTCGATGTCCTTGCGCAGTCCGCAGCCGCCGCGGAACTTGCCGGGACCCGCCGAGTCGGGGATGAGCTCGACCCGATGGACGAGAACGGGGTTGTGCGCCTCGTGCACCTCGACGGGAATGTTCGGACAGTTCATCACCGGGCTCATCGCCTCGATCCCGTCCTTCATCGCCTGCCCGCCGTAGCCCGCGAACACGACGTCGTAGAGGATGAAGGGCTCGCCCGTGCGGTCGTCGACGCCGCCCATCTGGATGTTGGTCCAGTGGGAGAACGCCGCCATCGCGCGATCGGGGAGGAGCTCCGCGAGGATGCCGTTCATGGCTTCGTAGATGCGGATCTGCGCCACGGCCCGCCCGCCCGACGGCGCGGGATAGACCGGATTGAACGCGGAGCCCTCGCGGCCGCGCACCTCGAGGGCGCGGATGACGCCGTCGTTCTGCGGCAGCAGCGCGTCGGTGTAGGCCTTGACGATGAAGTACAGCCAGCACTGGGTGAACGTCTTGTAGCAGTTCATGCCGGCCGGGACCTGGTCGGAGCTCCCGGAGAAATCGGCGGTGATGCCGCCGTCCCTGATCTCCATTCGCACGTGGACGCGTATCGGTTCCGTGTCCGGCCCGCTGTCGTCGAAGAAGTCCTCGAACTCGTAGACGCCTTCCGGCATTCGGCGAATGAGGTCGCGGATGCGCCGCTCGGAGCGGTCCAGGATCTCCTCGATCGCCGCCTCCATCGTGTCCTCGCCGTAGCGCTCGTACATGCGGACCAGCCGCCGCGAACCCACGTAGTCGGCGTTGGCCTGCGCCCGGAGGTCGCCGCCCACCTTGTTCGGCACCCGCACGTTGCCGAGGATGATGCGCATGACGTCTTCGCAGAATTCCCCGTCGCTCATGATCTTGACGGGCAGGATGCGCAACCCCTCCTGATAGGCCTCGGTGACCCCCATGATCGCCTGGGAGCCCGGCACCGCGCCGCCCATGTCGGCGTGATGGCAGATGTCGGTGGCGTATCCGACGACGTGGTCCTCGAACCACACCGGCATGACGACGAAGCAGTCGGGGTAGTGGCCCGAGCCGATGGCGGAATCGTTGACCAGGACCGCGTCCCCGGGGTTCAGCCTGTCCTCGGGGAAATACTCCATCACCGACCGCACGACGTGGGGCATGGACCCGAGGTGGCCCGGCGTGAAGTTGCCCTGGGCCAGCATGCGCCCCCGGCGGTCGAAGATCGCCGTCGAGAAATCGTCGCCCTCGCGCACGGCGTCGGAGAAGGCCGTCTGCCGCAGGGTCGTGCCCATCTCCTCCGCGATGGAAACGAAGCCGCCCCAGATCACGGAAAGCGTGATGGGGTCGACCGGCCGATTGCCGCGCGCCGCCTCGGTCATGTCAGTTCACTCCTCGTATCCGACCTTGATCGCCATGTGCCCCGACGGACCGACCGTCACCGCGTCGCCGGGGAGGACGACCGTCGTCGACTCCCGCTCCTCCACGATCGCCGGTCCCTCGAACGCGTCGCCTTCCCGCAGGCGATAGCGGTCGACGACATCGCATTCGGCGAACCCGTCCAGCTCCGGGAACCAGGCCCGGCGCGCGCCGACGACCGCGCTCCCGCCCACCTCCCCGAGGCCGTCGAAGCGGCATGGCGCATCGCGGTCGCCGGGAACGGTCGCCACCAGGCACCAGTCGATGGCCTCGATCCCGGCGTCGGGATCGGTGAATCCGAAGTTCCGCAGGTAGCCCTCGACGAACGCCTCGCCGACCTTGCCGGGGTAGCTCTCGTCGATGGGGCCGTCGGGAAGGTCGACCTTGCGCTCGTACCCCTGCCCGACGTAGCGCATGTAGGCGTACCGCGACCATCTCGGCGCGCCCGCTCCGCCCAGGCGGGCGAGGTCGGCCCGGACGCGCGCCTCGAGCTCCTCGTAGACGGCGGAGATGTCGGCCGCCGCGTCCGGCCGGATCCGGATGACGCGCGTCAGCGCCGCGTCGATCCTGTTGTCCGCCTCCAGCAGGCCGACGGCCGATCCGACGCCGGCGCCGTAGGGGACGATGATCTCCGGTATCCCGAGCGACCGGGCGATGCGCGCGGCGTGGACGGGCCCCGCGCCCCCGAACGACACCAGCGTGTAGCCGCGAGGGTCGCGCCCCCGTTCGACCGAGACGACGCGCATGGCGCGTTCCATGTTGACGTTGGCGACGGCGTGGATCCCCCAGGCCGCCTCGCCGACGGAGAGACCGAGCGGCGCGGCGATCGCCCGGCGAACGCCCTCCTCCGCCGCCGCGCGGTCGAGCGACATGGCGCCGCCGTTGAAGTAGTCGGGGTTGAGATAGCCGAGAACGAGGTTGGCGTCCGTCACCGTCGGCTCGGCGCCGCCCTGGCCGTAGCAGACGGGGCCGGGATCGGCGCCCGCGCTCTCCGGCCCGACGACGATGACCCCGAGCTCCGTCCGCGCGACGCTGCCGCCCCCCGCCCCTATCTCCAGGAGCTCCACGGCCGGAACGTTGAGGGGGATGCCGCTCCCCGGACGGCAGTTGATCATGGCCACCTCGAAGGTCGCCATGACGGCGGGCTCCCCGCCCTCTATCGCGCCGAGCTTGGCCGTCGTGCCGCCCATGTCGAACGTCAGCAGGTCCCGCCGGCCTTCCTCGCGGCCGACGACGCCGCACATCATGACCCCGGCCGCGGGGCCGGACTCCACGATGCGGACCGGCATGTCGCGGGCGAGCTCCGGAGGCGCGAGGCCGGCGTTCGACTGCATGATGAACAGATCGCTCTCGATCCCGCGTTCCTTCAGCGCGCCTTCGAGCTTGCCGAGATAGCGGTCGACGACGGGCTTCACGTAGGCGTTCGCCAACGTCGTGCTGAAGCGCTCGAACTCGCGCATCTTGGGCGATATCTCGGAGGACAGCGAGACCGGCACGTCCGGCAGCCGGGCGGCGATGGCGTCGCGCGCCTCCCGCTCGTGGCGACCGTCGGCGTAGGCGTGGATGAAGGCCACCGCCGCCGACTCGTAGCCCCCGTCCGCGATCGCGTCGACGACGTTCTCGACGCTGGCGCGGTCGACGGGCTTCACGGTTTCTCCATGGACGTCGATTCGCTCGTCGACCTCGAACACGTCCTTGCGGTCGACCAGAGGCGCCGGCTTGGTCAGGTAGACGTCGAAGGTGTCGTAGCGTTTCTGCCGACCCATGACGATGACGTCGCGGAACCCCCGGGTGGTGACGAAGGCGGTTCGCGGCCCCTTGCGCTCGATGATGGCGTTGGTGGCCACCGTCGTCGCATGGAGGATCGCGTCGACGTCCCCGCCCTCGACCCCCGTCTCCTCGAGGAGATCGGACAGCCCCGAGAGGACGGCGCGACTCGGATCGTCAGGCGTGCTCGGCACCTTCCAGAAGCGCATGCCGTCGTTCCCGGCGCCGCGGAGCACGAAGTCGGTGAACGTGCCGCCGATGTCGAAGGCGATCCGGACGGGCGGGGTCGGGCCGTTCATCGGGCGCAGCGAAACTCCGCGTGGTCGTTGCGCCGCCGCTCCATGCGGCGGCGAGGCGGGCGTCACGGAAGCCTATACTTCCGGATCACGTCCTCGTTCAACTCGATGCCGAGTCCCGGCCGGTCCTCGATCTCGAGACAGCCGTCCTCGAACGACTTGATCGGCATCTCGCACAGGTCCCAGCGCAGCGGATTGCGTTGCTCCCTGTTCCAGTCGCTCCGCATGTACTCGTAGATCAGAAAGTTCGGCGCGTAGGTCGCCAGATGCAACGATGCGGCGTTGATGACGTTCGACGAGCTCCCCGTATGCGGCGCGTATCCGACGCGGAACGCCGACGCCATGTCGGCGATCTTCCGCGACTCCGTGATCCCCCCTGCGCGGGCGGCGTCGTGCTGCACGATGTCGAGGGCCTCGCGCTTGAGGAAACGGGCGAAGCTGAAACGGTTGAAATCGGCCTCGCCGGTCGCGATGCGGATACCGAGATTCGCCTTCAGGAAGGCGTACCCGTCGATGTCGTCCGGCGCCAAGGGTTCCTCGTACCAGAAGAGACCCAAGGCCTCGAGGGCGCGGCCCACCTGCAACGCCGTCTTGGGGTCGCGCGCGTAGCCGCAGTTGGCGTCGGCCATCAGGGTGACGCCGTCGCCGGCGTGGTCCCTGATCCGTTCGACGGCGTCGATCTCCCGCCGCCAGTCCGCGGGATCCTTGCCGATCTTGATCTTCATGGCGTTGAAGCCGTCGTCCTTGTGCCGGTCGACCTCGTCGCGCAGGATCGCGATGTCGCGCAGCCGCAGGGACGACGCATAGCACCAGAGCCTGGGGTTGGTCCTGCCGCCGAGCAGCCGCCAGACCGGCGCGCCCGCGGACTTGCCCCAGACGTCCCACAACGCGGTGTCGATGCCGGCCATCGCCTCCGGATAGAACCCCTTGTGGTGGCCGCGATTGATCATGACCGACCACAGCAGGTCCCAGAGATACTCCACGTCGCGCGGGTCCTTGCCGATCAGCAGCGGTTTCACGTAATGCACGATGTCGCGCAGCGCCGTGCCCGACAGCCGCGTCATGCACTCGCCGACGCCCGATATCCCGTCGTCGGTGCGGATGCGGACGAGGACCGAACGGTATTCCCTGAAGACGACGCCGGCCACCTCGTCGGCGCGCGGGATGCTGATCGGCGCCGCGATCGGCCTTTCCATCGGCACGGCGAGAGCGATCGCCTCGACGTCGGTGATCTTCATCGACCCTTTCCGCTCACGAAGGAGGAGGCGCTATCCCGCATTTCCCATGCCGCCTGTCCGCGGGCTCCATCCGGCGACGGGGGCGCCGCAGGGGCCGTTCGCGCCCCTCTTCCCCGGCGCGACCCCCACCCCGACCCTCCCCCTGCCAGGGGGAGGGAGAACGAGGGGGACGGAGGGGCCATCCACGCTCCTCCCCCCCTGACAGGGGGGAAGTCGGGAGGGGGGCGCACCGCGGCCCCGCAACGCCGCGCAATTCTCGATCCTCCACCATGCGCCCTAATCGAGAACCGGGACTTCCAGGGGCTTCCAGTCGTTGGCCAGACGCAAGGGCGTCCCGGTCCTGTCCTGGAGCTCGTCGAAACCGAGGTCCTCCAGCTTCTCCCGGACGACCGGACCGTCGGGCCCGAAATCAACGACCGCGAGGTCCGAATAGACGGTGGACACGCACCCCTTGCCCGTGAGCGGCAACACGCACTCCTCGACGATCTTGGGATCGCCGTCCCTGGTCGTGTGCGTCGTCATGACGAACACGCGCTTCGATCCCGCCACGAGGTCCATAGCGCCGCCGACGCCCGGCAGCGCATCCATGCCCGTCGTCCAGTTCGCGAGATCCCCCGCCCTCGACACCTGGAAGGCGCCCAGGACGCAGACGTCGATGTGGCCGCCGCGAATCATGGCGAACGAATCGGCGTGGTGGAAGAAGGATCCGCCGGGCAACAGCGTCACCAGCTTCTTGCCGGCGTTGACGAGCTCCTCGTCCTCCTCTCCCGGCTCCGGCCGCGGCCCCATGCCGAGAATGCCGTTCTCGCTCTGGAACACGATCTCGCGGTCCTCCGGCAGGTGGTTCGCCACCAGTTCCGGCATTCCGATGCCGAGATTGACGAACGAGCCGTCGGGAACGTCCCGGCCCACGCGCCAGGCGATCTGGTTCCGGCCGAGGCGTCCGGTCATGTCTTCATCCTCCTTCGCGGGCGACCAGTTCGCGCTCGCTGAGCGGGTTCGGCGCGGCGACGACGCGATCGACGAAGATGCTCGGCGTCACGACGGCCTCGGGGTCGAGCTCCCCCAATTCGACGATGGTCCGAACCTGGACGATGGTGGTCGCGGCGGCCATGCACATCGGCGGCCCGAAGTTCCGCTGCGCCTTGCGGTAGACGAGGTTCCCCCAGCGGTCCGCCTTCTCCGCCTTGACCAGCGCGAAATCGGCGTGGATCGGCAGCTCCAGGACGTGTTCCCTGCCGTCGAAAACGCGGTGTTCCTTGCCTTCCGCCAGGGGGGTGCCGACGGACGTGGGCGTGTAGAAGCCGCCGATCCCCGCGCCCGCCGCGCGGATGCGCTCGGCCAGCGTCCCCTGCGGCACCAGCTCCAGCTCGATCGCGCCCTCGCGGCGCAGGTCGTCGATCACCGTCGAGTTGTCCTGGCGCGGAAACGAGCACACGATCTTGCCGACCTGCCCGCCGGCCAGCAGCCTGGCGATGCCGACGCGGCCCACGCCGGCGTTGTTGCTGACGATCGTGAGGTCCCTGGCGCCCTGCTCCGCCAGCGCGTGGAGCAGGTCGATCGGACTGCCGGCCATCCCGAACCCGCCGACGTGGACGACGGCGCCGTCGTGGATGTCGGCGACCGCGTCCTCGAGGCTGTCGACGACCTTGTTCATCATGGCGGGGAAGAGTCATAACGGCCGTCCGCCGATATTTCCAGCCCCCGTCCCGGTCCACTCTCCCGGCGCCCGATGCGCCGCGCCGCCGGAGGGAGGGCGAGGAGCATGAACGGACCCGGCGGGGAAGTGGAATCGGGCGGAATCAGAAGGCCGCCTCGATCGCTTCGCAGACCCCGCGCAGCACCTCGACGCGCCCGTGATACTTGTCCTCGGAAGCGACGAGACGCCACGGGGCGACGTTGGTGCTGGTGCGCTCGACCATGTCGCAGACAGCCTCCTCGTAGGCCGGCCACACCTTCCGGTTGCGCCAGTCCTCGTCCGTCAGCTTGTGCCGCTTGTGGCCGGTCCGCTCGCGTTCCTGGAAGCGCCGAAGCTGCTCCTCCTGGCTGATGTGCAGCCAGAACTTGGCGAGGATCACGCCGTGGCGGCGCATCTCGTACTCGAAGTCGTTGATCTCGCCATACGCCCGCAACCAGTCGGCATCGGCGGCGAGGCCCTCCACACGCTCCACGAGAACCCGTCCGTACCAGGAGCGGTCGAAGACGGTGAAGTGGCCCTTGCGCGGCAGATGACGCCAGAACCGCCAGAGATAGGGACGCGCCTTCTCCTCGTCGGTCGGCGCCGCGACGGGGACGATCCTGTAGAAGCGGGCGTCGAGCGCCGCCACCACCCGCCGGATCGTCCCGCCCTTTCCGGCCGCGTCGGCCCCCTCGAACACCAGGACCACGGACCGGTCGTTCATCTTCCGGTGCCGCGACAGCAGATTGAGCCTTCCCTGAAGGCGCTCAAGCGCGCGGCGGTATTTCCTCCGCGGCAGCCGCCGGGTCAGGTCGAGCGCGCGAAGGACGTTGCGTTCGTCCAGCGCGGGGAGCCTGGGGAGCATGACGGCGGGAGGACCCGGCGGCGTTTCGTCGAGTCGCCGGCGCAGGGACTCGGCCAGGGACGCGGTCGTCGTCGCCGTCCGGTAACGGGCGTCGGCCCCCTCGATCACGATCCAGGGCGCGTGAGCCACGCTGGTGCGGCGCACGGCGACCTCCGAGACGTTCCGGAACGCATCGTAGCGCTTGAAACGCTCCCAATCCGTGTCGTTCACCCGCCAGCGGGTCCGGGGATCCTTCTGGAGCGCCTTCAGCCGCCCGCGTTGCCGCCGCTTGGAGAGATGCAGCCAGTACTTGAGGACGAGCGCGCCTTCCGCGGCGAGCATCGCCTCGAACCGCAGGATCTCGTCGATGCTCGTCTCCAGGTCGGCGTCGTCGGTCCTGCCGTGGACCCGGTCGACGACGGGCGCCGTGTACCAGGAGCCGACGAAGATGCCGATCTTGCCCTTGGGCGGCAGGGCGCGCCAGAAACGCCACATCCGGGGACGCTCCCGCTCTTCCGGCGTCGGCTCGCCCATGGCGTTGGTTTCGATCTGCCGCGGGTCCATCCAGAAATTGAGGGTGTTGACGATCTCCCCCTTGCCGGCGCCGTCCACGCCGTCGATCAGGACGACGACGGAAAAGTCCCGGCGCGCGGCCAGCTCGAGCTGCGCCCCGAGCAACGCCTCCCGAAGCCTCGGCTCCTCTTCCTTGAACGCCGCCTTGTCGAGCTCGTGACCGAGTTCCGCCGATTCGAACATCGCGCGCCTTCGCTATCGAGAGGCGGTCGCCTCCCCGCCCCGACCGCATGTTGTCGCGAGAGTCCGTCGGCCACAAGGACCGCGGATCCGAACGGGGAGCCGAAGAGCGCCTTGTGGATACGGCTTCCGACGACGCCCTTCACGGCGCCGGCGACCGGGAAGATCGCGGCGGCGACCGAGAGGGTTTCAGAGGTTTCCATGAACGGAACAAATTTCATGCTTCAAAACAACGTATTATCCATATATTCTCAGTGATTGCATGGAGACGACGGCCGGAACCTTGGCCCGGAACGACGTGGTGGGCTACGGTTGGCGGCGGGATTCAGGAGGCGACTCGGGACCATGGGCGAAACGGCGCGAAGCCAGGCGTACGGCGGATATTTCTCGGCGGGACGTCCCCGGCGACCCGACGCCGAATTGCTGGAGACGGGTCCGGACGCCGCCGCGGGCGAGTATCTGCGGAAATTCTGGCACCCGGTATGCCTGTCGTCGGAGCTGGCCGATCTGCCGCTGGCCGTTCGACATCTCGGGGAAGACCTCGTCCTGTTCCGCGACAAGTCCGGCCGACTGGGCGCCGTTCTCGACACACCGGGCGAGCCTCCGGAGTCGCGGCTGAAGGACTGCCACGGCGCCTATCCCGCGCGGGAATACCGCGGACTGGTGTTCGCCTACCTGGGTCCCCCCGACCAGGAACCCGGATTTCCCATCTACGACGCCTATCTCCGGCCGGACGAGGACCTGGCGCCGTACTCGATCTGGCATTCGTGCAACTGGCTGCACGTTCAGGAAAACATCATGGATCCGGCCCACATCGTCTTCCTGCACAGCCGGAACAACCAGTATCAGCTCTCGCCCCGGATGGACGTGATGCCGGAGACCGAATTCCGGGAGACCGACGGCGGCCACGGCTGTCTCTACGTCACCAGCCGCCGGCTCGGCGATCTCGTGTGGGTGCGCTGCATCCATGCGCTGCTGCCCGGCTTCTTCCAGGCCGGCGCCCTCTTCGAGCAGGGCGATGCGGAGAAGCTCCACACGGGGCCGGCGCTGACCCGCTGGACCGTGCCGGTCGACGACACCCACTGCATGATCTTCGGATACCGCCACTTCTCCGAAGCGCTGGACCCGCACGGCTTCGGCAAACCCGAGGACTGCGGCAAGGAGCGCGTCGACTTCGCGCCGGGACAGACCATGCACCGCGACTACGAAGAGATGCAGCGCGACCCGGGCGACTGGGAGGTGCTCGTCAGCCAGGGGCCGTTGCCCGATCACGGGCGCGAGCATCTGGGCCGGACGGACACCGGCGTGACGATGATGCGTCGACAGTTCAGGAGGGCGTTGCGCGGCGAGTCGGAGCCCGACCTCCATCTGCCGCCGAACGGCTGGGACGCTCGCGCGACCTACACGTTCGATTCGGTCCTGCGGATCCCGCCCGCGAACGGGGACGACGGCGCCCTGGTCGCCGAGGCGGGCCGCCGCGCGACGGACATCGTCCTGGCCGCGCGAGAACCTCCGGGACCCGACCGCGACCTAGCCATCGCGAAACGCATCGAGGCCATGAAGGAAGAGCTGTCGTCGGGGCGGACATAGGCCGCATTTCCCCACCCTGCTCGTCCGCAAGGCTCATCCGGCGACGGGGGCGCCGCAGGGTCCGTTCGCGCTCCTCCCCACCGACGCGACCCCCACCCCGACCCTCCCCCTGCAAGGGGGAGGGAGAACGAGAGGGTGGAGGTTTCATTCATGCTCCTCCCCCCTGGCAGGGGGGAGGTCGGGAGGGGGGTCGCGGCCCCGCAACGCCGCGAAACCCTCGATCCCTGCCGGCAGGAGAAATGCGGACGCAGGCGGGCGCGCCCCGGACGGGGAAATGGTCGGAGCGAGAGGATTTGAACCTCCGACCCCCACACCCCCAGTGTGGTGCGCTACCAGGCTGCGCTACGCTCCGACGAGTCGCGCGGTCGGTCCCGCGCGACGTTCGCCCCTACGGATACCCGCCCACGCGCGCCCGGTCAAGGCCAGGCATGAACGGCGGGTTTCGGGCGGGGGGGGGGGGGGTCAGACCCTGCGGCGGGCGAGGATGTCGTGAAGCGAGGCGAGCTCGTCGACGATGCCCTGGAGCGCGCGCCGCCGTTCGGCGTCGATGCCGCCGTCGCCGCCGTCGGTTTCGGCGCCGTCCCGGCGTCTGGCCCCTTCGCGCAGCACCCTCTGAACGCCTCGAATGGTGTAGCCTTCGCCGTAGAGCAAACGCCGGATTCGCCGCAGCAACTCGACGTCCTCGGGCCGGTAGTAGCGCCGGCCGCCGCCCCGCTTCAGCGGCCGGACCTGGCTGAACTTCTCTTCCCAGAACCGCAGGACGTGCTGCGGGACCTCCAGTTCGGCGGCGACCTCGGAAATCGTCCGAAAGGCGCCCGACGATTTCGCCGCGCGCCGCGTCCGGGTGATGCCGCGTTCCACCGCGTCCTCCATCGCCGGTCGGCCGGTCGCCTCAACCGTCCCCGTCGCCCGGCGACAGGGTGCGGTCGACGCGGTTCTTGAGGACGTGGGAGGGTCGGAAAACCAGAACGCGGCGGGGCAGAATCGGCACTTCCTCGCCCGTCTTTGGGTTACGGCCGATCCGGCGCCCCTTCCACCGGACGTAGAAGCTGCCGAACGAAGAGATCTTCACCGTCTCCCCGGTCGCCAGACGATCGGAGATCTCCTTCAGGACGACCTCGACGAGATCGGCGGACTCGCTGCGCGACAGCCCGACCTCCTGATAGACGGCCTCGCTCAGATGCGCGCGGGTGACCGTTCTTCCCGCCATACCATACCCTCCCCGCCGTGACTGGAACGCACCGTAGCGTCGCCGGATAAAGCCGTCAATATCAAAGGGATGGAAGGACGAAGCGACAGGATGGGCGGGGGCGTCCGCGGCGCTACCACCGCGCGAGACAGGCGCCCCAGGTAAAACCGCCGCCCATGGCTTCCATGAGGACGAGGTCGCCCGACTTGATCCGGCCATCCGCCGTCGCCGCGTCCAGGGCGAGAGGGACCGAGGCCGCCGACGTGTTCGCATGATCCTGGACCGTGACGATCACGCGCTCGGGCGGAAGCCCGAGCTTCCTCGCCGTGGAATCGAGGATCCGCCTGTTCGCCTGATGCGGCACCAGCCAGTCGATGTCGCCCGTCGTCAGGCCCGCGTCGGCGAGAGTCTCGCCCACGACGCTCGAGAGATTGGCGACCGCGTGACGGAACACCTCCTTGCCGCGCATCCGCAGATGACCCGTGGTCCGCGTCGAGGACGGTCCGCCGTCGACGTAGAGCATGTCGTGCTTGCGGCCGTCGGCGTGAAGCCGGGTGGCGAGGATTCCCCGGTCCCCGGCCCCGCCGCCGCCCTCCGCCGACCTGAGAACGACCGCCCCGGCGCCGTCGCCGAACAGCACGCACGTGCCGCGGTCGGACCAGTCGAGGATTCGCGAAAAGGTCTCGGCGCCGATCACGAGCGCCGTGTCCGCCTGTCCCAGACGCAGGAAGTTGTCGGCCACCGCCATGGCGTAGACGAAGCCGCTGCATACCGCGTGGACGTCGAACGCGAATCCCCGGGTCATGCCGAGTCGGGCCTGGACGGCGGTCGCCGTCGCCGGAAACGTCTCGTCGGGCGTCGCGGTCGCCAAGACGATCATGTCGAGCTCGTCGACGGCGACGTCCGCGTCCGCGAGCGCGGCCGTCGACGCGCGCAGGGCGAGGTCGGACGTCGTCTCGCCGTCGGCCGCGATGTGCCGCCGCTCGATCCCCGTGCGCGCCACGATCCATTCGTCGCTGGTGTCGACGATCTCCGCCAGCTCGTCGTTGGTCATCACCCGGGCCGGAAGATAGGACCCGCAGCCCGCGACCTGGGACCGCCGGAGCGTCACGAAACAACCGCCCGCGGGGTCGCGTCCGCGAGTTCCCGCGGAACGGCGTAGCTCTTTTCGAGATCGGCCTGGATGCGTTCGGTGAAGCGGCCCCGAACCAGATCGATCGCGACGCCGATCGCGTTGGCGTATCCCGCGTCGTCGGCGCCGCCGTGGCTCTTCACGGAGATTCCGTTGAGGCCGACGAACACGGCGCCGTTGTAGGCGCGCGGATCGATCTTCGCCCTCATTCGCCGGAAGGCCGATTTCGCCAGCAGGTAGCCCAGCTTCGGGGCGGCCCCGCTCTGGAAGGCCTCGCGCATGAAGCTCACGAACATGCTGGAGCCGCCCTCGAGGGCCTTCAACACGGCGTTGCCCGTGAAACCGTCGGTGACGACAACGTCAACCAGGCCTTCGCAGATGTCGTTTCCCTCGATGAATCCCGCGAACTCGAACCCGAACTCGCCGTCGCGGAGGGCCTCTCCCGCGGACCGGACCGTGTCGTTGCCCTTGAGCTCCTCCACGCCGACGTTGAGCAGACCCACCGTCGGGCGGTCGATGCCCAGCTCGATCCGGGCGAACGCGGCGCCCATCACGGCGAACTGAACCAGATTGTCGGCGCCGCACTCGACGTTGGCGCCGAGATCGAGAACGGCGGTCCGTCCCTTCCGCGTCGGGAAGAACGAAACCATGGCCGGGCGGTCGATGCTCGGCTGCGTCTTGAGAACGAACTTGGAGATGGCCATCAGGGCGCCGGTATTGCCGGCCGACACGACGCCGCCGGCCAGCCCCTCCCGCACGGCGTCGATGGCCAGACGCATGCTCGACTCCCGCCCCCGGCGCAAGGCCTGAGAAGGCTTCTCGTCGGCGGCGATGGCATGACCGGTGTGGCGAACCTCGCAGACCTCTCCGAGACGGCGGAAGCGCGCGAGATAAGGCGCGATCCGGCCCTCGTCGCCGAAGAGCAGGAAGCGCGCGTCGGAATGCCGGGACCGCGCGATCTCGGCCCCCTCGACGACCATCCCGGGAGCGCTGTCGCCCCCCATGGCATCCAGGGCGATATGCGCGAGAGACGTCACCGCGGACCCGGGATGCGCCTGTCTCGAACGCCAGCCTCGAGACACTAAACGGCGCCGCCCGCCTCGGTCACCTCGCGGTCGCGGTAGTAGCCGCACGCCCGGCACACGTGATGCGGACGCTTGTACTCGCCGCAATTCGCGCACTCCACATAGGCGGACGGCCTCAACGCGTGATGGGAGCGCCTCATGTTGCGCTTGGATTTCGACACTTTCTTCTTGGGTACCGCCATGATTCCTGTCTTTCGTCAGCGACTCGCCGGGGGCGCGCCCGCCCCGCGGCGTCTACCGCGCCCGGCTCTTCCCGGAACCGTCTCCGAGAACGGCGAACGGGCTGTCCGCCGGCCGGCCTTCGTCGACATGCGCGGCATGAGCCTCGAACTCCGCTCCCGGCTTCCTCGGATAGCCGTCCAGCGACAACGCCAGACGCTCCGCGATCGCCTCCCCGACATCGAACGATCCATCCCGCAGCGTTTCGGGGGGATCGTCTTCCTCGGGATCGAAAACCACCTCCCGGCCTCCTTCGACGTCGGATTCGGGCACGCAGTCGATCTCGAACCACTCGTCGACGCGCGTCTCCACGGGGTCCAGCGTGACGACGCAGGACTGTAACACATCGGCGACGAAATTGACACGCACCCGGACGACCGGCGCGCCGGCGACCCGGCGCGCCCAGACCCGGGCCTCGAGACGCTCTATATCCAGCAACGAGAAGCGATCCGCCAACCGGCGGCGTTCCGCCGGCTCGCACAGGAACGAGAACTCCGTGTCCCGGTCGGCAAGCCGGTCGGCCCGTATGAGCCGGCTGAATTCGGGTGGCGATTCGGGGTTCGTATCGGCGACCCGGGACGCAGGCATCGCCGACCGCCTCGTCACGTTCGGCCGAGGGCGCCCGCGGCGGCGCGAACACGAGGCCGGCGCCGACACCGGTCAACCGCCCGTCCCGATTCGGGACATCCGGAATGGCGAGGTCATGCGGGGCTACGCCGCGCGCTTGCCGGTAACCGCCTCCCGCAGCCCTTCGAGCAGCCCTTCCAGCTTCGCCATGCGCTCGCGCAGGCCGGCCAGCCCTTGGTCGACGCGGTCGATGCGCTCGTTGGTCTGGTCGAGATGCTTGTCGACCCGGTCGATGCGGGCATCCAGACGAACGCCCTGCCGGAGGATGAGGCCGGCCAAGGACACGCCGACCGCGACAGTCGCCACCAGGTTCGTGATTTCCATATCCATCGGGCTCCCCTCCCCCTCGGCGTCCCATCAATAGCACCGGTTCGGCGTATTGTCCATTACGGTCCCGGTTCGGGACACGGAATCACCCGGATTCCAGGTCGATCGGGAGATAGTCCGGGAAGCGGACGCGGCCCCGCGCAATCGTCTCGACCGGTTGCGCTCGCAAGCCCTGCGCCGTCGCCCTGACGTAGCGGACCATGCCGTCGACGGCGTCTTCCGTTTCGCCGTCCGGGGGGACGGCGAAACGGAAGACGTTTCGGCGCAACGCGCCGGACAAGTCGGCATCGCCCGTCGCCAGCGCGGAATCGTAGGCTCGGGACCGCCCGTAGTAGGCCTCGGCCATCGCCTTGACCTTCCTGCCGACGCCGAGGTCGCCGACGCCCATCTCCCGCAGGCTCCTGTCCATGTCGACGATCATGGCGTCGAACAAATACTGGGCGATCCGTCTCGCGTCGTCCCCGCCCGCCGTCAACCTGCCGATCACGAGCCAAGCATGCAACACCACCATCTCGAACCTGCCGTCCACCGTGTCGGGGACGCCCCCGTGAGTATAGAACGACGGCGATCTGGCCTGGCGCACGACCTCGTCGTACAACCACCGCGCGACTCCGCGCTCGCGCCTCTTTCGACGACCGAAGTCGAGCATGAAGCCGAGCATGTCGCCTCCCGCGATGAACTCGTGGCCGGTGGCCCGGACGGCGGATTGACACACTCGACCGGCCGGTGCAAGGTTCGGGTCGGCGGCCGACGGGGCGAACGAGCGCCCCGGAACCTGGGTGGAATAGCGGGAACCGTCCGTATGTCGTCCCTCCGAGGATACATCGCGTTCGGCCTGATGGCCGGGTTGCTGGGCGCCGGCTGCGCGCCGATCCAGAACGTCCGCGGCTACGTCATCGACGATGCGCGGATCGCCGGGATCGAGAGCGGCGTGGACGACAAGAACAGCGTCCTGGACATGCTCGGTTCGCCCTCGAACGTATCCACGTTCGGCGCCGACACCTGGTATTACGTCACCCGGAAAACCGAACGTCTGGCCTTCTTCGAGGAGAAGGTCCTCGATCAACGCGTGGTGGCCATCGAGTTCGACGAATCGGGCGTCGTCGCCGGGATCGAGCGCTACGAGGCGGAGGACGCGCGCCCGGTCGCGATGAACGAGCGGGTCACGCCCACGCGCGGCAAGCAGTTGAGCCTGATGCAGCAGCTGTTCGGGAACCTCGGGCGGTTCAACACCGGCGACGGAACCGAATAGACGCTCCCGGGCGGGGCGCGGCCGCGCTAATGCGCCAGCGCGGCCAGCAACAGCAACGCGACGATATTGGTGATCTTGATCATCGGGTTCACGGCGGGTCCGGCCGTGTCCTTGTAGGGATCGCCGACGGTATCGCCGGTCACGGCCGCCTTGTGCGCCTCGGATCCCTTCCCTCCGTGATGGCCGTCCTCGATGAACTTCTTGGCGTTGTCCCAGGCGCCGCCTCCGGCGGTCATCGAGATGGCGACGAACAACCCGGTGACGATCACGCCCATGAGCATCGCGCCGACGGCCGCGAAGGCTTCCGCCTGGCCGGCTATCGCGAGAATGACGGCGTAGAGGACGATCGGCGCCAGAACGGGCAGCAGCGAGGGGACCACCATCTCCTTGATGGCGGCGGCGGTCAGCATATCGACGGCGCGCGCGTACTCGGGCTTGCCGGCGCCCTCCATGATCCCCGCGATCTCCCGGAACTGGCGGCGGACCTCGACAACCACCGCGCCCGCCGCGCGCCCCACGGCGGTCATGGCCAGCGCGCCGAACGTGTAGGGCAACATTCCGCCGACGAAGAGGCCCACCACGACATAGGGGTTCGACAGGGTGAATTCGACGGCCACGTCGGAGAAGAAGGCCTTCAGGTCTTCGGTGTACGCGGCGAAGAGGACGAGCGCGGCGAGGCCCGCGGACCCGATCGCGTAGCCCTTGGTCACGGCTTTCGTGGTGTTGCCCACGGCGTCGAGCGCGTCGGTGGTCTTGCGGACCTCGGCGTCGAGATCCGCCATCTCGGCGATCCCGCCCGCGTTGTCCGTCACCGGACCGTAGGCATCGAGCGCCACCACCATCCCGGCGAGCGCCAGCATGGCGGTAACGGCGACGGCGATGCCGAACAGCCCGGCCAGCGAGAAGGCGCTGACGATGCCGGCGCAGATGATCAGGGCCGGCGGCGCGGTCGCCTCCATCGAAATGGCGAGGCCCTGGATGACGTTCGTGCCGTGGCCCGTTTCCGAGGCGCTGGCGATGCTGCGCACGGGGCGAAAACCGGTCCCGGTGTAGTACTCGGTGACCCAGATGATGAGGCCCGTGACCGCCAGCCCCACGAGGCTACAGGCGAACAGGGCGCCGCCGCCGACGGACCGGCCGCCGAGGGAAAAGGCGTTGTCCATCCCGATGACGTAGTCCGTCGCCGGGTAGAACCCGATCGCCGACAGGACGGCCGCCGCCAGGAACCCCTTGTACAGCGCGGCCATGATGTTCCCGCTCGACCCGAGGCGCACGAAGAACGTCCCGATCACGGAAGCG
Source organism: Alphaproteobacteria bacterium (assembly GCA_965242505.1). Lineage (GTDB taxonomy): Bacteria > Pseudomonadota > Alphaproteobacteria > UBA2966 > UBA2966 > UBA2966. The sequence continues at coordinate 1,156,464 of OZ251449.1, forward strand.
ACGATGCACACGCCCCCGATGACGAGCGGATAGAGCATCATCGACGCCTGCGCGGCGGCGTCGCCGGCGAGGAATATCCAGGCCAGCGCCATGGTGGCGACGACGGTCACCGCGTAGGTCTCGAACAGATCGGCGGCCATGCCCGCGCAGTCGCCGACGTTGTCGCCCACGTTGTCCGCGATGACCGCGGGGTTGCGCGGATCGTCCTCGGGAATCCCGGCCTCGACCTTGCCGACGAGGTCGGCACCGACGTCCGCGCCCTTGGTGAAGATGCCGCCGCCCAGCCGCGCGAAGATCGAGATCAGCGACGCCCCGAAGCCCAGGGAAATGAGCGCGTTGACGATCTCGCGCCCCTCGACCCCCAGCGCCAGGAGCGCGGCGTAGTAGACGGCCACGGCGAGCAGCGCCAGCCCGGCGACGAGCATCCCGGTCACGGCGCCCGCCCTGAAGGCGATGCCCAGTCCCTGCCGGAGTCCCCGGCGCGACGCCTCCGCCGTGCGCACGTTGGCCCGCACCGAGACGTTCATGCCGATGTATCCGGTCGCGGCGGAGAAAATGGCGCCGATCAGGTAACCGACGCCCGAGAATGCTCCGAGGAAGACGAACACGAGGACGCAGACCACGACGCCGACGACGGCGATCGCGCGGTACTGGCGGTTGAGATAGGCCCCGGCACCCTCCTGGACGGCGCCCGCGATCTCCCGCATGCGTTCGTTCCCCGGACTCGCGGCGAGCACCGACCGGCTGGCGAACACGCCGTAGAGAATCGCCAGCGCGCCGCAAAGGAAGACGAACCAGAGTTCCGCGGACATCCGTGTTTCCTCCAATCTTTCCAGGACCTTGAGCGGTTCCGGCGCGACCGGCCGCGCCCGTCCCGGCCGCGCGGACCATAGGGGAGCGCGGAGTCGAACGCAACACGAGCGCCGATGGCGGGATTTCAGCTTCGCGCGCGGAGATCCGGCGCCAGCGTGCCCTCCCGGAAGGCCAGCCAGACCGTGGCCCCGGCCGTCAACAGAATGACCGGCAGCAGCGTATAGCCCACGGATTCCCATCCGGTCCCGTAGATGAGAACGCCGGACGAGAAAGCGCCGGCGGCCTGGGCGACGAAGATCAGAAAATCGTTGAATCCCTGGGCCCTGGACTGCTCCTGGACGGTGCAACATTCGGTGACCAGCACCGTCGCGCCCACGAACAGGAAGCACCAGCCCGCGCCGACCAGGAGACCGCCCCACCAGAAATTCCAGAGGTCGATCCCCGACACGACGGCCGCAACCGACCCGAACATCAACACCGCGCCCCACAGCATCAGGTTGTATACGCCATACCTGTCGATCAGCGCGCCGGTGACGAACCCGGGGAGGAACATCGCGAAGTTGTGCCACCGCATGACGAACGCCGTGTCCGAGAACGGCAGGGAGCAGACGTGCATGGCGACCGGCGTCCCCATCATCAGCTGGTTCATCGCCCCCCAACCGACCATGCCCGCGATCACCGCGACGACGAAGCGCGGCTGGCGGGCGATTTCGCCCAGGGGGCGTCCGGTCCGGCGCCGATCCGCCCGCGGCGGCGGCGGTATGTCGATGAAGACGAGAAGAAGGAATTTCAGGTAGGCCAGCGCCGACACGAAGGCGTACGCGCCCATGAATATCCACGGCGCCAGCAGGTCGCGGCTCCAGTCGGCGCCGTAGGGCCCGAGGACGCCGCTGAACACCCCGCCGGCGAGAACGATGGAGACGGCGTGGCGCCTGAACCTCCCCGTCGCCACGTCGGCGATCGCGAACCGATAGTACTGGCCGAAGGCGAAGCAGACGCCCATGAACAGCCCGGCGACGCAGAGGAGCCCGAAACTGCCCGCGGCGACGGACCAGGCACCCAGAACGCCGCCGTGGAAGCCGGCGGCGCCGCCGATCAGGAATCCCGGTCGCCGGCCGATGCGGCCCATCAGCAGGGAAGCGGGATACGTGGAAAGCGCCGCGCCGGTGATGAACAGGCCGAGCGGCGCGGTGGCGAGAGACGGATCGGGCGCCAGAGCGGCGCCGACCAGCCCGCTCACCATGACGAAGACCGTGTTGATGCTGAACAGAAGACCTTGGCACGCGGCCAGGATCAGCAGGTTCCTCCCCGTCCTCCCGAGCCGAATCCGCGCGAACGCCATCGAAGACCGTGACGACCGACGATGAACGGACCGCCGCGCCGCCGCCCGCCGGTCAGGCCGACTGGCGCGCCGGGCCCGAACGGCGCCGCCGCAGCAGAAGCCAGACGATCGCGGCCGCCGCGACCGCCAGGAACGGGAGAGCCCCCGCATTCACGGCGTTCCATCCGAACAGGTGCATCAGGCCGCCCGACGAAAGGGAGGCGCAGGCGACCGCGCCGAACACCATGAAGTCGTTGAGGCCCTGGACCTTGGCCTTCTCGGCCGAGCCGTAGCTCTCGGTCAGCAGCGTCGTCCCGCCGATGAACATGAAGTTCCACCCGACGCCGAGGAGGAACAGCGCAACCCAGAAATTGTGCGTCTCGACGCCGGCGAGCGCGGCGGCGATGGCGGCGAGGCAGCAGGCCGCGCCGACGGTCATGACGTTGAGCACCCCGAAGCGGTCGATCAGGTGGCCGGTGAAGAACGACGGCGCGAACATCCCGATGACGTGCCATTCGATGACGAAGATCGTGGCGCCGTAGGAGAGGCCGCAGGCGACCATCGCCAGGGGCCCGGCGGTCATGACGAGGTTCATGACCGCGTATCCCACCATGGCGCCCAGGGCGGCCACGAAGAAGGCCGGCTGGCGGACGATCTCCGACAGGGGCCGCCCCTTCTCCCTTCGCTCCTCGGCCGTCGGATCCGGGATCCGCAACCGGCTCAACAGAAGGATCGCCGCCCCCGACAGGACCACGACCGTGAGAAAGGTGCCGAGAAAGACGTAAGGAGCGAACAGGTCTTTCGTGTATTTCGAGCTCTCGGGTCCCAGAACCCCGCCCACGATCCCGGCGGCCAGAACCCACGAGATCGCCTTCGCCCTGAATTCGGGCGTGGAACTCTCGGCGGCCGCGAACCGGTACTGCTGGCCGAAGGCGTTCTGGATCCCGAGCATGAACGTGCCCGCGCAGAAGATCCGGAAGTCGGCCGCGTAGAGGGCGAGGCAGCACACGGCGGCGCCCGCCATGCCGATCGCCGCGCCGCTCATGAATCCCGACCGGCGTCCGACGAGGCGCATCCACTGGGAAGCCGGGATGGTCGAGAGCGCGACGCCGACGATGTACGTACTGACGGGCAACGTCGCCAGGGCCTTGTTCTCGGCGAGCGAATGGCCGACCAGGCCGGCCAGCGCGATGACCGACACGTTGACCGTCAACAGGATCGCCTGACATGCCGCCAGGACGGCGACGTTCCGTTTCATCGACCTCATCGCGTCCCCTCGCGACCGACCGGGACGCCGTCCCGACGCCGGTCCCCACACGTTCAAAAGTGTCTGTAACCGGAACAGGTAAGGGATACTTCCTCGTCTTTATCGTCAAGAACGACGACGCCCTCGCCGGGCCGCGTCCGGCCGATCCGGGTCACCGCCACGCCGCGGTCCCGGGCCAGCGCCTCGACGTCGTCCCGCCGTCTGGACGGGGCGCAGAACAACAGTTCGTAATCGTCGCCGCCGCCCAGAACCGTCGGGAGGCGCCCGGCGTCGGCGTCGACCGCGGCGCGCGCCGCCGGCGAGAGAGGGACGTCCGCGCTCCGCACCACGGCCCCGACGCCCGAGCTCCGACAGATATGGCCGAGGTCGGCCACGAGGCCGTCGGAGACGTCGATGCAGGCGCTCGCCACCCCGCGCAACGCCATGCCCAGCGCGATGCGCGGCCGCGGCAGCAGGTAGCGGTCCTCCAGAAAGGCCGCGTCCGCCGCGTCGAGGCCGGGAAGGCCGTCGCGCATGGCGCGCAGGGCCAGCGCGCCGTCGCCGACGGTTCCGGAGACCCAGACGTCCTCGCCGTCCGCCGCGCCGGATCTCCGCAACGCCGCGCCGTCCGGCACGACGCCGAACGCGGTCAGGGAGAGGACGAGGACCCCGCGCGTCGAGACGGTATCGCCGCCCGCGAGGTGAACGTCGAACTCCCGCTGGTCCCGCGCGAGGCCCTCGGCGAAGCGCTCGAGCCACGCATCGCCGCGCTCGCGCGGCAGGACGAGGGTGAGCAGATAGACATACGGCTCCGCGCCCATGGCTGCGAGGTCCGAGAGGCTCACCCGGAGGAGCTTGCGCCCGATCAGGTCCGGGGCGTCGTCGGCGCGGAAGTGGACCCCCTCGACCAGCGCGTCGGTCGTCGCCGCGATCCGGCGCCCCGGCGCGGCGTCGAGGAGCGCCGCGTCGTCGACGAGCGCCAGCCCCGCGCGGTCGCCCCTGGCGAGGGGCGCGAACAGCCCGTCGATGAGATCGAATTCGCCCCGGCGCGTCACGTTCGCCCGGACGCCGCCGGCGCGCCCCTCGCGGCGGCCATTTCCCCGCTCCGGTACCTGCGCCCCAGCCGATCGAGAACCGCATTCACGAAACCCGGTTCCGAACCGTCGAAAAAGGCGTCCGCCAGCTCGACGTATTCGTTGATGACGGCGCGCGCCGGGACGTCGATGCGGGCGATCAGCTCGTAGGTCCCGGCCCTCAATATCTGGCGGAGCGTCGTGTCGAGGCGTCCGTAGGACCACCCCCCCGACAAGGCGTCGCCCACGGCGCTCGCGATCTCCGCATCGCGGGCGTCCACCCCGGACACGACGTCGCGGAAGAAATCGGGGTCGGCCCGCCCGCCGGGGTCTTCTCCGCCCTCTCCGCCTTCCCCGTCCATGCGGAACCCGATGAATTCGTCGATCACCGGCCCACGGCCGGCGCCGCCGATCTCGATCTGATAGAGCGCCTGCACGGCGCGCAGCCGGGCCAGTCCCCGCGGGCCGGCCGGCCCGGCGCCGCCGGCGTCCGCCGCGGTCACGGCGATCCTTTCCCGAGGCCGCGCCTCACCTCGATCATGCGCAGCGCGGCGCGCGCGGCGGCGCCGCCCTTGTCGCCCTGGTCGACGGCCGCGCGCCGCCGCGCCTGGTCCCCGTTCTCGCAGGTCAGCACGCCGTTGCCGATGGCGACGGCATGGGTCGTCGCCAGCCAGGCGATGCCGCGCATGCACTCCCGGCACACGTGGTCGTAGTGCGAGGTCTCCCCCCGTATGACGCACCCCAGGGCGACGAAGCCGTCGTGACGGCGGCGCTCGCGCATTCCGTCCGCCTCGATGGCCATCCCGATCGCCGCCGGTATCTCCAGGGCGCCGGGCACCCGGACGCGGTCGTGGGTGGCTCCGGCGGCGGCGAGCGCCGCTTCCGCGCCCCTGGCCAGTTCGTCGGCGATGTCCTCGTAGAACCGGGCCTCGACGACGAGCAGGCGCGGCCCGCCGATCAACGGTCGCCCTCCATCGGCGGGATCGGGCGGACGTCGGTCACGGACAGGCCGTAGCCGTCCAGCCCCACGATCGTCCGCCGGGCCGTGTTGGAGAGGAGAATCATGTCCTTCACGCCGAGGTCGAGGAGAATCTGGGCGCCGGCGCCATAGTCGCGCAACCGGGGCGACCGGACCTCCCCGACCCCCAGCCGCCGCTCCACGAGGTCGGAGAGCGCGGTCGGACGCGGCTCGCGGATGAGGACGACCACTCCCCGCCCCCGGCGGCCGATCTCGGCCATCGCCGCGTGAAGCTGCGAACCGCGGTCGGGTTCGTCCCCGAGGAGGTCCTCGAGGACGTTGAGCGCGTGCATCCGCACGAACACCGGACCGCCGTCGCCGACGTCGCCCTTGACCAGCGCGATGTGCTCCGCGTACTCGACCCGGTTGACGTAGACGACGAGGCGGAACCGCCCTCCGTACCGGCTTTCGAAGTCGATCTCGTGGGTCCGCTTGACGATCGTCTCGTGGCGGCGCCGATAGGCGATCAGATCCGCGATGGTGGCGATCTTCAGGTCGTGGAACCGGGCGAACTTCACGAGGTCGGGCAACCGGGCCATGGTGCCGTCGTCGTTCATGATCTCGCAGATCACGCCGGCCGGCGCGTATCCCGCCAGTCTCGCCAGGTCGACCGCGGCCTCGGTATGGCCGGCCCGCACGAGAACGCCGCCGTCCCGCGCGACGAGGGGGAAAACGTGTCCGGGACTGCCGATGTCGGACTTGCCGGACGCGGGATCGATGGCGACGGCGATCGTCCGCGCCCGGTCCGCCGCCGAGATTCCCGTCGTGACGCCCTCCCGGGCCTCGATCGAGACGGTGAAGGCCGTCCGATGGCGCGATTCGTTCGTCCGCGCCATCAACGGCAGGTCGAGCTCGCGAACCCGCTCCCCGGTCAACGCGAGGCAGATCAGTCCGCGCCCGTGCTTGGCCATGAAGTTGATGGCGTCGGCGTCGGCGAGTTCGGCGGGTATCACGAGATCCCCCTCGTTCTCCCGCCCCTCGTCGTCGACGAGGATGACCATGCGGCCGCGCCGGAACTCCTCGACGATCCCCTCGGCATCCGTCAGATGGTCGAGGTCCGATACGCTCATCCGTCCTCCGCCAGTCGCGCGACATACCTGGCCAGCACGTCGATTTCCAGATTGGCCCGATCGCCGCGCGCCACGCCGCCGAACGTCGTCGCCGCGCGCGTATGGGGAATCAGGTTCACGCCGAACGTATCGCCCTCCACCTCGTTGACCGTCAACGACACGCCGTCGAGAGCGACGGAACCCTTGGGAGCGACGAAACGTTTCAGCGCGCCGTCGATCCGGAACACGCAGCGGACCGAATCCCCTTCCCGGACGGTCGACACGATCTCGACGGCGCCATCGACGTGGCCGGTGACGATATGGCCCCCCAGTTCGTCCCCCACCCGGAGGCTCTTCTCGAGGTTGACGCGCGTCCCCTCCGTCCAGTCCCCGAGCGTCGTCCGCGACAACGTCTCGGCCGAGGCCGTGACCGAAAAGACGCCCGCCGAACCGATGGCCGGAGATTTGTCGACGACCGTCAGGCATACGCCCGCGCAGGCGATGGAGGCGCCGACGCCGATGTCCGAGAGGTCGTGGGACGTTCCGATCGTGAACCGGGTGTCCCCGTTCGATTCCACGGCGCGCACGCGCCCCACGTCCGTGACGATGCCGGTGAACACGGGATCAGGCCCTCTCGAGATTCCGGCCGCCGGCGTCGGACGGACGTTCCACGACGTAGGACTCCATGACGTCGCCGCCGACCGCAGTCGCCTCCACCCGCCGGAGCATGAGGGCGTCGGCCACGGTTTCCACTCCGAATCCCGCGATGGCGGGCGTCCCGTCGCCGCCCAGCAGGCTGGGCGCCCGGAACCAGACCACGCGATCGACGAGGCCGTCACGGACCAGGGCGCCGGCGATCCGGCCGCCGCCTTCCACGAGAATGCGAGTCAAACCCAACGAACCCAAGTCTTTCATGGCTTGTCGCAGATCCGGCCTTCCCGCCGGGTCCGGCGGCGCCTCGACGATCTCAACGCCGCTGTCCGCCAGGGCCTTGCGCCGGCCGGCGTCGGCGTCGGGCAGTGTGATGACCCACGTCGGAACGGTCAAGGCGGAAGCCACGACGCGCGCCGTGAGCGGAATGGACAGGCGGCCGTCGACGACGATCCGCGCCGGCGATCGTTCCTCGAGTCCGGGCAGCCGGCAGGTCAGCCGGGGGTCGTCGGCGATCACGGTCCCGGCCCCGACGAGGATCGCGTCATGCCGCGCCCGAAGGGCGTGGGCCTGGGCCCGCGCGGCCTCGCCCGTGATCCAGCGGCTGTGGCCGGTCCGCGTCGCGATCCTGCCGTCGAGGCTGCTCGCCAGCTTCAACGTCACCAGCGGCCGGCCCTCCGCCGCCCTGAGGAAATAGCCGGCGTTCAATTCGCGCGCCGCATCGGCGCGAACGCCGACGTCGACGGCGACGCCGGCGTCGCGCAGCGCCCCGACTCCGGCGCCGTCGACGCGTGGGTCGGGATCGAGACAGGCGATCACCGTCCGTCCCACGCCCGCCCGCGCCAACGCCTCGCAGCAAGGCGGCGTCTGGCCGTGGTGGGCGCACGGCTCGAGCGTGACGTAGGCGGTGGACCCCACCGCGAGATCGCCCGCCCGGCGCAGCGCCTCGGTTTCCGCGTGCGGGCGGCCGCCCTCGCGGGTCCAGCCCCGCGCGGCCACGCGGCCGTCGCGAACGATGACGCAGCCCACCGCGGGGTTGGGCCAGACCCGGCCGAGCCCTCGCCCGGCCACGCCGAGCGCGGCGGTCATGAAGGAGGCGTCGGCGGGGTCAGTCGTCCTTCGCGCCACTCAATCCGCCGATGAATTCCTCGAAGTCGCGGGCCTCGCGGAAATTCCGGTAGACGGACGCGAACCGCACGTAGGCGACCTGATCGAGGTTGGAGAGCGCGTCCATGACGATCTTGCCGATGACGTCGGAGGAGATTTCCGTCTCCCCGAGACTTTCGAGCTGGCGGACGATGCCGCTGACCATGCGGTCGATCCGCTCGGGCGCCACGGGACGCTTGCGCGTGGCCACGAGGACGGAACGCAGGAGCTTGTCGCGATCGAACGGCGCCCTCTGGTTGTTCTTCTTGACGACGGTGAGTTCCCGAAGCTGCACCCGTTCGAAGGTCGTGAAACGGGAGCCGCAGTCGGGGCAGAACCGGCGCCTGCGAATCGCGTTCCTGTCCTCGGTGGGACGCGAGTCCTTCACCTGCGTGTCTTCTGCTCCGCAGAACGGACAGCGCATGGCCTACCCCACCCCCGGCGGCGGTCCGGTCATGCGAGCTTCGCGACCCGCAGGTCGTGCCGTCCGCCTTCATACGGCGTCTCGAGAAACGTCTTCAGGCAGGCTTTCGCCGTCTCCGGGTCCGTCGTCCGTCCTCCCAGCGCCAGCAGATTGGCGTCGTTGTGCTCTCGCCCCAGCCGCGCGGTCTCGACGTCGTGGCACAGGGCCGCCCTGATCCCGGGATGCCGGTTGGCCGCGATGGAGATGCCGATCCCGGTCCCGCAGACGACGACCCCCCGCGAGCCCCGGCCGTCGGCGACGGCTTTCGCGGCGGCCCGCCCGAAATCGGGGTAATCCACGGACTCCGCGCCGTCGGCGCCCAAATCCAGCACCTCGTAGCCCATGGCCGTCAACTCCCGCTTGAGGACCTCCTTGAGGTCATACCCGGCATGATCGGAGGCGACGACGACGGTTTCGGAGGGCATGAGCAGTCGGTCCACGAGTAACCCGGCTTGATACCATATGTCGAATGCGAGCGCCAACACCGCGCAAAGTCTGTGTTTCGGGAACGATACGGCGCGCTCCCGATCGTCACGCGGCCGATCTTCGGGGAATCACCGGCATCATCGGCCCGCATTTTTCGCACCGGCAGGGATCGATGATTGCGCGGCGTTGCGGGACCACGATCCACCCCCCCTCCCGACCTCCCCCCTGTCCAGGGAGGAGGAGCATGAACGGACCCTGTAGAACCCCCGTCGCCGGATGAAGTTTGCGGACCGGCAGTGCGGCTTCCCGCCCGCGACGGCCCGTCACGACCCTCGGTTGACGGCTGGAAGCGGAAGCTCGTCCTCGATCCTGACGTCCATGTCGGGGATGATCGCCTGCGGCTTGAAGATGACCCGATAATGAGCGACCGACGCGTCCTTGGGATCCACTTGCTCGACGATGTACGACACGTTGTCGGAGAGGCCCAGGAAGTGCTTCTTGTATTGTTTGGGTCCCGTCCGGCAGGTCACCTCCAGTTGCTTGTCCTTCCTGTCGGCCTCGATGCTGCACCGCCCTTCGATGACGAGCATGTAGGCGCCCGTGACGCCGTTGTAGAAGACGACGCGCCGCTCGATCTCGAACATCTCGGCGGCCTGCGACAGGTTCCTGGACGCCACGCTCGCATCGTCACACCCCGCCAACGCCATGGACGCCGCGAGCGCCGCGAGAATTGGAACGGTCTTGATCTTCCGCATGATCTTGCGTCTCCGTGATAAACGTCTGCTCCCGGCGGTCCCCGGGTTACGGTCATGCCGCCGATTGGCCGTTCACGGAAGACGTCGCGCGTAGCCGTCGTCGTCGACGTCAACGGGACCCGGTATTCCCATCGTTCCAATTCCCCTTCGGGTCGCGCGGCGCCTGGTCATGGCGCGACCTGCGGAAGCAGCTTGAGCAAGGCGAAGGTCAAGCCGGCGTTGGCGAACACGATGCCGATGGCGACCTTGAGCATGTCCGCCTTGAGGTCGGCCACGGCGGCCTTGAGGTCGGCCTTGACGGCGGCGAGTCCATTGTCGAGATCGGCCTTGGTGGCCACGCCTTCCGTCACGGCGTCGCGGACGGCTTCGGCGTGCGCTTCGGCCTGGGCTTCGTCCACGCCGGCCGCCTTGAGGCGGCGGGCATAGGCCAGCGTGTCGAAGCCGGTTGCGGTCGCGGTCTCAATCATGCCCCGAGGATAGGCCGTCGCGGTCCCGTCCGCAAGCGCGATGCGTTCCCCCTCGTTCCCGTTCGCGGCGCCGGGAAAACCGTCAGGACGATCCGAACGGCGTTCGAGAAGGCGCGACCCCCACCCCGACCCTCCCCCTGCAAGGGGGAGGGAGAAGAGGGGGGAGGTCGGGAGGGGGGTGATCGCGGTCCTGCGACTCCGCGCAACCATCGATCCCCGTCGGCATGAGAAATGCGGGTCAGGCCGCGGGCAGATGGATGAGGAAGTTGCCCGCGCCGTCGACCTCGAGCTCGTCGTCGGCGCCGACGAACACGGTGGTCGTCGTTTCCTCGACCAGCGCCGGCCCGGCGATTCGATGTCCGGGCGCCAGATCGGACCCGGCGTAGACGGGGACCTCCCGCCAGCCGCGCGCCTCGTCGATCCACACGCGCCGCCGGACGGACGGCGACGGCGCGCCTTCGCCCGCGGCCGCGCCGGGTATCCCGACCTCGGGGAGGAGACCCTCCGCCACCACCCGAAGCGCCGAGATGCGGACGAGTCCCTCGGGCTGGACGTGCCCGTAGAGACGCTGGTGCCGCAGCTCGAACAGCTCGCGCGCGCGGGCGGCGGAGAACGCCTCGGACCCGTCGAGCCGAACCCGCACGTCGTATTGCTGCCCGACGTAGCGGAGGTCGATCTCCCGCAGGATGCGCGCGCGGTCGCCGGCGAATCCGTCGTCGCGCAGCGCCCGTCGCCCCCGGTCCGACAGCGCCATGAACTCCTGTTCGACCGCCTGGGCGCCGACGGTCTCCAGCGGCTCCAGGAAGACCCGCATGAAGTCGTGCCGGACGTCCGTGTGCAACATGCCCAGCGCGCAGAAGACGCCGGACAGGCGCGGCGCGTAGACCTTGGGGCAACCGAGCGACCGGCCCACCGACGCCCCGTGCATGGGTCCGGCCCCGCCGGTCGCCACCAGGGTGAAGCGGCGCGGGTCGTGGCCCCGCTCGCTGCTGATCTCCTGGACGGCCTGGAGCAGGTTCTGCTCGACGAGGCGAACGACGCCCGCCGCCGCTTCCTCGACGCTCACGCCGAGGGGTCCGGCGACCCGCTCGGCGAGCGCCTCGCGGGCGCTGGCCTCGTCCAGGTTTATGGAATCGTCCGCGTAGATGCCGGGGCGCAGGCGGCCGAGGACGAGTTGCGCGTCGGTGACGGTGGGTTCGGCGCCGCCGAGGCCGTAGCAGGCCGGTCCGGGATTCGCGCCGGCCCCCTCGGGACCGACGTACAGCATCCCGCCGGAATCGACGCCCGCGACGGCGCCGCCGCCGGCCCCGACGGTGAAGATGTCCACCGAGGGGAGGGAGAGATCGTATCCGCCGATCTCGAAGCTCTCCGAGACGTCGACGGTCCCGCCGCTCATCAGGATGACGTCGCAGCTCGTCCCGCCGACCTCCATGGAAATGAGGTCGTCGGTTCCCGCCGCCTGGCCGTAGAGACGCAAGGCGCCGACGCCCGCGGCCGGGCCCGACAGGAGGAGGGTCGCCGGTTTGTCGGCGACGCGGGCCGCCGGGACGGCGCCTCCGTTGTTCTGCACCAGAAAGATGCTCCTGGGCAGGCCGAGCTCGCGGAGGCGTTCGTCCAGGCGTTGCAGATAGCTGACGGCGCGCGGCGCGACGTAGGCGTTCATGACCGTCGTCGACGTGCGCTCGTACTCGCCGATGGTGGGGGCGATATCGACCGAGGCGTACACCCGGTCGCCGCCCCAGCTCTCCCGCAAGGCCGCCTCGGCCCGTTTCTCGTGAGCCGGATTCAGGAAGCTGTTGAACAGGCAGATGGCCGCGGACTCGACGCCCGCGTCGTCGAACGCCTTCGCGGCCGCTCTCACGTCGTCGACGGAAAGCTCCCGAACCTCGTTCCCCTCGCGGTCGAAACGCCCCGCCACCGGACGCCGCAGGCTGCGCGGAACCAGCACCGGCGGATACGGCGTGCGGTGATCGAAGGGATTGGCGCGGTAGCCGCGACGGATCTCCAGCGAATCCCGGAACCCCTCGGTGGTCAGCAGGCCGACCCTGGCGCCCTTCCCTTCCAGCACCGTGTTCGTGGCGATGGTGGCGCCGTGGACGAACAGGACGCAATCGCGAAGCAGGGCCTCGAGAGCCACGCCGAGGGCGTCCGCGGCCTTGCCCAGCGCGTCGAACACGCCTTCCGCGGGATCGGACGGCGCCGAGGGAACCTTGACGGCGTGGACCCGGCGGTCGGCGTCGGCGAGCACGAGGTCGGTGAACGTGCCGCCGATATCGACGCCGATACGGCGTCCGGTTCGCGATTCTTCCATGTCCATATGTCTATATCTCCATATCTATCTATTCCCGCTTGTCCACAGGAGTCCAGCCACGGCGGGACGGCCCCGACCCTCCCCCTGCCCATCCATACTCCTCCCCCCTGACAGGGGGGAGGTCGGGAGGGGGGTCCGGACGCCCCGCAACGCCGTTCGCGCTCCTCTCCCCCGGCGCGACCCCCACCCCGACCCTCCCCCTGCAAGGGAGAGGGAGAAGAAAGGGACGGAGGGAGCCGTCGACGCTCCTCCCCCCTGACTATCCATGCTCCATCCCCCCCTGACCATCCATACTCCTCCCCCCTGACAGGGGGGAGGTCGGGAGGGGGGTCCGGATGGACGTATGCCGCAACGCCGCGACCCCCACCCCGACCCTCCCCCTGCAAGGGAGAGGGAGAAGAAAGGGACGGAGGGAGCCGTTGACGCTCCATCCCCCCTCTGACCATCCATGCTCCATCCCCCCCTGACCATCCATACTCCTCCCCCCTGACAGGGGGGAGGTCGGGAGGGGGGTCCGGACGCCCCGCCGCCGCCGCGACCCCCACCCCGACCCTCCCCCTGCAAGGGAGAGGGAGAAGAAAGGGACGGAGGGAGCCGTTGACGCTCCATCCCCCCTGACTATCCATGCTCCATCCCCCCCTGGCCATCCATACTCCTCCCCCCTGGCCATCCGCACTCCTCCCCCCTGACAGGGGGGAGGTCGGGAGGGGGGTCCGGATGGACGCATATCGGCGCCGGCGACCCCCACCCCGACCCTCCCCCTGCAAGGGGGAGGGAGAATGAGAGGGGGATGGGAAGGAGAGGGGCGGCGCGGCTACCAGCGGATGCGCAGTTCGATCTTGACGCCGTGTTCGGGACGGGTTGCGGTTTCCTTGCGTTCGGTTTGGAGGTTCATGGCGAGGTTGGGTCCCAACTCGAAGCGCGTTCCCAGGAGGTAGCGGCGGTCGCCGTTCTCCTCGTAGCCGAACCCGGCGTGGGGCGTCGCCACCCCGGCCCCGTCCCAGAACCCGATCCCGTATCCCAGTTCCGCCTCCAGGCGCGCCGCGCCCGCGTCGCCGTCGGGGGAAGACGATCCGCGCCCGGCGGCGCCTTCGTTCCACAGGCGCGAAAGACCGCTGCCGGCGACGCCCCAGGACGGCGACACCTCGAACGACAGCCCGCGACCGCCCGGACCCGGCGACAGGCGCGCCGCGCCCGACGCGCCCCATTCCTCCATGGCGCCCGCGTGCGCCGCCAGCGTCCGCCCCCGCGCCTCCACCGCCAGGCCCCGCGACGGCAGCGTCCATTCGAGGCCGCCGCCCAACTCCACGCCCGCGCCCGTCGCCCCGTCGCCCCCGTCCCAGCGCACCCCGAACTCCACCGACGGCGTGAGCGCCCCGCCGCCCGGCAGCGCATACGCCCGGCTCCCCTCCGCCGCCAGCCGCAGGCGCTGCGTGTCCACCGACACCGCCGCGAGCGCGGAGCCGTTGTCGTCCACCGTGTACCGCGTCGCCTCCCCCGATCCCTTCAGCGCCAGCGTCAGGCCGCCTGCGGACAGCACCGGGACCGAACCGCCCGCCGCCGCGCCCATGAACGCGCTGGCGCCCCTCTGGACCCCGAACCGGTCCACGACCTCCGCGTCCGTGATCTCGATCTCGCCCTCGCCGTAGCCCAGCATCCCCCACAGGCGCGCGCCGTCCGGGCCCGTCCACCCCAGATAGGGATGCACCGACGTCATGCGGCTCTCGTGGACGCCCGTGATCGCCGCCTCCCCGCTCCGGTCCGTGTACTCGATCTCGCTCTCGAACCACGACGCGCCGACGCCGCCCCGCAGGCGCGCGCCCAGCGGCGCGTCGATGCCGACGTGGGCCGAGAACAGGTCGCCCGACCAGTCCAGGCCCTCGTCGTCCAGCGCCAGCGACCGCCGGTCTCCCGACCCCCACATCACCGCGCCCCCGGAACCGCCGCCGCCGGAACCCGGACCGCCGCCCGCGCCTTCACCGCCGCCGCGTCCGCCGCCCGCGCCCAGCCCGACCGCGAACGTCCGGCCCGTCACCAGATCGCGCCACGACAGCCCCTCGTCGTCGGCCTGCGACCCCTCCTGCGCCTTCAGCGCCGCCGCCGCCGCGTCCGCCAGCCCGCCGCCCGAACCCGGCGACTCCAGACGGCCCGCCACCGCGTCCGCCACGCTCCCCCACTGCGCGCGCGAGAGTTCCGGCAGGATCGACTCGTTGACCGCGGCGAGACGCGCCCGCGCCTTCTCCAGCGCCGGCCGCACCTCGATGGTGAATGTCACCGTCGCCTGCTGGCTCGGGCCGTCCATGTCCGTCGCCGTCCAGGTGTAGGTCCGCTGCTCGAGCACCTCCGTCGGCGTCCCCGACAGACGGCGGTCGCCGGGACCGTCCCGCGCGATGCCGTGCGGCAACTCCTCCGGCAGCAAGGCGTAGATCAACTCCCCGTCGCCGCCCTCCGCCGGCGGCAGCGTCACCGGCTCGATGGGTTCGTCCACGGTCCAGACGAACGCCTTCGGAAACCCCGGGAACGCCGGCCGCGTGTCCGCGTAGCCCACCGCGAACGGCGAGAACATCGCGACGCCGTCGGCGCAGACCTGGACCACCAGGCCGTCCGCCTCCACCTCGCGCGAACGCGGAACCGGCGCCCCGCGGCGCAACAGCACCAGGTCCCGGTCCCCGGCCGCCTCCCGCAGGCCGACCGTCACCGGCAGGCACAGCCGCACGCCGCCCGGCGGCGCGGGGGCGACGGTGACGTCCACCGCCACCCGCGAGGCCGCGTCCCGCCCGAGGGAGAACCCCGGACCCGCCGCCTCCGCCACCCGGTCGGCGGGCAACGGCGCGACGGTCACCGCCACCGCGCGGTCGAGGTCCTGCGGCAGCGTGATCTCCACGTCCTCGGCGCGCCTCTCCACCGTCACCGTCACCAGCCGGCCGTTCACGTTGTAGGTCGTCGTCCCCGCCTCGCCGCCCGCCGCGATCCTGTCGTCGCCGGCCTCGGCCACCGCCACGGACAGGGCGCGCGACACCCCGTCGTAGCCGCCGCCCGACGCCGCGTGCGTCAGCGTCGCCGCGTCGGCGAGGTCGTCGTCGTCCGCCGCCGCCGTCACCGTCACCGTCCGGGGCGTCTTCCAGTTGGCCGCCGTGAACGTCAGGAGGGCGGGCGAGATCGTCAGGTCGGCGTCGTCCGGAGCGATCGTGATCTCGACCGTCACGTCCCCGGTGGGCTCGCTGGTCGGCGCCACCGTGTAGTCGGCGCTCACGCCCGCCGGCGGCGCCGTCACCATCACCGTCTCCGTCTCCGGCGGGTCGAACGCGAACCCCTTGTCGTCGTCGTCCACGATGGTCAGGGCCGCCCCGGTCACGGTCATGGTCGTGGAATCGGCGCGGGCGCGGTCGTTCTCCACCGTCGCCGTCACCGTCACCGTCCTGTCCGCCGCGTCCACGTCGTTGTTCCTGGCCGTGATCGTCGCCGTGTCGCCGGCCGCCGTCGTGTCGCCGGCCGCGATCACGATGGCGCCCGCGGCGCCCGAAGGAACCGTGAACGACCCCGAAACCTCCGTCACCGTGACCGTCGTCGCCGCGCTCGACGGGTGCGACAGCCGCGCCGTCACCGTCGCCGCGGCTTCGTTCTCGGAGATCGAGGTCGGCGAGACCGCCAGCGTCACGGTGGGCGGGCCGTCGTCGTCCCTGTTCACCACGTTCACGTCGTCGACGTCGCCGGCCTCCAGCCCGTCGTAGGCGGCGGCGTCCGCGCTCGACGGATCGCCCGTCTCGATGTCGTAGGACTCGTCGCCGTCGTCCGCGGCGTCGTCCACGCCGGTCACCGTCACCGTCTGCGGCATGTTCCAGTTCGAGGCCGTGAACGTCAGCGGCGATGGCGACGCCGCGCCCTCGCCCGGGTCCGAACTGGCCAGCGGCACGGTCACGACCCCTTCCGGCTCGCTGAGCAGCCGCACCGTGAAGGTCGCCGTCCCGCCGCCCTCCGTCGTCGCCAGCCCCGACGTCGGCGACACCTCCACGCCCGCCTCGTCGTCGAGGTTGCGGGCGTGGATGACGGCGGCGGAAAGCGCGTCGTAGACGTTGTCCGCGGTGTTGGCCGTGTCCACCGTCAGCGTGACCGTGTAGTTCTGGCTGCCGTCGGGCGCCCCGGGGCTGTCGTCCACGCCGGTCAGGGTCACCGTCTGGGCGGTGTTCCAGTTCGAGGCCGTGAACGTCAGCGACGAGGGCGACGCCGTTCCCTGGGCCGTGTCCGTGCTCGCCACGGTGAGCGCCACGTTCCCGGTCGGTTGGGTGGCCAGCGTCACCCCGACCGCGGCCTGGCTGCCGTCCTCCGACGTCCGCACCCGCGACGTCGCCGACGTCTGCGGCGACGTCACGATCCCCGCGGTGTCGTCGTCGGAGAATTCGATCCCCACGCTCAGACTCGTGAGCGACAGGCCCTGATCGTTCACCAGCGTGGCGCGCAGCGATGCCGTCCGGGTGTCCGCGTCCACGTCGTTGTCCACCGCGGTAATCACCACCGTGTCCGAGGCGTTCGCCGTCTCGCCGGCGGCGATGACGATGGAGGCCCCCGCCCCCGAAGCCACCGTGTAGACCCCCGCGGACGCCGCCACCGTCAACGTGGTCGCCGCGCTGGACGGGTGCGAGAGGGTCAGGCTCACCGTCGCCGTCCCGCCGTTCTCGGAAATCGGCGACGACGAGGGCGATATCGACATGATCGGCGTCGGCGCGGTGTCGTCGTCCTCCAGGGTCAGGGTCACGCCGGTCACGCTCCCCGCGCCCTGGCCGTTGGCCGCCGCCGCGGTCACCGTCGTCGTCCGGTCGGGCTCGTCCACGTCGTTGTTCACCGCCGCGATCGCCGCCGTGTCCGAGGCCGCCGTGGTGTCCCCGGCGGCAATCACGACGGTCGCGTCCGAACCCACCGTGTAGAAGCCCGAGACCGCCGTCACCGTCACCGTCGTCGCCGCGCTGGAGGGGTGCGACAGCGCCGCCGACACCACCGACGTCCCGCCGTTCTCGGCAATCGAGGCGTCCGACAGGGAGAGCGTCACCCCCGGCGCCGCGTCGTCGTCGGCGATCGTCAGCGTCACCGAGGGCGGGTCGTTCGTCAGGTTCAGGCTGTCGGAGGACGTACCGGAGACCGTCACCTGCTTGTCCGGCGCGTCGGTGTCGTCGTTCGCCGCGGTGATCGTCACCACGCCCGAACTCGTCGTGGCGTTGGCCGCGAAGGTCAACGTGTTGGCCGAACTCAACGTGAAGTCCGTCCCCGAGCCGGGCGATGCCGAGATCGTCACCGTCACCGCCACGGCGGACGTCCGGTCCAGCGTCGCCGTCACCGTGGTCCTGCCGCCGTTCTCCCCGATCGAAGACGACGACAGCGCCAGCGTCGCCTGCGGCGTGTCGTCGTCGGTCAGCGTCAGCGTCACCGCCGTCGGGTTCGCTACCCCGTTGCCACCGGCGGCCGTCGCCGAGACCGTCACCTGCTTGCTGCCCTCAGCCGCCATGTTGTCGTTGGCCGTCACCGTCACCCGCCCGGCGCTGGCGGTCTGCCCGGCCGCGATGGTGAGCGTCGTTCCCGTCTGCGAGAAATCCCCCGAGACCGCGCCCGTTCCCGCCGCCGACGCCACCGTCAGCGTCACCGCCGCGCTCGACCTGCCCGACAGCCGCGCCGTCACCGTCGCCACCCCGCCGGCCTCCGAGATCGACGCCGAAGACAGCACCAGCGTCGCCGTCGGCAGCGCCTCGTCGTCGGTCAACGTCAACGTGGCCCCGGTCACGCTCCCGGCGCCCTGGCCGTTGCCCAGCGCCGCGGTCACCGTCGCCGTCCGGTTCGGCTCGTCCACGTCGTTGTCCACCGCCGCGATCGCCGCCGTGTCCGAGGCCGCCGTGGTGTCCCCGGCGGCAATCACGATGGTCGCGTCCGAACCCACCGTGTAGAAGCCCGAGACCGCCGTCACCGTCACCGTCGTCGCCGCGCTCGACGCCCGCGACAGCATCGCCGACACCGCCGACGTCCCGCCGTTCTCGGCGACGGTCGCCGGGTTCAGCGACAGCGTGGCGTTCGGCGCCGCGTCGTCGTCCCTGATCGTCAGCGCCGCGCCGGTCACGGCCATGGTCGTGGAATCGGCGGCGGCCCGGTCGTTCGCCACCGTCGCCGTCACCGTCTCCGTCCGGTCGGGCGCGTCGACGTCGTTGTCCACCGCCGCGATGGCCGCCGTGTCGGAGGCCGCCGCCGTGTTCCCGGCGGCAATCACGACGGTCGCGTCGGAACCCACCGTGTAGAAGCCCGAGACCGCCGTCACCGTCACCGTCGTCGCCGCGCTGGACGGATGCGACAGCGTCGCCCGCACCGCGGCCGTGTTGGCCGTCCCGCTCTCGTCGATGCTCGAAGGCGACAGCGCCAGCGTCACCGCCGGCGGGCCGTCGTCGTCGGTGGTGGTCACCGACACGTCCACGTTCGTCAAGGCGTTGTAGTTGGCGTCGCCGCTGGCCGGGTCCAGCCGCACGTTCCAGGTCACCGTTCCGTCGTCGATGGCGTCGTTCAGGCCGGTCACCGTCACCGTCCGGTTCACGCTCCAGTTCGCCGTCCCGAAGGTCAGGGTGGAGGGCGATACCCGGCCCTCGCCGGAGTCCCGGCTGGAGACGGCCACCGTCACCGGTTGCGCGGGCTGCGTCAGCAGCTTCACCGGGAAGGTCGCCTGGCCGCCCGCCTCCGTCGCCTGGCCGGTCACCGTCCCCACGCCCAGCCCGAACTCGTCGTCGGCGTTGACCGCGTAGACCGTGACCGCGGAGAGCGCGTCGTAGACGGCGTCGGCCGTGTTCGCCTGATCCACCGTCAGCGTGACCTGGTAGTCCTGGTTGCCGTCGGCGGCGGGATCGTCCTGGCCGGTCAGCGTCACCGTCTGCGCCGTGTTCCAGTTGGTCGAGGTGAAGGTCAGCGACGAAGGCGACGCCGCCCCTTCCGTCGCATCGGAGCTGGCCAGGTCCAGTTCCACGTTCCCGGTCGGCTCGCTCTCCAGCGCCACCGTGAAGGTCGCCGTCCCGCCCGCCTCCGTCGTCCGCAGCCGCGACGAGGTCGACGTCGCGGGCGAGACCGCGAACCCCGCCGTGTCGTCGTCGGTGAAGGTCAACGACGCGCCGGCCACGGCGCCCACGCCATGGCCGTTGCCCGCCGTCGCCGCCACCGTCACCGCGTTGTCCGCCGCGTCCACGTCGTTGTCCACCGCGGTGACGACCACCGTGTCCGAGGCGTTCGCCGTCTGCCCCGCGGCGATCACGATCCGCCCCGCCGCCCCCGCCGGCGCCGTGAAGACGTTGGCCTGCGCCGTCACCGTCACCGTGGTCGGCTGGCTCGACTTGCCCGACAGCGTCGCGCTCACCGTCGCCGCGGCGCCGCTCTCGGAGATCGACGCCGGGTTCACCGACAGCGTCACCGTCGGCGTCGTCTCGTTGTCCCTGATCGTCAACGTCGCAGTGGTGACGCTGCCGGCGCCCTGGTCGTTGGCCACCGTCGCCGTCACCGTCGCCATCCGGTCCGGCTCGTCCACGTCGTTGTCCACCGAGGTGATCGGCACCGAATGCGAGCTGGTGGTGTTGCCGGCCGTGAACACGATCCGCCGCCCCGCCCCCGACGGCGCCGTGAAGGCCCCGGCCACCGGCGTCACCGTCACCGTGGTCGCCGCGCTGGAGGGGTGCGACAGCGTCGCCCGCACCGCCGACGACTGGCTGTTCTCGAAAATCGACGTCACGCTCAACGACAGCGTCACCCCCGGCGCGCCGTCGTCGTCGCGGATGGTCAGGGTCTTGCCGGCCGGGTCCGCCACCCCGCGCCCGCCGTCCGCAGCGCCGGAGACCGTCGCCTGCCTGTTCGGCGCATCGACGTCGTTGTCCACCGCCGTCACCGTCACCAAGCCGGCGCTGGCGGTGGCGCCGGCGGCGATGGTCAGGGTGGCGGTCGAAGACAGCGTGTAGTCGCCCGCCACCGCCCCGGTCGAGGACACCGGCGACAGCGAGACCGTCACCGTCACCGGATCGCTGGAGCCGCGGTCCAGGCGCGCCGTCACCGTGGCCGCGTTCGACGCGCCGCTCTCGTCGATGGCGGCGGCCGACAGCAGCAGCGTCGCCGTCGGCAGCGCGTCGTCGTCGGTGAGCGTCAGCGTCAGGTCGGACGGCGCCGCCACGCCGTTGCCGCCCGCCACCGTTCCCGAGACCGTCACCGACTTGTCCGGCGAGTCCACCGTGTTGCCGTTGGCCGTCACCGTCACCACACCGGCGCTGGTGGTGACGCCGGCCGCAATCGTCAGGGTCCTGGCCGCGGAGAGCGTGAAGTCGGCCGCCACCGCCCCCGTCCCGGCCGCCGCCCCCACCGTCACCGTCACCGCCGCGCTCGACTTGCCCGACAGCGTCGCCGTCACCGTCGTCACGCCGCCGGTCTCCGGGATCGAGGTCGACGACAGCGCCAGGGTCACGGTCGGCAGCGTCTCGTCGTCGGTGAGCGTCAGGGTGACGTTCGACGGCGCCGCCACGTTGTTGCCGCCCGCCGCGACGCCGGAGACCGTCACCGACTTGTCCCCCGAATGGACGTCGTTGCCGTTCGCCGTAACGGTCACCGCGCCGGCGCTGGTGGTGACGCCGGCCGCGATGGTGAGCGTCTTTGCCGCGGAGAGGTCGAAGTCGGCCGCCGCCGCCCCCGTACCGGCCGCCGCCCCCACCGTCACCGTCACCGCCTCGCTCGACTTGCCCGACAGCGTCGCCGTCACCGACGACACCCCGCCCGTCTCCGAGATCGACGAGGACGACAGGGCCAGCGCCACGGTCGGCAGCGTCTCGTCGTCGGCGAGCGTCAGGGTCACGTTCGACGGCGCCGCCACGCCGTTGCCGCCCACCGCGGTGGCGGAGACCGTCACCGACTTGTTCCCCGAATGGACGTCGTTGCCGTTGGCCGTCACCGTCACCACACCGGCGCTGGTCGTGCCGCCGGCCGCGATGGTGAGCGTCTTCGCGGCGGAAAGGCCGAAGTCGGCCGCCACCGCCCCCGTCCCGGCGGCAGCCCCCACCGTCACCGTCACCGCCTCGCTGGAGGCGCCCGACAGCGTCGCCGTCACCGTCGCCACTCCGCCGGTCTCCGAGATCGACGAGGACGACAGGGCCAGCGCCACGGTCGGCAGCGTCTCGTCGTCGGTGAGCGTCAGGGTCACGTTCGACGGGTTCGACAGCAGGCCGTGGCCGCCCGCCACCGCGCCCGAGACCGTCACCCGCTTGTCGGGCGAGTCCACGTCGTTGCCGTTCGCCGTCACCGTCACCGCGCCGACGCTGGTCGTGTTCCCCGCCGCTATCGTCAGGGTCCTGGCCGCGGAGAGGCCGAAGTCGGCCGCTACCGCGCCGGTCCCGGCCGCCGCGCCCACCGTCACCGTCACCGCGTCGTCGGACTTGCCCGACAGCGTCGCCGTCACCGTCGCCGCCCCGCCCGTCTCCGAGACCGCCGAGGACGACAGCGCCAGCGTCACGGTCGGCGTGGGGTCGTCGTCGGTCTTGGTGACGTCCACGGTCTCGTCGTCCAGGCCGTCGTAATGGCTGTCGCCGCCGCTGGCCGCGTCCAGCGTGATCGCCACCGACAGGCTCGCCGGGTCGTCCCGGTCGTCGTCCACCGCCGCCACCCGCAGCGTCCGGGCGTCGCTCCAGTCGTCGGCGTCGAACACCAGTTCCTTCGAGGCCGCGAAGGCGCGCGCGTCGGCGTCGCCGACGTTCCTGGCCACCTGCACCTCGTCGCCGTCGGCGCTGGCCGCCGTCACCGTCACCGCCGCCGCCGGTTTGCTCGTGAGCTTCACCGTGAAGGTCTGCTCCGCCCCGCCCTCCGTCACCGTCAGCGTGCTCTCGGAGACCGCCAGCCCCGCCGTGTCCACGTCGGTCGTCCGCACGGTCTGCGGCCGCACGCTCGCCCCGCCGATGACGTGATAGGCGTCGGT
Organism: Alphaproteobacteria bacterium; assembly: GCA_965242505.1. Lineage (GTDB taxonomy): Bacteria > Pseudomonadota > Alphaproteobacteria > UBA2966 > UBA2966 > UBA2966. The sequence goes on from OZ251449.1 coordinate 1,179,161, forward strand.
CGGCGTGTCCGGGCTGTCCGGGAACAGGCGGAGGGTGTAGTCGCCGTCGCCGTCCACCGCGTCGTCGACCACGCCGTGCAGGGTCACCGTCTGCGCCGTCCCCCAGTTCGTGGCGGTGAAGGTCAGCCGGGTCGAGGCCGCCGCCGCGCCGCTGCCCGAAGACACCTGGCCTTCGGCCGAGTCGCTGCTCTTCACCGCCACCACGACGTTCGTGGTCGGCTCGCTGTTGAGCTTCACCGTGAAGGTCTCGCTCGCGCCCTCGTCCACGCTGAGCCACACCGGGCACGGCGCCCGGCGGCAACGCGGGAAGGCCGGGGCGGTCACCAGCGCGGCGCGGTCGTCCTCCCAGATCAGCAGCTCCACGTCCGCCGGGGCCGCCAGGGACAGCGTGCTGCTGGCGACGCCCGCCACCACCACCTTCTTGCCGGCGACGGTGTCGTCCACGATGGAGTCGATGCGGTCGTCCACCGCCGTGATCGTCACCACGCCCGTGCTGGTGGTGGCGTTGGCCGCGATGGTCAGGGTATTGGCCGTGGAAAGCGTGAAGTCGTCCGCCGCCGCGTTGGTCCCCTTCGTCGCCGAGACCGTGACGGTCACCGCCGCGCTGGCCGGGACGCTGAGGCGCGCCGTCACCGTGGTCATGCGCTCGGAGCCCGGCGCCGTGGCCAGCTCCTTGATGGTGTCCGACTGGCCCGAGATCGGGTCCGACAGCAGCAGCGACAGCGCCGCCGCGTCGTCGTCGGCGAGGGTCAGGGTGACGGACGACGGCGCCAGCACGTTGTTGCCGCCCGTTACCGTACCGGAGACCGTCACCGACTTGTCCGGCGAGTGCACGTTGTTGCCGTTCGCCGTAACGGTCACCGCGCCGGCGCTGGTCGTGTTCCCCGCCGCAATCGTCAGCGTCTTGGCCGCGGAGAGGTCGAAGTCCGCCGCCACCGCGCCGGTCCCGGCCGCCGCCGCCACAGTCACCGTCACCGCCTCGCTCGAGGCGCCCGACAGCGTCGCCGTCACCGTCGCAACCCCGCCCGTCTCCGAGATCGACGAGGACGACAGCGCCAGCGTCACCGTCGGCAGCGTCTCGTCGTCGGCGAGCGTCAGGGTGACGTTCGACGGCGCCGCCACGCCGTTGCCGCCATCCACCGCGCCGGAGACCGTCACCGACTTGTCCGGCGAGTCCACGTCGTTGCCGTTGGCCGTAACGGTCACCGTACCGGCGCTGGCCGTGCTCCCCGCCGCAATGGTCAGCGTATTCGCCGCGGAAAGGTCGAAGTCGGCCGCCGCGGCCCCCGTCCCGGCGGCAGCCGCCACCGTCACCGTCACCGCCTCGCTGGATTTGCCCGACAGCGTCGCCGTCACCGTCGCCACCCCGCCCGTCTCCGAGATCGAGGCTGCCGACAGCGCCAGCGTCACCGTCGGCAGCGTCTCGTCATCGGTCAGCGTCAGAGTGACGTTCGACGGCGCCAGCACGTTGTTGCCGCCCGCCGCGACGCCGGAGACCGTCACCGACTTGTTCCCCGAATGGACGTCGTTGCCGTTCGCCGTGATCGTCACGTCGCCGGCGCTGGCCGTGTTCCCCGCCGCAATGGTCAGGGTAGTGGCCGCGGAGAGGTCGAAGTCCGCCGCCGCGGCCCCCGTCCCGGCCGCCGCCGCCACAGTCACCGTCACCGCCTCGCTCGACTTGCCCGAAAGCGTCGCCGTCACCGACGACACCCCGCCGGTCTCCGAGATCGAGGACGGCGACAGCGCCAGGGTCACGGTCGGCAAGGTCTCGTCGTCGGTCAGCGTCAGGGTCACGGACGACGGCGCCGCCACGCCGTTGCCGCCATCCACCGCGCCGGAGACCGTCACCGACTTGTCCGGCGAGTCCACGTCGTTGCCGTTGGCCGTAACGGTCACCGTACCGGCGCTGGCCGTGCTCCCCGCCGCAATGGTCAGCGTCTTGGCCGCGGAGAGATCGAAGTCCGCCGCCACCGCGCCGGTCCCGGCCGCCGCCCCTACGGTCACGGTCACCGCCTCGCTCGACTTGCCCGACAGCGTCGCCGTCACCGTCGTCTCACCGCCGGTCTCCGAGATCGACGACGACGACAGCGCCAGCGTCACCGTCGGCAACGTCTCGTCGTCGGTCAGCGTCAGCGCCGCCCCGCTCACGTTGCCCGCGCCCTGGTCGTTGGCCGCCGTCGCCGTCACCGTCGTCGAACGCCCGCCGGCGCCCTGATGGACGTCGTCGTCCACTGCCTCCACCGTCGCCGTGTCGGCGGCGTTCACGGTGTCGCCGGCCGCAATGACGATCACCGCGTCCGAACCCACCGTGTAGAACCCCGTCGCCGCCGTCACCGTCACCGTGGTGTCCGCGCTGGAGGGATGGGAGAGCGCCGCCGATACCGTCGTCTCGCCGCCGGTCTCCGCAATCGACGACGACGACAGGGTAAGCGTCACCCCCGGCGCCGCCTCGTCGTCCGTCAACGTCAGCGTCACGTCGTCCGGGTCCGACGCCCCGTCGCCGCCATCCACGGTGGCGGAGACCGTCACCTCCTTGTCCGGCGCGTCGGCGTCGTCGTCCGACGCCGTGATGGTCACCACGCCGGCGCTGGCCGTCGCCCCCGCCGCGATGGTCAGCTCCGTCCCCGTCTGGGTGAAGTCCGTCCCCGAACCGGGCGAAGCCGATACCGTCACCGTGGCCCCCTCGCTCGCCGCCTTGTCCAGAGTCGCCGTCACCGTCGCCACGCCGCCGTTCTCCGAGATCGAGCTCGCCGACAGCGCCAGCGTCACCACCGGCTTGTCGTCGTCTTCCACCGTGACCGTCACCGCCACGGGACGCTGCGCATGGGCCACGCCCACTGCCACATTGCCGAGCCCGTAGCCGGCCGCGACGTATCTGAGGCGCAGGGTGTTGTCCTGGTGGTCGGCGTCCGCGCGGGCATCCACGCTCACCGTCTGCGCCGTGCTCCAGGACGACGCCGTGAAGGAGACGTTGAGCCCATTGGGGTATACATAGGTATTGTGGCCCTCCAGCCGGAGTCCGGCGTCGGGGTAGATACCTATCCAGACCGTCCCAGGAGGCGGTTCGGTGTCCAGGACCAGAGTGAACTTCTTGCTGGCGCCCTCCTCGGTCAGGGTCATGGTGGAGGGGGTGAAGGTCACGCCCGCCGTGTCGTCGTCCGTCAAGGTCAAGGTCAGGTCCGACGGCGCCGCCACCCCGTGGCCTCCCGCCACCGCGGCGGAGACCGTCACCCCCTTGTCCGCCGTGTCCACCAGGTTGCCGTTGGCCGTAACAGTCACCACGCCGGCGCTGGTGGTCTGCCCTGCCGCGATGGTGAGGGTCTTGGCCGTGGAGAGAGTGAAGTCGGCCGCCGCCGCCCCGGTCCCGGCCGCCGCCCCCACAGTCACCGTCAACGCCTCGCCCGACTTGCCCGACAACGCCGCCGTCACCGTCGCCACCCCGCCCGTCTCCGAGATCGACGACGCCGACAACGCCAGGGTCAAGGTCGGCAAAGCCTCGTCGTCAGTGATGGTCAGGGTCAGGTTCGACGGCGCCGCCACGTCGTTGCCGCCCGTCACGGCGCCGGAGACCGTCACCGACTTGTCCGGCGAGTCCACGTCGTTGCCGTTGGCCGTAATCGTCACGTCGCCGCTGCTGGTGGTGGCGCCCGCCACAATGGTCAGGGTATTGGCCGCGGAAAGGCCGAAGTCCGCCGCCACCGCCCCCGCGCCGGCCGCCGCCCCCACCGTCACCGTCACCGCCTCGCTGGACTTGCCCGACAGCGCCGCGGTCACCGACGCCACCCCGCCGGTCTCCGAGATGGACGAGGACGACAGCGCCAGCGCCACCGTCGGCAGGGTCTCGTCGTCCGTCAGCGTCAGGGTCAGTGACGACGGCGCCGCCACGTCGTTGCCGCCCGTCACGGCGCCGGAGACCGTCACCGACTTGTTCCCCGAATGGACGTCGTTGCCGTTGGCCGTCACCGTCACGTCGCCGCTGCTGGCGGTGGCGCCCGCCGCGATGGTCAGGGTCGTGGCCGCGGAAAGGTCGAAGTCGGCCGCCGCCGCCCCCGCGCCGGCCGCCGCCCCCACAGTCACAGTCACCGCCTCGCTCGACTTGCCCGACAGCGTCGCCGTCACCGACGACACCCCGCCCGTCTCCGAAATCGACGCCGGCGACAGCGACAGCGCCACCGCCGGCAACGTTTCGTCGTCCGTCAGCGTCAGGGTCAGTGACGACGGCGCCGCCATGTCGTTGCCGCCCGCCGCGACGGCGGAGACCGTCACCTGCTTGTTCCCCGAATGGACGTCGTTGCCGCTGGCCGTAACAGTCACAGCGCCGGCGCTGACGGTGGCGCCCGCTGCGATGGTCAGCGTCGTCCCCGTCTGCGTGAAATCCGTCCCCGAGCCGGGCGAAGCCGAAACCGTCAGCGTCACCGCCTCGCTCGACTTGCCCGACAGCGTCGCCGTCACCGTCGTCTCCCCGCCCGTCTCCGAGATCGAGCTCGCCGACAGCGCCAGCGCCACCGTCGGCAAGGTCTCGTCGTCGGTGAGCGTCAGCTCCGCCCCGGTGACGCTGACCGCGCCGAGGTCGGTGACGGCCGCGCCGGTCACGGTGATCGAACGCCCGGCGGCGCCCTGATGCACGGTGTCGTTCACCGCCGTTATGGCCGCGGTGTCGGCGGCGTTGGCCGTCTGGCCCGCCGCGATGACGATGGTGGAGTCCGGACCCACCGTGTAGGCGCCGGCGACCGGCGTCACCGTCACCGTGACCGCCGAGCGCGACGCCTGGTCCAGCGTCGCCGACACCGCCGAGACGCCGCCGTTCTCCGCAATCGACGAGGCCGACAGCGCCAGCGTCGCCGTCAGCATCGCGTCGTCGTCGGCGATGGTCAGGGTCACGGCGCGGGGCGCCTTCACGTCGCCGTTCACCGTTCCCGAAACGGATACGGATTTGTCCGGGGTCTGGGTCGTGTCGTCCACCGCGGTCACGGTCACCGCGCCGGCGCTGGCGGTGGCGCCGGTCGCGAAGGTCAGCGTCGTGGCGCTGGACAGATTGAAGTCGCCGGCGGTGGCGCCGCTGCCCGGCGCCGCCGCCACCGTGACCGTCGCCGCGGAGAGCGCCGCCTTGTCCAGAGTCGCCGTCACCGTGGCCACGCCGCCGTTCTCCGCAATCCACGAGGACGACAGCGCCAGCGTCGCCCTCGGCAGGGCGACGATGGGAACCCACTCGGCGTAGACGTATTGCACCTTGTTGATCCCCCCCGAGGAATAGCTGAGGAGGATGACCACGCCGTCGTTGTCGATCATCGCCTGGGTGAGCGATATCGCCGAGGGCCTCGTGTTGTCGGTGAGCATGGCGCAGGAGCGGGGACCGCTGCCCGTGCCCGGCGCGTCGGACTGGAGGCCCGTTGCCTGGCTGATCGTTCTGTTGGCGCATGCCCAGACGTCGACGATGTGGGCGGCATAGGTTCCCGTGAACGCGATCGGCTGCGAAGCCGTCTTGCCGAGCAGCGACGCCGTGGTGACGTCCCAATCGTTGCTCGATCCCAGGCTGGGGTTCCGCCACGTCGTCGTGCTCGGCAAGCTGTCGTTGTCGGTAATCGTCAGCGTCACGCTCGCCGGGTCCGCCAGCCCGTGGCCGCCCGCCGCCGCGCCCGTCACCGTCACGGTCTTGTCCGCCGCCGCCACGTCGTTGTTCACCGCCGTAATCGTCACCACCCCCGCGCTCACGGTCGCGCCCGCCGCGAAGGTCAGCGTATCGTTCGCGCTCAGCGCGTAGTCCGCCGCCGCCGCGCCCGTCCCCGGCGCCGCCGCCACCGTCACCGTCGCCACCGCGCCGGACTTGCCCGACAGCGTCGCCGTCACCGTCGTCACGCCGCCGCCTTCCGAGATCGACGCCGAAGACAGCGCCAGCGTCACCGTCGGCAAGGCCTCGTCGTCGGTGAGCGTCAGCGCCGCCCCGGTGACGCTGACCGCGCCGAGGCCGGTGACGGCCGCGCCGGTCACGGTGGTCGAACGCCCGGCGGCGCCCTGATGCGCGTCGTCATCCACCGCCGTTATGGCTACCGTGTCGGCGGCGTTGGCCGTCTGGCCCGCCGCGATGACGATGGTGGAGTCCGGACCCACCGTGTAGACGCCGGAGACCGGCGTCACCGTCACCGTCACCGCCGTGCGCGACGCCTGGTCCAGCGTCGCCGACACCGCCGAGACGCCGCCGTTCTCCGCAATCGACGAGGCCGACAGCGCCAGCGTCGTCGTCAGCGCCGCCTCGTCGTCGGCGATGGTCAGGGTCACGGCGCGGGGCGCCTTCACGTCGCCGTTCACCGTTCCCGAAACGGTCACGGACTTGTCCGGGGCGCGGGTCATGTCGTCCACCGCGGTCACGGTCACCGCGCCGGAGCTGACGGTGGCGCCGGTCGCGAAGGTCAGCGTCGCGGCGCCGGACAGATTGAAGTCGCCGGCGGTGGCGCCGCTGCCCGGCGCCGCCGCCACCGTGACCGTCGCCGCGGAGAGCGCCGCCTTGTCCAGGGTCGCCGTCACCGTGGCCGCGCCGCCGTTCTCCGCAATCCACGAGGACGACAGCGCCAGCGTCGCCCTCGGCAGCGCGACGATGGGAACCCACTCGGCGTAGAAGAAATTGGTCAGGTTACCGCCTTGCCCGCCGCGGATCGTATCCGTGACGAGGACGACCACGCCGTCATTGTCGATCATCGCCTGCGTAAGACGGATCGTCCTGGACCAGCCGGCGCCGGTGGCCTGGCGGCAAACGGCGCCCTCGGTCGGCGCGGGGCCGGGACTTCTCTGCCTGACCGTCCTGTGAGCGCACGCCCAGACCTGTCGCCGCGACCCGTCCTCCGTAGACGGCGCGTCAACGGCGATCGTTTGCGGGGCGGTCTTGCCCAGCAGCGACGCCGTGGTGACGTCATAATTGTGCGACTGTCCCCAACGCCTGTCGTCCCCTGTCGGCGTTCCGCTCTCGTTGTCGGTAATCGTCAGGGTGACGCTCGCCGGGTTCGCCAGCCCGTGGCCGCCCGCCGCCGCGCCCGTCACCGTCACGGTCTTGTCCGCCGCCGCCACGTCGTTGTTCACCGCGGTGATCGTCACTACCCCCGCGCTCGCGGTCGCGCCCGCCGCGATGGTCAGCGTATCGTTCGCGCTCAGCGTGTAGTCGGCCGCCGCCGCCCCCGTCCCCGGCGCCGCCGCCACCGTCACCGTGGCCGGCGCGCTCGACGCCCCCGACAGCCGCGCCGTCACCGTCGCCACCCCGCCGCCTTCCGAGATCGACGTCGGAGACAGCGCCAGCGTCACCGTCGGCAAGGCCTCGTCGTCGGTGAGCGTCAGCGTCGCCCCGGTGACGCTCACCGCGCCGAGGTCGGTGACGGCCGCGCCGGTCACGGTGGTCGAACGCCCGGCGGCGCCCTGATGCACGGTGTCGTTCACCGCCGTTATGGCCGCGGTGTCGGCGGCGTTGGCCGTCTGGCCCGCCGCGATGACGATGGTGGAGTCCGGACCCACCGTGTAGACGCCGGAGACCGGCGTCACCGTCACCGTGACCGCCGTGCGCGACGCCTGGTCCAGCGTCGCCGACACCGCCGAGACGCCGCCGTTCTCCGCAATCGACGAGGACGACAGCGCCAGCGTCGCCGTCAGCATCGCGTCTTCGTCGGCGATGGTCAGGGTCACGTCCGCCGGGTCCGCGACCCCGCGCCCGCCGACGGCCTCGCCCGAGACCCGCAGCCGCTTGTCCGGCGCCTCCACGGCGTTGTCGACCGCCGTGACCGTCACCACCCCCACGCTCGCCATATCCCCCGCCGCGATGGTCAACGTCCTGTTCGCGCTCAGGCTGAAGTCGCCCGTCACCGCCGGCGGCGTCGGCGACACCGACACCGCGACCTCCACCGCCTCCCCCGAGGGGTGGGAGAGCGCCGCGGTCACCGTCGCGACGTTGCCGGCGCCGCTCTCGACGATGGTCGCGGACGAAAGCGCCAGCGTCACCGTCGGCAGCGCGTCGTCGTCCAGGATGGTCAGCGTCGCCTCCGCCGGGTCCGCGACCCCGTTGCCGCCCGCCGCCGCGCCCGAGACCGTCACCCGCTTGTCCGCCGAATCCGCCGTGTCCGGCTCCGCCGTCACCGTCACCGCGCCCGCGCTCGCCGTATTCCCCGCCGCGATGGTCAGCGTGTTCGCGCTCGACAGCGTGTAGTCGTCCGCCGCCGCGTTCGTCCCCGGCGCCGCGGACACCGTCACCGTCACCGCTGCGCTCGACGCCCCCGAAAGCGTCGCCGTCACCGACGAAACCCCGCCCGCCTCCGCGACCGACGCCTGCGACAGCGCCAGCCGCGCCGTGGGCGTCGCCTCGTCGTCGGCCAGCGTGAGCGTCAGGCTCGCCGGGTCCGCGACGCCGTTGCCGCCCGTCGCCGCGCCCGTGACCGTCACCCGCTTGTCCGGCGAATCCACCGCGTTGTCGTTGGCCGTGATCGTCACCGTCCCCGCGCTCGCCGTGGCGTTGGCCGAGATGGTCAGCGTCGTTCCCGTCAACGTGTAATCGCCCACCGCCGCGCCCGTCCCCGCCGCCGCCGAAACCGTCACCGTCACCGCCTCGCTGGAGGTCCCCGACAGCGCCGCCGTCACCGTCGCCGCCCCGCCGTTCTCCGAGACCGACGACGACGACAGCACCAGCGACACCGTGGGCGCGCCGTCGTCGTCGCGGATGGCGAGCGTCGCGTCCGGCGGGTCCGCCGCTCCGGGGCTGCCCGACGCCGTCGCCGAGACCGTCACCCCCTTATCCGCCGAATCCACGGCGTTGGGATTCGCCGTCACCGTCACCGTTCCCGCACTCGTCGTCCGCCCCGCCGCGATGGTGAGCGTGTTCGCCGCGCTCAGCGTGTAATCGCCCACCGCCGCGCCCGTCCCCGGCGCCGCCGCCACCGTCAGCGTCACCGCCGCCGCCGAGGGGTTCGAGAGCGTCGCCGTCACCGTCGCCACGCCCCCCGTCTCCGAGATCGACGCCGGGGTCAGGACCAGGGCCGACGTCGGCTGCGCGTCGTCGTCGGCGATGACGAGCGTCAGGCTCGACGGCGCCGCCACCAGCCCGTGCCCCCCGGCCACCCGCCCGCTCACCGTCGCGCTCTTGGCCGTCGAGTCGATGGCGTCGTCCACCGCCGTGATCGTCACCACTCCCGCGCTCGCCGTGGCGTTGGCCGCGATGGTGAGCGTCCGGGCCGCGCTCAACGCGAAGCCGCCATCGGCGGCGAGGGCCGCGTAGACCGACGCCGCCGCCACCGTCACCGTGATCGTCTCGCCCGAGGTCCCGCCTCTCAGGCGCGCCGTCACCGTGGCCGCGTTGCCCGCCCCGCTCTCGGAGATCGCGCCCGCACGCCCCCCGTCCGGCTCCGACAGCGCCAGCGACAGCGTCGGCGTCGGGTCGTCGTCCGTGATCGCGCCCACGCCGGTGGACGCGCTCCCCAGCGTCGCCCCGGAGGGGTTGCTCAGCGCGATGCGGATCGTCTCGTTCGGCTCGTCCAGCGCGTCCCCCGACACCGTCACCGTGACGGTCTTGCTCGTCTCCGCCGCCGCGAAGGTCAGCGTGTCGCCGGCGAACGCCGTGTAGTCGGTCCCCGACGACGCCGTGCCCGGGTCCGCCGCCGCCGCGTACTCCACCGTCACCTGCCGCCCCGGCGCCCGGTTCAGGCTCACCTCGTAGTCCAGCGCCGCAGTCTCGCCCGTCGAGCCCTCCGTCACGCTCGGCGAGGAGATGGAGAAGCTGAGGCCCTGAATCTCGATGGAGAAGCGCAGCTCCGCCTTGTCGCCGTCCCCGTCCGTCGCCACCAGCGTGTAGTTCGCCGCCGCCTGCGCCGTGCTGGGCGTACCGGAAAGCGTCCGCGTCGCCGCGGCGAAGGCCAGCCCGTCCGGCAGCGCCTCCTTGACGCTGTAGGTCACGCCGCCGTCGCCCTGCGTCGCCGCCGGCAGCTGCTGCGAGACCGCGTTGCTCCTGACCCAGCTGTAGGCGGGGCTGGCCGTCGAACCGAAGGTCGGCGTGGTCTGCCGCCCGCGCACCTTGTGGCCGGAGTCGTTCGGGGTCGCCCCGAAATCCCGGTTCACCCGGTTGTCGCCGCCGCCGAGCCCGGAGGTGTGAAACCGCAAGCTGCCGGTCTTGCCGCCGCCCATCGGGTTCGCCGGGAACGAGATGCCGTCGCCGTCCCAGTCGCTCTCCTGCACCGCGTAGCTGAAATCGAGCTTGTCCCAGAGGTTGGAGTCCGCGCTGTTGAAGGTCGGGTTGCTCGCGCGGCGCGTGTTGGCCCCGATGCGGATGTCCAGATGCAGGTTCCCGGTGATCACCGTGCCCAGCCGGTTGGTGAAATCCACCCTCACGGTGATGTTGTCGTCGGTCCCGAACGTCCCGTTCTTGCCGTAGGTCTCGTCCGCGCCGGGATTCGACGTGATCGAGATCGACTCGATCCCCACGTCGGTGGAGACCGCCAGGGTGAAGGCGAGGTCGGCCGTGCGCCCGAACCCGTCCGTCGCCCGCAGCGTGTAGTTGCCCCGCGCCGATGCGCTGCCGTGCGATCCGGTGATGGCCGCGGTGGACGTGTTCAGCGCCAGTCCGGTCGGCAGCGCCGGCGTCACCGAATAGCTGACGCCGTGCGCCGCGTCCGCATTCGCGATCTGCGGCAGCCGGTAGTTCACGGACCCGCCGGCGTAGAGGGTGACCGTCGGCCCCGACACCCCGGAGAAGCTCGGCGCCGGCGTATCCACCTTGTGCCCCGCCTGGGCGCCGAAGCCGTGCAGCAGCTTTTGCAGCTCGAACTGTCGGAAACTGCTGCCGGACGTCCCCCGGATGCCGCTCTCGGAGCTGCCGGGGGAGGAGAGCGCGTTCTCGGCCAGGCTGACGCCGTCGGTGTCGCGGTCGCCCTTCCGCACCACGTAGTCGAAATAGAGCCGGCGGAAGGAGGTGTTTCCCAGGCCGTAGCGCCGTTCCCGATCCTCCCACTTCCCGGTGAGGGTGCGCGTGGTGTTGCCCACCGAGAGGACGAGCTGGACCGTGCCGACCGTGTTGACGCTGATGCTGGCCTGGTTCGCCCAGCCCCACGGCACCAGCACCGTGACGGTTTCGCCCGGCCAGTAGGTATCGCCGGACGCGGGCCGGGAAACGATACGGGGATTGTCCAGCTGATGACCGCGGCGATATATGCTGAAGCTGTCCGTGTGGGTGGTGCCGGCGTGGCTGTTGCCGACGTGCGCCGCCGCCTCCTCCGGCGCCGCGGCCAACGCCGCCAGCGCCGCCAGCGCCGCCAGCAAGAACCCCGCGACCGCCCTCATCGCCCCGCCGTTTGTTGGCAACCTCTGCATGAAATCGGGCCTTGGAGTTTTCCGGAGCCGGTGGGTTCGATTGCGGATTCGAGCGTCGGACGGGGCCTTCGAATGCGTCGAAAACAGGCGCCGCGTCGCCACTCCTCCCGCGTGATTCGTCGCACGGCCCGACGATTATACAGCAAATCCCCCGTCGATCGACGACGGAAGGAAACCCTAATTTCAGCGGCGGAAACGCGGGGTCCAGGGGGAAGGAGCGTCAACGGCCCCTCCCGTCCCCCTCTTCTTCTCCCTCTCCCTTGCAGGGGGAGGGTCGGGGTGGGGGTCACGGCGTTGCGGCGTGGCATCCGGACCCCCCTCCCGACCTCCCCCCTGTCAGGGGGGAGGAGTATCAGTGGGCAGGGGGGAGGAGCATCAATGGGCAGGGGGGAAGGAGCGTCAACGGCCCCTCCGGCCCCCCTCTTCTTCTTCTTCTTCTTCTTCTTCTTCTTCTTCTTCTTCTTCTTCTTCTTCTTCTCCCTCTCCCTTGCAGGGGGAGGGTCGGGGTGGGGGTCACGGCGTTGCGGGGCATGTCCATCCGGACCCCCCTCCCGACCTCCCCCCTGTCAGGGGGGAGGAGTATCAGTGGGCAGGGGGGAGGAGCATCAATGGGCAGGGGGGGAAGGAGCGTCAACGGCCCCTCCGCCCCCCCTTCTTCTCCCCCCCCTTGCAGGGGGAGGGTCGGGGTGGGGGTCACCGGCGTTGCGGGGCGCGTCCATCCGGACCCCCCTCCCGACCTCCCCCCTGTCAGGGGGGAGGAGTATGGATGGTCAGGGGGGAAGGAGCGTCAACGGCCCCTCCGCCCCCCTCTTCTTCTCCCTCCCCCTTGCAGGGGGAGGGTCGGGGTGGGGGTCACGGCGTTGCGGGGCGGCATCCGGACCCCCCTCCCGACCTCCCCCCTGGAGTATCAGTGGGCAGGGGGGAGGAGTGTGGATGGTCAGGGGGGAAGGAGCGTCGACGGCCCCTCCCGGCCCCCTCTTCTTCTCCCTCTCCCTTGCAGGGGGAGGGTCGGGGTGGGGGTCACGGCGTTGCGGGGCGGCATCCGGACCCCCCTCCCGACCTCCCCCCTGTCAGGGGGGAGGAGTATTGGTGGTCGGGGGGAGGAGTATGGATGGTCAGGGGGGGAAGGAGCGTCAACGGCCCCTCCCGTCCCCCTCTTCTTCTCCCTCTCCCTTGCAGGGGGAGGGTCGGGGTGGGGGTCGCGGCGGCGGCATGGCATCCGGACCCCCCTCCCGACCTCCCCCCTGTCAGGGGGGAGGAGTATTGGTGGGCAGGGGGGAGGAGTGTGGATGGTCAGGGGGGAGGAGCGTCAACAGCCCCTCCCGTCCCCTCTTCTTCTCCCTCTCCCTTGCAGGGGGAGGGTCGGGGTGGGGGTCACGGCGTTGCGGGGCGCGTCCATCCGGACCCCCCTCCCGACCTCCCCCCTGTCAGGGGGGAGGAGTGTTGGTGGTCGGGGGGAGGAGTATGGATGGTCAGGGGGGGAAGGAGCGTCGACGGCCCCTCCCGTCCCCCTCTTCTTCTCCCTCTCCCTTGCAGGGGGAGGGTCGGGGTGGGGGTCACGGCGTTGCGGCGTGGCATCCGGACCCCCCTCCCGACCTCCCCCCTGTCAGGGGGGAGGAGTATCAGTGGGCAGGGGGGAGGTGGGGGTTGGGGGTCGGGGGTCACGCCAAGGGGGCGCGGCGGACATTCGCGGCGGCGGCGTGATAGGATGGCCTGGCCGCGCGTCGGCGCGGCGCGGATTCGGAAGGGACGATCCATGAAGCGATTCATCGCCGCCGCCCTGGCGGCGGCCGGGACGGCGCTGGGCGCGGCCCAGGCGGAGGACTTCACGCCGGCGGTCGTCTTCGACATGGGCACCAAGTTCGACAAGTCGTTCAACGAGGCCGCCTGGAACGGCGCCGAGCGCTTCAAGGCGGAGACGGGCATCCCGTACCGCGAGTTCGAGGTCGCCAGCCCGGCCATGCGCGAGCAGGCGATCCGCAACATGGCGCGGCGCGGGGCGCAGATCGTGGTCGCGATGGGCTTCGCCCAGGCCGCCGCCGTGGAGACCGTGGCCAAGGAATTTCCGGACACCAGGTTCACGCTCGTCGACATGGTCGTCGACCTGCCGAACGTGCAGTCCGTGATCTTCAGGGAGCACGAAGGCTCGTTCCTCGTCGGCATGGCCGCCGCCATGGCGTCGAAGACCGGCAAGATCGGCTTCGTCGGCGGGATGGACATCCCGCTGATCCGCAAGTTCGCGCTGGGCTACGTCGAGGGCGCCAGGCACGTGAATCCCGACGTCGAGATCTACCGGAACATGACGGGCGCCACGCCGGCCGCCTGGAACGACCCGACCAGGGGCGGCGAGCTCGCGCGCAGCCAGTTCGACCGCGGCGCGGACGTGGTCTACGCCGCCGCCGGCGCCACCGGCATCGGCGTCTATCAGGCGGCCAAGGACGCCGGCAAGCTCGCGATCGGCGTGGACAGCAACCAGAACCACCTCCACCCCGGCGTCATGCTGACCTCCATGGTCAAGCGCGTCGACGTCGCCGTGTACGAAGCCTTCAGGAGCGCCCGCGACGGCAGCTGGAAGGGCGGCGTCCAGATCCTCGGGCTGGCCGAGGACGGGGTCGGCTGGGCGCTGGACGAGTACAACCGGAGCCTCGTCTCCGCCGAGATGGAGGCCGCGATCGAGCAGGCGCGGCGGGACATCGTTGCCGGCAGGATCGTCGTCACCGACTACATGGCGCAGTAGCGGACGGAGCGGCCGCGGGCCGGCCGTTCCCCCGCTCCGGGAGCGCCCGCCCGCGCTCGAGGTCGTCGGCATCGACAAGTGGTTCGGCGCGACGCGCGCCAACGACCGCGTCTCGATGGCCGTCGCGCCGGGCGCGATCCACGGCCTCGTCGGCGAGAACGGCGCCGGCAAGTCGACCCTGATGCGCATCGTCTACGGCTACTACAGGGCCGACGCCGGCGAGATCAGGATCGACGGCGCGCCGGCGGCGATCGGCGCCCCCCGGCAGGCGATCGCCCGCGGCATCGGCATGGTCCACCAGCATTTCATTCTGGTCGATCCCTTCACGGTGCTGGAGAACGTCGTGCTCGGCGTGGAGGGCGGCCCGCTGCTGCGGCGGACCCTCGCCCGCGCGCGGCGCGCGCTCGCGCGGCTGGAGCGCGAATACGGGATCGACGTCGACCCGGACGCGATCGTCGGCGACCTGCCGGTGGGCCTCCGCCAGCGCGTGGAGATCCTGAAGGCGCTCTACCGCGGCGCCAGGATCCTCATTCTCGACGAGCCGACCGGCGCGCTCACGCCGCGGGAGGCCGACGAGCTCTTCCGCGTCCTCCGGGCGCTGCGCGACCGGGGCGGGACGGTCGTCCTCATCACCCACAAGCTGGGCGAGGTCATGGCGCTGACCGACCGCGTCACGGTGATGCGCGCGGGCCGGGTGGCGGGCCATGTCGATACCGCCGACACCGACCGCGCGCGGCTCGCGGCGATGATGGTCGGCCGCGGCGTGCTCCTCCGCGTGGAGAAAGGAGCGGCGGCGCCGGGCGAGGCCGTGCTCGAGGTCGAGAACCTGGCGGTGCGCGACCGCGCCGGCGCGCTCCGCGTCAAGGACGCGAGCCTCACCGTCCGCGCGGGCGAGATCCTGGGCATCGCGGGCGTCGCCGGCAACGGCCAGTCCGAGCTCCTGGAGGCGCTCGCCGGCACCCTCCCCCGCGAGCGGGGCGAGATCAGGGTCCGGGGGAAGCCCGCGCCGGCCGGCGGCCACGCCGGGGCGGCGAGGGCGATGCGCCGGATGGGGATCGGCCACGTCCCGGAGGATCGCCAGCGCACGGGCCTCGTCACGGCCTTCGAGGCGTCCGAGAGCGGCATCCTCGGCCACCACCGGGACGAACGCTACAACCGCGGCGCGCTGACGAACCGCCCGGCCATCGCGGCGGACGTCCGGCGCGTCATGGAGAACTTCGACGTGCGCCCGCCGCTCCCCCATCTGCGCACGGCGCATTTCTCCGGCGGCAACCAGCAGAAGATCGTGGTCGGCCGCGAGACGAGCCGCGGCCCGGACGCGCTCCTGGTCGGCCAGCCGACCCGCGGCGTCGACATCGGCGCCATCGAATTCATCCACCGCCGGCTCGTGGCGATGCGCGACGCGGGCAAGGCGATCCTCCTGGTCTCGGTCGAGCTCGACGAGATCATGGCGCTCTCGGACCGCATCCTGGTGATGTTCGACGGCGCCCTCGCCCCGGCGGAGGCGGACGAGCGCGCGATCGGCCTCATGATGGCGGGCGGGCGCGCGGACGAAGCGGGAACCGCGCGGGCGTGAGCGGCTTCGGCGGGCCGACGCGGGCGCCGGCATGGGTCACCCACGGCCTGGTTCCGCTGATCAATCTCGCGCTGGCGCTGCTCGTCGCCGGGGTCATCGTCGCCCTGATCGGGGAAAACCCGTTCGCGGCCCTGCGGCTCCTGGCGCTGGGCGCGGTCGGCTATCCGGAGGCGGTCGGCTACACCCTCTACTACGCCACCAACTTCGTCTTCACCGGCCTGGCCGTCGCCATCGCCTTCCATTGCGGCCTGTTCAACATCGGCGGCGAGGGACAGGCCTATCTCGGCGGGCTCGGCGCGGGCCTCGCCGCGCTCGCGTTCGGCGGCTGGCCGGCGCCGGCCGCGATCCCGCTCGCGGTGGCGGCCGCGGCGGCGTTCGGCGCCTTCTGGGGCTTCGTCCCGGGCTGGCTCCAGGCGAAGCGCGGCAGCCACGTCGTGATCACCACGATCATGTTCAACTTCCTGGCGGCCGCGCTGATGACCTGGCTCATGGTCGAGGTCCTCATCGAGCCGGGCCGGCAGACGGCGGAGAGCCGGACCTTCGCGCCCGGCGCCTGGCTCCCGTTCGCGCACGACGTCCTCGCCGCCCTGGGCGTGGACATGGGCCGTTCCTCGCTCAACCTGAGCTTCCTCCTGGCGCTGGCGTGCCTGGGCCTCTTCCGGCTCTTCGTCTGGCGCACGCGCTGGGGCTACGAGATCCGGGCCGTCGGCCACAACGAGGCGGCCGCGGTCTACGGCGGCATCTCGCCGGCGCGCGCGATCATGCTGGCGATGGCGGTCTCCGGCGGCCTCGCCGGCCTCGTCGGCGTGAACGAGATCATCGGCGTCCACCATCGCCTGTTGCTGGAATTCACCGCGGGCTACGGTTTCGTCGGCATCGCGGTCGCCCTGATGGGCCGCAACCACCCGGTCGGCATCCTGCTCGCCGCCCTCCTCTTCGGCGCGCTCTATCAGGGCGGATCGGAGCTCGCCCTCGACATGCCGAACGTGACCCGCGACATGGTGGTGGCGCTCCAGGGCCTGGTCATCCTCTTCTCCGGCGCGCTGGAGAACATGTTTCGCGCCCGCATCGAGGGCCTGTTCGCGCGGCGCGCCCGCGCGGACCGGGCGGCGTAGCCGTGGAAGCGGTGTCCTGGATCACGCTGGCCGCGGACGCGACGCTCCGCGGCTCGACGCCGCTGATCCTCGCCGCCTTCGCGGGCCTGTTCGCCGAGCGCTCGGGCATCGTCGACATCGGCCTCGAGGGCAAGATGCTGGGCGCCGCCTTCGCCGCGGCCGCGGCGGCCTTCGTCACCGGTTCGCCGTGGCTGGGCCTGCTCGCCGGCATCGGGGCCTCGGTCGCCCTCGCCATGATCCACGCCTTCGCCTGCGTCACCCACAACGGCAACCAGGTGGTCTCGGGCATGGCGCTCAACATCCTGGTGGCCGGGCTCGGGCCGGCGCTGGCGCTGGCCTGGTTCGGCCAGGGCGGGCGGACGCCCCTGGTGGCGGACGCCGCGCGCTTCCGCCCGCTGCATCTCCCCTTCGCCGAACGGCTGAGCGACACGCCGGTCCTGGGCCAGCTCTATTCGGAGATCGCGAGCGGCCACAACCTGATCGTCTACGTGGCGCTCGCCGTCGTCCCGCTCTCCGCGTGGCTCGTCTACAGGACCCGCTTCGGCCTGCGGCTGCGGGCGGTCGGCGAGGCGCCCGAGGCCGTGGACACCGCCGGCATTTCCGTCGCCGGGATGCGCTACCGCGCGATGGCCGTCTGCGGCGTCCTCTGCGGCGTCGCCGGCGCCTCGCTGTCGATCGCGCAGAACGCGTTCTTCGTGCGCGACATGACGGCGGGCATGGGCTACCTGGCGCTCGCCGCCCTGATCTTCGGCAAGTGGCGCCCGGCGCCGACGCTTTTCGCCTGCTTCCTGTTCGCCTTCGCCGACGCCGTGCAGGCGCGGCTCCAGGGAGTCGACGTCCCGGGCGTGGGCGCCGTCCCGGTCCAGGCGATCCAGGCGCTCCCCTATCTCCTGACCGTGCTGCTGCTCGCGGGCTTCGTCGGCAAGGCGGCGGCGCCCAGGGCGAGCGGCCTCCCCTACGTCAAGGAACGCTGACGCGCGATTCTCTCCCCTGGCGCGACCCCCACCCCGACCCTCCCCCTGCAAGGGAGAGGGAGAATAAAGGGGAGGTCGGGAGGAACCGTTATCCGGCCAGGGCCGGCGCCCTGGATCCGCTCCGTCCCCCCTTGCCGGAACCCTGGGGACGCGCGGGCTCCTCGTACTCGAAGACGATCCCGTCGTCCTCGACGTCCACGGTGACCCGCCCACCGTTCTCGAGCTTGCCGAACAGCACCTCCTCGGACATCGGCCGCTTGACGTGCTCCTGGATGACGCGGCCGAGCGGCCTGGCGCCGAACGCCCGGTCGTACCCCTTCTCGCCCAGCCAGCGGCGGGCCGCGTCGGTGGCGGCGATCTCGACGTTGCGGTCCTGCAACTGGGCCTCCAGCTGCAACAGGAACTTGTCGACGATCCGCATCATGATCTCGGGAGTCAGGTGCGCGAAGGCGATGGTGGAATCCAGCCGGTTCCGGAACTCCGGCGTGAACAGCCGCCTGATCGCCTCCTCGTCCTCGCCCTCCCGCAGCCCGCGCTCGAACCCGATGGACTGCCTGGCCATCTCCTGCGCGCCGGCGTTGGTCGTCATGACCAGGATCGTGTTGCGGAAGTCGACCGACTTGCCGTTGTGGTCGGTCAGCTTGCCGTGGTCCATGATCTGCAACAACAGGTTGAAGACGTCGGGGTGGGCCTTCTCGATCTCGTCGAGCAGCAGCACCGCGTGGGGATGCTGATCGATGGCGTCGGTCATCATGCCGCCCTGGTCGAACCCCACGTATCCGGGCGGCGCGCCGATCAGGCGGGACACCGTGTGCCGCTCCATGTACTCCGACATGTCGAAGCGGACGAGCTCCACGCCCATGAGGTCGGCGAGCTGGCGCGCGACCTCGGTCTTGCCGACGCCCGTCGGACCCGAGAACAGATAACAGCCGATGGGCTTCTCGGGTTCCCGCAACCCGGCCCGGGCCAGCTTGATCGCGCTCGCCAGGGCGACGATCGCCTTGTCCTGTCCGAAGACCACCGCCTTCAGGTCGCGATCGAGGGTCCGCAGGACCTGCTTGTCGTTCTTGGACACCGACCGCGGGGGAATGCGGGCGATCTTGGCGACGACCGTCTCCACCTCCCGGACCCCCAGCGTCTTGCGCCGCCGGTTGGCCGGCTTCAGCATCTGCGCGGCGCCGGTCTCGTCGATGACGTCGATGGCCTTGTCGGGCAGCTTGCGGTCGTGGATGTGGCGGGCCGCCAGCTCCACCGCCGAGCGGATCGCCTCCGCGGTGTAGCGGACCTTGTGGTGCTCCTCGAAACAGGGCTTGAGGCCCCTGAGGATCTTGACCGCGTCCTCGATGGACGGCTCGTTGACGTCGATCTTCTGGAACCGGCGCAGCAACGCCCGGTCCTTCTCGAAGTAGCCGCGGTATTCCTTGTAGGTGGTCGACCCGATGCAGCGCAGCGCCCCCGCCTGGAGGGCCGGCTTCAGGAGGTTCGACGCGTCCATCGCGCCGCCCGACGTGGCGCCCGCGCCGATGACCGTGTGGATCTCGTCGATGAACAGGATGGCGCTCCCGTGGTTCTCGACCTCGGCGATCACCGCCTTGACCCGCTCCTCGAAATCGCCGCGGTAGCGCGTTCCCGCCAGCAGCGCGCCCATGTCGAGGGCGAAGATCGTCCCGTCGGAGAGCACCTCGGGGACGTCCCCCTCGAAGATGCGGCGCGCCAGACCTTCGGCGATGGCGGTCTTGCCCACGCCGGGGTCGCCCACGAACAGCGGGTTGTTCTTGGACCGCCGGCAGAGGATCTGGATCGTCCGGTCGACCTCGTCCCGGCGGCCGATCAACGGGTCGATGTTCCCGTTCTCCGCCTTCTCGTTCAGGTTGACGCAATAGGCCTCGAGGGCGTCGCCGCCCTGCCCGCTCCCGTCCTCGTCCGCGTCCTCCTTCGCGCCCCGCGCGGCGCGGGCCTCGGACATGCCGGAGACCTTCGCGACGCCGTGCGAGATGAAGCTGACCGCGTCGAGACGGGTCATGTCCTGCTTCTGAAGGTAATAGACCGCGTGCGATTCGCGCTCGGAGAACACGGCGACGAGCACGTTGGCGCCGGTGACCTCCTCGCGCCCCGACGACTGGACGTGTATCAACGCCCTCTGAATGACGCGCTGGAACCCCGCGGTGGGCTTGGGACCCTCGTCGTCGTCGACGATCAGTCCGTCGAGGTCGCCGTCCAGGTGCGAACCCAGATCCCGGCGCAACGCCTCGACGTCGACGCCGCAGGCCTTCAGAACGGCGACGGCGTCGTCGTCCTCGGTCAGGGCCAGCAGGAGATGCTCGAGCGTCGCGTATTCGTGGCGGCGCTCGCCGGCGAGCGCCAGCGCCCGGTGAAGGCTCTTCTCAAGGCTGTTCGAGAAACCCGGCACGTCAGTCCTTCTCCATCGTGCATTGCAGGGGATGCTGGTTCCGGCGGGCGACGTCCACCACCTGGTTGACCTTGGTCTCGGCGATCTCGAAGGTGTAGACCCCGCACACGCCGATGCCCTTCTGGTGCACGTGCAACATGATCTGCGTCGCCTCGTCGCGGCCCTTGTGGAAGATACGCTCGAGAACGCGCACCACGAACTCCATGGGCGTGTAGTCGTCGTTCAGGAGAAGCACCCTGTACATCGAGGGCTTCTTCGTCTCGGTCCTGGCGTCGGCGACGACGATCGTCCCCAGGCCGCCGTTCCCGTCGCGATCCGTCTCCCTGTTCGACATGGCGAGGTTCCCGCCGGCAACATGCAACCGGAGCATCCCCTATCAAAGACCTGTTTTCGGGGTCGGCGCAAGACCCCGAAGACGGTCCGGGCGCCGGGCGCTTCCGCCGATCGGAAGGTCGCCGCGCGCCCGGACCGTCGCGCCGCGGCGCCCGAGACTCTCCCGAGACTCCATTGCGGCGCGCGAAGCGAAAATCAAGGGAATCCCGCGCCATTGCCAATAGAACGCGCATTTCCTCAAATAACGATTGGACACGGAATCGTTCTTTTACTATACTATCCTGATTGCCGGGCCTGAACGCGATCGGGGAGAGGGAATTTGTTCGCGAGGCTCATGACCGCGGGCGCGTCGCGCGCGCTCGCGTTCCTGTCGAATCGCGCCAGCGGGCGCACGCCCGCGGTCCGCGTCCGGAGAGCCTGCCGCCGGGCGGTCCTGGCGGCGGCGATCGCGGTCGCGGCGGCGGTGGGGCTCGCCGGTTCCGAAAGCCTCGCCGCCCGCTACAAGGCCATCGTCGTCGATGCCGATACGGGCAAGGTCCTCTTCTCGAGACACGCCGACAAACGCCACTATCCGGCGTCGTTGACGAAGATGATGACCCTGTACCTCGTTTTCGAGGCCCTCGAGTCCGGCGGGCTCGCCCTCGACCAGCGCGTCCGCGTCTCCCGGCGCGCGGCGGGCCAGACGCCGTCGCGACTCGGGTTGAAGCCCGGACGCTCGATCTCCGTGAAACACGCCGTCCTGGCGATGATCACGAAATCGGCGAACGACGCCGCGACGGTCCTCGCCGAGGCCGTCGGCGGAACCGAAGTGAACTTCGCCAACAGGATGACGCGGACGGCGCGGCGGATCGGCATGAAGAACACGGTGTTCCGCAACGCGACCGGGCTGCCCAACCGGCGCCAATACAGCACGGCGCGGGACATGACGATCCTGGCGCGGCGCCTGCACGACGACTTTCCCCAGTACTACCACTACTTCTCGACGAGAAGCTTCAAGTGGGGGAAACGGACCTACGTGAACCACAACAAGCTGCTCAGGACCTACAAGGGCGTGGACGGACTGAAGACCGGCTACATCCGGGCGTCGGGCTTCAACATCGCGACCTCGGCCCGGCGCGACGGCAGGCGCGTCATCGGCGTCGTTCTCGGAGGGCGCACGTCGGCATGGCGCAACCGCCAGATGGCGTACCTCCTGAACGTCGCCTTCAAGAGGCTGAAGGCGTCGCAGCGCGTGGCGAAGCGCGGAACGGCCGGGCGGAAGGCGGTCGCGTCGCTCCGGATTCCCGCTCCGAAACCCCGGTCGTCCAAACTGGACCTGCTGAGATCGAAGCCGCCCGCGCCGGTCATGACGGCGGGCGCGCGGGAGACGGGCGACTGGGGGATTCAGGTGGGGACGCACTGGACGCGCCGCCTCGCCCTGCGGAAGGTCCGGAAGGCGGCAGAGGCCCTGCCGGACCTGCCCGCGTCCGTGCGCGCCACGGTCGACCGGACGTCCGCGGGCCCGCGCCGGCTCTACCGGGCCCGCCTGTGGGGACTCAGCGAACGACTGGCGCGGGACGCCTGCCGCCGGCTCACCGTCCGCCGGCTCGCCTGCGCGCCGGTTCGGCCGAAGGGCGGCCTCGTGATCATCGCCAGCAACTGAACCCGGCGCATCCGTTTCGCCTTCCGGCTCTCACTCCCGACAGGCGATGAGGGCCGCCGCGAGACGGCCGGCAAGCGCCGCGTTGTTCGCCGCGAGCGCCCTGTTGCACGCGACCGTTCGCCCGCCCGACGAACGATGCAGGGATTCGAGGACGTAAGGCGTCACGTCCGACCCGGCGATTCCCTCCTCCGCCGCCCTCGCGAGCGCCTCGCCGACCCAGCGCTCCAGGTCCGCGGACGGCAAGGCCGCCTCGTCCGGCGGCGGATTGCAGACCAGCACGCCGGACCGCAGCCCCAACGCGCGCTGGCGCGCCACCGCGGCCGCCAGACTCCCGACGTCGCCGAAGGCGTGGCGCAGGGGAATCCCGCTGGACGCCGCGTAGAAGGCCGGGAACTCGCTCGTCCCGAACCCGTACACCGGCACGCCGAGAGATTCCAGGGCCTCGACGGTGGCGGGCAGGTCCAGAAGCATCTTGGCCCCGCTGCCGACGACGGCGATGGGCGCGCGCGACAGGGCCAGAAGATCGGCGGAGACGTCGGGCGCCCCCGGCCCCCCGGCCCCCGGCGTTCCCCGCCGGCGGTGAACGCCGCCCAGCCCGCCGGTGGCGAACACGTCGATCCCGGCTTCCGCGGCCAGCGCGATGCTCGCCGAAACGGTGGTCGCCCCGTGACCGCCGCCGGCGCAGACCGCGGCGATATCGGCGATGCCGCACTTCCGCGCCGTCCCGCCCCGGGCGATGATCTCGACGGCGGCGGCGTCGAGGCCGACGCGGACCTCCCCGGCGACGACGGCGATCATGGCGGGGACCGCGCCGACGCCGCGCACCGATTCGGACAGCGCCCGAGCCGCCTCGAGGTTCTCCGGATAGGGAAACCCGTGGGCGACGATGGTCGACTCCAGAGCGACGACCGGGACGCCGGAGGCGAGCGCCCGCCGCACCTCCTCCGAGACCCTCGGCGCACCGCTCATGAAACCCCTCCTCGCGCCAACGGACCCTGCGGCGACTCAACCGGGAAGCCGTATCCCGCTCCTGGCCAACTCGGCTTCCAGGGCGGACCTGACGCGGGACAGCGCGGCCTCGTCCCGGGCCTCGCACCGCGCCGCCAGCGCGGCCTGCGTGTTCGAGGCGCGGAGCAGCCACCAGCCGTCCTCGGACGTCACGCGGACGCCGTCGATGTCGTTTATCCGCCGGCCCTCGGACACCAGACGGTCCCGCACCTCGGCAACGACGCCGAACTTCCGGTCGTCCGGACAGTCGAAGCGTATCTCCGGGGTGTTGGCGAGCGTCGGAAGCCGGTCGCGCAGGGCCGACAGGCTTTCGCCCGACCCCTCGATCGTATTGAGGAGTCTCACCGCGGCGTAGGCGGCGTCGTCGAATCCGTAATACGCATCCGCGAAGAACAGATGGCCGGACATCTCGCCGGCCAAGGGAGCGCCGGTCTCGACCATCCTGGCCCTGATGAGGGAGTGGCCCGTCCGCCACATCATGGGGTCGCCGCCCAGGCGCGCGATCTCGTCGAAGAGGACCTGGCTCGACTTCACGTCGGCGATCACCGCGGCGCCGGGCCGCGCCGCCAGGACGTCGCGCGCCAGCAGCGCCAGCAGCAGGTCCGCCCAAACGACGCGGCCCCGGTCGTCTATGACGCCGATGCGGTCGCCGTCGCCGTCGAACGCGACCCCGACGTCGCGCGATCCTTCCTCGACGCGCCGCCGGAGCTGCGCGAGGTTCGCCTCCACCGTCGGGTCCGGGTGGTGGGAGGGAAACGTTCCGTCGATGTCTCCGTTGATCACGTCGTGCCGCCCCGGCAGCCGACGCGCCAGCGCCCGCGCGACCTCGCCCGCCGCGCCGTTGCCCGGATCCCAGACGACCTTCAGCCCGCCCCGTCCGCGATAGGCCGCGGCCAGCGTTTCGACGTAGGCGTCGAACACGTCGGCGTCCTCGATTCGTCCGCCGCCGGCCCGGGGCGCGCCCGCCGCCGCGAGGTCGCCCAGCCGCCTGATGCCGTCGCCGTAGAACGGACCGCTCCCCAGCATGAACTTGAACCCGTTGTGCTCGGGCGGATTGTGCGACCCCGTGACCATGACGCCCGCGTCCGCCCGCAGACGATGGACCGCGAAATAGAGCATGGGCGTCGGTCCCCGACCGACGCGCAGGACCGATGCGCCGGCCGACGCCAGCCCCTCGGCCAGCGCCGCCTCGAGCGCCGGCGACGTGAGCCTGCCGTCGAACCCGAGGCAGATCGTCGGCCCGGTCCCCCGGTCCGCGGCGACCGTCGCGGCGAAGGCGCCGCCGATCGCCAGCGCGTCGTCGGCCCCCAACGTCTCGCCGACGACGCCGCGGACGTCGTACTCGCGAACGATGGACGGGTGAAGCGGGCGGCCCGCGGTCACTCGGCCGCCTCGGCGCCGGTTGCGCGATCCTCGGGCGGCGTATGCGGCCGCCCGACCGAGCGGTAGTCGAAGCCGGCGGCGGCCATCTCCGCCGGGTCGTAGATGTTGCGAAGATCGACCAGCACCGGCGACGCCATCAGCGCCCGGACCCGGCCCAGATCGAGCGCCCGGAACTCGTTCCACTCGGTCACGATGACCAGCGCGTCCGCGCCCTCCATGGCGCCGTACGCGTCGTCGCACCACGTCACGCCATCGAGAAGCCCGCGGGCTTCGTTCATGCCTTCCGGGTCGTAGACGCGAACCGCCGCCCCGGCCCTCCGCAACGCCGGAACGATCTCCAGGCTCGGCGCCTCGCGCATGTCGTCGGTGTTGGGTTTGAACGTGAGGCCCAGGACGGCGACGCGCTTTCCGGCGACCGAACCGCCGCACGCCGCCGCCACCCTGTCGGCCATGCGGCGCTTTCGCGCCTCGTTCGCGACGGCGACGGCCGCGACGATCCGGCTGGGCGCGCCCGACTCCTCGGCGGTCCGGCGCAAGGCCGCGGTGTCCTTTGGAAAGCAGCTGCCCCCGTAACCCGGCCCCGCGTGAAGGAACTTCGATCCGATCCGCCGGTCGAGCCCCATGCCGCGGGCCACGTCCTGGACGTCGGCGCCCACCTTCTCGCAGACGTCCGCCATCTCGTTGATGAACGTGATCTTCGCCGCGAGGAACGCGTTGGCCGCGTACTTGGTGAGCTCCGCCGTTTCCAGCGTGGTGTACAGCATCGGCGTTTCCATCAGGAACAGCGGCCGGTAGATCTCCCGGAGCGCCTCGCGCGCCCGTTCGGAGGCGGTCCCGACGACGACCCGGTCGGGACGCATGAAGTCGTCGATCGCGGAGCCCTCGCGCAGAAACTCGGGGTTGGACGCCACGTCGAAGTCGGCATCCGGGCGCCGCGCCGCGATGAGCGCCTGCACTTTCCGCCCGGTCCCGACCGGCACCGTCGATTTCGTGACCACGACCGCGTACCCCTCCAGCGCGTCGGCGATCTGCTCGGCGGCGCCGAAGACGTACTGGAGGTCGGCGTGCCCGTCGCCGCGCCGGCTGGGCGTTCCGACCGCGATGAAGACGGCGTCCGCCGCCGCGACCGCCGGCGCCAGCTCCGTGGAGAAGGAGAGGCGCCCCGCCCGGACGTTGCCGGCGACCAGCTCGTCGAGCCCCGGCTCGTAGATGGGAATCTCGCCGCGCGCCAGCCGCGCGATCCTGTCGGCGTCCATGTCGACGCACGCGACCTCGGCGCCGAATTCGGAGAAGCAGGCTCCGGACACGAGCCCGACGTACCCCGCGCCGATCATCGCGATGCGCATCTAACGCGGTCTCCGTCGAGGCCCGGGACGGCGCGGCGAGTCGGACGTTCCGCCCACGGACCTACAACGTCCGCGCGATGCCGCGGACGATCTCCCGGACCTCGCCGCCCACGTCCGGCCGGGCCAGGGCGAAGGCGATGTTGGCATGGAGGAAGCCGACCTTGTCTCCGCAGTCGTAGCGCACGCCGTCGTACCTGAGGCCGTGGAACGGCGTGGATCCGAGCATCGCCGACAGGGCGTCGGTCAGCTGGATCTCCCCGCCCGCTCCCTCCGCCGCGTTCTCCAGGAAGTCGAAAACCCCGGGATCCAGTATGTAGCGGCCGATGATCGCGAGGCGGGAAGGCGCGCTCCCGGCCCGGGGCTTTTCCACCAGGCCCCTGGCCGCGACCAGACGGCCCGTATCCGAGGCCACGTCCAGGATGCCGTATCGGGAAACGCGCTCGGCCGGGACTTCCATCACGGCGACGAGGTTGCCGCCGGTCTCCCGATAGGCATCGACCATCTGGCTCAGGCACGGCGGGTCGGCCATGACGAGGTCGTCCGCCAGAAGCACCGCGAAGGGCTCGCCGCCGACGAGATGGCGCGCGCACCATACGGCGTGGCCCAGACCGAGCGGCTCCGGTTGCCGGGTGTAGGCCACGGAACCGGCCGCGGGCAACCACGCCTCGATCGCCTCGACGGCGTCGTCCTTGCCCTGGGCCTCGAGCAGGCGGCGCAACTCGACGGAGCGGTCGAAGTGGTCCTCGATCGCCGTCTTGCCGCGTCCGGTGACGAAGACGAACTCCTCGATGCCGGCCGCCCGCGCTTCCTCGACGACGTGCTGAACGAGGGGCTTGTCCACGATCGGCAGCATCTCCTTCGGCAGCGATTTGGTCGCCGGCAGGAACCGGGTTCCCAGTCCGCCGACGGGAAACACGGCCTTGCGCACGGGATTCGGCATGGGGAACTTCCGCGAAAGCCGCTGCTCGAGGAGGGTACGGACGCGCCGGAGACGGCGGCGGCTTTGTGCCACGGCCGGCCTCGGGACTCAAGAGCGGCTCAGGCGCCCAGCAGCAGTTCCTTCGCCTGGTTGATCTTGGCGGCGATGTAGGTCGACCCGCCCCGGTCCGGGTGCATCTTCAGCATCAGCCGGTGATGCGCCTCCTTGATCTCTTCCTCGCCGGCGCCCTCCTCCAGCCCCAGGATGCCCAGGGCCTCTTCCCGGGTCATGGGGCCATCCCCGCCCGCGGCGCCCATATCGCCCGAAGGCCGGTCCCGCTCCCGCCACTCGTCGCCGTGAACGCGGTCGAGGAAGGTCTCGATCAACGCGGCGCTCCGGGGATCTTCCCGCCGGCACTCCCACAGCAGCCGGAGAACATCGTCCACCTCCATGTCGACAAGGGATTGGCCCTGGAACCGCCCCTTGAGCACCGTTCCGTCGACGGACCCCGTATCGTGATCGAGGATCATCTTCAGGTAGGCGGTCTCCACTTCGGAGGTCTGGCCGCTGGAGGGATTGGCGCGCCGAGCGAGGGACGGGATGGAACCGCGCCAGCGGCGGAGAAGGCTCAGGGCCATCAGCCCCAGGAGGGCGGCGAACGGAAAGCGACCGGTCACGGCCAGATACGCGGCCCCCCCTCCGGCCAGCCCGAACAGGGTCCAGCGCAGCGCGCGCGCCACGGCCGCGGGGTCGGCGCTGACGAACCACCTCGCGGCCAGGACCGCCGCGGCGAGAACGCACAAACCGAGGACGAACCAAGCCAGCAAGACGTATCACTTCACTTGACTTGCCGCGCGATGAGCAGGGCCTCGCCTCCGGCGCGCTCGCCGAAGTTCTCCAGCGCCTTCCGTCCCCCCGCGGCGAAGACCGCGACCGCGCTCAGGAGGTCGCGGAGCTGATCGGCGCTCGACGAGTCGAACCCGCAGTGCGCGCCGCCCGTGAGGCGGGCGATCTGCCGGAACGCGCGCGCGGCGATGGGCTCGTCGCCTTCCTGGAAGACGAACGTCGGCACGCCGAGAATGCCCAGCTCGCCGGCCAGCCGGCACAGCTCGTCGACGCCCTCCTCCATGCAATCTCCGACGAAGACGACGGCGTTCACCTTGCGGACGTTGGCTTCGGCGATGGCGTGCTTCAGGACCTTGGCGATCTGCGTCTGTCCGCCGAGGCAGAAGACCCCCGTCATCCGTCTCACGAGCTGGGCCGAATCGGTAAGCCACTCGGACGCCCGGAATTCCCCGAACCCCCGGTAGTAGGCCATCTGGATTTCGAGGCCGCCCACGGAACCCGCTTCCTGGAACATGCATCCCTGAATCTGGCAGGCCCGGTCCCAGGTCGGCTCCCGGCTGGCGGTCGCGTCGAGCGCGAAGATCAGGCGCCCCCTCTCGCCCGACGGAGGAGACGCGGGAGTCATCGCCATCTTGCGGATGAAGGCGTCGACCTCCGCGTTCGTCGCGGTCCTGGATACGTTTCCGGTCTTCTTGCTCATGGGTCAGGCTGCGCGCGTCCCGGGTTCCCAAGCGTCAGGCGATACATACATAGCAAACGCAAGCCCGCTCGGCGCGCTGTATTTCAAACCGGGACACTACCGGAATTTTCATGAAGGTCCCCGGATTCCCGTCATGCAGGTCTCTCCACGCCGCGGGACGGCCCGGAAGCGCGGGCGATCAGCGGACGTGAATCGGGCTGTCCGGATAGAAGGCGTGGAACGCGAACGCGAAGTCCACGCCGTAGACGACGTCCTCATGGCCGCCGTCCGACTCGCGCCGGACGACGACGTTGCCGACGTCGACCCCCTCGGCGATGCGCCCGGAGTCGAGGGCCGAGTTCTGGCCGGGCTCCCAGGTGATGACGAGGCCCGCGTCGGTCTCGATCCGGCGTCTCTCGCGCAGCAGGTCGAGACTCCAGGCCTCGCGTCCGCCGGACGCCGATTCCACGGTCACGACCCGCGCCAGCGGCGCGATCCCCTTGGGGCCGGGACCGCGGTAGAGGAACGGCCGCGGCGACGAATCGTAGTTCACGTAAGGGTTGGTCCCGTACCGGCGTCGGTCCGGATCGTCCGGCGCCAACACCTTCCCGTCGGGGGCGCGGTCGCGGAACCTGGCGAACGACTCCAGGCGGGCGGGAACCGTCTTCAACACCTTGCCGGTGAGGTCGCCGACGATCGCCTCGCCCACGAACTGTTGCCACCAGCTTTCCGTCTGGCGGTCGTACATGATCAGATCGGAGTGGCGCAGGCGGCCCGTGGTCCCGAAGTCGAGCACCATGCCGTCCAGCCGCCGGTCGAAGACGACGGCCGCGTTGCACAACGGGCAGAAGGTCACGGCGACCGGCACGCCGCCCACGGTGTCGTTGACGATCTCGTGCCACATCAGCACCTGAAGCGGATAGGCGCGCGCGTCGCCTCCGATGACGACACCGACGACGGGCTCGGTGTCGGCGAGATGATCGACGGCCGACAGCGGCTCGAACCCCGGATCGTCGATCGGGGGAATGCCGTCCTTGGGCGGACCGCCCGACACGATCTCGCCGAGATCGACGGAGCGGACGTCGAAATCGGTCTTCCACGACTCGGCGGCCGCCACCCACGCGGCGGCGAGCAGGCCCCCCAGGAACACGGCCGCGATTCCGTGGCCGAGATGTGCGCGCAGACGCGACATGACGCTTCCCCTCCCCGGCGAGGCGATGGCCCGGGGCAACGGCCCGGACCGGTCGCCGCGCATGTTCGGCCCTGCCGCGCCGCGCCGCAAGCGCCATGACGCCACGGCGCCGCGCATTCCGTTCGGAAAGACGCGCGCCGCACCTTGACGCGGCCGACGCGGCGGCCCGACATTCGCAGGGGCGCGGAGCGAGGCGTGGCGGAGCGAGGCGTGGCGGAACGGGTCGAGTGCGTGGTGGTGGGAGCCGGCGTGATCGGACTCGCGATCGCCCGGCAGCTGGCGATGCGCGGCCGGGAAGTCCTCGTGCTGGAACGTCATGACGTCATCGGCGCCGAGGGGAGCTCGCGCAACAGCGAGGTCGTTCACGCGGGGATCTACTACCCCGCGGACAGCCTCAAGGCGCGTCTGTGCGTCGCGGGAAGACGTTCGTTGTACGAGTTCTGCGCCAGTCACGGGGTGGCCCACCGACGGATCGGCAAGCTCATCGTCGCCACGACCGAGGAGGAGCTCGGCATCCTGGACGGTATCCGGGCGGCCGCGCATCGCAACGGCGTGACCGACGTGGACCATGCGACGCCCGAACGGGTCCGGGAGATGGAACCCGCGGTGCGCTGCGCCGGCGCGCTGATCTCCCCTTCCACCGGGATCGTCGACAGTCACGGCTTCATGCTGGCGCTACAGGGCGAAGCCGAGGACCACGGCGCCGTGGTGGCCTTCCTGAGCCGTCTGGTCCGGGGCGCCGTCGACGCCGACGGCTTCCGCCTCGACGTCGAGATCGGCGACGCCGCGTCGCCGCGCGAGTCGCTGACCCTCGGGTGCGGGATCCTGGTCAATTCCGCCGGTCTGGGCGCGCAGGAGGTCGCCCGGGGACTCTCGGGCCTGCCCGCCGGTTCCGTTCCGCCGCTGCATCTCGCGCGGGGCTGTTATTTCACGATGAGCGGGGCCTCGCCCTTCCGCCATCTGATCTACCCGGCGCCCGACCGCGCCAGCCTCGGCATCCACGTGACCCTGGACATCGGCGGCCGGACGAGGTTCGGCCCGGACGTCGAGTGGATCGACGCCATCGACTACGACGTCGACCCGGCGCGGAGGGAGGCTTTCTACGGCGCCGTCCGCCGCTACTATCCCGACTTGCCCGACGGGGCCCTCCAGCCCGGTTACGCCGGCATTCGCCCGAAAGTCCAGGCGCCCGGCGAGGCGGCGGCGGATTTCGTCATCCAGGGGCCGCGGAGCCACGGGATCCCGGGTCTGGTGAACCTGTTCGGCATGGAGTCGCCCGGACTCACGGCCGCCCTCGCCGTCGCCGAGCACGTGTCGCGGCTGCTGGAAACCCGAACCGCCGGAAAGGATCGCGCATGGCCATAACGGTATCCGGCCTCGATCACGTCGTGCTGAGGGTCAGGGACGTGTCCGCATCCCTCGCCTTCTACCGCGACGTCCTGGGCTGCCACGTCGAACGGGAAGTCGAGAGCCTCGGCCTCGTCCAGCTTCGCGCCGGCCGGTCCCTGATCGATCTCGTGGACGCGGCGGGGGAGCTCGGCCGCAGGGGCGGAAGGGCGCCGGGACCCGAAGGCCGGAACCTGGACCACTTCGCATTGCGTATCGAGACGTTCGACGAGGAACGACTCCGCGCGTGGCTCGCCGGGCGCGGAATCGACGCCGGCGAGACGCGGGACCGGTTCGGCGCCGAAGGCGCCGGGCCGTCGCTCTACATTCGGGACCCCGACGGCAACACGGTCGAGCTCAAGGGCCCGCCCACCCGCCCGGCGTGACGATTGGCGCAAAAGGCCCCCCTCCCTGGATTCCCGCGAGAGCGAGAACCCGTCATGCGGGCGCACCATTCCATGCGTTATCAAAAAAATTTCTTAATAGGTGATTTTTTCCTTGCACACATTGCACACTTTCCCTATAAATTTGGAATACGATAGGGAGCGTATAGCCGTTCTGGACAGACTATCGGGATTCGGCTGGACCCGGCGGCCGCCGGACCCCGCGTCGGACGCGCGCTTGCATAGCGAAGAGGCGTTCGGCTAGGTTCGCCGCGCGCCGGGGGAGCGACATGGCCAGGAGAACGACATGGCGATAACCGACGACGGCAATCGATCCTGGGACGACGAATTCGACGTCGTCGTCGTCGGGTACGGATACGCCGGGGGCGTCGCCGCCATCGAGGCGAGCGAGGCCGGCTGCTCGGTCCTGCTCACGGAGAAGATGCCCGACCCCGGCGGCATCTCGATCTGCTCCGGCGGCAACGTGCGCGCCGCCGAGGACGCCGACGCCGCGTTCGCGTATCTCAAGCGGACCTGCGCCGGCACGACGCCCGACGACGTCCTGGAGGCCCTCGCCGCCGGCATGACGGAGGTCGTCGGCTACTTCGAGCGGCTCGCCGAGGTCAGCGGCGCCGAGGTCCAGCACCGCGCGAATCCGGGCAACTACCCGTTCCCGGGCGCCGAGACCTTCGGCTACGCCAGCATCGCCAGCGTCCCCGACTACGACGCCGCGTCCCGGTATCCGCACGTCAACAGCTACGTCCCCATCCATCGCGCCGCCGGCGCGCGCCTGTTCAAGGTGCTGGAGGACAACGTCGCGCGGCGGGACGTCACGGTCTGGCTGGAATCGACCGCCAAGCGCCTGATCGCGGGCCCGGCGGGCGAGATCCGCGGGCTCGCCGTGGACGCCGGAGACGGCGCCCGGAACGTCAAGGCGCGGAAGGGAGTGATCCTCGCCTGCGGCGGGTTCGAGGCCGCGCCCGACCTACAATCGCAACACTGGCCGGAACAACCGGTGTTGCTGGCGGCCTTCCGCGGCAGCACGGGCGACGGCATCCGCATGGCCCAGGACGCCGGCGCGGCGCTCTGGCACATGTGGAACTACCACGGCGTCTACGGGTTCCGGCATCCGGATCCGGACTACCCCTACGGCCTCAGGCCCAAGCGCCTGCCCGACTGGGTTCCGGGAAAGCCACACCGCGAGGACGTGAAAATGCCGTGGATCGTTGTCGACCGACGGGGGCGCCGGTACATGAACGAGTACCCGCCCTACATGCAGGATACCTCGGCGCGGCCCATGTCTCTGTACGACACGCACACGCAGAGCTATCCGCGCATCCCGTCGTACGTCGTCCTCGACGATCCGGCGCGCTGGACGTGGCCCCTGTGCTCGCCGACGTTCAACGATCGGGGATTCTCGTTCGAGTACAGCGAGGACTCCCTGCGCGCGCTGGAGGACCGCATCGTCGCCAGGGCCGATAGCCTGTCGGAGCTGGCGTCGCGCATGGGTTGCGACGAAGGGGTCCTGGCGGAGACGGTCGAGCGCTGGAACGCCATGTGCGACGCCGGGCGCGACGGCGATTTCGGCCGCCCGCCGCCCTCGATGATGAAGATCGAGACGCCGCCCTTCTATTGCGCGGAAGTCTGGCCGGTCTGCTCCAACACGCACGGGGGGCCGGCGCACAACGTCCATCAACAGATCCTGAACGCGTTCGACGAGCCCATCCCCCGCCTGTACGCGGCCGGAGAACTCGGCGGCGTGTTCGGACACCTGTACCTGGGCGGCGGCAACCTGGCCGAATGTTTCGTCGGCGGCTGGACGGCGGCGCGCCACGCCGCGCGTCTGGACCCGTGGGATTGACCGGCGCCGTGAAGCCCCCGCCCTTCCGCTATCACGACCCCGGCACCGTGGACGAGGCGGTCGCCCTGATCTCCTCGCTCGACAACGCGAAGCTCCTGGCGGGGGGGCAGTCCCTGATGCCGATGCTGAACATGCGGTACGCGCAGCCCGACCACCTCATCGACCTCAACCGGATAGCCGACCTGTCCTACATCGAGGAGTCCGGCGGCCGGGTGGCCATCGGAGCGATGACGCGCCAACGGGACATCGAGCGGTCCGACCTCCTCCGTCGCCGTTGTCCCTTGCTGCGGAAGGCGCTGCGGCAGGTCGGGCATCCCCAGACGCGGAACCGCGGCACCATCGGGGGAAGCCTCTGCCACCTCGATCCCTCGGCGGAACTGCCCGCCGTCCTCGCCGCCCTCGACGCGACCGTTCACGTCGTCGGTCCGAACGGCGCGCGCGACGTCCTGATGGCCGACTTCCCCGCGTTCTACATGACGCCGGCCATCGAGCACGACGAGATCCTGGGCGCCGTGAGCTTCTCCCCCTGGCCCGCCGGACACGGGTCGGCGTTCGTCGAGTTCGCCCGCCGTCCCGGCGACTTCGCGATCGTCGGCGTGGCGGCGCTGCTGGAGCTGGAGGCCGACGGGACCGTCGGCCGCGCGGCCATCGCCCTGGCGGGCGTCGGTCCGGGGCCGGCGCGTTGCGCCGCCGCGGAAGAGCGGCTGGCCGGCCGGGCGCCGGACGCCGAGGCCATCCGCGCCGCCGCCCTGACGTGCGCGGACTTCGAGGCGATGGAGGACGTCCACGCGCCGTCGTCGTACCGTCGGCATCTGGCGGTGGAGTTGACGTCGCGCGCGCTCCACGCGGCCTTGGCGGAGTCCGGCGCGGACTCGCCGGCATGACCGACGCCGGCCGGCTTCCCGAGACGCGATCCGTCACCCTGTCGGTGAACGGCGAGCGCCACGAGATCGACATCGAGACGCGCATGACCCTGGCGGACTGCCTGCGGCGCAAGCTCGGCAAGACCGGCACGCATCTCGGCTGCGAGCACGGCGTCTGCGGCGCCTGCACGGTGCTGGTCGATGGCCGCAGCGCGCGCGGCTGCCTGATGCTCGCCGTCCAGGCGAACGGCGCCGAGATCACGACCGTCGAGGGACTCGCCTCCCGCGGAGGAGAATGGCACCCCCTGCAACAGGCCTTTCACGAGCGCCACGCGTTGCAGTGCGGCTTCTGCACCGCGGGCATCCTCACCTCGATGGCCGAGTTCCTGGGCGAGAACCCGGACCCCACCGAGGAGGAGGTCCGGGAGGCGCTGTCCGGCAACATCTGCCGCTGCACGGGGTATCAGGGGATCGTGAGGGCGGTGCTCGACGCGGCGGACCGGCTCCGCGCCCGGAACGGAGCCGCCGCGCCGTGACCGGGAATCTCGTCGGCGCGCCGGTGCGCCGCCTCGAGGACGCGGCCCTGCTCACGGGGACGGCCCGGTTCACGGACGACATCGAGCTCCCCGGAATGGTGGAGGCGGCCTTCGTGCGGAGCCCGCACCCGCATGCGCTGATCCGGTCCGTCGACTCGACCGCGGCCCGGAACCTGCCCGGCGTCCATGCCGTGCTGAGTCACGCGGACCTCGCGCCGCTTCTGGCCCGGAACCTGATCCCGCCAGACAACCCGACGCTGAAGTTCGCCGAATCGACACGGGCCATCGTATTGGCGAAGGACGAGGTCTGCCACGTCGGCGAGATCGTGGCGATCGTGCTCGCCGACTCCCGTTACGTCGCGGAGGACGCGGTCGCCCTGGTCGACGTGGCCTACGAGGCCCTGCCCTCGGTCTCGGACTGCCGGGACGCGCTGGCGCCCGGCGCGGCCCGGGTCCACCGGGACGCCCCCGACAACGTCGTGGCGACGTTCCGCGCGGAATACGGCGATTGCGGGCCCGCCTTCGCGGCGGCGGCGCACGTTCTCCCGCTTTCGCTCAAGCAGCATCGCGGCGGCGGCCACCCCATCGAGGGACGGGGGATCGTCGCCCGGTTCGACTCCGACACCGAAGGATTGACGGTCTGGTCGTCGACGCAGGGAGCGCACCGGGTGCGCAACGCGCTCGTGGACCTTTACGGCCTCGACGAGACCCGGGTGCGCGCCATGACGCCGGACGTCGGCGGCGGGTTCGGATCGAAGCACATCGTCTACCCGGAAGAGATCGTCGTCGCCGGCGCCGCGCTGGCGCTGAAGCGTCCCGTCAAATGGATCGAGGACCGGCGCGAACACTTTCTCGCCGCCATCCAGGAACGCGACCAGTACTGGGACGTCGAGGTCGCCGCGGACGCGGACGGCCGCCTGCTCGGCTTGCGCGGCTCCATGGTTCACGACCAGGGCGCATACACGCTGCTCGGCTTCAACGTCGCCCACAACGCCTCCCTCGCCGTTCCCGGGCCGTACCTGCTCCCGAACTACCGGCTCGACGTGACGATCGCGGCGACCAACCGCGTCGGCACCATTCCCGTCCGCGGCGCCGGCTACCCCGAGGGCACGTTCGCCATGGAACGGGCGATGGACGCCATCGCCGACGAACTGGACATCGACCGCGCCGAGATCCGCCGCCGCAACCTCGTCCCGGCCGACCGCATTCCCTACGAACTGCCGCTGAGGGCGCGGGACGGCTCCACCACCCGCTACGAAAGCGGAGACTTCCCGGCCTGCCTGGAGAAGGCGCTGGAGGGCGCGGGTTACGACCGGTTCGCGGAACGGCAGGCGGCGGCCCGCGACGCAGGCCGCCACATCGGCATGGGCGTCGCGAACTGCACGAAGATCACCGGCCGCGGTCCCTTCGAGACGGGGATCGTGCGCGTCGGCCCGTCCGGCCAGATCACGGTCCACACCGGCGCGATGGCGATGGGACAAGGCATCAAGACCGCTTACGCGCAGATCTGCGCCGACCAGTTCGGAGTGGAGCCCGAGGCCGTCAAGGTGATCGCCGGGGACACCGGGACCGTTCCGATGGGGATCGGCGGGTTCGGCAGCCGCCAGACCGTCACGGCCGGTTCGTCCATACATCTGGCGTCCGTCGAAGCGCGCGAGAAGGCGCTGAAGACGGCGGCGCACATGCTGGAGGCCTCGGACCGGGACCTCGACCTGAAGGACGGCATGATCTCCGTCGCCGGCGTGCCGGACCTTTCGGTGTCGCTGGCCGACGTCGCCAAGGCCCTGTCCGGCGCCATCGGCTACGCCCGGCCCAAGGACGTGGCGCCGGGGCTCGAGGCCACCGTCAACTTCCTGCCGGGCGGCCTCACCTACGGCAATGGCGCGCACGTCGTCGAGGTCGAGGTGGACGTCGGCACCGGCGGGGTCCGGATCACGCGCTATCTCGTGGTCAACGATTCCGGCCGTCTGATCAACCCGATGATCGTCGAGGGGCAGATCGTCGGCGGCGTCGCGCACGGCATCGGCAACGCGCTCTTCGAATGGATGGGCTACGACGACGCCGGACAACCGGTGACCACGACGTTCGCGGAGTATCTCCTGCCGACGGCGCCCGTCGTGCCGAACGTCGAGATCATCCACCACGAGACGCCCTCGACGGTCAATCCCCTGGGCGTCAAGGGGGTGGGCGAGGCCGGCGTCATCCCAGCCGCCGCGGCCGTGATGTCGGCGATCGAAAGCGCGCTGGCGCCTTTCGGCGTGCGCATCCGGGAAACGCCCATCAGCCCGCCGCGCCTCGTCGAACTCATCGAAGAGGCGAAGGCGGCCGGAAGCTGACGGCGACGACGGTATGTCCTGGTCCGGGACATATGAGACACGGGAGTCCTCCTTCAGGCTGTCTCGTTTCCAACCCGTATTTTTCATACTGCTTGTCCGCAAGCCTCATCCGGCGACGAGGGCGTCACAGGGGCCGTTCGCGCTCCTCTCCCCTGGCGCGACCCCCACCCCGACCCTCCCCCTGCAAGGGGGAGGGAGAACGAGGGGGACGGAGGGGCCAACCGGCGACGCGCTCGGGCAGCGTCACGCCCGGATACGGCCGAAGAGTCGCGCGAGTCCCTGGATCAACGCCGACCACGCGCTCCCGGCCAGAAGGCGGAACTCCGAGGTCGGCGCCGCCGGCGAATGACGGAGCTTGAATGACGGTCCGAAAGGGGCCATGGGCGCACGGTGAGCGAGCCTCGAGACGAACGCGAGGGCGGTTCCGAATGCGGCGGCGGGAGATGCCGCTCGTTACCAACGAAAAGGAAGTCAGGCGGCATTCGCCGGTCGCACGCGCTCGACGATCTCGGTTCCACGCTCTCGTTCAACCCGCGCGATGTCGTACTGGCTCTGGAGACCGATCCAGAACGGCGCGCCATTGCCGAAATAGAGCCCGAGGCGCACCGCCGTGTCGGCGGTGATCGAACGGCGGCCATTCAGAACGTCCGTCACGCGGCCCGATGGAACGCCGAGGTCGAGCGCCAGCCGGTTGGCGCTCAGACCTCTCGCCTCGAGTTCGCGCTTCAAAAGCCGGCCGGGGTGCGAGATCGGAAGCATGGCGTTCATCCCCTATGGTAATCGACAATCACGTGGTGGGCGTCACCCGCCCGAAACTCGAAGCAAATCCGCCAAGGCCCGTTCACCGTCATCGCCCATTGACCTGCGCGCGTCCCCTTGAGCTTGTGCAATCCGACGCTCTTGAGCGGGCTCAGGTCTCGGAGCGTATCGGCAGCGTTGAGCGCCAGCAGCAAATCGATGGCGGCCGGGAAGTCCAAACCATGAAACCGATTCGGCGTTTCGCCTTCCCAGACTTTTCGGCTGGCCGCATTGCGCCACGAGCGGATCACGGCAAGAACGTACTACGTCGATCAGCCCAATACAAGCGATTGCCCTGGTCCGGGACATATGAGACACGGGGTCCTCCTTCAGGCTGTCTCGTTCCAACCCGCATTTCGCATACTGCTTGTCCGCAAGTCTCATCCGGCGACGAGGGCGCCGCAGGGGCCGTTCACGCTCCTCTCCCCCGGCGCGACCCCCACCCCGCCCCTCCCCTCCCCCTGCAAGGGGGAAGGAGAACAAGGGGGACGGAGGGGCCAACCGGCGACGCGCCCGGTCAGCGTCACGCCCGGGTACAGCCGAAGAGTCGCGCGAGTCCCCGGATCAACGCCGACCACGCGCTCCCGGCCAGAAGGCGGAACCCCGAGATCGGCGCCGCCGGCGCCGTCTCCTCGGGAACGTCCGGAGCGGAGGTCCGGTCCGCGGCGGCGATCTTCTCGTGGAGCGAGTCGGCGAACTGCCCCACGAGGCGGTTGGCGAGCTCGGAGATCATGCCGGCGCCGCGGCCGTACTGGGCGACCGAACCCGACAGGTTCAGGTCCGTGTCGATGACCACCCGGGTTCCCGATCCCGCGGGTTCGAGTCGGAACGTCACGTCGGCCGCTGCCCCGCCCCGGCCCTTGCTGTCGGCGCCTTGCGCCGAGACGCGCGCGCGGAACGCCTCGGCGTCCATTTCGTCGAAGCGCGCGGTTCCATCGAAGG
Organism: Alphaproteobacteria bacterium; assembly: GCA_965242505.1. Classification (GTDB taxonomy): domain Bacteria; phylum Pseudomonadota; class Alphaproteobacteria; order UBA2966; family UBA2966; genus UBA2966. The sequence continues at coordinate 1,217,754 of OZ251449.1, forward strand.
AGAGGGTGACGGGCCCCAGCCTGACGGTCACCCTCCCGCGATAGGCGCCGCCGCCAAGGACTTCCGTCAACTCGGCGCCCGGCATACAGGGCGCGATCCCCTCGATGTCGGTGAGCAGGTCCCACGCCTGGGGCGCCGGCGCGGCAACGTCGAAGGAGTTCCGTATCCGCAAGGAGTTTCCCGGAGTCGTGGAGCGGCGGCGGGCGGCTATATCAGCCCGATCTCGCTCAGGTCCATCGCCATTTCCTCGGGGATGTCCTGTTCCCGGTTCCTGGGATCGAGGTCTTTCGGCGCGTGCTCGGGCTGTAGATACCGCCAGCCCTGATGGGGCCGCCGGGGCTGAGGCTCGGTCCGCACCAACTCCGGATCGAGCACGATGTCGCAGCGCGGAACGCCGTCGCGTCCGATCACCGCCTCCAGTCCGATGATGCGTTGCCGAACCCGGACGAACCGCTTGATGATCCAGAACATCGAGCCGCCGCCGAGCACTTCCGCCTCGCGCCGGGGCATATGGCGCGTGCGGTGCCACAGCCTGGCGCCCCATCCCCGCGCCAGCGCCTGCTCGATCTTGGCGGACTGCGCCTGCCTCAGATGCTCGACATCCTCGATTCCGACACACATTTTCAGGAGATGAACGGCCATTGCGGGACCGCTTCTACCACAAATCCGGAGGAGAGCGGAATCGGTCAGTCGAGGTAACCGAGCATCGACCACCAGAGGAAATCGAGCGGGAACAGCACGACCATCGTTATCGCGGCGAGCAGAAGGCAGAAACGCGACGTGACCGCCAGCCCCAGCCCTGCGACCTGGGCGGCGACGAGGAGCGGCGGCAACTGATAGGGGAGAAGCACCGTCGAATAGGCGACGGCCTGGGTCATGAGAACGACGTCGAGCGGCATTCCCGTGGCCTCGGACACGCCGCCGGCGAGCGGGGTCATGACCGCGGGAATGCCGACGGCGGTCGCCGCCAATCCGACGCCGACCGACGCCGCGACCAGGGAAATCAGGGTCTTTCCCTGGTCTCCGCGCGACAGATCCACCGCTTCCAGCATGGCGTGACCCAAATACTCTCCGATACCGCTATGAGCGACGAGCCCCGCGATCCCGAGGATCGCAGCGCTGGTGAACATGGGCGTGAAGTTGACCTTCGTCGCGAAGGCGCCCGGAGGCAGCGCGCCGACGCCCGGCATCAGGCACAGGAGCGCCGCTCCCAGTGCGATCCAGCCGGGCGATACGTGGTGCAGGAAATCGAAAATCCACAGCAGGAGCGCGGCGCCCACGATCACGGCCAGCCGCCATTCCGCGCTCCCCAGCGGCCTCGGCGCGGGCGGAGACGCATCTTCCCGCCCCTCCCCGGCATGGCGTCGCGGCGCCTCGCGGTAGAGGAGCCAGACCAACGCCGCCACGACGGCGCACTTCAGCAAACCGAGCACGGGAAAGTGAAGCAGCATGTACTCCGCGTAGGGCAGGCGCATGCCGTACTGGGACTCGATGCCGCCCATGAGGACGACGTTGGGCACGTTCGCGGGCAGGATCGTGAATCCCGGAAAAATGGCGCAGAACGAAAAGGCGATGAGGATCCCCGTGCGTCCGCGCGTCCCCTCGACGAACCCGAACCGGTCCGCGACCGCCATCACCAGGGGAACGAACACGACGACCCTCCCGATTCCGGACGGGATGAGAAACACCGTGAAGAGGCCGAAGGCGGCCAGACCGGCGACGATCGCCGGGTACGAAGGGCGAAGCCGCGCCGCGACGGCGCGCGCGATGCGGGCCCCCAGACCGGTTTCGCCGACGGCGACGCTGAGCACCACCCCGCCGAAAATCAGCCAGAACGCCGTGGAGTGAAACCCCGAGAAGACGACCTCGGCCGGCGCCACCGCGAAGAGCATGGCGATCAGGAAATAGAGGACCGCAGTGACGTGCTCCGGGAACAGCCCGCTCGCGAACAGGCCGAGCGCGAAGACGCAGAGCGCCGCGGCGCGCGCCATTTCGGGCGTGAAGGCTTCCGGCGGCCACAACAGGAGGGCGAGTGCGCCCATCGCCGCCGGCGCGGCGATCAACTTCTGCCAATCGGTCATCGACGCTCGGCGCGGCGGGGGGTTGGAGACCGTTTGGAGTCCGGTGCCTCGCGCCGCAAGATTCCGAGCCGAGCCGCGCCATCGCCAATCCGGGCATCGCCGGCGACAGCGGCCGGACGTGGGAAGGCCCACGCGCGGTTACGCCGCCTCGATATCGGTGCGGTCGAAATCCCGGCCCCTGCGCAACAGCGGTTCGTCGGTCGCCTCCGTGAGGGCATGGACAAGGCAGTCTCCGAAATTCAACCCCACCGGATGATTACCCTTGCCGTAACGCCGCCAAGCCCGACGCGCAGTGTTGGCGTGCTCCGGCGTAACGGGCGCCAATTCGATCTCCGCTCTTTCCAGCAGCGCGCCGAGCTCGTATCCGGCCTCGGCCCCGCCCCTGCTCTCGACGACCATCGCCGCCTCGAGCAACGCCACGGCCGACACGCGGCGGGGCCACGCCGCCGCTATCGCGTCCTCATAACGTTCCGCATCGGGTTCGCCAAGCAGGATGGCGAGGATGGCCGAGGCATCGACGATCACCTGGGCAGGCCCCGCTCGTCGTAGAGCAGGTCGCCATGCTCCACGGCCGACGGTCCAGGCCCCAGAAGGCCGGCGCACCGCCGTCCGATGGCGCGCAAGTCCCGAGCCAAGGCATCGGCGTCGCGCCGCCGTCGTTCACGTTCCAGGCGTTCGCCCAGCGCGACGGCGATCGCGCCGGTCATGGTCTCACCGGTCAGCCGCGCCAGTTCCCTGGCCAGCCGGCAAGTCTCCTCGTTCCTGATGTTCAGGCCCATCATCCGTTTCCTGGTAGAGGGATCAAGAGATATCTACCCTAAGCGCCGCGGACTTCGAATTCCAGCAGCGTGGCGCCCTCCTCCACGAGGTCGCCCACGTCGAAGTGGATCGCGCCGACAATCCCGTCGGCGGGAGCGGCGATCGTGTGCTCCATCTTCATCGCCTCGATGACCGCGAGCCCCGCCCCCTTCGCGACGCGGTCGCCCCGGCGGGCGAGGATGGCGCCGATCTTGCCGGGCAACGGCGCGGCGACGGTCGGGTCGACGCCGTCGACGGCCGCGATGGCGGCCGCGGGGTCCTCGAAGGACAGGCGATGCATCCGTCCGTCGTCGTCCACGATCCAGAGCCCGTCCCCCGACCGATACACCGAGACGACGGTCCGGATGCCGTCGAGATCGGCGCGGAGACGTTCTCCTTCCTCCAACTCTCCGGCGACGACCGCCGGACCGCCGGGAAGGTCCATGTCGAAGGCCGGGAGACCGCCGGACCGCGGCCGCGCCGCCGCCGTCACCGTCACCGTCACGCGGCCGCCGTCCCGCTCGCGGCCGGGGTCGACGAAGACGATCTCCTGCGCCGCCGGGCCGTTCAGCCGCCAGCCGTCACCCCGGCCCCACGGCGAGTGGCGATCCTTCGAGTTCCGGCCCCTTTCCGCCGCCTCGGCGCGGCGGCCCGCGAGAACGGCGAGGGTCGCGAGGGCCAGCGTCCTGTCGGTCGCCGGCCCCGCCTCGGGGATCAGATCTGCGAGATGCCGGTCGATGAAGCCCGTGTCGAGGGCGGCGTTCGCGAACTCCCGGTGATTGGCGATGCCGAGCAGAAAGTCCCGGTTGGTGACCGGACCGACGACATGGAGCTCGGCCAGCGCGCGCGACAACCGGCGCACCGCCTTCGCCCGGTCGTCGTCCCATACGACGAGCTTGGCGATCAGCGGGTCGTAGTACGGCGTGACGTCGTCGCCGGCCGCGACCCCGGCGTCGACGCGGACGTGCGGGCCCTCTTCGGGAAGCCGCAAGCGGGAGAGGCGCCCCGGCGACGGAAGAAAGCCCCTGGCCGGATCTTCCGCGTAGATCCGCGCCTCGATCGCGTGCCCCGCGAGGGGAACGTCGTCCGGCGCCAATGGAAGCGGGTTCCCGGCCGCGACGGCGAGCTGCCACTCCACGAGATCGAGGCCGGTCACCATCTCGGTCACCGGGTGCTCGACTTGCAGGCGCGTGTTCATCTCCATGAAGTAGAAGCGGGGCGCATCCGGGTCCGCCGCGCCATCGACGAGGAATTCCACGGTTCCCGCGCCGACGTAGCCGATGGCGCGGGCCGCGTTCACCGCCGCCTCTCCCATCGCCGAGCGCATCTCGACCGTCATGCCCGGCGCCGGCGCCTCCTCGATCACCTTCTGATGGCGGCGCTGGAGAGAGCACTCCCGCTCGAACAGATGGATGACGTTGCCATGCGCGTCCCCGAAGACCTGAACCTCGATATGGCGCGCCCCCGCGAGATATCGCTCGATCAGCACCCGATCGTCGCCGAACGCCGACGCCGCCTCGCGCCTGGCCCCGTCGAGGGCCTTCGCGAAGCCGTCTTCCGCCTCGACGATTCGCATCCCGCGTCCGCCGCCGCCCGCGGAAGCCTTGAAGAGAACGGGAAACCCGACCTCCCGCGCCGCGGCGAGCAGGGTCTCCTCCGACTGGTCGTCGCCATGGTATCCGGGCGCCACGGGGACGCCCGCCGCCTCCATGACGGACTTGGCGGCGTGCTTGGCCGCCATGGCGCGCATGGCGCTCGGCGGCGGTCCGACGAAGGTCACGCCCGCGGCGAGACAGGCCTCCGCGAACTCGGCGTTTTCCGACAAGAACCCGTATCCGGGATGAACGGCGTCAGTGCCCGTCCGAATTGCGGCGGCGACGATCGCCTCGATATCGAGGTAGCTCTCGGCGGCCGCGGCGGCGCCTATGTGGACCGCCTCGTCCGCCGCCATCGCGTGCCGCGCGCCGACGTCCGCGTCGGAGTAGACCGCGACCGTCCGCAGCCCGAGCCGGCGCGCCGTGCGCGCGACGCGGCAGGCGATCTCGCCGCGATTGGCGATCAGGAGCTTGTCGAACATCGGGCGCTCCGCCGACGGAGAAGGTTCGAGTGCCGGCAGTTCGATGGACGAACGGTCGACGCTCGGGGCATATCGCACACCCGACGCCCGTTCAAGGACGGCGATGGGCTCCGCGGCCGCGCGAGAGTATCGTGGGTACTCGGATTCATGGGTTGACTTTATCCATAGCCTGCTATATCATGGCGGATCATCGAAAGGATCGCGACCGGAGAGCAGAATAATGCAGGCGAGAAATTGTCGTTTCATAGACATCATCGAAGGGGTCAGGCAATTCATCGTTCCTGTTTTCCAGCGGGATTATAGCTGGACGACGAAGGAATGTGATCAGATGTGGAACGATATTCTGGAAGCCAGCCATAGAGATGGAGGACACTTCATCGGCTCGATCGTATATGTGGATGCCGAGACGAATAGTGCAACGTTCCAGAGTTGGCTCGTGATCGACGGTCAGCAGCGTCTCACGTCGCTGACGCTCCTTCTGGCGGCGCTGCGGGATCACATCTCCGAGACCGGATGGAGCGGTACGGAAGACAGTCCGACCGTCGATCGGGTCAACGCATCCTTCCTCAAGAATATGCATGAAACGGGAAATCGAAACTACAAGCTGGCGTTGCGGCGCGCCGACAACGATACGCTGCGCGCTCTGGTGGACGGAAAAGACCGGTTCGAGGACCACCCAAGGTCACTGTTGATCGAAAATTATGAGTGTTTCAGGAATCATTTGCGCGATCCCGGATGCGACTTGGATGCGATATACCGCGGCATCTGCCGATTGAACGTCGTCGACGTGACGCTGGAGCGACGCCTCGATGATCCACAACTGATATTCGAGAGCATGAATTCCACCGGCGTCGATCTCAGTCAGAGTGACCTGGTGCGTAACTACCTGCTTATGGGGCTGGACGAAGCTCAGCAAACCCAACTCTACAACGAATACTGGAGCAGGATTGAAGATCTTTTCAAAGCTTCGGGAGACGGTTTCGACTCCTTTCTACGGGACTACATTGCATTGCGGAGAAAATCCACCCAGCAGCCACGCTCCAACCGCATATACGAAGAGTTCAAGGCGTTCCGGCAACAGAACGTCGAGGAGTCGCTGGAGACGTTGCTGCAAGACATGGCCCGGATCGCGCGATACTACGCATCGTTCCTCGGGCTCGCGCCGGTGCGGCCCGGGAGGTTGTCCGACGCAATGAGCAGCATGAGGAAACTCGCCACGACGCAAGGACCGCTCGTCATACGCCTGTATGACATCTACGAGAAAGAGTATCTTTCGGAAGAGGACTTCGTTCACGCGATCGCGCTCATAGAAAGCTATATCCTTCGCCGCGACGTGCTCGGTCTTCCGTCTCGTAGCTACTGGAGGGTCTTCGCGCGGGTTGCGCTTGACATGGAATCGGACCTCGGTTCTCTGCGGGTCGCTTTGGCCTGCCTCCAGGATAACAATCGATTCCCCGGCGACGACGAATTCAGAAGGGCCCTTGAGGAGCGCAATCTCTACGCGTTACGGAACAGCTGCAAACACATTCTCGAAGGGCTTGAGAACAGAGGGCAACGCGAACCAAGCCCCACACAGGATTTTTCGATCGAACACATCATGCCGCAAGATATCTCCGGTATTTCCGAATGGCGGGAGATGCTGGGCAACGACTGGGAGGCGGTTCACGGAGAATGGCTACACCGCTTGGGAAATCTAACCCTGACGGCCTATAACAGCGAGTATTCGAACAAGCCATTCGAGGACAAAAAAGCGATGGAAGGAGGTTTCTGTCAGAGCGCCGTGCGCTTGAACGAATATGTCCGGGACCAAGACGAATGGACGAAGACGCAGATGTGGGAAAGAGGCGCAGACCTTGCAAGGCGCGCGCTGAAGATATGGCCGCATCACGAAGCCGATCAGACCCAACTCCATGAGGCGAAAATCCGAGAACTCCGTGACCGAGCCGCCGAACGAACCTCCGATGATCTGGAGATGAGCGACGATGTCCGGAGATTGCTCAACTCAATCCAAGAGATGGTTCGTGAACTGGGCGATGTCGTGGAGATCGTCGAAAACAAATCCGTTTGCTGCCACGGACCCGGGTTTTTCGCCGAACTGTTACCCATGAGCTATTACGTGAGGGTTATACTCCCGCTCGATTTCAATGAGGTCGATATCCCTGACGGCCTCGATGCGCGTGACGCGTCCGGCTGGAAATTCGTGCCCAACAGGGTCTACACGGATTGCGATCTGCTGATAGATATTCAACGGGAAGAGGAAATCGCGAAGGCAACGCCGATAATTCGCCAAGCGTTCGACCGGCAGGACCCGTAGGACGAAGCACCGGGCGCGACCACATTCGCGCGACATTACTCGCATTTCTCATTCTGCTTGTCCGCAAGCTTCATCCGGCGACGGGGGCGCCGCAGGGTCCGTTCGTTCGCACTCCCCTTGGCGCTATCCCCACCCCGGCCCTCCCCCTGACGTCGGGAGGGGGGTGGATCGCGGTTCCGCGACGCCGCACAATCCTCGATCCCTGCCGGTATGAGAAATGCGGGACAGCCTCGGAACATGTAATGAGAGGCCAATGCGCGACGAAGAAGAGCAAGCCCCGTTCTCCATCGGATCCGCCGTTCGCTTCGCCCACAACGGGCGCACGGTCCACGGACACCTTCTCCAACGGCAGGGGCGGTGCCGCTTCGCCAAGGTCGTCGACGCCGAAGAACGGACCTGGAGAGTCCCGGAGGCGATGCTGGAAGCCTCGGGGCGTGCGCCGCGAACGACGATGGTGACGCGCCACGACGAGGCGCGCGCCGCCTGGCGCGTGGGCGACGAAGTGACGTTCGCGGGCCCGGCCGAACCGATGCGCGGCGAGATCGTGAAACTCAACCCGCAGAGAGCGCGGGTGCGCAGCGGGAAGACGCTCTGGAACGTCCCCTATGGCCTGCTTCGAGGAACGGGAGCGGAGAGCGCGCGAAACGGCGTCGAGCGGTTGAACGCCATCGCGGCGATGGCCCGGCGGCTGATGGACGAGCATGGGCTGGCGGACTGGACCCTTGCCTTCGTCGAGGCCGGGAGGCGCCTCGGCGACTGCAATTACCGGGACCGGGTGATCCGGATCGGCCGCGCCCACGCCCTGGATGACGGCGAAGAGCAGATCCGGGACACCGTGCTGCACGAGATCGCGCACGCGATCACGGGCCCCAAGGCGGGCCACGGACCGCTATGGAAGGCGACGGCGCGGCGCATCGGGGCGACGCCGAAGGCCAGGGCCTACGAGACCCAGGCGGGTCGAGACGGGGTTGCGGCCCATCCCGAGCATGGCCCCCGGCTCCCTGGCCCGGCTCTCAAGCGCAGCAGGCGTCCGCTCACATCCTGAAGACGCCGAATTCGGTCTTCGGGACCGGCGCGTTGAGCGCCGCCGAGATCGACAGCCCCAGGACGTTCCTGGTCTCGGCGGGGTCGATGACGCCGTCGTCCCAGAGACGGGCGCTGGCGTAGTACGGGTGTCCTTGCGTCTCGTACCGCTCGCGCACGGGAGCCTTGAACGCGGCCTCGTCCTCCTCGGACCACGATTCCCCCCTGGCCTCCAGCGCATCCCGGCGCACCCGCGCCAGCACGCTGGCGGCCTGCTCCCCCCCCATGACCGAAATCCGCGCGTTCGGCCACGACCAGAGGAACCGCGGACCGAACGCCCGCCCGCACATGCCGTAGTTCCCGGCGCCGAACGATCCGCCGACGATGACCGTGAACTTCGGCACCCGCGCGGACGCCACGGCGGTCACCATCTTGGCGCCGTCCTTGGAGATGCCGCCGGCCTCGTACTTCCGGCCGACCATGAACCCGGAGACGTTCTGAAGGAACACGAGGGGAATGCGCCGCTGGCAGCAGAGCTCGATGAAGTGCGTGGCCTTCAGCGCCGACTCGGAGAACAGGATTCCGTCGTTGGCGACGATGCCGACGGGATAGCCGTGGATGTGGGCGAACCCGGTGACCAGCGTGGTCCCGTAGAAACGCTTGAACTCGTCGAGCTCGCTGCCGTCGACGACGCGGGCGACGATCTCGCGCGCGTCGCAGGGCGAGCGCGCGTCCGGCGGCGCAACGCCGTAGATCTCCCGCGGATCGTAGAGCGGGTCGACGGGCTCGCGGCAGACGACGTCCGGGCGCTTCTCGCAGGCGAGGCCGGCGACGATCCGCCGGGCGATGGAGATGGCGTGCGCGTCGTCGTGGGCGAGGTGATCGACGACGCCCGACGTCCGCGCATGGACGTCCGCGCCGCCCAGCTCCTCCGCCGTCACCGTCTCCCCGGTCGCCGCCTTCACCAGCGGCGGTCCGCCCAGAAAGACGGCGCCCCGTCCGCGCACGATGACGCTCTCGTCGGACATCGCCGGAACGTAGGCGCCGCCCGCCGTGCACGAACCCATCACCAGGGCGATCTGCGGAATGCCGGCGGCGGACATCATCGCCTGGTTGTAGAAGATGCGGCCGAAATGGTCGCGGTCGGGGAACACTTGGTCCTGGAGCGGGAGGTAGGCGCCGCCCGAGTCGACGAGATACAGGCACGGCAGCCGGTTCTCGCGGGCGATCTCCTGGGCGCGCAGATGCTTCTTCACGGTAAGCGGGAAGTAGGTCCCGCCCTTGACCGTCGCGTCGTTGGCGACGACGACGCACTCGCGGCCCTCTATGCGGCCGACGCCGGTGACGATTCCCGCCGCCGGCGCCTCGTCGCCGTAGACTCCATACGCGGCGAACTGGGACAGCTCGAGAAAGGGAGACCCGGGATCGAGCAGCCGCCGCACGCGGTCCCTGACCGGCATCTTGCCCCGCCGCGCGTGGCGCTCCTGCGCGGCCTCCCCGCCGCCGAGCCGGATCTTCGCCACCTTGTCGCGAAGGTCGGCGACGAGGCCTTCCATGCGCGCCCGATTGTCGGCGTAGACGGCCGAGCGCGTATCCATGCTGGAACGGAGCCGCGTCATGGCGGAAACGTAACACGCCCGCGGAGGCGCGCGGAAAACCAGGCGAATACGAAAGCCTGGCCCGACGCGTCCAGGTATGATGAATGGTTCGGGAGAGAACCGGGGGAGAGGCGGAACCTATGGCCTATACGGCATTCGATCTGACGGGCAAGGTGGCGCTGATCACGGGCGGCAACCGGGGGATCGGCCTCGGCATGGCCGAGGCGCTCGCCCAGGCGGGCGCCGACGTCTGCATCTGGGGGCGCGACGCGGCGCGCAACGAGCGGGCGGCGGAGTCGTTGAGGCAGCGCGGCGCGCGCGTCGCCGCCGACGTCTGCGACGTCTCCGACGAGGCCCAGGTGTCCTCCCGCCTCCAGGACTGCCTCGCCAGGTTCGGCCGCATCGACGGCTGTTTCGCCAACGCCGGAATCCTGGGAGGGGCGCGATCCTTCTTCGACATATCGGCGGACGACTGGCAGCGAGTCCTCGGGATCAACCTCGACGGCGCCTTCTTCACGCTGAAGGCGGCGGCCGAACACATGAAATCCCGCGCGGAAGCGGGCGATCCCGGCGGCCGCCTCGTCGCCACCTCGAGCCTGGCGTCCATCTCCGGCGCGGCGCGGAACGAGCATTACGCGGCCGCCAAGGGCGGCGTCACCGCCATGATCAAGGCCCTGTCCGTCGAGCTCGCCCGCCACGGCGTGACGGCGAACGCGATCCTGCCGGGGTGGGTCGAGACGGACATGACGGCGAAGGCCATGGCCAACGAGAAGTTCGCCGCCAACGTCATGCCGCGAATCCCCGCGCGCCGCTGGGGCCGCCCGGCGGATTTCGGCGGCATCGCCGTCTACCTGATGAGCGACGCCAGCGCCTATCACACCGGCGACGAGATCCTCATCGACGGGGGATACTTCCTGTTCTGACGGGGCGGCCACCAGCCGCCCGTCCCGAGCCACGCGTCGACCTCACCCAACCGATCGTTGCCCCAGAAGGACTCTCCCTCGGCGACGAAGAACGGCGAGCCGAACACGCCCCGGGCGATGGCCCTGGGAGCGTCCGCGATCGGCGTTCGAGGCGCGCCCCTGTCCTGGTTCAGATACATGCGAGACACGGCCCATCGGGTTGGTCGGTATCCGGCCTCGCCATGGCCGGAAGCCTGCTTACGGCCATGGTCGTCCTCGGAGCCGTTGGGAGCGGTGGGTCACCCGAAGGGCCGGAGCGAAGCGGCTTGACGCGCCGCTCCCAACGGCCCACGGGGTGTCTCATATGTAGTGAACGAGGACAGCCCCTTGCGTGACAGGAGACGCGACGGTAAAACTGGTGCCGTGACCGCCGCGTCCCTTGAGGAGCAGGACTATGGAACGCACTTGCCGAAGCGGGTTGGCAATGCTGGCTGTGTTTATGGTTGCCGGATGCGCAACGAGTATACCGCCTATACCGCCTGCCAATTTCAGCGTGCCGAACGTCGGGCTTTCCGAACATCGTCTTGATGCGGAAGTCCGATCAATCACCGTCACATATGGACGCCCAGACGAACAGGTTGGATCAGTTGATATTTGGGCATTTGGGGAAGGTGGTAACGTTTCTCATGCATGGCATACTGCACTACAGGAAGCGCTTGACCGGATGCTTCTCTTCACGGACAGTGGATCGAAAACGATTTCGATATCCGTGAAAATTCTGAAACTGGACATACCGGAATGGGGAGCCTCCATGACGACGGAGTCCGTGGCGCGTTATGAAATCATCGACCGCGCGAACGGAGACATCATTTTCTCCCAAGATGTTTCATCTTCAGGGACAACCCCGGTTACCCATGCCTATCTCGGGCTTACCCGCGCACGGGAAAGCGTCAATCGCGCGGTTCAGAACAACATCGCCCTGTTTCTCCAGGCGGCCGAAACGATTGACTTGGCGAAACCGATGTTCCCCGCCGGGAGTTCGTGACATGAAAGGGGTCACGGTGGCTGCCGTGACGGTTCTCGTCTGTTTATCCACCGCGTCGTGCACACCCAACATTTCGCCGGACAGCTATTCGGTTGGTTCGGTCGGGCAAGTCAATCGGGTTGTGCGCGGTGTTGTCGTGAGCGCCCGTCCCGTCGCGGTTTCCGGGACCAATTCCGGCATCGGCTCCGGCGCCGGAGCTGTCGCCGGTGGCGCGGGCGGATCGGCGATAGGCGGAAGCACCGACGCCAACATCGTGGGCGCGGTCGGCGGGGCCGTCATCGGTGGGATCGTCGGCGCGGCCATCGAAGAATCGACGACCCGTCAAACGGGTATGGAATACATCATCGAAGCCGAAAACGGTTCGTTGATAACGATTGTACAAGGTGACGAAGATCCGCTTGTGGCGGGGCAGAGAGTGTTGGTCATCTATGGAACTCGTTCCCGTGTGATCAAGGCGCCGGATTAGAGGTTGGAGAAAATATGGAGAGTCATCCCTAACAGAGAGGGTTATGTCGAAGGTATTGTAGCGAGATTTGGTAGCTGTCGATATGACTCAAAAAATTACCTCATATCCAGAAACCAGATGTACCGTCCCTTGCGAGAAATACAGGATAAATCGTCAAAAGAGGACGGTAATGAGTCGTCTCATCGCCGACATCCACCGGGCTCGGAACCTCGGTAAGCTGCCGGAGCGCTTCCGCGCCGCCGACGTGAAAAAAGCATGTCCGGGATGGGCTGAAGGGACCTATACGACTTTCCTGTCCAAGCACTGCGTTGGAAACCCTGACGGCTGTACCGAGTACTTTGAGCGGCACGCGGTCGGCCTCTACAGTCTCATCGGTGCGGACGCGACGCGGGCGCTGCCATGACTGATTGGCGGGTGGCGGGTTATTCGCAAGGGCGACCGCCGTCTTCCTGATGAGCGAGACCAGCGCCTGTCCCGCATTTCTCATACCGGCAGGGGTCGAGGATTGCGTGGCGTTGCGGGACCGCGGTCCATCCCCCTCCCGACCTCCCCCCTGTCCAGGGGGGAGGCGTGTCAATGACCCCTTCCCGTCATCCGTCCAAGGGGAGGGTCGGGGTGGGGGTTGCGCCAGGTACAGACCGGATAGAAAGGTAACAGTTCAGACCGGATACATGGGTAACAGGTTAGAGGGTCGGTCGGGAGGTGCGGCCGATGCCCTGGAAGGAGACCTGTCCGATGGACGAGAAGCTGGTTTTCGTTGCCGACTATCTGCGTGGCGAGTGGTCGATGACGGCGCTGTGCGAGCACTACGGCATCAGCCGCAAGACCGGGTACAAGTGGCTTGGTCGGTATCGCGGCGACGGCCCGGAGGGTCTGGTCGATCGGTCGCGGGCGCCGCGTCGCCATGGTCGGTCGATGGCGCCGTCGGTGGCCGAGGCGATCATCGCCTTGCGCCGCGCGCGTCCGCACTGGGGTCCGCGCAAGCTGCGGGCGGTGTTGGTGAGTGAGCACCCCGAGGTGGCGTGGCCGGCGGCCAGCACGATGGGCGACCTGCTGCGCGCGGAGGGTCTGGTGGCGCGCCGTCGCCGGCGCCGTCGGATGGCAGCTCCGTGTCGTCCGTTCCGTCCTGTGGCGGCTCCCAACGACGTGTGGTGCATCGACTTCAAGGGGTGGTTTCGCACCCGCGACGGCGTCCGCTGCGATCCGCTGACGATCACCGACGCCTACAGCCGCTTTCTGTTGGCGTGCGTCATCGTCCCGCCGCAGACCGCAGCGGTGGGGGCGGCGGTGGGGCGGGTGTTCCGGCGCTACGGGGTTCCCGAGGCCATCCGTTCGGACAACGGGGCGCCGTTCGCCGGTCCGGGGGCTGGGGGTCTGTCGCGTCTGTCGGTGGAGTGGATCAAGGCCGGGATCGCGGTGGAGCGGATTGCGCGGGGTCAGCCGCAGCAGAACGGGAGGCATGAGCGGATGCATCGGACGTTGAAGGCCGAGACCGCGACGCCGCCGGCGGCGACGGCGGACGCGCAACAGGCCCGCTTCGACCGCTTCCGCCAGGACTTCAACGCCCACCGTCCGCATGAGGCCCTGGGGCAGAGGCCGCCTGCGGCGTTCTACCGGTCGTCGTCGCGGCGTCATCCCGAGCGCCTGGAGGAGCCCTGGTACGATGCCGAACACGCGCTGCGCCGGGTTCGCACCGATGGCTCCATCAAGTGGGGCGGCGATCTGGTCTTCGTCAGCGAGACGCTGAGGGGCGAGCCTGTGGGCGTGGCCGAGACCGGCGGGGGCGACTGGATCGTCCGCTTCGCGGATGTCGACCTCGGGATCATCGATCGGAGGTCGAAGAAGCTACACCGCTTCCGTGCGGCCCGGCCGGGCCGCACGGAAGCGGGACAGACCGGGAACACTGTTACCCATGTATCCGGTCTATAGTGTTACCCATCTATCCGGTTGCTCACCAGGGGAAGAAGGGGCGCGAACGGACCCTGCGGCGCCCCTGTCGCCGGATGAAGCTTGCGGGCAAGCAGTATGAAAAATGCGGGCTATCACACCGGCGGCGAAATCCTCATCGACGGGGGATACTTCGTGTTCTGACCGGACGGCTACCAGCCGCCCGTCTCGAGCCACGCGTCGACCTCGTCCAACCGGTCGTTGCCCCAGAAGGACTCCCCATCGGCGACGAAGAACGGCGAGCCGAACACGCCGCGGGCGATGGCCGCGTCGGTGGCCTCTCGAAGCATGTCCTTCACGGCCTGGTCCTGGACGGCCGCCAACACATCGCCGGAAGCCGCCCCGACCTCCGCCGCCGCGATTTCGGCCACGGCCTCGGCTCCGGCAACGTCCCGGCCCTCTCCGAAACAGGCGCGGTAGACGGCCCGCGCGAACGCCTTGGCCCTGCCCGCGTCCCGGTCGCGCAACCAGTAGTAGGCGCGCTGGGCCGCGATCGTGTTCGGAGGGAAGCCGTCTGGCAGTTTGAACGGCGCTCCGAGGCGACGCGCCGTGCGGAAACAGTCGTGTTCGAAGTACCGCCCCTTCATGGGATAGAGGGAAAGCGGCCGCGTGCCCTCCGTCTTGAAGACGACGCCGAGGAGCATCGGCCGCCACGTCACCTCGCGACCGTGCTTCGCCGCGACGTCGTCCACGCGCAGACTGGCGAAATAGCCGTAAGGCGATCCGAAGTCGAAATAGAAATCGATGGGGTCCGCCATATGTCCACCTCCTCGAACGGCGCGCGAGACAACCGCCGGTCACGGACCTCGATACGCGGTGATCTCGATCTCCACCTTCATGCGCGGATCGACGAGCCGCGCCTCGACCGTCGTATTGGCGGGGTCGATCCCCCTGAAGCGCGCCCCGACGACCGACGCGACAGCCTCGAAGTCCTCGCGGTCGGCGAGATAGACGACGACCCGAACGACGTCGGCGAGGCCGAATCCGGCTTCGTCGAGCAACCATTCGATGAGCTTGAACGCCTGCTCGGCCTGTTCGCCCGGATCTTCGGAAATGCCGTCCGTATCGGGATCGTAACCGGTGCAACCGGAAGCGAAGACCCAGTCGCCCTGCACGACCGCCCGCGAGAAGCTGGCGATCTTCTCATAAGGCGAGCTCGTCGAGATGCGTTTGCGTTCCATCGGCCGGCCCCTCAGCCGAGCCGCTCCACCGCGATCGCCGTGGCCTCGCCGCCGCCGATGCAGAGCCCGGCGATGCCGCGCTTCGCGTCCGTCCGATCCATCGCGCCGAGCAACGTGACCACGATGCGCGCGCCCGTCGCGCCGAGGGGGTGGCCGAGCGCGCAGGCGCCGCCATGCACGTTGACGCTCTCATGGTCGAGGCCGAGGTCGCGCATGGCGACCATGGCGACGACCGCGAAGGCCTCGTTGATTTCATAGAGGTCGGAGTCGGCGGCGGACCAGCCGATCTTGTCCAGCAAACGCTCGATGGCTCCGACCGGCGCGGTCGTGAACCGCTCCGGCTCGCGGGCGTCCGCGGCATGGCCGACGACGCGAGCGAGCGGCGCGATCCCCCGGCGTTCGGCCTCGGACGCGCGCATCAGGACCAGCGCGGCGGCGCCGTCCGATATCGCGCTCGAGTTCGCCGCCGTGACGGCGCCGTCCCTGGAGAACGCCGGGCGAAGCTTCGGCACGTTGTCAGGATCGACGGAGAAGGGATGCTCGTCCCGGGTCACCGTGTCGACGCCCTCGCGCGTCTTTACGGCGACGGGGGCGATCTCATCGTCGAACCACCCCTCCTCCGCGGCTCTCCGGGCGCGATGGAGCGATTCGACGGCGTAGGCGTCCTGGTCATCGCGCGAGAACTGATAGGCCCGCGCCGTATCATCGGCGTAGGTTCCCATAAGGCGGCCCGGCTCGTAGGCGTCCTCCAGCCCGTCGAGGAACATGTGGTCCTTCACCTCGCCGTGGCCCATGCGCAAACCGCGCCGCGCCTTCTGCATCAGGTACGGGGCGTTGCTCATGCTCTCGAGGCCGCCGGCGACGACGATATCGCCGGTCCCCGCCGAGATCAGGTCATGACCCAGCATCGCGGCCTTCATGCCCGATCCACACATCTTGTTGATCGTCGTGGCGCCGACGCCGACGGGAACGCCCGCGCGGATCGCCGCCTGACGCGCGGGGGCCTGGCCGAGACCGGCGGGCAGGACGCAGCCCATGACGACTTCGTCGACGTCGGCGGCCGGCACGCCGGCGCGCCCGAGGGCGGCCTCGATCGCCACGGCACCGAGCTCGGGCGCGGAAGAGGCGCTCAAAGCTCCCTGGAAATCCCCGATCGGGGTCCGCGCCATGCCGGCGATGACGATGGGGTCCTTGTCGCTCATGAACGTTCTCCCTGAGCTGTTCTCCCCGCGCTCGACTCGGGGCCGTTGGAGACGCCGCGACGGCCTTCCACCGCGGCCGGGACGAACGGGTTCATACCATCCGAGCGGCCACCGCGAAACGCGCATCGCGGATTTCCCGCATTCCGAAGGCCATCACGTCGTCTCCTCGAACAGTTCGCGGCCGATCAGCATACGGCGGATTTCGCTGGTCCCGGCGCCGATTTCGTAGAGCTTGGCGTCGCGCAGCAGACGGCCCGTCGGGAACTCGTCGATATAGCCGTTCCCGCCCAGGCACTGGATCGCCTCCAGCGCCATCCAGGTAGCTTTCTCCGAGGCGTAGAGAATGGCCCCGGCAGCGTCCTTCCGGGAGGTCTCGCCCCGGTCGCAGGCCCGGCTCACGGCGTATACGTAAGCCCGGCAGGCGTTCATCGTCGTGTACATGTCGGCGAGCTTGCCCTGCATGAGCTGAAACTCGCCTATGGGCTTGCCGAACTGCCGGCGCTCGTGCACGTAGGGGATGACGATATCCATGCAGGATCGCATGATCCCGAGGGGACCGGCGGCGAGCACGGCGCGCTCGTAATCGAGACCGCTCATCAGCACCTCGACGCCGCCGCCGACGGCGCCGAGCACGTTCTCTTCCGGCACACCGCAATTCCGAAACACGAGCTCGCACGTGTTGGAGCCGCGCATGCCCAGCTTGTCGAGCTTCCGCGCCGTCGAGAACCCCGGGAAGGTCTTCTCGACGAGAAAGGCCGTGATGCCGCGCGAGCCGGCATTCGGATCGGTCCTGGCGTAGACGACGAGAACGTCGGCGTCGGGGCCGTTGGTGATCCACATCTTGGCGCCGTCGAGCACGTACCGGTCGCCCTTCTTCTCGGCGCGAAGCCGCATCCCGACGACATCGGAGCCGGCCTCCGGCTCGCTCATGGCGAGCGCCCCGACGTGCTCGCCCGAAACGAGCCTCGGCAGGTAGCGGCGCTTTTGCTCGGCGGAGCCGTTGCGGCGGATCTGATTGACGCAAAGGTTCGAATGGGCGCCGTAGGAGAGCCCGACGGAAGCGGAAGCGCGGCTGATCTCCTCCATGGCGACGACATGCTCGAGATATCCCATGCCGGCGCCGCCGAACTCCTCCTCGACGGTAACCCCGAGAAGACCGAGCGCTCCCATCTTGGGCCAAAGGTCCATGGGGAATTCGTTGGTCTCGTCGATCTCCGCCGCCCGGGGCGCGATCTCGCCAGCGGCGAAGTCCGCCACCGAGTCGCGCAACAAGTCGGCGGCGTCTCCGAGATCGAAATCGAGAGCGGGCCAGCGGTTCGGGATCATGCTCTCCACTCTACCGCCCGACGCGCGGATTCGGAATCGGCGCGAGGCCGTTCACAGCAAGAACCAGGCCCCGAGCCCGAGAAAGGCGAAGAATCCCACCACATCGGTCACGGTGGTCACGAACACGGTGGCCGCCACGGCGGGGTCGACGCCGAACCGGTTGAAGCCCAAGGGGATGAGAATACCGGCCAGCGCGGCGACGATCATGTTGACGATCATGGCGATGGCGATCACGCCTCCCAGCGCGAGGCCGCCGAACCAGACGGCGGCGACCGCCGCGACCAGAGCGGCGAACAACACGCCGTTGACGAGGCCGACGAACAACTCCTTGCCGACGACGCGCAAGGCGTTGGTCACGGTCAGGTCGCGCGTCGCCAGGGCGCGGACCGTCACCGTCATGGTCTGGGTCCCCGCGTTACCGCCCATGGACGCCACGATCGGCATCAGAATGGCCAGGGCCACGACCTGCTCGATGGTCGCCCCGAAGAGCGAGATCACGACCGAGGCGAGAATGGCCGTCCCCAGATTGACCAGGAGCCAGAGAAAACGCCGTCTGATGGTTTCCGCTATCGTCCAGAATATGTCGCTCTCGCCCACGCCGGCCAGGCGCATGATGTCCTCTTCCGCCTCTTCGTGAATGACGTCGACCACATCGTCCACCATGATCGCGCCGATCAGGCGCCCTCCCTCGTCGACCACGCCGGCGGACGCGAGATCGTACTGCTGGAAGTGATAGGCCACTTCTTCCTGGTCCATCCCGGCCGGGATCAGGACGGGGGCCGACTCCATGATGTCGCCGACGAGAACCGGCCGCCTGGCGCGCATGGCGCGGTACAGCGGCACGGTCCCCATCGGACGATGGGACGGATCAACCACGTAGATCTCGTAGAATTCATCCGGCAGATCGTCGGCCCGGCGCATGTAATCGATGGTCTGACCCACCGTCCAATAGGCCGGGATGGCGACGAAATCGCGCTGCATGAGGCGGCCCGCGCTGTCCTCGGGAAAGGCGAGGCCCTCCTCGATCCGCAACCGTTCGAACACGGGCAGGGCTCTCAGAACTTCCCGCTGGTTCTCTTCGTCGAGGTCCTCCAGCACGTCGATGGCGTCGTCGACGTCGAGCTCGGCCAGGGCGGCGGCGACCCCCTTGGTCCCGAGACGTTCGACGACATCGTCCCGCAAGGCCTCGCCCAGATGGGGCAGGACCTCGGGAGCGATCAGGCCGCGAATGACGTCCACCAGAATACGCCGCTCGTCGGGTTCGAGCTGCTCCACGAGATCCGCGACATCGGCGGAGTGCAGGGGCTCGACCAGTTCCCGCACCCCGTCGAGATCGTTCTCGTCGATCGCCCGGACCACCGCCTGCACCTGGTCCGGCGACAGGCCGAGCGACTCATCCATCGACGACTCGTCCGTCACTCCCGCCTCCCGAACGTCGAACGGAACCCGCGAGAAAACACGGCGGATCGGCCAACGGCCGCCGATGCCGGGCGACGGTATGGCGTTCGCGCGGGCGGAAGCCCGCGCGGCCGCGCGACTCATGGACGTTCCGAACGGCGCGAGGCCCGCGGCGAACGCGACGGCAGGCTCGAAGATATGGTGCGGTCGAGAAGACTCGAACTTCCACGGGCTCTCGCCCACAGCGACCTCAACGCTGCGCGTCTACCACTTCCGCCACGACCGCGTCGCCGTCGGCGGGAGATAGCAAACCACGACGGCTTGCGCAACCGCCCTGTCGAGGACGGCGGCGCCCCGTGCGTGCTACGACTCCGACCATGAAGGAGATCGAATGGCGGATCAGCGATACGCCGGTCGGTTACGAAGAAGCCGTAGCCGCGATGGAAGCGCGGGTCGCGGATATCCGGGAGCGCCGGGCGGCCGAGTTCGTCTGGCTTCTGGGGCATCCGGCCCTGTACACGGCGGGCACCGGCGCGCGACCCGAAGACCTGCTCGACGGATCGCTCCTGCCCGTCCACGCCACCGGCCGGGGCGGAAAGCACACCTATCACGGCCCGGGCCAGCGAGTGGCCTACGTCATGCTCGACCTGCGGGAGCGCGGACGCGACGTACGCGGGTACGTAGGCCGGCTCGAGGACTGGCTCATCCGCACCCTCGCGCAGTTCAACGTCAAGGGCGAACGGCGCGAGGGACGGATCGGCGTCTGGATCGATCGGGGCGGCGGACGCGAGGCCAAGATCGCCGCCGCGGGCGTCCGCGTCCGCCACTGGATCACCTATCACGGCGTGTCGTTGAACATAGACCCCGATCTGGACCACTATCGGGGCATCCTGCCCTGCGGCATCGGCGAACACGGCGTCACGTCATTCGCGGACCTGGGAATTCCCGTGACGACCGCCGAGGTGGACTCGGCGTTGATGGAGGCCTTCGACGAGGTATTCGGCGCGCCGACGGCGGGCGACGGCGCTTGACCACCCTCCATCGCGAGGCCCCAGCGCGGGCTCCCCGGCCCTCCCGCGCCACACGCCTGGAAACACGACGCGCGCTACCTACCTATGGCGGGCGCCATTCAACTCGAGGACGACGGCATGACTCTTCGCATCCTTCTATTCAGCCTGATCGCCGTTTCCGGCGGCGGTCCGGCCTTGGGCGATGAAATCGGTTCCGTGGACACCGCCTTCAAGCTGATCGGCGCCAACCACAAGATCGTCGTCGAGGCGTTCGACGATCCCAAGATCAAAGGCGTCGCCTGCTTCCTCAGCATGGCCCGCAAGGGCGGCATATCCGGCACGCTAGGTCTGGCGGAGGAGACGTCCGACGCTTCCATCGCCTGTCGCCAAGTCGGCCCGATCGAGTTCGTCGAAGCCATCTCGTCGGACGACGAAGGAGAACGCGTGTTCGAGGCGCGGCGCTCCGCCCTGTTCAAGAAACTCCAGGTCGTGCGCTTTCTCGATCGCGAGCGTAATTCGCTGGTCTATCTCGCCTACAGCGACAAGCTGATCGACGGCTCGCCGAAGAATTCGGTCTCCGCCGTCGCCATGATGCCATGGGGCGACCGGTCGCCCGGCGAACCCCTCGTCGACTGATCCGCCTCGGACCGGCTCCGGGTTCCCGGATCCCGTCGCCGACGCCTGCTCGCCGTTCCGACCCTCATTCGGTCGGACGGACGGAAAACCCTCGTCCGACGAGGGCGGCCCGCTCGTCCTCGTCGACTTCCGACTCGACAACGCCGTTCACGACGGCCGAGGGCGGGCCGTCGGCGCAGGCGGCGAGCATGTCGTCCACTGCATGGGACGGACCCACGAACACCGCCTCGACGCTGCCGTCCGCGCGGTTTCCGACCCAGCCGTCGAGACCTCGGCGCGATGCCTCGCCGACGGTCCAGTAGCGGAATCCGACGCGCTGAACACGCCCGAGGATACGCGCCCGCACCGCCCTGCCATCGCCGGAAGCGCGCTCAACCACCGTAAACGGCGATAAAGAACCCGGCGACGACGGCCGTCCCGATCACGCCGGCCACGTTGGGGCCCATGGCGTGCATGAGCAGGAAGTTGTCGGGGTCGGCGCGCTGTCCTTCCACCTGACTCACGCGGGCGGCCATGGGAACGGCGGACACGCCCGCCGATCCGATCAACGGATTGATGGGGTTCTTCCGGCCCATCAGGTTCATGAGCTTGGCCATGAGCACACCCGCCGCCGTCGAGAAACCGAAGGCCACGATCCCGAGCGCGAGGATCTTCAGGGTCTCGACTTGCAGGAACCGCTCGCCGGTCATGGTGATTCCGACCGCGGTCCCGAGAAAGATCGTCACGGCATTGACGATCTCGTTCTGAGCCGCTTTCGAGAGGCGCTCGACCACACCGCACTCGCGCAGGAAATTACCGAGCATCAACATGCCGATCAGCGCCGAGGCCGCGGGGACCAGAAGAATACAGAGCACGGCGACCACGAGCGCGAAAGCCAGCTTCTCGCGCCTGGACACGGGGCGTAGGGACCGCATGCGGATGCGCCGCTCGTTCTCGGTGGTCAGCAACCGCATGATGGGCGGCTGAATGAGGGGCACGAGAGCCATATAGCTGTAGGCCGATACGGCGATCGGCGCCAGCAGAGGCGGCGCGAGCTTGTTGGCGAGAAATATGGAGGTCGGGCCGTCGGCGCCGCCGATGATCCCGATCGCCGCGGCTTCGGGCGCCGAGAAACCGAGCGCCATGGCGCCGACGAAAGTGACGAACACGCCGAACTGCGCGGCCGCTCCCAGAACCAGCATCCGCGGATTGGCGATCAGCGGACCGAAGTCCGTCAGCGCGCCGACTCCCAGGAAGATGAGGGGCGGAAACAGCTCCAACGTGATACCGAGGCCGATGTAGTGAAACAGGCCGCCGGCGGCCTCCGCCGTCGGTGGATTCACGAGGCCCTCGGTCGGCAGATTGGCGAGCAGAGCTCCGAAGCCTATCGGCACCAGGAGAAGCGGTTCGAACCCGCGATATACGGCGAGATAGAGCAGCCCGAGCACCACGCCCCACATCACCATCATCTGCCAAGTGACGTGAAGAAATCCCGTCAACTCGATAAGATCAGTAAAATTTTCCACGTAGCGTCAGACCAAGGCCAGCAGGACCTGTCCCTCCTGAACCGACGCGCCGACCCGCACCTTCACGGACTCGACCTTGCCGTCGCGGGGCGCCGGCACGGCCGTGTTCATTTTCATCGCCTCAAGCGTGACCAGCTTCTCCCCCTGTCGCACGTCCCGTCCTTCCGCGACATGAATCTCGACGACGGTTCCGGAGAGCGGGCTGGCGACGTCGTTCACGCCCGCGGCGCCAGCGGATGAGACGGGCGGCGAGGCGGCGGGCGGCGCGATCCTCGCCGAAGCGCCAGTGCTATCCGCCAGCGGCGCGGGCGCGGCGCGAGGCGCCGCGGGGAGGACTTCCCCCACTTCCTCGACCACGACGTCGTATGTCGCGCCGCCGACGGTGATCCTGAAACGTCTCATCTACCTGTTCTTTCTCCGCGGCCCCTTCGTCACCACGCGCGGCCACCGATCCCATGGCATGCGATGCGCGCCGAAGCTGTCGAACCGTCCCTCGAGCGACCAACCGGGCGGTCGGTGACTGGGAGCGGAAATGCGCACGATCCGGTGCGGTCCGTCCATGACCGCCGCGACCGCTCCCGAGACCGCCACGACATGCTCCGGCGGGATACCGTCCCGAGACCCGCCGAACGCGACCGGCAACGCGCGCGCGCCGCGCCGGACGAACGGAACACCGACGCCGATCAGCGCGCAGGCCACCCACAGCGAGACAAGGACCCCGAGAACGACGCCCAAGCCCGTCGCGACGACCGGGATATGGTCCATCCATTGCGCCATGACGTCCGACAGTGCCAGTTTCCCCATTTCGCCCCGTCAGAGCGGAATGTTGCCGTGTTTCTTGGGCGGCCGGGTTTCGCGCTTCGACAGCAGGCTGCGAAGGCCCAGCGCGACGGCCGAACGGGTGTGCGACGGCTCGATGATATCAGTGACGAAGCCCTTGCTCGCCGACAAATACGGCGAGGCGAACCGCTCGCGATACTCCGCGGCGAGTTCGGCCCGTCGGGTATCGGGATCACCCGCCTTCTGCAGCTCTTTCCGGTACAGGATGTTCACGGCGCCGTCGGCGCCCATCACCGCGATTTCCGCGCTCGGCCAAGCGAAGGCCAGATCGGCGCCCATATCGCGGCTGCACATGGCGAGGTAGGCGCCGCCATAGGCCTTGCGCATGAACACCGTGACCTTGGGCGATGTCGAATTCCCGTAGGCGAACAGCATCTTCGCGCCGTGCCGAATGATGCCGCCCAGTTCCTGCGTCACACCGGGAAGGAATCCGGGAACGTCAACCAGCGTAACGATGGGAATGTTGAAGCAGTCGAGGAAGTTGATGAAGCGCGCCGCCTTGTCCGAGGCGTCGATATCGAGCGTACCCGCCTTCACCGTCGACTGGTTGGCGACAATGCCGACCACGATTCCGCCGATACGGGCGAAGCCGATGACGACGTTGCCCGCGAAATCGGGCTGCGTCTCCATGAACGAGCCCTCGTCCACCAGCCGGGCGATAACCAGATGCGCATCGATCGGTTCCTTTTCCGACTCCGGAACCAGGGCGTTCATGCCAGAATCCTCTCTGAGCGTGAGGTTCTCCGCAGGCTCGTGCGGCGGATCCATTACATTGTTCGACGGCAGGTACGACAACAGCCGCTGGACGATCGCAATGGCGTGGGCGTCGTCATCGGCCACGAAATGGATGTTGCCGCTGATCGTGGCATGTGCCGCGGCGCTGCCGATCTCCTCCATGGTCGTGATCTGACCGGTCGCCGCGCGGATGACGTCGGGGCCGCAGATGAACATGTTGGCGTTGGACCTCGTCATGACGATGAAGTCCATCAGCGCCGGCGAGTAGGAGGCCCCGCCCGCGCACGGCCCGGCGATGATCGCGATCTGAGGCACCACGCCGGACATCCGGACATTGCGGACGAACACCTGCCCGTAGCCGGCCAGCGATTCCACGCCTTCCTGTATCCTGGCGCCGCCGGAATCGTTGAAAGCGACGATGGGCATGCCGTTGGTGCCAGCGTAGTCCATGATGTTACAGATCTTTTGCGCATGGATCTTTCCCAACGATCCGCCGGCGACGGTAAAGTCCTGGCTGAAGGCCGCGACCGCGCGACCTTCGGTGAATCCGATTCCGGTGATTACGCCATCGCCTGCGAGCTCGCGCTCCTCCATCCCGAAGTGCCGCGTCTCGTGCCGAACGTGCAACCCGAATTCCTGGAACGTGTCGCGGTCGAACAAGCCGACGAGCCGCTCCCGAGCGGTCATCTGGCCTCGCTCGCGGCGTTGCTCCAGTTTGTCCGCGCCGCCGCCGAGCAGAGCCTTCTCTCGACGACGCACAAGATCCGTCAGAAGTTCGGTCAGTCTCGCCATGTCCCGGGTGATCGAGGGTGGTGGGAATCAATGGAACCGGAGCGTCCGGAACGACATTATAGCGGGGACGAGGCCAGTAGAAAGGCCCGGCGCCGACGAAGGCACCTCAGATCACGGTAGACGGTTCAATTCGAGCAAACGCTCGACTGCCCGCAGGTCGGCGCGCTGGCCTTCGGCGCGTTCCACCGCCTCCGCGTCGTCGCCCCAGCGCTCGGCCTGCCATGTCTCGTCGAGACGGCTCAATTTCCAAGCCGATTGAGCGTCCAGACGACCGCGAGACAAAGCCAGCGCCAACACCAGAGAGCCGGTGGTTGTCGTCGCCAGATGGAGCGCGGCGAGTTCCAGGTCATCGTGCGCGACGACGGCATCGCGCAGCGCGGCCAGACTGCCACGCGCCTGCTCGACCGGCATGATGCCGGCCGCCACGGCCAAGGGGGCCGACAACGCCTCGCCAGCCCAGTCGAGCAAGGGTTGCCATTTCTTCGCCTGACGGGCGGAAAGGTCCGCACGCTCCGATCGATAGCACAACAGATCGGTTTCCCCGTAAGCAGATATTCGCGAGACGATTCCACCCCTCCCCGGCGCCACCTGATCGATCGCCGACAGTACGATGCGAGTCAACGGCATGCGCCGCGGCTGAACCTCGTCCCGCCCGTCACGCCATTCCTTCGCGACCGCGAGCGCCAGGGATTCGTTCGGAAGCCGGACAATCGATTTCGCAGGCGATCTCAAGGGCCGGCCATCCAGCGTCACCACCGGCGCGCCATCGACCGAGTCCACGCCCACTTCCTTGTAGGCGCGCCTGAACGGACCAAGGGTCATTCGCCGGGCGCCTTGCCGGCGGCGTCGCCGATATCCTCGACCGTTCCGGGCGCGAGTCCGCGGCCCGGTTTCATCGTCCAGCCTCATCACCCATCAAGCAGGGCCGTCAACACCCCAGCAAGGTCTTGAAATCGATCGATCACGGCGTGCGCGCCGACCGACCGCAACTCGTCCACAGGATGATAGCCCCACGACACACCCACCGCGTAGGTTCCGGCCGCCCTGGCCATCTCCATATCGTAGGTCGTGTCGCCCACGACGGTCGTGGTCCCGGGCTCCGCGCCCGCTTCCGCAACCGCGCGCAGCACCATCGCCGGGTGGGGTTTTCCGGGATTCAGGTCGGCGGTCTGAAGCGTGACGAACCGATCGTGAATCCCATGATGCCGCAGCGTCGCCTCAAGGCCCCGCAACGACTTTCCAGTGGCGACGCCGGCAAGCATTCCATCCCCTTCCATGTGGGCGAGCGCCTCGACGACTCCCGGATACAGCGGTTCCTCGTAATCGGGCGCGTTTCGCATCTCGAGGAAAGCTGAACGATATCCTTCGACCAACCGTTCATGATCTCCCGCAGAACCCTCGGGCAGAAGCCGCGCCATGGACTCGGAGAGCGACAATCCGACGACGCGACGAATGGCGTCCCCGGACGGGCGGGGGAAATTCAGGCCGTCGAACGCTCGATTCATCGCGCCGATAATCGTCCGCTGACTGTCCACCAGCGTGCCGTCGCAATCGAATATGACCAGCCGACGCGGTTTCATCGCGGGTCTTCATGATCGCGCGGCAAGTCGTCGCGTTCTCCCCGGAAATCGAAAAACTCCCAAGTTTCGAGCATATGGGGCGGCAACGGCGCCGACACGGAGACCCTGTCTCCATCCGGCATCGGAACGTCCATGAACCGGGCATGGAGATGCAACCGGCGGGAAAGCCCCGATATGTGCGCAGCCGGCCCGCCATACTTTCCGTCCCCCAGGATCGGCGTTCCGACCGCCGCCATGTGCACCCGAAGCTGATGGGTTCGGCCCGTTTCGGGCGATAGTGCAACCCAGGCCGCCCGGCGGCCCGCGGTCTCGATGATGCGAAACCCGGTCCGCGCCCGCTTGCCGTCGGCAACCGCCGCCATACGCTCGCGTCCCCGCCCGCCCTGTTTGGCGAGGGGAAGGTCGACCGATCCTTCGGGAAGTCCGGGAACGCCGACCACCACGGCCCAATAGGTCTTCCGCGTTTCGCGCCGCCGCAGCGCGTCGGCAATCGCCGCCGTCGCTTTGGGAGTCCGGCCGATCAACAGGACACCGCTCGTATCCTTATCCAGTCGATGCGCCAGACGCGGCCGTTCGGCCAGCCCGAATCGCAGCTCATCCAACATCGCATCGACATGTCGACCAACGCCGCTTCCTCCCTGCACCGCCAGCCCCGCCGGCTTGTTCAGCGCAATGACGGCGGAGTCCCTGTAGATCACATGGGCGCGAATCCAACGGGCGTCGTCTTCCCCAATCGAGACGCGTTCGCCCAAAGGCTCCACGGAACCCTTCCCACCATTCGTTCCGCTTTCGACTATCGGTGGAATACGGATGGTCTGGCCTTCGACGATCCGGGTCGAGGCCTTTACGCGCCGCCCATCGAGCCGGATCTGTCCCTTGCGCAGCAGTTTCTCCATCCGGCCGTGAGACAGGGCCGGATAATGTCGCCGGAACCAACGGTCGAGGCGCATGTCAGCCTCGCCGGAGGACACCGTGCGGAATCCGACGCCACTCACGCGTGAAGAACGCGCATCAAATGCATGCCGGCGAACATGCCGGCAAGCGCCAGGACGACGGAAGCGGCCGCGTATCCGGCCGCAAGCACGGTCTCGCCCCGCCCCATCAGCGTCGCGAAGTCCAGCGAGAACGCCGAAAACGTCGTGAATCCACCGAGCAAACCGACGGTCAGGAACGCGCGAAGCTCCTCGCCGACGCTCCATTTGACGGTCATCGACGTGACGAGAACGCCCATCAGGAACGAACCGGCGACGTTGACGGCGAGCGTCCCGTACGGGAATGCGGCGCCGAGCCACTTGAGCGCGCACACGCCGACGTAATGGCGGCCCACGGCGCCGATGGCGCCCCCGGCGGCGATGGCGAGGACGAGTTTCACGGAAAGCTCCGTTCGAGCGTCGCGCAATCCCGTGACGAGTTCATGTGACACCGAATATCCAGCCCTCATGCGACTGGCGCGCGACGCGCAACCCCGGAGGGTTCCAAAACTCGCCCTCGCCCGACAGGCGCCGCAAGGCCGCCGCCACGATCAGGGCGTCCGCCTTGTCGCCCGGGGCCCCACCCTCCAATGCATCGTCCCGTAACGGCTCCGAATCATAAGACTCCAGGATCCGATTGAGCGATCCCATGTCATCAACCTTACCACTCGCGATCCCCGACTTGTGAACGAAGGCTCCTGGATACACTTCCACGACGATGGCAGCCGGACGGGATTCGGACAGCCGGTCGAAGGGCCATATGCGCATATGAGGCATCCTGCGACGCAGGTAATGGAGGACGCGCATCCCCGCGAGAGATCCTTTCCCGACCTGGCTTGGCCCCACCAACTGGAACACGCTTTCCGGATGCCCCAGACCCATGCAACGGCAACGCTCGTCCGTCAGACGCATACGGCGTTCGTATCGCTTGCCACGTTTTTTCGGAAGGAGAAAATAGGGAGCATATCGGCCGTCTTCGACGAACGTTCCGGCGTAAAAATCTCCCGTGTCCCCGCACGTCTCATCGACGCACTGCCACAAGTCGAAAGCGGTGGAGGGCGCATCGGGAACACCGGGAAGGAATTCACCCGTGTCATGATACGGAAATGAGAAGGCGAAATCGAGCCCGACCAGAACGCGATCGTTTCCCGAGAGGATTTTCACCAACCAGTCCACGAAGACGCGGCGAGTCCAGAGCTTTCCTCCATCCGCTGGGGATACGAGACACGGCGGGGATGATCGCCCGTCCGTCGCCATGGCGACCTGCAAGCCCGGCAGCCCTGGACGGCGCGCGGGACGGCACGCGCCCGACCAATCCACGCCGATGAACCGATCGAAGACCATGGACGGAGCCGTTTCCGTCATTCCGCGCCGGCCTCGCTTTGTCGATCTCGAAGCTTTCTCCAATACTCCAGCCGCTCGCGGATATCGCGTTCGAACCCGTGTCCGCCCGGTCGGTAGAAAGCGCGGCGAGGCATGTCCTGAGGGAAGTAGTTCTGGCCGGAAAACCCCTCCTCCGTGTCATGGTCGTAGAGATATCCATCGCCGTATCCCAAGTCCTTCATCAGGCGGGTCGGCGCGTTGAGAATATGCTTCGGCGGCATCAGGGACCCCGTCTCTCGCGCTTCCCGCATCGCGGCGCCCAATGCCCGGTAGGCCGCATTCGATTTGGGGGCGGCCGCCAGATAAATGACGGCCTGCGCCAACGCCAGTTCCCCCTCGGGACTGCCGACGAAGTCGTATGCCTCCTTGGCCGCCAGCGCCTGAAGGAGGGCATCGGGGTCCGCGAGGCCCACATCTTCGACGGAGAACCGGACCAGCCGTCGGGCGATGTAAAGCGGTTCTTCCCCTCCCGCCAACATGCGGGCGAGCCAATAAAGCGCCGCATCGACATCCGAACCCCGAAGGGACTTGTGCAGCGCGCTGATCAGGTTGTAATGACCCTCCTGCGATTTGTCGTAGAGTGGCGCTCGCTTCTGGATCGCCGTCACCAACGCCCGCGAGTCGAGAACGTCGCCGCCAGACAACGAGAACAATTCTTCGGCGAGGTTGAGCACGTAGCGGCCATCGCCATCCGCCATCGCCCGCAACGTGAGGCGGGCGTCTTCATCCAGGGGCAATGACGCGGCCTCGGCCTCTTCGGCCCGCCGGAGAAGTGTCTCAAGGGCGGAATCGTCCAACCGGTTCAGAACGAGGACCTGGCATCGAGACAGCAACGCCGCATTCAATTCGAACGAGGGATTTTCCGTCGTCGCGCCGATCAGCACGACGGTTCCATCCTCCACGACGGGCAGAAAGGCGTCCTGTTGCGATCTGTTGAACCGATGGATCTCGTCGACGAAGAGCAACGTTCCGCGGCCGTCCGAACGCCGGCTCTTCGCCGCGTCGAATACCTTTCGGAGATCCGCCACGCCGGAGAATACGGCGGATAACTGGACGAACTCCAACCCGGTATGCTCGGCGAGAAGCCTTGCGATCGTGGTCTTGCCGGACCCGGGCGGCCCCCAGAGAATCAGCGACACGACGCGCCCAGTGGATACCATACGGCCGATCGGACCCTCGGCGGAAAGCAGGTGTCCCTGTCCGACGACCTCTTCCAGTGTCGTCGGACGAAGACGGTCGGCGAGCGGGCGAGGCGTCCCGTCCGCAAACCCCGCGGCCTCGAACAGGGAACTCATTGCCCGATCGCGACCTTCAACTGACGGTCGCCCCGTCCGATCGTGATTCTCCAGGTCGAGGCTTCCTCGTTCGTCGCCGTGAGAACGTCGTCCACGAGCCGGATTTCCATACCGTTTATCCGCGCCAACACATCTCTCGGCTTCAGCCCCAGATTTCGAGCGGGGCTGCGCGCGGCCACTTCCGCCACCACCACGCCCCGGCGCATGGGATGGAGACCGAGTTCCTCGGCGAAGGCCGGCGAAAGATTGCCGATCCGCGCGCCGGCCAGCGGACCCCGCCCTTCGATCCAGGTCAGGTCCCTCCGCGGCGTCTCCGGCGGTGGTTCCAGCGCGACCTCGGTCTTGAAAGTCTCCCCGCCGCGCAGAACGGTCAGCTCCACGTTCGAGTTCAAGGGACGAGTCGCGATACGGAACGCCAAACCCTCCGGGTCGAGCACCTCGCGCCGCCCAACGGCCTTGATGATATCACCCACCTCGATACCGGCGCGACCCGCGGGCCCTTCCGGATATACGGCATTCACGAGAACCCCACCGGAACGGTCGAGGCTCCGCGCGGCCGCGATGTCGGAGGTCACCTCCTGCCCCGTCGCGCCGAGCCATGGCCTGACCATCCGCCCCCCGCGGAGAGCGCTTTCCACGACGGTACGCACCATGTTGGCGGGGACCGCGAATCCGATCCCGATGGAACCGCCCGACTTCGAGAAGATGGCCGTGTTCACGCCAGCGAGCCGACCGTCGAGACCGACCATCGCACCCCCTGAATTTCCCGGATTTACGGCGGCGTCCGTCTGGATGAAGTAGCGGTAATCGGCCACGCCCACCTGCGTACGAGCGAGCGCCGAGACGATGCCGCTCGTAACGGTCTGGCCCACGCCGAACGGATTCCCGATCGCGAGAACGATATCTCCGACCTCGAGGTCGTCCGAATCCATGAGCTCCAGATACGGCAACGACGCCCCCCCGGTTTCGACGCGCAGAACGGCGAGGTCAGTCCGTTCATCCGTCAGCACGATGTCGGCATCGAACTCGCGCCGGTCCGCCAACGCCACGATGACTTCGTCGGCGTCGGCGATGACGTGATGGTTCGTCACGATATAACCGTCGGGGCGCACGATGACGCCGGAGCCCAGCGAGTTCTCGATACGCTCGCGCCGGGCGCCGGGAAGCGGCATGTCGCCGAAGAATCGGCGGAAGAACGGGTCGTCGAACAGCGGCGAGCGGAACACCCGCCGCACGGTCCTGCGCGCGTAGATATTGACCACCGCCGGCGCCGTTCGGCGCACGAGCGGCGCATAGCTGAGTTGCAACTCCGCATCACCGGCGGGAACGATTCGTTCCGCCGCCCGAACGGCGGATACTTCGAGCGCGAATACCACCGCGCACGCGAGAGGCGACATCCACCATCTTCCGAGCGCCGTGGATATCGTCCGCGTCGACCTGGCCATCTGATTTTCGGCTGTCCAGAAACCTAAAAGAGGCAGCCCGACGCCGCCTCTTTCGATCCTGCCCCAACCAACCCAGTCACCGGACTCAGGCAGCAGCCTCCGTCGGCTCTTCATCGGGGTCCCCGGGAACCGGTCCCGAGTCCAAGCCCTTGGCGTCCTGGTCACGGTCGACCAGTTCGATGAAGGCCATTTCCGCCGCGTCGCCGTAACGGCGCCCCTTACGCAGCACCCGGGTGTAGCCGCCGGATCGGTCGGCGTACCGCTCCGCCAACGTCGTGAACAGCTTATCGATCAGCGCCATGTCCGGAATGGAAGTCAACGCCTGGCGGCGAGCATGAAGGTCGCCGCGCTTTCCCAGCGTGATCAGTCGATCGACGACGCGCCGGAGCTCCTTCGCCTTGGGTAACGTCGTTTCGATCTGCTCGTGCTTGATCAGGGACGCCGCCATGTTGCGGAACATGGCGGTGCGATGCGCACTGGTCCGATTGAGCCGGCGCCCCTGCTTGCGATGACGCATTTACGTTCGCTCCCGGACGGCCCTTCTATTCCTAGAAGGGCTCTTCCATCTTCTTGGCCAACTCCTCGATGTTCTCGGGCGGCCAGTTCTGTGCTTCCATACCCAGGTGCAAACCCATCTGGGCCAGTATCTCCTTGATCTCATTCAGAGATTTACGGCCAAAGTTAGGCGTGCGGAGCATCTCGCTCTCGGTTTTCTGAATGAGATCGCCGATATAGACGATGTTGTCGTTCTTGAGGCAGTTCGCGGACCGCACAGACAGCTCCAGCTCGTCGACCTTCCGCAACAGGTGACGATTGAATCCAGGCTGAATCTGTTCCTCGATCTTCTCCTCGGTCCTGGACTCCTCGAAATTTATGAACAACTGGAGTTGATCTTGGAGAATGCGCGCGGCATAGGCGACCGCATCTTCAGGCGCCACGGTCCCGTTGGTCAGGACCTCCAGGGTGAGTTTGTCGTAGTCGAGGATCTGGCCCTCACGCGAGTTTTCCACCTTGTAGGCAACTTGACGAACGGGACTGTAAAGGGCATCCACCGGAATCAATCCGATAGGCACGTCCTCCGCGCGGTGTTGCGATGCCGGAATATAGCCCTTGCCCGACTCCACCGTCAGTTCCATGGACAGGGTGGCTTTCTCGTCCAGCGTACAGATCACCAAATCGGGATTCATCACCTCGATGTCGTGGCCGGTCTGGATCGCGCCGGCCCGCACCTCGCCCGGGCCATCAGCCTTGAGCGTCATCCGCCTGGGTCTCTCGCCGTGCATACGTAAGGCGAGTCCCTTCACGTTCAAAACGATATCGGTGACGTCCTCGCGGACACCCTGTATGGACGAAAATTCGTGAAGAACTCCATCGATTTGAATCGAAGTGACGGCCGCGCCATGCAGGGACGACAGGAGAACACGACGCAGCGCGTTGCCCAGTGTCAGACCGAAACCGCGTTCCAGCGGCTCCGCGACGACGGTCGCGACCTTTCGGTCGTCCCTGCCCGTCTCAACGACCAGCTTGTTCGGTTTGATGAGCTGAAGCCAGTTCTGCTGATTGATGCGTTCACCCTGCATGGTCAATGGAGAGCTCTTTCCTCGTAAATGGGAACGGCGAAACCCGTTCCGACCGGATCTTCATGAATCAGCCGGCCTCGACAGCGGCGCGGCTGGGCTTGAACCTATACCCGGCGCCGCTTCGGTGGCCGGCAACCGTTGTGCGGTATGGGCGACACATCCTTGATCGTGGTGATTGCGAATCCGGTCGCCTGAAGCGAACGAAGCGCCGACTCACGACCCGACCCCGGTCCCCTTACCCGTACTTCCAACTGTTTGACGCCGTGCTCCATCGCCTTGCGGCCGGCATCCTCGGCGGCCAGCTGCGCCGCATAAGGGGTCGACTTTCGAGACCCCTTGAACCCCTGTTGCCCCGCCGAGGCCCAGGCGATGGTATTGCCCTGCGCATCGGCGATCGTGATCTTCGTGTTGTTGAACGTGGCGTTCACATGCGCGACCGCGGAAGAGATGTTCTTGCGTTCGCGACGCCTGACCCGCGTCGTCCCCTTCACCATGACGTTGCCCTTACACGCTCACTTCCCGGTCGAGTGAGGAAAGCCCGAGTTATTTCTTCTTGCCCGCAATGGCGCGCGCCGGTCCCTTGCGGGTGCGAGCATTGGTGTGCGTCCGCTGACCACGAACCGGCAGCCCGCGACGGTGACGCAGTCCACGATAGCAGCCCAGGTCCATCAGCCGCTTGATGTCCATCGCCCTCTCACGCCTCAAATCGCCTTCGACAACATAGTCGCGACCGATGATCTCGCGAATCTGGATGACCTCGGCGTCGGTCAAGTCGCTGACACGCCGCTCCGCGGGGAGGGACGCCTTCGTGCAAATCTCCCTCGCCTTGGCGCGGCCGATCCCGAAGATGTACGTCAGCCCGATCTCGGCGCGCTTGTTCGTCGGGATGTTCACGCCGGCAATTCGCGCCATGTCGGACCCCCAAATTCCAGTGCGGGAAGGCGCAGACCCCCAAGCCGCCCGGGATGCGCCTCGTCGATGCCAATGAAAGGTATGGGATTATCAGGAAGTCGGTTCTTCGAGTCAACCGGTCAGATGGCCGCCACGAACGATTCTACGTCGCGCGCGATCCGCTCGATGTCCGCCATGGCGTCAACCGACCTGAGGATACCCTTTTCTCGAAAGAACGGCAAAAGGGGTTCCGTGAGCATGTGGTAGTCCTCGAGGCGGTGCCGCACGGTCTCCGGCTTGTCGTCTGCGCGGCGCCGGAACCGACGCTCCCCGCAGACGTCGCAAAGACCCTCGCGGCTCGGCGGCCTGTTCGTATCATGGTACGCCTCGCCGCACCGAGCGCAAGAGAAGCGACCCGAAATCCGGTCCACCATGGCCTCGTCGTCCGCCTCGAACAGGATGACGAGGTCGACCGTCATGCCTCGCTCGGCCAGGTGCGCGTCGAACACCTGCGCCTGCGGAAGCGTGCGCGGGAATCCATCCAGTATGACGCCGTCGGCGCAGTCGGGTTCCTCGATCCGCTCGACGATCATGGCGACGATCAGGTCGTCGGGAACGAGGTCGCCCGACGCCATCCACTTCTCGGCCTGCTCCCCGATTTCCGTTCTGTCCTCCACCGCCGTCCGGAGCATTTCGCCGGTGGACAGCGCTCTGAGGCCGAATTTCTCCTCCATGACCCTTGCCTGCGTTCCTTTGCCGGAGGCCGGCGGACCGATGAGAACGATGATCAGCGGTTACGACCCCTGAGTCTGGATTTCTTGATCAGCCCCTCATATTGGTGCGCAAGCAGATGGGAGTGCACCTGCGCGACCGTATCCATGGTCACCGTAACGACGATGAGGAGCGACGTGCCGCCAAAATAGAACGGAACCGCGTACTGGGAAATGAGGAGCTCGGGAAGCAAGCACACGAGCGCGAGGTAGGCGGCGCCGACACACGTCAATCGCGTCAGCACGTAATCCAGATATTCGGCCGTGTTCTTGCCGGGCCGGATTCCCGGGATGAAGCCGCCATACTTCTTCAAGTTGTCCGCGGTCTCGGACGGATTGAAGACGACCGCCGTATAGAAAAATGCAAAAAAGACAATCCCGCCCATATAGAGGCCGAGATACAGCGGCTGGCCACGGCCGAGCAACGACGTCACCGTCGTCAACCACTCCGGTCCCCCGGACGCGCCGAAGCCCGCCACGGTTATCGGCAGCAGCAGCAGCGAGGACGCGAAAATGGGTGGAATCACACCCGCCGTGTTCAGCTTGAGCGGCAGATGCGAGTTATCCCCGCCGAACATCTTGTTGCCGACTTGACGTTTGGGATACTGGATCACGATGCGTCGCTGCGCGCGCTCCATGAAGACGATGAACGCGATCGTCGCCACGGCCATGACCATCAGGAACAGGATGAACAGGGTGGACAGGGCGCCGGTCCGTCCCAGCTCGAGAGTGCTTGCCAATGCGCGGGGCAGTTCCGCGACGATGCCGGCGAATATGATCAACGAGATCCCGTTCCCGACGCCACGCGCCGTCACCTGCTCACCCAACCACATGAGGAACACGGTTCCACCGGTCAGGGTGACCACGGTCGTGACCCTGAAGAAGGTTCCCGGCTCGAGGACCGCGCTGCCGGACGACCCCGTCATGCTCTCGAGGCCGACCGCGATGCCGTAAGCCTGAACCGCGGCGAGGAGCACGGTGCCGTAGCGGGTGTATTGATTGATCTTCTTGCGGCCCTGTTCGCCCTCCTTCTTCAGTTGCTCGAGCTGCGGCGATACCGTCGTCATCAACTGCATGATGATCGAAGCGGAAATGTAGGGCATGACGTTCAGGGCGAAGATCGTCATGCGTCCAAGCGCGCCCCCGGCGAACATGTCGAACATCCCGAGGATACCGCTCTGCTGCTGGCGGAATATGTCCGCGAGAATTGCAGCGTCGATTCCCGGCAGGGGAATATAGGTCCCCAGACGATAGATGATCAGAACGCCGAGCGTGAACCAGATCCGCCGCTTCAACTCCGTGGCCTTGGAGAAGGCGCCGAAGTTGATGTTGGCGGCGAGCTGTTCCGCGGCTGAAGGCATCGTTCAGACGTTACTCCGTTCCGGAATTCTGGCTCAGTTCATCGTCTTGCGCCCGGGCTGTCGCATCCGATTTCGCCTGGCGGAGCAACGTCACGCTGCCGCCCACCCCTTCCACGGCCGCCCTGGCGCCCGGGGAGGCCCAATCCACCGTCACCGACAGCTTCGCCGTCAGCTTCCCCATGCCCAGAAGCCGGATGCCGTCCCGCAACCTCGTCACAATCCCGGCCTCGGCCATGGCCGCCGCATCAACGGGCTTCGACGCATCGATCTTGCCGGCGTCGACGGCGGTCTGAAGACGGCCGACATTCACCGCAGCGAACCGCCTGCGGAATATGTTGTTGAAACCACGCTTCGGCAGGCGCCGGTGAATGGGCATCTGCCCGCCCTCGAAACCCTTGAGCGCGACGCCGCTACGAGACCGCTGGCCCTTGTTTCCCCGACCCGATCGCCTGCCCTTGCCCGAACCGATCCCCCGGCCCACGCGAGTGCGGGCATGGTTGGCGTTCGCGCGGTCGGAAAGTTCATTGAGATTCATCGGCAGCCCCCGCGCCCTGTCGCCCCGCCTCCTCGACGCGGACCAAGTGCTGTATCTTGTTGATCATGCCCCGGACGGATGGCGTATCCTCGAGTACTTGCGTGCGATTCATCTTGTTCAGGCCCAGACCGATCAGAACCCGGCGCTGCCACCCGGGGCGCCCGATGGCGCTTCGTACTTGAGTGACCCTTAGCGTTCCATTCGTCTCGGCCATCGGTCACTCCTTGGCTTCCTTCACGGCCTGGTCCCGGCGGCCGACGATATCGCCGACTCTCTTTCCGCGTTTGGCGGCGGCGAAGCGCGGCGACATGACGCGGCCCAAGGCATCGAACGTGGCCTTGATCATATTGTATGGGTTCGCCGTGCCGATCGATTTGGTCACGACGTCCTGCACGCCCAGGGTTTCAAATACCGCCCGCATGGGCCCGCCGGCAATGATGCCAGTGCCGGGAGGCGCGGCGCGCAATACAACCCGACCAGCGCCGAAACGACCCTCGACATCGTGATGCAGCGTCCTCCCCTCGCGAAGGGGCACCCGAATCATGTTGCGCTTCGCTTGCTCGGTCGCCTTCCGAATCGCCTCCGGAACCTCGCGCGCCTTGCCATGACCGTATCCCACCCGGCCTTTCTGGTCGCCGGCAACCACCAGCGCCGCGAACCCGAATCGACGACCGCCTTTTACTACCTTGGCGACGCGATTGATGCTGACCAGTTTGTCGACGACTTCACTTTCGCCGCGATCCCCGAACGGTGCCGCCATGATCCGCTCCCTCGACTAAAACGAGAGGCCGCCCGCACGCGCCGCTTCGGCGAGCGCCTTGACCCGGCCGTGAAAAAAATAACCGCCGCGATCGAACACCACGCTCTCCACGCCCGCCGATTTGGCCCGGCTGGCGATGAGTTCGCCGACTCTGGTCGCGGCGGCGATGGAACCGCCCGAACCACCGGCGGTCCGCGCGTCACGATCAAGCGTCGACGCGGACGCCAGAGTGGCGCCCTGGACGTCATCGATCACTTGCGCGTAGATATGCTTGTTCGAGCGATAGACCGACAGCCGCGGCCGTCCCCTGGCCACCGCGCGTAGGTGATGCCGGACACGCCGCGCGCGGCGCTTATGCAGTGTTTCGTGCTTGACCATCGACCTCACTTCCTCTTGCCTTCCTTACGGAAGACATACTCGCCTGCGTATCGGATCCCTTTGCCCTTGTACGGTTCGGGCTTCCGGAACGCCCGAATGTCAGCAGCGACCTGACCGACCTTCTGCCGGTCCATCCCGGAGACCGAGATGGCCGTCGGCCGTTCGCACCTGATTTCGATACCCTCCGGAATATCGTAGTTGATCTCGTGGCTGTATCCCATCTGCATGTTCAATGTCCGGCCTTCCACAGCCGCACGGTATCCCACGCCGTGAATCTCCAGTCCCAGCGAAAATCCTTCGGAAACGCCCCGGACGAGATTGTCGACCAGCGTCCGCTGCATACCCCACATGGTCCGCGCGCGCTTCGAATTGTCGCGAGGCCTGACGATGATTTCGTCGTTTTCCTGAGATGCGAACACTTCTTCGACCAATGTCATCGACAACGCGCCCTTCGGACCTGTGGCCGTCATTCCCCGTCCGGAAATCTCCACGGTCACGCCTTGCGGCACGGGTACGGGTCTCTGTCCGATCCGCGACATGGTCCCGCCTAGATCACGTTACACAGGACTTCGCCGCCGACATGTTCGGCGCGCGCTTCCGAGTCGGACAAAACACCCTTGGGGGTCGACAAAATGGCGATCCCGAGACCATTGGAAACCCTCGGCAAATCCCGAATCGAGGAATAGACTCGGCGGCCGGGGCGCGACACCCGCATGATCGTCTGGATCACGGGTTCGCCCTCGTGATACTTGAGCTCGATACGGATCTCGGGCTTGCCGGTCTCGGTCTCCGTCCGCTCGTAGTCCCGGATATAGCCCTCGCGCTTCAGGACACCCAGTACGTTCACCCTCAAGTTCGACGCCGGACTGACGATCGAACCCAGATGGGCCCGCTGCCCATTGCGGATACGCGTCAGCATATCGCCCAAGGGATCGCTCATCGACATGCCAGGAACTCCTACCAGCTCGACTTGACCATGCCGGGGATACGCCCTTCGGACGCCAACAACCGCAATGCGATACGCGACATGCGAAGCTTCCGATAGTAACCCCGAGGGCGCCCGCTGATTTCACAACGGTTGCGGACACGGGTCGCCGAAGAATTCCGCGGAAGCTCGGCAAGTTTGAGCCGAGCGG
The DNA here is from genome assembly GCA_965242505.1 of Alphaproteobacteria bacterium. Taxonomy (GTDB): domain Bacteria; phylum Pseudomonadota; class Alphaproteobacteria; order UBA2966; family UBA2966; genus UBA2966. The sequence continues at coordinate 1,256,715 of OZ251449.1, forward strand.
CGAAACGCTCCTCCTGCGGCAGGGAGCCATCCTCCGCGGTTCCTCTCAGCCGCTCCCGCTTCCTGGCATACTTGGCGACCAACTTCCGTCGCCGCTGGTTCTTCTCTATCGCGCTCTTCTTGGCCATGGAGTCGTCTGTCCTCGCGTAGTCCGATCTGGAACCCTGTCCGCCGGTATCAATTCATGAACGGCATGCCGAACCCGGCAAGCAGTTCCTTCGCTTCGTCGTCGGTGGCCGCAGTCGTCACGATCGCGACATCGAGCCCGCGGATCGCGTCAACCTTATCATAGTCGATCTCCGGAAAGACGATCTGTTCCCGTAGCCCCAGAGAGAAGTTTCCCCTTCCGTCGAAGCTCCTCGGCGAGACGCCGCGGAAATCGCGAACCCGCGGCAGGGCAATGGTGACCAGGCGGTCGAGGAACTCGTACATGCGCCGCCGGCGCAACGTGACTTTCACGCCAACTTCCATACCTTCGCGCAGCTTGAAGTTGGAGATAGACTTCCGGGCCTTCGTAATCACGGGGCGCTGTCCGGAGATCGCCGTGAGATCGGCGAACGCGCTCTGAACGACCTTCGAATCCCGGGCGCCTTCTCCCGTCCCCATGTTGAGAACGATCTTCTCGATCCGCGGGATACGCATCAGATTGTCGTAACTGAACCGATCCTGCATGGCCGATCTGACGACGGCGTCATAGCGCTGCTGCATACGGGTCATGCTCGACACCTATAGATCTACGACTTCGCCGGACTTCTTCGCGAACCGCACCTTACGACCGTCGTCCAGGAACTTGAACCCGACACGCGTCGCTTCCCCGGTCTTCGGATCGACGAGCGCCACGTTGGACAACGCCAGAGACGCTTCCTTCTCGATAACGCCGCCCGGATTCCCCGCCTGGGGTCGCGAGTGGCGCTTGACGATATTGATACCCTGAACGACGACGCGCCCATCCTTGCGGAGAACGCGGAGGACTTCTCCTTTCCTGCCCTTCTCCCGTCCGCTCAGTATGACGACCTGATCGCCCTTGCGAATTTTGGACGCGCCCGCCATCACAGCACCTCGGGCGCGAGCGATACGATTTTCATATGCTGCCTCGCTCGAAGCTCGCGGGTCACCGGTCCGAAGATCCTCGTGCCGATCGGCTCGCCCTGAGGGTTGATCAACACCGCCGCATTTCCGTCGAAGCGAATGGCGCTGCCGTCGGAACGCCGGATCTCCTTGGCCGTGCGCACCACCACAGCGCGATGCATGTCGCCCTTCTTGACGCGTCCCCGCGGGATGGCCTCCTTGACGCTGACGACGATGATGTCGCCGACCGACGCGGTACGCCGCTTCGAGCCTCCCAGCACCTTGATGCACTGGACCCTGCGGGCGCCCGAATTGTCGGCTACCTTGAGGTTCGTTTCCGGCTGAATCATGTCGTCAACCTGCCCATCTCCATCGCCTCTATCCCGCGTCCGCGAAAACTTCCCAGCTCTTGAGCTTGGAGATGGGTTTACATTCCTGGATTCTCACGACGTCACCGACGTCATGCGCGTTTTCCGGGTCGTGCGCATGATATTTCTTGCTACGTCGAATGATCTTCCCATAGAGCGGGTGGCGAACGCGACGCTCCACTCGCACCACGACGGTCTTGTCGCCAGTATTGCTCACGACGACACCCTGCAGGACTCGCTTCGGCATTCAGCTCCTCCTAGAACGCTCGGCTGGACGTTGCGTTGAGCATCGTCTTCACACGCGCGATGTCACGCCGCACTTCACGTATCCGCGCGGTATTCTCAAGTTGGCCCGACGCCCTCTGAAAACGCAAGTTGAACAACTCCTTCTTCGAGTCGAGAAGGAGATCGTTGAGTTCGTCCACCGTCTTGCCGCGCAGCTCCTCGGGTTTCATGTCAGCTACCCTCCGCGCGACTGACGATCCTGGTCTGCACGGACAACTTGGCTGCGCCCCGCATCAACGCTTCGTGGGCCAGTCCCGACGGGACGCCGCCCAACTCGAACATCACACGGCCCGGCTTTATGCGGCACATCCAGAACTCCGGTGACCCCTTGCCCTTGCCCATGCGGACTTCCGTCGGCTTGGAGCTCACCGGTATATCGGGAAACACTCGAATCCAGACACGCCCCGTACGCTTGATGTGGCGCGTGATCGCTCGGCGACAGGCTTCGATCTGGCGCGCCGTGATACGCCCTGCCGTCGTCGCCTTGAGCCCGAACGTGCCGAAGTTGAGCGTGTTTCCCGAAGACGCGGATCCATGGACACGGCCTTTCTGGACCTTGCGGTGCTTGGTGCGTTTGGGCTGTAGCATGGAATTGCCTTTGTCGCGTTCGGCCAGCTACCGCTGCGTCTGCTGGTCGGCCAGCAACTTGTCCTGCGCCATCGGATCGTGCGCCATGATCTCGCCCTTGAAGACCCACACCTTGACGCCACAGGTGCCATAGGTGGTGCGCGCCGTCTGCTGGCCATAGTCGATGTCGGCGCGCAGCGTGTGCAGGGGCACGCGACCCTCGCGATACCATTCGGTCCGGGCGATTTCGGCCCCGCCGAGGCGGCCGCCGCAGTTGATCCGAATGCCCTGAGCGCCCAAGCGGATAGCCGATTGAACCGCGCGTTTCATGGCGCGTCGAAAGGCCACTCGGCGCTCCAGCTGCTGAGCAATGTTTTCAGCGATCAGCTTGGCGTCGATTTCGGGTTTACGGATCTCCAGAATGTTGAGATGCACGTCGCTTCCCGTCATTTCGGAAAGCCGGGCGCGCAAACGCTCGATGTCGGCGCCCTTCTTCCCGATGACAACGCCCGGACGCGCCGTGTGTATCGTGACCCGCGCCTTCTTGGTGGGCCGCTCGATCACGACCTTGCTGATGCCCGCCTGAGAAAGCTGACCTTTGAGGAACTCGCGAATGCGCAGATCTTCGTGAAGCAGTTTCCCGTATTCACCCTTGTCTGCGTACCACCTGGAATCCCATGTCCTGTTGATTCCGAGACGCAGACCGACGGGATTGACCTTCTGACCCATCAGGCAGTCTCCTCGCGTTCGCGAACCACGAGCGTGAGCTCGCTGAACGGCTTGCGGATTCGTCCGACGCGGCCCCGCGCCCTGGGCTGCCACCGCTTCAACACCAACCCCTTGCCGACACTCGCTTCCGCGACGTAGAGCTGGTCGACGTCGAGTTGATGGTTGTTCTCGGCGTTGGCGATCGCCGACTGAAGCACCTTCTTGACGTCGCGCGCGATGCGTCGTTTCGAGAACGTCAGTTCCGCAAGCGCGGAGTTGACGCTCTTGCCCCGGATGGCGCCCGCGACGAGGTCGAGCTTGCGAGGGCTGATACGAATGTGCCTGGCCTTCGCCATGGCCTCGTTGTCGGCGAGGCGCCGGGGATGCGATTGCTTGCCCATACGCCTACGCCCTGCGCGCTTTCTTGTCCGCCGCGTGTCCGTAGTAGGTCCGCGTCGGCGCGAATTCTCCGAGCTTGTGGCCCACCATGCTCTCGTTGACGAGGACCGGGATGAACTTGCGGCCGTTGTAGACGGCGAACGTCAGTCCGACGAACTGAGGCAGGATGGTCGAGCGGCGAGACCACGTGCGGATGACGTCGTTGCGTCCGGACTGTCGCGCCGCCTCCGCTTTCTTCAACAGATAGCCGTCGACGAACGGACCTTTCCATACCGAACGCGCCACGCGACCTCTCCTATCTCTTGTGTCGGCTGCGCATGATCAGCCGATCCGTCTTCTTGTTCGACCGGGTACGCTTGCCCTTGGTCGGCCTGCCCCACGGAGTCACCGGATGCCGTCCGCCCGACGTGCGCCCTTCGCCGCCGCCGTGCGGGTGATCGATCGGGTTCATCGCTACGCCACGGACGGACGGGCGCTTGCCCAGCCAGCGCTTGCGACCGGCTTTTCCGAGTTTGACGTTCTTGTTGTCGGGGTTCGAGACGGCGCCGACGGTCGCCATGCATTCCGCCCGAACCATGCGTTGCTCACCCGAGCCGAGCCTGAGCAAGGCGTAGCCCGTGTCCTTGCCGACGAGTTGCGCATAGGCCCCTGCGGCCCGCGCCATCTGGCCGCCCCCACCAGGCTTCATTTCAATGTTGTGAATGATCGTACCCATCGGGATGTTGCGCATCGGCATGGCGTTCCCCGGCTTGACGTCGACTCGCTCGCCGGAAATCACGGTATCGCCGACCGCAAGCCGCTGTGGCGCGAGGATGTATGCGATCTCGTCATCGGAATAGCGCAGCAACGCCAGGAACGCCGAACGATTGGGATCGTATTCGAGACGCTCCACCTTGGCCGGCACATCGAACTTGCGCCGCTTGAAATCGACGATGCGATAGCGTTGTTTGTGCCCGCCGCCGATACGGCGCGCGGTGATCCGGCCGCCGTTGTTCCGGCCGCCGGTCCTGGACTCTCCTTCCGTCAGCGACTTGACCGGCTTTCCCTTCCACAAATCGGAACGGTCGACCAGCACCAGCTGACGCCGGGACGGCGTCATCGGTCTGTATGATTTCAGGGCCATCCTCTAAATCCCCGTCGTCACGTCGATGGACTGACCTTCCTCCAGCGAGACGAAAGCCTTCTTGTAGGCCGCGCGACGCCCCGGGTGTCCGCGGAAACGCTTTCGCTTTCCCTGCTGACGCAGTGTGTTCACGGCTTTCACCTTGACCGCGAACAGGCCCTCGACGGCCGCCTTGATCTCCGGCTTCGTGGCGTCCATGGCCACCCGGAACGTCACCTGGGCATGTTCCGAGCCGAAGGTCGCCTTTTCCGTGATCACCGGACCGCGAACGATGTCGTACATGCGCTCGCGGGAGATATTCGCCGACCTCATGACAGCCGAGCCTCCAGGTGCTCGACGGCCGCCCTCGTCAGCACCAAAGTGTCACGGCGAAGAATGTCGTAAACGTTCGCGCCCTGTTGGGGCAACACGTCGAATTTCGGAATGTTCGACGCCGCGCGCTGGAAATTCGCGTCGATTTCGGGACCGTCGATCACCAGCGCGGATCCCCAGCCCAGTTTCGCCAGTTTCGCGACAAGCGATCTGGTCTTCGGCGCGTCGAGCTTCGCTTGATCGATGACCACCAGCTTGCCATCCGCCGCCTTGGCGGACAGCGCAATCCGCAAGCCCAACTTCCGAACCTTCTTCGGCAAGCCGAAGGCATGATCCCGCACGACCGGTCCGAAGGTGACGGCGCCCCCGCGGAACTGCGGCGACCGGCGGCTTCCATGACGCGCGCGCCCGGTGCCCTTTTGCCGCCAGGGCTTCGCCGTCGTGCCGCTGATCTCGCTGATACCGCGCGTCTTGTGCGTCCCGGCTCGCCTCTTGGCCAGCTGCCACTTCACGACCCGATTGAGGATATCGGCGCGCACGGACGCGCCGAAGATCGCGTCGTCGAGTTCCATCATCCCGACGGATTCGGAATCGAGGGTGGTTACCTTGGCCTGCATCGCCCCTAGTCCCCGCTCCCGCCGTCCTCGGCGATCTCCGGTCCGTCCTCGCGCGCCGGCTCGGAGCCGTCCGATTCCGCGGACATCCGAGCCTCGGCTTCCGCGGACGTCCGAGCCTCGGCCCCAGCGCCCTTCAGACCCGCCGGCAACGGAGCTTCATCGGGAAGCTTCCGCTTTTTCGCATCGGTGACGCGTATCCAGCCTCCCTTGGCGCCCGGCACGCCGCCCTTGACGAGGATCAGTCCTTCCTCCGGGTCGGTCGATATCACCTCGAGGCTTTGCACCGTCACCCGTTCGGCGCCGAGGTGGCCCGCCATCTTCTTGCCCTTGAACACCTTGCCCGGATCCTGGCATTGCCCGGTGGAACCGTGTGCGCGGTGCGAAACCGAAACGCCGTGACTGGCGGCCAGTCCGCCGAAGTTATGCCTCTTGACGACGCCGGCGAATCCCTTGCCGATACTGACTCCGCAGACGTCGACGAACTGTCCGGCCGCGAAGTGGTCGGCCGCGAGCTCGGCGCCCACCTCCACCATGTTCTCACCGGACACCCGAAACTCGGCGACCCTCCGTTTGGGCTCCACGCGCGCCTTGGCGAAATGTCCCCGCATGGCCCTCGAGACGTTCTTGACCTTGGCCGTCCCCGCGCCGAGCTGGACGGCGTCGTAACCGTGAATCTCCGTGGTCCGCTGCGCCACCACCTGGCAACCGTCCACCTTGAGAACGGTGACGGGGACATGCCTCCCGTCATCCCGAAAGACCCGAGACATCCCGACCTTGCGTGCGATGACGCCGGTGCGCATGCCCGTCCTCAGACCTTGATCTCGACGTCGACGCCTGCGGCGAGATCGAGCTTCATCAACGCGTCAACGGTTTCGGGCGTCGGGTCGACGATGTCGAGCAAACGACGGTGCGTCCGGATCTCGAACTGCTCTCGGGACTTCTTGTCGATGTGAGGCGACCGCAGAACCGTATAGCGTTCGATCTTCGTGGGGAGCGGGATGGGTCCGCGAACCCGGGCTCCCGTCCGTTTCGCCGTGTTGAGTATTTCACTCGCCGAAACGTCGAGCACCCGATGGTCGTACGCCTTGAGACGTATACGGATGTTCTGATTCATCATCGCTCTCGACTCTCCGCGAGCCACGCGCGCCGGTGTTCGCAGCGCCTTCGGGGTTTGCGTTATGGCCCGGTCCTACTCGGCGATCCTGGCGACCACGCCAGCGCCCACCGTGCGGCCTCCCTCACGGATCGCGAAGCGCAACCCCTCGTCCATCGCTATCGGCTGGATCAACTCCACCTCCATCGTCACGTTGTCACCGGGCATGATCATCTCCGTCCCCGCAGGCAACCCTATCTGCCCGGTCACGTCCGTCGTCCGAAAGTAAAACTGCGGACGGTAGTTCGAGAAAAACGGCGTGTGACGACCCCCCTCCTCCTTCGTCAGAATGTACGCCTCCGCCGTGAAACGCGTGTGCGGCGTGATCGACCCCGGACGCGCCAGAACCTGCCCACGCTCGACCTCGTCCCGACCAACGCCTCGCAACAGACAACCGACGTTGTCGCCTGCCTCCCCCTCGTCCAGCAACTTCCTGAACATCTCAACGCCCGTCACCGTCGTCTTCGACGTCTCGTGAAGACCCACGATCTCGACCTCCTCCCCAACCTTCACCACACCACGCTCGATACGGCCCGTAACCACCGTCCCACGACCCGATATCGAGAAAACGTCCTCTATCGGCATCAGAAACGAAAGGTCCTTCGGACGCTCAGGCTGAGGAACGTACTCGTCGATCGCAGACATCAGCGCATCGATCGTCCCGGAACCGACAGCCGCATCGCCACCCTCGAGCGCCGCAAGCGCCGACCCCTGAACCACCGGAAGATCGTCCCCCGGAAACTCGTAGCTCGACAGCAACTCCCGAACCTCCAACTCCACCAACTCCAGCAACTCCGGGTCGTCAACCTGATCGACCTTGTTCAGGTACACCACGATCGCCGGAACCCCAACCTGACGAGCCAGCAATATGTGCTCGCGCGTCTGCGGCATCGGACCGTCCGCCGCAGACACAACCAATATCGCGCCGTCCATCTGCGCCGCGCCCGTGATCATGTTCTTCACGTAGTCCGCATGACCAGGACAGTCCACATGCGCGTAATGACGACCATCCGTCTCGTACTCGACGTGCGCCGTCGCTATCGTGATCCCGCGCGCCTTCTCCTCCGGCGCCTTGTCAATCAGGTCGAACGGCGTGAAATCGGCCCCGCCGCGCGCCGACAGAACCTTCGTGATCGCCGCCGTCAACGTCGTCTTCCCGTGATCCACGTGACCTATCGTCCCGATGTTGCAGTGCGGCTTCGTCCGCTCAAACCTCGCCTTCGCCATCGTCAATCTCCAATCGCACTCTTTCCCGCGGTCACTCCGCCCACGATCCCCGGTCAGGCCAGTTTCGCGCGAACCTCGTCGGACACCGCCTGCGGCACCTGATCGTAATGATCGAAAGCCATCGTGAACTGGGCCCGACCCTGGGTCATTGATCGCAGGTTGTTGACATATCCGAACATATTGGCAAGCGGGACCATCGCCGTGACGACCCGCGCATTTCCCCGTTGCGCCGTCCCCGTCACATGTCCGCGCCGCGAGTTGAGGTCGCCGATCACATCGCCCATGAACTCCTCGGGGGTCACCACCTCGACGTCCATCATGGGCTCGAGCAACTTCACGCCGAGCCTCGGCGCCGCCTCGCGCAACGCCGAACGCGCGGCGACCTCGAAGGCCATCACCGATGAATCGACGTCGTGCGCCGCTCCGTCGACAAGCGTCGCTCTGAAATCGATGACCGGGAATCCCGCCAGAAGGCCGGACTCGGCCGCCGAGACGAGCCCGGCCTGCACGCCGGAAACGAACTCCTTCGGAACGCTGCCACCGACAACCCGGCTTTCGAACTCGACGCCGGAACCTACCGGCAGAGGCCCGAACTCGATCCGCACGCGAGCGAATTGACCGGCGCCGCCCGTCTGCTTCCGGTGCGTGTAGTCGACCTCTCCGGCCCGGGTGATGGTTTCCCGATAAGCGACCTGCGGCGCGCCGACGTTGCCGTCGACCTTGAACTCCCGCTTCATGCGATCGACGATGATTTCGAGGTGCAGTTCCCCCATTCCCTTGATGATGGTCTGGCCGCTCTCGGGATCGGTCGACACGCGGAACGAGGGGTCTTCTTCGGCGAGTCGAGACAGGGCGACGCCCATCTTTTCCTGGTCGTTCCTGGTGCGCGGCTCCACCGCCACTTCGATGACCGGATCCGGAAAATCCATGCGCTCCAGCACGATCTGGTTATTGGGGTCGCACAACGTATCGCCCGTGGAGGTGCCCTTCAGTCCGGCCAGCGCGACGATGTCGCCGGCGCGGGCCTCCCGGACGTCTTCCCGGTGATTGGAATGCATGGCCAACATGCGGCCGACGCGCTCCCGCCGTTTCTTGACCGAATTGAAGATCGCGCCGCCGGTCGACGCCACTCCGGAATAAATCCGGATGAACGTGAGGCTGCCGACGAACGGGTCGGTCATCACCTTGAACGCCAGGGCGGAGAACGGCTCGTCATCGCTGGACTCGCGCGCGACCCGCTCGTTCGTCCCCGGCTTGACGCCGCCGATCGCCGCGACGTCCGCCGGCGAAGGAAGAAAATCGACCACAGCGTCCAGCAAGGGTTGCACGCCCTTGTTCTTGAACGCCGAGCCGTTCAGGACCGGCACGAACCGACCCGAGATCGTCCCGGCTCGCACACACGCCTTGAGCGTCACGGTATCGGGCTCGTCGCCCTCCAGGTACCGCTCCATCGCCGAGTCGTCCATCTCGACGGCGAGCTCGACCAGTTTCTCCCGGTACGCCGCCGCCTGGTCCGCCAGATCGTCGGGGATTTCCCCGATCTCGTATTCGGCGCCGAGGGTCTCCTCCTTCCAGAGGATGGCCTTCATCTCGAAGAGGTCCACGACTCCGGCATAGGCGGCCTCGCTGCCCACCGGCAACTGGGTCACCAGCGGCGTGGCGCCGAGGCGATCCTCGATCATCCGGACGCAGTTGAAGATATCCGCGCCCGTGCGGTCCATCTTGTTCACGAAACAGATACGCGGCACGCCATACTTGTCGGCCTGCCGCCAGACCGTCTCGGACTGCGGTTCGACGCCCGCGACACCGTCGAATACGGCCACGGCGCCATCGAGGACCCTCAGGCTGCGCTCGACCTCGATCGTGAAATCGACGTGACCCGGGGTGTCGATGATGTTGATGCGGTGGTCGCGCCAGGAACAGGTCGTGGCCGCCGAGGTGATCGTGATACCGCGCTCCTGCTCCTGCTCCATCCAGTCCATGACGGCGGCGCCGTCGTGGACTTCGCCGATCTTGTGGGAACGGCCGGTGTAGTAGAGGATACGCTCGGTCGTCGTGGTCTTGCCTGCATCGATGTGGGCCATGATGCCGATGTTTCGATGACGGTCGAGCGAAGTGGCGCGCGTCATGGTCCGAGGTCTTCCGAAATCCCGCGATTACCAGCGGTAATGCGAGAACGCCTTGTTGGCCTCGGCCATGCGGTGCGTATCTTCGCGCTTCTTCACCGCCGATCCACGACTGTTCGCGGCGTCGAGAAGCTCACCCGACAGCCGATCGACCATGGTGCTCTCCGAACGGTTGCGCGCCGCGTCGATCAACCAGCGAATGGCGAGAGCTTGGCGTCGGTCGTCCCGGACCTCGACGGGCACCTGGTAAGTCGCGCCGCCGACCCGGCGGGAGCGAACCTCGATCGCCGGCTTGACGTTGTCGAGGGCCTTGTGAAACACGCCGACCGGATCCTGGCTCATCTTGCCCTCGATGAGGTCCAGCGCGCCGTATACGATCCGTTCCGCGACCGACTTCTTGCCGTCGAGCATGATGCAGCTCATGAACTTGCTCACGACCTGGTCGCCGTACTTGGGATCGGAGAACACTTCCCGTTTTTCGGCGCGGCGACGGCGTGACATGTCTTCCGTTCCCTAGCGGGGCCGCTTGGCGCCGTACTTCGAACGCCGCTGTCGGCGGTCGCTGATGCCTTGGGTGTCGAGAACGCCCCGGATGATGTGATAGCGCACGCCCGGCAGATCCTTGACCCGGCCGCCCCGGATCAGCACCACCGAATGCTCCTGAAGGTTGTGGCCTTCCCCCGGGATGTAGCTGAGGACCTCGAATCCGTTCGTCAGGCGGACGCGGGCGACCTTGCGCAACGCGGAGTTCGGCTTCTTCGGCGTGGTCGTATAGACGCGCGTGCAGACGCCTCTCTTCTGCGGGCACCGCTGCATGGCCGGCGTCTTTTTCCGCTTCACCGGACGCGCGCGTCCGTGGCGGACCAGTTGATTGACTGTAGGCATTACCGCCTCTTCCCGACATCGGCCGCCATCGAACGCGCGACGGCGATCAACCGCGGCGCGCTCGCTTGACGGGTGTTCTTCGCCCACCCGCAGGCCTAGCGATTGGTTGTCTCCTGGTTTTCGTCGGCGCGTCCAGGACGAATCGCCCCACCGCCGCCGAGCGTGCGCACTATAGGCAGGCCCGTGTCACGCGTCAAGCGGAAAACCCGTATTTCCACATGATTCGTTCACGGTTTCCCCGAAACGCGTCCGACACGGGATTCGAAGCGGGTATCCGCCTCGAATCCCATGCGTTGTAACGCCGGCAATCGCGGCGACCGTCGGTCTCGTCTCGAGGAGACTACTCGCCGGCTTCGACGGCCGCCAATTCCTCCTCCTGAATCCGCGCCTCGGCCGCTTCCTTCTCGATACTCTCCGCGATCTCACGGTCCCGCTGGACCGCGACTTGCCGGAGCCGGCCGATCGCCGCGCCCGTGCCGGCCGGTATCAGACGACCGACGATGACGTTCTCCTTCAGCCCGGCGAGGCGGTCCATTCGCCCGGACACCGCGGCCTCGGTGAGGACGCGGGTGGTTTCCTGGAAGGACGCCGCCGAGATGAACGACCCCGTCTGCAAGCTGGCTTTGGTGATGCCCTGGAGAACCGGCTCGACCATCGCCGGCTTCAGGTCCTCCGCCGCCACCCGCTCGTTGGCCTCTTCGTATTCGATGCGGTCGACCTGCTCACCGAGGAGCAGGGTGGACTCGCCCGGATCCATCACCTCGACTTTCTGCAACATCTGGCGAACGATGACCTCGATGTGCTTGTCGTTGATACGCACGCCCTGGAGCCGATAGACTTCCTGGATCTCGTTCACGAGATAGTTGGCCAGCGCCTCGACCCCCATGACGCGCAGGATGTCGTGCGGCACGGGATTGCCGTCGAGCAGCGGCTCGCCCTTGGCCACCCAATCGCCCTCGCTCACGCTGAGGTGCTTGCCCTTGGGCACGAGATACTCGATCGGCTCCTGGCCCTCGTCGTCCGGATCGAGAATGATCCGGCGCTTGGCCTTGTAGTCGCGCCCGAACGCCACGCGTCCGTCGGCTTCCGCGATGATCGCGTGGTCCTTGGGCTTGCGGGCCTCGAACAGTTCCGCGACCCGCGGCAGACCGCCCGTGATGTCTCGGGTCTTGCTCGACTCGCGAGGGATGCGCGCGAGTACGTCGCCGGCGTCCACTTCTTGGCCGTCCTCCACGCTGAGGATGGCGTCGACCGACAGGAAATAGCGGGCCTCGAGCCCGTTCGCGAGGGTCACGACCTCGCCCTCCTGATCCCGCAACGTCACGCGAGGCCGCAGATCGCTGCCCTGGGGTTGCTGCCGCCAGTCGACGACGACCCGGTTGGCGATGCCGGTCGCCTCGTCCACGACGTCGCGGACGCTCACGCCGTCGAGAAGGTCACGGAACGTCGCGACGCCCTTCTGTTCCGTGATTATGGGGATCGTGTAGGGGTCCCACTCGGCGATCCTGTCGCCCTTCTTGACCTTGGCCCCCTCGTCGACCGCGAGCCAGGCGCCGTACGGCAACCGGTGGCGCGCCTTCTCCCGGCCCGCCTCGTCCTCGAGGATCATCTCCATGTTACGGCCCATGACGACCAGACGGTCGCGGCTGTCGCTCACCACGTTCCGGTTGTGCACCTTGACGACGCCGTCCGAGTTCGCCTCGATGGCGGACTGTTCGGCGACCTGGGCCGTGCCGCCGATATGGAAGGTCCGCATGGTCAACTGCGTGCCGGGCTCGCCGATCGACTGCGCGGCGATGACTCCGACGGCCTCGCCGATGTTGACGGGCGTACCCCGCGCGAGATCCCGGCCGTAGCAGCGGGCGCAGGTTCCGCCTTCGCTTTCGCACGTCAGCACGGACCGCACCTCGACGGAATCGACGCCCGCGCGCTCGATGGCCTCGATGTCGTCCTCCTCGATCATCCTGCCCGCCTCGACGATGACCTCGCCCGACAGGGGATCGACGACGTCGACGGCGGCGCAGCGCCCGAGGATCCGTTCTGCGAGCGGCACGACGACTTCACCGCCTTCCAGGACTTCCTTGACCGTCAACCCCGACCGGACGCCGCAGTCGTCTTCGACGACCACGCAGTCCTGGGCCACGTCGACGAGGCGGCGGGTCAGATAGCCCGAGTTCGCCGTCTTCAGGGCGGTATCCGCCAGCCCCTTGCGGGCGCCGTGCGTCGAGTTGAAGTATTCGAGCACGGACAGACCTTCCTTGAAGTTGGAGATGATCGGCGTCTCGATGATCTCGCCGGACGGCTTGGCCATGAGGCCGCGCATACCCGCCAGCTGGCGCATCTGGGCGGCGGAGCCGCGGGCGCCCGAATCGGCCATCATGAAGACGGAGTTGACCGGCATCCGCCGCTTCGTTTCCGCGTCGGTCTTCTCGGCGAGGTCTGCGATGCCCTTCATCATCTCGTCGGCCACGCGCTCCGTGCACTGCGACCACGCGTCGACCACCTTGTTGTACTTCTCGCCCTGGGTGATCAGACCGTCGACGTACTGTTGCTCGTACTCCTTCACGAGTTGCTGGGTCTCCGAAACCATTCCTTCCTTGGAGCCGGGCACGATCATGTCGTCCTTGCCGAACGAGATCCCGGCGCGGCACGCGTGATCGAAACCCAGCATCATCAGGTGATCGGCGAAGATCACCGTCTCCTTCTGACCGCAGTGGCGATACACCACGTCGACCAGTTGCGTGATCTCGCGCTTCGTCAGCAACCGGTTGACGAGACCGAGGCCGACCTTCGGATGTCTCGGCAGTTCCTGCGCCAGCAGCATCCGGCCGGGCGTGGACTCGACCCGCTGGACGACCGGATTGCCTTCCTGATCGACCGTCTCGTAGCGCGTCTGGATCTTGCTGTGCAACGTCACGGTCCCGTTCAGCAGGGCCTGCTCGATTTCCCCGACGTCGCGGAAGGCGAGACCCTCTCCCGGCTCTCCGTCGCGATCCAGCGACAGGTAATAGAGACCCAGCACGATGTCCTGGGAAGGCACGATGATGGGCTTGCCGTTGGCCGGACCGAGGATGTTGTTGGTCGACATCATCAGCACTCGGGCCTCGAGCTGCGCTTCGAGGGACAGCGGCACGTGAACCGCCATCTGGTCGCCATCGAAGTCGGCGTTGAAGGCCGCGCAGACCAGCGGGTGCAGCTGGATCGCCTTGCCTTCGATCAACACCGGCTCGAAAGCCTGGATGCCGAGCCGATGAAGGGTCGGCGCCCGGTTCAGCAGCACCGGATGCTCGCGGATGACCTCCTCCAGGATGTCCCAGATCTCGGGCCGCTCCTTCTCCACCAGTTTCTTGGCCATCTTGATGGTCGCGGCCATGCCCTTGAGCTCGAGCTTGGAATAGATGAGAGGCTTGAACAGCTCGAGCGCCATCTTCTTCGGCAGGCCGCACTGATGGAGCATGAGTTCCGGCCCGACGACGATCACCGAACGTCCGGAGTAATCGACGCGTTTGCCGAGGAGGTTCTGGCGGAAGCGTCCCTGCTTGCCTTTCAGCATGTCGGACAGCGACTTGAGAGGACGCTTGTTCGTGCCGGTGATCACGCGACCCCGGCGTCCGTTGTCGAACAGCGCATCGACGGCTTCCTGAAGCATGCGCTTTTCGTTGCGGACGATGATGTCGGGCGCCCGCAGCTCTATCAACCGCTTGAGGCGGTTGTTCCGGTTGATCACCCGGCGGTACAGGTCGTTGAGATCCGACGTGGCGAACCGGCCGCCGTCCAATGGGACCAACGGCCGCAAGTCGGGCGGGATGACCGGGACGACCGTGAGGATCATCCGTTCCGGCCGGTTGCCGGAGTGCAGGAACGATTCGATCAGCTTGAGCCGCTTCACCAGTTTCTTCGGCTTCACCACCGACGTCGTCTCGGCGAGTTCCGTGCGCACCGCGTCGCGTTCGGCCTCGAGGTCCATCTTCATCATGATCTCGCGGACGGCCTCGGCCCCGATCCCGGCCGTGAACGCGTCCTCGCCGTAATCGTCCTGGGCCTGGAGGTAGTCGTCCTCCGACATGATCTGGCGTTCCCTGAGCGGCGTCAGGCCGGGATCGATGACCACGAAGTTCTCGAAGTAGAGAATGCGCTCCAGATCCTTGAGGGTCATGTCGAGGAGCAGGCCGATACGGCTCGGCAGGGACTTCAGGAACCAGATGTGCGCGACGGGCGAAGCCAGCTCGATGTGGCCCATGCGCTCGCGGCGCACGTTGGACAACGTGACCTCGACGCCGCACTTCTCGCAAGTGATGCCGCGGAACTTCATCCGCTTGTACTTGCCGCAGAGGCATTCGTAATCCTTGATCGGTCCGAAGATGCGGGCGCAGAACAGTCCGTCTCGTTCCGGCTTGAACGTCCGGTAGTTGATGGTCTCGGGCTTCTTGATCTCGCCGAACGACCAGGAGCGGATACGCTCGGGGCTGGCGATGGAGATCTTGATCTGGTCGAAGCTCTGGGCGGACGCAGGCTGCCCGAAAATCCGCATCAACTCGTTCATCTATCGTGCTCCTTGTGCGCCGCCTCGAGGCGGGGTTCGGCCGACGACTTCCCCGGAAGGCGCGATCAGCGCTCGTTCTGCATCAGGTCGACGTTGAGGCCGAGCGCCTTCAACTCCTTCACCAGGACGTTGAAGGATTCCGGGATGCCCGCCTCGAACGTGTCATCGCCCCGGACGATGGCCTCGTAGACCTTCGTCCGTCCGGCCACGTCGTCCGACTTGACCGTCAGCATTTCCCGGAGCGTGTACGCGGCTCCGTAGGCCTGCAACGCCCACACTTCCATCTCGCCGAACCGTTGGCCGCCGAACTGCGCCTTGCCGCCGAGCGGCTGCTGGGTCACCAGGCTGTACGGACCGATCGACCGCGCGTGGATCTTGTCGTCCACGAGATGGTGCAGCTTCAGCATGTAGATGTAGCCGACGGTGACCTTTCTGTCGAAGGGCGTTCCCGTCCGCCCGTCGACGAGCGTCACCTGACCGGAATGCTCCAGTCCCGCGTTTTCGAGCATGTCGACGATGCTGGCCTCGTCGGCGCCGTCGAACACCGGCGTGGCGACCGGAACGCCATACCGCAGGTTGTCCGCCAGCTCGATCAACTGATCCCCGTTCAGCTCGGCGATGGCTTCGTCGTACTGCTTCTTGCCGTACAACGCCTTGAGCGTCTTGCGCAGGCCGTCCTGGTTGCCGGTGCGACCGACGTTCTCCATGACTTCGCCGATCTGCCGGCCCAGCCCCGCGCATGCCCATCCCAGGTGCGTCTCCAGGATCTGGCCCACGTTCATGCGCGATGGCACGCCCAACGGATTGAGAACGATGTCCACCGAGGTCCCGTCTTCGAGATGGGGCATGTCCTCGATGGGCACGATCTTGGAGATCACCCCCTTGTTGCCGTGCCGTCCGGCCATCTTGTCGCCCGGTTGGAGCTTCCGCTTCACGGCGACGAACACCTTGACCATCTTCATCACGCCCGGAGGGAGCTCGTCGCCCCGTTGCAGCTTCTCGATCTTGTTCTCGAAACGAGCATCGAGAAGACCCTTGGCGTCGTCGAACTGCTTCTTGAGCTGTTCGATGTCCCTCATGGCCTTGGCGTCCCTGAGGCCGATCTGCCACCACTGGCCGCGGCTCAGTTCCGCGAGGGCGGCCGCGGTGATGCGGGCGCCTTTCTTCATGCCCTTCGGGCCGGTCGCCGCTTGGCGGCCGACGAGAAGCCCGCTCAGGCGCCCATAGGTGTTCCGTTCCAGGATCTCGAGTTCGTCTTCGCGGTCCTGGGCCAGCGCCTCGATCTCGTCCCGTTCGATGGCCAGCGCCCGTTCGTCCTTCTCGACGCCATGCCGCGAGAACACTCTGACCTCGACCACCGTCCCGGTCGCGCCGGGCGGCAGGCGCAACGAGGTGTCGCGGACGTCGGACGCCTTCTCGCCGAAGATCGCCCGAAGGAGCTTCTCTTCCGGCGTCATCGGCGATTCGCCTTTCGGCGTGATCTTGCCGACGAGAATGTCGCCCGCCTCGACCTCGGCGCCGATGTACACGATGCCGGCTTCGTCGAGGTTCTTGAGCGCCTCCTCGCCGACGTTGGGAATGTCGCGCGTGATCTCTTCCTGGCCGAGCTTGGTGTCGCGGGCCATGAGCTCGAACTCCTCGATGTGGATCGAGGTGAACACGTCGTCGCGGACGATGCGCTCGGAGACGAGGATGGAGTCCTCGAAGTTGTAGCCGCCCCACGGCATGAACGCGACGAGCACGTTGCGGCCGAGCGCCAGCTCCCCGAGGCGCGTCGACGGTCCATCGGCGACAATGTCCTCGGCCCCCACTTGATCGCCGACGGTGACCAGGGGACGCTGGGTGATGCAGGTGTTCTGATTCGAGCGCTGGAACTTCCGCAGGTTGTAGATATCGACGCCCGACTGCGAAAGGTCGGTCTCCTCCGTCGCCCGCACGACGATGCGATGGGCGTCGACCTGCTCGACGACGCCGGTCCGCCGCGCCACGATCGCGACGCCGGAGTCGCGGGCGACGACTTCCTCCATCCCCGTGCCGACCAGCGGCGCCTCCGCCTGCAACAACGGCACGGCCTGGCGCTGCATGTTCGACCCCATCAACGCCCTGTTCGCGTCGTCGTTTTCCAGGAACGGGATGAGGGCCGCGGCGACCGAAACCAACTGCTTGGGAGACACGTCGATGTAATCGATGTTCTCCGGCGCCGTCATGACGAACTCGCCGCCCTTGCGGCAGCTCACCAGGTCCTCGGTGAATCGGCCGCGACCGTCCAGCTGCGCGTTGGCCTGGGCGATGACGTACTTGCCTTCCTCCATCGCCGACAGGAACGCGACTTCGTCGGCGACCTTGCCGTTGCTCACCCGCCGGTACGGAGTTTCGATGAACCCGTATTTGTTGACCCGCGCGTAAGTCGCCAGGCTGTTGATCAGACCGATGTTCGGTCCTTCGGGGGTCTCGACCGGACAGATCCGGCCGTAGTGCGTGGGATGCACGTCGCGGACCTCGAAACCGGCCCGTTCCCGCGTCAGGCCGCCCGGTCCCAGCGCCGACAGACGGCGTTTGTGGGTGATTTCCGAGAGCGGGTTCGTCTGGTCCATGAATTGGCTGAGCTGACTCGAGCCGAAGAATTCCCGCACGGCTGCGGCGACCGGCTTGGCGTTGATCAGATCGTGCGGCATGACGGTGTCGATCTCGACGGAACTCATGCGTTCGCGGATCGCCCGCTCCATACGCAGCAGGCCGATGCGATACTGGTTCTCCAGGAGCTCGCCGACCGAGCGCACCCGGCGGTTGCCCAGATGGTCGATGTCGTCGATCTCGCCGCGCCCGTCCTTGAGGTCGACGAGCGTCTTGATGACGCCCAGGATGTCCTCCTGGCGCAGAGTTCGCAGGTTGTCGTCGGTCTCCTGTCCGAGGCGGGTGTTCATCTTCACCCGCCCGACCGACGAGAGGTCATAGCGTTCCGCGTCGAAGAACAGGCTCTTGAACAGCGTCTCCGCGGTCTCGGGCGTCGGCGGCTCGCCCGGGCGCATGACCCGGTAGATCTCTTCCATGGCCTTTTCGCGACTGCTGTTCTCGTCGGTCGCCATGGTGTCGCGGATGTAGGAACCGATGTTGACGTGGTCGATGTCGAGAGTGGACACCCGCGTGTGGCCGGACTCCCGGATCTCCTCGATCGTCTCCGCGGTCAGTTCGTCGCCGGCCTCGGCGTAGATCTCGCCGGTCCGTTCGTTGATGACGTCGACCGCCACGAAGCGCCCTTCGAGCTCGTCCGGGCCGACGAGTATCTCCTTCGTCCCTTTCTCCCGAAGCTGTCGCGCGGCCCGCGGCGTCAGCTTGCTGCCCGCCTCGGCAACGACCTCGCCGTCGGCGGCGTTCACCAGATCCTTGACCAGCTTGAGGCCGCGCATGCGCTCGGGCCGGAAGGGCATCCGCCAGCCCTCGCGCTTCCTGTCCCACTTGTAGTCCACCGTCTCGTAGAAGTACCCGAGGATGTCCTCCGAGGTCAGGCCCAGGGCGAACAGCAGTGTGGTCGCCCGCAGCTTCTTGCGGCGGTCGATCCGGACATAGACCAGATCCTTCGCATCGAACTCGAAGTCGAGCCAGCTTCCCCGGTAGGGAATGATTCGGGCGGCGAAGAGAAACTTGCCCGACGAGTGGGTCTTTCCCTTGTCGTGATCGAAGAAGACGCCGGGCGACCGGTGCATCTGGCTGACGATGACCCGCTCGGCGCCGTTGATTACGAAGGTGCCGTGATCGGTCATGAACGGCATGTCGCCCATGTAGACGTCCTGCTCCTTGATGTCGCGCACCGACTTGGCGTCGGTGTCGGGGTCGACCTCGAACACGATCAGCCTGAGCGTGGCCTTCAACGGCGCGGCGTAGGTCATGCTGCGCTGCTGGCATTCCTCGACGTCGTACTTGGGCTCCTCGAACTCGTACTTGATGAACTCGAGCGACGCGGTATCGGCGAAATCCGAGATCGGGAACACGGACTTGAACACGCCCGGCAGACCGGTATCGGTCCGCTCGTCCTGAGGGACGTGCTGTTGCAGGAACGAATCGTAGGAATTCTTCTGGACCTCGATCAGATTGGGCATCGTCGCGACCGTGGAGATGCGACCGAAGTCCTTGCGAACGCGCTTGCGGCCTGTGAAGGAGAGCGTCATGTATTCCCGACCTCGCGGTGTGCGGCGTAAATTCGACCCGCCCGCGCGACCGCGGGCGACTCTGCTCGTTCTCGTCGCCTGATCGGCGTGAGCGACGGCGGCCGCCGCTCGCGCCGGCCCCGGACGTTATTTCAGCTCGACGGTCGCGCCGGCGCCTTCCAGCCGTTCCTTGATCTGCTCGGCTTCTTCCTTGGCGGCAGCCTCCTTGACCGGCTGCGGCACGGACTCCACCAGGTCCTTGGCCTCCTTCAGACCCAGCCCGGTGATGGCTCGCACCTCCTTGATGACGTTGATCTTCTTTTCGCCGAACGACGACAGGACGACGTCGAACGAGTCCTGCTCCTCGGCCTCGGCGTCGCCCTCGGCCGGCGCGGCGACGACGGCGGCGACGGGAGCCGCCGCGGACACGCCCCATTTCTCTTCCAGCAGCTTGGCCAGATCCGCCGCTTCGATGACGGTCAGGCCCGACAGTTCTTCGGCGATTTTCTCGATATCGGCCATTTTGGTCGTCACTCCTTCGATAGGGCCCCGGAGAGCCTGGTTCAAGTCGGTACGGAAGGCTGCGCCGCCTCGCTCGATCTGGCGTACGCATCCATGACGCGGGCGAGTTGGCCGGCGGGCGCTTGCAGCACCCCGGCGATCTTGGCGGCAGGCGCGTTGAGCAGGCCCACGATCCTGCCCCGCAGCTCGTCCAGCGAGGGCAGACTGGCGAGGTCCCTCACCGCGCCGGCGTCCAGCACCGTCGCGCCCATCGCCCCGCCCAGAACGACGAGCTTGTCGTTCTGCTTGGCGAAGTTCACGCATATCCTGGCCGGAGCGATCACGTCGTCCGAATAGGCGATCGCCACCGGTCCGTCGAACATCCCGGCCAACGGCGCGTACGGCGTGCCGTCGAGAGCGAGACGCGCGAGCCGGTTCTTGGTAACGCGGAACTCGGAGCCCGCCTCGCGCATCTTCCCCCGGAGATCGTTCATCTCCATGACGTTCAGGCCGCGGTAATGCGTGACGACCACGGCCGCGGCTTCGCTGAAAGTGCGGTTGAGGCCGGCGACGACCTCCTCCTTCTCCACGCGGTTCACGATTGCCCTCCCAACTCATGGTCCGGTCCGAACCACCGCCGGACGCCGATCCCGGGCTGCTCCGGGAGGTCGTCCACGCCAAGACGATCCCCGCGGTCCCTGTCCCGGCCTCCAAGGCCCATACGGGTCGCTCCCCCGTCGTCTACGCGGGCGACATCGCCATTCCGCCGAACGCGGCGCCCCCGGTCCTGGACGGATGGGATCTCCCTCTCACCCCGCCACGGGTGAAACTCCTCGACTCCTCGCATCCCGGCGCGCTCCGCCGGCCGTCATTCTCTCCGGGCTGTCCGCCGCGCCCGCCTCCGTGTTCAGGAGACGGCGCTCGCCACTTCGACCTTCGCGCCGGGCCCCATGCTCGCGCTCACCGCCACCTTCTTCAGGTAGGTCCCCTTGGCGCCGCTCGGCTTGGCGCGATTGACCGCATCGACGAACGCCTTCAGGTTGGCCACCAGTTGATCCTCGCCGAAGCTCGCCTTGCCGATGCCGGCATGAACGATCCCCGCCTTCTCCACCCGGAACTCGACCTGGCCGCCCTTCACCGCCCGGACGGCGCCTGCCACGTCGTTGGTCACGGTGCCGAGCTTGGGGTTCGGCATGAGGCCGCGCGGCCCCAGGATCTTCCCGAGCCTGCCGACCACCGGCATCATGTCCGGCGCGGCGATGCAACGGTCGAACTCGATGTCGCCGTTCGCCACCTTTTCGGCAAGGTCCTCGGCGCCCACCGTGTCGGCGCCCGCCGCCGCGGCCTCTTCCGCCTTGTCGCCCTTCGCGAACACGGCCACGCGCACGGATTTACCGGTGCCGTTGGGCAACGCCACGACGCCGCGCACCATTTGATCGGCGTGCCGGGGATCGACGCCGAGACCGACCGCCACCTCGATCGTCTCGTCGAACCCGGCGCCGGCGGCCGCCTTGACGAGCCTGATCGCCTCCCGCGCCGGGTAGAGCGTCTCGCGGTCGATCGACTCCCGCGCCGCCTTCAGCCGTTTGCCTGTCCGAGCCATCACGCTACTCCGTAACCTCGAGTCCCATGGACCGGGCCGAACCGATCACCATCCCCATCGCGTTGTCCACGTCGAAGGCGTTCATGTCCGCGACCTTCTCTTCGGCGATTTCCCTGATCTGTTTCATGGTGACCCGGCCCGCCGTCTCGCGGCCGGCCTCCCCGGCTCCCTTCTCCAGACCCGCCGCCCGCTTCAGATAGAACGACACCGGCGGCTTCCTGGTCTCGAACGCGAAGGACTTGTCGACGAACACCGTGATGATCGTGGGGATGGGCGCCCCCGCCTCGAGCCCTTGCGTCGACGCGTTGAACGCCTTGCAGAACTCCATGATGTTCACGCCGCGCTGGCCCAGCGCCGGTCCGATGGGCGGGGAAGGATTGGCCTGTCCCGCCGGAACCTGGAGCTTGATGTAACCTTCGATTTTCTTCGCCATTCCGGACGCCACCCACTCTGGATTTCCGCGCTAGACCTTCTCGACCTGCGAATACTGGAGTTCCACCGGCGTCGCCCTGCCGAAAATGGAGACTGCGACCTTCAGGCGCGTCCGCTCTTCGTCGACCTCTTCCACCAGGCCGTTGAACGAGGTGAACGGACCGTCGGACACCCTGACCTGCTCGCCCACCTCGAAGGTCACCGAAGGCTTCGGCCGTTCGACGCCTTCCTGCACCTGATGCATGATGCGCGCGGCTTCGGCGTCGCTGATGGGCGACGGCTTGCCCGCCGGACCCAGAAAGCCCGACACCTTCGGCGTATTCTTGACGAGATGGTAGCTCTCGTCGGTCATGTCCATCTTCACCAGGACGTAACCGGGAAAAAACTTCCGTTCCGCGTTCACCCGCTGGCCGCGGCGCAGTTCGACGACTTCCTCCACCGGCACCAGGATCTCGTCGAACATGTCGGACGTCTCCAGCGCGTCGGCCTGCTCGCGCAGGGACTGCGCGACCTTCTTCTCGAAGCCCGAATAGGCGTGCACCACGTACCACCGCGCCGGCATCCGCCTACCCGCCGATCCCGAGGACCATCCGGACGCCGAAAGACAGCACCTGGTCGACCAGGAAGAAGAAAACCGCCGCCAACGCGACCATGACGAAGACCATCACCGTGGTGACGCCCGCCTCCTTGCGGGTGGGCCACGTCACCTTGGAGGTCTCCTGCCGGATCTGGCGTACGAACTCGCCCGGGCTGGTCCTCGCCATAGTCTACTCCCCGCGGCGCGAGCGCCGCTCGCGACGACCGGCGAACGGACGGGCCGCGCCAGGAGTGGCAGGAGTGACAGGGATCGAACCCGCAACCCCCGGTTTTGGAGACCGGTGCTCTACCAATTGAGCTACACTCCTCTCGTTCCGGCGAGGGCCGAATCGGACCCCGTCGATCCGATGTCCGCGTCGCGCCTTCGGCGTTTGCGTTACGGCCCGGCCCTACTCGGCGATCCTGGCGACCACCCCGGCGCCCACCGTGCGGCCTCCCTCACGGATCGCGAAGCGCAACCCCTCGTCCATCGCTATCGGCTGGATCAACTCCACCTCCATCGTCACGTTGTCACCGGGCATGATCATCTCCGTCCCCGCAGGCAACCCTATCTGCCCGGTCACGTCCGTCGTCCGAAAGTAAAACTGCGGACGGTAGTTCGAGAAAAACGGCGTGTGACGACCACCCTCCTCCTTCGTCAGAATGTACGCCTCCGCCGTGAAACGCGTGTGCGGCGTGATCGATCCCGGACGCGCCAGAACCTGCCCACGCTCGACCTCGTCACGCCCAACGCCTCGCAACAGACAACCGACGTTGTCGCCTGCCTCCCCCTCGTCCAGCAACTTCCTGAACATCTCAACGCCCGTCACCGTCGTCTTCGACGTCTCGTGAAGACCCACGATCTCGACCTCCTCCCCAACCTTCACCACACCGCGCTCGATACGGCCCGTAACCACCGTCCCACGACCCGATATCGAGAACACGTCCTCTATCGGCATCAAAAACGAAAGGTCCTTCGGACGCTCAGGCTGAGGAACGTACTCGTCGATCGCAGACATCAGCGCATCGATCGTCCCGGAACCGACAGCCGCATCGCCACCCTCGAGCGCCGCAAGCGCCGACCCCTGAACCACCGGAAGATCGTCCCCCGGAAACTCGTAGCTCGACAACAACTCCCGAACCTCCAACTCCACCAACTCCAGCAACTCCGGGTCGTCAACCTGATCAACCTTGTTCAGGTACACCACGATCGCCGGAACCCCAACCTGACGAGCCAGCAATATGTGCTCGCGCGTCTGCGGCATCGGACCGTCCGCCGCAGACACCACCAGTATCGCGCCGTCCATCTGCGCCGCGCCCGTGATCATGTTCTTCACGTAGTCCGCATGACCAGGACAGTCCACATGCGCGTAATGCCGACCATCCGTCTCGTACTCGACATGCGCCGTCGCTATCGTGATCCCGCGCGCCTTCTCCTCCGGCGCCTTGTCAATCAGGTCGAACGGCGTGAAATCGGCCCCGCCGCGCGCCGACAGAACCTTCGTGATCGCCGCCGTCAACGTCGTCTTCCCGTGATCCACGTGACCTATCGTCCCGATGTTGCAGTGCGGCTTCGTCCGCTCAAACCTCGCCTTCGCCATCGTTCACCTTCGCCCGTATCCTTGTGGTAGCCCGAACTTCGCGGACTGAACCGCCCTTGTTGAAACGTTCCTCGCGCGCCGGCCGCGGAACTCCCGTCGAATGCGCCGCCTCGGGACTGGAGCGGGTGAGGGGAATCGAACCCCCGCAACCAGCTTGGAAGGCTGGGGCTCTACCACTGAGCTACACCCGCGCGCCGGCCCCCGACGCACCCCCGGCGTGGTGGAGGGAGTTGGATTCGAACCAACGTAGGCGTGCGCCAACGGGTTTACAGCCCGTCCCCTTTAGCCACTCGGGCACCCCTCCGAACGACGACGGAAGCCGCGATTTCCGGCTGGCCGCACTATGGGAATTCGCTGCCTGATGTCAACTTCGATTTCGATAAGGACATGCGGGCCCGCCGACCGCGGTGCGGTTGCCACCAGCGGCGCGAACCTCGATCGTCTACGAAACGGATCATAGACTGGATGCCGCCCATGCGCAAGCCCTCTTTACAGCCGCCTTCACGGCCCCCGAGATCGAGCGAACGTCCGGGGCCGCGCCAGGGGCCGCGTTCGCCGGGCGAAGGGAGCGCGGATCGAACGGTCTGGCTTTACGGGCGTCACGCCGTCGTGGCCGCGCTCCGGAATCCGTCCCGGACCTGCGGCGAGCTGCTGCTGACGCCGGAAGCTTCCCGGCGGTTGTCGGAAACGTTGAAGTCGCTGTCCCG
The DNA here is from genome assembly GCA_965242505.1 of Alphaproteobacteria bacterium. GTDB lineage: Bacteria > Pseudomonadota > Alphaproteobacteria > UBA2966 > UBA2966 > UBA2966. Next base: position 1,281,660 of record OZ251449.1, read on the forward strand.
GGACCGGGTTCCGCCGACGCGCGAGGTCGGGACGTCCGATATCGAGTCGGTGCTGCCGCAAGGCGCCGCGCACCAGGGCATCGCTCTCGAGGCGGAACGGCTGCCCGGAGTCGCGCTGGACGAGGCCTGCGCGACACGGGACGGCGAACGCGACACGGTCGTCGTTCTCGACCGCGTCACCGACCCTCGGAACGTGGGCGCGGCGCTGCGGTCCGCCGCGGCGTTCGGCGCCCGGGCCGTGGTGCTCGCGCGAACGGGCGCGCCGGCCGAGAGCGGCAGTCTGGCGAAGGCCGCCTCCGGAGCCTGGGACGTCCTTCCCTGCGTTCGGGTGGCCAACCTCGCCCGCGCGCTGGACCGGCTCGCCGGGTTGGGATACTGGCGGATCGGCCTCGACGCGGCGGCGGACTCGCCGCTCTCCGGGGCCGATCTTCCGGGCGCCGTCGCGCTCGTGCTCGGAGCGGAGGGCGGCGGCCTGCGGCGCCTTACGGCGGAGAAATGCGATTGGCTCGCGCGCCTGCCGACGCGGCCCGGCTTCCCGAGCCTCAACGTATCGACCGCCGCCGCCGTGGCGTTGTACGAGGTGACGCGCGATGCGGCCCGCGGCGGCGGTCCGGGCCTCGACGGCCCCGCCACGCCGTAGCCCGCACTTCTCCTGCCGGCGGGAGGACCGAGGAGCGAGTGGCGTTGCGGGACCGCGATCACCCCCCTCCCGGCCTCCCCCTTCTTCTCCCTCCCCCTGGCAGGGGGAGGGTCGGGATGGGGGTCACGCGCCAGGGGGGGAGGAGCGCGAACGGACCCTGCGGCGCCCCCGTCGCCGGATGAACCTTGCGGACGAGCGAAACGAGAAATGCGGGGCAGCCGCCTCTACTCCGCCGCCTGGAGCCAGCCGCCGTCGAGATCGTCGAGGCGGGCCCGAACGTGCGCGTCGCGCCGGTGGCTGGGCAGTCCATCGGCCTCCATCATGATCGCCAGGACCTTGCGGCCGTACTCCCTCATCAGCTCGGCATCGTCCCTGCCGGGCCGCGCCGGGACGTGGAGCACCGAGTCCTGGGTGTACATGTGCAGCCTGTCCTCGCCGCCGGCGCCGGCAGCCCGCGACGCGTCCGGTCCGGTCTCGCCGCGCGCGAGCGCGCGCAGCAGCTTGCGGCAGAGATAGACCCCGACGTCCGAGCGTCCCGGATTCTCAAGCGCGTGGATGGCAATGGGCCGTTGGCCGGTGATCGCCTCCCAGTCGCCGGGCGCGCGCTGGCCCTCGTCGTATGGCCGCTCGCACTGGCCCACGAGGAAATCGATCTTGTCGTAACCGCAGTCCTCTTCGCTGCCGTCGTGGTCGGGGTCGACCTCGTCGTTGAAGTGGCGCCAGCCGAACATGATCATGTGCGTGTCGTCGACGGGCACGTGCCAACGCGACAGGCACATGGTCGAATGCCGTTCGCGCCGGACGGACGGAAACAACGATCCGATCTGCAAGAAGTTCGGGAACGCCATCTCCGTGATGCGGACCCAGATGGTCTGCCGGTCGGGATTGCGCCGGTTGGCGATGAACACGCAGCCGTTGCCGTTGCGGACGGACTCCCAGTCCATGACCGGCATGTCGTTGAACCCGTCGAGGTTGAGACCGCTCTTCATGGCCTCGTCGACGCTGTCGACCGTCATGTTCGTGTGCAGCAAGGCCGTGTGCATGTGGTCCATGATGTTCTCGTAGACCTGCAACCAGTTGCACGGATAGATGTTGGAGAACGGCGCCAGCCTGGTGCCCTCCGGTAGGTGGAATCCGTCGAACTCCGGGAAGTCGGGCTTCTCCTCCGGCGGCCCCATGTAGGCGAACACGAGCCCGTCGCGCTCGAACGCCGGATAGGCGCCGTGCGCCACGGTGTCGTAGATCCTGCTGTCCTCGGGTTCGGCCGGCATCTCCAGGATGGTCCCGTCGACGTCGTAGACCCAGCCGTGGTAGCAGCAGCGGATGCCGCGGGGCTGGATGATGCCGTATTCCAGCGACGCGCCCCGGTGGCTGCAATGCCGTTGCAGCACGCCGACCCGGCCCGAGCGGTCGCGAAAGGCGACGAGGTCCTCGCTCAGGATGCGGATGGCCTTGGGGACGTCGCCGAGCTCCTCCGAGAGGCAGACCGGCTGCCAGCGCTTGCGCATCAGGGCGCCCATCGGCGTGCCGGGGCCGGTGTGGGTGAGTTCCGGGTCGTGCTCGGGGATCCCGGTCTTGTAATAGGCGCCGTAGGGGACCTGGGGTATCTGGGTATCGGGCATGGCGGTGGCTCCCGGACGAGGTCGGCGGGGGTTTCTTCGGGAATTCTATCGATCCGGCGGGCGCTGTGAAGCCCGGCGGCGATGCCGCGGGGCGGTGGATTCTGGTTTCGCGTCGACGCCGAAGCGCCTACAGTCCGGAATCCCAGCGGCGCCGGATTAGCTCAGCGGTAGAGCAGCTGATTTGTAATCAGCAGGCCGCCGGTTCGAACCCGGCATCCGGCTCCATCTTCCGCCCTCGTCTCGACGAGGGCGCCGTATCGCGCGCGGCGAAGCATTGGGGCGAGTGATGGGATTCGAACCCACGGCCCCCAGATCCACAATCTGGTGCTCTAACCGACTGAGCTACACCCGCCACGGGAAGAGGCGCCTTCTTTAGCGCCGCGCGCGCGGCGGCGTCAAGCCGCTTCGCAGCCCGGCCCCTCCATCCCCCTCTTCTCCCTCCCGTCCCTCCTTTTTCTCCCTCCCCCTGGCAGGGGGAGGGTCGGGGTGGGGGTCGCGCCTGCGGGGAGCGCGAGTAGCGTTGCGGGACCGCGCGATCCACCCCCCTCCCGACCTCCCCCCCTGCTCAGGGGGGAGGAGTGTGGATGGCTCCCCCTCTCAGGGAGAGGAGCGCCGACGGCCCCTCCGTTCCCCTTCTTCTTCGCTGGCGAAAGGATGGCTCACAGGAGGGAACCGCCGGTTCCATCGGCGGGCGGGCGCCGCGACTCGGCGGGGACGAGGGGCAGGTCGTCGGCCCGCAGGCAGGCGCCTGCGACGACGGCGGCGAGCAGCTCCGCCTGCGTCGGGTAGAGCGCGACCGTCGCCTCCAGAACCCACAGCAGTTCCAGCAGTTCGGTGGTGAAGCGCGCGCTCCAACGGTCGGGCCGGATGTCGTCCAGCGGCGACGATTTCCGACCCGCGCCCCCCTTCATGCGGTAGCGAAGCCACGACTGCGCGACCTTGTGGCCCGAGACCTCGAACGCATAGACGTCCGGCGCGACGGGCGCGAAGGCGCCGTCGCCGACGTGGAGGACCTGCGTTGCGCCGTCGTGGCGGAACGTTTCGGGGTAGCCGCCAGGGGCGCCGGGCACGGCCCGGATGCACCGCGCCGCGCCGGGCGGGACGGCGCCCGGTCGTTCGCCTTCGGGAACGAAGCGCTCGCCGTAGGTATGCAACCAGAGCAATCGCGCGCCGGCCTCGCGAACCCGCTCGAACAACCCGGGGTCCGTCGTGACCGGCGCGCGCAACTCGCGGGTCTCCAGTTCCCCGGCGAACCGCGCCGTGAAGGCGGGGTGGGCGAGGACGCCGTAGACGTAGGCGAAAACGTCCTCCGGCGTGACCGCGCGCCCGTATTCCTCGCTCAACCGGTCGAGCAAGCCGGGCGCGAGGTTCGCCTCCGAAGCGTCTGCGCTCCGGTAGAGCGGAATGATGCTCTTTCCGCTTCCACCTGGGAAATGATGGAGGTCGGGGACCAGCGCGCAAGCCGTCACCGCCGGTCCATTGCTGAGGACTTGGGTCAATAGACTCGTCAGATATATCTGCCGTTCCCCATGGACGCGCCACAGCGCGGGGCGCGGGCGGGACATCAGGCGACCGTCGGCGATGACGTAGTGGCGGTCGAAGGAACGATAGGCGTAGCGCCGGATTTCCGGAACGGGGGCGCCGACGGGCAGCTCGGCGACGGCCGTCGAATCGCCCTCGCCGGTCACGGCGGCGCGATACGCGCCCCCGATCTTCCGGTCCCCGGTTTCCCGGAACGCCCCGGCGCGGTCCGGGGCGCGCAGCAGCGCCCGCCAGCGGCGTTCCAGCGTCTCTTCGTCCGGCGCGATGGGCCACGTGCGCTTCAGCTGGACGCCCGAATGCTGCCACGGCGTCAGGTCGGTCAGAAGCGGCCAGGAGAAGTAATCGCCCGCGCCGGCGGGGCGGAACGGCGCCTGCCAATCCTGCGGGCAGTCCCGCCAGGCGACGGACCCGAAACCGTCGATCGCATCCAGCGCCGCCAGCTTCTCTTCCCGGGATCCTTCGATCCGAACGTAGCGCGCCGCCGCCGGCGTGCCCTCGTCCGCCGCGCCGCGCCGCGCCGCCACCGCGATGGCCACCGGCGTCCGGATCGCGAACACGTTGTCGCTCTTCCGCGCGCCGCGCTGCTCGCCGCCGAGATCGAGTATCCATATCTCGTCGCAGACCCGGCGCATGTGCTCCCGCATCCCCACGAAGGCGGCGCCGTCCAGGTAGCTCGACGCCGTGATGAAGCTCACGACGCCGGGGCCGGTCGCGGTCTCGTGCTCGAACACCTTCCACAGCGCCCAGCGCCAGAAGTAGACGTACAGGTTGTAGAGGTTCTTGGCCCGCACCCCGTGGCCGGCGGCGGCGACCGGCGCCAGGAAATCGTGCAGGATGGGGGCTTCCGCCGCGCCGTCGTCGCCCCAGCGCACCCACGAGCCCGTGCGATCCCCGTTGTCCGCTCGCGCCGCCTCATGGCGGTCGTAGGGCGGGTTGCCCAGGCAGACCAGCACGGGAACCGCGCTCTTCACCGCCAGCGCCTTCCCGCGCTGCTCGGCGATGGGCCGCAGGAAGAGCCCCAGTTGCGGCGGTTCGGCGCGGGGGCTTTCCAGCGTATCCGTCAGGTAGACGCGCGTGCCGTCTTCGGGCAGCGCCGCGCCCCGGTCGCCGAGCGCGCGGCTGACGCGCAGCTCGCTCACCGCGTAGGGGCCGGCCAGGCGCTCGAAGCCATACAGATTCCGCGCCAGCGTCGTCGCCTGCCCCGCCACTGCGCCGGCGCCCTGTTCGGCCTCGACGCGGCCGAGCGCATGCTCGATCACGCCGAGCAGATAGGTCCCGGTGCCGACGGCCGGGTCGAGGGTGACGACGCCCGGATCGGCGAAACCCGACGGACGGCCCAGACGCCTGGTCAGAAGTTCGTCGACCAGGCGCACCTGGGCATGAACGACCTCGACCGGCGTGTAGTAGACCCCGGCGTCCTTGCGCAGCCTGGGGTCGTAGGCGGCGAGAAAGTCCTCGTAGAAGTAGAGCCAAGGATCTCGCGGCCCGGCGAAGACGGCGGGCGGTGCGGCGGAGACCACGCGCAACAGGAGGTCGAGGGAAGCGGCCAGTTCGGCGCGCACTTGCAGGTCGGTCAGGATTTGCAAGGCGCGCGACAACAGACTGTGTTGCGCGGCCAGCGCTCCCTGGGCGCTTTCGAGAGTCAGCGGGTCGGCCCCCTCGCTCCGGCCCAGCAACAGGGCGAAGGCCACGGTCTGGGCGTAGGCGTCGGCGAACTGCGCGTCGGAAGCGTCCGGAAACAACAGTTGCCGCCAGTCCCCGGCCAGCTCGACGAGCGGAGAGGCGTCTCGGCCAAGGGCGTCGCTCACGTCTTCGCGCAACATCCGGCAAAGCGGCGCCAGCAGCTCGGCAAACCCCGCAAGGTCGATCCGGCCCCGCCGGTCCAGCGGCGGAACCGGTTCCCACGACAGGAAGTCGCGCAACAGCCGCTCGACCGCGCGGGCGTCCGCCGCAGCCACGGCCCCGCCGCCGTCCGCAGTCACGTCGCCCGAAAGGCGGACGACGGCCCCGACGCGCTTCTTGCCGCGATAGAGCGCCCATTCGTTGCCGTCGCCGTAGAGCATGTTGGGAACGTTCGAGAAGCGCTTGAACTGCGCCCGATCGCGGCCCCTGAAGCGGCCCGCGTCCGCGCCCTTGCCGGGGGCCTTGAGTTCGACGTAACCGGCGAGCAGGCCGTTCCTGTGGACGGCGAAATCGGGGCGGCCCAAGCGGTCGGGCAACGGCGTCTCGCCGGCGCAGACGACCTCCCAGCCGAACGCCACCGCCGCTTCCGTCATCAGAATCTCGAAGGGGCCGCGCAGCCGATCCTCCGGCGCGCCGGCGGGAACGCGCGCCGTCTTGGCCGTCACGGCCTCGGCGAATGCCTGCAAGGATCGATGGATGGAGGCGTTCGGAGGACCGGTCATCGATCGCCCCGGAAAGCTGGAAGGCCGAGGGCGCCTCGCGGCATCTGCGGCCGGGGACGGACGGCCCCGGACGTTCCGCATCCGTCGGATGAGCCGCTCTTTCCTGCGAAGTATGATTGTTTCATATCAATGACATAACCGCACGAAGTGCGACTGTGGATGAATATAAACGATGCGTGAATTCCGCCCGTCCCGCCTCAACCGAAATGGGCCTTGAGCCTGTCGATCGCCCTTTCGAGCACGGGCCACTGCTTGCTGAAGCAGAACCGGGCGAGATGATCCACTGCGCCGCTCGGATAGAAGGCGCTCACCGGAATCGCGGTCACCCCCGCCTCCACCGTGATGTATCGGCAGAACTCCTCGTCCGAGCCTTCGAACCCCAGAGGCCGGAAGTCGGCGTTGATGAAATAGGTGCCGTGGCAATCGACGACGTCGAATCCGACGTCTCCGAGGCCCCGGGCGACGAAATCCCGGCGCTGTTGCAGGCCGCGCGCCAACGCCTCGAAGTACGAATCGTCCTTCTGCAATCCGTAGGCCACGGCGCGTTGCAGGTTGGGCGCCGTCGTGAAGGTCAGGAACTGATGCGCCCTCGACACGGCCTCGAGCGTCCCGGCGGCGGCCGTCAGATAACCCACCTTCCAGCCGGTCAGCGAGAAGGTCTTGCCGGCCGAGCCGATCTTGATCGCCCGCTCCCTCATGCCGGGGAAGGCGATCAGGGGCAGATGCTCGCGCCCGTCGTACAGGATGTGCTCGTAGGCTTCGTCGCACACGGCGTAGCAGTCGTGCTCCACGCACAACTCGGCGACGAACGAGAGCTCGTCGCGGGTGAAGACCTTCCCCGAGGGGTTCATGGGGTCGTTCAGCAGGATCATCTTGGTCCTGTCGTTGAACGCCGCCGCCAGTTCGTCCCGGGGCAGCTCCCAATGGGGAGGCTCGACCCGGACCAGGCGAGGCGTCGCCCCGGCGCGCATCGCCATGGGGTAGTAGCAATCGTAGAGCGGCTCGATCAGCACGACCTCGTCCCCCGGGCCGAGAAGGCCGAGGGCGCAGGCGGCCAGCGCCTCGGTGGCGCCGGAGGTCACCATGGTCTCCGTCCGCCAGTCGACGTCGAGGCCGTAGAAGCGCCTGGCGTGCGCGGCCAGGGCCTGGCGCAGCTCCGGGACCCCCATCATGGGCGGGTACTGGTTGGGACGGTCTTCCAGCGCTTCCGCCGCCTTGGCCCTGACGTCGGCGGGGCCGTTGTCGTCGGGGAAACCCTGTCCCAGATTGACCGTCTCGTGCTCCATGGCGAGTTGCGACATGACCTCGAACACGGTCATGCCGAAACCCGAGAACACGTCGTTCGTCGGTTTCACGCCCCTCCCCCCCTGTCCGGCGCCGCGGCCCGAACTTGCCGCGGCCCGAACTTCGTTTAGGGGAATCCCCGGGTTCCCGCAAGTCGCCCGGGGACCGGACGCGGCCCCGCCGTCCCTGTACGTCCCGCGGCCTCTTCCCCTGCCGCCGCCGCCGTTCTAACGTGCGGCGATCATGCGTTACCCACGGTGCCGAGGCGCGCGAGAGACGGAGTCGCGAACATGACCGGCAAGCGCCGCGACGTCGAGGTCATCGCCCGCGACACCGTGTTCCAGGGCCGCTTCCGGGTCGATCGCTACCGCCTCAGGCACAGGAAGTTCGCCGGCGGATGGAGCGAGGAGATGTCGCGGGAGGTCTTCGACTGCCGACATGCGGCGGCCCTGCTCCCCTACGATCCGGCGCGCGACGAGGTGGTCCTCATCGAGCAGTTCCGCATCGGCGCCTACGCGGCGGGGAACGAACCCTGGTTGATCGAGTGCGTCGCCGGGTTGGCCGAGGACGGCGAAACCCCCGAGGACGTCGCGCGCCGGGAGACCTTCGAGGAGACCGGCCTTGAGCCGCGCGACCTCGAACGCATCGGCGGATTCTTCGTCGCCCCGGGCGCCGTTTCGGAGTTCGCCACCGTGTTTCTGGGACGGGTCGATGCGACGGGCGCGGGCGGTCTGCACGGCCTCGATCGCGAGCACGAGGACATCCGCGTGTCCGCCCGCCCCTTCGGCGAAGCCATCGACCTCCTGAACCGGGGGCGAATCGTCGTGGCCCACACCGTCGTGGCCCTGCAATGGCTGGCCCTCCACCGCGACGACGTGCGGGAGCGCTGGACGTAGGCGCCATCCGGACCCCCCTCCCGACCTCCCCCCTGCCAGGGGGGAGGAGTTTTCATCGGGGGAGTGTAATCGTCGCAAGCACGGCCTCCCCCCCTCTTCTCCCTCCCCCTTGCAGGGGGAGGGTCGGGGTGGGGGTCGCGGCCGCGCCAGGGGGGAATGCGGCCTATTCGCAGCCTTCGGCGCACCTGGCGCCGAAGCTGCCGAAGGCGCCCGAGTACCTGAAGTCCGGCCGGCCGGGATGGTCCCGGGCGTCGGCGCCGGTCAGAGGGTTGGTCTGAGGGGGGGTGTACCCGCGCGACGTCAGATACCACCAGCCCGCGGTCTCGAGGTCGGGGCCGCCCTTGTCGCCGTAGAAGTTTCCGCCGAACGCGCCGTCGTCCCAGAGATGGCTCGCGGCGCCGTCCACGGTGGTGTCGCCCCTGTAGCTGCCGTCGGCCGCGATCGTTCCGTTCGTCAACCGGACGCTGTCCGTCAACGGCGCGTAGGGCCCCCACGCCCTGCCGGACGGCGTCTCGAAGTTGGAGATGCGGCCGGTGATCGTGTTGGCGCCGCCGATCGTCGCGTCGAGCGTGACGTCCCCCCGCACGCGGATCAGGCGTTCGACCTGGGACCTGTCGCTGTGGGGCTCCATGACCATGCCGGAGGCCCGGCCCGTGAACGTGGCCGTGATCGGAGCGTCGAGGTCGGTCGTCCTCATCCCGGCGGCGTCGGCGAAGGCGTCGTAACCGAAATGGAACCCCTGCATCCGGGCCGGCCTGACGTTCGACGTGAGATAGTCGGTGAACGTGAACAGGCCGTAGGCGGCGTATTGGAGATAGCGGTGCGTGTCGTCGCTGGCGTCGTCCGCGTCCTCGCCCTCGTCCAGGCCCGCATAATTCGACAGCCACACCCGGTATTCGCCCCGGTATTCCCCGGCGCCGCGTTCGGGGTCGACGAACTTGTCCACCTTGGGCTTGGCCCAGCGGTGCATGGCCTCGGCGGCTTCGGGTTTGGGCTGGCTTTCGGACGACGGGATCTTCGACGCCCAGTGGTAACCGGACTCGCCGTCCGGATCCGGGGAAGGCAGTCCGAAGTCGATCGTCAGATCGCGCATGTTGCCGTCCCAGCAGGGAAAGGTCACGCCGGAGCAGTTGTCGGCCGCCCACCCGGTCAGCTTGTCGGCCTGGGCCTGCGTCAACGTGTCGCCGACCGAGGGCGGCGTCTCCCCGGCCCTGCGGAACATGGCGGCGTGGAAGTCCGTCGCCGTCGTGGCCGTCGTCGCGCCGCCGTCCCCCGGGATTCCGTCCGGACCGTCGGCCTCGGTCCCGCGGATGTCCCACTGGAACTCGTTGAAGACGACGCCCGATCCCCCGGCCTCGAGGATCAGCCCCCCGTCCTCCGGCAACCGGATCGAGCTGACCACCGCCGTCTTGGTGTGGTCGGCAGCGTTGCCCAGCGTGTTTCCGGGTCCCTGGATGATCGGATAGCGTCCGTCGTTGTCGGCGGCGGCGCCGGTCATCCCCCGCTGGCTTCCCTGGCGTATGTCGCCCCGGAAGGTGATCGCCCGCATGGGGAACTCGTCCCCGGCGCGGGAGGCCAGCGTCGCACCGGCGACGTAGGGGACGGCGTCCGTCGCGATGTCGAGCGCGTCCGGGTTCGCGACCCACTCGTCGCCGTCGGCGTTCGGGACGGTTCGGGCCGTCCGGGTGACCGTAATCGTCGCCCCGAGCGCTCTCGGGGCGCGGGCGCTCCGGAAGAGAGGCGGATGGACGTGCTCGTCTCTCAACGCGTCCCTCTCGGCCCGGGCGTCGTCCCGTTCGGCTTCGGTCGCCTCCTGCGCGGCCCGCGCCGCGTCCCGCTCCGTGGCGCGGGTCGCCAGGTCCGCTTCGGCGGTCTTCAGTTCCTCGCGCAGCAGCGGCACCAGGGAGACCTGGGCGGTGGTCAGCGCGCCCTGGGCCTGCAACAGCGCGGTTTCGATCGCGCCGGTGGGGTTGGCCGCCAGCGCCTCGGTTATCCGGGTCTGAGCGTCGTCCAGCGCCGTCTGCGCCCGGTCCAGCGTCGTGTGCATGCTGGCGAGGGAAACGGTCCCCCCCGACCCGAACGCCGCGTTGGCCGCCCCCAGGGCCTCGCCGACCAACGACAGCGCCGTGTCGACCGCCGCCAGCGCCGCGTCGGCGCTGTCCGGCAGCATCTCCAGGTCCTCCCGCACCTGCGCCAGACCTCTCCGGGCCTCGTTCACCACCTTGCCGGCCTCTTCGCGTTGCTCGCCGGTGGTGGCCGCACGCAGCGCCGCCTGGGCCGCCGCCAGCGAGCCGCGAAGCGCGTCCAGCGCGGCCTCGGCCGCGGGAGCCGCCAGGTCGTCGCCGATGCGCACCGTCCTGGTCTCGGTGCAGGCGCCCAGCGCCAGGGCCATGCCGCAAACCAACGCCGTCGCAAGTCTGGAGATCGTCATCGAACGGGAACCCTCCTCTATCCGTGAAGAGGCCCCGTGAAGAGGCCCCGTGAAGAGGCCCCGTGAAGAGGCCCCGTGAAGAGGCCCCGTGAAGAGGCCCCGTGAAGAGGCCCCGTGAAGAGGCCCCGTGAAGAGGCCCCGTGAAGAGGCCCCGTGAAGAGGCCCCGTGAAGAGGCCCCGTGAAGAGGCCCCGTGAAGAGGCCCCGTGAAGAGGCCCCGTGAAGAGGCCCCGTGAAGAGGCCCCGTGAAGAGGCCCCGTGAAGAGGCCCCGTGAAGAGGCCCCGTGAAGAGGCCCCGTGAAGAGGCCCCGTGAAGAGGCCCCGTGAAGAGGCCCCGTGAAGAGGCCCCGTGAAGATTACAACCCTATCCTATCACGAACGACGCCGCAAGGTCAAGATTCGTCCCGGTTCAATACATAAACATATCGACATATGAGACGCCGCGCAGGCCACCGGGAGCGGCGTTGCGGGGCGGCGGACCCCCCTCCCGACCTCCCCCCTGTCAGGGGGGAGGAGTATCAGTGGCCAGGGGGAGGAGAGCGTGGGTGGCCGGGAGAGAGGGGCGTCGATGGCTCCCGCCCTTCCCTTTTATTTCTCCCTCCCCCTTGTAGGGGGAGGGTCGGGGTGGGGGTCGCGGCGCATGGCGATGGCGGCCTACCAGGCCAACCCCTCGAAGAAGTCGATCATCTCGGCGTTGGCCCGGTCCGGCGCCTCGTAAGGCGCGAAGTGGCCCACGCCGGCGAAGACCCCGACGTCCACGTCGGTAAAGCATTCGCCCAGCCGGTCGCGCCACTCGACCCGAAGGATCCTGTCGTGCTCCCCCCAGCGCACGCGGGTCGGGACGGTGATCGGCGCGAGCGCGCCGAGATCGCCGCGCACCGTCCGTATCCGGTTCTCGTGATTGGCCTTGTACCAGTCGAAACCGCCCTGGACGTTGCCGGGCTTCATGAAGTTGTCGACCCAGACCTCGAGATCGTCGTCGAACGCGCGCGGGTCGCGGCTCCAGTGAGACAGGAAATGCGAGATGTAGGCCCGGCAGTTCTCGCGGCTCGAGGCGACCAGGCCGGCGGCGAAGGGGAGCTGCTGAAAGGCCTGATACCAGACCTCCTTCACGTGGTCGACGGCGTACCAGCGCTCGCCGATCTGCGGATAGGGAAAGCTGTAGAGGAACAGGCCCGAAATGCGCTCCGGACGCCGCCGGGCGTATTCCTGGATGATCCAGGGCGCGAAATCGTGGCCGACGAGACCGACGCGGTCCAGTTCGAGACGATCGATCAGCGCTTCCAGATCGGCGACGTAGTCGTCGACGGTCGGCGTCCGCTCGCGCTTCTCGGAATCGCCGAAGCCGCGCCAGTCCGGAGCGATGACGTCGAAACGCTCCGCCAACGCGGGAATGTTCTTGTGGTAGACGTACCAGAACTCCGGATAGCCGTGGCACAGGACGACGGGACGCCCGGCGCCGTGCCGAACGTAATGGATCCGGGCGCCCGGCAGGTCGGCATGGCGATGGTTCCACACGAAACCGCTCATGGGCCGGCCTCCCGCGGGCCGGACGCCAGCGCGTCGGCGAAGGCCCCGCGGTAGCCGAACAGCCCCGCGCTGCCGCCGGTATGGACGAAAACGACGTTCTCGTCCCTGGCGAAACGGCCCCGCCGGACGAGATCGATCAGGCCGGCCATGCCCTTCCCCGTGTACACCGGATCCAGAAGAATGCCCTCGAGACGCGAGAGCAGGGTCACCGCCTCGACCATCCCGTCCGTGGGCGCGCCGTAACCGGCCCCGACGTAGTCGCAATTCGCCACCACCCGCTCCCGCGCGACCTCGATGCCCGTGCCTATCAGGTCGGCGGTGCGGCGGGCGAGGCCGTGCGCCTTCTCCTCCTGCGCGTCCCTGGGCGCGTTGACGCCGATGCCGAGGACCGGGACGCCGCTGGACGCGCCTTCGAGGCCGGTCACGAGGCCCGCTTGCGTCCCGGCGCTGCCGGTGGCGTGCACGACGTGATCGACGCGAAGGCCCTGGTCGCCGGCCTGGGCGAGAAGCTCCATCGCGCAATCGACATACCCCAGGGCGCCGATGGGGTTCGAGCCGCCGCCGGGGATGACGTAAGGCGTTCCCCCGCCGCCTTCGATCTCCCGGGCCGCGTCCTCCATGGCCTCGTCCATGTCCGCGCCGCCCGGGTAATGGCGGATGCGCGCGCCGAAGAGCCGATCGAGGAAGACGTTGCCGGACTGCGTGAAGTCGGGGTCCCGGCTGCCGGTCCGGTTCTCCAGCAGAACCTCGCACGCCATGCCCAGTCTCGCCGCGATCGCCGCGGTCTGGCGGCAGTGGTTCGACTGCGTGGCCCCCTGGGTGATGACCGTGTCGGCGCCTTTCCCGAGCGCGTCCGCCATCAGGAACTCGAGCTTCCGGGTCTTGTTGCCGCCGGTGGCGAGCCCGGTCTGGTCATCGCGCTTGATGTAGATGCTCGGCCCCCCGAGCTCCTTCGTCAGATTGGGGAGCGGCTCGAGCGGCGTCGGCAGGTGCGCGAAGCGCAGGCGGGGGAAACGTCCGAGATTCATGCGGAGCCTTCTCTCGCATGGGCGGCGGGGAAGCCGACCATAGCACGGCGATGGCGCGGCGGCGACGGCCGCGCCCGTTTTCAACCGTTCGGGTTTTGCGGTAGAGAATGCCGCGGATCGGAGGACCCATGACAGACTCTCCGCCACCAGTCTGGCCGGCCGACGTCCACGCGGCCCTGAAGGCGCTCGGCGTGCGCCACGTGCCCTACGTGCCCGACGCCGGCCACGCCCGCCTCATCGAGTTGTGCCGGAACGACGACGAGATGCGCGCGGCGCCGTTGACGACGGAGGAGGAAGGCGTCGCCATGCTGGCGGGAAGCTGGCTCGGCGGTCGGCGCGGCGCGCTGCTGATGCAATCGAGCGGCATCGGCAATTGCGTCAACATGTTCTCGATCATCCGGGTCGGACGCTACCCGTTGCTGACGCTGATCGCCATGCGCGGGCAATGGGGCGAGGCGAACCCCTGGCAGATGCCCATGGGCCGGAACGCCGCCGCGATCCTGGAGCTGTCGGGGTTCCAGGTCCTCGACCTCGACGACGCCGGCATGGCGGCCGAAACCGTTTCCGCCGGTGGCCGAACGGCGTTCGAGGCCAACGAGATGGTCGCCGTGCTCATCTCCCAGCGCCTGATCGGCTCGAAGGCCTTCGCGCCGGCGGAGGACGGCTGACGTGTGGGACCCGGATCGCGCCGAGCGTTACCCCTTGCGCCGCCGGCAGGTCGTCGAACACCTCGTCAAGGACATGGACGACCTGCTGGTCGTCGCGGGGCTCGGCGCCCCGGCCTGGGACGCGACGGCGGCGGGAGACCGCGACCTCACCTACCCCCTGTGGGGCGCCATGGGGGGGACGGCGATGATCGGCCTCGGCCTCGCGCTGGCGCGGCCGGATCGCCGGGTCCTGGTCCTCACGGGCGACGGAGACATGCTCATGGGGCTGGGTTCGCTCGCCACCATCGCCCTGCAGGGACCGGCCAACCTGTCGATCGTCGTCCTCGACAACGAGCGCTACGGCGAAACGGGAATGCAGGCGACGCACACGGCCGGTCCCGCCGACCTCGCCGCCGCGGCCCACGCCTGCGGATTCGAGCAGGCGGCGACGCTCCACGACGAGGAAGAGCTCGACCGGGCGACGCCCGCCATCCTCGAGGGCGAAGGCCCGCTGTTCTTCGCCGTCAAGGTCCGCGCCGAGGCACCGCCCCTCGTCCTGCCGCCGCGGGACGGCGCCCATCTCAAGGACCGCTTCCGCATGGCGCTCGCCGGTCCGCAATGAAGGCGACGGCCCCTCCGTCCCCCTTCTTCTCCCTCTCCCTTGCAGGGGGAGGGTCGGGGTGGGGGTCACCGGCGGCTGCGTACGTCCATCCGGACCCCCCTCCCGACCTCCCCCCTGTCAGGGGGGAGGAGTATCGGTGGTCAGGGGGGAGGAGTGTGGATGGTCAAGGGGGGGATGGAGCGTCGACAAACCCTCCGTTCCCCTTCTTCTTCTCCCTCTCCCTTGCAGGGGGAGGGTCGGGGTGGGGGTCGCGGCGCCAGGAAGAGGGGCGCGAACGGATCCGGCTCCCTCCGGGTCTTGAAGGCGGCGGGAGGCGCCGTTACAGTCCGCGATCGGGATACGGGCCCGCGGCCGGCGGCGCGCGGGATGCACGGGATGCACGGAACCATGGACGTCCGCGACGGATTCACCGGCGCCATCGGCAACACGCCCCTCATCCGGCTGCGCGCGCTGTCGGAGGAGACCGGCTGCGAGATTCTCGGCAAGGCCGAATTCCTCAACCCGGGCAGCTCGGTCAAGGACCGCGCGGCGCTGTTCATCGTCGAGGACGCCGAGAGGAAGGGCCTGTTGCGACCGGGCGGCGTGATCGTCGAGGGCACCGCGGGAAACACGGGGATCGGACTGGCCCTGGTCGGAAACGCGCGGGGCTATCGCACGGTCATCGTCATCCCGGATACGCAGACCCAGGAAAAGAAGGACATGCTGCGCATGTGCCGCGCGGACGTCCGCGAAGTGCCCGCCGTCCCCTATCGGGACCCGAACAACTACGTCAAATACTCCGGGCGGCTGGCCGAAGAGCTCGACGAGACGGAGCCCGCCGGCGCCATCTGGGCGAACCAGTTCGACAACACGGCGAACCGCGACGGCCACTATCGGACCACCGGTCCGGAGATCTGGGAACAGACGGACGGCGGCGTCGACGGGTTCATCTGCGCCGTCGGCACCGGCGGCACCCTGGCGGGCGTCAGCGCGTTCCTCCGCGAGCGGAACAGGGACGTCAGGATCGGCCTCGCCGACCCGCCGGGCGCCGCGCTTTACAACCACTACGCTCACGGCGAACTGAAGGCGGAAGGCTCCTCGATCACCGAGGGCATCGGCCAGGGGCGCATCACCGCGAACCTCGAAGAACTCGAAGTGGACTTCCCCTACCGGATCCCCGACGAGGAATGGCTTCCCTACCTCTTCGGCCTCGTCGAGAACGAAGGCCTCGTGCTCGGCAGTTCCTCGGGGATCAACGTCTGCGGCGCGGTCAAGCTCGCCAGGGAGCTCGGCCCGGGGCACACGATCGTGACGGTGCTGTGCGACTACGGCGCCCGTTACCAGAGCAAGCTGTTCAGCGCCGAGTTCCTCAGGAGGAACGGCTTCGATTTCCCCGACTGGGTCGAACGGATCGGCGGCGGACCCCAGGGTTAGGCCGCATTTCCCCTACCGGCGGGGACCGATGATTGCGCGGAGTCGCAGGACCGTGATCGACCCCCCCTTCTTCTCCCTCTCCCTGGCAGGGGGAGGGTCGGGGTGGGGGTCGCCGGCGGCGGCGCGCATCCGGACCCCCCTCCCGACCTCCCCCCTGTCAGGGGGGAGGAGTATCAGTGGTCAGGGGGGAGAAGAACGAGTGGCGGGGGGAGCGGAACGATGGAACCGATATTTCGCGAGGACGCCTACGCCCGGACGTGCGAGGCGATCGTCGCCTCCGTGGACGAGCGGGGCATTCAACTCGACCGGACCGTGTTCTACCCGACGGGCGGCGGACAGCCGGGAGACCGCGGCGCGCTCACGACCGGCGACGGGACCGCGGTTCCCATCGTCGATACGGTCAAGGGAGACGGGCCGGACGGTATCCTGCACGTCCCGGCGGAGGACGCGCCGCCGATCCCGGCCGGCGCGCGGGTCACGGCGGAGATCGACTGGCGTCGGCGCCACCGCCTGATGCGCATGCATACCTGTATGCACCTGCTCTCCGCCATTCTCCCCTACCCCGTCACGGGCGGCCAGGTGGGCGAAGGCAAGGGCCGGCTCGATTTCGACGTCCCGGAAGCCGACCTCGACAAGGAGCGGATCGCCGCGGAGCTCAACCGCCTCATCGAGGAGGATCATCCCGTCGGCGCGGAATGGATTACCGACGAGGAGCTCGACGCGCGGCCCGATCTGGTCAAGACCATGGCGGTCAAGCCGCCGCGCGGCTCGGGCCGCGTGCGCCTCGTCCGCATCGAGGGCCAGGACCTGCAACCTTGCGGCGGAACGCACGTCCGGCGCACCGGGGAGATCGGCCGCGTCGCGGTCGACCGGATCCAGAGCAAGGGCAGGCGGAACCGGCGCGTCTCGCTGTCCTTCATCTGACGGGCGCCCGCCGCCCGCCGCGACGACAGGAGGTCTATTCCCATGCACTACGCCAAACCCGAGGCCCTCGTCTCGACGGAGTGGCTGGCCCAGCACCTGGACGACCCCGAGGTCGGGACCATCGACGCCTCGTGGTATCTGCCCGCGCAGAACCGGGACGCCGCCGCCGAGTACCGCGAGGCGCACATCCCGGGCGCCGCGCGCTTCGACATCGACGAGATCAGCGATCCCGCGAGCGACCTGCCCCACATGATCCCCGGCGCCGAGGACTTCGCCGCCAAGGTCGGGGCCCTCGGCCTGGGAAACGGCTTCCGCATCGTGGCCTACGACTCGGGGAGCATGATGGCGTCGTGCCGGGCGTGGTGGATGTTCCGGTTGTTCGGCTACGACGACGTGGCGGTGCTCTCGGGCGGATTCGCGAAATGGCGGCGGGAGAACCGGCCCATCGAGTCCGGAGAGGCGGCGCCCGCGCCGCGCGCCCTTGACGTCCGATTCCGGCCGGAACTGGTGCGCTCGCTGGACCAGATGCGGGAGAATCTCCGGTCCCGGGCGGAGCAGGTGCTGGACGCCCGGTCGCGGGGACGTTTCGACGCCATCGAGCCCGAGACCCGGCCGGGCGTGCGGGGCGGCCACATTCCGGGCAGCGCCTGCCTCCATTACACCGGACTGATGGACCCGGAGACGGGCGAATTCCTCGCCCCCGACGCGCTCGCGGCCGCCTTCGAGGCCGGCGGGGTCGACCTGGACCGGCCCGCCGTCGGCACCTGCGGCTCGGGCGTCAGCGCCTGCGTGCTGGCGCTCGGGCTGCACCTGCTCGGCCACGAGGAGTACTCGGTGTACGACGGATCGTGGACCGAGTGGGGCAGCCGTCCGGACACGCCCGTCGAGACCTGACGGCGGCGGGCCGGCGCGGGCCGAACGGGAACGGCATGGACATCCGCCCCTTCGCGCCCGGAGACGAGGCCGCGGTCATCGACCTCTGGCGATCGTGCGGCCTGCTTCGGCCGTGGAACGATCCCCGCCGCGACATCGCGTTCTGCCGCGACAGCGGCCACGGCGAAATCCTCCTGGGAGAGGCGGACGGGAAACTCGTCGCAGGCGTCATGGTCGGCCACGACGGCCACCGCGGATGGCTCTACTACCTGGCCGTGGCGCCCGAACGACGGCGCCGGGGGTTCGGCCGCCGGCTCGTAGGGGCGGCCGAGCGCTGGCTGACGGACCGGAACGCGCCGAAGGCCGAGCTGATGATCCGCCGCGAAAACGCCGCGGCGCTGGAGTTCTATCGGCGCGTCGGCTACCGGCGGGAATCCCGCGCGGTGATGGGCCGACGCCTCGACGGCGCGCCCTGGCCGGTCGAGGACGCCGCCCCGGAGGCCCGACCCCTTCCGCCGATCGACGTCACGATCACCTACCTCGAGATGCTGGCCCCGCCGGACGCGCCGCCGGTTCCCGCGCCGCTCATGAAGCTGGCGCTGTTGCGGGCCGAAAAACCGAGCGCGGGGTTCTACCTCTACCTCTACGACGCGGTGGGGCGCGACTGGACCTGGGTCGAGCGCAAACACATGCCGGTAGAGGAGCTCGGCGCCATCATCCGGGACGAACGGGTCGAGATCTACGTGGCCTACGTCGGCGGCGTCCCGGCGGGGTACGCCGAGCTCGACCGCCGGAAGCCGCCCGACGTGGAGCTCGCCTACTTCGGCCTCACGCCCGAGTTCATCGGCAGGGGGCTGGGGCGCCACCTTCTGGACCGGGCGGTCCGCCAAGCGTGGTCATCGGGTCCGGAGCGCGTCTGGGTGCATACCTGCACCGAGGACCACCCCCGCGCCCTCCCCCTCTATCAGCGATTCGGGTTTCGGGTCTTCGCCCGGGAAGCGGCGACGCTGGACCCCAACGTATGACGACGGCGGCGGGGACGTGAAACGGGTCGACTCCGAGATCGAGATATCCGCCAGCCCGGAGCAGGTGTGGTCCGTGCTCGTCGATTTCCCCAGGTGGCGCCAGTGGAACCGGGTGATGCCGGCGTTGGAGGGCGAGCCCGTCGAGGGCGATCGGGTGGAACTCGAGCTCGCGGTTCCGGGGCGACGATCCTCGCGGCGGAAACCGCGCCTGGTCCGCGTCGCCGACAACCGGGAACTCCGCTGGCGCGACCAGGTGCTCGCGCGCAGGGTGTTCGTCTCGGAGCACTGGTTCACGCTGGAACCGGCGCCCTGCGGCTGCCGGGTCCGTCATGGCGAACGGTTCGCGGGATGGCTCGCCCTCTTCATCGGCGGGAAGACGCTCGAGAAGACGGCGCAGGTCTTCGCCCTGATGAACCACGACCTGAAACAGCGCGTCGAGGACGTGACGCGACCGGAAGCCCGTTGCCGGAGGCGGCGAGGACCGTCCTCGTTCACTACGGCATGAGACGCCGGGCGAGGCGTGGCGTGGCGGGACGGCACGGCGTCGCGGCGTTGCGGCGTTGCGGTCCAGCCCCCTCCGTTCCCCTTCTTCTCCCTCTCCCTTGCAGGGGGAGGGTCGGGGTGGGGGTCGCGGCGTTGCGGGACCGCGGTGGACCCCCCTCCCGACCTCCCCCCTGTTCAGGGGGGAGGAGTTCTGAATGAGGACAAGGGCTGGCGCCCCTGCAGCACAAGCGCTATGGTATTGCCCAAAGGACACGGAACGATTCCATGCGCAATGACCTCACCGATTCCATCGAGGTGTTCCAGGATCTGTTCCTGATCTGCGCCGAGAAGCAGCGCGCGGAGTTGTGCGAAGCGCTCCGGAGCGGCGCTTCCTCCCCGTGGCGTCACGCCGGGGAACGGGAACGGGAACTCGCGAGAGCATCCCCCGCAGCGCCCGCCTTTCTGGCATTCGATCGCCGATCCGGAGACGGCATCGCCGCTTCCGGCCTCACTCTGCGCGAACGGCCCGATGGATACACCGTCGCCAACATCGTCCCGCTCGAGAACGGCGATCTCAGCGTTTCCCGCTACAACGACATCCTGAACGATTTTCTCGACCGCATCGTCAACCCCGCGCTGACCGATTCGGACGTCGCAGTGAAGGTGACGCCGCGCCGGCAAACCATCACGGACTGGACCTCCTCCGCCGCCGCCTCGGCACTGCACACCTTCTCCGCATATGCGAACAAGTCAACCGGAACGGGGCATCCCGCCGACCAAGAGCGATGGTTCAGGTTCCTGTTCGCCGCTTACGACACCGACAGTCGGCTCGATACCGATCTTCTGGGCCGATGGTTGGTCGAGGTCGAGGACTGGCCCCCCGAAATGGCGGAATACCTTGCGGACGAGTACCGGTATTCGATGGATCTGCTGCGTTCCCGCGCCGCCTCCTGAGCCCTTTCCGAGCCGCCGAACGACACCGGGAGTCCCGCCGGGTGGATATTCCTGTCCTCTGCCTTGACACGTGCATCATTCTGGACATGCTGCGCGACCCCACGCGGCCCGACCTTCGCGTGCACGACCACGAGGCTTCCCTGGCGCTTCTGAACGCGGCCGAATCCGGTCCCGGCGTCGAAACCTTGGTCGCCCAACAGGTCGGCCGAGAATTCCGGGACAATGCGGACCGAGTCGAGGACGAGGCGCGAAACCGGATCGCCAAACGCAGAGCCGACGTAGACAGCCTCAACCGGCTGGTCGCTCTTTACGGTGCGCCAAGCCGGGTCGATTTGGCCCACTGGAGCGGCCACGAAGCGCGCTGCCGCCGCTTGGCCGGCCGCTGGCTCAAGGTCGGCGCCGAAGCGCCCGATTCCGAGGACATCGTCGGCAGGGCCTTTCTCCGGCTGAACGAGGCGCGCACGCCGGCAGGGAAAGGAAAGGACGCCATGAAGGACTGCGTGGTTCTGGAAACCTATATCGATGCGGTTCGAACCTTGCGAAACGCCGGACGCGAGTCGCCGGCGGTGTTCGTGTCGTCCAACATCCGGGACTTTGCCGCCACCGACCGAACGACGATCCGGGAAGACGTACGGCAGAGAGTTCGAAGCCATCGACCTGCAATACGCTCCGAACATGGGCGCCGCCAGAGGTCTTCTTGGACTGTAGTCTGACGACATCCCATGGGCTTGTCTTTTCGGTGAAAGCACTCGGGGTCCTGTTGGTCTTCAGGCGGTGCAAGGCAGTTGTGCGCAAGGGGCAGTAACGGTGGGTCCGCGGCGCCGCCAGTTCGATGTCGCCGAGTTCGCACGGCAAGCAGCGCCGGCAGGTTCCGTTGCGGCGGTCGCGGGCGGCGCTGCCATCGAGGCCGGCGAGCCAACGGTCGACGTCCTCGGCCATCCTGCCCTGAATGATCTCGGCCAGGGCCTGGCGCGCCGCCGGTCGGCAGTCGGCGCCCCAGTCCAGGCCATCGGCCTGCATCGCCTTCACCACCTCGAAGGCCTCCGGTAAGCTCTCGATCGTCACGGTCCGCTGTGGCATCGGGGTGCTCCTTTCCGTCGTGGTCCGCTGAACCACCGAGGGAGTACCCCCTTTCCACCTCTGACACATGACTTGATACGTCACCTCTTGGCGCGCATTGTCTCATGCCGCCGGGAGCAGCGTCGCGGGGCTGCGGCCCCCCTCCCGACCTCCCCCCTGCCAGGGGGGGAGGAGTGTGGATGGTCAGGGAGGATGGAGCGTCGACGGCCCCTCCGTTCCCCTTCTTCTCCCTCTCCCTTGCAGGGGGAGGGTCGGGGTGGGGGTCGCGCCAAGGGGGAGAAGCGCGAACGGACCCTGCGGCGCCCCCGTCGCCGGATGAAGCCTGCGGACAAGCATTTTCCGGATAGCCAAGTCCACCGTCCATTTCAGCTTCCGTCAAACAGGTCGTCGGTCGCGGCGTGCCACCGCCGCCGATACCGGACGTCCTCATAGCGTTCCCGGGCCAGTTCCTGCGCGCGTTTCGCCAGCCGTTCGGCCTTCATCCAGCCCGCTTTCCTGTTCGCGGCGATCAGCCCCCGCATGGTCAGGTTCGCGTTCTTGCGCCCATTACAGGGGCGGCACAGCAGAATGCGGTTGGAGATGTCGTTCTCGCCGCCATCGGTTCTCGGCCTGACGTGGTCCAGTTCCATGAACGGCGCTTCAAGCTCGCGCCCACAACCGGCGCACAACACCAGCCCGTCCGTGATGGTCTGCGCCTCGGTCAGTTCCTGAACGATTTGCGCCCGCGACAACTTTTGCCACGGCTCCGGGGGCGGACGCTTTCGCCTCTCCGTCACCCGCAGGAACGGCGCGGCGACTTCCCCGCCGTCCGTGCGAGCCGGCGGCTCGGTGGCGTAGTGGATGTCCCCGAAGGTCAGGCCCTCGACCTTGAGGCGATCGAGAACCACCTCGTGCGCCTTTTCCCAGATGTCGATCCCCGCCCACCGACGTCCCAGACGTTCGGCGGCCACGCAGGTGGTCGCGCAACCGGCAAATGGATCAAGGACGATATCATCGTCCACGGTGCTTGCCCGGATCAGGCGTTCGTACAGGGCCAGCGGCTTTTGCGTCGGGTAGCCGGTCCGCTCGGATTTCGGCGCGCGAGTAACGTCGGTCATCAAATCCCTGGCGGCGATCCCCCTGGATTCGGACAAGTGGAACTTGCGTCGCGGCTGGCCTTTCCGTGACCAGTGAATCAGCCCGTCCGCTTCCAGCCGCTCCAGGCTCTTGACCGTGAAACGCCAATTCGGGGCGTGGACGCCGCGCCATGTGAACTCATGGGTTTGCCCGGATACGCCGCCGCCTTTGAGAGGCATGGTGGTATAGCGCCCCCGTTCGTCCCTGTATCGGTAGTTCCGGTCGATGTAATCCTGGGTAAGAGGGTCGTATTGCTGATTCCACACGACGTCCCCGGATTTCCCGTAGTAGAGAATTCCGTCATGGACCCTCGCGTAGCGATTCGCATCGCTGCGGCCGGCAGAGCGTTCCCATATGATCTCGTTCCGAAAATTCTTCCATCCGAATATCGCGTCCATGACGGCCTTGAGGTAATGGCTCGCGGCATCGTCGCAGTGGAGGTAGATCGAGCCCGTCGGTTTGAGGACGCGGCGCATCTCGAGCAACCGGACGGCCATGAAGCACATGAACGCTCCCATGCCGTCACTGTGGGCGTAGCGGGCCGACTCGATGGCCTCCATGAGTCTGGGATGATCGTCGGTGATCTGGTCCACCCAGTCTTGCAGAACGTCCCGCTCCCATGACCATCGGTCCTGGAACTTCGCGCCTTTCGCCAGGCTGTCAGGGGTCGCGTGAAAATCCCTGTTCTTGTTGAACGGCGGATCGGTGGCGATCAGATCCACGGTCGCGCCGTCCATGCCGCGCAGGACCGCAAGATTGTCATGGTGAAACAGTGTGCGATTGGGCCAGTTCGGCTCGCCCATGTCCGCCTCCCCCGTCGCAGGAAGGCGAGCCTGCGAGGCAGGGGGTTGTTCCGCCAAGCGCACGACCCCGTCAGTGCGACAGTATCTGGCTCAGGAACAGCCTGGTCCGTTCGTTCCGCGGACTATTGAAGAAGGTCTCGGGGTCGGCCTGTTCGATGACCTCTCCGCCGTCCATGAAAACGACACGGTCCGCGACCCGGTTGGCGAATCCCATCTCGTGGGTCACCACGATCATGGTCATGCCTTCCTCCGCGAGATCGACCATGACGTCCAGCACCTCCTTGATCATCTCGGGGTCGAGCGCCGACGTCGGCTCGTCGAACAGCATGATCTTGGGGTTCATGCACAGCGACCGGGCGATGGCCACGCGCTGCTGCTGGCCGCCCGAAAGCTGACCGGGGTATTTCTCCGCCTGTTCCGGGATCTTCACCCGGGCGAGAAACGTCATGGCGATCTCTTCCGCCTCGTCCCTGGCCATCTTGCGAACCCACATCGGCGCCAGCGTCAGGTTGTCGAGCACCGTGAGATGGGGGAAGAGGTTGAAATGCTGGAAGACCATGCCGACCTCGCGGCGGATCTCGTCGATCCTCTTCAGGTCGTTCGTGAGCTCGATGCCTTCGACGACGATCCGTCCGCGTTGGTGCTCCTCCAACCGGTTGATGCAGCGGATCAGCGTCGACTTGCCCGAACCCGAAGGGCCGCAGACGACGATCTTCTCCTTGCGGTCCACGGACAGGTTGATGTCCTTGAGGACGTGGAACTGGCCGTACCACTTGTGGACGCCGATCATGCGGATGGCGTCGCCATCGCCGGGACCCTGGCCCGCCGCCGTCGATTCGTTCATCGCTCCCGTTCTCCCGTCATCGCCCGGCCCGCTCAGTGACCGGTGTGCAACCTGCGCTCCAGGTGAAGGCTGTAGCGCGAGATGCCGAAACACAACACCCAGAAGACGAAGCCGGCGAACACGTAACCCTCGACGGCAAAACCCAGCCAGTCGGGGTTGGTTCCGGCCGCCTGGATCATGCCGAGAAAATCCAGCAGTCCGATGATCAGCACCAGCGTCGTGTCCTTCAGCAGCGCGATGAAGGAGTTCACGATACCCGGGATCACCAGCTTGAGCGCCTGCGGCAGGATGACGAAGGCCATCGCCTTCCAGTAGTTCAGACCCAGCGCCAGCGCCCCTTCGTACTGCCCCCGCGGGATGGCCTGCAATCCTCCCCGGATCACCTCGGCGAGATAGGCGGCCTGGAACAGCATGATCCCGATCAGGGCGCGCAACAGCTTGTCGAAGGTCAGGCCCTCGGGAACGAACAGGGGGAACATGACCGACGCCATGAAAAGCACCGTGATGAGGGGCACGCCCCGCCACAGCTCGATGAAGGCGACGCAGACCGCCCGCACCGCCGGCATCCGGGAACGCCGACCGAGCGCCAGCACGATGCCGATCGGCAGGCGAAAACGCAGCCGACGATGGCCAGAACCAGGGTCAGGAACAGGCCGCCCCACAGCGGGGTCTCGACCCACGCCAGCCCCAAGGCGTCGCCGGAGAACAGGAAGAAGGCGACGATCGGATAGCCGAACAGGAGAAAGACGGAGACCCACGCCTTCCAGGGGAAGCGC
The DNA here is from genome assembly GCA_965242505.1 of Alphaproteobacteria bacterium. Taxonomy (GTDB): domain Bacteria; phylum Pseudomonadota; class Alphaproteobacteria; order UBA2966; family UBA2966; genus UBA2966. The sequence goes on from OZ251449.1 coordinate 1,306,597, forward strand.
GGGAAGAACAGGGTCGCGGCGCAGACGACGAGGATGGCGGCGCCCAGATCGACGCGCCAGCGCTCGTCGACCGGATAGCGGCCGTAGATGAACTGGCCGAACCATTCCTTGATGAAGACCCAGCAGGCGCCCTCGCGGGCGCAGGCGTCGCGGGTGGAGCCGGTCCAGTCCGCGTCGACGAACGCCCACGCGACGAAAGGCGGAACCGCCTCCCAGATCAGCCACAAGGCGAGGACGGTGAGAACCGCGTTGTACCAGGTCGAGAACAGATTCTGGCGCATCCAGCCGACGACGCCGACGGTCGAGGCCGGCGGCGGCAGGTCGGGGGCGCGCTCGAAGGCCGGCATCGCCGCGTCGGCCATGGCCTATCGCTCCACCAGGGCCATCTTCCTGTTGTACAGGTTCATGGCCGCCGAAATGGACAGGCTGATCGTGAGGTACACGGCCATCGTTATGGCGATGATCTCGACGGCCTGCCCCGTCTGCATCAGGGCCGTGCCGGCGAATACGAGCACGAGGTCCGGGTAGGCGATCGCCGCCGCCAGCGACGAGTTCTTCGTCAGGTTGAGGTACTGGTTGGTGAGCGGCGGAATGATGACGCGCAACGCCTGCGGGACGATGACGAGACGGAGCGCCGGACCCGGCCGCAGGCCCAGGGAGTGGGCGGCCTCGGTTTGGCCGCGGCTTACCGCCTGGATCCCCGAGCGGACGACCTCGGCGATGAACGAGGCGGTGTAGACGGAAAGCGCGATCACCAGGGCCACGAGCTCGGGGATCAGGGTCATGCCGCCCTGGAAGTTGAAGCCTTTCAGGACGGGATAATCCCAGGACAGCGGGAATCCCGTCGCCGCGCCGGCGAGCAGCGGCAGCCCGGCCAGAATCCCTATCGACACGTAAACGGTGTGGAACTGCTCGCCCGTGGCCTCGCGGCGGCGCCTGGCCCAGCGCGCGAGGAGCGCGACCGCGGCGAGGCCGACGAGAAAGCCGATGGGGATCGCCGGGAAACCCGCCTCGAAGACCGGCCTCGGGACGAACAGGCCCCGCAGGTTGAGGAACAGCGTATCGGCGAGCTCGAAACTGCGTTGGGGCGGCGGCAACGCCCGCAGCACCGCGAAATACCAGAAGAAGATCTGCAACAGCAGTGGAACGTTGCGAATGATCTCGATGTAGACCTCGGCCAGTTTCGAAACCAGCCAGTTGCCCGACAGCCGCGCGATGCCGACGACGAATCCGAGAAACGTCGCGAAGGCGATCCCGATGGCCGACACGAGCAGGGTGTTCAGCAGCGATACGACGAAGGCCCGGCCGTAGGACGACGCCTCGTCGTAGTCGATGAGCGTCATGCCGATATCGAAACCGGCGGTCCGCGTCATGAAGTCGAAACCCGAGGAGATACCCCGGCTTTCCATGTTCACGAGCGTGTTGTTGACGATGTAGACCCCGAACAGGATGACCCCGCCGAGGACGAGAACCTGAAATACCGCCGCCCGGACCCGCGGGTCGTTCCAGAACGACGCGCGGGCCGGGGGGCCGCCAGCATCGCCGCCAACCCGCATTATCTCATACCGGCAGGGATCGAGGATGGCGCGGCGTTGCGGGACCGCGGTCCACCCCCCTCCCGACCTCCCTCCCGCCAAGGGGGAGGAGTGTGGATGGCCCCCTCCTGGACAGGGGGAGGGTCGGGGTGGGGGTCGCGCCGGAGGGAGAGAGGAGCGAACGGACCCTGCGGCGCCTCCGTCGCCGGACGAGGCGTGCGGACAGGCAGTGCGAGAGGTGCGCGCTGACGGCCATTCGCTTCGTTCGCCATCCAGGATCGCGTAACGAAACAGGGCGCGTCCGGCGAACGCCGGACGCGCCCCGCCGCGATGCCTCTCCGCCCGCCCTAGCGGACCGGCATCGGATACATCAGACCGCCCTTGGTCCACAGCGCATTCGGGCCGCGGGCCAGGCCGATCGGCGTGTCGGGACCGACGTGGCGCTCGTAGACCTCGCCGTAGTTCCCCACCTGCTTGATGACGTTGTAGGACCAGTCGGTCGAAAGGCCGAGGTTCTTGCCCATGTCGCCTTCCGTGCCCAACAGGCGCTTGGTGGCGGGGTTCGTCGCCGTCTTGCGCATGTCGTCGACGTTTCCGGACGTGACGCCCATCTCCTCCGCCTCGACCATCGCGATGAGCGACCAGCGGACGATGTCGCCCCACTGGTTGTCGCCGTGGCGAACGACGGGACCGAGCGGCTCCTTCGAGATGGTCTCGGGCAGGACCATGTGGGCACCCGGATCCGCGAGCTTGATGCGTTGGGCGGCGAGGCCGGATCGGTCCGTCGTGTAGACGTCGCAGCGGCCGGCGTCGTAGGCGGCCACGACCTCGTCGGACTTCTCGAACACGACGGGCTCGTACTTCATGCCGTTGGCGCGAAAGAAGTCGGCCATGTTCAGTTCGGTCGTCGTGCCGATGTTCACGCAGACGCTGGCGCCGTCGAGTTCCATCGCGCTCTTGACGCCCAGGTCCTTGCGAACCATGAAGCCCTGGCCATCGTAGAAATTGACGCCCGCGAAATCGAGACCGAGCGCCGTGTCGCGCACCAGCGTCCAGGTCGTGTTCCGCGAGAGCATGTCGATCTCGCCCGATTGCAGGGCGGTGAACCGCTCCTTCGCGGACAAGGGCGTGTATTTCACCATGTTCGCGTCGCCGAACACGGCGGCGGCCACAGCCCGGCACACGTCGACGTCGATTCCGGTCCAGTTGCCGGACTGATCGGGATTGGAGAACCCGGGCAGGCCCTGGCTCACGCCGCACTGGACGTGACCCTTGGCCTTGACGTCGTCCAGCGTGGCGGAGGATGCCGGAAGCGCCAGCCCCACGGCGAGCGCCGCAGCGGCGAATATCGTTTTGCAGTGCATTGTCTCGTCTCCTCTGTTGCGGCCCCGTTCCCTACGAGACGATGGCCGGATGCTCCACCCTACGTTCTGCCCAGGACGATGCCTCAATCCTCGCTGCGGTGGACTTCTTCAACCCATAACGCAAACGTTATATCCCCGCAAGGGCGGGAGGTCGCCGCCGCGCCGCGCGCCGGCCGCGGCGCATCTGGCGCCGCCCCGTTCGAAGTGACATCATGGCGCGGCTCCCATGCCGCCCCCATCATCCGCGAAGCCACCCACACGAAAGCAGCAAGGCCATGAAGGACGACACCACCATTGTTCACGCCGGCAGGAAGCCCTTCGACAACCACGGAATCGTCAATCCGCCCGTCTACCACGCGTCGACCGTCCTGTTCCCGACCGTGGAGGCTTGGGAAAGCGCGCGGGAACAGCGGGACGCGCCGGACACCATCATCTACGGGCGGCGCGGCACGCCGACGACGTTCGCGTTGCAGAACGCCATGGCCGAGCTGGAAGGCGCGGACCGCTGCATCGCCGTGCCGTCCGGGCTGGCGGCCATCACCGCGCCGCTGCTCGCCTTTCTCGAGCCCGGCGACCACATGCTGATGGTCGATGCCGTGTACTACCCGGCGCGCCGGTTCGCCGACTCCCTGCTCGCCCGGATGGGCATCGAGACCACGTTCTACGACCCCACGATCGGCGCCGGCATCGCCGATCTGATACGGGAGAACACCCGCGTCGTGTACCTCGAGGCGCCGGGTTCCCAGACCTTCGAGATGCAGGACGTTCCGGCGATCGCCGAAGCCGCCCGCGAGGCCGGGGCCGTGGCCATGATGGACAACACCTGGGCCACGCCGCTCTACTTCAAGCCGCTCGACTTCGGCGTCGACGTCTCGATCATGGCGGCGACCAAGTACATCGTCGGCCATTCCGACGCGATGCTGGGACTGGTGTCCGTCCGGGACGAGCACTTCGCCCGGATCCGCGATTCCGCCTGGGGCCTGGGCATGGCGGTGGGACCCGACGACTGCTATCTGGGCCAGCGCGGGCTCCGCACCCTGTCGGCCCGGCTCGCCCGCCACCAGGATTCGGCCCTGAAGCTCGCGGCATGGTTCGAGACCCGCCCCGAGGTGGCGCGCGTGCTCTACCCGGCCCTGCCCGGCGACCCCGGACACGAGCTCTGGAAGCGGGACTTCAAGGGCGCCTCGGGACTGTTCGGCGTCGTCCTCGAGAAAACCCCGCAAGAGGCCGTCGCGGCCATGCTGAACGGCTACCGTTACTTCGGCATGGGCGGTTCCTGGGGCGGTTACGAAAGCCTCGTCCTGCCCACCCGGCCCGAGAAGCTGCGCTCGGCGACGACATGGGACGCGCCGGGGCCGACGCTGCGCTACCACGTCGGCCTCGAGGATCCCGACGACCTGATCGCCGACCTCGACGCCGGTTTCGAGCGCCTTCGCGCCGCCCGCGTCCGGAACGGGTCGGCCGAGAGCCCGGAACGCGTCTCTGCCCGCGGACCCGGGACAAAGCCTTGACTCGCGGGTCTCCGCCGCTAGAGTCGCGGTCAGGATTTCGGCGCACGGCGCGACAGAGGAACAGCCGCCATGGCAAAACCCACCGTCCTCAAGGTCAAGCTCGTCAGCACGGCGGACACGGGCTATTACTACGTGACCAAGAAGAACCCGCGGACGAAGACCGGGAAGCTGTCGATGAAGAAGTACGATCCCGTCGCGCGCAAGCACGTCGAATTCAGGGAATCGAAGATCAAGTAACCGCAACGTCCACGGAGCGGCGAGGCCGCGCGGTCGCGCGGCCTTCGTTTTCGCCCGCCCGCCACACCGAACAGCAAGGAACGGACCCATGTCGGCAGCGGAAACCCTCGACGACTGGAGAGAATCCGCCAGCGGACTCGACATCCGCGGCAAGGCCTTCATCGGCGGCGAATTCGTCGATGCCGCCTCCGGCGCGACCTACGCCAGCATCAACCCGGCGGATGGCTCGGAGATCGCCTCCATCGCCTCGTGCGACGGGGAAGACGTCGACCGCGCGGTGAAAGCCGCCCGCGCGGCCTTCGAGTCCGGCGCATGGTCCGGGATGGCGCCGGCCCGCCGCAAGCGCGTCTTGCAGAAGCTCGCCCGGAAGATGCGCGACCACCGCGAGGAGCTGGCCCTGCTCGAGACCCTGGACGTGGGCAAGCCCATCCGGGACACCACCCGGATCGACGTTCCGGCGTCGGCCGCGAGCATCGACTGGTTCGCCGAGCTCGTCGACAAGGTCTACGACGAGATCGCTCCCTCCGACCCGGCGTTCCTCGGCATGATCACGCGCGAGCCGCTCGGCGTCGTCGGCGTCATCGTGCCATGGAACTTTCCCCTGCTCATGGCGTGCTGGAAACTCGGCCCGGCCCTGGCGACCGGGAACAGCGTCATTCTCAAGCCGGCCTCCGTCTCGTCCCTGACGGCGCTGCGGCTGGCCGAGCTCGCGGCCGAAGCGGGCGTTCCGGACGGCGTGCTCAACGTCGTCACCGGCAGCGGCGGCAAGGCGGGCATGGCCATGGGCCTGCACATGGACATCGACGGCATCGGTTTCACGGGTTCCACCGAGGTCGGCAAGCAGCTCATGCAATACGCCGGGCAATCCAACCTCAAGCGCCTCGGCCTCGAGCTCGGGGGCAAGTCGCCCAACATCGTGCTCGCCGATTCGCCCGACCTCGAATACGCCGCCAAGGCGGCATGCTTCGGGATATTCTTCAACCAGGGAGAGATCTGCAACGCCGGGTCGCGGCTGCTCGTCCAGGACTCGATCAAGGACGAGTTCATGGAGCTCGTCACCAGGAACGCTGCGCGCCACGTCCCGGGCGAGCCCCTGGATCCCGGCACGCGCATGGGCGCGGTCGTCGACCGGACCCAGATGGACAAGGTGCTCCACTACATCGACGAGGGCCGGAACGCCGGCGCCGATCTCATCCACGGAGGCAACCGGGTGCGCGAGGAGACCGGCGGCTATTACGTCGAGCCGACGATCTTCGACCGGGTGCGCAACGACATGAAGATCGCCCAGGAGGAGATCTTCGGGCCCGTCCTTTCGGTCATCGCCTTCAAGGACGTGGACGAGGCGATCTCCATCGCCAACGACACCATCTACGGCCTCGCGTCGGCGGTCTGGACCAGCGACCTCGCGACCGCGCACAAGACGGCGCGGGCCATCAAGGCCGGAACCGTGTGGATCAACAACTACGACCAGGCCGACATGACCGTGCCCTTCGGTGGATACAAGCAGTCCGGATTCGGGCGCGACAAGTCGATCCACGCGCTCGACAAGTTCACCCAGCTCAAGACGACCTGGATCAATCTGGCGGTGTAGGGTTCTCCCCGACCGCGACGACCCGGATGGAGCGCCGTATCTCCACCGGGCGCCGCCATCGCGCCGTCGCCGTATTTCCCTCCGCGCCGCGAACGGACCCGAGGCCGACTCGAATGGATGGCGCCGCAGCCGAAACCGTCGCCCTGCGGGCCCTGGAGTTCCTCGTCTCCGAGGAAGCGGCGCTGCGCGGTTTCATGGCCCGGTCGGGCGCGACGGCCGACGACCTGCGCGCCGGAACCGGCGACCCCCGGTTCCTCGCCGGCGTCCTCGATTTCCTCCTCGAGGACGACGAGCGCCTGTTGGCGTTCTGCGAGCGCGCCGACGTGACGCCGGCCCGGATCCAACGCGCCCACGCCGCGCTGTCGGGCGCGCCGACCCCGATGTGACCGGCGCCGGGGCATGTCCGAAGACCTCTCCCCCGAGACCGTCGCGCAGATAGACTCCGCCGTCGTCGAAGCATCGCGCCCGTTGATCGTCTGCGACGCCGACGGCGTTCTCGTCGAGTTCATGACGGCCTTCGAGGCGTACCTCGAAAGCCGGGAACGCTATTTCGACTGGACCTCCTTCCGACTCGTGGGAAACGTGCGGCGGCGGACCGACGACGAGCCGGTCGGGACCGACGAGATCAGAGCGATCCTGGACGATTTCTATGGCGAAAAGGTGGAAGACCTCGAACCCCTGCCCGGCGCCGCCGCGGCCCTGCGCGCCCTGTCCGGTCGCGCCCGGATCGTCGTCCTTTCGAACATTCCGACGCACGCCCGCGAAGGGCGCGCGCGGTGCCTGCGGCGGCACGGCATGAACTATCCCGTCATCACCAACGCCGGCGGCAAGGGACCGGCGGTCCGCCGACTGAGCGCCCGGACCGACGCGCCCACCGTCTTCATCGACGACATCCCCCGCAACCATACGTCCGTCGCCCGGGCCGCGGACCGCGTCGTCCGCATCCATTTCGTGGCCGACCGCCGGTTGGCGGAGCTTTTCGGACCTTCCGAGGACAGCCATCATCGGGCCGCCGACTGGACCGAGGCGCGCGCCATCGTCGAGCGCTGTCTCGCCGACCGGGGCTTCCGATGAGCGCCGACGCGGAATACCGCTTTCCCGTCCCGCGACCCGGCTTGCGTTCCCGCCCCCCGCGCGTTCCAATACGCTGCCGCTCGCCGCTTCGCGGGGACCGGCGCCAGCGGGACGTCATGAGGAAAACATCGTGGGCGCCACGCGCGTGACCGTCACCATCCGCAATCCGGCCGAACCGTCGAGGAGCTGGGACGGCCTGTTCCTCGTGAACACCGGCGCGACGGACTCGCTGGTGCCGCGGTCCTGCATCGAGGCGATCGGGGTCGAGCCGGAAGGCCAGCGCGTCTACGAAACGGCGGATGGCCGCGAGGTCAGGATGGACTTCGCCATCGCGCGCATCGAGTTCATGGGCGACGTGACGGCGGGCCGCGTCATCGTCGGCGATGACGGCGTCGAGCCCCTGCTCGGGGTCACGGCCCTGGAATCGGCCGGCATTGAGGTGGACCCCGTGAACCAGCGCCTGAAACGCCTGCCGGCGTTGCGGCTGAAGCGTCTGGCGGATCGGTAGTCCGGCTCCCGGACGCTCGGACCGAGGCGCGCGCCATCGTCGAACGCCGTCTCGACGATCAAGGACTTCAATGAGCGCCGACGCTTCCGCCAGACCCAAACGCGAGGCGTCGGACCTGCGAATCGGCGTCGACGTGGGCGGCACGAAGATCGAGGCCATCGCGTTGTCGTCGAGCGGCGAGGAACGCGGCCGCGTCCGCGTCGCCACCCCCCGGCGCGACTACGACGGAACGGTGAGAGCGGTCTCCGACGTCGTGGCCGAACTGGAACGGGACGCGGGGATTCAGGGCGCCGTCGGCGTCGGGATTCCCGGCATCGTCTCCCCGGCCACCGGGCTGGTGAAGAACGCGAACTCCACATGGCTGATCGGAAAGCCTTTCGACAAGGACCTGGCCGCCGCCCTGGCCCGTCCCGTCCGCATCGCCAACGACGCCAACTGTTTCGCCCTGTCCGAGGCCGTCGACGGCGCCGGACGCGATGCCGAGGTCGTCTTCGGCGTGATCGTCGGCACCGGCGCCGGCGGAGGCATCGTCGTCGACGGCAAGGTCCTGACCGGACCGAACGCGATCGCGGGGGAATGGGGCCACAACACGCTGCCGTGGCCCGACGCGGAAGAGACGCCGGGACCCCCTTGCTACTGCGGCAAACGCGGCTGCATCGAGGTCTTCCTGTCGGGTCCGGGACTGGCCCGCGACCACTCCGCGATCGGCGGTCCGGCCTCGACCGCGGAAGAGATCGCATCCCGCGCGCGGAGCGGCGACGAGACGGCGGAGGCGGCGCTCACCCGCTACGAGCGGAGAATGGCCAAGTCCCTCGCCTCCGTGATCAACGTCGTGGACCCGGACGTCATCGTTCTCGGCGGCGGCTGCTCGAACATCGAGCGTCTGTACGAGAACGTGCCCCGTCTCTGGAAGGCATACGCGTTTTCGGACGAGATCACGACCGAGTTGCGGCGGAACGTCCACGGCGATTCCAGCGGCGTGCGGGGCGCCGCCTGGTTGTGGCCCGCCCGGAACGAATAGGCCGCATTTCTCATACCGCCCGTCCGCGAGCTTCGTCCGGCGACGGCGGCGCCGGAGGGGAGGCCCCGCCGTCAGCAGCCGGCGTCGGGAAGCGCCTCGAAGTGCGCCATCTTCGAACCGAGGACGAAATCGCCATAGTCGAGGACCAGCCGGTCGGCCACGCCGTTCGCGAACAACCTGAACCCGACCTCGTACTCCGGCAGTCCGGACGTATCGCCGACCCTGAAATAAGCCGTCCGCATGTTCCAGGCTTCCTCGCCGTCCAGCTCGGCGAGCCCGGTGTCGGCCTGGCCGGCCGGGGTGCACCCGGTGACGAACGCGACCACGTCGAACAGGCCCTCCTCGCCCATCCCGTCGAAGACCCGCGCCTCGATGCGCGTGGCTCCCTTCCCGGCCTCGCGCGTCAGAATGCTGGCGTACTCGGAAGGGAACACGGCGCCGGCGGGCAGCGGGATGGTCCTGGCGACGGGAACCTTCATGCGAACGACGCCCGTTCGCCGGACTCCGTCGCGCTCGGCGAGCCCGCCGAATTCCTCCACCAGCGCGCCGCCGACGACGTTGCGAATCCTGAAGCGGAACGTATCGCCGTCCTTGGACTCCCAGGAGGCGACGGTGAAATCGTTGTCGACCGGCCGCCCTTCGGCCCGGTCGATCCGCATATGAATGCGCTGGGAAGTCGTGTAGCCCTCGCATGCGTCCGCCCACTCGAGCGCCATGCGCCCCGAGACGCCGATCACTCCGCTGTCCGAAGCGGCGGTCTTCAAGGCCAGGTCGTAGACGGCGCGATGCGGCAACGGGTCGGGACGGGCGGCCCCGCCCGACGCGAGAACGGTCCCGGCGGCGACCGCCGCCACGATCGCCGTCCAGACCGGCGCATTCGGATCTTTGATCGTCATGGAGTCCGCAATGTATACCATGGACCCTCGGCGACGCGCCCGGACGATGCGGCGACGGGGCGATTCGGAAACCTTTCGGAGCGACGGATCGGAACGGATGAGGGACAAGCCGAGGATCCTGGTGACGCGAAAGCTGCCGGCCGCCGTCGAGGCGAGGCTGGCGCGGGACTACGACGCCAGGTTCAATCCCGACGACAGGACGTACGACGCGGAGGAGCTGGTGGCGTTGTCGCAGGACCGCGAGGCGCTGCTGGTCTGCGCGACCGACGGACTCTCCTCCGAGGTGATCGAGCGCCTGCCCGAGAGCCTGAAGGCGATCGCGACCTTCTCGGTGGGATACGAACACATCGACCTGGCGTCCGCGAAGGCCCGGAACATCGTCGTCACGAACACGCCCGGAGTCCTGAACGCGGCGACCGCCGATCTCACGATGCTGGTCATGCTCGGCGCCGCCCGCCGCGCGGCGGAAGGAGAGGCCATGATCCGCGAAGGACGCTGGGAGGCGTGGAGCCCCACCGGCATGTTGGGCGCCGACGTATCGGGGAAGCGCCTCGGCATCTACGGCATGGGCGGCATCGGACGCGCCGTCGCCGCCCGCGCCAGGGGGTTCGACATGGAGGCGCATTACCACAACCGGAACCGGCTCCCGCCGGAGCTCGAGAACGCCGCCGAGTATCACGAGAGCCCGGAGTCGTTGCTCCGGGCCAGTCAGGTGCTCTCCCTCCACGCCCCGCTCACGCCCGAGACGCGGCGCTTCCTGACGCGGGAACGGATCGAGCTGCTGCCGGACGGGGCGATCGTGGTCAACACGGCGCGGGGCGACCTGGTCGTCGACGAGGATCTCATCGCCGCTCTCGAATCGGGCAAGCTGGCCGCCGCCGGACTGGACGTCTATTCGGGCGAACCCGACATCCATCCCGGATACCGCCGCCTTCGGAACACCTTCCTGCTGCCGCACATGGGGACGTCGACGGTGGAAACCCGCGACGCCATGGGGTTCCGGGCGCTCGACAACCTGGACGCCGTCTTCGCCGCGAAGACCCCTCCGGACGCCCTGACGTGACTGGCGGCGACCCGAGGGGTGCTGTAATTTGAGGGACGACGCCGCGAGGAAGGAGCCAGACGGATGGCCCGTGGACTGAGCGCCGAACGGGTCGCGCGCTACGAGAACGACGGCTTCGTCTTCCCGATCGACGTGCTGGGCGCGGACGAGGCCGGGCGCTACCGCCGACTCTACGAGGAAGCGCGGCGGAAAGGCGCGGAGCTCGGCGTCGACGTCGTCAGCGTCAAGGGCCATCTCGTGCTCAAGTGGATGGCGGACCTGGCGCGGGACCCGCGCATCCTCGACGCCGTGGAATGCGTCCTGGGACCGAACATCCTGTGCTGGACCACCAATTTCTTCGTCAAACGGCCCGGGGACCGGACCTACGTCTCCTGGCACCAGGACGCGACCTACTGGGGATTGAGCGGAACGCGGATATGTTCCGCGTGGCTGGCCTTCACGCCCAGCACCCGGGCGAGCGGCTGCATGAGGATGATTCCGGGATCGCACGGGGAACCGATGCCCCACGCGGACACGTTCGACGAGAAGAACCTTCTGTCGCGCGGCCAAGAGATCGCCGTCGAGGTGGACGACGGCAGGGCCGTGGACATCGAGCTGGAGCCGGGCCAGATGTCGTTGCACCACGTCCGGATCGCGCACGGTTCCTCGCCCAACGCCTCGCCGCTCCCGAGGATCGGGTTCGTCGCGCGCTACGTCTCGACCGAGACCGAACAGACGTCGGGCTTCCGGGATTCCGCCCTGCTGGTCCGGGGAGAGGACCACCATGGCCGCTTCGATCCCGAAACGGTCCCGGAACGCGATTTCGACCCCGACGCGCTCGACCGTTTCGAGCGCCTTCGGGAGCGGCGCGACCGGATCCTGCTCCGGGAGGTTTCGTAGTTCCGGTTCGACCCGAACCGCCAACCATCGGACCAGGGAGGACCTTCATGGCCGGAAAGATCGATGCGCGGCTCGCGGAACTCGGGATCGCGCTCCCCGAGGCGGCGGCGCCCGTCGCGAATTACGCGGCCTACGTGATCGGCGGCAACGTCGTTCACGTCGCGGGGCAGTTGCCCCTGGAGAACGGCGAACTGAAATACGTCGGGACCGTGGGCGACGCGGTTTCCGTGGAGGACGGAGCGGCCGCGGCGCGCCTCTGCGCCCTGAACGTCATCGCCCAGGTCAAGGCGGCCTGCGGCGGCGACCTCGACCGCGTCGCGCGTGTGCTGAAGCTGAACGGCTTCGTCAACGCGCCCGCCGGCTTCAAGGATCAGCCCAGGGTCGTCAACGGCGCCTCGGACCTCATGGTCGACGTTTTCGGCGAAGCGGGCAGGCACGCCCGCAGCGCCGTCGGCATGGGCTCGTTGCCCTTCGACGCATCCGTCGAAATCGACGCCATGGTGGAGATCGGCTGAAGCCGCCCCGGACCGGCCGGAACGGCTCCGGCATTCCCGGTCGTCCGAGGCGACCGGCGACGCGCGGCTCTGGTACATTCGTCTTCTTTCGGGCGACCTGAAATTCCCGGCGAACCGGCGAGGCTGACCGCCATCCATGAATGACGTCGAACAGGCGCCGGCGACCGTCAAGGCCGTCGGCGACATCGGACGGATCGACGCCGCCGAATGGGACGCCTGCGCCGGCGTCGACAACCCCTTCCTGTCCCACGCCTTTCTCAAGGCGCTGGAGGACAGCGGCAGCGTCCGCGCCGAAACCGGTTGGGCGCCCTACCACGTGGCGGTGGAAGACGCCGACGGGAAGTTGCGGGCGGCGGCGCCTCTTTATCTGAAGTCCCATTCGATGGGCGAGTACATGTTCGACTACGGGTGGGCCAACGCCTTTGAGCGGGCCGGCGGACGGTATTACCCCAAGCTCCAGCTCGCGGTGCCGTTCACGCCGGTAACGGGCCCGAGGCTCCTGGCCCGAAACGATGCGGACCGGGAGACGAACCGCGAACTCGCCCTGGCGGGATGCGTCGAAGTGGCGCGGCAGCTCGAGGTCTCATCGCTCCACATCACGTTCCTGACCGAGGAGGAGTGGAAACAATGCGGCGCCTCCGGGCTGCTACAGCGCACCGGCGAGCAGTTCCACTGGCTCAACAAGGGGTACGCCACGTTCGACGACTTCCTGGCCGATCTCGCGTCCCGCAAACGAAAGCAGATCCGCCGGGAGCGTCGGGAGATCCGCGAGAACCCGGACATCGACGTCCAGGTCTTCACCGGCGATGACCTCCGGGAAGAGCATTGGGACGCCTTCTTCGCGTTCTACATGGACACCGGCAGCCGGAAATGGGGGCGTCCGTACCTGAACCGCCTCTTCTTCTCGCTCGTCGGGGAGACCATGGCCGACAAGATCGCCCTGGTGATGGCGTCGCGCAACGGAAGGCGCATCGCGGGCGCGCTCAACTTCATCGGCGGCGACGCCCTCTATGGCCGGAACTGGGGCTGCCGGGAGGATCATCGCTTCCTGCACTTCGAGGCGTGCTACTACCAGGCGATCCAGTTCGCCATCGAGCGCGGCCTGAAGCGCGTGGAAGCGGGCGCGCAGGGACCGCACAAGCTCGCCAGGGGCTACCTGCCCGTGCACACCTATTCGGCCCACTGGATACGCGAACCCCGGTTCCGGGACGCGGCCGAGCGTTACCTCGTCCACGAGCGCGAACAGGTCGACGAGGACATCTCCCACCTCGCCGCCCACTCGCCCTTCCGGCGCCCCGAGATCGAGGACGACGGGTTCTGACGCCGCCGCGGCCCCATCAGGCCGCGTGACGACCGCCGATCGCTTCGCGCAAACCCTCCAGCAGGCCTTCCAGGCGGGCCATGCGCTCACGGAGGTCGCCGATCTCCAGCCGAAGTCCATTGACCTCGCCGCGTAGCCCGTCGATCTCGCCACGCAGCCCACCGATCTCGCGGCCGACCTCCTCGCGCAACCCATTGATCTCGCCGCGCAGCCCATCAATCTCGCGGCGCAATCCATCGACCTCGCGGCGCACATCCTGACGCAGCCAGGCGAACAGGCCGATCATCAGACCCGCGAGGGCGAGGAAACCACCGATTTCGATCATCATGGTCGTCAGTGTATCCGCTTCCGCCCCCGCGACGCAATGCGCCATCCTCGTTCGGTAACGTCAAGAAGTATGTGTCACGGAGAAAGGGGCGGCGGTTCTCTGGGTTTTGTTGGGGCGGCCATGGCCCGCATTTCCCATACCGGCAGGGATCGAGAACCGCGCGGCGTTGCGGGACCGCGGTCCACCCCCCTCCCGACCTCCCCCCTGTCAGGGGGGAGGAGCGTCAACGGCCCTTCCGTTCCCCTTCTTCTCCCTCCCCCTGGCAGGGGGAGGGTCGGGGTGGGGGTCGCGCCAGGGGGGAGGAGCGCGAACGGACCTTGCGGAGCCCCCGCGGCGCCCCCTCGTCACGCCCCGGCCATCTCGTCGAGGCCGCGACGCAGGATGGCGTTGAACTCGTCGGGCGCCTCGACGTTGGGAAAATGGCGCTGGTTCTCGATGACGCTCAGCCGCGACCCCGCGATGCGTTCATGGATCCCGCGGCTGCACGCGATCGGCGCCGCCGGATCGTCCCGGGAACCGATGACGTGGGTGGGCGCGGCGATCCGGCGCAGAGAGTCCCGGTAGTCGAGCCCGGCGACCGCCGACGTGCCGCCGATATAGCCCTCGACCGTAGTGGCGACGAAGACGTCGCGCACGGCCCGGTAGCCGGCATCGGCCGCTTCCGCGAAGGCGTCGGTGAACCAGTACCTGTCCGTGGCGTCCCAGACCGCGCGCATCCCCTCCATGCGGACCAGCTTCTGCCGCTCGTCGATCCACCTTCGGTGCGCAGGCTCGGTATAGGAAAGCGTGCAGCACAGGGACAACGACAGGATCCTCTCCGGATAGTGGATGCCGAGACCCTGGCCGATCATGCCGCCGGTGGAGATGCCGATCCAATGCGCCCGGTCGAGGCCGAAGGCGTCCAGCAACCCGATGGCGTCGGCGTTGAACTGCGCCAGGGTGTACGGCCCGGGCGGGGCGTCGGTGTCGCCCGCGCCGCGGAAGTCGTAGCGCAGGACGCGGTAGCGATCCGCAAGCGCCGGCGCCTGCCGATCCAACAGGCGATGGCTCGTTCCCATGGCGTGGGCCATCACCACCACGGGACCGTCCTCGGGGCCGTCCCAGCGGCAGGCGACGTCGATGTCGCCGACGCGGACCTTGTCGATGTCCATGACGGCGCGGATCATACCGCGCGAATCCCGACTCCGCCGCCGCGACGGGAAAACGCCGCGCCCTTGGGGTAGACTCGATCCCGAAACAGATCGGGAGGAAACGCCATGGCCCCGGACCCCTACACCGACGCCGTCGCTCTGGCGCGCGCCTACCGCGCCGGCGAGACCACCGCGTCCGAGACGGTCGACGCGCTCCTCGACCGGATCGGGACGCACGATCCGAAGCTCGGCGCGTTCCAGGCGCTCCACGCGGACGAGGCCCGCGCCGCCGCCGGGGCCGCCGACGCGGCGATGCGGTCGGGACACGCCGTCGGCCCCTTTCACGGCATCCCCTTCGCCCTCAAGGACATCATCGACGTCGAGGGACGAGTCACGACGGGCGGATCGGCCGCAATGGCCGACCGCGTGTCGCCGTCCACGGCGACGGTGGCCCGGCGGCTGCTCGCCGCGGGCGGCATCCTCGTCGGCAAGACCAGGACGGTCGAGGTCGCCATGGGCGGCTGGGGCACCAACCAGCGCATGGGCACGCCCTGGAACCCCTGGGACCTGGAGACCCACCGCGCTCCGGGCGGATCGTCGAGCGGCTCCGGCGTCGCCGTGGCCGCCGGGTTCGTCCCCTGCGCCGTCGGCACGGACACGGGCGGATCGGTCCGCGCGCCGGCGGGGTGGAACGGCATCGTCGGCCTCAAGGTCACCGAGGGGTTCCTGCCGACCGACGGGATCATTCCCCTCTCCCACACGCTCGACACTCCGGGCCCCATGGTTCGCTCGGTGCGCGACGCCGCCTTCATGCTCGACGTCATGGCGGGCCGCGAATCCCACGAGCTCGAGGCGCGCCTGAGCGAGAGCGAAGCGCCGGCGGGCATCGACGGAATGCGCCTCGGCGCCCTGGCCGAAAGGGACCGGGAGCCCATCGACGCCGACGTCCTGGAGCTCTACGACGCGGCGCTGGACCGCCTGCGCTCGCTCGGCGCGGAAATCGTTCCCTTCGATCCGCCCGTCCCCTACGAGATCATGGCCGAGGTCAACGGCTTCATTTTCTCGGCCGAGGGATACGCCCATCACGGCGAACTGATGGAGGACGCGAACGCGCCGGTCGACGAGGACGTGCGGCCGCGCATCCTCAGGGGCGGGAAGATCGCGGCCCACGAGTACATCGCCGCCTTGCTGAAGCGCCGGGAGCACATCGCCCGGTTCCTCGCGGCCATGCGGGGCCTCTCCGCCCTGGCCACGCCGACGCTGCGCACCGGCGCCGTCGCGGTCGCCGACATCGACCAGAAGGACATACCGGCCCACCTCACGCGCCCGTTCAACTACCTCGCCATGTGCGCGTTGTCGGCGCCCATGGGGCTGACGCCCGCGGGGCTGCCCGGCGGATTGCAGATCGTGGCGCGCGGCGGCGGCGAGGCCATGGCGCTCCGGATCGGCGCCGCATTCGAGGCGTCGCTGGGGCCGTTCCGGCCGCCGCCGCTATAATGCGGACCGGAACGCCGGCGGGTCGTCGGAAGGGATCGGCAACATGGCCTTCGTGAGGAACGCCTGGTACGTGGCCGGATGGAGCAGCGAGTTCGAACACCGGCTGCAACCCGTCAGGATCCTCGGCGAGGACCTCGTCATGTACCGGACCTCGACCGGCGGGGTCGCGGCGCTGAAGGACCGCTGCCCGCACAAGCTGTTGCCGCTGTCCAGGGGGCGGCTGATCGACGACCGGATCGAATGCGGCTACCACGGCACGACCTTCGGCGCCGACGGCGTATGCGCGCGGATCCCCGGCCAGCCCCGGATCCCGCCCACGGCCCGCGTCCGCGCGTTTCCGGTCCACGAACGCCACGACGTCGTCTGGGTGTGGATGGGCGATCCGGAGAAGGCGGACGCGAGCGCCGTGTTCGACCTTCCGCAGATGTCCGATCCGGCCTGGGAAAGCCACCAGGGCGATGCGCTGCGCATCCGGTCCGGCTACGTCAACGTGGCCGAGAACCTGATCGATCCGGCGCACGTGACCTACGTCCACCCGACCACGCTGGGCAGCGCGTCTCACGCCGCCGTGCCCGTGGAGTACGAGACCGGCGGCGATCCGATCCTGGCCTACCGCTGGATCCGGGACGCGCCGCCGATCCCGCTGTTCGCGCGGCTCGGCCTGTTCGCGGGGAACGTGGACCGCTGGCAGTATTTCCATCTCCATCTGCCGAGCACCGCCGTGATCGATTTCGGCAGCGCCGACGCCGACCCGGAGTCGACGGGAGACCGCCGGCGCGAGGGCGTGCGGATATTCGCCCTGCACTTCCTGACGCCCGTCGACGCGAACCACACCATCGACCGCTGGATGCACGTCCGCAACACCAGGGTCGGAGACCGGGAGTTCGCCCGCGCGCTGGACGAATCCTTCCGCGTCGCCTTCGCGGAGGACAAGGACGTCCTCGAGGCGATCCAGATCGAGGAGGAGAAACCCCAGGACGACGAGTTCCGGCTCCAGTTGGGCATAGACCCGGCCTGCATCGCCTACCGGGCGCGCATCGACGAACTCGCGGAGGCCGAACGGCTCCCGTAGGGCGGCCGCGGTCAGCGGTCGCGAGGCGGAACGCGGCGAGCGCCGTCCCGCCGGCCGCGCAGGGTCTCGCGGTAGAACACGTAGACGCCGCTGCCGACGATCAGCGCCATGCCCGACATGGCGGTGGCGTCGGGCCAGTCTCCCCACAGCAGGGCGCCCCAGAACAGGGAGAGCGGAAGCGCCGAGTATTCGAACGGCGCGAGGACGGCGGGCCGCGCCACCCGATAGGCCTGGAACAGCAGATAGGCGCCGATGGAGATCAGGACTCCACAGCCTGCGAGGAGCGCGACCTCCTGGCCGGCCGGCCACGACCACGCCCGCAGCAGGAAATCGAGGCTCGGATGATCGGAGCCGGCGAAGCGACCGTCGCCGATCGCCAGTCCGACGGCGACGCTGACGATCACGAACGCGGCGTGCACGTACAGCGCCATCGACGACGCCCGATCGGTGGTTCCGAGCCGCCGGGTCACGATCTGAAGCGACGCGTAGGCGAACGCCGCGCCCGCGGGAAACAGGGCCACGGGGTCGAAGGTCTCCTCCGCCGGGCGCAGCATGACGATCATCCCCGCCATGCCCGTGAGAACCGCGGCCCAGCGCCGCACCCCGACCCGTTCCCCGAGGAGGGGAACGGACAACGCCGTGATGAACAGCGGGGCGAGGAAGAAAATGGCCGTCGCCTCCGCCAGCGGCATACTCGCCACCCCCATGAAGAAGCAGACGTTCGCCGTGATGAGGAGAACGGCCCGGGCCGCGTGCAGGGCCGGCCGCCGCGTCCTGAGCAGGCCGAATCCGCCTTCGAGGCGCACGATCGCCAGGGTGATCGCGACGGCGACGACTGATCGGGCGAGCGTGATCTCGTGGAGCGGGAGCGCGGCGCTGAGCCATTTGATCAGGGCGTCCTGAAGGGTCAGCGCGAGGACGCCGCCGAATACGCAGACGATCCCGAGCCGCGCCCGATGCGCGCGAGGCGAAGACGCGGAGAGCGGGGCGTCAGGCAAGCCGGTTCACGGCGACCTCGCCTCCCTTGACCACCAGCCTGATGCGCTCCTTCTCCTGAAGGCGCGAGACGTCCTCGAGCGGATTGCCGTCGACGGCGATGACGTCGGCGATCTTGCCGGTCTCGACGGTCCCCAGTTCGTCGACCATGCCGAGCGCGTCGGCGGCGTTCCGCGTCGCCGTCTGGATGGCTTCCATTTCGGTAAGGCCCAGGGACGCGTAGATCGCCAGCTCCCGCGCGTTGGAGCCGAACGTGGGATGCCAGCACGTGTCGGTGCCCATGGCGAACCTGACGCCCGCCTCGCGATAGCGCTCGAAGGAGGAGAAGCAGTTGGCGGCGATCTCCCGGGCCTGGGAGAGGACGTACGTCTCGGCGCCGCGGCGGCGGCGTTCCTCGATGACCGACTCCTCCCGGAGCGCCAGAGTGGGCACGTTGTAGCGCCCCGAGGCGGCGAGCCGCGAGACGGCCTCGTCGTCCACGTAGGTGCAGTGCTCGATCGTGTCCACGCCCGCGTCGACGGCCATCCTGACGGACAGCGGCGTATGGCAGTGGGCCGCCACGGGCTTCTGGAAGGCGTGGCCTTCGTCGACGACGGCGTCGAGCTCTTCCGCGGTCATATTGCGGTCCCACAGGTCGTCATGGCGGTCGAACGAACACTGCCCGCCGGACACGCACGTCTTGAGGAAATCGGCGCCGTCGCGGAGGTTCCGGCGGGACGCGCGGCGGACGCCCCAGGGACCGTCGCCGTAATGCTCCGGATCCCGGGAGACGACCCGCGGCTGCATCCGGTCGTGGTGGCTTCCGGTCGTCAGCACGAAACCACCGGCGACGAGGCGGGGACCGGGGAGCTTTCCCGCCGCGATGGCGTCGCGCAACGCGCCCATCTCCTGCACGAAGTTCCGGCCCTGCGGCGTCACCCAATCCATGTCGCGCAGGGTCGTGAAGCCCGATTCGAGCAGGACCCGCGCGTTCTTGGCGGCGTCGATCAGCATCTCGGCCGGCGTGCGGATGACGTTCGCGAGCTCGAGGTGGGCGTAGTCGCCGTCGTTCGCCGCTGCGAGGTGGACGTGCAGGTCCATCATGCCGGGCATCAGGACGCAGTCGCCGCAATCGATCACGCGGGCCCCGGCGGCGCGGCCGATGCCGCCCTTCCCCTCGACCCCGGTTATGCGCCCGTCCTCGATCGCGATCTCGGGATCCGGAACCGGTTCGCCTCCGTTGCCGTCGATCAACAGGCCGCCCTTGAGTATCAGCATCGCCCCCTCCGCGCCGTGGCCTTCACGCGCGCCATGATAGGAGGACCGGCGCACGGGAAGAAGCCGCAGGGGGCCCCGGGCTCAGGATCCATGATCGGTCTCGAGTGAGGCCGTTCGCGCCCCTCCCCCCTGGCGCGACCCCCACCCCGACCCTCCCCCTGCAAGGGGGAGGGAGAAAAACGGAGGGGCTATCCATACTCCTCCCCCCTGTCAGGGGGGAGGTCGGGAGGGGGGCGGATCGCGACCCCGCACCGCCGCGCACTCCTCGGTCCCCGCCGGTACGAGAAATGCGGGCTATGGCGCCGCCCGCTCCCCGGTGTGGACACGCACCCGCGCGCGGATGCTCCGGCCGTTCTCGATCAACTCCTTCGAGAGCTCATAGGTCTTCTGGGCATCCATCCAGAACTCCGGACTCTGCTCGAAATACGCGCCGAGCGCGATGGCGGTTCCCGCGCTCACTCCGCGCCGTTCGCGAACGATCTCGCGCAGGCGGGCCGCCGCCAGGCCGGTGTCGTCGGCGACGCGGGCGACGGTCAATCCCGTCTCCTCGATTTGTTCGCGCAGAAAGGCGCCGGGATGCTCGGCGACGCGATGGGTGGGTATGCGCGACATCTCTTCACCCCTCGTCGTCCGGACCGCCGGTCATCCGTAGCGGTCGTTCAACTCCACGTCCCAAGCGTCGCCATCCCGCAACGGCCATCTCCGGGACGGTCACGACCGGAAAGGACGCGCAGCTTAGCCAACGGCGACCTCGACGCGAGTCACGTAGACTTCGCTACGCAGGCGCTTTTCGACTTCCTCCACCGGAGCCGTCTCGAAGAACAGAGCCAATGCCTCTTCGAGGTTGCCCCGCGCTTCGGCTACGGTGCTTCCCTGGCTGGCGACGTCGACCTCCGGGCACAGGGCGACGTAACCGTCTCCTTCGCGTTCCACGATCGCCGTCAACTGCCTGTTCATGTCGTACTTCCTTCCCCGAACAAGCTGCCTCGCCCCTTCTGCGTCGAGCCTGCGCTTCCCTCCGTGACCTGTCAACACGGCATCGACGCGCGGACCGGACGCTTCCCATCCGGCCTCGTCCACGGCGCGCGAGACGCGGTCATGTCCCTGGCGCGGCCCCCACCCCGACCCTCCCCCTGCCAGGGGGAGGGAGAAAAACGGAGGGGCTATCCATACTCCTCCCCCATAGCAAGGGGGAGGTCGGGAGGGGGGTGGGTCGCGGTCCCGCGACGCCGCGTAATCCTCGATCCCTGCCGGTATGAGAAATGCGGGACAAGGTTCGCAGGCGGGGTTCGCGGAGACTTTGACGCGCGGATACGGCGGGGGGATACTCCGGCGAGCGCCTGTTCGACCCCACGACCTGGAGACGATCCGATGAACGACGCGGCGGTTTTACGGAAACTGGACGCCATGGACGAGGCGGCGGAACGATACGCCGCGCAGAACCGGGAGCCGGGATGGACGCCGACCCAGAAGCTCGCGCTCGCGTGCCGCATACTGGCGCGCGAGGGGCACGGCTCGGGTCTGGCGGGACAGATGACCGCCCGCGGCGGCCCGCCGGGCGCGATGTGGACGCATCCTTACGGGCTCGGGTTCGACGAGCTCAAGGCCAGCGACTACATGCTGGTCGACGACGACCTGAACGTCCTCGAAGGCGACGGTACGCCCAATCCGGCGAACCGTTTCCATCTCCACGTCTACCGGGCGCGCCCCGACGTGCAGGCCATCGTCCACACGCATCCTCCCCACGTCTCGGCCCTGTCGATGATCGGCGAGGAACTGGCCGTGTCGCACATGGACACCGCGATCCTCTACGAGGACTGCGCGTTCCTGCCCGACTGGCCCGGCGTGCCGTTCGGGGACGGCGAGGGGGAATTGATCGCCGGCGCCCTCGGGGACAAGCGGGCGGTGCTGCTCGCCCATCACGGACAGCTGTGCGCCGGTCGTTCCATCGAGGAAGCCACGGTGCTGGGGATCACCATCGAGTTCGCGGCCAGGCTCCAGTTGCTGGCGCGCGGCGCAGGCGCGATCAAGCCGATCTCGCCCGAAGCGGGGCGCGAGGCCCGCGGCTGGAGGTCGCGGCCGGAACAGATCGCCCTCAGCTTCCAGCACCACGCGCGACGGGCGCTGCGGGACGGCGGCGACTGCCTGAACTGAGCCTCTGGCGGCTCAACCGCCCGACGCCGATTCCGACTCCCCCTTGCGGCGGTCCTTCTCCGCGATCGCGGCGGCGCGCGCCAGCAGGCGCCGGGCCCGTTCGACGACCGGCGCGTCCACCATCCTGCCGTCCACGGCGATGGCGCCGACGCCTCCCCGCTCCGCCTCTTCGTAGGCCGTCACGACCTTCCTGGCGGCGGCCACCTCGCCGGGCGCCGGCGTCATCTCCGCGTTGAGAACCGGAACGCCGGACGGATGGACGCAGGCGGCGCCCTCGAAACCGAACCGCCTGGAGCGGCGCGCCGTCTCCGCGAAGGCGTCAACGTCGGCGTAGTCCGCCACCGTGCCGATGAACCCGAGCGGCGCGACGCCCGCGGCGCGGGCCGCGAGCAGGACGGTCTGCTTGGGGACGTGGAGGGTCTCGGCGTCGGGCGTCATGCCGGCCTCCAGCGCGAAGTCCTCCGAACCCAGCGCCATGGCGACGATCCGGGGGTCCGCCCGGGCGATCTCCCCGGCGCGGAACCAGGCGGCGGGGCTCTCGACGACGGCGACGAGTTTCGTCGACCCGGGATCGTGTCCCTGCTCGCGCTCCACCTCGGAGACGACCTCGGCGAGCAGCCGGACGTGCTCCGCCGACTCGGTCTTCGAGAGCCACAGCGCGGCGGCGCCCGCGCGAACGGCGGCCTCGACGTCGGCCAGGGCCATGCGCAGCGGCCGATTGACGCGCGCCAGGACGTCGGCCCCTCCCCGGCCCGCCGCCACCGCGGACCGCGGAAGCGCCTCCCGCGCGGCCGCCTTCTCCGCCGGCGGCACGCCGTCTTCCAGATCGAGGATGATCGCGTCCGCGCCGCGCGTGTGCGCGCGGGCGACGAACCGCGGGTTGTTGGCCGGCACGTACAGCAGGGACCGCCAGACGAACGCGCCGCCGGCCGTCACGGGGCCGCGCCGCCGGCCAGCGCCTCGACGTCCTCGGGCGCGTAGCCGAGGGATTCCAGGATCTCCGCGGTGTGCTCGCCGAGCCGGGGCGCCGGGCGGGAGAACCCGCCCGGAGTCTCCGAGAGCCGCGGGACGACGTTGTGCATCGGCAGCGCCCCGAGATCGTCGTCCGGCGCCTCGATCAGCGCCTCCCGCTCGATGAAGTGCGGGTCCCGCACGACGTCGCCGATGTCGTTGACCGGCGCGACGGTCGCGCCCGCCCGGCGGAAGACGGCGAGACATTCGTCCCGGTCCCGCGCGCCGATCCACGCGCCGATCGCCTCGTCGATCTCGTCCCGGTGGCCGAGGCGCGCCTCGTTGGTGGCGAAGCGCGGATCGTCGATCATGTCGGCCCTGCCGATGGCGGCGAATATGCGGGCGGCCAGCGGTTGCGTGGACCCCGACATCGCGAGCCACCTGCCGTCCCTGGTCCGATAGACGTTCCTCGGCGCCGCCGTGTTCGACCGGCTGCCGACCCGCTCCCGCGCCTTGCCGGTGACCCGATGCCACGCCGCCTCGGGCCCGAGAATCGAGAAGACGGGTTCCAGCAGGGAGAGATCGACGATCTGGCCCCGGCAGGCGCCGCGCTCGCGAGACCGGACGGCGATCAGCGTCGCCATCGCCCCGTACAACCCCGCCACCATGTCCGCCATGTGGATGGGCGGCAACACCGGTTCGCGGTCGGCGAACCCGTTCCGGTAGGCGAACCCCGACATCGCCTCGACCAGGGTGCCGAAGCCGGGCCACTCGCGGTAGGGGCCGGTCTGGCCGAACCCGGACACCCGCACCACGACGAGGTCGGGGTTCCGCTCCATCAGGACGTCCGGCCCCAGACCCATCTTCTCGAGAGTGCCCGGACGGTAGTTCTCGATGAACACGTCGGCGGTCGCCGCCAGCCTGAGCAGGGCCTCCCTGGCGGCGCCGGTCCGGAGATCGAGCGCGAGGCTCCTCTTGTTGCGGCCGTACACCTTCCACGACAGCGAATGCCCCTCGACCAGCCAGGCCCGGAGGGGATCCCCGGCCTCGGGCGACTCGACCTTGATCACGTCCGCCCCGTGGTCGGCGAGTTGCATGCTGATCATGTTGCCGGCGAGCACGCGCGAGAGGTCGATCACCCGAAGCCCCTTCAGCGGGCCGCTGAAATCCGGGTCGAACGCCACGCGCCGGATCGCCCGCGGCGGCGCCTCGTCCGCTTCCGGCCGGTCGGCGGCGGCGGTCATCTGCGCGCCCCCGGGTCCCGCGCCGCGTCGTTCAACGCCCAGTCGTAGGCGTGGTCGTCGATCCGTTCGACGCGCGCCAGCCGCGCGCGGAGGTCCGGCGACGCATGGCGCCGGAGGTGGTCGAGAACCCCGGCGTCGCCGCCACCGAAATCCGCCGCGAACCAGCGGTAGATGCTGGAGACGACCAGGGCGCCGCCCGCGAAGCGGACGCCGCGCGGGTGGTTGACGTAGCCGCGCGCCGCCGCCTCCAGGGCGGCATCCAGACCGGCGCCGGCATAGGCCGACCGGCGCAGGTCGGGACAGCCGAGCGAGGCGCAGTTGAGGGCGTAGTGGACGCGCGGGTCCCGCCAGATCGGCCGCAGGATGCGGTGCTCGATGTCGTTCAGCGTCAGTTCCACACCTTCCACCGAGATCAGCGCCCGGTCCCACGGCCCCCTGGCGAACAGGCCCGGCGAGATGTCGATCTCGCGGATGCCGGACACCGGATAATGCGCGAGGACCACCCGGACGGTGAGCGCGTTGTAGAGGTTGATCCAGAAGGCGCGCTGCTCGTCCGGCGCGTAGCCGCCGATGGCGACGCCGGAGAGCATGGCGAGGTACCCGTCGAGAGCCGCTTCGTCGCGCGCCGTCACGTCGGCGTAGGCCACGCGGGCGATTCCGTCGGCGCCCGGCGACACGTAGGCCTCGAGGAAGCGGCCCCAGGCGCCGTGGTCGATGGTCCGCGAGTCGCCGGGATCGTTGGCGAGCCAGCGTTCCCAGAGCGCGGCGCGCGGCGCCGAGAACGCGTCGAACAGCCCCGCCCCCGCCGGCGCGCCGGCGATGAGGACCGCCGTGAACAGCAGGCCGGCGAGAAGCGGGCGCCGCGCCCGCGTCTTTCCCTTCATCTCACGCCTCGCGTGCGCTCCCCGTTCGCGCGCCCCCGGCGGCGGCCATGACCCGCATTTCTCACACCGGTGGAAGATCGAGGATTGTGCGGCGTTGCGGGACCGCGGTCCACCCCCCTCCCGACCTCCCCCATTACGTTCTCCCTCCCCCTGGCAGGGGGAGGGTCGGGGTGGGGGTCGCCGGCGGCGGCGCGTCCGGACCCCCCTCCCGACCTCCCCCCTGTCAGGGGGGAGGAGTATTAGTGGTTAGGGGGGGAGGGAGAAGAAGGGGGGCGGGTCGGGGTGGGGGTCCGTGTCCCGGTTCGGTATGATCGTCGAAACGCCTTGACAGGAACAAACAGGGAAACTATATTCGAGACCGTCATGACCCCGGACGAGTTCATCGCCAAGTGGCGCGCGTCGGAACTGAAGGAAAGCTCGGCTTCGCAGGAGCACTTCATCGACCTGTGCCGGCTGCTGGGCGAGCCGACGCCGGCCGAGGCCGACCCCACCGGCGAGACCTACTGCTTCGAGCGCGGGGCGCGCAAGGACGCCGGCGGCGACGGCTGGGCCGACGTGTGGAAGCGCCACTGCTTCGCCTGGGAGTACAAGGGCCGGCGCGCCGACCTCGACGCCGCCTTCAACCAGCTGCGGCAGTACGCGCTGGCGCTGGAGAACCCGCCGCTGCTGATCGTCTCGGACATGGCGCGGTTCCGCATCCGCACCAACTGAACCAACAGCGTGAGCGCGACGCACGAGTTCGCGCTGGAGGACCTCGCCGACGCGGCGGTTCGCGAGAAGCTCAAGTGGGCGATGTCGGACCCGGAGCGGTTGCGTCCGGGGGAGAGCCGGCAGGCGTTGACGGAGCGTGCGGCGTCGGCGTTCGCGGCGCTGGCGCAATCGTTGCGGGGGCGTGGCCACGAGGCGCGCGCGGTGGCGCATTTCGTGAACCGGCTGGTGTTCTGCATGTTCGCGGAGGACGTGGGCCTGCTGCCCGACAGGATGTTCACGCGGATGCTCGAACACGCGCGGCGGCGGCCCGGGGAGTTCACGACCCTGGCGCGGGACCTGTTCGGAGCGATGGCGACGGGCGGTCGGATCGGGTTCGAGGCGGTTTCGTGGTTCAACGGCGGCCTGTTCGACGACGACGCGGCGCTGCCGCTGGAGAAGGAGGAGATCGAAACGGCGCTCGCGGCGGCGGCGCTGGACTGGTCGGAGATCGACCCGTCGATCCTGGGGACGCTGTTCGAACGTGGGCTGGACCCGGACAAGCGCTCGCAACTGGGGGCGCACTACACGGACCGCGACAAGATCATGCGGATCGTCGAGCCGGTGGTGGCGCGCCCGCTGCTCGCCGAATGGGAGGCGGTGAAGGGCGACATCGCCGCCTGTCTCGAACGGGCGGAGACCGCCGGTCCGGGGGCGACGCGGACGCGGCGGCGTGGAGAGGCGAAGCGCCTGCTCGACGGGTTTCTGGAGCGATTGCGGGGCTTCGTCGTGCTCGACCCGGCGTGCGGTTCGGGGAACTTCCTCTATCTGGCATTGCACGCGCTGAAGGACCTGGAGCACCGGGTTCGGCTGGAGGCGGAGGCGCTGGGGCTGGAACGCGGCTTCCCGTCGGTGGGTCCGGGAAACGTGAAGGGGATCGAGGTCAACGCCTACGCGGCGGAGCTGGCGCGTGTGTCGGTGTGGATCGGGGAGATCCAGTGGATGCGGCGCAACGGGTTCACGGAGGCGCGTGACCCGGTGCTGAAGCCGCTGGAGACGATCGAGTGTCGGGACGCGATCCTGACGCCGGAGGGCGGGGAGCCGGACTGGCCGCAAGCCGACGCGGTGATCGGCAACCCGCCGTTCCTGGGCGATCGGGTCATGAGAGGCGGCTTGGGGCACGATTACACGGAACGCTTGCGCCGCGCCTATCGGGGTTCGGTGCCGTCGTCCGCCGATCTGGTCTGCTACTGGTTCCACAAGGCCGGCGCGTTGGTCACGGAAGACCGGCTCGCCCGCGCGGGTCTCGTTGCGACCAACTCGATCCGAGGCGGGAACAACCGGGCAGTGCTCGACCGGATCGTGGCCCATGGCGCGATCTTTGACGCATGGTCCGATGAACCTTGGATTAACGACGGCGCGGCGGTGCGGGTATCGCTGGTTTGCTTTGCGCGAAAAAACTCTGGAATCTCCGTACTCCTGAACGGCGCACCGACAACGCGCATACATTCGGACCTTACCGGTGGGGCCACCGACTTGACACAAGCGCGGAGACTTGAGGCAAACCAGTCCACAGCATTTCTTGGGGTCAACAAGAACGGCCCATTCGATGTTCCCGGCGATCTTGCACGGGAATGGCTGCGCCTACCCGCGAACCCGAACGGACGTCCCAATGCCGACGTGCTGAAGCCCAGGATCAACGGCAT
This sequence comes from Alphaproteobacteria bacterium, assembly GCA_965242505.1. Classification (GTDB taxonomy): domain Bacteria; phylum Pseudomonadota; class Alphaproteobacteria; order UBA2966; family UBA2966; genus UBA2966. The sequence continues at coordinate 1,334,018 of OZ251449.1, forward strand.
GGACGTGACCCGGCGTTCCAGCGACCAATGGATCATCGACTTCGGTTCCTCCATGAGCGAGACGGATGCCGCGCTGTACGAAGCGCCGTTCGCCCATGTCGTCGCTCATGTAAAGCCCCGAAGATCAACGAATCGCGTAAAAGAACTCAGGGACGAGTGGTGGCGTCACTGGCGGCCTCGTCCCGCTATGTGGCAGGCGCTGCAAGGTATGTCACGCTGTATTGTGACGCCCACCATGTCCAAGCATCGCGTGTTCGCGTGGCTTAACACGGGAGTGTGCCCTGACCACCAGTTGATCGTCATCGCCCGCGACGACGACGCGACCTTCGGCATCCTCCACAGCCGCTTTCACGAGGCATGGTCGATCCGCTTGGGCACATCGTTGGTCGCCGCGCCACGCTACACTCCCACCACCACCTTCGAGACCTTCCCCTTCCCCGAAGGACTCTCCCCCAACGTTCCCGCCGCCGACTATGCGAACGACCCCCGCGCGCTCGCCATCGCCGACGCGGCGCGGCGGCTGGTGGACTTACGCGACCGCTGGCTGAATCCGCCCGAATGGGTGGAATGGATCGACGAGCCGGTTCCGGGCTATCCCAAGCGCCCCGTCCCCCGCGACGAGGCGGCGGCGAAGGAACTCAAGAAGCGCACCTTGACCGCCCTCTACAACGCCCGCCCGCGATGGCTGGCGGACGCCCACACGGCACTCGACGCCGCTGTCGCCGCGGCCTATGGTTGGGATGCCGATATAGCGGACGACGACGCACTGCGTGAACTGCTGGAGCGTAACCGAAGCCTCGGCGCTCTCCAGCGCGGAACGGAGTCGCGGTTTCAGCGCCCTCGGCAACGCGACTCCGGAAGTGGGGACATGAGATGACCTTTCTCACCAGTTTCAAGGCCGTCCACTATCGAGGGATAGACGGACTTTCCTTCCCTCATCTGGCGAACGCCAATCTCGTGACCGGCATCAACGGGATCGGCAAGACAGCGGTGATCGAGGCGATGTGGCTGTTCACCGGACGATACAATACTTCGTTGTTATGGAACGCCAACGTGCAGCGTTCCAATAAGTCAATTCTGGATCCCATCGCCAAGTTGACGAACGGTGTACTGGAACTGGAGGGAGTGGAGAACGAATCTCCTCACAATCTGAAAGCTACTTTCAAAAAAATCAGTGACGTTTCGGATATCAGGACGATACCGATTGAAACTTCAACTGAAAACGGCTTTGTCGGGCCACCCGTGGTAGGACAAATCCATATGGAATTGGATGGAATTCCCGCGGGGTATGAGGTTACGAGAATGCTTTCGACTCCTTGGGGGACGGTGACGTTCCATACACTTGAGCCTGATTCGAAGAGACCAGACAGTGCTATTTTGAGCACGAAATTTCAACATGAAATATCCAAAGAAGATCTTCAAATATATTCAGATATGGTGCGCAAAAATCATAAGGATGATTTCAGAAATGCGATCAATCTCATCTTTCCTAAAGTTACAGATGTAGGAATCCTGACTGACGAAGCAGGAGAGCCGTACCTGTCGGCCGTCACGGACGACGGCGTGCAGTTGCCGCTTCACGATCTCGGAGGTTGGGTCGTTCGATTGTATCAACTCTTTCTTGGATTTTTCGCTTCACGCGACGGAGTTCTTTTTTCGGACGAGGTGGAAAATGGTCTTCACCATTCCATGCTGAAGGACGTTTGGGCGCGTGGACGCGAGTGGATGCGTCAGTGGAATACGCAACTGGTGGCGACGACCCACAGCGCCGAATGTATCGACGCGGCGATGGCCGCGTTCGAAGACGCGCCGAACGATCTGGCGATCCACAGGCTGTCCAGGAACGAGACGACGGGGAAGGTGGAAGCGACGACCTTCACCGGCGAGACGCTCGAGGGCGTGCGCGATCTCGACCTAGAGACCCGGTGATGGCCGCCGGCGCGGGGAGCGGTCGGCCGAAAAAACGGGAGATCTGGGCGGACCGTCTGTTGCTGGTGGAAGGCCGCGATGAAGTCAACCTGTTCGGCGCGCTTACGAGGCATCGCTTCGGCGAGGAAAGACAGTCGGAGATACAGGTCATCGACGCCGGAGGCAGGGACAGGTTCCCGAACAACCTGAACGCGATCGCGCTGGTGGCCCGAAGCGTCCGGGCCATCGGCGCGGTCCGGGACGCCGACGACGATGCGGGCGGCGCGTTCCGGAGCATCTGCGACCATCTTCGCAACGCCGGATACGAGCCGCCGACGGCCCACGACGGGTTTTCGGACGCCACGCCGACCGTCGGCGTGTTCATCGTTCCGGACGGCAACACGCCCGGCGCCATCGAAACCCTGTGCAAGCGCTCCCGGGAAGGGAACGCCGTGAGCGGATGCGTCGAGGACTACATGAGCTGTCTCGACGGGCGCGGGGCCATGCGCTCCGGGAACCGCGACAAGACCCATGCCTATCTCGCCGCCAAGGACGACCCCGCGGCGCGGGTGGGCGAGGGCGCCCTGCGAGGCGCATGGGACTTCGACTCGGACGCCTTCGCGGACCTCTCCGCCTTCCTCCGCGAACTGCTCTCGGCGTGAAGACAACGCGCCGCGAACCCCGGAGACCCACGCGCGGGAGCTTCCGAGAAGGGCCAACGTAACCGCCGAGGCACGCGCCTCCGTTCCGGCGCTTCCACCCTCAAGCGCCGTCAACCCCGGGCAGCGTGACCGTCACCCTCAGTCCGCCGCCCTCGCGATTCTCCAACCGGACGTCGCCGCCGTGGCCGCGGACGATGGTCCGCGCGATGGCGAGGCCCAGCCCCGCGCCTCCCGTGTCGCGGCTTCGCGACCCGTCGAGCCGGACGAAGGGTTCGAACACCCGCTCCAGATCGGCCTCCGGAACGCCGGGCCCTTCGTCCTCGATCACGACGCGCGGCCGCGCGTCTTCCTCGACGACCCGCGCTCTCGCGCGGACTCCATGGACGCCCGCATTCTCCAGCAGGTTCCGAAAGGCGCGGCGCAACGCCGCCGGACGGCAGACGATCAAGACCCGGCCGGACCCGGACTCCGCCACCGTGACGTCATGCCCGAGGTCGGCGAGATCGGCGGCCACGCTGTCGATCAACGCGTGGAGGTCGACCGTCCGCGTCTCTTCCCGGCGCGCGTCCTCCCGGATGAACGCCAGCGCGTCCTCCGTCATCCCCTGCATCTCGTCCAGCGCGGCGACGATCCTGGCTCGCGCCTCCTCGTCCTCGACGAACTCGGCCTGAAGACGGAGACTCGCGATCGGGGTCCGAAGGTCGTGCGATATCGCCGCGAGCATGGCCGTTCGGTCGCGCACGAAGCGGTCGAGTCGCTCGCGCATGAGGTTGAAGGCGCGGACGGCGCTTCGGCTTTCCAGGGAACCGGTCTCGGGCAGGTCGCCGATCGCCTCGCCCCGGCCGAGCCTGTCGGCGGCGGCCGCGAGACTCCGCATGGGTTTCGAGATGCGCCGCCCCATCAGAACGGCGACGACGGCGACGCCGAGAGCCGAGAGCAGGAACGAAAGCACGAAAGCCGAGCCCCACGGCGGCGCGCCCGGCGGCGGGCCGGCGACGACGTTCAGCCAGCGCCCGTCCCGCATGGCCGCGGACGCCGCGAGCCAGTGGCGCCGCCAGCGCCCCGGACCGCGATGACGCTCACGGATACCGTCGCGGTCGCGGTCGCCGTCCCCGAACCGCCAACGCCCCTCGTCGTCGTCGCGTCCGCGCCACCGCCAAAGGGGCGCCACCCTGACCCGCTCCCGCCCGACGTCGAGCGCGACGGAGAGATCGCGGGCGACGGCGGCCGCCCGCCCGCCGTATCCGGGCTCGCCGACCAGGGGCTCCCGGGTCACGGAGAACCGCACGAGCTCGGTGCTCGCGGCCGTGACGACGGCGCCGTGGAGCGCGCGCGGCGTGTCCTGGAGCATCCGCCCCACGGCGCCCACGCGCGATACGAGGTTGTCCCGGTGCGCGTGGCGCACCGCCGCGATGCGTTCGCCGGCGAAAAGAAACACGGCGACGCCCTGCGCGACGAGGAGAGCGAGCAGCAACAGCAGCGTGAGCCGGCCCGCGAGGCTTCTCGGCGCGAGCCGCAGCCTCATTCGCGCCCCACTTCGCCCGCGAACCGGTAGCCGCCGCCCCAGACGGTGGCGATGAGCTTCGGGTTTCCCGGATCCCGCTCGATTTTCCGGCGCAGGCGGCTTACCTGGTTGTCGACGGCGCGGTCGAACGGCGCGGCGCGGCGGCCCCGCGTCAGATCGAGAAGCTGGTCCCGGGAGAGCACCATCCCGGGACGCTCCAGCAAGGCCACGAGGAGCCGGAACTCTCCCGTCGACAGGGGCGTCACGACGCCGGCCTCGTCCACCAGCTCACGCTTTCGGGGGTCCAGCGACCAGCGGTCGAACCGATACGTTCCCGCCGGACGGGGGTCGCGCTCGGGCGGCAGACTCCGCGCGCGCCGGATCACCGCCTTGATGCGGGCCAGCAGTTCCCGGGGATTGAACGGCTTGGTCACGTAGTCGTCGGCCCCCATCTCCAGCCCGACGATCCTGTCGGTGTCCTCGGCCATGGCGGTCAACAGGATCACCGGTATCCGGGTCGTCTCCCGCAAATGCCGGCAAAGCCCGAGACCGTCCTCGCCCGGCATCATGACGTCGAGCACGACGAGGTCGACGGCCGCCGTCCGGAGCGCCCGGCGCGCGGCGGCGGCGCCGTCGGCGACGGTGACGCGCACGTCGTGCCTCTCCAGATACCGGGCCAGGGACTCGCGGATATCCCGGCGGTCGTCGACCACGAGAACGTGCGGGGACGCTTCCATACGCAACAGCTAACGCGGCTCGCCATCGGGCGCGGGAAAAAAGTGTAACAAAGTTCGCCGCGTTCCCCCTCGGCCAGAGTTCGCGACACACCGGACGCGCCGACGACGGGACTTCACGGCGCCGGCCCCCTACATGATCCCCCATCGGCATCCAACACGGGAGCGAAACGATGAGAACGAGAACGAAGGCATTGATCGGGGTCGGCGTCGCCGCGGCGATCGGCGGGGTCGCGCTCGTCTGGGCGGGCCACTCCGACCGCGGCCACGGCGGGCCCTGGGGCTTCCGCGGCCATCACGGACATGGCCTGGGTTTCCTCGCCAGGGGGCCGTTCCGGCTGACGGTGATGGAGATGTTCGAGGCCATGGACGCGGACGGCGACGGGAAGCTCACGCAGGCCGAGATCGACACGGCGCGGAACGACCGCCACGCCGCGCACGACGCCGACGGCGACGGCAACCTCGATCTCGAGGAGTTCGCCGGCGTCTGGCATGAAACCACGCGCCCGCTCACCGTGCGCGTCTTCCAGATGCTGGACACCGACGGCGACGCCGTCGTCACGCGCGCCGAGTACGACCGGCCACTCGCCGACATCGTCGAACGGCTGGACCGCGATGGCGACGGCGCCCTCTCGCCGCGCGACCGGCGGCGCCACCGTCACGGCGGCGGCGATCGCGACGACGACCGGTAGGGCGGTTCCGGTTCGACCGGAGCCGCAGGGTCCGTTCGCATTCCTCCCTCCGGCGCGACCGCGACCCCCACCCCGACCCTCGGGGGAGGGAGAACGAGAGGGGAGCGGAGGGAACCATCCACACTCCTCCCCCTGGCGCGACCCCCACCCCGACCCTCCCCCTGCAAGGGGGAGGGAGAACGAGAGACGGGAGGGAGCCATTATTACTCCTCATTACTCCTCCCCCCTGACAGGGGGGAGGTCGGGAGGGGGGTCCGGACGGTACGAGAAACGCGGGCTAAACGCGGTCGCGCGGCATCAGTTCTTCGGGAAAGGGCGAGAGATACGTTTGTCCGGCGAGCCAGGCCATGCCGCGCCGCCGCGCGAAACGGCGGATCGACGCGACGGGAACGGCGAGAGGCGCGCGCCCCTGACGATACTCCCCGATCGTTCGGTGGAGCTCCGCCCTGCTTCCGCGATCCAGCAGGTCTCTCAGGTGGCCCGCCATGTGTTGAAGAACGTTGACGTGTTTGCGGACGGTCGCGGGCCGCGAGAGAGTGGCCATGAACGACGTCCGGTACTCGCCGGCCAGCCGTTCCCGGGGGACGCCTTTCGCGCCCGCCACGAGGCGGCCCAACTCCGCCTGGCCCCCCGGATCGTGCGCCAGCAGAAGGAACTTCTCCGCGGCGTGGAAGGCCGCGAGATCGCCGATCCCCCAGCGGCCCGACAGCACGGCCTGGAGACGCCGGTACGCGAACACCCGTTCGAGAAAGCTCTCGCGCAGGGCGGGGACCTCGAGCCGCCCTTCTTCCTCCGTGGGCAGCTCGGGGATCGCGTCCACGAGCGCGGCGGCGAACGATCCCCGGCCGTCGCGCGCGGGCTCGGCGTCCGGCCCGGCGTCGGCGTCGAAGACCGGAACGCGGAACAGCCCGCAGCTCGGCGAATCCTTCTTGAAGATGTAGCCGTGCAATTCGAGCTCGCGCAGCTCGGCGGCCCGCCTCGCCGCGAACCGGCGCATCCGCGCGGAATGATCCTCGCCGCCGTCCACTCCCCGGAGGCGCGTCCCGTCCTCGCCGCGCACCAGGCGGACCGCCTCGCGCGGCGCGCCCATGCCCATCTCGACCTCGGGACAGACCGCGACGTAGCGGACGAACGGCGCCAGCGTCTCCGCGACAAAGACGTTGCGCTTGTGGCCGCCGTCGTGGCGAACGGCGTCTCCCAGCAGGCACCTCGATACGCCGACGCGAACCTCCCCGCGGACCGCTTCTCCCAGGGCATGGTCTCGACACGGCATGGCGCCGACAGGGTATGATGCTGGCGGGCGCGGGGAAACCGCGCGCGGACGCGGCGCGGGACGGACGCCGCGGAGGCGTTCCGAACAGGGTCTCGAACCAAGGGAAAGGACAGGAAAAATGCTCTCTTCCGATGCTCCGGAAGTCAAGGAATTCTGGGAGAAGGCGTGCGGCGAGACGGGGATCGACCCCTCTTCGACCTATCACGCCTCGACGTTCGGCGACCCGAAGTTCTTCGACGAAATCGACGAGATCACCGAGCTGGCGTTGCAGGGCCAGAAGCAGGCCACGTCGCACCTCGAGATCGACTTCGAGGTCAACGACGTTCCGGTCCGCGGCGAGGGCGATTACTGGCTGATGCTGGACAAGGCGCTGAAGCCCCGGGGGATCGTCCGGCTCACGACGGTCAGGATCACGCCCTTCAACGAGATCGACGAGGAGTACGCGGCCATCGAAGGCGAAGGCGATTCGAGCCTGCGCCACTGGAAGGAAGTCCACGAGGACTACTTCAAACTGCAACTCGGCGCCTGGGGCCGCGAGTGGAGGGAAGACCTGCCCGTGGTCTGCGAGATCTTCAAGCTGGTGTATCCGCCGCTGGAGACATAGGCGACGACGCGCGCCACCCGCACATGACGAAGCCCCGACCGGACGCGGCGCCCGCCGGCCTCCCTTCCGGACCGGACGTCCGGGAGGAACTGTCCCGGATGCGGGCCCGTCCCCGCTCCGGGGCCCGCCACCTTCCGGGCTGGATGTACACCTCGCCCGAGGTGTTCGCCCTCGAGACCGAGCGCCTGTTCCTGAAGGAATGGCTGGTCGTCGGGCGCGCCGAGGAGATCGCCGCTCCCGGGGACTACCTCACGTTCGACATCGTCGACGAACCCGTCGTCGTCACGCGCGGAAGGGACGGCGGGCTCCACGCCTTCTCCAACGTCTGCCGACACCGCGGCGCCAGGGTCGTGGAGGGCCGCGGCAACGCCAGGGCGTTCAGCTGCCCCTATCACGGCTGGACCTACGACATCGCGGGCAAGCTCGTCCGGACGACGTTCACCGACGACGTCGAGGGCTTCGATTTCGACGACTGCCGGCTCGCGCGGGCCGGGGTCGGGGAGTGGGGCGGCTGGCTCTTCGTCAACTTCGACGCGGACGCGGCGCCCCTCGCCGAGCACGTCGCCCCGTATCGGGAACGCCTCGGCCACTTCCGGCAGGAGGACTGCCGTCTCGGCGGCAGGCTGGATCTGGAAGCGGAGGCCAACTGGAAACTGATCGCCGAGAACCTGATCGACGTCTACCACTTCCACGTGCTGCACGCGGCTTCGTTCGGCGGCGGCGGAAACCGGAACCGCATGCTTCCCTACCCGGAAAACGAGCTCGTCATCACGCGGCCCAACTCACGCTCGCTCACCCCGACCGGGGAAGCGTTGCTCGGCCGCCTCCCGTGGATCGACGAAGACGCGCCGGCCGCCGCGGGGCACATGCCGCCGAACGCCTATTTCACCTGCCACGGCGACAGCGTGAAGCTCTGGATGAGCTGGCCGCTCGGCCCGGCCCGCGCCAGGATCATCGTCTACTCCCTCTACGCGCCGGAACAGATCGATCGCGACGACTTCGCCGAGAAAGCGAAGGTCTACGACGACTTCCTCGCGCGGATCGTCGACGAGGACATGGGAATGGTCACGGCGTTGCAGAAGAACATGGCCTCGCGCCGTTTCCGACCGGGACCGATGGTCGGCCTCGAGTCGGGCGTGCGCAGCGCCGTCAACACCCTCATCGACCGCCTGTCCGACGGGTAGAACGGGCGGCCGCCCGCGAACGGGAGGCGCTGGATAATTTCCCGGCGGCGCGTATCCTTCGGGACCTCGACCTGCTATCGTCGGCCACTCGCAAGGGGAAATCGGATGTCGGAGCGAAACACACCCTCGAAGCTCGGAGAGCGACTGCACAAGTGGATCGCCATCGTCTCCATCGGCGGCGTCGCCCTGTTGACCCTGGCGCTCGCCGTGTTGGGCGGGATCGCGCCCGCGGTCTGAAGGCCCGCCGGGCGGTCGCCTCCCGGCCCGCGTTTTTCATACTGCTTGTCCGCAAGGTTCGCGCCGCAGGGGCCGTTCGCACTCCTCTCCCCTGGCGCGACCCCCACCCCGACCCTCCCCCTGCAAGGGGGAGGGAGAAGAAGAGAGGGGGAGGGAAACCGAGGAGGACGGAGGGGCTGTCGACGCCCCTCCCCCCTGACCATTTGCACTCCTCCCCCCTGACAGGGGGGAGGTCGGGAGGGGGGTGGACCGCGGGCTAACGGCAGAGGCGGTCGACGTAATCGGCGCCGAGCCCGTTTTCGGCGTAGTGTTTCTTGTACGCCGCGATCCGGGTGAAGACGTCCTCGTAGCCGATCTGGTCGCCGTTCTCGTCGACGTAGAGGATCGGCCCCATGTTGTGGAACAACGTCTTCATGCGGCCCGCTTCCGGATGCACGACGAGCGTGTGGGTCTCTCCCGCCGGCTCGTAGATGAAGTCGCCCGGCCGGGCGATCCAGTCACCCTCGAGATAGCCCCAAGAGCCCTCGAGGGTGTATCCTAGGACGGGCGCCGGGTGCCGGTGCCGACCCACCAGCCCCTCGCCTTCGGCCTTGACGATATTGCACCAGGCGCCCTGAACGACGCTGAACAGGAGCGGACGGATCCAGACGTTGTCGGCGAGCGGCATCCACACGCGCTCGTCGTCGTCGTCGCACTCATGGAAAATTTCCCGCGACGCCTCCGCCGGCAGCGGGATGCCGAGGTGCTTGACGTGTTCGAATCCCGCGAGCCGGGCCATCTCGTTCATGTCGCTCTCCTGAGTTGATTCCGCGCGCCGCGCCGCACGGCCCCGCTTCAGCGCCACCCTATACTTTCCTGCTCATCCATGAAAGTCAGTATCCTCGTTCAATACATATGAGACACTGAGCGAGCCGTTGCGGGGCCGTGGACCCCCCTCCCGACCTCCCCCCTGCCAAGGGGGAGGAGTGTGGATGGCAGGGGGGAAGCGCGCGGCGCGCGCCCCTTCTTCTCCCTCTCCCTTGCAGGGGGAGGGTCGGGGTGGGGGTCGCGCCGGGGGAGGAGCGCAAACGGCCCCTGCGGCGTCTCGCATGTGTCTGAACTTGGTCAGTCAGTCCGCCAGTGGAGCGGAGGATTTTCCCGGCGCTCCCGATGGGAACGTCATGGCGCCGCCGGTCGGGGTCGCTCGTCCGACCCACGGACGGCAAACGTCCGGAGGACGGCGGGCGGCCCGCGGACCCTCTCGCAAGTTCCCGTCCCGTGTCCGGACGTGATATCCTCGGGGAGACATGACGGCGCAGACGGATCACGGCGCGGACGCGCGCTCCTGGCTTCGTCCGAGCGTTCGCGGCCTTCCGGCCTACGAAGGGCCGAAGACGGCGGCCGACGTCGGCGCGGGCGAGGCGCGCCTCCTGCACCTGAACGAAAGCCCCTACCCCCCCTCGCCCAGGGCCATCGAGGCGATACGGAACTTCGGCGACCGCCTCAACCGTTACCCGGACATCCACGCGCGGGCCCTGGCGAACGCCCTTTCGGCGCGGACGGGCGCGCCCGCCGACCGGATCGTCTTCGGCGCCGGCGCCGACGAACTCGTGCAGCTCGTCTGCGGGATAACCACCGGCCCCGGGGACGCCGCGGTCATGCCCTGGCCGACGTTTCCCCGGTACGCGTCGGCAACCCGGATCGCGGGCGGCGAGGCGATCAAGACGCCCCTCGACGACGACGGCGCCAACGACGCGGAAGCCCTGCTCGCCGCAGTCGACGACCGGACGCGCGCGGTGTGGTGCTGCACGCCCAACCCGCCGTCCGGCGGCATGATGGATGCGGCGGCGCTCCGCCGGCTCGCCGCGGGAACGCCGGAGAACGTCCTGCTCGCCGTCGACGAGGCCTATCACGAATACGGACGGCACGCAGGCGGGCCGGACGTGCTGGCGGCGCTCGGGGACCGGCGCGGCCCGTGGCTGGTCCTGCGGACGTTCTCCAAGGCCTACGGCCTCGGCGCCGTGCGGATGGGGTACGCGCTCTGCGGTTCGACCGAGGTCGCGGACGCGCTGCGCAAGACCAAGCTGCAATACAACGCCAACGCGCCGGGACAGGCCGCCGCCCTCGCCGCCCTGGAGGACGACGCCTATCTGCGCAGGACCCTGGACCTGACGGCCGCCGAGCGGACGCGACTCGCGGACGGCCTCGCGGCCCTGGGCCTCAAACCCCTGCCGACCGCGGCCAACTTCGTTTCCGCGGAACTGCCCTGCGACGCGGCCGGGGTCATGCGCGCCCTCGCCGACCGCGGCATCCTGACGCGGAGCTGGCGCGACCCCGGCCACCCCCGCCACATCCGCATCACCGTGGGCCTGCCCGACGACACCGACGCCGTGCTGGCGGCCCTGAAGGACGTCCTGGAGGACCTGCGCCGATGACCGCCGACGGCAACGGCGCGCTGTCGGGCCGCGCCATCATCGAGGCGATCAAGGCCGCCGGCGTCGAGTACGTGATCTCGGTTCCCGACATCGTGACCAGCGACGGCCTGCTCTGGCCGATTTCCCGCGACCCCGACCTCGCGCACGTCCGGGTCTGCAAGGAGGACGAAGGCGTGTCCATCTGCGCGGCGCTCGGCTATTGCGGCAGGCGCGCCCTGCTGTTGATCCAGAACACGGGATTCCTCGATTCCATCAACGCCATCCGCGCCATCGCCGTGGAATACGGCAATCCGGTCTGCATGATGGTCGGACTCCAGGGCAAGGAGCCGGACGTCCTCCCCGTCCGGTCGAACAAGACGAGCGTGCGCATCGTCGAACCCATGCTCGACGTCATGGGGGTCGCGCGCCGCCTTCTGCGGACGACGGCGGACGCGGACGTCATCGCGCCGGCGATCGAGGCCGCCTACCGGGACGACCGCCCCGTGTGCTTCGTCCTCGGCCGCAGCCCCGCCGAATGAGCCCGAACGAACGACGGCGCCCATGAAACGGATGAAACGCGACGCGGCGCTCGGGGTCATTGCCGAACACGCGGGGGACAGTCTCGTGGTTGCGGCCTACCAGGCCGCCTTCGAATGGATCGTCATCCGCCCGAGCGATCTCAACCTCATCGCCACGGGCGCCATGGGCCAGGCTTCCTCGCATGGCCTCGGGCTCGCCATCGGCCGGCCCGACCGCAAGGTCCTCGTGCTGGACGGCGACGGCAGCCTGCTGATGAACCTCGGCACCCTCGTGACCATCGCCGAGGCGGCGCCGGAGAACCTCTTCCACTTCGTGTGCAACAACGGCGTCTACGAAGCCAACGGCGGCCATCCGACGCCCGGTTCCGATACCGTCGATTTTCCCGGACTGGCCCTCGCGGCCGGCTATCGATCGGCGGAGGCCATCGACGACCTCGCCGATCTGGAGTCGCGCATCGGTGGCGCGCTCGGCGGGCGGGGCCCCGCGCTCGTCGACCTCCGGGTCGAGCAGGGCGAAACCTACCCCCAGGACTACGCCTACATGCACGGCGCCGAGCACCGCGCCGCCTTCAAGGCCGCCCTTCGCGCCTCGTAGGACGGTTCCGGCCCGCCCGGAACGCCCCCGCGTTCTCCGCCGTCCGCGGCCCGTATCGCCCGCGGCGCGGGCGCGGGCGCGGCCTCTCTACGCCAGACCCATCTGCGCCAGGATCGCCCTGGTCAGCGGATGGCCGGGGTCGGCCAGCCGGTCCGTGACGTCGAAATGGTTGTCGGCGTCCATCTCCAGATATTCGGTCTCGAGGCCGTGCTCCCGGCACTTCCGGGCGAAGTCCCTCGATTGCCGCCTGAACGACTCCGTCTCGCCGCCGCCGACCGCGCAGACGACCGGCCCGTTGAAGCGCAGCGGCAGGCGCTGCGGACTGTTGGCCGCCGCGGTCTCGGCCGTGAGCCGGATGTCCTCCTGAAGGTCCGTGTGGCGGTGCGGCTCGATGTCGAAAACGCCGCTGATCGGAACGGCGCCCCTGACCACGTCCGCCGGAAGCCCGTGATCGGACGACCAGTCGGTCGCCATCATCATGCCGGTCAGGTGCCCCCCGGCCGAATGGCCGCCGACGTGAATGCGTCCCGGGTCGCCGTTGTGATCGGCGATGTTGTCGAAGGTCCAGACGAGGGCCCGCCGCACCTGATCCACGATGTCGGGGATCGTGACGTCGGGGCACAACTCGTACTCCGGGAGCACCGCGGCGCCGCCGGCGGCGATCACCGGCTCCACCGCCTCGCTGTAGATGTTCTTGTCCATGGCCCGCCAGTAACCGCCATGGATGAAGAAGAACACCGGCGCTCCGGGCTGGGACGCGGGGAAGACGTCGAGGACCTGCCGCGGCGTGTCCCCGTAGGGGACGTCCAGATGACAGGCCAGACGCCGGCGGACCGCGGCGCTTCGTCGATTGCCCCCGTCGACGTACCCGTCGACGCCGGCCACCGTCAGACGCGGCAGCCATTCGAGGTTGAGCCGATGGCGCTCCTCCTCGGACATGTTCTCGTAATCCATATCGTCGTTTCCCCCTCCCGTCGCCGGCGAGCGCGATCGCCCGCTTCTGTTAGCGCATCAGCCGCCGCCGAACAATTCGTCCGCCCGGCGCTCGAAGGCGTGAACCATGACCTTGACCGCCTCGCCGAAAACCCGTCCGACCATGGCCTGAAGGACGCGGGACCGGAACTCGAAGTCGACGAAGAAGTCGATGACGCAGGAATCGGGGCCTTCGGGGGCGAAGATCCAGTGATTGTTCAGGTAGCGAAACGGCCCTTCCGCATAGGTCACGTCGATACGGTCGGGACGGTCCAGCGCGACCGTGGACGTGAAGCGTTCGCGAAACATCCGGTATCCGATGACGAGATCGGCCACGATCAGGTCGCCATCGCGCCGGCGAATCCGGGCGTCCACGCACCAGGGGATGAACTCCGGGTACTTCTCCACGTCCGCCACGAGATCGAACAACTGCTCGGGCGGATGGTGGAGAACCCGCGCTTCCGCGTGCGTCGGCATCCGGGTCTAGGAAGGAGACGGATCCGGTGGCCTCGCGTCCGCCGGCGTCCCGTCCCGCGCCGCCCGCAGTCTCTCGAAGTCGTCGCCCGCGTGGTAGGACGACCGCGTGAGCGGCGAGGCCGACGCCATCAGGAACCCCCTGGCCCGGGCCGCGGCCTCGTAGCGCCGGAATTCCTCCGGCGCGACGAACCGGTCGACGGGCGCGTGCCGCGGGGTCGGCTGGAGGTACTGTCCGATCGTCACGAAATCGACGTCGGCGGACCTCATGTCGTCCATGACCTGCATGACTTCCGCGTAGTCCTCGCCGAGGCCCACCATCATTCCCGACTTGGTGAAGATCGACGGATCGAGCTGCTTGACCCGGTCCAGCAGCCTCAGCGAATGGAAATACCGCGCGCCCGGCCGGATCGTCGGATAGAGGCGCGGCGTCGTTTCCAGATTGTGGTTGTAGACGTCCGGACGCGCCGCCGCGACCGCCTCGACGGCGCCGGGCTTGCGCAGAAAGTCAGGGGTGAGCGCCTCGATCGTGGTGTCCGGCGCATGATCGCGGATCGACCGGATGACCTTCACGAACTGGCTGGCGCCTCCGTCGTCCAGATCGTCCCGGTCGACGGACGTGATCACGACGTGATCGAGGCCCAGGGCCGCCGCCGCGCGTCCGACGTTCCCGGGTTCCGCCGGGTCGACCGCGCGGGGCCGGCCGGTCGCGACGTTGCAGAAGGCGCACGCCCGCGTGCAGACGTCGCCGAGGATCATCACCGTCGCGTGCCCCTGCGCCCAGCATTCCCCGATGTTGGGGCAGGCGGCTTCCTCGCACACGGTGTTCAACCGCAGCTCGCGCATCAGCGCGCGGGTCGCGCGGTACTCGGCGGACATCGGCGCCTTCACCCGAATCCACGGCGGCTTGCGCGGGGACGGGCTCTCCCGACCGCCGCGCCTCTCCGGGCGCCGCGATGCGGCGACGCCGACGTTCGCGCCGTTTGCCATGTCCGTTCGCGCCCCTCTACAGAAGCATCGTCACGGGATCCTCGACGAACCCCCTGAACGCGGCCAGCAGCCGCGCTCCCACCGCGCCATCGACCACCCGGTGATCGCACGAAAGGGTGCAGCTGGCCACGGTCGCCACGTTCAACGCCCCGTCCCTGACCACCGGACGCGGCTCGCCCGCGCCCACGGCGAGAATCGCGGACTGCGGCGGATTCACGATCGCGCTGAACTCCCGAACGCCGAACATGCCGAGATTCGAGATCGAGAACGTGCCGCCCTCGTATTCCTCGGGCCGCAACCCGCCGCCCCGCGCGCGGGCCGCGAGGTCCTTCATCTCCGCCGAGATCTCTCCCAGGCCCTTCCGGTCGGCGTTGCGGACGACGGGCGCGACCAGACCCGCGTCGGTCGCCACGGCGACGGAGACGTCCACGGAGCCGTACCGGATCGTTCCCTCGTCGGACCAGCTCGCATTGGCGTCCGGGGTCTCGCGCAGCGCCAGGGCCGCGGCCCGAACGACGAAGTCGTTGACCGAAATCCTGCGGTCGGCGCCGTCGCGTTCGTTGAATTCCCGCCGCATGGCCAAGAGGCGGTCGAGATCGCAGTCGACCGTCAGATAGAAGTGGGGAACCGTCCGCTTCGACTCCGAGAGCCTGCGGGCGATCGCCTTCCGCATGGCGGTGTGCGGGACGATCCCGCTTTCGCCGGCGGGCGGCGACGGCGCCTCGTCCATGGCCGCCCGGGAGGCCGCGGCCTGGGGCGAGCCTTCCGAAAGCGCCGCCTCGACGTCGGTCTTCACGATCCTGCCGCGGGGGCCCGTTCCCTGGATCGCCGACAGGTCGAGTCCCGCCCTTTCCGCCATTCGGCGCGCCAGCGGACTCGCGAAAATCCTCTCGGCGGAGCTCTCCGGATGGTCCTCCCGGAAAGTGGACCCGGACGTCGCGGCGGCGGGCGGCGGAGCCGGCATCCGCGGCGCGGCCTCGGGCGCCGGCTGAAACCCGTCGAGCGCGGAGGCGTCCTCCCCCTCTCCGAGCATGACCGCGATCGGCTGGTTCACCGGGACGCCTTCCGTCCCCTCGGCCACGAGAAGCCGCCCCACGAGACCCCCGTCGACGGCCTCCAGTTCCATCGCCGCCTTGTCCGTTTCGATCTCGGCGATGACGTCGCCCGCCGACACGCGGTCGCCTTCCCCGACGAGCCAGCGGGCGAGCGTCCCTTCCGTCATCGTCGGCGACAGGGCCGGCATGGCGACGGTCGTCGGCATTTCGCTTTCTCAGAACCCGCGGAACACGGCTCTGGCGGCCTCGGCGATGTCCTCCGCCTGCGGCAGGGCGAGCCGCTCGAGATTGGCGGCGTAGGGCATCGGCGCGTCCTCGCCGCTGACGCGCGCGACGGGCGCATCGAGCCAGTCGAACGCCTGTTCCATCAGACGCGCGGAAATCTCGGCGCCGACCCCGCAGGTCCCCCAGGCCTCCTCGACGGTCACCAGCCGGTTGGTCTTCCTGACGGAGTCGACGATGGTTCCGGTATCCAGGGGACGCAGCGTCCGGAGATCGACGACCTCCGCGTCGATCCCCTCCGCCTCGAGCGCCGCCGCAGCCCGCAGGGACTTCTCCACCCCCATCGAATACCCCACGATCGTGACGTCCGCGCCTTCGCGAACCACGCTGCTCCGGCCGATGGGAACGACGAAATCGTCGAGGACCGGCACCTCTCCCGAATGCCCGTAGAGAAGCTCGTTCTCGAGGAACACGACGGGGTTGGGGTCGCGAATGGCCGCCTTCAACAACCCCTTGGCGTCCGCCGCGAAACAGGGGGCCACGACCTTGAGGCCCGGGACGTGCGCGTACCAGGCGGCGTAGTCCTGGCTATGCTGGGCGGCGACGCGCGACGCCGGGCCGTTGGGGCCGCGGAACACGATGGCGCAGCTCATCTGACCGCCGGACATGTACAGGGTCTTGGCGGCGGAATTCACGATCTGATCGATGGCCTGCATCGAGAAGTTGAAGGTCATGAACTCGACGATGGGGCGCAGGCCGTTGAAGGCCGCCCCGACGCCGACCCCGGCGAACCCCTGCTCCGTGATGGGCGTGTCGATCACGCGCCGGGGGCCGAATTCATCGAGCAGGCCCTGACTGACCTTGTAGGCGCCCTCGTACTCGGCGACCTCCTCGCCCATCAGAAACACCTTCGGGTCCCGACGCATCTCCTCCGCCATGGCGTCGCGGAGCGCCTCGCGCACGGTGAGCGAGACGGTTTTCGCGCCGGCGCCGGGCGCGGCGGGAGCGGCCGCGCCCTCCCCTTCGGCCGGCGGCGCGGCGACGGGCCGGTCGACCCGGACGCCGCCCGTTCCTTCCGGGACCGGCGGTTCGCCGACCTCTCCGCCGCCTCCGGCCTCGATCAGGACGTCGGCGCGGAGTTCCGAGGGATCGGGTTCCGGACTCTCCTGCGCGAACGCCGCGGCCTCGGCCACCACGTCCCTGACCTCCCTGTCGATGTCCCTCAGGGCGTCCTCGTCCGCCAGCCTCGCCTTCAGGACGAGATTCCGCGCGTGATCGATGGGGTCTCGTTCCTCCCGGACCTTCCGCACCTCCTCGCGGGACCTGTACTTGGCCGGATCGGACATCGAATGGCCCCGATAGCGATACGTCTTCATCTCGAGGAGGACCGGCCCGTTGCCCTCCCGGCAATGCCTGACGGCCCGGTCGCCGGCTTCCTTGACGGCCAGCACGTCCATGCCGTCGACCTGCTCGCCCCGGATGGCGAAGCTCTCGCCGCGACGATACAGCTCCGTCTGCGCGGAGGACCGCGTCACCGACGTCCCCATCGCGTACTGGTTGTTTTCCACCACGAACACGACCGGCAGGCTCCACAGCTCGGCCATGTTGAACGATTCGTACACCTGGCCCTGGTTCGCGGCGCCGTCTCCGAAATAGGTCAGGACGACGTTGTCGGCGCCGTTGTATTTCTCCGCGAACGCCAGACCCGCGCCCAGGGGAACCCAGGCGCCGACGATGCCGTGCCCGCCGTAGAAGTTCCTCTCCCGGGAGAACATGTGCATGGAGCCGCCCTTGCCCTTCGAGTAACCGCCGGCGCGCCCGGTGAGTTCCGCCATGACGCCCTTGGGATCCATGCCGCAGGCCAGCATGTGGCCGTGGTCGCGGTAGCCGGTGATGACGCTGTCGTTCTCCGAGATGGCCGCCTGAAGGCCCACCACGATCGCCTCCTGGCCGATGTAGAGATGGCAGAACCCGCCGATCAGCCCCATGCCGTACAACTGGCCCGCGCGCTCCTCGAAGCGCCGGATCAGAAGCATCAGGCGGTAATGATCGATCAGTTCGCCGGAGACCGCCGGCGATTTCCCGGAGCGGCGGGCGCGCGTCGCGTTCGCGGCTTTCGCCCCGGCGTCGCCGTTCTTGGAGCGCGTCCGCGCCATGGCCCCCTCAACCAAGCCGTCCCGGAAAGCGCCGCCGGCCGCCCCCATCGGTCGGTCGCGCCCTCAACGGGTCAGGAACATGAGCTCGTCGGGATGCGCGAGGCCCAGGACGATACGGGCGCGTTCGTCGAGCATATCACGGTCCAGACCGTCCGAACGCAGGAGAGAGACCTGGTGCTCCAGCCGCTCTCGCGCCGCGCGCGCCGCATGCAGTTCCACCTCCACCCGGTCGATGCGCTGACTCAGCAGGCTCCAGGCCGCGAGGCCGCGGTCGCCCTGAACGGCGTGATACCCGATGTAGGCGATGGTCGCGACGCACAGAAGCGGCATCGCGCAATGGCGAAGCCGACGGGGCAGTTCGCGCGCGGGGGTCATGCCGCCACCGAATCACAGGCGATTCTTCGATGTCAAGGAAATTCCGGGGGCGGGCGGCGCCGCGGTTCGGAACATGGCGCGCCGCGCCCCGTCACACGAGAACGCCGCGCCCGGCGAACGCCGCCGACCGCCCGAGCCGTTCCTCGATGCGAATGAGCTGGTTGTACTTGGCCAATCTGTCGGATCTGGAGAGGGAGCCCGTCTTGATCTGGCCGCAGTTCGTGGCCACCGCCAGATCCGCGATGGTCGTGTCCTCCGTCTCGCCCGATCGATGGGACACGATGGCCCGGTAGCCGGACCGGTGCGCGGCCTCGACCGTTTCGAGCGTTTCCGTGAGCGTGCCGATCTGGTTCGCCTTGATCAGGATGGCGTTGGCCGCGCCCCGCCGGACCCCCTCGGCCAGGCGCTCCCCGTTGGTGACGAACAGGTCGTCGCCGACGAGTTGCGCGCGGTCCCCGATGGCGCTCGTCAGGGCCTCCCAGCCCCGCCAGTCGTCCTCCGCCATCCCGTCCTCTATGGACGCGATGGGGTAGCGGGCGACGAGGTCCTCGTACATCCCGACCATCCCGTCGGCGTCGAGGGTCCGGCCCACGCCCTCGAGAACGTACCTGCCGTCGTCGAAAAATTCGGTCGCCGCCGCATCGAGCGCCAGATACACGTCCTCACCCGGACGGCGGCCCGCCGCCTCGATCGCCTTCATCACGAATCCGATGGCCTCGTCGGCGCCGCCGATGGACGGCGCGAACCCGCCCTCGTCCCCGACGTTCACACCGTGCCCGGCTTCGCTCAACCCCCTCTTGAGCGCCTGAAACACCTCGGCGCCGACCCGCACCGCCTCGCCGACGGTTTCCGCCGCCACCGGCATGATCATGAATTCCTGAAAGTCGAGCGGGTTGTCGGCGTGGGCCCCGCCGTTGACGACGTTCATCATCGGGACCGGCAGCGTTCGGGCCGCGACCCCTCCGACGTAGGCGTAGAGCGGGAGGCCGGCGGCGCGCGCGGCAGCCTTCGCGTTCGCGAGGCTCACCCCGAGGATGGCGTTGGCGCCGAGCCGGCTCTTGTCGGGCTCGCCGTCCAGGCCGATCATGATCTCGTCGATCGCGCACTGCCCTTCGGCGTCCATTCCCGACAGCGCGTCGAACAGCTCTCCGTTGACGGCCTCCACCGCCCGGCGGACGCCCTTGCCGAGATATCGTTCGCCGCCGTCGCGCGCCTCGGCCGCCTCGTGCGTTCCGGTCGACGCGCCGGACGGGACCGCGGCGCGCCCCAGCGAACCGTCGGCGAGCTCGACGTCGACCTCGACCGTGGGATTGCCCCGGCTGTCGAGTATCTCGCGGGCCCGGATATCCACGATGGCCGTCATTCGATCCTCGTCTGTTCGTTCGTCGGGCGAACACCGTATCGCCGGAGGCCCCCTTCCATCGAATCCGGTCCGGGGACGGTCGGCCTCCACGCCCGGAGTCGGGACGTCAATCCGGCTCCCTCTTGGCGAGGCGGTCGAATTCCATGAGGCGGCTCACGATCGACTCGATCTCCGACAGGCGCACCATGTTGGGGCCGTCGGAAGGGGCGTTGTCCGGATCCTCGTGCGTTTCCATGAATACGGCGGCGACCCCGACCGCGACCGCCGCGCGGGCCAGGACCGGGACGGACTCCCGGTCCCCGCCGCTTCGCGTTCCCAGTCCGCCGGGTTGCTGCACTGAATGAGTCGCGTCGAAAACCACCGGGTAGCCGGTCCGCGCCAGGACCGGGAGCGACCGCATGTCGCTGACCAGCGTATTGTATCCGAAACTGGCGCCGCGCTCCGTGAGGAGGATGCGGTCGTTCCCCGCGCCGCTGATCTTCTCGGCGACGTTCTTCATGTCCCAGGGGGCGAGGAACTGTCCCTTCTTGACGTTGACCGCGCGCCCGGCGCGCGCGGCGGCGAGCAGCAGGTCCGTCTGCCGGCACAGGAACGCGGGAATTTGCAGGACGTCGACGACCTCCCGCAATTCGCCGCATTGCGCCTCGCCGTGAACGTCGGTGAGCACGGGACAGCCGACCGTCTCCCGGATTTCCGCGAATACGGGGAGCGCGCCTTCCAGGCCGATTCCCCGCGGGCTCGCGGCGCTCGTCCGGTTGGCCTTGTCGAACGAGGTCTTGTAGACGAGGCCGATGCCCAGTCTTTCCGAGATCTCGGCGAGCCTGCCCGAAACGTCCAGCGCGTGCTGCCGGCTCTCCATGGCGCAGGGGCCGGCGATCAACGCGAGCGGCAGGTCGTTGCCGAGGGTCACCCCGCCGACCTCCACGTGAACCGCCGCGCGGCCGGCGGCACCCCCTTCCGCCGTCATACGAGCCTCGACTGCGCGACCGCCGCCTCGATGAACGACGCGAACAACGGGTGGGGGTCGAACGGTTTGGACTTCAGCTCCGGATGGAACTGGACCCCGATGAACCACGGGTGGTCCGGAACCTCCAGGATCTCGGGAAGAAGCCCGTCCGGCGATTTGCCCGGAAACACGACGCCGGCCTTGGCCAGGACGTTTTCGTAGGCGAGATTGACTTCGTAGCGATGGCGGTGGCGCTCGCTGATCCGTTCCTCTCCGTAGATCCCGGAGACCTTGCTGGTCGGACTGATGACGCAATCGTAGGCGCCGAGGCGCATCGTGCCGCCGACGTCGCCGGTTTCGTCGCGATGCTCCGTCCGCCCGTCCTTCTTCCATTCCGTCATGAGGCCGATGACCGGATCCTCGCATTCGCCGAACTCGCTGGACCCCGCGCCCGGCAGATCGGCCATGTTCCGGGCCGTTTCGATCACGGCCACCTGCATCCCGAGGCAGATTCCGAAATAGGGAATCCGGCGTTCCCGGGCGGTCCTGACGGCCGCGATCTTTCCCTCGATGCCGCGCTCGCCGAAACCGCCCGGCACCAGGATGCCGTGGACCCCCTCGAGAGGATGGAGGTCGCCGCCCCGTTCGAACGTCTCGGACTCGATCCATTCGACGCCGACCGCGACCCTGTTGGCGATGCCGCCGTGAACCAGCGCCTCGTCGAGCGACTTGTAGGCGTCCTTGAGACCCGTGTACTTGCCGATCACGGCGATCTTCACCTCGCCCTCGGGCGCCAGGAGCCGGGCCGCGATGTCCTCCCATCTGCGAAGGTCGGGCTCCGGCGTTTCCGGCATCCCGAAGGCCCGCAGGATCTGGCGGTCCAGTCCGGCCCGGTGGTAGCGGAGCGGAACCTCGTAGATCGAGTCCACGTCGAGGGCCGGGATCACGGCTTCGTCCCGAACGTTGCAGAACAGCGCGATCTTGGACCGCTCGTTCGCCGGGATTTCCCGGTCGCACCGGCACAGGAGCACGTCGGGCTGAATCCCGATCCCCCGCAACTCCTTGACCGAGTGCTGCGTGGGTTTCGTCTTCAACTCGCCCGCCGACGGAATGTAGGGAAGAAGGGTCAGGTGGACGAAGAGCGCCCGGTCGCGGCCGAGTTCGTTGCCGAGCTGCCTGATCGCCTCGACGAACGGCAATCCCTCGATGTCGCCGACCGTGCCCCCGATCTCGCACAGCACGAAATCCAGATCTTCCGCGTCGGCGCGGACGAATTCCTTGATCGCGTCCGTGACGTGGGGAATGACCTGGACGGTCGCCCCCAGATACGCGCCCTTCCTCTCCCGCGCGATGATGCGCTGATAGAGGCGCCCCGAGGTCACGTTGTCGCTCTGCCGCGCCGCGACCCCGGTGAAACGCTCGTAGTGGCCGAGATCGAGATCCGTCTCCGCCCCGTCGTCGGTGACGTACACCTCGCCGTGCTGATAGGGATTCATCGTTCCCGGATCGACGTTGAGGTAGGGATCCAGCTTGCGCAGGCGCACCTCGAACCCGCGCGCCTGGAGCACGGCGCCGAGCGCCGCGGAAGCGAGACCTTTTCCCAACGAGGAGACGACGCCGCCGGTAATGAAGATGTACCGCGTCATGGACCGCGAACGTACAACAGGAACGCCGCGCCCCCAAGCGAAAGCGGCGCGGCGGCGCCGGACGAAGCCCGCGGACGAGCGGCAGGAGAAATGCGGGCTATCGCGACAGGGGCACGGACGGCCCGCCCGGCTGGCGCGGCGGCGCGCCCGACGCCGGCGCCTGGGGTTCGGTCTCGATCACCGACGACGGCTCCCGGACCCCGCCGGAGAGGATGGCCAGCATGACGCTGGTCGCGATGAAACAGGTCGCGAGGATCGCCGTGGCCCGCGTCAGCAGATTGGCGGCGCCGCGGCTGGACATCATGCCGCCGCCGGACCCGCCGCCGCCGATTCCGAGCGCGCCGCCCTCGCTGCGCTGCAAGAGGATGACTCCCACGAGCGCCAGCGCGAGAAGGATATGGGCCACGAGTATGACCGTGATCATGGCGCATTCGTAGACGAAGCGGCGCGTCCAGGCAATTCGCCGCGGCCGAACGCCCGGACGACGGGCCAGAACGTCTCCGCCTTCAGGCTCGCGCCGCCGACCAGGGCCCCGTCGACGTTCTCGATCGCCGCTATCTCCGCCGCGTTGCCGGGATTCACCGAACCTCCGTAAAGGAGGCGCAGACCGGCCGCATCCGGACCGAACCTCGCCGCGAGCAGGCGCCGCATCGCGCCGTGCGCGTCGCGGATTTCCCCCGGCGCCGGCGTCCGACCGGTCCCGATGGCCCAGACGGGCTCGTAGGCGACCACCGTGTTCGACGCGCCGGCGCCGTCCGGAACCGAATTGCCGAGCTGGTCCTCCACCGTCCGAAGCGCCTGCCCCGAATCCCGCTGCGCTTCCGTTTCGCCGACGCACACGATGGGAACGAGACCGGCGCGGCGCGCCGCGGCGGCCTTCCCGCGCACGACGGAATCGGTTTCCCCGTGGCCGGTCCTCCGTTCCGAATGACCGACGATGACGTAGGCGCAACCGGCGTCCTCGAGCATCTCGGCGCTGATGTCGCCGGTGTGGGCGCCGCCCGGCCGCGCGTGGCAGTCCTGGCCGCCCAGCGCGATCCGCGAGCCGGCGACGACGGCGAGAACCGGAAGGATCTGATGCGCCGGCGGACATACGAGAACGTCGCAGGGGGGGCCGCCCTCCGCCGCCGCGCGATCGGCCAGCGCGGACGCGAGCGCGACGGCGTCGGCCCTGGCGCCGTTCATCTTCCAGTTGCCCGCGACGAGCGGGTGGAGCGCGCCTGTCATGACCGGGAGCTTCCAACGGTTCGTGCCGGCGGGACGTTGCGGGCGCGAACGCCTTCCGCGGCCGCGCGCGGACTCCGGGTTCCCCGGAGCCCCCCGCCATGCCTCGCCTTATGCCACATCCAGGGACGTTCGGACAGCCCGCGCGTCCTGTCCGGTTCGCGACGGATTGGCGTGGTGCGCCCGCCAGGGATCGAACCTGGGACCCACTGATTAAAAGTTTCGATTCTTGTCGTGACAAAGTAGCGACGGAGCGCGCTTGAATGCTATGTATATCACTATTTCAGATAGTTAGGACATTCCCTCCTGTCACACGTGCGCCCCACTGCGCTTCGACTCACCGCAATTTGTTTGCCAATTGTTTGCCAGCCTGCTATCGATACCCTACACTGCCCAAGGAATTTCACACATGGCAAACCGGACGTCCCGCCTCACCAAGCGCTCCGTTGACGCCCTCAAGGCCGACGGCGCCGACACCGTCCACTGGGACGGCGAGCTGACCGGCTTCGGCGTGCGCGTGCGACGCTCGGGGCGCAAGTACTATGTCGTCCAGACCCGCATCGTCGGCAGGCTGCGATGGTTCACCATCGGCCCCCACGGCCCCTTGACCCCGGATCAGGCGCGCGGGCAGGCGTTGGATATCCTCGCTTGCGCGAAGAAGGGCATCGACCCCCGCGGCGCCGACACTCGGCGCGGGGTCGAGCCCACCATGGCCGATCTGGGCCACAGGTTCCTGGAGGAGTACGTCCCGGCCCACTGCAAGCCGAGCACGCAGCATGAGTACCGTCGCTTGATGAGGCTGCTCATTGATCCTGCGATTGGAGGGTTTCAGGTTTCGGAGGTGCAGCGTAAGGACATCGCCACGTTGCATCACGGTATGCGTGATAGGCCCTATCAGGCCAACCGCACACTCGGGGTACTGTCGAAGATGTTTTCCCTGGCCGAGGTCTGGGGCTGGCGCCCGGGCGGTTCCAACCCGTGCCGCCACGTGAGGCGCTACAGGGAACACAGGCGCGAGCGCTTCCTGTCGCCGGAAGAGATGACGCGGCTCGGCGAGGTGTTGCGCGAAGCCGAGGCGGAGATGCCATCGGCCGTGGCTGCCTTCCGCTTGCTGCTGCTCACCGGCTGCCGAATGTCGGAGATCAGGGACTTGCGATGGGAACATGTGAGAGATGATTGCCTTGAGCTTCCCGATAGCAAGACCGGTGGGCGCATCGTGTCGCTCGGACCGGAAGCCCGCGCCGTGCTGTCTTCCATCTCCCGCGAGGACGGGAACCCTTGGGTCATCGCCGGCAAGCTGCCCAACTCGCATCTGACCGACCTGCAACGCCCCTGGCAGCGAATCCGCGAGCGAGCCGGGCTCACCGACGTGCGCATCCACGACTTGCGACACTCGTTCGCCTCGCGCGCTTTGGCGCTCGGCGAGAGCCTCACCATGATTGGGAAGCTCCTGGGCCACACCCAAGCCCAGACCACGGCGCGCTACGCCCACTTGGCGCGGGACTCCATCCAAACCGCCGCTTCGCGCATCACCAACAGCATCGGTGACGACCTGATGGGCAACGATGCGACCGGCAACGCCCAGCCCTGACGCGCTCCCTGACCAACACAAAAAATATCTTGTAGATCGCCATTGCGTCCCACCGTCCCGTCGCCGCCCCTCCCCCCTCCCCTGAGCAACCGGATAGCAAGACACCGCGAACATGCCGCCATCGTGCGGGAGCGCCTGGGACCCGGGGCGTCTGTCGCCATCGTGGTTCTCGCACTGCGATAGCCGAATGGGGGATGTTCGGAAGGATCGCGAAATCGTCGCGAACGGAAACGGCCGGCGTCGCGAACCTTCCGAAGAAGGCTCGGCGCGGGATCCCGAGGAAGAGAACGGGTCGGGCGAAGCGGCGCGCGATACGGGTGATCCCGAGGCAGATCTGGCCAATCTGTTCCGCGTCGTCGGCGAGGCGGCACAGGAGAGGAGCAGAGCGGTCGTGTTGTTCGTTGACGAACTTCAGTATCTCGACCAGAAGGCCGTCCATGATGCGCGCCACGTCGAGTCCCGCGCGCTCGGGGTCGAGCTTCAGCGCGGCGAAAAACCGCTTCGGCCGGGGCGCGGCGGGCGGTGGTTACGGCGCATCGGGCGACGGTTGCGGCGCGTCGGGGTCGGGGTCGCCACCGCTCCCGGCATCGTCCAGCGCCTGGACGTCCAGCGGGTCGGTGGAGTCGTCTCGCGCGGCGCGGCTGGCA
The DNA here is from genome assembly GCA_965242505.1 of Alphaproteobacteria bacterium. Taxonomy (GTDB): domain Bacteria; phylum Pseudomonadota; class Alphaproteobacteria; order UBA2966; family UBA2966; genus UBA2966. Next base: position 1,360,004 of record OZ251449.1, read on the forward strand.
TACCGCCGCCAGTCTTCGCCGCGGCGGTCGCGCATGTGCTTCTCGACATAGGGCGCGAGCCCGGCGCGGAGCGCCTCCAGCCCTTCCTCGACCTGCTGCTTGGCCGCGGCCGCCGGCGTCCCGTCAGCCTTGGCGCTCATTCCACCGCCCCCGCGTCCACCGGTTCGATTCGCCTCTCGTACCGGCGGAAGCCGCGCGCATCGAAGGTCAAACTGATACGCAACGTTTCCCGCCTCTCGCCGGCTTCGCTCATGCGGAGACGGGCGAGCCGGTGGCCGGGCGCGGCTTCGAAACGGGCCCGAACCAGAACGTTGGTGTCGAAGAACATCCGTCGCCTCAATGATCGCCTTCGGGATCGTCCTGCGGCCCGCCGGTCAGACGCCCGGCCTCGTCGTAGATCTGTTCGCGGCTGACCGTGAAACCCGGCGGCCAGGATCCGCCCCGAATCGGCGGCCAGAACTCGTCGATGTCGAACCGCCGCCCGCGGGGCGGTTTTCCGGCTCGCGCGGGCGCGTCCTCCGCGCGCCGGAACACCAACGTCTCCGCCTTGAGGTCGATGGCGCTCGTCCGCCAGCCCGCGGCCTGCCAGGCGAGCGCATGGCTGTGTCCGCCGCCCTTTCGCTGGTTCGACCACCAAGGTCGGTACAGACGCGCCGAATCCGGCAGGCGGAAACCCAAGATCGCCTCGACCTCATCGAAGGAAGCGCGCCATTCCGCCTCGGAACGCGCGGAGAGATGGCGATAGAGCGGAGCGTACTTGCCGCGCGCCGCCGCGTCCCGCACGAGCCCTTCCCGGTTCATGAGTTTCCCTTCCGACGCCACGGGTTCTGAATTGCTTGCTTGAACATGGGGGCGCCACCGTCGCCAGTCAATGCCGTGGTCCCGGCGCGGTCATGCGCCGTCGCGCCCCCTGAGCGGCAAAGCCTCCTCGCGCAGTCCCGTTTCGGCCTGGATCGCCGCGTCTTCAATCGACGGCCATTCCTGGGCCAGGGAGTTCCAGACCTGCGCCTCGGCGGCGCGGCCCGTGCGCTCGCAGATGTCGTAGAGACGGTAGGCCAGCAGGCGCGCGGCCTCGCCGTTGTCCGGCCCCATCGCGGTCAGCAGCCGCGCCGCCGCCTCGCTACCGCCGCCGGACGCCTCCAGCACCCGCGCCAGATGCTGCGCGCATTCCCAATGGATGAGGTAGCGGTCGGCAGTAGGGTTCCAGTCGGCGGGCAGTTCGTCATCGCTTGTCCGCAAGCCTCATCCGGCGACGAGGGCGCCGCAGGGTCCGTTCGCGCTCCTCCTCCCTGGCGCGACCCCCTCCCGACCCTCCCCCTGCAAGGGGGAGGGAGAACAAAGGGGACGAAGGAGCCGTTGACGCTCCTTTCCCCTGGACAGGGGAGAGGGTGGGAGGGGGGTGCGACCGGCGGGGCCCTACCACCTGATCCGGAGGTCGATCTTGACGCCGTGTTCGGGGTGGGTTGCGGTTTCCTTGCGTTGGGCTTCGAGGCCCACGGCGAAGCGCGGCCCCAACTCGAAGCGCGTTCCCAGGCGGTAGCGGCGGTCGCCGTTCTCTTCGTAGCCGAACCCGGCGTGGGGCGTCGCCACCCCGGCCCCGCGCCAGAACCCGATCCCGTATCCCAACTCCGCCTCCAGGCGCGCCGCGCCCGCGCCACCGCCGTCGGGGGAAGACGACCCGCGCCCCGCGGCACCTTCGTTCCACAGGCGCGACAGGCCGCTGCCGGCGGCGCCCCAGGACGGCGACACCTCGAACGACAGCCCGCGACCGCCCGGACCCGGCGACAGGCGCGCCGCGCCCGACGCGCCCCACTCCTCCGCGGCGCCCGCGTGCGCCGCCAGCGTCCGACCCCGCGCCTCCACCGCCAGGCCCCGCGACGGCAGCGTCCATTCGAGGCCGCCGCCCAACTCCACGCCCGCGCCCGTCGCCCCGTCGCCCCCGTCCCAGCGCACCCCGAACTCCACCGACGGCGTGAGCGCCCCGCCGCCCGGCAGCGCATACGCCCGGCTCCCCTCCGCCGAGAGCCGCAGGCGCTGCGTCGCCACCGACACCGCCGCGAGCGCCGAGCCGTTGTCGTCCACCGTGTACCGCGTCGCCTCCCCCGACCCCTTCAGCGCCAGCGTCAGGCCGCCCGCAGACCACACCGGGACCGAGCCGCCCGCCGCCGCGCCCATGAACGCGCTGGCGCCCCTCTGGACCCCGAACCGGTCCACGACCTCCGCGTCCGTGATCTCGATCTCGCCCTCGCCGTAGCCCAGCATCCCCCACAGGCGCGCGCCGTCCGGACCCGCCCACCCCAGATAGGGATGCACCGACGTCATGCGGCTCTCGTGGACGCCCGTGATTGCCGCCTCCCCGCTGCGGTCCGTGTACTCGATCTCGCTCTCGAACCACGACGCGCCGACGCCGCCCCGAAGGCGCTCCCCCAGCGGCGCGTCGATGCCGACGTGGGCCGAGAACAGCTCGCCCGACCAGTCCAGGCCCTCGTCGTCCAGCGCCAGCGACCGCCGGTCCCCCGACCCCCACATCACCGCGCGCCCGGAACCACCGCCGCCGGAACCCGGACCGCCGTCGCCCATATCACCGGCAGCACTGGCGGGAACCGGCCAAACCTCGGTAGACCGGATCGTGAAGTGGCGGATGCTTGATTTGTAAGCTGGCGAGGCTTACATTCTTGATCGGAAGGGAGGTCGTGCGATGGCGGCCCGACAAGCCAGAACCGAACGTGTGCAGATGCGCATCGACCCCGCGGCAAAGAGCCTGCTGGAGCGCGCCGCGGCATTGTCGAACACGACGGTATCGGCCTTCATCGTGAGCCACGCGCTCAAGGCCGCCAGCCATCTGATCCGCGAACGCGAGCGGTTCGTCGTCAGCGATCAGGACTGGAACCTGTTCTTCGATGCCCTTGCTGACCCGCCCGAACCGAACGCCGCACTGCGCAAGGCGTTCGTGGCGCATGACCCTCGATGCTGCGTCGCAACCGGTCATGGTTCAAACGTGCGGACACATAGTCTGAACTGAAGGAAGAGAATATGCAAAACCTGACTGTATCGCCTTACGAGAGTGATCTCAACCAAGGGAATGCCTATTGGATGGCTAAGTTGTCCCAACTGGTGTACATGAAACAGGGTAACGATAATCGCCCTGATGAAAAACAGATCCTGAGCACTCTAAAGAGTGAGGACGAGGGTTTCGAGAAGGTATGGGGGTTCGACCGCAAGAGTAGTCAGGGAATGATTGTCGAACACAACGAGTTTCTCAGCATTGTGTTTCGAGGAACCGACGAATGGAGGGATTGGCTCGATAACCTCGACATTGAGAAGCGCGAAACACCAGTCGGTACGTTTCATGAGGGCTTCTGGGAAGCTACTGAAGATATCTGGCCCGAGGCATATCGGGCCTTCCGCGGCGCTCAGCACGCGCAAAAGGCCCGGGGCGAACCCAAGCGCCCTCTCTTCATCACAGGCCACAGCCTCGGGGGAGCGATGTCGACCGTTGCCGCAGCAAAACTCCTTGAGGATGACATTCCTTTCACTGCTGTCTACACTTTTGGGCAGCCGCGGGTTGTGGATCGTCCGACAGCGCGCAATTTTAACGCCGAATGCAAGGACCGCTACTGGCGGTTCTGCAACGATCTCGACATCGTGACGAGAATTCCGGCCCGACTCGGCGGATACACCCATGTGGGCAGTGTCGTATATATCGACCATGATGGAAACATCGAGCCGAAGCTGAGTCGCTGGCAACAATTCCTGAACAAGGTCGAGGGAGTCCGGGAAGAATTCGAAGAGAAAGGCTGGAGCGGTGTGAGCGCCAGCGTCAAGGAGACGATCCGAGACCATGACATTGACAAGTACTGCAAGGCCATCTCGGCCTGCGAAGATTGGCCCGGAGGTTGAAGGATTATGTCTCTCCTCTGCTACCGGGAAGCAGGTGACGGTATCGGGCGGTCTTGAATCGAAGCCGTTTCCGCGAGGCCGAGCAGGACTTCCTGATCGAGGCCGTGGCGGACGATCTCGAAGGCGCCGCTCGCTTCCAGCTCGGCCGCCGGGGGCGGGGCGATCTCGAAGGGGAACAGGCGGGGCGCGCGGAGCAGGGCGGAAGGCGGTTGCGGCTCGCCGCCTTCGGCCGAGAGGCTGGCCTTGAGGACCCAGAGAGCGAGCGGGCCGTCTTCGATGACGCGCTTCGCGGCGCCGCGATAGACGCCCTTCTCGCCGGTCTCGACCAGGACGCCCCAATCGACGAACGCCCGCAGGACGCGGCGCGCGGCGCGGGCGACGGTTTCGCGTTCGCCCAGCCGCTCGCGGAGACGCCGCTGAACCTGCGCCGCCGCCGCGGTCCCCTGCAAGCGGAGCAGCCGCCCGGCCGCCTCGGCGACCGCGCCGAAGAAGGGATAGGCCGCCATGCACATGCGCCAGTGCGCCAGCATCCGGTCGTCCGCGTTCGCCCGCCGAAGCAGGTCGAGCCCTTCGTCGCGGAGCGGTCGCAGCCCCTCGGGAACCGTCACCCAGACCCCGATCAAAATCGCGACGACCTTGTCCAGGTTCCCGCTCACCCGGCCGTCGCCGAGCGCGAACCGTTCCCGCAGCCGCTCGCGCAGCGCCGCCGCGACGTCGTCCTTCCCGTTCCCCGCGAGAACCGCATTGGCCGTGTAGTCCAGCCACTCGAGCCGGACGCGCTGGCTGAACCTGACCTGGCCGCCGCCTTTCATGCCGCCGCCCGCTCGATTTCCACCACCGGCACGACGACCTCTTCGAGCGAGACGCCGCCGTGCCCGACGATGCGTTCGCCCTTGCGCACGAAGGCCGAACGGCCCGGCGCGAGCAGCGCCAGGCAGTCTTCGGGAAGCCCGATGGCCGGCCATTCCACCGCGTCCGGGAACCGCGCCTTCACACGCGCCCGCAAGGCGGCGTCGGAATAGAGGCGCGCGCGTTCGCCCCGGATGTCGGCGAGCGCGCCTTCGGAGGGCCTCCCGATGCCTTCCGCCTCGACGTTGCCGTGATCCGAAGTCAGGAAGACGGCGAAGCCGCCGTCCAGCAACAGGTCCAGCAGCCCGGCCATGAAACCCTCTTCGGCCCATTGCCGAACCTGGTTGCGCATCCCCGCCGCGCCGAGCGTCATGCCGTGCATGATCTTGTCGACCTTGTCGACGACGAGGCCGAGCGCGCGCAGTTCCGGCCGCGACAGGAGATCGCGAACGCCGTCGAGGGCGCCGTCTCCCAGCCCTTTGGCGTAGCCGGCCTCGCGCGCCGCGAGGCCCCGGTCGGCCCAGAAGCCGGCCCACAGAGCCGCTTCCCTGGCGGTGGTCAGGATGCTCGCGGGAAAATGGAGCGGCGGCTTGCCCGCGAAGATCGCCTGGCGGGAAACGGAGGTAATCGTGGGGATCCAGACGAACGCGGCGCCCTCACGAAAGCGGAAGCCCGGCCGTTGGTCCGCGAGGACATCCCGGAGCGCGAGCCACTGATCGAGGGCGAGCCCGTCGACGACGACGAGGGCGGCCTTGCTCCCAGGGTCGTCCGCGAGCCGCCGGGCGATACAGCGCGGCAGGTGGTGCGCCATGACCGGCGGGACCGGCGGCTGGTTGTGGAGCCCCGCGTAGCGCCGCTCGGCCCAGGTGAGGAAGGCGCGGTCCACCTCCGCGCGAAGCCCGGCGACCCTTCCGTCCACATCCGTCCGCGCCGCGGCGTCGGTCTCCGACAGGAGGACGCAGAGTTCCGCCCAACGCCAGGCGAACGCGAACCAGTCCCGGTAGTCCGCCGCCGCGCCGGGAATCGCGCCGCCGACCGTCTCCACGAGGCCGCGCAGGCGGCGCAGCCTATCCGCCTCCGCGTCGATGCGAATCCCGACCGCCGCCCATTCGCCGCGGAGCGCGCCGCCGGAGTCGTGGACGACGGGGCGCAGCATCCCTTCGACGAACAGGTTGTCGATATAGACGCGGACGTCGTCGTGGTCGAAAGGCAGGTCCGCAGGTCCGTCGATCGCGAAATGAAACCCTGCTCCCTCTTCTTGCAGGTCGACGGCCGGCGAGACGCCGGCGAGGTGGTCGAGAAACAGCGGCCAGCGTTCCTGAAGGAAGGTGAAGAAGGCGTCCCTGTCCGGGAGGATGGTCTCCAGCGGCCAGGAGGCGAAGGCGTCGCCCTGCCGCAGCAGCCGCGCCAAACGGTCGTCCAGCAGGGGCGGCAACAGCTGCCGCCGATAGTGCCGCCGCAACAGTACGCGCAACAGGTCGGACGGATTCTTGACGAGTTCGGGCGCAAGGTCGAAGACGTGCCGCAGCGCGAAGTCCTTGGTCGCGTCATCGCCGAGTCGGTCCGGCTTGCGCCGTTCCTGCGCCCGGTGGAGCGCGTCGAGGTCGCTTCGGTCGAGCGCCGCGACGACGGAGTGGCTGAAGTCGGGAAACAGGTCGCCCAGGCCGAAGGAAAGCCGCCGGCCGGTTTGCAGCAGATCGTGGGGCAGCGTCGACAGGTCCTGGCGTTCGGTCCGCACGACGACTTCGGGTCCGGCGCCACCGTCCCGATCCCAACGCGACCGGAACCGCGATTCGTAGTCGAAGCGGAAGGCGACGGGATCCTCGAAGGTGACGATCTCGAACCCTCGCCCGCGAAGGGTCTCGTGAAGCGCCGCTTCGAGCAGCAGCCCGTCGGGATCGGCCGTCAGGGTGAGGCGCGCGACGCCCGGCGTGAACTCTTGCAGGATACTGTCGCGCCAGTCTGACACAGGACGGATCCCTCGGCGGATCGAGCTCGCTCCTACCTGAAACTACAGATCCGAATCGTCGATCCGGACGATCTTCTCATGCGCCCTTCCCCAAGCGCGTCAGCGCTTGATCGTACCAGAGCAGGAGCTTCGGGTCTTCCTGGAGGACGGTTTCCGGGATCCTTTCGGCGACCGAGACGATGGTGGCGTAGTCCCGCTCCTGGTAGGCCCTGAAGAAGCCGGCGCGCATGGCCTCCAGACGGAAGAGCCTGAGGCGCCTTTGCGGGGATTGGCGGTATTCCTCGAACTCGCGCAGCAGGATGCGGGCGCGGCGCTTCTCCATGTCGCCCGCCTTGTTGGGGTCGGGGACGTACCAGCGGCCCTTCGCCTTGGCGCGCAGGGCCGGGTGGTCCTTGGCGAGGTTGCGCAGCTCCTTGAAGTTGGTAGAGAGGTAAACGTGGATCTGGCTCGGGACGTCGCCAGCGCCGTCGTAGCGCAGGAAGTTCTGCTCCAGCATCTCCGACAGTTCGGGCAGCTTCTCGTGTTTCCGCTGGCCCGCCCGGATCTCCTTGAGGAATTGCGGGTGGACGTCCTGGAAGCTCTGGGGCTTCCGCCCCAGATGCCGCTTGAGCCACTGGATGGCGGAGGATTCGTCGACGACGAAGATCTCGAGCTGCGCCACATCCTCGACCGACGCGCGCCTCTTGTCGTATTCGACGACCTGATCGGGGAGGAACGCCATGCCGTCGCGTTCGGGGAGCCGCCGGGCGAGGCCGGCGAGGAACTCGCCGATCGAGAGCGGCACCATCACGTTGCGCCGCACGTGGAAGGCCACCATGCGGTCGAAAAGCAGATGCGGCTGGCGTTCGGCGACGATCTCGGCGCGGCCGTTCTTGCGCACGAACACGGGAAGCTGGCCGAGATGGGTACGGACGAAATCCCAGACGCCGTCCTCGGTCCCCCGTTCGAGGGCGAAGCGCTCCTCCAGCCCGTCGTTGGGCTTGTAGGCGGAGATCACGAGGTCCTGCTTGACCGCGGTGCTGGTGACCTGGCGGTAGGACCCCTGCCGCTTGTCCATCGTGCGCACGTCGGCGACGACGAAACCGGCCGCGAGCAGGGCTTCCTGGATCGCCGTCCAGACGGCGTTGCGGGAGTTGTGGAAGACGACGGTGATCCAGCGCCCCGGCTTGAGCACGCGGTTGTACTCCTCGAAGCAGCGTTGCATCAGCCGCTGGTATTCGGGCAGTTCCTTGTCCTTGAAGCGGTCGACGATGGCTTCCGGCGCGGCGTTGGTCAGCACGCCGTGCCAGGATTCGACCAGGAAGTTGAGGTCGGCGTAGTAGATGTTCTCGCCGAACGGCGGGTCGGTGAAGACGTAGTCGACCGAATCGTCGGGCAGCCCCAGATGGGTGGTCGTACTCGCGGTCGCGATACAGTTTGAATTTTCCGTAAGCTGAAAATCCTGGAATGTTTTTTCCAATCTTTTCTGCTTTCCGTCCAGTACGTACCAAGGACTACACTCTGAGTGTTGGGAAGGGACATAATAGATACCCGTGAGATATTGGTTGACTTGGGAATACCCCGTGGGACGGTATCGATTGAGAGTCGACATTGTCCAGACAGCCTGTTCGACGAAGTAGAGGAGCATATGGCGAACGCGGGAATCGGGATGAGCATCGGCCCGCCGCCACAACGCCGCGAGGGCATGCGCGGCACGGGGCAGGAAGAAATGGTGGGTGTGCGTGATTCCGAAATGATCCATCCGGGCGCGCTGGTGCGTCATATGCATGGGTGGGATCGGATCCAAAGGCGCTTCCTCCGGCGCAGGCAATCGATCGATCCGACGGAGGACTTCCAGGTCCGAAGCGTCCACCTTCTTTTGATACTTCACGCCGTCAACCGAATAGGTCATCACCGTGGGTCTGCGCTTCGGCGCTCGAATCGTCGAGTCGATGGATGAATCAAGGCGCGACTCGTAGAGGCGTTCCAACCGCCGCTTGGTAAGTTCGCTTCCACAATGCGGGCAGGGAAACACATCCTTTACGCGCCCCGTCTCCTCATTCAACGCCTGCTCGGTAAAAACGACTTCATCCGCACATTCCGGGCAGGAAAACACCTCGCTCCAGACGGTGTAGTCGATCCGCCCCTTGGTCTTGCCGTCGGTGTGCAGGGTCTCGTACATCCAGCCGAGTTCTTCCTCCACCTCGTCGAGCAGCGCGCGGCCGGCCTCGGCGAAGGCGTCGACGTCGAACGGCAGGGTGTAGTTGGCGGCGATGAAGCCGGCGGCCGGCGACAGGTCGTTCAGGACCGCGTGCCGGGCGCCCCAGCGCGGCTTGCCGAACCCCTCCGCCGCCCATCGCACTTCCAGGGCTTTCCGCCAGCTCTCGGGCGCGGTCCCGCACCACTGCGCGGCGACGCCGGTCATGCCGGAGCCGGCGAACCCGTCCAGCACCAGATCGCCGGGCTCCGTGTAATGGAGGATCGAAGGGACGATCGCCAAGTGCGGCACCTTGGTGTGGTAGCCGTGCGCCCGATAGACGGGATGGGTCTTGCCTTCGCTCACGTCGACCGCGAAGGGCTTGCGGCGGTAGGGTTCGGCGGGGTCGTAGGGCCTGCCGCGCGCCGCCGCGAACGCGCCCAGGAACGGGTTGGGACAGGCGGTGTGCCAGGGCGGGTCGGACAGCTTCAGGACGTCCTCGGTCTCGCCGTGGGGAAACCCGACCTCGTCCTTCCAGCGTTGCAGCAGGTCCTTGGACCGTTCGGCGCGCGCCATGCGCTCGGCGAGGCTCCGAAGATGCGCCTCGTCGCCCATCGGCCAATGTTCCATCGCCGCCATGCGGGCCGCCGCGTCGTCGACGCCGGCGAACGGGACGCCGCCGAGCTTGGCGCGCAGCTCCTCCAGCCCCTTCCGGAGTTCGGCGAGAAAATGGGCGCGGCGCGCGTCTTCGTCCTCGAAGGTCAGCCCCAGACATTCGACCGGCGGGCCGCGTTCGGCCTCCGCCAACTCCTCCCGGGACTTCTCGAACATCTCGTCCTGCCCCGAAGGGTTGCGGAACAACCGGCCGGTCCGGCGCTCCGCCCCGCCGCGCGCCATCCGGTCAGCCCCCGCCCGCGCGGCGGGCCTTGAGCGCCGCGCCCGCGTCGGTCAGTACATAGGCCTGGTCCGGGTGGTTGGGCCGACCCGGGTGGGTCATGGCGACGACGCCGGCGCGAATCAGCGGATTCAGATGCGTGCGGCGGAAGTAACTCGGGTGGCGCACCCTCAATTCGTCCACAACGTCCTCCAAGGATCGGGTAACATACATACATATAGTGTATGCGGAATCATCCACGATGGAGAACAGGGCCGCCGCAAGAAGCTCTAACGCCACTGCTGGCCCGATGCCACCCGCAACGAAGTCCTCGCCCGCTGCCTCGCCCTGAACGCCGAACGACCAGCGCCGCGGCATCCGGGCCAAGTAGCCGGATGCGGTCGGCGCATCCTCCCGGATGATGTGGATGGACTCGTCAAGATGTCGTAACATATGTTGGAGTCGCCTTCCTCGACGCACTGGATGAAGGGCACGGGGGGCATGGTTGACGACCTTGGAATCCTCGACCGACGGCCATGCGGATGTGATTGTTGCCCTGCACTCCCCATGATTGAAACCTCATCCCTTGCCGTCTCCCCTGCCTCCGTCAGCCTGTTCTCCAACTGCGGCGCGGGTGACGTTGGATTCGGTGCGGCGGGATTCCGCTTCCGCGTCATGGCCGAAATCGTAGAGGATCGGCTTGATGTCGCGCTACGCAACCATTCGGACGTAGATGGAATTCCAGGCGATCTGAGGAAGACGTGGCGGGAAGTCGTGAACCGCTGGCGTCTGCTGCACGGGGACGCCGCGCCGGCTCTCGTTGCCGCCTGCCCCCCTTGCCAGGGTATGAGCACGGCCCGAAGCGACCGCGGCCCCGAGGACGACCCGGACGCCGGCTCGCGGGACAAAAGGAACCTCCTGGTGCTGCCCATATCCCACATCACGAAGGCGCTTGCGCCGACGTTCGTGGTGGTGGAGAACGTGACGGCGTTCCTTCGTCGAAAGGTGAGGGATCCGGAGTCGGGTAAGGGGATCTCGGCGGCCCTCCTGCTCGTCCGTCTCCTCGCCGACGAGTACGACGTCTATCCGTTCCTGACCGATCTGGCCGACTACGGAGTGCCTCAGAGACGGAAACGCGCGTTCCTCACCTTCGTTCAGCGAACTTCACCCGCAGCCGAGGTTCTCCGCCGGAGAGGGCGGGCGCCATACCCCGTTCCTTCCCATGCGCCGGACTACGGTGGCAACCACATCCGGCTCGATACGGCTCTCGCCGAGTTCGGACTCCCTCCCCTCGACGGCGAAGATGCGACATCGGCCAAGGATTCTGAACGTCCGTATCACTTCGTGCCGGTATGGCCGGCGCACCAACACCGGATGGTGGCCGCGACCCCGCCCGGCTCGGGAGCCGGTGCGTGGGAGAACAACGAGTGTCCCGGCTGTGGAACCGTCGAGACGGACGCCGAAACAGCCGCGTGCCCGGACTGTGGTGAGCCGCTTCTCCGGCCTGTCGTTCTGGAAGAGGGTCGGCCGAGACTAGTGCGCGGATTTCGGCGGGCCAGCTACCGCCGGATGGAACCTGAACGCCCCGCCGCCACCATCACCACCGCCTCGGGTCGGATCGGGGGCAGCAGGACCATCCATCCCTTCGAGAACCGCGTCCTGAGTCCGTTGGAATGCGCTCTTCTCCAGACGATTCCAGCAGACTTCGACTGGGGCGGCATCCTGGAGAAGAGAGGAGTCTCGGAGCTTCGCGCCATGATCGGCGAGGCCGTTCCTCCCCGCTTCACGAAGATGCACGGGGAAGTTCTGGTGTCGTTGCTCACCCATGCGGAGGATGATCTTCCTCTGATCGAACAAACCGACAGACGTTGCGAGAACGCACGTCGGCGACTTGGGGTCGGACCCACATGACGAAGGACTGCTTCGACGTTGAAATGCGAAGCCGGGTCATGAAGGCGGTCGGCAAACGAGACACCGCGCCGGAGCTCCGGCTCAGGCTCGATCTGTGGAGGGTCGGACTCCGATACCGGAAACATCCGCGAATCGCGAACACCAGACCCGACTTTGCCTTCGTGGGGACGCGCATCGCCGTCTTCGTCGATGGATGTTTCTGGCACGGCTGTCCGCATCACTACGTCGCGCCCGTCGGCAATGCGGCCTTCTGGCAAGAGAAGCTGCGCCGCAACCAGTCCAGAGATCGGCTCGCCAACAAACGTCTGAAGAACGACGGCTGGACGGTGTTTCGCGTGTGGGAGTGCGAGGTCAACCGACGGTTGGAATGGGTGACCGCCCGCATCCGTCAACTGGTCGAGCAGCGTAGAGACTGAGCGAATCACGAGAGGTGTCACGTGTCCGATACGATCAAGGAGCACGTTGCCGAGCTGATCCGTACCTCCCAGCAGCATGGCGGACCGAACGCCGTGGTCGGAGAGGTGGTCCTTCAGGTCGATTATCAAATCATCGAGCATTTCTCGGAACACCTCTACGATTCGCCCAACAAGGCCGTCGAAGAGCTGGTGGCGAACAGCTTTGATGCATTCGCAACGGAAGCGCGCGTGTTCACACCTGGGCCATACACCGCAAACCGGGTCATCGTGTGGGACAATGGCGAATCGATGGATGTCGAAGGATTGAAACAGCTATGGTGGATCGCCAAGAGTCCGAAACTGAACGGTGATAGGGTAGAGGAACGGGAGGGTAGAACACGAAAAATCATCGGAAAATTCGGTATCGGCAAGCTCGCGTCCTACTCTGTCGGTGAAGTCATCAGCCACGTCTGCCGGCACCAAGGAGAATTTTATCTCGTTTCGGTCGACTATGGCCAAATCGAAAGGACCGGAAGTACATCCCCGATATCTTCCCTGAATCCAATCCGTGCTCCGGTAATCCGTCTTTCGCGAGAACACACCATCGACCTCATCAATGGTCTGTTTGATACGCCGCCGCCATCGATCGACGCGATGTTGGAAAGCGACACCTGGACCTTCGCGATCATCGAAGAACTCAAAGTGGGCGACCTTTCATCGCGTAGGTTGATGTGGGTGCTGGGAAATGGAATGCCTCTCCGGCCTGATTTCAGGATCAAAGTGAACGAAAACGAAGTTCGGTCCAAGTTGGACAAACAGGCCGTCACCAATTGGGATTTTGGATCGAAGGATGTCGTTGATGCGGTCAGGATTCGATGGGATTCTGTCGTGGCGAAAAAAGAGGTATCTCCCATTGTAGAATTCGGTAGTAGGGTTGGACTCGATCCGAATGCACTCACCAAGGAGATTCCCTTTGTTCGATTTGCCCATCTGGGGCTGATATGGGGACATGTCCGGCTGTTCGATGAGACGTTGTTGAAGTATCGCTCTGTCGACCACGGACGGAGCCATGGCTTCTTTCTCGTTGTCCGTGGCCGCCTTTTGAACCCGGACGACGAGCAACTCTTCCTGCCCGATCCATCGTTTCAGACCTTCTACAGATCTCAATTTGTGATTTATGCGGACGATCTAGACGGTAATTTGCTTGCGGACCGTCAGAGGTTGCGCAAGGACGAGCCTGTTGTACGGGAGCTCGAACTTCTTCAGAGAGTCCTTGCAGGGATTGCCCGCACCACCGTCGAAGCCCGAGACGACGAACTGGAGACCAGTCAAAGCACACGGTCAATCTTGCCTGTGAGTTCACGTACATACTACCGTGATCCTCTCAATGCCCTTCTTCTCAAAACTCCTATCGAGGACGACTCTGACTTCGATCCGGCGACGGTAGGCGTGGAGCGAAAACATCTCGGGGAGAATGCAAGGATTTCAGAGGTGGCGTTGAAGGAAGGCGAATTCCACATCAACGCTGACCATCCTTACTATAGTGTGCTGGCGAAACGTGCTGGACAGTCAAGGGCTGCGCGGGAATTCCTTCGCACCTTCGACCTTTTTGCGATATCCGAACGATTGCTCGAAGGGCATCTTCTCGACATCGGTATTCCAGAAAAAGACGTCACAGAAGTCGTGGAATGGCGGGAGGGCCTGTTCAGGAAATTGGCGAATTCATATGACAGGACTCCGGAAATGATCGCCGAAATCCATCGTACCTCGTATATCGGAAACCGGGAATTTGAGAAGGCGCTGCACGATGTCTTCGCGGACATGGGATTCTTAGTGGAACATGACGGCCAAAGTGGCCAAAAAGACATACTCGTCGTGGCGACGGTGGGTCCGGAAAGCTATAAGTTCATCGTGGAGGCAAAAGGGTCCAAAAAGGACATCAACAATGCAGCTGCCAAGGTAGGGACCGCCGCGAACCATCGTGATCAGGCCGGCGTCGATCATGCGATCATCATCGCCCGCAGATTCTCCGGTTTCGGATCCAAGCGAGACGATGAGACCGCCGCATTGTACCAAGAATGCAAATCCACGAGGGGCGTTTCGATCATGGAGGTCGAAGCATTGGAGACGGCATATTCGGCGACCACCAAATTCTCCTATCCCTTACCCTTACTGCGGGACGTATTCACTACACTCGAAACCCCAGCACGGAAGCTCGGCAAGATCAGGGGACTCATGGAGCCGGCGGAAGGGTTCGACTACTCGGACCTTCTGAACAAGATATGGCAAAGACAAGAAGGGGCGGCGAGCGACGACGTAGTTTCATACCTCTCAATCTTCCAAGACGGCCGTTGGAAGGGGGAAGGCATGGACTTCGGGGATTTTCAACGCCGTCTTGTCGCCCTCGACACGCTGGCGGCAGGACGGATTTCGATGAATACGACCCGGGAGGTCGTTTATTTGAGGCAGTCACCTGACTTGATTCTTGCACAGATCGAAAAGTCACTGCAAGGAGAGGGACACGACGTTCGGGAGTCCGATGGATGAAAGATTTCTTGTGCGTCCGTAGAATCTATTCCCGGAGCGTCCATCTGCGCGTCTTGTGAACTCAAATTTCGGGATTCCAAATACGGAAAATCGCATCATTATCTGCGTCACCTGAATTCAAGTTGCCCTGCCGCGCGCCATCCGGTCAGCCTCCGTCCGCGCGGCGGGCCTTGAGCCGCGCGCCCGCGTCGGTCAGCACATAGGCTTGGTCCGGGTGGTTGGGCCGACCCGGGTGGGTCATGGCGACGACGCCGGCGCGAATCAGCGGCTTCAGGTATCGCTGTCGGAAATGATTCCGGCCGGTGACGCCGAGCGCCGCCATGATCTCCGTCAGGCGACGCGGCGCGTCACAGAGCGCCATGATCTTCCGGTGCGTCGCCGACAGCTCGGTCAGTGATTCAACTTGTGCAGTGGACAAGTCGGTTCGGCCGTTGCCGACTTGCGCAGTGACCAAGTTCTCCGGTGGGTGGCCGACTTGGTCAGTGACCAAGTTCGGCTCAGGTGTATCAGGTTGGTCAGTGACCAACCTCGGCATTGGCGTATCGACTTGGTCAGTGACCAAGTCTCCTTGTAGGTAACCGACTCGGTCGGTCCGGCCGAGGCGCCCCTTCAGGTGCTCCGCAAGCGCGTAGCGGCCGCCGGCTCCGACGGGCTCGATCAGCCTCTGGGCCGCCAGCCGCTCCGCGACCGCGGCGGGCGTCCAGCCCGGAAAGCCCGGTCACCGCCCTGAGTTGCGAACGAGTCGCCTCCCCTTCCCGACGAACGAAGGCGAAAGCCCTGGCCTCAGCCTCGTCGAGGCGGACGCCGAGGCCGGCCTGGAACAACATCTGTTCTTCGGACAGGAGCTCTTCCTTGAGGAGGGTCAACTGAAAGGCTTTTCGCGCCTTGTCGTTCTCGACGACTGGCGGAACACGTCCGAGCCGCCGCCAAGTGCCGAAGATGGCGCGGATGCCGGTCCCGGCCTGCTCGCTCAAACCGACGCGGCGGAAGGCGGCGACGATCCTAGGGTTGCGAACCTCCCGCTCGCCGGGTTCCATGAGTTCCTCGGCCGACGCGAAAGCATCGCCCGGATTCCACAACAACGCGCGGTCGTCGAAGAACCGGACCACGGGCTTGCGCGTGTGGTCGGCGTAGTCCTGATGGATCAACAAGTTGATCGCGGCTTCCCGGAAGGCGACGTAATCCGGCGGGCGGTCCTCCCGCCGCAGCGTTTCGGGATCGACGGAGAAGGGCCTCTCGGCGCGGTGTAGATAACGGTCCACGAGCGCCCTCCAGGCCTTCATGAGGTTGGCCTCGATCACCAGCCGGTCGGCCCAGCGCTCCTCCGGCAGATCCTCCGACCAGTCGCCGCGACTCCACTGCCAGTCCACCACCGGGCGGGGCAGTATCTGGCGAAGCGCGGGGTCCGCGCCGAACAGAAGGACCGCCGCGCGTGTCGGCAACGGGCGTTTGCCGGTTTCGACGACGAGTCCCCAATGTTGCAGGAACTCCAGATGCGACAGCGAGTCGTCGTGGTCCGGATTCCGTTCCTCGAACAGTTTTCGATACCAGCGCAGGGACTCGTCGTCGAAGCAGCGCGCGGGATCGAGGTCGACGGTTTCCCCGTCATGGCGTTCGTCCGCCGCGTCGCGCAACAGCCGCTCGATCTCCGCCGGCGTGCAGCGCTCGTCCCTGGCGCCGCGTCGGATGAACGAGCGGCGGATGTCGCCGTCGAGATAGATCGGCTTGTCCTGCCGGCGCGCCTCGGGAATACGGAAGACGAGAAGCACCCTGCCGTCGTCCTCGATCAACCGTTCCTTCGCCGCGACGACGCGGTTCAGCTTCTGGCCGGAACGGAGAACGCCGAGAAAATCGTTCTGGACCTTGTCCACCTCCAGAACGCCGACGATCTCGAAACCGCCCGCACCGTCCCGGACGCCGAAGACCAGCCAGCCGCCCTCGGTGTTGGAGAAGGCGGAGACCGTTTCATAAGCCGACTGAGACACATCTCGCCGCGCCTCCTTGAACTCGATGTCGGTCCACTCGTACCCCTTGAGGCGTTTGATGAGCTCCTCCCGCTCCATCGCCGCCTACTCCAGCACCAGCCGGACCTTGTCCGGTTCCGCGCCCTTGGCGAGGCCGTCCAGGTAGCATCCGAAGCGCTGTTTCATTTCGGCGGGGCTGGCGGGTGAGCCGCCGTCGAGGAGAGCCGTCCGCACGTCGCCAGCCTTCACCACCACCTTGACGAGGCCGGACAGGGCCTCGCGGAGGGCTTCGACGAAATCCCGCTCCAACGGGTCAGGGAGTTCGCCCGCCTTCGCGAACGCATCGATCAGTTCCCGGCGGTCGGGCTTGAGCAGCGCCAGGTTCTCGCGCGTCGCCGGGTCCTCGAGGTTGGCGAGCAACGTCCGCGTCCAGCCGGCGACAAGCTCGTCGAGCGCATCGTCGAGTTGCGCGAGGACCACGCCGGCGGGGGCGGCAGGCGTTTCCGAAGCGGGCCTGAAGCCGCAATGCGGGCACAGGGGAGAGGCGGCGATCTTCTCCCTGGTCAGGGCGAAGCAACTCTCCAGCCCGGCGAGGCGCTTCCGGAAGTCGTCCAGATGCTGGACGGGCATGAGGTCGATGGCGGACAGCAGATGGAGCCGGGCGAGCCGGTCGTCGCGGAGCAGCGCGGACTTCCGCTTGTCCTCGTTCACGCCGAGCCGGGCCTTGGCGTGGAGACCGAGATAGATGCCGACGAAGGACTGCTTGAGGCCGTTCAGTTCGCGCAGCGCCCGGCCGCGGAACGACGCGGCCTTGCGCCGGTCCGTCCGCGCGACCTCCGCAAGCAGCTCGTCCCGCGCCTCCTTCATGCGCCCCACCCATTCATGGGACGGCGGCAGCGCCGTTTCCGCCGCGGTGAGGAAGGAGGCGGCGGGACCGAGCTCCGACGCCAGCCCCCGGAGCGCCTCGATCTCGGCGAGGACGTCGAGCCCCGCCCGATGGGCTTTCACCTCCTTCGCGTCCCGGCGGAAGCTCTTGAGACGGCCAAGCGAGGTGTAGGCCTGGAGCGATTCGAGGAAAGCCTTCGTCCGCTCCAGCTCGGGGCGCAGCCTCTCGGCGACATCCTCGTCGATCAGGTTCCTGCCCCAGAACGGGGCACCGTCCTGGAGGGCCCGATGGGCCGCCGCCAGCCTTTCGACGAGCCCGTCGGTGGCTTTGTGGAGTTCCTGGATCGGCTCGTCCTTGCCTTCGGCGACCAGGTTCGCCATGCCCGGGCTCAGCCCGAGCAACGCGAACAGCGCCCTGATGGCCGGAAGATTCAATTCCCTGGGACGCTCGACGTGCTTGAAACGGAGGAGCTCGTCGAGCGGCGCGGCGGCCAGCGCCGACAGGCCCGCAGCGTCGAACTTGCCGCCGGGAACGGCGAGCGCGAGGTCGCCGGAATGGACCAGCGCCGCGATCAGGACCACGGCCCATTCGGGCTCGAGTCGCAGCGTCTCCGCCGCCAGATATTCGACGCCGAGCCGTTCCTGGACGAGCTCGGCCCGATTGACGACCTGGCCGGGCCCCTTCTCGCGCACCCGGTCGAGGATATGGCCGGCGTATCTGGATCGCGAGGGATCGAGCCTGTCGCCGTCGAGGAGTTCGAGCGCGTCGAGAACCGCCGTCGCCTGCTTCGTCTTCGCCGCGCCCGCGATCCAGCGCAGCGCGTCCTGGGCCGCCTGGGCGCGGTTCCAAGACGTGACCAGGACGGCGAAGCGCGGGTAGTCCGGCGCCTGGTCGGCGAAATGCGTCTCCAGACAGATGCCCGCCACCGCGTTGACCAGATCGCGGAAGTTGATGCGTTCGGCCGGGGCTATCCCCGAGAGTTCGCGAAGCGAATGGCCCTTGGCCCATTCCGTCAGCGCCTTCCGGCGGCCCTGGTGGACGACCTCGAAGACCGACGCCATGTGTCCCTGGAGCCAGGCGACCAGATCGCGGAGGAAGTTCGACGCCTTCGATTGGTAGATGTCCTTCGCGTGGCCGGAGGACGTCGCGGCCAGATCGAGGGCCGCCGCGTAGCCGCGCAAGGCGGCGCGGAAGTCGTCGTCCGCGCCGGTCAGATGGAAGAAGACCTCGTCCGGCGCCTTCGCGTCCTTGAAGCGCGGCGCGTCGTGGGGCTGGATGAAATAGAGATAGAAGTCGCGCGGCGGCGCGGCCGTGGACCGCTCGTTCGGCGCTCCGAAGAACAGGTATCCCTGGCGCGCGGCCTTGCGGTCGCGCCACTCAAGTTCGTGCTCCCAGATGCGGTAGCCGGTGACGTAGGTCTCGTCGGCGCACTCCATCAACCGCCGCAAGGCGTCGTAGTAGTAGCGGTCCAGCCGCGCCGCATCGAGGCTCTCCGCCCGCTTCTCGATCAGGGCGTCGAAGTCGTCGGTCTTCTTGAGGTCGAGATAGTACTGGCGGTTGTCCGGGTTGGACGACACGAACTGGCCGCTCACCGTCTTGTGGATTTCCCGGAGCACCGTCTCCACCTGCGACAACAGGTCGTCGGCCGGGTCGCCGCCGAGGTCCTCGATCCCCGGCTGGTGCAGGCAGAGGCCGTCCCTGAGCTCCTCGGCGGTGGCGCCCAGGCGGGCGTGGACGTCGCCGGTCGTCAGCCGGTGCACCGACAGGGCATGGATCACGCGTAGCGCCATCGGTTTGTAGGCCGGGCGCGTGTAGGCCTGCTCGATGCGCGATTCGAGCACTTGGCTGCAATCGATGACGGCCTTGATGTCGGGGACGGCGCGCAAGGCCGGGTTCTCCCGCAGCGTGGCCCAGTAGCCGTCATAGGCGATCAGGCCAGGACGGTCTGCGGGAAGCTCCCGCCCGAGCAGCCGCTTCATCGAGAGCGACAGGGTGCGGAGGACTTCGCGCTTCTCGACCGCCGTCACCCGTTCGAAGACGTCGATATAGTCCGGGTGGACCGGGAACAGGTCGACGTATTCGTCCATGCGCTCGTTCATGCGCCCGTAGAACCGGGCGAAGGGCGCGAGGTACTCCCGGACCCTGGCTTGCTGTTCGCCCGTCTTGCGCAGCAGGCGTTGCGCGACGACGAACTTCACGTCCCTGTGGGCTATGCGAACCTGCTCGAAGCGGTCCTTGACGCGGCGGACGCTGTCGGCGGCGAAGCGGAAGCGGTCGCTGTCGAAGATGGCTTCCTGCACGCCGGCGACGAAACGAAAGCGGAGGTCCTTGCAGACCTCGCCGATCTCGCGCAGAAAGTTGAGATCGAGAATGAGCTCCTGGTCCTTGCGCGACCGCAGGTAGTCCAGCAGCTCGTCCACGACCAGCAGCAGCCCGTAGTCGGGATGGACGGCGTGGAAGGCCGCCATCATCTCCTCGAAGGCGCGCTTGCTGCCGGCGGTTTCGGCGATGCTCGGGAAGGCGAAGACGACTCCGAGCGCGGCCAGGCGCTCCTCGAGCTCGCCGGCCACGATGTCGCGCAGCGCCATCGTGGTCGCGCCGATCTCGGCGCGGACGACCTTGAACCGGCCGGCGACGTCTTGCGCCGCTTCCGCGGCTTTCGGGTTCGCAACCTCCGATGCCAGCTCGGCGCGTTCGGCGATCGCGGAAATCACCGACATCAGGTGCGACTTGCCTGTGCCGTAATTGCCGACGACCAGGACCCCCTTGTTGTCGGCGGGCCGGTCGTAGCGAAGCTGGGGAAAGATCAGGTCCGCCAGCGTCTCGGCCATCGCGTCGGAGACGACGTAGCCGGTCACGAGGCGCCGGGCGGCTTCCGCTTCGTCGGCGTCGCGGAGCTGGACCACGGTTTCGATCGGGTCGAACCGGATCAGGTCTTCGTACTTCACCGCGTCGCTCACGCCGGCGCCTCCGCGTCCACCGCGAGAACGTCGTCCAGCGGATAGCGCCGATATTCGGGATGTCCGGGCGCAGCGTAGCGGACACGGCTGTCTTCGACGACCCCGTTCCAGGACGCGGCCACGGTCCGATGCCGCGAGAGGCCCTGCAACAGGCGGAGCGGGTCTTGCCGGAGCGTGGGATCGAACAGAAGCTCGGTGTTGTCCAGCAACACGACGTCGCTCCCGGCCCCGGCGGCGATTTCGTCGAGAAGGGGCCGCATCCGGAGCGCGCGTCGCCGCCCGGTCAGATCGAGCAGGCGGTGCGAGAGCTCCAGGTTGACGTTGACGAGCGGCGCGCCGATGCGTGCGGCGGCCTCCCGCAAGGCACCGGTCTTGCCCGAACCCGCCGGACCGACGACCAGGACGAGCCGGTGGTAGAGGTTCGCGGCCTGCCCGATCCTCTCGATCACCCGCTCGGAGAGAGGCCTCGTCATTTCTCCTCCAGGGAACGATCTTCGCCGCCCGGCGGGCGAACCCGCACATGATCCGCCAGCATCGTTACCGCACCGTCGTGCTCGGTCGACGCCAGCACATTCGCGAAGCGCGCATCCGCCGTCACCATCCGAGCGCCGAGGCGGTGCGCCAGCGCCAAGTACACACAATCGTAGACCGGTCTGTCGAGCGCCAACGCGAGACGAACCGCATCCGCGCATACCGTCTCGTCCGCGCTCCAACGAACGGGCATCTCCGATACGGCGGCCGTCAGAACGCCGGCTTGACCGCGTTCGATCTCGCCCAGCCGAACCTTGCGCCACAGCGCGTTGGCGACCTCGGACGCCATCAGACGCGGCGCATACAGGTCGTCGCCGTCCGTCAGCAAGCGATCCGCCGCGTCCGAGCCGTCCTCCGCGACCAGCCATTTGACGGCCACGCTGGCATCGACCACCAGACGCATCAGCCGACGCGATGGCCGCTGTCCCGATCCTCCCGGATCAGGACTTCCGAAGGCGTTTGCGCGCGCCCTTCGGTCTTCCGCCGCAGCCTCGCGGCGAGAGTCCGGAAGGATGCGCGCCTCGCCGCCATGTCGTCCTCGACCGCGCCTCGAAGAACATGGCGCACCTCGCCTTCCAGGGAACGGTCGTTCCCGGCGGCGCGCCGCTTGAGGCGCCGGACCACACCATCGTCCAGTTGCCGCACGTTGATCGTCGCCATCGCATTACCCCTCCAACCGCCTGCCATCAATTCAGTATCATGTTGCAGCAACGCACTCAAGCGGTCACTCCGGCTTTACCGTCCCCGCTGGGTCCGACCGATCGCTTCTCTCGCCAAGAACCGGTTTCCTACGCCTTGCGGCGTTGATTGTTCACACCTGACACAGCCCGCCGTAGGTGGCGCCGGAGGGACGATCGGATGTACTCCCATGCGCTCGCGCCATCGACACGAATGGCCACCGGGAGCCGGCCGCAAGACGGCGGCGCGTTTCGGGAGAACCCAGCGCCGGATCTCGAATACTTCTCCGGGCGCGCCGAAGCCGGAAACTTTTTCCCGTACCCGGCCGCACGCCGTCGCAAGCCCGCGCGGGTTTGTCGCAATTCCGCTGGAAATCCGCTTCTCGACCGTATTGCAGAGACCATATGTTCTATTTATGTTCATGTTCATGACCGACGACACGCAGGCCTCGCGCAACGCCAATGCTCCCGGCGGACCCGGCGGCCTGCGCACCTGGAGGCGGCTCCTCGGCATGGCCCTCTCCGCCGCCCTCATCGGCGCCGCAGGCGCCGCCGCCTGGAAGGCCGCGCGCACCACCACCGCCCACCAGTGGTACGCCGTCGGCATGCTCGCGCTCTCCGAGACCCTCATCGGCGCCGGCCTGAACCCTCGCCGACCCAAGGAGATACGGCATGCGGACGGAAGCGCCGAAACCGTGACCCTCGAAGCTATCGCCGGACACCCACCGCTCCTCGCCCTGCGCGAACGTATGATCGACGATCTTCTCGATGCCGCCCTGATCGGCCTCGCGGTCGGCGCCGGCATCGCCACCGCCGTCCTCGCCGCGCTCCACTATGCGGGAGGCAGACTCAAACGCGGACGCCGCTTGCGCGGCGGCGACCTGGTCTCCGCCCGCCAACTCCGACGCCGAGTCTCGCCCTTGCGCCTCCGCCTCCGGCGGCGGTTCGGACATGGCTCCGACCGGCCCCGCCGCATCGCCGGCATCCCCCTCGAGTTCCCCGGTGCATGGCCCGTCGCCCGCATCAGGCTGCGGTACGGGCAACGGCCCAAGGCCGCCGAGCGGTTCGCGCCGAGGGAAGACGGTCGGGCGGAGCGGCCGGACGAGACGAACGAGGTCATCGAACAGGCGCCCGAAGCGGAGGCCGCGGTCGACCTGTGGGAATCCGATCCGCTCCTGCCCGGAAACGGGAACCCGGCTTCCGCAAGCCGGCCGAGTCCCTCCCCGCCAGCGGTCGAGTCCGGCGCGAACGCGGAACGTTCGGAAGCCGCCGACGAACCGCAGGATATATCGCAGCCGGAGCCGTCGTTCGCGGAGGATACCGACGCCGGCGGAGGGACCGTCGGAGAAACGGCGCGAACCGAGGCCGATCCCGACATCGGGCCGGACGAAGACGGCAGGCCGCCGGGCGCGTCCGCGAGCCGGGCGGACATGCGAGGAAGGAACAACCCCGACGGCGCCAGGCCGGAGGGCGGAATGATCCCGATCTGAGATGGTCGCCTCCATCGGCGCCGTCGCCTCGCCCGCCCAAGGCGTCGCCTACTACGAACGCGACGGCTACTACGCCAGGGACGATCCCGCGCACAGGGAAGGCAGCGCCTGGTTCGGCAAGGGCGCCGAGATGCTCGGCCTCGAAGGCCCCGTCGATCCGGACACGTTCAAGGACGTGCTGGCGGGCAAGGTCCCGGACGGGACCGGACGACGGCTCGGGCGCAGGGACAGGGAAGGCAACGTCCATCATCGCCCCGGGCGGGACGTGACGTTCTCCGCCCCGAAGTCGGTGTCCCTCGCGGCGCTGATCGGCGGCGACGGGCGCATCGTCGCCGCGCACGACCGGGCGGTGGCGCGTGCCCTCGCCTGGATCGAGGCCAACGTCGTCGAGACCCGGATGAAGGACCCGAAGACCGGACGCATGGTCCGCGCCGGGGGGCAAAACATGGTCGCCGCCACCTTCCGGCACGAAACCTCGCGCAATCTCGATCCCCAACTCCATACCCATGCCGTGCTCGCCAACGTGGTCCAAGGTAAGGACGGCAAGTGGCGCACGATGGCCAACGAGAGGCTCTACGCCTCGAAGATGCTGATCGGCGCCATGTACCGCAGCGAACTGGCGCGGGAGTTGGGCGCACTCGGCTACCGCGTCGAGAAGACCCATGCCGACGGGCGCTTCGAGATCGCCGGGGTTCCGCGCGAAGTCGTGGAGGCGTTCTCGACCCGGCGCGCCGAGATCGAGGCGGCGATGGCGAAGCACGGCCTCGGCGATCCTTCCGAAAATCAGAGCCTCGCCCAGCGCGCGGCGCTGATGACCCGCGCCCACAAGCGCGACATCGACAAGGAGGCGCTCCGGGAAAGCTGGAAGAACCAGGCCGCCGACCTCGGCTTCGATGCTCGAGCCCTCGCGGCGGAAACCGCGCAACGGGAAACCGGCAGAGCATCCGGCCACGACGCCGCCGTCCCTTCCGGCGACTGGCAGGGTCCGGGAAGAGCCGTCGAGGCCAACCGGGCGGCGGCGTGGGCGGTGGCGCACCTCTCCGAGCGCGAGGCGGTGTTCTCGCGCGACGATCTCCTGGCCGCGACCCTCGCGTGGCGGCCCGGCGCCGTGACCATCGACGGGGCCGGGCGGGCCATCGCGCGGCTGGAGAAGACGGGCGTCCTGCGCGCCGCCAACCTGCCCGTTCCCGGACGGTCGCTCACCACCGACAAGGCCGTCTCCGACGAGAGGGAGACCATCGCCCTGATGCGCGCGGGGCGGGGCCGCGGCGGCGCCGCCATGCGCGGGCGCGCCGTCGACAAGGCGCTGCGCAACGGCCCCCTCACGACCGGGCAGAAGGACGCGGTGAAATTGATCCTGTCCGGGAAGGACCGGACGGTGGGCGTCCAAGGCTACGCCGGGACCGGCAAGACCGCCATGCTGAACCGCGCCCGCGCCCTTCTGGAGAAGCGCGGGTTCGAGGTCAAGGGACTGGCGCCGTCGGCCTCGGCCGCGCGCACGCTCGCCGCCGAAGCCGGCATCGAGAGCGAGACCCTGCAACGGTTCCTCGCCCGCAACGCCGGCGTCGCCGAGGGGCGGCTCACGGACAGGGGCGAACGGACGATGCGCGCGACGTTCGAGAAGACCGTCCTGGTGGTGGACGAAGGATCGCTCGCCTCCACCGTCCAGGCCCGTGACCTGCTGCGGATCGCCAACGTCTTGCACGTTCCCCGGGTCGTGCTGGTCGGCGACGAGAAGCAGCTCGACGCCGTGGATGCCGGCAAGCCGTTCGCGCAGTTGCAGCGGGCCGGCATGGAGACGGCGACGGTGGGCGAGATCATGCGCCAGCGCGATCCGGACCTGAAGACGGCGGTCGAGGCGAGCCTCGCGGGCGACGTGCGCAAGGCGTTCGAGAAGCTCGGCGACGACGTGGCGGAGGTGAGGGCCGACAATCTCGCCGGCGCGGCCGCCGCCCGCTGGCTCCGGCTCTCGGCCTCCGAGCGCGGGAACGCCGGGCTGATGGCCCCGAGCCACGACCTGCGGGAGCAAATCAACGACATCATCCGCGAACGGCTGATCCGCGATGGCGCGATCACGGGACCGGCGATGGAGACCGAGCGCCTGGTCTCGCTCGGCTACACGCGGGCGGAGAAGTCGCTGGCCGCCAACTACGCGGCGGGAGACGTGGTGGCGTTCCACCGCGCCTACAAGCGGCTCGGGGTCGAGAAGGGAGACGAGTTGCGCGTCATCGGCATCGACCGGGACGCCGACGCCGTGAAGCTGGAGGGGAAGGACAGCTCGATCGTCGCCTGGGACCCCTACGAGCTTGCCGGCAGGACCGGCGGGGTTGAGGTCTATCGCGTCGAGGAGATGGAGCTCCGCCAGGGCGATTCCATTCGCTGGACCCGGAACGACGCGCGGCGCGAACTGGTCAACAGCGCCGCGGCGGAGGTGACCGCGGTGAAGGACCGGACGGTGCGGTTTCGCCTTGAAGACGGGCGGAGCCTGGACATGCGCCGGGACGATCCGCAGCTGCGCCACGTCGACCGCGCCTGGGCCTCCACCGTCCACGCCTTCCAGGGCCGCACCGTCGATACCGTCATCGCGGCGATGGAAGCGAATCACCCTCACCTGACGACGCAGAAGACCCTCTACGTCGAGATCAGCCGCGCCCGGAACCGCGCCGAACTGGTCACCGACGACCGGAACGCGCTGCGCGAGCGGCTGGAGGCCGCCACCGGCGAGCGCATCGCGGCGCTCGAGGCGGTCGAACCCGAACGGGAGAAGAGCAGAGGGCCGGAACCCGTCCCCGACCGCGGCCGGGAGCATGAAGGCCGCTCGGCGGAATCGCGCGAGCGGGTACCGGAGAAGACCCGCGAGCAGCCCGAAATCGGGATGGAAATGTAAGGCGGTTTCGACGCAGAGTGGTTTCGCCGATTGTCAAGTGACAGGCGACATGTCATCATCTTGGCATGATCGCATCGTTCAGGCACCGAGGCCTCAAGGCGCTTTACGATGATCGGGCGGCGCGGCGGGTGGCGCCTGGGCATGTCGAGAAACTGAAGGACATCCTGGGCATGCTGGATCAAAGCCGTGGACCCGACGACATGGACTTGCCGGGATTCCGACTCCACGCGCTGAAGGGCGAGATGAAAGGCCACTACGCCGTTTCGGTATCGGGGAACTGGCGCGTGACTTTCCGGTTCGAAGACGGGTCCGCAGTCGACGTCGATTACGTGGACTATCATTGAGGAGGTTTGGACCATGGCAATGCGAAATCCACCTCACCCCGGCGGCGTCGTGAGACGGCAATGTCTGAAGCCTCTCGGTCTGTCCGTGACGCGAGCCGCCGAAGGTCTGGGCGTCACGCGTCAAGCTCTTTCCCACCTCGTCAACGGTAACGCGGGTATCTCGATCGATATGGCCGTCCGCCTGTCGAAGGCGTTCGGGTCGAACCCGGAGACATGGCTCGGGATGCAGATGGCCTACGATCTGTGGCAGGCCCGTGATCGCGCCGACCGGATCGTGGTCGAGCGATTCGAGGCGGCCTGAACGAGGAACTGCTGCGATGAAGGATGAGAACATCGAACTGGTAGAGGGAAGCGGCAACGTCTTTCGCGACTTCGGCGATCCCGAGGCCGATCTGAAGCAGACCAAAGCCGTCCTTGCGGCTCGGGTCATCTCCGTGCTGGACGAGCGCGGCCTCGGCGTGCGGAAGGCGTCGAGCGTGACCGGTTTCGCGGCTGCGGACTTCTCGCACGTCCGAAATGCGGACCTCGGACGCTTCACCCTGGACCGGCTGATGAGGATGATCGGTGCCTTGGACGACCGCGTCCGGGTGACGGTCCATGTCGGCCCGCGCGAGGCGAGCCAAGCGGTGATGGCAAAATAGAGGGAACGGAATTCGGCGGCGCCGAAGTCGGGGATTGGATTTCCCGTTGCCGGCGGAGGCGATATCGCCTAAATTGCTTGCATGTCCTGAATCGCAACAATACATACAGCGAGGGGGTTCCGGTGACGACGCGGCTTATCGGCGCACGGATCAAGGCGCTGCGCGAGGAGCGCAAGCTCTCCCAAGACGATCTCGCGCGGCTGTTCGGATTCAAGGACCGACAAACCGTCTCGGCGATTGAGACCGGCGCGCGCCGCGTGACCGCGGATGAACTGGTGCTCGCGGTCGAGAGGCTGGGCGCGCCGCTGGAGTATTTCACCGATCCGTTCCGGCTCGCCGGCGAAGGCCGCTTCTCGTGGCGGCAGACAGGCGTCGGAGCGGAGCGGCTCGGCAAGTACGAACGAGGCGCCGGCCGCTGGATCGCCGCGTACCGCGCCTTGGCGCCGCGGGTCGGACGCGAGGCCCCGCTCATGCGCCGGGCGCTTGGTCTTACCCGGCATTCCCGTTTCGAGGACGCCATGCTGGCCGGCGAGCGGTTCGTCGCCGAGTTCGGCCTCGGCGAGGCGCCGGCGATCGGTCTGGCGGAAGTCATGGAGCGGGAGCTCGGCATCCTGGTTCTCATGGTCGACGCCGATGACGGTATCTCGGGCGCGGCCTGCCGCCTGCCCGAATTGGACGCGGTGCTGATCGCGCGCCGCGAGGTCGTCGGCCGCCGCCATTTCGATCTCGCCCACGAGCTGTTCCACATCCTGACCTGGGACGCGATGCCGCCCGAGCACTCCGAAGAGGCAGTGGAGACCGGGGGCAACCGCGTCGAGCAGCTCGCCAACAATTTCGCGGCGGCGGCGCTCATGCCGGCCGACGCGCTGGAGCGGTTCGGCGGTTGGTCGAACCTGGCCGAAGAGGAATTGATCGCGCGGCTGAACGCCGCGGCGGACGAGCTTCACGTGACGTCCTCGGCGCTGCGGTGGCGGCTGGCCACGCTCGGCGAGATGAAGCCGGCCGCGGCGCGTTCGTTGCCCGAGGCGGCCCTGCGCAACAACGGACGCACCATCGTGGAGGACGCCCCGCCCGCTCCGTTTTCGAGACCTTTCGTCGAGGTCCTCGCTCTCGCCATCGACGGGGGCCACGTCTCGCTCCGCCGCGTCGCCGGCCTGCTTGATCTGACCGTCGAAGACTTGGCGGATCTGTTCGCGACGCATGGCGTCGAGCACCCGGTCGATCTGTGAAGTGGCGCGGCACCATGGCCCCGTGCTCGTCGACACGAACGTCATCCTGGAGTCCCATCGGGTCGGTTCGTGGCGCGCGCTCACGGGCGGCTATCGCGTCGAAACCGTGGAGGACTGCGTGACCGAAACGCAGACGGGGTATCAGCGGCGGCGACCGAAGCGACGAATCGATGCCGGGGAGCTGCGCGCGTCGCTCGCGGCGGTTCATGCCGTCGGGGATCGCGAGCGCGCGGAATTGGCGATTCGGGCGCACGACATCATATTGGACAGGGGCGAGGCGTCGCTCTGGGCTCACGCGCTTCATCGGGACGACGCTTGGGTGCTGTGCGGGCCGGACAAGGCCAGCCTTCGTTTCGGGGTGCGGATGGGATGCCGCGAGCGACTTGTATCATTGGAGCGCCTCCTTGATAATGTCGGGTATCGGCCAAGGTCCTCCCTGCGAACGGCGTACACGAGGAGATGGCTGGACGGAACGCTCAGCGATTTCGTTCTTGTGGAAAGAAACGGAGGAGGGATCCCGTGAGCGATGATGTACTGCTCAGGTTCGTGACAAGGAACCTCATCGACGTTGGTGGTGACGACACCAAGCTCACCAACTTGAGGCATGCGGCGGGTGATTTATCCGGAATTCTCAAGGAAACGCCAGCCAAGACTTTGGCGTTTTCCCTTGCAGCCTTCGATCCTGAAGTGCCGGAATCCGACCCATCAATCGCCGAAGCTGCAGACGCGCTACGTAAGAGATGGGAAACCTATGCCAACACATTTGCGACGGTGCCGGTTGCGGTTTGCAGGGCGATGTTGCTGGACGCTTTGATCCAGGCATCCCGCGGCAACGAAGCGGTTGCGATCGGATTCGCTACATCCGCACGTAACGTATTGCCTTTCATCGAAGTCGGAAGGGAGCAGGAAATTTGGGCGGAGGTCGTTACCGAAATCGAAAGAGGGGTCGAGGAACGCGCTGAAGCTGAATGGGCGACACCTGCCTCAATTGATCTCCCGAAACTCACGTTTGATGCGATTTCCCTGACCGAAAGTCGTGTATCGGACCAGAGGGTGAATGAAAACGAGCTGGCGAAAAAGATTTTCGCCGCCGCCGGGCCGAGTTATTACTCATCAGAGGATGGAGGTAATCACTCCACCGATGGAAATAAATATTTTCCAAATCAAGATGGTCATTGGGTGTATGAATTCGGAACTCGTACTGCTACCGCTATTACTGAATTGATAGATGGAACGGTAGAACGCTTATCTGTCGAGGGTATGGGCCTATCCGAAGCACATGACGCACTTGCAGACGCGATATCCGTGCACTTGACGAGGACTACGAAGGCAGTCATCGACACAACAATGAGTCTTCAGAGACGTGCTGATCTTCTGTGGTGGAAAGAGGCGCGATTCTCACCCAGTTCCCGGAAGAGCTATCGAGAAATGGAGGTTTCTAAGGCGGCTGCATTGATGGCATTTGATATGCATCAGCAGATTCCTGCGTTTTCCCCTGCCAGCGTCGCTGCATTTTTGTGGGAGGCTGTGATCTCCTTGCCAAATGGTAATGAAAACCAGAAATCACCGATCCGAAAACTGGTCGAGGATGCCGGACAAACCGATGAATTGGCCGAACTAAGAAAGGAGGCTGCCCGACTGGTGATAACTCCGACCGGGCGTGGACCGTTGCTCGGTCTGATTGCTTATCCCGAAGTACTGTCGCAAATCGACGATCGAGGTTTCCTCGACCTTGTCGGAATTAGGCCGGAGATAGAACTCAACATGCCGGATTGGTCGGTATATTTGCTTCGGGAGTTTCAGGCCGCCCGAGCCGTAACGGAAGTATCCACTCCAAAGCGCGTAATGGAAGGACCCGCCCCAAAGCGTAGGACGACTTCAAGGAAGAGGGCTTCAAGGAAGTAGATCATGGCACGGTGCTCCCGAGAGACCTGCTATTGTCCGGAAGTGAGTTGCGCCCTTGGCCATCTCGATCATACGCGGTGCCCGTCTTGGGAGACGGGTGATGCGTACGACGGTCAAGATGTTCGGCGGCCATCGGACGCAATGACGATGCCATGGTCCGGGAATGTCCTTGGGCTCGCCGATCTCGGTTTTATCGCGGGTCGCAGAAAACCATTCGTGTTGGCGATCGTGGGACCAGAGAACGCCGGTAAGACCACGCTACTGGCGGCTTGGTATCTGCTTCTTGGGCGGGGTGCGTATCTGGAGGGAAAGTTGCAGTTGCGGTTTTCCGGTTCCTATTCACTTGCAGGCTGGGAATCCATCGCAGGCTCCCTGCGCTGGTCGCCAGGACCGGTACAGCCGACTTTTCCGCCGCATACCACTAGCGGCGGCAAGCGGATGCCGGGGCTACTACATCTGGCGTTCATGCGGAATGACAGACGGTGCAGAGATTATGTGATGACCGATGCGCCAGGAGAGTGGTTCCGGAAATGGGCAATCAATCGCGACACCTCAGATGCTGAGGGAGCTCGGTGGGTGGCGAGGCATGCCGATGCTTTCTTGCTGATGGTAGATTGCGAGGCCCTTTCAGGCGCAGGGATGGGTAGAGCCCGTGGTGACGTTCAAGTGCTTGCGCGCCGCTTAGGGGTTGAGAGACAAGGGCGTCCCGTTGGGCTTGTTTGGACAAAGACGGATGTCGCAATTTTAAATGAAACGGAGGAGGCCGTTCGAAATACAGTCCTTGAACAAATGCCTGACGCTCTAGAGTTCAGAGTCAGTGTCGCATCCACACATGACCAAGACGAAGATAGTAGAAAGGGATTTCTCGACCTTCTCGATTGGGTCCTAAACGTTCGGTGCAATCCGGCCGTGCTTCCCGAACCTATCAGCGAGAACATCGATCCTTTCTTCCTGTTTTCCAGGAGGTAATAATGGAGATATCGGAGACCCAGAGGATCCTGATGCTCGGTGAGTCCGATGTTGGAAAAACTCATTACGGCGGTCAACTGTTGAAGCGGTTGATGAATAGCCATGGACAAATTCGAATGAACGGTGCCGCGACCAACCTCGAACCTTTTCAGAAGGTGATGGATAGCCTGAATGAAGGAAGGTTGGCTGACCATACCGCCACTACGATCTATGACGAAAGTGTTTGGCCGATCATCGACGACGCAGAACGTAAGGCGCGTCTGATTTGGCCGGATTATGGAGGGGAGCAAATCCGGAATATCATTGACGAGAGGCGTATTCCGAACGCTTGGGGAATACGCATTACGCAATCTTCAGCATGGCTTCTGTTAATTCGGCCTCAGAAGATTCGGGTGGACAATGATGTCTTCTCCCGGCCGTTGACATCTCTGAGAAAAGACACAGCCGAGGTACAGGAAACTGACCGAAATGAAATGATGTCAGGAACAGGGAGTATTGGGTTATCGGATCAAGCTCGTCTGATCGAATTGCTGCAAATGCTAATCCAAACGTATTTGACATGTGATGAGATCGCAGGTCATCTGCCCCAACTACTGATCCTGCTGACATGTTGGGATGAGATGCAGATTGATACGGAACCAGTGCAGGTCTTTCGACAACGCCTTCCGATGCTTTATGATTTCGTATCTAGCAATTGGGAAGACTCGGTTGTGCTCGGCCTTTCTGCCTTGGGCCGAAGACTCGACAAGACTAAATCCGATATGGAATACGTTAATCGTGGTTCGGAAAGTTTTGGGTATATGGTTCTGGAAAATGGAACTCATTGCGACGACCTGACATTGCCTATACACAAGCTCCTTTCTGGTTTTCCATGATGGCATGAAGCGCCTAGACCATGCGAATTGAACAAGCCTTATATGGGGAATTTCGCGGGGGACACTCCTTGCTGGAAGCGAGTGGGGACAATGAAGTATCGAGCGAAGTCGCCCAGCGACTCGATCTTCCAGACACGGCCCCACCGGGTGTCGAATGGTCGCCATTTCTCCGCGGATTCCCATATCATGATCGATATCTCCTTTCTCGAACTTTCCTTGACAATCACGCTTCCAGAGGAGGAATGGTGTTTTCGCATGCACTCATTGTTCCGTTGAACGAAATCACTCGAATTTCCGACCTGAGACCATTGCTGGAAATACTTACAGTCGACGATCGATCCCGACCTACTGCGGAGACAATCGATCTTCCCAGAATCGAGAGACATCTTCCAGGATCCTGTGACTTGCCAGAACCCTGTGACCTGTTAGACGCCGCTGAAGCACTTGTCTCAGCGGAGAAGTTGCCGACTGTACGGGCAGGTCATAGTGGATTTGATGATCTTGTAGTGGCCCTTTGGGCGCGTCTACTACCGAGAATGCGGCGAAACTTCGCTTTTCGCTTGAGTTTCAGTCCAGACGATCTGGTGGAAGACCTTACGCCAGCACTGGTATGCACACCTCATACGATGGTTGGACAATGGACCGGTTACTGTGTGATCAGATCCGGTGCTGTTGAAGAACCGACTTCCCTCGCGAGTGCTGTGCTGAGTAGCCGAAGGAACATCGCCTCACTCCTGGAATTCAGGTCTGAAATCGGCGCGGACCCAGAAACGTTCATCGATTTACGGTTACTCGATCAAGCCTATCAGTTCAGCATAAAACAACAAACATTGGAGAATTGTATCGGAGCTATGAGACTGATCGGAAAACTATCCCCAGATTCGAGAGTTGGTCAGGATCGAAAGGACAGCCTGATTCGACAGCTTATGGAAGTTATCGTTGAGGCAAACGCTGAGGACATTTTATTGATGCGAAATCTACAACTTTCTGCTTTCCCTTCACCCAATCGTGTATGGCAAAAACTGAAAGTCTGGGCAATGGAAAATGTCTATTCTCATGACCAGGATCATCATATGATTCTGGTGCTTCAGGACGCTATTTCCGATGACTCCGTCTCGGAATGGCGGACGGCGTTTCTCGACGGATTGACGGAGGCAGCGCGTGTGTGTGAGCCAGATCTCACTGTTGCTTTCTGGCGTTGGGTTCAAATTTGCCCGAATGCTGTTGATTCCGCATTCCGTGGTGTCATGACTGAAGCGGATGTCGAACGATGTGTGGCCGAAGCGGCACCGCGCAGTATCAGTGAAGAAATAGCCGAAATTCTGCTGGCCCTTGCGCGATCTCGCGGATGGCTCCGTGTACACGGAGTGGTGCTGTCGAGCAAATGTAAACCTTTGGACTCGGTTCGTCAACAAATCGTCGTTGACACGGACTTGTCGTTCACTGAGGGTGTGCGATTTTCTCTTCGAAATGCGAAGCAGAAGGAAATCTTGGATTGTGCCTTGGAGATCGGAGAACCGCGTATAATAGCACTTGCTGGCGAGGCAGTCACCAAGCATCCAAATCTGCTTAGCAGTATTGATTTTTCCAAACCGACCGCACAGGAAATTTGGCAAGAGGCTCTTGCTACTGATCCTGACTCTTGGCAGGGATTGGTTAATCCCGAAGCAGCGATCTACGTAGTTCTCGATTGTCTGTTGGATGGTGGGAGAGTGAACTCGTCACTGGTCGACCGGCTCTCGCTCACGCCTATCGCCGACCTGGGGGGCTATCCGCGCCGGGCTGAGGTATGGCGACATGTCGATAGTTTCGCACGTGGTAATTTCCTTGCGGCAACTGCCAAGGGATGGTTGAAGCACGCTGCCAATAATCATATGCCGTTCAAACCGGAATCCGAATTGCAATCCGCAATATTCGCGGCAGACGCCCTTGAATCGATACTGAATGGGCTGTTTCCCGATAACCTTAGCACCGCGATCTGGATCATTTCTGCGCTTGATCGATATGATGAAAACAGATTCATTCACCTGATTCACAGCATGATCGCAGATTCATTTCCTCTATCTGTTTCTGATGCTGAAAGAATCGGTCACTTGATACTGAATCGTCAATGGAAAAGAACTGCTGAAAACTTGGTGAAGCAATATCAATCGGGACGGAAAGACCTTAAACCAATCCTTCGCACATGTTACGATATGCTCAGTCGTTGGACACGGATATCTTTGAAATTGAAACCGCTGTCCGAAGATGAAAAATGGGATGCCTTTGAGGATTTGGTTACTGAGCTTTATCCCAGTGGACCAAACGAGAAAGGAATGTGGGAGCGTGCAGGTGGAAATGATTCCGATTTGTTGCTCCATCAAAATGGACGAACGCAATGGCGGAAGGCGTTACGAAATGTCCGTAGAGGAGCAGGAGTGCGCCCTGTCGATATTCTAAATAGTATGAAAGAGGACTTTCCTACCAATAAGCGAATTTCTGATTTGTCTAATGATCCCATGTTTGAGGAGGATGCATGAGAAAAATATCATCTCATTCAAGCGCCAAATCCGAATCTTTTTCGACAGGTCATGCAGTTGTCATCGGTGTGGCGAATTACTGGCACATTGGTAAGCTCTCCAACGCAGTCCTGAACGATGCATGCGATCTCGCAAATGTTCTGACGTCGAACGATCATTGCGGATATGATAAACATAATCTACATCTACTGCTCGATGATAATGCCACTCTGGTTCGTATACGGAAAGCTCTAGGCGCCGTGACTGAGGCTAGCTGTCCCCAAGATACGGTTGTTATCTTCTTTTCTGGTCATGGAGCTGTTTTCCACAAGTCAGGCGAGCCCATCAGCGCCATCTTACCTGTCGAATGCGACGTAGGATCGCTGGATGAGACATCCCTGTCCGAACCCGAATTGTCGGCAACACTCCAGAATATCCCTGCACGTCGTCTTCTTGTTCTGATTGATGCTTGTCATTCAGGTGGCGTGAGCAGCTTTAAGAGCCAAGGAGTGGCGAAGTCTCTGACCTTTGGTTATGCTGAGAAGTCACTTGGTCGTCTTGCCCAAGGTGTGGGTCGTGTTTTGATTGCATCCTCCCGAGCCGATGAAACATCTCTTGTGCTCGGCGGGATGCGCAATAGCGTGTTCACTTGCCACCTTCTTGAAGCGCTACGTGGGGAAGGACGCACGAGCGGCGATGGAATGATTCGGGTTTTCGATATATTCAATCATGTCTCGAAAATGGTGAAACGTTCAGTTCCAGGACATCAACACCCTATCTTTAAGGCAAGTGATCTTGAGGATAATTTTCCCGTTACCCTAGAATGTGGCAGAAGTCAAATCGCCGTAAATAAAACAGATCATCAGGTAACAAGGGATATCTGGGAGCAGTTGGTGAACATAATGTCCGACCTGTACCCACAAGGACCGACTGATCAGGAAATTTGGTGCCGTGCGGGAGGCGATTTATCTCGTGTACATCTGAGCGGAACTGGCAGGGAACTCTGGTTCCGTGCATTGCGTATCCTTCGCCAAGGCGGTGGTGGAGCAGGAATACAAAAGGAAAATTTGATCGCGGCGGCTCTTGAGGATTATCCACATCATCCAGAATTGGTCGATCTCTCGTAGCGTCGTTACATATGGACATACCGGGACTTGGATTCTCCCTTAGCTCGTTTCCTCCCGGCGGCGGATAGATTGGTGCGATTTCCGATCAATCGGCTTGCTGTCGGAGAGCCAACTGTCACTGCCGTGTGCAGAACCGGTTCGCGCACCGCCCTGCCCCGGTATGGGCGGTTTCTCATCAATATCAGGAACGATGGTCGAGATGGAATCTCGGATTTCCTTGACCTCATGCTCGCGTCCGGCCGCAATCATGTCGCGCGCAATGGCCTGCGCCGTGAACAATGACGATCGCGCAACCTGGATCTGCACATCGGTCCGCGGCCATTCCTGGTTCTCCAGCCACTGCGCGGCGAGCTCGGCGAGCAGCCGGTTCGCCGTGGTCTCTCGGTCCTTCGCCGCCGCTTTGAGGTGCTTCCATACCTCCTCGTCGATGCGAATGTGCTTGTTGACGGTCCCGGCCACCGCGTTCCCCCTTCCGCTTCATCGCGCATCTCGGTCGGTATCCGTCCGCGTTCGGGCGCCGACAGCCCTCGAATTTCCCACTGGACAGTACCGTAACCTGAAACGAATCCGGGAAGATTTGGAGCAGGTTCAATGACCACGTGAGCTATTTCACCATCCTTGCCGCGCCGACAGTGTACGCGATCGCTTCGTTCCTTGTTCCGTTTTGGAATGGATGGATGCCGGTTTGCGCGCAATCCCGGTCCGAACGAGCCACAAGACGGCACCCGATGGATCGTACCGGGAAGCGACGCAGAACGCCACCATTTGTCCTCGTTCACTACATATGAGACACCGCGTGGGCCGTTGGGAGCGGCGCGTCAAGCCGCTTCGCGGCTCCTCCGCTCCGCTCCGGCCCTTCGGGTGACCCACCGCTCCCAACGGCTCCGAGGGCAACCATGGCCGTAAGCAGGCTTCCGGCCATGGCGAGGCCGGATACCGACCGACCCGATGGGCCGTGTCTCGCATGTATCTGAACCAGGACACCATTCATAGTCCTGCGCAGGTGTGGCTGCGACGCACAATGCGATGCAGGCGGTGAGGAAGGCTGTTTCCTGCAACCTTCGGAGGCTGGCGTGTGACGCATGTGTTACGCCCAAGCCATTGACACCGTTCATGTATGCTCCCGGGATCGGCCATACGACGCAAAAAACGACGCACTTGTTCCGGCATGACAGGCATGCGCGGGGCTGTGATCGATCATGGCGGAGCGCGGTCTGGCGCACGTTTTCGCATCCTTTTCAACACCTTGCAGCGTGCTGCGTCTGGTGTGAGGGTGGACACGGCTTCCATGCCGTGATCGTACCACAGGAGGGGAGGAAAGGGATTGGGGCCCGGGACCGGCGAGGGGAGCGAGCCGGTGCGGACGCGACGGTGGGACGCGTGGGCGGCGGCTTGGCCGTCGTCGCCGCCAGCGCGGTCTTCCGTGATGAGGCGAGGGAGAAGGGCCGATCCCTGGCGCGGGACCGGCCCTGTGTGGTTGGGGTGTCGCTCAGGCGGCGACGCGGTGGACGGGGATGCCGAGCTGGCGGGCCTTGTCGACGAGGTTCTCGGTGATGCCGGAACCGGGGAAGGCGACGACGCCCTTGGGCAGGAGGTTGAGGAGGTCGTCGTTGCGGCGGAAGGGGGCGGCGCGTCCGTGCCTGTCCCAATCGGGCTTGCAGACGATCTGGTGGACGCCGTTGCGCTCGGCCCAGGAGGCGGCGATCTTCTCGGCTCCGGGGCCGCCGCCGTGGACGAGGACCATGTCGTCGTGCCGGGCCTTGACGCGATCGAGGGTGGTCCAGATGGCGCTGGCGTCCTCGGCCTCCCTGCCGCCTGCGACGGCGACGAGGGTTCCGTCGGGGAGGTGGGCGCGGGTCTCGCGGTCCTTACGGGCGCGGATGAAGTCGCGGGCGTCGATGGCGGCGGAGGTGAGCTTGCCGGTGCGGCTGGCGTGGGAGCCGTGGCAGGGCCGCCACTGTTCGCCGGTCTCGGTCCTGTAGGCGTCGGCGGCGAAGTCGCGGAGCTTCTCGAAGGCGTCGCGTCGGTCGCCGAGGTTGTGGGCGCGCTCGGTGATGCGTTCGAGTTGCCAGGCCTTGACCTCGGTTCCGTCCTGGGCGCGTCCGAGGTCCCGCATCTCGGGGGCGAGCCTGTCGACGGCGCGGTCGAAGCGCTGGACCTGTGCGTGGAAGGTGTTGACGAAGCCCCAGAGGAGGCTCTCGCGCTCGTCGGCGAGCTGGGTTCCGTCGGGGGCGACGGCGCGGGTGAGGACGTGGAAGGCCTGCTCGACGCCGGCGATGGCCTCGTCCTGGTCCCAGACGGGCCGGTTGTCGGGTTCGTCGGGGCCGGGGGTCGCGCCGTGGAGCCTGGCGTGCTCGCAGACGGCGGCGGTGGGGGAGGCGGCGTGTCCGGGTTCGCAGTCGTCGTCGACGTCGAAGGCGTCGCCGTCGAGTCCGGCCCTGGCGAAGGCGTCGGCCATGGAGGTGTCGGCGGTGTCGGTGACGTGGAAGGCGTTCATGACGATCTCCTGAGTTGGTGTTGCGTCCTCCGGGGCGTTGGTGTCCCGTCGTGACGTCCAATTGGGATACGCGCGCGGACCGGAGCCACAACGACCGGAATGCCAGCGTCGGGGAGGCGTCCGATGGTGCGGGCGCACAAACGACCGGAAACGCTTGGCGCGCTTGCGCGCTTAGAGTTTCCGAGGAGTGCGGAGCCACGGTCGGACGCCTTCCCGACGCTCCTTGGCATTGCGAGTCGTTGCCGTAGCGAAGCGGAGGACCCGCGAAGCGGGTTGGCGGAGGGAGCACGTGTGTCACGATTGGACGTCACGACGGGAGGCTGTGTTCTCTCCACCCGCGCGGTCTCCTTGCGGCGTTGCCGCCGGCGCGGAGTCCGGGGTTCGGGCGGGACCGGCGCGGAGGGCCTCCAGGCGTTCGCAGACGGCGCGGGGTTCGAGGACCGCCATGTCGAGCACCGGGATGCCGTGCGCCTGCGCGATGCGGATGGCCATTCCGGTCCCGCCCCGGGCGCGTCCGCCTTCGGTCCAGCAGACGACGGCGCGGACGGGAACGGGGCGGCCGGCGTCGGGACCGAGCAGGATCGCGGCGTTGCGGGCGTGGAGCTTGCGCACGGCGGGCGAGCATCGGTCCCATGCGGGATGGAGGGCGGCGGCGATGGAGGCGAGCGCGTCCAACCGGTCGGACGGCAGGCACATGCAATCGTCGCCGTTCCAGCCGTTGTATCCGGGCCAGGGCAGGAACAGGACGCGCCGGGTCCGGGGCGCGCCGCCCGCGAAGGCGTCGTCGGCCCCGTGGGCGCCGCCGGTGCGGAGATACCAGCCCCGGCGGGCGAGCCATGCGGCCATGGTGGTCATGCGTTCGAGGACGGCCCGGGGCGTGGCGCGGGCTCCGATGCCGGCGTAGATCGGGGTCATGGGGTCTCCTCCCGTAGGCGTGTGGCGTCGCGCCGTGGAGTCCGGGTCTCTCTCCCGGCCTCCCGGCGAACGCCCTCTCCCTCGCTTCTCTCTCCCTCCGGCGCCGGTCCCGCCCGCCTCGGATCGCGGAACGAGGGCGCTGCCCGCCGCCATCGTCCCGGTCACCGCGATGGGTGGGTGTCGTCGAGGCGTTCGGCGGTCTCGCGGTCGCGGTCGCAAGCCGGTACGTGGAACAGGGGCGCGACCCTGGCGGCGAGCGCTTGCGCGCCGAAGGCGATCAGGTCGTCGTTGAAGTCGCCGCGTTCGGGGACGACGACGGCGGTGGGGATGCCCAGTCCGCCGCAGCGCCGCCGGAGGCGCTGGGCGGCGCGTGCGCCCTCGGCGTCGTTGTCGCGGGCGATGACGAGGCGGGCGAGGCCGGAAGGCGGCGCGAACGCGCCGAGGCTTCCGGCCGAGAGGGCGGCGGCGGCGGGGATGGCGGGGACTGCGGCGACCAGGGACAGCACGGTCTCGATGCCCTCGCCGACGAGCAGGGTTCTGCGGTCGAGGCTGCCGAAGCGGACGGCGCGGCCATGGATGTGGCCCAGCGCCTTGCGCGGGCTTGCGACCGCGGCCTTGGCGGGGGCGTCCGGGTCGAGCCAGGTGCGATGGATGCCGTCGATGGCGCCGTCGTCGCCGACGACGGCGGCGACGAGCGCCGGGAGGCGGCGGAAGCCGCGTCGGTCGCGGTAGTTGAGGGCGGGATGGAAGCGGAGGGTGGGGAAGCGGCAGCGGTGGATGGCGCGGGCCCGGAGATAGGCCTCGGCATGGGTGCCGTCGATGGCGCGGCACGCGCGCCAGAGGCGTCGGGCCGCCGCGACGCGATCGTATGCGCCGGTCTCGCCGGCGGGGACCGCCGGCATGGCGAGGAAGGCGCGGGCTTCGTCGAGTGCGGGCTTGAGGGAAGCGGCGCCGGTGGCGAGACGGATGAGGTCGAGGAGGTCGCCGTGCTCGCCGGTGGCGGCGTCGGTCCACTTGCCGGGGGCGCCGGGCGGGGCGAGGCGGACGAAGAGGGACCGGCCCCTGGCGCCGCGGGCGTCGCCGGCGGTCCAGTACCGGCCCCGCCTGTGGCCGTTGGGGAGGTAGCGCCGGCAGACCTGCTCGGCGCGCGTGGCGAGGGCGGCGGCGACGTCGGTGGCGTTCATGGCGGCTTCCTCCGGATGGTGCGGGACGCGCCGTCCCGGCCCGCGCCCTCCGCCTCCTGCCGGCGCGCAGCAGACGGGCGAAGCGCGAAGCGCAAGCCCCGACGCCCCGCCGGCCAAGTCGCCGTTCGGGACCAAGGACTCCGGCCAGGCGGCAAAAAAGGGGCCGACGCGCGAGGCGTCGGCCCAGTCGGGAGGAAGGAGAGGAAGGCCGCTAGAACGGGATCTCGTCGCCGGTCCCGTCCGTCGCCTGGACGACCTCGTTGCCGGCCGCGGGCGGCTGCGCCTCACCGTTGGCCGTCGGGGCGGGGGCGCCGTTGGGCTTGTCGAGGAACTGCACCCGCCCGCCCGGAACCAGCATGATCTCGGTCGAGTAGCGGTCGCTCTCCTCGCCCTCCTTGCGCCACTTGCGCGTCTGGAGCTTGCCCTCGACGTAGACCAGCCGGCCCTTCCGGGCGTGCTTCTCCAGCATCGTGATCAGGCCGTCCTGGAAGGTCACGACCTTGTGCCACTCGGTGCGGTCGCGGCGCTCGCCGCTGGTCTTGTCGATGTAGCCCTCGTCGGTGGCGATGGACAGATTGGCGACCCGGCCGCCGTTGGCGAGGTGGTTGACGGTGGCGTCGCCGCCGAGGCGGCCGATCACCTGTGCGCGGTTCAATCCGAAGGACATGACGTGTCTCCTTGTGGTCCTGGTTGCCGACGTTGGGTTGGCGAACGGGCCGGGTCTCTCTCGATCCCCTTCCCGTTCGCCTTCTCGAACCTTCCCCTTCCCTCTCGTCAGCCGTCCGCGCCGGGGCCGGGAGGGAGGCCCCGGAGTTCGCGGATGGCGCGGACCGAAAGTCCGATCTCGACCAGCAGCCGGTCGCTGGCGAAGGGAGGCGGAAAGTCGTCGTCGTTGCCGTCGGCGAAGCCGGCGACGGCGGCGGTCGGCGCCTCGAAGAGGTCGTGGAACATGGGAAGCTCCCGTGATGGAGGGGTCGGGAGCGCCGGCGGGTGGGAGTCTCCCTCCCGCCCTCGGGGCGCTCATCCTCCTCCAGGCTTCCCCTTCCCGGTCTTTCCGGTCCCGGGAACTGCGCCGACCGGGCGCGCCGGACGGGCCGCGGCGATCGCCTGCCGCCGGACCGACCCCGGGATCGCGGCCCTTCCGGCTGCGCCGGGCAAGGCGGGCAACCCGCGTGGCGCTCTACGGGACTTGCCGCGCGCCCGTGGCGGGGTTGGGGCCAGCCCCGGCATACGGACCGCTCTCCCGTGACGTGAGCGGCGCCTGCGGTTCTTCACTTCGGTGAACGCGCCGCCGTCGTTCGCTGGCCCGCCCGTGTCCGAGCGGCTCCGTCGAACGCCGATCACCACGAGGCCGCTATGGCCGGGACATCCGACACGATCTCCACCTCGTCCGGCGAGAGCCGCGCGAACGCCAGGCACGCCGCCACCTCCGCCAGGCTCTCGAACGTCCCGTGGTCCTCGCCCGTCGCGGTCTCGATGACCGTGTAGCTCGGCGGAAACGGCGGCAGGCCGAGGAAGTGATCGGAACGCTCGTACGACCTGCGGGCGCACGGTTCGCACCGCGCCGCGCCCTGCGACGGGGCTCCACAGTCCGTACACTCGCCCCGCGCCCGCCGCCGGGCGTAGCGCTTGCGGCCGGCGGCGTTCTTCCGCCGATGGCGCCCGGCCTCCAGCGCGGCGCATCGGCCGCAGCGCGCGGCGCCGTCGAACGTGGCCTCCCCGCACCGGCCGCACAGGCCGACCGCCCGCCGCGCGGCCCACTGCCGGCGTTCGCCCGCCCGTCTCGCGTCGCGGCACGGCTCACAGGCCGTACCGCCCTCGACCGGCGGGCGCAGGCCGCACCGGGTGCACAGGCCGGCCTCACGGCGGGCGTCGTAGCGCCGCTTGGCCGCGCCGCGCGCATTGCGCCGCCGCTCCTTCGGATCGCGCCCGCCGTAGAGCTTGCCGGCAGCCTTGGCGTTCGCATACCGGGCGCGCTCGTCCGCACGCCGCTTCTCGATGCAGTGCCGGCACGAGGTGTAATCGGTCGCGGGCGGCTCCTTGCCGCAATTGGCGCACAGGCCCTGAGCGACGCGCTCGGAGGCGCGTCGCCGGAACCGTTCCCGGTCGCGCGCGCGGCCCTCCTCGAGGTTCATGTAGGCCATGGCGGCGTCCTCCCGGCCGGAGTTGAAGTCCAGGCGAGGGACGTCCGGCCGGTGCGGGACCGGCGGGACGTCCCGGAGAACGCCGCTCAGCCCCGCTTGCGCTCCACGAACAGGCCGGTGGCGAGGTCGCCCCAGTACTGCACGCTACCCTTGAGGCGCATTCCGGTGCAGACGATGATCTCGTTGCGCGCGGGCCGCATCTGCTGGACCGCCCGCAGGGATGCGATCTCCCCCTTCGCCTTGCGCCGGCTCTTCGCCGGCGGCTCGTCGCCGGTCCGGCGGCGTATCTCGCCATCGGCCATGGACCGGAAGCGTTCGACCACGTAACGGTCGTCGTCGAGGCCGGGGCCGAAGATGTGGGTGAGGAAAGTCTGCGTGTCGCGATGGAGGGTCGTTACCGTCCGCATGGTCCTGTCTCCGCCTGGTCCGTGGTTGGGAGCGGCGGGGACGCCCTCCCGGACGCCCGACCGCCGCCCCGCTCACGGCCCAACCCGGACTCCCGGCGGCGCGAGGCGCGTCGGCCGACGATGGTGGCGGCACGCCGCCAGACCTTCCGCGCGCAACAGGTCGCCCATCGTGCTGAGCGCTCTTCTGGCCATACCGCCTCGGAACGCTCGCGCATCAGCACGGCGCACAGCTTGCCAGGACTCCAATGGGGACGCTGCGCGGCGCAGGGCGATGATCACCGCGGCCACTGCCAACGCCATGACCGTGGCGACGCGGCGCACGAGAACGCTTGGTTCGAATAGGCGGATCGCTCGTCCGAACCGCGCTGGCGAGCGCCCGTCTGCACCCTGTTGCCACAGCCGATTGTTTGCCAATTGTTTGCCAGATAGAAAAATCTGAGCTCAGAGAATAAGCGTTTACAGGATATTTCGATTGTTTTCAGTGTATTGAGTTGGTGCGCCCGCCAGGGATCGAACCTGGGACCCACTGATTAAAAGTCAGTTGCTCTGCCGACTGAGCTACGGGCGCCCGAAATGCCTGCGCTCTCCGCGCCGGACATTAGGCGCCGGCCGAACGGGGGTCAACGGCTTCGCCGCCGTCCCGGACTTGATTCCGGCGGGCCGACGCTTCATGCTCTTCCGCGGTTGGAGAACGGGAATGGGGAGCCGCGCGGCATGATCGACCTCTACACCTGGGCCACGCCGAACGGCCGCAAGGTTTCCATCATGCTCGAGGAAGTCGGGCTCCCCTACGCCGTCCACGAGATCGACATCTCGCAGGGCGCCC
Source organism: Alphaproteobacteria bacterium (assembly GCA_965242505.1). Taxonomy (GTDB): domain Bacteria; phylum Pseudomonadota; class Alphaproteobacteria; order UBA2966; family UBA2966; genus UBA2966. The sequence continues at coordinate 1,403,581 of OZ251449.1, forward strand.
AGTTCGCGCCCGAATTCCTGAAGATCAGCCCCAACAACAAGATCCCGGCCATCGTCGACGGCGACAACGGCCGCTCGATGATGGAGTCCGGCGCCATCCTGCTCTATCTCGCCGAGAAGACGGGCAGGATGATGCCGGAGGCGGAGGACCGGCGCTGGCGGGCCATGGAGTGGTTGATGATGCAGATGGGCGGCGTCGGCCCCATGCTCGGCCAGACCCACCACTTCGTCGCCTTCAACCCGGGCAAGGCGCCCTACGCCGAGGAGCGTTACCTGAACGAGGCCAGGCGCATCTACGGCGTCCTCGACAGGCGCCTCGGCGAGGAGGAGTACCTGGCCGGCGAATACGGCGTCGCCGACGTCGCCACGTGGCCCTGGATCGCGCGCTACGAGCGCCAGACGATGGATCCGAACGACTATCCCAACCTCAAGCGCTGGTATCTCGCCGTGGCCGGGCGCCCGGCCGTGCGGCGGGGCTACGACGTGCCGAAGCGCGGCGAGGCGATCCCGATCCCGTAGCCGCGGGCGAACGACGGAGGCGATCATGGCGGAGACCGAAAGGGCGATATTCGCGGGCGGCTGCTTCTGGTGCACCGAGGCCGTCTTCAAGCCCCTGAAAGGCGTGAAGAGCGTGGTCTCGGGATACGTCGGCGGCGAGACCGAGAACCCGTCCTATGACGAGGTCTGTTCCGGAACCACCGGCCACGCCGAGGCGGTGGAGATCGTGTTCGACCCCGAGGTCGTCGGCTACGACGTTCTGCTCGACGTGTTCTTCGCCACCCACGATCCCACGCAGCTGAACCGCCAGGGCAACGATGTCGGAACCCAGTATCGCTCGGGCGTGTTCACCCTCTCGGAGGAACAGGCGGCGGCGGCCCGCGCCGCCATCGAACGCGCCGGCGAGATGTGGCCGGACGAGATCGTCACCGAGGTGACGCCGGCCGGCGTCTTCCACCCCGGCGAGGACTACCACCAGGACTACTTCGCCAACAACTGGCGCAAGCCCTACTGCTGGGCCGTCGTCCTGCCGAAGGTCGCCAAGGTCCGCATCAAGTACGCGCGCCTGCTGGCGTGAGCCGGCCTCCCGCCGCGGGCGCCTGCTCCGCCGCCGGAATGCCCTCCTGCTCGCAGGTGTTGGCGACGTCGGAAACGGTGGCGCGCTGGACGTCCCGACGCCAGCGCGCGTCGTCGTAGGCGAGGCCGCGGTGCAGGGTGCAACGGTCGTCCCACACGACGAGATCGAACCGCCGCCAGCGGTGCGTGTGCACGAACCGCCGCTGCGTGGCGTGGGCGAGAAGCTCCTGGACCAGCGCCTCCCCGTCCTCCGGCGACAGGCCGCGAACGCGCTCGATGTGCGACGCCAGGTAGAGGGACCTGCGGCCCGACTCCGGTATCGTCCGCGCCATCGCCTGCGGCGCGGGCGGCAGCCCGGCGTTCTCCTCCTCGCTGAAGTCGGTGAAACCGACGCGGGCGCGCGACGCCCGGAAGGAATGTTCGGCGACCATCCCCTCGAGGCGCCGCTTCGCGTCCCGGGGCAGCGCGTCGTAGGCGGCACGTGTGTCCGCGTACTCGGTCTGGCCGCCGACCGGGGGGATCTCGCGGCCGTAAAGCATCGATATCTTGGCGGGGACGCGCTTGAAGGCGCTGTCGGTATGCCAGAGGCGGTTGGCGAGGCGCATCAGGCGGACGCGGTCGTCCGCCACCTTGATCCCGTCGTCGAGGTCCAGGTTGGAGAGGTCCTCGATCCCGCGCGGGGTCCGCGCCCGGTTCCCCTCGCGGTAGACGTCGAGCTTGGTCTCGAGCGGCCCGAAGCGGGCGGCGAACCCGAGGTGCTGCTCCTGGGTGAGGCTCTGGTCGGGAAACACGAGCACCGCGTACGTCCAGAGGGCGTCCGCGATGGCCTCGACGTCGGCGGGGTCGAGCGTCCGCGACAGGTCCACGTCGCCCACCTCGGCGACGAAGTCCGGCGTGACCGGGCAAACCGTGATGGCCATCGGCGCGTCCCCCTCCGAGCTCGCGGCGCTCCCGGCATTGCAGCACGCGCCGGCGCGCCGTTCAACCGCGCGTCCGGCGGGGCCGCCGGCGAGACCGCCCGCGAGACCGCCCGCTCCGGCGCGGCGACCCGCCCGTTCGACGGCCCGCGGCTTTGACGCCGCGCGCCGCGTGCTGTACATCCTCGTCCGTCCGCCGCCGAGCGCGGCCCCCTTCCCGGAGCATGCGTGATTCCGCGCGACGGCAGCATCGAGGTCCGGTACGGCTGGGTCGTGGCCTTCGGGTCGCTGGCCATGCACACCATCGGACTCGGCGCCCCCATCGTCCTGTGGGTGGCGCTCAAGCCGATCGCGACGGAGTTCGACTGGCCGCGGGCCGTTCCCTCCCTCGCCTACTCGATGATGATGATCGGCGCCGGCGTCGGCGGCGTGGCGATGGGCTGGTGGATGGACAGGCGCGGCGTCTTCTGGCCGGTGCTGTTCGGCTCGGTGATGATCGGCGTCGGGGCCCTGGTCGCGTCCCAGTCCGACGGGCGCTGGAGCCTCTACGTCGCCAACGGCCTGCTCATCGGGTTGCTGGGCAAGTCGGCGATGATCACGCCGCTGATCGCCAACGTCACCCACTGGTTCGACCGCCGGCGCGGTCTGGCGGTGGCCGTCATCGCCTCGGGCCAGGGACTCGCGGGAACCGTCTGGCCGCCCCTGTTCCGCTTTCTCAACGACGCCTACGGCTGGCGCGAGACCTACCTCCTCTATGGAGCGTTCGTGCTCTGCGCCATGGCGCCCCTGGCGCTGGTCCTGCGGCCGAAGCCGCCGCTGGCCCCCCCGGGCCGGGCCCGCGAGGGCCACACGGTCGACGGCCGGGTCCTCGGCCTTCCGGCCAACGCGGTTCAGGGCATCCTGTGCGTGGCGACCATCGGATGCTGCGCGGCCATGGCCGTCCCCATCGTCCATCTCGTCAGTCACGGCACCGACCTCGGACATCCGCGGGCGCGGGCCGCCGAGCTCCTCACGGCGCTGTTCGCCGCGGCCTTCGTCAGCCGCATCCTCTACGGCATGTTGGCGGACCGGATCGGCGGCGTGCGGACCCTGCTCATCGGTTCGGCCTGCCAGGCGATCATGCTCGTCGTCTTCTCGATGGTCGCGAGCCTGCCGGGCCTCTACGTTTCGGCGATTCTCTTCGGGCTCGGCTTCGCCGGGATCATGCCCTGCTATCCCCTGATCATCCGCCTGCTGTTCCCCGCCAACCAGGCCGGGTGGCGCATCGCCGCGTTCTACCTGTTCGCCGCGCTCGGCATGGCGTTCGGGGGGTGGATGGGCGGCTTCGTCTTCGACCTCTCGGGGAGCTACTCGTATGCGTTCCTGGCGGCGTTCGGGTTCAACGCGGTGAACTTCTGCGCCATCGGGATCGTCCATCTGCGCCAGACCCGCCTCGGCCTCGCGCCGCTCCCCGCCTGACCCGCATTTCCCGCAATGCCGCGAAGGAGTCGCGAAGCGGTTTGACGCGCCGCTCCCGGCGGCCTACGCTGCGTATCGTGCGTATTGGATTCGGACGCGCGGCGGGACCGGGGAGGCTGAGAGAGCCGCACGGAACGTCGTCGTTCGGGCGCATCGGAGGCCGCGGCGCCATGTTGACCGAATACATCGATGAAGCGCTTCGACGCGCTCGCTACGAGCTGATCGAAGACGAGGAAACCCCCTACTACGGGGAGGTGCCGGAGTTGCCGGGCGTGTGGGCGTCCGGCCGGACGCTGGAAAGCTGCCGACGAGAGCTGAAGGAAGTCGTCGAAGGCTGGATACTCGTCAGCGTGAAACGATCGCTCGACCTTCCGCGACTGGGCGCCGCCGAGATCAGGGAGACCGACGCGAGAGCGGCGTAGTGGCGGCCCTGTCTCCCGTCTCGCATCGGGAGCTCGTGAAGCGTTTACGCAGGTTCGGATTCGCCGGGCCTTTTGCGGGCGGCAAACACTCGTTCATGGTCAAAGGCGAGCGACGCCTCGCGATTCCGAACCCTCACCGCCAGGAGATCGGCGTCGCCCTGCTGTCCCGGATCCTCGGGCGGGCGGGGATAGACCGGGACGCCTGGGCGGACGATTAGCCCGCATTTCTCGTACCGTTCGTCCGCGAGCTTCATCTGGCGCCGTCGCCGGACCGCGTGGGGACGTCGCCGGCCGCCTGCTCCTCGTCGAAGGCGGCGGCGAAGGCGGCGAGCGATCCGCCGGCGATGGCGGAACGCAGCCCGCTCACGAGCTCCTGGTAGTAGGTCAGGTTGTGCGTCGTGAGCAGCATGCACCCGAGGATTTCCCTGGCCTTGAACAGGTGATGCAGGTAGGCCCGGGAATAGGACGCGCAGGCGGGGCAGGCGCACGCCTCGTCCAGGGGACGGGGGTCCCCGGCGTGACGGGCGTTGCGCAGATTCACGGCGCCGCGGCGCGTGAACGCCTGGCCGGTGCGCCCGGAGCGGGTCGGCAGCACGCAGTCGAACATGTCGATCCCGCGCGCGACCGCGCCGACGACGTCGCGGGGCTTTCCGACGCCCATGAGATACCGGGGGCGGTCTTCCGGCAGGCGGCGCGCGGTCGCCTCGACGACGCGGAGCATCTCCGACCGCCCCTCCCCCACCGCCAGTCCGCCGACGGCGTAACCGTCGAACCCGATGTCGAGGAGCGCGGCGACGGACTCGCGGCGCAGGTTCTCGAACACGCCGCCCTGCGCGATCCCGAACAACCCGTGTCCTTCCCTCGGCCGGAAGCTCGCCCGCGAACGCGCCGCCCAGCGCATGGAACGCTCCATGGACTCCCGCGCGGCCGCCTCGGAGACCGGATAGGGCGCGCACTCGTCCAGCGCCATGGCGATGTCGCTGCCCAGCAGCCTCTGGACCTCGACGGCCCGCTCCGGCGTGAGCTCGCGCGCGGTCCCGTCGATATGGGAGCGGAAGGTGACGCCGTTCTCGTCCAGCGTCCGCAGCGCGCCGAGCGACAGCGCCTGATAACCGCCCGAATCCGTGAGTATGGGTCCGTCCCAGTTCATGAACCGGCGCAGGCCGCCGAGCGCCGCGACGCGCTCGGCGCCGGGCCGCAGCATCAGGTGGTAGGTGTTGGCGAGGACGACCGCGGCCCCGGTCGCGGCCACGTCGTCGGGCTTCATCGCCTTGACGGCGCCCGCCGTGCCCACCGGCATGAACGCCGGCGTCGGGATCGGGCCGTGCGCCGTCGCGAGGCGGCCCGCCCGCGCCGCGCCGTCGCGGGCCGTCACCTCGAAGCCGAGGCCCGCCGTCACGCGGCGCCTCCCCCGCCGGCGGCGCGGGTCAGGAAACAGGCGTCGCCGTAGGAATAGAACCGGTATCCCGCGCCCATCGCGCGGCGGTACGCCTCCAGCATCCGTTCCCGCCCGGCGAAGGCGGAGACCAGCATGAACAGCGTCGATCGGGGCAGGTGGAAGTTCGTCACCAGGACGTCCACCGCCTTGAACCGGTATCCCGGCGTGATGAACAGATCGGTGTCGCCGGCGCGGGGCTCGATCCGGCCGTCGTCGCGGGCCGCGGATTCGAGCAGCCGCAGGCTCGTGGTGCCGAGCGCCGCCACCCGCCCGCCCTCCGACCTCCGCCGTTCGATCAGGGACGCCGCGGCGCGCGGGACTTCGCCCCACTCGGCCTCCATCTCGTGGTCGTCCGTGTCCGCCGCGGCCACCGGACGGAAGGTTCCGGCGCCCACGTGGAGCGTGACGCAGGCCAGTTCGACGCCGCGCTCCCGCAGCCGCGACATGAGCTCGCCGGTCACGTGCAGGGACGCGGTCGGCGCCGCCGCGGCCCCGGGGCGCCGCGCGAAGACGGTCTGATAGTCCGCGGCGTCGCGGGCGTCCGCCGCGCGGCCGAGATAGGGAGGGATCGGCATCCGCCCGTGGACGTCGAGCGCGGCCAGCATCTCGCCGCGGGGAAGGGCGAACGACAGGCGCGCCCCGCCGCCCGGCATCCGCTCCACGACCTTCGCCGGGAGGGCTCCTCCGCCGAAGCTCACGGAATCGCCCGCGCGCAGGCGTCTGGCGGGACGGACGAGCGCGGCCCACTCGCCGCCGGTCTCCGTCGAGGCCAGCTCGCGCAGCAGGGTCGCCTCGACCTTCGCCGTCCCCCGTTCCGCCTCGCGAACGCCGGCGAGCCTTCCCGGAATCACGCGGGTGTCGTTCAGCACCAGAACGTCGCCGGGCGCCAGGAGATCGGGCAGGTCGAGGAAGCGCCGGTCCCGCGGCCCGTCGTCGTCGACCACGAGGAGTCTCGCGGACCCCCTCGGCGCCGCCGGCCGCCGCGCGATCAGTTCGTCGGGAAGCTCGAAATCGAAGAGATCGACCCGCATGTGCGCGAGAACGGCGCGGCGCCGGCCCCTGGTCCCGGTCTCGGCCTATCCGGCGCCGGCGGCGCGCGCCGCCAGGCGCTCCGCCACCCGCGGGGGGACGAAACTGGCCACGTCGCCGCCCAGTCTCGCGATCTCCTTGACCAGGCTCGAGGCGATGAACTGGTTGCTCTCCGACGCCATCAGGAACACGATCTCGATCTCGTCGTTGAGGCGGGCGTTCATGCCGACCATCTGGAACTCGAAGTCGAAGTCCGAAACCGCCCGCAGTCCCCGCACGATGACGGCGGCGCCGACCTCCTCGGCGAAGCGCATGAGCAGGTTGTCGAACGACCGGACCTCGAAGCTGGCGCCGTTGAGGGCGTCGAGGCGCCGCACCTCTTCCTCGATCATGGCGATGCGCTCGCCGACGTCGAACATCGGATCCTTTCCGGGATTGCCGGCCACCCCGATCACCAGGCGGTCGACGAGGCGCGTCGCCCGGGCGATCAGGTCCAGATGCCCGTTGGTGATGGGGTCGAAGGTGCCCGGATAGACGCCTGTTCGGATCGTGGCCAAGGACCTATTCCGCATTTCCGGCGGCGGAGGCGCCACAGGGACCGTTCATGTTCCTCCCCCCGGCGCGACCCCCACCCCGACCCTCCCCCTGCAAGGGAGAGGGAGAAATAAAAAAGGAAAAGCGGGAGGGAGCCGTCGACGACCCTTCCCCCGGCCATCCACATTCCTCCCCCTGACCACTAATACTCCTCCCCCCTGACAGGGGGGAGGTCGGGAGGGGGGTCCGGATGGACGTGCGCGGCCGCCGGTGACCCCCACCCCGACCCTCCCCCTGCAAGGGAGAGGGAGAAGAAGGGGAACGGAGAGGCCATTCATACTCCTCCCCTTGACCATCGATACTCCTCCCCCCTGACAGGGGGGAGGTCGGGAGGGGGGTCCGGATGGACGTACGCGGCCGCCGGCGCCCCCCACCCCGACCCTCCCCCTGCCAGGGAGAGGGAGAAGAAGGGGAACGGAGGGGCCATCCATACTCCTCCCCTTGACCATCGATACTCCTCCCCCCTGACAGGGGGGAGGTCGGGAGGGGAGTCCGGATGGACGTGCGCGGCCGCCGGCGACCCCCACCCCGACCCTCCCCCTGCCAGGGAGAGGGAGAAGAAGGGGAGCGGAGAGGCCATCCACGCTCCGCCCCTTGACCATCGATACTCCTCCCCCCTGACAGGGGGGAGGTCGGGAGGGGGGTCCGGATGGATGTGTGCGGCCGCCGGCGACCCCTGCCCCGGCCCTCCCCCTGCAAGGGAGAACGAGGGGGAGGGGGGTGGACCGCGGTCCCGCGACTCCGCGCACTCTTCGATCCTCCGTCGGCATGGGAACTGCGGGCTATTCCCGCCCGTCGACCGTGTTCTCTTCGAGCCGGGAGACCGACACGACGCGCTCGCCGTCGGCCGTGTCGAACAACGTTACACCCTGGGTGTTTCGCCCGGCAACGCGGATGTCGCCCACTGGCGTGCGGATGATCTGGCCGCCGTCGGTCACCAGCATGATCTGGTCCTCCTGGCCGATCGGGCCCGACGCCACCACGCCGCCGTTGCGCTCCGACGCCACAATGTTGACGATGCCCTTCCCGCCGCGCTTCGTGGTCCGGTATTCGTAGGCCGACGAGCGCTTGCCGTAGCCGTTCTCCGTCACCGAGAGGATGAACTCCTCGAGCCGCGCCAGCTCCGCGATCCTTTCCTCGCTCAGGACCGCCTCGTCGCCGCCGTTCTCGACGTCGCCGTCCTCCTCGCCGGCGTCCTCGGGCGCTTCGTCCGCAGCGTCCGGGTCGGCCTCCTCGGCCCGCCGCAAGGCGCCGGCGCGGCGGACGTAGGTCCGGGACTCCGCGGGCGGACAGTCGACGTGCCGGAGGACGGACATGCCGATGACCTCGTCGCCGCCGTCCAGCCTGATCCCCCGCACGCCGGTCGAGTCGCGCCCCCTGAAGACGCGGACCTCGGTCACCGGGAAGCGGATGCACTTGCCGCCGCGCGCGGTGAGCAGCGCGTCCTCGCCTTCCCGGCAGAGGCGCACGCCGACGATGCGGTCGCCGCCGTCCAGCTTCATGGCGATCTTGCCGTTGGCCTTGACGGCCGAGAAGTCCGACAGGGCGTTGCGCCGCACGTTGCCGGACGCGGTCGCGAACATGACGTGGAGGCGGCCCCACTCCTCCTCGTCCTCGGGGAGCGGCATCAGGGTATGGACGACCTCGCCCTCGGCCAGGGGCAGCAGGTTCTGCATCGGCCTGCCGCGGGCGTTGGGGGCCGCCGGCGGGATGCGGTAGGTCTTCATCCTGTAGACGCGGCCGTGGCTCGAGAAGAACAGCACGGGCGTATGGGTGTTCACCACGAAGACCTTGGAGACGAAATCCTCGTCCCGCGTCGACATGCCCGTCCGGCCCTTGCCGCCGCGCCGCTGCGGCCGGTAGGTGGAGAGCGGGACCCGCTTGATGTACCCGGCGTGCGACACGGTGACGACCATGTCCTCCCGCTGGATCAGGTCCTCGTCGTTCCGGCCCTCGAAGTCGCCTTCCAGGATCTCGGTGCGCCGCGGCGTCGCGAACCTGTCGCGCATCTCGGCGAGCTCGGCGCGCAGGATCGCGAGCAGGCGGGGCCGGCTGCGCAGGATCTCCAGGAAGTCCCGGATCCGCCGGGCGATCTCCTCCAGTTCGTCGCCGATCTTGTCGCGTTCGAGGGCGGTCAGGCGCTGGAGCCGCAGTTCGAGGATCGCCCGCGCCTGTCCCTCGGAGAGCCGGTAGGTCCCGTCCTCCGCCACCGCGCGTCCGGGCTCGTCGATCAGCGCGATCAGGGGCTCCACGCCGCGGGCCGGCCACGGGCGCCCCATCAGCGCCTCGCGGGCGACGGCCGGGTCCGGGGCGTTGCGGACGATGGCGATGACGTCGTCGATGTTGGCGACCGCGACGGCCAGGCCCACCAGCGCCTGCGCCCGCTCCCGCGCCTTGCGGAGATCGTGCCGCGTACGCCGCGTGACGACCTCCTCGCGGAAGTCGACGAAGGCGCCGATCAGGCCCCTGAGTTCGTGGAGCAGCGGCTTGCCGGCGTTCAGCGCCAGCATGTTCATGCCGAAGTTGGTTTGCAGCTGGGTGTAGCGGTAGAGCTGGTTGAGCACGACCTCGCTCATCGCGTCGCGCTTGAGCTCGATGACCACGCGCACGCCCCGGCGGTCCGATTCGTCGCGCAGGTCGGAGATCCCCTGGAGCCGCTTGTCCCGCGCCAGCTCGGCGATGTGCTCCACGAGGCGGGCCTTGTTCACCTGGTAGGGGATCTCGGTGACGACGATCGCCTCGCGGTCCCTGGCGGCCTCCTCGATCGTCGCCCTGGCCCGCATGGTCACCGACCCGCGGCCCGTGCGGTAGGCCTGGGCGGCCCCGTCGGTTCCCAGGATCAGGCCGCCCGTCGGGAAGTCGGGCGCCGGCACATAGGCCATCAGGCCGTCGTTGGAGATGCCGGGATCGTCCAGATAGGCGAGGCACGCGTCGATCACCTCGCCGGGATTGTGGGGCGGGACGTTGGTCGCCATGCCCACGGCGATGCCGCCGGCCCCGTTGATCATCAGGTTCGGAAAGCGCGCGGGCAGGACCGTCGGCTCCCTGGCCGTGTCGTCGTAGTTGGCCGTGAAGTCGACCGTGTCCCTGTCGATGTCCTCGAGCAGCGCTTCCGCCGCCTCGGCCATGCGGATCTCGGTGTAGCGCATGGCCGCGGGCGGGTCGCCGTCCAGGGAGCCGAAGTTGCCCTGGCCGTCGAGCAGCGGCAGGCGCATGGCGAAGTCCTGCGCCATGCGGACCATCGCGTCGTAGATCGCCTGGTCGCCGTGAGGGTGGTACTTGCCCATGACGTCGCCGACGATGCGGGCCGACTTCCGGTAGGGCCGGTCGTGGACGTAGCCCTGCTCGCGCATCCCGTGGAGGATGCGGCGGTGCACCGGCTTCAGGCCGTCGCGGACGTCGGGCAGCGCCCGCGCCACGATCACGCTCATGGCGTAATCGAGATAGGAGCGGCTCATCTCCTCCTCGATCGTCACCGGCGCGACGTTGAGGGCGGGCGGCTCGGGGGGCGGGATGTCGATGTCGGTCACGGGCGGCGAGGAAACCGCGGCATGTGGAACGCCGCTACCCCTCGATCATACCAGCCATCGCGGTTCCCCGCAAACCGAGCGCCGCCGCCGACGGCTCCCCCTGCAAGGGAGAGGGAGAAGAAGGGGGAAGAGCCATTGATACTCCTCCCCCCTGACCACTGATACTCCTCCCCCCTGACAGGGGGGAGGTCGGGAGGGGGGTCCGGATGGACGTATGCCGCAACGCCGCGACCCCCACCCCGACCCCCCCCTGCAAGGGAGAGGGAGAAGAAGGGAGAAGAGCCATTGATACTCCTCCCCCCTGACCACTGATACTCCTCCCCCCTGACAGGGGGGAGGTCGGGAGGGGGGTCCGGATGTAAGGAGGGGGCCTGCCGCGACCCCCACCCCGGCCCTCCCCCTGCAAGGGAGAGGGAGAACGTAGGGGGGCCATCCGCGAAACTACAGATCCGAATCGTCGATCCGTGCGATCTTCATCAGATGTTTCTGAAGACCGCGTTTCAAGACCGCGCCGCCATGAACCGGCACCGAGATACGGACAGGCACCCCTCGATCGCCTCATGAACGTTCTTCAGAAGTTCCTCGATGCTGTCTCCGTGAGTCGCACACCCGGGAATGGACGGCACTTCCGCCCAATAGCCGCCTTCATCCGCCTGGTGAATCACGACATGCAGCTTCATGGTTCGCCCCCGTGCCTCTCGCCGGCGAGTCGTCGATGAATATGAACCAGGACACCCGGAGGACGGTTTCCGGGATTTTTCAGCGACCGGAACGCGACCCCCACCCCGACCCTCCCCCTGCAAGGGAGAGGGAGAAAGACGGGGGGAGCCCCATATCATACTCCTCCCCCCTGGCAGGGGGGAGGTCGGGAGGGGGGTCGTTCGGCGCCCGAAAACCGGCGGGGCGCCCCCGGAAGCCTCGACGACCGTCGGCGGTTCAGAAGCGCACGGTCAGGCTCAGGCCGCCGGCGATCTCGTCGTTGTCGCCGCCGCCGACCGCATAGCTCGCCGAACCCCGAAGCGACGTTCCGGGCCCCAGATCGAACGAACCGCCGACGCCGACGCGCACGCTCGTCTTCGCCGCGCTCGCCGTGAGCGCCGTCCCCGACATCCGGGTCTCCGTCTCCTCCGAGAACTCCTGCTCCACGTCCAGCGAGCTGGAGACGCGGCCCTTGCCCAGCTCCGCTTCCAGGCCCATGCCCGCGCGGCCCTTCAGGCTCTCCGCGTCCTCCACGGACACGAGCGCGCCGCCGGACATGTCCTCGGCGAAGTCGTCCAAGACCGCCTTCGACCACACCAGGCCCGCGCGCGGCGTCACCGACACGCCGTCCGCCGCCGTCACGCGCCGGCCGGCTTCCACGCCCACGGCGTAGCCCCGGCCCTTCGCGCCGTCCTTCAGAACACCGCGAACGGCCGACTTCAGGTCCGCGTCGTACCACGTCATCGCCGCCTGGACGTCCACGTGGAAGCCGCCGCCGAGGAACGCCGTGCCGTGCGCGCCCACGCCGGAAGCCGACAGGTCGACCTCGCCCACCGACGGCATCTCCGCCAGACCCCGCAGGCCGTGAACCGACAGGCCGAGGCGCCCGGTCTCGTCGGCCACGAAGTCCATGCCGGCGCGCAGCCCGTGACGGCGGTAGTCGTAGGCGACGTTCGGCCGCGTCGAAACGTCCGCCTCCCACTTGCCGCTCGCCGTCTCCACGCGCGCCCAGCCGCCCTTGGCGTCGCGCGCCGCCGACATCCGCTCCGCGTAGGTCGGAAGGCCGTTCATCGCCAGCAGCATCGACGGCAGCGCCTCGTACAACCGGCACCGGCCGTCCACCTCCGCCACCCTGTCGCAATTCATCACCGCCGGCGGCGGAGGCTCCGGAAGCTCACACTCGCCACCGATGATGATCTCGTCCGTTTCGAAGCACGACCCCGGTTTCAACTCCGAGATGTCCAGAGAGCCGTCAGCGGCGAGAGGCGCAGGCGTTTCCATGCCGGTTACGACGCCATCGCTGCCGACCACGACGTAATGAGTCCTTCCGCCGCCATCGCCCGTGACGCCCTCGCCAGCGATGGAACCGACCACCCTCGCCGCCGCCGCCGCCGCACCCTCCCGAGTCACGGTCGAGTCACTGGACACGTGCCGGATCCCTGCTTCGGTGGAGCCGCCGGCCGCAACCAGAAGCTCCACCTTGGTCGGCGGGCCGCCCTCCTGGCGGTCGCCCTGGATGGCGTTGGTGGCGCCGTTGGCATCCACCTTCCCGGTCAGACCGACGGTGACGCTGCCGCCGCCGGTGAGATGCACCGCCGCCGGCGCACCCTCGCCGCCCTTCACCTCGCCGTCGATGCGGATCACCGCCCGGCCGGGATGGTTGACCAGGACCGCCCGGCCCGAGGAGCCGGCGAGCACCCTACCCATCTCGCCGACCGTCAGCGTGCCGCCGCCGACCAGATGCACGGCCGCGTCCGTGCCGCCCGTCACCGTGCCGTGCACCGTGACGGTCTGCTTCATGATGCGCTCGCCGTCCGCGCCCTCGTGGCCGGCGTTGGCGACCCAGATGCCCGCCGTGCCGCCGGTGACGGTTGCGCCCGCCGCGATCATGACGTCGATGGCGCCGTTGTTCTCGTGGTGCGTCGCGTAATAGGCGCGGATGCCATCGCCGCGGGAGTCGATGGAGCCGCCGGTCATGTTGACCCGGATGTTGCCGACGTGGTGGCGGTCGAGCAGCGCCATCACGTTGCTCCAGTAGTCCGCGTCGTTTTCGGGGTCGTCCGTGAAGCCCGCGGCCGTGAGCACGGGTCCGAGGTCGTCCTCGTCGGCACCCGTCACCAGCGCCCTCAGCACCGTCTTCTCCTCGTCCGAGAGGCTCTGCGCCAGCACGTTGCGCAACAGCGCCCGGGTGTCGTCGTCATCCTCGCTCAGATAGGCCACGATCTCGTCGTCGGTCAGATCGGCCGCGGTCGTGGCGGTGCTCCCGATGGCGGTGATGACCGCGGGGGCGACGTCGAGATCCTCGACCGCCAGAATCGCCCGGAACTGCGCCAGTATCTCCGTCCTCCTGGAATCGGCGTGATCTTCCGACAGCAGGTTCATGTGCCTGTCGGACAGAGTACCCACCTCCGCCGCCGCGTCGTCCGGAATCTCGCCCGGGTCGTCGCCCTTCGCCACTTCCTTCGCCACATGGCTCCGGCCCATGACCTGGGCCTCGATCCCGACCGCGGCCTCAATCCCGACCGCCGCCGGTTCCTCGCGGACGATCGTCTCGTGCGCCACGAATTCCAGGTTCGTGTCCAGCGCGGCTGCCACGCTTCCCGCCCTGAGCTTGGCCATATCCTCCTCGGCGGTTTCCGTCCCGTGCGAGAACGCGCCGCCCGTCCACTGGATGTCGATCAGGGGCTGATTCGCCGCCACGCGCGTCTCGCCCTCCATGCTGTCGCGCCCGACCTGTGCATAGATGCCCTTGCGGGCCGCAATCGCCCCGCTCTGCTCGATCGCGATCCGGCGGTCGGCCTCCTTGACGGGAACCCAGATGCCGAACAGCGCCGCCGTGAGGTCGCCGCTGTTGGTCACCGTGACGTCGCCGGCGGCGACGTCATTCGGGTGCTGGCCCTGGACCAGGATGCCGTGGTCGTGCCTGGCGTCCGCCGCGCCGATGTCGCCGCTGTTGGTCACCGTGACGGGGCCGGAGCCTTTCTCCTCGACGAAGATGCCCATCCAGTTCTCGATCCCCGTCTTCCTGATGTCGCCGCTGTTGGCGACCGAAACGGCGCCGCTGCTGGCGCGGCGCCGGACGAAGATGCCGGTCTTCGGGGTGGTGATCGTCCCCGCGTTGTCGATGGCGATGCCGCCCGCCGCGTTGTCCGCGCCGAGCTCGGCGAAGACGCCGTGCTGCTCCGAGGAGGTCAGCGTGACGCCTTCGGCGACGTCGATGTCGACGTTGCCGCTCCCGAGGTTCTTCGCCTCCACGATCGTGCCGTCCACGTCGAAGGACCCGCCCGTGACGTCGAGCTTGGCCAGGCCGCTGTTCACGACGGCGTAGACGCCTCTGCCGGCGGTGATGACGCTGCCGCTGCTCGTCACCGTGACGCCGCCGGAGGCGCCTTCCTGCTTCTCGACCCAGATGCCGTGCTGGTGCATGGCGCGCGCCTCGCCGATGGCGCCGCTGTTCGTGACCGTGACGTCCCCGGCGTTCTTGTCCTCGACCCGGATGGCGTTCCAGTTCGCCGCCCCCGTCTTCTTGATGTGGCCGCTGTTGGTGATCGAGATGGCGGCCCCGGCGCCGGTGGCGGCCGCGCTGCGCCGGACGTAAATGCCGGTCTTGGGGCCGGTGATCGTTGCCGCGTTGGCGATGGTGACGCCGCCCGCCGCGTTCGACTCCGGCATGTTGGCGAAGATGGCGTGCTGGCCCGTGGAAGTCAGCGTGACGCCCTCGGAGACTTCGATTGTGACGTCGCCGGCCTGGAAGTTCGCCGCCTCCAGGATCGTGCCGCCCGACTCGACCGACCCGCCTGTGACCCTGATCACGGCGTCGCCCGCGTTGTTGGCGGCCGTGTCGTCGCTGTCGCCCACCGTGACCTTGATGCCGCCGCCGGCGGAGACGTCGATGTCGCCGGCCGAATGGGTGACGGAGGCGCCGGCGTCCGAGCCGGCGGCGATCTTGTTCCGCGTCCAGACCTCGATGCCGGTGCCGGTCGACGTGACGTCGCCTTCGTTGGTCACCGTGACGGCGCCGGCGGAGCCCGTGTGCAGCGCATGGATGCCGGAGTTGCCGGCGTTCTGGGCGGTGAGGTCGCCGCTGTTGGTGATCGTGGAGGCGCCCGCGCCGGCGTTCTCGAGATAGATCGCGTGCTGTTTCGATGCGATGGCGGCGGTGTTCCCGATCGTGGCGGCGCCCGAGGCGGTGCCGGCGTTGTTGTTGTATCGGAGATAGATGCCGTACCCCGCGGCCGCGGCCGTGGCGGTGATGGCGCCGCTGTTGTCCACCTCGGCGTCGCCATGGCCGCGATCGTAGTCCAGCTCGATGGCGCCCTGGCTCCCCGTTCCGGTGTGCTTCGTGATGACGCCGCTGTTGGTGATCTTGGCGTCGCCGGTGGTGGTCGATCTGCTGCTACCCACGCCGGTGCCGGTCGCGTCGCCGGCCAGGTAGCGCAGATAGATGCCCCGTGTTCCCGCCGTGATGGCGCCGCTGTTGGTGATGGTCGTGGCGGCGTTGGTGTCGGCGCTGTCTCCCCTCAGGACGTCGATGCCTTCAAACACCGAATGGATCGTGGCCGCGCTGGTGATCGTGGCCGCGCCGGTGCCGAGCCATATCCGGGCGCGGATGCCGTTGCGACCCATCCTGTTGGCGGCACCCGACGCCCCGATGGTCACACCGTCATGGACGGTCGCCGTCGTCGTGGACGCGCCCGTGAACTGGTTGTTGAGCACGATGCCGTTGTTGTTGTCGTTGCCGGAGTTCGCGTTGCCCGAACGCTGGCGGATGTTCACCAGGTTGCCGGCGCTGCTGCCGACCGTGAGCGCGAGGCCGCCGCCGGCGATGTTGCCGTCCCGGCTGTCCAGAGCGATGCCGTTCCCCGGGAATCCGGCCCCGCTCCCGGAGGTGATCGTCCACGCTGTCGAGGTCGAGTCGCCCGGCACGTTGAGCGTGGCGACGGCGGACGCGCCGGGATTCACGCCATTACCGTGGTAGATGATGCCGTTGGCGAAGACGCCGCTGGAGGTGCCATGGGCCGCGGTGCAGGTGCGGGTCGAGGGCGAACTGGTGATCGTTCCCCCGCACTCGTCGGCCGCCCGCGCCTCGCCCGGCGCGAGGAGGAAGGCCGTCGCCAGCAGGGCGAGGCCCCCGGCGAGGCCGAGCCGCGTCGACTTCGTTCCATTCACAGCGGAAATTTCATCGGACAGAGTATCGGCAATCACGATTTCACCCCCCCCCCCCGCACAGCGGAGGGCGCTGGCCTCCCGGACCGCGCTTCATGCGCGCGACATTGATGGCGGGCCTTTACAGCCAACGGCCGGGCGGAGTCAAGCGAAATGTTCCCGCTTATCCACAAGGCCCGTTCGCGCCCCTCTCTCTCCGCCGCGACCCCCACCCCGACCCTCCCCCTGCAAGGGAGAGGGAGAAGAAAGGGACGGAGGGAGCCGTTGACGCTCCTCCCCCTCTGACCATCCATACTCCATCCCCCTGGCCATCCATACTCCTCCCCCCTGACAGGGGGGAGGTCGGGAGGGGGGTCCGCCGCCGCCCCGCAACGCCGTTCGCGCTCCTCTCTCTCCGCCGCGACCCCCACCCCGACCCTCCCCCTGCAAGGGAGAGGGAGAAGAAAGGGACGGAGGGAGCCATTGACGCTCCTCCCCCCTGACTATCCATGCTCCATCCCCCCCTGACCATCCATACTCCTCCCCCCTGAACAGGGGGGAGGTCGGGAGGGGGGTCCGGATGGACGTATGCCGCAACGCCGCGACCCCCACCCCGGCCCTCCCCCTGCAAGGGAGAGGGAGAAACAAACGGGAGGGGCGGGAACCGTCGACGCTCTCTCCCCCCTGACCACCCGCGCTCCTCCCCCCTGACCATTGATACTCCTCCCCCCTGACAGGGGGGAGGTCGGGAGGGGGGTCCGGATGGACGTATGCCGCAACGCCGCGACCCCCACCCCGACCCTCCCCCTGCAAGGGAGAGGGAGAAACAAACGGGAGGGGCGGGAACCGTCGACGCTCTCTCCCCCCGACCACCCGCACTCCATCCCCCCTGACCATTGATACTCCTCCCCCCTGACAGGGGGGAGGTCGGGAGGGGGGTCCGGATGGACGTATGCCGCAACGCCGCGACCCCCACCCCGGCCCTCCCCCTGCAAGGGAGAGGGAGAAGAAAGGGACGGAGGGAGCCGTTGACGTTCCTCCCCCCTCACTATCCATGCTCCATCCCCCCTGACCATACATACTCCTCCCCCCTGACAGGGGGGAGGTCGGGAGGGGGGTCCGGATGGACGTATGCCGCAACGCCGCGACCCCCACCCCGACCCTCCCCCTGCAAGGGAGAGGGAGAAGAAAGGGACGGAGGGAGCCGTTGACGCTCCTCCCCCCCTGACTATCCATGCTCCATCCCCCCCTGGCCATCCATACTCCTCCCCCCTGACAGGGGGGAGGTCGGGAGGGGGGTCCGGATGGACGTATGCCGCAACGCCGCGACCCCCACCCCGACCCTCCCCCTGCAAGGGAGAGGGAGAAGAAAGGGACGGAGGGAGCCGTTGACGCTCCTCCCCCTCTGACCATCCATGCTCCATCCCCCCCCTGACCATCCATACTCCTCCCCCCTGACAGGGGGGAGGTCGGGAGGGGGGTCCGGATGGACGTATGCCGCAACGCCGCGACCCCCACCCCGGCCCTCCCCCTGCAAGGGAGAGGGAGAAGAAGGGGGACGGGAGGGGGGTCCGCGGCCCCGCAACGCCGTTCGCGTCAGAAGTCGGGAACGGTGTCGGCGAAGGCGGGGAGCGCGGCGCAGGCGGCGGAGAGCGCGTCGAGGTTGGGATAGCGCCCCGCGGGCATGAGCCCGGGGCAGGTCAGGGCGACGTGGCCGCAGAGGACTCCCACGGTGACGTCGGCCTGGGTGACGGCGGTTCCGGCGAGCCACGGCCGCGGCTCGAACCCGTCGAGCGCGGCGAGGCCCGCCGCCGCCTGCCTCTCGCAGCGGTCGATCCAGGCCCGCTCGACGTAACCGTCGGGGCGGCGGTAGCGCTCGTGGTTGGCGAGGATCACCTTCTCCTGGGTCCCCATCGCCCAGTGGACGATCCTGCTGACGGCGAGCCGTTCGGGACCCGACGGCGGCGTCAGGGCGCGCTCCGGCCCCGCCAGCGCGTCCAGATACTCCAGGATGTGCCCGCTCTCCCACAGCGCCTCTCCGTCGTCGAGGATCAGGACCGGCACGCGCCCCAGCGGGTTCACGGGCAGGAGTTCCTCGTTGGACGGCCACGGCTTGACGGGCCGATGCTCGTACTCGACGCCCAGGAGGCGCATCGCGACGGCGACGCGGCGGGTGAAGGGAGAACGGTAGCGGCCGATCAGTATCATCTCGGCCCGCATTATCCCATCCCGGCGGGAGGAGGGCCGGGGCGGGGGTCAACCGGCGGCGGAGGGCAGCAGCTTGACGGCGGCGACGATGACGCCGGCGAGCGCGACCATGGCCAGCAACAGCGTGACCTTCAGTTCGGCGACCCGGGTGTCGAGGCCGGCCACGTCGGCCTTGAGCTCGGCCTTCGCTTCGGCGAGATCGGCCTTCACTTCGGCGACGTCGGCCTTGAGCTCGGCCTTCACTTCGGCGAGCTCGGCCTTCGTCGCCATCCTGTCCTCGACGCGGGCGACGTCGGCCTTGACGGCGGCGAGGCCATTGTCCAGGTCGGCCTTGACGGCGGCGAGGCCATTGTCCAGGTCGGCCCTGACGGCGGCGAGCCCCTTGTCCAGGTCGGCCCTGACGGCGGCGAGTCCGGTATCGAGGTCGGCCTTGGTGGCGACGCCTTCCGCCACGGCGTCGCGGACGGCCTCGGCGTGCGCTTCCGCCTGGGCCTCGTCCACGCCGGCCGCCTTGAGGCGGCGCGCGTAGGTCAGCGTGTCGAAGCCGGGAACGGGCGCGATCTTCATGGCCATGGGGCCGAACCTACACCGTCGCGGGGCCGTCCGCAAGCGCGTGTCCCGGTTCGATGCGCACGAGACGCCGCGTGAGAGGAGCGCGCGGCGTCGCGGGGCCGCGGTGGACCCCTTCCCGGCGCGACCCCCATCCCGACCCTCCCCCTGCCGGGGGGAGGGAGAAGAAGGGGGACGGAAAGGAGCCGTTGACGTTCCTTCCTGAACAGGGGGGAGGTCGGGAGGGGGGCAGACGCGCCGCGGCCGCGCGGCGCTTTGCCGGACCGGGTCCGATCGCGGTATAGTCGCCGGAACGGCCCCGGGAGGGCGGCCGGCGCGGGGGGCGCCGCGGCGCCGCCCGACGGGAGCAACGACCAGGGAGGGGGGCGCGACGCCGTGCTTCATGCGATCAGCCTGACCGCGGTTCTCTTCGGCGCGTGGCTGCTGTTGTCCGGCCGCTTCACGGCCCTGCCGATATGCTTCGGCGTCCTGTCCGTCGCCGTCGCCGTCGGCATCGCGCTGCGCATGGACGTCATCGACCACGAGAGCCACCCCGTTCACCTGACGTGGCGCATTCCCGCCTACTGGCTCTGGCTCCTCGTCCGGATCGTCAAGTCCAACATCGACGTGGCGCGGACCATCCTCGGCGCCGGCGACCCGCCCGCCCCGAACGTGGCGACCGTGAAGCCGAGCCAGCGCACCGAGCTGGGCCAGGTCATCCACGCCAACTCGATCACGCTGACGCCGGGCACGATCGCCATCGAGCTCGAGGACGGCGAGATCACGGTCCACGCGCTGACGCGGGCCTCGGCCGAAGACCTCGCGACGGGCGCCATGGACGAACGCGTCTCCAGGCTGGAGGGCGCGGGCTGATGCTGGCCTTCGTCACCGCCGCGGTCCTCCTGACCATGGCGCTGGCGCTGGTCCGGGCGCTGCGCGGGCCGACGACGTTCGACCGCATCCTGGCGGTCAGCATGGTGTCGACCAAGACGACGCTGCTCGTCGCCGTGGTCGGGTTCCTCTTCGGACGGCCGGACTTCCTGGACATCGCGCTGCTCTATGCGCTGATCAACTTCGTCGGCGCCATCGCGGTGCTCAAGTTCTACAAGTACGGGAGCCTCGGCCTCGCCTCCCGTCCCGAGGACGCGCCCGGCCCCGCGGAAGCGGCGCGCCCGGACGCGGACGGGCCCGGCGCGGCGGCGGCGCGGGGTCCGGCCCGATGACGGGCGGCGTCCTCGACGTCCTGGCCTGGGTCCTGCTCGGCGCCGGCGCCGTGTTCTCGGTGATCGGCGGGATCGGGATGCTGCGGCTGCCGGACTTCTACACGCGGATGCACGCCGCCGGCGTCACCGACACGATGGGCGCCTGGCTGATCCTCGCCGGCCTCATGTGCCTGGCGGGGCCGACGCTCGTGGCCGCGAAGCTCGCCCTCATCCTGTTCTTCCTGTTCATGACCGGGCCCTCGGCGACGCACGCGCTGGTCAAGACCGCGTGGCACGCCGGGCTGAAGCCGCTCACCGCGGACGAGCCCGGAAACCCCGGGGAGCCGCCGCCATCGAAGCCCTAGTCAACATCGTGCTGCTGGCGTTCCTGGCCGTCATCGCGCTGGCGATCGTGCGGCTGCGGAACCTGTTCGGCGTCGTCATGCTGGGCGGCATCTACAGCCTGCTGATGGCGTCGATCTTCGTCGTCCTCGACGCCGTCGACGTGGCCTTCACGGAGGCGGCCGTCGGCGCCGGCATCGCCACGATCCTCATGCTGGGCACGCTGGCGCTGACGACGAGCCGGGAGAAGATCCCCATGCACACGCCGCTGCTGCCGCTGGTCGTGACGGCCGTCATCGGCGCCATGCTGGTCTACGGCACCTGGGACATGCCGGCGTTCGGCGACGCCGCGGCCCCGCCCAACCAACACGTGGCGCCCTACTACCTCGAGCGCGCGCTGCCGGAGACGGGCGCGCCCAACGTCGTGACGGCGGTGCTGGCGAGCTACCGGGGCTACGACACCCTGGGCGAGCTCACCGTGATCTTCACGGCCGGCATCGGCGTGCTGATGCTGCTGGGCCGGCGGCGGGAGAGAGGGGACGGCCGGTCCGGGGACGGGAGCGGCGGCGCATGAGGCACCACGTCGTCCTGCGGGTGGTCGCCAAGCTCGGCATCCCGTTCATCACGCTGTTCGCGCTCTACGTGCAGTTCCACGGCGACTTCGGGCCCGGCGGCGGCTTCCAGGCCGGCGTGATCTTCGGCGCTGCGTTCATCCTCTACGCCCTCATCTTCGGGCTCGACAACGCGCTCGAGGCGGCGCCGATGAACGTGGTCGTCGCCGCCATCGCCATCGGCCTGCTGCTGTTCGCGGGCGTGGGCGTCGCCGCCCTGCTCCTCGGCGGCAACTACCTCGACTACGGCGCGCTCGCCGCCGACCCCGCCGCCGGACAGCATCTCGGCATCCTGCTCGTCGAGCTCGGGGTCGGGATCACGGTCGCCGCGGTCATGATCGCGGTCTTCTTCACCTTCGCGGATCGGGGCCGGTAGCCGTGGAGTTCTTTGTCGGCCACTACAACTACTGGATCTTCGTCTTCCTCATGATGCTGGGGCTCTACGTCGTGGTCGCGCGCGGGAACCTCGTCAAGAAGATCGTCGGCCTGAACGTCTTCCAGGCTTCGGTGTTCCTGCTCTACATCTCGATCGGCAAGGTCCTGGGGGGCACTGCGCCGATCATCGTCGACGGCGGCGCGCCGACGACCTACTCCAACCCGCTGCCGCACGTCCTCATCCTCACGGCGATCGTCGTCGGCGTCGCCACCACCGCGCTCGGCCTGTCCCTGGCGGTCAGGATCAACGAGGCCTACGGAACGATCGAGGAGGACGAGATCGGCGACATGGACAGGGAACCATGATCGCCGCGCACTACCCCGCCCTCCAGGTCGTCGCGCCGCTGATCGCGGCGCCGCTCTGCGTGCTCCTGCGCCGGGGCGGCCTGGCCTGGCTGGTCACCGTCGCCGTCTCGTGGATCGCGCTGGCCATCGCCATCCAGCTCCTGATCCAGGTGACGGCGACGGGCCCCGTCTCCTACGAGCTGGGCGGCTGGGCGGCGCCGTGGGGGATCGAGTACCGGATCGATTCGGTCAACGCCTTCGTCCTGCTGATCGTCGCGGGCGTCTCGGCGGTCACCGCGCCCTACGCCCGCGACACGGTCGTCCGGGAGATCCCCGAGGACCGCCGCCACCTGTTCTACTCCGCCTACCTCCTGTGCCTCACGGGCCTGCTCGGCATCACGATCACGGGCGATGCGTTCAACGTCTTCGTGTTCCTCGAGATCTCCTCGCTGTCGTCCTACGCGCTGATCAGCCTCGGCCGCGACCGCAGGGCCCTGACGGCGGCCTACCAGTACCTCGTCATGGGCACCATCGGCGCCACGTTCTTCCTCATCGGCGTGGGCCTGATCTACGCCATGACCGGCACGCTCAACATGGCGGACATCGCCGCGCGCCTCGATCCGGTGGAGGACACGCGCACGGTCCTGGCGGCATTCGCCTTCATCGTCGTGGGGCTCGGCCTCAAGCTCGCCCTGTTCCCGCTGCACCTGTGGCTGCCCAACGCCTACGCCTACGCTCCGTCCGCGGTGACCGTGCTGCTGGCGGCGACGGCGACCAAGGTGGCGGTCTACACGATGCTGCGCTTCGTGTTCACCCTGTTCGGCGCCGACTTCGCCCTCGACGTCACGTTCTTCGCCGAGTTCCTGGTGACGCTCGCCCTGGCGGGCGTGTTCGCCGCCTCGATCGCCGCCGTCTTCCAGAACGACGTGAAGCGGATGCTGGCGTACTCCAGCGTCGCGCAGGTCGGCTACATGATGCTGGGCGTCGGCTTCTTCTCGGTGACGGGCCTGACGGGGGGCATCGTCCACCTGTTCAACCACGCCCTGATGAAGGGGGCGCTGTTCATGGCGCTGGGCGCGGTGTTCCACCGCCTGGGGTCGGTCCGCATCGAGGACATGCGCGGGCTCGGCAGGGAGATGCCGCTCACCATGTTCGCCTTCGTCCTCGGCGGGCTGAGCCTGATCGGCCTGCCCCTCACCGTCGGTTTCATCAGCAAGTGGCACCTGATCCTGGCGGCGCTGGAGCGGGGCTGGCATCCCATCGCCGGCCTGATCCTGCTGAGCTCGCTGCTGGCGGTCGCCTACGTCTGGCGGGTCGTCGAGGCGGTCTATTTCCGCGACCCGCCGCCCGGCCGCCCGCCCGCGACGGAGGCGCCGCTCTCCCTGCTCGCGCCGACGTGGATCCTGGCGCTCGCCAACTTCTACTTCGGCATCGACACGTCGGTCACGGTCGGGGTCGCCGCCGACGCCGCCAGGTCCCTGCTGGGAGCGGGCGCATGACCGGCGGGCAGGCGATGGTCCTCGCGGTCCTGGCGCCCCTGGCGGGCGCCGCCGCGATCGCCGCGTTGCGCCGCCGCCCCAACCAGCGGGAGGCCGCGACGCTGCTCACCGCCGCGGCGCTGTTCGCCCTCGTGGCCTCCCTGCTGGCGCCGGTGATGGCGGGCGAGCGTCCGCGCGCGACGCTGTGGGAGATCGTCCCCGGCATCTCCATCGGCCTCGAGGCGGAGCCGCTGGGCATGGTGTTCGCGCTCGTGGCCAGCTTCCTGTGGATCGTCACCTCGGTCTACTCGATCGGGTACATGCGCGGACACCACGAGCGGAACCAGACCCGGTTCTACGTCTGCTTCGCGATCGCGCTCTCGAGCGCCATCGGCGTGGCGTTCTCCGCCAACATGTTCACGCTGTTCGTCTTCTACGAGGCGCTGACCCTGTCGACCTACCCGCTGGTCACGCACCACGGGACCGACGAGGCCCGCCGCGGCGGGCGCGCGTACCTCGGGCTGCTGCTGCTGACCTCCATCGCCTTCCAGCTGCTGGCCATCGTGTGGACGTGGGCCGTCGCCGGCACGCTCGACTTCACCGTCGGCGGCATTCTCGAGGGCAAGGCCGGCCCGGCGGCGACCGGGATCCTGCTGCTCCTGTACGTGTTCGGGATCGGCAAGGCGGCGCTCATGCCCTTCCACCGCTGGCTGCCGGCGGCCATGGTCGCCCCCACTCCCGTCAGCGCCCTGCTGCACGCGGTGGCGGTCGTCAAGGCCGGCGTGTTCACCGTGCTCAAGGTCACGGTCTACGTCTTCGGGATCGACCTGCTGGCCGACGTCCACGCCAGGGACCTCCTGCTGTACGTCGCGGCGTTCACCATCATCGCCGCCTCGCTCATCGCGATCAGGGAGGACAACCTGAAGCGGCGCCTCGCCTACTCGACGGTCAGCCAGCTCTCCTACGTCGTGCTCGGAGCCATGCTCGTCACCGAGGCCAGCGTGATCGGGGGCGGCATCCACATCGCCATGCACGCGTTCGGCAAGATCACCCTGTTCTTCTGCGCCGGCGCCATTCTGGTGGCGGCCCACAAGACCAACGTCAGCGACCTCGACGGAATCGGGCGCGCCATGCCCATCACCATGTTCGCCTTCCTCGTCGGCGCGCTGAGCGTGATCGGGCTGCCTCCGCTCGGCGGCTCCTGGAGCAAGTTCCTCCTGGCGCTGGGCGCCGCCGACGCCGGGCAGTACGTCTTCGTGGGCGTGCTGATGCTGAGCACCCTTCTCAACGTGGCGTATCTTCTGCCCCCGGTGGTCCGCGCGTTCTTCCTGCCGCCCCCGGGCGCCGACGGCCGGCGAACGCCGTTCAACGAAGCGCCCCCGGCGTGCCTCGCCTCCATCTGCGTCACGGCCGCGGGTTCGGCGCTGCTGTTCTTCTTCGCCGACCTCCTTTACGTCCTGCTCGAACCGATCGCCATCACGACGAGGTGAACGCCCCGTGACACGGAAAACGCCGAAATCCCCGGACACGCCGCCGGAAGCGCCGGACCGCCCCGCCGAACCCTCCGGCGAGAGACCCTCTGGCGAGAGAAAATACTGGCTGGACGAGCCGAAGAACGTGGACAAGGTGTTCTACGGAACCTGCCTGTCGTGCGCGATCGTCGCCGCGGCCGACCTGTTCGCGCACCGCCACCTGGTCTTCTCGGTGGAAGGCCTGTTCGCCTTCTACGGCATATACGGTTTCCTGGCGTGCGTCGGCCTCGTGCTGGCGGCGAAGGAGCTGCGCAAGATCATAAAACGGGACGAGGCGTACTACGACGATGACCTTTAGCGAACTCGTCCACGGCGTCCCTCCCGGCCTCGTCCTGATCGTCGGGGCGGGGCTCGTCCCGTTTCTCCGCGGCCGTTCCCGCGACGCCTACCTGCTCGCGCTTCCCGCGGTCGGCCTGCTCCAGCTCGTCTCGCTCGAGACCGGCGACCACATCCGGGCCGGCATCCTCGGCCTCGACCTCCTGATGCTTCGCGTCGACCGGCTCGCGCTGGTCTTCGGCTACATCTTCCACATCGCGGCCTTCATCGGCATCGTCTACGCGCTGCACCTCAAGAAGACGTTCGAACACGCGGCGGCGCTCACGTACGCCGGCTCCGCGATCGGGGCCGTGTTCGCCGGCGACCTCGTGACCCTCTTCGTGTTCTGGGAAGTCACCGCGGTCACCTCGGTCTTCCTGATCTTCGGGCGGCGGACTCCCCGCGCCTACCGGGCGGGAATGCGCTACCTGGTCGTCCAGATCGGCTCCGGCGTCCTCCTGCTGTCCGGGACCGTCCTCCACTATCTGGACACGAATTCGGTGGAGTTCGGACACCTCGGCGTGACGAGTCCCGGGACGGCGCTGATCTTCATCGCGTTCGGGATCAAGTGCGCCTTCCCGCTGATGCACAACTGGCTCCAGGACGCCTATCCGGAGGCGACGGTCACGGGGACCGTGTTCCTGTCGGCGTTCACGACCAAACTCGCCGTCTACGCCCTGGCCCGGGGGTACGCGGGAACGGAGATGCTCGTATGGATCGGCGCGACCATGACCGCCTTTCCGATATTCTACGCGGTGATCGAAAACGATCTCCGCCGGGTGCTCGCCTACAGCCTGAACAACCAGCTCGGATTCATGGTCACGGGCATCGGCATCGGAACGGAGATGGCCCTGAACGGAACGATCTCCCACGCCTTCTCGCACATCCTGTACAAGGCCCTGCTGTTCATGTCGATGGGCGCGGTGCTCCATCGCGTCGGCACGATCAAGGGCTCCGAGCTCGGCGGACTGTACAAGTCGATGCCGTGGACGACGGCGTTCTGCATCGTGGGCGCCGCGTCGATCTCGGCGTTTCCCCTTTTCAGCGGCTTCATCTCCAAGGCGCTGATCATCACCGCGGCGGCGGAAAACGGCTATTTCGTGACGTGGCTCGTCCTGCTCTTCGCCAGCGCGGGCGTCTTTCACCATTCCGGCATCAAGATTCCGTACTTCGCGTTCTTCGCCCACGACTCCGGGAAACGCTGCGAGGAAGCGCCCCGGAACATGCTCGCCGCCATGGCGATCGCCGCCGCCCTGTGCATCGGAATCGGCGTGTATCCGCACGCGCTGTACGGCATCCTGCCCTACCCGGTGGACTTCCAGCCCTATACGTCCACGCACGTGCTGACCCAGCTTCAGCTCCTGCTCTTCTCCGCCCTCGCCTTCGCGGTTCTCATCAGAACGGGCGTCTATCCTCCCGAGCTCAGATCGACGAACCTCGACTCCGACTGGCTCTATCGGCGCCTCGGCCCGCTCGCGGCGGGCGCCGCGTCGCGCCGGGCCGACCGCGCGGCGAGTCTCCTGAAGAACGGCGCGAAGGCGGGCCTCGGGGCGCTCGCCGGCTGGATCTCCCGCCACCACGGCCCGGAAGGCGCCATGGCGCGCACGTGGCCGACGGGGGCGACGGCGCTGTGGGTCGCCATCCTGCTGGGCGCGTTCCTGATCGCGTCCTTCGGCGCCTGAACTTCGACCGGGGTCCGACCCCGGACCCCGCGGCCATGAAAATCGCCGCGACCGCCGGAACACGGAACGGCTCGGGTTTCCGTAGACGACGAGGAGAGCGGAAGCTCTCTTGACGGTTCTCGTGAAGTAATTACCGTATGCACACTTCCACGGCGTGCGCGACATCCACGCCCAGGGACGTCCGGCATGGGAAAACGACCGACATGGAAAAAACGACCGCCGCCACGAACGTCAAACTGATCGCCATCGGCAATTCCAGGGGCATCCGCCTTCCGAAGGCCCTGCTCCAGAAATACGGCTGGAGCGACTCTCTCGTCCTGCGGGAAATGGACGAAGGAGTTTTCCTGTCCGGCGGGCGGAAGGACAAACTGTCGTGGCGGGACACCTACCGCGCCATGGCCGCCGCCGGTGAGGACTGGAGCGATTTCGACGCGACGCTCACCGACGGCCTCGATTGATGGCGGTCTTCCCCCGCCGCCACGACATCCACATCGCGGATCTGAACCCGACCGTGGGCGGGGAGATTCGGAAGGTACGGCCGGTCGTGGTGGTCAGCCAGAACGAGATGAACCGGTTTCTCGATACGGTCGTCGTCTGCCCCCTTACGTCCACGCTGCACCCGAAGTGGCGGAGCCGGCTCCAGACATCCTGCGCGGGCAAGACCGCGGAAATCGCCGTGGACCGGATTCG
The DNA here is from genome assembly GCA_965242505.1 of Alphaproteobacteria bacterium. Classification (GTDB taxonomy): domain Bacteria; phylum Pseudomonadota; class Alphaproteobacteria; order UBA2966; family UBA2966; genus UBA2966. The sequence continues at coordinate 1,431,215 of OZ251449.1, forward strand.
CGCGATCGACAAGCAACGCCTGCAACGCAAGATCGACCGGTTGTCCGCGGAGCGCGCGGCCCAGCTCCGGCGCCTCATCACCGAAATGTACGGGGAATGACGCCGACGGGGAACACGGAAAAGAGCTCCGCCCGGATCACGCAGCTGGAGACCGTTACGGGAGTGGACCGCGCCCCGCCGGTCGCCGGCGCGGGGTAGCGGACCGCGCGCGGCGGAAACGCCGCCCCCTTCCGGCCTTCCCCCGGCGGGACCGCGCAAGCGGGGATTCGATGACGGAAACAGGAGACGGTGACTCGAACGAACCGATGGCGTATCCATATACTCGGACGTCCCGCCGGGGAGGCCGGATCAGGGAAGGATGATGGGCAAGTATCTGCCGTATTCGGGCGAGCACTCGATCCAGGAGGCGGTGATCGCCATCCATTTCCCGCGGGCGTTCGACCCGCAAACGGTGGCGCGCGCGCAAGACTCGGTTCAAGCCGACCTGAAGGACGTGTTCCCTCTATCGAACCGGATCCACCAGGCGTCGGAGATCAAAATCAACCAGGGCATTCCGACCCAGGAGGCGGAATCGACGGCCCGCCTCGCCGGTTTCGAATTCTCAAGAGTGAAAGCGGACGCCAAACCCGCTCGCGCCCTTCGCCTTCTGGGCGAAGTCCTGACGGTGAACTTCCCGGAGTACGATGGCTGGGAAGCGACACTGAAGGAAAGCCTGAAATACATCCGGGTCGTACTGCCTTCTCTCACCCTGGCGGAAAACCCCGTCATGGCGTTCGGCCTGAAGTATATGGATCGATATACGTTCGACGAACCGATTGACGCGCCCCGCGCCGACATGCTGTTCCGGGAAGGAAATGCATACATTACCCCACATTGCTTCCAGGCCGGGCCATTGTGGCACTGCCATTCGGGTTGGTTCGAAGAACATGGCGACAATCGGATTCTCAACCAATTCAATGTCGGGAGCCAGGTTGTCGACCAGATTTCGACGGTCATCATCGACCATAGCGCGATCTATCAGTTGAAAGCGCCGCGGCAGACGGCGGATGCGCTCTTCCAGCCGCCATCGGGCGCCGATGCGGGAATCGAAAACGTTCTTAAACACCTGCACGGACGAAATGGATTGCTTCTCAAAGACGTTCTCAGACCTGAAATGCTGGAGCGTACAGGGATGACGGCGCAGACATGAACGATACCACCACGAGTCTTCATACGTTTCCCTCCGGGACGGCATCGGATGCGGTTCATGCTCTCTGGAAGATGGATCTCACGCCGACGGCGACGACCCGCGCTTTCGGTTTCTACGCCGGCTTCCCGCGCGAAACCGTGATCCCGGAAACCGCGAAGGATTGGTTCGAAGGGACGACCGTATCGCCGCCAAGCCATGCGCCTGCATCCCGGTTGGCCGCCAGGCTGGAAGCGTATCGACGCGCGCCGGCGGAAGACCGTTGGCCTGACGCCGTCTGGCCTGACGACCGAGCCTTTGCCGATGCGCGTGAGTTCATCGAACGTCTACCCCTGTCTTCGATACCCATGCCGGAGATCAGCCTGGCGAATGACGGAGAGATCAATTTCCTGTGGGAGAGCGACGGCGCATACGTCGACCTCGGGTTTTACGGCTCGGGGACGTACTCCTATTTCGCCCGCGGCGGGAGCGGACGAGAGGTTCGCGGGGAAGACGTTCCGGCGTCGAGTGGATTGCCCATCGAGATCGTAGAACTGTTCTCGGTCTGATCCGGTATTGACGACTCCCCCTCCCCACCTAGACGAGCGGACCAGCGCAGCCCCGGGCGTTTCGCCCGGGCCCGTCGAGGACGACGAGTTTCTCCTCCGAGAAATGTTCAACCCCCAGCACGTCAAGGACGGAAGACTTCTTCCATCCGCGGTCTCGTTACGGGACCTCCGGTCAAAAGGCTTCTCCGTTCATCGAATGGATCACGTTTCCAGGGAGTTCGTGGAAAAATCAGTGGAGGAACGGCTTTCCAGACCAAGAAAAGGCGAACCATGGAAGGACGAAGGCGCGGCGAAATTCCAGACCTCGGAAGTGCGCCGCATCCGCTTGGACGGACGGCCGGCGTTCGTGGTGATCGACACGGCCCACGCGTGCAATCCGGGCCACGCCGGGATATACGCGGCCGCTCCCGGAAAGGGTGACGCGCACGCACGGGAGCTGCGATCCCTGCTTCTGCCTTTGTTGCAGAAAAGAATGTCCATAGAAGAAGCGTTCGGATAGAAATCCGTCGGGTTTATGGTGGACCGGCGTCGTCCGTGATGCGACGTCACGGAGGTCGGCATGAGCAAGTTCGTAGACTGTGATCGGGAGCAAACGTTTTACTCCCTCGATCCACGCGAGCGAGTTCCAGCGGACGATCCCGCGCATTTCATGATCGAGGCGGCGGAAACGCCGTCCCCTCCGGCCTCCCCCGGCGGGGGGCGTTTCCGGTAGGATCGCCGCCAACCGGGCGAATCCGTCACGCCAACGCCGGTGAAAGCATGGCCTCTCCGTCTCGCTGCCTTTCGTTGGACCTCGAAGTCGGCAAGGACGACGGGCGGATCCGCGCCTTCGCCGGGGTGCGCGCGGACACGAACCGGCGCATCGCGTTTCGCGGCGGCGACCTGGCGGCGGCGTTGGCGAGACTGGACGACCTCGCCGACGGGGCGTCCTTCGTCCTGGGCCACAACCTGATCGCCTTCGATCTGCCGCATCTGACGATGGCGAAGCCCGATCTGCGGCTGCTGAAGCTCCCGGCTCTCGATACGCTGCGCCTGAGCCCCCTCGCCTTTCCCCGCAATCCCTACCACCACCTCGTCAAGCACTACCAGGACGGCGCCCTCAAGCGCGGACGGGTGAACGACCCGGAGCTCGACGCCCGCCTCGCGCTGGAGGTCTTCGGCGACCAGCGACGGGCGTTGCGGGAAGCCGCGCCGGAGCTACTGGCGGCGTGGCATTGGCTGGCCGCGCCGGAACCGGACGGCAGGGACCGCGCCCTCGACGATCTCTTCTCCGGGCTTCGCGGCTCGCCCCGCCCCACCGACGCCGAGGCCGCGGCCGCGATCCGCGGACGACTGGCCGGTATCTCCTGCGCGGCTCAAGGGCGACGGGCCGCGGACGACGCGGCGGCCTCCGGCTGGGCGCTGGCCTATGCGCTGGCGTGGCTGTCGGTGGCGGGCGGCAACTCGGTCATGCCGCCCTGGGTGCGCCACCAGTTCCCGGAGGCCGGCCATCTGGTGCGCCGGCTCAGGGACACCGCCTGCGACGATCCCGGCTGCGGCTGGTGCCGGGAACGCCACGACGCCCGCAAGGAGCTCGCCCGCTGGTTCGGCTTCCCCGATTTCCGCCCGGAACCGGCGGACGGCGACGGGCGCCCGCTGCAACGGGCCATCGTCGAGGCGGCGATGGCGGGAGAACACGCGCTCGGGATCCTGCCGACGGGCACGGGCAAGTCCCTCTGCTATCAGATCCCCGCCCTCTCCCGGTACGACAAGACGGGCGCCCTGACCGTGGCGATCTCGCCCCTGGTGGCGCTGATGGCGGACCAGGTGGCGGGGCTGGAGGCGCGGGGGATCGGCGCGTGCGTGACGATCAACGGGATGCTGTCGATGCCGGAGCGGGCCGACGCGCTGGACCGGGTCCGGCTGGGCGACGCGGGCATACTCGTCATCTCCCCGGAGCAGCTGCGCTCCCGTTCCCTGCGCCGGGCGCTCGACCAGCGCGAGATCGGCGGCTGGGTCGTCGATGAAGCGCACTGCCTGTCGAGATGGGGACACGACTTCCGCCCCGACTACCGCTATCTGGGGCGCTTCATCCGGGAGAAGGCGGGCGCCGGGCCGCCGCCGCCGGTGCTGTGCCTGACGGCGACCGCGAAGCCGGACGTGAGGGAGGATATCGTCCGGCATTTCCGCGACAGGCTCGGCATCGAGCTGAAGGTCTTCGACGGCGGCGCCGAACGCCCCAACCTGACGTTCGAGGTGGTTCCGACGTCGGGCGGAGAGAAGCTCGCCCACCTCCACCAGGTCCTGACGTCGCGCCTGCCGCCGGACAAGCCGGGCGGCGCCATCGTCTATTGCGCGACGCGCCGGCAAAGCGAGGAGGTCGGGGAGTTCCTGCAACTGAAGGACGTCGCGGCGGGACATTTCCATGCGGGCCTGCCGCCGGAGACCAAGAAGGACGTGCAGCGGCGCTTCATCGACGGCGAACTGCGCGCGATCGCCGCGACCAACGCCTTCGGCATGGGTATCGACAAGCCGGACGTGCGTCTCGTCGTCCATGCCGACATCCCCGGCTCCCTGGAGAACTACCTCCAGGAGGCGGGGCGCGCCGGGCGGGACGGCCAGGCGGCGCGATGCGTGCTGATGTACGCGGCGCCGGACGACGTGGAACGCCAGTTCGGCATGTCGGCCCTCTCGCGCCTCACCAGGGCCGAGATTCACGGCGTTCTCAGGGCGTTGCGCAACCTGGACCGCAAGAAGCGCCTGGACGGCGAAGTGGTGGCGACCGCCGGCGAGATACTCGGCGAGGACGAGGACGAAGCCTTCGAGCGCGACTCGACCACGGACGACACCCGCGTGAGGACCGCCGTCTCCTGGTTGGAGGAAACGGAGCTGCTGACCCGGGAGGAGAACGTGGTCCAGGTGTTCCCGTCGTCGCTCCGGGTCGGCTCTCTCGGAGAGGCCCGCGCGAAGCTGAAAGGGAAAACCGTCGCGAAGGCGTACCTCGGGCAGTTGCTGCGCATCGTGGAGTCGTTGATCGAGGCCGATGCCGACGAAGGAGTCACCACCGACGAACTGATGGGCGTATCGGGCCTGAGCCCCGAAGGCGTGCGCGGCGCGCTGTACAATCTCGAGAGGCTGGGCGTCTCCGACAACGACACGGCGCTGACCGCCTTCGTCCACGCGGGCGTGGAGCGCGCCTCGCTCAAACGCCTGGAGCAGGCGGCGGCGCTGGAGATCGCCCTGATCGCCCACATGCGCGAGGCGGCGCCGGACCAGGACAAGGGAGACACGTCGTCGCTGCATCTGCGTATCGCCGCGCAGGTCCTGCGGGACGAGGGCCTGGCCGATCCCCTGCCGGAACGGCTGTGGCGCATCGTCCGCGGCATCGCCCGGGACGGCCGCGGGGAGGACGGCGGCGCGGGCAGCCTGACGGTGCGGAAACGGGACGCGGAGACGGCGCAGGTGACGCTCCGGCGCGGATGGCGGGCGCTGGAGGAGACCGCCCGGCTCCGGCGCGAGGCGGCGGCGCGCCTGCTGGACCATCTCCTCTCCCGCCTGCCGCCCGGAAGCCGGGGCGCGGACCTGCTGGCCGAAACCACCGTCGGCAAGCTGACCCGGGCGATCGAGTCCGACCTTGCCCTGAAGAGCAAGGTCAAAGAGCCCGACAAGCTCCTGGACCGCGCCCTTCTGTGGCTGCACGAGCAGGACGTCATCCGCCTCAACAAGGGCCTCTCGGTGTTCCGCCAGGCCATGACCATCCGCCTGGAGCGGCGGGACCAGCGCGGCTTCGCCAGGTCCGACTTCGAGCCTCTCGCGCTTCATTACAAGGGACAGGTCCTGCAGATCCACGTGATGGCGGAGTTCGCCGAACGCGGCCTCGCCGCCATGAGCGAAGCGCTGCGCCTGGCGATGGACTACTTCACCCTGAAGGAGGAGGAGTTCCTCCGCCGCTGGCTGCCCGGCCGGGACCGGGAGATCGGCCGCGAGACCACGCCGGAGTCGTGGCGGACGATCGTCGAGAGTCTGAAGAACCCCATCCAGCAACGCATCGTCGCGGACGACCGGGACCAGACCAACGTGCTGGCGCTCGCCGGCCCGGGTTCCGGCAAGACCCGGGTGCTGGTGCATCGCATCGCCTATCTGATACGCGCGAGGCGCGAGAACCCCCGCGGCATCCTGGCCCTGGCCTACAACCGGCACGCGGCGGTCGACATCCGCCGTCGCCTCCAGGACCTCATCGGCGGCGACGCGCGGGGCGTGACCGTGCTCACCTGCCACGCCATGGCCATGCGGCTGGCCGGCGCCAGCTTCACGGGCCGCGCGGAGCGTCCCGACGACGACGTGTTCCGGGAGGTGATGCGCCGCGCGACGAAGGCGCTGCGCGGCGAGGACCTCTCGCCGGAGGAAGCGGACGAGCGGCGAGGACGGCTGCTGGCGGGATTCCGCTGGATCCTGGTGGACGAGTACCAGGACATCGGCGAGGACCAGTACGAGTTGATCTCGGCGCTGGCCGGACGGACGCTCGACGACGAGGCGGGCAAGCTCACCCTGTTCGCGGTCGGGGACGACGACCAGAACATCTACGCCTTCAACGGCGCCTCGGTGGAGTACATCCGCCGTTTCGAGGCGGATTACGGACCCAGGCCGGTCTATCTCACCGACAACTACCGTTCCACCGCCCACATCGTCGAGGCCGCCAACGTGATGATCGCGCCGGCGCGGGAACGGATGAAAGCCGGGCATCCCATCCGCATCGACCGGGCGCGGGCGAAGGACCCGGAAGGAGGAAGGTGGGAGAAACTGGATCCGGTGTCGCGAGGCCGGGTGCAGATCCTGCCGGCGGGCCGCGACCCGATCCGGCAGGCGCGAACCGTCATGGCCGAGCTGTTGCGGCTCGCCGACCTGTCGCCGGATTGGGACTGGTCCCGGTGCGCCGTGATCGCGCGCGAGTGGTCCTATCTGGTTCCGGTGCGCGCGTTCTGCGAGACGCGCGGCATCCCGGCGTGGATGGGGGATGAAGAAATTCCAGGCTTCTGGCGCCTGCGCGAGACCCGCGCGTTCATCGCATGGCTGCGCGGCCTGGAGGCCGGCGTCGTCGACGGCGCGGCCCTCCGCGACTGGGCGGACTCGCGGCCGGCGAACCCCTGGAACGAGCTTCTCCGGCAGGCCGTCGACGAACACGCCCTGGAGACCGGCGGCGCGGAAACCCCCACCGGCCATTTCCTCGAATGGTTGGCGGAATGGGGCCAGGACATCCGCCGACGCCAGCGCGGACTGCTGCTGCTGACCGCGCACCGCGCCAAGGGTCTGGAGTTCGGCCACGTAGCCGTGCTGGACGGCGGCTGGGACCGCGCCAGGCGCGGCGAAGAAGACCCGGACGAGGCCCGAAGGCTGTACTACGTGGCGATGACGCGCGCCCGGGAGACCCTCGCGCTCGCCCGGTTCGACGGACCCCATCGGTTGCAGGACGCGCTGCTTGAAGACCCCCGCGTTCTGCGTCGCGGGCCGAGCGAGCTTCCACCCGCGGACGAGGCGCTGGAGCGCAACTTCGTCCGGCCGGGCCTGAAAGACATCGACCTCGGTTTCGCCGGACGGCAAGACGCCCGCCGGGCGGCGCATCGCGCCATCGCCGCGCTGTCTCCCGGCGATCCCCTGCGAACGCGGATCGCGAACGCCGGACGCTGGGAATTGCTGAACCCGGAGGGCGTCGTGGTCGGGCGTCTCGCCAAGGGCTTCGCGCCCCCGGCCGGGACGCAATGCCGGTCGGCCTCGGTCCTGGCCGTCACGGGGTGGAGCCGGGAGGCGTCGCCTCCGGAATACCGCGACGTCCTGAAATGCGATTCCTGGGAAGTCGTCGCGCCGGAGCTGGTGTTCGAACCGGACCGCCGGCGTCCGGACCAGGACGCGGTATTGCGGCGCCGCGACGCCGGGGATAGGGTCGTCGGCGACGACGGCTGCAACGGGGGATCGTCATGGACATGACGGGCGAATACACGATTCCCGCCCCGCGCGGGAAGGTGTGGGAGGCCCTCAACGACGCGGACGTGCTCAAGGCCTCGGTGCCGGGCTGCGAGACGCTCGAGAAGGTCTCCGATACGGAGTTCACGGCCACTGTCATGGCCAAGGTGGGGCCGGTGCGGACGAAGTTCAACGGCCGCGTGACGCTGTCGGACATCGACCCGCCCAACGGATACACCATCTCCGGCGAGGGCCAGGGCGGCGCGGCGGGGTTCGGCAAGGGCGGCGCCAAGGTGACGCTGACCGGCGCGAACGGCGAGACGGTGCTGCGCTACGAGGCCAGCGCCTCGGTCGGCGGCAAGATGGCGCAGATCGGCTCGCGGGTCGTCGAGGGCGTGGCCAAGAAGATGGCCGACGACTTCTTCGCGAGGCTCGCGGAACAGATCGCCCCGGGCGGCGAGGCGGAGGAGGAAGCGGCGGAGGAAGCCGCCGAAGCGCCGGCGATGGCCGCCGCCCCGGACCAATCGGGCCTCCCCACGTGGGCCTGGGTGATCGGCCTCATCGTCATCGTCGGGATCGGGCTGTTCGTCTTCTCGTAGCCGGCGCGCCGCCGGGAAACGCATCGACGCGCGAGGCGGGCGAGTCTCCCCCGCCTGCCCGACCGGGACTGACCAAGTTGTTCGGACCCGGTACGAAGGAGCCCGTCATGCGCACCGTCAACATGCGCGAAGCCAAGACCCACCTTTCGCGTTTCGTCGAGGCCGCCGCCAGGGGAGAGCCCTTCGTCATCGCGCGCGGGCAAGCCCGTCGTCAAGGTCGTCGCCGTGGACGCGCCGGACCCCGGGACGGCGCGCCGAACCGGGTTCCTGGCCGGAAAGGCCGCCGCGCCGGAAGACTTCGACCACATGGGCGCCGCCGAGATCGGGGCGATGTTCGAAGGCGGCGGGTGAACCTCCTCCTCAGACGCCCACATCCCGCTCATCTCCGGACGCACGTACACCCGTCCGGCCGATGGTCCCTGAGCGTGACACCAGTGTCGCGCCTTCCTCGATCCGCAGGTGCGCGAGCCGGGGCGAGGTGGCGTCGGACTTCTTCAGAAGGTCGGCGTGGGTGAAGTCCGCATGCAGCATGGTGCTGCTCGACAGGAACGGGACGCCGTGAGCGGGGTCGGAAACGTAATTCCGTGCGAACTGCGGCCCGTTGTAGACGCCGCCCTCATGCCCGTGCGTCAGGCTGCACAGCTCGGCGCGGGGTACGGGCAGGCGCTCCAGCAGCACCTTGGCTTCCATCGCGCCCGACAGGTACGGCCCGCAGTCGAGCCGCCGGCCCTCCCTCTCCAGCCATCCGCTGGGAACGAGCTTCTGCTCCATGGCCCCCACCGAGCCCCTTCGACGAAGGCCAAGCGCCCGGCGAGTCCCGTCACCCCGAATCCGGAACCGCGGGAGCCTCCTCCCACCGGGAGTGCTCCGCCAATTGAAGGGCGTGCTCCTCCTGCTGGCGCCTTCTCTCCTCCCCGGTGGCGGTGACGTTCAGAAAGATGTCCGCGTGGCATCGGTTCTGCGGCGTCGGAGTCGCTGCGACGTTCCTCCCGTCCTTTTCGGCGTCCCGAACCTTCAGAACGGCCCACCCGTAGAATCGCCGGTCGGCCCCTCGGTTCCGCGCCCGCTCCCGGGACCATGCAGCCAGTTCATCGATCGGCGCATGGTTCATCCGGTCCACCGAGATCGACTCGGCCCGTTCGCTTTCCAAAAAGACGCGGTGGTTGATGACGCCCTTGAGCGCGCGATTGCGAATCTTGCGGTCAAACGCGGCTCGGCCGAGGTCCTCGTTCGCGTCCAGCTCCGCCGGCGGCCCCTGGATCGAGCCCGACCTCGTGTTCACCTCGTCAACGGCAGGTTCGTCGACTGAACCGCCGTCCAGAACGAGGAGAATCCCGCGCCCGGCGTCGAAACGCCGGCCAGAGACGGCACCAGGCGGCGCAACTGATCCAGGATCCATACGTCGGGCAGGTCCGAAGAGGTTCCGTAATGGGTGCGCCGGCTCCGTCCACCGATGTACGCGTAGCAGTCCGCCTGCCCGTCGTCGCGCAACAGGACAAGGACGGCGCCCGGCCGGTCGGGCGCCTTGAAGTGCAGGGCGATTCCGGCATCCTGCGTGGGGTAGACGGCGAGCAAGGCGCGTGCCGGCGCGCATCGCGTCAAGGCGCGGACGAGCCTCTCCGCCTCCACCTTGGTGGCCTCGCCGACCTGTGGAAGGTTTTCCTCCGCGGTTTCGTCGTCGATTTCCTCCAGCTCCTCCAGGGCGTCCGCGAGTCGGCGCGATTCCGGCAGGTGGAACAGCCGGTACGCGTCCAACGCGCGCGCCTCACCTGATGACGTCGCGTTCGGATCACCCGACGGCGCCCGTTTCTGCGGCGTCACCAAAGCGAAGTGCGGCGGCGGCGCATTCCGATCGCTCCCGAAGGCTCGGATGCCTGGTTCGACGCTGGGAACTTCGTATCCCGCGCCGTTTTCCGCCAGAAACCGCGCAACGTCTTCCGACCCAATCCGCGGACGCTCATGGACGCCGGATGCCGAGACGTTCCCGTACTGTGTAGCCATCACGCCTCCTCACGATCGAGCCCGACCGCCCGATCCGCCAGCTTCCTGACGCGGCCAAGTAGCTGCATCTGATCGTCGAATCCCACGGGATCCGGCGACAGCACGTAAACCGATGTATGCACGAACACGGCGTTGTCGATCAACGGCGATTTCTCGATCGACCGCTCCAACAGCCATCCCTCCGTCTCACCCGACAACACGACCCGAGTGGACGGCAGACACTTCACGTTCGGTTCCGACCTCATCAATTCGTCGGCTTCCGCCGGCATGAACTGAGCGAGGTAAGCATCCGCAGCGTCCGCTTCCAGCGCCTCCATGTGCCCAAATGTCTGGACGGACAATCGGTCCCGTCCGTGGTCTCCCAGAGCAGCGGCCAGCCATTCCGATGCCCTGCGAACCGTTTCCAGGATGACGGCCTCGTTTTCCCGCTTCACGTTCTCGAAATCGAGCCGCAACGCCTCCGGCTCCAAAACGATCTCGCACACTCCGCCGAAGAGCCGGCACTTGCACCGCAGGTCCTCCAGCGCGAAGGCCGGGATCACGCTGAAGTTCCGTAGGCCGATCGGAAGCCAGTCACGAAAACCGTCGGCGATCCCGCTGATGAAGCTCGACTGCGCCGACGGCCAATCCGCAATGAACCGGGTCAGCTTGAAGCTGACATTGATCGTCGCGTCGTGAAGGCGAACCCGAAGGACCTTCATATGCCCAGCCCTTCACCAGCCCTCGGAAGGAAGCTCCCGCCGGATCGATGCGGGATCAGCCAAGGCGGCCCTGAAGTCATGAACGCCCGCCTCCGGAACCCGATCCGGCCGCTCGAAGCAGGGATGTCCCCCGCCTGTCGGCGTATCCGCCGTGGTCACGCATGGGTGCGAAGCCTGTAGCACCGTCCTCGATTCGGCAAGGATGTCGCTCTGGAGAGACATGCGGCGCGTCAGGAGCCCGGCCGGGGGTTCGCATGGTCGGTCGTTGTAGCGCGCGATGGCGCCTTGGTCGCCGCGCGGTAGGGATCGAGTCCGCGATCGGCGGTGCGCCAGTCGCCGTACACGCGCATGATCTCGGGGATGCCCGGGCGCTTGAGAGCTTCTTCGGGCATGGTGGCGTGCGCTCGCGCCCGTTCGGAGGTCTTCGCTTCGTCGGATCGCCGGTTCATCGTCATGTCCTCCATCGGACCGAAAACCGGTTGGACCGCACGCCACCGGACTGGCGCCCGCTCCCGCCAGCCCACGACGGCATCGTAGCATGGACCTCTTTACCCGGAACCCCTTTCCGGATCCACTTTCCAGACCGACGACAAGAGGAGAATCGGCGCCTGCCTGGGCGGAGTCCTCTTGCGCCGCATGGTCGGACCCGCGAGCGTCGCGCCTGCCGTAAGCATTCCGCAAGCGGGTGAGCTGAAACCGGGGCGTATTGAAGCGTATCCGCGGCGACATCGCAAGCCGAAAACGAGTCGAAGATAGAGGAAAATGATAGGAATGACAGACAATTATCGCATGTATGCGCGGACGAGCGCACATGAGGCGTGAACAGCGATTCCACGATTCTCGTTCTCGACACGCACGTTGCTGCTCTGGGCGGCGGGCGCGCCCGAACGGTTGCCGGACGAGGCGCGCGCCCTGATCGAGAACCCGGAGACCGGGATCGTCTTCAGCGCCGTCTCGCTCTGGGAGGTCGCCATCAAGAACGGGCTCGGGCGCGGGGTGGGGTGGGGCGTCGCGTCGCGTCGCGTCCCCTCTTCTCCCTCCCCCTTGCAGGGGGAGGGTCGGGGTGGGGGTCGCGTCAGGGGGGGAAGGAGCGCGAACGGACCCTGCGGCGCCCCCGTCACTGGATGAGTCTCACGGATCAGCAGGAACCAGTATATCGGTATCAATCAGCGTCCGGGTCGCCACACTCGTAGAGCTCCTCCCTGGTCCAGACGCGCGCGCCGCCGCGCCGCGCCTGCCGGCCCGTTTTCTCGCGCGTCCGCTGCCGGGCGGTCGCGGCGTCGAACAGCCGCAGGCGCGCGTCGACGCCGAGCCCCCCGACCGGCGCGCCGACATTGGCGGGCGCCGCGCGAATGACGCCTCCGACCTCCTCGAAACGGATGTCGTCGCCGGGCCGGATCCCGTAACGGCCGGCAAGTGCCTTGGGCGCCGTGACCTGGAGCTTACTGGTGACCTTGCTCATGTCCTGACCTTCAGCAAGGGCGGCGTCCTTGTCAACCGAGGCCGATCGCTCGGTAGCGCCCCGGCTTGAAAATACGGCGCGCGGCGTCGGCGGACGCGCGTTCGATTCATGCCTTGACCCGGCCCGGTCCGGGTCCGACACTGCGCCGCGCAGGGAGGGACCGCCGACGCGTCCGCTTCGGCCGTATCTCCGCATGGCGTGGCGAATTGCAACGGCCCAGGGAGGATCACATGCCCACCGTTTCCCTTACGGTGAACGGCAAGGCGGCGTCGGCCGAGGTCGAGAACCGCACCTTGCTCGTTCAACTCCTTCGCGAGAAGCTCGGACTGACGGGCACTCACGTTGGCTGCGACACCAGCCAGTGCGGCGCCTGCGTCGTCCACATCGACGGCGACGCGGCGAAGTCCTGCACCGTGCTCGCGTTGCAGGTCGAAGGCGCGGACGTGACGACCATCGAGGGCCTCGCCGCCGACGGCGAACTGCACCCGATGCAGGAGGCCTTCCGCGACAACCACGCCCTCCAGTGCGGGTTCTGCACGCCCGGCATGGTGATGGCCGCCATCGACCTCGTGAACAAGAACCCGAACCCGGACGAACGGACGGTTCGGCGCGAGCTGGAGGGAAACCTGTGCCGCTGCACGGGATACCACAACATCGTCAAGGCGATCGTCGCCGGCGGTCGGGAGATGGGAGGCTGACATGGCGGAGAACGGAATCGGCGCGCGCTCGCTCCGCAAGGAGGACGCGCGGTTCCTCAGGGGGACCGGCAACTACGTGGACGACATCAACCGGCCCGGACAGGCCTACGCGGCGTTCGTCCGTTCGCCCCACGCCCACGCCAGGATCAACGGGATCGACGCGTCGAGGGCCGCCGCGGCCTCGGGCGTCGTCGGCGTCTTCACCGGCGGCGATCTGGCGGCCGACGGCGTCGGGGGCCTGATCTGCGGCTGGATGGTCACCGACAAGAACGGCGAGAACATGAAGGCCCCGCCCCATCCGGCCCTGGCCCAGGGCAAGGTCAACTACGTCGGCGATCACGTCGCCATCGTGATCGCGGAGACGCTCGCCGAGGCGCGCGACGCCGCGGAGCTGGTCGAAGTCGACTACGAGGTCCTGCCCGCCAACGTCGATACCGACAAGGCCGACGCGGAGGGGACGCCGCAGATCCACGACGACGTTCCCGGCAACACGAGCTACGACTGGGAGCTGGGCGACGCCGCGGCCGTCGACGAGGCGATCCGGAACGCCGCGCACGTCACGACGCTCGATATCGTCAACAACCGGCTCATCCCGAACGCGATCGAGCCGCGCGCGGCGATCGGCGAGCACGACCCGGCGAGCGACGGCTTCACGCTCTACACCACCAGCCAGAACCCGCACGTGGCGCGCCTGGTGCTGTCGGCGTTCTGCGCCATCGCGCCGGAGCACAAGCTCCGGGTCGTGGCCCCGGACGTCGGCGGCGGATTCGGCTCCAAGATCTTCATCTACGCCGAGGAGACCGTCTGCGCGTGGGCCTCGAAGAAGGTCGGCCGCCCCGTGAAGTGGACGGCGGACCGGTCGGAGTCGTTCATGTCCGACGCCCACGGACGCGACCACGTGACCAGGGCCGAGCTGGCGCTCGACGCGGACGGCCGGTTCACGGCCCTTCGCGTCGTCACCAAGGCCAGCATGGGCGCCTATCTGTCCACGTTCGCCTCGTGCGTGCCGACGTACCTGTACGGCACGCTTCTGGCGGGCCAGTACACGACGCCGGCGATCTACTGCAACGTGAAGGCGCTGTTCACGAACACGGCGCCGGTGGACGCCTACCGGGGAGCCGGGCGGCCGGAGGCCACCTACCTCCTCGAACGCCTGGTCGAGGCGGCGGCCCGCGAGACCGGGAGGGACCCGGCGGAGCTTCGGAGGAAGAACTTCATCCCGCCGGACGCCTTCCCCTACACCACGCCGGTGGTGCTGGCCTACGACTCGGGCAGTTACGAGGCCGTCCTCGACAAGGCCTGCGACATCGCCGACTACAAGGGTTTCGCCGGGCGCAAGGAGGAAGCCGGACGGCGCGGCAAGCTGCGCGGCATCGGCTTCTCGAGCTACATAGAGGCCTGCGGGATCGCGCCGTCGGCCGCGGTGGGGTCGCTCGGCGCCGGCGTCGGCCTGTGGGAAGGCGCGCAGGTCCGCTTCAATCCCACGGGCAGCGTCACGGTGTTCACCGGGTCCCACGCCCACGGGCAAGGTCACGAGACGACCTTCGCGCAGGTGGTGGCCGACAAGCTCGGCGTCGATTTCGACAACGTCGAGGTCGTCCACGGCGACACCGACAAGGGCCCCTTCGGCATGGGCACCTACGGGTCCCGGTCGATCGCGGTCGGCGGCTCCGCCATCGTGTCGGCGTGCGACAAGCTCATCGAGAAGGGCCGGAAGATCGCGGCCCACGCGCTGGAGGCCTCGGAGTCGGACATCGAGTACGACGGCGGCGCCTTCTCCGTGGCCGGCACCGACCGGAGCATGTCCATGGGCGAGGTCGCCTTCGCGGCCTACGTGCCGCACAATTACCCGGAGGGCCTGGAGCCGGGCTTCGAGGAATCGGCGTTCTACGATCCCGTCAACTTCACCTTTCCCGCGGGAACGCAGATCTGCGAGGTCGAGATCGATCCGGACACCGGCGAGGTCGAGATCATCAAGTTCTCGGCGGTCGACGACGTGGGAACGGTCATCAATCCGATGATCGTCGAGGGCCAGGTCCACGGCGGCGTCGCTCAAGGGATCGGGCAGGCCGTTCTGGAGAACGGCGTCTACGACGGGGACACCGGCCAGCTGGTGAGCGGGTCCTACAACGACTACGCCATGCCGCGGGCCGACGACGTGCCGACCTACGACGTCGAGATGTACGAAACGCCGTGTCCGCACAACCCGCTCGGCGTGAAGGGCTGCGGGGAGGTGGGCGCCATCGCGGCGCCGCCGGCGGTGATCAACGCCATCACCGACGCCCTCGGCGCCGAGAACATCGACATGCCGGCGACGCCCGAACGGGTGTGGCGGGCCCTGGCCCGGGCCTAGGCGGCGCGGAGAAGGAGGAAAGAGCCATGTACGACTTCACGTATCACCGCGCGTCCGACGTCGCCGACGCGGTCGGCAAGGTGAACGCCGCCGCCGAAGGCCTGTTCCTGGCCGGCGGCCACACGCTGCTCCCGACCCTGAAGCTGCGCTTGGCGAGACCTTCCGACCTGGTCGACCTCCAGGACATCGGGAGCCTGAAGGGCGTCTTGGCCTCGGACGGCGGGGTCACGGTCAAGGCCATGACCACCCACGCGGCAGTGGCCGGATCGAAGGAGGCGCGGGACGCGATCCCGGCGCTGGCGGCCCTCGCCGGCGGGATCGGCGACCCGCACGTCCGCGCCCGCGGGACCATCGGCGGCTCCATCGCCAACAACGACCCGGCGGCCGATTATCCCGCCGCCGTGGTGGGGCTCGGCGCCGCGGTGAAGACCGACAGGCGCGAGATCGCCGGCGACGATTTCTTCACCGGCATGTTCGAGACGGCGCTCGACGACGGCGAGCTCGTCACCGAGGTGAGCTTCCCTAGGGCGGACAGGGCGGCGTACTACAAGTTCAAGAACCCCGCCTCCCGTTTCGCCATCGTCGGCGTGTTCGTCGCGCGGACGGGCGGCGGCGTCCGGGTGGCCGTGACGGGGGCCGGACCGTGCGTGTTCCGCGTCGGCGAGATGGAGGAAGCGCTGGCCGCCGACTTCTCGTCCGACGCGATCAAGGACGTCCGGATTCCGGAGGACGGCCTCAACTCGGACATCCACGCCCAGGCGGACTATCGGGCGCATCTCGTGAACGTCTGCGCCCGGCGCGCCGTCGACGCCTGTTGACATCGGGACGGGTCCGAACGTCTATTGGAGAGGGGAGCGGCGCCTCCCCTCTTTTCATGTCCGAGTCCCGGAACCGCGATGGCGAAACCGCGCCCGCTGCCCGATTCCATCGACGACGCCGAAGCCCTGCTCCGCGACGGCGGCTACCTCGCCGACCGCAGCTTGGCGACGACCCTGTTCCTCGGCCTGAAGATGGGCCGGCCCCTGTTCCTTGAGGGCGAGGCCGGCGTCGGCAAGACGGAGATCGCCAACGTCCTGGCGGCCACGACCGGGCGCCGGCTCGTGCGCCTGCAATGCTACGAGGGCCTCGACGTCTCCTCGGCGGTGTACGAATGGAACTACGCCGCCCAGATGATCGAGATCCGCATGGCCGAGGCGGCGGGCGACGGCGATCGGAAGCGGCTCGGGAGCGACGTGTTCTCCGAGCGTTTCCTGATCAAACGGCCCCTGCTGCGCGCCCTGGAGCCCGACGACGCCGGCGCGCCGGTCCTGCTCATCGACGAGCTCGACCGGGCGGACGAACCCTTCGAGGCCTACCTGCTCGAAGCGCTCGCCGACTTCCAGATCACGATCCCGGAGATCGGGACGATCTCGGCCCCGGAGCCGCCGATCGTCGTCATCACGTCGAACCGCACGCGCGAGATCCACGACGCGCTCAAGCGGCGGTGCCTCTATCACTGGGTCGACTACCCCGATACGCGGCGGGAGCTCGACATCCTGCGCCTCAAGGCGCCCGGCGCCGCGGAGCGGTTGAGCCGCGAAGTCGTCGGCTTCGTCCAGGAACTGCGCCGGACCGACCTGTTCAAGCTGCCCGGGATCGCCGAGACGATCGACTGGGCCACGGCGCTGACGGAACTGGACAAGCTGTCCCTCGATCCCGAAACCGTCAACGACACCCTCGGCGCCCTCCTCAAGTACCAGGACGACATCGCCAGGATCCAGGGCAGCGAGGCCGCCCGGCTTCTGGATACGGTGAACGCCGAGCTGGCGGCGGCGGGCGCCGCCGGATAGCCCGCATCTCTCACGCCGATGGAGGATCGAGGAGCGCGCGGGGCGGCGCGTCCCTTCTTCTCCCTCCCCCTTGCAGGAGGAGGGCCGGGGTGGGGGTCGCGCCAGGGGAAACATGAGAAATGCGGGATAGCCCGGCCGCGATGTCCGGCGGCGGCGGGAACGGCATGACGGAACGGCCCGGCGAGCAGGGACGACTCGCGCACAACATCGCGCACTTCGGGCGCGTCCTGCGCGCGGCTGGGTTGCCCGTGGGGCCCGGCAGGATCATCGACGCCACGCGCGCCGTGGAGGCCGCGGGCATCGCCAGCCGGGAAGACTTCTACTGGACGCTCCATTCGGTGTTCGTCAACCGCCGGGACCAGCGCGAGATCTTCGACCAGGCGTTCCACGTGTTCTGGCGCAACCCGCGGATTCTCGAGCGCATGATGTCGCTGTTGCTGCCGGCCGCGCGGACCGACGGCGACGCGGAACACGACCCGCCGAGCCGCCGGCTGCTGGACGCGCTGTTTCCGGGACGCGGCGAGAGGGAGAACGACGAGGAGTCCGGCGAGATCGTCGGCGACGCGGCAGGAACGCACTCGCGGCGGGAGATCCTGCAATCCATGGACTTCGAGTCCATGTCGGCGGACGAGATCGCCGAGGCCAAGGCCGTCATCTCCCGCATGAGGCTTCCCGTCATGCAGGCGCCGACGCGGCGGTTCGCGCCCGACCCGCGCGGCCCGCGGATCGACACGCGGGCCACCCTCCGCTCGGCGCTGCGTTCCGGCGCCGACGCCATTCCCCTGAGACGCTCGGCGCGGCGGCGGCGCCATCCGCCGCTCGTGGCGTTGTGCGACGTTTCCGGCTCCATGAGCCGGTACTCGCGGATGTTGCTTCACTTCCTGCACGCCGTCACCAACGACCGCGACCGCGTGTTCACCTTCGTCTTCGGGACGCGCCTCACCAACGTCACCCGGCATCTGCGCTACCGGGACGTCGACGTGGCGCTGGAGAAGGTCGCCGAGAACGTCGAGGACTGGTCGGGCGGCACCCGCATCGGCCACTGCGTCAAGGCGTTCAACGTCCGCTGGTCGCGCCGCGTCCTCGGGCAGGGCGCGCTCGTCCTCCTCATCTCCGACGGCCTCGACCGGGACTCCGGCGAAGGCCTCGAAGCGGAGATCGAGCGCCTCCACAAGTCGTGCCGACGGTTGATCTGGCTCAATCCCCTCTTGCGTTACGAGGGCTTCGAGCCAAAATCACTGGGCGTGCGGGCGATCCTGCCCCACGTGGACGAGTTCCGCACCGTCCACAACCTGCGGAGCCTGCGCGACGTGGCGCAGGCCCTGGAACGCGGGACGCCGCGCGCGGAGGAAGGCCGCATGTATCGATTCACGGGAGGGAGGGCCGCCTGATGACACAGCCGCCGCGACAGGACCGGCGGGAAGACGTCCTCGGCCAGGCCGCCGCGTGGAAGGCCCGCGGAGACGACGTCGCGCTCGCCACGGTGGTGGCCACCTGGGGTTCGTCGCCCCGGCCGGTCGGCAGCCAGCTCGCCGTCCATGGCGACGGCAGGTTCGTCGGCTCCGTGTCGGGCGGCTGCATCGAGGGCGCCGTGGTGCTCGAGGCCCTCAAGGCCATCGACGACGGAGAACCGCGACTGCTCGACTTCGGCGTGACCCACGAGCAGGCCTGGGAGGTCGGCCTCGCCTGCGGGGGGAAGGTCCAGGTGTTCGTCGAAAAGCTGCAATGAAGTCCGCGACCCTCGAGGAGCTGCTGCGCCATCGCGACGGGAAATCGCCGGTCGTCCTGGCGACGAACCTGAACACCGGCGAGGAGAGGCTCGTGCGTCCCGGCGATCTCGACGGCGGGAACGGCCTCGACCCGGCCGTCGCCGAGGCGGCCGCCGAGGCGTTCCGGAGCGACCGCGGCAGAACGGTCGAGACCGGGGACGGACCCGTCTTCCTGCGCGTCTTCAACCCGCCGCTGCGCATGATCGTCGTGGGCGCCGTCCACATCGCCCAGCCGCTGGCGCGCATGGCCGCGCTGGCCGGCTACGACGTGACCGTCGTCGACCCGCGCGCCGCCTTCGCCACCGACGAGCGGTTTCCGGACGTGACGCTGCTGACGGACTGGCCCGACGACGCGCTGACGGCCCTGGCGCCGGACGCCCGGACCGCGGTGGTGACCCTGACCCACGACCCCAAGCTCGACGACCCGGCGCTCGAGACGGCGCTCCGGTCGCCGGCTTTCTACGTCGGATCGCTGGGCAGCAGGAAGACCCACGCGGCGCGCCTGCGGCGGCTGACGGAAGCGGGCTTCGGCGACGACGACCTCGACCGGATCAACGGTCCCGTGGGCCTCGCGATCGGCGCCCGCTCGCCGGCGGAGATCGCCGTCTCCATCCTCGCGCAGGTAACGCAGGCCTTGCGCCGGGAGGCGTGAATGGACTTCCGCCGCTTCGCCCTCGAAGAAGCCGAAGGCGCGATCCTCGCGCACGGCGTCAAGGTGAACGGACGGTCCTTCAGGAAGGGCCGCGTTCTCGGCGCCGAGGACATCGCGGCCCTCCGTTCGGCGGGGCGCGAGACCGTCATCGCCGCCCGGCTCGAAGCCGGCGACGTCCCTGAGGACGAGGCGGCCGAGACGATCGCCGAGGCGGCGCGCGGCGATGGCGCGCGTTGCGCCGCGCCCTTCACGGGGCGGTGCAATCTCTACGCCGAGGCGCGCGGCCTCGCGCTCATAGACGCCGGCCGCCTCGACGAGATCAACCTGATCGACGAATCGCTGACCATCGCCACGGTATCCCCTTACGAGCTCGTGGAACCCGGCCGGATGCTGGCCACCGTCAAGATCATCCCGTTCTCCGCGCCGAGGGACGTCATCGCCGCGGGCGCGAAGATCGCCGGGCGCGGCGAACCGCTCGTCCGCGTCGCGGCGCTCGGGGAGAAACCGGTGGGCCTGGTCCTGACCCGCCTGCCGGACACCAGGGAGTCCATCCTGGACAAGTCGCTGGAGACCACGCGGGACCGGCTCGCGCGTCTCGGTTCGCGGCTGGCGGGCGAGGTCCGCTGCGACCATACGGAGGAAGCCGTGGCGTCCGCCGTCTCCGACCTGCTGGCCCGGGGCTGCGACCCCATCCTCGTGTTCGGAGCTTCGGCGAACGTCGACCGGCGCGACGTGGTGCCGGCGGGGATCGTCCGGGCGGGGGGCTCGGTCGATCACTTCGGGATGCCTGTCGACCCGGGGAATCTCCTGCTTCTGGCGCGTCATGGCGGCGTCCCCGTCGTCGGTCTGCCCGGTTGCGCGCGGTCGCCGAAGGAAAACGGCTTCGACTGGGTCCTTTGGCGCCTGCTCGCCGACGTTCCCGTGCGTCGCGAAGACGTCATGCGCCTGGGCGCGGGCGGCCTGCTCAAGGAGATCGCGACGCGGCCGCAGCCGCGCGCGGGCGCGGCCGGCGCCCGGCCGGCGTCCGGGGACGGGGCGCCGCGGATGCCGCGCATCGCCGCCATCGTCCTCGCCGCCGGCCAATCCCGCCGCACCGGCGGGATCAACAAGCTGCTGGCGGAAATCGACGGCGCGCCGATGGCGGCGCGCGTCCTGTCGGCGGTCACGGCATCGGCGGCGAGCCCGGTCGTCGTCGTGACGGGCCACGAGGCGGACCGGGTCGAGACGGCGCTGCGGCGCGACGGCCCGACGTTCGTGCGCAACCCGGACTACGCGGACGGCTTGAGCACGTCCCTCGAAGCCGGGCTGCGGGCGATCCCCGAAGACGCCGACGGGGTCGTCGTGTGTCTCGGCGACATGCCGAGGGTGAAGGCGTCCCACATCGACAGGCTGATCGCGGCGTTCAACCCCCTGGAAGGCCGTGCGATCTGCGTGCCGACCTTCACCGGCAAGCGCGGCAATCCCGTGCTGTGGGGAATCCAGTTCCTCGAGGAGATGCGGGCGGTCGCGGGGGACGTGGGGGCCCGTCACCTGATCGGCGCGCACGGCGAGCTCGTCGCCGAGGTGCCCATCGACGACGACGGGGTCCTGGTCGACGTGGACACGCCCGAGGCGCTGACCGCCATCGGCGCGGTGGGTTGACCCGCACTTCTCCCGCCGGTGGAGGAGGAGTGAGGAGCGCGCGGCGTTGCAGGACCGCGATCCACCCCCCTCCGTCCCTCTCTTCTCCCTCCCCTCTTCTCCCTCCCCTCTTCTCCCTCCCCTCTTCTCCCTCCCCTCTTCTCCCTCCCCTCTTCTCCCTCCCCTCTTCTCCCTCCCCCTTGCAGGGGGAGGGTCGGGGTGGGGGTCGCGTCGGGGGAAGAGAGGCGCGAACGGGGTCGGCGGCGCGTCCGATCCACCCCCCTCCCGACCTCCCCTCTTCTCCCTCCCCTCTTCTCCCTCCCCCTTGCAGGGGGAGGGTCGGGGTGGGGGTCGCGTCGGGGGAAGAGAGGCGCGAACGGGGTCGGCGGCGCGTCCGATCCACCCCCCTCCCGACCTCCCCCTTCTCTTCTCCCTCTCCCTTGCAGGGGGAGGGTCGGGGTGGGGGTCGCGTCGGGGGGAGAGAGGCGCGAACGGCCCCTCCATCGCCGGTCCACCCCCCTCCCGACCTCCCCCTTCTTCTCCCTCTCCCTTGCAGGGGGAGGGCGGGGTGGGGGTCGCGTCGGGGGGAGAGAGGCGCGAACGGCCCCTCCATCGCCGATCCACCCCCCCGGCCTCCCCCTTCTCTTCTCCCTCTCCCTTGCAGGGGGAGGGTCGGGGTGGGGGTCGCGTCGGGGGAAGAGAGGCGCGAACGGCCCCTCCATCGCCGATCCACCCCCCTCCCGGCCTCCCCCCTCTTCTCCCTCTCCCTTGCAGGGGGAGGGTCGGGGTGGGGGTCGCGTCGGGGGGAGAGAGGCGCGAACGGCCCCTCCATCGCCGATCCACCCCCCCGGCCTCCCCCTTCTCTTCTCCCTCTCCCTTGCAGGGGGAGGGTCGGGGTGGGGGTCGCGTCGGGGGAAGAGAGGCGCGAACGGCCCCTCCATCGCCGATCCACCCCCCTCCCGGCCTCCCCCCTCTTCTCCCTCTCCCTTGCAGGGGGAGGGTCGGGGTGGGGGTCGCGTCGGGGGGAGAGAGGCGCGAACGGCCCCTCCATCGCCGATCCACCCCCCTCCCGGCCTCCCCCCTGTCCAGGGAGGAGGAGTGCAGATTGCGCCAGGGTCGGGGTGGGGGTCGCGTCGGGGGAGAGAGGCGCGAACGGCCCCTCCATCGCCGGTCCACCCCCCCTCCCGACCTCCCCCTTCTTCTCCCTCCCCCTTGCAGGGGGAGGGTCGGGGTGGGGGTCGCGCCGGGAGGGGAACGCGGGCTAGAACTGCCGCGCCATCGTCGGCGGCGGCCCGCCGGCCAGCACGCGCTCGAAGTGTTCGCGCGAGAGATCGTCCTCGTTCTTGAGAAAGAAGGCGAGGGCCAGCTCCAGGCGCACGCGCGTCAGGCCGGGCCGGTCGACGAGGATGGCGCGCAGCGCGGCGACGGCCTCGTCGAGCAGGGCGGTCCGCTCTTCTTCTCCGGCGCCGGCCTGCTGCGAGGCGCCGATGGCGGCGAGGCCGACGAGGAACAGGACGTCGGTGCGGTCCGCGTGGTCCGGGGCCAGCGGACGCAGGACCGCCAGCGCTTCGGGGAACCGGCCGTCTTCGATCAGCGTCCGGGCGTCGTTGACCCGGGGGTCGGAGGACAGGTGGGGGCGCTCCGAAGCGGACAAGGCCGAAGCGGGAAGAAGGACCGCAACCGCGAGGATGCAAACCCATTTCATCGTCGGCGCGGAGAAAAGGAAGGGCGGCCGCGCGACTGCCCTTCCCCCGTTTCGGACCGCGCGTTACTGCTGCTGCCGCCGTGCCCCGTACACGCCGACGAAGGATTCGCTGCCGTCGGCGGTCGCGGCGCCGAACGTACCGGCGACGGAACCGGGATGGTCGCTCGCAGCGTCCCCGTTACCGTAGAACTGGCCGCCCCACTTGCCGGTAAACGCGGAGTCCGTCCCGCTGGTGGAAGTGTCGCCGGTGAAGAAGCTGCTGTCGGCGCTTCCGATTGACGCGGCCCCCAGCGACACGCTGACTCCCTCGTACCAGTCCGACTCCGGCCCTTCTCCCGTGAAGTTGGAGACGGTTCCGCTGATGCTTCCCAAGCTGCTGGCGTCGCCGAAGTCGGCCGTCAGGCTCACGTCGCCGTCGACGAAGTAGTTCCTGTTCGTTGCCTGATGGGAGTACACCGCGGTCGCGTCGCCCGCGTACGTCGCCGTGCCCGTCAGGCCCGCCAGATTGGCCTGCGTGAAGGGGTCGTTGCCGTCCGCGAAGGCGCCGAACTCGTAGTCGCCCACGCTGACGGGGTTCTCCGGAACCCGCACCCAGATGCCGCCGGCCAGATAGTCGGCGTCGGATGGCTCCCGCTCAGCGGCGTCCGCAAGGTTCTGCGAGATCCGGGCGATTCTCCGATCCCCACCGCTGCTTCCCTCGGTCACTATGGTGACCTTCACACCTTCACCCGTACCCACAGTCCAGCCCTCTAGGTTGACGTTATCCCCGCAAATGTCGTCGAAGCAAATTGCTTCGCTAGAAACGCCGTTAATCGTGAAGGCAGTCGAGCTCAGAGTGAACGTCTGGCCGTCGAGTTCGTACGTGCAGAGAGCACCTCTCGACAAGATGCCGCCCACCAATCCACACGAGGACGTAGGCTCCTCGTAGTCGGTGTAGACGTAGGCATACAATCCCGGACCCGTTCTACTGCCTTGGCCGCCTCCTGGCGCCTGATGGTACTCGATGCCCTTCCAGAGCCCTTTACTCGATTCCGCCAACACCCGGGCACTGTCCCTGTCGACGATCCGTTGGTCTATGCCGTAGAACCCCGAGGCCAGCAGTAACGTTCCGTCCTCGTCCCGCCACACACTCGAATGAATGTGGTTGTCGTCGGTCGAAGATTGCGTGACGCTCCCGGAGATATCGGCTCCAAGGGTGTACGGGTTGGGTGTATTTCCGGCCGCCGCCGCAACCGCGTATCGGATGCCCAATCGTTGGACGGCGTTCCTCAACGCAGAGTCGAATGTGTAGAACAACGTTGACGACTGGTCGCGCGATTGTGGCTGCGCGGGCTCTGGCAGCGCGGACACTGCCGGGTTGAAGGCAAGCGGCGGCGCCGGCTCTGCCGGCGCCCGCTCTGCCGGCGGCGGCGCCGGCCTGGAGCCCAGCGCGGGGCCTGCCGGCGCCGGCACCGGCCTGTAGCCCAGCGCGGGGCCTGCCAGGCTGGATGCGCCGTATGCGCCGACGAAAGATTCGCCGCCGTCGGCGGTCGCGGCGCCGAACGTACCGGCGACGGAACCGGGACGGCCGCCCGCGGCGCCGTTACCGTAGAACTGGCCGCCCCACTTGCCGGTAAGCACGGGGTCGGTGGGGTCGCTACTCCGGGTGGAGGTGTCGCCGGTGAAGAAGCCGCTGTCGGCGCTTCCGATTTGCGCGTCCCCCAGCGACACGCTGACTCCCTCGTACCAGTCCGACTCCGGCCCTTCTCCCGTGAAGTTGGAGACGGTTCCGCTGATGCTTCCCAAGCTGCTGGCGTCGCCGAAGTCGGCCGTCAGGCTCACGTCGCCGTCGACGAAGTAGTTCCTGTTCGTTGCCTGATGGGAGTACACCGCGGTCGCGTCGCCCGCGTACGTCGCCGTGCCCGTCAGGCCCTCCAGATTGGCCTGCGTGAAGGGGTCGTTGCCGTCCGCGAAGGCGCCGAACTCGTAGTCGGCCACGCTGGCGGCGTCCTCCGGGACCCGCATCCAGATGCCGCCGGCCAGATAGTCGGAGTCGGCGTCCGACGCGGTTCCTGGCACCTCGATATCGGTGTAGACGTCGACATACAATCCCGCGACATACAATCCCGGACCCGTTCCACTGCCTTGGCCGCCTCCTGGCGCCTGATGGTACTCGATGCCCTTCCAGATCCCTTTACTCGATTCCGCCAACACCCGGGCACTGTCCCTGTCGACGGACCATCCGCCGGCCTCCCGTACCGTATAACTTACCGTTCCGCTCGCATCACGCTCCACGGTCACCGAAACGCTGTCGGTGGCGGCGCCGTCGCCGGTCGAGGATTGCGTGACGCTCCCCGAGTTGGGCGTGTTTCCGGCCGCCGCCGCAACCGCGGCTCGGACGTGGTGTCGTTGGGCAGCGTTCGTCAATGCAGAGTCGAATGTGTAGAACCGCGTTGGCGAACTGACGCGCGATGGTACCGGCGTGAGTATGGATGATATGGCTGGCGTGGATGGTGTGGAACTGCCGCCGCCGCATCCGGACATCGCCAGGGCGGCGGCCATGGTCAAGGCCAGGCCGGTGAATCGCGCAGCGCTTCTCGTGTTCATCGCGTTTCTCCTCATGCCTGCGTTTGAGAGTCCGCCATCCGGGCGCCATGTTCATGATTTTCGGGACGTGAGCGTTTCGCGGCATCGCTCGTACGGTGATTGGCGCTCCCGTTCCGAAGTCGGCTCATGGCTACCATGCACACGGGGGGGGGGGTCAAGGGGCTGGATGAACCTTGCGAACGAGCAGTATGAGAAATGCGGGGTAGACCGCCTCCTTTGGGTCGTTCGCGGCGTCGAACCACGCCGAGACGCGGGCGTGGTCGATGGCGTCGATCCTGATCCGTCCGAAAGCAGGCGTCAGGCGGGTTGCGCAGGCAGACGTCGAAGATCTTGAGCGATGACGGCTTCCAACGGCGTATTCGCCGCTCTCTCTGTCAGGTCGCCTGATCCAGGAAAGCGCGCGGGGAATACACCTCGACCGATCCGTATCGCGGCTCCGTGAAATCTCGGCTGTTGCCGGTGATCAGAACTGCGCCGTCGGCGGTCGCGGTCGCCAAGTAGATTTCATCTTCAGGGTCGCGGAGGCCGAACACCGCATCCGCCGGCTCGACCACGGTGGCGACCCGCCTGAGTTCCCCGATAATGGTCAGGATGCTGGCGCGGTGCGACGCGTGCGCGGACCGTTCTGCAATCTCCTCGTACTCGTCGACAACGGGATCGGAGAGCACGATCTCGTGAGCGCGGACCGCCTCGATGATCGCCTTGGCGCAGGTTCCGCCGGAGGACCGAGCCGCCGAAACAAGAACGTTGCAGTCAATGACGACCTTCACGTTTCGCGGTCGCGGCGCTCGCTGCGGGCCTGGGCGATGTCGGCGATGACGTCTTCCATGATTTCGCCCTCGGAACGGTCGGCGTCATCGGGCAAGGGCTCGACCCGCGTGAGGATGGATGCGATCCGGTCGGCAACCTCATTGCGGTCCACCACCTCCTTGGGGCGGAAGAGAATGCCATCCCCGACAACGGTGGCCTCCAGGAGATCGCCCTCGCGCAGATCGAGCCCTTTGCGCAGCTTGGCGGGAACGGTGACTTGGAACTTCGGCTTCACGGTGACCAGGGGCATGGCGAGCCTCGCGGAACGAAAATCGGAAAGTCGTCCTTTCTTACCGTGGCGTATGCGAAGATGCAACGTCGGGGCGCCCGGGTATGGCTGCCCCGCATTTCTCACACTCATGGGGGAGTGAGGACCGCGCGGCGTTGCGGCGCCGATCCACCCCCCCGGCCTCCCCCTTCTCTTCTCCCTCTCCCTTGCAGGGGGAGGGTCGGGGTGGGGGTCGCGTCGGGGGAAGAGAGGCGCGAACGGCCTCTCCATCGCCGGTCCACCCCCCTCCCGGCCTCCCCCCTGTCCAGGGAGGAGGAGCGCAAATTGCGGCGGCGCGTCCCCCTTCTTCTCCCTCTCCCTTGCAGGGGGAGGGCCGGGGTGGGGGTCGCGTCGGGGGGAGAGAGACGCGAACGGCCCCTCCATCGCCGATCCACCCCCCTCCCGACCTCCTCCTTCTTCTCCCTCTCCCTTGCAGGGGGAGGGTCGGGGTGGGGGTCGCGTCGGGGGGAGAGAGGCGCGAACGGCCCCTCCATCGCCGATCCACCCCCCTCCCGACCTCCTCCTTCTTCTCCCTCTCCCTTGCAGGGGGAGGGTCGGGGTGGGGGTCGCGCCGTCAGGGAGGAGGAGTATGAACGGCCCCTCCATCGCCGATCCACCCCCCTCCCGGCCTCCCCCTTCTCTTCTCCCTCTCCCTTGCAGGGGGAGGGTCGGGGTGGGGGTCGCGCCGGGGGGAGAGAGGCGCGAACGGCCCCTCCATCGCCGATCCACCCCCCTCCCGGCCTCCCCCCTGTCCAGGGAGGAGGAGCGCAGATTGCGCCAGGGTCGGGGTGGGGGTCGCGCCGGGAGGGGAACGCGGGCTAGAACTGCCGCGCGAGCCGTAGTTCGGCGCGGTTGCGCCTGTAGTCGTGCAACTGCGCGTTGGATTCGCGCGCTTCGTTCGTCAGCACGAGTTGCGGGCTGAATCCGCGCACGGTGAAGGCCCGGTTGAAGATCGACACGCGCAGGATCCGGGTCCGGTCGGCCCGCGATGCGCCCGCGGGGGTGAACGGGGCCCAGTCGCCCTCGAAGCGGGTCCGGCGCAGTTCGGCGCTGCCGTGCACGGTGACGACCGGCAACGCCACCGACAGGCCCATCCGCGCCCAGCGGGTGGCGTTGCGCCGGAGCGCCGTTTCGGGGCGTTCGCGCGCATGGCCGATCGTCGCGTCGATTTGCGCGGTCGAGGTCAGGAGCCAGGCGGCCCCGAGGGAGAGGGTGGCCTGCGGCCCGTCCAGGGACCCGCTCCTCCGGTACTCGTGCTGGCGCCAGGCGGCGCGCAGGTTCGCCGTCAGGCGCCGGGAGAGGCGGCGCTCGCCCTCGAGGCGGGCGCCGAGGCCGTCGCTCTCCGGCTTGCCGGCGGTCCAGCGGCGCTGGACGCTGGCGAGCAGGCTCGCCTCGGTGTCCCGGTCGATCAGCCAGCGGGGTCCGACATGCCCGGACAGGAAGGTCTGGTCGAAGTCCCTTCCGGCGTATTCCCGGCGGGCGAGGTCCACGCCCGCCCGCAGCCGCAGCCTCCGGTGGAGCGGATGCTGATACTCGCCGCCGCTCCACAGGACGACCCCCACCCCCGAGCGGGCGCCCGCGTCCGCGTCGCGGCGGAACGGCGCGCCGCGGATGTGGATGACGTCCGATTTCGAGGCCGCGTTGAGGTTGCTGTCGGGAGCGAAGACCGCGCCGAAATGGCCGCTCCAGCGCCGCCGCGCCCGGATCGCCTCCAGGAAGCGGCGGACGTTCGCCGCCATCGCCGGCGGCGGCCCGCCGGCCAGCACGCGCTCGAAGTGTTCGCGCGAGAGATCGTCCTCGTTCTTGAGAAAGAAGGCGAGGGCCAGCTCCAGGCGCACGCGCGTCAGGCCGGGCCGGTCGACGAGGATGGCGCGCAGCGCGGCGACGGCCTCGTCGAGCAGGGCGGTCCGCTCCTCTTCTCCGGCGCCGGCCTGCTGCGAGGCGCCGATGGCGGCGAGGCCGACGAGGAACAGGACGTCGGTGCGGTCCGCGTGGTCCGGGGCCAGCGGACGCAGGACCGCCAGCGCTTCGGGGAACCGGCCGTCTTCGATCAGCGTCCGGGCGTCGTTGACCCGGGGGTCGGAGGACAGGTGGGGGCGCTCCGAAGCGGAGGCGGACGAGGCCGAAGCGGCCGAAGCGGGAAGAAGGACGGCGACCGCGAGGATGCAGACCCATTTCATCGTCGGCGCGGAAAAAGAGGGGCGGCCGCGCGGCCGCCCCTCCCCCGTTTCGGGCCGGCGCGGTCGGGCCGCGCGTTACTGCTGCTCCTCCTGCTGCCGGAATGCGCCGTATATGCCGACGTAGGATTCGCGGCCGCGCGCGGTCGTTGCCGCTCCGCCGAACGTGCCGGCGACGGCGCCGGGATAGGCGCCGGCGGCCCCGTTGCCGTAGAACCGGCCCCCCC
The DNA here is from genome assembly GCA_965242505.1 of Alphaproteobacteria bacterium. Taxonomy (GTDB): domain Bacteria; phylum Pseudomonadota; class Alphaproteobacteria; order UBA2966; family UBA2966; genus UBA2966. Next base: position 1,460,343 of record OZ251449.1, read on the forward strand.
ACTTGCCGCTGAACACGTCGCCCGTTTCCGGATCCGTGGCGGAGGTGTCGCCGGTGAAGAAGCCGCTGTCGGCGCTTCCGATTTGCGCGGTCCCCAGCTCCACTCTGCTTCCCTCGTACCAGCCCGGCTCCGGCGCTTCTCCCGTGACGTTGGTGATGGCTCCGCTGATGGTTCCCAGGCTGCTGTCGCCGCCGAAGTCGGCCGTCAGGCTCACCTCGCCCTCGACGGAGTAGTTCCTGTTCGATGCCTCATCGGAGTACACCGCGGTCGCGTCGCCCGCATACGTCGCCGTGCCCGTCAGGCCCGCCAGATTGGCCTGCGTGAAGGGGTCGCTGCCGCTCATGAAGGCGCCGAACTCGTAGTCGGCCACGCTGGCGGCGTCCTCCGGAACCCGCACCCAGATGCCGCCGACCAGATAGTCGGCGTCCTGCACGGTCACCATCTCCACCGGCGCAGGGGCGGCTGCCGGCGGCGCCTCGGCTGGCGGCGAGGATGGCGCGGGGCTGCTGGGGACGAATATCCAGGTGCCTGTGAGTGCGGTGAGGCGGCCGTTCGATGTTCTCTGACCGCACCCCTCCGCCGGGGTCTGACATCTGAAAGTTCCGGGCACGCCGTTGAAGGTGCCCGGCGTTCCACGAAGAATGTCGACCTCCCCTGTGAAGACGACGCCGGCAGCATTCCCGGGGACGTCCTGGGTTCCCGCCGGACGTTCAGGTTCGCCAATCGCGAGCCGTTCGATTGTCCGACTCGCGCCGCTTCCCGAGGTCACGAGAGTGACCGGCACACCATTGATGTTGGACATGATGAAAGTGATGTTGTTCTGACAGCCGCCGGATCCGGCCCCGATCCCGAGGCAAACGCGGTTGCCTCTCATTTCCAAGGTGATTGTCTGGCCGCCGTGTTGGTACGTGCAGGAATGACCGGCCTCCAGGGTGCCGCCGGCTTCACATCCCTCGGGATGGTTTGCCGGCGCCAGCGCGGCGGGTACCAGCGCCGGTCTGGTCGTCGCCGCCGGTCTGGTCGTCGGCGCCTCGATGTCGGTGTAGACGTTGACGTACAGTCCCGGACCCGTCCCGCTGCCTTCGCCGCCGCCCGGCGCCTGATGGAACTGGATGCCCCTCCAGCCCGTTCCGCTCGGCGTCGCCAGCACCCGGGCGTTGTCCCCGTCGACCGACCATCCGCCGGCCTCCTCCACCATCCAGCTTATCGTTCCGTCCGCGGCGCGCTCCACGGTCGCCGCAACGCTGTCGGCGGCGGTCGAGGATTGCGTGACGCTCCGGCCCCCCGCGTTGGGCGTGTTTCCGGCCGCCGTCGCGGCCGCGGCCCGGACGCCCTGTCGTTGGCCGTCTTCCGTCACCGCGGTGTCGAACGAGCCGAATGACGACTGGCCGCCCCCCGAGCCGCCGCCGCACCCGGATGTCGCCAGGGCGGCGGCCATGGTCAAGGCCAGGCCGGTGAATCGCGCAGCGCTTCTCGTGTTCATCGCGTTTTCCCTTCATGCCTGCGTTTGAGAGTCCGCCGTCCGGGCGCTACGTTCGCGTTTTTCGGGATGCAGGCGTTTCGCGGCATCGTTCGCACGGCGGTTGGCGCTCCCGTTCCGAAGTCGGCTCATGGCTACCATGCACACGGGGGGGGGGGGTCAAGGGGCTGCGAGCGTTTTTTTTCGCCCGTCCCTCCTTTTCTCCCTCTCCCTTGCAGGGGGAGGGTCGGGGTGGGGGTCGCGCCGGGGGAAGAGAGGCGCGAACGGCCCCTCCATCGCCGATCCACCCCCCCGGCCTCCCCCTTCTCTTCTCCCTCTCCCTTGCAGGGGGAGGGTCGGGGTGGGGGTCGCGTCGGGGGGAGAGAGGCGCGAACGGCCCCTCCATCGCCGATCCACCCCCCCGGCCTCCCCCCTGTCCAGGGAGGAGGAGCGCAGATTGCGCCAGGGTCGGGGTGGGGGTCGCGTCGGGGGGAGAGAGGCGCGAACGGCCCCTCCATCGCCGATCCACCCCCCTCCCGACCTCCCCCCTGTCCAGGGAGGAGGAGCGCAGATTGCGCCAGGGTCGGGGTGGGGGTCGCGCCGGGGGGAGAGAGGCGCGAACGGCCCCCTCCATCGCCGATCCACCCCCCTCCCGACCTCCCCCCTGTCCAGGGAGGAGGAGTGCAGATTGCGCCAGGGTCGGGGTGGGGGTCGCGCCGGGGGGAGAGAGGCGCGAACGGCCCCTCCATCGCCGGTCCACCCCCCCGGCCTCCCCCTTCTCTTCTCCCTCTCCCTTGCAGGGGGAGGGTCGGGGTGGGGGTCGCGCCGGGGGGAGAGAGGCGCGAACGGCCCCTCCATCGCCGGTCCACCCCCCTCCCGACCTCCCCCCTGTCCAGGGAGGAGGAGCGCAGATTGCGCCAGGGTCGGGGTGGGGGTCGCGTCGGGAGGAGAGAGGCGCGAACGGCCCCTCCATCGCCGATCCACCCCCCTCCCGACCTCCCCCCTGTCCAGGGAGGAGGAGTGCAGATTGCGCCAGGGTCGGGGTGGGGGTCGCGCCGTCAGGGGGGAGGAGCGTCAGCGGCTCCCTTCCGTCCCTCTACCGGGGGAGGAGCTCCTGCGGCGGGAACCGGCGCTCCAGAAAATCGATCGCGAGCCGGATGCTGCCGTGGGCCGGCAGGTCGTCGTGGCCGGCGTCCGGCAGGTAGACCGCCTCCTTGGGGTCGTTCGCGGCCGCGAACAGCTTGCGCCCGAGCCGGACCGGCACGATCCGGTCGCGCTCCCCGTGGACCATGAACAGCGGCGCGCGGACCTCGCCGATCCTGGAGATCGAGTCGAACCGGTCCTTCATCAGCCAGCGCGCCGGCAGGAACCAGTAGGCGCCGGCCGCCACGTCCACCGCCGAGGAGAACGGCGCCTCGAGCACCACGGCGCCGACGTCGAACTCGGTCGCCATCCGGACGGCGACGCCGCTGCCCAGGGACTCGCCGAACAGGACGACGCGGTCGAGGGGCAGCCCCTCGGACTGGACGAAAGCCAGCGCCGCCCGGCCGTCGGCGTAGAGGCCCTGCTCGCTCGGGCTGCCCGGGTTGCCGCTGTAGCCCCTGTATTCGACGAGAAGCACGCCGAAGCCCCGGTCGAGATAGGGACGGACCCTGGAACCCCGCCCGGCGATGCCGCCCCCGTTGCCGTGAAAGTAGACGACGACGGGACGCGCGTTCCCGCCGTCGTCCCGGGGCGCGCCGTACCACGCCGCGAGCTCCAGCCCGTCGGCGGCGCGCAAGGTCACGGGCGTCATCTCCGGCACTCCGGCCCGCGCCGGCGTCGACAACGAGCGGGCCGGGAAGTACATGACGCTCCGTTGCAGCGCATACATGGCCGCGACGAACACGGCGTACGCCGAAAGGCCGTAGATCGCCGCGCGCCACATCTTCGTCCGGCCCCGGCGGCGGGCTCCGCGGGGGCGTCTCAACGGCCGCCGGCGCAGGGCGCGCAGTGGCCGCAGCCCGGGACCGGCCCGCATTTCTCGCACCGCTGGTCCGCGAGCCTCATCCGGCGGGTCCCGGCGCAGTGCGTTCGATCACGGTTTCGAGGCCGGCGACAACGGCTTCGAAGGCGCGGCTCTGGTCGTCGCGGCGTGGCATGGTTTCCTCGTGGCGCCGGACCCTATTCGGCGCCCGCGGCGCGGCCCCCCGCCGGGCGGACGGAGCCGCCCCCGAACCAGTCCCGAACGCGCTGGCGGAAACGGCGCCGGCGCGCCTGCCGCAACGACTTGTGGAGCTCCATGAAGTAGTACATGTGCTCCTCCTCGATATGATGGCGGGGCGATTCCTTGTAGTACTCCGCGATGAAGGCCTTCTTCTTCTCGATGTCCCGCAACATCTCGCCGCGCGTGGGCAGCGCGGCGTTGCCGAGGATGAACTCCCGAATCCAGCGGGACTGCTCCTCGTAGTTCCAGTTGAGCGCCGTCGTCGACATGATCATGCCGATCAGAAAAAGCCCCGGCCAGTCGACGGGAACGATGCGCTTGTAGAGCTCGACGTTGTTGTCGACGATGGGAACGAGGTCCGCGGACAGGAACGGCAGGTCGATGAGATAGCCCGTGCAGGCCAGCAGGACGTCGAACTCCTCGGACGAGCCGTCCACGAAGCGGATGGTCCCGCCGTCGATCCCCTCGATCCCCTGCTTCACGACCACCCGATTGTAGGCCACGTCCTGCATGATCGTGGCGCTGGTCGTGGGGTGCGCCCGCTTGGTGAGCGGCTTGAAGCCGTAGTCCTCCATGTTCCCGTGCGCGAGCTTGACCATGAGCGCAATGATCCTGCGGCGCAACCCGTCCGGTATCCACGGCTTGTACAGCTTCATGGAGATGTCCGTGACGGGAAGACCGAAAATCAGCTTGGGCGCGATCATCACGCCCGACCGCGCCACCATCACGCAGCGCTCGGTGATGACGCACACGTCGCTGGCGATGTCGACGGCCGAGTTGCCGACGCCGACGATGCAGACGCGCTTGCCCTGGAAGGGTTCCGGCGCGCGATAGGCGTGCGAGTGCATGTACTCGCCCCCGAACCCGTTCTGGAACTCGGGAACGTGGAGGGGCTTCGTCAGGTGCCCCGTGGCCACGCACACCGCGTCGAAGACCCGTGTCCGGCCATCGACCGTCTCGACCTCCCATCGGGGTTCCTCCCGGCCGGGGGCGAACGAGGGCTCCACGCGCGTGACCTCGGAGCGGAACCGGATGCGTTCCTTCACGCCGAAGCGCTCGGCGTACGCATGCAGGTATTCGTGCATGTCCCGATGGCTGGGAAAGCGCTGCACGTCCTCTCCGAACTCGAAGTCGCTGTAGTTCGTGAGGTTCTTCGCGGTATTGATGTGCAGGGTCTTGTAGGCGGGCGAGCGGCCGCTGTCGTTCTCGTAGACCCACATGCCGCCGATCTTGGTCCCGATCTCGAAGACCGTGACGTCGATCCCCGCCTCGATCAGGTATTTGGCGAGGCAGACGCCGGACGCGCCGGCGCCGATGATCGCGATCGACTTCTCGCGGGCGTCCTTCACCTGGCTGAGCGCCCAGCCGGGATCGCCGACGGCCTCCGGCGCCGTCGTCCGCTCGACGGCGGTCGTCCCGCTCACGGGTTCCGCGCCCCGCCGCCGCCGAACGAGGCCCCCGCCCCCGTCATGCCGCGCTCGGCGCGAGGCGCCGCCTGCGGGCGATGGCCTCCCGCAACGACTTCTTCAACGCCGGGAAGTAACGCAGATGCTCCTCCTCGATGGCGTGCCGCGGGGTGGTCTTGTAGTTGGTCCGGACGAATTCGTCCTGGGCCTCGACGTCCGCGCGCATCTCCTCCCGCGAAGGCAGGACGGCGTTGCCGAGGATGAATTCGCGCGCCCATCTGGCCTGATGCTCGTAGTTCACGTTGAGGGCCGTCGTGATGTTCGTCATGCCGATGAAGTACAGGCCCGGCCAATCCGGCGGGACGATCCGCTTGTAGAGCTTCACGCCGTTGTTCTCGATGGGCGCGACGTCCGGCGGCAGGAACGGCAACTCGATGAGGTAACCGGTCGCCGCGATCAGGACGTCGAACTCCTCGGCCGCGCCATCGGCGAAATGCAGGGTCCTTCCCTCGACCCCGTCGATCCCCTGTTTCACGAATATCCGGTTGTAGGCGATGTCGCTCACCACCGTCGCGCTGCTCGTCGGGTGGACCTTGCGGGTGATCGGCGGCAGGCCCAGCTTCTTCATGTCGCCGTGCGCGCACCAGATGAGAAACCCGAGCGCCCGGTTGCGAAACCACTCCGGGACCCAGCTCTTCATGAACCGTTCGGTGATGTCGGTGAAGGCGACGCCGAACAGGAGCTTGGGCGCGATCCGGACGCCCGTGCGGGCGACGAGGACGCAGCGTTCCGCGTACACGCAGACGTCGCTGGCGATGTCGACGGCGGAGTTGCCGATGCCCACGATGCAGATCCGCTTGCCGATGAACGGCTCCGGCTCCTTGTAGTCGTGGGAATGGACGTACTCGCCCCGGAAGTCGTCCCGGAATTCGGGGACGTGCATCGGCCTGGTGAGGTGCCCCGTGCAGACGCAAACGTCGTCGAAGACCCGCCTGCGGCCGCCGACGGTCTCCAGCTCCCACTTCGGATCGCCGGCGTCCGGCTCGAACAGGGGCGTCACGGCCGCGACCTCGGACCCGAACTCGATCCGCTCCATGACCCCGAAGTGCTCGGCGTACTCCTCGAGATACGCGCGCATGTCCCAATGGCTGGGGAACCGCTGCACGTCGTCGCGGAACCTGAAGTCGCTGAAGTTCGTCATGTTCTTGGCGGTGTTGATGTGGAGCGTCCGATAGGCGGACGAGCGGCCGCTGTCGTTCATGTAGCGCCACAGGCCGCCGACCTGGGAGCCGATCTCGAAGACCGTGACGTCGAGGCCCGCCTCGATCAGATGCTTCGCCGCGCACAGCCCCGAGGCGCCGGCGCCGATCACCGCCACCGTCCCGGCGGACCCCGGAACCGCCCGCCCGCCCGGAACCGTCTTCGTCGCGGCCGATTCGCTCACGCCGTCTCCCCGATCCTTCCATCGGCCCTGATCCGCCTGGAGCCATCCTGGCCGACGCTTCCACGGCTCTCATGTATCCAAACCGGGCCAAGCGGTCAACGGGCGGCTCGGTTCGGAGCGACGATCCGCACGCCGTCTGGCCTCGCGGGACGTTTCGCCCAAAACCACGACATGAAGTTGTAGACATCCACATATGTGAATATCGACATATAGTCATGTCGAGGACGTTGCCGAACGCTCTCCCCCCTGGCGCGCGCCTCGGCCTTCCCACCGTCGGGGGGAGGGGGTATGAACGGAGTCGGCGGCGGCGGAGCCCATGACCCTTCCCGCGCCTCCCGTCGCCGGACGAGTCCCGCGGACGAGCGGGAACCGACGCGTCGACGACGCATTCCCGGGACGGACTCCGAGACATGCTGGACCCCCTCCTCACGCCGGCGTTCGCGTTCTCCGCGTTCGCGGTCGGCCTCGGCGGCGTCGTCCGGGGGTTCACGGGCGCCGGGTCGGGGCTGGTCATGATCCCGCTCATGTCGCTCGTGTACTGGCCGCCCCAGGCGATGACCGTGGCCATCATGATCGGGGTCGCCGGGGCGGTTCAGCTCGTTCCCCAGACGATCCGCCACGTCCGCTGGCGCGACGTCGGACCCATGACCGGGGCGGCGGCCGTCGCCATCCCCGTCGGCGCCGCGTTCCTGTTCGTCGCGGAACCGGCGGTCGTCCGGCGCTGCATGGGCGCCGTCGTCATCCTGTCGTCGCTCGTCCTGCTGAGCGGATGGACGTACCGCGGCCCCCGCACCCCCGCCACCGGCGCGCTGGCGGGCGCGGCGGCCGGCCTGATGAACGGCTTCGCCGGCGCGGGCAGCGTGATCCCGACGCTCTACTTCATGGCGAGCCGGGAGCGGACCGTCGTTCTTCGCGCCAACATCTTCACCGCCGTCAGCCTCTTCCTCGTCGTCACGGCGGTCACGCTGGCGTCCCGGGGAACGATGACGCGGGAAACGGCCATCATCGCCGCGGCGCTCATGCTCCCCTACGGACTCGCGATCTGGGCCGGCTCCCGCCTGTTCCGGCGCGCCACCGACCGGGCCTACCGGCTGGCCGTCCTGTGGCTCCTCGCCGCCATCGGGACGTTCGTCGCGGTCTGGTGACGGCCCGCCCCGACCGATCCGGCTGGATGAACCGCCCCGCGGCCTGTAGAGTCCGGCCGCGACGCGACAACGCAACCAGGGAGGCCCGCATGAGCGCCTACGTCATCGCCTCGATCGACGTCACCGATCCCGAGACCTACAAGGGGTATTCGGAACGGGCGCCCGCCACGATCGAGAAGTACGGGGGCCGCTATCTCGCGCGCGGCGGCGAGACGGCGACGCTCGAAGGCGAGGAAAACACGACCCGCAGGGTCATCATCGAGTTCGACTCCGTCGAGGCCGCGAAGACGTGGTACGACTCGCCCGAATACCAGGAGGCCAAGTCCCGCCGCGAGGGCGCCGCGGTCGCCAGCATCGTCGCGCTCGAAGGCGTCTGAGCCCGCCCGGCGGAATCGTCGAACCAGGGAGCTTCCCGACATGGCGCGAAGAGAAATCGAAGGCGACTGGGTCTTCGGCTGGCCGGACCGCAAGCGGGCCGGGATCATGCCCAGCAAGGACGCCGAGGGGCGGGTCGTCTTCGCCCGCTCTCCGGTGCTCGACCTCGAGGGGCTGATCACGCCGGTCGACGCCTACTACGTCATCGCCCAGCTGAACATGCCGGATCCGATCCATCCGGACGACTACGCGTTCTCCGTCCTCGGCGAGGTGGAGAACCCCATGGAGTGCGCGCTGGAAGACCTGCGCAAACTGCCCTCGCGCACCGTCCGCGCGGTGACCGAGTGCGCCGGCAACGACGGCGAGTTCTTCTCGTACCTGCGGGAAGGCAGCAACATGAAGAAGCCGTCCCTGCGCGTGAAGCAGAACGAGGAAGGGGGCTGGAACCAGATGTCGGAGGACGGCGAGGTTCCCGACATCGAGGACATCCTCGAGGCCATTCCGACGACCGGCCTGGTGAGCGGCGGAGAGTGGACGGGCGTTCCGCTGCGGGAGGTCCTCGAACGCGCCGGCGTCAAGGACGGCGCCGTGGCCGTCCGGGTCCAGGGCTGGGACACCGGCCGCCCCGACCCGGTCACCCAGTACCTGTCGGTCGGGCGCACCGACTTCGAGGTGGCGGACCCGGGGATCATCAACTACGACAAGGGCCTTCCCATGGAGAAGGCGATGGACCCCGACACGATCCTCGCCTGGGCCCACAACGGGGAGTACCTGACCCACGTGCACGGCGCGCCGCTGCGCCTGGTCGCGCCGGGATGGGCCGGGAACTGGTGGGTCAAATGGGTCGAGAAGATCGAGGTCATGGACCACATGCCCGACTGCTATTACCAGACCCACTACTTCGTTTCGGGCGACTCGCCCGAGGACCCCGACAAGAAACCCATGACGCGGCTCGGCGTGAAGACCCTGATCAAGTATCCGCGCGACGACGACGGCCCCCTGCCCGTCGGCGAGCACGTCATCCGCGGCATGGCGTGGAGCGGCGAGGGCGCGGTCGTCCGCGTCGAGGTCAGCACCGACGGCGGCGAGACCTGGAACGACGCCTACGTCGAGGAGTCCGGCGACAAGTGGCTGTGGCGCCGGTGGTCCTACGTCTGGGACGCGCGGGAGGCCGGGGAGTACGGCATCATGGCGCGGGCGACCGACGAGAACGGCCGGGTCCAGCCGCAGACGGAGATGAACTTCCAGCGCAAGCACTTCGACGGGATCGTGCCGGAGGTCGTCACGGTGGCGTGACCGACGGCGCCGGCATGGAGCGGCGAATCGCTCCGGCGCGCCATGGTTCAGACCGAGGCGCCGCCCTTCGGCGAAACGGCTTGCGCGGACGGCCGGGGCGGGTAGTATGGTAGTGTTATGGCCGGTCCCGATGACCGGCGGGCGCGTGTGGTAGACGACCCGCCGCGGTTCGGGGCGGGATAGCGGATCGATTCCTCGCGTTCGCGCGACGCGTCGCGACGACGATGAAAAAGAAAGGGAGGCATCAACATGCAAGACGGTTTCAAGAGCGCCCTCAGTCGGCTTCAGGTGAACCGGCGCGACTTCATGCGCGTGGCCGGCCGCTTCGGCATGACGTCGACGCTGTTCGGCGCGGCGTCCGTGGCCACGGGCGCCATCACGCTGCCGAAGCTCGCCAGCGCGGCCGAATCCAACTACGAGAAGCGTTTCAAGAAGGAGGCGAAACACACCCTCAAGTTCGGCCCCGACGGCCTCAGCGCGGAGCGTCTGCTGATCCAGCGCTCGGGCGAGCTGTTCTGGTCCCAGGACATCGAGGAGCGCACCGACGGCGAGATTCGCATCGAGTTCATCGGCAGCGGCCAGATCTGCGGCCAGCTCGACTGCATCAAGAAGTGCCAGCAGGGGATCATCGACATCTACTCGTCGTCGACCCAGAACGCCGCCGGCTCCGCGCCGTACCTCAACGTCCTCGACTACGCCTACGTCTTCCCGACGCGGGCGTCCCAGTACTATTTCTTCTATCATCCCAAGAGCGAGCAGCTCCTTCGCGAGCCCATGCGGCGCATCCACGGCATCGTGTGCCTGCACACCCACGCCGAGCTGCGCAACATGATGATGGGCCTCAAGTACGAGGACGCCGAGACCGTCACCAAGATCGAGGACCTGTTCGGCACCAAGAACCGCGTGACGGGCACCCAGCTGGGCCGCATCGCGATGCAGCTGATGAAGCTCAACCCGGTTCCCATCGCCTGGGAAGAGACGCTCGACGGCCTCAAGCAGGGCCTCGTGGACGGCGCCGAGACGTGGTCGTCGGCCTCGGCGTTCGCGAACATGGGTCCGGTGATCTCGCAGGACGTGGGCCTGGAGTTCTTCTCCGGCAACCATCTCTCGGGCATGAGGATCCAGACCTACGAGTCCCTGTCGCCCGAGCTGCAGGACGCGGTCATGGAGTCGGCGTACACCTCGCAGGTCATGGTCCAGCACGCCAACGAGGCGTCGCTGGTCAACGTGGTCGGCGCCTCGGTGCCGCAACATCCCAACACGCACTACGCGCAGCACAACGTGCGCTACGTTCCCTTCTCCGCCGAGGAGAAGAAGAAGTGCCAGGAGCTGTGCTCGCCGGAGTTCGTGCCCGAGCCGTGGGAGAAGTGGCGCGAGCGCATCAACAAGTGGGCGAAGGGCCTCGACACCTACACCGAGGTCTTCAACATCGCCCGCGAAATCCCGGAGACGATGCTCGCCGAGCACGTCGAACCCCGGCGTTGGTGGAAGGGTTAGTCCGTTCGACCGGGGCGCGGGGGCCCTCGCCCCCGCGCCCTCGTTCCCCACAGGAGTCCACGGCGGGCCGGCGCGGTCCCGCCCCGACCGGCTGGAGTTGACGATGGCCTTGTTGCTTGCGGCGTTGCGCTGGCTCGACGAGAACCTGGAGAAGTGGATCATCCTCGCGGCCTACATGACCATGGGCGGGATAATCTTCGTCGAGGTCATCCGCCGCTTCGTGTTCTCGCTTCAGGCGCCTTGGAGCACCTCGGTGCCCGTGTACCTGTTCCTCTGGGTGACGTGGCTCGGCTGCGCCTACAACGTCAAGATCCGCACCCATCTCAGCTTCGACGAGCTGCGGCTGCGGATGTCCTACAACAACCAGTTCCTGTGCCTGATCCTCGACGCAGTCTGCTGGATCGCGTTCTCGCTGATCGTGGTCTACTTCACCATCGAGCAGGTCCAGGTCGTGCACATGAACTTCGCCATCGTGCAGGGCACCGACGACATCATGCAGTGGTGGTTCTACTCCATCACGCCGATCGCCTGGGCGCTGATCATCTACCGCAGCCTGGAAAACCTCTGGAAGGACTACCAGCAGTTCAAGCGGAAGGAGCCGTTCCAGATCGTCCACTCCATACTGGGCGACTGAGGGAGGACGAAATCATGGACGGACTGCTCGTCACCCTCGTCACGCTGGTCATCATGGTGCTGTTCGTGCTCGGCGTGCCCATCATCCTGATCATCGGCCTGTGGACGGCCGGCATCAGCCTGGTCATCGACTTCACGCTCTCGAACATCGGCGTCACGCTGTTCGAGGGGGTCAACTTCTACGGCCTGCTCGCCCTGCCCCTGTTCATCCTGACCGGCGACTTCATCAACGCCTCGGGCATCGCCAAGAAACTGACCGACTTCGCCTACTCGGCGCTCGGCTGGCTGCGCGGCAGCCTGGCGATGGCCACCATCGGCGCCTGCGGCCTGTTCGCCGCCATCTCGGGCTCCAACTCGGCCACCACGGCGGCGATCGGGTCGATCATGTACCCCGAGCTCAAGAAGGGCGGCTACAACGAGAACTTCGCCGCCGCGACCTCGGCGGCGGGCGGCACCGTGGGCATCATCATCCCGCCCAGCATCGTGTTCATCATCTACGGCTTCCTGATGCACCTGTCGATCAGCGACCTGTTCATCGGAGGCCTGCTGCCGGGCCTCCTCATGGTCGTCGCCATGATGGTCGCGTGCTGGGGCATCTGCGCCTACAAGAAGTGGGGGCAGCTCATCGCCTTCGACATCAGGCGCATCGCGCGCGACACGGTGGGCGCCTATCTCGGCTTCATCGCCATCTTCATCATCCTCTTCGGCATCTATTCCGGGACCTTCTCGCCGACCGAGGCCGCCGGGATCACCGCCGGCTACTGCCTGTTCTCCGGCCTCTTCATCACCCGGCAGCTGAAATGGAAGAACCTGCCCGCCGTCATCATGCGGTCCGGACAGATCACCGGCCTGCTCGCGCCCCTGATCGCCATCTCGATCGTCATGCAACAGGTGCTGTCGCTGCTGGGCGCGCGGGACTTCGTGTCCGAAATGATCGGCGGACTGGGCGGCTACTACCCGGTGCTGTTCGCCTGCATGTTCTTCGTGCTGGCTGCCGGAACCTTCCTGGAGAGCGTCCCCAACACGATCATCCTGGCGCCGATCCTGGCGCCGATCGCGGCGGGGATCGGCGTCGACCCGATCCACTTCGCGGTCATATTCCTGGTCGGCGACGCCATCGGCTTCATCACGCCGCCCTACGGGCTCAACCTCTACGTGGCGAGCGGCATCACCGGCATCCCGTACTTCCGATTACTGAAATTCGTGGTGCCGTACCTGCTCGCCCTGCTCATAGCGTGGGTGTTCATCGCCCTGATCCCCGAGCTCTCCACCTATCTCGTGGAGCTGGGCGTCCAGGGCGCCGGGGTGAAGGGAACGGGCGGAGGCGAGGCGGGCTCGTTCGGACAGCAGTGACCGCGGGGGCCTGATCGTCCGGGACGCGCCGGGTTTCGCGTTCGTGAACGTCGTCAGGACGGGCCGAATCGCCCGTCAGGAACAGGAGAACTTCCATGGCTCGAAACGCGAAGCAGTGGAACACGCCACTCGACCCGAAGCGGATCGAGTGGGCCGACAGCCGTATCTACAGCGACACGGAGATCTTCGAGGAAGAGCTGGAAAAGATCTGGAAGAAGGTCTGGATTCCGGTCTGCCACGAATCGGAGCTTTCCGAGCCCTACGACTTCCGCACCATGTCGATCGCGCGGGAGCCGGTCATCGTCTGCCGCGACGCGGACGACAGGATCCGGGCCTTCCTCAACGTCTGCCCGCATCGCGCCAACCTGATCGAGCGCCGGCCCTCCGGCAGCTTCAAGGACGGCACGCCCTCCGGCAACCCGAAGAACATGACCTGCATGTTCCATGCCTGGCAGTTCGACATGAAGGGCCGCTGCGTGCACATCTCGCGCGGCGAGGAAGGCTATCAGGACCGGCTATCGCCCAAGGACGTGGGGCTCAGGCGCCTGCGCTGCGAGGTGGCCTTCGGGGGCATGGTGTGGGTGACGCTCAACGACCACATCGAGCATGGCGTCCGGGAATGGGTGGGCAGCGCGCTCGACTGCATTCTCGAGCCCATCGAGGCCGAGCCCCTGGAGATCTTCCACTACCACAAGTCGATCATTCCCTCGAACTACAAGCTGTGGCACGACACCAACAGCGAGTTCTACCACGACTTCGTGCACTACCATAACCGCGTGACGGGCTTCAACGACGCCTATTTCGCCCGCAAGAACATGACCTTCGACAACGGGCACGTCGTCGTCGGCTCGTTCGAGGTGCAATACGACCAGTACGAGGGGTTCGAGTCCCGCGAGGCGCTGAGCTTCCCGACCCTGCCGCCGAACAACTGGTACATGATCGATATCTTCCCGGGCATCAACTACAACCTTCGCGGCTCGGCGCTTCGCGTCGACCTGATGACGCCGTTGTCCGCCGACGAGGTGATGATCGAGTTCCGCGGCCTGGGCCTCAAGAGGGATACGGAGGAGGAGCGCCTCACGCGCATCCGGCACCACAACACCATCTGGGGTCCGATGGGCCGCAACCTGCACGAGGACCTGCTCAGCATCACGGGCCAGGGCGTGACCATGCGCCCCGGCACGGAGCCCCGGCGCATCCTGCACGGGCGCCACGAGAACGAGACCATCCACGACGAGATCGGGATGCGCCACTACTACGACGAATGGTCCCGCTGGATGGGCAGGCCCCTGCGCAACCCGACCAACCGTCCCGCCATGGCGGCCGAGTAGCCGCGCGTTCCGCCGATGGCCGGGACGAGCCGCAGGTCGAACCATGGCGCCGCCGTCGAGGCGGTAAGGGATACGGTCTACCGCGCCTGCCTGCTTCTGGACGACGAGCGCTGGTCGGACTGGCTCGATCTGTGCGGCGCGGAGTTCCACTACAAGATCACGGCCTACAGCCCCGAGATCCGCAGGGACGTGCTCTATCTCGACGGGAACCGCGAGCAGATCGCGCAGATGTGCGAGCTGCTGCCGAAGCACAATACCGACCACTCGCCGCTCAAGCGCCACGCGGTCGTCTATACCGTCGATGTCGGCGATGACGGCGGCTCGGCCAGGGCCGTGACCTCGTTCGTGATCTACCAGAACATGCTCGACGGCGTGAACTCGCACATCGACGCCGGCGCGAACCACCTGTTCGCGGTCGGCCGTTACCTGGACGACCTGGCGATCGAGGACGACGCGGCCCGGTTCGTTTCGCGCGAGGTCCGCCTCGAGACGCGGCGCCTCGACAAGGGAACCCACTGGCCCCTGTAGCGCCCCTGGAGCCATCGTCCCCGCCACACCACCTCCATGAAACCATCTCCATGACGTGGAAACGGATCTGCGCGACCGGCGACGTCGCCGAGAACGGCCTCAAGCTGTTCGACGTCGACGGCGTCCCTATCCTCGTCGTCAACCACGGCGGCGACTTCAAGGCGATTCCGCCCCTGTGCCCGCACATGGAGGAGCCGCTCGAGCAATCGGGGGTCTGCGACGGCAAGGTCCTCACCTGCACCAAGCACCTCTGGCAATGGGACCTCGCGACCAACGAACCCGGGGCGGAGACCGGGAAACCCCTGCTGATGTACGATCTCGCGGTCGAGGACGGCGACGTCAAGGTCTTCGTCGAGCGGGAGCTCGAGTACGAGTTCGACGAGGACGACGATTACGACGACGACGATTCGTTCTGGGACGACGATTGAGGCCGCCCGCCGGGAGGGAGACCGCATCCCGGTTCGGAACATGGCGCGCCGGGCGAGCTCGCGTCCGCCACGTATGCTGCGCGGCGTTGCGGGACCGTGACCCCCCTCCCGACCTCCCCCCTGTCAGGGGGGGAGAGTGTGAATGGCTCCCCCTTGCAGGGGGAGGGTCGCGCCAGCGGCCTCACGCGTGATGGCGGGTCCAGACCGGAGCGCAGGCGGGCCGATTCGCCATCGCCATCGCGAGGCGCTCCACCTTGGGGATGTGGGCGGATCGCCATTCGTCCTGCTGGGCCCACCGGCTGACGACGGCGATGTAGATATCGCAGAGGCAGAACCCGGACGGCAGAAGGTAGGGATCGCCGGAGACCGCGTCCTCGACGATCGACCAGCGCCGGCGCCAGACGCCGCGGGCCAGTTCCCGCATCGCTCCGGCCCCGGCGGCGGACCCCGGACTGAAGCGTTCGGGATAGTCGTTGATCTCGACGATCGGGTAGATCTCGGTGGCGACGAACATGAGCCAGCGCAGCGCCTGGGCGTGTCCGGGCGACCGGGGCGGAGGCATCAGTTCCGCCTCGGGATGGCGCCGGTCAAGAGCGAGAAGGATCGCCGCGGACTCCGTCAGCATCGCGCCATCGGGCATGACGAGCGCCGGGATCTTCCGCTGGGGATTGAGGGCGGCGTATGCCGGGCTTCGTTGCTCGCCCGCTTCCAGATCGACGCCTCGCAGCTCGTATCGCGCGCCGACCTCGGCCAGCGCGAGTTCCACGGCGAGCGACCCCGAACGAGGATTTCCGTAGAGAACGTACGTCAACCGCCATGCCTTCCTGCAAACGCTTGCCACACCGCCACACCGCCGACCGAGTCGGACGGATATGCTACACGGGGCGCCGCCCTGGCGTCGCGCCTGGGCCGCAGGGAGCGGAGCGGCGGGGGGTTTCACGGAAGAGACATCGGGGGAGACATGACCGAAAAGAGGCGCCGCAAGGTCACGCTGAACCACATCCGCGGCAAGAAGGAACGCGGCGAACGCATAACCTCGGTCGGCGTCTACGACGCGCCGATGGCGGCGATCGCCGACCGGGTCGGGTTCGATCTCCTGATCAACGGCAACGCCGGCCCCATGTCCCTGCTGGGCCATCCCGACCCGACCACCGTCTCGTTCGAGGAACAGCTTTTCCTCACCAGGGCCGTGAGTCGCGTCGTGAAATACGGCTTCATCGTCGGGCACCTGCCGTTCCTCACCTACCATGCCTCCAGGGAGCAGGCGATCGTCAACTCCGGCCGCATGATGGCGGAAGGCGGCGCCGATTCGGTCAAGTTCGAGGGCGACAGGCACACCGCCGAATACGTGGCGGCGGTCGTCCGCGCCGGCATCCCGGTGATGGGCCATATCGGGATGCAGGCATCGCGCCGTTCGGAACAGAGCGGGTTCGGCGTCAAGGGCCGCAAATCGGAGGACGCCGCCGAGATCGTCGAGGGCGCGCGCGCCTTCGTCGAGGCCGGGGCGTGGGGCTTCATCGCGGAGCAGATACCGACGGAGCTCGCGGCATTCCTGACCGAAGACCTGCCGGCGCCGGTCATCACCCTGGGTGGCGGCCGCGTCAACGACGGCGTCTACCACATCAGCGGCGACGTGGTGGGCTACAGCGCCTTCCCGATCCCCAGGAACCGGGGCGCCTTCGCCGACGTGGGCCGCATCATGGAGGACGCCTTGCGCCGCTACCGTGACGAGTCGGTCGCCGGCGCGTATCCGCCCGAGGAGCACACCTTCCACATGGAGGCGGAGGAACACGAGAAGTTCCTCGCCCTGATGGAGAAGACGCGGAGGACGTAAGCGACGAGGGCGGAGCGTCGCGGCGGAGGCGCGGGAGCGCGGAGATTCCCCGCGAGGCCCGGTCAGCCGGCCAGATACCCGCCGTCGACGTAGAGCTCGGCGCCGGTGACGTAGGACGCCTCGTCGGAGGCGAGGAACAGGACGGCGTTCGCCACCTCGATGGGCTCGCCGGGACGGCCCATCGGTATCCGGGCCATCCACCGTTCCCGCAAGGCCGGCTCGGCCGTGAGCTTCGCGGTGCGCATGGGCGGCATGATGCCGGGATGCACGCTGTTGACCCGGATGCCGTGCCTGGCGTTCTGCACGGCCCCGGCCTTGGTGATGGCGCGCACGCCGCCCTTCGTCGCGTTGTAGCCGATATGCACGACGTCCTGCCCGATGTTCCCGGAGATGGACGAGATGTTGACGATGGAGCCGCCGCCGTTCCCGCGCATGACGGGGATGACGGCCCTCATGCCGAGAAAGACGCCGCGCAGGTTCACGTCCATGAGCGTGTCGAAGGCGCCGAGGTCCATGGAGTCCTCGGTGGAGCTGCCGGCGAACCCCGCGTTGTTGACGAGGACGTCGATCCGGCCCTCGCGCTCCACCGTCCGGGACACGACGGCGCTCCAGTCGTCTTTCGAGGCCACGTCGTGGCGCTCGAAGACCGCTTTGCCACCGCTCCTCGCGATTTCGTCGGCCACCTCCCGGCCCGTGTCCTCGGCCACGTCGGTGGCGATCACCGTCGCGCCCTCGCGCGCGAACAGTCTGGCCTCCTCCGCTCCCATGCCGCTTGCCGCGCCAGTGACGACAGCGATCTTTCCAGCGAGCCGCATCGACGCGCCCTCCCCGTCTCGTGTTTGATCCACCGTTCCCTTATGGAGCAGCGGCGGCGGCGAATCAATCGCCGGCGGCCACTCGTTTGCGATCGGCCGGTTCGGGACCGGCGGGACTCGCCGGGGTCAAGGATTATCCGGCCATGGCCGGCCAGATCGAAACGCAGCGCTTCCGTCGCCCCACTCCCCGCCGCGCGTAGCGCGTTGGATGGATGGTCTTTGGGTATTGTGCGTGAAAATTCATATCAGGAGGATATACGTGGTTCATAATCGAGTTCTGGTCGTTCTCCAAATCCTTCATCAAATATCGGCGATTCCACATCCCATTCAATCCTGGGGGTGATATTGCGCGTGGCAAAATCGGAGCCGCGAAGACAAATCGCTCATCGTAGCGACGATAGATCGTATCGAAGAAACGCTCGGCGCGAAGGGGACTATCTTCGAACGGGTAAATATCGACCAGTCGGCCGATATTCGAACCACTCGTCTCCAGAAGAGAAAGGGCCGCCGCCTCGTACTTGCTGATGGTATCGCGCAGATCTGCTCGGCCCACCAGATTGCAGAGGGCTTCATGATAGCGAACGATACCATCGACGAGTCCATCGTCTTCGCCAATTGCCACGTCATCCTTGGGCAGGTCGGGAGGGTTACCCTCGCGATGCGCGCGAAGAACCGAGTAATATCCGATCACCAGCGCCGCGTAGGTCATATGCAGATTCGTGCACTCTCCGACCGCCTCTTCCATGCGATTGGTCAGATTACGGAACGCGTTGCCGGTACTCTTACAGGAAATCGCGATCACCGGTCCGATACCGGGCTTTTCCACGACAACATCCACGTCCTTCGTCTTCAGCCCGCCGAGGACAGTGGCTTCGCCGCCGCTCGCTTCATCCCGATCGAAGTTCAGAAGCCATCGCCTGCCCCGCCTGACCGCCCTGAAAGGAGGATGAGGCTTGATCTCATCGGGAAGAAAGCCGCCCTCGACGACCAAGCGGCAGGCAATGTACCAATGCAGGGGTTTGACGACTTTCTGGCTTTGCGTGCTTTCTCCTGACGTAGCCAAATGACGAAAGGTCTCCCCAGCGCCGCGCCACTGACATCGCTTCCAATCGTCTCTGGTGAAATCTTCAAACCGCTTCATAATGCCGCCAAGCTTGGAGGATGGCGATCCCGTTCCGGACAACGTGGGCATCCGGTCCGGTAAGCGCGTCTTCGCCCGGGATCAGAACGTTGCACGCCTCGCGCGGCTCCAGCTTCAACATGCCGCCACCCAACGGATGCCCCTCAATCTCGCAACTGAGCTGAAACACGAGCGATCGCCGCGCCGCCCGGATGCGCGGCAGGGCCGTCCTGTCCTTGAAGCGGACCGCGTGCAACGCATTCGTGCAGGCGCAACGCGCCGCATTGTGGACGAACAGCACCTGACGCCCGGACATGTAGCTGAGAAAGTAGTCCGGGATCTTGACGTCTGGAACGACGTACCACGGATCGCGCGTCCGGCATTTGTATCTCTCCGACACTTCCCTCGCCCGCGCGGTATCCAGATACGCCCGCACCGAACCGGGAAGTTCCCGGCCCTTGCCGAGACGCAGGAGCAGCGCCTGACGATCCTCGCGATGCCACCGCTTCACCGTGGACACGTTGACCCGGGCGGGTGGGAGGGCGCCGGCGCTGCGCACCGTCGTTTGCAGACAGGCATCCGGAATCCCCAGTTTCCGGGCTTCGGACAGGCGCAGGTGGAAAAAGTCATTGGCCCCCGAGACATAACCAATGTTGATTCGCGCGAGCGCGCCCAGACGCAGGCTTCCATCGTCACGCGCCAAGCGTTCGTAGAGGTCGCGGACGGTCTTCGGCGCGACGAACGGACGCAAGCGCCTGTTCCAGACCGTACGCCACGCGCTGAGCGCCACGCGTGTGGTCACCGCCGGCGGCGCGTCCCGGTAATCGAAGCGGTCCAGAATACTGAAGCCGATTTCCATGGTGGAGCCGCCCTTGCCATCCGCGTAGAGCAGCCAGCAGTCCTCCGATAATTCGGGGAAGATCTTGTTCCGAACCGCGATTATCCGCAGGTCGCTGAAACGTTCCGCCAGATATTCGATCAATGGCGCACTGTAGGGCGCATGGCCGATTTCCGCCGGCACGACAAAAGCCATGCGCCCGCCCCGATGCAGAAGATGAGCCGTCGCGACCAGGAAAAGCGGCCAGGACGACGATAGCGCCGAAAATCGAGCGCCCAGCGCGGCGCACAAATCGAGCGCGCGCCTGCGCACGGGGCCCTTGAAACGTTGGTAGCGGATGAAGGGCGGATTGCCGGCCGCGCACTCGAAACGTTCCTCGGCGCTGCCTGCCCAGGCAAAGAAATCACCCTCATGGACGAGTGCGCCCGGCGCGCGTTGCATGGCGATGGAACTGGCGTGCAGGTCCGGTTCGATCCCGACGCTCTTGAGATGCCCGGCGATGAATCGCCCATCGCCGCAGGACGGGTCAAGAAGGCGGTCTTCGGGACCACGCACAACCCAACGGAGAAGGCTGCGCACCACCTTGTCGGGCGTGTAGTACGCGCCTTTCTCCTTGGCGCTTCCGGCGGCGCGCGGGGAACGTCCGTTGTCTGGATGAGGATTCTTCATGCCATATACAGCGTCATGTCGCCTTGACCATGCTAATTACAATCTGCTTATCCGCAAGACTCATCCAGCGACGGGTGCGCCACAGGGTTCGTTCGCGCTCGTCCCCCGGCGCGACCCCCACCCCGACCCTCCCCCTGCAAGGGGGAGGGAGAAGAAAGAGGGCGGAGGTTTCCGTTCATGCCTCTCCCCCCTGGACAGGGGGAGGTCGGGAGGGGGGTGGCGCACCAAGAATCCGTCTTTCCCGCCCCGTCGGCGAGACCTGCCGCCGGACCTCGCTACGGATAGACGATGCCGTGCCGTCCGTCGCGGAAGTTCGGCGCGGCGTCGGAGATGACCTCGTAGTCCGCCGCGTCGTCGACGTGGATGTTCGCGGCCAACTCCAGCCCCGACGGCTGGTCGATCGCGCCCGCCGCGACCCCCATGGTGGGACGGTCGTCGTGATCGAAGAACAGGCTGGCGCCGCACCTGCCGCAGAATCCGCGCCGCGCCTTTCCGGACGACCGATACCAGGAGAGGCAGCCGTCGTCCTCGACGATCAGGTCCTCCCGCAGCGCCTGGGTCGCCTGCCAGACGCCGCCGACGGCGCGGCGGCACATCTCGCAATGGCACTGCACGAGTTGGCGCCGGACGGCGCGGGCCCTGTAGCGGACACCGCCGCAAAGGCAGTGGCCGGAAACGTTCTCGACGGCGTCGGCGTTCGACATGGCGGGGCTCCGGGGTTCGGTTTCGACTTCCCCGCACCATGGCAAACGCGCGCCCCGCCCGGCAAGGCCGCGGCGATCGGCGCTGTACAACCCTCTCGCGACGGGCCATCCTGAGTCGCGATGCGCCAGCGGCCCATGTCCCGCCCCGGACCTCCCATCATCAGGCATCCCGACCCGGACAGGGCGCGGCCGGTCGTCGTCAGCATTCCGCACTTCGGGACCAAGCCTCTTCCGGACGTCCGTCCCGAGGACTATTCCGATCCCGAGTTCGCGCACCTGCCCTGGGGATACGCCGACACCTTCGCCGCCGACGTCTACGGGCGGGCGCACGAAGGCGGCGCGACCGTCGTCGCGGCCCCCTACTCCCGCCTGTTCGTCGACGTGAACCGCCGGCGCGACGACTTCACCCGTGAGAACGGGATCATCGCCTCGACGCGGGGCGTATTCCGAACCCACACGCGGCGCGGCAGGCCGATCTTCGCGAAACCCATGACGGAGGCCCGCGCCGAGCGCCTTCTGGCGACCTGCTACGACCCTTATCACGAGAGCCTCGACGGCGCGATCGAGGACACGCGGGAGCGGCGCGGCCGCGCGCTGCTTCTCGACGCGCACACGGCCAGCCCCGACCGAATGGGGGCGCACGAGGTCGTCATCGGCACGCGCGGCGGAGCGACGGCCGGGCGGACGGTCGTCGACCGCATCAAGGACCTCTTCTCAGCCGCGGGCTTCGCCGTCCACGAGGACGTCCCCGGCTACGCCGGCGGGCACATCGTGCGGCGCCACGGAGAACGCGGACGGCCGGACGCGCAGGCCGTCCAGATCGAGATCAACGCGGCCCTGCTCACAACGACGCCGCGCGAAGAACTGATGCCGAGGATGATCCGCGGCGAGCGGCCGGACCGGCACGCGGAAAACATCGCGCGGATGCGGCGCTGCGTCGAGGCGATCGTCGGGGAAGCGCCCGGATAGCGCGTGTTTCTCATACTGGCAGGGATCAAGGAGTGCGCGGCGTCGGGCGGCCGCGATCCACCCCCCTCCCGACCTCCCCCCTGTCCAGGGAGGAGGAGCGCAAATTGCGGCGGCGCGTCCCCCTTCTTCTCCCTCTCCCTTGCAGGGGGAGGGTCGGGGTGGGGGTCGCGCCAGGGGAGAGGGGCGCGAACGGACCCTGCGGCACCCCCGTCGCCGGATGAAACTCGCGGACGAGCAGTATGAGAAATGCGGGCTACACCGTGAAGGGCTCGCCGTCGAAGGCGCCGCGGGTGGCGATCTCCTCGACCGGCTTGCGCCGCAACCTGGTGAGTTGCCGGACCGGCCTGCCCAAGGGCACCAGGGCGCTCACCGCGTATTCCGGCGGGATATTGAGCAGCTCCTTCACCTCCGGCTCGTTGGCCACCGGCACGGTGGTGATGGTGCCGCCGAAACCCGCCTGCCGCGCAGCGAGGAGGGTGTTCCAGACGAACGGATAGATGGAGGCGCCGCTGATCACGCCGACGCGGGGGAGGTCCTTGTCCATGGACGCCACCACCCGGAGGTCGACGGCGAACACGAGCACGACGGAGGCGGCGCGGTAGGTCTCGACCAGAATATCGAGAGGCGGCGTATCCGCGATCGTTTCCGCCGTGACCCTGGAGGGCACGATGGTGTTCCACGGGCTCTCGCCGGCGGCGCTCTGCGCCGCGTAGACCCTGGCGGGCCGCTCGGCGATCTTCGAGATCCGGTCGCGGGTTTCCCGGTCGCGGACGACGATCACGCGGTTCCCCTGACGGTTGCCGCCGCTCGGCGCGAACCGCGCCACGTCGAGAACGTCGTAGATCACCTCGTCGGGCACCGGCTCGCCCGTGTACTCGCGCGCCGAAAACGTGGTCCGCATGACGTCGTCGAGTTCCATCGCCACTCCTCCCGTTCGACAGGACGATCCGGCGCCATTCTAACAGGCTCGCGCCCGCCGTTGCCCGGCCCCTTCGGATATGATTTCGATGGAGCATGACGGACCCGCCGGAGACCGCGCCATGAAGATCAGGAACCTCGTCGTCAAGTCGCCGAGCTGGGACCTCGACCCTCCGCTCTCCAACCCGGTCCTCACCTGGCGCAGGAAGGAGACCGTGCTCGTCTTCGTCGAGACCGACACGGGGTTGCGGGGCGTCGGCGAGGGCTGGGTATCCGGCGGAACGGCGCGCGCGCTCGTCGCCACCCTCGAGGACGACATCGCGCCGATGATCGTCGGCAGAGACCCGCGCCGCATCGCCGCGATCTGGGAAGACATGGACTCCAGCCGCAGCATCGCCGCCCGCCCGGGCCTGATCCGGGCGGCGATGTCGGCCGTCGACATGGCGCTGTGGGACATACTCGCCCGGCGCGCCGGTCTGCCGCTCCATCAGCTGCTCGGCGGACATTCCGACCGCGCCCGCGTCTACGCGAGCGCGGGCCTCTACGGACCGGACAAGTCCATCACGGATCTCGCCGAAGAGATGTCGGGCTACGTCGACCAGGGGTTCGCCGCCGTCAAGATGAAGGTCGGCGGCGCGCCTCTCGACGTCGACGCCGCGCGCGTCGCAGCCGTTCGGGAGGCGATCGGACCCGACCGCCGCCTGATGGTCGACGCCGTCTGCGGCATGACGACCCGCGACGCCCTGGCGCTGGCGGAACGCATCAGGCCGTTCGACATCCACTTCTTCGAGCAGCCCGTCGCCGCCCACGATTACGACGGGATGGCCTCGATCAACGAGCGGAGCGGCATTCCCGTCGCCGGCAACGAGAACTTCGTCGACCAGCGGGAATTCCACGAGCTCCTGGCGCGCAGGTCCGTCGCCTTCACGCAGTTCGACCTGGCGATCTGCGGCGGCGTCACGGAAGGCCTGCGCATCGCCGCGACCGCACGCGCCTGGCGCAGCCCCACGACCATTCACAGCGCAGGGTCCATCGTCTGCATGGCGGCGAGCCTCCACGCGGCGGCGGCCCTGCCCGACTGCGAGTCGGTGGAGCACCACATGCTTCACCAGTGGCTGTTCGACCGCGCGCCCGAAGGGTTCCTGACGATCGAGGACTCGCACATCCGCCTGCCCGACCGTCCGGGCCTGGGCCTCGACCTCGACCCGGACGATCTGTGAGAGACGCCTCGACCCGCATTTCTCATACCGGCAGGGATCGACGATTGCGCGGCGTCGCGGGGCCGCGGTCCACCCCCCTCCCGACCTCCCTCCTTCTTCTCCCTCTCCCTTGCAGGGGGAGAGTCGGGGTGGGGGTCGCGCCGGGGGAGAGGAGCGCGAACGGACCCTCCATCGCCGATCCACCCCCCTCCCAGCCTCCCCCCTGTCCAGGGGGGAGGAGTATCGATGGTCAGGGGGAGGGTCGGGGTGGGGGTCGCGACACGGGGGAGGAGCGTGGACGGCCCCTATGAGAAATGCGGGTCAATCCCTGGGGTTGATCATGCCGGACTGGCCGCCCGTCACGTCCACGATGGCCCCGGAAACGAAGGACGCCTCGTCCGACAGAAGCCACAGGACGGCGTCCGCCACCTCCTCCGGCTTGCCATCGCGCATCTCGGGGTTCTGGGCGACGAACTTCTCGATACGGTCGGGCCAGTTGGCGTTGACGTGGAAGTTCGTGATGACGAACCCGGGCCGCACGGCGTTGACGCGCACGCGCTCCGACGCCACCTCCCTGGAGAGCCCGATCGTGTAGGTGTCCGCGGCGCCGTTCGACGCGGCGTAATGGATCCAGTAACCGGGCGCCCCGTGCTGGGAGGCCGGCGAGGTCACGTTGACGATCGCGCCTCCCTGGCCGCCGCGCTTCGGCATCATGCGCCTGAGCGCCTCGCGACAGCAGAGGACGGTGCCCATCACCTTGGTGTCCATGGTCACCTGGACGTCCGCGGCCGTCACCTGGTCGGCCGTGGCGCGGCCGGGCACGAAGCCCGCGTTGTTGACCAGGGCCGTGACCGGGCCGAGCTCCCGGTCCACGGTCTCGAACATGCGGAGGACGTCATCCTCCTTGCCGACGTCCGCCTTCACGGCGATCGCCTTGCGTCCGAGCTTCCCGATCTCCGCCGCGACGGCCTCGGCCTCGGCCGACCGGCTTCGATAGTTGACGCAGACGTCGTACCCGCGCGCCGCGCCGCGCCGCGCGATCGCCGCCCCGATACCCGTGCTCGCTCCGGTAACGACGAGGACTCCGCCCATATCGACCTCCCGCGTTCAGATCCCGAAACCGGGAACGACCTCTACACGAACGGCGCGCGTTCGCCGAGTTCCCTCATCATGAAGAGACTCCCCGGAGACCCACGGCCATCATAGCGCGCATTTCTTCGTACATGCTCTTCTCCCCCCAGCGCGATCCCCACCCCGACCCTCCCCCTGCAAGGGGGAGGGAGAACGAGGGGGACGCGCCGCCGCGATTTGCGCTCCTCCTCCCTGGACAGGGGGGAGGTCGGGAGGGGGGTGGACCGGACGCGCCGCCGACCCCGTTCGCGCCTCTCTCCCCCGACGCGACCCCCACCCCGACCCTCCCCCTGCAAGGGAGAGGGAGAAGAAGGGGCGCGCCGCCGCAATCTACACTCCTCCTCCCTGGACAGGGGGGAGGGAGAAGAGGGGGGTGGACCGGACGCGCCGCCGACCCCGTTCGCGCCTCTCTCCCCCGACGCGACCCCCACCCCGGCCCTCCCCCTGCAAGGGAGAGGGAGAAGAAGGGGGACGCGCCGCCGCGATTTGCGCTCCTCCTCCCTGGACAGGGGGGAGGTCGGGAGGGGGGTGGACCGGACGCGCCGCCGACCCCGTTCGCGCCTCTCTCCCCCGACGCGACCCCCACCCCGACCCTCCCCCTGCAAGGGAGAGGGAGAAGAAGGGGCGCGCCGCCGCAATCTACACTCCTCCTCCCTGGACAGGGGGGAGGGAGAAGAGGGGCGCCGCCGCCGCGCGCGGCCTCGCGGGCGCCCGGAAGAGTCTGGTATTCCATCGCCGGATCGGGGCGCCCCGAAGCGCCCGGCGTCCCCGAGGGAAACCGACGTGAAACGGCGATGAACTCCATATCGAGCGCGGCGGGCGTCTGATGCGCCGCCCCATCACGTCGGGATCGATCTCCCCCACCGGCGGCATCGCCTGCATCCTGCTCGGAGGCGTCTTCCTCACCGGCAACGACGCCGCCATGAAGTGGCTGACGAGCGGCTATCCCGTGGGCGAGATCCTGGCGCTCCGCGGCCTCTTCGCGTTCCTGCCCATCGCGTTCTTCGCCTGGCGCGCGGGCGGCTGGCGCTCGCTCAGGGTCCGGCACGTCCACGCCCAGAGCGCGCGGGCGCTCCTCTTCGTGGCCTCGTCCTTCCTCTGGGTAGCCGGCCTGACGCGCCTGCCGCTCGCCGACTCCATGGCGGCGACCTTCACCGGCCCGATCATGATCACGGCGCTGGCGCCGCTGCTGCTGGGCGAGACCGTGGGGTGGCGGCGCTGGACCGCCGTCACGGTCGGGTTCGGCGGAGTCCTGCTGATGATCCAGCCGACCGGCGAAGGCCCGCGCCTCGCCATGCTTCTGCCGCTGGTATCGGTGATGGGCGGAGTCGGGCGCGACGTCATCACGCGGCGGATCGCGTCGACGGAGTCGTCGGTCGGCACCCTCGCGTTCACGACCGCCGCCGCCTGCCTGATCGGCCTGCTCACCCTGCCGTTCGGCTGGGTCCTTCCCGGCGCATCGGACTGGGCGCTTCTGGCGCTCAGCGGGATCCTCATGGGCGCGGCGCACTTCCTCTACATCGAGGCCCTGCGGCTCGCGGAGGCCGTCATCGTCATGCCCTTCAAGTACTTCAACATGGTCTGGGCCGTCGCCCTGGGGTTCGCCATCTGGGGCGACCTGCCCGACCGGTGGATGATCGGCGGAACCGTCCTCGTCGTCCTGAGCGGCCTCTACATCATGCGCCGCGAGACGTCGCGCCGGCGCGGCGGGCGCGCCGCGTGATTTGCGCGGGCGACACGGCGCGCCGGCAAGGCGCCCGACAGGTCCGGCGCCGTGGTAGACTGTCGGGAACCCATGCCCCACCCGCAGCCGCCACAAGGGGGGACGACCCCATGACCGTCACGGCCCTCAACCACGTCAACATCGTCACCGGCGACCTCGCGGCGACGAGAACGTTCTACGCCGACGTCGTCGGCCTGATCGACGGCGACCGTCCGTCCTTCGATTTCCCGGGCGCCTGGCTCTATTGCGGCGACGAGGCCGTCATCCATCTCGTCGGCGTCGACGACCAGCCCGACGAGGGCGCCGGCGTGATCGACCACATCGCCTTCGAGGCCAGGGGCCTCGACGACACGATCGGCCTGCTCGGGGGGCGCGAGATTCCCTTTCACGTGCGCGACGTGCCCGGCCGCGACATCCGCCAGGTCTTCCTGCGTGACCCCAACGGCGTGAAGATCGAGCTCAACTTCCGCGGCGCCGAGGTCGTCGAGGCGCGGGAAGCGGACGGCGCGCTCGCGGCCGAGACGCCGGGGCCGGAACGGACGCCCGCGGCTATTTCGGGTTGAAGGGCGCCGGGATCAGGGTGCGGACGTCCTGGGCGACAATCAGCTCGCGGGCGCGGACCACGTAGTCGGCGAACACGGGATCCTCGTAGAGTTCCGCCCGGCGCCGATCCCGTTCGAGGGCGTTCTCGTAACCCCACATGTGGATGACCTCGTTCACGTTGCCGACCTCGGTGCGGTACATGCCGATGAAGTCGCCGAGGATGCGCTGCTGCGGCTCGAGTCCCTCCTTCTCGAACATGTCGTAGAACGCGGGAATGGTTCCGGGCTTGAAGGTATAGGCGCGGTAGTCGACGATCATCCGATCCTCCAGGGTTGCATGAGACGTCCCGCAGGGTGGCCGTTCCCGGGGGATGCGCGCAAGCGCCTCACGGGCGGGCGGGCGCCTCCCTCCCGACCTCCCCCCTCTTTTCTCCCTCTCCCTTGCAGGGGGAGGGTCGGGGTGGGGGTCGCGCCGGGGGAGAGGGGCGCGAACGGGGTCGGCGGCCGCGGTCCACCCCCCTCCCGACCTCCCCCCTGTCCAGGGGGGAGGAGTATCAATGGTCAGGGGGAGGGTCGGGGTGGGGGTCGCGCCTCGACGTTCAGGCGGCGGCCGGCTCGCCGTAGCCTCCGCCGCCGGCGGTCAGGAGGACGATCTTCTCGCCTCTCTTCAGGCGGTAATGCCCGCGGCCCTCGATCGTTTCCTCCGTCCCGTCCGCCGAGACGCGCCGCAACTCGTAGGGAGCGCCGTTCTCGCCCCCGAACAGGCCATAGGGCGGCACCTTGCAACGATCGAGCATGGCCGCGAACCTGGTGTCCTCGCCCAGCATCTCGTACACCCGCACGACGCCGTCGCCGCCCCGGCGGCGGCCGCGCCCTCCCGACCCGCGGCGCAGCGCCTGCCTGGAGACGACGATGGGGTACTGCGCCTCGATCATCTCGGCCGGCGTGTTCATGACGTTGGCGAGGTTCACGCGCGTGGCCGACCAGCCGTCGCGGTCGGCGCGTCCTCCCTCGCCGCCGCCGTGGGCCTCGTAGAAGGACCACCGGCGGCCGTCCGGCCACTGGCCGCTGAAGATGAGCACCGCCGCCGACGCCGAACCGCCCGCCGTCACGGCGTCGGGAACGCAGCGCGCCATCGCCCGCATGATCGCATCGACGCAGCGCTGCGACGTCTCGTGGTTGCCGAGGACGACGGGGTAGCCGTGCGGCGGATTCACGATCGAGCCCGGACGGGTGACCACCTTCACCGCGCGGAAGAACCCGTCGGCGTGGAAAATCTCGCGCCTGGAGATGGCCTTGACGAAGAACCCGGCGGCGGTCGCGGCGAGCGACGGCGTCGCGTTCACCGGCGCCTCGACCGCGTCGTCCGATGCGCTGAAATCGAAGGTCGCGTCGTCGCCGTCGATGGCGACCCTGACGCGGATGGCGACGCGCCCGCCGTCGGGACCGACGTCGTCCATGTGGTCCTCGCCCTCGTAGACGCCGTCCGGCAGGGCGCGGATCGCCGCGCGCGTCTGTTCCTCGGTCAGGTCGTCGAGCTTCTCCACGACGGCCTTGAAGGTCTCGGGGCCATGGGTCTCGAACAGGGCGCGCAGGCGCGCGTCCGCCACCCGCGTGGCGGCGGCCTGGGCGAGCATGTCGCCCCGGATGACGTCGGGGGTGCGGACGTTGGCGAGCAGGAGGCCGAGCATCTCCTCGACGGGCTCGTCGTCGGCGAAGAACCGGGTCGGCGGAATACGGAAACCGTCCTGCCAGATGTCCGTCGCATGCGCCGTGTAGCTGCCGGGCGTCGCGCCGCCGATGTCCTCCCAGTGGGCGAGCGAGACCGCGAAGGCGAGCAGCTCGCCCTCGTGGAAGACGGGCCGCACCGCCTTCACGTCGGGCAGGTGGTTGCCGCCGACCTCGGGCAGGTTGAGATACCAGACGTCGCCGGGCGCCAGCTTCTCCCGGCCCACCGCCTTGAGGAACTCGCGCGCCGCGAACCCCATGACGCCGAGATGGATGGGAATGTCGCGGCCCTGCGCGATGACCCCGCCGTCGGCGGCGGTCAGGGCGGAGGAATGATCCCCCGCCTCGCGCAACAACGGGGACCGCGCCGCCCGCATGACGACGAGCGACATCTCCTCGGCGATGGACGCCAGGGCCTGGCGGACCACCTCCACCGTGAAGACGTCGGGTCGTTCCGTCATGGCGTTCCTCTCGGGGAGACCCGGCGCCGGACCGCCGCGCCGACGACCCCGGAGCCTCCCTCCCCCACCTCGGGGCCCGGGTCCGACGGACGTCCGATCCATGACGGCGGCGGCTCCGCGAATCGGGGGGCGGTTGCGCCCTCCGCTCATGGGAAGATATACCATACGGCGGCCGCGCGGCGGACCGTAGGGAGGATGCGGCGTCGGTCGAGGACGGGAACGAAGGGAACGACGAACATGAACGAAGCGCGGCGGACGGCCTTCGCGCCGACCTGGGCGATCGTCGTCGGCGGATTGCTGTGCGCGGTCCCGTCGGCGCACGCGGCGGAGTTCGCCTCCGGCGAGCTCCGGGGGAGCTTCGACGTAACCCTGTCGCACGGCGCGACCTGGCGCACGGGCAAGCGCAAGGATTCGCTGACCGGCCTCAACTCCGACGACGGCGGCCGCAACTACGGCCGCGGCCTCGTCAGCAACACTTCCAAGGCGACCGGCGAGCTCGAGCTCGAGTACGGCGACTTCGGCGCCTTCGCCCGCGTGAACGGATTCGTCGACTTCGAGAACGAGAACGGCCGCCGCGAGCACCGCCCGTTGACCGACGACGCGAAGGAGCTGGTCGGCAAGGACCTCGAGGCGCTCGACCTCTACGTGACCGGCGCGTTCGACGCCGGCGACGCGGCGATCGACGCGCGGCTCGGCAACCACGTGCTCAACTGGGGCGAGAGCACGTTCATCCAGAACGGCGTCAACGTCATCAACCCGTTCGACGTGAGCAAGCTGCGCACGCCGGGCGCGGAGCTGCGCGACGCGCTGGAGCCGGTCCCCCTGGTCTCGGCGACGGCGGCCCCGACGCCCGCGCTGTCGCTGGAGGGCTTCTATCAGCTCGCCTGGAAGAAGACCGAGATCGATCCGACGGGCTCCTACTTCTCGACCAACGACTACGTGGGCGCGGGCGGGGACACCGCGTATATCTCCGACGAACGGTTCGAACCCTTCCTCACCGACATGGGCGGCCCCACGCCCGGCAGCAGCCTCGACGCGCTCACGCCGGTCATCAACGCCGACCTCGCCGCCTTCGCGGCGACGCCCGCGGGAACGGCCCTGAAGATGGATTGCCGCCTCGCGAGCGCGGCCCCGACCTTCAGCGGATCGGACTGCCTCCGTTTCCGCCGCGGCTTCCTGAGCGTGCCGCGCGGCCCGGATCGCGAACCCGGCGACTCCGGCCAGTGGGGGATCGCGGCGCGTTATCTGGCCGAGAACCTGAACGACACCGAGTTCGGCTTCTACTTCATCAACCGTCACAGCAGACTGCCGCTCGCCAGCGCCATGTACAGCCCGCCGGAAGGCTATCGGCGCGGCCTCGCGGCGGCGAGCGCGGTGAGCGCGGCCGATTCCAACACCGTCGCGGCGATCAGGTCGCAGGTCGCCCCGCTGGTCACACAGGGAGTCACCCAGGCCGTCAGGCGACAGATCGCGGAAGCGGTCGCCGCGGCCGTCCCCCCCGGGACCCCGCAATCGGTGATCGACAGCCAGATCGCCGCCCGGCTCGCGCTGCCGGAGACCCGGCAGCAAATAACCGCCGAAATCGAAAGCCAGGTCCGGAGCCAAGTGGAGGCGTCGGCCGGCGGCGCGGCGAGCGCTCTCGCGATCGACCACTACGGAGACACCGCGAGGTACTTCGTCGAGTATCCGGAAGACCTGAAGGTCTTCGGCGTCAGCTTCAGCACCCAGCTCGGGGCCTCGGGCTGGGCGCTGCAAGGAGAATACTCGTTCCATCCCGACACGCCGTTGCAGAGAACGGAAGCGTCCCTGTTCGCGGAAGGCCTCCGTCCTCTGACGGAGGCCTTGCGGGGAAGGGACACGCAGGAGCTGGAGGCCAAGCTCGGCACCCGGCTCCAGGGCTACGTCGAGCGCGACGTAAGCCAGTTCCAGGTCACCGCCACCAAGGTGTTCGGCCCCGTCGCCGGCGCCGACGGGATGGCGTTCATCACCGAAGCGGCGGTCATGCACGTGCACGACATGCCGGACAAGGTCGCCACGCCGCTCGACACCGGCGGCATCGGCGACGAGATCGCCGACGCCACCTCGTTCGGCTATCGGGCCGCCGCGCGGCTCGACTACAACAACGCGATCGGCGCGGCGCGGCTTTCTCCCTACGCGCAGTTCCAGCACGACGTGAACGGCAGCAGCCCCAGCCCGAGCGGGCCGTTCGTGGAGGGCCGCACGGTGCTGACCCTCGGGGTGAACGTGAGCTACCTCGAGCGCTGGCAGGGGAACCTGAGCTACACCATGCATGGCGGCGGCAACAACCAGTTGAGCGACCGCGACTTCATCGCCGCCTCCGTCAAGTACTCGTTCTGAGCGCCGGGGGACCACGCGCATGAACACGTCCACCCTTCGATCCGCCGCCGCCCTCGTTCTCGGGTGCGCCCTCGCCCTTCCCGCCGCCGCCGAGATCCCGGCCGACGAGATCGCGCGGCTCGGCCGCGACCTCACCCCGCTCGGAGGGGAGCGGGCGGGCAACGCCGACGGAACCATCCCGGAGTGGACCGGCGGCATCGCGGAACCGCCGGCCGGCTACGAGCCCGGCGAGCACCATCGCGACCCGTACGCCGACGACCGGCCGCTCTTCGTCATCGACGCGGCCAACCTCGACGAGCACGGCGACCGCCTCTCGGTCGGACACCGGCGCATGCTGGAGACCTATCCGACGTTCCGGATGCCGGTCTATCCAACCCGGCGCAGCGCCGCCGCGCCGCAGCGGATCTACGACGCCACCCGGCGAGTCGCGGCCACCGCCAGGCTCGTGGACGACGGCAACGGCGTCGACGGGGCGGTGATCGGCATTCCGTTCCCGATCCCGAGGAACGGCCTCGAGGTGATCTGGAACCACCTGCTGCGCTACCGGGGAGAGACGGTCGAGTGCGTCGTCGGCCAGGCGGCGGTGACCCGCGGCGGCGCCTACACGATGGTCAAGTACGGCCTCGAGGTCGAACTGCGCTATTCGCTGCCGGGCATGACCCTGGAGCGGCTCGACAACACGATGATCCTCTTCAAGCAGAGGGTGCTGGCGCCGGCGCGCCTCGCGGGCGACATCCTGCTGGTGCACGAGACCATGAACCAGGTTCGCGAACCCCGGAACGCCTGGACCTACAATCCCGGCCAGCGGCGGGTGCGGCGCGCCCCGAACGTCGCCTACGACAACCCCGGCACCACCTCGGACGGGCTGCGGACCGCCGACCAGTTCGACATGTTCAACGGCGCGGTCGACCGCTACGACTGGCGGCTCGTCGGCAAGCGCGAGATCTACGCGCCGTACAACGCCTACCGGCTGCACAGCGACGAACTCTCCTTCGACGACATCCTCACCCCCCTGCACGTCAATCCGGAACACCTGCGCTACGAGCTGCGCCGGACGTGGGTGGTGGAGGCGACCCTCAAGGAGGGAGCGCGCCACATCTACAAGCGGCGCACCTTCTACGTCGACGAGGACTCGTGGCAGATCCTGGTCGCGGACGTCTACGACAACCGCGACGAGCTGTGGCGGGTGTCGGAAGGCCACGTCATCAACTACTACGAGAAGCCGCTGATCTGGCCGACCCTGGAAGTGCATACCGACCTCCAGGCGGGGCGCTATCTCGCCCTGGGCCTCGACAACGAGTTCGACATGTGCGTCTACGACGTGGCGATCACCTCCCGCGACTTCACCCCCGCCGCCTTGCGCCGCGAGGGCCGACGGTGAGCCCGGCCTCGGCGCGGTCCGCCCACTGACTCCCCGCTCCGTGCGCCGGAGACCGGACCGGGCGAACCCGCATCCACGCGCCGGCGCCGGCATGGCGCGCCGGGAAGGGCCGGCGTTTCGCAGCGCGGCTCGCATGGCGGCTCGCGCCGCGCTGATCGTCTGCCCCTGGCTGGCGCTCCTCCCCGCCGACGGCGCGGGCGCGGAACCCATACCCGCCGCCGCGGCGCCGCTCGCGATCGAATCCCTCCTGCTCGACGGGGCGGCGGCCGGTTCGCGGCTGGTCGTGGTCGGCGAACGCGGCCATATCCTCGTCTCCACCGACGACGGCGAGAGCTGGACGCAGTCCCGCGTCCCCGTCCGCGCCCTGTTGACGGCTGTGCACATGCACGACGACCGCCTCGGCTGGGCGGTCGGGCACGACGCGGCGATCCTGCGCACCGGCGACGGCGGCGCGACGTGGGAGCTGGTCCACTACGCGCCGGAGGAGGAGCGGCCCCTGCTCGACGTGTGGTTCCGGGACGCGCGCACCGGCTTCGCGGTAGGGGCCTACGGCTATTTCCTGGCGACCGGCGACGGCGGCGACACCTGGACCGCGCGCGCGATCGGCGATGACGACTTCCACCTGAACGCCCTGGCGTCGGCCGGAGGCGGACGGCTGTTCATCGCGGCGGAGGCGGGGGCCGCGTACCGCTCCGACGACGGCGGCGAGACGTGGCGAGCGCTGTCGCCTCCCTACCGCGGCTCCTGGTTCGGCGCGCTGGCGCTGGACCGGAACCGGGTGCTGCTGTTCGGGCTGCGGGGCCGTCTGCTGCGCTCCGACGACGCGGGAGAGAGCTGGACGCGGGTGGCCACGGGGACTCACGCGACCCTGACCAACGCCGTCCGGGCGCCTCCCGGACAGGCCGATCGGGTATTGATCGTCGGTCTCGAAGGGACCCTGCTCGCCAGCCGCGACGGGGGACGCGACCCGACGCTCGAACGACTCGCCTCGCGCCAGGGCATCTCGGCCGCGCTCCCCCTCGCCGGCGGCGACGTACTGCTGATCGGCGAGTTCGGCGTCCGGCGCCGGGGCGCGGCCGCCGAGTAGGTCTCCCGATGCCGGATCCCGACGCGACCGCCCCGCCCCCCCAGCGGGCCTCGCTCGCCGACCGCGCCGAGCGGCTGCTGTTCGCCCGCCGCCGCCTCGTGCTCGCCGCGTTCGGGCTCGCCACCCTGGCGCTGGCCTCGCTCGCGGCCGGCCTCCGGATCGACGCCGGCTTCACCAAGCAGGCGCCGCTCGGGCACGAGTACATGCGCGCCTTCCTCGAGCATCGCGACGAGTTCGGCGGGGCCGACCGGGTGGTGATCGCCGTCGTCGCCAGGGACGGCGACATGTTCACTCCCGGGTTCTTCGAGGTGCTGCGCGAGGTCACCGACGCGGTGTTCTTCCTGCCCGGCGTGGACCGCGCCCAGGTCTACTCCGTACTCACCCCGAACGTGCGCTTCATCGAGGTGGTGGAAGACGGCATCGCCGCCGGCGACGTGGCGCCCGCCGATTTTGAGCCGACCCCGGCTGGCCTCGCCCGGGTGCGCGAGAACATCATCAAGGCCCGCCTCGTCGGCCGCCTCGTGGCGAACGACTTCAGCGGAGCGATCGTGAGCGCCAAGCTCCAGGAATTCCACCCCGACACCGGCGAGCGACTCGACTATCTGGAGGTCGCGGACTCCCTGGAGCGCATCCGCCGCGACGCGCTGGCGCATGCCGAGGGAAGCGCGGCCGTGGACGTCCACATCGTCGGCTTCGCCAAGGCGATGGGAGACATCGCGGCGGGGGCGGCCAGGGTGGCGGCGTTCTTCGGCATCGCCTTCCTCGTCACCGCCCTGTTCGTGTACGCCTACACCCGCTCGCTCCGCTTCACCGCGGTCCCGCTCGCCTGCTCCCTGATCGCGGTGGTGTGGCAGCTCGGCGCGGTCTCCGGGATCGGACTCGGCATCGATCCGATGTCCATGCTGGTGCCGTTCCTGGTGTTCGCCATCGGGGTGAGCCACGGGGTGCAGATGGTGAGCGCGGCGCGCGCCGAGATGATCGAAGGCGCCGACGCCCCCGACGCGGCGCGGGCCGCCTTCCGCCGCCTGCTGCTGCCCGGATCGGTGGCCCTGGCCTCCGACTCCGTCGGATTCATCGCCATCTCGCTCATCGAGGTGCGGGTCATTCAGGAAATCGCCCTCACGGCGAGCGTCGGGGTGGCTGCGATCATCCTCACCAACCTGGCGCTGCTGCCGGTGCTGCTCTCGTATCTCGAGATGGACGACCGCGAACGCCGGGCCGCGGGCGATCTCGACCGGCGGCTACGGCCGCTGTGGTCGCGAGTCGCGCGGCTGGCGCATCGCAAGCCCGCCGCGGCGGCGATCGTGGTGGCCGCGCTGGCGATGGCGGCCGCGGCGCGTCCCGCGACCGAGGTCCGGGTCGGCGACGAGCAGCGCGGCGTACCGGAGCTGCGCCCGGACTCCGTATACAACCTCGACACCGCCGCCATCGCCGAACGCTTCGACATCGGGGTGGACGTGCTGACGGTGATCGCGGAGACGGTGGCGGAAGGCTGCATCGACCACGAGGTGATGAGCACCCTCGACGACTTCGAATGGCGCATGCGCAACGTCGACGGCGTGCGGTCGGCGCGCGGGCTCGCCGGGGTGGCGCGCGGGATAAACGCCGGCTGGAACGAGGGCAGCCTCAAGTGGCGGACGCTGCCGCGCAACCGATACATGCTCGTGCAGGCGGTGTCCCCGGCGCCGACCTCCAGCGGCCTGCTGAACACGGATTGCAGCGTGATGCCGGTGTACGTCTACACCGCCGATCACAAGGCGGAGACCATCGAACGCGTCGTCGCGGCGGTGAAGGCGTTCCAGGCCGAGAACCCGAACGAGCGCATCACCTTCCGGCTCGCCGCGGGCAACGTCGGGGTAATGGCCGCGACCAACGAGGAGGTCGAGGCGTCGCAGTTCCCGATCCTCGGCTACGTGTACGCCGCGGTGATCGCCCTCTGCCTGCTCTCCTTCCGCTCGGCGGCGGCCACCGTGTGCATCGTCGCGCCGCTCGCGGCGGTCTCCCTCCTCTCCTACGCGCTGATGGCGGCGCTCGAGATCGGGCTCAAGATATCCACCCTGCCGGTGGTGGCGCTCGGAGTGGGGATCGGCGTGGACTACGGCATCTACATCTACGGACGGCTGCGCGCCCATCTCGCCGAGGGACTCGACTTCGCCGCCGCCTACGAGCGGACCCTGGCCACGGCCGGCGCGGGCGTGACGCTCACCGGGCTGACCCTGGCGGCGGGAGTCGCGACGTGGATCGCGGCGCCGCTGAAGTTCCAGGCCGACATGGGCACGGTGCTGACGTTCATGTTCCTCGTCAACATGGTCGGCGCCGTCGTTCTGCTGCCCGCCCTCGGAGCGTGGCTGGTCCGGACGAAGGCTCCAAAGCCGCCCTCGCGATAGCCAACGGCGGCCGGAACCGCCATACTCATCCCATGCTCGCCGCCGCGTCCGAGACGGCGGCGAGTCTCGCGGAGCGACCGTTGAAGAACGACTTTCATCCCTGCACCTTCGCTCCCCTGTCGGTGTGGGCGCGCCTCATCCTGGAGAACCGCGGCGTCGCCCGGCCCTATTGGGGCAGAGCCGCGCGTATTCTGGCGCTCTCCGCGCTGGCCGCTCCGCTGCGCGTCGCCGAATCCCTGATCCATGCCAGGCGGGTGAACGGGGTCGTCCTGGATCCGCCGCCGCTGTTCATTCTGGGCTTCGCGCGCTCGGGCACCACCCACTTGCAGAATCTGATCACCCAGGACGCCCGCTTCGGCTACTTCACGACCTGGCAGGGGGCGACGGCGGCGTTCTCCCTGATCGGGCGCGGCCGGCTGAAACGGCTGATGGAGAAAGGCATGGCGGCGAGTGGAGAGGGCGAGCGAACGCGGCCGATGGACAACGTGAAGATCACCCTGGACACCCCCCAGGAGGAGGATCTGGCCCTCGCCAACGTCTCGCCCATGTCCTTCGTGCACCAGCTTTCCTTTCCGCGACGCACCCTGCCGTTGTTCGACAGGTACGTGATGATGGGCGCGGGCGCCGACGGCGAGCCGAGCGGCGAGCTGCCGCCGCGGGCGCTGCGGCGCTGGGAGCGGGATTATCTGGGCGTGCTGCGCAAGGCGACGCTGCTCGCCGGCGGCAAGCACATGGTGTTCAGAAACACCGTCAACACGGCGCGCGCCGACCACCTGCTGCGCCTGTTTCCGCGCGCCAGGTTCATCAACATCGTCCGCAATCCGTATACCGTCTACCCGTCGCTCCTGCACCTGTACCGTACGCTGCTTCCCCTGTATCAGCTGGACCGTCACGACCGGGAGGAGATGGAGCGGCTGCTCGTCGAGATGTACCGGCGGGTGATGACCAAATACCTGCGCGACCGCGAGCGCATTCCCGCCGGCCAGCTTGCCGAAGTGCGCTACGAGGATCTCGAGCGCGACCCCCTCGGCGAGCTGGCGCGCCTCTACCGGGAGCTCGATCTGCCGGGCTGGAGTGACGCCGAGCCGCGGGTGGACGCCTATCTGCGAACGCTGTCGGGCTATCGCAAGAACCGCTTGCCGATGGACCGGGAAAACATCGACCGGGTGAGCGAGCACTGGGGATTCGCGGTCGATGCCTGGGATTACGAACCGCCCGGGGCCGGCGAGTGAACCCGGCCGCGCCGGTCGGGACCTGAGGGACGAGCCGTGCTGCGATTCGCCGAAGAGCTTCTGCTGCTGCTCCTGAACGAGGACGCCGGCGACCTCGCCGCCGTGCCGGAATCGAACCTGCGCCACGTCCTCGCCGGCGCGGCGCTCATGGACCTGGCGCTCGAGAACCGGATCGACGCCGACCTCGATCGCCTCGTGGTGGTCGATCCCGCGCCGGTGGGCGACGACCTTCTCGACCCCGTCCTGGCGCGCGTGGCCGCCAGCGAGCAGACGCACGGGGCCGAGTACTGGGTGCGCGGCATCGCCGAGGACGGCGACCGGATCCGTTCCGCGGCGCTGGCGCGCCTGGTCGACGCCGGCATCCTGAGATCCGCCGAGGAGGGCGCCATGCTGCTCTCGTCCAAGGTGGCGCGCGCGCGGCGGTATCCGACGGTGGACGGGAAGGCGGAGCGGGAGGTGCGCCTGCGCATCATGGGCGTGCTGTTCGGCTACGACATCCCGGGACCGCGGGACGTCGTCATCATCTGTCTCGCCGACGCCTGCGGCGTGTTCGAGCGAATGCTGAGCAAGGCCGAACGCGACGAGGCGCGGGAGCGGATCGACCTCGTGCGGCGCATGGATCTGATCGGCCAGGCGGTGACGCGAGCGGTGCGCGACTCCGGCCGGGAGGCTCCCTCCCCCCCGGCGCGCACCCGGGAGATCCCCCTGGTCAAGGGAATGCCGCTTCTCGGCAGCGCCCACCGGGCGGCCAGCGACCTCGGCGGCTTCCTGACCGAGCAGTACCTGAAACTCGGTCCGGTATTCGAGATCCGCCTGCTGCATCGCAGAACGCTCGTGCTCGCCGGCGCCGAAGCCAATCGGTTCGTCAACCGCAAGGGACGGCTCCATCTCAGCTCCTACCGCCCCTGGCGCGGCTTCAACGACGAGCTTCACGCATCGCGGGTCGTGCTCAGTATGGACGGCAAGGAACACGCCGCCATGCGCAAGGCCCTCGCTCCCGCGCTTTCCCGGGCGCGGTTTCAGGAGTTTCTCGAATCGGCAAGCGACATCGCCCGCCGGCGCGTCGCCGCCTGGCCGCAAGGCAAGCCCATCGCGCCGTTGTTCTCCGTGCAGCGGATCATCGCCGACCAGATGGGCGAGATCCTGGCGGGCGAGCCGGCCTCGGAATATCTGGAGGACATGGTGGCGTTCCTCGAGACGTTGCTCACCACCACCGTCACCCGGCAACTGCCGATGTTCCCGTTCGCCCGCAAGTTCAGGAAAGCGCGCGAGCGGATCGAGCAGCTGGCGCGCAAGACCGTGCAATCCCACATGCCCGGCGGGCCGTATCACGACTCCGGAGACATGATCAGCGACCTCATCGACCTGCATCGCTCCGACCCGCAGTTCATGCCCGAGACGGACATGAACGCGATGGCGCTGACTCCGTATCTGGCCGGTATCGAAACCGTCGCCAGCGCCTGCGCGTTCACGCTCTACGCGATCCTGAAACATCCGGACCTGATGGCGCGGGTCGTCGCGGAGGCGGACGAGTTCTTCGCCGGACCGCCGACGGTGGAGCGCATGCGGCGGCTGGACGTGACGCACCGCGTGGCGCTGGAATCCCTGCGCATGTATCCGACGGCGCCGGTGCTCCTCCGCGCCGTGGCGAATTCGTTCGACTTCGGCGGCTACCGTATTCCCGCCGGGAAATCGCTGTTCGTGGCGACTTCGGTGACGCACCGCCTGCCGGAGTTCTTTCCCGATCCGGATCGATTCGACATCGACCGCTATCTGCCGGACCGCGCCGAGCACCGGCAGCCCAACGCCTTCGTTCCCTTCGGCGTGGGGACTCATCGCTGCCTCGGCGGCGGTTTCGCAGAGGCGCAAATACTGCTCATCATCGCCACCATCCTGCACGCCGCGGAGCTCGAGCTGGACCCGCCCGGCTACGAATTGAAGATGGCCAACGTGCCCACTCCACGACCAGCCAAGAGCTTCAAGCTCAAAATGAAGCGGCTGCGTTGACCGGGCGACAGAATACGGGCGAGCGGCGCGAGGAAGCCATGCGCGGCGTTCCGGAGGGGGACGGAGGGGCCGTTGACGCTCCTCCCCCCTGGACAGGGGGGAGGTCGGGAGGGGGGTGATTACGGCCCCGCAACGCCGCACACTCCTCGATCCTCCGCCGGTATGAGAAATGCGCCGTAGCGGGGCGTCGGCTTGACCGGCGTATCGCAGGCCGCCTTCCTTGGCACGCCGGTCGCGTTCCGCGATATGATCGCGGGGCAGCGAATACGGACTCGATCGCCGAACCCGACCGGAGAAACGCCATGGCCGATACTGCCTTCGACGGCCTTCCGGGGCCGCGTTCGTGAACGCGTTGCGAGCCACCCTCGAATGGGTGCGGGCGTCGCCCGTGCTCGCGATTCTCGTCGCGCTGATGGTCGGATTGCTCGCGGTCTTCGTGATCGTCGGAGTTTTCGATCCGGCATGGGTCTATCGTTTCTTCATCACGGAGAAGGGAACGGGAACGGAGAAGTTCCGGATCCTGGAATTCATCGGCGTCGGCATGGGCGGCGTGCTGCTCGCCATCGGGGCGACGATCGCCAACCGTCGCGCCGCGGCGATGGAGGAGACCAACCGGGGCGCGGAGGCCGGGCGGCGGCAGGAGCGGCTGAAGAACGCCATCGAGCATCTGGGCCACGACTCGGATTCCGTGCGCATGGGCGGGGCCTACGAGCTCTTCCATCTGGCGCGGGACACCGAAGACGATGACTTGCGCCAGACGGTGCTGGACATCCTCTGCGCCCACATCCGCTGGACGACGGGTGAGGCGGAATACCGGGAAAAGCACGGGTCGAAGCCTTCGACAGAGGTTCAGAGCCTCTTGACCCTGCTGTTCGTGCAAGAGCACATGGTCTTCAAGGGCTGCCACATCGACTTGCAGGCAAGCTGGCTGAACGGGGCCTCTCTCAAGTCTGCGCGCTTGCAAAGGGTGGATCTTCTCGGGGCGTATCTGCAAGGGACAGACCTTTACAAGGCGCAACTGCAAGAGGCGAACCTTCTCTTTGCGCACCTGCAAGGGACGTACCTTCCCTTTGCGCATCTGCAAGAAGCACGGCTTTCCAGCGTGCAACTGCAAGGAGCAGATCTTTCCGGGGCGCAGCTACAAGGGGCGGATCTTCTCGGGGCGCAACTGCAAGGGGCGAACCTTCACCGGGCACATCTACAAGGGGCAAAACTTCCTGGGGCGCATCTGCGAGGGGTTATCTGCCAGCCTGGCGGAGATCCGTCGTTCGAGGGGCGTATCCGTGCAGGAATTGATCGGGAGAGCGATCTGTCGGAGGTTACGTTCGCGGGTGGATTGAGCCAAGAAGAGGTAGATTCTCTCGTTGAAGGACTGGCTGACGAAAAGACAAAATTATTGCGAGAGGTACTGGATACGCATGTCGGCAAGCCGCCGCGCTACGAATTGCCGGAAGGCAGTGGAGCCATAACCGGCGCCTATACGGAGGAAGAGGCCGAGCAATGGATCACCGAATACGAGGAAGCCATGCGCGGCGTTCCGAAGGCGGACGGATAACTGATGCCGACGCTCCATCGGCTGACGCGGGACGAGGACATCGGCGCGGCGTCGCGTGCGCCCTACCGGCTGCTGGAGGAAGCGCCGGGGCTTTCCGTTGGCGCGCGGAAAGTAGCGTTCAGCCGTTGGTGGAGGGTCTGGAGACCGCCGTGTTGCGATGGCGCGCCGCCTGACTCGCCGCGGATCCCCTGAAATTTCGGCGAAACCCGCCGAACCCCGCTTCGCGAAGACTCACGGCGCCTCGTCCACGTCGATCCGCAGGTGGCCGTGCGGCGTCACGTCGAGCCGGCAACCGGGAGGCGCGACGGTCGTCGACGTCCGGTCCACGACGATGAGAGGACCTTCCAGAACCCGCCCCGGACCGAGGTCGTCCCGCGCGTAGACGGGCGTGGCGGCCGGACCCTCCGCGAAAAGACAGTTCGCCGTTTCGACGGGTTCGGGCGCCGCGCCGGACGCCTTCGGGCGATCGAACTCCGGTATCTCCGTATCGATCCTCGCGGTGACGCGCAACGACTGAACCTCCCACGGCTCTTCCGTGCAATAGCCGTAGAGCTCCTCGTGGCGCCGCCGGAACGCCGCCTGGAGCTCGTCGGCGCCGCTCTCCGGCGCGCAGGGGACCTCGATCACATGGCTCTGGCCGAGATAGCGCATGAACGCGGCGTATTCGACGCCGACATCCGCCTCCCCGCCGCGTCCCCGCGACAGGCATTCCCGCGCCTCGTCGGCGATCGCGGCGCAGGCCCGCTCGAACGCGCCGGCCTCCCAGGCGACGCCGGACAGGCGCACCGTCCGCTGGCGCGTATAGCTCGGCGCCGCCGTCAGGCAGCCAACCGCCGAAAGGAGGCTCGACTCCCTCGGCGCCAGGACCGCGCCGATGCCTACGTCACGGGCGAGCTCGGCGGCATACATCGGTCCCGCCCCGCCGAACGCGATCAACGCGCAGTCGCGGGCGTCCACGCCCCGGTCCACCGTGATCCGTCTGAGCGCCCGCGCCATGTTGGCGTTGGCGACACGCACCACGCCGCGCGCCACGCGCGCCGCGGGCGTATCCAGTTGGCGGGCGAGGCCGTCGAAGGCCCGTTCCGCCAGGTTCGCATCGATCCGGACGCCGCCATCGGCATGCGCCGACGGCCGCAGATACCCCAGCACGACCGCCGCGTCGGTCAACGTCGGCAGGTCGCCTCCCCGGCCGTAGCACGCGGGGCCCGGGTCGGCGCCGGCGCTTTCCGGCCCCACCTGGATGCCCGCCGGTCCGTGACGGACGAGCGATCCGCCGCCGGCGCCGATGGAGTGCGCGGCCAGCATCTGCAGGTTCACCGTCCACGGACCGACCTGCGCCTGGTCCCGGATCTCCGGCAGACCGTCGACGATCAGGCAGACGTCGGTCGTCGTGCCGCCCATGTCGATGCTGATGGCGAGCGGCGCCTCGACGTCCCTCGCCACCCGACGGGCCGCCTCCACGCCCGCGGCGGGCCCCGAGAGCGCCAGCGACAGGGGCAGGGACACGGCGGCCTCCGGCGTCATCATGCCGCCGCCCGAATGGAACAACTCCAGGCGCAGATCGGCGGGAAGGAACGCGCCCAGCGTGGCGATGTAATCCGCCGCCATCGGCATGACGCCCGCGTTCAGCACCGTGGCGAGCGTCCGCTCGTACTCCCTGAGTTGCGGCCATACCTCGTGCGACAAGGAGACGTGCGGAAACATCTCCCGGCACAGCTCGCCCACGACTCGTTCGTGCTCGCCGTTGGCGTAGGCATGGAGAAGCGAGACCGCGATCGAATCGACCGCGCCGTCGAGGCGTTTCAGGACGTCCCGAACCTGGTCCGGGTCCACGGGAACCGCGGCGGCGCCGTCCGGCCGCATCCGGGCGTCGATCTCGAACCGCAGCCCGCGCGGCGCCGGAGCGGGCTCGCGGGGAGGCGCCGCCAGATCGTAGAGCGCCCGCCGCGATTGCCGCGCGATGTCGAGGACGTCGCCGTGCCCGGCGGTGGTGAGCAGAGCCACGCGCCCCAGCTTCCCCTGGACGATGGCGTTGGTGACGATGGTGGTGCCGAAGGTCATCGTTCGCGGGTCCGTCGCTTCCAGACCCAGGGCGTCGAGAGCGGACGAGACGGTCGCCCGCGGATCGTCCCTGACGCTCCAGACCTTGGC
This sequence comes from Alphaproteobacteria bacterium, assembly GCA_965242505.1. GTDB lineage: Bacteria > Pseudomonadota > Alphaproteobacteria > UBA2966 > UBA2966 > UBA2966. The sequence continues at coordinate 1,504,253 of OZ251449.1, forward strand.
GGTCCGGCGCGTCCTCGTGGACCCGTCGTACGCCACGGCGTCCGTGAACGTGCCGCCGATGTCGATGCCGAGATGCCAGCTCATGGAATGCGCGTCCGTCCCCTTCCGGAGACAGGGATACCGTCCGGCCCGCCGCCTGTCGAGACGACGCCGCGACGGACGACGACCCGGACGAGGGTCACCACGGAACGAGGCCGACGACCAGCCCGGCGGTCGCCGTCAGTCCGAGCGTGGCCAGGAGACCGAGACGCCGCCCGAACACGAGCCAGATCGCGAACACGGTCAGGCCCAGCGCCGGAACGTCCGTGCTGGCGAGCGACGGCCACGGTGCGGAAACGGGCCCGGATACGAACGCGCCGACGTCCCCGAACACCACGTGCATACCGAACCAGACGGCGAGGTTGAGCACCACGCCGACCACCGCCGCCGTGATGCCGGAAAGCGCGGCGCCGACGTCCCGGTTGTTCCGCAGCCTCTCGACGTAGGGCGCGCCGAGGAATATCCACAGGAAGCAGGGAACGAACGTCACCCAGGTGGCCAACGCCGCCCCGACGACGCCCGCGACCAGCGGATCGAGGCCGCCCGGATCGCGGAAGGCCGCCAGATACCCCACGAACTGGACCACCATGATCAAGGGACCCGGCGTGGTCTCGGCGAGCCCGAGGCCATCCAGCATCTCGCCCGGCGCCAGCCAGCCGTAGGCCTCGACGGCCTGCTGCGCCATATACGCCAGCACCGCGTAGGCGCCGCCGAACGTCACCACGGCGAGCTTGCTGAAAAACCAGCCGATCCGGGTGAAGGCGTCGTCCCAACCCAGGACGAGCAGCGCAGCGACGGTAGGCGCGAACCACAGGGGCAGGCAGACCGCGGCGACACGCGCCGCGCGCGCCAACGAAGGCCGCGTGTGCGCGAGGCGCCCCGAGTCGAGGGCCGCATCGGCGACCGCCTGCTCGTCCGCGCCTCCGTGGCCGCGCGCGATCACGAGACGGCCCCGGCCGAACCGTGCGCCGACGAGGCCGATCAACGCGGCGGCGGCGACGATCGCGGGAAACGGAACGGCGAAGAAGAAAATCGCCGCGAACGCCAGCGCGGCGATGGCGTACATCGCCGGAGTCCCGAGCGCGCGGCGGCCGATGCGCAGCACGGCCTCGACGACGATGGCCAGCACCGCGGCCTTGACGCCGAGAAACAGCGCGTCGATGAACGCCAGGTGATTGTAGAACGCGTAGACGATGCTGAGCGCCAGCATCACCAGGGCGCCCGGCAGAATGAACAGGATGCCCGCGGCCAGTCCGCCCGGGGCGCGATGAAGAAGCCACCCGACGTAGGTGGCGAGCTGCTGCGCCTCGGGCCCCGGCAGCAACATGCAGTAGTTGAGCGCGTGCAGGTATCGGGATTCGCCGATCCAGCGTTTCTCGTCGACGAGGATGCGATGCATCATCGCGATCTGGCCCGCCGGACCGCCGAAGCTCAGCAGCCCGATCTTCAGCCACACCCGGAGGGCCTCGCGGAAGGGAACGTCCGCGATCCCGGTTTCCGGACTCGAACCCTCGCCGGAGCTCGGCGGCCCGCCGCCTGGCGGCGCTTCGCCGGTCGCCCTCACGCCCGCCCGATTCGCGGCGGAGGAGGCGCCCGTCCGCGCCCGTCCCGGATCGCGGACACGACCTCGGTCAGGCCCGGATGCGCGATGTCGGTCATGAGGAGCCCTTCAGGCTCGCGGAGAAATCCGCCGGTCCAGCCCTTCCGCCTCATCAAGCGTATAGACCGCCACACGCTCGGTCTGACCGCGGATGTCGAACTCGCCTCTGGCTTCGAGGTCGAAGCCCTCCACCCGCGCCGCGGTGGCTCCGGAAACGAGGATGCGCGTGCCGAGTTCCTTGTTGAGGGCTTCGAGTCGGGCCGCCAGATTGACCGCGTCGCCGTACACGGTATAGCTGAGCCGGCCCTTCGCGCCGACCGCGCCCGCAACCAGTTGGCCGGTGTTGATCCCGATGCGGACGCCGATCCGCCGCCCGGCGAACTCACGGCGCTGCATCGCGGACCGTATTTCGAGCGCCGCGCGCAGGGCGTTGGCGGCGTGGGCCGGATCCGGCGCCGGCACGTTGAACGTCGCGAGGATCGCATCGCCCTGGAACTGGGTGACGACCCCGTGTCGGCGTTCGAGGATCCCGACCATCGCTTCGAAGTACTCGTTGAGCAATTCCACGATGCCGGCCGGGCCGAGGGTCTCGGTCAGGGCGGTGAAACCTTCGAGATCGCAGAACAGCACGGTCGCCTCGGACTGCACGGGCGCGATCTCACCGCCCTCGGTGAGGAGCGTCCTCGCGACGTCGGTGGGGACGAACCGGCCCAGGGTCTCGCGGATCAGCTCGCGCTCCCTGAGTCCCGCCGCCATCTGATTGAAGGAGCGGTTCGCGTCGTCGAACTCGGCGACCCGGCTCGACGGCAGCGCCGGGACGCTGTCGAGGCGCTGGGCCTCGATGGAATGCGCCGCCACCGCGAGCGCCCTGATCGGCCGGCTCGCGCGCACGCCGAGCCACGCGGCGAGCGCGACGGAGACGACGAACACGGCGAGCCCCGCGAACGCCGCGGCGATCAGCCGCTCGAACTCGTCGCCGTCGCCGGCCGTGACGTTCGCGTAGTCCCCGCGCAGGGCAGCCCGGACGATCCCGGCGAGCCATTCGAGGACGTCGCTCGTCCCGGCGTTCACATAGGCCCCGATCGTCCACGGGGACGGACCGTAGCGATGGACGTCCCGATGCAGGAACACGTAGTAGTCGTCGCCCACCGTCACCCCCGACGCGTTCACTTCGGTCATGCCGCCGAGGAGGAACAGCTCCGGATCGTCGGGGGTCCAGATACGCTCCAGCACCGCATCCCCGATCACATCGAGGGCGGAGAGCGGCTGGTCCTGGCCGGAGGCGGCGGGCGTCCAGTCGATCAGCAACGGATGCGCGAGGACGTGCTCGCGGTCGTGGAGAATGAACGGAATGATCCCGGTGCGCAGCCGGGTCGATGCGAGTTGCCGGGACAGGTCGGAGACGGTCACCACCTGCGTGAACATGCCGGCGAACTCGCCGCGGATCCGGAACGGCGTGTCGTGGAGAACCACCGTCGTCCCGAGCGTATGCGTCCAGAACGGGGCCCGCCATGCCGGCCCCGGCTGCGCCGCCCCGCGTTCGACCCACTCCATGATCTGGGGACGGTTCGACCAGTCCTCCACGACCGGCTGCGCGAACGCGCGCCCCCATCTCCGCATCCGCCCCCGAAGATCGATGACGCCGATGCCCGCGACCTGCGGCGTGGCGCCCAGCAGGCCGAAGATGAACGTGTCCAGCGCCTGCTTGTCGTCGAAGTCGACGCTGCCGCCCCCGATCTTCTCCACCGCCCACTGCGCCTGCTGCTCCACCGGCAGAAGCTGCGATTCGATCCCGCGTTCGAGCGCGTTCACGAGCGCCTCGGAACGCGACGCCATGAGCTGACGGGTATTCTCCGTCGCGCTCGACAGCCCGAGGAACAGGGAGACGCCGACCGCGACCGCGATCAGCGCGCCCGAGCCGACCACCGCGATGGCGGTGATCGGGAACCGGTAGTGGGTCGCGCGCTCCGTCACCGATGGGCCTCCGTGGAACACGATTGCGGCGGCGCGTCAAATTACGCAATCGGTGGATGCGGACCAAGGTAAACTCCCGAGACCCGAACCGGAAGGAACCGCCATGTTCGCCACCCGCGCCGTTCTGACATTCGCTCTGACGATAGCCGCGGCCACGCCTGTTTTCGCCGATCCGACGGATGATCCGTTCACGACGGTGACAGGCGGGATCGTTTCCGAAGTGAAGGCCGCGCCATCCGCCGGCGCGAACCCGAACGCCCACGACGAACCCGGCGCGACACCGGTTCATGGGGCGGCGAACCACAATCCTGAACCTTCGGTGATCGCGGCGCTGATAGAGGACGGCGCAGACCCCGGCGCCCGCGCCGAAGGCGGCTGGACGCCACTTCATCTGGCGGCGTGGAAGAACCCCGAGCCCCGGGTCGTCGTGGCGCTGATAGAGGGCGGCGCGAACCCGAACGTCCGCGCCGGAAGAGGCTGGACGCCGCTTCATCTGGCGGCGTGGAAGAACCCCGAGCCTCGGGTCGTCGTGGCCCTGATAGAGGGCGGCGCGGACCCGAACGCCCGCGACGACGACGGCAGGACGCCTTTCGATTACGCGAAAGACAACGAGGCGTTGCGGGGAACCGACGCCTACCGGCGGTTGAACGAAGCCCGGTTCGAGTAAGGCCGGCCCCCTTGGCCGATTGCGTCAAATCGACTTCCATCGTCGTGACCAAGTTCAGACACATGCGAGACGCCGCAGGGGCCGTTTGCGCTCCTCCCCCGGCGCGACCCCCACCCCGACCCTCCCCCTGCAAGGGAGAGGGAGAAGAAGGGGGGCGCGCCGCGCGCTTCCTCCCTGCCATCCACACTCCTCCCCCCTGGCAGGGGGGAGGTCGGGAGGGGGGTCCGTGGCCCCGCAACGGCTCGCTCAGTGTCTCATATGTATTGAACGAGGACACGTCGTTGACGGAAAATGGATCGGCCTGTACGATTCGCGTTCACGCAAGCGCCCGCATCGACGGAACGCGGCGACGTCCACCCAAGGGAGAGGTATCCGCCATACCTTCGGAATTCGCTCGCGGCCGCGAGGCCGTCATCGATCGCAGGACCCTGAAGCAGTACACGGACCGCCGGAGCGACGCGGCCGGCCTCTTCTTCCTGGCGCGGCATTTCCTCGTCCTGTTCGCCACCGGCGCGCTGGTGCTCATGAGCATCGGCGCGTGGTGGATCCTGCCCGCCATGGTCCTGCACGGCATCGTCATGGCGTTCCTGTTCGCGCCCGTGCACGAGTGTTCCCACGCGACCGCGTTCAGAACGCGTTGGCTGAACGAAGGGGTCTACTGGCTGCTTTGCCTGATCTACGTCGTGCCGCCGCGCATGTTCCGCCATTCGCATCTGGCGCATCACCGCTACACCCAGATTCGCGGCAGCGATCCCGACATGGTCCTGCCCCGGAACTCGACGGTGCGGGATTACCTCTACTACGTGTCGGCCATCCCGTTCTGGATTCGGGGCGCGCAATGGTTCCTGGCCCTGCCCTTCGGGAGGGTCGCCGACAAGCACCGGCATTTCATCCCCGAGAGCGCGGTTCCCAGGATCAGGCGCGAGGGTTGGGTCGTCTGGGGGGTCTATGGATCGATCGCCGTGATCGCGGTCGCGGCGGGATCGTGGATGCCGCTGTGGCTGTGGATCCTGCCCCGCCTTCTCGGAGAGCCGTTCATGCGCTGGCTGCGCATCGCCGAACACGCGGAATGCGAGGAGAGCGCCGACCTCACCGTCAACACGCGGACGACCCGGGCGCCCGGCTGGTTGCGCGCCCTGTTCTGGAACATGCCGTACCATGCCGAGCATCACCTCTGCCCGGCGGCGCCGTTCCACGTCCTGCCGGAGCTTCACCAGAAGGTCGCCGGCGCGCTGCTCCCCGTCGCGTCCGGATACATGGCCGTCCACGCCGAAGTCCTGCGCAATCTCCGCGCGCGGACGGGCGTCACCTGGGCCGAGCCTCGAGCCGAGACCGCCTGAGCCTTCCGGAACGTCGATCCGTCGTTTCCGCCCCCCGGCCTCGGAACGGGTGCGCGCCGGGCCTGTCCGCAGGGAAGAGCCGTCGACGGCGCGCCGTCAGATAATGGCGAACGCGACCGAGAAGGTCCTCGCCGGGACAGCCCTCGACGGCCGCCGCCCAGCCGACCAGGTCCGGGCGCGGCCCGAAAAGCGCGAAAACCGTTCCGTCCCTCTCGGGACCGGGCCGGGGACCGCCATCCACCCTCCAGCCGCGCGCGCCGCCCGTGACGAGCGCGGCCGAGGGCGCCGCCATCCCTTTCACGCCGGACGTCCGATGGGTTTCCGCCCAACTCTGGCAATCCGGCCAACTGTCCCGACCGCCGGTCAGCGTCTCCATCGGCAGCGAGGGCCGCGACGTCGGCGCGTCCCCGATCTCCACGGCCCATAGCGCCCTGCGGATGGTCGGCAGATCCTCGGGATCGACGATCTCTTCGTGGCGCAGGAACTCGGCCCACGCGCCATCGGGCGTATCGCTGAAATAGTGCGTCAACCGGCCCTCGGCGTTCCATCGGCCGGCCGGTTGGGAACCGCCTTCCCAAAGGAAAGGAAAGCGCGGGTCGGCGTGCCGGAACACGATCATGTCGCTGGCGACGGCCCGAGGGCGCGGGCGAGCTCCCGCACCCGGCGCGGCCCGTCGTCGTCCACCCGCCAGTCCCGATTCAACAACGCGGCGGGAGTGCTCCCGTCAAGCAGCTTGCGCTCGCGATCGAACCAGCGCCGGATGCCGACGTCGTTATAGGCGCCCGCGAGGTCGCCGACGACGAGGGCCAGGAAGTGAAGGCGGGCGGCGACGGGGTCGGGCGTCCGGCGGGCGCCGGAAAGATAGCGGCGGGCGCTGGACGCCGACACCCCCAAGAGGCGAACGAGCAACTCCAGCCCCAGCACGTCTTGCAGCGCCGGCCACTCATGCGCGGGAGAGGGCGATTCGTCCAGCGCTTCGCTGATCCGTTCAAGCAGAGCGACAAGTTTCTCCGGACCGGGGCCCGATGGATGAAGGAGCTCCGGCAGAAGGGCTTCCCCGATACCGGCCCTGGACATGCCCGCCCCGAGATCCAGCATCGCCGTATCGTCGAGGCGAGTGACTTCGCCGGACAGAAGGCCCATCGCCTCCGCCCGGATCAGCATCGCGACGGCCGCCGACGCGACCCTCGGGTCGTCGAATGGACTTGAAACGGATCGAATTCGGATATTCATGATGATCCGAACGTTACCCATTGAGCATCGTCGCGTCGACCCGCATATCGCCGACAACGATTCCCCGGCATGAGCGTCCACGCGCTTGCGGCGCCTCCGCTCCGTTGGCATTCTGCGTCGGTTCGCATCTGAAACCTCCGTCGACCGGACTCCCTTTCATGCCCACCCACCGGAACGTCCTCGAACTGATCGGCGATACCCCGATCGTCGAGTTGCGGAATTTCGACACCGGGCCCTGCCGACTCTTCGTCAAGATGGAGTCCCAGAATCCGGGCGGCTCGATCAAGGACCGGATCGGGCTGGCCATGATCGAGGAGGCCGAGGAAACGGGCCGCATCGAGCCCGGCGCCACGTTGATCGAGGCGACGGCCGGCAATACCGGCCTGGGGCTCGCCCTCGTGGCCGCCCTCAAGGGCTACAAGCTGATCCTGATCCTCCCCGACAAGATGAGCCAAGAGAAGATCTTCCACCTCCGCGCCATGGGAGCGCGAGTCGTCACCACGCGATCCGACGTCGGACGCGGCCACCCCGACTACTACCAGGACGTCGCGGAGCGCCTGGAAAGGGAGATTCCCGGATCACTCTGGATCAACCAGTTCGAGAACCCGGCCAACCCCAGGGCGCACCGCGAAGGCACGGGTCCCGAGATCTGGGAGCAGATGGACCACGACGTCGATGCCGTCGTGTGCGGCGTGGGCTCGGGGGGCACGCTGACCGGGGTCGGGCGGTTTCTGCGAGGCGTCGATCCGGACATCGACATGATCCTCGCCGATCCGGAGGGGTCGGTTCTGGCGGACGTCGTGCGAACCGGCGAGATCCAGGGCGATGCCGGCTCGTGGCTGGTCGAGGGCATGGGCGAGGACTTCGTACCCGGGAACGCCGAGCTCGACGTCGCCTCGGAAGCCATCGTCGTGTCCGACCGGGACAGCCTCAACACGGCGCGCGAGCTCCTGCTGAAGGAGGGGATTTTCGCGGGGTCCTCGTCGGGTTGCCTGGTCAAGGCCGCTCTCGATTACTGCCGCAGGCAGACGGAGCCCAAGCGCGTCGTGACGTTCATCTGCGATTCCGGGAACAAGTACCTGTCGAAGATGTTCAACGACTACTGGATGCTCGACCAGGGATTCATGGAGCGCGAGACCTATGGCGACCTCCGCGACCTCATCACCCGCCGGGCCGAGGACGGCGGCGTCATCTCGGTGACGCCCCGGGATACGCTGCTGAACGCCTACGGCCGCATGCGCATGTACGACGTGTCGCAGCTCCCCGTTCTCGACGGCGACCGGATCGTCGGGATCATCGACGAATCGGACCTGCTGGTCGCCGTCCACAACCGCGAGGACCGTTTCGAGGAGCTCTGCTCCGAGCACATGATCGACCGCCTGGAGCTGGTCACGCCCGACACCCCGGTCGATGAACTGATGCACATCTTCCGAGCCGGCCGCGTCGCGCTGGTGGCGGACGACGACGAGTTCCACGGTCTGATCACGATCGCCGACTATCTCAACTACCATCGCCGCAAATCGCTGAAATGAACCGAGGCCCGGAAGGGCCTGCGGGAGGACATGCATTGAAACGCGACACCACAATCATCCACGCCGGCATCGCGCCCGATCCCGTGACCGGCTCCATCGTCCCGCCGATCTACGAGACCGCGACCTACGTCCTCGACGAGGTCGGCCGCGACAAGGGCTTCGACTACACGCGGTCGTCGAACCCGACGCGCCAGGTGCTCGAGGACAATCTCGCGGCGATCGAGGGAGGCGCGCACGGCATCAGCTTCGCGAGCGGCATGTCGGCGGTGGACGGCTGTCTGAGGACGCTCGGCGCGGGCGATCACGTGGTCTGCACGGACGACGTCTACGGCGGCGTGACGCGCCTGTTCGACCGGGTGCTGTCCCGTCACGGCATCGGCGTCACCTACGTCGATTCCTCGCGACCGGAGACGGTGCGCCAGGCGGTGCGGCCCGAGACCAGGATGCTGTGGATCGAGACGCCGACGAACCCCCTGCTCAAGATCACCGACCTCGCCGCCATGGCGGAGATCGCCAGGGAGCGCGACCTGATCTACGCCGTCGATTCGACGTTCGCGACGCCGGTCTTCCTCCGGCCGCTGGAGTACGGCGCCGACATCGTCGTGCATTCGACGACCAAGTACCTGAGCGGCCACAACCAGATCATCGGCGGAATCGTCGTCACCGACCGCGAGGACGTACGCGACCGGCTCAAGTTCCTGCAGAAGAGCGTCGGCGCCGTGTCGAGCCCCTTCGACTGCTGGCTGACGCTGCTCGGCGTCAAGACCCTGCACCTGCGCATGGAGCGCCACGCCGCAAACGCCCGCAAGGTCGCGGAATTTCTGGAGGCGCACGACAAGGTGGCGCGGGTCGCCTATCCCGGACTCGCGTCCCACCCCCAGCACGACGTCGCCAGGGCCCAGATGTCCGGCTTCTCCGGCATGATCTCCTTCGAGCTGACGGGGGGCATCTCCGCCGGCAAGACCTTGATGAACTCGGTGAAACTCTGCGGTCTCGCGGAGAGCCTCGGCGCGGTGGAGACCATGATCACCCATCCGGCGACCATGACGCACGTCGACGTCCCGGCGGAGGAACGCCATGCCCGCGGGCTGACCGACGGGCTCGTCCGCCTCTCCGTCGGCATCGAGGATGCGGAAGACATCGTCGCCGACCTGTCCCAGGCGCTCGACAAGGCGGAGTCCTGACCCGCATTCCTCGTACCGGCAGGGATCGAGGAGTGCGCGGCGTCGCGGGCCCGCGCTCCGCCCCCCTCCCCCCCTGTTCGGGGGGAGGAGCGTCAACGGCCCCTCCGTTCCCCTTGTTCTCCCTCCCCCTTGCAGGGGGAGGGCCGGGGTGGGGGTCGCGTCATCAGGTCGACAGGTCGATCCATCACGTGGCCCAAAGGTTAGAAGCGCAAATACCCGAACCCTTGGCGGGCCCTCACCACGCCAGGAAGCCGCCGTCCACGGGCAGCGTGTGGCCGGTGATCATCCCGCTCTCCCGCGACGCCAGGAACAGCACCGCATGGGCGATGTCGGCGGGCTCCGCCTCCCTGCCCATGGGCGTGTGCCACTTGATCTCCTCGTAGGCCTCGGCGTCCGCGAACAACGTCGTCGTGAGGTCCGTCCGCACGTAGGTCGGCCCCACCCCGTTCACGCGGATGCCGCGAGGCCCCCACTCCACGGCCAGCGCCCGGGTCAGATTGACGACCGCGCCCTTCGAGGCGTTGTAGGAGGCGTTCGGGTAGAGCCCTCCCGAAAACCCCATGATCGAGGCGATGTTGACGATGCGCCCCCCGGTCTCGCGGGCGATCATGTGACGCGCCGCCGCGCGGGCGCAGAGGAAGACGCCCGTGGCGTTGATCCCCATCACCCGTTCCCAGACCTCGCGCGGCATCTCCGTGGCCGGCATTCGTCGGGCGATGCCGGCGTTGTTGACGAGGACGTCGAGACGGCCATGGCTCGTCGCCAGCCTCTCCATGACCGCGTCCACCGCCGACTCGTCCGTGACGTCGAGCCGATGCGCCTCGGCGCTGCCGCCGCCGCTCTCGATCTCCGAAGCCGCCGTTGCCGCGCCCGCCGCGTCGGCGTCGAGAATCGCGACGTGCGCGCCCCGCCTCGCGAGAAGGCCGGCCGCGGCCCGGCCGAGTCCGGCGGCGGCGCCGGTCACGATCGCGACCTCGCCATCGAGACGAAAGGCCCTGTCCTCCGTATCGTTCGCGTCCGCCATCGCTTCCTCGTCAACGCGCCGTATAGCCGCCGTCGACCGGCAGGACGTGGCCGGTGACCATCCCCGACTCCCGACTCGCCAGAAACAGGGCCGCGTTGGCGACATCGACCGGCTCCGCCCGGCCGCCGAGCGGGGCCATGCGATCGAAGTCCTCGATCCACTCCCGCGGCATCGGCGCCGTCAGTTCGGTCCTGACGTAGACCGGCGCGATGGCGTTCACGCGCACGCCCTGCCTGGCCCACTCCGACGCCAACCCCCGCGTCATGTTCACCACGCCCCCTTTCGCCGTCTGATAAGCGATGTTGGGATAGCGACCGCCGACCAGGCCCATGATCGAAGCGATGTTGACGATACGCCCGCCGCCGCCCGCGATCATGTGACGCGCCGCGACCCGCGCGCAGAAGAACACGGACGTCAGGTTGACGTCGATCGCCCTGTCCCAGTCCTCGCGCGGGATCGAGACGGCGGGCTTCCGCATTCCGATACCGGCATTGTTCACCAGGACGTCGAGGCGGCCATGCGCCTCCATGATCCCGGCGAACGTCGCCTCGATCATGGCTTCATCCGTGACGTCGAGGGTCCGCGCCTCGGCGACGCCCCCGGTTCCGCGGATCTCCCCGGCGGCGCGCTGGGCCAGGTCCTCCAGGACGTCGGCGATGACGACCGTCGCGCCTCGCGCGGCGAAGACTTCGCCGATCCCGCGGCCGAGTCCCCGGGCGCCGCCGGTAACCACGGCGACGTCGCCATCGAGCCGGAACGGTTCCTCGTTCATGCCTGCCATCGCTGCCGACCGTGCGGCGTTCCGGACATATACTCCACTCCTTCCACGGCATTGTAGAGCAAGGGACCCGACGGCTCATGCTGGAAGTGATCATCGAACGCTGGGCCAACCCCGACGGGTCGACGGACTACATATGGTCGGTCTGGCGGAACGGCAACCGGATCCGGATGGGCGGCGCCTACCCCGCTTCGGAAGCCGCCGAGGCGGACGCTTTCGAGTTCTGCGCCGAAACGTCGAACGGAACGCCGGATCGGGTCACCCGGTTGTGACCGGTCGCGTGGCGACCCGGGCATCGGCGCGGAAAACCGGGAGTCGCGAACCTATTCGGCGGCCTTCGCGAAAGCCTCGTAAGGAGCCGCCTCGACGCGGGTATCGTTGAAGCAGGCCCCCTCGCAGAGATCGGCGTGGGTGGCCGGCGCCAGGGCGCTGACCGTCTGCATGTTGTCCGAAGTCCGCAGCCACGCCCCCTTTTCCGAACAGCACACGCCGGGCCGCACCGCGTCCGTGACGGCGAGGGGCAGGCGCGCTTCACCCCGCTCGTTCCACACCCGAACCCACTGTCCATCGCGAAGACCGCGCGCCGCCGCGTCATCGGGATGCATCTCCAACGGCGGCGTTTCGTCGCTCCACCCCAGTCCCCCGAAGGTGGAAGTTATCCGCTTGTCCGACGACGGCGTGATCAGGGCGAGCGGATGGGTCGCCTCCAGCGGGCGATAGGACGCCACGGGCTCGTCGTACGCCTCGGCCAGGTATGCGGAGTCCAACTCGACCTTTCCCGACGGCGTTCCGGGAAAGACGTTGTGGAAGGGGATCGCCTCTTCCCCGCCGAACTCCATCGGCAGCGCGGTCGCCAGGGGAAGTTCGCTCGCCTTGATCCCCTTCATGCGCGGATCCGAACCGTCGACCGCGTCGTCCATCAGTTCCGCGTCGCTGGCCCGGAAGATCGGGTCGTCGAAACCGAATCGCCTGGCGAGCCTGCGGAATATCTCCGTGTTGGGAAGCGAGTCGCCCACCGGGGGAATCACCGGCTCGGCGCGCTGCAAATGGTGATGCCCGTAGGCGGGATACAGATCCGCGTACTCGAAGTGCGTGCAGGCGGGCAGGATGACGTCCGCGTACGTCAGGCTGTCGGTCATGGCGACGTCGCAACCGACGATGAACACGTCCTCGCGCTCGAACCCGCGCCGGATCAGGTTCTGGTCCGGGTGCGCGACCACCGGATTGTGGTTGTAGACGAACAGAGCCTTGAGCGGCGGGTCGATGTCCTCCGCCGTGAGGTGTCGCCCGACGTCGAGGATGTTGATCGTGCGCGTCCCCTCCGGGACCAGATCCGGCCGTCCCAGCCTGCCCGGCGTCTTGGGGAACGCGTTGCCGGCGCCGGCGACGAGACCCGTCCCGGGCCGCCCGAACTTGCCGGCGAGCGCCGGCAGCGCGAGGACGGCGCGAACGCCGCTACCGCCGTTTCTGTTGCGCTCGAGCCCGTTGCCGATGGAGATGATGGCTCTGTCGGCGTCCCGATAGAGGTCCGCGAACCTTCGGATATCCACGGCCGGGAGGCCGCAGACGTCCGCGGCCTTCTCCACCGGAAACCGCCGCGCGCGCTCCATGAAGGGCTCGAACCCCTTCACATGCCCGGAGATGAAACCACGATCGAGACCGCCGGTTCGTTCCAGCTCGTTGGCGATGGCGAAGGCGAGGACGACGTCGGTCCCCGGCCTCAAGGCGAGGTGCAGGTCGGCCTGTTCGGCGACCTTGACGCGCCTAGGGTCGACGACGACGACTTTCGCGCCGCGGCCCTTCCTGGCCTTGTTGATCCAGGGCATCAAATGGAGGTTGGAAACGGTGACGTTGTTTCCCCACACCACGATCAGGTCGGCGTTGGCGACCTGTTCCGGCCTCATGCCGGGGGCGTCGCCGTAGGTGCCCGCGTAGGCTTCGGCCTTGATCCCGCCGCAGAGCGCGCGCCGGTTGACGAGGCTGGCGCCGATCTTGTGGAAGAACCGCAGGTCCATCGACGCGTACATCAACATGCCGTGCGGTCCGGCGTAGTTGAGCGGCATGATCGCCTCGGGCCCGTAGCGGTCGATCACGGCCCGGAAACGGTCGTGGACGATGTCGATGGCCTCGTCCCAGGAGATACGCTCGAACGCCCCCTCGCCCTTCGCGCCGACGCGCTTCTGCGGATAGCGCACCCGGTTCTCGCCATGCGCGAAGTCCGGGAAGCACCGCGTGACCTTGTTGCAGAGCACGCCTTCCGTGAACGGATTCGCGTCGGCGCCGCGCACCTTGACGACCCGGTCGTCGTCGACGGTCACGCTGAGGGAGCAGGTATCGGGGCAATCGAGCGGACAGACGCTCGGCAGTTCGGTCGTCATGGCGGCCTCGTCGCGCGGTCTCGTTTCCGACCTGGCGCGGCGGACCGCGCCGCCCCGGTCATTGGCGGCCATATTAAGGCAAGACGGCGCGCCGCGCACGTTTTCCGCGAATACGGCGGCGCCGATCGATCCATCTATACTTCGCCTCTGGCCGAAGCCCGGGAAGCGCACCCTGCGAACCATCCTCGATATCGTCGGCGTCGACGGAGTCGGCGTCGCGCCGCTCGTCCTGATCGTATTCATCGGCGCGGTCGTCAAGGGCTACAGCGGCTTCGGCGCCTCCATGCTGTGGGTGACGGGCCTGTCGTTGCTGTTGCCGCCCCTGGAGGTCGTTCCCATGGTGTTGATGTTCGAGATCGTCTCGAGCGTCCACCTGCTGCCGGCCATCTGGCGACGCATAGACTGGCGGTCCGTCGGGTTGCTCCTCGTCGGCACGCTCGCCGCGACGCCGGCCGGCGTGTACGCCCTCGCATCGCTTCCGGTCGACCCGGCGCGCGTCGTCGTCGCGGTCGTCGTGCTTCTCGCGACGGTCCTTCTCTGGCGTGGGTTCGCCCTCCAGAAAACGCCCGGCAAGATCGCGACGATCGCCATCGGTCTGTTCGCCGGGCTGATGAACGGCGGCGTCGGCTTCGTGGGGCCCGCCGTCGTGCTGTTCTACTTCTCATCGCCAATCGGCGTTGCGGTCAGTCGCGCGTCCATCATCACGTTCTTTCTCGGCACGGGAGCGGCCGGAGCCGGCGCGTTCGCCGTTCAAGGGCTCGTCACCGGCGAGGTGCTCTCACGGCTCGCCGTCTGCCTGCCGATCCTGTTCCTCGGAGTCTGGATCGGCCACCGGCGCTTCGAGAGGGCGGAACCCGAATCCTTCCGCAAGTTCGGCCTGCTGCTGTTGATGTTTCTCGCCGCGGCGCTGTTCGCGCGCGCCGTCTGGCCCTAGTGTCGTCCGTGCAATTCTCGGATATCGTCTCCATATCGACCCATGCATGGGAGAGCGACGATGCCGGAAGCGGCGACCGATGCCACGTTGGCGGAAGCCAAGCGTAGCAAGCCGGCTCGCCGCGGCCCGGGCCGGAAGGCGCGCCGGGGCCTGGGGGATCGGATATGGATCGCCCCGTTGGCCCTCGCGCTGGTCTCGCTGGCCGTCGTCGCCGCGCGCGCCGCCGACTTCAAGCCGGCCGTGATCTACGGCGACAGGTTCGACAAGTCGTTCAACGAGGCCGTCTACAACGGCGTTCGACGCTTCGCCGGGGAAACCGGCATCGCGGTGATGGAGTTCGAGGTCGCCGACGAGGCCCAGCGCCGGAGCGGGACGGAACTTCTGATCCGGCGCGGCGCGACGGCCCTGCTCGGCGCCGGGTTCACCTATGCCGACGCCATCGACGCGGCGGCGGAAGCCAATCCGGACGTGCGGTTCGGGATCATCGACGTGTTCTGGCTCGACCGGCCGAACCTGCGCCAATACTCGTTCAAGGAGCACGAAGGCAGCTACCTCGTCGGCGTCGCGGCGGCGATGAAGTCGCGAAGCGGCATCGTGGGCTTCGTCGGCGGGATGGACTCGCCGCTCATCCGCAAGTTCGCCTGCGGCTACGTCCAGGGCGTCAAATCCGTCGATCCGGACATCGCGGTCCTGCAAGACATGACCGGCGACACCCCCGCCGCCTGGAACGATCCGGCGAGGGGCGGCGAGCTGGCGCGAGGCCAGATCGACCGCGGCGCCGACGTCGTCTACCACGCGGCCGGGGCCACGGGCGTCGGGGTGATCGAGGCGACGGCGGAGGCCGGCAAACTGGCCATCGGCGTCGACACGAACCAGAACCATCTCGCGCCGGGCAAGGTGTTGACGTCCATGGTCAAGCGGGTCGACGTCGCCGCCTACCGGTTCTTCAAGGACACCCTCGAAGGCCGCTTCTCGGCCGGCGTCGAGCGGCTGGGGCTCGCCGAGGGCGGCGTCGACTGGGCCGTGGACGAGCACAACGCGGCGCTGGTCGCCGGCGAGATCGAGGCCGCGGTCGCCGCGGCGCGCGAGGCGATCGTTTCCGGCGGGATCGCAGTGCATGATTATCAGGACGATTCTTCGTGTCCGTATTGAACGAGAACGATGGACGACGACGGGGGAGGATGGCGATGGCGAAGACGACGCGGCGATGGATCGTTCCGGTCGGGATCGCAATCGCCGCGTGTCTCGCGGGCGGCGCCCGCGCCGATTCCGCGCAAGGCGTCTGGATGACGGAAGGCGGCAAGTCGCACGTGCGCATCCAGCGCTGCGGCGACAAACTCTGCGGCGAGATCGCGTGGCTGAAGGAGCCCCGTGACGACGACGGCTCGGAGAAGCGCGACACCCACAACAAGGACGAATCGCTGCGCGACCGGCCGATCCTGGGACTGCCGCTGCTGACCGGGTTCCCGGACCAGGGCGGCGGCGAATGGACAGGCGGCGAGATCTACAATCCCGAGGACGGGAAGACCTACCGCTCCAGGCTGAGGCTCGTCGATCCGGCGACCCTGAAGGTCAGCGGCTGCGTGCTCTTCTTCTGCAAGACACAGACCTGGACGCGGGTGGAATGAAACGATCGGGGAAAGCCAGGGCCCTCGGCATCAACCACGTCGTGCTCGAGGTCGGCGACGTGGACGAGGCGCTCGAATTCTACGGCGCCATCTTCGACTTCACGCTGCGGAGCCGGTCCGAGACGGCGGCGTTCATCGACCTCGGCGACCAGTTCCTTCAACTGAGCCAAAACCGCGTCACCGGGCCGGACGACAAGCGGCATTTCGGATTCGTGGTCGACGATCGCGAACCGGTTCGCGCGGCCCTGGCGGAGCTCGGCGTCGAGCCGCTCGAGCGCGGACTCAACTTCCGGGATCCCTGGGGAAACCGGATCGAGGTCGTGCCCTACGACGACATCCAGTTCACCAAGGCGCCCCACGTGCTGCGCGGCATGGGCGCCGACGATATCGAGAAGACCCCCGGCGCCATCGCGCAACTCACCGAGAAGGGCATGGCTCCGGACGGTTAGCCCGCATTTCTCACACTGCTTGTCCGCAAGACCCGTCCGGCGACGGGGGCGCTACAGAGTCCGTTCATGCTCCTCCTCCCTGGCGCGACCCCCACCCCGGCCCCCCCTGCAAGGGGGATGGAGGGACCGTTGACGCTCCTCCCCCCTGACAGGGGGGAGGTCGGGAGGGGGGTGGACCACGATCCCGCAACGCCGAGAAGTCTCCCACGCCCATGCCTGCCGCCAAGGCTCGTTTCATTGTTCCTGATTGTTCCAAATTTATGTTGACTGCTTCATCAACCTCCGGTACGATGCAATCAGGAACAGTGAGGAACAATGAAATGAGCGCTCAACGATACACCGCCTCGAAGGCCCCGACGCAAAATGGAACGGGATGGATCATGAGCTTCCGTCACCCCCTGCGCCTGGACGCGCGCGGCAAGCAGGGTCGCAAGGTTCGGCGCGGGCTCGGAACCGCAGACGAGACGCAAGCGCAGACGCTGGTGGACCGAATGAACGAACTGCTCGGGGACTCGAGCTGGCACAGCGTCGGGAAACGAGGCGAGGCCGAACGCCATTTCCCTCCTATCGTCGTGCGCGCCTTCTATGACGGCATCGAATCGCCCTCCCACGATTCCCGTGGCATCAGAGACGCTGAATTGCCGCTTCCCACAGCCGACGAGGGCTACGCACACGTCATGATGGTCGGCGCGACCGGGGCCGGGAAGACCTCGCTCCTGCGGCAACTGATCGGCTCTCACCCGAAAAGCGACCGCTTTCCGTCAACATCGACGTCCCGCACGACGATCTCCGACATCGAGGTCATTACCTCCGACGAACCGACCTTCCGCGCCGTCGTGACCTTCTTCAACGAGCAGACGATTTACACGTACGTCCATGAGTGCGTCGCTGCCGCCTGCGCCGCGCTCTGGAACGATCTTCCTGACGAAAAGTTGGCGGAACTGCTTCTGACGCATCGAGATCTGCGGTTTCGTCTCGGCTATATCATCGGTTCATGGAAGCGGGTCGGAACGGACACCGAGGAGGTCGACGACGGCTGGGACTACGACGAAGGCGAGACCGATGCGGAATTTCTCGATGAAGAGGACGACAGTGCGCTACCAGCGGCCGAGGTCGATCGGATGCAGGAGAAACTCCGTTCTTTCCTGGAACGGATTCGCGCTCTCGCCAGTGAAGGAAAACAGCGACTCCAGGCTGATCTGAATGCCGACCTCGGTACGCTGGGCCAAGTCGACAAGGAAGCCGCACGGGATCGGTTCGAGGAGACCGTCCAGTCGTTCCCCGATTTCGACGATCTCGTCAGCGACATCATGGACGAGATCAGGTGCCGCTTCCGCGTTCACTCCGCCGGCACGCTGCACACGCATCCTGGAGGCTGGCTGAAATCCTGGCGCTACGAAACCAAGGACCGCGGGGAGTTCGTCCGCGCCGTGCGCCGCTTTTCGTCGAACTACGCGGCGGCGTTCGGGACGCTTCTGACGCCCCTCGTGGATGGCATCCGAATTCGGGGGCAGCTCTTTCCCACGTTCACGGACCGTCGCCCGAAGCTCGTGCTTCTCGATGGCGAGGGTCTAGGTCACGTCGAGGACCCGGCAGCGGGCGTAGCCTCGCGCATCGCCAAACGGTTCAATGCCATGGACGTCATCCTGCTGGTCGATACGGCCAAGACCCCGATGTTGGAGGCTCCGACATCCGTTCTCCGCGCTATCGCCGCCAGCGGCCACCAAGAGAGGCTTGCCATCTCGTTCACGCACTTCGACCTGACAAGCGGGCAAGACAGCCAGCCGGACTTCGAGTCACGGCGCAAACACGTCCTGTCTTCGGTCAACCAAAAGCTCGCCAGCCTGAAAAAGGTGGTCGGGCAACCGGCCGTCCGCGCCATGGAGCGCGACCTAGACAATCGGTGTTTCATGTTGGGTCACTTGGACCGCCCTCTGACCGAGAAGCATAGGGGTCCGGTCGAGCAGATGCGCCAGCTTCTCGACTTTTGCGAATCCGCGATCGAGAAACCGGAATCCGTGGAGGTTCACCCCGTCTATGACGCAGCGAACCTCATTCTCGCCATTCAGGGCGCGACCAAAGACTTCCACGGCCGCTGGAACGTTCTCTTGGGATTTGATCCTTCAGACAACATCAGGACTGCCCACTGGGCGGAGGTGAAGGCTCTGAACCGTCGAGTCGTCCTCAAGATGGACAACCGCGAATACAACTATCTAAAGCCGGTTGCCGATCTCGTCGCGCGCCTGTCGGAAGAAATCACCAAGTTTCTGAAGAGGCCGATCCGGTGGGAACCCGGGTCTCCCACGGATGACAAAGCCGAGGAAGCAGCGCTATCGCGTGTCCAACGAGCGGTTTTTTCGCGTCTTCACGAGTTTGTTGAGGAGAGGCTTCTAGATATTCCCCAGAAAAAATGGACAGAGGCATTCAAATACAAAGGGCGCGGATCAACACGCAACCGCGCCAATGCGATCCGGACGATCTACGATGCCTCCGCGCCAATTCCCGGACCGGCGCACGATTCCCGCTCGGAAGAGTTCCTTCGCGATGTCCGTTTGCTTGTCCACAAGGCCATCGGCGAGGGTGGCGGTAGGCTGACCAGCGATCTGCTCGGCGAGCTCGCGCCTCCCAACGCAGGCGAGGAAGAGGATGGCCTGTAGGGAGAGAACCCATCGACACTCCAAGTGGACATCGCCCCACACAGGGTGAAGCACGGACCGTCATGCGACCCGTTCACACCGCCCAGCGACCACGGCTGATCTCTCTGCCGCCGAAGATCCCCACTCAATTGCCCGGCGCGGTCACCCGCGGCAGGAACCGCCCGACCTCTCTCCAAGCGAGGCCATCGTCCCGCATCCCGCCTCGCCGGCACCCTCAAGACCCACGGCACGACACCTTCTCCTGACATATCGTCCCCGATTCCGTGGACAACGACATCCTCCGCTGGTAAATATGGTCCTGTGGGATAGAAGCACAACGCCGACGGAGGAGAGACGGGAATGGCGGAACGCAAGGCGGCCCTCGGTCGCGCGCCCGACCGGCCCGAGTTGCGGGCGCTCCTGGAACGCGCCAAATCGGTCACGTTGACGGACGAGGAGCTGCTGGAGCAGCGCGCGAGCTTCATCTACGGCAACGCCCCCGCGGATTCGCAAATCACGAAGGAATCCGCCCGGAAGGCCGTCCGTCGGATTCGGCTCGGCCCGATTCGCCGCAACGCATAAATTCCGGCGCGGAACGCGCGGAGCCGATCGTGTTCGTCCTTGAAGAGGAGAACCGAGACCTCTTCCATCGGGTGCAGGAGCGGAATCTGGGGCGGCAATACGAGCTTCTGGAAGACTGCATCGAAATCGGTCTTGCGAAAGGGCCGGCCTCCTTCGACAAGTACCTGCTTTGGGCGTTGAACCACGTCGCGGTCGCGAACATCTCGCAGTTCGGTGGGCGGTTCCGCAGGGAACCGATTTATGTCGGCGGCCACAAACCTCCCCACTTCCATGACGTCGACGACTGGGTGGATCGTTTCGTTTCGACAGTTCAGGAGAACTGGTTCATATGGAACGGAACGGAGCTGGCCGCCTACGGACTCTGGAGGCTGAACTGGATACATCCGTTCGTGGAAGGCAACGGGCGAACCGCACGCGCCGCGTGCTATTTTCTTCTCTGTGTGCGATCGGGCCTTCTGCTACCCGGAAAGAAGACCGTTCCGGAGCGCATCAGGGAAAACAGAAAAGGATACGAGGCGGCTCTCCTCGCGGCCGACCGGGCATGGGATCACGGTCATCTCGACTTCAGACAGATGGAAAGCTATCTCGCCGGGCTGCTTCAGGCGCAGCTCGAGGGTGCCGGCATGTAACGCCCTCCCGGGTCGGAACGGTTCGGGCGTTCCACTCGGCTCATCAATTCGAGGAAACTCCCGACGCCCTTTCGGCGACCTTCACGAACGCCGAGAAGTCCTCCGCGCCCATGCCCGCCGCCATCCCATGCTGGCCGCCTGCTTGGCGGCGGCGCCGGCCGGCATACTGACGCCCAGGCTGTCGGCGAAGACCAGCGTCAGTCCCATGTCCTTGTTCATGTTGGCGAGCGAGAAGCGGGCCGCGAAGTCCCGCGCCTTGATCGTCGGCGCCTTGCTGTCGAGGAAAAAGTTCTGTCCGCCGCCATAGGAAATGGCGGTGACCATGTCGTCGAAGTCGAGGCCCGCTTTCGCGCCGAGCGCGATCATCTCGGAGACGCCCTGGGCGATGGTGGCGGTCATCATGTTGTGGCAGAGCTTCATCGCCATGGCCTGGCCGACGTCCCCCATGCGGATGATGTTCTTCCCCATGCATCGGAGGACGGGCATCGCCTTCTCGCAGGTTTCCGGGGCGCCGCCCAAGTAGATGCCGAGCTCGCCGGCGACCGCCGCCGGCTGGCTCAGGACCACGGGCGCCTCCATCAGGTCGCCGCCGGCCGCGCGCGCGGCCTCGGCCATCTCGACGCAGACGCCGGGCGTGACGGTGCTCATGACGACGACGATCCCCCCCGGCCGCAGCTCTTCGAGCAGGCCGTTCTCGCCCGCGATCACCTCACGTACCTGCCGGTCGTTCACGACCATGAGGACGATGACCTCGGAGTCGGAGGCGACGTCCGCCGGCCGTTGCTTGATCGACGCCCCGTCTTCCTGTAGCCGCCGCAGCGGTTCGACGTCGACGTCGTAGACGGAGAGCTCGTGCCCCTTACCGACGATGTTGCGGGCCATGTGCTCGCCCATGGTTCCGCAGCCGACGAATCCGACGCGCATGTTCTGTCTCCTTCCTGTTCCCCGTTGATCGGACTGCCGCCGCGCCGGCCCCGGACTCCGGCGCCGAAGTTCGATGAAGTCCCGGGCGGCGCGCTACGAGGCCAGCCTGACGCCCTCTCCCGCCAGCATCCGTTCGGTGTCTTCGAGCGCCCTGGCGAAGCGGTCCATCATGTCGTCGATCTGCGATTCCGTGATGATGAGCGGCGGGCAGAACGCGACCGAGTCGCCCGCCGGCAGGGCCCGCGTGATGAGACCGTGTTCGTAGGCGCGGGCGTTGGCGAACGCCGCCACCTTGAGCGACGGATCGAAAGGCTCCCTGGTCTTCTTGTCGGCCACGAACTCGATGGCGCCGATCAGACCGACGCCGCGCGCCTCGCCGACCAGCGGATGATCCTCGAAAGCCCTCAGCCTCTCGAGGAAACGGGGCGCGACGGCCGCCGCGTGGGCGAAGGTGTCCCGCTCCTCGTAGATCTTCTGCGTTTCCAGGGCGACGGCCGCGCAGGCGGGGTGTCCGGTATAGGTGAAGCCGTGCCCGAACAGCCCGACCTCCGAGCTCCCCTGGCGCAGGCCCTGATAGATCTTCTCGTTGAACATCGTCGCGGCGATGGGCAGATACCCCGCCGAGATCGCCTTGGCCATGGTCACCATGTCGGGGTCGAGGCCATAGGTCTGCGATCCCCACATGTTGCCGGTGCGTCCGAACCCGCAGATCACCTCGTCGGCGATGAAGAGGACGTCGTACTTCCTCAGGACCGGTCGCACCTTGTCGAAGTAGGTGGCGGGCGGCGGGATGACGCCGCCGGCGCCCATCACGGGCTCGGCGATGAACGCCGCCACGGTCTCCGGTCCTTCCTCCAGAATCCGTTTCTCCAGATTGCCCGCCATGCGCGTAGCGAACGCCTCCTCCGACTCCCCATCCTCGCCGTAACGGTAGTAGTGCGGACAGTCCGTCTGCATGAGGTTGGGAATGGGCACGTCGAAGCCCGTCTGCACCGCCTTAAGTCCGGTGAGACTCGACGACGCCACGGTGACGCCGTGATAGCCGCCGCGCCGTGAAATGATCTTCTTCTTTTCCGGCTTGCCGATCGCGTTGTGGTAGTACCAGACGATCTTGATCGCGGTATCCACGGCCTCCGACCCCGAGCAGGTGAAGAATATCTTCGACATGGGCGCCGGGGCGTTCTGGACGATCCGCTCGGCGAGCTCGATGACGGGGCCCGTCGAGCGGTGGGAGAACGTGTGGTAGACGGGCAGCTCCGTCAGCTGCGCCGCCGCGGCCTTGACGAGGCGCTCCTCCGAGAACCCCAGCGAGGCGTACCAGAGGCCGGCCAGGCCCTCTATGTATTTCTTGCCGTCGTCGTCGTAGACGTAGATGCCGTCGCCGCGCTGGATGATCTGCGGGCCCGCCTCCTCGTGCGCCGAAGGATTGGTGTAGGGATGCATGACATAGGCGATATCCTTGGTCGCCGGTGAATTCGGTCGAACGGCCATGATCGGGACTCCCTGATTTGCCGTGGCGCGCGCCGGAACCGGGACGATGGGGCGTCGCCGCGCAAGATCGACGGAACGCTACAGAAAGCCCGGCCCCGGCGCAAGAAACGCCCCGGAAGGTTACCGCCTCCTGGCGCCGAAGCTGCCGACGACCTGATGGACTTCGTTGTTCGCGCCGCCGCCGACGATCCGCCACCAGCCGGCGGTTTCCTCGGGACCCTGCGTGTCGGTCGACGGACCGTAGAACCGGCCGCGATACTCGCCGCCGAAGCGGTAGAATTCGCCGACTTCCTCATTCCCGGCGCGTTGCGCGTCGCCCCACTTGCCGTCGGGGGAAACACCCACCTGGCCGCCGTAGGCGCCCTCCTGGTCGATATCGGTCGAATGGAGACTGACTTCCCCGATGTGGAAGTGGTCGGCGGGGACCGTACGACGCCACACGTCGTCCACCAGAGCCTCGAAGTTGTCGATGTCGCCGGACATCGTGTTGCCGCCGGACTCCGCGTCCGCACCGAAAATGGCGGTGAGCGAGACATCGCCCCGCATCCGCAGCAGGCTCTCGGTCGGCTTCCTGATCGCGGCCATGACGGCGGGGTCGGTGGCGGAGCAGTCGCCGCCGCTGCAATCCTGCAACACGCCTTGCGTTCCGGTCGTGATCATCGCCAAGGCCGTGGTCCGACCCCTGTAGGTGGCGGTGATGTTCACGGGACGCGCGCGCAGGCCGGCGATGCTCGTCGCTTCGGGGGTCTCGAAGCCGAAATGCAACGCTTGCAAACGGGCCGAAGCCGGCGTGTATGTGCGCGTCTCGCCATTCTCATCCGCCACCGAGGTCGCGTCCTCCAGCGTGTTGTCCATGAAGTTGAACAGGCCGTAGGCGGCGTATTGCAGATAGGTCGCGTCGGAGTCGGCGAGCCTCCCTGCCTGGTTCGACAGCCAGAGCTCGTAAACGCCGTCCGCCCCGGTCGTGTGCTCGGCGGAGAACTCGACGTCCGCCCTCCAGTAATGGGCGCCGTCGCCGTGGGGATCCGCCCCGTAGGCGTCCTTTCCGAGCTCGATCGTCAGGTCGTCATGGTTGCGTTCGGCCCATTGCCGAAGGACATCCCCGGTCATGCCGGCGTCGCCGGTCGGACGGCGCTCCGCGCGGTCGTTCCTCATGTCGTTGAAGGCGAGGCCCTGATCGTCCGCGCCGCCAAGCTTCACCGTGACGCCGCCGTCGCCGTCGAGCTCGATGGAGGTCACCGCGTCGGCGTCCGACAGCACGTAGGTCGGGTACTGATACCTGTCGAAGGTGCTCTTCTTCAACTCAGTGTCGATGTTCTCAGTGTCGATGTTCGCGTACACTCTGATGGCGCCCGCGGAAGCATCGGCCTCGGCGTCGCGGTCGCCGTCGACGCTGCGCGGCCCGGCCATGTGCACCTCACCGGTGTCGCCGCGCACGGTCACCGTGTACATGGGCAGTTCGCCGGTGATCCTGGAAAGCATGTCGCCTTCGTCGTGGTCGTTGGCGAGCATCTCGATGATCAGCGCGTCGTCGTTGCGCGCGCCGTGCGAACCGGCCCCGGTGATGCCCATACGGCGCGCGGTCATGGTCAGACCGGCCGTGGCCATCGGGGCCGCTGCTTCCGCGACCTCGCCGCCCGTCGCCGTCGGCGCAAGCCTGCCCGTTTCGCCGTGGAAGACGGTCGCCAGCGACCTGATCCTCGTGCCTTCCGTGACGGTAATGGAGCCGTCGGCGGCGACGAGTACGCCGCACGTGTTCATGGTTCCCAAATCCATGTCGTCGGGGCAGGAGAACTCGAGATAGGTGTTTCGCGCCACCGTCTCGCCCTCGGCGAGCGTGAAGTCGTTGTCCTCACCTTCTTCGATGGCGCTCACCGGGGACGGGTTCATCACGGCCACGCGCGCGACGGTGGCGATGACCGTGCCGCTCACTTCGCCGTCTGCGGCCACGGAAACGACGCAATTCTCCGCCGCGTCATCGGCGCACCTGAAGTCGAAGACGCCGTACTTCGCCGTCTCGCCCGGCGCGATATCGTCCCTGTAGAAAGCCGTGGTGGCGAAACCGTCGGGAACCGCACCCACAGGCGTTACGACCATGCGGTCGGAGAGTGCGATCGTGGGCGCGGCGCCCGACGTCGAATAGCTCGCCTCGCCGTTCACGTCCACGACCACGACGCAGGCCTTGCCGCCGCTCGGGCACGCGAAATCGAAGCGCCCGTTACCCATCTTCGAACCGGCGGCGATCGTCGTCTCGCTCCAGGGGCTCAGGCTCGACGCGGCGCCCGCCGGGCGGGCCAGGACCATGCGCGGCATCGTCACCGTGACCACGCCGCCAGAGGCGGTCACCGTATCGCCGTCCACAACCACGAGGCAGTCCGCGCCGCCCGCGGCGCACATGAGGTCGGCCCCGCCCCGCATCGCCGTCTCGCCGGTCTTGACGGTGAACGAGCCGGTCGCCGATGCGGGAAGGCTGAAGCCGCGGGGCCGCTCCGGCGTCGCCGCCAAGTCCCAGACGAGCTTTCCGCCCGTGTGAGTGACGCTGTTGTTGACCTCGACGGTCACCGCGCAGTCCGCGCCGGCGGCCGGGCAGGTGAAATGGCGGCTGCCGCGGTGTATCGTCGTTCCCGCCTTGACGATGAACGATTGGGGAGCCTTCTTTTCGCTGGACGACCCGTTTGCTCCGTTTCCGTCCTCACCGTCCGAAACGGAGGTGCGACTGCTGCCGGAGCAGGCGCCGAGCGCCAGAAGCGTGACGCAGATGGCCGCCAGAAACAGCTTCGAACTCTTGGTTCTCATCGGTTATGTCTCCCCTGACACATGAAATCCACTCCGAAGGCGCCGACCGAAATATCCATTCCCGCGTCCCCATCCACCACCAGGACGAGGGCGAAAGGCGGAAATCGCGGGCCGAAGGCCGCGGCCATCCCATACGGAGCTCTCATCCCCGGACGAGTCCGACGGATGAACGAGAACATGCGCTCGCGCAATTCGGCCTACCCCGCATTTCTCATGGCGCTTGTCCACAAGCCTCATCCGGCGACGGGGGCGCCGCAGGGTCCGGTCGCTGTGGCTGGGCCAGCACTTCCTCGTGGGGAACGTACCCTATTTCGCGTATACGCCCCTGATGGCGCGATTGATCCCCGAAGCCAGCGACATGACGGTCGGGCCGCGCATCCAGCTCCTGCCCCTCTACAACCCCGTCGCCGTCGCCAAGGAGGCGGCCACGCTCGACGTTCCGTCCGGCGGGCGCTACGCGCTCGGCGTGGACTTCGGCTACAGGCCGGAAGGGTGCGACGCCTTCGGGGTCGGGAAGCGATCCGGGAAGTCGGCAAGGACGAGATTCTGCGTTACAATGAGGAACTCGGCGTGAACCATTTCATCATGCGGCTCCGGTGGCCGGGCCACGATCACGAGATGACGATGAAGCGCCTGCGCCGGCTGGGAGAGGTCGCCGCCGCAGTCGGCTGACCGGCCGACGCCGACGGCATCCGGCAACCGCGGCGGGACGAGAACGGGAGGAAGCGAAGCCATGTTCGCGCCCTTCGAAGGCGGCTGCCTGTGCGGCGCCATCCGTTACCGCGTCACCACGGAACCGCTCGGCGTCGTCATCTGCCACTGCGCCAACTGTCAGAAACAGACGGCGTCCGACCGTTCCCCCGTCGTGTGGGTCCCCGCCGAGGGCCTCGAGTTCCTCAAGGGAGAGACCAGGACCCTGCGCATCGAGGGAGCGACGGGCAACATGCAGAGCCGCCATTTCTGCGGCGAGTGCGGTTCGCCGATCATGACCCAGCCCGACGCCCGCCCCGGGATCCGCACGATCAAGGCGGGCACCATCGACGACCCGAGCTGGCTCCGGCCGTCCGCCCACATCTGGGTGGCGAGCGCCCCGCCCTACGCCCTCATCGACGACGACCTGCCCCGGCATCCCGGCAACCCGCCGAACATCGGCTGAGGCGCGCGCGGCGGCGCCCCGCCGGGACGGCAGTCGGCGCGGCGGTCAGTGCGAGAACCGCTTCATGCCGCCGTCGACGTACATCACCGAGCCCGAGACCATGCGCGCCTTCGGCGAGGCGACGAAGGCGACGAGGTTGCCGACGTCCTCCGGATCCCCGAACTCGCCGGCCGGGATGTGCTCCGCCGCGAAGGCGAGCTCGTCCTCCACCGTCGGATAGCCGCGCCTGTTCTGCTCCGAGTGGATGCGTCCGGGGACGATGCAGTTCGACGTCACGCCATCCTTGGAGTGCTCGCGCGACAGACCCTTCGACCACGCCTGAACGGCGGCCTTGGCGCACGTGGCCGCGTTGATCCCGAAGGGCTCCATGGTGCCCGTGATGTTGACGATCCGCCCGTACTTGCGTTCGACCATGCCCGGAACGAACCGGTCGGAGACCCGCCGCACCGCCCACCAGTTCAGGTCCATGGCGTCGAGCCACACCCGCTCCTCGGCGCCGATCGGCGCCGGAACGGCGAAACCGGCGTTGTTCACCAGGATATCGAGGCGGCCGTAGGCGTCGTGGATCGCCTGCTCCAGGTTCTCCGCCGCATCGTCGGCCACGATGTCCTGCCCGATCACCAGCGGCCGCGGATGGCCGGCCACCGCGATGTCGTCCGCGACCCCGTTCAGAAGCTCCTCGCGCCGGGCGGTAACGGCCATCCGGCAGCCCTCCGCCGCCAGCGCCTTCGCCACGCCTTCCCCGATGCCGACGCTGGCGCCCGTGACCAGCGCCACGCGACCCTTCAGTTGCAGGTCCATGAAGTCTCCCCTCGTGTTTCGCGCCGTCCCGCGGCGCGGCCGTCGCCGCCGCCGTTCCCGGGCCGGGCGACGACGCAAAAAGCGCGGCGGAACCTATCTCATGGCCGCCCGCGCCGCAAATTCCAGCGGCCGAACCACACCGCCAGGCGTCGTCGGCGCCGGCGGACCCACGAGACGTCGTCCGAGAGCACGAGCAATCCCAGGGGCAGCATCCAGAACCCGAGGACGGGAAGGAAGCCCAGGAAACCGCCGACGACCAAGGCCGCGCCCACCGAACGGCGCACCCAGGCGTTCGGATGACGCCGGATGGCCGAAACGCGCGCCCTCATGCGACGAGGCCGTGCGCGCGGGCCAGCGGTTCGGGAACGGCGATGTCGATGTCCAGCAGCATCTGGGCGAAGGCCTTGGCCTGCGGGTCCATGCGCAACGAGATGACACCGCCGCCGCCGAGCGCCTCGCGCAGCACGAAATTGAACGCCTGGATGCCCGGCAACTCATAGCGCCGGACCGGACCGCGCAGCACGTGCCCGAAGTACGCCGCGACGGCATCCTCCGTCAGGCGCGCGCGGAGGACGGGAACGAAATCAGGATGGCGGGCGATCACCCCGATGTTGGCGCTGTCGCCCTTGTCGCCGCTCCGCGCCAAAGCGAGCCCGACCAGGGGCACGGGAACCGAAGGCTCCGGCGGGACGGGCGGGACGGGGAGATCATCCGCGCCGCCTTCATCCGCCGGCGGGCCGGATGCGGGCCGCGCGACCGACGCGGACGGAACGACCGCGGGCGGGATACGCGCCGGAACGTCGATCGTCACGCCGCCCACGGTGACGGCGGCCGGGACGAGAGCCTTGTCGATCAGGAAGGAATGCAGCCGCGCCACCGGCGAGACGCGCGGCCGCCCTCCGAAGATCCCGGTCACTCCCGGCGCCATGCCGGTGACTGCGGACGCGGTCTCGCGGGAGAAGATCTCGACGGCCTCCCGCAAGTCGTGGTGGGCGGCGATCTTGACCACGACCTCGCGCGTTTCCCGCGCGCGGGCATGGGGGCCGTAGGTCGCCTCGGCGCCGAGAATCTCCACGTCGGTGTCGCGGTAGTCGCCCATGCCGCGCTCTCGAAACAGACGGCGCGTGCGCCGGAGGATGGCGTCGGCCACGGCATCGCCCTTGAGCCTGGCGTCGATCCCGCCGATCATGAAGAGCGCCGTGGCGCGGTAGCCGTCGAGACAGGTCGCGTTGGCCTTGTAGGTCGGCGTGGCCGGACGTCCCCGGGCGCCCGTCACCCGCACCCTGTCCGGCCCGACCTCCTCCAGCGCGACGTCGGTGAAATCGCAGACGACGTCCGGCAGGACGTAACTGGCGGGGTCTCCCAGTTCGTAGAGCATCTGCTCGCCGACCGTGTGACGGCTGACCAGCCCGCCGGCGCCCGCCGGCCTGGACACCGTGAAGACGCCATCCGGCTCGCAGTCGACGAAGGGGAAGCCGATGTCGTGCCAGCCATCGGCCGCCAGTCGCCAGTCGGTGAAGTTCCCGCCGGTCGCCTGGGCGCCGCATTCGAGGATGTGGCCGGCGAGGCTGCCCGCCGCGAGCCGGTCGTGGTCGTCGTCCGCCCAGCCGAATTCGTGCATCAGCGGTCCCAGCGCGACCGCCGAATCGGCGCACTTCCCGGTGATCACGACCCGCGCCCCGGCGCCCAGCGCCTCGGCGATGGGCCGGCCGCCGAGATAGGCGTTGAGGCTCTGGACGTCGTCCGGGAACGGCGCTCCCGAGAACATCTCGGACTTGTCGATGTCCCGGAGCTCGTCGAATCGCGGCATCAGGTCGTCGCCGGTGACCACCGCGATGTCGATGTCCATGCCCGCGTCCGCGGCCATCCCGGCGAGCGCGTCCCGGCAGGCCTCCGGATTGACCCCGCCGGCGTTGCTGACGATCTTGATGTCGTTCGCCACGACGTCGGCGAGGATGTCCTTCATGACAGGATCGACGAAGTCGACAGCGTACCCCAAGCCGGGGTCGCGGCGCCGCGCCCGCGCCAACAGCGACATGGTGACCTCGGCGAGATAGTCGAACACCAGGTAATCGACGGCGCCCCGACGCGCCAGTTGCCCCGGGGCGCCCGGCGTATCGCCCCAGAAGCCGCTACCGGAGCCGATCCGGACGGTCTTCATGACGGCGCGCTCCTTGCGGTCCGGTTCGCCGACTCGCGACTCAGCGGCCCGGCCAGTCGGGGTCGCGCTTCTCCTGGAACGCGGCGAAACCTTCCCGCGCGTCCTCGGTCATGGACATGCGGGCGACGTTCGCCTCGGCGAAGGCGAAGGCTTGGTGCAACGGCATGTCCTGCAGGGCGTGCAGGCCGTTCTTGCCGTGCCGCAAGGCGATGGGCGACCGCTTCAGGATCCGTCCGAGCAGCCACTCCACCTTCTCGTCCAGGCGGTCGGCCGGAACCACGTAGTTGACCAGCCCCATTTCCAGCGCCTCCGCCGCCGTGAACGGATCGCCGGTCATGCACATCTCCATCAGCTTGCGCCTCGGGACCAGCCGCAGCATGTAGCCCATGATCTGCATCGGAAACAGGCCGACCTTCACCTCCGGCACGCCGAACCTGGCGGTTTCCGAGGCAACCGCCAGGTCACAGCCGCACAACAGGCCCATGCCGCCCGCCAGGACGTGCCCGTTGACCCGCGCGAGTATCGGCAGGTTGCAGGACTCGAACGCCCGGAAGACCTGGGTCAGGGCGTTGTGGGGCGCCGCCATGTCGGGTTTGACCGGAGACGCGGAGCCTTCCGCCCTGATGTCGGCGCCGGCGCAGAAGGCCCGGTCCCCGGCGCCCGTGAGGACGACCGCGCGAAGGCCCGGGTCGTCGTTCGCCTCGAGAACCGCCGCCCGGATCCGCGACAGCACGCGCTCGCTGACGGCGTTGCGGCTTTCCGGCCGGTTGATGGTGATCCAGCGCGCATCGCCGCGGCGCTCGACCAGAACCTCGTGGTCTTCATTCGACATGATGGGATCGCTCCGGACTTGCCTTCCTGTCGTCGTCTTCGTGGGCCGGATCTGTCGAGATCAGGCGCTCTCCCCGGCGGCCGTCCGGTCCTCGCGCCACAGCGAATCCTGGCGCGGCACCGCCACGTACTGATCGGGCCAGACGCCGTCGCCGTCCCGCGTCCCGAGCCCTTGGGCGGCGTGAAGCGCCCAGTAGGAATCGCGCAGATGGCCGCGGGCCAACGCCACCAGATCGGCGTCCCCGCGCTTGAGGATTCCCGCCACTTCCTCGACCGTGTTGATGTTGCCGACGGCCATGGCCGCCACGCCGGCCTCGCGCTTGATACGGCGGGCGAAGGGGACGTACCCGAGCGGCGCGGGCCGGGGGACCATCGACCATCCGGCAATGCCGCCGGCTGACGCGGTGACGTAGTCGACGCCGCGCGCCTTGAACATCCGCGAGACCTCGACCGCGTCGTCGACGGTGTTTCCGCCCTCGATGCCGTCGGTCGCGGAGATGCGGACGCCGAGCGGCATCGAGTCCGGGATGGCGCCGCGCGCCGCGTCCACGACCCGCAGGGGAAAACGCATGCGGTTCGGCAGGCCGCCCCCGTAGGCGTCGTCGCGCCTGTTCGAGACGGGCGACATGAAGCTCGAGATCAGGTAGCCGTGCGCGCCGTGGATCTCGATCAGGTCGAAGCCGGCGTCGACGGCCCGGGCGGCGGCGGCACCGAACTGGCCGACGACCTCGTCGATCATGCCCTCGTCCATGGCCCTGGGAACCTGGTTCTCCTCGCCGTAGGGCTCCGGGCTCGGGGCGATGATCTCCCAGTTGCCGGACTCCAGAGGGCGGTTCTGGCCGAGCCACATCGGCCTGGTCGACGCCTTGCGTCCGGCGTGTCCGAGCTGGATCCCGATCCTCGCGTCCGTGTGGCGATGCGCGAAATCCGTGATTCGCCGCCACACCTCGACGTGCGCGTCGTCGTACAGGCCGGCGCAGCCCGGCGTGATCCGGCCGATGGCCGAGACGCCCGACATCTCGGCGATGACGAGACCGGCCCCGCCGATCGCGCGCGAGCCCAGGTGCACGAGGTGCCAGTCGTTGGGGGCGCCCCCTTCCGCGGAATACTGGCACATGGGCGACACGACGACGCGGTTGGGAAGCTCGAGCCCGCGAAGGCGGAACGGCTCGAATATGGGCGAGACGTTCGGGGACTCGATCATGCGGCCGACCTTCTCGCGGGGCGGAAGAGGAAATCCGGGCGGGCCGCGCCCCGCGCCCGTGACTTGTACCGGCGCGGGCGGCGCAGTTCAACACGACGCGCGGTCCGGGGGCCGCGGATGATCGGCATTCCTCATACCGGCAGGGATCGATGATTGCGCGGCGTTACGGGACCGCGGTCCACCCCCCTCCCGACCTCCCCCCTGTTATGGGGGAGGAGTATGAATGGCCTCTCCGTCCCCCTCGTCCTCGATCCACATCAGGCGATGGCGCGACCCGCGCGCGGCCTATTCGCCCTCGTCGGCGACAAGGAACAATCCGGGACAGCCCATTGACGCGGCGGCGCCGAACCGCCATACAGGGTCCGCGACCGCCGGACGTCCAAACGAGTCGGCGGGGCGAGGGGAGAAGAACACCGAACCGCGCGGGAGGCGGGGTCACGTCATGGAAAGCATCATCCTGCTGTTCTGCCTCATCGTGCTGGTGCTGCTCGGCGCGCCGATCGGCTTCACGCTGATCCTGCTGCCGACGGCCTACATCCTGCTCTTCGATCCGGGGGTGCCGCTCAACCTGATCCCGACGCAGATGTTCGACGTGATCGATTCGGTCACGTTGACGGCGATCCCGTTCTTCATGCTGACCGGCGAGCTCATGAGCACCGGCAAGATCACCGACCGGCTCGTCGAGCTGTCGGCCCGCATCATCGGGCGCATGCGCGGCAGCCTGGCCCAGGTGAACATCCTGGTGAGCATGTTCTTCGCCGGCATGAACGGCTCCGTCGTGGCCGACACGGCGACCGTCGGCTCGCTGCTCATCCCGGCCATGAAGCTGCGCGGCTACGAGCCCGAGTACGCCGCCGCGCTCACCTCGGTCAGCGCCACGATCGGCGGCATCATCCCGCCCAGCATCGCCATGGTCATCCTGGCCAACGCCGGCGGCATCTCGGTCGGCGCCCTGTTCGCGGCCGGCATCATCCCGGGGATCCTGATCGGGATGACCCTGATGATGATGACCTACGTCATCGCCATAAAACGCAACTACGAGCGCAGCGAAGAGGATTTCAGCTGGATGGCGCTCGGCAAGGCGTTCCTCAACGCCTCCTTCGCGCTGGTCATTCCCGTGGTGCTGGTGGGGTCGGTCATGGGCGGCATCGCCGGCGTCGTGGAGGCCGGCGCCATAACCGCGTGCGTGGCCCTGGCCCTCGGCGCCTTCGTCTACAAGACCGTCACCTGGGAATCGGTGGTGCAGGCGTTCATCCGCGCCTTCCGCACCAGCGCCATCGTCTTCATCATCCTCTCCGCCGCCGGCCCGTTCAGCTGGCTGCTGACCATCCTGGGAGCGATCAACCTGCTCAGCGAATGGCTGTTGAGCTACGCCGACACGCCGATCCTGTTCGCGACGGTCCTCGTGCTCTTCATCTACTTCATCGGCATGGTGATGGACTCCGGCGCCAACATCATCGTGCTCGGCCCGGTGCTGATCCACATCTGCGTGCAGGCCGGGTATCCGCCCGAACAGGCGGCGATGATCATGGTCATCGGCTTCCTCTTCGGAACCGTGACGCCGCCCATCGGCGTGGCCTACTTCACCGCTGCGGCCGTGGCGCGGGCGACGCTGGAGTCCGTCGCCATAGCGATGCTGCCGTACCTCGTCGCCCTGTTCTTCCTGCTGTTCGTCGTCATCCTGGTGCCGCCGATCACGATGTGGCTGCCGACGGCGTGGGGATTCATCAATTAGGGGGGATCGGTCGACATGCTGGACGTCCTGAAAGGGCTGGATTTCTGGGTCCGCCGGGTTCTGACCTGGTTCTGCGCGGTTCTGCTCGCCCTGATGGTGGTGTTCACCGTGTACACGGTGTTCATGCGCTACGTCTTCGAGAGCCCGCCCCCGTGGGGCGACCAGATGGCGGTGTTCAGCTGCATCTGGCTGGTGTTCATCGCCCTGGCGCTGACCACGCGGGAGAAAGAGCACATCGCGCTGGACATGCTCTATACCTACCTGCCGTTGAAGTGGTCGTTCGTGGTCCAGCAGGCGTGGAACCTCATCATCTGCGCGCTCGGGTTCGTCCTGCTGGTCTACGGCTACGACACGGCGATCAACAATTTCGGCAAGTACTGGGAGCTCAACTACCTGCCCAAGAAGTATCCGATGATGATCCTGCCGACCACGGGCGCGCTCATCATGATCGGTTCGCTCGTCGCCTTCCTGGAAGACCTGGCCAGTTACAGGAAGGGCGAGTTCGTGGCCAAGGAACCGCTCGACGAGGCCGTCGGCGGCGCCTGAGCCGCCGGAGGCCGCAGTATCGCGTCACGAACCCGGCGCTGCCCTAGCGCCGACAGGTCGACTTCGTTGAACCCTCCATATACCTTCTTGTGACTCGGGGAGGGCAGGGCAGATGCGCATGTTCGCCGTCATTCTGAACGAAGCAAATCCGGAAATCGCGGAACGCATAGCGGAATCGTACCCTACGCACTACCGTTTCAGCGATACCGTCTTCCTGGTCTCCGACGACGCTCTCGCGGAGACGGTATCGGTAAACGTCGGAATCAAGGGCGATGATCGAGTCGACGAGGGGCGCGGCGTGGTGTTCCGACTCAACGGCGCATACGCGGGATATACGAAGCGCGCCCTGTGGGAATGGCTCTCCGAAGCCGAAGGTCGGGAATGATGGCGGCCGATCTTCGCCTGGCAAACACCCAAGAACCGGACGCGGCGGCCAGCTCGAGCGGAAACGGCGGAAACGGACGCGGTGGGCTTATCAATCATCGCTTGAAAGAGCTGGAGCGCAGGGTCACCCGTCTGGAAAACGACATCTCTGAAATCAAGACGCTCTGTACCGAGATCAAGACCGGAATGTCCTCCCTGGCGTCCAGGACCTATGTTCTTTGGGTTAGCGTTTCCATGATCTCCCTCGCATTCCTGACGCTTTTCGGTCACGCCGTCATACGGTGGATGACCGTCCCTTCCGCCTGAAAAAGAGAGGGGGCCGAGGCCCCCTCGGGAACGTCCGTTGACGGCTCCGCCTACAGCGCGCCGCCCTTCTTGAGAGCGGCGACGAAATCGTCGAGGCCCTGCTCGGTGAGAGCCTGCTCGGCAAGCTTGGGATCGTAGGTCCCCTCGGCGTCCTTCCAGGCGCCGACGGCGCCAGCCCGCCACAGCTTCATTTCGGCCTCGGTCGGCTTGTACCACTCGTCGATGTGCTTCTTGAGCTCGTCCGTCTGTTCCTTCGTCCAGGCCTGGTCCTGGGAACGGGCCTGGCGCGAGAACTCGTCCATGCCGGCCCGCAGCCACTTCTTCTCGTCGTCCGTCATCGCCTCCCACTGCGGAAGGTCGATGGAGATGTGGTTGCCGCCCCAGAGGCCGCCGACCTCGGTGTAGTACTTCTGCACCTCGTACATCTTGTAGACGTACTGCCACGGCACCTGCACGTACTGGCCCTCGACGACGCCCGTCTGAAGGGCCTGATAGGTCTGCGCCCAGTCGAAGGGCGTGGGGATCGCGCCCCACGTCTTGATCAGCATGTACTCGATCGGGCTCTTGGTCACCCGCATCTTGATGCCCTTGAGATCCTCGGGCACGTGCACGGAACGGCGCGCGTTGCCGAGATGGCGGAAACCGCCCGACGCGAACACCTCGAAACACCGGTGCTGGGTGGTCTTGGCCGCGACCTCGCACTGCGCGTCGCCGAGCCAGCCGTCGGAGATCTTGTCGGCCCAGTCGAGGGAACTGAACAGGTACGGAAGGTTGAAGATCGACAGGGCCGTGCTGAAGTTGCCGAAGTTGGCCGTCGAGCTCGTCCAGAGCGCCAGCAGGCCCTGGTTGGCCTGTTCTCCGCACTTCTGCTCGCTGCAAACGGAGCCGCGATAGTGCGGATCGATGGCGAGCTTGCCGCCGGAAACTTCCGCGACCTTCGGAACCAGACCCTCTTCCATGGCATCGCCGAGCGGCAGGCCCGGCCGTCCCACGGTGCCGAGCTTGAGCACCTTCTGGGCGTCGGCGGCGCCGGCGCCGATCGCCACGATCGCCGCGACCGCCGCCGCCATGAACACTGAACGTCTTTGCATTGATGTCCTCCCCTTCGATAGTTGGACGTTGTCGAGAGGCGCATCCCGCCGATGGCGGCGAAGAGCGCGCCGGTGAACGCCGCGCCGCCGGGCGGCGCGGATGGCGCATAATGGCACAGCCGCGCGGATCGATCAATCCACCGGACGCGACGGATGACCATCCCCTCCGCCTGAAAAAAGAGGGAGCCGAAGCCCCCTCGAGACTGTTCCGCCGGACGGCTCGCTCAGAGCGCGCCGCCTTTCCTGAGAGCGGCGATGAACGACTCGAGACCCTGCTCCGCCAGAGCTCTCTCGGCCAGCTTGGGATCATAGGCGCCCTTGGCGTCCGCCCAGGCGCCGACGGCGCCCTCCCGCCACAAGACCATCTCGGCATCGGTGGGCTTGTACCACTCGTCGATCTTTTCCTTGATCTTCTGGATACCGGCCGCCACCCATTCGGTGTCGAGCCTGCGCGCCATCTCGGAAAAGGCGTCGGTCCCCTCCCTGAGCCACTTCTTCTCGTCGGCCGTGAGAGCGTCGTACTGGACCAGATCCATGGAGAGGTGATTGCCGCCCCAGGCGCCGCCGACCTCGGTGTAGTACTTCTGCACCTCGTACATCTTGTACAGTTCCTGCCACGGCACCTGGACGTACTGGCCCTCGACGACGCCCGTCTGCAGGCCCTGATAGAGCTGTAGCCAGTCGTACGGCACGGGGATCGCGCCCCAGGTCTCGATCAGGGTGTACTCGATCGGGCTCTTGGTCACGCGGAACTTGATGCCCTTCATGTCCTCGGGCGCGTGCACCGGCCGCGCGGCGTTGCCCAGTTGGCGGAACCCGCCCGAGGAAAACACCTCGAAGACCTTGTGCTGGGTCGTCTTCTCGGCCTCTTTGCTTTGGGCCTCACCCAACCAGCTGTCCGAGATCTTGTTCGCCCAATCCAGGCTGCTGAACAGGTAGGGCAGATCGAAGATCGACAGAGCCGTGCCGAAACTGCCGAAGTTGGCCGTCGAGCTCGACCAGATCGCTATCAGGCCCTGGTTCGCCTGCTCGCCGCACTTCTGCTCGCCGCAGATCGAGCCGCGATAGTGCCCCTCGATCGTGAGCTGGCCTCCCGAAGCTTTCGCGGTCGTAGGCACCAGGCCGTCGACCATGGCGTCGCCAAGCGGGACCCCCGGCCGGCCCACGGAGCCGAGCTTGAGCACCTTCTGGGCGTCGGCCGCGCCCGCGCCGACCGCCACGATCGCCGCGACGGCCGCCGCCATGAAAAGTGAACGCTTTTGCATGGATATCCTCCCTTCGACTGGTTGGGCGTTGCCGAGAGACGCACCCCGCCGTTGGCGGAGAAGAGTGCGCCGGCGAACGCCGCGCCACTGGACGGCGCATGATGGCACAGGCGCGCGGGTCAATCCAGCGTTCGGGCGCCGGGGGCGTATTCGCCCTTACGCCCTCGTCAGCACATCGACGATTCGATCGATACCGCTATTGACGATATAGCCGACGATCCCTCCGACAACGACGACCGCCCCGGCCGCGAACGCCAAGAGGTGCGTTATCCTCGACAGGGACTTCTTCTGGTCCCCGATGTCGGACTTCAGCGTTTCAATCGCTTCCTGTAACCTGCCTACGTCTCCGGCCAGTTGATGCAGCTGTTGGAGGATCCAACTGTGCTCCGGATACGGAAACGAACGATCGGGAGTTCCAACCGCCGGCCGCGTCGGGCTGGAGAGTTCCGCTTGATCCCGTTCGGTCATTCCTTCAACTCCAGCCACTCCCACATGGCCTTCCGGTCGAAGCCAGTGTAGTTGGAAAGACGGAACACGACCCCGGTTCCGTTCGACTCCCCGCCCTTACCCGCATACAGACCAAGCTGCCTGGCAAGCTCCTCGGTTGTCTTGTCGGCATTCACCAACCAGGCGCTGTTCTCCCGGAATACGAAGAAATCCTCCGGATACTTGGACGTGATCCTCTCCTGAAGGCCCGGCGCGTCGCCCTCCGTGCAGACCAGGTAAATCGCCATGGAAGACAGTTCCTCCTCCGACCGACCAGTCTCTATTATACGGCGAAACGCGCCGCGTCCACGACTTCCAGTCCGAAACCTCGCGACGGCACCGTATGACCATGAAGCCCGACCAGCAATCGAAGGGGCAGCCGGCGTCGTCGACGCCCGGTCGCCGCCATAGCGCTATCCGTCCTGGAACCGGCGCCACGCGTACACGGCGCGCTGGCCGAGGCGCCGGAAGGGGGCGAGCGGATACCTGGGCATCGGGCGTTCCAGCGCCGCGGGAACGTTCGCCTCGCCGCCGCCGATCCGATCGGCGAGCAACGAGCCGAAATGCAGGGCCGGGGCGACGCCCGTCCCGCAGTATCCGAGCGAGAACCAGACGTCCGGATGTCCGTCCAGACGATGGACGTGCGGCATCGCGTCGAACGGGAGACAGACCCATCCCGCCCAGTAGTAGTCGGCCGTCAGCCCCGAAAGCGGCGGAAACTTCTTCCGCAACGCCTCGAGCAACCGCCGCCGCCACCCGGGATGGTCGACGGCGCGTTCGTCGATGGGACCGCGGCCGCCGATCATGACGCGGTCGTCCGGCAGGCGGCGGTAGTAGAGAA
The DNA here is from genome assembly GCA_965242505.1 of Alphaproteobacteria bacterium. Taxonomy (GTDB): domain Bacteria; phylum Pseudomonadota; class Alphaproteobacteria; order UBA2966; family UBA2966; genus UBA2966. Next base: position 1,542,878 of record OZ251449.1, read on the forward strand.
GCAGGCGCCGCGTGTCCGCGACCGGCGCGGTCGAGCGGAAGTCGGTCTCCGCCTTCTCGTTCGCCGTCATCGGACGGGTCACGACGACGCAGGAGAGCACCGGCAGCGTCCGCGCCTTCAGGGCCGGATGCAGGGAGTCGCCGGTGTAGCCGTTGGTGGCGACGACCACATGCCTGGCGCGCACCCGCGCCCTCGGGGTTTCGACCACGTATCCGGAACCGTCCGCCCGCCAGCCGGAGACCGGACTCGCCCGATGCGCCGCGGCGCCCGCGTCCCGCGCCAGACGCAGAACCCCCTGGGCGAGCTTCAGGGGATGCACCGCGAACCCGTCGGGAAACCGCAGGGCCGCGAAGGCCTCGGCGCTCCGGAAGCAGTCCTTCTCGACGTCCCCGGCATCGAGAAGCTCCGCCCCGTACCCGAAGGTCCCGGTGAGCAGCCGATGGTCCGCCTCCAGACCGGCGACGGCGGCCGGACGGTGCGCCACGCGCAGCAGGCCGACGTCCTGCAGGTCGCAGTCGATGCCGCCGTCCGCGATCAGGGACCGGACCGTGCCGAGGGCCGCGAGCTGCTCGTCGAACAGCTCCCTGGCGCCGTCCTCGCCCCAGCGCCCGCGCCATTCCCGCAACGGAACGCGCCCGATGCCGGGGCGGACGTTGCCGCCGTTGCGGCCGCTGCAACCCCAGCCGGGCGCGTTGGCCTCCAGCACGACGACGTCGGCGCCGTGGTTTCCGGCAAGGCGATAGGCGCAGCTCAGGCCGGTGTATCCGCCGCCGACGATCGCGACGTCCGCGTCGCGGTCCTCGACGAGAACGCCGTCGTCTTCCGGTCGCGGGCCGGCCGTCGCCGCCCAGTAGCTGTCGGGGAAGGGCCGCCCCTCTCCGGGGCCCCGGTCCTTCAAGGGGTCGCGCGACACGGTTCCGGCCGGGAGGCGCGATCCGCCGCCGTCGGGCATGGCGATGGGAGGCGCGGCCTATTCCGCGGCGTGGGCCATCGGCGGAGTCGCCAGCCCCGACTCCAGGTCCATGCGCAGACGGTCCGCCGTCCGCTCCGCCGGGTCGCCGTAACCGCCGCCGCCGCTGGTCTCGGTGACCAGGACGTCCCCGCGATCGAGCCGGAGGCTGGTCTTGGAGGCCACCGGCGCCCGGTCGCCGTTCCTCCGGACGATCCAGGTGCGCGCCAGGTCGCCCGGTTCGCCGCCGAAGGCGCCGTCCGGCGCGATGCGGTAGCGGTCCGAGTAATGGGCCAGCGTGACGTCGTCGGCGAGGATCTCGAACCGGCGGCGCAACCCGTTCCCGCCGCGGAATTTTCCGCGGCCGCCGGAATCCGGCCGCAGCGCGTATTCGGCGACGCGGAAGAAGTCGTACTGCCTGTCCAGGGACTCGACGGGGATGTTGCTGCAGTTCGACAGCGGGCCGTCGATGCCGTCGCCGCCGTCGGAGCCGGGCCCCGCGCCGTAGCCGCCGCCGTAGATCTCCAGGTAGATGCCGTACTTGCCGTCTACCAGCCGGCTCATGCAGATGGAATGGGTGGTGTCGAACCCGGTGGCGATGACCTTGTCGGGAACGGCCTCGGACAGAGCCTTCACGACCGCGTCGAAGGCCCGGAAGGCGGGGATCATGCGCGCCCGCACGGGCGCCGGCGGCCTGGGATTGAGCAGGCTTCCGTAAGGGGCGGTCACCGAGATCGGCCTCGCCAGACCCTGGTTGAACGGGATGTCGGGCGAGCTCGCCACCGCCTTGACCGCCGCCAGCGCGGCCGACACCGTCGAGGCGAAGGGGCAGTTCAGGTTGAGCAGGACCTGATCCGCGGTGCCCGCGAAGTCGACCGAGACGTCGTCGCCCTCGACCGTCACGGTCGCCCTGACGGGCAGCGGCTCGGAACCGATCCCGTCGTCGTCGACGGCATCCTCCCCGCGATAGACGCCGTCCGGAATCTCGGCGATGGCCGCCCTCATGCGCCGCTCCGAATAGGCGAGATGGGAGTCCATGACGGACAGGACGGTCTCCGCGCCGTACCGCGCGCAGAGCTGCCGAACCCGCTCGCCGCCGATGGCGTTGGCCGCGAACTGCGCGTTGAAGTCGCCGATGGTCAGCTCCGGCACGCGGATGTTGGCCGCGATCAGGCGCTCGAACGATCCGCCGTTCCAGTCGCGCTCCATGTTGTAGCGCGACGGCGGAACGATGAGCCCTTCCTGATGGACGTCGGTGGCGTCCGGGTTCATGCCGGGCGCGCCGCCGCCGAGGTCGAGGTGATGGGCCACGCTGGCGCTGAAGCCGATCAACGTTCCCTCGAAGAAGATCGGCGAGAAGATGAACACGTCCGGCAGGTGCTGGCCGCCCTCGAACGGGCTGTTGTTGATGTAGAAATCGCCCTCTTCCAGCTCGTCCGGCGGGACGACCTCCGCGCAGGGCCTGAACGTGGCGCCGAGGGGGCCGAGCTGCATCGGGATCAACTCCGCCTGCGCCACCACGTTCCCGCGCCGGTCCAGCAGCGCGGCCGATCCGTCGCTCGCCTCGCGCAGGATGGTCGAGTAGGCGGAGCGGATCAACTTCACGCCCATTTCCCGGGCCGAGGCCACCAGGCCCTGGCCGATCACCGCTCGATCTATGGGGTCCACGTTCATCTGCCTATCCGATCCTCCGGATGATGAGGTTGTCGTGCTCGTCCGGGCCGCCGGCCCAGCCTCCCGGCGCGTAGATTGTAGACGTTTCGTCCGCGACGAGCGCGGGGCCCGCGATCTCCGATCCGGGCCCGAGGGCCGACCGGCTCATCACGGCGCAGGCGGTCCGCTCGCCGCGGTCGAAGACGCTGCCTTCCGTCGAGAAGGGCTCCATGCCGCGTCCCTCCGCCAGGGTCGGAACGGGCCCGGGAGGCGCCGAGACGCCGAGGCGGAACGACACGATCTCCACCCGCTGGCGCCCGGCGTCGCCGAAGGCGAACACCCGGTGGTGCGCCGCGACGAACGATTCGAGCAGGGTCTCGGCCTTCAGATCCTCCAGGGCCGCCTCCTCCAGCGTCACCGGGATCTCGAACGCCTGGCCGACGAAACGCATCTCCAGCGCGCAGGTGAACGCCAGCCCCTCGACGAGGCCGAGCGCCGCGAACGCCTCGACGGCGCGGCCCTTCATGGCCGCGAAGACCTCGCGAACCGTGTCGGCGACGCCTCCCTCGACGATCAGGTGGCGGGTGTAGCTGTCGTAGCGCAGGAAATCCGCGGCCAGCAGTCCGAAGGCCGAGAGGACGCCGGCGTTGGGCGGCACCACGACGGTCCCGATCTCCAGCTCCTCGGCGACGCGCGCCGCGTGAAGCGGGCCGGCGCCGCCGAAGGGGACGAGAACGTAGTCCCTGGGGTCGCGCCCGCGCTCGGTCGACACCAGCTGGATGGCGCGGACGATGTTGGCGTCGGCGACGCGCAGGGCGGCGTCCGCCATCTCCTCGAGGCTCATTCCGAACCGCTCCGCCAAGGGGGTCAGCGCCGCTTCCGACCTGTCGCGGTCCAGGGACATGCGCCCGCCGACGAAGGCCGCCGCCTTCAGCGTGCCGCGCAACAGATGCGCGTCGGTGACGGCCGGCAGAGTTCCGCCGCGTCCGTAACAGGCCGGCCCCGGGTCGGCGCCCGTCGACTCGGGACCGACGCGGAGCATGCCCCCGTCGTCGACCCAGACGATGGAGCCGCCCCCCGCCCCGATGGTCGCGATGTCGATCACCGGGGCGCGCACCGGCAACCCGTTGATCTCCGTCTCGGTCGACAGGTCGGGCTTGCCGCCGCGCACCAGGCACACGTCGGTGCTGGTGCCCCCCATGTCGAGCGTGACGATGTCGTCGAAACCGGAGACGCCGGCTTGCCGAACGGCCCCCATCACCCCCGCCGCCGGCCCCGAGTACAGGCACGCGATGGCGTTGCGGCGGATGCCTTCGGTCGGCAGGCGGCCGCCGTTCGACTGCATGATCGAGAAGTTGCGTGTGAAGCCGCGCGACCCGAGCTCCGCCTCCAGCCGCGAGACGTAGGAATCGATGACCGGCTGCACGTACGCCGACAGTGTGGTCGTCGTCGCCCGCTCGTATTCGCGGAACTCCCGGGTCACCTCGGCCGAATGGGTGACGAAGACGCCCGGATGCTCCCGGCGGATCAGGGCGGCCACCCGCTCCTCGTGATCCGGGTTGGCGTAGGAGTTGAGGAAGCAGATGGCGACGGCGCCGTAGGCGCCGCCCGACAGCGCCGACCGCGCGACCCGCCCCGCGGCCTCCATGTCCAGGGGCGTGACGACCTCTCCGTCGGCGTCGATTCGCTCCACGATCTCGAAGGAGTCCGCGCGTCCGACCACCGGCTCGGGCTTCTGGTAGAACAGATCGTAGATCCGCTTGCGGTCGTGGCGCTGAAGCAGCAGCAGATCGCGGAAACCGGCGGTCACGAAGAAGGCGACCCGGGCGCCCTTGCGCTCGAGGATGGCGTTGGTCGCCACCGTCGAGCCGTGCACGAGATCCTCGATCTCGTCGAACCGGACGTCGGCGGCGGCGAGCGCCGCGAGCGCGCCCTCGTCGGGGCGCGCCGGCGTGCTCGGCACCTTGGCGACGACGACCCGCCCCCGGTCGATGGCGACGAGGTCCGTGAACGTGCCGCCGACTTCGATCCCCACTCGCAACTCGGGCCTCCCCGTCCTGGTCCGGCGCGCTCCCGACGGAAGGTGCCGCGCCGCGCAATTATACAGGAAGCAGGAGCGCCGCGAGGCGACGGGGCGCCGCAGGGTCCGTTCGCGCTCCCCCCTGCCAGGGAGAGGGAGAAAGAGGGGGAGGTCGGGAGGGGGGCGGACCGCGGCCCCGCTACGCCGGGCGCAACACGCCGTCCCGCAATTCCACGACCCGGTCCATCCGCCGGGCCATGCCCGGGTTGTGCGTCGCGACGAGCGTGGCCATGGCGCGTTCGCGGGCCAGCGCGACGAGGCTCTCGAACACGGCTTCGGCGGTCCGTTGATCGAGGTTCCCCGTCGGTTCGTCCGCGAGCAGGACGACGGGCTCGTTCGCGACCGCCCGCGCGATCGCGACCCGCTGTTGCTCGCCGCCGGACAACCGCGCGGGCCGGTGCCCCAGCCGTTGCCCCAGACCGAAACCCTCCAGCAGATCGTTCGCCCGACGGCGCGCCGCGCTCCGACGGCGTCCCGCGATCAGCATCGGGACCATCACGTTCTCAAGCGCCGTGAAGTCGGGCATCAGGTGATGGAACTGATAGACCATGCCCAGCCCGTCGCGCCGCATCCCGGTCCGGGCGCGGTCGTTCATGCCGGAACAGTCGACGCCGCGGATCCCGACGCGCCCCGCGTCCGGCCTCTCGAGCAGGGCCGCGATGTGCAGGAGCGTGGATTTCCCGGCTCCCGACTGTCCGAGCAGGGCGACGGTCTCGCCCGGCCCGATTTCGAGGTCGATCCGCCGCAGGACATCGAGCGCGACGCCGCCCTGCCGGAACGACTTGGCGACGGACCGCAGTTCGAGGACCGGTTCGGCGTCACTCATACCGCAGGGCGTCGACGGGATCGAGGCAGGAGGCGCGCCACGCCGGATAGACGGTCGCCAGCATGGACAGGACCAGCCCCATGGCGACGACCATGACGACCTCGGCGGCCTCGATCTTCGCCGGCAGGTGGGACAGGAACCGTATCTCCGCCGCCCACAGCTCGGCGCCCGTCAGGCCTTCGAGCCAGACCCGGACGACGTCGATGTTGCTCGCGAACGAGAGCCCCAGCCCGAACCCGATCAGCGTCCCCAACGCGCCGATGCTCGAGCCGGCGAGGAAGAAGACGCGCATGACGGAAGATCGGCTCGCGCCCATCGTTCGCAGGATCGCGATGTCGCTCCCCTTGTCCTTCACGAGCATGATGAGGCTCGAGACGATGTTGAAGGCGGCGACGAGGACGATGAGCGTCAGGATGAGGAACATCACGTTCCGCTCGACCTGCAACGCCGTGAAGAAGTGGGAGTTGGCCTGCCGCCAATCGAATATCCGAACGGGGCGCGGCGCCGCCTCGGATATCCCCCGCCGCGCCGCCGCCAGCGCCTCCGGGTCCTCCAGCATGACCTCGATGGCCGTGACGCCGCTCTCCAGGCGAAAGAAGACCCGCGCCGCTTCCAGCGGAACGAAGACGAAGGTCGAGTCGTATTCGTACATTCCGACGTCGAACGTCCCCACGACCCGGTAACCGCGCAGTCTCGGCAGCGTTCCCAGCGGGCTGGCGTTTCCCTGCGGCGAGACGAGGGTGATGGCGTCGCCGACCGCGAGCCCGAGCTTGCGCGCGAGCCGCCGCCCGACGATCACGGCGTCCTTGCCCCCGAACGCCGCCAGGGACTCCCGCGGGATGTTGTCGGCGAGGACGGGTTGGCTGCGGAGATCGCCGGGCCGAATGCCGCGGACCAGAACGCCGCTCGCCACGCCGTTCGCCATCGCCATCGCCTGGCCCTCGACGATCGGAACCGCCCGGCTGACGCCCGGAACGTCCGCCAGCGCGCGCGCCAGCGCGTCGAACCCGCTCCCCGGACTGGCGGTCTCCTGAACCAGAAGATGGCCGTTCAAGCCCAGGATCCGGCCGAGCAGTTCGGCGCGGAACCCGTTCATGACCGCCATCACGACGATGAGCGTGGCGACGCCGAGAGCGATCCCGATCAGGGAGAACCCCGCGATGACGGAAACGAACCCCTCCTGCCGCCGCGGCCGGAGGTAACGCGCGGCGATCGTCCATTCCAGGCGGAAGGGCATGGTCCGGTCAGCCCTCATTTCTCATACTGCTCGTCCGCTCTCATACTGCTCGTCCGCAAGCTCCATCCGGCGACGGGGGCGCCGCAGGGTCCGTTCGCCCCCCCCCCCCCCCCGGCGCGACCCCCACCCCGACCCTCCCCCTGCCAGGGAGAGGGAGAACGAGAGACGGGAGGGAGCCGTCGACGCTCCTCCTCCCCTGGCAGGGGAGAGGTCGGGAGGGGGGGTCCGCGGTCCCGCAACGCCGCGCAATTCTCGATCCCCGCCGGTATGAGAAATGCGGCTCAGCCGGCGAACCGCGAAACCGCGGAATCGATGGGAATTTCCTCGTCGACGCCGCCGGCGCGCGATTTCAGCTCGACGACCCCCGACGCGACGCCGCGCGGCCCGACGACGAGCCGCCAGGGCGTCCCGATCAGATCGCCGGTCGCGAACTTCACGCCGGCCCGCTCGTCCGTGTCGTCGTAGAGGACGTCGACGCCGGAGGACGACAACCCGGAATACAGGCGCTCGCAGGCTTCGGTCGTCGCCGGGTCGTCGACTTTCAGGTTGACGAGGCCGACGCGGAACGGCGCGACGGACTCGGGCCAGACGATGCCCGCGTCGTCGTGGCAGGCCTCGATGATCGCGCCGACCAGGCGCGAGATCCCGATTCCGTACGATCCCATCTCCACCGGCGCCTCCGAGCCGTCCGCGCGCCGGACCGTCGCTCCCATGGCCTCGGAGTACTTGGCGCCGAAGTGGAAGATATGCCCGACCTCGATCCCTCGCGTGCGGAGGGCCTTTTCGCCCGGCGCCTGGCTCGCGAACGCGTCGGCGTCGTGCTTGTCGTCGGTCGCCGCGTAGAGGCGGGTCCACTCGTCCACGACCGGTTGCAGGTCGTCGTCGTAATCGACGCCGCCGACGTGGGGGTCGAACCCCAGATAGTCGGCGTGGCAGAACACCTCGCTCTCGCCCGTGTCCGCCAGGATGATGAACTCGTGGCTCAGGTCGCCGCCGATCGGGCCGGTGTCCGCCGCCATCGGAATGGCCTTGAGACCCATCCGCGCGAAGGTCCTCAGATAGGCGACGAACATCCTGTTGTAGGCGCGCCGGGCGCCTTCGTAGTCGAGGTCGAACGAATACGAATCCTTCATCAGGAACTCGCGGCCCCGCATGACGCCGAACCGGGGGCGGACCTCGTCCCGGAACTTCCACTGGATGTGGTACAGCAGCTTCGGCAGATCCCGGTAGCTCTTCACGGAATTGCGGAAGATGTCCGTGACGAGCTCCTCGTTGGTGGGGCCGTAGAGCATGTCGCGGCCGTGCCGGTCCGCGATCCGCAGCATCTCCTTGCCGTAATCGTCGTAGCGGCCGCTTTCGCGCCAGAGATCCGCCGGCTGTATCGTCGGCATCAATAGCTCCTGGCACCCGGCGGCGTCCTGTTCCTCGCGAACGATGCGCTCGATGTTCCTGAGAACCCGCAACCCCAGCGGCAGCCACGAGTAGATGCCGGCGCTCGACTGCCGGATCATCCCGGCGCGCAACATCAGCCGGTGCGAAACGATCCGCGCCTCGGAAGGAGTCTCCCGCAGGGTCGGCATGAAATAGCGTGACAGGCGCATCGCCCTCCCCCTCCGCGCGCGTCCGGATGCGCGCCGCCGTTCCCGGACCGGCGCCGAACGTAGGGTAAAGGACCCGGTGAAGACAATGCCGGCCCGCATTTCTCCTGCTGCTCGTCCGCGAGCTTCATCCGGCGACGGGAGGCGCCGCAGGGTCCCGTTTGCGCTCCTCTCCCCCAGCGCGACCCCCACCCCGACCCTCCCCCTGCCAGGGGGAGGGAGAAGAGGGGACGCGCCGCCCCGCGCGCTCTCCTCCCCCCTGGACAGATGACGGGAGGAAGCCATTGACACTCCTCCTCCTTGACAGGGGGGACGTCGGGAGGGGGGTGGGTCGCGGTTCCGCACCCCCCACGCGGGCTTCCGGGCCGGCAGCGCGTGAAGCGCGCAAGGGATGCAGGGGGCGAAATGCCCGCGTATCTGGGAACGATCGCCGTCCTCACGACCGCATCGGCGGACTCTCATGGAGGCAACCGGTAGACAGGGGCCGGCCCTACTTGAACCGGGCTTCGTTCAGCCGCCAGTAGACGTCGGTTCCCCGCAACGCCTCGTTGTCTTTCGCGTAATCGAAAGGCGTCATGCCGTATTCGTCGCGGACGTTCAGGTTCGCACCGCCCTCTATCAACGCTTCGACAACCGAAGGTTCGGGGTTCTTCAACGCCGCCAAATGAAGCGGCGTCAAGCCGTATTTGTCGCGGGCGTTCGGGTCCGCACCACCCTCTATCAGCGCCACGACAACCGAAGGATTGGGATTCCCCGCCGCCGCATGAAGTGGCGTCCAGCCGTCTTTGTCACGGGCGTTCGGGTCCGCACCGCCCTCTATCAGCGCCACGACAACCGAAGGATCGGGGTTGTTCACCGTCGTCAAATGAAGCGGCGTCCAGCCGTCTTTGGCACGGGCGTTCGGGTCCGCGCCGGCTTCGATCAGCGTCGCGATAACCGAAGGATCGGGGTTGTTCCCCGCCGCCACATGAAGCGGCGTCCTGCCGCCTTCGTCGCGGGCGTTCGGGTCCGCGCCGCCCTCTATCAACGTCACGGCAACCGAAGGATCGGGATCCCCCGCCACGTTCCCCGCCACCGCCGCATGAAGCGGCGTCATGCCGTATTTTTCGTCGCGGGCGTTCGGATCCGCGCCGGCTTCGATCAGTGTCGCGACAACCGAAGGATCGAGATCCCCCGCCAAGTTCCCCGCCACCGCCGCATGAAGCGGCGTAAAGCCGTATTTTTCGTCGCGGGCGTTCGGATCCGCGCCGGCTTTCAACAGCACCCCGACAACCGAAGGATCGGGGTTCGCCAGCGCCAGATGAAGCGGCGTAAAGCCGTTGTTGTCGGCACGGGCGTTCAGGTCCGCGCCAGCGGCTATTGTGGCGCTCACTTCGGAAGCGGTCCCGCGATGCGCCGCCCTGAGCAGATCATAATCCACATTAGCGAAGACGGGCGCTGGCGCCGCCAGCGCCAAGGCGAACGTCAGGCCGGCGCGAATGGCGAACATGGGCGGTTCTCCGGTTCGAGTTGCAGGGACCAACCTTAGCCCCCATCTACTGATCACGCTTGTCGAATTCCCCGTCGAGGCGTCAAGGCCGGTCGTACCGGCGGTCCCACAACGTGATCAGGCTGGTGCTTTCCCATCTCTCCCGCCCCCGGGCCTTCGCCGCGACGTAGAACTGGGCGATCAGGGACGTGATCGGCAGCGATACGCCGTGGCGGCGGGCCTCTTCGAGACAGATGCCCAGGTCCTTCGTCATGTTCGCCGTGCCGCCATCGGAGTCGTCCAGCGCGGCCGCCGCCATCCGCGCGCCGCGGTTGTCGAGCCACCACGACTGCGCCGACCCCTGGCCGAGCAGCCCGAGCACCCGCTCCACGTCGAGGCCGGTCTCCCGTCCCATGACGATGCCTTCGGCCAGCCCCTGCATGTTGGCGGAGATGATGATCTGGTTGACCATCTTCGTGAGTTGCCCGTGGCCGTTCGGCCCCATCAGTTCCGCCGCCCTGGCGTATGCGTCCAGGAACGGCCGCGCCTTCCGGAACCCCTCCTCGGCCCCGCCGGCCATCACCGTCAACCGGCCCGCCCTGGACGCCTCCTCGGCGCCGGCCACCGGGGCGTCGAGATAGAAGAAACCGCGCCTGTCGGCCTCCGAACCCAACATCTTCGCCGTCTCCGCGCTCGCCGTCGTGTGATCGGCGAGTACGGCGCCCGGCGCCATGGCCTCGAACGCCCCGCCATCCCCGAGGGCCACCGCCCTCGCGTCGTCGTCGCCGAAGACGCACACCCCGACGTAGGCGGCGCCCGCGGCGGCATCCGCCGGGCTGTCCGCCACGCGCCCGCCGTGCTCGGAGACGAACGCCTCGGCCTTCGAACGCGTGCGGTTGTAGACCGACACGTCGTGGCCCGCCCTGGCGAGATGCATCGCCATCGGGCCGCCCATATGCCCCAGTCCGACGTAGCCGACCTTGCCGCCCAAGAATACGCCCTCTCCGCTTCTCGATCAGGCGGCCGCGCGCCCGAGGCGCCGATCCGCCGCTCCCATGTCATCGCATCCTATCATACCGGCCATGGCCTGCGCGGCGCCGCCGCAGGGTCCGTTCGCGCTCCTCTCCCCTGGCGCGACCCCCACCCCGACCCTCCCCCTGCAAGGGAGAGGGAGAAATAAATGGGAAGGGCGGGAACCGTCGACGCTCTCTCCCCCCTGACTCATTGACGCTCCTCCCCCCTGACCATTTGCACTCCTCCCCCCTAACAGGGGGGAGGTCGGGAGGGGGGTGGACCGCGGCCCCGTAATGCCGCTCGCGCGAGAGCAGCGCCACGGCTGCCGGCCCCGTTCGCGCCCCTCCCCCCGGCGCGACCCCCACCCCGACCCTCCCCCTGCAAGGGGGAGGGAGAACGAGAGGGACCGGGAGGGAGGGGGGTGGATCGCGATCCGCTACCGTTCGAAGGCCCTAGCCGGGGTGAACTGCGGTTCGGCCAGGGGCAGGGCGCCGAACGACGCCGAGACCCGCTCCTCGGCCGGCGCCGCGTACAACGTCGTCCTCTGGGCGGGGATCCGCCCCAGATCGCGAATCAGCGCCTCCATCCGCTCCGGCGGCATCTCCTGGCCGTGGGACGCTCCGGCCGCCCGGCTGATGCTCTCGTTCATGAGCGTGCCCCCGAGGTCGTTGGCGCCGGCCTCGAGGCAGGCCCTCGCCCCCTCGGGCCCCATCTTCACCCACGAGGTCTGAACGTTGACGATGTGGGGGTTGAGCGCGAGGCGCGCCACCGCGTGCATCAGGACCGCCTCTCGCAGGGTGGGGCCGCGCCGGGCCCGGCCCTTGAGGTAGAGAGGCGCTTCCATGTGCACGAACGGGAGCGGGACGAATTCGGTAAATCCGCCGCGCTCGGCCTGCAACGACCGCAGGCGCAGCAGATGGCGCGCCCAGTGCCGATACCCCTCGACGTGCCCGAACATGATCGTCGAGGTCGACCGCAGCCCGAGGCCGTGGGCCGTCCGCATGACGTCCAGCCATTCCCCCGTCGTGAGCTTGTCGGGGCAGATGACGTCCCGGACCTCGTCGTCGAGGATCTCCGCCGCCGTGCCCGGCAACGTCCCCAGTCCCGCGTCGATCAGCCGCTCCAGGTAGTCGGGAACCGGGAGCCCCGACGCGCCCGCGCCCTGCACGATCTCCAGGGGCGTGAACGCATGCACGTGGATCCCCGGCGCCGCGTCCCTGGCGGCCTTGCAGATGTCGAGGTAGGTCCGGCCGGTATAGCTCGGGTGGATGCCGCCCTGCATACAGACCTCGGTCGCGCCGCGCTCCCACGCCTCGGCCGCGCGCCGCGCGATCTCGTCGAGGCCGACGACGTAGGGCCGGCCGCGCAGGCTCTCGCTGAGCCGGCCCTTGGAGAACGCGCAGAACCGGCAGCGGAAGGAACAGACGTTCGTATAGTTGACGTTCCGGTTCACCACGTAGGTCACGACGTCGCCGACGGTCTCCCGCCGAAGGGAGTCCGCGGCCTGGCGGACCGCCTCGAACTCGGCGCCGCGGGCGCCGAACAGGCGCGCGATCTCGTCCTCGGTCAGCGCATCCCCGCGCCGGGCGCGCGCCAGCATCCGGTCGAGCCCGGGCGCGGTCGCGGCGGGGGCGGGCCCCGCGCTTCCGCCCTGGAAATCCAGGTCCGGCGGCTCCGCCGTCCCGGGCGCCCACGGGTCCGTCCGGGCGAACCCCGCCGCGTCGATGGACCGGACGACCGCGGACCGGAACGCCGGTGCCAGCCAGCGGTCGGGGTCCGCCGCATAAGCGGGACAGATCGCCAGGCGCTCGACGAGCTCCTTCCCGCACGCGCGCGTCCGGGCGGCCAACCGGTCGAGGTGCGGCCAGGGCGCCTCCGGGTTCACGAAATCGGGGGTCACCGGGGAAACGCCCCCCCAGTCGTTGATGCCCGCCGCGATCAACCGCGCCGGGATGTCGGGGCTCAGATTGGGCGGCGCCTGGACGTTGGCGTCCGGCCCCAGGATCAACCGGGCCATGGCCACGGTCCAGAGGAGCTCGTCCGCGGCGGGTTCGGGCGCGTCCGCCATGCGCGTGTCCGGCTTGGCGCGGAAATTCTGGACGATGACTTCCTGGATGTGGCCGAACGCGTCATGCAGGCCGCGGATCGCCAACAGCGTGTCGATGCGTTCCTCACGGGTCTCGCCGATCCCGACGAGGAGGCCCGTGGTCATGGGCGCCGCCGCCGCGCCGGCCAGGCGCAGCGTCTCGAGCCGCGCGGCCGGCTTCTTGTCGGGCGAACCGTGGTGCGGCCCGCCCTTCTCACAGAGCCGTTCCGACGCGCTCTCCAGCATCAGGCCCTGGGAGACGGAAACCTCGCGCAGGGCGGCGACGTCCTCGCGGTTCATGACGCCGGGGTTGAGGTGGGGCAACAGGCCCGTCTCGTCGAAGACGAGCCGCGCGACCTCCGCCAGATACGACAGCGTCGTCTCGTGCCCCAGCGCGTCGAGGGCGCGGCGGGCCGCGCCGTACCGCAGCTCCGGCTTGTCGCCGAGCGTGAACAACGCCTCCTTGCAGCCCGCCTCGGCGCCTTTCCGGGCGACCGCGAGCGCCTCTTCCCGCGACATGTAGACGGCGGCGCCCTTTCGCGGCGGCTCGGCGAACGTGCAGTAATGACAGACGTCGCGGCAGAGACGGGTCAGAGGTATGAAGACCTTGCGCGAATACGAGACGACTCCGCCGTGGCCCTCGTCGCGCAGGCTGGCGGCGGCGGCCATGAGCTCGGGAAGAGGCGCGCCCGCGCCGACGGCGAGCGCGCCGTCGCGATCGAGAACCGCTCCCGACCGCGCCCGGTCCAGGAGATCGCGGGAACGCCGGTTCACCTTGCCGCTCCGGCGGCCGCGGCGCTTGCCCGAGCTTCCGCGGCGGCGTCGGACCGCCGCCGCCGGAAACGACCCGGAACGCCGGCCTTCGCCAGAAACTCCTGGGCGCGGGTGCGCGCCGGCTCACCCATCAGGAGCTCGAGATCGTCCGGCGTATCGACGTCGAGGGCGAGGTTCGGCGCCTCGACCACGAGCGGCGGGATCCCGGCGGCGCGCGCGGCCTCGAGGTGCGGATAGAAGCTGTTCTCGCCGAATTTCAAGGCCACGCATCCAGGAGGCGACAGAACCACGCAATTGGAACCCTTGCGGTCCCGCGCCGGGACGATCGTCATCGCGGGCGCGGCGCCGTGCGCGGCCACGACGGACCGGACGTCGCGCGGCAGAACCAGCGGCGCGTCGCCGGGGACGGTCAGGACGTCCGTCACGCCCTCGCCCGCCAGCGTCCGGCTCGCCGCCATGACGGCGGCCGTCTGCCCCCGGTTCCGGGCCTCCGCGAGAACCCGCACGCCCAGGCCGGCGCACAGCCTCCGGGCCTCGGCATCGCGCGTGACCGCCGCGACGCCCCCGAGCTCCGGCGCCGCGAGGAGCGCCCGCAGCACGTCCTCGGCCATGGCCCGCGCCAGGGCGCGGCGTTCGGACGGGCTCAGGACGGGAGACAGACGCTCCTTGGCGTCCGCGAAGTCCTTGATGGGGACGACGGCCCACACGGCCCGGCGCTATCGGGAAACGCGGCGGCCGGCGGCCGGCCTCGACAACTGATCGCAGAATTCCAGCACGTCGCGGGCAAGCATAGTCCGATCGTCGAGAGAGTCCATCACCGTGTTCACGGCCAACGCGCGGACCCCCAAGGCTGCCACCCGCGGGGCCAGTTCTGCATCCGAGGCGTCGAGGACGAAACCGTCGACGAAATCCCCGTAGCGGCGCGCGACGGCCACCGGCGAAACCTCGACGCCCAGCTCGCGCATCATCTTCGCCGCGGGGCCCTTGATCGCGCGCCCCCCGACGATCGGGGTCACGGCGACGACGGGCGCCCGGCACGCGCGCAGCGCCTCGCGGATTCCCGGCACGGCGAGGATCGGGTCGATGCTGACGAACGGGTTGGACGGCGCCACGATCGCCGCGCGCAACCCGTCGGCGGCGAGCGCCTCCAGAACCCCGGCGCCGGGCGCCGCGGTCTCCGCGCCGTCATACCGGAACCCCCGGACCGCGGGCCGGCAACGGTCGCGCACGAAGTAATGCTGGAACGGCGACCGGCCCTCGACCGTCTCGACGACCGTGGAGACGGGATCGTCGCTCATGGGCAGGATCCGCGCCGCCACGCCGAGGCGCCGGCAAACGTCGCGGGTCACGGCGCCCAGGCGCTCGCCGGCGGCGAGGCGCCGCGTCCGCGCCACGTGCATCGCGAGGTCCTTGTCGCCGAGAAAGAACCACGTGTCTTCGCCCAGCGCCCCGATCGCCTCCATGAAGTTCCCCGTCTCTCCGGCCCGGCCCCAGCCGGCGCCGCGGTCGTCGAGGCCCGCGAGCGTGTAGACGAGCGTGTCGACGTCCGGGCACACCCGCAGGCCCAGATGGTCGAAGTCGTCGCCGGTGTTCGCCACGACCGTGAGAGCCGCGGGGTTCACGACGCGAGACAGCCCGAGCGCGAGCCTGGCCCCCCCGACGCCGCCGGAGAGGACGACGACCGGCGCGGACTCCGGCGGACGGTCCGGGGCGGGCGGGCGTCCGGCCGTCACCGGAACAGGTCTTCCCCGGGATCGCGGATGAGCGCGCCGGCGTCGGCCGGCGAGCCGGAGAAGGTCATCCCGCGGACGACGACGAACGGCGTTCCCTCGTCGGCCTGCCCTTGCAGAAGCGAGGCCGCGGAGGCGATCTCGTCCGCCAGACCGATCTGCGTCGCCTCCAGGGGACGCCCGAAGAGGTCTTCCCGCCCGCGGACGTCCATCAGGGCCGGCAGCCCCGAGGACCCGAGAGCGACGCCCGTCGTGCCGGTCCGCCACGCGCGGCCGAGACTGTCGTTCACGACGACCGCGAGGTCCGCTCCGCTCAGGCCGCGCAGCCCCCGCCGGATTCGCTCGCAACTCGCGTTGGGGTCCGCGGGCAGGAGCAGGACCCTTTCCCCCTCGTCCGCCGGTCCGACGTTGGAACGGTCGATGCCGGCGTTGGCGAGGACGAAGCCCGATCGATGCGCGACGATCAGGACCCCTCGGCGATACCGCAGGACGCGCTCGCTCTCCGACAGGATCAATTCCACGAGCCGGGCGTCCTTGCCGGTTTCCCGCGCCAGCCCGAACGCCTTCTCCGAGGGGGTCACGTCGTCGAGCGCGACGAACCTGTCCTCGGACTTGGAAACGACTTTCTGGGCGACCACGACGACGTCGCCGTCCCGCAGGGACCGGTCGGCGCGCGCGACGGCTTCCGCGACCAGGGCGGCGACGTCGTCGCCGGGCGCCACCAGAGGAACGCCCGGCGGGGCGAACAACTCGAGAGCGCGCGGCGTCACGGGGCTCTCGTCCCCGCGACTATCGGTCGGCGCCGGAACGGGGCTCGCCGGTGATGCGGATTCCGGCGCCGTCGATCCCGTAGGTCCTGTTCAGGAAGATCAGCACCGACGTCAGGGCCTCGGCCGCCGCCGAGTTGTCCACGGGACCCGCGTGCCAGCCCTTCATGCCGGCGGCCTCCACGAGCCCCACCACCGCTTCGCGCGCCGCCTTGTCGTTGCCGCAGACCAGGACGTCGCAGTCGACGTCGTGTTCGACGTCGGCCAGGTGGTCGGCCGCGACGTTCTGGAAGGCGGAGACCACCCGCACGTCCTCGCCGAGAAACTCCTGCGATCCCTGCGCCGCTGACCCTTCCGGCGGCAACTGCACCCGGCTCACCCGGGGCGGGACGAGCGGCGCCGTGACGTCCACGAAGACCTTGCCCTGGACCGCGTCCCTGACGGCCTCGAGCACGGCCTGGCGATTGGCGAACGGAACCGTGAGGACGACGACGTCCGCCGCCGCCGCCGCCGCCGCATTCTCCAGCCCGCGCGCCGCGCCCGGAAATCCCAGCCCGGCCAGCCCGTCGGCGGCCTCCTCCGCCCTCTCCCTGAAGCGGGAGCCGACGACGACGTCGTAGCCCGCCCTGAGCCACCGGATGGCGAGGCCCCGTCCGAGGTCGCCGGCACCACCGAGTATCGCGAGAGTGGGTCGGGTATCGGTCATGTCGTCTCCACGCGTCTCTTCCGCGCCCGGCCGGCGCGGCGCCGGTTTCTACCATCCCGGCGCGGCCGGGAACACACCGGAGACGCCCGGCCCCATTCGCGCTCCCCTCCCCCGGCGCGACCCCCACCCCGACCCTCCCCCTGCAAGGGGGAGGGAGCCATCGACACTCCTCCCCCCTGACAGGGGGGAGGTCGGGAGGGGGGTCCGGATGAACATGCGCCGCCGCCGGCGACCCCCACCCCGAACCCTCCCCCTGCCAGGGGGAGGGAGAAATAAAAGGGAAGGGCGGGCGCGCGTTCGCTTTCTCCCTCGGCCCCGACGAAGATGCGCCTTCGCCCCGGTATCCGCGGACCGGCCATCGCGGTTCGGTCAACCGAAAGTGGGGGTCCCGCCCAGCGCGCCGCTACGGTAGAGCTTCTGGAGGTTCTCGATGCGGCGCACGCCGGCGACTTGCCGGACGTCGTATGCGCGGGTGGCGCCGTCCCGGTCCTTCTCGGCGATGAAGACCTCTTCCTTCTCCAGATCGTCCAGGAGGGAAAGGTTGTGGGTGGAGCAGACGAGTTGCGCCCCGCGCGGATTGCGGTCCTCGCTCTGGAACCAGCGGATGATTTCGACCGCCAGACCGGCATGGAACTCGGCGTCGAAGTCGTCCAGAACCGCGAGGCTTCCAACATCCAGGGCGAACTGAAGGATGGGGAACGTTCGAATCAGGTGGCGGGTGCCGGCCGACTCCCTCAAGAGGGGGACGGGAGTATCCAGACCGCGATGTTTGAAGCCGAGGGCAGGTCCATCAGACAGCTCATAGACCTTCATTTCCTCGATTCCCGAGTCGAGACGCGGCAACACGTCCGATACCTTCTCGACGAACTCGGGGACGTTCTGATAGGTGCGCGCCGCCACGTCGTCGGGCGAGCGCCAGGGGTCGGGACCCGCGATGTTCGACTGGACGGCCCCGATGTCCCGCGCCATGGCCGCGAACGGCGCGACGCCCAGCTTCGCGAGAGTCGCGATGACCGACGCATTGGGTGGAATGGAGGCAAGGCGGCCATCTCCCGGCTGAAGCCCCAGATCCTTCGCAACTTGGACAGGGGCCTCGCCGCGTCTCTCGAAGATCCTGCGGGGCCGACCGTTCGGGAAGGCGTGAAGGGCCTCGTATCCCACCCGAGAGGCCAGGCCGCGCCCGCTCTCGTCACGGAGAAGCTCGAGCGTGTAACGGAGCGCCGAACGGCCATCGGAGTCGCAGAATGGCCAATCGGCGTCGAAATCGATCTCGACCCGAGTCGGTTCGCGGCGACTCTCCCGGGACCCGAAAGCGAAAAAACCCAGAATCCCCTCGTCGGAGCGGTAATCGAAGGATCGGACCATGAAACTCGCGGTAGAGGTCATGGTCCGCAGCAAGGTCGTCTTCCCCGATCCGTTGGGGCCGATCAATACGATCACCGAGGGCAGGCGCACGTTGGGGACCGTTGCGCTCCTGCGGAAGCGCGGATGGTCGGGAGTCGTCCCCGGGACGCGGAAATCGAGTTCCACCCCCTCGCGGATCGATCCGGAGTTCCTTGCGTAGAAACAGTGTATCATGCCGTCTTCTTGACGATTTTTCGGCATTATCGGGATCCGGCGCCGGATTCGTCAAGAAACGAACTGCGATTCCGTTTCCTGCCCGGCTATTTCGCGCCTGGCGAACGAGAGGATTACCGGAGCGATTCCGGGCCGGACCGAACCGCTCTCAAAGCGGCGGGGTCCGGACATGCCAATCGGTATCCGACTGGTACGACTCCGCGAGTCTCAGCAACAGGGATTCGTCGAAGGGCCTGCCGACGAGCTGGAAACCGACCGGGAGTCCGTCCTCCGTGAACCCGCACGGGACCGAGAGGGCGGGAAGCCCCAGATAGTTCACCCAGCGCGTGCAGCGGGTGATCGTCTCGACGATGCGGGACGCGTCTCCGGAACGGGTGATGGCGGCGTCCTCGATCCGGGGAACGGGAATCGACGTCACCGGCGTGAACAGGACGTCGGCGCGGGCGAACACCGCCTCGTCGAACTCGGACAACACCCTGGGCCTCAGGCGCTGGGCCTGGACGTACCGGGTCGCCGGGAGGAAGTATCCCGCCTCCAGACGGGCGCGGACCGAGATCGAGTAGTCCTGCGGGCGCGCGCGGATCCACTCGTCGTGCAACGCCGCGGCTTCGCACTTGTGGATGACCTCGGTCAGCGCGTACATCCGGTCCGGGTCGGGCATGTCGAGGTCCACCAGTTCGCAACCGAGGCCCTGAAGCGTCGACAACGCCGCCTCGAGCGCCGGCCGCAATTCGGGGTCCGCGTCCGGGTAGAGATGATTCCCGGGAACCCCGACCCTCAACCCGTCCACGCCGCCTTCGAGTCCGGCGAGGTAATCGGGAACGCCGTCGCGCGCGGTCGTCGGATCGTTCTCGTCGCGCCCGGCGATCGCCTGGAGGATCATGGCGGCGTCGCGAGCGGTTCGCGCCAGCGGACCGATGCAGTCGAGACTCCAGCAACGCGCCAGTGCGCCATGGCGGCTGACCAGACCGTAGGTGGGCTTCAGACCCACCACCCCGCACATGGCGCCCGGCAGCCGGCAGGAAGCGCCGGTGTCCGAGCCCAGGGATCCGAAGCACGCGCGCGCCGCGACGGCCGCGCCCGACCCGCTCGACGATCCCCCGGGGATATAGCCGGTGTTCCAGGGGTTGCGAACCTGGCCGAAGTGGTCGTTCTGGCCCACCGGGCCGGCGGCGAACTCCGCCATGTTGAGGCTGCCGAGATAGACGGCGCCGGCGTCCGCCAGCCGCGTCATGACCGTCGACGTGTAGTCCGGAACATGGTCGCGGAGGATCGCGGAACCGAAGGTGCTGACCCTGCCGGCGCGGTAGAACATGTCCTTGTGCGCCAACGGGACGCCATGCAACGGACCCCGCCACTCGCCCCGCGCGATCTCGGCGTCCGCCCGTTCGGCGGCGGCCAGGGCCTCCTCGGCCTCGATCGAGATGAAGCAGTTGAGCGCCGGCTGAACCCGTTCGGCGCGCGCCAGGCAAGCGTTCACCAGCTCCGCGGAAGACACCGCGCGGGCGCGCACCGCCTCGGACGCCTCCGCCAGCGTCATGTCGGTCGGCATCCGGCTCACGCCGCCGCCCCGTCCGAGTCGGGCGGGCGCCTCAGGTGCCAGTCGGTGCATGCCTGATAGGCGCGGCCCAACGCCCAAAGCGCGCCTTCGCCGAACGGACGCGCCACGAGTTGACAGCCGACGGGCAGGGCGCCGTCGGTGAATCCGCAGGGGAGCGAGATCGCCGGCAGGCCCAGATAGTTCACCCACGCCGTGCACTTCGTGGTCTCGAATATGGCCGCGGGCGCCTCGGCGGAGGTGAAGTCCTGGGCGCCGTCGAAATCCGGAACCGGCATCGTGACGGTCGGCGTGAAAACGGCGTCGACGGCCGCGAAGACCTCGGATACGAACGCCTTCGTGATCCTGGGCCGCAGCCGCAGCGCCTGCAGGTAGCGCGTCGCCGGGATGTGGCGCCCCTGCTGCAACCGCCACACCACGGATTCCGCGTACTGGTCCGGGATCTCCCGGGTCCATTCGTCGTGAACGGCCGCCGCCTCGGAGAGCAGGATCACGCCGGAAAGCGCCCCGATCGTCCGCAGATCGGGCAACGCGATCTCCACGACCTCGCAGCCCAGCGACTCGAACCGCTCCAGCGCCGCTTCCAGCGCGGGCTTCAGGGCCGGCTCGGCCTCGAATACGGCCTCCCCGACCGGCGTCCCGATCCTGAGCCCGCGGACGTCCGGCGCCGGTTCTCCGCCGTTCCCGAACCCGGGCGAGCCGAGCGTCGCCGGATCCCGTCGATCCTCGCCGGCGATGACGCCGAGCAGCGCCGCGGCGTCGTCGACGCTTCTCGCGTAAACGCCGAACACGTCGAGAGACCAGGCCCGGGGCATGCCGCCGCGGCGGCTGACCAGGCCGAAGGTGGGCTTGATGCCGACGACGCCGCACATGGCGGCCGGAAGACGGCAGGACCCGCCCGTGTCCGAAGCCACCGATCCATAGACCAGCCTCGACGCGACCGCCGCGCCGGAACCGCTGGACGATCCGCCCGGGATGCGCGCCGTGTCCCAGGGGTTGCGGCAAGGACCCAGATGCGCGTGAGCGCCCGTGTGGCCGACGGCGAACTCCGTCATGTGGAGGGGGCCGAGGTCTATCGCTCCGCTCGCGTCGACCCGCGCCATGACCTCGGACGTATCGTCGGCCACATGGTCCCGGCAGATCCTGGAACCGAAGCCGCTGACCTCGCCCGCGCGGTGGAACATGTCCTTGTGGGCGAGCGGCACGCCGTGCAACGGGCCGCGCCACCCGCCGGCCGCGATCTCCTCGTCGGCGCGGGCGGCGGCGGACAGGGCGCCGTCGGCGTCGACCGAGACGAAGCAGTTGATACGGGGCTGCTGGCTCTCGATTCGCGCGAGGCACGCGCGGGTCGCTTCCGTCGAGGAGACCGCGCCGCGCCGCAGCGCCGCCGACACGTCGGTGAGCGACATCCCGGCGATGTCGTCGGTCACGACGCCTCTACCGCCGCAGGCCGCGGAGCACCGCCGTGAACACGGTGGGATCGTCGTCGAGGTCGATCGACCTGGCCGCCTCCGCGGTGGCCGCGTTGAGGCGGTCGACTTCCCGGGCGATCTCGTCCGCCCGGTCGGCGTCGAGGTCGATGCCGTGCTTCTGTCGGGCCTCCTCACGAACGAGCCTGCCGTCGATCTTCATGGTCCTCCCCTCTTCCTCCCCCGCCGAACGGCGCCGCTGTCGGGCCGAGTATATCGATCGATCAAGTATATCGATCGATCGTGATTCCGCTTAATCCATGGGAGTCCGCCAGTGGAGTGAAGAAATTCCCCGGCGTTCCCGACTCGCGCGGCGTTTCGGAACCGCGGTCCACCCCCCCTCCCGACCTCCCCCCTGTCCAGGGAGGAGGAGTGAAAATGGTCCCTCCATCCCCTCGTTCTCCCTCTCCCTTGCAGGGGGAGGGTCGGGGTGGGGGTCGCGCCAGGGGGGAGGAGCGCGAACGGACTCTACGGCGCTCCCGTCGCCGGACGAGTCTTGCGGACGAGCGGGCCGCCGTTTGCGCGACGCCGGGTTTCGGGGTAAACAGCGCCGTTCCGCCCCCCGAACTTCCCGAGACGAGAGGGTCCGATGGCCGCGATCCCGGAGACCATGAGATGCATCGAGGTTCCCGAGCCGGGAGGTCCCGACGCCCTCAAGCTCGGCGTTCGGCCGGTGCCCGAACCGGGGCATGGGGAGGTCCTGGTGAAAGTGGCTTCGGCGGGGGTCAACCGTCCGGACGTCCTGCAACGCCAGGGCGGCTATCCGCCGCCGCCGGGAGCCTCGGACGTTCTCGGACTGGAGATCGCCGGGACCGTGGCGAAGGTGGGGACCGGCGTCGCCGAATGGCGGGAAGGCGACGAGGTCTGCGCGCTGGTGACCGGCGGCGGCTACGCCGAGTACTGCCCGGCGCCCGCCGCCCAGGTCCTGCCCGCGCCGCGAGGAGTCGGCCTGGAACACGCCGGCGGGCTGCCGGAGACGTTCTTCACGGTGTGGACCAACGTCTTCGACCGCGCGGGCCTTCAGGCGGGCGAAAGGCTGCTCGTGCACGGCGGGTCCTCGGGCATCGGCACGACGGCCATCCAGATGGCGAGCCAGCTCGGCGCCCGCGTCTTCGCGACCGCCGGATCGAAGGAGAAGTGCGACGCCTGCCTGGAGCTCGGCGCCGAACGGGCCGTCAACTACCGCGAGGAGGACTTCCTCGCGGCGCTCAAGGAACCGACCGGCGGCATGGACGTCATTCTCGACATGGTGGCCGGAGACTACGTCCGGAAGAACGTCTCGCTGTTGCGGCCCGAGGGGCGGCTGGTGCACATCGCCTTTCTCGGCGGGCACAAGGTCGAGCTCGACCTGATGCCGACGATGCTCAAGCGCCTCTCCATTCTGGGCTCGACGCTCAGGCCGCAGAGCATCGAGGCGAAGGCGAACATCGCGAACTCGCTGAAGGAAAAAGTCTGGCCGCTGATCGAGAGCGGCCGCATCAGACCCGTCGTCGACTCGACCTTTCCGCTCGCGGACGCCGTCAAGGCCCACGAAAGGATCGACGGAGGGGCGCACATCGGAAAGATCATTCTGACCATGTGAGGCCGTAAAGCGCGAACAAGGCTGTCCGGTCCGGGGACGGAGGCCCCGGGCCGCGCCGGAGGAACCTCGATTGACACACGCCAGCCACATCTTCACGAGCGAGTCCGTTTCGGAAGGACACCCCGACAAGGTCTGCGACCGGATCTCGGACGCCATCGTCGACGCCTTCATGGCCGAGGATCCGGACAGCCGTTGCGGCGTCGAGACCATGGCCACCACGAACCGAATCGTTCTGGCCGGCGAGGTGCGCGGCCCCGCCTCGGTGACCGGGGACCGCATGATCGAGCTGGCCCGCGACTGCGTCCGCGAGATCGGCTACGAGCAGGACGGTTTCCACTGGAAGAAGATGGACGTCCGCAACTTCGTCCACGAACAGTCGGCCGACATCGCGCAGGGCGTCGACGCCCGCGGCAACAAGGACGAAGGCGCGGGCGATCAGGGCATGATGTTCGGTTACGCCTGCCGCGAGACCGACGAACTGATGCCGGCGCCGATCCATTATTCCCACGGCATCCTGCGCGCCATGGCCGCGGCGCGGCGCGCCGGCGAGGAACCCGGGCTGGGCCCCGACTCCAAGAGCCAGGTCACCCTGCGATACGAGAACGGCAGGCCCGTGCGCGCGACGTGCATCGTCGTCTCCGCCCAGCACGACGAGGACGTCGACCAGGACGAGGTTCGGGAGATCGTCCGCCCCTACGTCCTGGACACGCTGCCCGACGGCTGGATGTGCGACGAGGACCGGTTCTACGTCAATCCGACGGGCCGGTTCGTCATCGGCGGCCCCGACGGCGATTGCGGCCTGACCGGACGCAAGATCATCGTCGACACGTATGGCGGCGCGGCTCTCCACGGCGGCGGGGCGTTTTCGGGCAAGGACCCGAGCAAGGTCGACCGATCGGGCGCCTACGCCGCCCGGTATCTGGCCAAGAACGTCGTGGGCGCCGGACTCGCGGACCGCTGCGGCATTCAGGTCGCCTACGCCATCGGCGTCGCGCAACCTCTCGCCGTCTACGTGGACCTCTACGGCACCGGCAGGGTCGATCAGGCGAGGCTGGAGAAGACACTGGCCGACGTCATGGACCTCAGCCCGAGAGGCATTCGCGAACGCCTCGAACTCGACAGGCCGATCTACGCGCGCACCGCCGCCTACGGCCACTTCGGCCGCCCGCCCGAGCCCGACGGCGGGTTCTCCTGGGAACGCCTCGACCTCGTGGACTCGCTGAAGTCGGCCCTGGCCTGAGCCGCGGACCGCCCGGCGCGGGGCCGGGTCGCCGTCTGGTAGAGTCCTCGGGGAACTCGCTCGGGGGGATGCGATGACGAGCCTGGAGACGTTCACCACGAACGGGCGCGAGATTCCGATCGTCGCGATGAAAGGCCCGCCGCGGGCATGCGGCATCCAGTACGGCCGCGCCGTGGCCGATCTCATTCACGGATCGCTCGAGGCCTATCTCGAGTCCTTCCGCATCCTCCACGGTCTGGAGCGGGACGCCGTTTTCGAGCTGGCGCGAAGGTTCGAGCCGGCCATCGCGGAGTTCGACCCCGCCACGATGGAAGAGATCGAGGGCATCGCCGAAGGCGCCGAAACGCCCCTCGAAGCGATCCTGGCCATCAACGCGCGAAGCGAGCTCGTCCATGGCCTCGAGGCGCGGCTCGACGACGGCTGCACCTCGTTCATCGCGTTCGGCGGCATGACGGCCGACGGGCGCGCCTACATGGGCCAGAACTGGGACTGGAACCCGGCCATGAAACCCAACGCCGTCGTGCTCGACGTCCAGCGCGAAGGCGACCCCCGCATCCTGACCCTTACCGAGGCCGGCCTCGTGGGCAAGCACGGCCTCAACGAGGAAGGGATCGGCCTGTGCAACAACTTCATGCTGTCGGACAGGCGGCGTTTCGGGATGCCGGTCCACGTCATCCGCCGCAAGGCCCTCGCCGCCCGGATTCCGGGCGACGCCATCGGCGCCGTCCTCAACGCCGAACGCGCGCTCGCCGCCAACTACATGATAGGCCACGCCGACGGCGCCGGCGTGGCGCTGGAAGCGTGGCCCGGCGGGCTCGACGTCGTCCACGCCAGGGACGGCCTGCTCACCCACGCCAACCATTTCCAGATCGCGCGGACCGACCGCGAGGACATCGGCCGCAACATCTTCCCCGACACCCTTCTGCGCGACGTCCGGCTCCACGATCTCCTGAGCGCGCAGCGCGGCCGCGTCGACCCCGGCGTCCTGGCGCGCGCCATGAGCGATCACTTCAACCACCCGGACTCCATCTGCCGGCACCCCAATCCGAACGCCCGGGAAGGCCGGGGCATCGAGACGCTGGGCTGCCTGATCCTGGACCTGACGGAACGGGTCCTGCACTTCTGCTCCGGTCCGCCGTGCGAGGGGGATTTCGCGGCCATCCATATGGACCGCAAGCCGGGACGGATCGCCGTGGCGAACTACCGCGAGGCGGCGTAGCCGAGGCGGCCGAAGGCGGGCGAACCGAGGGTCGGACGACCGGAAATCGCGTCGGACGTGACGACCCCGACACAACGGAGCCTCGAATCACGTCTTCCGGCAACAGGACTTATCGTTTTTATCTTGGAAAGTATCCGGGAATGATCTCCTCACGACGTTCTCAAGACGCCCTACCGACGCCGGCGGATCGTCCCGAATGACGGATGCGTTCCTGGCAACCGCCTTCCGTAGTGAACCTACCGCGGTCCACCCCCCTCCCGACCTCCCCCCTGTCAGGGGGGAGGAGTGTAGGTGGTCAGGGGGGAGGAGTACGGATGGTCAGGGGGAGGAGCGTCAACGGCCCCTCCGTCCCCCCTCTTCTCCCTCTCCCTTGCAGGGGGAGGGTCGGGGTGGGGGTCGCGCCTGGGAAAGGAGCGCGAACGGACCCTGCGGCGCGCCCCGTCGCCGGAGGGGCTACGTTCTCCGCGAGGCGAGGAAACGCTCGTAACGGCCGATGCCCGCCAGGGCGCGCGCCGCTTCCGGAATCTCGTCGAACACGGGAACCCCCAGCGCCAGGGCCCGGGCCCGGCCGGCGCGTTTCCGCCCGTCCGCCTCGACGGAGCCGTCGGAGCGCAGCACGAGCGCGAAATGAACGCGCGCCTCCATCCGGGCCCGGACGTCCAGGGCGTTCTGGACGAGGCTCTCGAGGATGTCGAAACGCCGGTCCGCCGAACCGACGAACGACGCGATGTTGAGGTGCATCACCAGCGCATCCGACTCGCCCGAGGCGTACACCGCTTCCAGGATCTTCTCCACGATCCCCGCCCCTTCGACCCGGAGCGTCGAGCGCGGCGTGTCGATCGGGTTGCCGATGCTCGTCCCCGGCGGCAGGTCGAGCGCGTCCAGCGGCTTCAGCGTCTCTTCCGAGAACGCAGGGACCGAGAGTCCCGCCGAGGAGAAAATATCGGCGCCCATGACGCTGATTCCGCCGCCGTTGCCGAACAGGGCGACGTTCTCCGTGGGCCGCGCCGGGCGCGGCGTCAGCATCTGGAACGCCAGCAGCACGTCCAGGAACTCGTCGAGGGTCTCCGCGTGCGCGAGGCCCAGTTGGCGGACCGCCGCTCGCCAGATGCGCTCGTCGCTGGCCATGGCGCCCGTGTGGGAGACCGCCGCGCGCTGCCCCTCGCCGCTGCGCCCCCCGCGCAACAGGACGACCGGCTTGGCCCCGGCGGCGGCGCGGAGGATGTCGAAGAAGCGGCGGCCGTCCTTGACGTCCTCCAGATACAGCCCCACGACCCCGGTATCGGGGTCGGCGAGGTAGAACTCCAGAAGATCGTTGGGACCGACGTCCGCGCTGTTGCCGACGCTGACGAGGCTGCTGAAGCGCACGCCGCGTTCGCTCCCGCGGCGGATCATGTTCGTGCCGAGCCCGCCGCTCTGGGTGACGACGCCGACGGGTCCCGGTTCCGGCGAGACGCCCCCGATCCACGTGAGGCGGCCCTTGGGGCAATAGACCCCGATACAGTTCGGTCCGACCAGCCGCGCGCCCCCGGCGCGGGCCGCCGCAACGATGTCCTCCTCGAGCTCCTTGCCGGCGACGGTCTCGCCGAAGCCGCTGGACGACACCTGCGCGAACCGCACCTTGCCCCCGGCGCCGGCGAGGAGCCCGGGAACCGACGCCGCCGCGACCGAGACGTAGGCGTAGTCCACGGTCTCCGGCAGGTCGGCGAAGGCGCGGTAGGCGCGCAGTCCCTCCACCTCCTCCGCCGACGGATGAATCGGATAGATGCCGCCCCCGAAGCCGAAGTTCCGGACGTGATTGATGATCTCGTTGCCGAGCGTCACGCCCGAAGCCGAGGCCCCGGCCACCGCGATGGCGCGGGGTTCGACGAGCGGCCGGAACGTCTCCGGCGCATTCGGATCGGGCGGCGCGGCGCTCATGCCGGGGCGTTCAGGCCGCTCGGGTCGTTCGCCGCAACGCGCGGACGTATCCGCGCCGCCAGGCGGTCAGGTCGTTGTTCTCCAGAACGCCCATCATGGACGACCAGCGTTCGATCCGTTCCCCCCGCCGCATGTTGAGCGCCCGGTGGATGGCGTCGGCGACGCCGTCCGTGTCGTGGGGGTTGACCACCAGCGCGTCGCTCAGTTCGCGCGCCGCGCCGGCGAACCGGGAGACGACGAGAACGGCGGGGTCCTCGGGGGACTGAGCGGCCACGAACTCCTTGGCCACCAGGTTCATGCCGTCGCGGAACGGCGTCACGAGCGCCACGCGCGAAGCCCGGTACAGACCGGCCAGATTGGCGCGCGGAAAGGAACGGTTGAGATACCGGATCGGGACCCAGTCGGGTTCCGAGAAGCGGCCGTTGATGTGTCCGGTGAGCTGCTCGAGGTCCTTGCGGATTTCCCGGTACTGCGCGACGTCGCCGCGCGAGGGGGGCGCGACCTGCATCAGCACGACCTTGCCCCGGCTCTCGGCGCGCCGGTCGAGGAACCGTTCGAACGACAGGAACTTCTCGCGCAGACCCTTGGAGTAGTCGAGGCGGTCGACGCCCAGAATCAACTTGCGGCCCCTCATGCTCGCGCGCGCGCGTTCGTACTCCCGTTTCGCGGGTTCGCTCTCCGCCATCCCCGCGAATTCCCCGGTATCTATCGAGATCGGAAAGGCCTGGGTCCGGATCGTGCGGCCGAAGGCGCTGGCGATCGAGTTGCGGCGGACCTCGCCTCCCGCTTCGCGCGTCACGTATCCGTGGAAGGCGCGCAGATCGTCGGACGTCTGGAAACCGGCGAGGTCGTAAGCGAACAGCGAGCGGACGACGGCTTCGTGATTGGGCAGGGTGAGCAGGATCTCCGGCGGCGGGAAGGGAGTGTGCAGGAAGAAGCCGATGGGGCACGAGGCGCCCAGCCTGCGCAGTTCCTGGCCCATGGGCAGCAGGTGGAAGTCGTGGACCCAGACGAGATCGTCCCGCCGCAGCAGTCTGGCCAGATGGCGGGCGAAGAACCGGTTGACTTCCAGATACCCCTTCTCCTGGCCGCGCTCGTAAGCCGTCAGGTCCATGCGGTAGTGAAACAGCGGCCACAGG
Source organism: Alphaproteobacteria bacterium (assembly GCA_965242505.1). Classification (GTDB taxonomy): domain Bacteria; phylum Pseudomonadota; class Alphaproteobacteria; order UBA2966; family UBA2966; genus UBA2966. The sequence goes on from OZ251449.1 coordinate 1,571,471, forward strand.
GTCTGGTTGGCGTATCCGCTGTAGTACTCGGCCCGCTCGACTCGCGTCAGGTCGAGGGTCGCATAGGAGACCCGCCCGGACGTCGTGACCTTCGGCGCCCGATGGTCGTTCTGGGTCGTTTCGCCGCTCCACCCGAACCACAGGCCCCCGGACTCCCGGAGCGCGGCCTCGAGCGCGACCGCGAGCCCGCCGGCGCGCGCCCGCGTCTTCCCGGCGTCACGCGCGACGGCGACGCGGTTGGAGACGACGACGATCCGGCTCACAGCACCTCTTCCCAGCTCCGGCTCAACCGGATCGCGGAATTGATCTGACCCACCAGGGAGTAGGTCTGCGGGAAGTTGCCCCACAGCTCGCCGGTCTCGACGTCGAGGTCCTCGGACAACAGGCCGAGGTGATTGCCGTGCGACAGAACGTCCTCGTAGATCTCGCGCGCCTCCTCGTTCCGTCCCGACGCGGCCAGGCACTCAACATACCAGAACGTGCAGATGATGAACGAGTTCACCGGCTCGCCGAAATCGTCCGACGCGGCGTACCGCATCAGATGGTTCCCCCGGCGAAGCTCTCGCTCGACGGTTTTCAGGGTCCGGCGAAAACGCCGGTCGTTGGGGTCGATGAACCCGACTTCCGGCATCAGCAGCAGACTGGCGTCGACCTCGCCGCCGCCGAACGAGGCGACGAAGGTCCCGAGGCGCGGATTCCAGGCCCGCTCGAGAATCGTCTCGCGAATCTCCGTGGCCTTCCGCCGCCAGTAGCGGCAACGCCGCCCGAGGCCCAGGTGACGGGCGACCTTGGCCAGGCGATCGCAGGCGGCCCAGCACATCAGGCTGGAAGACGTATGGACCGTCGTCCGGTTGCGCAGTTCCCACATCCCGGCATCCGGTTTCGCGGCGAGCCTGACCGCCTGTCTGCCCACGCCCTCGAGGCGCGCGAAGGTCTTTTCGTCTCCGGGCCGCAGGAAACGCGAATCGAAGAACGCCTGGGTGGTCGCGAGGACGATGGCGCCGTACGCGTCGTGCTGGCGCTGTTCGAACGCCTGATTGCCGACGCGGACCGGCCCCATCCCCCGGTATCCGGCGATTCCATCGACGGTGCGTTCATGCAACCGCCGCTCCAGCGCGATCCCGTACACGGGCTGGATGTCGCGGCCGTTCGCCGCGGCGACGACGTTGGTCAGAAAGCGCACGTAGTTTTCCAGGATCGGAACCGCTCCCAGCCGATTGAGGGCGCGAACGACGAAATACGCGTCGCGCAGCCAGCAGTACCGGTAGTCCCAGTTCCGTCCGCTGTCCGGGTACTCCGGAATGGAAGTGGTGAGGGCGGCCACGATGGCGCCGGTCTCCTCGAAGCTGCACAGCTTGAGCGTTATCGCGGACCGGATCACGGCGTCCTGCCAATCGAGCGGGATGGCGAGCCGCCTGATCCACTCGCGCCAGTAGTCCCGGGTCCGTTCCAGAAACCTCGAGAAGACCGCGGCCGGGCCCTCCGACAGCGTCTCGTCGGGGCCCAGGACCAGGGTCACCGGCTCCTCGAGGAAGAACGGCGTCTCGTCGAGCACGTAGGCCGGGGGCGCGTCGGTCGTAAGCCGCATCGTCGCGTTGGCGCCGACGTAGCGGACGTGGTTGCTGCCGTGGGTGACGTCGGGCGCGTTGGCGCCGTAGCCGGAACTCGGCCGCAGTCTGATCCTGATTCGCGGCGCGCCGGCGATCGGCCGGACCCCGCGGACCAGCATCAGCGGCCGGAAGACGCGGCCGAACTGCTCGAAGCGGGGCGCGAAGTCCTCGATCTCCACGCCGCCGCCGTTCCTGTCGTAAAGGCGCGTGACCAGGACCGCCGTGTTGGTCAGATACTCCTGCTCCGAGCGGACGAAGTCGTCGATCTCGATTTCGTAGACGCCGGAGGCGCCGGGGCGTCGGCCTTCATCCCCCCGCAGCAGGTCGCAGAACACGGGGTCTCCGTCGAACCTCGGCAGGCAGCACCAGACCACCCGGGCCCGCGCGTCGATCAGCGCGGCGATCGCGCAGTTTCCGATGACGCCGAGATCGAGGTTCGTCATGCCCGCGTCCCCGCGGCCGGGGTGGGCGCTCCGGCCGCGCCGGCGATCCGCGTCAGCCAGTCCAGCAGTTCCCCGACCGTGTCGACCCGCGCCGCGGCCCGCGTGGCCGGGCCCTTCCCGGCGCGTCCGACGCGGATGCTCACGCCGTCCCGCGCGTTGACGGTGGCGAAACCGTCTTCGTCGGTGACGTCGTCGCCGCAGAATACCGGAGTCCGCCCCCTGAACGGCGCTTCGCGCATGAACGCCTCTATGGCGGTGCCCTTGGTGAAGGCGCGCGGCTTGACGTCGAAGGCGAACTTTCCCTCGACCACCTGCCAGTCCTCCGTCTCGCCCGCGAGAGCCGCGTTCACGGCGTCCCTGCAAGCCTCCGTCAACGAGGGGTTGAGGCGGCAGTGCAGGGCGACGGCGAACTTCTTGTCTTCGACGAAGACGCCTCGATGCCGGGCGGCGAACTCCCGCAGCGCCGCGCGGACGTCCCGCAGACAATGAGGGGACAGGGCCGGACGGACGATCGCGCCGTCCGCGGCGCGGCGTTCGACTCCGTGCAACCCGGCGACGGCCGGAACGGCGGCGCCGAGAAAACCGTCGATCTGCGCGATCGGCCGGCCCGTCACGATCGCGACGGCGTTTCCCAGCGCCTCGCGCAACGCGGCCAGAAGCGGAGGCAGGTTCTCCGGCACGTCGATGGACTCCGGCGTCGGCGCGATGTCGACGATGCTGCCGTCGAAATCGAGGAACAACGCCCAGTCCAGGCGCGGTTCGGGCAGGTCCATGGAGCGCGCCGTCACCGCCCGCCCAGGAGCTCGCGCGTTCGGACCTTGCCGCGCTCGACGGCGGGCTGGTCGAAGGCGTCGACGCCCGACATCCGCGCCGCGATCATCGTCTCCAGCATGAAGTGCATGAACAACGCGCCCATCGCCGCGGCGTCGACGCGGGCCAGCCGGAGGACCCGCGTGGGCCGGCCGCGCGCGATCAGGGCCTCCGTCGTGGCCGTCTGCTGCGCCGCGACGAGGTCGCCGACGGTCTTGCCCGCCAGGTAGGCCAGGGCCTTCTCGCCCGTCCGCCCCGCGGGGATCGCGGGTCCGGCGCCGCCGACGTCCGTCTGAACGATCGTGAACGTCTTGTCCCGCGGACCGTCGAGGTAGAGCTGTAGCTGACTGTGCTGGTCCGAGGGCCCCAGCGCGGGAACCGGGGTCGCGCCCGACCCGTCCTTGCCCAGGCTCTCGGCCCACAGCTGGCGGTGCCAGGCGGCGAACGGGTCGAGAGCGTCGGCGTAGGGCATGAGGACGCTCATGGCCGCGCCGCGATGCCGGGCCAGTCCCAGCGAGACCGCGGCCCCGAGCGCCGGAGCCGGAGGATCGGGGCGGGACGGTCCCGCGCCGAAGGCGCCGTCCAGAACCGCGGCCGCTCCGCTCCGTATGTCCACCGGGTCCAGGCCCGCGATCGCGGCCGGCAACAGGCCGACCACCGACAGGACCGAGAACCGCCCGCCCACGCCGGGATCGTGATCCAGCGCCTCGTGGCCGCGCGCGGCGGCCAGGCGCCTCAGGACGTTGTCCGCCGGGTCGGTGACGACGACGAAGCCGTCGGACGCGGCCTCGCCGAGCGCGGCCCGCGCCGCCTCGTGGCAGACCAGGTACTGCGAGACCGTTTCCGCCGTGGAGCCCGACTTCGAGATCACCAGGAATCCGGTGCGCGCGAAGTCGGTCGCCTCGACCAGCGCCGCCAGGGACGCCGGGTCGAGGTTGTCGGCGAAACGGAGCTTCGGACCGTCCTTCGGGTTCAGCCGCGCGATCGCCCGGCCCCCGAGACTCGAGCCGCCGGCGCCCAGCACGACGACGCGCTCGAACCGGGACCGGATCTCCGCCGCGGCGGAGGCGATGCGGGGAACGTCGTCGCGGCGCGCGGGCAGCGCCAGGACGTCCGCAGCGCCGTCCACGGCGCCGCCGCGCAGGTCCCCGAGCGCGGCGGTCGCGCCGTCGAGCAGAGGCGCCAGCTCGTCTTCGGCGAGGCCGTGTTCTCCGATCGCCTCGGCGAGGCAACCGCGAACGTCCTGTTCGTAGGGCGCGGACATGCGGTGGACGTCCTTGCGAAAAAGTCGGGAAGACGGAAGATGGCGCGTCGGCCGAATATCCGTCAATCTACCCTCTCACGCGCATCACGGGGGCGAGCGCCATGCGAACAGCGATTCTGGGAACGATTCTGGGAACGGTCGTCGGCGGCCTGATCGGCGCCGGTCTGGGCTTCGCGGCGGGCATCTTCGTCTATCCGTACGTCTTTCTCGCGGACGTCGTGGCGGCGGAGGAGGTGGCCGACGCGGAGTCGAGGGTGGTCGTGGCCAAGGGAACGTTCATTCACGCCAACCCGTCCGATCCCATCCATTACGGCAAGGGGTCCGTGACGGTCTACAGGGACGCCGTGCATCTGGGAGCGGATTTCGAGGTCGGGCCGGGGCCGAAGTTTCACGTCTACCTGACGCCCCGGGCGCCGGTCGCGCCCGGCGACGACGTCGCGGCCTCAATGTACGTCGACCTGGGGCGGTTGCGCGCGTTCAAGGGCAGCCAGGTGTTCCCAGTGCCCGTCGGCGTCGACCCCGCCGACTATCGAAGCGTCGTCATCTGGTGCGAGCGCTTCGGGGTGCTGATCTCTCCCGCCACCCTGGAGTTTCCGTAGGCGCCGCCCGTTCCCGAAGCGCGGCGCGGCGGCGTTCGCGCGCCTCCCCTGACGCCGCGACCCCCACCCCGACCCTCCCCCTGCAAGGGGGAGGGAGAAATAAAAGCGAAGGGAGAGAGCCATTGACGCTCCATCCCCCCTGGCCATTCAAACTCCTCCCCCCTGAACAGGGGGAGCCTCATTTACACTCCTCCCCCCTGGCAGGGGGGAGGTCGGGAGGGGGGTTGACCGCGGTCGGCGGCCCGGCGCGGATCATGCCCGACGGGGTGCGGATCGCGCGGGCCGCTCTTCGCGCTCCTCCCGCCGCCGCGACCCCCACCCCGACCCTCCCCCTGCAAGGGGGAGGGAGAAATAAAAGCGAAGGGAGAGAGCCATCCACGCTCCTCCCCCCCTGGCCATTCAAACTCCTCCCCCCTGGCAGGGGGGAGGTCGGGAGGGGGGTTGACCGCGGTCGACGATCCGGCGCGGATCATGCCCGACGGGGTGCGGATCGCGCGGGCCGCTCTTCGCGCTCCTCCCGCCGCCGCGACCCCCACCCCGACCCTCCCCCTGCAAGGGGGAGGGAGAAATAAAAGCGAAGGGAGAGAGCCATCCACGCTCCTCCCCCCCTGGCCATTCAAACTCCTCCCCCATAACAGGGGGGTGGAGCATGAACGGGCCCTGCGGCGGGTCCGCGAACGCGGCACCGGTTCTCAGTCCCGCAGCCGCTGCACGTCCCAACGCTCGCCGCTGCGATTCCAATACAATACGTACCTGTTCCAGCACTCCAGCGCATACTGGACACGTTCGTCGCCCGTTCTCACCTCGATTTCCGGATAGTATCGGCCTGCATCGGAACAGGGCAGAACTTCATTGTCTCCAGGTCCTATCGTGAGTGTTTTCCATCCTCGCCCTCCCGATCGGTAACGGTAACGCAACATATTGTCTGAGTTGTTTATTATTTGAATGTTTCCCGATCCGGAGACTCGAATCCCGACGCTCGGGACGTCCGAACGCCCAGACATCGGAAGAAGCAGGATCGCCGCGCACCAGATCATGGAGATCATGGAAAGGATTTTCATCCTTGCGATCATGCGTCGTTCTCGTCCGTCGTTTTTTCCTCCCTGACTCGATCCGACCGACACCTCCGCGATCTGACTTGACCAAGAAGATATCCCGCGATCGTTCCGAAAAGCCCGAAAGCCGGCGCGGCGTTCTCGGCTCTGAATCCAGCCGCGATCAGGTACAAAGCCCCCACGATCAGAACCGTGACGATTCCGATACGTTCTATCGCATCGGAATTTTCGCGAACATGATTTCTGAAACCGACCATTATCGTGATTATGAAAATTATCGCGAATATCAGAAAAGATATCGCAAGGATTATCTCCCGATCACTTGCGGGATTTCCGACACCCGCATCCTCTCTCGAAACCGACGCGGGTATCGGTGGATTAGCGTCGGAGGTGGAGGTGGTGGTGGAATCTTTGCCGGAGGAATTTCCACCGGAGGAGGCGGCGGGCGGCGTCTCGTGAGAAGCGGCGAAGGACGGGTCCGCCGGGAGGAGCGACGCCGCCGCGACCGCGGCGAGCAGCAGGACGGCGAAGGCGGCGGCCGTGCGGAACGCGCCGGTTCGCAACCCCTCGCCAAGGGAACGGAGCATCGGGCCGCCGCCGTTCAGAACAGCCGCCGCACGCCGATGCGGGCGGTGCGGGCGGTCCGGTCGTAGAGGGGGATGCTGGACCGGGTGCGCGACCAGCCCAGGATCAGTTCCGGCAGGTAGCCCTCCCACGACAGCGCCCGGTGCGAGAGCGTCAACTCCGCCTCCGCCGTGCGGTCCTCGCGGCGCGTGCGGAACAGCCATTCCTCGGCGTCGAACTTCGTCCGCGCCAGCGCGGCCCGCGCCGACACCCGCCAGTCCCGCCCCACGTCCGCCGCGTAGCGCAGCGACCCCTCGCGCGAGCGCCAGCGCAGGGCGCGGGACTCGGCCGTCTCGCGGGCCGCCTTCGCCCCCGCCGTAAGCCAGCCCGGACCGGCGCGGCGGGAGGCGCGGAGGGCGAGGGAGCGGCCCCATGGCTTCGCATCACGGGCGCGGTCGTAGCGCGTGGTCCAGGCGCGGAGGAAGGCGCCGAGGCGCCAGCCCCGCGCCACCGACTGTTCGGGGCCGAACCCCGCCCACAGGCCCTTCGCGTAGCCCTCGCCCCCGCGCCAGCGCCGCTCGACCCCGAGGCGCGCCTCGAACAGGCCCGGACGGCGGCGCCCGCCGACGTCGAGCGCGTAATGCAGGCGCGGGCCGGTGGAGAGGCCGGCCCAGGTTCGGTTATGGGCGCTCTCGCCGACGGCCGTGTTGCGGGCGAGGGAGGCGTCGGTCACGAGGGAGGCGCGGTCGCCCAGCGGCTCGCGCCAGCGCAGGCGCGCGCCCGTGCGCACGACCCAGGCGCGGACGGGCTTCCGGTCCAGGGTGAGGCGCAGGCCGCCGAAGGCGGGGATGGCCACCGTGTCGCGCTCCGGCGCGTTGTTCACGTTGTCGTCGCGCCACAGGCCCACGTCGAGGTCGAGCGTCCAGCGCTGCCGGGCGCGGATGCGCCCGAGGAAGTCCTCCACGGCGCGCTTCGCCGCCGGCGGCAGGCCCTTCTCGCGGCGGACCTGCCGGAAGACCTCCTCGGCCTCGTCGTCGCGCCCGAGGTCGAAGAGCACGGCGGCGTAGTCGAGCCGGGCGCGGCGGAGGCCGGGGCGCTCTTCGGCGAGGGGTCCGAGGAGTTGCGCGGCCTGCGCGAGGTGGCCGCCGACGATCAGGGCCTGGGCGGCGGCATAGCGGAGGGCGCTCGTGTCGGCGCCTGCGGGCGCTTCGCGCACGGCCTTGCGGAGGAGGGCGTAGGCCGCCGCCGGGTTCCCGGCCGCGATCAGGCGCCGCGCCGTTCCCATCGCCTCCTCTCCGCCGCCGCGGGAGGCTGTCTCCGCGGCCCCGGTCTCCGCGGCGGCCGGCGGACCGGCGTGGAGCAGGACCGCGACGAACGCGACGGCGCCCGCCAGACCCGCGACGTTCGCGGGAAGCGCGCCTTGACGCAGGCTTCGCGACGGCACGGCGGACGCTCCGGGACGCCTCACTGCTTCTTGGCGCCGAATGCGCCGAGCGCTTCTTCGGTCCTGAAGGTTCCGAAAACTTCCTCGTGCCTCTGGGGATCATTTCGATTTTCGGGGTAAAAAACCAGAGTAGGAAATCCTTCTCTCCGCCTTTCATCAACGGAAGTGCCTTCACCCCCCACCCAATTCCATTGCATACGGGAGAGCGTGACGGTCGCCCCGGTATTGATGTTACGGACGTTGGAGAACTCGACGCTGAAGTCGCGGCGGGCGGAGAATTGGAAGAATTGGCCTTGTTGGAGTTCGACCGTGACGTCCACATCGCCGATGATGAACTGGGAATACAAGGGTGAGGTCGCGCTGTTTCCCGTTCCGACCAGCGCCCCCTGCCAACGACCCGTCTCTGTCCCGGGGCCGAGGCCGTCTGGGAGGAAATGAGGAGCGCGGGCTCTCGCCCCAATCACCTCGTCTACGTCAGTGGTTACATCGAATTGCCGTGCCACCAGGAAGTATCCGTGGTCGAGAATGCCGCCGATGGCGACTTCTCTCTGCGTAGAGATCATCGCTCGCGCCTGAAAGATGGGAATATCGCCGCCATGCTGGTACGTCATGACGGGTTGATATTCTACGTTGCAGAAATGGTGGGAAATAGCATGCTGGTGGCTCGTACACCAATCTGGATCATCACTGGACACACGAGGAAGACCCACTGTTGCTCCGATGCGGTTCTCGATCTCGCTCGGGGACCATGAAAGCGCCGAACCGCCCACCAGGGAACGGGCGGCGGCGGCGTCCGCCACCGGCCAGTCCGGAAACGGCGCGCCGGTTTCCTCCATCCCGCCGGGCTGTCCACCGCCGACGGGCGGCGCCGGAAGCTGCGCCGCCGCGACCATGACCTCGCCGCCGGTGACGGTGGCGAGGTATCCGCCGCCGGCGCGCTCGGCGACGACGACCGCGCAGGCGGGACCGCCCGCCGCGCACGTGAAACGGGCGCCGTCCCTGTCCACGCTCTCGCCGGGCTCGATCGTGAAGGTCCCGGCTCTCGCCAGGGTCACGCCCTCCGGCAGCGCCACCGGCTCAGGATCGAGTTGCGCCATCGACCGCCCCGGAGGAGGCGTGGTGGACGCGCCGCCGCCCCCGCCGCCGCAGCCGGAGAGCGCGAGAACGACGGCGCATGCCGCCGCCGACAGAACGAATCCGCGAGTGTCGCTGAAGGGCATCGGGGCCTCCCCTTACACATCCTGAAGAGGCCCCGTGAAGAGGCCCCGTGAAGAGGCCCCGTGAAGAGGCCCCGTGAAGAGGCCCCGTGAAGAGGCCCCGTGAAGAGGCCCCGTGAAGAGTACGTTTCCACTCTATCACGGACGCCGGGCGCGTTGCAAGCGAAAAATTCGCCCGCCCGAAAAAAATTCCGTCCGGCGGCGGAGGCGCCCCCGCGGCCCCCCCTCCCGCCCCCCTTTTCTTCTCCCTCTCCCCTTCTTCTCCCTCTCCCTTGCAGGGGGAGGGTCGGGGTGGGGGTCACGCCGGGGGAGAGGGGCGAGAACGGCGTTGCGGGGCGGCGGACCCCCCCTCCCGACCTCCCCCTGTCAGGGGGGAGGAGTGTGAATGGGTCGGCCCATCCCCCCTTATTCTCCCGTCCCCTTTTCTTCTCCCTCCCCCTTGCAGGGGGAGGGTCGGGGTGGGGGTCGCGGCGTCAGGGGGAAGGAAGACGCGCGGGGCGGCCCGTCATGCGGGCGCTCGCGCCGCGCGGATGGCGCGCCAGACCTTTTCCGGCGTCAAAGGCATGTCGAGATCGCGCACGCCACAAGGACGGAGGGCGTCCAGCACGGCGTTGACCACGGCCGGCGGCGCGCCGACGCATCCCGCCTCCCCCACGCCCTTGATCCCGAGCAGGTTGTTCACGGAGGGGGCGTCCTCGAAGAAGCGGACCCGGATGTCCGGAAGATCGTCGGCGCGGGGCAGGCGGTAATCCATCAGGGACCCGGTCAGCAACTGCCCGCCGCCGGGCTCGTAGGCGACGCCCTCCATGACCGCCTGCCCGACGCCCTGGGCGACGCCGCCCATGATCTGGCCTTCCGCCATCGTCGGATCGACGACCGGACCCGCGTCCTCGACCGCGCGGTAGCCGACGACCGCGACCGCGCCGGTGTCCGGGTCGACCTCGACCTCCGCCACGTGGCAGCCGTTGGGATAGGAGACCCGGGGCCGTTCGTAGACTCCCTCGTCGTCGAGCGGGCCTTCGAACCCGTCCGGGCATCGCGACGGATCGAAGGACGCCTGGATGACGTCCGTCATCGCGACGCGCCGGTCGGTCCCGGCGACGACGAACGCGCCCCCGGCGAAGCGCACGTCCGCCGCCGCCGCCTCCAGCAGGTGGGCGGCGACCGGCGCGGCCTTCTCGATGACCCGGTCCGAGACCACCCTGAGGGCCGACCCGGCCATGCCGAGGGTGCGCGAGCCGGAATGCCCGCCGCCGGAGGGCGTCGCGTCGGTGTCGCCCTGGCGATAGGCGATGGCCGCGCCGGGAACGCCGAGCCACGCCGCGACGAGCCGGGTCAACGCGGTCTCGTGCCCCATTCCCGTGGACTGGCTCCCGACCGCCAGTTCGACGGACCCGTCCTCGGCGAAGCGCAGCGCGGCGTACTCCCTGGACGGCCCCCCGGTGGGCGCCAGCCAGAAACCCACCCCGACGCCGCGAAGACGCCCCGGTCCGCCGGACGCTCCCCGGCGCCCCGCCTCCGGCCACGCCGCCGGATCCAGCGCGCGGTTCAGAACCTCCGGGAAGTCGCCGGTGTCGAAGGTATGGCCGAAGCCGTTGTCGTAGGGCAGCTCGTCGGGCCGGAGGACGTTCAGGCGCCGGAGCTCGACGCGGTCGACGGCGAGCTCCCGGGCGGCCGCGTCGATGACGCGCTCGATCTGGTACGCGGCCTCGGGCCGGCCCGCGCCGCGGTAGGGGTCGGTCGGCGAGGTATGGGTGAACGCGACCTGCGAACGGAAGTGGCGCGCGCCGATCCGGTAGTGCCCGCCGACGGTCCTCACCGTGGCCGCGGTGGCGATGCCGGCGCCGTTGGCGGCGAGATAGGCCCCGGCCTCGCCGACGGAAAGCACGCGCAAGGCCAGGAAACGGCATCCCTCGTCGAGGGCGAGCGAGACCTCGCTCCACTGGTCCCGGCCGTCGTTGTCGCTCAGGAAGCTCTCGGAGCGATCGGCGATCCACTTGACCGGCCGCCCGAGCTCCCGCGCCGCGAACAGCACCAGCGGATACTCCGGATAAAGGGCGTTCTTGGCGCCGAACCCGCCGCCGACGTCCACCGCCCTCACGCGCACGGCCTCGGCGGGAACGCCGAATATCTCGGCGGCGAGCTGGTCGCGGAGGACGTGCACGTTCTGGGTCGACGCCGTGAGCGTGAAGGACCCCGTCGCGGAGTCGTATTCGCCGACGGCGCCGCGCGGCTCCAGGGGAACGACCGCGACGCGCTGGTTGAGGACCTCGATGCGGGTGACGCGCGCGGCGGCGGCGAACGCGGCGTCGACCGCCTCGGGATCGCCCGCCTCGTAGTCGAGGCACAGGTTTCCCGCCGCCTCGTCCCGGACCAGGGGCGCCCCGGGTTCGAGCGCGGCGCGCGGCTCGACGACCGCGGGAAGCGGTTCGTAGGCGACCTCGATCGACTCCATGGCGTCCCTGGCGGCCGCGGCGCTCTCGGCCACGACGAACGCCACGGCGTCGCCGACGAAGCGCGCGCGCCCGTCGGCCAGGATCGGACGCGCCGGCCTGGCGAGCGGCGTCCCGTCCCGGTTGTTCAACGCCGTCCGCGTCTCGATCGCCCCGAGGCCCGCCGCGGCCAGGTCGGCGGAGGTGTGGACCGCGAGAACCCCGGGCGCCGCGAGCGCCGAGGCCGCGTCGATCGAGAGAATGCGCGCGTGGGCGTGGGGCGACCGCAGCACCGCGCCATGCGCCGCGTCCGGCGGATCGACGTCGTCGACGAAGGTCCCGGCGCCGGCGAGGAACCGCCCGTCCTCGATCCGCGGCGGCGGCCGTTGACGCCCCTCCCGCCCGGCGCGACCCCCACCCCGACCCTCCCCCTGCAAGGGAGAGGGAGAAGAGGAGGGGCTATTCACGCTCCTCCCCCCTGACCATCCACGCTCCTCCCCCCTGACAGGGGGGAGGTCGGGAGGGGGGTCCGGATGGACGTACCCCGCCGCCGGTGACCCCCACCCCGACCCTCCCCCTGCAAGGGGGAGGGAGAAGAGGAGGGGGAGGGGGAGGTCGGGAGGGGGAGGTCGGGAGGGGGGCGGATCGCGGCCCCGCGGCGCCGCGCGCACCCCGATCCCTGCCGGCGCGAGAAATACGGGCTATACGTGAAACGACTCGCCGCAGCCGCAACGGCCCTTCTCGTTCGGGTTGTTGAACACGAAACCCGAGCTCAGCTTGTCCTCGACGTAATCCATCTCGGTGCCGGCGAGATACATCGTGGCCAGCGGATCGACGCAGACCTTCACGCCCTTGTCCTCGACGAGCTCGTCCATGGGAAGCGGCGCGTCCGCGTACTCCATGGCGTAGGCGAGGCCCGAGCACCCCTGGGTCTTCACGCTGATGCGCAGCACCGCGCCGGCCTTGTCTCCCGCATCGATGAGATGCTTCACCCGGCGCGCCGCGGCATCCGTCAGCCTGAACAGTTCCCGGTAAGCCATTCCCTTCGGTTCCATTCCGCAAACCCTCAAAAATCCAGCGCGAGCCTCGCGTCGTCCGACATGCGGTCCGGGGACCACGGCGGGTCCCACACCAGCGTCACCTCGACCTCCCCGACGCCGTCGACCGCGGCGACCGCGTCGGCGACCCAGCCCGGCAGTTCGCCGGCCACGGGACAACCCGGCGCCGTCAAGGTCATCCTGACGGCGACGTCGCCGTTCTCCGCCAACGACACGTCGTAGACGAGACCGAGATCGTAGACGTTGACCGGTATCTCCGGGTCGTAGACCGTCCGCATCGCCTCGATGAGGCCGTCCTCGCCGGGAAGCGTCCCCGCGCCGCCGGGCTTCGGGGACCCCGACCGCGCGACGAACGGCTCCGCCGCCGGCCGCTCCGGCGCGAAGTCCATGAGCGACGGACCGTCGCGAAGGTCTCCCGGTTCCGATTCCTGCTGCATCGCGGGCCTATTCGGTCGTCGCTTCGGCTTCGCCCCGGAGCGCGGCGTTCATCGTGTGCCACGCGAGGGTCGCGCACTTCACCCGGATCGGGTACTGGCGCACCCCGGACAGCGGCCGGAGGCGGTCCATCTCGTCGGCGAGGCTCTCGTCCGGCTCCGCGCCGGCGTCGGACGTGCACATGTCGTGGAAGTTCCGGAACAACGCGCCGACCTGCTTCAGCGTCTTGCCCGAGACGATCTCCGTCATCAGCGACGCGGAGGCCTGGGAGATGGCGCAGCCGCGTCCGTCGAACGCCGCGTTCCGCACCACGCCCTCCCCGTCGACGTCGAGATAGACGGAGATGCGGTCGCCGCACAACGGGTTGCGCCCGTCGGCGCGATGGTTCGCCTGGTCCGGCTTCCCGTAGTTCCGCGGGTTCCGGCCGTGGTCGAGAATGACTTCCTGGTAGAGTTCCCTGAGGTCGTCCAGCATCAGCCGAAAATCTCCTTCACGTGGCGGAGCGAGTCCATGAGCCGGTCGATCTCCTCGCGCGTGTTGTAGAGGCCGATCGAGGCGCGCACGGTGCCGGATACGTCGAAGCGGTCCATCAGCGGCTGCGCGCAATGGTGGCCGACGCGGACCGCGATGCCGTCCCGGTCCAGGATCGTGCCCACGTCGTGCGGATGCACGTCGTCCTGAAGGAAGGAGACGATGCTGGCCTTCTCGCCCCTGGCGCCGAAGAGCCGGACGCCGGGCATGTCCGACAGCCGCGCGGTGGCGTACCGGAGCAGGTCGTCTTCGTGGGCCGCCACGGCGTCGCGCCCGAGCGCGTTGACGTAATCGATGGCCGCCCCGAGCCCGATCGCGCCCGAGATGTTCGGCGTCCCCGCCTCGAACCGTTCGGGCGGCGCGGCGAACGCCGTTTTCTCGAAGGTGACGTATTTGATCATGTCGCCGCCGCCCTGGTAGGGCGGCATGGCCTCCAGGTGTTCCGCCTTGCCGTAAAGCGCGCCGATGCCGGACGGACCATAGAGCTTGTGACCGGTGAAAACGAAGAAATCGCAGTCCAGGTCCCGGACGTCGACGTCGAGATGCACCGCGCTCTGCGCCCCGTCGATGAGAACGGGGATGCCCCTTTCGCGCGCGAGCCGGGCCATCTCCCTGGCCGGGGTGACCACCCCCAGCACGTTGGAGGCATGGGTGAACGCCGCCATCTTCGTGCGCGGGGTGAGCATCGCCTCGAACGCCTCGAGATCGACGAGGCCGTCGTCGTCCACCGGCGCGGCCCTGACCGCGGCGCCCGCGCGTTCGGCCGCGAGTTGCCAGGGCACGATGTTGGCGTGGTGCTCGAGCTCGGTCAGCAGGATCTCGTCTCCCTCCCGAAGGCGCCGCGCCGCGAAGCTGCTGGCCACGAGATTGATCGCCTCGGTCGCGTTCCTGGTGAACACGATCTCGCGGGTTTCCGCCGCGTTGAGGTACGCCCGGACCTTCTCCCGGGCCTCGTCGTGGAGCTCCGTCGCCCGCGCGCTCAGGTAGTGCACGCCCCGGTGGATGTTGGCGTACTCCCCCTCGTAGACGGCGGAGACGGCGTCGATCACGGCGCGCGGTTTCTGGGCGCTGGCGCCGCTGTCGAGGAAGACCAGCGGCTTCCCGTGCACCTCCCGCGACAGGATGGGAAAGTCGGCCCGCACCCTGTCGACGTCGTACGCCGGCGGGCCCGCGCGGTCGGCGCCGCGCCGCGCCGTCTCCGCGACCGCCGGGCTCACGCGCCCGCCTCCGCGCCGGCCGGCGGCTCGCGCGACAGCCAGTCGTCGATCTCGGCGTCGAGACGGTCCCGGAACGGTCCGTCCTCGACCGACTCCACGGCTTCGGCCACGAAGGCCCTGATGAGCATCCGGCGCGCCTCCTCGGCGCCGAGGCCGCGCGAGCGCAGATAAAGCAGCTCGCGCTCGTCCAGATGACCGGCCGCAGCGCCGTGGCTGCATTTCACGTCGTCGGCGTGGATCTCCAGCTCCGGTTTCGTGTCGATCTCCGCGTCGTCCGAGAGGAGGAGGGTCCTGTTGAGCTGATGGCCGTCGGTGCGCTGGGCGCCCGGACGGACCGAGACCCGCCCCTGGAACACCCCGCGGCTCCGGCCGTCGAGCACGCCCTTGAACACCTGCCGGCTGCTGCCCCCAGGCTCGGCATGGGTGACCCGGGTCGTGACGTCGGCGTGCTGGCGGTCCCGCGCGAGATAGACCCCGTCGAGCCGGCAATCGGCGCCCTCGCCCTCCAGCGTGACGTCGATCTCGCACCGGGAAAGCCCGGCCCCCACCGACATCAGAAAGGCGCGGTACGCCCCCCGTTCCGCCAACGTCACGCGGGTGTTCGCCAGGTGATAGGCGCGCCGGGATTCACGCTGGATCTTCCGGTGGACGACGGACGCGGACGCGGCGGCGACGATCTCCGTCACCGGGTTGGACCAGTATTCCGACGGTCCGGCCCCGACGTGCGTCTCGGTCAAGGCGACCCGGCTGCCGGCCCCGGCGACGACGAGGTTCCGCGGATGGATGCTGGCCGGCGACCGCGCGTCGTTCACGAAGACCGTTTCGACCGGCCGGTCGACCGTCACGCCGTCATCGACGACGATCACGCAACCGTCCATCATGAACGCCGTGTTGAGGGCGAGAAGCGCCTCGTCCTCCAACGAGGACAGGCGTTCGACGTGCGGACGCACGACCCGCGTCCGGCTCCGCAGCGCCTCGCCCAGGCTCAACACGGCAAGGCCCCCGGACGACGGCCCCATGCGGGACCGGCCGGCGTCGAACCGGCCGTTGACGAACACCAGCCGGCGTCCGGCGTCCGGTCCGCCCGCGCGGATACCGTCGAGATCGAACGACGCGCCCCCTTCCGGCGACGCCGCGATGTCGAAAGGCGTTCTCGCGAGGTCCTTGAGGTTGGTGTACTTCCAGGCCTCGACGCGCGTCGACGGCAAGGCGGCCCGGTTGAAGGCGTCCAGGGAGTCGCGGCGCAGCGCGTCGAGCCAGTCGAGCCCGGCGCCGGGCAGTCCCGCGGCCACCTCGTCGAAGCGCTCGACGAACGGGAACTCGGCTGCGATCCGGCGTGACACGTCCCGGCCTCCCGTTCCCCGGCCTCAGGCGGCCTCGGCCGCCGCCAGCGCGCCGTAGCCTTCCTTCTCCAGCTCCAACGCCAGTTCCTTGCCCCCGGACTTGACGATCCGGCCATGGGCGAGGACGTGAACGCGGTCGGGCACGATGTAGTCGAGAAGGCGCTGGTAATGCGTGATCACCAGCATCGATCGGGCCGGATCCCGCAAGGCGTTGACGCCGTTGGCGACCGTCTTCAGGGCGTCGATGTCGAGGCCCGAATCGGTCTCGTCGAGCACCGCGAACGCCGGCTCGAGCAACGCCATCTGGAAGATCTCGTTCCGCTTCTTCTCGCCGCCGGAGAACCCGACGTTCACCGGGCGCTTCAGCATGTCGTCCGGGATGTTCAGCTCGGTCTGCTTCTTCCGCACGAACTTCACGAACTGCATGGCGTCGAGCTCCCGTTCGCCCCGATGCCTGCGCCGCGCGTTCACGGCCGCGCGCAGGAACGTCGCGCCCGCGACCCCCGGGATCTCGACCGGGTACTGGAAGGCGAGAAAGAGCCCTTCGCGCGCGCGTTCCTCGATGGAGAGGCCCAGCAGGTCGGCGCCCCGGTACCTGACGGTCCCTCCGGCCACCTCGTACCCGTCCCGCCCGGCCAGGACGTAGGCGAGCGTGCTCTTCCCGGAACCGTTCGGACCCATCACGGCGTGGACTTCGCCGCGCGCGATGGTCAGATCGATCCCCTTCAGGATCTCCCGTTCGTCCACGCGGACATGCAGGTCTCGGATCTCCAGCATTCCTTCTTCCGTTTCGCGCGGGGGAGCGCGGCTCAGCCGACGCTCCCCTCCAGGCTGAGTCCGACGAGCTTCTGGGCCTCGACGGCGAACTCCATGGGCAGCTCCTGCAACACCTCCTTGCAGAAACCGTTGACGATGAGGGCGACCGCCTCCTCGGCGGACATGCCGCGCTGCCGGCAGTAGTCCATCTGGTCGTCGCTGATCTTCGACGTCGTCGCCTCGTGCTCCACCTTGGCGGACCGGTTCCGAACCTCGATGTACGGCACCGTATGGGCGCCGCACCTGTCCCCGATCAGCAGCGAATCGCACTGCGTGAAGTTGCGCGCGTTCTCGGCCTTGCCCTGCATCCGGACGAGGCCGCGATACGTGCTTTGCGCCCGCCCCGCCGAGATGCCCTTGGAGACGATGGTGCTGCGGGTGTCGCGCCCGACGTGAAGCATCTTGGTGCCGGTATCCGCCTGCTGGCGGTTGTTGGTGATGGCGATGGAATAGAACTCGCCCACCGAGTGGTCTCCCTGGAGGATGCAGCTCGGATACTTCCAGGTGATGGCCGATCCGGTCTCCACCTGGGTCCAGGAGATCCTGGAGCGGTTCCCGCGGCAGGCGCCGCGCTTGGTGACGAAGTTGTAGATGCCGCCGCGGCCTTCCTCGTCGCCGGGATACCAGTTCTGGACGGTCGAATACTTGATCTCGGCGTCGTCCAGGGCGACGAGCTCGACGACCGCGGCGTGGAGCTGATGCTCGTCCCGCATGGGCGCGGTGCAGCCTTCCAGGTAGCTGACGTAGCTGCCCTTGTCGGCGACGATCAGGGTGCGCTCGAACTGGCCCGTGTTGGCGGCGTTGATGCGGAAGTAGGTCGACAGCTCCATCGGGCAGCGCACGCCCTCCGGCACGTAGACGAACGACCCGTCGGTGAACACCGCCGAGTTGAGCGTGGCGTAGAAGTTGTCCGAGTACGGCACGACGCTGCCCAGGTAGCGGCGCACCAGTTCCGGGTATTTCCCCACCGCTTCCGAGACGGAGCAGAAGAGAACGCCCGCCTTCTCCAGTTCCGCCTTGAACGTCGTGGCGACCGATACGCTGTCGAACACGGCGTCCACCGCGACGCCGGCGAGCATCTCCTGCTCGTGAAGGGGAATGCCGAGCTTCTCGTAGGTCGCGAGGAGCTCGGGGTCGACCTCGTCCAGGCTCTTCGGGCGGTCCACCGATTTCGGCGCCGAGTAGTAGTAGGCGTCCTGGTAGTCGATGGGCGGATAGGACACCCTGGCCCAGCGGGGCTCCTCGTCCCGCTGGCGTTCCCACAGGCGATACGCCTTCAACCGCCAGTCGAGCAGCCATTCGGGCTCGCCCTTCTTGGCCGAGATGAAACGAACGATCCCCTCGTCGAGCCCCTTGGGCGCCGTGTCGGCCTCGACGTCCGTGACGAAGCCGTACCTGTAACCCGACTCGCCCAGGGCCTCGACGGCCTCGGCGGCGGCGTCGACCGCGCTCATGGTCCGATCTCCATGGGCCCGGACACCGGAACCCGACCGCCCGTCCGGACCAGTCCGTCAACGCCGCGCGGCGCGTGGCCGAGCATGTCCGCCAGGGTCAGGTCGTCGAGAACCCGCTGAACGGCCTCGGCCACGGCGGTCCAGCGGCCGCCCACCTGGCAGCGGTCCTCGAAATCGCAGAGCCCGCCCCCCGCGGGCAGGCAGTCGGTCAAGGCGACGGGTCCCTCGAATCCGGCGATGATTTCGGCCACGGAGATTTCCGTCGCGGGACGATCCATCCTGTAGCCGCCGTTCCGGCCGCGAACGGCCGTGAGCAGTTCCAGCTCCGCCAGACGATGAAGCAGCTTGCCAACGGTCGGCACGGGAAGGCCGGTGGACAGAACGACCTCCGGCGTCGTCCGCAACTCGCCGTGATGGTGGGCCATGTGGCCCATCACCATCACCGCGTAATCCGTCATTCGACCGAGTCTCAACATGACGCGCGCCCTCGCTGGACGGTGAATCCAGACCAATTCCATCCGGTATATAGGCGGGCGGAGAGAATTTGTCCAGCGCCGTCGGCCGGACGCGTCGATAATATCTCTTCACCCGCCATCGGCACTCGCCGACGCGCGGCCGTTGCGTATGACGACGGAGCTGCGACGATACCATCAGGCGCTGCCGAAACCTTCTGGATGAATCATGCCCTTCCGCTTCGTTCACACGGCCGACGTCCATCTCGACTCGCCGCTGCGCTCGCTCGCGCTCCGCAACCCCGATCTCGCCGAACTCGTCGGCGACGCCACCCGCGGCGCCTTCACGCGGATCATCGATCTCTGCCTCGACGAACGGGTGGACGCGCTGATGATCGCGGGCGACCTCTACGACGGCGATCAGACGTCGATGAAGACGGCGCTGTTCCTGGCCCAACAGTTGCGGCGGCTGGACGAGGCCGGGATCCGGACGTTCATCGTGCGCGGCAATCACGACGCGCAATCGCGGATCACCAAGGAGCTCGCCTTGCCGGACGGGGTGAAGCTGTTCGGCGGGCGGGGCGAGGCGGTCGAGCCGGACCGGCCGGACGGCGGGATCCCCATCGCGGTGCACGGGATCAGCTTCGCCAGGCCCCAAGCGCCGGAGAGCCTGGTACCGAAGTTCAAGCCCCCGGTCGCCGGCGCGTTCAACGTCGGCCTGCTACACACCAGCCTCGGCGGGTCGGCAGCGCATGACGACTACGCGCCTTGCAGCGTATCCGAACTGGTGGACGCCGGTTTCGACTATTGGTGCCTGGGCCACGTCCACAAGCGGGAGGTGCACCGCGAGGTCCCGCGCGTCGTCATGCCCGGGATGCCGCAGGGGCGCGACATCGGCGAGGCCGGCCCCAAATCGGCGACGATGGTCCGCGTCGGCGACGACGGCGCGGTGGACTGCCGGCCGCACCCGACCTGCATCGCGCAGTTCGAGCGCATCGCGGTCGATCTCACCGGCGCCGAGGAATGGCGCGACGTGGCGGGGCGCATCGGCGCCGGCCTCGAACGGGAACGGCGACGCGTCGACGCCGACCATCTGGTCGTCCGTCTGGAACTGCGCGGCGCGACGGGGTTGGCGTGGCGCCTGCGGCGCGACCGGGACCTGGTGAGGACCGAGGCCGACGAACGGGCGGGCGCGATCGGCAAAACCTGGATCGAGGAGGTCGACGTCGCGGCGACGGCGGACGGAGAAGCCGCGGAACCCGTCGGGCCGGTAGGCGAACTGGCGGCGAAGATGCGAAACGTCTCCGCATCGGAAGGGTTCCGGCAACACGCCCTCGACGTGGTGGACGGCCTCGTGGGGGCCCTGCCGCCCGAAGCGCGCCGCGCCTTCGGCGACAACGAGGCGGAACGCGGCGCGATTCTCGAGGCGCTGATCGCCGAAGGACACGAAGCGACGATCGCGCATCTACGCGGGGGCGCGGCGAAGGAAGCAGCGGACTGATGCGCCTGCGCCGCCTCGACCTGTCGCGCTACGGCATCTTCACCGATCACGAAATCGACTTCGGCGCGCCCGCCCCCGGCGCGCCCGACCTGCACGTGATCTACGGGCCGAACGAGGCGGGAAAATCGACGGCGTTGTCCGGGTTTCTCGACCTGCTGTTCGCGTTCGAGCACCGCAGCCGCTACGGCTTCGCGCACGGCTACGACGCCATGCGCGTCGAGGCGGATCTGGAGATCGGCAGCGAGACCCACCGTTTCGCGCGCATCAGGAGGAGGCAGGGAAGCCTGCTCGACGGAAACGGCCAGCCGGCCTCCGAAGGCGTGCTCTCCAACGCGCTCGGCGGGATGAACCGCGATGCCTACAGGGAGATGTTCTCGCTCGACGACGACACTCTGGAGGCCGGCGGCGAGGCGATCCTTCGCAGCGAAGGCGATCTCGGCCAACTCCTTTTCGCAGCGGGGGCCGGCATTACCGAGTTGCATGGAATCCTCGGACGGTTGCGCGGCGTCGCCGACGGGTTTCACAGGGGCCGGGCGCGGAACACCGGACTCCACGAGCTCAAGGTGCGACTCGGCGAGCTCGAAACGGAGAAGAAACGGCTCGACATCGCCGCGAGCGCCTATGCGCGCCTCACCGAGGAACGCGACCGGGAGAAAGAGGCCTATGACGAGGCGGCGGCGGCGCGGGCCAGGCTGGAGACCGGGCGCGACGACGCCGAACGCCGTCTTCAGGGCCTGCCCCGGCTTGCCGAAATCCGCCGCTTGCGCGCCGAGCTCGACCCTCTCGAGCCGCTGCCGGAGCCGCCGCAAGTCTGGTTCACGCAGGTCGGGGACCTCATCGAGCGGGAACCCAGGCTGACGTCGGGGATCGAGAGCCTCCGCGAACGGAAGCGGCAATCGATGGAGAAACGCGAGGCCCTGGTCGTGGACGAGGCGATCCTCGCCGTCGAGGACCGCGTCGCAGGGCTCGACCTGCCGCGCGGCCGGTACGTGACGGCGGAAGAAGACCTGCCCCGGCGGCGTTCCGAACTCGCCGAACACAAGGGAAGGATTACGGCCATTCTCAGGCGTCTGGACCAGGCGCCCGGCGCCGACCCCGACGCCCTCGTCATACCGGCCGCGGCCACAGGGGAATTGCGGGAACTGATCGAACGGCGGTCCGGTATCGAAGAGCGGCGCCGGACCGCGCAGGACGAGCTGAAGACGGCGGAAGCCGACGTCGAACGGGCGGGCCGCGCCCTCGAAGAGGTCGGCGGCGGAAGCGACCCGACGGCGTTCGACCGGTTGAACGACGCGTTGAAAGCGGCGCAATCGGACGACTGCCGCGCGCGCCTCGACCTGCGCGCCGAGGAGCTGGAACGCCTGCGGGCCAAGTGCGATGCGGCGTTGACGCAGCTGCGGCCGTGGAACGGCGGCGCGGAAAACCTGGCGCGGGTCCAGACGCCCGAGGCGGACGAGCTGGACGGCTGGCGGCGGGAACTCGACAAGGCGGCCGGAGACGTCGAACGGATCGAACGGGAGAACGACCGTCTCGCGGCCGACCGGAAAAGGCATTCCGCCCAGGCCGATGCGAAAAAGGCCGAAACCGGCGTCGTCGGCGACCGCGAGGCGGCGCGATTGCGGAGGGAACGCGAAACGGCCTGGACCCTGCTGCGGGAGAGGCTGGACGCCGACTCCGCCGACGCCTTCGAGAAACGGTTGCGCGAGGACGACGCGGCGACGGCCGGCCGCATCGCGCACGCGGAGACGCTCGCCGCGATGAGACAGGCCGACGAGGCGTTGCGAAACACGGAAGCGGAGATCGAACGGAACGCCGCGGACCTCGCCTCGGCGCGCGACCGGGAACGGCGGGCGCTGGACGAGATGGCCGCCGCCGTGCAGACCATGATCGACGCCGGCGCGGCGGACCTGCCTCCCGACATCGCCTTGCCCAAGCTCTCGGGCTGGATCGACCGCCGCGCCGCGGTCCTGGAGATCCAGCACGAGATCCGCCGCGAAACCATCGGCTTCGAGCGCGCGCGCGACGACGTGAACCGGCATCGCGAGCGGCTGTCGGAAACCTTGACGGCCGCCGGCGTCGCGCACGATCCGGAGGCGGAACTCGAACGGCTGATCGGGATCGCGGAGTCCGCCGCGGCGGAGGACAGGGATCGTCGGGCGGCGTCGAAGGCGGCGCGGGACCGGTTCCAGGGAAAGCGCGTGGAGCTGGAGCATCGTCGGCGCGACGCGAAAACGGCGGAACGGGACGACGCCGCATGGCGGGCCGACTGGACCGGGGTGCTGGCGCGATGCTGGCTCGGACGGCTCGATCCGGAACCGTCGAGCGCGGCCGCGCGGCGCATCCTCGACGAGGCGGCGTCACTGGACTCGGCGCTCCAGGCGCAGGCCGAAATCGCCGGACGCATCGAGGCGATGGAACGCGACCGGGCCGCCTATGCGGCGGAGCTGCGCGACCTCGCCGAACGGTCGGGCGCCGCGTTCGACCCCGAACGGGTCGTTGCCGCAGGCGACGCGTTGAAGGAGCGTCTCGGCGCGGCGCTCTCCGACCGGAAGCGGCGGAACGAGCTGTCGAAGGAGATTGAGGACCTCGCCGAAAAGACCGCGGCGGCCGAGAAAGACCGTGCGGAGCTGCATACGGTCGCCGACGAGATGTTCCGGGCGTTCGACGTGAACACGCTGCGGGAGGTGGACGAGCGGCTGAGAAAGACGGCGCGGCGGAACGAGCTCCGCAAGGAATTGGCGGACCGCGAAGCCGAGTTGGCCGCGTCGATGAAGACGGACTCGCCCGAGGAGGCGGAAGCCATCCTCCGCGAGACGGACCGGGAGAACCTCGAACGGGACGTCGCGGAGATCAAGTCGCGGCTCGATGACGCGTCACAGCGGATGAACGAACGCTATCGCGCGCTCGGAAAGGCGGAAGACGCGCTCCGCGCGGTGGGCGACGACGACGCGGCGGCCCGGCTCGAAACGGAACGCCGCACGGTTCTTCTCCAGATCGAGGAAGGCGCGCGCGGCCATCTGAGGCTCCTGCTCGGCGTCGCGGCGGCGGAACGGGCGCTCGCCGCCTATCGCGACGAACACCGCAGCTCGATGATGAAACGCGCCTCCGCCGCGTTCCGCACGATCAGCCGCGGCGCGTATTCAGGACTGGAGTCGCAGCTCACCGACAAAGGCGAGATCCTTATCGGAATCGCCGCGGGCGGCGGGGCGAAGATCGCGTCCGACATGTCGAAAGGCGCGCGCTTCCAGCTTTATCTCGCCTTGCGCGTCGCCGGCTACCGCGAGTTCGCGAACCGGCATGGGCCGGTGCCGTTCATCGCCGACGACATTCTCGAAACCTTCGATGATTTCCGCGCCGAGGAGGCGTTTCGTCTGTTTGCGGACATGGCGGGGTTCGGACAGGTCATCTATCTGAGTCACCACCGGCATCTGTGCGGGATCGCGAAGGAGGTCTGCCCGTCGGTTGCGATCCACGAGCTTCCCACTGCGGCCCCGGCCCGGCCGTAGACGGCGGAGAAGGATTCGCCGCCCCTGGCCCGACGACCCCCACCCCGACCCTCCCCCTGTCAGGGGGAGGGAGAACAAGAGACGGGAGGGAGCCATTATCACTCCTCCCCCCTGACAGGGGGGAGGTCGGGAGGGGGGTGGACGCGATCCGTCCGGGCCGTTTCAGGCGTCGATCCGGTAGAGTCGCATGGCGTTCCCGGCGAACAGCTTGCGCCGGTCCTCGATGGGAAGGTCGGCCGTCGTCCGCTTGAACAGCGAGTAGATGGCGTCGAACGACGCCCCCATCCGGTCGACGGGGTAATTGCTGGCGAACATGCAGCGGTCGACGCCGAAGACCTCGATGGTCTCGCGGATGATGCGCGCGTTCCCGTCGTCGCTCCAGGCGTTTCCCGGCGCCAGCAGGAAGGAGATCTTGGTCGCGACGTTCGGGCGCGCGGCGACGGCTTCCATCCCTCGCCGCCAGCGTTTCAGGCCCTCCTCCCCGCGGTCCCACGGAAGGCCCGCGTGATTGAGGATCATGCGGACGCCGGGCAGCGCGCGGGCGACCTCGGCGGCTTCCTCGAGATGCCAATACGGCACCCGCATGTCCCAGGACAGCCCGTATTTCGGGAACAGGGCCAGATCGCCGAGCCACGCGTCGTCCTGCATGGCGCCCGGTTCCCCCGCGACCGATTCGTCCGGCGATCCGGCAACCCTGGGCTTGGTCCGAATGCCCTTGACCAGCGGGTTTTCGGCCTGCCGGGCGAGTATCTCCTCGGTCTCGGGGCGGGCCAGCGGCGCCCACGCCACGATCGCGTTCGGCGCGCCGGCCTTCTCGTGAAGGCGCGTCAGCCAGTTCGTCTCGTCCAGCGGGTCTCCGACGTGCCGCTCCGCCTCGACGTGGACCGTCTTGACGACGTTGTGCCCTTCCGCGTCCCGCCGGTAGTCCTCCGGCAGATAGTCGCGCCGCAGGACGTCGTAGTCGCCGAACGGAAAGCTCTCCAACGGTCGATCCGTCAGCCACGGATAGTGGAGGGCGTCGAGATCCCAGAAGTGATGGTGCGCATCGACGATTTCCAGGTCGGACGTTTCGGACATGACGGCGTTCCAGTCTGGATGGCGCGATGGGCGTCGGGATTCCCGGTCCGGGCGGTCACGGACGCCGTTCGGGCGGAGCGTCGGCCCCGGTCAGGTGATCCGCGGCTTCCGTCGTCCTCAACAGGACGTAAACGTCCCGGGTATCCATGTAGGTTTCGAACACGTCGCGGATCAGTCTGGCGCACAGGTCCTTCCGCGCCTGGGGCGGGCCGGGCGCGATGTCGACGGTCACCGTGGGCAGTCCGTCCCCGATCCCGCCGAAGGCCTCGCGAACGGAGACGTAGATCCATTTCCCGGTCGCAGGAGACAGCGCCTCGTCGATCGCCCGCCTGATCCCCTTCCGAAGCCGTTCCTTGTGGGCGTCCGTGTATCCCTCCGGGATGTCCACGCGCACGATCGGCATCCGAGTTCCTCCCCGCGCTCCGCGCGCCGCCCGTCCTTTTACACGCAATTCACGATTCGCGCGCGGACCCTCGTCCCTCCGCGCCACGTTCCCGCGGCGCTGCATGGGCCCGGACATGGCGATATAGTGAGCCGAACGACGATCCTTTCCGGGGGGCAGGCCATGACCGTCACCGAGCCGAACGCCTCGATCGCGGACCGACGCGCCGCCGCGGTCGACGACATGCTGGCGCGCGTGCGCGAGATCGAGAGAACGCGCGGCGTCACGCGCGATGCGTTGAACGACATGCGCGAGGAGCTCTACGAGCTCGCCGCGCGGAAGGAGCTCTTTCCCGGGAGCGATTTCCCGCCGCCGGAAGGCGGCGCCTCCAACATCCGCTACCTCCTGTCGGAGGACGCCGACAAGCGCTTCGCGCTGTACATGAACTCCATCAAGCCCGGCAAGCTCACCAATCCGCACAACCACACGACGTGGGCCATCGTCGCGGCGGTGGAAGGCGAGGAGATCAACCGGTTCTACGAGCGCACGGACGACGGCGCCGACCCCGGCAAGGCGGCCCTGAAGCAGATCGGCGAGGTCGTGGTGAGGCCGGGCGTGGGCGTGGCGATGATGCCGGACGACATCCACAGCATCGCGGTCACGGGCGGCGCGCCGACCCTCCATCTGCACATGTACGGGAAGTCCCTCGACGCCATTCCCGACCGGCTCGGCTTCGACCTGGAAACCGGCGCGGTCGATCGCTACGGCGGCGGGTTCGGAGCGACGGCGTAGCGGCCCGGACGGACGCCGGACCATGCCCCGGAGCATAAGCGCGCCCGGCCTCAAGGCGCTGATCAACGACGGCGGGGAACTCGCGCTTCTGGACGCGCGCGAGCAGGGAAGCTTCGGGCGCGCCCACCTCTTCTTCTCGAGCTGCCTGCCGCTGAGCCATCTCGAACTGCGTATCCGCGACCTCGTTCCGCGCCGCGGCGCGCGCATCGCGCTCACGGACGCGGGCGAAGGGCTCGCCGACCGGGCGGCGGACAAACTGGAAGGGTTCGGATACTCCGACGTGGCCGTGCTGGAAGGCGGCGTGCGGAGCTGGAGCGACGCCGGCTACGAGCTGTTCAGCGGCGTGTCGGCGCCGAGCAAGGCCTTCGGCGAATTCGTCGAGCGCATCGACGGAACGCCCGACGTCACCGCGGAAGAGCTGCGCGCCAAGCGCGCCGCCGGCGAGGACGTGATCGTGCTGGATTCGCGCCCCCTCGACGAATACCTGCGCATGACCATCCCCGGCGCGATCAACGCGCCCGGGGCCGAACTCGCCTACCGGGCGCGCGCGCTCGTCCCGGATCCGACGACGCAGATCGTCGTCAACTGCGCCGGGCGGACGCGCAGCATCATCGGGGCCCAGTCGCTGATCAACG
Organism: Alphaproteobacteria bacterium; assembly: GCA_965242505.1. GTDB lineage: Bacteria > Pseudomonadota > Alphaproteobacteria > UBA2966 > UBA2966 > UBA2966. Next base: position 1,598,108 of record OZ251449.1, read on the forward strand.
CCGGCCTCCCCAACCCGGTCAGGGCGCTGCGCAACGGAACCATGGGATGGCGCCTCGCCGGCCTCGAGCTCGAGCGCGGAGCGACGCGCCTCGCGCCCGAGCCCAGCGCCGCCGAGGCGGAACGGGCGCGGGCCGTGGCGGACGACGTCGCCGCGCGATTCGGCGTGCCCTTCATCGGCCTCGACACGCTCGAGGAGTGGCGCCGGGAGGCCGACTCCCGCAGCCTCTATCTCCTCGACGTGCGCCACCCGGAGGAGTACGCCGGGGGCCACCTGCGCGGCTCGCGCCACGCGCCGGGCGGCCAGCTCGTCCAGAACACGGATTCGTACATGGCCACACGGGGCGCGCGGGTCGTGCTGATCGACGACACGGCCGTTCGCGCCACGATGACCGCGTCGTGGCTGTTGCAGATGGGCTGGCGGGACACGGTGGTCCTTCGGGACGGGCTCGAGTCCGGCGGCCTCGTCGCCGGCGCCCATTCCCCCGAGATCCCCGGCCTGGACGAAATCGAGGCGGCGGAGATTTCACCAGCGGATCTGAAGCGCGCACTCGACGCCGGCGATGCGGTCGCGGTCGACCTGTCCGACAGCCGCGCCTACAGGGCCGGACACGTTCCCGGCGCGTGGCACTCGACGCGCGCCGGGCTCCCGGACGATCTGCCGAAGGTCCCAGCGGCCTCCCTCCTCGTTCTGGCGTCGGAGGACGGGACCCTGGCCCGGCTGGCGGCGCCGGAAGCGGAGGCCGCGACGGACGCGCCGATCAAGGTTCTGGCGGGAGGAACCCGCGCGTGGCGCGACCTCGGCTATCCGCTGGCCGGCGGCTTCGAGAACATGGCGCGGGAACCCGACGACCACTACCCGCGCGCCTGGGACCGGGACACGGACGTCGAGCAGGCCATGCGGGACTACCTCGCCTGGGAGACCGGTCTCGTCGAGCAGGTGGAGCGCGACGGCGACGCGCGGTTCGAGATCGTCCGCCCCGGCTCGGCATAGCCGCGCCCCTCTCCCTCGGCGCGACCCCCACCCCGACCCTCCCCCTGCCAGGGAGAGGGAGAAGAGGGGGGACGGGAAGGAGCTGTCGATCGGCCCTCCCCCCCCTGACCATTCATACTCCTCCCCCCTGACAGGGGGGAGGTCGGGAGGGGGGTCCGGAGCGCCCCGCAACGCCGCGCACTCCCCGATCCCTGCCGGTATGAGAAAAGCGGGCTACCCCGGCCGCCGCCGGAAGACCCACCCCCGACGGCTACATCAGCGCCGGCCGGGGCGGGCCGCGTCGATCAGTCCCTCCCGAAGGCCCCCATGCAGCCGGGGGTTACCGTGATACAAGCAGGTGGTCCGGCGCACCCCCCATGGCCGGCGGTGCCGCCGCCGCCGCAGCCGCTGGCGCTCTTGCCGCCGCCGGCGACCGAATTGAGCACCTCGTCCCCCACGCCGACGTTCCAGTCGGGCGGGAAGACGAAATGGAAGACCTCGTCCGTGTCCTCCACGATGCTCACCTCCGTATCGGGCCGCACCTCGACGTCGTGCTTGGCGAGGGCGGCGGCCGGATCCGCGTCGGCGAGCGAGCGAAGGTCCGGATCCTTGCGGTGCGCGTCCGCGAAGGACAGGAGCTTGCGCGCGCTGTACTGGACCGCTTCGGACCTCATCGGCACGTGAAGAACCGTCGTCAAGTTGATCATGTCTTCGTTCCTTCTTCTCAAAGACCCATGTGACCACGCCCAACGGCTCCTCACGAGGATACTGCCATTAAGCGCCGGAAGCGCCGGAAGCGCCGGAAGCGCCGGAAGCGCCGGAAGCGCCGGAAGCGCCATTATAGCGCTCCGCCATTACCGCGCCCGGCGCGCCCCGTCGTCAACCCCGAGTTGACCCTAATTTCGAGTTCGGGCCATGCCCATCCATCCGGGCGTCGCCGCATGTGATAACCTGACGACCGACGCCCGCGCCTCCCCGACGATACGCCCGCCATGAAAAAATCCGCGCTTCACGTCTACGCCCTCGCCGTTTGCGGCCTGCTGATCGTCCCGCTGCTCGTCTCCGGGGGCATCTCGGTCTACGGCGTCCTCCAGGCGACGTGGCCGAAGCTGACGATGCCCGCCTACGAATACCAGCGCTACCAGTCCGACGACGCCTACCGGGAATATCTGTCCGAGTGGAGCCGTTTCCCGGGAGACGAGGGCGGGCGGCGGGTCGGCGAACCGCCCTCGGACGCGGAAATCGCGGAACGTCGGCGGCAGGCGTTCCGGGAAGCGCTGGAGCGGGAACGGCGCAGCGGCGTGCAGAGCATCATCCGTTGGGTCATTTTCGGCCTGATCTCCCTCATGCTCTTCCTTCCGCACTGGCGCCTCGCGCGCCGCGAAAGACGGGCGGCGTAAGGGACCGGATCGTCCGATACCGGGCCCCGCTCCCCGATGCCGACGCCGCGAACGCCCGATCCCCCGATGCCGGAGCGCGCCGATCTCAACGTCCTCTGCTGGGAAGGCTACGAGGACCCGGGCGTCATCGAGCCGTTCACGGAACGGCATGGCTATTCCGTCCGCGCCGAGACGATCGTTTCCGACGCGGATACGGCGGCCCGCGTCGTCGGACCGGAGCGCTCGTCCTGGGACGTCGTCAATCTGAACAACCCGTTCGCGCGCGAGGCGCTCTATCCGGCGGGCGCGATCCGCGCGCTGCCCCGGGACCGGTTCGCGGACGAGTACGACCGCCTGCTGCCGCAGTTCGACGATCTCTACCGGTGGACCCGAAGCCGGGACGGAAACGACGTCATCGGCGTCTGCCAGCGCTTCGGCCCGTTCAACCTCGTGATCGACGAAGGCCGGATCGCGCGGGACACGGCGGAATCGGAAGGGTTCCTGCTGGCGGACGACCCGGCCAACAGGGGACGGTACGGAGTCCTCGAATACGACGACTTCAACGTCTTCCATATCTGTTTCGCCGCCGGCCTCGACCCCTTCGGCGCGCTCTCGGCGGAGCAACTGGACGCCTTCGAGGCCAAGGCCCGGCAATGGTTCACGGGCGCGGCGGCGGTCACCGCCGACCACATCGAGATGAACAAGGCGCTGGTCGACGGAACCATCGGGTTCTACCTGTCCGGCGGCACGTACACGGCTTCCCCCGCCCGCCGGGACGGCCAGCGCCGCATCCGCGCCGTCACCCCGCGCTCGGGGCCGGTCGACGGCAAGGGCGCCATCGTGTTCCTGGAGGTGACGTCGGTCGTCGACCACGGCGGCGACGCGGCGCCCGCGCTGGCGTTCCTGGAACACGTCCTCACGCCCGAGATCGCGTCGGCGGTGGCCTTCGCGCGCGGGTCCTGCAACCCGGTCGCGCAGATGGGCGACGCCCGCGTCTTCGAGCGGTTCACCGCCGACCAGCTCGACATCCTCCAGTGGGAGAGCCTCGAGGAAGACGTCGCGCGCTGCGCGCCGTACCGGATCCCCCCCGACCACGGCGAGCTGTTGCGCCGCCTCCGCGCGGCGAAGGGCGCGCGGAGGCGGCCGTGATGAAGATGAGGTGTCCTGGTTCAGATACATGCGAGACACGGCCCATCGGGTCGGTCGGTATTCGTCCAGCCAGGTTCGTTCTTCGGGGTAAAGCGTCAGCATTGCCCTACACCTCGACGTCGTAGCCCAGCTCGGTCTTCGTGACGTCGATCTTTGCCATTACCGGGCGCCTCCGATTCGTTTCAGGTACTCGCGTCCCGCCGACGTCAGGCGGTATCGCTGCTTGCTGCTGCGCGGCTTGTCCGGGATGGTCATTTCGATCAGACCGGCCCGAAGGGCGGGGAGCAGATATGCTCTGCGGAAATGGTCCTCATGTTTCAGACCAAGGGCTTCCTGGATATCCAATCTGGCCATTTCACCTGACAGCACCTTCAGCAGCCGCGCTTCTGGAGTGACTTCCCCGGCGACTTGCTCGGTGACTTCCGGGGCGACTTCCGGGGCGACTTCCGGGGTAACTTCCGGGGTGACTTCCCCGGTGACTTCCCCGGTGACTTCCCCGGTGACTTCCCCGGCGACTTCCCCGGTGACATCCGGGGTGACTTCCGGGGCGACTTCCGGGGTGACTTGCTCGGTGACCCGACCATCCCCCGACGCCTCACGCACTTCCGGATTCGGACGGAAGGTGACGGTGACGAAGCGGTCGGCCCCGAACTCCGGCTCCGGGCAATCCACGGCCTTCGCGCCATCCCGGATGCGGCGGACCCCCGTGCCCGCCTTCTCGATGAAGTCGATGCGGTGGAGCAGGTCGGCGACGAGCGGGTTCCGGCGGATGCTCATGCGCCCGAGATCGGCCAGGGTCACGCCCTTGGGCAGGCTGCCGGGGCTGATCACCTCGATCCGGTCCGTGTAGATCTCGACGAAGACGTTGGCGCCGTCGAAGAACCAGTCCCGGTGCATGACCGCGTTGGTGATCGCCTCGCGCATGGCCTCCATCGGGTACTCCGGGACGTTCTGCCGCCGCAAGCCCTCGATGCGGTACGCGGTGCGGGTGTTGCGCTCGATGAAGCGCATGGCGTCCTCGACGTCGGCCACGATGCCACCGTCGAAATCCTTGCGGTCCAGGATATGCACCTTGTCCGTCCCCCTTCCCAACAGGCAGGTGATGTACGCCTCCGGGAAGAAACTGCGCGCGTTCCTGGCGAAGAAGAGCACCCCCGCGTTGCGGAAGAGTAGCTTGTTGCCGGCCCGTTCGGCGGCCTCGATGTTGACCAGCACGTCCTCGACCGGCGGATTTCCAGTGATGCCGGACAGGGCGATCCAGGCGTCGAACTTCTCGCGGTCGAAATCCTCCGGGTAGCTGAAGCGGGGGCAGGGCGAGAGATCGAACCGGATGCCGCCCTCGGTGCGGAAGAAGTCGCGGATTTCGTCACGGCTCATCTTCTGGGTCACCGCGCCCTGACGCCAGAAGAAGCCCTCGCTGCACTGCACCGGCTTGGCGTCGCTTTCCCGGACGTGGACCGCGAGCACCCCATCCACCGGCTCGACCAGAACCTTCACCGCCGGATCGCAATTGCGGGCAACGTCCTGAACGCGGGCGCGCAGGGCGTTGGTGTCCTTGATCCCGACCACGCTGCCGCCGTCGCGCACGCCGAGGAGGATCTTCCCGCCGATGGTGTTGGCCAGGGCGACGAGCTCCCGCGCGAACGACGAGGACAGGCTCTCCTTGAACTCCAGCGTGGTGCCCTCGCCCTGCTGGATGAGGATTTCGAGGTCCGATGCGGCGATTGCCATCGTCAACCGAGCTCCGCCACGTCAAGCCAGTAGTTCGCGCCTCGCTCCCGAGCCCACTCGAACTGCGTCCGGGAAAGTCCTACGGGACGATCCTGGAGGCTGCCCTTCACCGCCTTCATTTCGCACCAGCTACACGGCTGACCATCCGCAATTTCGAACAGGTCGAAGCCGTCGGTTTTCTCTTGGTCCAGCGCCCAATCCGCCAGGACGCGACGAACCCCCACACGGTCGACTTTCTGGCGCGTTCGCGAGAGGCGCGTTTTCCTTCCTCTCTCCTCGGTGAGCACGGCCTCGAGAGCATGGACCGAACGCCAGAAGCCGTGTTCCACGGTTCCGGGCCGTTCCGACGGGAGGATCGATACGCGCCTGCGGAAGGCGGCGTCGACCAGCGTCTCGGCGCCTCGTTTTCGCGCGTTCTCTTCGATCGCGCGCAGCTTCTCCGGGTCGTCGCAGGAGGCGACGAAGGCGAGCATCCCGGACTCGTCAAGCTTCATGTGATCGGTCCCTATCCTGCCTGATGCGCTGCAATCGGCAGGCTCGTCATGATCGACAGGGCGGCCAGTCCGCTCCGGATCATTGTACACCGCAACGCAGCCCGCATTTCTCGTACCGGCAGGGATCGAGGGTTTCGCGGCGTTGCGGGACCGCGGTCCACCCCCCTCCCGACCTCCCCCCTGTCCAGGGGGAGGAGCGTCAACGGCTCCCTCCCTCCGTCCCCCTTCTTCTCCCTTCCCCTGGCAGGGGGAGGGTCGGGGTGGGGGTCGCGCCAAGGGTGGCCCGGTCGGCGTCCCGAAGGACTTGACCCGGTCCGATCGCCCCGGTACGGGAAGTCCGCTCCGCCCGCGCCGGGCGACGGAAAGGACGAGGCATGGCACTGATCATCAACCGCGAACAGACGGGCTACGAGGTCGAGGACCACATCGCGCGCATCACGCTGAAGCGGCCCGAGAAGGCGAACGCGCTCACCCGCCAGATGCGCAAGGAAATCCAGAACGCGCTGTTCGACGTCAAGACCAACCCGGATGTCTGGCTCGCGATCATCGATGCCGAAGGCAAGATCTTCTGCGCCGGAAAGGACCTCCTCGAGCAGGTCGATCCCGACGCCGACGACGGCGCCGTCTATTCCAACGACGAGCTCTTCGTGTACATGCGGACGGTCTACAAGCCGATCATCGTGGCGCTTCAGGGCGCCTGCATGGCCCAGGGCGCGGGCTTCGCGCTGAGCTCCGACATCGTGCTGATGACCGAGAACGCCAGTATCGGCTGGCCCCAGGTCAAACGCGGCATCTCGTCGGTGTCGGGTCCGACGCAGGGGGCCCACGCGATGGTCTGGCCGACGGCCATGGGCTACCTGCTGCGCGGCAAGCAGATCTCGCCGGAGGAAGCCTGGCGCCTCGGTCTCTGCAACGAGGTCGTCAAGGGCGGCAAGGACGAGCTCATGGAGGCGGCCGAGCGCTGGGCGGGCGAGATCCTCGCGAACGCGCCGCTCGCCGTGCAGGGCCTGAAGGAAGCCGCCCGCCGGTGCCTCGAACTCCCCCTGGAAGCGCGCCTGCGGCTCGCCCGCCAGATCGCCGACCGGGTCCTGGAGAGCGAGGACTCCAGGGAAGGCATCCTCGCCTTCAGGGAGAAGCGCGATCCCGTCTGGCGGGGCAGGTAGCGCCGCCGCCGCGCCGCGGGGAGGCATGACCGCCGCGGCGGAGGACCCGGACGATCGGCCGCCCCTCGCCGGGTTCCGGGTCGTCGACCTGACGCAGGTCATCGCGGGGCCTTACGCGACGCTGATGCTCGCCGATCTCGGCGCCGAGGTCCTCAAGATCGAGCCGCCCGGACGCGGCGACGACCTGCGGTCCGTGGGGCGTTATCCCGGCCGCGAGGACCACGAGGACTACTTTTACGCCAACAACCGCTCGAAGAAGAGCATCGCCCTCGATCTCAAGGACCCCGGCGACCGCGCCATCGGGCGGGACCTCGCGAAGGTCGCCGACGTCGTCGTGGAGAACTTTTCCCCGGGAACGGCCCGCCGCCTCGGCATGGGCTGGGAAGACCTGCGGCCGCTCAACCCCGGCCTGGTCTATTGTAGTCTGGCGGGCTTCGGCCAGACCGGGCCGTCGCGGGACCGCTACGCCCTCGATCCCATGATCCAGGCGATCACCGGCCTGATGACGGTCAACGGCGAACCCGACGCCCCGCCGACGATGGTGGGCGCGCCGCTCTGCGACGTCATGGCCGGCATGTTCTCGGCCTACGCCATCGTCGGCGCCCTCCATGCCGTGAGGCGCGGCGGCAAGGGGCGATACATCGACGTCTCCATGCAGGACGCGACGCTCGCGGCGCTGGGCCCCCGCATGGGCGAGCCCTTGCAGGCCGGGCGCAACCCCGGCCGCCACGGCAACCAGAACCCCATGCGCGTCCCCGCCAACACCTACAGGACCAGAGACGGCGTCCACCTCTCGCTGATCGTCCAGAACGACCGCCACTGGCCCCGTTTCTGCCGGGCCATGGGCCTCGACGACCTCGTGGACGATCCGCGGTGGGCCGCCAGCGCGGACCGCGCCGCCGCGCGGGAGTTCCTCGACGAGCGAACCGCCGGGCGCGTCGCGGAGCTCACCTACGACGAGTGCGTCGAGGCCCTGGAAGCGGAACGGCTGCCCTACGCCCACGTGAACACCTATCTCGAAGCGCTGGCGGATGAGCAGGTCGTCTTTCGCGGCCTGGTCCGCGCGCTGGACCACCCGGCGTCCGGCGAAGTCCGGGTCGTGGGTCCGCCCTGGCTCATGTCGGGCGCCCAGGCCGGGATGACGCCGCCGCCCCTGCTCGACCAGCACGCCGAGGAGGCGCTGCGGGACTGGCTGGGCTGGGACCGGGAGGCCATCGCCCGGCGCGCGGCCCGTTCGGCGTCCGACCGGAAGGCGCCGCCGTAGAAGAGGCGCGTTCCCCCTCCCCGGCCTCGGGCCTCACGGCCGGTTCGCGCGCTCCCGGACGATCATGACCGACGTCGGCGCGTGCCTGACGACCCGCGCGGCGTTCGGCCCGAGCAGATAATCCCGGAACTCCGGCCGGTGCGACGCCATGACGATCAGGTCGGCGCCGATCCTCTCCGCCGTTTCGAGAATCCGTTCGTAGACCGCGCCGCTGGCGACGATCGTCCGCGCCGCGACGCCCTCGGGAACGTTCCCGGCGACGAAGGCCGCCATGTCGGCGTTCGCCTTCTCCAGCGCCTTCTCCTCGAAGCCGTCGGGAAAGAACCCGGCGACCCAGGCCGAGCCCATGCCGGGCGCGACGGTCATCACGTGCAGCCTCGAGTCGGACGACCGACGGAGTTCCAGGGCCGCGGGCAACGCCTCGCGCCACGAGGACTCGTCGCCGAGATCGATGGGAAGCAGGATGTCGTCGTACATCGCGAGCCTCCTCCTGTCAGGCGGTCGTCGGCGCCGGCGCCTCGCGCCGGCGACGCTGCGAGAGGACGACGAGCCCCAGCAGGACGAGCGCCGGCGCGAACATCAGCTGCTTGGGCGGGCGTTCCGCCTCGACGTGGACGCCCTTGATCTCCCAGTCGAAGTCCAGGCCCGCCCGTTCGGCCGGGCTGCCGAACGCCAGGTTGTCGACGAAGACTCCGCCGTCCTCGATCCGGATCTCGATCCCGGCCTCCTTCAAACGCTCCGCGCCGCCCGCCCCGGCTCCGAGCGGCAGCGCCACGAGCTTGCCGACCCGGTCGCCGTCCAGGGTCTCGCCCTCGGCGTCGATCCGAAGGTCGGCGTCGACGGGCAGGCCCTCGGCGATCGCCTCGATCCGCGTCGGCGGGACGACCTCGACCGGCGGGTAGACCATGTCCCACCAGAATCCCGGCCGGAACAGGGTGAACGCCGCCAACACCAGGACCAGGGACTCCCACAACCTGCTCCTGACCAGGAAGAAACCCTGGGTGGCCGCGGCGAACGCCAGCATTGCCAGCACCGATGCGGCGACCACGACGAGGAAGTGATACCAGTTCGTGATCCCGATCATCAGCAGCTCGGTGTTGAAGATGAACAGGAACGGCAGGATGGCCGTCCGGATGTCGTAGGCGAACCCTTGGAGGCCCGTCCTGATCGGGTCGCCGCCGGATATCGCGGCGGCGGCGAACGCGGCGAGTCCCACGGGCGGCGTGTCGTCCGCGAGGATGCCGAAGTAGAAGACGAACAGATGCACCGCGATGAGCGGCACGATCAGGCCGGATTGCGCCCCCAGCGTGACGATCACCGGCGCCATCAGGGTCGAGACGACGATGTAGTTCGCCGTCGTCGGCAGGCCCATGCCCAGGATCAGGCTGATGATCGCCGTGAACACGAGCATCAGGACGAGGTTGCCGCCGGAGATGAACTCGACGAACTCGGTCATCACCAGGCCGATGCCGGTCAGGGTGACCGTTCCGACGACGATGCCGGCCGCCGCCGTCGCGACGCCGATGCCGATCATGTTGCGGGCGCCGGCCACGAGACCGGCCAGCAACTCGTCCCATCCCCGGCGCGCCGCCGCGCCCAGGTCCCGATCCCGCCGGAAACAGGCCGTCAGCGGGCGCTGGGTGACGACGATGAAGATCATGAACACCGTCGCCCAGAAGGCGGACAGGCCCGGGGAGAAACGCTCCACCACCAGGCACCAGACCAGCACGACGACCGGCAGCAGGTAATGGAGGCCGGACTTGATCGTCGGGCCCGGCGGCGGCAGTTCCATGATCGCCGCGTGAGGGTCCGCTCCGGCCGGGAACCGGGAGCCGTACCAGGCCAGTCCGGCGTACGCGGCCACGATCAGGACCGCCGCGATCCACGGCGACGACGCCCCGAACGCCGTCTTGATCCAGCCCATGCCGTAGTACACGGCGCCCGACAGGACGATCAGGCCGATGACGGTCATGGCGAAGGCCAGCAGCGTCCCCGCCAGCGTCGATTCGTAACGGCGCGGAAGGCCCCGCATGTCCGCCTTCGCCGCTTCCAGATGCACGATGTAGACCAGGGCGATGTAGGAGATGATCGCCGGCAGGAAGGCGTGCTTGATGACGTCGACGTAGGAAACGCCCACGTATTCCACCATGAGGAACGCGGCGGCGCCCATGATTGGCGGCGTCAGCTGGCCGTTGGTCGACGACGCGACCTCGACGGCGCCGGCCTTCTCGGCCGGGAATCCGACCCGCTTCATCAGCGGGATCGTGAACGTGCCCGTGGTCACCACATTGGCGATCGAGGAGCCGGAGATCAGGCCCGTCATGCCGGACGACACCACGGCGGCCTTGGCCGGCCCCCCGCGCATGTGGCCCAGGAGGGAGAACGCGACGCGGATGAAATACCCGCCGGCGCCCGCCTTGTCGAGCAATGCCCCGAAAAGCACGAACAGGAACACGAAGCTCGTCGAGACTCCCAGCGCGATGCCGAACACGCCCTCCGTCGACAACCACTGGTGCGACATCGCCTTGGCGAGCGACGCGCCCTTGTGCGCGATCACGTCCGGCATCCAGGGACCGAAGAACGTGTAGACGAGGAACACGCTGGCCACCGCCATGAGCGGCGGCCCCAGGGCGCGCCTCGTGGCCTCCAGGAGGAGGATCATGCCCGCCGCGGCGACGACGATGTCCACCGTCGTGGGCGCGCCGGCCCGGTCGGACAACGCCTCGTAGAAGAGATACAGGTACGCCGCGGCGAAGGCCCCGGCGAAGGCGAACGCCCAGTCCTGGACCGGGACGCGATGCCGCGGCGAGCGCTTCAGCGCCGGATAGGCCGTGAAGGTCAGGAAGATCGAGAACGCGAGGTGGATCGCGCGCGCCTCGGTGTCGTTGAGGACGCCGAACCCGAGCATGAACGGCAGCGGCGAGGCGTACCACAGCTGGAACAGCGACCAGACGAGAGGCGCGCCGAAGAGGACCTTGGCCGGAAGGCCGCCCGGCGCGCGCGCGCCGGTATCGGCCTCCGCGACCATGTCCTGGAGGCCGTGCTCCTCCGCGGGTTCGGAACCGCCGTTCCGATCGTTCATGTCCGGCCTCCGTGGCGAGCGCCGGGCGGCGTCGGGACGCCTCCCGGAGACGTCCCGGCGCCCGACGCGGCTACATCAGGCCAGCTTCCTTGTAGTACCTCGCCGCGCCGTCGTGGAGGGGCGCGGAGAGGCCGTCCTTGGCCATCTGGGCCTTCTGGAGATGCCTGAAGGCCGGGTGGAGCTTGCGGAAGTCGTCGAAGTTCTCGAACACGGCCTTGACGACCTCATACACGACGTCGGCGGATGTCGCCGTCGACGACACGAAGGTCGCGCCGACGCCGAAGGTCTGGACGTCGCTGTCGGAGCCGCGATACATCCCGCCGGGGATGGTCGCCGTCCGGTAGTAGTCGTTGTCCATCACGAGCTTGTCGATGGCGGCGCCCTTGACCGACACGAGAACGCTGTCGCACGACGTCGTGGCCTCCTTGATCGACCCCGAGGGGTGGCCGACCGTGAAGACCATGGCGTCGATCTTGTTGTCGCACAGCGCCTTGGACTGCTCCGCCGACTTCAGCTCGGACGCGAGCGTGAAGGCGCCCTTGTCCCACCCCAGGGCGGCCATCACGACCTCCATGGTGCCGCGCTGACCGGAACCCGGGTTGCCGATGTTCACGCGCTTCCCCTCGAGGTCCATGAAGTCCATGATCCCGGAGTCGGCCCGGGCGACCACCGTGAACGGCTCGGGATGGACCGAGAAGACGGCTCTCAGCTCCTTGAACGGGCCGGCGTCCTTGAATTTGCTGGTGCCGTGATAGGCGTGATACTGCCAGTCCGACTGCGCCACGCCCATGTCGAGCTCGCCGGCGCGGATGGTGTTGAGGTTGTAGACCGAGCCGCCCGTGCTCTCCACCGAGCAGCGGATGCCGTGCCGCTTGCGGCCGATGTTGACGAGACGGCAGATCGCCCCGCCCGTGGGGTAGTACACGCCGGTCACGCCGCCCGTGCCGATCGTGATGAACTTCTGTTGCGCCTCCGCCACCGGCGCCTCGGCCGCCATGAAGGCGCCCCCGGCCAGGACCGCGGCGGCCGCGGTCAATGCGATACGTTTCATCACACAGTCCTCCGTATTCAAGGGTTGGCGCCACGACGTCGCGTCGAGTCTCCTCGGCCAGGTCCGGCGGAGGGAACTCCGCCGGCGCGCGGCGGCGGGACGTGGCGCGAAACCCCGCCGCCGCGAATCGAATCCTTCCGGGACCGTCGATGGCCTCATCCCGCCGCCCGGGCGACCGGTCGGGCGTCCATGCCCTCGAACGCGTCGCCGAACGCCGCCTCCAGACGGTCCACGATTTCCCGCACGTCGTCCTCCCCGACGATGAAGGGCGGCGCCAGCAGGACGTGATCTCCCCGTCGACCGTCGGCGGTCCCGCCCGAAGGATAGCATATCAGGCCGCGCGCGAACGCGGCGTTCTTGATCCGCGCGTGGAGACGCAGCGCCGGATCGAACGGTTCCTTCGTGGTTCGGTCGGCGACCAGTTCGAGCGCGCGGAACAGCCCGCGGCCCCTGATCTCGCCGACGTGCGGATGATCCCCGAACGCGCCGCGGAGCGCCTCGTCAAGCGCCTTCCCCCGGCGCCTCACGTTGGCCAGCAGATCCCGCGCGACGATGGCCCGTTGCGCGGCCAGTGCGGCCGCGCACGCCGCGGCGTGGCCCATGTACGTGTGGCCATGCCGGAAGTATCCGCCGCCCGCGCCGATCCCGCGGTAGACGGCTTCCGACGCGAGCACGGCCCCGATGGGCTGGTATCCGGCGCCGAGCCCCTTGGCGACGACGGCGAGGTCCGGCGCGACCCCCTCCTGTTCGCAGGCGAAAAGGGTTCCGGTCCGGCCCATGCCCGACATCACCTCGTCGAGGATGAGCAGGACGCCGTGGCGGTCGCATATCTCGCGGATCCGGGCGAAATATCCGGGCGCGGCGGGAACGGCGCCGATGGTCGACCCGGCGACGGTCTCGGCGACGAACCCGATCACGGTCTCCGGCCCGAGCGCCAGGATCGCCGACTCGAGCTCGTCCGCGACCCGGAGGCCGTAGGCTTCCTCCGATTCGCCCGGGTTCCGGCCGCGATAGGCGTAGCAGGGCGAGATACGGGCCACGTCGACGAGGAGCGGCTCGAAGGGCGCCCTGCGCGCGGCGTTGCCGCCGACGGCGAGGGCGCCGAGCGTGTTCCCGTGGTAGCTCTGCCGCCGGGCGATGAAGCGGCTGCGCTGCGGTTCGCCGGTGTCGACGAAGTACTGGCGGGCGAGCTTGAGCGCCGTGTCCATGGCCTCCGAGCCGCCGCTGACGAAGTAGACGCGATCGAGGCCGGACGGCGAGGCCTCGACCAGCAGGTCGGCGAGGTCTTCCTGCGCGCGCGTCGTGAAGAAGGCCGTGTGCGCGTAGGCGAGCGACTCGACCTGATCGAGGATCGCCCGGCGGACGTCGGGGTCCGAATGTCCCAGGGTCGACACGGCGGCGCCGCCCGAGGCGTCGATATAGCGGTTCCCCGCGTCGTCGACGATGTGGATGCCCTCGCCCCGCGCGGCGACCGGAGGCTTCTCCCGCATGTCGCGGTAGAACACGCGGGTCATGGCCGTTCCGACCGGACGAGGGCCTCGATGCACGAGGCGGTGTCGAGCATTTCGCAGGCGAAGCCCACGGTCGGCGGGCTCGGCGGCGTCGGCCCCCGCCAGAAGAGATGCTCCGGCCAGCTTCCGTCGGGCCGTTGCCGGCGCAGGATCCGCTCGAGCGTGGCCCACAGGTCCTCACCCTCCGGCGCGGCCCCGAGGAGGCGCAGGGCGGAGAGGGCGCGCGCGGTGCGCAGCGTATCGCCGTAGCCGCCGTCCGCCCCGCGCCGGGCCCGGATCCGGTCCGCGAGCGGGACCCCGAGGTCCCGGAACGCGGGCGCGCCCCGATCGCGGGCGCGGGCGACGGCGTCGTAGAGGTCCAGGACGTCGGGATAGTAATGGGAGCTCCCCTCGCCGCTCCCTTCCCGGACCAGACCGGCGAGCCACTCCGCCGCCCGCGCGCCCGACGCGTCGCGACCCTGAAAGGCGAGGTAACCGACGACGTTGGCGTTCACCACGCTGTCCACGTCCATGGCGTTGGCGTCGGTGGGCGGGGTCAGCCAGGTCCTGAACCTGCCCCGGTCGTCCCGCGCCGCCGACGGATACCCGACGTTCCTGGCGAACAACACCCACGGGTGCCGCGGAATCGCCATGGAGCAGACGCTGAGACTGTCGAGATCGTTCGGGAGATGCGGCCAGTAACGCCACACGCCCGGATAGCTCATGGACTGGACGATGAACTCCCCCGACCGGTCGCGGATGGCCGCGGACCTGGGGTCGTCGCAGACCGCCAGGGTGAGCGCGCCGAGGGCGGCGACGAAGGGAGCCTGCTCCTCCCTCGCGGGTCCGTCGAGCTCCAGGTTGTCGTAACACCGCGAAGTCCAGGCCCCGTCGGGACGGATGGCGGCCTCGAGAAAGGCGAGGCCCCGGTCCACGGCGTCGCGCGCCGCCTCCCGGAGCCGCGACGGGACCGGGACGGCGCGGCCGCCATCCGGCGAGGGTTCGCCTACAAATGGTCCGGATGCTTCGCGCATGACGACGGGGATATCCGCTTCGCGCTCGGGACGTCGAAAGCGCGATACTACCCGCTTATCCATGAAAGTCATCCAGAGAACGGGGACGCCGCAGGGCCCGTTCGCGCTCTTCCCCCCTGGCGCGACCCCCACCCCGACCCTCCCCCTGCCAGGGAGAGGGAGCCGTTATCTCTCCTCCCCCCTGACAGGGGGGAGGTCGGGAGGGGGGTCCGGACGCAACGCCGCGACGCCGCGAAACCCTCGATCCCCGCCGGTACGAGAAATACGCTGAACGGCCGTGAACGGGTATATACTGTCCCGCCTGTCCGCGGGACCGATCCAGCGACGAAAATTCCGGCGGCGTCCCGGTTCGGGATACTTCAAACCGCCGCCAGAGGCATTGACGGGAAGTCGGGAGGCGTCGCGCTTTGTTGTTCCATAACAAGGTATTCAGGCAGGAGGCCGTGGCGCGCCGGTCGCGCGCGGAACCCCTCGACGACCGCCTCCAGGTCACGGCGCCCCACGAATGGATGGCGCTGGCCGGCCTCGGCCTGTCGTTTCTCGCGTTCCTCTCCTGGGGGGCGTTCGGGAGC
Source organism: Alphaproteobacteria bacterium (assembly GCA_965242505.1). Lineage (GTDB taxonomy): Bacteria > Pseudomonadota > Alphaproteobacteria > UBA2966 > UBA2966 > UBA2966. Next base: position 1,613,488 of record OZ251449.1, read on the forward strand.
GTGGAGCGGGGCCTCTCGGTCGAGGCCGTGCTGGTCGCGCCGGGCGAGCGCCACGCCGTGGTCTCCCCCACGTCCGGCAACGTCATCGAGATCATGGCCGAGATCGGGGACGTCCTGGAAACGGGACAGACGATCGCGCGGGTGCGTCCGCCGGAAGCGGAGCGCCAGGCCCGAATCGCGCGGAGGATCGTGGGCGCGGTCGAGGACCGGATGCGCCACGCCGGGGACGCCGCCGCCGCGGTCCAGGAAGCGCTGCTCGCGGCGGCGCGCATGGAGCTTGGAGAGATCGAGGTCCACGCCAGGGAATCGATCGTCGCCCCGCACGGAGGAAAGCTCGTGGCGCACCGTCTGGCTCCGGGCCGGCCCGTCGGCGTCGGGGAGACGGTCGCCCGGATCCGGGGCGCGTCCGAGGACGCCTGGCAGGCGCTGGCTTTCGTATCGCCGGAAGACGCCGGGAAGCTCACGGCGGGCATGGACGCGGAGGTGCTCGTGGCGCTGCCCGAACGGTCGGGCCCGAGCGCGCTGGAAGCCCGCGTGCTGGAGGTGTCCCCCCGGCCCGTCGCCGCTCCCGAATGGCTCGCCGACCTCGGTCTTTCGACGCCCGTCCCCGCGCACCTGCTGCGGCTGGTCCTGAACGGACCGTCGCGTCCGTCGCTCGCCGACGGCGCCGGCGCGCGCGCGCGGGTCGTGTTGGGGGAGCAGTCCCCCGCGGCCCTGCTGCTGGCGAGCGGGGACGTCCGATGACCGCCGCGGCGAGGCCATGACCCATCGATCCGGACTGGACGAGGCGCTGAAACGGGTGCGTGTGTCCCGCGAGGCCCCCTCGCGGCGCCGGACGCGCACCCCCGTGCTGCTGCAGCTCACCCAGACCGAGTGCGGGGCCGCGTGCCTCGGGATCGTGCTCGCGCATTTCGGGCGCTGGGTTTCGATCGAGGAACTGCGGGAGACGTGCTCGGTCGGCCGGGACGGATGCAACGCGGCCGACATCGTCCGCGCGGCGCACCGGTACGGTCTCGAGACGGAAGGCTGGCGCAAGCAGCCGAGAGAGCTCCGGAGCATGGCCCCGCCGATGATCCTCTTCTGGGAGTTCGAGCACTTCGTCGTTCTCGAGGGGTTCGGCAAGGGGCGCTTCCTGATCAACGACCCGGCCAACGGCCACCGGACGGTCGGCGAGGAGGAGTTCGACCGGGCGTTCACGGGAGTGACGCTGACCTTCCGGCCGGGTCCCGATTTCCGGCCGGGCGGCGTCCGCCCCGGCCTCGCGCACCGGATCCTGCCGTGGCTGCGCGACGTCAAGAAACCGCTCGCGTTCGCGATGTGTTGCGGGCTGCTCCTGGCCCTGCCCGCCCTGGCCCTGCCCGCCCTGGCGGGCCTGTTCGTGGATTTCGCGCTTTCCGGGCGCGAACCGTCCTGGAGCGGGGCGCTGATCGGGATCCTCCTCGTCGCCGCAGGCCTGCTCTACCTCCTCACCTGGCTCCGGGAACGCTGTCTCAGGCGGCTCTCCGTGCGCCTCTCCGTCGATCACGCCGAGCGTTTCATGACCCGGCTGCTCCGGCTGCCCATGCGGTTCTTCTCGCAGCGCTTCGCCGGCGATCTGACGTCCCGGATACAGCTTCTCGACACGGTCTCCAGCATCGCGACGGCGCACTTCGTCGGCATTCTGATCGAGCTCGTCACCAGCGTGGCGTTTCTCGGACTCATGCTGGCGTACGACCCGTTGCTCTGCGCCCTGGTCGTCGGGCTGGGCGCGCTCGGCGCCGCGGCCATGCGCGTTCTGGCGCGGGCGCGCGTGGACGAAAACCGCAGGCTCAGGCGCGAGCAGGGAATGCTCTACGGGATCGGGATGTTCGGCCTCGGCAAGATCGACACCTTGCAGGCGACCGCGGCCGAGGACGAGTTCTTCTCGCGCTGGACGGGCTACCAGGCGCGGGAGCTGCTCGCCCGGCAAAGGTTCGCCGAGCTCGGCTACGCGAACGCGGCCCTGCCGGCGCTGCTCCTGATCATCGGCAACGCGGCGGTGCTCGGCCTCGGCGGCTGGCGGGTGATGTCCGGCGACATGACCCTCGGGATGCTGACGGCGTTCTACATGGCGTCGGTGAACTTCATGCAGCCGATCGGACGCTTCATCCAGTTCGCCGACATGTTCCAGATTCTGGAGGCCGACCTCCAGCGTCTCGACGACGTGTTCGACGCGCCCGAGGATCGCGACTTCGAACCCGCTCCCGGCGCCTCCGAAGACCGGATCTCGACCTTCGCCGGACGGCTGCGGCTGAAAGGCCGGATCGAGCTGCGCGACGTCACCTTCGGCTACCAGGACAATCGCGAGCCCCTGCTCGAGGATTTCAACCTGACCATCGAGCCCGGCCAGCGCGTGGCGATCGTCGGCCCCAGCGGGTCGGGCAAGTCGACGCTTTCGGCGCTGGTGGCCGGCGTCCACCAGCCGTGGTCGGGGGAGATCCTGATCGACGGACATCCGCGCGGCGCGATTCCGCGCGAGCTGCTGCACAGTTCGGTTTCCCTCGTCGACCAGCACATCTTCCTGTTCGCGGACACGGTGCGCGAGAACCTGACCATGTGGATCCCGGAAGTGCCGGACCAGATACTGGTGGCGGCCGCGCGGGACGCGACCATCCACGAGGAGATCGTCTCCCGGCCGCTCGGGTACGACGCCCCGGTCGACGAGGGAGGGCGCAACTTCAGCGGCGGCCAGAGGCAGCGGCTGGAGATCGCGCGCGCGCTCGTCAACAATCCGTCGGTGCTGATCCTGGACGAGGCAACCTGTTCCCTCGACACGATCACCGAGGTCCGGATCGACGACGCCCTGCGGCGCCGGGGATGCACCTGCCTCATCGTGGCCCATCGGCTGAGCACCATCCGCGACTGCGACCTGATCGTGGTCCTCGACGGGGGGCGCGAGGCGCAGCGGGGCTCCCATCAGGAACTGATGCAGGATGCCGACGGGCTGTACCGCCAGCTCGTGGAAGCGAACTGAACGGGCCGCGCGGAGCGAGGGACGTGGAAGAGCGGGAACTGGACGGGATCGGGCGGATCGCGCTCTCGCAGGGCGAGGCGTTCGTCGGCGGCGGCAACCGGCCCATTTTCCTGTCCGATCCCGAGGCGGTGTGGTACGTCGTCGAAGGCGCCGTCGACGTGTTCATCGCCTTGAAGTCCGGAGACGAGGCTCACTCGGACTTCAAGCAACTCCTGCGCGCCGAGGCCGGGCGACTCGTCTTCGGCGTCGGCGGGGGGGAGGACAACTCCCTTTCGACGTACATCGCCAAGGGACTTCCCGACACCGAGCTCCGACTCGTCCCCCGGACGGCGTTCGCCGGACCCGAGGTCGCCGAATTGCTGACCGGGCAGGTCGATTCCTGGATCGTCGATTTCGCCGCCACGGTCGCCCGGGAGGTGACGCCGCGCCCGCGTCCCGAGCGCTTCCTGGCCGCGGGCAAGGACGTCGGGACCGTGAACGAGAACGTGCTGACGACCCGGCGCGGCGTGGTCTGGGTTTCCTGCCCGAAGGGGAACGCGACCTTCCTCGACACCGGCGAGCCGACGGGCGACGGTCCCGGCTTCATCCCCGTCACGCCCGACAGCTGGATAAGGCTGTTCCACCCCTCCCGGCTGGTCGTCGCCTCGTCCGAGGCGCTCGAAGCCGACGGCCTCCTGTTTCCCGCCCTGGCCGAGTTCCATCGGCTGGCGCTGTCCGCCGAGGAGCTCAACAGGAACCTGGCGCTCGTCGACATGGCCAACATGCAACGCGCCCAGGCCCTGCACCGGCGCCGGAGCGAGGAACACGCCCGCCACAACCTGTTCGGCGTCCTGGATGGCCGCCGCTCCATGGCCGGAAGCGACGACTCGGCGCTGCTGAACGCCCTCGAGCCGGTCGGCCGCCACGAGGGAATCCGGTTCCGCTCTCCGCCTCGCCGGAGAGGAATGGACGAAGGGGATCCTGACCTGGCGGAGATCCAGCGCGTATCGGGAGTTCGCGGGCGCAAGATCAGGCTCGACGACGAAGACCGGTGGTGGCTCGGCGACAGCGGGGCGCTTCTGGCGTTCCGCCGGGGATCCGGGAGTCCGGTGGCGCTGGTCCCGGGCATGTCGGGGCGTTACCGCGCGCTCGACCCGGCGACGGGCCGTTCGGAGCGGGTCGACGCCCGTCTGGCTCGCGACCTCGCTCCCGAAGCGCACTTCTTCTACCGCGCGCTGCCGCGGGACGGAGCGGCCCGCGCGGGCGCCCTGTTCCGCTTCGCCTTCCGCGGGCTCGGGGGCGCCCTCGCGCGCTTCGCCCTCGCCGGGCTGCTCGCCGGCCTCCTGATGCTGGCGCCGTCCATCCTGTTCGGCGCGCTCGCGGACCGCGTGATCCCGGGCGGGTCCGGCTGGCAGCTGCTGGAATTGTCCCTGTCCCTGGTCCTGCTGGCGATCCTCACGGCGTTCCTCCAGGTTCTCCAGGGAACGGCCCTGATGCGGCTGGAGGCTCTCGCGGCCGCACGCGTCGGCGCGGCGCTCTGGGACCGGATGCTCGGCCTGCCGTGGTGGTTCTTCCGCCGTTTCTCCTCCGGCGATCTGGCCATGCGCGCCATGGCCTTCCAGGGACTGCGCGATCAGGTCTCGGGCGTGGTCGGCGGCGCCCTGCTGTCGGTGATCTTCCTCCTGCCCACGTTCGTCCTGCTGTTCCTCTACGACGCCGCGATCGGTTGGCTGGGACTGGCGCTGGGCCTTTTCTCCCTCGGGACGACGTCGGTCATCGGCATTCTCCAGCTGTCCCATCACCGGCGCCTGTTCGCGGTCTCGCGGCGTCTGGCGGGAACGCTGCTGCAATTGCTGAACGGCATCGGCAAGCTGCGCTCGACCGGGTCGGAGGGGATCGGGTTCGCCATGTGGGCGAAGGGGTATCGGGAACAGAAACAGACCGAGATGCGGCTTGGCAGGCTGAACGAGCATCTGATCGCCTTCATCGCCGCGGTCCCCGCGCTGGCCGCGGCGGCGGTGTTCGCGGTCGCGATGCGCGACGGCGGCGCGACCCTTCCGACGGGGGACTTCCTCACCGTCTACGCGGCCCTCATGATGTTCTACGCGGCGCTGGCCCGGCTCGGCGGCTCGTTCTCCGCCATCGCCGCCATCGTGCCGGCGTACGAGCAGGCGACCCCGATCCTGGAGGCGACGCCGGAAACCGGCCTCGAAGGCGAACCGCCGCCGGAGCTCGAGGGCGACGTCCACATCGATCACGTGAGCTTCCGCTACACCGAGGACGGCCCCCTCGTCCTCCGGGACGTCTCGATCCACGCCCGCGCGGGCGAGTTCGTGGCCATCGTCGGGGAGTCCGGGGCGGGCAAGAGCACCCTGTTCCGGCTCGCGCTCGGACTCGAGGCGCCGTTGTCGGGGGCCGTCTACTACGACGGACGCGATCTCGGACGCCTCAACAAACGAGCGGTGCGCAGCAGGATCGGCATGGTGGTGCAGGACGCGTCGATGCGGCCCGGGACCGTGCTCGAGAACATCATCGGACTCTCCGGGGACTTCACCGAGGAAGACGCCTGGCGAGCCGCCCGCCTCGCCGCCATCGACGAAGACATCGCCGCCATGCCGATGGGAATGCAGACGGTCGCCGGCGACAGTTCGTCGCTGTTCTCGGGCGGGCAGATCCAGCGGATCATGCTGGCGGCGGCGCTGCTCCGGGACCCCAGCGTCCTGTTCCTGGACGAGGCCACCAACTGGCTCGACAACAGGAGCCAGGCGCGGGTGATGGAGAGCGTGGCGGGGCTCGCCATCACCCGGTTCGTGAGCGCGCACCGCCTGTCGACCATCCGGATGGCCGACAGCATCCACGTGCTGCGGGACGGCCGGGTGGCCCAGACGGGCGCCTTCGACGAGTTGATGGAAACCGACGGCCCCTTCCGGGATCTGGTGCGCCGGCAGGTGGCCTGACGGGGCGGGCCGTACGCTCGAGTCCCGCCGCGATGAACCTCGAGCGGCGGATACCTTCAGCCGCGCTCGCGCCGAATCACGGCTGGCCTGCCGACGCGTCCGGTTGCGGCCGACGTTGAAGCCGCGCCCGCTTCCCCGTCCACCTCCACGAGTGGGCTACCCGATCATACGTCGGTATTCGTCGTGCGCGCCGATCCACACCCGGATGAAGTCGCTGTCGTCCTCGACGGCAAGGGCTCGGTGAGCAAGGCCGACTCGAGCCGACCAGAACTTGCCGATCTTCTTGAAGTGAAGCGATGGATGTCGCGGATCCGCCTTGAGCAAGGCAAAGTTCTTCCAGGCCAGATCTTGCGCGTTCTCGGAGAGCTTGGCGAAATTCGACCAGAACCGACTCGTCGTCCTGTGCATCTACAGTTTCCGAAGTCTCCCTCGATGCTTCTCGCGCGCGGCTTCATCGACCAGGAAGTCCAGCTTGCCGGACGCAGCGTCTTCCTCGATTTCCCTGTCCCAACGCTCCCAGCTCCTTTCGATGAACCACCGTTGCAAGCGCGCATACTCTTGCGGAGAAAGAGAGACGATCGCCGACTGTATCTCTTCCACTCTCGTCATCGTGAACGCCTCCTGATTCCCCGCGGCTGGCCGCTTGGCGTTTCGCCGCACGAAATACGGGATTTCCAGGCCGAAAGCAACGTGTGGCCAAGTCCACCGTCAGTGAGTACAAGCCGACTACAAGCCACACGCGCTGTCCCGGATCCAGCCCCCCGTTCGAGCCGGGGCTGGTGAGAAATGCGGGTGAGGGGCCGGGAGCCGGGGCGCCCGCCCTCGGCTCCCCGAACCGGGCGGGTCAATCCCGCATGGGGAAGCAGGTCATGCCGGCGTACGCCTTGGCGTCGATCCCGGCGTCCGTGACCGTGAGCTTGACGTGGTTGATCCCCTTGTAGACGAGGAACACGCCCCGGCGGTCGTACATCCTGTCGAGCGCGCACCACTCCAGCAGCCCCTGCGCCTTCGCCGCCAGGCACCAGCCGCGTTGCGCCAGCCGCTCCACCACCGGTCGCCAGTCGCTCCGCCCCGTGGTGAGCCAACCGTCCGGTCCGTGGTCCCACGATCCCGGGTGGTACAGTTCCAGGCCGAGCCGGGGCAACAGCCCCGCGGCGGCCACGTCCACCGCCAGCCGGAACCGGGGGCAACAGTCCCCGAGGCCGGTCAGGATCTCCGCGGCCGGACGGATCGAGGCGCGCCGGCCCAACCGCTCCAGCACTCCGGCGATCTCGTCGCGCCCGATCCCCTGGACCACCAGCCGCACCGCCCGCGGCGTCCGGCTCGGCAACGCTCCGACGTGGGCGACCCTGGCGTCCGGCGGCAGCGCCGCCAGCACCCGCGCCACCCCCCGCCGCGCCTCCCCGTCGTCGGTCCAACCCACCGCGGCGGCCAGCGCCGCGAGCGGCAGGGGCTGCGGGCGGTCATGCGGCTCGGGCTCCTCCGCGAGCCGCACCTTCAGGAACACGCCCGGCTCCGGCCGCCGGTCGGCCGGCGTCTCGGCCAGGTCGTATTCGAGCATCGTCCCGGCGATGCATCCGCGCAGCTCGGAGTCGGCCTGTCCGATCCGGACGAGATACCGGGACAGCGCCGCCGCCGGCGAGCCCGGACGGGCGGCCTCGCCGCGGCGGATGAAGTGCTGCGCGAACGGACTCCCCGGCCTGACCACCACGAACAGGTCCGCCGCCGGCGCGCCCTCGCCGAGCCGGAACTCGCAGCCGAGGGTCGTCTCCAATCCGGCGCCCGGCAGCTCCGCGGCGCAGGCCGTCAACCGGTCCCATCCGGGGCCGTCGAGCAAGGCGCGCGGTATCAGCGGGCGGAGCTCCGCGAGCACCGCCCCTGGGGCGCGAGGCGCGCCGTGGATCGATGCAGCAGACGTGGGGTCCGCCGTCTCGACCGCGGGACACGGACTCGACATCACGAGCCCGCAGGACCGCCGAGCGGCCGGCGGGATTACCAATCCTTCGTAGGATTGCCCCCACTATGGGGGAAGAGCGACTCCAGAAAGCTGCGGCCGCCAGCAGCCGTCTGCAGATCGCCTTCGTTCAACTTGCTGTCGGGGGGCAGAATCAGATGCGCGGTCGCGCCGTCCTCTTCGTGGACCTCGATCGACAGGGACGCCGGGATGGCGATGCCCAACTCCTGCTCGATCGCCGCCTTCGGATCACTCAGCAGCCAAGCGCGGAACGCCTCGTCTGCGGCCGCCTTCTCCACCAGATGCTCACGCAACTCGCCCGCAGTCCTGGTTTCAGAGCTCATGGATCGTCACTCCTGGTTGAATTGTGATTGCGTAAATTAGGTATCGGCGAGAACGACGGGAGGAAACCCTAATTTCGGGGCATTCGCGCGGCGGCGCCTTCGACGCGGCGGAGATGGGGCGCAAAGGGCGCCGGCGGCGAAATGCGCTCGCCATCGCGCCCCCGCGGGAGCGCCGATAACCCCAGCGGGATCACCAGTCCAAAAGACCCTTCCCGCTCGTGAAGTCGTCCCAGCTGTACCCTCCCGCGACCTGGGCGAGGTCGCCTTCGCTCAACCTGCTGTCGGGGGGGAGGACCAGATGCGCGGTCTCGCCGCCCTCTTCGTGGACCTCGATCGACATCGACGCCGGAATGGCGACCCCCAACTCCTGCCCGATGGCCGCCTTCGGATCGCTGAGCAGCCGGGCGCGGAAGTCCGCGTCCTCGCTCGCCTTGCTCACGATCTTCGCCCGCATTTCTTTCGGTGTTTCCATTGGTTCGCTCCTCTTCGAAAGATCAGGCGCAACGAACGTCGGCGGAGGAAGCGCGGCGCCAGCGCCCCGGCCCGTCCGCTGCGAACGGGTCCGCCGCCGGGCGGGGATCACCAGTTGCGGGGGTTCCAGTCGTCCGCATCGGCGCTGAGCCCGGCCCACCCGCCGGCGACCGCTTGCAGATCGCCCTCGCTCAACCTGCTGTCGGGAGGGAGGACCAGATGCGCGGTCGCGCCGTCCTCTTCGTGGACCTCGATCGACAGGGACGCCGGAATGGCGACGCCCAACTCCTGCTCGATGGCTCCCTTCGGGTCGCCGAGCAGCCGGGCGCGGAACTCCGCGTCCCCGGTCGCCTTGTCCACGATCCTCGCCCGTACTTCACTCGGTGTTTCCATGATCCGCTCCTCTTCGGCAAAGATCAGGCGTCGGTCCGCCGCGCCCCGGGCTCGGCGGCCTCACCCGCGAAAGGCCGCTTCGGCGCCATGATCGCGCGCCCGCGGGACTACCAATCCCGCACCCACTCCGCCCAGTCGCCGAACTCGCCGCCGCCGGCGACCGCCTGTAGATCGCCTTCGTTCAGCCTGCTGTCGGGGGGGAGGACCAGGTGCGCGGTCGCGCCGTCCTCTTCGTGGACCTCGATCGACAGGGACGCCGGAATGGCGACGCCCAACTCTTCCCGAATCGCGGCCTTCGGATCGGACAGCAACCGGGCGCGGAACTCCGCATCCCCGGTCGCCTTGTCCACCAGATACTCGCGCAACTCGCCCGCAGTTCTGGTTTCGGAGCTCATGGATCGTCACCCTCGGCTGAATTATGATTGCGTGGACAGGAGTATCGGCGAAACGCCGGGAGGAAAACCCTAATTTCGAGGCATCCGCGCGGCGCCGCCCTCGACGCGGCGGAGATGGGGTACAAAGGGCGCCGGCGACGAAATTCGCCCGCCATCGCAGCGACATGGAAACCGCGCCGACGTCCCGACTCCGTCCGGCACGATCCAGGGATGACCCTTGAACGTCGACGCGCCGTATCCGCGGGCCACGCTGGCCGGAGGCCGTCCGGAACATGCTGGAGCGATCGGGTGACGGCGACCGTTCGGACGTCATGAAGAGACTCGCCAGATTCGTCCCGGCCAGGTTCGCCCCGCTCGGGTCCGTCCCGTTCCGGCTCGCCCGGCCCAGGCTCGTCCTGCCGGCGCTGCTGATCGCCGCCGCGAGCATGGCCTTCCTCTATCTGCGCGCGACCCAATCCCTGTTGTTTGACGATTGTCAGGATTTCTTCACACGCTCAAAGCGGGAATGACAGCCAGAGCTTGCGGGAGAACGGCTTGAGGAAGACCATTGGCGCGATGCAGACGAGGCGTACCGCTCCCGGCAGCCTACGCGGCGTCTCATATGTGGCGTCTCATATGTATTGAACGAGGACACCCCGTTGACGTCCGAGGTCGCGTCGATTACCGTTGTCCGAACAAGTCGGGATGAACCATGCGCCACACGCTTCCTCTGATCGCCCGCGTTGATGAAGGCTGGTGCAGTACCCGATCGGCGACCAGCGCTGAAGGCAGGATCCCGTGACGGAAGACGACGTAAAATATCTGGATACGATCCTAGATTCCGTGCGCGTATGTACGACCTACAAGCCGAAGTTCGGGCAGGGCGGCCGTACGGGACTGACGTTTCTCGACTTTCAGAAACTTTACCAAGGTGACCCCTTCTACAGCTGGTTTGGCCTCGACAACCCGATGATGTATGCTGCGCACAAGGCGGCCGGCGGCATGACGAGCGTTTACCGGCAAATCGGTATCGGCTGCGAAAGAGTATTCCGACAAATTCTGCGAGATGCGATGGGCCTGTCAGTATCGGATGTCGTCTGGTCCTATGAAACACTTACGCCAGCCGGGAAAACCCGTAGGCTGGCCCTTGACGGCCGAGTGCCCCTAGAGGGTATCGGGAGCAATCCCGCCAAGGTGCGGTTTCATGACTGGATGAGGAAATCAGCGGACAGCCTCGGGGTCGAGCCCGGAATTTTCAACTCGCTGACCGGTGCAGTGTTCGAGGTGAGACAAGGATACAAGAGCAAGGACAGTAAGCGCCAGAACGCGGATATCGCGAACGCTTCGACCGCCTATGTCAAGTCTTACCTCCCTTGTTCCGTCATACTCTCCAATCAGATAGATGGAGATATCCTGTTGCGTTACAGAGCGGAAAAATGGGTAGTGATCACCGGTATTGTCGGCCGCAACGATCCCCTTGTTTCTACTTACGACTTCATGCGAGATGTCATCGGTTACGACCTCGCCGCGTTCTTCGAACGCAATTCGGAAACATTACGAACGGAAGTGGAGGGCATTCTGCGTACACTACTCGCGCTGGGAGATCAATGATGTACGGAACGAAAGAGCGACTGCGGCAGCGAGCCGATTATACTCACAAGTTCAATACCAGAACCGGACGGTTCGGATGGCTGCGCCTTACGCCTGCGTATTCAGTCAAGGTTGTTGAAGAAATAGTTGATGGCTATGACGCTAACCTGAACGTCCTTGACCCGTTCTGTGGTACTGGCACAACAGCTCTCAGTGCCATCAATCACGGCCATAACGCGACAACAACGGACATAAACCCGTTTTTGGTCTGGCTCGCTCGGGCCAAGACGGCTCATTATTCCTCGATCGAGATCGCGAGAGCAAAGGAATCCGGTGAAGCGGCGGTTGAAATGGCACTCGCGGAAGAGGTGAACCCTGTATCGGAACCGCCGATCCACAAGATAGAACGATGGTGGTCCGAGCGCGCGCGGGGGTTCCTGCGTCATCTCAGAGCCGCAATCATGGAAGCAGCGGGACGGGAAGGCCCGATTGCGGATCTGCTGAGCGTGGCATTCTGCCGAACGTTGATCAAGCTCTCCAACGCTGCATTCAATCATCAATCCATGTCCTTCAGGAATTCCGCCCATTGGGAGCTGGACCTCGATCTCGAATCTGGAGCGGTCTTCCTTGATAATCTGGCCTTCGTTCTCGCTGGTGCAGAACGGAACCCCCTCGGCGACGCCGCGGTGATCCTCGGAGACGCCCGGAATCTGCCCGCCTGCTTCAGCGATAGGTTCGACGTGGTAGTCACATCTCCACCCTACGCCAATCGAATGTCTTATATTCGTGAACTCCGTCCCTACATGTACTGGCTTGGCTATCTGGCGAAGGGACGGGATGCCGCGGATCTCGACTGGCTTGCCATCGGCGGGACGTGGGGCGCAGCGACAAGCCGGCTCGTCGATTGGACGCCCAGCGGCAAATGCTGGTTGCCTGACGATCTGCCTCCGGTTCTTTCGGAAATCGCTGACGTAAACAACGCCAATGGAACATTGCTGTCCAACTATGTCGCTAGGTACTTTGAGGACATGTCAGCGCACTTCGACGGTCTGCGACGCATCCTCAACCCCGGTGCGAAAATCCACTACATCGTCGGAAATTCGACTTTTTACGGAGTACTTGTCTCGACCGAGCGGATTTACGAAGCGATGTTCCGAGAGTACGGCTTCACGAATGTCGGAGTACGCCCAATACGCAAACGCAATTCGAAAAAGGAATTGATCGAATTCGACGTATCTGCCTCATGGCAGGGTCGGTGAAATATCAGGAACAGTTGATCCTTGGCAGCTTTCCCGTTCAGCACTCCAGACCTTGAAGTACATCCCTCAATACTCAAGATTAGCTATAGGTTATGAGCCTAAGTTTTTCGTAAGCTACCAGACCGAAGGGGACTTTTGAGAATATCCGCAGGCCCACCACGTTCATCACTCGAAGCGATGTACAGATGAGTGGCTGCTCTGCTGGCACCAAGATAACAACGAGATATGAACCGACGACGAGCACCGGTACTCACATCATCACCGCCAGTTTCCACTTCGTCCAAATGTATGAGAAAGACAGTCCGAAACTGGAGACCTGCTACATATTCTGGCATACTAAACACACATCGGTTTCTCGCATACTTCAGCTCATTGATTTGATCCCTTGCAGATATTTTGATGTATTTTCCTTCAATTCTCCCCGATTTGAGATACTGACTAAACAACCGATCGTTCACACACAAAACAGCAACCTGCCTTCCACCATGCTGACGAGCTTCCCTTTGAGCCTGACGAAACACATTATCCAAAAGGTCTATATTCCTAGGGTAAATCCGCAATATAGGGACATCTCCAGATTCCTTTCGAGATTCTACAGAATAACTTCCCCATTCATCCTCCAGCCCAAGTGCAGGAAAAGATCCATCTAAATCCTTTAGAAATTCGGCAATTTCTGGAGTAGATCGAAAAACTTCAGTTAACTCAACTAACTCAGTGCCACCCGCTCCAAGAGTCTTGAAAATATTCATTGCAGTTTCTTGAGAACCGTAATTGAGAAATGCATCAGTTGAGCTCTGCTTCAGGTCGTATGCCATGAATAAGGGGTATTTCCCGTTGGCTGACACACTGTTTTTGAAGAGATTATGAAAAATCATACGCTCGGCACGATTAAAATAATGAAGCTCATCAACAAAAATTACATCAAAACCATCTCGTTCACGCAATTGCCTCCATTCATGGGTCAGTAAATAGCGGTTAAAGTCGGCAACCATTTGATCCATACTAAGAACACCAGACTGATTCAGCTCTCTACAATACTCTTCATGAATGTCTAGTATCGCTCTACGCTCAGTCTCGCCCGGAAGATCCATCTGCCACGCTTCTCGCCGAGCCGTGAGGTACTTCTCTGAAGATGGGGTACCTTTTCTCACACCTTCCGCATCAATGACACAGGCAAATTCATTCATCAACTCGGCGATGAGTTGATCGCGTCTCTCTTTTGATTTCAAAACTGACATAAATTCGGAATTACAACGAATAAGATTCTTGACTTCCGATTTGGGATTTGAGAGACACCGATCAATAGCATCATTGATGAGCATGTACTGAAATTCACGTCCATCCCGACCATCAGTTGACAAAGGCTCAAGGTCTTTCTGCTCGTATTGAAGAAATTCCTGGGCCAGTTCATAGAGAGAGCCCAACCATATTTTTCCATACCGCATGTTCTCCCAGCGTTCCTTAGGATCAAGGGCGTAGAACATACTCAATACGACATCGTGGGCAAGTGCAGAACTGTGCGTAAGGAAGCTAATACGAATTGGCTTTTCATTAGCATCAAGTCTATAAGCATCTCGCAGGCACTTGATAGCCAAAGAAAGTGTCTTACCAGTTCCTGCTGACCCCTTCAGTCGAACTGGAGCAGAGTGGTCTCGATCAACGAATTCTCGCTGCTGTTTTGTTAGTATCCTTTCATACCATTCTTCAAGTGTGGCACGGCCCAAAAGTGAGACGCCGAGAGGTTCAGTCAAGACTATTCCAAACGCGCCTCCCTCTGGTCGAGGCGGCGAAGGCACCAACAGCGCATCAACGTACCCGTTGTAAGCACGACGGAATAATTCAGTGTTGTATGGTACTTCATTAAAATCTCTAACATCAGGGGTCAGGGCGTAAGCGTATATATTCTGCGTCTGTAGAGGATTCCTGTCAACATATAGACGCTGACCTCTTCCTTGAGATTCTGGTTGTGCATAAATGGAGAGGCGAGAATCATCTCTGAATGGTTTCCATGTAACTGGAATTGATACAGTTCTCTCAAACTGGACGAGTGCGATGTGAAGGAGTCGATCAAATGTGTGACGTGGACTTGGGGCGGTCGAAAATATTCCGTTCTCTCCAACACAGACAACCAACAGATTGGAATCGTCCGATGCCCGCGTAGATAGTAGATAGAGCATGTCGTTGATCTGTACACGTTTGATTTGGTCAACATCAGACGGCAATGGGAATGTGTTGAACCACGAATCTTCTAGGATTGCATTACCAAGCATCCTCATTGCGTGTTCGTCGAGCACAAGGATATTTATCATCACGGTCGTGCCTTACTGATATTTCTGTGGCCGAGATTCGCCTCGTGGACCAGCAGCCCCGCTCATGTTCCCTCCGCGCCGAGATCTCGTATACAACCATCAAAGGCCGAATGCAAGCCGGTATCCTGATTATCGCTTCAGGATATCGCGCCATGTGCGCTTCGTCGTTCGCGCATCCACCCTCCGCCTGTCGCAGGCCGGACCCGCCGAGCGCCGCGAGCGGCGGAGGCACCAGACGGCTGGCGTCCACGGCCTCCTCGCGCGCCTTGACGGTAAGGCCGTCGGGAATCTCGGGACCCAACTCTTCTTCCTGGACCGCGGCCTTCGGATCGGAAAGCAAACGGACGCGGCAGAGATGGGGTACAAAGGGCGCCGGCGGCGAAATGCGCTCGCCATCGCAGCGGCATGGAAACCGCGCCGGCGTCCCGGCTCCGTCCGACACGATCCAGGGATGGTCCTTGAACGTCGACGCGCCGTATCCGCGGGCCGCGCCGGTCGGAGGTCGTCCGGAACATGCTGAAGCGATCGGGTGACGGCGACCGTTCGGACGTCATGAAGAGACTCGCCAGATTCGTCCCGGCCAGGTTCGCCCCGCTCGGGTCCGTCCCGTTCCGGCTCGCCCGGCCCAGGCTCGTCCTGCCGGCGCTGCTGATCGCCGCCGCGAGCATGGCCTTCCTCTATCTGCGCGCGACCCGCCCCGAGGCGACGCCGGCGCCCGCCGAGGAACGGGCGCGCCCGGTCGCCGCGGTCGAGGCCCGGTACGTCGACGTCCGGCCCCCGATCGTCGAGTTCGGCGTCGTCGTCGCCGGCAGCGTCGTCGAGTTGCGGCCGCTGGTAGCCGGCCGGATCGCCGAACTGGGACCCCACTTCGTCGAGGGCGGAGTCGTCCGCAAGGGCGAGACGCTCGCCGTCATCGACCGATTCGACTACGAGATCGAGGTGGCCGACAAGGAAGCCGCGGTCGCCGAATCGCGGGCCCGCCTCGCGGAGGCGCGGGCGGAGCTGGACGCCGAGCGCCGGTTGCTTGCCATCGCCCGCGAGCAGGCCGCGCTGCGCATGGCCGATCTGGAACGGAAGCGCGAGCTGAGCGAGCGCGGCGCGCTGTCGCGCAAGGCTCGGGACGACGCGACGATCGCCGCCAACGAGGCCAAACGGTCGGTCGAGGCGGCGGAGCAGCGGCTGGAGAGGCTGGCGGCGCGGATCGAGCAGTCGAGCGCCGCGCTCGCGCGCAGCGAGGCCGCCCTGAAGCGGGCCCGGCGCGACCTCGACGAGACCCTGCTGGCGGCGCCCGAGGACGGATACCTCGCCGACGCGTCCGCGGCCGAGGGGCAGCGCGTCGGCGCCGGCGACCGCCTCGCGCGGCTGATCGTCGCGCGCCGGCTCGAAGTCTCGTTCCAGCTGAGGCGGGGCGACTTCGGGCGCTTGGTGGGCGGCGAGGACGGGCGGGCGGCGGAGCGGCTGCTGGGCCGGGCGGTGTCGGTGAAGTGGCGCGTCGGGCCGCGCGACTTCGCGTACGACGCGGTCATCGACAGGCTCGACGCCGAGATCGACCCGGCGGGCGGCGGCATCGGCGTCCGCGCGCGCCTCGTCGACCCGGACCCCGGCGCGCCGCTGCGGCCCGGCGCCTTCGTCGAGGTCCGCATCCCCGGCGAGCTCCACCGCGGGGTCCTGCGCCTTCCCGAAGGCGCGGTCGATGGGGAAGGCAACGTCTACGTCATCGAGGAGGGCCGGCTCGCGCCGCGCCGCGTCGAGCTGCTGCGCCGGATGGCCAGGGACGTGCTGGTCCGCGCCGACATCGCGCCGGGCGCGAGGATCGTCACCACCCACTTCCCGGAGATCGGCCCCGGACAGCGGGTGGAGGCGCGGTGAGCGCGCGGGACGACGCGGACGCGGCGGAGCGGGGCGCGCGGCGGGGCGGCCCGATCGCCCTGTTCGCCCGCCATCGCAACGCGCCCAACCTGCTGCTCGCCCTGATGGCGATCGCCGGCGTCTACGGCATCGTCAAGATGAACGCGCAGTTCCTGCCCACGTTCGGCATCGACCTCGTGAACGTGTCGGTCGAATGGCCGGGCGCCGCGGCGGAGGACGTGGACGCCAAGCTGGTGCGGACGCTCGTCCCCGAGGTCCGCTTCCTCGACAACGTCAAGCGGGTGCGGTCGATCGCCACCGAGGGAAGGGCGAGCGTCAACGTCGAGTTCAAGGCCGGCAGCGACATGCAGGCCGCGCTGTCGGACGTGGAAGCCGCGGTCTCGCGCATCCGCACCCTGCCGGAAGACGCCAGGACGCCGGAGACGAGGCGCATCGCGCGCTACGAGACGATCCTGCGCGTCGTGCTGTCGGGGCCCCATACGGAGGCGGCGCTGAAAGCGCACGCCAAGAGGCTGCGCGACGGCCTGCTCGACCGGGGGATCGACCGGGTCACGGCGACGGGCATGCGCGACGAGGAGATCCTGGTCGAGGCGCCGTCGGCGGCGCTCCGTCGGCTCGACACGACCCTGGCCGACGTCGGCGCCAGGATCCGCGAGACGTCGCGGGACCTGCCCTCGGGCGACGTGGGGCAAGGGCGTCGGCACGTCCGGAGCCTCGGCCTGGTCACCACCGCCCGCGGGATCGAGGACATCGAGATAAAGGCGCTCGAGGACGGCCGCGCGGTCCGCCTGGGCGACGTGGCCCGCGTGCGCGAAGGCTTCGACGAGGACGCCGTGGAGATCCGGCGCAAGGGGCGGCGCGCGATCGAGCTCCACGTCCAGCGCGCCGTCCAGGGCGACGCGCTGGAGATGGCGAAGATCGCGGAAGCCTATCTCGACGAGGTCGCGCCGACCCTGCCGGCGACCCTCGAGTTGGAGCGCTACGACGTGGCCGTCGGCGCGCTTCGCGACCGGATCGACCTGCTGGTGCGGAACGGCGCCGGCGGCCTGATGATCGTGATCGTGATCCTCATGGCGTTCCTGCGGCCGCGAGTGGCGTTCTGGGTGATGGTCGGCATCCCGGCCTCCCTGCTCGCCGCCTTCGGGGTCATGCCGGCGGCCGGCCTGACGATCAACATGGTCAGCCTGTTCAGCCTGATCATGACGATCGGAATCATCGTCGACGACGCGATCGTCGTCGGCGAACACGTCGATACCCGCGGCCGCCAGGGGCTGTCGCCGCTCGCGGCCGCGATCGACGGCGCCCACCGGATGGCCGTTCCCGTGTTCGCGGCGGCGCTGACGACGATCAGCGCCTTCCTGCCGCTGTTGCTGATCTCCGGGGTCCTCGGCCAGATCATCGCCACCATTCCGCTCGTCGTGGTCGCGGTGCTGATCGCGAGCCTGATGGAATGTTTCCTGGTCCTGCCGGGCCATCTGAGCGCCGCCTCGACGCCCTCCCCGACCGGATGGCTCGCCCGCTACCGCCGATGGTTCGACGGCGGGTTCGCGGCGTTTCGCGACGGGCCGTTCCGGTCCCTCGTCGAGGTCTGCATCCACTGGCGCTACGCGACGCTGGCCGTCGCGGCCGGGCTGATGCTGCTGGCCGCTGGCATGGTGGCGGGCGGCCGGGTGGGCTTCACCTTCTTCCCGGCGCCCGAGGCGGACCGGGTCTTCGCCAACGTCACGATGGTCCCCGGCTCGCCGCGCGAAGCCACGATCGCGATGCTCGACGAGGTGAATCGCGCGCTCGACGCGACCGTCCGCGAGCTGGAAGGCGACGACAGCGACCTCGTCCGCATGGCGATAACGAAGATCGGCGTCCCGGCCAGCGGGGGGGGCGGAGCCAGCGACAACGTGGGCGGGGTCGAGGCGGAGTTGCGTCCCGCCGACCGGCGCGACCTGCGCCTCGAGCCGTTCATCGACGCTTGGCGCGCCAGGATCCGCCCGGTCGCCGGGCTCGACACCCTCACCGTCTTCGGGGCCCGGGGCGGACCGCCCGGCAGCGACGTCGACGTGAGGTTCATCGGCGACGACGTCGCGGCGCTCAAACGGGCGGCGCTGGAGTTGCGGACGCTCCTCGAACGCTATCCGGGAGTGCGCGCCATCAGGGACGATCTGCCCTGGGGCAAACAGGAGACGATCCTGGAGGTCACCCCGCGCGGCCGCTCGATGGGCTTCACCACCCGGACGGTCGGCCGCCAGGTGCGGGACGCCATCGAGGGCGTGATCGCGACGCGCTTCCCGCGCGGCGACGAAGAGGTCGCCGTCCGGGTCAGGCTCCCGGCGGACGAGCGCGACACGGACGTTCTCGACCACCTGCGCCTGCGCGGACCGACGGGCGCCGAAGTCCCGCTCGACGAAGCGGTCTCGCGGCGGGCCAACCAGGGCTTCGCCTACGTCAGGAGCGAGGACGGACGCCGCCAGGTCGCCGTCACCGCCAGGCTCGACGCCGACGTCGTCACGACGGGCGAACTGCTGGCGGCCATCGAGCGCGACGGATTGCGCCGGATCGCCGAACGCCACGGGGTGGAGGTGGCCCTCAAGGGCCGGTCGGAGGAGACCCGGGAGACCCTTGCGGACATGATGCTGGGGGCGCTGATCGGGCTCGCCGGGATATACATCGTCCTGGCCTGGGTGTTCTCGAGCTACGGCCGGCCGCTCGCCGTCATGGCGATCATTCCGATGGGGTTCGTCGGCGCCGTCTTCGGCCATTGGCTGTTCGGCTACAACCTGACCATCCTCAGCCTGGTGGCGCTCATGGGGCTGTCCGGCATCGTGGTCAACAACTCGATCATCCTGGTCGCGGCCATCGGGCGGCGCGCGGAAACGGAGGACTTCCTCGAGGCGGTCGTCGGGGGAGTCCGCGACCGGCTGCGCGCGATCGTGCTGACCTCGGCCACGACGATCGGCGGGTTGAGCCCGCTGCTGTTCGAAACGAGCCTGCAAGCGCGGTTCCTGATTCCGATGGCCCTGACGATCGTCTTCGGCCTCGCCTGCGCGGCGACGCTGGTGCTGTTCGTGATGCCCGCCCTGTTGGCGGCGGGTCGGGACCTCCGCCGCATCGGGACCGCCCTGCGGCCGGTCCGGCCCCCCCTCGCCAGCGGCGCGTCCGGCCCGACGCGGGAGGGCGCCGGAGAGCATGGGAGCGGGGCCCGCCAAGCCTGACCCTTGACGCATTTCAGCCCGGGACGCCGCCCCCGCCCGTCAGGATCCATACGCGCTCCGTCGTTTCGTGCTACCGTCCGCTCGCCCCCCAGCGCGACCCCCACCCCGACCCTCCCCCTGCAAGGGGGAGGGAGAACGAGGGGGGCGGAGGGGCCATTGACGCTCCCCCCTGACAGGGGAGAGGGAGAACGAGGGGAAGGGCCATCGATACTTCCTCCCCCCTGACAGGGGGGAGGTCGGGAGGGGGGTCATCGCGGGCCGGACCGGAGGGGTGACGACGCGCCCCCGTCGCGGGAACGTTTTCTTCGAGAGCGGTAGCGGGAACGACGATCCATGCCCAATCTGATCGAATCCGTTCGCATCAAGGGTTTTCGCTCCCTCGCGGACGTCGAGATCGAAAACCTGCCGATGGCGACCGTCCTCATCGGCGCCAACGGCTCGGGGAAATCCAACTTCGTCCGCTTCTTCGACATGATGAGCTGGATGATAGCGACGCGCCGACTGGCCGAGTTCGTCCAGCGCCAGGGCGGCGCCGACGACCAGCTGTTCGGCGGCGGCAAGGTCAGCCCGCGGCTGGAAGCCGAGCTGGCCATGCGGACCGACGCGGGCCGCAACGACTACCGATTCACGCTCGCTCACGCGCACCCGGACCGGTTCGTGTTCACGGACGAGGCATTCCGGTACAGCCAAACGGCATTGGGTACGGAGGCGCCTTGGCAGCCTCTCGGAAGCGGCCACACGGAAGCGAAGATCGTCGAAGCCGGACAGTCGGCCGAATCCACCGACATCAATCCTGTGACCACCCGCTCCGTCGTCAACCTGTTACGGCGCTGCGCCGCGTATCAGTTTCACGACACCTCCGACGACTCGCGCCTCAAGAAGAGATGGGACGCCGAAGACAACGCCTACCTCAGATCTGACGGCGGGAATCTGGCCGCGATCCTGCTTCGTCTCGAACGGGAAGACACGCGGCGACTCGAGTGGATCTGCGATCTCATCCGGCGCGCGCTGCCGATCTTCGACCGGTTCGAGATCGAGGAGGACTACGGGAAGGTCCTGCTGCGGTGGAAGGCGAAGGGGATGGACAAGACCGTCGGCGCCCACCTGACCTCCGACGGCTCGCTTCGTTTCTTCGCGCTGGTGACGTTGTTGAACCTCCCGTCCGGGATGCTGCCCGACGTGCTGCTGCTGGACGAACCGGAACTGGGGCTGCATCCGGTGGCGGCAACCCTGGTCGGCGACATGATAAAGGCGCTCGCGGAGGAGCGGCAGGTCATCGCGGCGACCCAGTCCCCCCTGCTCGTCGATACGTTCGGCCTCGACGAGATTCTCGTCCTGGAGCTGCGGGACGGGCGGACGGAGATCCGCCGATACGACGAAGAGACGTACCGGAATTGGCTGGAGGAGTACACGACGGGCGAGCTCTGGCAGAAAAACGTGCTCGGGGGTCGCCCATGATCCACCTCGCCGTGTCGGTGGAGGGCCGTGACGTCGCTGGTGGATTTCTACGGTTTTCGCGACAAGGGGGACCGGACGGTCGAGGAGCTGGAGGCGCATTTGGCCCGGGAAATCGAAGCGCGCGTTTCCGACGTGAGACGGATGATTCCCTATCCCGCATTTCCCATAACCGGCAGGGATGGAGGATTGCGCGGCGTTGCGAGACCGCGATCCACCCCCCTCCCGGCCTCCCCCCTGTCCAGGGGGGAGGAGTATGAATGGTCAGGGAGAGGGAGGAGCGCCAACGGACCCTCCGTCCCCCCTCTTCTCCCTCCCCCTTGCAGGGGGAGGGTCGGGGTGGGGGTCGCGCCAGGGGGGAGGAGCGCGAACGGACCCTGCCCCCCGTCTTTCCGGCCGGTCGGAGACGGGCGGCGTGGCGCGACTCGTCGAAATGGCGCTCCCGGACACGGCCGCGATATAGTGTCGCCGCGCCGCCGGCCGGGAGGACGGAGCGAATGCAGGAGTACGGACCGCTCGTCGCCCTGAACGATCCCGCGTTCATTCATCCGACGACGCTGATCTACGGGAAGGTGACGATCGGGCCGGGGTCGTCGACGTGGGCCAACACGGTCATCCGCGCCGAGAACGACGAAGTGGTGATCGGCGCCAACACGAACGTCCAGGACTTCACGATGATCCACGTCGGATCGGCGACGAGCGCGATCATCGGCGACAACTGCTCGGTGACCCATCATTGCACGGTGCATGGATGCGTCATCGGGGACGACTGCCTGATCGGGATCAACGCCACCGTCATGGACGGCGCGGTGATCGGGGCGAACACCATCGTCGCGGGCGGCGCGTTCGTGACCGAGGGAACGATCGTCCCGGAGAACTCCGTCGTCGCCGGCGTCCCCGCCAGGGTCGTAAGGACCCGGAACAACCGCGACGCCAACCGCTACAACGCGATCCTCTACAATCTCAACGCCGCGGCCTACGCGCGCGGCGAGCACCGGGCCTGGGACGATCGGGCCACCATCGCCGAGGCCGAGCGGCGCCTCGAGGCGTCCCGGTCCGGGCGTGGCGCGGCGGAGCCCGTCCGACCGGATCGAACGCGAACGTCAACGCGAACGGAGCGGAACGCATGAACGACGCGCACATCGAGCATCCCTATCTCGTGTTCCTGGGCGACGCCCACGACCAGCTCGCCGCCAAGACGGCCGACGGCATCGCCTTCTGGCGGCGCGAATGGTGCGTGGGCCAGCTCCGCCTGCCCGGTTGTAACGCCGACGCCGGGCTCCCCGACATGACGGTCGCCGAGGCGGCGGCGAACGGCGCCAGGTCGCTGATCGTCGGCGTCGTCAACGCGGGCGGCGTCCTTCCCGAGTCGTGGACGGACACGATCGTCGAGGCGCTGGAAGCCGGCATGGACGTGGCCAGCGGCATGCACATGCGGGTCGCGGACGTCCCCGCCGCGCGCGAGGCGGCCGAACGCCTGGGCCGCCGGCTGTTCGACGTGCGGCGCCCGACGCGGGACTTCGACACCGGCACGGGGACGAGGCGGACGGGCAGGCGGCTGCTCACGGTGGGCACCGACTGCTCGACCGGCAAGATGTACACCTGCCTCGCCATGGAGAAGGAGATGCGGGCGCGCGGCATGAAGGCCGACTTCCGCGCCACCGGCCAGACCGGCATCCTCATCGCCGGCGGCGGCGTCTCGGTCGATGCCGTGGTCGCGGACTTCATCTCGGGCTCGGTCGAATGGCTGACCCCCGACAACGATCCCGACCATTGGGACCTGGTCGAAGGCCAGGGCTCCCTGTTTCACCCCTCTTACGCGGGGGTCACGCTCGGGTTGATCCACGGTTCCCAGCCCGACGCCATGGTGCTGTGCCACGAGCCGACCCGCGCGAACATGCGGGGCCTTCCCGACGCGCCCCTGCCGCCGCTCGACTTGTGCATCCGCGCCAACGTCGAGGCCGCGTATCTGACCAATCCCGACTGCCGGATGATCGGCGTCGCCGTCAACACCTCGGCGCTCGGCGAGGCGGAGGCGCGGGACTGCCTGGACGCGATCGAAGCCGGAACCGGCCTGCCTTGCGTCGATCCGGTCCGGGACGGCGTGGCCGGCCTGGTGGACGCCATTTCGTGAACCGGCGGCGCCTCGTCGTCCGGCGGGAGGACTGGCCCATCGCGGGAACGTTCACGATCTCGCGGGGCAGCAAGACGACGGCCGAGGTCGTCGTCGTGGAGATTCACGAGGACGGGCGGCGCGGACGCGGGGAGTGCGCGCCCTACCGGCGTTACGGCGAGACGCGCGAGGGCGCGGTCGCGCGGATCGAGTCGCTCCGCGCCGAGATCGAGGACGGCGCCCTGGGACGCCCGGCCCTGCAACGGCGCCTCGGACCCGGCGCGGCGCGGAACGCGCTGGACTGCGCGCTGTGGGACCTCGAGGCCAAGCTCTCCGGAACCCCGGCGTGGCGGCTGGCGGGACTGCCCGAACCGCGGCCCGCGGTCACGGCGTTCACCATCGGCCTCGACGGACCCGAGGCGATGGCCGCCGCCGCCAGGAAGAACCGGCGGCGCCCCCTGTTGAAGCTGAAGCTGGGCGGCGGCGACGGCAAGGACGTTCTCCGCGTCCGCGCGGTCCGGGAGGCCGCGCCGGACGCCGCCCTCATCGTCGACGCCAACGAGGCGTGGACGCCGCCGGCGTTCGCCGAGTACGCCGGCGCGCTCGCCGCCCTCGGCGTCGAACTGATCGAGCAGCCGCTGCCCGCCGGGGCCGACGGCGCCCTCGCCGACCGCGACCGCGCGGCGCCCGTGTGCGCGGACGAATCGGCGCGCGACGCGTCGACGCTGGACGAGGTCGCGCGCCTCTACGACTTCGTCAACGTCAAGCTGGACAAGACCGGCGGCCTCACCGAGGCGCTCCGGCTGGCGGACGCCGCCCGGTCGGCGGGCCTCGGCGTCATGCTGGGGTGCATGGTGGGGACGTCGCTCGGCATGGCGCCGGCGACCCTCCTCGCCCACGCCGCCCGGTTCGTGGACCTGGACGGCCCGCTTCTCCTGGCCAGGGACCGGGACCCGGGACTCCGCTACGTCGACGGCGCCGTGCGCCCGCCGCCGCCGGAACTGTGGGGCTGATCCGGACTCTCCGCCGGAGCCCGCGCGGAGCGCGCGCTTCCGGGGATCACGCGCCCTCTCTTCGCGGGTCCGCGTTGGCGAGATAGAGCCCGGCGAAGATCAGCAGCAGGCCGGCGAGGTGGAACGGCTCGAAGGTCTCGTCGAGGAAGATCACGGCGAGGATCGCCGTGAACAGCGGCGGCAGGAACAGGAACTGCCCCGCCCCCCGGGCGCCCAGCGCCTTGGCGCCGGCATTGAAGCACGCATAGGCGAGCGCCGTGGGAAACACCCCGCAATAGGCGAGGAAGACGAGGTTCCCGGGAACCGGGTCGAAACGCCAGGGACGGAAGACGCCCGAGAAGTAGATCGCCCCGCTCACCAGGAGCGCCGGCGGGATCATGGCCCAGAGCAGGGCGAGGGCGTCGATCTCCGGCGGCCGATAGCGCAGCAGGATCGAATAGACGGCCCAGACGACGATGCCGACCAGCATGACGACGTCGCCGAGGACGAACTCGACGTCCGACAGCGTGGAGAAGCGCCCCTGGGTGACGACGACGAGCACGCCGAGGAAGCCGGAAGCCATGCCCGACAGCGTCCGCCAGGACACCGGATCCCGGAAGCAGAGCCAGGAGAGCGCCACGATCCATGCGGGCGTGGCCGTGTTGATGAGGGAGACGTTGATCGACCTGGTCAGCCCGAGCGCGCCGTAGAGGAACTGCGGAAACAGTCCGATCCCCAGGACGCCCAGCACGGCGATGATCTTCCAGCGCCGCAGGATGGCCCGCCGCTGGCGGACGACGCGGCGGACGGCCCACGGCGTCAACAACGCGAACGCAGTGACCCAGGCCCAGAAGGCGAGGCCGGTCGTGGGGACGTGGAAGCTGCCCGCCCGGCTGACCACGGCGTTGGCGCCCCAGAAGAGCATCGAGCACGTCAGCAGCAGGCTCGGGAGCAGGCGGCCGGACCGTATGGCGTCGGCGTTCACGGCCGGGGAGATAGCACGGGACGGCCGCCGCGCGCCATGCAGAGGGAGCGGAAACGCGCGCCCTCCGCCTCCCCGCCGCCCGCATGGGCGACCCGGCGCCTACTCGTGGGTCCAGACGGGCTCGCGCTTGGCGATGAACGCGTCGATGCCCTCGCCGGCGTCGCGGAACGTCATGTTGCGCGCCATCTCCTCGCTGGCGCGCATGTACGCCGACTCGAGGTCCATGCCGAGCTGTTCGTAGAACAGGCGCTTGCCGGCCTCGACGGCCGTCCGCGACTTGCCGAGGATGGAACGGCACAGTTCCTCCAGGGCGTCGTCGAGCTCGCCGGGGGGCGCCACCCGGTTCACGAGGCCGGCCTCCAGGGCCTCCGCGGCGGACAGCAGGTCGCCGGTGAACAGCATCTCGAACGCCTTCTTGCGCCGCACGTTCCGGGTCACGGCGACGCCGGGGGTCATGCAGAAGAGGCCGACATTGATCCCGGACGTGCCGAAGCGGGCGTCCGACGCGGCGACGGCGAGGTCCGCGTTGGCCACGAGCTGGCAGCCGGCCGCCGTGGCGACGCCGTGCGCCCGGACGATGACGGGCTGCGGCAGCCGCGTCATGCTCAGCATCATCCGGCTGCACTTCTTGAACAGGTATTCGTAGTAGTCCCGGTCGGGCCGCGCCCGCATCTCTTTGAGGTCGTGCCCGGCGCAGAACGCCGCGCCCGCGCCCGCGAGCGCGACGACGCGGACCGACCTGTCTCCGGCGATGGCGTCGAGCTCGCCCTGAAGCGCGTCCAGCATGTCCTCGGACAACGAGTTGTATTGCTCGGGCCGGTTGAGGGTCAGCCGCGCGACCCCGTCCGAGTCCGCGCGGAGCAGGATCGGTTCGGTGAAATGCGAGCTCTCGGCCAGTGCGCTCACGGACGCCCCTCGTGAATACGAACCCCGTCCCGCTCAAGGTAGCGCCGACGCGAGGCGGCGGCAAGCGGGCGCGGGCGCGCGCCGTTGACGCTCCTCCTCCCTGGACAGGGGGGAGGTCGGGAGGGGGGTGGATCGGAGACGGCGCGGCCCGCCGGTTACCCCCACCCCGACCCTCCCCCTGACAGGGAGAGGGAGATGGGAGGGGATGGATCGCGAGTCTTCATGGATAAGCAGGAAGTCGAGAGACGGACGGATCCGGGGCGGGTTGATGATGCACCCCGTATGCACCAAGATGAACCACTTTGAAGCGGCGCGCGTCGTATCGCATCATTCCACATATGCGAGAATCCATGCCAGCCAAGACCCGATTCTCCGTAGCCCTTGACGATCAGGAACATGCGGCGCTCGCCATCGTCGCCGAAAAGCGCCGCATCTCCATGGCTTGGCTCGTCCGTCAGGCTGTCGCCGACTTCCTCGAACGTTACCGGAGCGAGGAAACACAACTTCCGCTGCCTTTGGCGACATCGCGTTCCGAACTCGGTGGCGCGGGAATCGGGGATACTTGATGCCGCGCAGCGACCTTCCCTTCGGCAGCGAGTTCTCACCCGCGCAGATCGACCTGCCCGTCCTTCTGGAACTGGCGCACGGGCATGGGACCGATTGGCGAGGCTTCGAGAACGCCGTTCGCGACCGGTATTTCGCCAGACACGAAACTTCCGCGTACAACAGAGGAAAGCTCGCGAACAACACCAAGCTGTCGTTGCGCGCTTACGGCCTCATCAAAGAGAAAGACGCAATGCTCACTGAGACCGGCGCGGCGCTCTACGGCCTCCGCCACGACGAGCGCGCCCTGTACGAAACCTTCGCCCGGCACATTCTGATAAACCGCCACGGCATGAATTTCGTCCAGTGTGTCCTCGACATGCACGCCGCCGGGGAACGGATCGATCTAAACAAGCTGCGCCAATGGCTCCGGGAACGCGGCATCGCCGTCCCACGCGGCGGAAAACACATGAGCACATTGCGTCTGTGGCTCGAACGAGCAGGCGTTTTCATTTCCGGATACCGGGTAGATCAGACACGACTCGACGAGATCCTCGGTCTCGACATGGAGGAATTCGAGGCCCTCGCCACCCTTACGCCGGAGCAGAGCGCCTATCTGAAGGCTCTCGCCAATATGAACGGCGGCGGCCCGCACTCATCGAGCGATGTCGAAGGGCTCGCCGCCGCCACCTATGGCGTCGCCTTCAACGAGAAGAACCTGCCCAAGCAGGTTCTGTACCCGCTTCGAGAGGCCGGCTACATCGGTCTCGAACGCGGCACGAAAGAAGCCGGGCGAGGCGCAAAACCATTTCTGATCACTGCAACGGATAAATTGGCCACCGATCTCGTCACACCGTTGATCGAACAGCTCGAGCGACAGACTCGGCCCGATCTGCGGCCCTTGCTGCGCAAGTCTCTCAAGGAAATCCGTCTGGAACTAAAATCCGGGGACCGGCATGTCCGAGGTCTCGCGCTTGAAGCGCTCGCCTTCAAGCTCATGCGCCTCGTCGATTTGACTTATGTCGCCACGCGACTACGCGGCGACGCGACCGGTGGCGCCGAAGTCGATCTGGTCTTCGAGAGTGCGCGGCTGGTGTTTTCCCGCTGGCAGATTCAGTGTAAGAACACGGCCCGCGTGTCGCTCGACGATGTGGCGAAGGAAGTCGGCCTCACGCACTTCCTGAAGAGCAACGCCATCGTCATGGTGTCCACCGGCGAGATCGGCGGAGAGGCTCGGCGCTACGCCAACAAGATCATGACCGGCTCCAACCTTTGCATAGTCATGGTCGACGGTGACGACCTCGCCCTTGTCGAGGCGCGACCGGCGGCCATCGTCGAGGTGTTCACCCGGGAGGCCCGTCACGCCATGGACCTCAAGAAGCTCGAGCTGTAGGAACCGACGGTGACGAAGAAGACGCGAACGGGCGTCGAGGCCTTTCACCGAACCCCTCTCGGACGGATCGTCCACGGCGACAGCCTCGACGTCCTCGCGGCCTGTCCCGACGACTCGGTCGACCTGATCATGACGAGCCCGCCCTTCGGCCTGGTCCGCAAGAAGGACTACGGCAACGTGGACGCGGACGAATACGTCGACTGGTTCAAGCCGTTCGCCGCCGTGTTCCACCGCGTCCTCAAGGACGGCGGCAGTCTGGTCATCGACATCGGCGGCGCCTGGAACAAGGGCTATCCCACCCGCAACCTCTATCACTTCAAGCTCCCGGTCATGCTGTGCGAGGAGTTCGGATTCCACCTGGCCCAGGATTTCTACTGGTGGAATCCCTCCAAGCTCCCGACGCCCGCCGAATGGGTCACGGTGCGCCGGGTGCGGGTCAAGGACGCCGTCAACACCGTATGGTGGCTGTCCAAGACGCCTTGGCCGAAGGCGAGCAACCGGCGGGTTCTTCAGCCGTACAGCCCCAGCATGAGGGAGCTGCTGGCCAAGGGCTACAGGGCCAAGAAGCGCCCTTCCGGCCACGACATCAGCGACAAGTTCGGCGCCGACAACGGCGCGGCGATCCCGCCCAACCTCATCGCGATCCCCAACACCGAGAGCAACAGCTTCTATCTGCGGTACTGCGAGGAAAAGGGCTTCAAGCCGCATCCCGCCCGCTATCCGGCCGGGCTGCCGGAATACTTCGTCCGCATGTTGACCGAGCCCGGCGACCTCGTGGTCGATCCCTTCGCCGGAAGCTGCGTCACCGGCGAAGTCTGCGAGCGCACCGGACGGCGCTGGACCTGCATCGAGCTTCTTCGCGACTACTGCGAGGCGGCCCTCGGCCGCTTCGTCCGGGACCCCGAGGAGACGGCCAGGCCCGCCCTCGATCCCGCGAACCCGTCCAGCTACTACCGGCTGCCCCACCCGGGCGTTCTGTGGAACGACGACCGCGGCGAGCCTCTACCGACCGACGGCGGCAGGTCTCGCCGCCTCAAGGGAGACAGGGCGGATATTCCGAAACCTCGCGAGGAACGCGGCGATTCCGTCCGGCGCGACGGAACGCCCGCTCTTTCCGCCGCGTCGTCCGCCGACGAACGGGAATCCTGAACCGAACCCGCCCGCCGGCGCCGCCCGCCCGCGGTCACCACCCGACGGCGTAGGC
Source organism: Alphaproteobacteria bacterium (assembly GCA_965242505.1). GTDB lineage: Bacteria > Pseudomonadota > Alphaproteobacteria > UBA2966 > UBA2966 > UBA2966. Next base: position 1,642,776 of record OZ251449.1, read on the forward strand.
CGGGCGGCGGGCGTCCGCCCCGGCGGTATGGACGCCCGTCTCCAGGTCCTTCCGGATCATGCACACGGAACCCGCCCGCCACGTCCAGTCCGGCCACCAGCCCACGTCGTGGCCGTAGGAGTCCAGCGCGCGCGCGACGGTCTCGTCGATGCGGCTCTCCAGCATCACCCTGGCCGGCTGGTTGCCGTGGGGTTCGAACGAATCGGGGAAGCTGTAGGTCGCGAACCGCGGCGCCTCGATGGCCTGTTGCGGGTTCATCCCCCACCGCGCGACGTTGAGGAAGCATTGCAGCATCGCCTGCGCCTGGACGTCCCCGCCCGGCGTGCCGAAGGGCATGACGAACTCGCCCTCGCGGATGGCGATCGCCGGGTTCGGCGTCAGGCGCGGCCGCTTGCCCGGCGCGACGGACGACGGGTGGTCCGGGTCGGCCCACGACTGGGACCCGCGCGACGAGGGGCAGAGGCCGGTGCCCGGCACCACCGGCGCGTCGTTGGCCGTGTCGCTGGGCGTCGCCGAGAACACGTTGCCGTGGCGGTCGGTGACGCAGACGTAGGACGTGTCGAGAGCCGGCATCCCCGCGGCGTCCGCCCGCGCGGAGCCGCCGGCGTGGGTCGGTCCCACGGCCGCCATGGCCGCCGGGTCGCCGCCGGGGGGCATGTCGGGCCAGGCCTCCTCGGGCCGGATCAGCTCGCGGCGGCGGCGGGTGTAGTCGTCGGACAGCAGTTCCCGCATGGGCACGGTCACGAAACGAGGGTCCCCGTAGTGGTGGTGGCGGTCGGCGAAGGCGAGCTTGAGCGCCTCGATCAGCGTGTGGACGTAGGCCGGCGAGTTGTGGCCCATGGCGCCGAGGTCGAAGCCATCGAGCAGCCGCAGCGCCTGGAGGAGCGCGGGACCCTGGCACCAGGGGCCGCAGGCGTGGATCCGCGCGCCGTCGTAGTCGGCCGAGACGGGAGGCTCGACGCCGACGCGGAAGTCGGCGAGGTCGCGCGCCCGCATCCAGCCGCCGTTCTCCTCGTGGAACTTCACGATGGCGGCCGCGATGTCGCCGCGATAGAAGGCGTCGCGCGCGGCCCGAAGCCCCGCCTCGCGCCCCCGGCCGGCGGCCGCGGTCTCCTCGTCGGCCATGTACCGCAGCGTGCGCCCGAGGTCGCTCTGGACGAACAGGTCGCCCGCGGCGGGCGGCTTGCCGCCGGGCAGGTAGATCTCGGCGTTGGAGGGCCAGCGCCGGTAATTCGCCTCGTTGGCGCGGATCAGGTCCGACATCAGCGGGTACATGACGAACCCTTCCGAGGCGAACCGGATGGCGGCGGCCGCGACCTCCGCGAAACTCATCGTGCCGTAGCGCTCGAGCGCCGTGATCCAGGCGTCGGGCGCGGCCGGCACGACGGTCCGCAGGATGCCCTCGGGAACGTGGGAATCGTGCTCGCGCCGGAACAGCTCCGGGTCCGTGGCCGCGGGCCAGACGCCGAGGCCGCTGATGGTGACGACCTCGCGCGACTCCGCCAGGTACAGGATGATCGGCGCCACCCCGGCGACGTTGACCAGCTCGCTCTGCACCACGCCGAGGGCGATCCCGCCGGCGCATCCGGCGTCGATCGCGTTGCCGCCGGCCTCGAGCGCCTCGAAGGCCGCGTGGGCCGCGAGATAGTGGCCGGCGACCGCCATGTGGCGGGTGCCCGCGATGGCCGGCCGCAGCGTCCCCGCGCCCTCCTGGGCGCCGCAGTCGTTCAGGCCGTCGATGGACATGGCGCGTTCCTCCGTTCCCGATGGGGCCGGCGTTCCGCCGGAAGCGATCGGGAGTGGCGCGGCCTACGGAAGCGACTCGGGCAGGCCGACGACGAGCGCCGCTCGTCCGGCGGCGGCGGCGGCGAAGACGAAACGGACCGGCCGGGTTTCGAGGCGGGCGAGGCCGGCTTCGGGACCGGCCCTGGCGGAAAGCGCATCGAAGGCGGCGGCGCTCATGCCACGAGAATAGGCCGGCGCGGACCCCCGCGCAAGACGCCGCCCCGGCTCGGGTTCGGGACGCGGGCCTTGACGCGCGGGCAAGGCCCGTTCCACAAAGACGGCATGGAGAGGACGCGCGGGAGCCGCGCGGTCGCCGGCGCAGCGGATTGGAGAGCTCATGTCGACCGACACCGCGAAGGCGGAAGTCCCGCCGCTCGACCCGGCCAAGTTCCAGGATCCCGAGGTCACCGCCGACGGATCGGCGCGGGCGAAGGTCGGGCTGAAGAGGCTGGAGACGCTGTGGTTCAACACCGGCACGCTCTGCAACCTCGCCTGCGTCAACTGCTACATCGAGTCGAGCCCGGCCAACGACCGGCTCGCCTACGTCACGGCGGCGGAGGTCCGCGCCTATCTCGACGAGATCCGCCGCGACGGCTGGGCGGTCCGCGAGATCGGTTTCACGGGTGGCGAGCCGTTCATGAATCCGGAGATCATCGACTGCATCGAGGCGTGCCTGTCCCGGGGGCTGGACGCGCTGGTGCTGACCAACGGGATGCGGCCGATGATGAAGCTCCAGGACGAGTTGTCGCGGCTGAACCGGACGTATGGCCGCAAGCTCGCGATCCGCGTGTCGCTCGATCACTACACGCCGGCCCTCCACGACCTCGAACGGGGCGCGCGCAGCTGGGAACGGACGCTGCCGGGCCTCAAATGGCTGTCCGGGCAGGGGTTCCGCGTCACCGTGGCGGGGCGGACCCCATGGGTCGAATCGGAGGACGTCCTGCGGACCGGCTATGCGCGGCTGTTCGCGGCCGAGGGCATCCGCGTGGACGCCCGGGACCGCGCGGCGCTCGTCCTCCTGCCCGAGATGGACGAGACCGTCGACGCGCCCGAGATCACCGCGGCGTGCTGGGGGATCCTGGGGGTCGATCCGGACGACGTGATGTGCGCGACGTCGCGCATGGTGGTGAAACGCAAGGGCGCCGACGCGCCGGTCGTGCTGCCCTGTACGCTCCTGCCCTACGACACGCGCTTCGAGCTGGGCGAGACGCTCGCCGACGCCACGGGCGAAGTGCCCCTCAACCATCCCCACTGCGCCAGGTTCTGCGTCCTCGGCGGCGGCTCCTGCTCCGCCGCGGGATAGCGGACGGGACCACATGGCGCGGAGGACGGGGCCGGCCGCGACGGCTTGCGGTCAAGGCCGGTCGAGGATCGGATCCTCCACGCCCGCGGCCTCGCAGGCGGCGCTGACGATGGCCGAGAAGTCCTTGTCGGCGTACTTCGACCCGAGCAACCCGTCGTAGTGGGCGAGCGCCAGATCGGCGAGCGGCGTATCCACCCCGAGCTCGTCCGCCAGGCGAACGCCGAGCGCGAGGTCCTTGCGGGCGAGCCGCATGGCGAACCCCGGTTCGAGGTCGCCGGCGAACAGTTTCGGCAGCCAGCCCGTCGACAGGCATCCGTTGGTCGCGGTCGTGCCGGTGATCACCCGCCAGACGGCGTCGGCGGGCAGACCGGCCTTCATCGCCATGGAGAACGCCTCGGCGTTGGCCTTCGCGGTGATCATCGTCAGGAAGTTGTTCACGATCTTGCAGCGGATCCCGGCGCCCACCGGACCGCAATGGACGATGGTGTCTCCCATCGCCTCGAGCAGCGGGCGGACGCGCGCCACGTCCTCGGCCTCGCCGCCGACCATGAACATCGACGCGCCGGCGGCGGCCTGCGGCGGGAGCCGGCCCACGGCCGCGTCCATGAAGGTCATGCCGGCGGCCCCGGCCGCCTCCGCGAGCGCGTCGGCGTCTCCGGGATAGATCGTGCTCGTATCGAGCACGACGGTCCCCGGACGGCCGCTCTCGACGACGCCGCCGGGCCCGGAGACGACGTCCACGACCTCCGGCGAGCCGGGCAACATCGTGATCACGACGTCGCTGTTCTCCGCGACCTCGGCCACGCTTTCCGCGCCCGAGGCGCCGAGCGCGACCAGCGGCGGAATCCTGGACCGGTCGACGTCGAACACCGTGACGTCGAACCCCTTCCTCACGAGATTGCTCGACATGGGCGTCCCCATGACGCCCAGACCGACGTAGCCGACCCGTTCCATGATTCCGCCCTCCGCCGCCGGGCGAGGCCCCGGCATGGGATCATAACCGATGGTTTCCACGTTGTCCGGGAACGGCCCGCCCCGGTTCGCCGCGCGCGCAGCGTTCCCGGAACCCGCACGCGCATGGCGGCCGGCGGCGCCCGCCACCGTCGCCGTGACCATCGCCGCCGCGGCCGGGACGTGCGCCATGACGGCCACCGTCGCCGTCGCCGCCCCGGCCGCGGCGTCCGTCACTGTGGCCGTCATCGTCTCCGCCGCCGGGGCTGCGAGAGGCTCCCGCTCCGCCTCGCCGCTGAACCTCCGGGCTGCCGCCGGGAACGCGTCCACCGCTGCGGGCGCGGGCGCCGGAGGCCGGTAGTTGTCGCGGTAGCGTTCCGGGCGGTGGGCCTTGAGCAGGAACATGGCCAGGGCGTCCGAATAGTGGCGCGTCGTCCCCACCTGCTCCCCCCTGTGCCAGACCGGCTTCTCCACCCCCTCGAAGGCGCGGCGGTGGAGCATGGCCTCCAGCAGGTCGATGCCGTCGTCGAGGGCGTCGTTCCACCTGCGGGCGAAGTCGGGGTCGGCGTCGCGCCAGTCGTAGACGGTGCGCCTGGGGACGCCGGCGTCGCGGCAGGCGGCGGCGACGTTGACGGTGTCGGCGAGGGCGTGGAGGAAGGCGCGTTTGCGGCGCGGGCGTTTGTCGGTGGCGGCGGTGTCGTCGTGCATGGGGTGTCTCCCGTTCCGGTTTGGGAACGATATAGGAACATGTATGATGCGAGTCAAGAGGAAAATTCCGATATGGAGAAAAAATCTCTGAGGTCGTGATTCGCCGCTGTCGGGGGGAGGCGACTCCGACGCGCCCATCCGCACACTTCGCACACCCTCCCGTCCCTTTTATTTCTCCCTCTCCCTTGCAGGGGGAGGGTCGGGGTGGGGGTCGCCGGCGGCGGCGGGGCGCGTCCATCCGGACCCCCCTCCCGACCTCCCCCCTGTCAGGGGGGAGGAGTGTGGATGGGCAGGGGGGAGGAGTTTGAAAAGAGGGGATCCGCACACTCCGCACACCCGCCCGTCCCCTTTATTTCTCCCTCTCCCTTGCAGGGGGAGGGTCGGGGTGGGGGTCACCGGCGCGCCGGTCCGCACACTTCGCACACCCGCCGGACCCCCCTCCCGACCTCCCCCCTGTTCAGGGGGGAGGAGTGTGGATGGGCAGGGGGGAGGAGTTTGAAAAGAGGGAGTCCGCACAATCCGCACACCCTCCCGTCCTTTTTATTTCTCCCTCTCCCTTGCAGGGGGAGGGTCGGGGTGGGGGTCGCGGCGTTGCGGCGCATGTTCATCCGGACCCCCCTCCCGGCCTCCCCCCTGTCAGGGGGGAGGAGTATGAGTGGTCAGGGGGGAGGAATGTGGATGGTCAGGGGGAGAAGAGCGCCGACGGCTCCCGCCCGGCCCTCTCGTTCTCCCTCCCCCTCTCTTCTTCTCCCTCTCCCTGGCAGGGGGAGGGTCGGGGTGGGGGTCGCCGGCGCGCCGGTCCGCACACCTCGCACACCCTCCGAACCCCCCTCCCGACCTCCCCCCTGTCAGGGGGGAGGAGTATGAAGTGGTCAGGGGGGGGGAGGAGTATGGGTGGCCAGGGGGGAGGAGCGCGTGGGTGGTCGGGGGAGAGGGGCGTCGAGGGTCGGGGCGGGCGTCCCTACGGGAGCAGCTGCGCGAGCGCCACGATGGCTGCGACGATCATGCCGGCGTTGGCGACCACGATGCCGATGGCGATGCCGACGAAGCGGACCGTCAACCGCGTTTCGAGCGCGGCGAGTCCGGTATCGAGGTCGGCCCTGACTGCGGCGAGTCCGGTATCGAGGTCGGCCCTGACCGCGGCGAGTCCGGTATCGAGTTCGGTCCTGACTGCGGCGAGTCCGGTATCGAGGTCGGCCCTGACCGCGGCGACGTCGGTCTTGAGATCGGCCTTGAGTTCGGCGAGGTCGTCCTTGGTGGCGACGCCTTCGGTCACGGCGTCGCGGACGGCTTCGGCGTGCGCTTCGGCCTGGGCCTCGTCCACGCCGGCCGCCTTGAGGCGGCGCGCGTAGGTCAGCGTGTCGAAGCCGGTCACATGCGCGGTCGCAATCATGGGCCGAAGGCTACACCGTTGCAGGGACCGTCTGCAAGCGCGCGTTCATCCGGACCCCCCTCCGCGGACCCCCTGTCGGGGGGAGGAGCGTCGATGGCCTGTGGATTAAGGCTTGAATCCGAAGTCGGGCCATATGACAATGCCGGAGTGGCGCCGCGGGGCGGCGCGGACGGTTCGAGCCGGACGGGTTTGTCGATGGAGGTTCCGAAGATGGTTGGAAGCACTGACCGCATGATCCCCCCCCCCCCCCCCCGCCGCATGGGCTCCCGGAATGAAGGCCCGCCTCTCCGGCCTGCCGGGCGCCGCGCTGCTCGCGGCGGCGGCGCTGCTCCTCGCGCCGGGGGAGGCGCGGGCGGCGGGGGAATGCGGGTCGGCGATCACCCTCCCCATCACCTGCACGGACACGTCGTATCCCGACGGCATCTTCTACGGAGGGTCGGACGATAACAACCATCCGCGGGGCAACGGTGCAATCAACGTCGCGGGCAGCAGCACCGCGACGACCACCATCACGAGCACCTCGAGGATGGTCGTCTCGGGCGGGACCACGACGACCTCGCCGTCGGTCGGCATCTACGTGTACGGCCTCGGGGGCTCGCGTGTGTGGAACGATCTCAACGTCGGGGTCACCGTCGACTCGATGGGCGAGATGACGGACGCCGGCCACGTCGTGGACATCGTCCAGGGGACGAGCACGAACAACGCCGCCGACCGGAACAACGGCATCTACTTCCAACACCGAAGCCAGATGGGGGACTCGACGGTGAGGGTGGGACGCGGGGTGACCATCGGCTCGGAGACCACCCCGATGCAGCAAAACGGCATCTTCTACCATCCGCGCGGCCTCTCCTCCTGGGGCGGCGGCAAGGCCACCCTCATCAGCGCGGCGACGATCTTCGCCGCCAAGCAGGGCATCCGGCTCTTCAGGAATCCCTCGAACGTCTACCATCCCACCTTCAGGCGCATCAGCGACACGACCATCACGAACAGCGGCGCCATCCGCTCGGGGGAGGAGGGCATCTATCTGTATTTCGCCAGACCCGCCGGGGGGGCCGTCCACCTCGGCGACGCGACCATCACCAACACCGGCGCCATCACGGTGTCGGGCGCGAGATACGGCATCTTCATGGACTACCGGGGCTACGGCGCCACCGAGATCGACAACGCGGGGACCATCGCCGCGGCGACGGGGTCGGGCATCCATCTCGCCCATAACAACAACGGCGCGGTCACGCTCACGAACTCCGGCGACGTCGACGCGGCCACCGTCGGCCTCCGGCTCGAAAAGCGCAGCGGCACCGGCGCGGTCGAGTTCACGAACAGCGGCGCCGTCACGGTGACGGCCGACGCGGTGACGGGCGCGGGTCACGCCCTCTGGCTGACGGAGGGCGCCGGCGTCACCGGCGCCGTGACGATCACCAACCGCGGCGTCCTCCGCTCGAAGAACCACGCCCTCTACGCCCAGACGAGCGCGGCGAACACGGCCGACCTCACGCTCACGAACAGCGGCGCCGTCGCGTCGGAGGACGGGGACGGCATCCGGCTCGCGCGGGGCGTCGAGGGCGACGTCACGTTCGCGAACGGCGGCACGTCCACGACCAGCGGCGACGTCTCGGGGCGGTGGCACGGCGTCTACGTCGGCAAGGCGGCGCGGATCGACTTCGACCAGACGGCGGGGACGATTTCGGGCCGCACGGGCGTCACCCTCGGGGTCACGCGCGAAAACGCGATGGGCGATACGCGCAGCGTGGACGACGACGGGAACCACGTGCCCGCGATCGACGTCGACTGGGCGGGAGGAAACGTCGCGCGCGGGACGGCGGCGAACGACGATGGCCGTTTCCGGGCGGCGACCACCGCGCAAGCGCTCGCCTTCGACCAGGAGGCGGCGGCGGTGAAAGCCGTCGAGGGGACGCTCCACTACGGCGGGCCGGCGGGCATCGAGGCGCACGCCCTGTCCTGGCGCGACGTGGCGGCGCAGGTGGCCAAGGGCGACGACCCGGGCGCGTTCGCGAACGTCGCGGCGCAGACGACGGCCGTGCCGACGGGCGCCACCGCCAGCGGCAACGCCTATGTCGCGCAGCTCCGGGCGGCGCTCGGGAACGCGGACCTCGCGGTCGCGGCGGCGGTCTTCGAGGCCATCGACTCGACCGCGACCAGCTTGGCCGACGTGACGGACGCCGAGATCGTGACATATCTCCAGCAGAACGACGCGGACATCAGAACCCTGCTGCGGAACGTCCTGGCGCAGGGCCTCTCGGACAAGGAGAAGGCGGTGCTGCGGGCGGTGGCGACGGGCGACGCCACGGCCCTCACCACCGCGCTCAACGACGCGGACGCGGGCTTCCCCAACGACTACAAGGCGGCGGTGCAGGCTCTGCTGGAGCGCCACAACATCGACGACGTCCGCGTGAACATGAAGGCCGGCTCCATCGACTCGCGCGGCGACGGCATCCGCGCCTACTACGCAACGCCGAACGACATGAACGGCGCCATCAGCGTCACCGTCGGCGCGGGCGTGACCGTCACCGGCGGCGCGGCGGGCGTCCACGTCGCCAACGCGGGGACGGGCCTGATGGTGGCCAGGAAGCACACCTACGGCTTCGGCATGAACGATGGCGCTACTGCCGACGAGCTCGTGGCGGCGATGCACGGCGAGGGCGCGGATGCGGTCGCCCTGCGCAACCAGATCGTCACCGTCGCCGGCGCGGTGACCGGGGGGACGGACGCGGCGGTTCGCCTCTCGGGCGGCGGCGCGGTCATCGTCATGGAGGGGGGCGGCGTTCATGCCGGTTCCTCGGGCGTGGGCGTTCTGGCGGACGGTCCGGCGCTCGTGTACGTCGACGGCGAGGTGAAGGGTGGCGCGGGCGGCGCCGCGGCGATTCATCTGAGCGGCGGCGGCATCGTCACGGTGGGTCCGAACGGGCGCGTGCAGGCCGACGGCGCCGACAACGCCATCCGGGGCGGCGCCACCGACGAGACCATGGTGGCCCTGACCCTGGCCTCCGAGCGCCTGGTCCCGTACCGGGAGGACCTGATCGCCCAGGTGGACGGCTCCGTCGCGGGCGTCGACAGCGCCCGTCTCCGCGAGTATCGGGACGGCGTACCCACCGGCTACTCCCAGGAGCTGCGGATCACCGGCGACGGCCTGCTGGACACCAGCAAGTTTCCTTCGCGGCCGGCGCCGCCGTCCTCCTCCTGCCCGGAGGCGGCGGACGGACGCTGCGTCATCGACCAGGGGGAGACGATCCCGGATCGCCGCACGGGCGTCTACGCTGCGGTCCCGCGCGCCAGCGCGCCGGGAGAGACGCGCGCGGAGGCGGACCAGCCGCTGATCGACGTCACCTGGACGGGGACCTTCTCGCACGGGGAAGGGTCCTCCGACGCGGGCCGCTTCGCGGCGGCGAGCGCCGCGCAAGCGCTCGCCTTCGACCGGGAGTCGGCGGCCGGGAAGGCCGTCGCGGAGTCCATCCGCTGGGACGCGCCGGCGGGGATCGAGGCGCATGCCCTGTCCTGGCGCGACGTGGCGGAGCAGGCGGCGAAGGGCGACGACCCGGGCGAGATCGCGGACGCCGCGGCGCAGACGGCGCTCGTGCCGGCGGGCGCCGTGGCCACCGGCGACAACGCCAACCCCTACGTCGCGGCGTTCAGGGCGGCGCTCGAGAACGACGAGATCGCGGTCGCGGCGGCGGTCCTGGAGGCCATCAAGACGGGCGCGACCAGCCCGGACGACGTGATGGACGCGGACGTCGTGGCGTACCTCCGGACGGACGACGCGGTCACGAGAGCTCTGCTGCGCGACGTGCTGGCGCAGAGCCTCTCGGACGAGGAGAAGGCGGTATTGGCGGCGGTGGCGACGGGCGACGACGCCAGCCTCACCACCGCGCTCGACGACGCGGACGCGGGCTTCTCCGACGACTACAAGACGGCGGTGCGGGCGCTGCTGGAGCGCCACAACGTGGGCGACGTCCGCGTCGCCGTGAACGGAGGCTCCATCGACTCCTCACGCGGCGACGGCGTCCGCGCCTACTACGCGACGCCCCATGACGACAACGGCGGCATCAGCGTCACCGTGGCCAAAGGCGCGAGCGTGACCGGCGCCATGGCTGGCGTCTACGTCGCCAACGCGGGGCCGGGCCTGAGGTTGGAAAGGAAGTACACGCCCGGCTACGACGAGGGCGATGATCCCGACGAGCTCGTGGCGGTGACGCGCGGCGAGGGCGCGGATGCGGTTCCCCTGCTCGACCAGCTCGTCACCGTTGCGGGCACGGTGATCGGGGGGACGGACGCGGCGGTTCACCTCTCGGGCGGCGGCGCGGTCATCGTCGAGACGGGGGGCAAGGTGTATGCCGGTTCCTCCGGCGTCGCGATCAAGGTGAACGACCCGGGTCCGGCGCTCATATACGTCGACGGCGAGGTGCGGGGCGGCGTGGGCGGCCCCGCGGCGGTGCATCTGACCGGCGGCGGCGACGTCGTCATCGGCCTGAACGGGAACGTGGATCCCAACGGCGCCGACCACGCCATCCGGGGCGGCGGCGACGCGGCGACCATGGTGGATGTGGTCGTGGCCACGGCCGGCATGATCGCGTCCCGGCAGGACGCCGAAGAAGCGGCGAACGCGCGGTTGAAGGGCTCCCTGGAGGACGTCGGGAACGTCCGTTTCCGCGAGCACCGGGACGGCGCATTCAGCGGTTACGGACCGACGCTGCCGGTCGACGCCGAGACAGGCATGTTGGACGCCAGCGGACTTCCCGAGCGGGACGAGTCCGAGGACGGCGAGCCCGGGCCCGGGGATGACGGGATGGCGTTCTCCTGCCGGATGGTGGAGGAGGACGGAGACCGCCGCTGCCGCCTGTACGAGGCGCTGCCCTCGATGCTGCTGGCGATGAACGCCCTGCCGTCCTGGGCGGAGCGGGCGTCGGCGGCGCGCGACGGCAACGGCGCCTGGGCGCGCGTGGAAGCGTCGCGGGGCGAATGGCGGGCGAGGAAGGCGACGATGGCCGAGGGGCTCGCCTACGACCACAGCCGGGGCGTGGGGCAGGCGGGCTTCGAGTTCGCCGTCGGCGAGAACGGCCGGGGCGGGGTGTCGACGCACGCGGTCGGCGGCAAGGCGTCGATGTCCGGCGTGGGCGAGGTCGACCTGAAGGGCTGGGGGGCGGGGGTTTCCGCCACCTGGCTGGACGGGAGGGGCCTCTACGTCGACGCGCAGGCGGCGGCGACGGTGTACGACGTCGGCGTGAAGTCCTACACGCACGGCAGGATGTCGAAGGAGAGCATCCACGGCGCGGGGTACGCGCTGGGCGTGGACGTGGGCGCCCGGGTGCCGGTGGGAGAGGCGTTCGTGACGCCGCGCGCGGGCCTGGCGTGGTCGCGGGTCGACCTGGCGGACTTCACGGACATGGAGATATACGATCGCCCCGATCTGCGGGCGCGGGTGTCGGTGGCGGATGCGGACAGCGTGAAGGGCCGGTTGGGGGTGGCGCTGGAGACGGAGGCCGGTCCGGGCCGCCTGTTCGGCTCGTTCGACGTGGAGGGGGAGCTTTCGGACGAGACGGAGACGCGGGTCGGCGGGGAGGCGCTGAAGGCGAAGGTCCGTCCGATGACGGCGCATCTGGGCCTCGGCGGGGTGTTCGACGTGGACGAGAACGTTCGGCTGAAGGCCACGGCGGGCTACCGGACGAGCGGCAGCGGCATGAGCGGATACGACGGCGCGCTGGAGTTGCAGATGCGGTTCTAGGGCCGCAACCCCCTCCCGACCTCCTCCCTTCCCCCCTCTTCTCCCTCCCCCTGGCAGGGGGAGGGTCGGGGTGGGGGTCGCCGGCGCGCCGATCCGCACACTTCGCACACCCTCCGGACCCCCCTCCCGACCTCCCCCCTGTCAGGGGGGAGGAGTATCGATGGTCAGGGGGAGGAGTGTGGATGGTCAGGGGGGGAAGAGCGTCAGTGGCTTTCTCCCTTCGCTTTTATTTCTCCCTCTCCCTGGCAGGGGGGAGGGCCGGAGTGGGGGTCGCGGCGGCGCGGCGCATGTTCATCCGTACCCCCCTCCCGACCTCCCCCCTGTCAGGGGGGAGGAGTATCGATGGTCAGGGGGAGGAGTGTGGATGGCCAAGGGGAGGGTCGGGGTGGGGGTCGCCGGCGCGCTGATCCGCACGCATGGCCTTCGGTTGCCCGCGGCGGGGCGCCCGCCTAGATTCTCTCCATGGACGCCACACGCGACGAACGACGGCGATGAGCGGCCCTCTCGACGGCGTCCGGGTCATCGACCTGACCACCATCCTGCTCGGCCCCTTCGCCACGCAGATACTCGGCGACATGGGCGCCGACGTGATCAAGGTCGAGCCGCCCGGCGGCGATCCCATGCGCGGTCTGGGACCCAAGCGCTCGGACGGCATGGGACCGGTGTTCCTGAACAGCAACCGCAACAAGCGCGGCCTCGCGCTCGACCTCAAGGCGGCGGAGGGCCGCGCCGCCATGCTCAAGGTCGTGGAGTCGGCGGACGTGTTCTTCCACAACATGCGCCCCAGGGGCGCGCGCGGCCTCGGCCTCACCTACGAGCCTCTGCGCGAGATCAACCCCCGCCTCGTCTATTGCGGCGCCTACGGCTACCGGGAGGACGGACCCTACGGACACAAGCCGGCCTACGACGACATGATCCAGGCGGCCTCCGGCGTAGCCATGCTGCAAGCCGAGACGGGCGACCGCCCAGCCTACGTCGCCAACGTCATCTGCGACAAGATCGTGGCCATGTCGGCGGCCGGCGCCGTGGCCATGGCGCTGTTCCACAGGGAACGGACCGGGCGCGGCCAGCGCATCGAGGTCCCGATGTTCGAGACCATGGTCGGCTTCCTGCTCCCGGAGCACTGGATGGGCATGACCTTCGAGCCGCCGCTGGGGCCGGCCGGCTATGGCCGCGTGCTGTCGCCCGGACGGCGGCCGTACAGATCGAAGGACGGCTGGATCGCCGCGATGCCGTACTCGGACCGCCAGTGGAAGACCTTCTTCGGGCTGGCGGAGCGCGAGGAGCTCCTGGAGGATCCGCGTTTCGCCACCCTGGACGCGCGGCTGACCCACATCGAGGAGCTCTACGGCGAGCTCGCCGGAATCCTCGCCACGCGGACCACGGCCGAGTGGCTGGAGGTCCTGGACGAGGCGCAGATCCCGGCGATGGCCGTGAACTCGATCGCCGACCTGGCGGACGACCCCCACCTCGCGGAGACCGGCTACTGGCGCGCGATGGAACACCCCACCGAGGGCGCCCTGCGCCTGCCCGGCATCGCGACCGCATTCTCCGACTCGCCCGGCGACGTGCGGTTGCCGCCGCCGCGCCTCGGCGAGCACACGGTGGAAGTGCTGAAGGAAGCCGGCCTGTCGGAGGCGGAGATCGACGGGCTGGTCGGGGCCGGGGCCGCCGTCGCGGCGTAGGGGGAACCGGGACGCGGAAGCGGACGCCGCGGACCGTCGCGCCGGTCCGGCCGATGTGTTAAGGACTCCGCCGCCCCCGAGGCCGTCTCCACCTCCACCGGAACCCGCGCATGGCCCACCTGATCGGCGTCGACGTCGGCGGCACCAACACCGACCTGGTCTTCGTGGACACCGAGGCGGGCGAACTGCGCGTCGCCAAGGCGCCGTCGACGCCGGCCAACCAGGCGGACGGCCTGATGCGCGGGATCGGCGTCCTGGGCGTCCCGCTGAACGAGGCGGACCTGCTGATCCACGGCACGACCGTGGCCACCAACGCCGTGATCGAGCGCAAGGGCGCGCGCTGCGGCCTGATCACGACCAGGGGCTTCCGCGACGTCCTCGAGATGGGGCGCCGCGACCGCCGCCGGACGTATGGGCTGTTCGGCGATTTCCAGCCCCTGATCGACCGCGAGGACCGCCGCGAGGTGAACGAACGGGTCAGCGCCGAGGGAGACGTCCTGGCCGCCCTCGACCCCGACGAGGCGCGCGCCGCGGCCGAGGCGCTCGCCGAGGCCGGTTGCGAGGCCCTGGTCATCTCGTTCCTGCACGCCTACGCCAACCCGCGCAACGAGGAGGCCGCGGGCGCGGCGGCGCGCGAGGTCTGGCCCAACGACTTCGTCGTCACGAGCTCCGAGGTCCTGCCCGTGATCCGCGAGTTCGAACGGACCAGCACCGCCGTCGTCAGCGGCTACGTCCAGCCGCTCATCTCGCGATACCTCACGCGCCTGGGGGCGCAGCTGAACGAGAGCGGCTACGACAAGGAGTTCCTCGTCGTCCAGTCGAACGGCGGCGCGATGACGGCGTCCGTGGCGGCGCGGCTGGCCTCCAACACCATCCTCTCCGGACCCGCCGCCGGCGTCACCGCGGCGGTGGCCATCGCCGCCGACATGGACATCGGCGATGCGGTGTGCTGCGACATGGGCGGCACCAGCTTCGACGCCTGCATCATCCGCGGCGGCAAGCCCCTGATCGCCGGCGAGAAGCACCTGGACTTCCGTATCCCGCTGAGCCTGCCGATGCTCGACGTCGACGCCATCGGGGCGGGCGGCGGCAGCATCGCGCGCCTCGATTCCTCCGGCATCGTCGAAGTCGGCCCGGAGAGCGCGGGGGCCGACCCGGGACCGGCCTGCGCCGGGCGCGGCGGAACCGAGCCGACGGTGACCGACGCGAGCCTGGCGCTCGGATACCTCGACCCCGGCGAGGCCATCGGGCGGGACGAGGGGGTTGGCATGGACGTCGAGATGGCGCGCGCGGCGATCCGGGACAGGATCGCCGGGCCGCTCGGCCTGGCGGTGGAGGACGCCGCGGAGGCGATCCTCACGGTCACCGGCGCCAAGATGGCGGGCCACGTGCGGCGGAACCTCCTCGGCAAGGGTCTCGACCCGCGCGAGTTCTCGGTGATCGCCTTCGGCGGCGCCGGTCCGATTCACGTGAACCGGATCACCCGCGAGGTGGGTTTCCGGTCGGCCGTCGTCCCCGCCTATCCGGGACTGACCTCGGCGCTCGGATGCGCGCTCGGCCGCCTGCGGCACGACTACCTGCGCACCGTGAACGTCGCGCTCGACACGCTCGACCCCGCCGCTCTCGGCGCGATCTTCGACGAGGAGACGCGGAAGGGACGCGCGTTGCTCGACGCGGAAGGCGTGCCCGCCGACCGGACCGCGGCGACCCTCGGGGCGGACATGTGCTACGCCGGCCAGGCCTACGTCGTCCAGGTGGCCTTCCCCGCCGGCGAGCCGCTGTCGCGGGACTCGATCCGGGCGGCCTTCGAGGCCGCCTACCGCGAACGGTTCGCCAACCTGCCGCCGCACGCGGGCATCAGGATCGTCAGCACCCGGGTGACGGTCGCCGACACCGGGGACGTCCCCTCGGTCGCCGACCTCGTCTCCGCGCCCGCGGACGCGAGGCGGCCGACCGCCGGCGCCGCGCGAACCTACTTCGGCGGCGCCTGGGTCGACGCGGCCAAGTACCGCCGGGCGGAACTCCCGGCGGGGTTCCGCGTCGACGGGCCGGCATTGCTTACGCAGCCCGATTCCACCACACTGATCGAGCCGGGCTTCTCCGCCACGGCGCACCCGACGGGGAACCTGCTGATCGAGGCGAACACCTGAGGCAGGACCAGGACATGCGGAACATCGACCCGACGACCCTCGCCGTCGTCCGCGGCGCGCTCGAGCAGATCGCGGACGAGATGGACACCGTGCTGTCCGCCTCGGCCTTCTCGCCCATCATCTCCGACGCCTGGGACCGCGCCAGCGGCATCTTCCACCCCGGAACGGGGGAGGTGATCGTCCAGGGCCGGACGGGCCTGCCCATCTTCATCATCGTCATGCAGCACACCGTGCAGCACGTGCTGAAGGACCACCCGCCGGAGACCATGAAGCCCGGCGACGTGTTCATCGTCAACGACCCCTATCGGGGCGGCACCCACACCATGGACGTCAAGTTCGTCCGTCCCTTCTTCCGCGGCGGCGAGCTCAAGGCGCTGCTGGCGAACACCGGCCACTGGCCCGACGTCGGCGGCATGACCCCCGGCGGCTTCACGACGACGGCCACGGACGTCTACCAGGAAGGGTTCCGCATCCCGCCGGTCAGGATCTACGACGGCGGCGAGTTCAACCACATCCTCGCCGACGTGATGTTCCACAACATGCGCGTGGCGGACGACCGCCGCGGCGACATGGCGGCGCAGCTCAACTCGCTGGAGATGGGCGACAGGCGCCTGCGCGAGTTCTTCGACCGTTTCGACGAGGACACCGTCTTCGCCTGCATCGACGAGCTGAGGGACCGGTCGGAGAGGCTGATGCGCGAACGCATCGCCGATGTCCCCGACGGCGAGTACCGGTTCGTCGACCACATGGATTCGGACGGACTCGACGAGGGCCGGTTGACGATCGACGTCAAGATGATCGTCGAGGGCGCCAACATCACCTTCGACCTCTCCGGCAGCTCGCCCGAATGCCGGGGTCCGTTCAACAGCCCCTACAGCAACACCGTGACCGGCACCATGATCGCCGTGAAGCACGTGTTCTGGGACGTCCCGATCAACTCCGGGTGCTTCGAGCCCTTCGACTGGATCATCCCCGAGGGATCGATGCTCAATCCGCGGGAGCCGCGGCCGGTGTCGGGCACGACCACCGAGTCGTGCAACATGATCGTCAGCACGACGCTCGGCGCGCTGGCCCAGGCCGCGCCGGGCCGGGTTCCGGCGGGCTACTTCGCGACCGGCTCGAACGTCTGCCTCGGCGGCACGCACCCGGACCACGGGGAGTACGCGGCCCTGCTGCTGATCGGCGGCGGAATGGGCGGCAACCCCGACGGCGACGGCCTCAGCAACGGCTGTCCGGCGATCGGCGCCTCGCGCAACAGTTCGATCGAGATCACCGAGCAGTCGGTCCCCTTCCTCTACACGAAGTACGGACTGCGCGAGGGCTCGGCCGGAGACGGCGAGTTCCGCGGCGGGCTCGGCGTCGAAGCGGCCCTGCAACTCCGCGAGGGCGAGGGCTACCTCACGTTCCTCGGCGACCGGGGCGCGACCGGCCCCTACGGCCTCGAGGGCGGCGAGCCGGGCGCCACCGCCGATCACGAGTTCCACACCGGCGGTGGATACTGGCGGGCGCCGCACAGGACCAAGATCGACCGCGTGCACCTGAAGCCCGGCGACGGCATGGTCGCGCGCACCCCGGGCGGCGGCGGTTACGGCGACCCGGCCAGGCGTGCGCCGGCGGCCCGCGCCGCCGACAGGCGCCGCGGCTATCTCGGCCCGGCGGCCCGGGCCGCCGAATAGACCCGGGAACGCGGCGGCGCCATGGCCCTGCCCGACCAGGCCCGCGCCGTGGTCATCGGCGGCGGCGTCGCCGGCTGTTCGGTCGCCTATCGCCTCGCCGAGCTCGGCTGGACGGACGTCGTCCTCGTCGAGCGCAACACCGTGTCTTCCGGCACCACCTGGCACGCCGCGGGCGACGTCAACGTCATCCGCGGCTCGCTCGAGGCGATGCGGATCGTTCGCGACAGCGTCGAGCTCTACACGTCCGCGGCCGCGGAGACCGGCCAGGACATCGGGTTCAAGCACTGCGGGCTGATCTCGCTGGCCCAGAGCGAGGACCGCATGACGGACTACCGCCGCCAGATCGCGCTGTTCCGATCCATCGGCGGCGAGGCCGAGTTGGCGCCGCCGGAACGGGTCGCCCGGCTCAACCCGTTCGTGCGCACCGACGACGTCCTCGGCGCGCTTCACACGCCCGAGGCCTACCGGGTCAACCCGGCGGACGTCGCCCAGGCCGTGTCGAAGGCGGCGCGCCGGCGCGGCGTCGCGATCTTCGAGAACACCCGCGTCACCGGCATCGAGACGCGAAGGGCGGGACAGACGCGCGAGGTCGTCGCCGTCGAGACCGACCGGGGCCGGATCGCCTGCGAGACCGCGGTGCTGGCCGGCGGCGCATGGTCCCGCGACGTCGGGCGGCTGGCCGGCGTCTCCGTGCCGCTGCACGCGGTCGAGCACAGCTACCTGATCACCAACGCGATCGAAGGCGTGGACGACCGACTGCCGATCTCGCGCGACCCGGACGCCTACATCTATTCGCGCGAGGAGGTCGGCGGTTTCCTCATCGGGTTCTTCGAGCCGGGCGCCAAGCCGCTCTCCAGGGCGCAACTGCCGGACGACTTCTCGTTCGCCAGCCTGCCGGAAGACTGGGACCACCTCGAGCCCCACATCGCCAACGCCGTCAACCGCTACCCGGCGCTGGAGACCGTCGGCGTCAAGCTCCTGTTCACCGGCCCCGAGAGCTTCACGCCCGACGGCGCGTTCCTCCTGGGCCCGGCCCCCGGCGCGCGCGGGCTGTTCGTCCTCGCCGGCATGAACTCGTCGGGCATCGCGATGTCGGGCGGCGCGGCCAGGGTCCTGGCGGAGTGGATCGACGGAGGCGAGCCCACGATCGACGTCACGGCGTTCGACGCGCGCCGTTTCCCGCGCCTGCTGGGCAACGCCGCCTGGCTCGCGGAACGCGCCAGGGAACTGCCGAGCCGGCTGTTCGAGGCCAACCTGCCCCGGCGCGAGCACGGGAGCGGACGGAACCTGCGCCTGTCGCCCCTGCACGGCCGGTTCGGGGCGGCGGGCGCGCGCTTCGGACAGGCCGCCGGCTGGGAGCGCCCCAACTGGTTCGCGCCCGGCGACCGGGACGTCGACGACGCGCCGACCTACGGACGGCCCGGCTGGTTCGACGCGGTGGCGGAGGAACACCGGGCGGCGCGCGAGGCCGCGGCGCTGTTCGAGCGCTCGCCCATGGCCAAGATCCTGGTCGAGGGCCCGGACGCCGAGACCCTGCTGCAAACGTTGTGCGCCAACGACCTGTCGGGCCCCGACGGCCGGTTGATCTACACCGCCATGCTCAACGCGAACGGCGGGTTCGAGTCCGACCTCACGGTCACGCGCCTCGGCGGCGACCGGTTCCTCGTCGTCACCGGCGCCAACGAGGGGGTCCGGGACCACGACCGCATCGCGCAGCGCGCCGGCGACCGGAGGGTCTCGATCGCCGACGTCACGAGCGCCTTCGCGGGCCTCGCCCTGACCGGACCCAACGCCCGCGAGCTGCTGTCGCGCGTCACCGAGAACGACGTATCGGACGAGGCGTTCCCGCGCCTCACCGCGCAAGAGATATGGGTCGGCCCCGGACACGCGTGGGCGCTGCGCGTCTCCTACGCCGGCGAGCTCGGCTGGGAGCTGTTCATCCCGACCGAGAGCGCCGCCGCGGTCCACGACGCCATCGTCGCGGCGGGCGACGGCCTCGGCCTCGCCCATGCGGGCGCATACGCCTCCCACACCCTGCGCATGGAGAAGGGCTTCCGCGCCTGGGGCCACGACCTCACGCCGACGGACACGCCGTTCGAGGCCGGACTCGGGTTCGCCGTGCGCCTCGACAAGCGGGTTCCGTTCATCGGACGGGACGCCCTGTTGCGCCAGCGCGACGACGGCGTCCGCAAGCGCATGGTCGTGTTCACGATGGACGAGACGGAGCTCTGGCCCGTCGTCCGCGAGCCGGTGCGGCGGGACGGCGAGGTCGTGGGGCACCTGACGTCGTCGGGCTACGGCTACTCCGTCGGCAAGATGGTCTGCATGGGCTTCGCGCGGAACGGCGGCGACCCGGTCGGCGAGGACTTCATCGGTTCGGGCGCCTGGGACATCGAGATCGCGGGCGAACGCATCCCCGCCGAGGCGAGCCTCGCCGCCCCCTACGACCCCGGCGGCGCGCGCATGAGGGGATAGGCGGGGTTGTCGCCGTGACCGGCGGAAGGAGCTCCCGCCGACAACGAATTGACCCGTCCGACGCAGTGCTCGACACTTGCAACGTCGACGCGTCCCGACGGAAGGACTCCGGCATGTCCGACAGGCTGATCGACAGTCGCGCCCAGGCAATCGAGAACATCCGGCGTTACCAGACCGAGTTGGGCGAAAGTTCCGAGCTTGTCCGGCGGATGAGGAACGTGCGCCGCTGGTGCGCCATCGAGGAGCGCGGACGGTGGCTGTTCGCGCCGTCGAAATTCATCGGATATGCGGCGAACACCGCCAAGGCCCACCTGGAGAGATGCAAACACAGGGACAGCCGGGATACGGAGAAAACGCTCAAACGATGGTTCGAGACCGCGCCTCAGGATCTCGGTGTCGAACTCCGCGGCGCGCTGTCGGCCTTTCTCGAGAAGCATGAGCGCCCCGGCCCGAACAGAAAAGCGAACATCCACGTTCTCAAGGAGGCCTCCGCCAGCGTTGCGATTCTCGGGGAGGCTTCCGCCAACGTCGCGGACGCGGCCTCTCCGAAGGTTCTGGAGCGTATCGCCGTCGACGCCGCGGTCTGCGGGGGACGCCCGCATATCCGGGGTACGCGGGTCCGGGTGTGCGACATCCTGGAACTGCTGGCCGCCGGCGCGCCGCAATCGGACATACTCGCCGATTATCCCTACCTGAGCGAAGCCGACCTGCGCGCAGCCCTGGCTTACGGGGCGGCCGCGAGCGAGCGCGGGGTCGCCCCCGCCGCATGATCGCGCGATCGTGCGGTTCCTGATCGACGAACAGCTACCGCCCGGCCTGGCCCGGTGGCTGGACGGAGAGGGCTATCCTTCCGATCATGTCGTCGATCTCGGTTTGAGCGGAGCGCCCGACGACGATATCGAATTCATGGCGATAATGATGGACGCGGTCATCTGGTCGAAGGACGCCGGTTTCGTCCGCCGCGCGCGGCAATCCACGATGTTGCAGGTGGTCTGGTTACGGTTGGGCAACACCACCAACGCCGAGCTCCAAGCCAGGCTGGCGCCGCGATTGCAAGCCATCACGGCGAAGCTGGCCGATGGAGAAAAACTGATCGAAGTCCGATAGCCGCGGCGGAGGTAGGGACAAGGCGCGAACCGCGACGGCTCGGAACGGGACGGCCACCCAGACGCTGCTACCGCCGTCGGGATCGGCGGAACCAGAGGACGGCGGGCAGCCCGGCGCCGGGTGCAGTGCCCGCTCCACCCCCCTCCCGACCTCCCCCCTGTCAGGGGGGAGGGGCGTCAAACGCGGGCCAGGGCGGCCGGGTCGAGCGTCTCCGTTCCCGCGGCGGCGGGAGCCGTCATACGCCGGCGTCCCGGAGGGCCCGCCACACGCGCTGCGGCGTCGCCGGACAGTCGAGCCGCCGAACGCCGCGCGCCGACAGGGCGTCGATCGCCGCGTTCACGATCGCCGGGTGGGCGCCGATGACGCCGGCCTCCCCGCAGCCCTTGACCCCGAGCGGGTTGCTCTCCGTCGGGACCTCGTTGAACGAGATGGCGAGGCCGCACACGTCGTCGGCCCTGGGCAGCGCGTAGTCCATGAACGAGCCGGTCACCGGCTGCCCCGTCTCGCGGTCATAGGCCATGTCCTCGAGCAGGGCCTGGCCCGCGCCCTGGGCCACGCCGCCCTCGACCATGTCCCGGACGATCCTCGGATTGACGATGGTCCCGAAGTCGTCGACGGCCGTGTAGCGCGCCACCGAAACGGCGCCGGTCTCGGGATCGATCTCGACCTCGGCGACGTGGCAGCCGTTGGGCCAGGCGGAGGCGCGGCGCCGGTAGCGCTCGTGCGTGTCGAGGTCCTCGTCGAGACCCTCGGGACGGCGCCCCGGATCGCGGGCGATGGCGGCCGCCTCGAAGAGGCCGAGCGCCCGGTCGGTCCCGGCGACGACGAAGCGTCCGTCCGCGAACTCGACGTCCGCGGCGGCCGCCTCCAGAACGTGGGCGGCGATCGTCCGGCCCTTCTCGATCACGCGGTCGGCGGCGGCGCGCAGGGCCGACCCCCCCATCTCGGTCGACCGCGAGCCGCCGTGGCCGCCGCCGATCGGGATCCGGTCCGTATCTCCCTGATCGAAGCCGATGCGGTCGAGGGGGACGCCGAGCCGGTCCGAGGCGATCTGGCGCAGCGTCGTCCGGAGGCCCTGGCCGTTGTCGAAGGCGCCGAGCAGGAGCGTGACGGTATCGTCTTCCGCGAACCGGACGTCCGCGCCCTCCTCCGCCGGCCCCAGCGTGTCGGCGATGTAGCAGCCGATGCCGACGCCGCGAAGCAGACCGCGCGATTCGGACTCGGCCCGGCGCGCCCCGAACCCGGCGTAGTCGGCCTCCGCCAGGGCGCCGTCCAGGGCGGCCGGGAAATCGCCCGAATCGAACGTGAAACCGAAGGGAGTCGTGTACGGCATGGCGGCGGCCGGGACGAGATTGCGGCGGCGCAGCTCCGCCGGGTCGATCCCCATGTCGTCCGCCGCGGCGTCGAGCAGCCGCTCGATGAGATACGTCGCCTCGGAGCGCCCGACGCCGCGATACGAACCCGTCGGCGTCTTGTTGGTGAAGACGGTCTTGACCTCCAGGCGCGCCGCCGGGACGTCGTAGACGCCCGAGGCCGCCGAGGCGTTGGCCTTGGTCGGCAGCATGGGCGTCGAGCCGGCGACGTAGGCCCCGTGCGTGGCGACCGTGCGGACGTGGAGCCCGAGGATGCGCCCGTTCGCGTCGAACGCCATCCGGGCGTCGCTCACGTGGTCGCGGGCCTGATCGTCGCTCACGAAGGACTCGCCGCGGCCGTCCGTCCACTTGACGGGCCGGCCGAGCCGCCGCGCCGCCCACAGGACCAGCGCGTATTCGGGATAGGCGTAGTTCTTCATGCCGAAGCCGCCGCCGACGTCGGGCGCCGCCACCCGCAGATCGGCCTCGGCGACGTGAAGCACCTGTTCGGCGAGCTGCCTGCGCAGGTTGTGGACGTTGGCGCAGGTGACGCGCAGCGTGTACCGCCCCGCGGCCGGATCGAACTCGCCCACCGCCGCGCGGCCTTCCATGGAGGCGACGGCGAGGCGGTTGTTGACCAGCCCCGCGATCTCCGTCACGCGCGCCGCGGCGGCGAACGCCGCCTCGGTGGCCGCGGCGTCGCCGGCCGCCCAATCGACGCAGACGTTCCCCGGCGCCTCGTCCCAGAGCCGGGGAGCGTCCGCGTCCATGGCCCGGGCCGTATCGGTGACGGCCGGCAAGGGCGCGTAGTCGACCCGCACGAGGTCCGCCGCGTCCCGCGCCCGGTCTTCCGTCTCGGCGACGACCAGGGCCACCGGGTCGCCGACGTGACGCACCCGGTCGCGGGCGAGCGGCCAGCGCGGGGGCGCGAAGCACGTCCGTCCGTCGCGGCCCTCGATCGTCGCGGCGCACGGGATCGGGCCGACGCCGTCGGCGGCGAGGTCGGCGCCGGTGAACACCGCCAGGACGCCGGGCGCCCGCGCCGCTTCCGTCCGGTCGATCCCCAGCACGTCGGCGTGCGCGTGCGGCGAGCGGACGAGCGCGGCCGCCGCCCCGCCCGCGAGCCGGACGTCGTCGACGTAGCGGCCGCGTCCGGTCAGGAACCGTTCGTCCTCGACCCGCCGCGCAGGCTCCCCGATCCGCGCCATCCGTTCCCCTCCCGTCGCCGTCCCTCCAACGCTCTCCAAGCCTGCGTCGCCGAAACCGGCGTTGCAAGGACCCGCCGCGCCGCGGGCGAAGGAGACGGGAGGACGAAGCGGACGGGATTCCGGTCTATAGTGCGCCGGGGACCGGATCGGAGGCTCGGCCATGGACATCGCCGCCCACATGGAGAAAGCCGCGCGCATGGACGCGGTCCACCGGCGCCTCGACCGCGAAGCCGACTTCGAACTCTGGTACTGGATGGCGCTCGACGCGGGCAACCAGGCCATGAACGCGGCCCTGCACGCGGCGGGCGTGACCGCCGAGGAGCCCGAGCTCGCCTCCCAGGTCAACGACATCTACATGCGCCGGACCGAGACCGGGGAATGGGAACGCGTCGTCAAACGGGGGGCCGACATCATCCACCCGCAGATGAGCGAGTTCGACGCCCCCCTGCCCGGAAGGCTGCGGGACGCGATGGACGCGCTGCGCACGCTGGAGAACTACCGCGACCCCTGCATCCGCCTCGGCGCGGAAGCGACGCCCGAGATCATGGACGCCTGCGGCGAGGCCTACGCGAAGGTCATGGCCATCGCCCGGGAAGCCGTGGCGTCGGCTGCGCCGGCGGAGCGCGCGCCGTGACCCCCGCGGGCCACCGCGGCATCGCCGAGCGCATCGCGCGCTCGCTGGAGAAGGTCGAGGCGTCCGACTACGAGGCCGTCATCGAGGGCTGCATGTTGGCCGGCACCCACTGGTTCAACGCGGCGCTGCACGAGATGGGCATATCGGCGGAGGACCGGGACGCCGCGCACGTCGAGTACATGGTCGTGCACGAGCGCCGCAAGGCGTGGCTCGTCGCGCCGGCCATGGTGGAGGCCCTGGAGCGCATCGAGGACATGCGGGCGCTCCACGTGCGGGGAAATGCGGACGGCGGCGAAGAGGCGGCCGCGGAGGCGCTCCGATGCCTCGGCGTCGTTCGCGAGGCGGCGGCCGACGCCGAGCCCCTCGGCTTGACGTCTCCCGGCCTCGGCCACGTCAGCCTCGCGACCTGAAGCCGACGGTCCGAACCCCGCCCGCGATCCACCCCCCTCCCGACCTCCCCCCTGTCCAGGGGGGAGGAGCGTCAATGGCTCCCTCCCGTCATCCGTCCAGGGGGGAGGAAGCGCGTGGGGCGGGCCGCGACGGCATGTCCCGCGAAGACGGCCGCGGCGCGGGCGACGCCGATACGGTTTGCGGTGATGGAATCGAACCTCCGCCGCGCGGCCCGATGCGCGAAGCTTCCGATGCGCCTCACGGAATGAGAAATACGGGTCAGGACTGGCGGAGTTCCAACTCGAGGCGCATCCCGACGGCCGCTGCGGCGCGCTTCAGCGTATGCAGGGTCACACCTTCGTTTTCCGGATCGAGAAGACGATCGAGCTGCGACCGGCTGGTTTCCATACGCGCGGCCATGCGCGCCTTGGAGAGGCTCTGCGCTTCCATCGCCCGCGCCAGCTTGTAAGCGAGAACCGACTTGACCGCGTAGTTCTTCGCATCCTCGTAGAGGCCGTCTTCCCGGAGCAGGGATTCGAGCGTCGATCCAGCGCGCGGGTTCTTCTCAGACATGACGGTCGTACTCCTTCATCCGACGCTGGGCGAGCATGAGTTCTTTCCGGGGCGTCGCCTGGGTTTTCTTGATGAAACCGTGGAGAAGCACCATGTCCCGTCTCGAAACGGCGAAGAACACCCTGGCGATCCGCTTGCCTGTCACATTGCTGCGCACCTCATGAAGCCCGGGATAGTTCGTGAGCCGTGCGCACAGCGGCGGACCGCACGGCCAGCCGAATTCCACTCCCATGATATCACGACCGATCAATCTGCGGTCTTCCCGAGGCAGCCCCGCGAGCCCCTCGCGCACCGGTTCCCGGCCACTGGCCAACCGGTAGAACCGGGCGACGATGGTCTTCTCGGGCATTGTCACCGAACATATGTACCGTGTTTGGTACAGTCAATGCCATCTACGAGATTTCCTTCGATGCCGTCGCCGATGCGTGCGGCGGAAGCCTTGACGGTATCGCGGGCGAGGTGAGCGTAGCGGGCGGTGGTCTGGACCTGGGTATGGCCAAGGAGCTTCCCGATCATCGGTAGGCTCTTGCCGAGCGCCAAGGCGCGGGAGGCGAAGCCGTGACGGAGATCGTGGATGCGCGCGCACGTCGAGTACATGGTCGCGCACGAGCGCCGCAAGGCGTGGCTCGTCGCGCCGGCCATGGTGGAGGCCCTGGAGCGCATCGAGGACATGCGGGCGCTCCACGTGCGGGGAAATGCGGACGGCGGAGAAGAGGCGGCCGCGGAGGCGCTCCGATGCCTCGGCTTGACGTCTCCCGGCCTCGGCCACGTCAGCCTCGCGACCTGAAGCCGACGGTCCGAATCCCGCCCGCGATCCACCCCCCTCCCGACCTCCCCCCTGTCCAGGGGGGGAGGAGCGTCAATGGCTCCCTCCCGTCATCCGTCCAAGGGGGAAGAGATCGTTTCGGGACGGGCCACCCGCCGTCCTCTGGACGTTTGCCGCCTGCGACCGGTGCGATCAATCGACTCGGTGTTGCAGTCCACGACGGAATTCCTGAACCGCGAGCACGGCGTCCGCGGCGAGAGCCGAGGGATCGAGGTCGGGATGATCGATCCGCATCTGTCGGACATAGGCTTGCGGCCCTTGGGCGTCCGGAGTCTCGAAGTTGGCTTGCAGATCGCGCAGCGCCGTCGCGACCGCGCCGAGCTCGTCAACGAAACGGTCTCGCGCCAGCTCGGCCGCGGCCGCAGGTCCGCCGGCATCGTTGTGCAAGAGCACGAAGGCGATGTCGTACCAGTCCTTGGCTTGGCGCCGAGAATGCGCCGCCGCGGCCTTGGCCAGAAGAAACCCGGCCAGACCCGAGACGTTCACCTCGGCGCTACGGTCGATACCCTCGATCCGGGCGCTCAGTTCGCGCACCTCCACGTCGCGGGTCGCGAAGCCAGTGCCGCGGAGATTCAAGGCCCCCAGATTCTCGCACGTGTCGAACACGACCGTCGCCTCCGCCGGTTCACTGCGGAGATCGGCCAGCAGCTCGAACTTGACGACCGCTGCGCCGGAGGCCCCGCTTGCGACCCAACGCCAGGACCGTCCGTCTTCGGGGACGAACCCGGCATCGCGGAGCGCCCTCTCGAGCCGGACCGCATTCACGGCCCCGCAGGAGATTTCGAGATCGACCTGTACGTCCACATCGGTCGTCCCGGCGTGCTGAAACTCACTTCCGGCGCAAAGCAGTTCCGGGACCAGCCCTCCGAGCACGACGAATTCCGGCCGTTGCCCGTAGTGGCGGACAACGCGCAACAGCGCCGCCTCCGCCGCCGCCCGCGCCGCTCGGGAACGGGGAGGCGGTTCACTGGCCACGGCCGCGGACAACCTCTCGGAGATGCTCGGCGGCCTCCTCGCCGCGCACACCTACAGTGCGCAAGTCCGCATACACGCGGGGCCACGGAGCGATGCGCAGGCCGCCTCGCGTCGCGGCGAGCCGTCTGGCCGTCACCGTGGGAAACGGACGCAGGGTGAGCCGTCCGCCATGGATCGGTCGCAGGCCGACCCTCGCAGCCGCGGATTCGATCCCGGCGACCGTCGCCCTGTCGACATAGACCTCACCGGTCGTAACCGTCGCGAGATAGGGAGCGAGCACCGACGCGGCCACGGCGCCCGTGGATGCCCACGCGATGCCCGCGTCATCCCACCGACGGCCGATCTCGCACAGCTCCGCCGCAAAGTCGCGCCACGTCACGCCGACCGCGAGGGCGGTCGCCGGCATCGCCGCCGCAGCCGCGTACTCGTCCAGCAACCGGTCTGGATCGTGAACCCGGCGCGCGGCGTTGCGCCCGCGGCGCGCCTCGGCGCTCAAGAGACCGAGCCCGGCGAGGACGCGGAGCGCATTGGCGGCGCTTCCAGCGGAAAGCCCGGTGGCTTCCTGCATGGCGCCGACCGTGGCTCGCCCGCCGCAGAGCAACGCTTCGGCGACGGCGAGGACCGAGGGCGTCCAGCGGAACGGCTTCGGCGGAGCCTCTACGGGCCGCCCGCTCCGAGAGACGATCAGCGTCCCGCGCGCGATCTCCGCGGCGCCGGTTTCATCCACCCAGCCGATACCCGCGGCCGAAAGCGCCTCGCGCGCGCCGGGCGACATGCGCCGCGCCGCCGCGACGTCCGGGCGGCGCGTCCGACCGGCGATCAACTCCCGCGCCTGCCGCAGTTCGCCCTCGCCAAGCCAGGCGACCCGGAGGCGCTTTCCGGCGACCTCGAGATCGACGGAATGGCCGTCCCGGCGGCCGCGCTGGATCTGGACCGAAGGCGGCAGCACGGCCTCGACCGCGGCCTCGGAACGATGGGCGACGTCGCTCATGGTCACGTCTTCCGCCGAAAACACGTTCTCTCGATGACAGAGTATATATCACACTCATACTGAGATATAGGATTTTTGTAAAGTTTTTCGCCAACCATCGGATGCTGTCCAAGGTCTTGGCGGCTTCCGGTGAGCATGGTGTCTCGAGGTCACTCTCCCACCTCCAGATCGCGTTCGATACCGTCGCCGATGCGGGCAGCGGAAGCCTTGACGGTATCACGGGCGAGATGAGCGTAGCAGGCGGTGGTCTGAACCTGGGTATGGTCGCAGCTTTCCGATCATGGACAGGCTCTCGCCGGGCGCCAAGGCGCGGGAGGCGAAGCTGTGACGGAGATCATGGATGCGCGCGCACGTCGAGTACATGGTCGCGCACGAGCGCCTCGGCTTGACGTCTCCCGGCCTCGGCCACGTCAGCCTCGCGATCTGAAGCCGACGGTCCGAACCCCTCCCGCGGTCCACCCCCCTTCCGACCTCCCCCCTGTCCAGAGGGGAGGGGTGTGGATGGTCAGGGGGGAAGAGCGTCGACGGCTCCCTCCGCGTCCCCCTCGTTCTCCCTCCCCCTGGCAGGGGGAGGGTCGGGGTGGGGGTCGCGCTCACCGCCGACCGGAGAATTGCGCCCCGTTCCCCCAACGCCGGGATTTCTTCACAGACTCCTTCGAGGGAATCCGGGGATCCCGACGAAGCGTTCAGCCGCCGTCCGGGATTCCCGCGGGGTCGCCGACGACGACGATCGCAAGGCCGCTTCCGCCCAGCAGACGCCCGGCGACGCGCCGAACGTCGTCCAGGGTCACGGCATCGATCAGTTCCGGGCGCCGCTGGATATAGTCCTTGCCCAGGTCGTTCAGCTGGATGCCCACCAGAACGCGGGCGATCCTGGCGTTGGAATCGAGCCGCAGCGGGAACGACCCGTTGAGAAACGTCCTGGCGCGTTCGAGCTCGTCGGCGGTGATCCCGTTCTCGGCGACGTCCGCGATCTGCGCCTCGATGACGTCGAGGGACTCGCCGATCCGCTCGTTCACGGTGGCGACGCCGCCGAGATAGACGGCGGCGTGATCGTAAGGATCCAGGTACGTGTAGACCGAGTACGCGAGGCCGCGCTTCTCGCGAACCTCCCGATGGAGACGCGAGGTGAATCCGCCTCCGCCGAGCACGTGGTTCATGACGTAGGCGGCGTAGTAGTCGGGGTCGTCGCGCTTGAGTCCGGGAAGCCCGAACATCGCCACGCTCTGCGGGATCGGCTTGCGGATCACGGTGATCGACGCCTCGGCCGACGGCATCGCCTCCGTCACCTCGACCGGCTCCGCCGTTTCCGCGAGACCGCCGAAGGCGAGATCCAACAGCCGCGGCAACTCTTCCGGCGCGACGTCGCCCACGACCCCGACGACGGCGTTGTCCCGGGCGAACCGCCGGCGGCCGAAGGCCACGAGATCGTCCCGAGTGATCGCGGCGATGCCCTCGAGCGTCCCGCGGCTCGGCCTTCCGTACTCGTGATCGGGAAACGCCCCGGCGAACCAGGCATTGCCGGCGACGCGATCCGGATCCTCCGCGTCGCGGATCAGAACGACCTCGAGCTGCCCGCGGATGCGCTCCACGGGCCGCGGGTCGTAACGCGGCGCGGAGAGCGCCAGCCCGAGCATACGGAAGGCCTCGTCGCGGTTCTCGGCCAGCGTCCGCATACCCAGACGGAACGTGTCCTTGTTGGCGCGGGCGGAAAGCCCGATGGCGAGTTCCCGCAGCCGCTCCTGAAAGGCGGCCGAGTCGAGGTCGCCCGCCCCCTCGTCGAGGAGGCCGGCGACCATGTTGGCCAGGCCCTCCTTCCCCGCCGGATCGGCGATGGAGCCGCCGCGGAACGCGACCTGAACGGAAACGATGGGGATGCCGGGTTCATGCACGAACCACGCCTTCACGCCCCCGGCGCTCTCGACCTCGAGGATTTCGGGAGCCGCGAGCGCCCGAACGGAAGGCAGGGCCACGACCGCGACGAGCGATGCGGCGACGGCCAGCGACCGGATCATCGGTCCGCCATCCCCGTCATCGCGCGAAACCGACCGCCGACGGGATCGGTTCCGGCGCCGGCCGGAGCGCGCGGTAGATCTCCAGGGTCCGGTCGACCACGCGGTCGACGCCGAACTCGTTCTCCGCCAGACGCCGGCCTTCCTCCCCCATTCGCCGGCAAAGCGCCCGGTCCTGGATCAGGCGCCTCAGCGATTCCGCGAGCGCGCCGAGGTCTCCCCTGGTGACCAGGATGCCGCTCGATCCGTCGACGACCGTTTCCCGACATCCCGGCGCGTCGTAGGTGACGATCGGGCGCCCGCACGCCGCGGCCTCCATCAACGCCTTGGGAACGCCCTCGCCGTAGGTGGACGGGAGACACACCACGCTCGCCTCGGCGAAAACCTCGGGCATGTCCTCCCGGCGCCCCCAGCACTCCACGACTCCTTCCGCGCGCCAGGCCCGCAGCGTCTCCTCCGGCACCGCGCGCGAACTGCCGGGGCGCGCGTTTCCGACGAGGGCGAAGCGCGCCTGGACGCCCGACGATTTCAGCCTTCGCGCGGCGTCGACGAACGCGCCGACGCCCTTCTCCCATATCATCCGCGCCGGAAAGACGACGAGCGGCGGCCCTTCCGGCCAGGCCGCGGGCCGGAAGTCCCGCAACGAGACGCCGGACCCGCGCGTGACGGTCGTCCGTTCCGGATCCGATACGCCGAGGCGCCGCAAGGTCTCGGCGTCGCGCCGGTTCTGAACGATCACCCACGAGTTCGGATGACCGGCCGCGAACCTGTAGCCCCGGACCAGCGCCAGCCTGACGAGGCGCGCGCCGGGACCGGACGCCGCGAAGTAGTGGCCGAGCCCCGGAAATGCGGAGACGATCGCCGGGACCCCGGCGATCCTGGCGGCCGCGCCGCCGTAGAGAACGGCCTTGGCCGTGACGTGGTGCGCCACCGCCGGCCTGACGTTCCGGTACAGCGCGCACAGGGATTTGATCGTCGCGAGTTCCTCGAACGGACGCATGCCCCGCGGGGAAAGCGGGATTTCGTGGTGCGTGATCCCGCGGTCGGCGAAGAAGGGCCGAGGCCTGAAGTCCTCGGGCGCCCAGGCGCTGTCGCCGGGCGCCGCCAGATGGACGTCGTAGCCTTCCGCCATGGCGCCGGCGGCCAGCGGCAGCCGATGCGATACGAAAAAATAGGGCTCGTTGACGACGAACAGGAGAATCGGGCGCTCGTTCCGCACGTCGTCAGTTCCCCGGCAGGGCGCGCCGGGCATTTCCGCGGGCCGCCTGTCTCCCGGACTCCCCGATTTTCAACGGATCGACGATAACTGCGCCGCCTTGACGTTATGGAACTGAAGTCCGCGACATTCTATTCGACCCATGCGCCAAGGAAAATGCCCTGTCCTCGTTCAATACATATGAGACACCCCGTGGGCCGTTGGGAACGGCGCGTCAAGCCGCTTCGCGGCGCCTCCACTCCGCTCCGGCCCTTCGGGTGACCCACCGCTCCCAACGGCTCCGAGGGCGACCATGGCCGTAAGCAGGCTTCCGGCCATGGCGAGGCCGGATACCGACCAACCCGATGGGCCGTGTCTCGCATGTATCTGAACCAGGACATCAGTGGCGGCCTGACCCGCATTTCTCATACTGCTCGTCCGCAAGCCTCACCCGGCGGCGGGGGCGCCGCAGGGTCCGTTGGCGCTCCTCACCCCTGGCGCGGCCCCCACCCCGACCCTCCCCCCGCAAGGGGGAGGGAGAACGAGGGGACGGGAGGGGGGTGGATCGGACGCGTCGCCGCCGCAGCGTTTCGAGAACGGCGCGCCCGCGCGCCGGACGTCGATCCCGGGGATCGCCGGAGGCATCGTGGCGGCCCGCGGCGGCGGCGGCCCGGAGTCACCCGACGGCGACCGGCTCGACGCATCGCGGATCGTCGTTCGCGGGACGGTTGACGAAGGCGCTCACCGGCCAGGCGGTCATGGCCTCCGGCGAATACGGCCCGAGCGGAACCTCCGCGCCCGCGAGCCAGGGGCCGAACGCCTCCGGGGCGAGGATCACCGGCATCCGGTGATGGATCGGCGCCACGGCCTCGTTGGCGGCAGTGGTGAGGATCGCGAAGGTTTCGAGCGCCTCGGCCCCGCCGCCCGGCGCGGACCAGCGCTCCCAGAGGCCCGCGAACGCGAACGGGCCGCCGTCCTTCATCCGGATCAGCCAAGGCCGCTTCGCCGCGCCCTCGCGCTTCCATTCGTAGAACCCGTCCGCCGGAACCAGACAGCGGCGGGAGGCGAACGCGGCCCGGAACGATGGCTTCGACCGCGCCGTCTCGGCGCGCGCGTTGACGAGCCTGTGGCCGATGCGCGGGTCCCTGGCCCATCCCGGCGCGAGGCCCCAACGCAGCATCGAGAACCGGCGGCGTCCGTCCCGGTCCGCGCGAACGACGGCCACGTCCTGACCCGGCGCCACGTTGTAGCGGGGCTGGAGGTTCAGGGGCGGCCCGGAGAGACCGAGGAGCCGGTCGGCCCGGTCCCAGGCGAAGGTCTGCGTGAAACGGCCGCACATGGTCGAAACGTCCTCGCCAGCAGGTTCGCCGGCAGCGTCCCGGTCCGAAACGTCCCGGCCCGAGACACTACCGAATCTTCATCCGATCCCGCCGGGTGAAGATGTGCGATAGTGCCCGCCGGTCGCTTCGCGAACCAGTACGGGTGACGGCATGACGGCCGACGATTCCGACCGGCGCGCGGGCGTGCGCTACCAGCCCGACGACAGGCCTCCGACGGCGCTCTCCGTCGGCCTCGGCCTGCAGCTCGCCCTGCTCTGCGTGGCCGGCATCGTGCTGACGCCCTCGATCATCGTGCAGGCCGCCGGCGGTACGGAGACGTACCTGTCCTGGGCGGTGTTCGCCGCAGTCGCGGTCAGCGGCGCGACGACGGTGCTGCAAGCGGCGCGAATCGGCCGCATCGGCGCGGGCTACGTCCTCGCCATGGGCACGTCCGGGGCCTTCATCGCGGTCTCCGTCGCGGCCCTCGCCCAGGGCGGCCCGGCGATGCTGGCCACGCTGGTGGTCATCTCGTCGTTCTGCCAGTTCGCGCTCGCCGCGCGCCTCTCGCTGCTCCGGCGGATCCTGACCCCCGCCGTGACCGGGACCGTGATCATGCTGATACCGGTCACGGTGCTGCCGATCATCTTCAAGGGGTTCGGGAACGCGCCCTCCGGGGCGCCGCCGTACGCCGCGCCGTTCTGCGCCCTCGCGACCACGCTCGTCATCGGCGGCATCGCGCTCAAGGCGACGGGCGCCCTGCGCCTGTGGGCGCCGGTCATCGGCGTCGCCGCCGGCTCGGCGCTGGCCGCCTTCTACGGCATCTACGACACGGAACGCGTGGCAGAGGCGTCGTGGATCGGCTTCCCGGAGAGCGGGTGGCCGGGTTTCGACCTCGACTTCGGACCGGTCTTCTGGACGCTTCTTCCGGCGTTCCTGTTCGTGACCCAGGTCGGCGCCATCGAGACGATCGGCGACGGGGTCGCCATCCAGCGCGTGTCGTGGCGCCGGCCCCGCGCGGTGGACTTCCGGTCGGTGCAGGGCGCGGTGGCCGCGGACGGCGTGGGCAACCTGCTGTCCGGCCTCGCGGGCACGGTGCCCAACACGACCTACTCGACGAGCATCTCGATGACCGCGCTCACCGGGGTCGGAGCCCGCAGCGTCGGCGTCGCGGTGGGGGCGGCGTTCGTCGTCCTGGCGTTCGTCCCCAAGGGGCTCGCCGTGGTCCTGGCGATACCGGGTCCGGTCGCGGCGGCCTACATCACCGTGCTGCTGGCCATGCTGTTCGTGGTCGGCATGAAGATCGTCGTCCAGGACGGGGTGGACTATCGCAAGAGTCTGATCGTCGGCGTCGCGTTCTGGATCGGCGTGGGGTTTCAGAACGGCCTGATCTTTCCCGAGCACATCTCGAAGTTCGGGGGCGGAATCCTCGAGAACGGCATGACGGCCGGGGGCCTCGTGGCCATTCTCATGACCCTGTTCATGGAAGCGACGGCGCCCCGCCGCCGCCGGATCCAGGCGACGCTGGACGTCTCGGCCCTGCCCGGGATACGGGAGTTCGTCGGCGCGTTCGCGTCCCGCAGCGGCTGGGACGACGCGATGGCGCGCCGTCTCGACGCCGCCGCGGAGGAGACGTTGCTGACCTTGCTGGAAAAGGGCGACGACGGAGAACACGGCCCCCGGCGCCTGCTGCTCACCGCGCACAAGGAGGACGGCGGCGCGGTGCTGGAGTTCATCGCCGCCGCCGGCGAGGAGAACCTCGAGGACCGGATCGCGCTGCTCGACGAGCGGACCGGCGAGATCCGGACCGGGACGGAAACCTCGCTCCGGCTGCTGCGGCACTTCGCGTCCTCGGTCCGCCATCAGCAATACCACGGCGCGGACATCGTGACCGTCCGGGTGGACGCGCCGACGGCGGTCCGGGACTGACGGACGCGCGCGGGAAGGAGCGAGACGCCGCCGCCGGTCTTCCGGCTTCATGGGCGCGACGAGATGCTTCCCGCTCGCGAGATGACGCGATTCTCCGTGTATGCGCGCGTCGCGGTCAGCGCGACTCGATCGGAGATCGCAGGTCGCCTTCGATTTGCCGTTCGTCGCTCTCGTCGATGTATCCCAGATTTTTAAGATGACTCAGCAAGGAGGAACGGCTCACGCGCAGTCTGTCCGCCATCTCCGATACGCCTGCCCGAGTCTCGAGAGGCGCGGTCAGCTTCATCACGGCGCGTCGCACGAGGGAAGCAGGCATCAGCAGCATCGCCGCGAACGCGTTGGCGCGTCGTTCGATATCGGGAGGCGCCCACGGCCCGCTGGCGATCGCGAGGCGTCTGCCCGCCTCGCGATCGAACAGGAGATGACACACCTCGTGCGCCAGCGTGAATCGACGACCCCAAGGGTACGAATTCGCGGCATGGTTCGTGTTGACGACGATGCCGGGCCGATGTCGCGGCCCCGCGATGGAGACGCCACGAACCTTCCTGTCCGACAGTTCCAGATCCTCGACTTCCACCCCCAGCGTCTCGACCAGCTTTTCGATATCGACGGATTCATCCTCCAGAAATCGATGGCCGAGGCGCTCGTGAAGCGCCTCGGCCAGCTCGTATCCCCGGGACCACGGGGGAGACGCCGCGTGGACTCTTCGATGGGAGGGACAGACCGTTCGGACCTGCTCCGGACCGCCGCCGCCTTCGGTCGCGTAGAGACCGACCATCGTCCGGGCAAGGCGCGACGCGTCGCGTTTTCCGACGTTCGGGGCGAGAGAACCGAACATGAGCGCGGCTTGACAGGATCCGGCGATGACGAGAGGCGATTCCGTAACCTCCATCACGGCGCGGCTTGGAGCCTTGGCCATCCCGGAAAAAGACTCCACGGCCCGGCGCCATCCAGTTCGGACGGCGCGCTCGTTCGATCCCAGACCGGCGAGCCACGCGAGACGCAGCTCGTGACGCCGGGCCGAATCCTTCAGGGTCTGGAGCTTTTCACGCAACGCCCTGATCCGACGCGACCGGTTCGCCAGCGTCAGAAGGTATTCGCTCGCGTTCGACAGCACGTCGTGCAGGGGTTCAGCGACCGCTCCCGGCGGCAGTCTGCCGAAACCGTGCGACGCCTCCGCGACGTCGAAGCGAGGCGACGTTTCCCTGCCGGAGACAGGGCCCCAGGATACCTCGATCGAATCTCGAAAACGCCTGAACACGACATCGGGAAACAATCCGCCTTCGCGCGCGGCCCGGAGCGCGTGCCGAGCCCACCATGACTGCCATTCGCGTTCCCATGCGGACACGCGCCTTTCGTCTTCCTCGATCGCCGGCGGCGGGAAACGGGTGGCGCGCAAGGATTCCCACCCGGAAATACCGGCGTTCCTCGCCGGCGGGCGCTCCTCGTGGAGAAGAGGATCCCAGTGACGGGCGAACCATTCGAGAAGCGGCAGAAGGTACCAATGGACCGAATCCATACGCTCGCCCTGGTCCAGGTGGGCGCACAGGTTCCTCCCTTCGACCCATATCTGGAAGCTCCCCCAGGATAGAGAAACTTCGGGATCGATGGCCCGTCCTTCGTCGGGATCGGGGATGAACGCCACCTTCAGCGCGAACACGTCAGTGTCGCCCGCGAGTCGTTCCCATCTGGTGGTCATCTTCCGATTACTCGTCCCAATGATCTCGAACGTCTTTTCCCTTCATGCATCCGGCCTTGCGCCATTTCCGTCGGAGGCTTTCGGGAACTTCGGCCCAGCCAACCGGGTAGCCATGCCAAACATCCGTACGATGCTCTTGCGCGCAATACGCTCTGCCGTCGTCCACTGCGTAGCGCTTGCCGCCAACCAATTCGCTGCCCGAAAGCAATTGTCGCGCCGTCGCTTGATCGACGTTCTTCGGACACAGAGCGCCCTTACGCCCCCGTTGCCAAGGCTCCTTGTGCTTCGGATTACTCTCGTAACGCACGCAAATTTCCAATTCACGCCTCGACGCCGACGGACTCTCCGTCGGCGCGGTCTGGCGGTTGCGCGCCGGAGACGGGCCGCGGGTATCGAGTATAGCGAATCGAGAATCGGCCGCAATCCGCCTCTCCCCACGCGGGAGAGAGAACATTCGGTTACCGCGCCGTCACGGCCGGGGCCGGCTTCCCGCCTCGCGGAGGGCGCGCCAGACCCTCTGCGGCGTGGCGGGCCCGTCGAGGCTCGTCACGCCGCGCGGCGCCAGCGCATGGAGGACGGCGTTGATCACCGCCGGGAAGGCGGCGATGGCGCCGGCCTCGCCCAGCCCCTTCACGCCCAAGGGGTTGGTCGCGCAGGGAATGCCCTGGAACGCGAGCTCGAAGGACGGCAGGTCGTCGGCCCGCGGCAGCGCGTAGTCCATGAACGACCCGGTCAGCGGCTGGCCGGTGTCGGGATCGTAGACCGCCCGCTCCAGCAGGGCCTGCCCGACGCCCTGGGCGACCGCGCCGTGGACCTGCCCCGCCGCGATCACGGGGTTGACGATCACGCCGAAGTCGTCGACGGCCACGTAGCGCAACAACGTCACGGCACCGGTGTCGGGATCGACCTCGACCTCGGCGGCGTGGCAGCCGTTGGGAAAGGTCCCGTGCTCGCGCGCGAACAGGTGATAGGCGTCGAGGCCCGGCTTCACGCCCTCGGGCAGGTTGGCCGGATCCCGGGCCAGCCGGGCGGCCTCGAACAGATCGACGCCGCGGTCCGTCCCCGTCACGAGGAACCGCCCGTCGACGAACTCGACGTCCGCCTCCGCCGCCTCGAGAACCCGCGCGGCGACCGCCCGCCCCTTGGCGACGACCTTCCGGGCCGCCAGGCGCATCGCCGTCCCCGCCATGAACGTGGCGCGGGAACTGCCGTGCCCGCCGCCCGTCGGCAAGAGGTCGGTGTCGCCCGCGAGGTAGCGGATGCGCGCGTTGGGCACCCCCAGCATCCCGGAAACGAGCTGCCGGAAGGTGGTCTCGTGCCCCTGGCCGATGGCCGTGGTTCCGACGATCAGCGATACCCGGTCGTCGTCGTCGAAACGGAGCGCCACGTTCTCCTCCGGCGGCCCCAGGGTGATCTTGACGTGGTGGGCGATCCCGCGGCCGCGCAGGACTCCGCGCGCCTCCGACCGCCGCCGCCGCGCCTCGAACCCGGCGAGATCGAGCGCGGCGACCGCGGTCTCCTGGTTGGCGGGAAAATCGCCGCTGTCGATGGTCGCGCCGCGGGCGTTGGTGAACGGCATGGCGGCCCTCGGCACGAGGTTGCGGCGGCGCAGTTCGGCGGAATCCAGACCCGTTTCCCGGGCGGCCCGGTCGATCAGACGCTCCATGAGGTAGACCGCCTCGGCGAACCCGGGGCCGCGGGTGACGCCAAGCGGCGCCGTGTTCGTGTGCGCGGCCTTCAGGTCGACGCGGAAGGCGGGCAACGCGTAGACGGAGCCCATGAGGGCCATGTATTGCAGGCCGCCGATCGCCCCCGCGGCGCCCGTCAGATAGGCGCCGAGGTTGGCCGCCGTGGACACGCGCAAGGCGAGGAACCGGCCTTCGGCGTCGAGCGCGAGCTCGGCGCGGCTGGCGTGGTCGCGGGCCTGATCGTCGGCGGCGAACGCGTCGGAGCGGGTGGCGGTCCACTTCACGGACCGGCCCGTCTCGCGAGCCGCCCAGAGGGTCAGCGCGTATTCCGGATAGGGGAAGTTCCTAGCCCCGAACCCGCCGCCGACGTCCGGCGCCACGAGGCGGACGCGATCGGGTTCCACTCCCAGCGTCGCCGCGACGCTGTCGCGGTTCGCGTACAGTCCCTGACAGGCCGCATGCAGCGTGTAGCGCCCCGACGCCGCGTCGAACGCGCCGACGGCGCCGCGCGGCTCCATGGGGCTCGCGACGACGCGGTGGTTGACCACGGCGAGTCGCGCCACGCGCGCCGCGGCCGCGAACGCCGCGTCGACCGCCGCCCGGTCACCGACGGACTCCTCGACGCACAGGTTGCCGCCGGAGCCTTCGGCGAGCGGCACCGCATCGGCGGCGAGCGCGGCCTCGGGAGTCGTCGCCGCGGGCAGGCTCTCGTAGTCGACGGCGACGCGCTCGGCGGCGTCGAGCGCCCGTTCGCGCGTCTCGGCGACCACCATCGCGACCGGCTCGCCGACGTGGCGCGCGCGGTCCACGGCGAGGGGGAAGCGCGGCGGGTGCGCGAACGGCGCGCCGGTCAGGGGGCTCCGCGACTGGTAGGGCGCGATCGGCCCGATGCCGGCGGCCGCCTGGTCCCGGCCGGCGAGAACGGCGAGAACGCCGGGCGCGGCGCGGGCGTCTTCCGTCTCGACCCCGAGGATACGGGCGTGCGCGTGGGGCGAGCGGAGGACGACGGCATGCGCCATCCCGTCCATCGTCATATCGTCGATGTAGGCGCCGGCGCCGGTCAGGAACCGTTCGTCCTCGATTCGCTTCGGCGCCTCGCCGATGCCGGCGCGGTTCTCGTCCATTCTTGTCCCGCCCCTCCTTCCCGACGATACTCGCGCAGACGCCCGGCGTCTTCCACGCGGAACCGGGCGCGCGGACGAGGTTTCCACGAATGACCGTCGAACGACCCCCGAACGTCGTCTTCATGCATTCCCACAACACGGGGCGGTTCGTCGAGCCGTACGGCCACGCGGTGCCGACCCCGAACCTGCGGCGCCTGGCCGAGGAAGGCGTGCTGTTCCGGCAGGCGTTCTGCACCGCGCCCACGTGCTCGCCCAGCCGCGCGAGCTTCCTCTCGGGCATGTATCCCCATTCGTGCGGCATGTACGGGCTCGGGCATCGCGGCTTCCGAATGACCGACTCCCGATATCACGTCGTGCATACGCTCGGGCGGAACGGCTACCACACCGCGCTCGCGGGCGTGGAGCACACGGCGCCGGACCCGACGTCCGTCGGCTACGCCGAGCTGCTGTCCACC
Source organism: Alphaproteobacteria bacterium (assembly GCA_965242505.1). Classification (GTDB taxonomy): domain Bacteria; phylum Pseudomonadota; class Alphaproteobacteria; order UBA2966; family UBA2966; genus UBA2966. The sequence goes on from OZ251449.1 coordinate 1,682,113, forward strand.
GCCGACACGAACTACCCGGAGCTGGCGGACGCGCGGGACCCCGTCGAGGCCGCCGTCGCCTTCCTGGGCCGGGATCACGCGCGGCCGTTCTTCCTCTCGCTCGGCCTGAACGCGACCCACCGCCCGTTCCCGCCGCCCGACCCGGCCAACCATCCGGCCGAGGACGAACGCTATTGCGCGCCGCCGCCGCCGTTGCCCGACGTCCCCGAGATCCGGGCCGACATGGCCGGGTTCAAGGCCTCCGCCCGCGAGATGGACGAAGCCTACGGCGCGGTCCTGCGCGCGCTCGACGCGAACGGCCTCGCGGACCGGACGCTGGTGTGCTGTTTCACCGATCACGGGCTGCAATTCCCGCGCCACATGAGCAACCTCGAGGACCCGGGCATCTCGGTCTACCTGATCGTCCGCGGACCCGGCGGCTTCGCCGGCGGGCGGGTCGTGGACGAGATGGCCAGCCTGCTGGACCTGGCGCCGACGGTCTACGACCTCGCGGGCATCGAACGGCCGGCGTTCGCGCAAGGCGCGTCGCTGCGCCCCCTGGCCGCCGGCGGACGGGACGGCGCGCGCGACGCCGTCTTCGCCGAGAGCAACTACCACGCCGCCTACGAGCCCATGAGATGCATCCGCGGGAAGCGCTACAAGTACATCCGCCGCTTCGACGACCGCGGCCGACCGAACCTGCCCAACGTCGACGACACCGCCGGCAAGACGTTCCTTCTGGAGCAGGGCTGGCGGGATCGGGTCTGCGCTCGGGAGGCGCTCTACGATCTCGTCTTCGACCCTTACGAGACCAACAACCTTTGCGGCCTTCCCATGATGCGGGAGGTCGCCGACGACATGCGCGGGCGCCTCGAGGCCTGGATGCGGGAAACCGGCGACCCGCTGCTCGACGGCGGCGTGGCGCCGGCGCCGCGCGGGGCGCTGGCCAACGATCCGGAGGGCGAATCGCCCAACGAGCCCGTCATGACGATCGGCTCCGGATGACGCGCGGTCCGGCGGAAGGACCCCGGCCATGATACGGGTGGCCTCCATCGGCCACGGCGACATCGCGCGCCGGCGCCATTTCCCCGAGCTTCTGGACCTGCGCGGCCGGGCCGAGCTGGTCGCCATCGCCGGCCGCGACGCGGCCGCGCTCGAGGCCAGCGCCCGCGCGTTCGGCGTCCGGGACTGGTATACGGACGCAGGCGAGATGCTGGCGCGCGACGACATCGACGCCGTCCTGATCCTGACGCCGCCGGACAACCACGCCCCATTCGCCCGCGAGGCCATCGAGGCCGGCAAGCACGTCCTGCTGGAAAAGCCGATGGTCACGTCGGTCGAGGAGGCGACCGGTCTCCTCGACTCCCTCGCGTCCCGGCGGAACGGCCCCCCGATCACGTTCCTTCCCCTGCCCCACGTGGACACGCCCGAACACGAGGCCGTCGCGCGCCTGATCGCGGCCGGCGCGATCGGTGAGGCGACGAGCGTCGAATGCCATCGCGGCCATCGCGGCCCCACCCATGCCGACTGGTTCTATCGCAAGGAACGCGCCGGCGGCGGGGTGCTCTTCGATCTCGGCATCTATCAGATCGGCGCCGTGGCCTCGCTGTTCGGCCCGGCCCGCGCCGTGACGGCGCTGTGCGGCCGCCGCTTCGCGACGCGGACGATGGACGACGGCTCGACGGTCGAACCGGACGTCGAGGACAGCGCGCTGGTGAGCCTGCGGCTCGAGAACGGCATGGCCGCGTCCGTCAACGCCAACTGGAACGGGTACGTCGGCCACCACGCCACCCGGCGGCGGGTCACCGTGATCGGGCGCGAGGGCAGCCTGCATTTCGGCGTCGACGACGGCGGCATCTACGTCCACCGGTCCGACGGCGACTATCGCCTCGTCGAGGCCGCCTCGGAAGAGGCCCGGTTCGACGGATACCCCTGCCGCCGGGTCGCGCCCGGCGGCGGCGCGGCGCCGGCGACCGTCGTCGGCCACTTCGTGACCCTGATCGAGGCGGGGGATGCGTCGACGCGCGCCCTGGAGATGCAGGCGCACGTCATGGAGATCGTCTTCGAGGCCTACCGGGCAAGCGACGCCAACGCGACGCGAACCCTGGCGACGCGGTTCTGACGACCGGACGTCCTCGGGCGCAAGGGCGCGGCGCCCCGCCCCACCCGACCCGCATTTCTCATACCGGTGAAGGATCGAGGATCGCGCGGCGTTGCGGGACCGCGGTGAGCAACCGGATAGATGGGTAACACTATAGACCGGATACATGGGTAACAGTGTTCCCGGTCTGTCCCGCTTCCGTGCGGCCCGGCCGGGCCGCACGGAAGCGGTGTAGCTTCTTCGACCTCCGATCGATGATCCCGAGGTCGATATCCGCGAAGCGGACGATCCAGTCGCCCCCGTCAGTCTCGGCCACGCCCACCGGCTCGCCCCTCAGCGTCTCGCTGACGAAGACCAAGTCGCCGCCCCACTTGATGGAGCCATCGGTGCGGACCCGGCGCATCGCGTGCTCGGCATCGTACCAAGGCTCCTCCAGGCGCTCGGGATGACGCCGCTCCGACGACCGGTAGAACGCCGCAGGCGGCTTCTGCCCCAAGGCCTCATGCGGACGATGGGCGTTGAAGTCCTGGCGGAAGCGGTCGAAGCGGGCCTGTTGCGCGTCCGCCGTCGCCGCCGGCGGCGTCGCGGTCTCGGCCTTCAACGTCCGATGCATCCGCTCATGCCTCCCGTTCTGCTGCGGCTGACCCCGCGCAATCCGCTCCACCGCGATCCCGGCCTTGATCCATTCCACCGACAGACGCGACAGACCCCCAGCCCCCGGACCGGCGAACGGCGCCCCGTTGTCCGAACGGATGGCCTCGGGAACCCCGTAGCGCCGGAACACCCGCCCCACCGCCGCCCCCACTGCTGCGGTCTGCGGCGGGACGATGACGCACGCCAGCAGAAAGCGGCTGTAGGCGTCGGTGATCGTCAGCGGATCGCAGCGGACGCCGTCGCGGGTGCGAAACCACCCCTTGAAGTCGATACACCACACGTCGTTAGGGGCCGCCACAGGGCGGAACGGACGACACGGAGCCGCCATCCGACGGCGCCGGCGACGGCGCGCCACCAGACCCTCCGCGCGCAGCAGGTCGCCCATCGTGCTGGCCGCCGGCCACGCCACCTCGGGGCGCTGACTCACCAACACCGCCCGCAGCTTGCGCGGACCCCAGTGCGGACGCGTGCGGCGCAAGGCGACGATCGCCTCGGCCACCGACGGCGCCATCGACCGACCATGGCGACGCGGCGCACGCGACCGCTCGACCAGACCCTCCGGGCCGTCGCCGCGATACCGTCCAAGCCACTTGTACCCGGTCTTGCGGCTGATGCCGTAGTGCTCGCACAGCGCCGTCATCGACCACTCGCCACGCAGATAATCGGCAACGAAAACCAGCTTCTCGTCCATCGGACAGGTCTCCTTCCAAGGCATCGGCCGCACCTCCCGCACCTCCCGACCAACCCTCTAACCTGTTACCCATGTATCCGGTCTGAACTGTTACCTTTCTATCCGGTCTGTACCATCCGGACCCCCCTCCCGACCTCCCCCCTGTCAGGGGGGGGGAGGAGCATGAACGGACCCTGCGGCGCCCCCGTCGCCGGACGAAACTTGCGGACGGGCGAAATTAGGGTTTACCCCCCCCCCCCCGCTAAAATTAAGATACGTCAACGTCACCCAACCGGATCATGGAGGAGCGCGATTCATGTCGAATGTGAATACGCCGATCGTTCTGACGATGGAGCCTGGCGCCGTGCGCGATGCCGTCGAGAGCATGGAGCGGTTTGCGGACAAGTACCGCAAGGAACCGGATCTCCGCGCCCGGATGGAAGAGGACCCGGCAGCCGTCTTCGCCGACTTCGGCCTCGATCTGCCCCCCTATACGGACGTCCGCGTCGTCGAGGATTCGGCCGACGTCTTCCATGTCACCCTGCCGCTCGATCCGAACGTTCAGTTGGGGGACGAGCAGCTCAACACGGTCGCTGGCGGCGGCAAGACGGCAGGCTGTTCGTCAGGCGGGAGGCCAGCCGAACAACCGGCGCATATCCGCACTCAGGGAGACTCCATCCCCAGACCCGATTGCTTCCTGACCACGGCGGTCGTCGAGCGGCGGGGCGAGGCGGACGACGGGCCGACGCTCCAGGCGCTCCGGGGTTTCCGCGACGGCTACATGATGGAGACGGCGGGACGCCGGGCGCTGGTGGCGGACTACTACCGGACGGCGCCGGCGGTGGTCGCGGCGATCCCCGCCGATCACGCGGATTGGGGCTGGATCGGCGAACGGATCGACGAAGCCGCCGCGGCGATCGGGAACGGCGACGACGACGGCGCCTTCGCGGTCTACGTCGACCTGATGGAGCGTCTGACCAGCCGCTGGCTCGGTTCGGCGGCGGGCGGGCGCTGAGCGGGAGCGCGGCGCCGTTCCGGCATCAATGACGGACGGCGGGGGTCCGCAGCCGGCGGCGCCGGCGGCTACGGACCGGCCGGGAGCTCCGGCGCCCGTTCGCGCCAGCCGGTTTCACGCTGGTACAGGTGCGCCGCGTTCAGCAACCGGGCCTCCGAGAACGGCCGCCCGACCAGCTGAAACGCGACGGGAAGCCCGTCGTCCGAGAACCCGCAGGGGACCGAGATCGCGGGCAGGCCGAGATAGCTGACGGGCCGGGTGAACCTGGGGAAGAAGCCCATGGTCCGCGCGGCGCGTTCGGGGGACGCCGGATCGCAGTCCGCCAGGGTCGGCGCCGGCGCCGGCATCGTCGGGACGTGCAGGACGTCGACGCGGTCCAGCACCTGCCCGAGGAATTCGTCGAGCAGCGGGCCGCGCAGACGCAGCGCCTCGATGTAGCGGGTCGCGGGAACGAACAGGCCCGGCTCCATCGGCGCGCGGACGGCGATCTGGTAATCGCCGGGCCGTTCGGCGAGCCACGTCTCGTGAAGCGACGCGGCCTCCGCCGCCACGACGAGTTGCCCGAGGCGCATGGCCAGGGCCGGGTCCGGCACGGAGACTTCCACCGGCTCGGCGCCGAGCGCCCGGAACACCTCGCGGGAATGGGCCATGCCCCTGGCGACGCTCTCGTCGATGCCCTCGTCGTAGTAGTTGGCGGCGACTCCGATCCGGAGGCCCTTCAGGGACGCCTCCAGCCCCTCTTCGTAGTCGGGGACGGGTTCGGCGCTCGATTGCGGGTCGCGCGGGTCGAAGCCGGCGATGACGGTCATCATCCTGGCCGCGTCCCGCGCCGTCCGCGCCATGGGGCCCAGCGTATCGGTCGTCCACGACCGCGGCATGACGCCATGCCGCGACACCCTGCCGTCGGTCGGCTTGATCCCGACGACGCCGCAGAGACCGGCCGGGATGCGCACGGACCCGCCCGTGTCCGAGCCCAGGGAACCGGCCACCATGCGCGCCGCCACGGCGGCGCCGGAGCCGCTCGACGATCCTCCCGGGGCGTGATCCGTGTTCCACGGGTTCCGGCAGTCGCCGAAGTGCTCGTTGTGGCCGGTGCCGCCGGCGGCGAACTCCGCCATGTTGAGGGCGCCGACCTCGATCGCGCCGGCGGCGTCGAGCCGCTCCAGGGCGGTCGCGGTGACGTCCGCCACGACGCCGCGCCGGATCTTCGAACCGCACGTCGACGCGCGGCCCTTCCTGTAGAGCAGGTCCTTGTGGGCCAGGGGCGCGCCGAGCAGCGGCGCCTCGTCTCCCCTCGACAGCGCCGCGTCCGCGCGCCGGGCGGCATCGAGCGCCCGGTCGCCATCGATGGCGATGAAGGCGTTGACGAGGGGCTGCGCCCGGTCGATCCGGGCCAGCGTCGCTTCCATCGCCTCGACGGCGGAGACGCGGCGCGCCCGGATGGCGTCGACGAGGCCGCACAGCGTGTGGTCGACGACGTCCACGCTCACGCTCCCGGCCGTTCCCGCGCGGCGCGGGCCAGCGCCTGGCGGGCGCTCGCCAGCTCCTCGTCGAAGTCGGGCTCCCGCCCGGCGCGCCGGGCCGCACCGGCGAGCGCGGCGGCCTGCCGCGCGATCTCGGCCGCGCGATCCTCCGTCAGATCGATCCCGTAGAGCTCCCGGGCCATCGCCCGGACGGTCTCCGCGCCGTAGCCGCCGCCGTCATTCATGTTCCGCCTCCCTTCGGAACGCCGCCCCGGCCATTCTTACATCAACGGGCGCCGCGGCGCATGGCCCTCGCCAATGAAGGACCGCGCCGCTGGCGGTCCGCGCGCCCGAACCGGAGATCACGAGACGGGAGTCGCGCTCTCCGCCGTTCCCGTTTCGTCGATCCGCCGACGGATATCGCTGGCGACTTCGAGCACTTCGGCCGGGGCGCGGACGCTTTCGCCGGCGCGTTGCCGCAGCGCGACGAGAAGCGGCGCCAAGGCAGCGGCTTTCTCGGGATCCTCCTCAAGCACGGCGACAAGATCGCGTTCCGGGAAACCGGCGGCGATGACCCTCGGGACGGTCCCCAGCATCTCGCCCAGCATCTCTTCGTTTTCGGGAACGAAGACGGCATAGGCAGCGCGGAAGGGGTCCACGGCGGCTTGCCGTCGTCCCAGAGACAACAAGGCCCTGATCCGCGCCCACGCCATTTGCCACCGGGACACAAGGGCCACATTCGGGGGCAGGGCGCCGAGCCTTCGTTCGAGTTCCTCGCACACGCGCAACGCGTCTTCCGGGCGCCCGGCCGCCGTCTGAATCAGGCTCTTGTTCAGCAATGCCCAAGCGATCGGTAACCGAAGTTCCGGCGCCTCATCGACGTCGAAGCGTCTGACAGCCTCGTCGCAAGTGGCAATCGCAGTTGCGGCATCTCCAAGCCGTCCTTGAGCAATGCCCTTGTGAACCAATGCCGCGGCGACCTGCAACCGGAGTTCCGGCGCCTCGTCGGCCCCGAAACGGTCGATAACCTCATCGTAGGTCGTGATCGCCGCCTCGGCATCGCCGAGTCGATTCTGAACAAAGCCCTTGATGACCAGCGCCATAGCGACCTGTAACCGGAGTTCCGGAGCCTCGTCGGCGCCGAAGCGTCCGACAATCTCGTCGCAGGTCGCGACCGCCGCTTCGGCATCGCCGAGTCGATACTGAACAAGGCCCTTGGTGACCAGCGCCATAGCGACCTGTAACCGGAGTTCCGGAGCCTCGTCGGCGCCGAAGCGTCCGACAATCTCGTCGCAGGTCGCGACCGCCGCTTCGGCATCGCCAAGCTGCCCTTGGGCAAGGCCCTTGGCGACCAGCGCCCCGGCAACATACGACCGGAGTTCCGGAGCTTCGTCGGCGCCGAAGCGTCCGACAATCTCATCCCAGGTTTCGATCGCCGCTTCAGCGTCGCCGCGCTGTCTTTGAGCATCGCCCTTCTTGGCCAGCGCCGAGGCGACCGACAACCGGAGTTCCAAAGCCTCGTCGACGCCTTCACGGGCCTGCCCGTCCTCTCCGTCGATGGGGCACCGTCCCTCTTCGCGGAAAACGGCGCCCGTGAACGCATCCGCCTCCATGCGCGGCATCTCGGCGAGCGCCCGTTCGATCCCTTCGCGAATGACGGGGGATTGGGCAGCCTCCAAGCAAAGCGGACCGGATATTTCCGCCAGTTCCTCGCGGTCATAAAACACCGCCATGAAGCGGATCAGGCCCTGCACGACGGCCGCCTCGCCGCACTCGCGCCGCAACTTGTAGTAGATGCAGTAGAGCCGTTCGGCGGCGGCGTAGCGCCGCTTGCGCCCGGCCCCCTCCACGGCGACTGCGCCGCGCTCGACGAGCCTGCCGAGCATGGTCGAGACGACGCGGACGTCCAGGGCGGCGCGCGCCGCAATTTCGGCAGGGCTCGCCGGATGCCAGAGCGAATTCCAGAGATCGATCACCGCGAGATAGACGCGGCGTTCGATCTTGGGCAGGCCCTCCAGATGGCCGCGGAAGTATTCCGTGTGGTCGTCGATCAACGTCACCAGTTCGTCCATCAGCTGGCGCAGGGACCGGTGCTGCGCGAACCCGGCCACGATGACCAACAGGCGGGGGCTGCCGCCGGTCAGGATTTCGAGCGGCCGGATGTTCCACGCGCTCCTGTCGCCGCCGCCGGCCGCGCGCCACAGGCGCCGGCAGTCCTCGGTGTCCAGCGGTCGCAGGGATATCGTGCGGAACAGTTCGAAGAAGGGTTGGCGCGCATCGTCCAGCCCTTCGAAGCGGCTGGTGGCGGTGGCGACCAGCATGATCCGGGGTTCGGACTGCAACGCCTGGCGCAACCCCCACCCGAAATCGTCGTCCACGCTCTCGCCCAACGCCTGAAGGTTCTCGACCATGAGGACCAGCCGTCTGTCGAGTCGTTCCGCGGCCGTCAGGACGGCGGCGCGGGCGCGGTCCGCGAGTTCGCGCTCGCGCCAGCGGGACTTCAGATCGGCATGGGTGTCGCGCAGCTCGCGCGACAGGTCGGGATCGAATCCCGCGGCTTCCCGAGCGAGATGGAACAGCGCCTCCAGCCAGAAGTCGGCGAGGCTGAAGATCTCGTGGCTTTCCTCCATGAACCGCACGGGCAGCAGGCGCGTGGACAGTTCCTCGTCGACCCGGAGTTCAGCGGCGGCGCGCGCGAGCAGCATGGTCTTGCCCCGGCCGCGCGGCGCGACGATCAGGACGTGCTGACACGACGGCGCCTCGACGTTTCCCCGGAGGACGTCGAGCACGGCGTCGAGCTCGCGATGCCGGACCACGAACTGCTCGATCACGTCGCGGTCGGACTGGAATAGCCCCGGGTTGAACTTGCGGATCGTCGGGACGCGCGGCTCGTTCATCGGGCGTCCCTCCGGCGGTTCTTGATGCGGTCGGCAAGGGGCGCGTGGTGGTTGCGGAAGCGCGCGGCCCACCAGTCCTTCAACAGACGCGACGGGAAGCGGAAGCCGTCGGGGTCGCGCTCGAGGTAACCGTCGTGCTCCAAGAGGTCGAGAACTTCCGTGACGCGGGCAGGCGCGTCATGGAGCAACGGGGCGTACAACTGCCCGAGACCGCGCTGGACATCGGCGGTGAACACGCCCTGGACGGCGGCTTCGGCCAGGATCTCCATGGCGACCCGGCGGCTTTCGTCGTCCAGCGCATCCTTGAGGCGAGCCTCGTAGTGCGCGAGGTCGCTCTGTCCCGACGGCCCCAGGAGCTCGGTGCGGTAGACCGTGTCGACGTCGGCTGCCGTCACCCGGTCGCGTCCCTGCATCCGGGCAAAGTCCCGCAGCCGCGCGAAGAAGGACTGCACATGATGGGGGATGCCGATCCCGAGGGCGTCGAAGGCGGCGCCGGCGACGCCGTCCTCGACCCGTAGCCCGCAACTGTCCGCGAGACGCTCGAAACAGGCCGTGCTCGTGTCGCGGTCCCAGGGACCCAGGCGGAAGGTGGAGAGGTAGTTGATGCGGTCGGGAATGTCAAGTCGCTCGACCAGAGGCTCCAGCCCGATGCTGCCGGACACGACGACGACCGGGGAATCCCCTTCCAGAACCTGAAGAGCGTGGCGCAGCCAGCTCAGGAACACATCGACCCGTTGCGCGCCATCGTTCTCGCGAAGCAGGCGTTGGAGGAAGATCGGCAGCTCGTCGATGACGAGAAGGACCGATCGTTCGTGCCCGGCGCACGCCTGGATGATCCGGTCCCCGTGGCGACGCCAGTTTCCGGCATCGAGACCGGCGCGGAACTTCACGTGAAAATCGGACGCGCCGATCTCTTCCACATTGTCTTGGAACCATTGCCTCATGTGCCCCATGCCGGCAGTCAGACGCTCCGCCAGCGACTGGACCGGATGCGCCGCCCGGGCGATCTCGGCGATCGCGTCTTCCGCGCAAGTCGCGGCCTCGACGTCGGCGAAGAGGGACACCCAGCCGTCGTCCCCGAGCCGCCGCCCGAGCTCGCGGGCGATGCTGGTCTTCCCCATGCGCCGTTGCCCGGTGAGCAGAACGTGGTTGCCGTCGCGGATCCGCGCCGTCAGACTTTCCAACTCGCTCTCGCGACCGAAGAAATCGTCGCCGCTCACCCAGCGGCCAGTGGAAGATCGCATGGCATGAACCCACTATCCAATGATCAGTTGTATGCATGAATATCATTCAACGAAACGGTTGTCAACGATATTGTTGAAAATAACGCGTATCGGATACCATGCGCCCCCAGCGAGGCCGGGCTACTCCGACGATGAGATCAGGACACTCGGGGGCGTGGGCGCCATCGGCCGATAGCCCACCGTCGGCCGCTCGTGATGTCGGTCATGGCGCCGGGCTTCCGTCCAGCAAGCGATCCATGAGGGAAGCGGTGAGGGCCGAGGCGGTCGTAGAACTAGCCTCCGCGACGGTAGCAGTGGCGCGTGTCGCTTCCACAATCTCCACATAGCACCTCTGAAGGGGAACAGGCGGAATCGGTAGCGGCAAGGACTTGAGCTCCCTTGCATTGATGTTAGCCTGCCCGATTGCACCACGCGCGATGTCGAAGAGTCGGTGCTTCATAGCACCTGAGTTCATGAGTGCCCAAACATAAAATGGACAGACGCGAGTTTCGTCGAGGCGTAATCGAATAAAATACGAGGCAGCGACCGCCATGAATCGATCATCCCATATCCCGGTCTTTCCGACAAGTTCCTTGCTATTTGTTCGATTGAATAGGATATCCCCAGCATGAAGAATATATTTCGCAATTTCAGTTTCCGATAGTATAACGTATTTCAAATCAGTACAGTCTATATCACCACCATAGGTGACATTCCCCATTCGTAATATCGGTATACCATCAGCTTTATCATTGGCCTTCCTGCTTGTACCATACTGCGTCATAATGCAGAGATTTCCCAGTGGTTCGATATTCCACCCCATCGGGTTATCCATAGGGTCACCAAACATCTTGATGAACAGAGCCGATGCGAAGGTGTGAAGGAGGGCGGTGGCTCGCGTCCGCAGGCGTTCGATCCTCGCCGCCCGATTGAGGATGCCGGCTATGCGCCACTGTTCATCGAGCGGTGGAAGAGGAATTGGAATACCTTTCAGTGCAGATTTCGATATTTCCTTGAAGGTCGTTCCACCGGCAAGCCGGATCAGATGATCTTGTTGTCCACGCAACCAGTAAGCCAAATACTCCGGAACCAGATAGTCCCCACATATGAAGTTGGCAAAGCCTTGGTTGGTCGCCATGGGCCTTTCCGCAATAGCTGTATAGCCGATGGTCGCGCGACTGGTCAGAAGAACGGTTCCCGCCGGCACCAACCGGGCGCTACTCTCCCGCAATCCTGTCTCGGTGATCGTTTCTTTCGTCCGCGCTATGGAAAGGTCGCTCAAAGCGGTCACATCCGTCGGCGTGGCCCACGGGATCGGACCGCCAAAATACGCCTCGTTGTTTCGGCGCGGAGTGCCGCCGCCTACAATGGCGCAGACATCCCCAAGCGGGACGACTCTCACCCTACTCCCCCCGCACCGAGGCGAGTTCGTTCTTCGGGTCGAGCCCCAGGTCGCGGATCAGGGAGTACGCCTTCTCGAGCCGCTCGGCGCTCGCCTTGATGGGTTTCCGAGCCTTCGTTTCCCCGACCGCTCCCTTCATGTCGTATCCATTCTCGACGAAGTAGACGATCGTCGCGGCGAGCTCCAGGACGATGTCTTCGACTTTCTCTATCCTCTTCAGAAACCGGCGAGCTTCGTCGGCGGACAACGCGCCAAGACCTCCGGAAGGGTCGGCTCCCTCGCGAAGCGTGAAAATCGCGTACCGGATGCCGTAGCGGCCGGGCCGTTCCCTGACCTTGATCCGCTTGTTCGCTCGCGCGTCCAGGCAACCATCGGCGAGATCGAACGAGTACGGACCATAATGATGATAGACGAACGGAAGTTCGAAGTTCGCCCCACAGCGATGCAGAAGATACGCGCGTTTCTGCAATCGCGTTCGTCCGACGAGTCGGCCGCCATGCAATGCGATCAGATTGACGACGATATCCGCGGCATTCATGCTCGCACCTCCTTCAGCCCGCATTTCTCATACTGCCTGTCCGCGAGCTTCATCCGGCGACGGGGACGCCGCAGGGTCCCGTTCGCGCTCTTCCTCCCTGGCGCGACCCCCACCCCGACCCTCCCCCTGTAAGGGGGAGGGAGAAAAGGGCGCGCTGCCCCGCGCTCTCTCCTCCCCTTGGATAGGTGATGGGAAGGGGCCGTTGACGCTCCTCCCCCCTGACAGGAGGGAGGTCGGGAGGGGGGCGGATCGCGGTCCCGCAACGCCGCGCAATCCCCGATCCTCCACCGGTATGAGAAATACGGGTCAGAACGTTGCGCAATTCATCCGCTTGGCCCGGTTCCGGCGCATAGACGCGCCGGAGTCTCTCCGTGCCTTGAAGCGCATCGAGCAAGCGCCATGCGATGTCGTCCGTCTTGTCGCGGTCTGCGTCGCCGTCACCGTCGCCGCCGAAGACGACAAGGCCGTGGACCGGATCGCGAATACGCTGCGTCATGGCGCGAGTCATACCCTGTTGTTCCTATTTTGTCCACAACAAATGCGGGCGCTTGAAACACGGCGACAGGCGCGCCGGAAACGCTCATTCCGCGCCCGCCTCCCGCACCGCGGCGGCGAGCGCGTCGATCTCTCCCAGGATCTCCGTCTCGGTGGCCCTCAGTTCATCCAGAATCTCCAGCGGGTCGCGATGCTCCGTCCTGGCGCGGCTCGCCGGGCGGTGGCGTCCGGCGCTCAGGTTGAAGTCGGCGGCGCGTATGGCGTCGGCGTCGGCGAACCACCACTTCTCGGTCCACTCGGCTTCCGGATCGCGGTCTCTCCAGGCGGTCCACAGGTCCGCGCGGTTCTCGAACGCCGCGATCAGGCCCGGCAGATCATCATCGTCGATGGGCCGGTCGTGGTTGGCGTCGAGCTTGAAGCCGTCGTTGTCGGCGTGAAGGAACATCACATGTCCGGTCGCGCCGCCCTTGCGGAAGACGAGCGCCGAGGTCTTGACGCCGGAATAGGGGTTGAACACGCCGCCCGGCAGGGACAGCACGGCCTCGACGGTGTTGTTCTCGACCAGTCTGCGGCGCAACTCGCGGTGCGCGGCGGTGGAGCCGAACAACACGCCTTCGGGCGCCACCACGCCGCAGCGCCCGCCCTCCCTCAAGTGGTTCAGCATGAATTGCAGGAACAGAAGCTCCGTCTGCGCCGTGCGGCCGACCTTCACGTCCTCGACGATGCGGTCCTTGTCCAGCCGGCCGGAAAAGGGCGGGTTGGCGAGGATCACGTCGAAGCCGCCCGCGGGCAGGTCGAGCTCCGCTCTCGCGGCGCGGTCGAGGGAACGGGTGAGCGCGTCGCGGCGCAGGACGCGCACCCGGTCGAGGCCGCGAAGCGTGAGGTTCATGGTGGCGAGGCGGACCATCCGCGAGTCCACGTCCATGCCGAAGAAGGTGGCCTCGCGCAGCCGGTCCGCCGCCTCGCGGCCCAGCGCATCGCCGAGACCCCGCCGGATCGTCTTGCCGTCGACCTCGACCTCCTCGATGCCGTCCGGCGACGAGTTGGCGAGGCGGATATGGTCGTAGGCGCCGACCAGGAAGCCGGCGGTGCCGGCGGCCGGATCGAAGACCGTCTCGCCCAGGCGCGGATCGACCAGCCGGACCAAGTCGCGGATGACGTGGCGCGGCGTGCGGAACTGCCCGAGTTCGCCGGCTTGGCGAATCTGGCGCAGCACGTGCTCGAACAGGTCGCCCTTGGCGTCGGCGTCGACCAGTTCGAGATGCAGGTCGTTCACCTGGCTCACGACCTGGGTGAGCACCGTAGGCTCATCGATGACCAGGCGGGCGCCGTCCATGAAGTCGGTGACGCCCTCGGCCGCGATCCCGGCATGGAACGGAAAGACCTCCCCGCGCACCCAGGAGACCAAGGGTTCTCCGTTCAGCGCATTGGCCCAGCGGGACCAGCGGAGAAAGTCGCGCGGGACCGTCTTCGCGCCGGGCTCGCGCGCGTTGCGCGGGTCGCGCAGGGTCCACTCGCCGGAGAAGACGCTCGTGAAGGGCGCCGCGCCCGGGCGGGTCGCGGCGCGGACGCGGGCGGCGTCCGCCGCCTCGAACATGTAGAAGTAGAACAGGAAGCTCAACTGCTCGGCGTTCTGGGCCGGGTCCGGGTAGCCGCCGGCGAAGAGGTAGTCCCGGATGCGGTCGATGGCGCGGCGGAGATCGGGAGTCAGCGGCATCGTCGTCAGCCGTCCCGTTCTTCCGGGCGGTCGTCCGGCGGCGCCGGGGCGCCGCTCTCCCCGCCGCCGAACACCGCGACGTTGAGGCCCCCGAGAAGGAGGTCGAGCGCCTCGCGGCCGCCGAAGACCCGCGCCGCCCCGTCGTAGCCGCCGATCCCCGTGAAGGGATGCGAATCGAAATCGTAGTCCCAGAAACCATCCATGGCCGTCGCGTCGGCCCCGAGGCGGTTCCCGATCAGTCTGGCCCAGCGGGCCTGCTCGGCGTTGAAACGTTGCTCGCCGAGCCATGCCTCGAAGCGGAGTCCGACCTCGGCGGCGCGAGCCTCGCGCCCGGCCGACCGCGCGATCCGCCCGTTCTCGTCCAGCGTCAGCCAGTCGCGGCTCGCGGGGTCGATATGGTCGCCCACATCGAGGGTCAACAAGGGGCGCGCCGTGACGGGGCCGGACGGTTTCGATTCCCTCAGCACGCCGCCGGTGATACCGCTGTCGTCGTCGCCGTGGAAGTCCGTCACGCCGACGAAATCGAAGATCGTGAAGCCGGTCTTGCGGATATGCGGCGCCTTGCGGGCGCCGCGCCCGCGCATCTGCCGGTAGAGGATGGCGCTCTCGGTGAACCGCGCCATCACCAGGTTGACGACCTCGGGGCAGTCGAAGCCGGTGTCGAGCATGTTCACGCTGACGACGATCCGGGGAAACTCCTCCTCCCTGAAGCGCTTGATGACGGCGCTCGCATCCGGAACCGGCCCGCCGCCCACGTCGCTGACGACGAAATCGGCGTAGCGCGTCGTCGGGTGCGGCTTCCGATCGGCGAAATGCTCGTCGAACATCGCCGCCAGGGTTTCGGCGTGGCGCCGAGTCACGGCGAAGACGATGGTCTTGCCGTCGGCCGGAAAGCGGTGGACGCCGTCGCGGCCCGTGAAACCGTCGTCGAGGACTTTGCGGAATTCACGCACGATGGCGCGGTTGCGCTCCGGGACCGTGAACCTGCGCTCCAGCGCGCGGGGGTCGACGACGATGCCGTCGGATTGGCCGAACAGGGTTTCGAATTCCGTCCGCGTGGCCTCGTCCATCGCGGTCCAGTCGAGTTCGCCGCGGGTCACCGTGAAGCCGTCCTCGGCGGCGGTCTTGACGGTCTTTGCCCTGTAGATGCGATAGGGCGCAAGGTGGCCTTCCGCGATCGCCTGGCGGAGGCCGTAGCGGAAGGTCGGTTTATCGAGCTCGAAGAAGCGCAGCGTGTCGCGCACGAACAGGCCGTCCTCCGGGTGGGCCGTATCGGCCACGTCCGTCGCGCAAGGCGTCGCCGTCAACCCCAACTGGATGCCGTCGAAATGCCGCAGCGCGCCGCTCCACTTGCCGTATATCGAGCGGTGACATTCGTCGGTGACGACCAGATCGAAATAGCCCGGCGACAGCGCGCGGTATTCCGCGATCATGGTCTGCAAGGTGGCGATGGTGATCCGTTTGGCGTAGTCGAAGCCGCGGCCCGGGCGCAACACATGGCAGGGATAATCGCGGAGGTGGTCGGTGAAGGCGTCCTCGGCCTGCCCCGCCAGCGCGATCCGGTCCACGAGGAACAGGACGCGGGTGACGACGCCGGCCTCGAACAGGCGCTTGACGAAGGCGGCCGCCACGCGGGTCTTGCCGGTTCCCGTCGCCATCTCGACCAGGAGCCTGCGGCGTCCGCGCGACACTTCGGCGGACAGCGCCTCGATGCAGTCGATCTGATAGTCGCGGTCGACGATCTTCCGGTCGATCGGGACCGCCGACACGTCGCGCCGGACCGACCGGACCGCCATCCGGCGCTCCAGATCGTCGCGCGAATAGAAGCCCGCGATCCGGCGCGCGTGCGCGTCGGCCTCGCGATCCAGGAACCACACCTCCTCGCCGTTCGAAAGGAAGACGAAGGGAACGTCGAGCCGTTCGGCGTAATGGCATCCCTGGTTGCGCGCCTCGACGGGATTGACGCTCGCGCGCTTGGCCTCGATCACCGCCATCGGCCGCCCTTGCCGGTCGCGCAACACGTAGTCGGCGCGCGTACCGTCCGGCAACGCGTGTTCGAACAGGACGCCCGCGCCGTCGGCCGGATTCCACCCGGCATCCCCGAGCAGGGCGTCGATCCTGACGCGGGAGAACGCCTCGGTGGTCCCGGTCATGCGCCCGCCCGCGCCCCGCCGACGGCGACCATCCGCGCGCCGGTCAGCCCGCGAGCGACAGGCAGGCGGCCACGATGTGGCGGGCGCTCATGCCGTGACGGTCCCGGACCCTGGCCGTGGGCCCGACGACGGCGTACTCGGCGGGCATACCGACGAAGCGCATGGGCGTCGGGCGCTCCTCCGCCAGCAGTTCGGCGACGGCACCGCCGAGGCCGCCGGTCAGGCGATGCTCTTCCGCCGTGACGACGCCGCCGGTCTCGGCCGCCGCCGCGAGAACCGCGTCGCGGTCGAGCGGCTTGATCGTGTGCATGTCGATCACGCGCGTATCGACGCCCCGCCCCGCCAGGGTTTCGGCGGCGGACAGGGCCTCCGGCACCATGCACCCGCAGGCGATCACGGTCACGTCCCCGCCGGGGCGCAGCAGATCGGCCCTGCCGATCCGGTAGTCCGCGTCGACCGGCGTCGCGGGAGTCTCGATCGCCCGTCCGCCAAGACGGATATAGACCGGGCCGTCGTGGTCGCGGGTGGCCAGGGTGGCGTGATAGCCCTGGTGGGCGTCGGCGGCGACGATCACGGTCATGTTGGGGAGGCTGCGCATCAGGGCGATGTCCTCCACCGCGTGATGGGTCCCGCCGGACACCGCGAGGGAGACGCCGCTGCACGCCGCGCCGATGACGACCCGCTGGTTGGCGTAGTCCACGTCGTTGCGCAGTTGCTCCATCGACCGCGCGGCGATGAACGGCGCGTAGCCGCAGACGTAGGGATGCATCCCGGTGGTGGCGAGGCCGCTGGCGACCCCCATGGCGTTCTGCTCGGCAATGCCGACGTCGATCACGCGCTCCGGGCGTCTCTCCATCAGCGTCCGCAGGCCGATCAGATCGAGAGTGTCGGCGGCGACGGCGACGACGCTCTCGTCCCGTTCCGCCAGTTCCGTGACGGCGAGGCCGAACGACAGGCGGGACTGATTGGCGGCGAGGCCGACCCATTCGGGCTCGGGCGCGTCCGAGGCTCCGTTCCCGGCGTCGTTCATGCCGACGCCTCCAGTTCCTCGAGGGCCCGCTCGTAGATCTCGTCGGTCACGGCGTTGTTGTGCCAGAGGTAGGTGTCTTCCGCGAAGCTGGCGCCCTTGCCCTTGACCGTGTGGGCGACGACGAAGGACGGTTTGCCCTCCTCCAGGGGGAGCGCGTCGAGCGCGTCGACGATCTCGCCCACGTCGTGACCGTCGATCTCCCTGACCGCCCAGCCGAAGGCGCGCCATTTGTCGGCCAGGGGCTCTACCGCCATCCTGTCGCGGACGTGGCCGCTCTGCTGGACCTTGTTGTAGTCGACGATGGCGGCGAGGTTGGACAGCGACATGTGCGCAGCGGCCATCGCCGCCTCCCAGTTCGAGCCCTCCTGCAGCTCGCCGTCGCCGATCATCACGACGGTGCGGAAGTCCTTCCCCTGGAGGCGCGCGCCAAGCGCCATGCCGATGCCGATCGAGAGGCCGTGGCCCAGCCCGCCGGTGCTCATCTCGACGCCCTCGCATTTGATGTCGGGGTGCATTCCGAGCAGCGATTCGTAGGCGTAGAACTCGTCGAGCCGGCTCTCGTCGAAGAATCCGGCCTGAGCCAGCACGGCGGCCAGAGCCGCGTTGCCGTGGCCCTTCGACAGCACGAAACGGTCGCGATCGGGCCAGTCGGGCTCGTCGGGCCGGACGCGCAGGTAATGGAAATAGAGCGCCGCCAGCAGCTCCGCCGCGGACAGCGCGCCCCCGACGTGGCCCGACCCCGCCGCGCGCAGCGCGCGCCAGGAATTGCGCCGGACGTCGCGGGCCTCGTTCCGCAGCCGCCGCAGCACGGCTTCCCTGTTGCTCCTCTCGGCCATGGAACATCCTTCGGTGCTGGAGGGCCGACCGGAGGCGGATCATAACGAACCGGACCACGGCGGCAAGGTTCCGCGGCGCCCGGGTTCTCCGGCGGTCCGGAAACGGGCGCCCGAAAACGGATGACGTGTCGACATCGCGGTCCCTGTGGTAATGTGCCGCCATATGCGACCGATGGCGGAACGAACCGAACAGGAAGAGGAGGAACGGACGAGATGGGTTCAACGCGGACATTGAAGGCGAACGACGGCCACGAATTCAGCGCCTACGAAGCGGCCCCGGAAGGCGCGCGGCGCGGGAGCCTGCTCGTGATCCAGGAGATCTTCGGGGTCAACGCCCACATCCGGGACGTCTGCGACAGGTTCGCGGCCGATGGATACCTGTCCATCGCGCCGGCGCTTTTCGACCGCGTGGAGCCCGGCGTCGAGCTCGACTACGTGCCCGAGAACATCGAGCGCGGACGCAACCTCATGGGACAACTCAGCTGGCGCGACACGATGATGGACGTCGAAGCCGCAGCCGCCGCCGTCGCAGGCGACAAGCGTCCCGGCATCGTCGGCTACTGCTTCGGCGGCACCGTGTCGTGGGTCGCCGCCTGCCGTCTCGACCTCACGTGCGCGGTCGGATACTACGGCGGCGGCATCATCGATTTCGTCGCCGAAACGCCCAAGTGCCCCACCATGCTCCATTTCGGTGAGAAGGACGAGACCATCCCGATGGACGACGTCGGGGAGATCTCCGGGAAGCACCCCGAAGTGACGGTCCACGCCTACGCCGACGCCGGGCACGGGTTCAACTGCGACCGCCGCGGGTCCTATCACGAGACGGACGCCAAGCTGGCGCTCGAACGCACGAAGGCTTTCCTCTTCGAGCGGTTCCTCTAACCCGCGCTCCTCCTCCCTGACGCGACCCCCACCCCGACCCTCCCCCTGCAAGGGAGAGGGAGAAGAAGGGGAACGGAGAGGCCATTGCTACTCCTCCCCCCTGACAGGGGGGAGGTCGGGAGGGGGGTGGACCGCGGTCCCGCAACGCCGCGCACTCCTCGATCCCTGCCGATATGAGAAATGCGGGCCAACCCGCGCTTCTCATGCTGGTCAGCTCACGGCGATCAGGGCTCCATCCGCCGGATCTCCTCCGCGAACCGTTCCGATGACCGCGGCGTTCGCGTACCCGGCGGCCGTCAGCGCCGCGAGACAGTCGTTCGCGCGCGCGCGCGGAACGCTGGCGAGCAGTCCGCCGGCGGTCTGAGGATCGAACAGCGCCGCGTACCGGGGGTCGTCCGCCGGCGCCCGCCCGCGCCGGATGCGCGATTCGACGCGGCGGTTCTCGGGATCGAGGGTGCTGAGAAAACCCGCCCCGAGCGTATCGATCGCTCCGCTCAACAGAGGCAGCGCATCGAGGGCGAGCTCGGCCGCGACGCCCTGGCCCTCCACCATCTCCGCCAGATGTCCGGCGAGGCCGAAGCCGGTGACGTCCGTGGCCGCGCTCGCCCCGAAATCGCGGAGTATCCCGGCCGCCGCCGCGTTCGAGCGGATCATGACGGCGAGCGCCTCGTCGATCCAGCGGCCTTTCGCCCGCCCCCGCATGTCGGCGGCGAACAGCGCGCCGACGCCGAGCGGCTTGGTGAGGACCAGCGAATCGCCGGGCTGCGCGCCGCGCTTGCGCAACATGCCGTCGGGGTCGGCGAGGCCGTTGACGGCGAACCCGAGCGCCATCTCCGCGCCCTCGCCCGAATGCCCCCCGACGAGCGCGCACCCGGCCTCGTCAAGGATCGACAGCGCGCCGGCAAGCATCTGGAAAAGGTCGTCCTCGACCCTGGACGGACGTCCGAACGGCGCCGTCGCCACCGCGAGCGCGGTCTGGGGCCGGGCCCCCATGGCGAACAGGTCGTTGAGGCAGTGGTTCGCCGTCACGGCGCCGAACACGTACGGGTCGGCGATGAAGGTCCGGAAGAAGTCCACGCTCTGGACGGAGACCTTGCCGGCGGGCGCCGTCGTCACCGCGGCGTCGTCGGGCGCGTCCAGCCCGACCAGCACGTCGTCCCGGACGATGGGCTTCAGGCGCGCCAGCACGCGCCCCAGGGTGTCGCCGCCCACCTTGGCGCCGCATCCGCCGCAGCGCATCAGCGCGCCGGCGGACGTTCGGTCCGCCCGCGGTGGAGCGGACGCGCCGCCGCCAGGGGCCATTTCGGGCAGCTCGCCGTAGCGGCGCATGAACCGGCGGTCGATCCGATCCTTCAGGCGCCAGGCGGACCCGCCGCGCCAGACCAGAGGCCCGCGAACGCCGACCGCCTCGCCGTCCGCCGTCCCGACGAGAACGAGATGGGTCCGCTGCGGCCGGAAGGGCCGCGGCTCGCGTCCCTCGACGATTCGCCGCAGGTTGCGGGCCAGCGGTTTCCCCTGGCGCACGGCGTGGACTCCCGCCTTGTCCCGCGGGTAGCGGTCCATGGTCGCGACATCGCCGGCCGCGAACACGTCCGGGCGCGAGACGGATTGCAGCGTATCGCGAAGACGGATGAACCCGTCGTCCGTCAGCGCCAGGCCCGTGGCGCGCAACCAGGGCGCGGCGCTCGCCTCGGTGACCCACAGGACTTCGTCCATGGGGTATTCGTCGCCGTTCCCGCGAACGAGCGCGCCGTCCGCCACGCCGCGGACCGCCTCGCCCGCGTGCACGCGCACGCCCCTGGACTCGAGGGCGTTCCGGAGAAGGCGGCGGGCCCGCGGATGGAGCCCGGGGAGTATCTCCGGCGTATCGGTGAACAGGTGGCATTCCACGCCGCCGGCGCCCCCTCCCCCTCCCGCGGCGGCGAGGACCTCGTTCAGCCGGCGGTGCGCGGCGAGCGCCAGCTCCACTCCGCCGGGTCCGCCGCCGACGACGGCGATGCGAACCGGGCCGCCGCGTCGGCGGACGCGCTCGAGCAGCGCCTCCCAGCGCGCGACGAACTCGCCGATCGGCTTGACCGGAACGATCCCGTCCGCCCCTCCGTCGGGGAGCCGGGGCGTCGAGCCGACGTTGATGCTCAGATAGTCGAACGGCGCCGGCGGACGCCCGTCGCACAGGACGCGCTTTCTTTCCAGATCAAGGCCGATGCCGCTGGCGCGGTAGAGGCGCGCGCCCGCGAACGCCGCCAGCGGACGGAGATCGACATGGGCCTCGTCGAACCCGTAGAACCCGGCGACGAGGCCCGGCAACATGCCCGAGTACGGGGTGTGGACGTCCCTGGCGATCAAGGTGAGGCGGACGCCCGGGACGGGCTTCATGCCGAACGACCGCAGCACGGCCAGATGGCTGTGCCCGCCGCCGAGCAGCACCAGGTCCGTCTCGACGGGGCCGCGGTCCATCAACGGGCCGGCGTCACGGAAACCGGCGACGCGGCGGTCCCCGCGAGGGTCGTGGGCGGCGCGGACGAACGCCCGGCGCGGTTCGCGTCCCGGCCGCGAGGGATCCCGTTCATGCGCGATAACGAATCACATTGCCGACCGTCCGTCGAGACGGGTCCGGGAGAGCAATTCCTCCCGTCGAATCGTGCTACGTTCCGTCCGGAACGTTCTGCGATCCGGTCGCGGCGCCGGATGGGGCGTTTCGGCCCGTTCCGGCGCCGCGCCATGCAACGCGAGCCCCCGCCAGACCCATGGCAACGACGAATCCATCGAAGCTGGCCGCGATTCCCTCCGTCGACCGCCTGCTCCGCGAGCCGGCGGTCGCGGCGCTCGCAGAAGCCCACGGGCGGCCCGCGACCGTGGACGCGGCGCGGGAGGTCCTGGCCGACCTGCGTTCGGCCCTGACGGCGGGCGGCGGCGCGGAGCCGCGCGCGCGCGGTCCCGGCGCGCTCGCCGGCGCCGTCGCCGCGAAACTCGAAGCGGCGGCCGCGCCCAGCCTCAAGCGCGTCTTCAATCTCACCGGCACGGCGCTCCACACGAACCTGGGACGCGCGCCCCTGCCGCCCGAGGCCGTCGAAGCCATGGCCGTGGCGGCGTCGGGGCCCACGAACCTCGAGTTCGACCTCGATCGGGGACGTCGGGGCGACCGCGATGGCCACCTCGAGGCGCGGCTTCGCGCGCTCACGGGCGCCGAGGCCGCGACCGCGGTCAACAACAACGCCGCCGCCGTCCTGTTGACGCTCAATTCCCTGGCGTTACGCAAGGAGGTGGCGATCTCCCGCGGCGAGTTGATCGAGATCGGCGGTTCGTTCCGGATGCCCGACATCATGGCCCGCGCCGGATGCCGGCTGCGCGAGGTCGGCGCGACGAACCGGACTCACCTCCGCGACTACGCCGACGCGATCGGCGGCGGGACGGCGCTGATCATGAGGGCGCACACCAGCAACTACGTCGTCCAGGGGTTCACCGCCGCGGTTCCCGAACGGGACCTCGCGGCGCTCGCCCACGCGCGCGGCCTCCCCTTCGTCGTCGATCTCGGCAGCGGCGCCCTCGTCGACCTGACGCGCTGGGGCCTGCCCCACGAGCCCACGCCGCGCGAGATCCTCGCGGCCGGCGCCGACCTCGTGACGTTCAGCGGCGACAAGCTCCTGGGCGGTCCGCAAGCCGGGATCGTGGCCGGGCGCGCGGACCTCGTCGCCAGGATCAAGCGCAACCCCATGAGGCGGGCGATGCGGCTCGACAAGCTCTCCATCGCCGCCCTGGAGGCCGTCCTGCGCCTCCATGACGACCCCGACCGGCTGGCGGAGCGGCTCCCCGCCCTGCGTCTCCTGACCCGCCCCGCCGGGGAGATCGAGGCCGCCGGCGCGCGGCTGCTGCCGGCCCTCGCGGCCTGGGTCGGCGAGCGCGGAACCGTGACTCTCCGGTCCGTCCGGAGCCAGATCGGAAGCGGCGCGCAGCCGGCGGAGTCCCTGCCGAGCGCCGCGCTGGTCGTGCGCCCCGGCGGCGGCAAACGCGGAGAGGGCCGACGCCTGAAACGGCTGGCCCGGGACCTGCGCGGCCTGGCGATCCCCGTGATCGGGCGGATCGAGGACGGCGCGCTCGTACTGGACCTGCGCTGCCTGGACGACGAGGCGGCGTTCACCGGCCAGCTCGCGCCGGCGGCGTCGGAAACCGGAGAGCCTCCGGCATGATCGTCGCGACCGCGGGGCACATCGACCACGGCAAGACGCTCCTGGTCAAGGCGCTCACCGGCGTCGACGCCGACCGCCTGCCGGAAGAGAGGCGGCGGGGACTGACCATCGATCTCGGCTTCGCCTACCTTCCCCTCGACGACGGTCCGACCATCGGCTTCGTCGACGTCCCCGGGCACGAGCGTTTCATCCGCAACATGCTGGCGGGGGTGTCGGGGATCGATCTCGCGCTCCTGATCGTGGCCGCCGACGACGGACCCATGCCGCAGACCGAGGAGCATCTCGCCATCCTCGACCTGCTCGACGTCCGGCGTGGGGCCGTCGCCATCACCAAGATCGACCGCGTCGACCGGCGACGGGTCGCGGAGGTCGCCGAGGACGTCCGCATCCTGTTGGCCGGCGCCAGCCTCGAGGATGCGCCCGCGTTCCCTCTGTCGGCGTTGACGGGAGCGGGGGTGGCGGACCTGAGGGCGTTCCTGGAGAGCGCCGCCCGCGCCGTCCCGCCGCGCGCCGCCGGCGGCGGGTTCCGCATGGCCGTGGACCGCGCCTTCCATCTGAAGGGCGCGGGGCTCGTGGCGACCGGCGCCGTGTTCGCGGGCGAGGCGCGCCCCGGGGACCGGCTCACGGTGACGCCGGGCGGCCTGGAGGTCCGGGTCCGCGGCATCCACGCCCAGAACCGCGAGTCCGGCTTGGGCGCCGCGGGACAGCGCTGCGCGCTCAATCTGACCGGGCGCGGAGTCGGGCGGGATTCCATCGCCCGCGGCGACTGGCTCGCCGCCGCCGCACTCCATTGCCCGACCCGCCGGTTCGACGCCCGGCTGAAGGTCCTGTCGAGCGAGACCCGCCCCCTGCGGCACTGGACGCCCGCGCACGTCCACGTCGGCGCGGCGGCGCTGACCGGCCGCGTCGCCGTGCTCGAGGGCCGCGCCATCCGGCCGGGCGAGGCCGGGCTGGCGCAGATCGTGCTCGACTCCCCGACCGGCGTCGTCTTCGGCGACCGTTTCGTGGTCCGGGACCAGTCGGCGCGCCGGACGGTCGGCGGCGGGCGCGTGATCGATCCCTTCGCGCGCGGGCGCGGACGCCGGACTCCCGGACGCCTGGCCCTGCTCGGGGCGAGCGACGAGGAAGACCCGGCGAAGGCTCTCCGGGGCATGTGCGCCGCGTCGCCGGGAGGCGTCGATCTCGACCGCTTCGCGGCGGCGCGGAACCTGTCCGGGGCGGACGCCGCCGCCGCGGCCAACGCCGCCGGCGCCATGGTCGCGGAGACCCGCGGCGCGCGAGTCGCGATCGCGCGGCGGAACTGGGAACGGGCCAGGACCGCCGTCGTCGACGCCGTCGCCGGCCACCACGCCGGCGCGGCGGACGGCCGGGGCCTCGCCCTCGGCCGGTTGCGGGCCGCGGCCGGCCCGGAGCTCGGCGGGGCGCCGCTCGACGCGGCCATCGACGACCTCGTGGCCTCCGGCGCGATCGTCCGCGAGGGGGGCCGCCTCCGGCGGGCGGACCACCGCCCCGCGCTGCCGCCCGAGGACGCGGCCCTCTGGAACAGAGTCGCCCCGCTGCTCGAGGCGGACGAGGGACGGCCGCCGTCGGTCCCCGACCTCGCGGCCGGCCTGGGAATACCCGCCCGGACCCTGGAGCGGGTCCTCGTCCGGGCGGGCCGCCACGGCCTCGCGGTCCAGGTGTCGCGGAACCGCTTCATGACTCCGGCCACGGCGCGGCGGTTGGCGGAGACCGCCGAGCGCGTGGCCGCGGGTTCGCCCGACGGGCGTTTCACGGCGCGCGCGTTCCGCGACGCGACGGCGCTGGGACGGAACTTGACGATCGAGGTGCTGGAATTCTTTGATAGGTTCGGCTTCACCCGCCGCGTCGGAGACGAACGGACGGTGCTGAAGCCGGCGGCCGACGCCTTCGCGCGCCGGGACGCCTGACGGGACCGGACGACCGCGGAAGGGAATCGCCCCCGGTGGGGCGGCCGGGCTTCAAACCCGTGCTGGGGCGCTCAGCGTTCCTGGTGGGTTCGACTCCCACTCTCTTCCGCCACGCCGCAGGCGGGCGGTCCGCGGGTTCCCGCGCCGGTCAACCGTCGTCATCGCCGCCGTTCACTCTCCGAGGTCGACGACGACGTCTCGAATGTGGTCGCGAAGCCACCGCGCGGACTCGGAATGGGCCCGGAGGATATCCCGCATGTCCGGACCGCCCCACGACTCCGCCGCCTGCACTGCGGCGTCCCTTATGCGCACGTCGTCGCTGTCGAGGGCCGTTTCTACGACTTCGGCGCGCCACGGAGGCTCCCCCGGCCGCTCCTGGCGGCCCAGACAACGCAGAACCGACGCGGCGAAATCCGGTTGCGCGGCGTCCCGGGAGAACGACTCGAGCCACCCGAGAACCCGTCGTCCATCCGTCGATCGCAATGCCCCGCCGATGATCTCCTCGGCCGGATGGGTCACTCCGTCCTCGAGCGGGTCGGTCTCGAACACGCTCCGCAGACTGGCCGCGAATCGCTCGCGTTCCCGGCGTTCGACGAGAGAGCGTTCCTCCGACGCAGGTCGGAGGCCAGGCGATTCCATGAACGCCGGAAACGGGTTCTCACGCATGGGTTGGTCCTTCTTCACGGTCGAGAAAGACGACGGTGGTTTCGACGGCGGGCGCGAGCTCCCGCCGCCAGTCGGCCATGCCGAGGGCCAGCGGCGCGGCGTCCTCGCGGCCTATCGCCTCGTCGAGGCAGGCGATCGAGGCGCTGCCGAGAAGCTGGCGGAGCGCGTCGAAGTCGACCTTCCCTTCGACGAACGCCTCGGGGCACAGGACCTTCAGCCGTTCGAGATTCTCGGCGACGACATCCGCCGAGCGGGTCTCCGGGTCGCCAGAGACGATCTTGTCCATGGAGGCGCTCTCCTCAAATCCCGCAATCGGGCGGGAGCCGGGAGTCGGTGAACTGGATGCGTTCATTGGACGGTCGGGTTCGGTCGATACATCGGAAGCATCGGATGATGCGCGCCGGGTCCGGTAAATATCGTAAATCGCCGGGCCGATCGCAATGCCCGGAGGTTCCGGCCCTCCAAGACGCTGCCGGGCGCGACGGGGAGGTCGGATTCCACGTGGCCGGGCCGCGGGCGGGCGGCGCGCCGACCCGCGAGATCGGCGAACGCCGACGGAGCGCGCCGCCCGACGGCGATGGGCGATTTGGCTTCGGGACGGTCTTGCCCCTAAACTCCCGTCGCGTCGCGGCCCAACGGCCGCGGCGGCGCATCGAATGGAAGCGAGCGGGCGATCGAGGCCCGCGGCAGTTCAGGGGGAGTCACGGCGTGATCATCAAATCGATGGCCGGCGAGTTCGACATCACGATCGAGGGATTCGAGATCGAGGGCCGCCATCTCGTCATGGTCGGACGGATGGGCGTGTGGGACGCCAGGACCTACATCACCGGGGCCGAGCTCCTCGCCGTTCTCGGAAGGCTGCTGAAGCCGGGCATCCTCCTCGGCCTCGTCACGCTGCCCTTCCGGCGCGCCGCGCCCGAACCGGAACCCCAGACGGAGGAAAACCATGACTGACGATCCCAAGTTCAGCGTTCTGCCGGAGTTCGAGGAGGTCTGGAACTTTCCCCTGTTCGAGGCGCTCACCAGCCGGCGCTCGCGGCGGTTCGGCTTCGGCATGGAGCTCACCCACGGCCCGTTCGTCCACAAGTCGCCTTTCGAGCCCTATCCGCTCTCCGAGGAGGAGACCGCGGTCCTCGTGGCGGCGGCCTGCGGCGCCACGGGCGCCATCCTCTGCGAGGGCGACACCCAGGGCGGCATGGTGAAGTCGGTCGGGCGCACGCACCCGAGCGCGGTCGGCGCCCACAGGACGGTGCTGTTCTTCACCAACGACGACGGGCTCCACCTCTATCAGGCCGACAAGGCGAAGATGAGCAAGATGAAGGAGTACGAGACCGTCGAGGACCGCGACAAGGTCTGGAACTTCTACCGCGACCACACCGTCAAGCTGTCCGACGGACGCTTCGACCTGCCCCAGGCGGAGCCAGGCCTCTTCGCCCACAACCTCTGGGTCACCAACCGGCCCGGCTCCACCCTGTTCATGCCGGTCACCGACATCAGCCAGGACCTCATCCGCCTCATGGTCAACATGTGCGACACCAAGGGCGGCGCGCGCTACGTCAAGGGCGGCGGCTACTACATCTGCGACGAGCGCCGGGGCATGAAGCCGGCGGGATGCGAGAAGTGGGCCGACAAGGGCCTGCTCGACCGCAACAAGGTCCTTCCTCTCGGCCGCCTCGAGAAGATCATCGTGAGCTGGCTCTGCGCCGAGGGCGCGATGATGGGGCAGCTCATGCAGCTCGCCATGGCCGCCACCGGGATCGGCGGCTGGATGCACGGCGGCTTCACGCCCCTCGTGGTCATGGGCGGCACGCCGATCTGCAAGGGCCTGGGCTTCCGCTTCGTCACGCCCAAGGACGACCCGTTCCCCAACCCGGTCGGCCTCGACGGCTATTTCGAGGGGTTCTGCCCGCCCTACTACAAGGACATGGACACGGCCGTGGAGACGGCGGTGGCCGGCATGGGCGAGAAGCTCGACGAATGGGAGCGCCGGGGCATGACGCTGCCGCACACCGTCCCCAACGAGGAGTTCGAGAAGGCAGTGCCCGGCCTCTCCGACGAGGGGATCGAGTGCGTCAAGGACGTCTGCCGCTACATCTACGAGGAGTACGGCAAGTTCCCCGCCCACAACGACACCATGCACCTGCTCTACTTCATCCAGGCGCACCACCTCGACACGGAGTTCTACGACCAGTACTTCAAGGAAGGCGCCTACATCCACACGCACAAGAACCACTTCGAGAAGTGGCACCGGGGATCGAACATCCCGCGCCGCGACAACCGGTGAACAGTGAAGCCGAGGACCATCCGATGACCAGGATACTGAAACGCTCGCCGCACTACGGCCAGCACGTCGCCCACGGGGCCAAGGGCTTTTTCGACTTCGCCGGCTGGGAGATGCCGGAGATCTTCACCTCGGTGGAGGACGAGGTGAAGGCGTGCCGTTCGGCCGCCGTGCTCTTCGACGGCCATCAGATGGGCGAACTCCATCTCAAGGGGCCGGAGGCGCACGACGCCGTGCAGAAGGTCTGCGCCAACGACATCAGGCCCGAACCCGGGCGTTGCTTCTATTCGAGCCTGCTCAACGAGGGCGGCGGGATCGTCGACGACCTCGTCGTGCTCTGCCTGGCGCCCGATCACTATCTGCTGACGGCGGCGGCCTTCAACGTCGGCAAGACGCCGGGATGGGTGCGACGGCACGTCGGCGGCATGGACGTCGAGATCGAGGACCTGACCAGCGGCACCACGATCATCGAGATACAGGGGCCCAGGTCCCGCGACATCCTCCAGAAGATCACCGAGGCCGATATCTCGAACGAGGCGCTGCCCTATTTCCGCTTCGTCGAGACGAAGGTCGCCGGCATCGACTGCATCGTCGCGCGCCTCGGCGTCACCGGCGAGCTCGGCTACGAGATCGTCTACGATCCGGGCTACGCCTACACGATGTACGACGCCATCGTCGAGGCCGGCAAGGACGACGGCCTTCAGCTCTGCGGCAACAAGACGGTCGGCGTGTTCCGCCTCGAGAAGGTCTACCACATCTACACGCGCGACATCGACGAGAGCACCAATCCCTTCGAGGCGGGCCTCGACAAGGCGGTCAGGCTCGACAAGGACGACTTCATCGGGCGCGACGCGCTGCTTCGCGTCAAGCAGCAGGGCGTGAGCCGCAAGCTCGTCGGCTTCGAGATCGCCGGCGGCGGCGTCCCGGCGCCCGGCGCTCCCATCGAGATCGACGGCCGGGAATGCGGGAAAGCGACCTTCGCGGGCTACAGCCCGACCCTCGCCAAGACCATCGGCATCGGCTACGCGCCCGCCGAGCGCGCCGCGGCGGGGACGGCGCTGGTCATCGGGGCCGACCCCGAACCCCTGGAGGCGACGGTGGTCGAGATCCCGTTCTTCGATCCCAAGGGCGACCGCATCCGCATGTAGCCGCGCGGTTCTGGAGAACCGTAGTTCGGAGATTCGTCAATGCGGCTTGTGCCCAGGAACGGGCTGTGAATTACGAATTCACGGTGTGGCGGCCGCAGTGAAGTAGGTAGGGAAGGGGTACGATGGAGTAGTCAGGAGGTTTCGATGGGGTCGGCGAGGTCGGGCTCAAGAGTCGAGGCGGGCGTTTGCTGCGGATGGTCGGATTCGTGTATCGGATCGTCCTTGGCAATGGGCGGTGGCGGCGGGGTCCAAGCGCGCAGGTGGCATCCGACGTTGTCATAGAATTCGGGTATCATTTTTTCCAAGTCTTCGATGAAGGTGCTGCGGCCGGAAAAACGACGCGCGATATCCTTGATCATGATGACTTCGAATCCGATGGGAGGGGCTTTCTGGCGGTCGTTTTCTAGGGATTTGGAGTCGACCTTGACTTCAGCAAGGGATGCTTGGGTAGGCAGTACGCGTCGGGGCCAGAGGGCGCGGACGACGACGTCTTCACGGTCGATATTACGGAGTTGTCGGCGGAGCCAGTTTATGCGGGCGCTGGCACGCTTGGTATCCAGCGGCGCGTTGAGTTTCATGGAGCACGAAATGGTCCGGCGCTGTAGATCGGCCGTCACGTCGAGATCGGCCGCAGCATTCGGTATGGCGAAGATGGAGCGAAGCTCGTTGCGGGATGCGAGGGCGTTGGAAGCGTCGCGGAGTCTGTCGGCGGGGTTGGAGTGGTATTTACGGGAAAGGCCGCGGATGGCGACTTCGTGGCCGATACGGCGACTGAGGAGAAGAGATATATCGCGTTCCTTTTGGTGCCAGCTGGCAACGGTGTTTTCGATTTCCGGGGAGTTGGGCCCGAACTGGTGGCGGTCGCGGACACCGTGGACAAGGGTACGCCATTCGGGGTTCATTTGGCGGAATTGGGTGATGCCGGAGCTGTCGTGCTCAAAGTATCTGGCCATCTCGTTGAGGATGAACGCTTGGTCGGGGTCGATGTCGTCCTTGTCCTGAAGGATGAGATGAGCGGAGGTGAGTACGCCGATCCACGACATATGGAAGAAGCGGACTTGGTTGCCGAGTTTTTTCGGAACAGGGTAAGGAACGAGGGTAGGCAGGGCGACGAGCTGGTTGGAGAGGGTGACAATAGCGTCGATCTGGAATCTTTTCGCAAGTTCGCCGTATCGTTGTATCTGATCGACGTCGATTTCGGCAGCGGCGATCTTAGCTTCTACGAGGGCGGTCCAACGGGTCTTGCGAGTAGTAAGGGACAAAAGTCCGTCGGGGCGATCCTTGATATTCGTATCGGATGACGGGAACTCGACTTCGGTGTAGGCGGCAAGCGCGGAGGACTTGCCGACCTTGGCATCAAAACGGTCAAGGATCGCTTTAGCGAAGGGATGGACTCGCGTGAGCGTAGCAAGGAAGATCGAGACAACGCGTTCCTCTTTGCGGGAGTCGGCAACGACCGGCATGAGCCTGGCGGTGTGGGCAGTGGCGAGGATATCATCGAGCGTTTTCATGGAGGGGTGATTCCGCAGTTCTCGTGGATAAAGGAGAGTGCCCGTGCTTGATGGAGATCGAGGCCGACCGGGCATCCGGGGGTAGGTGCACAGGGAATATAATATAGGCGTCGGCCGATTCGGTCAAGGAAATGTCCTCGTTCAGAACATATGAGACGCCGCGTGGGCCGCTGGGAACGGCGCGTCAAGCCGCTTCGCGGCTCCTTCGCTGCGTTCCGGCCCTTCGGGTGACCCGCCGTCCCCAGCGGCTCCGAGGGCAGCCATGGCCGGAAGCCTGCTTACGGCCATGGCGAGGCCGGATACCAACCGGCCCGATGGGCCGTGTCTCGCATGTGTCTGAACCAAGTCAGGGGGCCAACCCCATTCGCGCTTCTCTCCCCTGACGCGACCCCCACCCCGACCCTCCCCCTGCAAGGAGGAGGGAGAACAGGGGGGACGAAGGGGCGGCAACGGCGGCTCCCGTCCTCTCGTCAGGGGGATGGAGCGCGAACGGACCCTGCGGAACCTTCGCCGCCGGAATTTTCCAGGCCGAACGCCCCGGCCAGAAGCTCGTAACTCCGGCGTCGGACCCTCTCGTCCCAGGTCCAGGTCACGATGGCCATCTCGCGCACGCCGACCCGTTCGGCGAGCTCGGCGACGCGCGCCGCGACCGAGTCGGGCGTCCCCACGAACGACTCCCGGCGCAATCGCTCGACCCGCGCCCGTTCTTCGGCGTCGAGCGGCTGGGCCGCCGCGGCCTCGGGCGAGTCCATCGGCAGGAAGACCCCGCGGTCGCGGGACAACTGCCAGACCGCCCGCGACGTGTAGTGATGCTGCGCTTCCTCGTCGGTGTCCGCGGCGAGGCACCAGACGCAGAGCCCTGCGAGCGGTTCGGGGAAACGCGCGCTCGGCCGGTAGTTCTCGCGATACAGGTCGATGGCGCGTTGCCCCCCGCGCCCGTCGGTGAAGAACCAGGCGAAGCAGTACGGCAGCCCGAAGTGCGCGGCGAGTTGGGCCCCGTAATCGGAACTGCCGAGAATCCACACCTCCGGGGCCGTGTCGGACTGCGGATACGCCTTGACCGTCCGGAACGGATGGCTGTCGAGCAGGGGCTCCCCGTAGACCCAGGCCATCAGGTCGCGGACGTCGGCGGGGAAGTGCTCGGCCCGCTCGCGGGCCATCGGATTGAGGGCGAAGGCGGTGAGCCCGTCGGACCCCGGCGCCCGGCCGAGACCCAGGTCGATCCGACCCGGCGCGAGGGCGTCGAGCACCCGGAACTGTTCCGCGACCTTCAACGGGGAGTAGTGCGGCAGCATGACGCCGGCGCTGCCGATGCGGATGCGGTCGGTTCTGGCGGCGATCGCCGCAATCAGGATCTCCGGCGCGGTCCCGAGGATGGTCGGATGGCTGTGATGCTCCGACACCCAGAAGCGGACATAGCCCAGTCCCTCGCACAACTGCGCGAGCGCCACCGTGTCGCGGATCGATTCGTCGTGCGGGCGTCCGACGACGGCGATGGACTGATCGAGCACCGAAATACGGATGATCGCTCTCCTCTCCGGAAGCGCCTGGTCCGCGGCGTCGCGCCCCGGACGCCGTTCTCGAACCCGTGTGCGCCAAGGCGGCAATAAGCCACCACCGGCGGCGCGCCGTCAACTCGCGCGCCGCGGCGGCGGGATCGACCCGATGGCGCGCCCGGACGGTTCCGAAACGAAATCCGCGCTGGATGGCGGAGGAAAACAATCGTATCTTCGTCCGCGGCGCATCCTTCCCGCGCGGGACCCGACGGCTTCGGAGACCGCCGGGATACGCCACCGCCCGACCCACCGCCAGGAATCGGCCACGACCCTCCCGGAACCCGCACGTTGGTCAAGCCCGCCCCCATCTGGACGACCGGCGCCCCGCCCGAGGCGGGGGATCCGACGGCGCTCGACGTCAGGTGGGAGCGCTGGTCGAACGCCGCCGGGCCCGAAGCCGACGACGCCCTGCGGGCGTTCGTCGGGGACGCGCGCGACGATCCCGCCGCGCGGGCCCTGCTCGAGGCGGCGTTCGGGCACAGCCCCTTTCTCACCAACTGCCTGATCGCCGACCCGCCGTTCGTCCGGCGGCTGATCGAGGACGGGCCGGACCGAGCCTTCGCCGAGGCGCGCGACGCGGCGCGGGACGGCAGCGGTCTCGGGACGGAATCCACGCCCGACGTGATGAAGCGGCTGCGTCACGCCAAGCGTCGCGCCGCGCTGGCGATCGGCATGGCCGACATCGCCTCGGTCTGGCCGCTGGAGAAGCTGACGGCGGCGCTTTCCGAATTCGCCGGCGCCGCGCTCGGCGCGAGTTGCCGCCACCTGTTGCGGACGCTGCACGACAAGGGCGACCTCGCCCTGCCGGCGCCGGAGACGCCCGAACGGGGTTCCGGCCTGATCGTTCTCGGCATGGGAAAGCTCGGCGCCGACGAGCTCAACTATTCGAGCGACGTCGACATCATCGTGCTCTACGACGAGACCGTCGCGCCGGCGACGAACGCGAACCGGACAGGGCGCATGTTCGCGCAACTCGTCCGCGACCTGATCTCGATCATGCAGCAGCGCACCGCCGACGGATACGTGTTCCGCACCGACATCCGGTTGCGTCCGGACCCCGGTTCCACGCCCCCGGCCCTGTCGGTGGCCGCGGCCCTGAAGTACTACGAAACCGTGGGCCGAACGTGGGAGCGCGCGGCGATGATCAAGGCCTGGCCCGTGGCCGGCGACGACGACGCCGGCTCGGCGTTCCTCGATTCGTTGCGGCCGTTCGTGTGGCGTCGCCATCTCGACTTCGCCACGATCCAGGACATCGGTTCCGTCAAACGCCAGATCAACGCGGAGCGCGGCGGCGATTCGGAGGCGATCGAGGGCCGCGACGTGAAGCTGGGGCGCGGCGGCATCCGCGAGATCGAGTTCTTCGCGCAGACCCAGCAGCTGGTCTGGGGCGGGCGGAGTCCCGACCTTCGCGGCCGCCGCACGCTGGAGACGCTGGACGCGCTCGTGGCGGCGAGGCATCTGGCGCCGGCGGACGCGACCGAACTGAAATCGGCCTACGCCTTCCACCGCCGGGTGGAGCACAGGGTGCAGATGGTCGACGACCAGCAGACGCACAGCCTGCCGCGCGGGGAGGAGGAGATGGCGCGACTGGCCGTCTTCCTCGGTTTCGACTCGACGGCCGAGTTCTCGGAGCGCTTTCTCGCCCACGCGCGCGCGGTGGAGCGCAACTACGGGACGCTGTTCGAGGATCGGCCCGGCCGCGCCGCGCCCGTCGAGCCGACGCTCGACGACGGCGGAACGGGCGCCGACTCGATAGAGGCCATCGAGAAACTCGGCTACGCGGACGGCGCGCGAATCCTCGCCACCGTCGACTCGTGGCGGACGGGAGAGCGCCAGGCCACGAAGGAGGCGCGCGCGCGCGAGCTGCTGACGGATCTCGTCCCCACCGTCCTCGCGGCGTTCGCCGCCGCGCCCGACCCGGACGCAGCGCTCGCGCGTTTCGACGAGTTTCTCGCGCATCTGCCCGACGGCGTTCAGACGTTTTCCCTCCTTGCCGCGCGCCCCGAACTGATCGGCCTCGTCGCGGAGATCATGTCCGGCGCCCCGCGCCTCGCGGACTCCCTGACTCGCCATCCGGTCCTGTTCGAGAGCGTCCTCGGCCGGGAATTCACGGATATCGAGCTGTCCGACGACCTCGGGCTGGACGCGGAGATCGCCGACACGGCCCGTCGAGGACTCGTGCGCCTCTATTACACCCGCGAATTCGACATCGACGACCTGCGGGCGGAGCTCGCCGCCGCGACGCGCGACGCGCGCGACGGCCGGGAGCTTCTCGACGCCCACAGGCGCTGGACCAACGACAAGACGTTCCGTATCGGCATCCACATGCTGCGCGGCTTCCTGACCCCTCTCGAGGCGAGTCGCCCGCTTTCGGACATCGCCGACGCGTGTCTCGGCGTCCTGTTTTCGGCCATCGCGGACGACTTCGCCGCGACGCACGGCCGCGTCCCGGGCGGACGGACGGCGTTGGCGGCCTTCGGCGATCTCGGTAGTCGGGAAATGAACGCGGCCTCGGACCTCGACCCGATCCTGTTCTTCGATCACGACCCCGACGCTCGACGGTCCGACGGACCCGAGCCTCTGGCGCCGGAGAGCTACTACGCGGAACTGTACGAGCGCTTCGCCCGGGCGATCACCGAGGTGACGGCGGAAGGCAGGTTGTACGGCATGGACGCGGACCGACGGGCGAGCGGCCACGTCGGGCCCGCCGTCTGTCCCATGGCGAAACTCGCCGGCCACCGGAACGGCGACGCCGGCGTCCAGGAACGGCGCGCGCTGATCCGCGCGAGGGTCGTCCACGCGGAGGGGGGCCTCGATGACGCCTTCGAGGCGGCGAGGCGATCCATTCTCGCCCGGCCTCTGGCGGAGGCCGGAATCGCCGCCGAGATCGCGAAGATGCGCGAAACGGCGCCGAAGGGCGGAACGTCCGACGACGCCTTCTCCGTCACCCATGCGCCCGGCGGTCTGGTCGATACGGAACTGGCCGCGCTTTACCTCCGGCTGTCCCATGCCGAAGAGGCGCCCGAAATCCTCGCCGGCGATACCGTGTCCGTCTTCGAAGCGGCCCGCGCCCACGAATGGATCGACCCCGAAACGGCGATCGAATTCGCCGACGCCGCGAGATTGTGGCGGAACCTCGCCGGCATTCTGAGCCTCACCGTCGCGGACGCCGCCATCCCCGACGACCGGCTTCCGGAGGTGCGGAACGTCATCGCGCGTTCCTGCGGCGCGCCGATCCTCGAATCCTTCGACCAGACGGTCCGGGAGACGGCGTCCTGGACCGCGCGGCGGTTCGACGCGATGCTCGAAGGGCGAACGTCCTCCCCCGCAGGGTGACCGATCCGGCTCGGACGGATCCGCACGATCGGCACACCGTCCGGCCCCCATTGGACGTTTCGGCCCGGCCCACAGCATGACCGTCTCATATGTCCTGAACCCGGACACTGGCGGCGGCGGTGCGCGAGGCGCGCGCCGACTTCCCGATGTGGGGCAAGGCCAAACTCACCGTCCTGCTCCGACGACAGGGATACACGGCCAGCGAGAGCACCGTCGGCCGCATCCTCAAGAAGCTCCTCGAACGTGGAGCCGTCGCCCCCGTCCCCACCCTCCGGCGCAAGGCGCCCCGCAGCGGCCCCAAGCGCAACCGGCCACACGCCAGGCGCCTCCCGAAGGGCCGCAAACCCACAGCCCCAGGCGAAATCGTCCAGGTCGACACCCTCTCCCTCGCCCCCGGACATGGACGCCCCGCACTCAAGCACTTCACCGCCTGCGACCCCATCGCCAAGTGGACGTGCGCCCAGGCGTACCGTCGCGCAACCGCGCACAACGCCAAACGCTTCCTCGACAAGCTCCAGAACCACATGCCCTTCCCCATCCACGCCATACAGGTCGACGGCGGCTCCGAGTTCAAGGCCGACTTCGAACGCGAATGCCGCAAACGCGGCATCGACCTCTTCGAACTGCCCCCCAGATCACCCGAACTCAACGGACACGTCGAACGCAACAACGGAGCCTGGCGGTACGAGTTCTACGCAACGTGGGACCTCGACACCGACGACCTCGACGACACCAACCGATGGATCGACGCCTTCGCCGACGAGTTCAACACCTTCAGACCCCACCAGGCCCTCGACGGACAAACCCCCGCCGAGTACCTTCACTCCCTGACAGCCAAGGAAACCCAACCGTCTCATATGTCCTGAACGAGGACAGGGGCTTGCCCCCGCCGCCCGTTGCTGTCAGACTCCCGCGCGCGTCGCCCCCCGCGCCCGGTGGGCGCGCTCCCCCATCCGTCGGCTGGCATGAGCTCGAACGGCTCGGGGTTCGACTCAACCCGGACGGGAATGAAAAACGGTACAGACATGACTTCAACGGACTTCTCCCATTCCATCGCCCGCCGCCGCGCGGTCGGGTTCGGCTGTCTCGCGGCCGCCGGCCTGCTCGCGCTCCTGCCGACGGAGGCGCGGGCGGCTCTCGACGCCGAGGCGCAGTTCGTCCTCAACAGCTTCTCGTTCCTGATCTGGGGCGTGCTGGTCATGTGGATGTGCGCCGGCTTCACCATGCTCGAGGCGGGATCGGTGCGCACCAAGAACGCCTCGGTCATCTGCCTGAAGAACATCGGCCTCTATTCCATCGCCGGGCTGACCTTCTATCTGGTCGGCTACAACCTCATGTACGTCGGCGTCGAGGACGGCGGCTGGGTGGGGTCGCTCGCGTTTCTCTACGGCACGTCGGCCGACGAGGTCGCGCTTCTGGGCGGTCAGGAGGAAGCCGCCGCCGCCGTGGTGGAAAACGGCCAGGCCACGATGTCGGACTGGTTCTTCCAGATGGTGTTCGTGGCGACGACGGCCTCGATCGTGTCGGGGACCCTGGCGGAGCGTGTGAAGCTGTGGTCCTTCTTCGTCTTCATCACGCTTCTGACGGCCCTCATCTATCCGATCATCGGCGCGTGGACATGGGGCGGCGGCTGGCTGTCGGCCCTGGGCTTCCAGGATTTCGCGGGATCGACCATCGTCCACTCGACGGGCGGCTGGGCGGCTCTGGCGGGAGCGCTGGTGGTGGGTCCGCGCAAGGGCAAGTTCCGCGAGGGCGGAAAGGTCAGGTCGACGCCGCCGTCGAACGTGCCGGTGGTGACGCTGGGGGTGTTCATCCTCTGGCTCGGCTGGTTCGGCTTCAACGGCGGCTCGCAACTGGCCCTGAGCGGGGCCGCCGACGCGGTGGCGGTGAGCAACATCCTGGCCAACACCAATCTCGCGGCGGCGGCGGGGGTGATGGCGGCGATCATCCTGTCGCGACCCATTCTGGGGCGGATCGACCTGCTGGCCGGCCTGAACGGGGCCATCGCGGGGCTGGTGGCGATCACGGCGGGCCCCGACATCGTCGATCACCACTGGGCCGTGGTCATCGGCGCCGTCGGCGGCGCGCTGTGCGTGGCGGGCCTGAAGGCGATGGAGCGTCTGCGGATCGACGACGTGGTCGGCGCGGTGCCGGCGCACCTGTTCGCCGGGGTATGGGGGACGATGGCCGTGTGCATCGCGGCCGGCGGCGACCCGCTGGCGCAGCTCGCCGGGATCGCGGCGATCGGCGTCTTCGTGTTCGGAGCCTCGATGGCGGCATGGCTGATCATCGACCGGACGATGGGCGCCCGCATCTCGCCGACGGTCGAGGCCCTGGGCCAGGACGCGGCGGAACTCGGCGTCGAGGCCTATCCCGAATTCGTCCTCATGCCCGAGACCGACGATTGAGCGGCCCCGCGCGCCGGTTTCCAGGCGCGGACCCGGGAGCCTCCGCTGCGGCCGGCCGCCATCGCGGCCGGTAGCGGCGGATGGCCGTCGTCACGCGGTTCGCGCCGTCGCCGACCGGGCTTCTGCATCTGGGGAGCGCCCGGATCGCCCTGTTCAACTGGCTGTACGCCCGCCGCCACGGGGGCGAGTTCCTCCTCAGACTGGAGGACACCGACCGGAAGCGCTCCACGGAAGAGGCGGTTTCGGCGATCATCGACGGTCTCGCCTGGCTCGGACTCGACTGGGACGGCGAAATCGTGCGCCAGTCGGAACGCGGGAAACGTCACGCCGATGTCGCCCGGCGACTCCTCGAGGAGGGCAAGGCCTACCGCTGCTACTGCGCTCCGGAGGAGCTGGCGGAAATGCGGGAAGCGGCGAGAAAGCGGGGAAGCCCGGTCCTCTACGATGGCCGCTGGCGCGACCGCGACCCGTCCGAGGCGCCGGCGGGCGTACCGCCCACGATCCGCATAAAGTCGCCCCTCGCGGGCGAGACCGTCATCGAGGATCGCGTACAGGGGACGGTCACCGTCGCCAACCGGCAGCTCGACGACATGGTTCTGTCAAGGAGCGACGGAACGGCGACGTACATGCTGTCCGCGGTCGTCGACGACCACGACATGGGGGTGACGCACGTCATTCGCGGCGACGACCATCTCAACAACGCCGCGCGGCAGACGATCCTGTTCCAGGCCCTGGGCTGGACCGTTCCCGAGTTCGCCCACGTCCCGTTGATCCACGGGCCCGACGGCGCGAAGCTGTCCAAACGCCACGGCGCCGCGGGCGTCGAGACGTATCGGGACGAAGGATACCTGCCGGAGGCGATGCGGAACTATCTCGCCCGTCTGGGCTGGAGCCACGGGGACGAGGAACTCTTCACGACCGAACAGGCCGTCGAGTGGTTCGATCTGGACCGGGTCGGCCGCGGCGCGGCCAGGTTCGACCTCGACAAGCTGCGGAGCGTGAACGCGCACTACATTCAGCAGGCCCGGGACAGCCGTCTGGTCGAGGCGATTCGCGGCCCCCTGGCGGAACGGCGCGGCCGCGACCTGGAAGACCGCGACCTGGAACGCCTGACGGCCGCGATGCCGGTGCTGAAACCGCGGGCCAAGTCGATACCGGAACTCGTCGACAACGCCCTGTTCGTCGTTCGCGACAGACCCGTCGAACTCGACGAGAAGGCGGCCGGACTGCTGGATGCGGACGCCAGGTCCCTGCTCCGTGATCTCGCCGGGGTCCTGGAGACGCTCGGCGACTGGAACCCGTCGGCGATCGAGACCGCGGTCCGGGGGTACGCCGCAGAGAACGGAATCAGGCTCGGCGCGGCGGCCCAACCCTTGAGGGCGAGTCTGACGGGGAAAACCGCCTCTCCCGGGATATTCGACGTCCTGGCCGTATTGGGCAAGGAGGAAAGCCTGGGGCGCATCGGCGACGCCGGAGAAGGGTAGATACCGCGCCCCGGTATCGTGGCTCCCGCGTCCTGTCGTATAATCCCGGCGGTCGCGCCCGCCGGGTCGCTCGCCGACCGAACGTCATCCCGGGAAGGACATCGCATGGCTCGGAAACTCGAGAGTCCGACGAACGGCAATGATTTTCTGCTGTCTTCCGGCGGTGGGGATTCGCTCGATCTGCCGCGCCTCCAGGGCACGATCGGACCGGACGTCGTCGATATCCGCAGGCTCTACTCGGATCTCGGCTGCTTTACCTACGATCCGGGATTCGTCGCGACGGCGAGTTGCGCCTCGCGGCTCACCTACATCGACGGCGAGGAAGGGATCCTGCTTCACCGGGGATACCCCATCCAGCAGCTGGCGGAGAACAGCACGTTCCCCGAGGTCGCGTTTCTCCTGTTGAACGGGGAACTGCCCAGCGCCCGGGAGCTCTCCGATTTCGAGAACGCCCTCAAGCGCTACAGCATGATCCACGACCAGCTGACCCGGCTGTTCAGCGGTTTCCGGCGGGACGCTCATCCGATGGCGATCATGGTCGGGGTCGTCGGCGCCCTGAGCGCGTTCTACCACGACAGCCTCGACATCGACGATCCGCGCCACCGCATGGTGGCGTCCTACCGGTTGATCGCCAAGATGCCCACGATCGCGGCCATGGCCTACAAGTACTCCATCGGCCAGCCGTTCATGTACCCCCGAAACGCGCTGTCCTACGCCGAGAACTTCCTCCACATGATGTTCGGCGTTCCGACCGAGGAGTACGAGGTGAATCCGGTTCTGGCCAAGGCCATCGACCGGATTTTCATCCTGCACGCGGACCACGAGCAAAACGCCTCGACCTCGACCGTGCGTCTGGCGGGATCCTCCGGCGCCAACCCGTTCGCGTGCATCGCCGCCGGCATCGCCTGCCTGTGGGGGCCGGCCCACGGCGGCGCCAACGAGGCCGTTCTCGCGATGCTCGGCGAGATCGGCTCGGTCGAGAACATCCCGCAGTTCATCGATCGGGCCAAGGATCGCGACGATTCATTCCGCCTCATGGGATTCGGACATCGGGTCTACAAGAACTACGACCCGCGCGCAGCGGTTCTTCGCGAAAGCGCCCACGCCGTGCTCGCGGAGCTCGGCGTCGGGAACGAACCCCTGCTCGAACTCGCGATGGAGCTCGAGCGGATCGCACTCGACGACGAGTATTTCGTGGAGAGAAAGCTGTTCCCGAACGTCGATTTCTATTCCGGAATCATCTTCCGGGCCATAGGCATTCCGGTATCCATGTTCACGGTGATGTTCGCGCTGGCGCGGACCGTGGGCTGGATCGCCCAGTGGAAGGAGATGATCGAGGATCCGGACCAGAGAATCGGCCGGCCGCGTCAACTGTATACGGGGCCGAAGGAACGGGACTACGCACCCATAGACCGGCGATCCTGATTCGGGAACAGCCAGCCCGGCGACAGGGGCGCCACAGGGTCCGTTCGCGCTCCTCCCTCCTGGCGCCGCGACCCCCACCCCGACCCTCCCCCTGCAAGGGGGAGGGAGAACGAGGGGGACGGAAAGGAGCCCCCCACACTCCTCCCCCTGACAGGGGGGAGGTCGGGAGGGGGGCGGACCGCGGTCCCGCAACGCCACGCAATCCTCGATCCTCCACCGGCATGAGAATTGCGGGCTACCCCGTCTGGATCAGTTCGATCGAGCGCCCGTCGGGATCCTCGACGAAGGCGATAACGGTCGTCCCGCCCTTGACCGGTCCCGCCGGCCTCGGGATTCGCACGCCCTCCCTGGCGAGGGAGTCGCAAGCCGCGGCGACGTCGGGAACGCCGATCGCCAGATGGCCGTAAGCCCGCCCCAGTTCGTAAGGTTCCTCATGGCCCCAGTTGCACGTGAGCTCGAGAACCGTGTTGGCATCCTCGTCGCCGTAACCGAGAAACGTGTTCGTGTATTTGCCGACCTCGTTGTCGCTCTGGCGCAGCACCTTCATGCCGAGCAAGCGGGTGTAGAAATCGATCGCCTTGTCCTGGTCCTTGACCCGGATCATGGCGTGCATCAGCCTAAAACCGTCTGACATCGCCGCGAAGCCTTTCCCTGTTGCCGTTCGGCCAAGTGTCGCGCATCGGACGGGCGCGGCGCAATAGAG
Organism: Alphaproteobacteria bacterium; assembly: GCA_965242505.1. Classification (GTDB taxonomy): domain Bacteria; phylum Pseudomonadota; class Alphaproteobacteria; order UBA2966; family UBA2966; genus UBA2966. The sequence goes on from OZ251449.1 coordinate 1,723,801, forward strand.
ATCCGGCGGGTCGCCACGACGCGCGGCCCCGCGCGCGCCTATTCGCCATCCGCGCCCACCGCGACGACCCCGACCAGGAACAGCCCGGCGGCGTCCGCGCCGTCGATCACCGCGCCCAGGTCGAGAACGAGCGTTTCGCCCGCCTCCACCGCGATTCCGGCGAGCCCCGCCGCCGCTGCGCGTTCGATCGTCCCGACCCCGATGGTGGGCAGGTCGGCGCGCCGGTCCTGGCTCGGTTTTCTCAGCTTGGCGAGAACGCCTCCCCGTTCCTCGCGCCGGAGAGAAGCGACCCGATCGATCAGGGCATCGGTTCCTTCGGCCGCCTCGACGCCGAGAACGTACCCATCGTGAACGACGGCGGCCTGACCGACATCGATCGCGCCGATGGCTCGGACCACTTCCACGCCGCGCGCGATATCGCCCCATTCGCCGGCGCCGGGTCGACAGGCGCCAAGCACGCCCTCCGTCGCCAGGAGGCCGGCAAACACGTCATCGGCTCCCACCACGTTGAACCCTTCGCCTTCGAGCTCGTCGATCACGACGGTCAGCAAGGCGTCGTCGCCGCGCGCGCGGAGAAGCCGCGGCGCCATCGCCGCGCCGCGCCTGTCGAGCCGCATCGACGCCAATCCGGGCCGCCGGATCGGCCCGGCCAGGACGACGTCCCGACACTCCGCTTCTTTCAGCGCCCGTATGACGCTTCCGACGGCGCCGAGATCGAGCCATACGTGGGGCGCGCCATCCACGCAGGCGGGGTTCGACTCGCCGTTGAACACGACGACGAAGACCTCCCGGCCCGTCGCGCGGCAAACTTCCACCAGCTTGACCGGGAGTTCGCCGTCTCCGGCCAGGATGCCCAGCTTAGGAGCCACGACCCTCCCGCGGCAAACAGAACGACCGGACCGATTCGGCGGCCAGGAAATTCACGATATCCATGACTTCCGGCGTCTCGGAGAACATCGCCCCCACCCGCGCCACCCGTTGCCTGAGGGTCCCCCGGGGCGCGAACAACTGGCGGTACGCCTTCCGCATTCGTCGAATGCTGTCCCGCGACACCCCCCGGCGCTTCAGTCCGGTGACGTTCAGGCCGCGGAGCGCCGCGCGATCCCCCATGACCGAACCATAGGGTATGACGTCGTGTTCGACGCCCGACATCCCGCCGATTATGGCGTGCGGGCCGATTCGGACGAACTGATGTATGGCTGCGAGTCCGCCGATGATCGCGTGTTCGCCCACGTGGACGTGCCCTCCGAGCGAAGCGTAGTTCGCCATTATCACGCCATCGCCAATGATGCAGTCGTGAGCGACGTGGGCTCCCATCATGAACATGCAACCGCTTCCGACGCGGGTCACCATGCCGCCGCGTTCGGTTCCCGGGTTCATGGTGACGTATTCGCGGATCGTGTTGTTGGCGCCGATCTCGAGACGCGACGGCTCTCCGCGGTATTTCAGATCCTGCGGCGGTTTGCCGATCGAGGCGAAGGGAAACATCCGGCAATCCCGACCGACGCGCGTCGCGCCGGCCACGACGACATGGGAGTCGATCTCGACGCCATCGCCCAACTCGACATCCCCGCCGACGCACGAATACGCCCCGATGGCGACGTTCTCGCCGAGGCTCGCGCCGTCCTCGACGATGGCCGTCACGTGTATCCGGGTGGCCATCAGCCGTCCCCGTCGTTCACGATCATCGCCGTATAGGTGGCCTCGGCGACGACGGCGCCGTCGACCCTCGCCTCGGCGGAGAATTTCCACACGTCGCGGCGGCGCTGCCGTTTCGTGACCCGGATGCGCAGGGTGTCGCCCGGGCCGACGGGTTTTCTGAAACGGGCGTTCTCTATCGCCATGAAATAGACGAGCTGGCCTTCGGCGCGCCCTCCCCGCGTGTGAATCACGAGAACCGCCGCCGTTTGCGCCATGGCCTCGACGATCATCACGCCCGGCATGACGGGGCGCTGGGGGAAGTGCCCCTGGAAATACGGCTCGTTGATCGTGACGTTCTTGATTCCGACCGCCGACTCGCCGGGCACGATGTCGACGATCCTGTCCACCATGAGCATGGGAAACCGGTGCGGGATCGTCTCCATGATCCGGAGAATTTCCGCCACATGCAGCTCCGTCGCCGGCATGTCGCCTTCAGTCGCCACTTCGTTTTCCCTTCTCTCGAACCATGCGCTCCATCAGCACGGTCTGGCGATGCCAGTCCCGGATGGGCCGCGCGGGCATGCCGGAGACCGTCGCGCCCGCGGGCACGTCCCGCATGACGCCGCATTTCCCCGCCACGCGCGCGCCGGCGCCGACGGTCAGATGTCCCGCGAAACCCGCCTGGCCTCCGGCCATCACCCGACGCTCCAGTTTCGCGCTTCCCGAGATACCCACCTGCGCGGCGATTACGCACCCTTCCCCGAGCACGACGTTGTGGGCGATCTGGACGAGATTGTCGATCCAGCACCCCGCCCCGATCTCCGTATCCGGACCGCTCCCCCGATCGATCGTGGTGTTCGCGCCGATCTCCACGTCGTCGTGAACGATGACCCGGCCCAGTTGCGGCATCTTGACGTATTCCGCCGGACCGATCGCGAAACCGAATCCGTCCTGACCGATGCGCGCGCCCGGATGAACGGTCACGCGAGCGCCGACGATACAGTGGCTGAGGGAAACGCCCGCCCCGATGACGGTCGCATCGCCGATCTCCACTCCCGGACCGATCACGGCATTCGCGCCGACGCGGCAGTCCGCGCCAACCCGCGCATGGCCGCCCACGACGGCGCCTGGTGAAATTTCGCTCCCCTCTCCGATTTCAGCGGTTGGCGCGACGTGCGCCGACGGCGAGATCCGACCGGACGACGGAGGCGCGGGATAGAAGGCTCGCGCCGCCAGGGCATAGGCCCGGTAAGGGTCTTCCGAAACCAGAAGCGCCATGCCGCGCGGCCCTCGGTCCGCGTGACGCGGCCGCACGATGCACGCGCCCGCCCGGCTGTCCCGGAAGGACGACAGATATCTCGGGTTGTCCAGGAAGGAGAGCTCTTCGGGACCCGCGCGTTCTAGGGGGGCCACATCCCGGATCACCGCTTCGGGGTCGGCGCCGGCAGCGAGCATGGAGCCGCTCGACTCGGCGAGAGCCCGGAGCGAAAACGGTCCGCTGGACGAATAGAAACGCGGATCGGCCATTATTCGCCTTCGGGCGATGGAACCGTGACCAGAGGCAGTCGCTCGTCGAGGCGTTGCAATACGATCGTCGTGATGTCGAAGCGGTCGTCCACGTAACGCACCTGGCGCTTGTCGAGCACCAGGGTGAAGCCCAGCTCGGCCGAAAGGCTCTCGATGATCGGGCCGAGAACCTGGTTTACCGAGGCCAGCGCGGCCTCGATGCTGCGCTCGAGACGTCGGGTGCGGTTCTGCACCTGACGCTGGAGGCTCGCGACGTTGTCCTCGAACTCCCTGCGGCGTTGCGCGAACGCTTCGGGAGACAGGATGGCGCGCTGCTGCTGGAGTTCATGCTCCTGTTGGCGGAGCTGTTCCTCTTCCTCGCCGATGACGGCCGCGTACCGCGACCGATAGGTCTCGACCTGAGCGCGGATATTCTTCGCGGCAAGCGCATCCCGTTCGAGCTGCTGGAAGTCGATCACGGCAACCACCGTCCCCGAGAGAACCTGCGCCTCCACGACGCCGGGAATCCCGAGCCCGACACAGAGGATGAACATCCAATCGGGGGCGCGCATCCACCTGGCCAACCCCAAAACCACTTTCCAGTGCATCTCCGTTCAGAACCTGGCGCCGAAGCTGAATCTGAAGACCTCGTCGCGGTCGAGCGGTTCCTTCTTCAAGGCCCACGCGAAGTCCGTGCGAATGGGACCCAATGGCGACCGCCACGAGAAGCCGAATCCCGCCGATACCCTGGACTTTCCGGAGTCGAACACGTTCTCCTCGGAAGCCAGGTCGGGTTTCGCGAGGCTGCCCACGTGCAGGAACAAACTGCCGAAAAACCCCAACTCCCGCAGATTGCCCAGCGGAGCCGCAACCTCGGCGGTGCCCACGTAGTAAACGGTGCCGCCGAGAGAGTCGAGCGTGCGCTCGTCACGGGGTCCGACTCCGCCGACGGCGAAGCCGCGGAAGGAACTGCCTCCGACGAAGAACCGGTCGGCGAGGGCGACCCGCTCGCCGATCCCCAGGATATGCCCCTCCTCGAGCGCCAGCGTTCCGATCCAGTCACGCCACAAACGCTGGTGATAGGCGTAGTCGAGCCTGTGCCTGAGGTAATGAACGTCTCCGCCCAAGCCGGCCAGGTCCTGGGCGAACCGAACGACATAGCCTTCCGTCGGGAAGAAGCGGTTGTCACGCAGATCGTACGTGACGGTATGTCCGATCGAGGACGACAGCCGCGTTCCCTCCTGCTCCTTGATGAAGCGGGACGCAGTCGCCTCGACGTCCTCGATGCGGTCGTCGCGCAACGTGTAACGCACGGCATGGCGCAATCTTTCCGCGAACGGGTATCCGGCGCGAAGGGTGAAACCGGTCGAGTCCCTCCTGAAAGACGCGTTTTCCTGCTCCCGCTTCCTGTTGAAGACGTCGACGCCGGCGGCGAGGTCGCGGTTCAGGAAATAAGGCTCGGTGAACGCCAGATCGATATCCTGACGGCGCCTGGAGACCGCCAGCGACAGACGCAGATCCTGTCCCCGTCCGAGCAGATTCCGTTCGCGTATGCTGATCTCGCCTCCGACCTGATCGCTCGAGGAGTACCCGACGCCGAAGGAAAGCTCCCCGGTCGATTGTTCTCCCACCTCGATGGTGATCGAGGTCCGGTCGTCGGCGAAGGTGTCGTCCGCGCCTCCCAGAGCCTTTCTGTCGAGGAGACCCTTTTCATCCCTGACCTCGACCTTCTGGAAGAAGCCCAACCCCTGTATCCGCTGCCGGGACCGGCGCAGTTTGGCGGCGTTGAACGCATCGCCCTCGGCCAGGCGCATTTCACGCCTCACCACGCGGTCCAGGGTCCGAACGTTACCGACGATGTCGATACGATCGACGTAGACACGGGGTCCTTCGTCGATGCTGTAGTTGATGGAAATCCGGCGCCCTTCACGATCCCGATCGATTTGCGGTCGCACGTCGACGAAGGCGTAGCCCAATCGACCGAGTTCGAACGTCAGCTCCTGGATGGAGTCCTCGACCTTGTCGGCGTCGTACGTCTCGCCCGGAACGGTCGTCAGCAACGGGCGCAGGGTCTCGGTGTCGACCCCCCGCAACTCGGTCGACAGGGCGATGTCGCCGAAGGCGTAGCGCTCGCCTTCCTCGATGGCGATCGTGACGAAGAAGTCGGCCCGGTTCCGGTCCAGTTCCGCGACGGCGGAAAGGACGCGGAAATCCGCGTAGCCGTTCGCCAGGTAATGCCGCCGAAGAAGCTCGCGGTCGAAGTTCAGGCGATCCGGATCGTATTTGTCGGCCGACGTGAAAAACCGGTACCAGCGGGCCTCCTTGGTGGATATCACCGACCGCAGCCGCCTGTCGGAGAAGATCCGGTTGCCGATGAAATGTATCTTTCTGATTTCGGTGAGCGGACCCTCGGATATCTCGAACACGAGATCGACTCGGTTCTGAGGAAGCCGAATGACCTTGGGCTCGACGGTGGCGGCGAACCGGCCGCTACGCCGATAAACCTGGACGAGTCTCTGGGCGTCGCCCCGAACGCGCGAACGCGTGTAGACGATTCTCGGTCGAAGCTGGACCTCCGCCTCCAGGGCTTCATCCTCGATCCGGCGGTTCCCCTCGAACGCCAGCCTGTTGACGATCGGGTTCTCGACCACATCGACCACGAGGGCATCGCCCTCCCGATGAATGTCGATGTCTGCGAACAGCCCCGTCGCATAGAGCGACTTCAGGGCTTCGTCGATCTCCGAAGCGCCGACGCGGTCGCCGACGGCGACCCCGACGTACGATCGGACCGTGTCTTCCTCGATGCGCTGGCTCCCTCGCACATGAACCTCGCCGACGACGAACGAAGCGTCGGATTGGGCGACCGCGGGAAGGGACGCCATCAACGGGACGACGACCAGCGCCGCCGCCGCGAAGGCGCGGCAACCGCCGAGAGTTCGACGAACCGTCGACATCACGAGAAAAACCCCGCCATGTATTCGAATACTTCCAATTGAACGAGATCGTTCCACGTCGCCACCATCATCAAGGCCGCCACCAAGGCCAGTCCAACACGAAAACTGTATTCCCGCGCTTTCGCGCCCAGCGGTTTTCCCCGCAGCGCTTCGAACGCGTAGAACAAGAGGTGGCCGCCGTCCAGGACCGGTATGGGGAACAGATTTATCAGCCCCAGGCTGATCGACAGAACGGCCATGAACTGAACGACCGAAGTCACCCCGACCTGGGCCGCCTGACCCGACATCTGCACGATACCGATGGGGCCGCGCAAGTCGTCCGGCGGCCGCGACCCGACGATCATTTGCCCGACATATTGCAACGTCAGGACGGTGAACGTGTACGTCTGCCTCGTGGCGTGCCAGACCGCGCTCAGCGGGTCATGACGGATGAAATCGACGCCGCTTCGCTGAATGCCGAGAAACCCGACCTCATGCGCGTTGCCGAACCGGTCGGTGAGCGTCCGCACCCCCGGCGTCACGTTCAGTTCCAGCTGGCGGCCGTCTCGCGCCACGAGCACGACGAGCGGCCGGCCCGGACTCGCCAGAACGAGTTGCTGCATCTCTTCGAACCGCTCGATGTCCCGGCCGTCGATCTCGACCACCCTGTCGCCGGCCCGGAACCCCGCCGCCTCCGCCGCCGTGTCGGGGATGATCTCGTGGATGACGGGGGGCGTGAACGGCTGACCGACAACCGCGAAGAGTCCGGCCAGAAGCGCCACTGCAAGCAGAAAGTTCGCGATGGGGCCGCCCGACACGACGGCGGTCCGCACCCTCAACGGCTTGTCCTCGAAATACCGACCTTCGCGCTCCGCGGACGGATCCGATTCCCGCGCGCTTCGCACCGAGGCGGGGTCCGAGTCCCCCAGAAACGTCACGTACCCACCCAGGGGCAACCAGCCGATGCGCCACCGCGTACCCCTGGAGTCGCGCCAGTGGCAGATTTCGCGGCCAAATCCTATGGAGAAGGTCTGGACGGCGACGCCGCACCAGCGCGCCACGAGGTAGTGGCCCATCTCGTGCACGAACACCAGCACCGTCAACACGAAAAGAAACGGCGCCAGGTAGGTCCAGATACCGCTCAGGAATTCCATTCAGCCGAGCCTTCGCCCCGGAAGAATCCGGCGCGCGTCATCCCACGCATCCGCCTGCGCCCCCCGCCCCACGTATTCGCGCGCGACCCTGCGCGCCTCGCAATCGATCGCGAGCACATCTTCCAGAGAATGTGCGGTCCTGCCAACCATCGCGTCCAAAACACGTTCGACGATCTCGGCGATTCTCAGAAAACCCAGCGCACCATCGAGAAATCCCTCCACCGCCACTTCGTTCGCCGCGTTGAGGACGGCCGGCGCCGCCCCTCCCTGTTCCAACGCCGCCCTCGCCAAACGCAGCGCCGGGAACCGGTTCGCGTCGGGCCGCTCGAACGTGAGCCGGCCCAGTTCGGCGAGATCGAGCCGCGCCGCCGGCGTCCGCATCCGGGACGGCCAGCCCAAGGCGTAGGCGATGGGCGTTCGCATGTCGGGCATCCCGAGTTGCGCCAGGACGGAACCGTCGACATAGGCGACCAGACTGTGCACCACCGACTGCGGGTGGATCAGGACCTCTATTCTGTCTTCGGGAAACTGAAAGATGTGGTGGGCCTCGATCAACTCGAGCCCCTTGTTCATCATCGTCGCCGAATCGACGGAGATCTTCGCGCCCATGTTCCACGTGGGATGCGCCACGGCCTGGGCCGGGGTGACGTGCGCCATGACCTCGGGATCGAGCGTCCTGAACGGTCCGCCCGATGCCGTCAGGATCACACGCTCGACCGTATCGCGACGATCGAAGTCGAATACCTGAAAGATGGCGTTGTGCTCGGAATCGACGGGGAGAAGGGTCCCGCCGCCGGCTCCGATCTCCTCCATCAACAACGTCCCCGCACTGACGAGGCATTCCTTGTTGGCGAGCGCGACAATGGCGCCGCGTCGGGCCGCCGCCAGCGTGGGTTCCAGTCCCGCCGCGCCCACGATGGCGGCCATGACCCACTCGGCGGGGCGTCCCGCCGCCTCGACGAGCGCGTCCCGCCCCGCCTCCACCCGAACGCCCGTCCCCGACAATTCGGCCTTCAGTTCGGAGTACCCGGCCTTGTCCGCGATCACGGCGAGTTCCGGCCTGAACCGCGACGCCTGCTCGGCCAGGAGCGCGCAGTTCGTGTTCGCGGTGAGCGCCTCGACGACGTACTCGCCGGAACTTCTGGCGATCAGGTCCAACGTGTTGCGACCCACCGAACCCGTCGAACCGAGCACCGTCACGGTCCGCGCCGCGCCGTCCGCGTCTGGCATCGTCATGGCCATAAAGGCGCGGTCCCTCCGCTCGCCGCGGCCATCGCGGCGACGGCCATGGCGCCGAACAACAGGCTGTCCAGGCGATCGAGAACCCCGCCGTGCCCCGGAATGACGGCGCCCATATCCTTTACGCCGAAGCGGCGTTTCACCGCCGAGACCGCCAAGTCGCCGCCCTGCCCGACCAACGAGACCAGAATACTGGCCAGAACCGTCCTGGTCGTCGACGCGTCCGGCAACAGGACCGCCGTCGCCAAGCCGATCAAGGCGCCAGCGCCCGTCCCGCCGACGCAACCGGCCCACGTCTTGCCCGGGCTGATTGCCGGCGCGAGACGCGGCCCGCCGACCCACCTGCCCACGACGTAGGCGCCGCTGTCCGTCGCCCACAACACGGCCAACAACCACGCGATCACCGTCATCCCCTCGCCAGCGCCTCGCAGCCATATCAGACAGACTGCGGGCGCGCCCACGACGATCAGGCCGGCCGCCGGCCAGCGGGAATACGCGCCGTCCTTTCGGGGAACGACGAGATCGACGAACGCGCCGACCCCGACGAGGGCCAAGGCCGGTCCGACGCCACCGGTCGAGGCGGCCGACAACGCGGCCAGGATCGTGACGACCCCGATGAAGGCATGGCGCCCCGCTCGCCCCCCGCCCGTGACCCGCTCCCATTCGCACGTCATGAACGTGACCGCGACGGCCGCGAGGAGCGAGAACGCCCACCCTCCGAAATAGACGGCCGCCAAGGCGACGGGAACGAGGATTATCGCGGCGATCACACGTCGAAAGAGTTCGCTGGACACACGTTCAGCCACTGCTGGCGCCGTACCGCCGGTCGCGGCCGTGATATTCGCCGACGGCTTCCTCAAGGCTTCGTTTGGTGAAATCGGGCCACAGGGTGTCCACGAAGACGAGCTCGGAATAGGCGAGCTGCCAAAGCAGAAAGTTGCTGAGGCGTTGTTCGCCGCTGGTCCGAATCAGAAGGTCGGGAGGCGGCGTGTTCGCCGTATCGAGAAAGCCTTCGAACACGTCCTCGGTAATGGAGTCGAGGCCCAGCGCGCCTTCCGACACGGCCTGCGCGATGCGCTTGCACGCACCGAGGATCTCGTTGTGGCTGCCGTAGTTGATGGCGACCGTCAGGGTCAGGCCGGCGTTCGCGCGCGTCTTCGTTTCCGCTTCCTCGATCAGCGACTTGATATCGCCGGCGAGCGACGCCCGGTCTCCGATAAAACGCAATCGAACGCCGTTACCGTGAAGCGCGTTTATTTCCTGCGCCAGATAATGTCGAAGCAGCGTCATCAGGTCGTCCACCTCGGAAGGGGGACGTTTCCAGTTCTCCGACGAAAACGCGTAGAGCGTGAGATAGGAGATACCGAGCTCCCCGCAACTCTCCACCGCCACCCGGACGGCTTCGGCGCCTCTCTGGTGTCCGGCCGCTCTGGAAAGCCCCCGGGCTTTCGCCCAGCGCCCGTTGCCGTCCATGATGATGGCGACGTGCGCAGGAGGTCCTGCAAACTGGTCGGAATCGAACGCCCGCATCGACTAAACCCGCAATATCTCCTCTTCCTTGGCGGCCGCGGTCTCGTCGATCCTGGCCACCATTTCGTCCGTCAACTGCTGGATTTCGTCTGACCAGGCCCGATGCTCGTCCCGCGACATCTCGCCATCCTTCTCCATCCGCCTGAGCGAGTCCATGCCGTCGCGCCGCACGTTGCGCACGGCCACCCGGGCCTGTTCCGCGTACTTGCCCGCGACCCTGGTGAGTTCCTGGCGACGCTCCTCGTTGAGTTCCGGAATGGGAACGCGGATCAGCTGACCGTCGACGGCGGGATTGAGACCCAATCCGGAGGTCAGGATCGCCTTTTCGACCGCCTTGACCGCGCCCTTGTCCCATACCTGGACCGTCAGGAGACGCGGTTCGGGGACGTTGACGTGCGCCAGTTGGTTCAGCGGCATTTGACCGCCGTAGGCATCGACCGTGATCGGCTCCAGCAAGCTGGCCGAGGCCCGGCCCGTGCGAAGACCGGCGAATTCCTGCTTCAGAACCTCCAGCGCACCCGCCATGCGGCGTTGAATTCCATCGATATCCGGATCAGCCATGCCCCCGCTCCTCCTCGCCGATCGTCGTGTACGTGCCTTGGCCGCACACCACGTCGGCAAACGAACCCGCCGTCCGAATGGAAAACACGAGGATCGGGATCGCGTTTTCACGCGCCAGGGAAATCGCCGCAGCGTCCATCACCTTGAGGTCCTCGGACAGCACGTCCATATAGCTCAAGGTATCATATCTCCGGGCGGTCCCGCTCTTCCGCGGATCGGCCGAATAGACGCCGTCGACCCGCGTGCCCTTCAGCAAGGCATCGCATCCCATCTCGGTGGCGCGCAGGGCGGCGGCGGTATCCGTGGTGAAGAACGGATTTCCGGTCCCGCCCGCGAAGATGACCACCCGGCCCTTTTCCAGGTGACGCAGCGCCCGGCGACGTATGTAGGGCTCGCAGACCGTCGTCATCGGAATGGCCGACAACACCCGCGTGTCGACCCCGCGCGCCTCGAGCGCGCCCTGAATCGCGACGGCATTGATGACCGTCGCCAACATGCCCATGTAATCGGCGCTGGCCCTGTCCAACCCGGCGGCGGCGCCCGAAACCCCGCGGAAGATGTTCCCGCCCCCGATCACGACGCACACCTCGACGCCGAGATCCCGAACGGCCTCGATGTCGCGCGAGATTCGATCGACCGTCGAAAAATCGACGGCGCGGGCGGAGTCGCCGAGAAGCGCCTCGCCCGATGCTTTCAGCAAGACTCGCCGGAACCTGGCGACACGCGGCATGGGGCTTCCGGGCTGAAGGTCATCGAGTCGTTCCGGACATGGATCGACCGAGCGCACCCTACAGCATTCGCGCCGCGCCGCGAAGGGAAAGGGCTACGCGCCGCGAGCGGTTAGCCCGCATTTCTCATATTGCTTGTCCGCAAGCTTCATCCGGCGACGGGGGCGCCGCAGGGTCCGTTCGCGCTCCTTCCCCCTGGCGCGCCCCATAAGCGCTAACTTGTTTCCCAGCGTGGCATTGCTCGCGCTGATTCGGTCCACTGAAGCCGAGGAACGCAAGGCAAAACGCGGATCAGGGCGGGTGAGTGAGGCCAGTATCTCCAAAATCCGGGTCTGAACTGCCGTGTCATCGCGAATTCCGACCATTGGAGGCCCCCGGAACATGAAGAATCCAAACAAGTTAGCGCTTATGCTGGCGCGCCCCCCCACCCCGACCCTCCCCCTGCCAAGGGGAGGGAGAAGAGGGGGACGCGCCAACCCGCGCGCTCTCCTCCCCTTGGACGGATGACGGGAGGGGGGTGGATCGCGGTCCCGCAACGCCGCGCAACCCTCGGTCCTCCACCGGTATGAGAAATGAGGGTTAGCCAGACACTTGCGCGGCGACCTCGGCGGCGAAATCGGTTTCTTCGCGCTCGATGCCCTCGCCCAGGACGTATCTCACGAACCCGGTCAACTCGATGTCCGAACCCAGGTCCTTCGCGGCCTGTTCCATGACCCTGGATACCTTCGTCTCGCCGTCTATGACGAAGGTCTGCTCGCTCAGAACCGATTCCTCGTAGAACTTGCGGAGGCGTCCTTCCGTCATCTTGGCGACGATATCGTCCGGCTTGCCGGACTGGCGCGCCTGTTCCGCCAGCACCGCCCGTTCCCGCTCGACCACCGCGGGGTCCAACGACTCGACCGACAGGGACAGGGGGGCGGCGGCCGCGACGTGCATCGCGATCCGCTTGCCGAGTTCCGAGAGCGCCTCCGTGTCGCCGTCGGACTCGAGGGCCACGAGCACGCCGATCTTGCCGAGATTGGGAGCCGCGGCGTTGTGGACGTAACTCGCCACCACGCCCGACCGCACGGAAAGAGCGTCTGACCTGCGGAACCGGACGTTTTCGCCGACCGTCGCGATCATGTGCCGAACCTGCTCGCCGACGGCGCGCGATTCGCCCGGACAGGACGCCGCCAGCGTAGCGTCGTAGTCGCCCCGATTCGCCAATGCCGCATCGGCGACGGCTCGAACGAATTCCTGGAACGAGCCGTTGCGCGCCACGAAATCGGTTTCGGAGTTGACTTCCACGACCGCGGCGGCGCGCCCGGAAACCGCGACCCCCACGAGGCCTTCCGCCGCGACCCGCTCCGCCTTCCTGGCCGCCGCGGCCAAGCCCTTGGTGCGAAGCCAGTCGACGGCCGCGTCCATGTCGCCACCGTTTTCGGCGAGGGCCTGCTTGCAGTCCATCATGCCGGCGCCGGTGCGCTCCCGGAGGGTCTTTACCTCCGATGCCGAGATACTTGCCATGTTTCCACCTACGTACGATCGGCGTCCGACCCCGCCCGGTCGACCGCCCCGATGCCGGGTTCCGGCTAACCGGCGGCCGGCCGCGCCGCTTCCCCGACGGCTTCCCCTCCCGTGTCCGCTGGTTCGGGGTTCCCGGGAAGAGCTTCGGAAGACGCATCCGCCGCTTCCGGTTCGGCGCCATCGGACTCCGCGCCGTCCCCGTCCGCATCCCCGTCGTCGGGAATTGCCTCCGATACGGGAACTTCCGCCTGGCCCACGTCTTCGCCGCGCGCAGACATTTCCGCCTGAATTCCGCCGAGCACGGACCGGACCACGAGGTCGCAATACAAGTTGATGGCCCGCAGCGCATCGTCGTTCCCCGGTATGGGATAAGTAATCCCCACGGGGTCCGAGTTGCTGTCGACGATCGCGACCACGGGAATGCCGAGCTTCCGCCCTTCCTTTATGGCGATGTCTTCCCTGTTCGTGTCGATCACGAACAGGAGATCCGGGATACCGCCCATTTCCTTGATTCCGCCGAGCGCGCGTTCGAGTCGGTCGCGTTCGCGGGTCAGACGCAGCAATTCCTTCTTCGTCAGGCCGACGTCGTCGTCGTCCGCCAGCATCCCGTCCAGGTCCTTGAGGCGCTTGATCGAGATGGAGATCGTGCTCCAGTTGGTCAACATGCCGCCCAGCCAGCGATGATTGACGTAATACTGGCCGCAGCGCCGGGCCGCCTCCGTCAACGGCAGAGACGCTTGGCGCTTGGTCCCGACGAACAGCACGCGACCGCCGGACGACACGATGTCGCGCACCGCGCCGAGCGCCCGATGGAGCATCGGCACGGTCTGCTCGAGGTCGATGATGTGGATCCCGTTGCGCACGCCGAAAATGTACTGGGACATCCTCGGGTTCCAACGGTGAGTCTGATGCCCGAAATGCACGCCGGCTTCCAGCAGCTGGCGCATCGTAAAGGTCGGCGCAACCATTTTCGCGTCCTTCTCCGGTTCATCCGCCGCGGGGCTCGGTCCGTCGCGACCCCCTGGATCCGACGAACACCGGATCGACGTTCCGATTCTCTATCGTCGGAAGGCCGCATCCCGCGTGAGGGTTCGCGCCGGCCGAACGGCCAACGCTCAGGGCCGCTGGATACCCGCCGGACGCCGCATATGCAAGGAAATTCCGGCCGGGGCGCTTGTCTCAAATTTCCTGGACCGCCAGGACGCCCGGCGTGCGCGCGAGATCCCCCCGAATCTCGGGAGAGACCGTGAATGCCTCGGGCAACTCGACTTCCACTTCCGTAAGACCGCCATCCAGCCGCAGAATCAGGCTAACCCTGCTGTTGCCGCCGTTGCCATTGCCGTTGCTCCCGGAGCCCAGAACGTCGCCGAGATGCGAAATCGGCTCCTCCCGGTCGACGGCGATCCGCACGTCGGCCACGGTCCGGGACACCACGTCTTCAAGAGGCTGGATCGACTGAGCGGTCAGCCTTGGAGATTCCCCGTCCGAGCGACCTTCGACGTCGACGAGCAGGTTGGCGCCGACCCTCAGCAGTTCCCGGCGTGACGAAAGCAGTTCGGAGAATACGGTCACCTCGTAGCTGCCGGTGGTATCGGACAGCTGCACGAAAGCGAACCGGTTCCCCCTGGCCGACGTGCGCTCCTGAACGCCCTCGACGGCTCCCGCAAGCCTCAACCGCCGACCGCCCCCATTCAGCAATCCGACCACATCCGCGAAGCTGCGAACACGGAGCCGTTGCAGGGGAACCCGGAACGCATCCAGGGGATGCGCGGACAGGTAGAAACCCATGGCGTCCCGCTCCTGGGCAAGGCGTTCCATGGGCCGCCAGTCTTCCATTTCCGGGACGGGAATCGCGGGCAGGTCGCCGGCAGCCTCTCCGAACAGGTTCTCCTGGCCGGTCACACGGGACTCGGTCGCCGATTGCGCGTGTCGAAGCACCTGTTCCGCCGCGGCCAGGACCTGAGCGCGGTTGGGGTTCAGCGTGTCGAACGCGCCCACCTTCGCAAGATTCTCGAGTTGCCGCTTGTTGATCAACCGGGGATCGATGCGATCCGCGAAATCCGAAAGGCTGCGATAGGGACCGTTCTCCTTCCGCTCGGCCACGACGGATTCCATCGCCTGCCTGCCGACGCCCTTGATCGCGGCAAGCGCATACCGAATGCCGGCGACCGCGTTTTTCCCTTCGCCATCGCGCTCGACGGTGAATTCGACATCGGATCGATTGATGTCGGGGTGGCGGAGCTCGATGCCCATGCGCTCCGCCTCCATTCTGAAAATACCCAGCTTGTCCGTGTTGCCCATGTCGAGCGTCATGGACGCCGCCAGAAATTCCACCGGGTAGTTGGCCTTCAGCCACGCCGTCCGGTATGCGATGAGCGCATAACAAGCGGCGTGAGACTTGTTGAACCCGTAACCGGCGAACTTCTCGACCAGCTCGAATATGTGAGCCGCGCGACCGCGCGCAACCCCCTGTGCGACGGCGCCGTCGATGAACTTCTCGCGTTGGGCGGCCATCTCGGACTTGATCTTCTTGCCCATCGCCCACCTGAGCACGTCCGCGTCGCTCAGGCTGAAGCCGGCGAGGACCTTGGCGATCTCCATCACCTGCTCCTGGTAGACGATGACGCCGTAGGTTTCCCGAAGGACGGGCGCAATCATCGGATGGAGCGTTTCCGGTTCCTCCTGGCCCTTCTTGCAGGCGACGAACCGGGGAATGTTCTCCATCGGTCCGGGGCGATACAACGCAACGAGGGCGATGATGTCCTCGAACGCGTCGGGTTTCATATCGACAAGCACCTGACGCATGCCCGAGCTTTCAAGCTGGAAGACGCCGACCGTTTCGCCGCGCCCGAGCATCTCGAACGTCCCGCGATCGTCGAGAGGGATCTTCTCCAACTCGATCTCGCCGCCCCCTCGGTCGATGAGACTCAGCGTCTTGTTCAGGACGGTGAGCGTCTTCAGGCCGAGAAAGTCGAACTTCACCAGACCCGCCCGGTCGACGTACTTCATGGAGAACTGCGTCACCGGCATGGTGGACCTCGGGTCGCGGTAAAGCGGGATCAACGTGTCGAGCGGTCGATCCCCGATGACCACGCCCGCGGCGTGCGTGGACGCATGCCGGTACAGACCCTCGAGCCTCAGCGCGATGTCGAGCAGGTGGGCGACCGCCTCGTCCGAATCGCGCATCTCCCGGAGTCGCGGCTCCCCGGCGACCGCATCGGCGAGCTTCACGGGATTCGCAGGGTTGTTCGGGACCATCTTGCAGATGCGGTCGACCTGGCCGTAGGGCATCTCCAGGACCCGCCCCACGTCGCGCAGCGCCGCCCGCGCCTGGAGCTTGCCAAAGGTGATGATCTGAGCGACGCGGTCCCGGCCGTACTTTCTCTCGACGTAGCGCAGAACTTCGTCGCGACCCTCCTGGCAGAAATCGACGTCGAAGTCCGGCATCGAGATCCGGCCCGGATTCAGGAAACGCTCGAACAGGAGACCGAATCTCAGAGGATCGATATCGGTGATGCCCAACGACCATGCCGCGACCGAGCCGGCCCCCGACCCCCGTCCCGGGCCGACGGGGATTTCGGACTTCCGCGCGAAACCGATGAAATCGGCCACGATGAGGAAGTATCCGGCGAAACCCACGCCGACGATCACGGACAGCTCGTAGTCGAGGCGATCGCGGTAGGGCGCCGCTATCGCTTCCCGGTCGGCATTCTCGTCGGCGAGCGGAAAGACGATCCGTTCGAGGCGTCGTTCCAGGCCCGCTTCCGCCAGTCGACGGATTTCCGTCTCCGCATCCAGGTCCTGGGGAGACGTATAGGCCGGGAAAATCGGTTCGCGCTCCAGGGGGCGGAACGAACACCGCCGGGCGATGACCAGAGTGTTGTCCACGGCCTCGGGAAGATCATGAAAGAGCTCCCGCATCTCGCGGGCCGATTTGAAGCGGTGCTCCGCCGTGAACTTCCGACGGTCGGTCTGGCTGAGATACGTGCCATCGGAAATGCAGATCAGCGCGTCGTGCGCTTCCCGCATCGACTCGTCGGCGAAGTACACGTCGTTGGTCGCCACGAGCGGAAGTTCCAATTCATAAGCCAGATCGACCAAGGCCCCTTCGACCCGGCCTTCCTCGTGCGGCCCGTGACGTTGCAGTTCGACGTACAGGCGTCCCGGAAACATGTTCGCGAGAGCCCGCAAGTTGGCCGTGGCGGCCTCGCGCTGCTGGGCGGCAAGCAGTCTGCTGACGGGACCGACAGGTCCGCCGGTCAAGGCGATCAGCCCCTCGGCGTGGTCTCTCAGCTCGGCATACGTGACGTTCGGCGGGCCGCCGTCCTCCGCGGCGAGGAACGCCCGGCTGGACAGTTTAAGGAGATTCCGATACCCCGTTTCGTCCTGTACGAGCAGGACCACCGAGTCGACCTGGGACCGATTGCGCCGACGGTCCGCCTCGGCGAACGATGAAACGCCCAGTACCGTACCGACGACCGGCTGGACCCCCGCCTCGGCGCAGGCCATGGAGAATTCCAGCGCTCCGAACAGGTTTCCGGAGTCGGTGATCGCCACGGCCGGCATGTCGTGACGCGCACAGAGTTCGACGAGTTCACCGATGGTGATGGCGCCCTCCGACAACGAGTACGCCGTGTGCACCCTCAGGTGAACGAAATCCGCGTGCGCCATGATCCTCACGTCATGCTGGACGCGGCATCATCTCATAGCCGACCGCATTGGATAAGGCGAACGAAACGCGAATCCGACTGAATGTCGCGGATCGGCGGCGCGCGCCGGGCATCGCTACCGGGCGGACGAGCCCTCCGAAACGGTTCAGCGCGTCAAGCCTGCTCCGGCGGACTCAATCGATGGGGTCGAGCGTGACGGCCAAGCGCCTGGTAATGAGCGGGCGAACGGTATCCGCCCACTCTCCGGTGTTGGCCGCCTTCCGCCACGTCTCCGAGTCGCGGGTCTCCGGGGAGTCGACCTCATACAACGCGAAGTAGGTCGGCACGTCGAGATCGCCGTCCACCTTGTTCACCCTGTAGCGCTTCGCCCCATGCACCCCGGGGACGCTCAGGAGCGCCGGGATATGGTCTTCGCTGTACAACCGATTGAATTCCTCGTCGCTGACGCTCTCGGGCTTTTCCACCATCACCATGACCAACGTCTTCGACATGACGCCTCCTCCTCGATCGTGTCTCGTTTCCATGGACGACCGCTCGGGATCACGGCGCCCGCAGCGCGCCGCACTCCTTCGGACGGTCGGCCTCTTCCTCCGTATACCCCAATTCCCGCCACCTCGGCATCGCGCTCTCCATACCGCGGCGCGGGCCGGTGGACCGAGACGAGCGATCCCGGAAGAACCATCCCACCCTCGCTCGGGCGCGTGGAATAGTGAAAGAACCCGATCGCCCGTAGCCCGCATTGTCTCATACCGGTGGAAGATCGAGGATTGGCGGCGTTGCGGGACCGCGATCCACCCCCCTTCCCGACCTCCCCCTTGTCAGAGGGGAGGAGCGCGAACGGCCCCTGTGGCGCCCCCGTCGCCGGATGAGGCTTGCGGACAAGGATGCGGCGATACGACGCGGGCGTATCCCGCCTTCCCGAGCGGGGGATCGAGGGCGCGGCCAGAAATACGCTCGGCCAGCATGAAGGCCGCCATGGTCTTGATCACCGGCGCCTCGACCTTCTGCCCTTCCCCCGTCCGCGACCGGTGGTGGAGCGCGCCGAGAATGGCCTGACTCGCCGCCCGGCTTGTTCCTCCTTCCCGAATCGCGCTACCTTCATCCCGTGGATGGCGCGCGGCACAGGGATCGGAACCGGGACATGGGCGAACAGACGAGTGCGGAGAAGATCGTCAAGACCGACGACGAGTGGCGGGCGCAGCTCTCGCCCGAACAGTATCGCGTCACCCGCCGGCACGGTACGGAGCAGCCGTTCTCGGGCGAGTACGACGGCTGCAAGGACCCCGGCGTCTACGTCTGCGTCTGCTGCGGCAATCCGCTGTTCTCGTCCGAGACCAAGTTCGATTCCGGCACCGGCTGGCCCAGCTTCCATTCGCCACTCGACGCCGTCAGCGTCGAGACCCGGAGCGACTGGAGCCTTTTCATGCGGCGCACCGAGGTGCATTGCGCCCGCTGCGACGCCCATCTCGGCCATGTCTTTCCCGACGGCCCGGCGCCGACCGGCCAGCGCTACTGCATGAACTCGGTGTCGCTCGATCTGCGGCGGAAGGCGGAGTGAGCGGCCGCGCCGACGACCGTTGCTGGATTTTCGGCTATGGCTCGCTGCTGTGGCGGCCGGGCTTCCCGTTCATCGAGCGTCGGCCGGCCGCGGTCGAGGGCTGGGCGCGGCGGTTCTGGCAGGGTTCGACCGATCACCGCGGGACGCCCGGCGCGCCGGGCCGCGTCCTCACCCTCGTCCCCGAACCGGGCGCGCTGTGCCGGGGCGTCGCCTACCGCCTCGACCGCGAGGCCGTCTCCGGCGTCATCGACGGCCTGGAAGTCCGCGAGAAGGGCGGCTATAGGCGCCGGCGGGCGCGGTTGATCTTCCCCGACGCCGAATCCGCGACCGGCTGGATCTACGTCGCGGCGCCCGGAAACCCCGACTATCTCGGGCCGGCGGCGCTGGACGAGATCGCCGGCCAGGTGCAGCGCTCACGCGGGCCGAGCGGGGATAACGTCGAATACGTTCTGGAGCTCGCCCGGTCGCTCCGCGACATGGGCGCTGAGGACGCGCATGTGTTCGCGCTCGAAGCGCTGCTGCGCGCGCCTCCGCCGCCGGGGACGAGGCCCGAGGGGGGTCGCGGTCTTTTCTGAAAAGCGCAACGCTACGCTTGACAGTCGGCGCGCTGGCCCCGTATATCGACGGATGCGCGAATCGAAGAGGAGGAAGCGATGAAACTCGCAAGACCGAAACACAGAGGCGTCAGGCGTTTGATCGAGGATAGAGGCGCGTCGGGCCTGCCCGCCGCGAGCCTCGATAAAATAACGAAAATACTGGCGTTTCTACAGAACATGGGAGATGTGGATGAACTGCGTGACCTGCCGCATTGGAATCCGCATCGTCTGAAAGGAGACCGAGAGGAGGTATGGAGCCTCTCCGTAACCGGAAACTACCGCATCACCTTCCGGGTCAACCGGGAGAAAGGAGAAATCGTCGATCTCGACCTCGAGGACTATCATTGACAACTCAAATCGGAGAAATCAACAAAATGAACACCGGCGAGGGCTACAAGCTGCGGAACCCGCCTCATCCGGGCGGATTCGTCAAGACCGAGATCGTCGAACCGAACGGGCTTTCCGTGACCGGGGCGGCGGCCGCGCTCGGAGTCACGCGCGCGGCCCTCTCGGCGTTGCTGAACGGGCGTTCGGCGCTGTCTTCGGAAATGGCGCTGCGCATCGAGAAGGCGTTCGGCGTCCGCATGGACACGCTCATGCGGATGCAGAACAGCTACGACATCGCCCGTGCGCGCCAGCGGGAGGGCGAGATCCGGGTCGAACGTTTCGCGGGCGGTCCCCCACCCGTCAATCCGGCTTGAGCAGTTCGCGGGCATTGCCTGCGAACACGGCTTGGCGTTCGGCGTCGGATATGTCGAGCGCCTCGATCGCGCCGCCGATGACGCAGCCTCCACCCGTCGGGTCGAACGGGACGTCGGTCGCGAACAGGCTCCGGTCGGCGCCGTCGGCGCGCGCTACGTCAACAGCCGGGACATCGCCGGGACGACCTACGGCCGCGTGGTCCTGGGCCTCGACCCCATCACACCCGGCGATCTGACGGCGGAGTCCTCGGCGCTCACGCGCCCGCGCCCCGGCGCCGGAAGATCGCCCGCGTCGTCGCCGCCGAGACGGCGAAGCAGACCACCAGGACCGGCCCCGCCGGCAGGTCGGCGGCGGTCGAGACGGCGATTCCCGCCGCGACCGCCGACGCCCCGCTCGCCAGCGCTCGCCCCAGCGCGTAATCCGCGCCGGAACGCGCCGCGAGCGCCGGCAGGATCAGGCTCGCGAAGACCACGTACACCCCCACCAGCTGGACCGATCCCGTGACGACGAGCGCGAACGAGACGAAGAACCCCATCCCGCTTCGCGCGCCCGGAACGGCGAGACGCAGGAGGAGCACAGCGGCGTAGATCGGCGCGAACATGGCGATGTCGCGCCACGACACGAACAGAATCTGCCCCGAAAGAACGCTCCGCAGCTCCTCGCCGCCATGCGGGTCGCCCGTCAGCGCCAGCAGAGCCAAGGAAGCGGCGACGACGAAAGCGCCGCCGATCACCGCCTCCTGTTCGGCTGGCGCGGCGCGTTCGATCCGGCGAAAGAACAGCGCCGCCGCGACCCCGGCGCCGAACGCCGCCGCCTGCCGCGCCATCCACGACGGCTCCTCCAGCCACAGGCCGAGCAGGATGAGCGCGAGTCCCACGA
Source organism: Alphaproteobacteria bacterium (assembly GCA_965242505.1). Taxonomy (GTDB): domain Bacteria; phylum Pseudomonadota; class Alphaproteobacteria; order UBA2966; family UBA2966; genus UBA2966. The sequence goes on from OZ251449.1 coordinate 1,745,004, forward strand.
CCTGCGCCGTCGCCAGATCGATGAACACGATCCCGCGCCGCAGGACCTCGATCCCGAACGGCGCGTGGACCGCGGCGGCGAGCAGCCCCGCCGCCAGCGCGGGCGCCACGATGTCGAGGACGTCAGTCAGGGACGATCCCCGATCTCCTCCAACGACGCGAGCAGGGCGTCGAACAGGTCGAACAGGTCGTCGACGCCCTCGCGCCCGCCGACCGTGAACGGCGGCGCCACCACCGGAAGCCCGGTCCGTTCCGCCAGCCAGTCCGCCGCGTCCGCGGTGTCGTACGGCGCCAGGAGGATCGCCCTGGCGCCCGTCTCCTCCACCCGTTCGAGAACCCGCGCCAGATGGCTCGCGGTCGGCGGCGCGCCGGGGACCGGCTCCAACGCCGCCGCGCGCTCCAGACCCGCCCAGTGCAGGAGGTGCGCCCAGGACTCGTGATGGACGACGACCGGCATGCCGGCGAGGCGGTCGGCGCGCGCCCGCCATTCCGTCATCGCCCGGCGCCAGCGCGCCGCGAAGGAGTCGCGCCGGCCGCCATAGGCGGCGGCGTTCTCCGGATCGATGAGCGCCAGCCGCTCCGCCAGCACGTCGGCGAGAACCGCCAGGTTGCGCGGGTCGAGGTGGAAATGCGGGTTCCCGCCCGGGTGCGAATCGCCCAGGGCGCGGTCGAGCGTTTCGGGCCGGTCCAGCGCCTCGAGATGGTCCGCCGCCATGACATGCCCCGGCTGCCCGCGCTGAACCGCCAGCGGCGCCCCACGCTCCAACAGGACGGGGAGCCAGCCGGCCTCCAGGTCGGCGCCGGAGCAGACCAGCAGGTCGGCGCGGCGCATCCAGGCGATCAGGCTCGGCCGCGCCCGGATATGATGCGGGTCCTGATGGGCGGTCGTCGCCGACCGGACGGCGACGTCCTCGCCGCCGACCTCCCGGGCGAGCGCCGCCCATTCGGGCTCGCACGCGAAGACGCGGACTTCCGCCGCAGCGGGGACGGCCAGCGCCGCCCCCGCCACGACACTCGCGATGGCGGCGAGGGCCACCGGCGAACGCTTGCCTTTCATCGCGTGTCCTCCTCAGAACGCGTGCGCGGCGTGCGCGCCGAGACTCATGACGTATTGCAGAATGAACTGGTCGTCATGATCGTCGTCGGCGAACGCCTCGCGGTTGTACTGTGCGCGGATGCGCCCGAACTCGCTGTTCGTCCAGTCGCCCATGACCGCGATGGCGTAAGGGGAGTGGGCGCTCTCCGCCGAGTCCGGCGGCTCAAGCTGGGCGTAGCGCGCGCCCACGCGCCAGCGCGGCAGGAACTTGTAGACCGCCTGCGCATACCAACCCGAGTTGGAACCGTCGAGCCGTTCGCTGTGCGTCTCTTCCTCGTCGCCGGTCAGGACGTAAACCCCCTCCTCCCTCAGGCGGAAATACTCCCCCTGGAGGATGAGCTCGCTTTCACGCGGTTTGCCCGTGGGCGCCCACGTGTAGCGGATGTCGGCGCCCCAGAGCCGCCCGTCGCCGGTGAACGCGCCGCCGGTCAGGAAGTCGGCATGTGCGAACTCCTCGTGTTCGTCCTCTCCGTGCTCGTCGTCCTCATGCTCCCCGGCGTGGTCGTCGTGTTCGTCGTGTTCATCCTCTTCGTGCTCGTGCTCCCCGGCGTGTTCGTCCTCTCCGTGCTCGTCGTCCTCATGCTCCCCGGCGTGGTCGTGGTCGTGGCCGCCGCCGGCGCGGTCGCGCGACGCGCCGTCGAGCACGTAGGCGCCGATGCGCCACGCCGAATTCGCGCCGATTTCGCCGCCGATCCGGGCCCAGCCCGAGATCGCGTCGACGCCGTCTTCCGGCCCGCCGAACGGCAGATCGTCGCCACGAAAGACTCCGCCGCCGGCCTCGGCGTACAAGTCCGTGGGCAGGACCCACGAAAACTCCACGCCGTCGTCGTTCCAGTGATTGTCCACATAGACCCGGTAAGGCAGCGGTCGGTCGGCGAAATCGTCGCCATGCGCGTGCAGTTCGTTCAGGTAGCCCAGAGTCCACAACGCGCGCCCGGCCTTGATCCGCAGCCCGTCGGGCAATCCGGCGCCGGGCAGGGTGCGAATATAAGCTTCCTCCAGATCGAGTTCGGTCGTCCCGCCATGCGCGCCGATCCCGAGCGTGAGCGCGCCGTGGAACTTGTCGTCGACGTTGCTCGACAAGGTAACTTCGGTGTGCCCCAGGCTCAGGCCCTCGTCGCCGCGCTCTCCGTGATGGCCGAGCCGGAAGCCGGGGATATCCGATTCGTCGGCGGAAAACGCCGCGGCCCGTCCGTCGAGGACGACGCCGATCGCCGGGTTGAAGGCGTTGTCGGTCGTCGCGGCACGGCGCTGCGCTGGCGCCGCCGGGGGCGCGGCGGATTGCGCCCGGATCTCGGCGAGCTGCTTCTCGAGCGCGCGGATGCGCTCTTCGTATTCGCTTCGCAGCGCCTGGATTTCGTCCGCCAGCCGGGCCGCCGTTTCGGCCTGCGCCCGCGCCCGATCCGGGGCGAGAAGGAACGCCGCCGCCAGCAGCAGGGAGGCGACCAGGGCGAGCGCCCCGCCATTCCGCGCAACCACTGAACTCGTCATGAGAGAATACCTCGCTCGCTATGCCGTAATGACAACAAGCCCTCGCCTCCATCAGGCGCGGGGTCATATGAACGATATAACGTAACGTTCAAGTCTGTCAACTCGCTTCCGTCAGGCGCGATTCGTTGACGGAAGCGTTTGATGGTAGTCTGCGCCCATGCGAGGCGGGCTCGGCGCGGCTGACGTGATCGACGGGACCGCTCGTTTCCATATGCATCGACGCGCCCGCGCGCATCGCGGCGACCGGTTCGCGGCCGCAGGGCGCTCGGCGCGGTCAGGATGATCGAAGTGCCACGCACCAGCGAAGTCACGTTCAACGGCCACTTCGCCGAAGTTCTGCGCGGCAAGCACCCCTTGTGGAGGGAACATCTAGGCGTCGAACAGACGGGCGTCTTTCCCGACGACCCCCGCTTGCAACCCGATATTCTCGTCCGGGCGCCGAACGCGCAGCCCGTCGTCGTCGAAACCGAATATGCGCCAGCGGCCACCGTCGAGAGCGACGCCAGGGCCCGGCTCGGCAAACAGCCGCTGGCATCCGCCGAGCCGATCGAACAGGCCATCGCCGTCCGCATCCCGGCTTCCCTTCGGCGCGGTCAGGCCGACCTCGCCGGACGCATCGCCGCCGCCGACTTCGATTACTGCGTGTTCTCGGGCGATCCGTTGGCGCCCCGACGCTGGCCCGAGACGGGGTGGCTCACGGGCGGCATCGACCACATCGCCCGGTGCATCGAGCACGCGATGGTGTCGCAACGCCTCGTCGACAGAGGCATGTCGATACTCGAAAACGGCGTGCGCATCGCCACCAGGGCCATCCAGGACGCAGTCACGCTCGGCTTCCCGGACGTCGAGCGCAATTTCGGACGCATCCTCAACCAGCGCGGCGGCGAACAGACGAACCGCATGGCGATGACCATCATCGCCAATGCGCTGACGTTCCACACGATGATCACCGGCGCGCACGCCGTCCCGCCGGTCGCGCAACTCCGCGACGCTTCGCGAACGTCCTTCCAGATGGAGCTTCTGTTCGCATGGCGAGACATTCTCGACGAGATCAACTACTGGCCGATCTTCAAGGTCGCGTCCGACCTCCTCGCCACGGTCCGTTCCGACACGGCGCGGCGCATTCTCGCCGTCCTCGCCGACGCCGCGGAACAACTCTCCCATATCGGCGCGACGACGCGCCACGACCTGGCGGGCAGGATGTTCCAGAACCTGATCGTCGACCGGAAATTCCTGGCGACCTTCTACACCCTGCCGACCAGCGCCACCCTGCTCGCGGAACTCGCCACGGCCCGCCTGGACGCCGACTGGAACGATCTCGCCGCCTATCCGAACCTCACCATCGCCGACCTTTCCTGCGGCACGGGCACGCTCCTCTCCGCCGCCTACCACGCCGTTCTCGGCAGATACCGCCACGCCGGCGGAGACGACAGCGAGATCCACCGCCGGATGATCGAGCGTTCCATCGTCGCGGCCGACATCATGCCCGCCGCCGCGCACCTCTGCGCCTCGCAGTTGTCGAGCGTCCATCCGTCCGAGATCTTCGACAACACCCGCGTCTACACGATGCCCTATGGGGTCGGCGCCGGCGAGGAACGCGACCGCGGCGTCGCCGTCGGCTCCCTCGATCTGATCGTCGCGGCGCAGACGCGCTCCCTGTTCGCCACCGGACAGCGGCAGGCGAGCGGTAGCCAAGGCGACATGGACGTACAGGACGTCGAGCTGCCCCACGAGTCGGTCGATCTGGTGATCATGAACCCGCCCTTCACCCGTCCGACCAATCACGAAACCGCCGAGGTTCCCGTCCCGTCCTTCGCCGGCTTCCGCACCACCGAGGACGAGCAACGGGCGATGTCCGACCGCCTCGCGAACATTCGCCGGGAACTGGAAAGTCCGGCCGGCCACGGCAACGCCGGACTCGCGTCGAATTTCATCGATCTGGCGCACGCCAAGGCGAAGCCGGACGGCGTGGTGGCGCTGGTCCTGCCCATCGCCGCCATCCAAGGCATTTCCTGGCAGGCGGCCCGGAACCTGCTCGCCGCTCGATACAGGGACATCGCGATCGTGACCATCGCCGCTTCCGGCAACATGGACCGCGCGTTCTCGGCCGACACCGGCATGGCGGAAGCGCTCGTCGTGGCGACGAAGCGGCGCGACCGGAACGGCCCGGCGGGGCCGGTGCTGTTCGTGAACCTTCATCGCCGCCCGGCCACGATGCTCGAAGCCGCGGAGGTCGCCAAGCTCGTCACACACCTGCCGAAGTCATCCGCGACGGGCCGTCTCCGCGCCGGCGACCAGCCGCTCGGGAGCTATATCCGCGCGCCGTTGAGCGAGGGCGGGTGCGCGGCCCTGCGCGAATCGGCGCTCGCCGACACGATGATGGCGTTGCGGCGCGGCGAACTGCGGATGCCGCGGTATGCGGAACGCCATCCCATTCCGATCGTGTCTCTCGGGCGGTTGGGAGAACGTGGCCTGCTGCATCGGGACATAGGCAACAAGAACGATGGAGGGCCGCCGTTCCGCGGGCCTTTCAAGGTCGTTCCGGTTCAGGGCGCGCCCAGCTATCCGATCCTCTGGGGACACGACGCCGAACGCGAGCGGCGCATGGTCGTGGAACCGGACAGCGAAGGCGAGACGCGCCCCGACAGCGAAGACCGCGCGATGGTCGCCTGGCGAACCGCCACACGACTCCATTTGACGCTCGATTTTCAACTCAACTCGCAGAGTCTCGCGGCCTGCCTGACGCGGGAGCGCACGCTCGGCGGCAGCGCATGGCCGAACTTCCGGCTTCGAGACGAGCGTTGGGACGAGGTCGTGGCGCTATGGGCCAACTGTACGCTCGGCTTGATGGCCTTCTGGTGGGCGGGTTCGCGTCAACAACAGGGCCGGGCAAGGCTGACGATCTCCGGCTTGCCGCAGCTGATGGTTCTCGATCCGGGGGCTCTATCCGAAACCGGGCGCGCGCGGGCGGCGGCGATCTTCGCGCAGTTTCGGGATATGACCCTGCTGCCGGCGAACGAAGCCTATCGCGACGATGTCCGCCAGGCGCTGGACCGCGCCGTCCTCGTCGAGCTTCTCGGGTTACCGGAAGACGTGCTCGAGGCGTTCGCGAACCTCCGCCTTCAGTGGTGCGACGAACCTTCCGTGCATGGGGGGAAAAGCACTGCGCCCGCGGTGAATTGAAGGTCCACTGCGGCTTCGGAATGACCCCGCGCGGGCGTGGTCCTGACGGGCTTCTTCACGGTCACGCTGACCCATGCGCTGACGAACTTCAGCACGCTGCACATCGCGGCGGGCCAGACGTCGATCATGATCTACACCATGCCGCTCTGGGCCTTCATCATCGGCATCCCCGCGCTGGGAGAACGGCCCACCCGCGGCCACTGGGCCGGCCTCGCGTTGGGGACCAGCGGCATGGCCCTGCTGTGGTTGCAGACGGCGGGGGGCGGTATCTCTCCGGGTGTTCTCATCGGATTGGCGGCCGCCGTCTCGTGGGCTTGCGGAACCATCGCCGCCAAAAGCGTCTCGGGCAACGTAACGTTCAAGCCTGTCAACTCGCTTCCGTCAGGCGCGATTCGTTGACGGAAGCGTTTGATGGTAGTCTGCGCCCATGCGAGGCGGGCTCGGCGCGGCTGACGTGATCGACGGGACCGCTCGTTTCCATATGCATCGACGCGCCCGCGCGCATCGCGGCGACCGGTTCGCGGCCGCAGGGCGCTCGGCGCGGTCAGGATGATCGAAGTGCCACGCACCAGCGAAGTCACGTTCAACGGCCACTTCGCCGAAGTTCTGCGCGGCAAGCACCCCTTGTGGAGGGAACATCTAGGCGTCGAACAGACGGGCGTCTTTCCCGACGACCCCCGCTTGCAACCCGATATTCTCGTCCGGGCGCCGAACGCGCAGCCCGTCGTCGTCGAAACCGAATATGCGCCAGCGGCCACCGTCGAGAGCGACGCCAGGGCCCGGCTCGGCAAACAGCCGCTGGCATCCGCCGAGCCGATCGAACAGGCCATCGCCGTCCGCATCCCGGCTTCCCTTCGGCGCGGTCAGGCCGACCTCGCCGGACGCATCGCCGCCGCCGACTTCGATTACTGCGTGTTCTCGGGCGATCCGTTGGCGCCCCGACGCTGGCCCGAGACGGGGTGGCTCACGGGCGGCATCGACCACATCGCCCGGTGCATCGAGCACGCGATGGTGTCGCAACGCCTCGTCGACAGAGGCATGTCGATACTCGAAAACGGCGTGCGCATCGCCACCAGGGCCATCCAGGACGCAGTCACGCTCGGCTTCCCGGACGTCGAGCGCAATTTCGGACGCATCCTCAACCAGCGCGGCGGCGAACAGACGAACCGCATGGCGATGACCATCATCGCCAATGCGCTGACGTTCCACACGATGATCACCGGCGCGCACGCCGTCCCGCCGGTCGCGCAACTCCGCGACGCTTCGCGAACGTCCTTCCAGATGGAGCTTCTGTTCGCATGGCGAGACATTCTCGACGAGATCAACTACTGGCCGATCTTCAAGGTCGCGTCCGACCTCCTCGCCACGGTCCGTTCCGACACGGCGCGGCGCATTCTCGCCGTCCTCGCCGACGCCGCGGAACAACTCTCCCATATCGGCGCGACGACGCGCCACGACCTGGCGGGCAGGATGTTCCAGAACCTGATCGTCGACCGGAAATTCCTGGCGACCTTCTACACCCTGCCGACCAGCGCCACCCTGCTCGCGGAACTCGCCACGGCCCGCCTGGACGCCGACTGGAACGATCTCGCCGCCTATCCGAACCTCACCATCGCCGACCTTTCCTGCGGCACGGGCACGCTCCTCTCCGCCGCCTACCACGCCGTTCTCGGCAGATACCGCCACGCCGGCGGAGACGACAGCGAGATCCACCGCCGGATGATCGAGCGTTCCATCGTCGCGGCCGACATCATGCCCGCCGCCGCGCACCTCTGCGCCTCGCAGTTGTCGAGCGTCCATCCGTCCGAGATCTTCGACAACACCCGCGTCTACACGATGCCCTATGGGGTCGGCGCCGGCGAGGAACGCGACCGCGGCGTCGCCGTCGGCTCCCTCGATCTGATCGTCGCGGCGCAGACGCGCTCCCTGTTCGCCACCGGACAGCGGCAGGCGAGCGGTAGCCAAGGCGACATGGACGTACAGGACGTCGAGCTGCCCCACGAGTCGGTCGATCTGGTGATCATGAACCCGCCCTTCACCCGTCCGACCAATCACGAAACCGCCGAGGTTCCCGTCCCGTCCTTCGCCGGCTTCCGCACCACCGAGGACGAGCAACGGGCGATGTCCGACCGCCTCGCGAACATTCGCCGGGAACTGGAAAGTCCGGCCGGCCACGGCAACGCCGGACTCGCGTCGAACTTCATCGATCTGGCGCACGCCAAGGCGAAGCCGGACGGCGTGGTGGCGCTGGTCCTGCCGATTACCGCCATCCAAGGCATTTCCTGGCAGGCGGCCCGGAACCTGCTCGCCGCTCGATACAGGGACATCACGGTCGTGACCATCGCCGCCTCCGGGAGTTTCGATCGCGCGTTTTCGGCCGACACCGGCATGGCGGAAGCGCTCGTCGTGGCGACGAGACGGCGCGACCGGAATGGCCCGGCGGGGCCGGTGCTGTTCGTGAACCTTCATCGCCGCCCGGCCACGATGCTCGAAGCCGCGGAGGTCGCCAAACTCGTCACACACCTGCCGAAGTCATCCGCGACGGGCCGTCTCCGCGCCGGCGACCAGCCGCTCGGGAGCTATATCCGCGCGCCGTTGAGCGAGGGCGGGTGCGCGGCCCTGCGCGAGTCGGCGCTCGCCGACACGATGATGGCGTTGCGGCGCGGCGAACTGCGAATGCCGCGGTATGCGGAACGCCACCCTATTCCGATCGCGCCTCTCGGACGGTTGGGGGAACGCGGTCTGCTGGATCGCGACGTCGGCAACAGGAACGACACGAAACCGCCGTTCCGTGCGCCGTTCAAGGTTGTTCCGGCTCAGGGCGCGTCCAGCTATCCGATCCTCTGGGGACACGACGCCGAACGCGAGCGGCGCATGGTCGTGGAGCCGGACAGCGAAGGCGAGACGCGCCCCGACAGCGAAGACCGCGCGATGGTCGCCTGGCGAACCGCCACGCGACTCCATTTGACGCTCGATTTTCAACTCAACTCGCAGAGCCTCGCGGCCTGCCTGACGCGGGAGCGCACGCTCGGCGGACGGGCATGGCCGAATTTCCAGCTTCGAGACGAGCGTTGGGACGAGGCCGTGACGCTCTGGGCCAACAGCACGCCGGGATTGATGTCCTTCTGGTGGGCGGGTTCACGCCAGCAACAGGGCCGGGCGGTGCTGACGATCACGGGATTGCCGACGCTCATGGTCCTCGATCCGAGGACTCTGCCCGAAGCCAAACTCGATCAGGCGGCGACGATTTTCGAACGGTTCCGGAGCGCCGCCCTGCTGCCGGCGAACGAGGCCTATCGCGACGATGTCCGCCAGGCGCTGGACCGCGCCGTCCTCGTCGAGCTTCTCGGGTTACCGGAAGACGTGCTCGAGGCGTTCGCGAACCTCCGCCTCCAGTGGTGCGACGAACCTTCCGTGCATGGGGGGAAAAGCACCGCGCCCGCGGTGAATTGAAGGTCCCCCGCGGCTTCGGGACGACCCCGCGCGGGCGCCGCGCCTGAAGCGCGTGGACTCCCCCGGAAAAGTCGCCCCATGACCGGGGCGACGTCTTCTTCCGCCGCCGCGGCGCGACACTCCGCCCCGACGCGCCTGTCCGCGCGGGCGCTGGTCCTGCTGGCCTTCATCGTACTGTTGTGGGGCGCGTCATACCCGACGATGAAGGCGGCGGCGCTCGAGATCCCGGTCCTCACCTTTCGGGGCTGGGCGGCGGTCGCGCCGGGGCTGGTCCTGTTGGCGTTCGCCCGCGCCAGCGGTCACCCGCTCCGCGTGCCGCGCGCGCACCGCCTGGGCGTGGTCCTGACGGGCTTCTTCACGGTCACGCTGACCCATGCGCTGACGAACTTCAGCACGCTGCACATCGCGGCGGGCCAGACGTCGATCATGATCTACACCATGCCGCTCTGGGCCTTCATCATCGGCATCCCCGCGCTGGGAGAACGGCCCACCCGCGGCCACTGGGCCGGCCTCGCGTTGGGGACCGGCGGCATGGCCCTGCTGTGGTTGCAGACGGCGGGGGGCGGGATCTCCCCGGGCGTTCTCATCGGATTGGCGGCCGCCGTCTCGTGGGCTTGCGGAACCATCGCCGCCAAAAGCGTCTCGGGCCACGTCCCGCCGCTCGTCCTGACGGGGTGGATGTTCGTGACCGGCGGGATACCGCTGTGCCTGATGGGTCTCGCCGAGATCGGCCGGATCGGACCCGTGTCCCCGGTCGCGTTGCTCTCCGCCCTCTTCGTCGCGTTCGGATGCAACCTCGTCGGGTTTCTGGGATTCTTCGTGCTCATCAGGCAAGTCCCCGCCATCGTGGCGTCGCTGTCGGTGGTCGCCGTGCCCGGAGTCGCGTTCGCCGGCGGCCTGATCATGCTCGGCGAGGCGATGACGGCGCTGGACGCCCTGGCGTTCGCGCTGCTCGCCGGCGCCTTGGTCACGGTCCTGCCGAGACCGGCGATGAAACGCCGCGCCCGATCAGGGCCGTAATCCCCGAATCGGGGAAACCGCGACGCGCCGGGGCGCGCCGGGGCGCGCCGTCAATTCACGACCTCGGGCTCCGGACCGCCTTCCCCCGGCTCGGACCGGGGGTCGAGCTCCGCGATCACCGGCGTCGTCGCGGGCATCGGCGAGAACGGGGTCTGGTCCTCCACGGGAAGCGGCTCGCGCCGCGTCATGCGATAGACGACGAACGACGCCAGAACCGCCGTCAGGGCCCCGGTGAAGACGAAGAGGCCGAAGGGTCCCGTCAGGCTCATGATCGCGGATGCCACGACCGGGCCGGCGACCGCGCCGACGCCGAACGCGAACAGGAGGCCGGCGCTGATGGACAGAAGTTCCGACGCATCTGCGAAGTCGTTGGCGTGGGTCAACCCCTGCCCGTAGAGGGTGAAGGCCAGTCCGCCGAAGAGAGAGACCAGGGACAACAGCACGAGGAACGCGGGGTCGCCGGCGGCGACGATGGCGACGCTGGCCGCGGCGACGCCCGCGAGGACCCACATCACGACCTTGCGGCGGTCGAAGCGGTCCGAGAGCCATCCGACGGGCCATTGCAGGACGAGACCGGCGAAGATGGCGGTCGCCATGAAGGTGGACACCTGACCCGTATCGAAGCCGCTCCGTTGAGCGAACAGTGGACCCATGTTGAAGAACGCGCCGTTGATCGCCCCGGCCGAGAAACACAGCGCGACGCCAAGGGGCGAGATCCGGGCCAGCGCGAAGATGCCGAGCCGCCCGCCCGGTTCGGGGACGGGGGCCTCCATTCGCGTCAGCGCCACGGGGACGAGGCCGCCCGCGAACAGCATGGCGACGACGCTGAACGGAACGAACGTCTCGGGACTCCCGAGGTTCAGCATCAGTTGGCCCGAGCCCAGGGCAAGAAACGAAATCACCATGTAGAAGGACAGGACTCGCCCGCGAATGTAGTTGGGGACCTTGGCGTTGATCCACGACTCGGCGATCGTATAAAGGCTCGCCGTGCAGTATCCGGTGAGAACCCGCAGGACGCCCCAGACGATCTGCGAAACGAAGATCGGGTGCAGGAGCGCCAGGCACGCGGCGAGCGCCGCGAGCGCCGCGAACGAACGGATGTGGCCGACGCGGTCCACGAACCAGTGGCTCGTTCGCGCTCCGAGGATGAAGCCGACGGAATTACAGGCAAGCACGATGCCGATCGACAGGGTCGGCATACCCTCGATCCCCATGCGGACGGCCAGCAACGTCGTGAGCAGGCTGTTTCCGGCGATGAGCAGGCCCACGCCGAGGAACAGAGCCCCGAGGATCGGCATCAACTGGACCATCGCCGGCTCCAATATCGGTCCGCGTGGGCGCGCCGCCGTTTCGTGTCGCGGATGACAGTCGCCGCGTCAAATGGGGATTCCAGATCCGGAACGCAAGACCGCTCGCGAATTTCCGGGCGGGATCGGAAGAGTCGTCCGGAAGCGGACGGCGGCGCTCACATGTTGCGCCGGTACTGGCCACCCACCTCGAACAAGGCGTCGGTGATCTGCCCCAGCGAGCAGACACGGACGGCGTCCATCAGCACCGCGAAGACGTTGTCGTTCGCCGCCGCCGCGGCCTTGAGGCGTTCGATCATGGCTGGCGCCTCGTCCGCGTGCCGCTCGTGGAAATCGCGCAGACGTTCGAGCTGGCTCTCTTTTTCCTTCTCCGTGGACCGGGTCAACGCCACGGTCGTCGTCTTCGGCGCGTTGGCGTCGGGATCGACGAAGGTGTTGACGCCGACGACGGGATAGCTGCCGTCGTGCTTGCGAGTCTCGTAATACAGCGATTCGTCCTGGATCTTGCCGCGCTGGTAACCGGTCTCCATGGCGCCGAGCACGCCGCCGCGCTCGGAAATGCGCCCGAATTCCTCGAGGACGGCCTCTTCCACGAGATCGGTGAGCTCGTCGATGACGAAGGATCCCTGGTTCGGGTTTTCGTTGCCGGCGAGACCCCACTCCTTGTTGATGATGAGCTGAATGGCCATGGCCCGGCGCACCGACTCTTCCGACGGCGTGGTGATCGCCTCGTCGTACGCGTTGGTGTGCAGACTGTTGGCGCCGTCGTAGGTGGCGACCAGAGCCTGCAAGGTGGTCCGGATGTCGTTGAAGGCGTACTCCTGCGCGTGCAGGGAACGTCCCGACGTCTGCGTGTGATACTTGAGCTTCTGGCTCCGTTCCGAGGCTCCGTATCTGTCGCGCATGGTCACGGCCCAGATCCGCCGGGCGACCCGGCCGAGCACCGTGTATTCCGGATCCATGCCCGCCGAGAAGAAGAACGACAGGTTGGGGGCGAAGTCGTCGACGTCCATGCCCCGGGCGAGGTACGCCTCGACATAGGTGAACCCGTTCGCCAGCGTGAAGGCGAGCTGGCTGATCGGGTTCGCCCCCGCTTCGGCGATGTGGTAGCCGGAGATCGACACCGAGTAGAAGTTCTTCACCCCGTGTTCGACGAAATACTCCTGGATGTCGCCCATCACCTTGAGCGAGAACTCGGTGGAGAACAGGCACGTGTTCTGGCCCTGATCCTCCTTGAGGATGTCGGCCTGCACGGTCCCGCGGACGTTCTCGTGCATCCATTTCCGGATCTTCGCGGCCTCGGCCTTCTCCGGGTCGCGTCCGCGCTCGGCTCGGAACCTGTCGAGTTGCTGGTCGATGGCGGTGTCGAGGAACATCGCCATGATGGTCGGCGCCGGGCCGTTGATGGTCATGGAGACGGACGTCGACGGGTCGCACAGATCGAAACCGTCGTACATCACCTTCATGTCGTCGAGCGTCGCGATCGACACGCCCGAGTTGCCGATCTTGCCGTAGACGTCGGGCCTCGGGTCGGGATCGTTGCCGTAGAGCGTCACCGAATCGAAGGCCGTCGACAGGCGCTTGGCCTCCGAGTGCTCGGACAAGAGCCTGAACCGCCTGTTGGTGCGGAACGGGTCGCCCTCACCGGCGAACATCCGCGTGGGGTCCTCGCTCCGGCGCCTGAACGGGAACACGCCCGCGGTGAATGGGAAGCACCCCGGCAAATTCTCCCGTCGGCGCCACTTCAGCAGCTCTCCTTCGTCTTCGTATTTCGGCAACGCGACGCGCGGCAACTCGTTGCCGCATATCGTCGTCGTGGTCAGCGGCGCGCAGACCTCCCGCCCCCGCATCCGATAGGTGTACTGCTTGCCGGAATAGGCCTTCTTCATCTCCGGCCACTCGGCCAGCAATCGCCTCGACTCCGGTGCGAGAGCGGCTTCCTTTTCCGCCGCGAGACGGTCGATATCCTCCGTCTCGCCGCCGGCGTCCCCGACCATCGCCGCGGCGGCGCGAAGCTGCTGGCGTTCGCGGGCGATCCGCGCCTGGGTTGCCGTGGTCCGGTGGTAGCGCCGCACCGTGTCCGCGATTTCGGCGAGATACCGCGTCCGGTCGGCGGGCGCGATCAGATCGCGGTTCGAGGACGTCCGCGCCGTGACCGGGGGGAGACCGCCGGCCCATTCCGCAAGGCCGCGCTCCGAGAGCACGCCGAGGAGCGCCCGATACAAGGCCGTGACGCCGTCGTCGTCGAATTTCGAGGCGATGGTTCCGAATACCGGCATTCCGTCCGGCGGCGTTCCGAACAGCCCGTGGTTACGCCGGTACTGCTTGCGCACGTCGCGCAGCGCGTCCTCGGCCCCCTTTCGATCGAACTTGTTGATCGCCACGAGGTCGGCGAAATCCAGCATGTCGATCTTCTCGAGCTGGCTCGCGGCGCCGTATTCCGGCGTCATCGCGTAGATCGCGACATCGACGAAAGGCGCGATCTCCGCGTCCCCCTGCCCGATGCCGGACGTCTCGACGATGACGAGGTCGTGACCCGCCGCCCGGCACGCCATGATCGCGTCGGGGAGACAGTCCGAGAGTTCCGTGCCGGAACCGCGCGTCGCCAACGAGCGCATGTAGACGTTCGGGTCGTGAATCGCGTTCATGCGGATGCGGTCGCCGAGAAGCGCGCCGCCCGTCCGGCGCTTGGACGGATCCACGGCGATGATCGCGACCTTGAGCCCGGGCCGGTGGCGCCGGAAGCGCCGGACGATCTCGTCCGTGAGGGAGGACTTCCCCGCACCGCCGGTCCCGGTCAAGCCGACGGCGGGAACTCCGCCGCGCGCCGCCGCGCGCCGCGCGACGCCCTCGCGGAACCGCGCATCGGCCGCGCCGAGCTCGAGCGCCGTGATGACGCGCGCCAACGCGCCGTGGTCGGCGCCGTCGAACCCGTCCGGGTTTTCGGGCGGCGAACCGGCGAGGTCGAAGTCCGCGCGCTCGAGCATGTCGTCGATCATGCCCTCCAGGCCCAGCTTCTGGCCGTCCTCGGGCGAGTAGACGCGCGCGACGCCATAATCGTGGAGTTCCCGGATTTCTTCCGGCACGATGACGCCGCCGCCGCCGCCGAAGACCCTGATGCGCGACGCTCCTCGCTCCGCGAGGAGATCGACCATGTACTTGAAATACTCGACATGCCCGCCCTGGTAGGAGCTGACCGCGATACCGTGGACGTCCTCCTGAATGGCGGCCGTCACCACCTCATCGACCGAGCGATTGTGGCCGAGGTGAACGACTTCGGCGCCCGCCGCCTGAAGGATTCGCCGCATGACGTTGATCGAGGCGTCGTGGCCGTCGAAAAGACCGGTGGCCGTCACGAAACGCAGCGTGCGCTTGGGGGCGTAGCGTCCCTGGACCGCTCTTCCCACCTCCGCCGCCGGCGGACGGCGCTTCGTCCGGGATTCCGACGACCCGTTCCCGTTTCGGCCTCCGGCCTCCGATTCTCGGGCCGATCCCACGTCTTCCAGCAAGGGATCTCCTCCGCGACGGCATTTGAAGCTGGGTGCGTTTAACATAGCATATGGCGCGACCGCGGAAGTTCGGACACCTCGCGGCGGTGGGATCCTTCGCGATCACGGAGCGTTGGTCATGAAGTTCGGCAGGATCGCCTCGGCGGCGCCACGCGAGACCCCGGTTGCGCCGGCCTACCCCAGGACCCGTATGCGGCGCAATCGACGCCACGGATGGTCCCGCCGACTGGTGGCCGAGAACGCCTTGAGCATCGACGATCTCATCTGGCCGGTGTTCGTGCGGAACGGCGAGGAGGCTGTGGAGCCGATCCCGTCCATGCCGGGGGCGAACCGCTACTCCGTCGATCGGATCGTGGACGCCGTGGCCGAAGCGGGCGCGCTGGGAATCCCGGCGATCGCCCTCTTTCCTCATACCGACCCGGCGCTCAAGGACGCCGGGGGAACCGAAAGCGTCAATCCCGACAATCTCGTCTGCCGGGCCGTCCGCGCCATCAAGGACGCCCATCCCGACATCGGCGTGATGTGCGACGTGGCGCTCGATCCCTACACCGACCACGGACACGACGGGTTGTTGCGCGACGGTTACGTCGCCAACGACGAGACACTGGACGCGCTACGCCGCCAGGCCCTCGTTCAGGCGCGGGCCGGCTGCGACGTCATCGCGCCGTCCGACATGATGGACGGCCGCGTGGCGGTGATCCGCGACGCGCTCGACGCCGACGGGTTCGACCACGTGCAGATCATGGCCTACGCGGCCAAGTACGCCTCCGGGTTCTACGGCCCTTTCCGCGATGCCGTGGGATCCGCTCCCAGTCTCGGCGGCGGCGACAAGAAGACCTATCAGATGGACCCTGCCAACACGGACGAGGCGGTCCGCGAGGTGGCGCTCGACATTGCCGAAGGGGCGGACATGGTCATGGTCAAGCCCGGAATGCCGTATCTCGACATCGTGCGCCGGGTGAAGGACGAGTTCGGCATGCCCACCTTCGCATACCAGGTCAGCGGCGAATACGCCATGTTGAAAGCCGCGGCCCGGAACGGCTGGCTCGACGGCGACCGGGTCATGCTGGAGAGCCTGGTAGGGTTCAAGCGCGCGGGCGCCGACGGCGTCCTCACCTATTTCGCCGTCGAGGCCGCCCAGGCGATCCAGAGCGCCAGAGCGCCCGGTTGAGCCGGGAAGCAGTGGCGGAACGCACTGCGCGCAGCCATGCGAAATCCGAGGACACCATAAATAGCGTCATGGACGTGACGCCGGCCGAAACCACGAACGATGTGGAGCGAGCCGAGCCTTGGCGTCGGCGATAACGACAGAGCGCGGTCGATGAGCGAATTTTACGAATTCTTCGCGGGAGGAGGAATGGTCCGCGCGGGTCTCGGACCTCGGTGGTCATGTCTGTTCGCCAACGACATGGATCCGAAAAAGGCCGCCAGCTACGCCTGGAACTGGGGCGATTCGGAGTTGCGCGTGGCGGACGTAGCCGAATTGACCACGAAAGATCTCCCTGGGATCGCCGACCTGGCATGGGCTTCTTTTCCCTGTCAGGATCTCTCGCTCGCCGGCTCCGGCGCAGGGCTTCGGGGGGAACGCTCGGGCGCGTTCTGGCCCTTCTGGAGTCTGATGCGGGCGTTGGTGGACGAGGGCCGAGCGCCTCCATTGATCGTCCTGGAGAACGTTTGCGGCGCCCTGACATCGCACGGGGGCGATGACTTCGCGGCAATCGGCGCGACGATCGCCGAAGCGAGGTATCGTTTCGGCGCTCTCGTGATCGACGCGGTTCACTTCGTTCCGCAGTCACGGCCCAGGCTATTCGTCATCGCTGTCGGAGAAGACCATCCGATCCCGGAGGGACTCACGTCTCCGGAACCAGACGAAAGATGGAGTACGGACGCAGTGATGGAGGCGCATGGCCGGTTCTCCGAACAGGGATGGGGAAACTGGTTGTGGTGGCGTCTTCCGCCGCCGTCCAGGCGCAATACGGCCTTCGGGGACCTGATCGAAGAGAGGCCAAAGGGGGTGGAATGGCATACCGACGCAGAAACCGGGAAGCTGCTCCGCATGATGAGTCCGGTGAACCTGGCGAAGGTCACGGCGGCGACAAAGGCCGAACGGCGATCGGTCGGCGCCGTCTACAAGCGCACACGCTCCGATAAGAACGGGGTCAAGGCGCAGAGAGCCGAAGTCCGGTTCGACGACATCGCCGGTTGTCTTCGCACGCCGGTCGGCGGCTCGAGCCGTCAAACGATCATGATCGTCGAGGGAGGCGAGATCCGCTCACGGCTGCTCTCTCCGCGGGAAGCGGCGCGTCTGATGGGACTGCCCGAGGATTACGAACTGCCCGAGAAGTACAACGAGGCTTACCATTTGGCGGGAGACGGCGTCGTGGTTCCGGTAATCCGACACATCGCGGAGAACATCCTGGAGCCGGCCCTGGCCGCCTCCGAAGCGGCAGGAAAGAAGGCGGCCTGAACCGTATGCCGGCCGGTCTCGAGGTCGCGGTCGCCGAGGGACTGGCCGACGGAATCGATATTTTCGAGATCGAGCAGTTCGTGGCGTTGAACCTGTACGAGATGGGCGAATTCGCGGCGGCGGGGCGTCGTACGGTGGCCGGCGATCCGGTGGCCCGCTGCAACGGAATCGTGGAGGACGTGGAAACCGATCCGGTCCTGAAAATCGAAATCCGGAAATGACCCAGCGTCCGGAGGACCGCAGCAGGACGATGCGCGCGGTCAAGAGCCGCGATACGGGGCTGGAAATGACCGTCCGGCGTCTGACGCATGGCATGGGCTACCGCTACCGTCTTCATCGCAAGGACCTTCCCGGCAAGCCGGACTTGACGTTTCCGGCGCGCCGCAAGGTGATCTTCGTTCATGGATGCTTCTGGCACCAACACCACTGTCCGCGTGGGGCGCGATCCCCAAAGTCGAACCGGGATTATTGGGTGCCGAAACTCCAACGCAACAAGCAGCGTGACGCCGAACACCAACGCCGCCTTCGCGAGATGGGTTGGAACGTGCTGGTCATCTGGGAATGCGAGATGGGAAATCACGACGCCATCCGGGCGCGAATCGAGAGGTTCCTGGCGTAAGTGAAGCGGGAGCCCCGGTCATGGAACGGTCTCCCGATCGACGTGACCTCGTGACCGTCCCGCCGAAGGTGGAGAGCGCATGAGACGCCGGCGATTCCGGCGCTGATGACGACGATGCCGCGCGGCGTCGGGCGGCCGCCGCGCCCGAAAATTCGCGCGCGTTCCGACATGGGCGAAGTTGTTGCTGTTTTCTTCGGGGCTTCCCATCACAATACGTCATGCGCCGAGCCGCGGGCGCGGTGTCCGAGCGGAGAGAAACGGATAGACCATGTGGGGCCAGCATCTCATTCTCGACATGTTCGACTGCGATCGCGAAGCCATCCGCGACCCCGACGCGATCCGGGCGTTCGCCGCCGAGCTCGTCGACGCCATCGGGATGAAGGCTTATGGAGAACCCGTCCTTGAACACTTCGCGGCCCACGACCCCGCCGCCGGCGGATACACGCTGGTCCAGCTCATGGAAACGTCGAACGTCACCGCGCACTTCGCCGAGCGATCCGGCGACGTCTATCTCGACGTGTTCTCCTGCAAGACGTTCTCGGAAGAGAGCGCGGTCTCCGTATGCCGGAAGCGCTTCGCGCCGCGCGACATCGCGCGAACGTCGCTCAAGCGTGGCGCGCGTCGGCCCGCAGAACCTCGATGAAGGCCTCCTGAGGGATCTCGACCCGCCCGAACCGGCGCATGCGTTTCTTGCCGGCCTTCTGTTTTTCCAGAAGCTTGCGCTTCCGGGTGACGTCGCCGCCGTAGCACTTCGACAGAACGTCCTTGCGGAGGGCCGGGATCGTCTCCCGGGCGATCACCTTCCCCCCGATCGCCGCCTGGATGGGAACCTTGAAGAGCTGGCGCGGGATGAGTTCCCTGAGCTTTTCGCACATCGTCCGGCCACGGGATTCGGCATTGGACCTGTGCACGACGATGGAGAGCGCGTCGACGGGTTCTCCGTTGACGAGAATGGACATCTTGACCAGGTCCCCTTCGAGATAACCGGCGATCCGGTAATCGAAGCTCGCGTATCCGCGGCTGACGGACTTGAGCCGGTCATGGAAGTCGAACACGACCTCGTTCAGGGGCAACCGATAGGCGACGACAGCGCGCCTGCCCGAATAGGTCAGGTCCGTCTGCTCGCCCCGCCTGTCCTCGCAGAGCTTGAGCACGGCGCCGAGGTATTCGTCCGGCGCCATGATCGTGGCCCCGATCCAGGGCTCTTCGATACGGTCGATGCGAACCGGGTCGGGCAGGTCGGCCGGGTTATGGAGAGCGAGCGTTCCGCCATCGGTCAGGTGGATGTCGTAGACCACCGACGGCGCCGTCGTGACGAGTTCCAGGCCGAATTCGCGTTCGAGCCGTTCCTGGACGATTTCCAGGTGAAGCAGGCCCAGGAATCCGCAACGGAAACCGAAACCCAGGGCGGTCGAGGTTTCGGGCTCGAAGGCGAAACCCGCGTCGTTCAGGTGAAGCCTCGCGAGGCTCTCCCGAAGGCGTCCGTAATCGGCGGTGTCGGCCGGAAACAAGCCGGAGAACACCACCGGTTTGCTCGGCTCGAATCCGGGCAGCGGGCGCGGCGCCGGGCGCTTGGCGTCGGTGATCGTATCGCCAATCAGCGCGTCGGCGACCTCCTTGATGCCGGCGGTGATGAAACCGATTTCCCCGGCTCCCAGCCGGCCGGCATTCGCGCGCTTGGGCGTGAACACCCCGACCTGCTCCACCGTGTGCTCGGTCCTCGCGGCCATCATCCGCACGCGCTGGCCCTTGACGAGGGAGCCGTCGTTGACCCGCACCAGGATGACGACCCCGAGATACGGATCGTACCAGGAGTCGACGAGCAGAGCCTTGAGGGGGGCGTCCGGGTCTCCCTCCGGCGGCGGCAGCTTCTCCACGATGGTTTCCAGCAGTTCCACGACGCCGTCTCCGGTCTTGCCGGACACCAGCAGAGCGTCCGAGGAATCCAGGCCGATGACCTCTTCGATCTGCCGGGCGACGCGCTCCGGCTCGGCCGCCGGCAGATCGGTCTTGTTCAGCGCGATGACGATCTCGTGATCGGCGTCGAGCGCCTGATAGACGTTGGACAGGGTCTGCGCCTCGACCCCTTGGCTGGAATCGACGAGAAGCACCGATCCCTCGCAGGCCGCAAGGCTTCGGCTGACTTCGTACGTGAAGTCGACATGGCCCGGCGTGTCCATGAGATTGAGCTGATACCGTCGGCCGTCCCTGGCGGCATAGGCCAGACGAACCGTCTGCGCCTTGACGGTGATGCCGCGTTCGCGCTCGATGTCCATCGAATCGAGCACCTGTTCGCGCATCTCCCGGTCCGCCAGCCCGCCGCAGTGCTGGATCATGCGGTCCGCCAGGGTAGACTTGCCGTGATCGATGTGCGCGATGATGGCGAAGTTGCGGATATGCGCGGGATCGGTCATCGGCGCGCTTGTATCATCGACGTCCCCGAGCGCCAAGACGCGGGGCCGATACGGGGACGAAGACGGTGGAACGGGAAGGGATGAAATGACGACCGTCGAATGGCCGCGAGAAGAGATGGAAAAGTACGTGGTCCGCTACAGGGATCTGCCCAACCGGATTTCTCCGGTCCGCCTTCTCGACATGGCGTTGCCGCGGTTCGAGCGGAAACGGTATCCCGTGACGGGACGATCGGCGGAGCAGAACTGGTCGGACAAACGGGTCGGCGAGGTCGAATCGTTCAACGTCAACTTCGTTTCGTGCGAGGCGGGCCGCGGCATCGGGGCGCACGCGCACGATACGGACGAGGCGTTCGTCGTCCTGACCGGACGCTGGAGCTTCAGCTTCGGCGAGACGGGCGACCGGACAATCGAGCTCGAACCGTTCGACATGATCGTGGCGCCGCCCAACGTCACGCACGGCGTCGCCAACGTCTCGGACTCCGAGGCGTTGCTGATCGCCATCCAGGGCGCCCATGGCGGCGCTGCGATCCGGTGGTCGCCGCGAGTCGTCGAGGAAGCGCAGGCCTTGGGGCTGGACGTGGGCGCCGTGGAGTTACCGGGATACGCCGGGGGCGAGCGGCCCTAAAGCCACTCGGTCGAGGTTCTGCGGTCGCGTTTACGGAAGAGGAAGGCGAGCGCCGGCCCGAGGACGCCGAAGACGATCCAGGCCGGCCAGCCGAGAACCGTCACGATCACGGGGTCCCAGACCGATGGATGGACGTGCCGCTGAAGCACGGCCTGAGAGAGATTGAGGCTGGCCGCGTCGATCTTGA
Organism: Alphaproteobacteria bacterium; assembly: GCA_965242505.1. Classification (GTDB taxonomy): domain Bacteria; phylum Pseudomonadota; class Alphaproteobacteria; order UBA2966; family UBA2966; genus UBA2966. The sequence goes on from OZ251449.1 coordinate 1,766,374, forward strand.
ACCAGAGATGGCCGATGGCCAATCCCTGGTAGGCGCCGGCCTCGAGCGAGGCGAGCGCCTCCACCCCCGCCGCCATGAACGCGACCGCGGTGACGAGCCAGCCCAGGACGCGTCCGACGATCATGGCGAGCGGCCCGACGGCGCCATGCCGCGGTCGAGGCGAGCCTCGGCGATGGTATCCGCGATCCGCGATCGGATATCGGGAAGCCGGTACTGGATGTCGCGCGCGAGGCGGCGGCCGTCCGACGTCCGCAGGTTCGGATAAGGGGCGACGCCCTCGGGGAACGAGATTTCCGCGTCCGGAAGATGCTCGGCGATCATGGCCGCGACCTCCTCCAGGCTGGCGGTCGTCCCGCCCGAAACATAGATGTCTCGCTCCAGGCCGTCCGCCAGGCACAGGCGCGCGAACATCTCGGCGACGTCATCGACGTGGACGAGCGACGACGTCTGCCTGGGGGATTGCGTCGACGCGAATTTTCCGTCCAGCGCGGCGCCGCGGATCATCCGCGACACCTCCGCGCTGCGCCCCGTCGTTCTGCCGTACCCGAAGACGGAGGCCGGCCGCAACGCCCGCGTATCGAGACCGAAGCGCTCCGCGTATCGTCGCGCGACGACCTCGTTCATCGCCTTGGTGTGGCCGTAAACGATGTTCGGACGGACCTCGTCGTCCTCATCGACGGGACGGTCGCCGTAGTACTCCTGGTCGTCGAACACGGCCACGGAACTGGCGTAGACGACGCGTTCGAGACCCAGCCTCGCGGCCGCCTCGAAGACATTCGTCGCCCCCATCACGTTGACGCGCATGGCGAGCCGCGGCTCGTCCTCCGTCACCGGGGCCAGCAGCGCCGCGAGATGGACGACGCGGCGGACTTCGCGCTCCCGGATCGCGGCGACGAGATCGTCCATCCGCGAGACATCGCCCCGGACGACGGCCGGACGCGGCCCGTCCCCGAGATCCGGGAACCGCCGCGCGTCGAGCGCATGGTCCAGACAGACGACGGTCTCGCCTTTCGACAGCAGAGCCCGCGCGACACGACCGCCGATGAAGCCCGCACCGCCCGTTACCAGGACCGACAATGAACGCCCTCCCGTTCCCTCCCGGAAACATAGAGCATATCCCGTCCGGCTGGAATCGGCTGTCCTCCACCTCGGACCCCTCGTCGTTCCTCGCGTCCCGCCCGGCCCGTCCGGCGTTGCAAAATGGCGGGAGCGGACATAACGTGCCGGGCGTTCCCGGGGAGGGGTGGCCGAGTGGTCGAAGGCGCGCGCTTGGAGAGCGCGTGTACGCTTGCGTACCGTGGGTTCGAATCCCACCCCCTCCGCCATGGCGCGCCGCTGACGCGGAACGAGTCAAGGAGACGCGGCGATGGCGCTGCCTTACGACATGGGAAACGCGGGCGATCTGCTCAAGCACGGCGTTCTGGCGGAGTTCATCCGTTGGCAATGCGAGCAGGACAAGTCGTTCCGCTTCATCGACCTGTTCGGCGGCGAGCCGTGTAACCAATCGGCGCCCGATAGCGATGCCGAGGCGGCCAAACGCAGGATGATGGTGGCGATGCGCGTCAGGGAACTGCCGGAATGGACAGCGCTGAGGAAGGCGCAAACCGGTATTGGGCAAGATCGTTACTACGGCAGCGGCCTCTTGGTACGGAAAGTCGCCGCCCAAACCGGGAAAGGAGATGTGAGTATCTTGGTCAACGACTCTTGCTGTGCGCGTCGCGAAAGGCTTCGGAAATCGGGATTGTCCTTGCTGAATGAAGACGGTTCCGATGCTTACGAGGAATTCGAGAAGATCGTTGATGACGGCGAGTTGGGTAAAGACGACCTGGTGTTGATCGACCCCTTTGCGAAATTCCTTCCATCCAAGGCGAATGAGGTTATCCCGCAGATGGAGAAGGCGGCCGAACGCGCGGCGGTGCTTCTCTTCGCGCTGAATCTGGATCCCTGCAATTGGGTCGGCCGAAGGTTCGAGGTGCTCCTGAAGAAACATCTGCCAAGCGCGTGGCGCATGACCATGCCGCCGCTTCGTTTCACCGGGATCGGAGGCGAGTCGAAATATCACGCGGAGGTCGTGCTGGCCGCGCGCGCCTTGACGGATCCGGATACGGCCGCGCCGAGAAGGTATCTCGAAAGGCGTCTTGAGAAACTCGCTGCGTACTTGGCGGATATTCCCGCTTGCCAGCTCAGACCCCGGGCCGTGCGCGAACGGGAATAGACGACAAGATACGGGAACAAGCGGGAACACATCGTGCTTGCAGACGGGACCGCGATGGCCTATCTTCGGAGTCATGATCGCGCGCGTGATCGCAACCACCTTCGATACGCTCGGAATCGTGCTCGCCAACGTCGGCTTGACCTTCGCCTTGCTCAAGCTGCTTCCGCAGGTCGCGCCGTGACCGGACACCGCGCGGCGTGAAGGGAAATTGAAGAGATGGGAATACCGGGACCCGTGGACGTCGTTGACGACGACGTCGGCTACGCGCGACGCCGGCCAATCGGCGGCTTGTCCGTCCTCGGCTTCGACTCGATGGCTACACGGAAGCCGACGCTGTTGACCTCAAGACTGACTTTGCCGCGCTCAAGGCCGATGTCGTCCGCCTCGACACGCGGTTCACTGTCCGCGTCGCCGTCGGCATCGTGCTCGCCAATGTCGCCATCGCCACCATCGCCGTCGCGGCGCTCGTGAACCTGCTTCCGTCGAGGACAGGCGCGGCGCCCCCGTCGAGATTCCCGAGCGCCCCCTACCCCCCGATGTTTGACGACTTCGCTGTTACAGGGTCCCCCTCACGCCCCGAAAGGAGCAACTTCAAGGTATTCGGCATTTGACGGGAAACCTGCGGTTGGCCGCGCGAACGCGGATCGGACGGCGGCGGCGGGCGGTGGCGGTCCGGACGGGGTTTGGAACCCTGCGGGCGGCACAGTGGACACCACCTCCGCCATTTTGGATAAGGCCACCGTCGGCGCCGGGAAATAGCGCGCCACTACAGTGCATGACACATGGATCATGACATCCATACATAGCGAGCAATCTTCCTATCGCGAGATGCTCATTGAACATCTGTTCGTGGGTGAAATTCTTCGCGTTCTCTGGCCTCGTCGCGTCGAGGTGATGAAACCTTTGGTCGACGACGGAGGATACGATCTTGTCATGGAGTTCGACGGCATCGCCCGCCATATTCAGCTCAAAACCTCAAAGCGGGACGCGACAACTGCGCAACAGAAAATTCATCAGCGGTTACGAGAGAAACCCAGTGGTTGCGTAATCTGGATCCGATTCGACGGCCCCGGGTTCAATTTAGGACCGTTTCTCTGGTTTGGATGCCCTCCTGGAGAACGTCTCCCCTGCCTTTCCAATTATCCAACCGCCCGCCATACCAAAGGCGATTCGAGTGGGAGAAAGTTGGAACGGCCCGCGATTCACGTCATTCCCAAGAGGGATTTCACGCAATTGGAAGACATCTCCGAAGTTATCGATAAATTATTCGGCAATGACACCTGAACGATAGGGTGGGATTTCAGTACATCGGTGACGTCATGCCCCATCCTCGACGGCTCGACGGCCGTTGCGCCGTCGTCACCGGCGCGGCGAGCGGAATCGGCGCCGCCACCGCCCGGCGATTCGCCGATGAAGGGGCGCGGGTCCTTCTGGTCGACCGATCCCCGGAAGTCGCGGCGGTCGCCGCCGGGATCGGCGGCGCGCCGCTCGAACTGGACGTCGCCGGAACCGACGCGGGCCGGCGGCTGGCGTCGGCGGCGCTCGACGCCTTCGGGCGTATCGACATCCTGGTCAACAACGCCGGCATCGGATTTCCGCGCGGGCTCGCGGATACCGGCGACGACGATCTCGTCCGGATCGTGGACGTCGATCTGGTCGCCGTCTTGCGCGTCATCCGCGACGCGATGCCGCACATCGCCCGTCCCGGCGGGCGCGTCCTGAACGTCTCGTCGGCCTTCGGCGTCGGCGCGCACCCGAACAGCACGGTGTACGCCGCCGCGAAAGCGGGCATCGCCCACGCCACGCGGCAGCTCGCCGCCGAACTCGGACCCGAAGGGGTATTGGTGAACGCCGTCGCGCCCGGCGTCATCGACACTCCGATGACCCACGACCGGATCGTCGGCGATGACTACTACCGGACGGCGCTCGTCGATGCCGCTCCGTTGCGCCGTTCCGGCGCGCCCGAAGAGGTCGCGTCGGTTCTCTGTTTCCTCGCTTCGGACGACGCATCCTTCGTTACCGGCCAGGTCATCGCCGTCGACGGCGGCTGGACGACGGCCCGCCACCCCCCGCGCGCGGACTGAGGTTCCCGGCGGGACGCCTTGCAATACCGCCGCGAAGCTGCCATGTGAACGCCCCATCCTTCCATCGGCGGCGGAGAAGCGGGTCACGGCCATGCCGAAGTCCTACCTGGAGCGGGTTCTGCGCGCCAACGTCTACGACGTGGCCCGGGAGACCCCTCTCGAGCGGATGGATCTGCTGTCCGAGGCGATCGGCCACAACGTACTGTTGAAGCGCGAGGACCTGCAGCCGGTCTTCTCGTTCAAGATCCGGGGCGCGTACAACAAGATCGCCAACCTCGACGAGGACGCGCGCGGCAACGGCGTGATCTGCGCATCGGCGGGCAATCACGCCCAGGGCGTGGCGCTCGCGGCGGCCGCGCTGGGCCTGAGAGCGGTCGTCGTCATGCCCGCCACGACGCCGAGGATCAAGTCCGACGCCGTCGCGCGGCTCGGCGGGGACGTCGTCCTGCATGGGCTTTCCGTCGACGAGTCGTTCGAACGGGCCCACGCCATGGCCGAGAGCGACGGTCTGGCCTTCGTTCATCCCTTCGAGGACGCCGACGTGATCGCCGGCCAGGGCACGATCGGGCTGGAGATCCTGCGCCAGAACGGCAACGGGATGGACGCCATCTTCGCGCCTATCGGCGGCGGCGGCCTGATCGCCGGCGTCGCGTCCTACGTCAAGTCGCTCTGGCCCGGCGTCAAGATCATCGGCGTGGAGCCGGAAGACGCGGCCACCATGCACGCGGCGCTGAAGGCGGGGCGTCCGATGGAGCTGAACGAAGTGGGTCTGTTCGCCGACGGCGTCGCCGTGCGCACCGTCGGCGAGGAGACCCATCGCATCGCGGCGGAATGCGTCGACGACATCGTGCTCGTCAACACCGACGAGATCTGCGCCGCCATTCTGGACATCTACGAGGATACCCGCTCGATCGCCGAACCCGCCGGCGCCCTCGCCGTCGCCGGACTGAAGACCTACGCCGCCGGGCGGCGGTCCCGGGACGAGACGCTGATCGCGATCCTGTCCGGCGCCAACGTCAACTTCGACCGCCTGCGGCACATCTCCGAGCGCGCCGACATCGGGCGCGAGCGCGAGGCCCTGTTCGCCGTCACCATTCCCGAGCGGCCCGGCAGCCTGCGGCAGTTCTGCGAGGTCGTCGGCAAGCGCGCCATCACCGAGTTCAACTACCGGTTCGCGGACGGCGACGAAGCGCGGATATTCGTCGGCCTCGAGCTGCGCCAGGGCCGGCGGGAACGGGACAATCTGCTCTCGACCCTGGAGAGCGAGGGCTTTCCCGTCGTCGACATGACCGACAACGAGCTCGCCAAGATTCACGTCCGGTACATGGTCGGCGGCCACGGCGACCCCGGACTGGACGAAAAGCTCTACCGCTTCTTCTTTCCCGAACGGCCCGGCGCCCTGCTCGGCTTCCTGAACGAGATGGGTCAGCGCTGGAACATCAGCCTGTTCCACTACCGCAATCATGGATCGGCCTACGGGCGCGTCCTGATGGGCTTCCAGGTGCCGGCGGACGGCGAGGGCGAGTTCCGGGACTTCCTCGAGAACGCGAACTTCCAGCACGTCGAAGAGACCGATAATCCGGTCTATCGGATGTTCCTGAAGTAGGATCCGGCGTTTCGCCGAGATCTCGGACGTCGGGCCTCAGACCTTCGGCATGACGTCTTCGGCGATCCGTTCGTGGGCTTCGACCCAGCGGTCGTAGTCCTTGTAGACCGGCTCGAAGAGCACCATGCCGACGCCCATTTCGTCGAGGCGGCCCAGGTTGTCGACGATCCGGTCCTCGGAACCCACGAACATCACCTTGTACCTCGTATCCAGCGCCTCGAAGGCCATGCGCGCCCGGAGGCAGATCGTCAACTCGCCGTAGTCTCGGCCCTGTCGCTCGCACCCCTCCCTCAGCGCCGCGATGCCGTCCTCCAGCATCTCGAAGGTCGCGTTCGACGGCAGCCAGCCGTCGCCTTGCCTGACCACCCGGCGCAGCGCCGGTTTCGACGTGCCGCCGATCAGGATCGGGATGCGTTTGTTCACGGGCTTGGGCTGAAAGCCCACTTCGGGTATCTGGAAGTACCGTCCCTGGAAGCTCGCCTTCTCCTCGGCCCACATGACGCGCATCAGATCGATGGCCTCGGAGCACCAGGCGCCCCGCTCCGCGAAGGGCTGGCCCAGCATGGTGATCTCCTCCTCCATCCAGCCGACGCCGGCGCCCAGGATCACGCGCCCGCCCGTGAGATAGTCGATCGACGCCAGTTGCTTGGCGACGAGCAGGGGATGCCGATGGGGAAGGACGAGGATCGCCGTCGCCACCTTGATGCGCTCCGTCGCCATGCCGACGACGGACATGGCGATGAGCGGATCGACGATGACGCCTTCCTTCGGGAACGGGAACCGGCCGTCGGCGGACCCCTTGTAGACGGGCTCGATCTCGTAGGGGATGACGACGTGGTCGCTGGCGAACAGCGCGTGGAATCCCAGCGCCTCGGCCTTCCTGCCGAAGCCGACGAGGTTGTCCGCCGTCGCGTGCTCCTCCATCATGGGCATGAGTGCGGCGTATTTCATGGCGTTCGAGGCCTCCCTTGCCGCGTCGGCGCGCCGCGGCCGCTCATCCCTGCGCGATCGCCGCGTCGTGCTCGACGGGGAAGCTGACGGACCGGGCGACGAAGCACATGGCGTTCGCCTTTTCGTGCAGGCTTTCGGCCAGCGCCGGGTCGCTGTCGGGCGCGATCGTCACTCTGGGTTTCAGGGTCACGCCGGTGAACTCGCCGGACCCGTCCGGGTTGACCCGCATCGTCCCCCGCGCGGTGTCCTCATAAGCCCTCACCACGACCTTGCGGACCGCGCAGAGGTGCAGATACCAGAGCATGTGGCAGGCGGACAGGGAAGCCAGCAGCATGTCCTCCGGGTTGTGGCGGCTTGCGTCGCCCATGTACGCGGGATCGGCGGACCCCTCGATCGTCGGCTTGCCGTCGCAGGCGACGTCGTACCGCCGGGCGTAGGCCTTGACGTCGGTCGTCCCCGCGCCCTGGTTGCCCGTCCACGTCACGGTCGCCATATAGGTATGCTCTCTCGCCATGTCCCGATCCCCGTTTCCCGCCGCCTGCGCGCTCGCCGCGGTCCCATGGTCGCCCCTTGTACCACGAATGGCGCTGGCGGCGACTCGGCGGACGTGGTCTGATCGGTCGTCGGGGAACCGGTGACGGGGAAAGCGATGGGAGGAGCGGCATGAGGCTGGAGAACAAGGTGGCGGTCGTCACCGGCGCCGGCGGCGGCATCGGCGCCGCGACCGCCAGGGCGGTCGTCGCGGAAGGCGGGCGGGTCGCCCTGCTCGACGTGAACCTGCCCGCCGTCGAAGAGCTCGCCGCGGAGTTGGGAGGCGATGCCGCGGCGTTCGAGGCCGACGTCACCAGGCTCGACCGGCTCGAAGCCGTCGCCGCCGCCGCGAGCGAACGGTTCGGCGGCATCGACGCGCTCGTCAACAACGCCGGCATCCGCATCGTCAAGCCCTTCCTCGACCACACGGAGGAAGACTGGCGGCGCATCCTCGACGTCAACCTGACCGGGCAGTTTCTGGCGGCCAAGGCCGTGGCGCCTCACCTGATCGCGCGCGGGAAAGGCAAGATCGTCAACGTCGCCTCGATCGCGGGAATCGGCGGGCGGCCCAACCGCGTGGCCTACGTTGCCGCGAAGTTCGGGATCGTCGGCCTGACCCGGGCGCTCGCCATGGATCTCTCGGCGGACAACGTCTGCGTCAACGCGCTCTGTCCCAGCATGATCGCCTCGCCGCTCAACGCCTCGCTCGCCGAGGACGGGGACATCGGCCCCCGATGGGCGAAGGACAACCTGGCGCGCCGCTGGGGCCGGCCCGAGGACGTGGCCAAGGTCGCCGTCTTTCTGGCGTCCGACGACGCCGACTACGTGACCGGATCGGAGTATCGCGTCGACGGCGGGGAGGCGACGGGCCTCGTCCGCGCCGGCGAGATGGAGCTGTAGCCCGCATTTCCCGTACCGGCGGAGGATCGAGGACCGCGCGGCGTTGCGGGACCGCGGTCCACCCCCCTCCCGACCTCCCCCCTGTCAGGGGGGAGGAGCGCAAATGGCCCCTCCGTTTTTCTCCCTCTCCCTGGCAGGGGGAGGGTCGGGGTGGGGGTCGCGCCAGAGGAGAGGGGCGCGAACGGACCCTGCGGCGCGAGAAACGCGGGGTGGGCGACTCACGCCGGGGCGAAGGTGAACGGCGTGGTCCGCCGCACGTTCTCGTCGATCTTCAGGCGGTGGTTGAGCGGCGGGTGCGCCCGCTGCCGGCAGTCCAGGCGCTCGCAGATGCGGCACGCGACGCCGATGGGAGTCGCCGCCCGCTCGTTCCCGAGGTCGAGGCCGTCCGCGTAGACGAGCTGTCCCGCGTCCCGGATGTCACACCCCAGGCCGATGGCGTATTGCGGCGGCTGTTCCCATGTCCGGGACTCGACCGGGTCGACGGTTCGGGCGATCGTGAAGAACCGCGAGCCGTCGGGTATGGCGGCGATCTGGATCCGGATCTGCTCGGGCATGCGAAAGGCGTCGTGCACGACCCAGCGCGGGCAGGTGCCGCCGAACCGGGCGAAGTGGAACCCGCCCCCGCTGAGGCGCTTGGAGACGTTCCCGGCGTTGTCGACCCGGATGAAGAAGAAGGGGACGCCGCGCGCGCCGTGGCGGTCGAGGGTGGTCAGGCGGTGGCAGATCTGTTCGAAGCTGGCGCCGAAGCGGCGTTGCAGGATCTCGATGTCGTAACGCAGCGTCCGGGCCGCGTCGAGGAATCGCCCGTAGGGCATGATCACGCAGGCCGCCAGGTAGTTGGCGAGCGACAGGCGGCAGAGGCGCTCGGCCTCCGGACTCGAGAGCTCCGCCCGCTCCACATGGCGGTCGAGCAGATCTCCGTGCGCCTTGAGGGCGATCTGAACGGCGAGCTGGAAGCTGCGCGCCGCCGGCGACAGCATTTCGGAGAGCAGCACGCGCCGGCGATGGAAATCGTAGCGGCGCGTGGTCTCGGGCATCACGTCGACGGGGAGCACCCGCGTCTCGATCCCGTGGACGCCGCGCAGGTAGTCGCCGAGACCGCGGAACACGTCCGTCGGATCCAGATCGGCCTCGATCCACAGGTCTTCCGCGCTCGCCTCGATCTCGGGAAAGTGGTTCGACTCCGATTGCAGGTACTCCCGGACTTCCTCCACGGGAAAGACCTGCCCGCCGATTCCGTGCGCCGTGTCCCGACTCGCCACCTGCTCGGCCAGGACCTGGGAATCCTCGCGCAGCTCGCGGTAGGACTTGTAGAGCGCGAGCACGGCCTCGGCCGCCGTCGGGCCGGCCTCGGCGATGGCCCGGATGTCCGCGTCCCGCACCGGACGGTCTCCGAACAGGGGGTCGCCGAACACCTCCCGGAGGCCCGCGTAAAGCTGGGCGTTGCCGTCTTCGGCGAACTCCTTGAGGTCGATGTCGAACGCCTGTCCGAGGCGGAACAGGAGCTGGACCGTCACCGGCCGCTGATTGTGCTCGATGAGGTTCAGGTAGCTCGCCGAGATCTCGAGCTGCTCCGCCATCTCGCTCTGCTTGAGGCCGAGATCCTCGCGAAAGCGGCGAATCTTGTGCCCCAACAGGACTTTCCGTCCCACCGACCGGTCCGTCGTCGCCATCGTCCGCAGCCCATGTGATTTTCTGGATTTACATATTCACAAATTAGAAATTTGCAAACTTGTCTCGATGACCCTTTTACATTCAATGAAGTATAGACGATTCGGGTTTTTGTCAATTAGGCTCCGCCCGGCATACGCGTCCGGCGCGAGCCTGAACACGGAGGAGAGACCGATGCAGCAGGAGATGGAGCGACACACCCGAGCGCCGTCCGGTCGTTTCGACGGTATCCGTCGGGACTATACCACCGCCGACGTCGAGCGGCTCTCCGGCAGCATTCGCATCGAGCACACCCTCGCCCGCCAGGGCGCGGAGCGGCTTTGGGAGTTGCTGCGGCGCGACGAGCCGGTGCGCTCGCTCGGCGCCGTCACCGGCAACCAGGCCATGCAGATGGTGCGGGCCGGCCTCGAGTCCATCTACCTTTCCGGCTGGCAGGTCGCCGCGGACAACAACAAGGCGGGATCGATGTATCCCGACCAGAGCCTCTATCCCAGCGACAGCGGGCCCGAGCTCGTGCGCCGCATCAACAACACCCTGCGCCGGGCCGATCAGATCCAGACGCTGGACGGCGAGGGCGGCGTGGACTGGTTCGTTCCCATCGTCGCCGATGCCGAGGCCGGGTTCGGCGGCGTCCTGAACGCGTTCGAGGTCACCAAGGCCTACATCGAGGCCGGCGCCGCGGGCGTCCACATCGAAGACCAGCTCGCCTCCGAGAAGAAGTGCGGCCACATGGGAGGCAAGGTCCTCGTTCCCACCGCGCACCACGTCCGCAACCTCCTCGCCGCGCGGCTCGCGGCCGACGTCATGGGCGTGCCCACGGTCCTCCTCGCGCGGACCGACGCGGAAAGCGCCAAGCTGATCACCAGCGACATCGACGAGCGGGACCGGGAGTTCCTCACCGGCGAACGCACGCCGGAGGGCTTCTACCGGCTCAAGGAAGGCGCGAGCTTCGAGCGCTGCGTCGCCCGCGGCCTGGCCTACGCGGAGTACGCCGACCTCCTCTGGATGGAGACGTCGACGCCCGATCTGAAGCAGGCGCGCCGCTTCGCCGAGGCCATCCAGGCGGAATTTCCGGGCCAGATGCTCGCCTACAACTGCTCGCCCTCCTTCAACTGGTCGGCCCACCTCGACGTTCCCACCATGGAACGGTTTCACCGCGAGCTCGGCGCCATGGGCTACAAGTACCAGTTCGTGACCCTCGCCGGGTTCCACGCCCTCAACTACGGCATGTTCGAGCTCGCCGGGGCCTACCGGGACCGCGGCATGGCCGGGTACGCCGAGCTTCAGGACGCCGAGTTCGCGGCGCAGGCCAAGGGATACTCCGCGACGCGCCACCAGCACGAGGTGGGCACCGGGTACTTCGACGCGGTCGCCGAGGCCATCGGCGGCGGCCGGTCCTCGACCACGGCCCTCGCCGACTCGACGGAGACAGCCCAATTCGAGACGCCGGCGGAACCGTCGGCGCTCGCGGCCGAATAGCGCGCGTCGCAGCGCATCGATCGACGGAGGATTCAGCGATGATGAATACGAGGTTCTGGGTCGTCGGCGGCGAGTACACGGACACCACCTTCAACGAGTTGGTGAGCGGCAGCGAGCGCGTGATGGGCCCCTATCTGGATCGCGACACGGCGCTGGTCGCGTGGCGCCGGGTCGCCGAGGAGACCCGGGGCGATTGCTACGCCCGCTTCACCGTGGCCGAGGAGCCCGCCCTCCAGGGCGTCTGAGCGGCGTTTCCCATACTGCCTGTCCGCGAGCCTCGTCCGGCGACGGAGGCGCCGCAGGGTCCGTTCGCGCTCCTCCCTCCCTGGCGCGACCCCCACCCCGACCCTCCCCCTGCCAGGGGGAAGGAGAAAAACGGAGGAGCCATCCACACTCCTCCCCCCTGACAGAGGGGGGAGGTCGGGAGGGGGTGGACCGCGGTCCCGCAACCGGGTATCCAGCCTGCGTCGCCACCTTGCGCGGGCGCGTCCATGACGGAAGTCGAACCCAGGATATTCGAGAGTCTGCCGGCGCTGATCGAACTGCGGGCCGGAGCGGCGCCGGATCGCCTCTTCCTGATCGCGCCCGACGACGACGCCGAACTCACCTACGCCGAACTGCGCCGGGCGACTCGCGACGTCGCCCTGCGCCTGCGCGACGAGTGGGGCGTCGGCCCTGGCGACAACGTCGGCCTGCTGATGGCCAACGGCCTCGACTTCGTCGTCGTCTATTTCGGCATCATGACGCTGGGCGCCGTCGCCTGCCCGATCAACACGGCCCTGCGGGAAGACGAGGTCGGCGCCATCCTCGCCGGCGCGGCGATCGACGTCGTCTGCGCCGACCGGGATTCCGCCCGCCTCGCGCGCCGCGCCGGATGTCCGGCCAGGCGCGTCTGCGACGACCCGAGGTCCCTGTGGCGCACCCGCCGACCCGCCGGCCGGGACGACGCGCCGCCGCGGGTGAACGCCGACTCCATCGCCCAGATCGTCCACACGTCGGGCTCCACCGGCCGCCCCAAGGGGGTCATGCTGAGCCACCGGAACATCCTGGCGGACTGCTACTACATCGTCGACTGGATGGGCTTCGGCCCCGAGGACCGCTCGCTCTGCATCCTGCCGCTCTACCACACCAACGCCGAGATGCACTCCGTGATCGCGGCTCTCGTCGCGGGCGCCAGCGTCGTCGCGCCGCGGCGGTTCAGCGCGTCCGCCTTCTGGACCCTCGCCGCGGAGACCGGGGCGACCTATTGCAGCGCCGCGCCCACCGTCCTCTACATCCTGCTCGAGGCGCATCGGGCGTCAGGCGCGGCGGCGCCTCCGGCCCACGGCCTGCGGTTGTTCCTCTGCGGCTCCAGCCCGCTGCCGACGCCGTTGCTGGAGGCGTTCGAGCGCGCGTTCGGCGTCGTCGTCATCGAGGGGTACGGCCTGACGGAGACGGTCTGCCGCGTCGCGTTCAACCCCGTGCCGCCGCCGGAGGCGTTCCGGCCCGGCCGGGAGGACGGCTATCGCCGCTTCGGCTCGGTCGGCCGGGCGATCGGCGATTCGCGCATCGCCGTCGTGGACGACGACGGCCGGCCCGTCGCGCCCGGAGACCGGGGCGAGATCGTCCTCAAGGGCGCCGCCGTCACGCGGGGATACTTCAACGACCCGGAGGCGACGGAGGCCGCGTTCCGGGACGGATGGTTCCTCACCGGCGACGTCGGCCGCATGGACGCCGACGGCTACCTGTACGTCGTCGATCGAAAGAAGGACCTGATCATCCGCGGCGGCCAGAACGTCTATCCGCGAGAGGTCGACGAGGTCCTGCTGCGGCACCCGCAAGTCGGAGAGGCGGCGGTCGTCGGCGTCGGCGACGCCAAGTACGGCGAGGAGGTCGAGGCGTTCGTGGTGCCGGTCGAAGGAACGGCGCCGACCGAGAGCGAGATCATCGATTTCTGCCGCCGCCGCCTGGCGGCGTACAAGTGCCCGAAGACGGTCCGGTTCATCGAGGCGATGCCCAAGGGCCCGACGGGCAAGCTGCTCCGCCGCCGCCTGGCGGAGACGCGCCGGACGCCGCCGGCGCCATGAGCGCCGGCATCGCATTTCGCCCGTGAGGGGGGAACACGGACCATGATCACCAGCATCGACCATCTCGGCCTCGCCATCCACGACCGCCGGAAGGCCATCGAGTTCTTCGAGAACGTTCTCGGCGCGCCGGTCTACGGCGTCGCGACGGACCCGACCAGCGGCCTGAAGAACGGCCTCGTCCGCCTGGGCGAGGGGGATTTCGTCATTCAGCAGCCGCCGAGGCCCGGCGTCGATCCCGAGGCGGAGCCCGACTACGTCCCTCCCCGCGACCCGTCGGAACTGCGCCAGGTGGGAAAGCGGGGAAACCTGCACCTGGATACGGCGGTGTTCATCCGCTACCTGGAGCGGTGGGGCGAGGGGGTCCACCACATCGGCGTGAAGACGCCGGACCTCGGGGCCGCCTGGCGGACGTTGAAGGACCGGGGCGTACCCCTGTTCGACGATCTGGCCGGCGGCGAGCGGCCCGGCATCCGGGGCAGCCAGCTCTTCTTCCCCGATCCCCGGCGCACCTTCGGCGTGCTCCTGCAATTCACCGAACGAAGCGAGTCCGACGGACTGGTGTGGAACGACGCGGAAGGCGGCTGGCGCGACGCGCTCGATGGCGGAGAGACGCCCGCGTCGCCTCATTTCGACGGCATCGACCACGTGGGCATCCTCGTCGATGGCGTCGACGCGGCCACCGACGTCTGCGAGAAGACCATCGGCATGACCGTCCGGGAGCGCGGCGCGGAGAACGGATCGGATCTGCGCCGGTCGCGCGTCGGGATCGGCGACGCCGACCTCCAGTTCCGCGAGATCGCCCATGACTTCGGAGACGGCCATCCGCTGGCGCGGTTCCGCCCCGCCCGAGGCAAGGGCGTCCACGACGTCGTCCTGCGCTGCAAGGACCTCGGCGAGACCCGCGCGGGCCTGGAGGAGCGCGGCGCCGCCATCGTCGACAACCCGGCCCGCGAGGACGACCGCGACCCGGCCTTCTTCCTCGACCCGGCGACATCTCACGCCATCGTCTTCGGGTTCGTGGAGGCTCGGACGTAAGATTCGTCCGGCGACGGGCGCGCCGCAGGGTCCGTGCTCCTCCCCCCTTGGCGCGACCCCCACCCCGACCCTCCCCCTGCAAGGGAGAGGGAGAGGGAGAAGAAGGGACGCGCCGCCCCGTGCGTTCCCCTCCCCCTATCTATCTACTCCTCCCCCCTGGACAGGGGGGAGGTCGGGAGGGGGGTGGACGCGGCCCCGCAACTCCGATCCTCCACTGGTGCGAGAAACACGGGCCAACCCGCGCGTCTCATACCGGCCGCGCGGAGTCCTTGATCTGCGTGCGGCGCATGACGCGGCGCCAAGCCGGATCGAGAGGGCCGCGCTGGTGCATGACGCAGCGGTTGTCCCACATGAGATAATCGCCCACCCGCCACCGGTGGCGCCAAACGGGCCGTTCCTCGCCGACGAATCGCCAGAGCTCGTCGAGGAGCGCGTCCGACTCGGCGCGCGCCATGCCCATGACGTACGTCGCGCGCTTGTCGCCGTTCCAGTGGCGCCCGAGATACAGGGCCCGGCGGCCGGTTTCCGGATGCGTGCGGACGAGAGGATGCGCGGGTCCGGGCGCCGACTCGATGCGCTCGTACTCGGCGGCGTCGAAACCGCGCCGAACTTCGCCCTGCAGGGCGTGGGCGGGATCGTGCCTCAGCCGCAGCGACCCGATGCGGCCCCTCAGGTCCGCGGGCAGCGAGTCCAGCACCTCGTACATGTTGATGAAACCGGTGTCGCCGCCTCCGTCTTCCGGCGTCTCCAGGGCGTAGAGCGTGCTCGCCTTCGGCGGCGCCTCGGTATAGGACATGTCGGTGTGCCACGGCAGCGGGCGGTCGTCGAGGAATCCGATCGGGCGCCCGTCCTCCACCACGTTCGAGACGACGAAGATTTCCGGGCGGGCGTCGCGGTCCGCCGGGCGCGCCATGGGCGGACCGTGGTCGAGCTCTCCGAAGCCCCGGCTGAACCGGATCAGGTCGGCATCGCTCAACCTCTGGTCCCGCAGGAGCACGACGCAGTGTTCGAGCCATGCGCGGTGCACTGCGGCGCGGGCCGCCGGGGCGAGTTCGTTCTTCAGGTCGAGTCCGCGGATCTCGGCGCCGATGGCGTCCGTGATGGGAGCCACCTCGACTCCCGCCTTCTCGTACGTCTCCGCCGCGGGCGTCGGCCAGCGGCGTCGAGAGGCGTCGGGTTCCGTATCGCTCATGGTCCGTCCGCGGCTCGCCAGGTCAGGTCGGCGGCATGGCCCCGACCATACCCTTGGAGTCGCGGGCGCCTCAAGCGATACTGTCGGCGATACCGGGGGGACGCCGACGACCGGGAACCGCGCATGACCGACATCGCCTATCTTTCCGCGCTGGAGCTCGCGCGCCGCATACGGGCCCGGGACCTGGGCTGCCTCGAGCTCCTCGACCACTGCCTGGACCGGGTCGACCGCTACAACCCCGGCCTCAACGCCATCGTCGAGCTCGACGCGGAGCGCGCCCGCGAACGCGCGCGCCGGGCCGACGACGCGTTGGCGAGGGATGAGGTCTGGGGGCCGTTTCACGGCGTGCCGATGACGATCAAGGAGGCCTTCGGCGTCGCCGGCCTCCGCATGACGTGGGGCGACCCCGCCCTCGCGTCGCACACGCCGGAGAAGAACGCCGTCGTGGTCGACCGGCTCCTCGGTTCGGGCGCCGTCCTGTTCGGGACCACCAACGTGCCGCTCTGGTTGATGGACTGGCAGACCTACAACGTCATGTACGGCGCGACGAACAACCCCTGGGACGTCTCGCGCGCGCCCGGGGGGTCGTCCGGCGGCTCGGCCGCCGCCCTCGCGGCCGGTCTTTCCGCCCTCGAGGCGGGCAGCGACATCGGCGCGTCGATCCGCAATCCGGCGCACTACTGCGGCGTCTACGGGCACAAGCCGACCTTCGGCATCCTGCCCACGACGGGCCACGACTTTCCGGGCCATCCCAAACCGCTCGACATCCTCGTGGTCGGGCCCATGGCGCGCGGCGCCGAGGATCTGGCGGCCGCGCTCGACGTGATGGCCGGCGCCGACGGCCTCGACGCCAAGGCCTGGAAGCTCGAGCTGCCCGGCCCGCGCCACGCCGCGATGGCGGACTACCGCGTCGCGGTCATGCGGGAGTCTCCGGTCTGCGCCGTCGACGGCGCCGTCACCGACCGCATCCAGGCGGTCGCCGACGCCTGCGCCAGGGCGGGCGCCGCAGTCTCGGACTCGGCCCGCCCGGAGGTCGACATGGCGGCCGCGCACGCCAACTACGTCCAGCTTCTGCGGGGGGCCACGGCGGGCATACTGCCGCGGTCCTTCATCGACGACGCGGCGGAGCAGGCCGCGACCCTGTCGCCCGACGACGAGAGCTTCCGCGCCCGCGCGCTGCGCGCCGCTATCCAGTCCCACCGGGACTGGTCGATCGCCGATCAGCAGCGCACGCGGGACCGGGCCGCGTGGGAAGCCTTCTTCCGGGACTGGGACGTGCTTCTGTGCCCCGTGGCGGCGACGGCCGCCATGCCCCATCAACGGGACGTGGAACGGTTCTTCCGCACCGTCACGGTCAACGGCGGGACGGAGAACTACAACGACCAGCTCTTCTGGGCGGGCGTCAGCTGCAACGTCTACCTGCCCGGGACGTCGGCGCCCGCCGGCCTGACCCCGGACGGTCTGCCGGTCGGCGTGCAGATCGTCGGCCCCCACCTGGAGGACCGCACGACGATCGAGTTCGCGCGTCTCCTCGCCGACGAGATCGGAGGCTTCGCGCCGCCGCCGGGCTACGATTAGCCCGCATTTCTCATATCCCCCTGACGCGACCCCCCTCCCGACCCTCCCCCTGTCAGGGGGAGGAGCGTGAATGGCCCCTCCCCTCTTCTTCTCCCTCCCCCTGGCAGGGGGAGGGTCGGGGTGGGGGTCGCCCCAGGGAGAGGAGCGCGAACGGGGAAGAACGCTTGATGTTTGTCGTCCCGATCCCCACATTCAGGACACATCAGCCCGAACGAGGAGAGACGACATGAGAGCAGCCTTCTATCGCCGCAACGGTTCGGCCGCCGACGTACTGGAAGTCGGCGAACTGGACACGCCGACGCCGGGCCCCGGCGAGGTGCGGATCCGCATCGCGGCGTCGGGCGTCAACCCGTCCGACGTGAAGAAGCGCCAGGGGGCGGCCCTCGAATTTCCCGTCATCGTTCCGCACAGCGACGGCGCCGGAGAGATCGACGCCGTGGGCGACGGGGTGCCCGAAGCCCGCATCGGCGAGCGCGTCTGGACGATCAACGGCCAATGGCGCCGGGCGCACGGCACCGCGGCCGAGTACATCGCCATCGGGTCGAAGTACGCCGTCCCCCTGCCCGAAGGCGTGGACGAGGCCGTCGGCGCCTGCCTCGGCATTCCCGTGCTCACCGCCTGGCGGGCGCTGACCCTGGACGGCGACGTTTCGGGGCAGACGCTCCTCGTGCCGGGCGGCGCCGGCGCCGTGGGGCACTACGTCGTGCAGATCGCCAAGCTGCGGGGCGCGTCCGTGATCGCCACGGTGAGCTCGGCGGAGAAGGCGGCCCACGCAAGGGCCGGCGGGGCCGACCACACGATCGACTACAAGACCGAGAACGTGGGCGAACGGGTTCGCGAGATCACCGGGGGGCGCGGCGTCGACCGCATCATCGAGGTCGATCTCGCCGGCAACGCGGGTCTCGTTCCGGACGTCCTGCGGCCCGGCGGGACGGTCGTCGTCTACGGCGCGGGCGCGCCGACCGCCAGCATCCCCGCCATGTGGTGCGTGCCCAACTACGTCACCTTCCGCTTCTTCATCATGTACGAGTTGACGGACGAGGCGCGCGGCGCCGGCGCGGCGGCGATCCGCGAGATGCTGAAGGCCGGATTGCTCCGGCACACGGTGGCCGAGACGTATCCGCTGGAAGACATCGTCAAGGCGCACGAGGCCGTGGAGAGCGGCAAGGTGATGGGCAACGTCGTCGTCACCCCCTGACCGGCGCCCCTCCGGGGGAACGGATTCCATGGCCGGACCGCCGACCCTCGTATCGGGAGCGCGCCGCGCGACCCCCCTTCGTCCGCTGAGCGAGGACGCCCTGCCGTCGTGGCTCGAATCGCGGCCCGCGGCGGTCAGGTCCTGGGTGGAGGCGAACGGCTTCGAGGGCAAGTCCGGGCAATACCTCTTGGTCCCCGGCGAGGACGGCGCGCCGTCGCTGGCCCTGTGCGGCATGGCGTCCCCGCCGGACTTCTGGGATTTCGCGGACCTGCCCTCCGCGCTGCCGGCCCGGACCTGGCGGCTGGACGGGCCTCCCGACCCGGACCTCGCGTCCAGGGCGGCCCTCGGCTGGGCCCTGGGCGGCTATGCCTTCACGCGCTACGGCAGGGGCAGGGACGAGAAGTACGCCCGCCTCGTGTGGCCGCCGGGCGTGGACCGCGCCGAAATATCGAGAACGTATGGCGCGGTCGCGTTCGCGCGCGACCTGATCAATACGCCCGCCGCCGATCTCGGCCCCGCGGAACTGGCCGCGGAGGCCGGACGGATCGCGCGGGCGGGCGGCGCGACGCGCCGGGTCGTCGTCGGCGATGCGCTGCTCCGGCGGAACTACCCCATGATCCACGCCGTGGGCCGAGCCAGCGACCGGGCGCCCCGGCTGATCGACCTGCGCTGGGGATCGGCGAGACACCCGAAGGTCACGGTCGTGGGCAAGGGCGTCTGCTTCGATTCGGGCGGCCTCGACCTGAAGCCGGCGTCCGGCATGGCCTTGATGAAGAAGGACATGGGGGGCGCCGCCGCGGCCCTGGGGCTCGCGCGCATGGTCATGGACGCCGGGCTCCGGATCCGTCTGCGCGTCCTGATCCCCGCCGTCGAGAACAGCGTCTCCGGCGCCAGTTTCCGCCCCGGCGACGTGCTCACGAGCCGCAAGGGCCTGACCGTGGAGATCGGCAACACCGACGCCGAGGGACGCCTCATCCTGGCGGACGCCCTCGCCGAGGCCGACCGCGAGAAACCCGAACTGCTGTTCGATTTCGCGACGTTGACCGGCGCCGCCCGAATCGCTCTCGGCCCCGATCTCGCCGCGCTCTACACGCGCGACGACGGGCTCGCCGAGGATCTCCGCCGCTTCGGCGAATCGGTTTGCGATCCCGTGTGGCGTATGCCGCTCTGGCAGCCCTATGCGTGCATGATCCGGGGAAAGGTCGCCGACGTCGCCAACGCCGGCGAGGACCGGATGGCGGGGTCGATCACCGCGGCGCTGTTCCTGGACCGCTTCGTCGAACGCGCGGGCGCCTGGGCGCACTTCGACGTCTACGGCTGGAACGGCCGCTCCCGCCCCGGGCGCCCGGAGGGCGGCGAGGCGCACGCCATGCGCGCCGTGTACGCCCTGCTCGCGAGCCGCTATCCGGTGGCGTGACCCCCACCCCGACCCTCCCCCTGGACAGGGGGGAGCCCTCCACACTCCTCCCCCCATAACAGGGGGGAGGTCGGGAGGGGGGTGGACCGCGGCCCCGCAACGCCCCACAATCCTCGATCCTCCCCCGGTATGAGAAATATATACTATGGGCGGGATGGACAGAATGTCGTGATCCTGCTCGCGGGCGGAACGAAAAGGCGTCAAGATCGCGATATCAAGCGCGCCCGAACCTGCTGGGGCCGTTGACGCTCCTCCCCCATAACAGGGGGGAGGTCGGGAGGGGGGTGGACCGCGGCCCCGCAACGCCGCGCAATCCTCGATCCTCCCCCGATATGAGAAATGTGTACTATGGGCGGGATGGGCAGAATGTCGTGATCCTGCTCGCGGGCGGAACGAAGAGGCGTCAAGACCGCGATATCGAGCGCGCTCGAACCTGCTGGGAAGATTATACGCGGGAGAAACGAAATGCCGACCGTACCCCATAGGGCAAGCGACTACCTCAAGACGCCCGAGGCCATCGCCGCCTATCTGAACGTCGTGTTCGACGATCCCGAAAGCGATCACGAGGATCTGATGATCGCGCTTCGCAACGTCGCGGACGCGATCGGCGGCGTGTCGGAACTCTCGCGCCGGACCGGCTTGAATCGGGCCGGACTGTCCCGCGCGCTCTCGGCGAGGAACACGCCGAAGATCGACACGGTTCACAAGATCACCAGGGCTTGCGGGGTGCGGCTCCGGTTCGCCGCCTGAAGGACCACTGAGCCGGCGGCGTATCGTGTAACCCCTCGCTCCAGCGATGTGACCTGCGGCGGCGGAATCGAGGCCGTCGGTTTGATCGGGACTCGTCGCTACGGGCGCTTGCCGGCCCCGAACGCGCCAACGAAAACACTGGTGGAGCCTCCACTCGTGGTCGCGGCGCCCCCGAACGTCCCGGCGACCGCGCGCGGCTCGCCGGAGGCGGCCGGGCGGTTGGAGAAGCGCCCACCCCATGATCCGCTCGTCGAGGCGTAACTCGTGTCGGGGCTCGTCAACGTCACGCCGCCTCCCCGGAACCCTCCAGTCTCCGGATCGATGGATAGTGAACCGAGATGAACGCGGGCGCGGGTGTCGACCTCGGAGAACGTAACCGCCTCACCATCCGGCGCGACAGCGATGCCGGAAAGTTGGACATTGCCTTCGCAGCCGATACAGCCCGAGATCGTGTTGTCGGCGAAGTCGGCTGTCAGCGTCGCGGCGCCCGTGAAATCCCCGATTTCGACGGTCCCGGACGGAACCCCCTCGGAAACGAGATCCGTTCCATATTCCGAGGCGTACAGCCCTCCGGCCAACCCGCGGTAAGTCGCGGTCCCGCTCGTCGGCAGACTCTCCGGCGGCCCCGATATTTCCGGGCCATCGACGAACGCGCCCGCTTCCGCTCCGGTGATGTTCGGGGAGGAGCCGCCGAAACCGGAGCCCCTCAAGTGAAGCCAATATCCGGCCGCCAGATAGTCGGACGGATCGTCAGCCGCCCATGTGGCGGTAAGGCCGGAGATGGTCGCGGCGCTTCCGGTGACGTTCAAGGCCGCCCAACTCTGGATGGTCCGCGCCGCGCCCGGGATCCCGAATACCGTATCGGCGACGGGGCCGGCGCCAAAATCGGAGATCGCGTGCGCACTGTCGAGGGTGAGCGCGCTCTTGCCTTGCCGGGCGATGGTCACGCGCAAGCGTCCGTCGGCGAACTCGGCGCTGGCCCTGTCCGTGGTAACGCCGTCGGCCTGGTTGGTCGATTGGGTGACGCTTCCGAAGCCCGGCTGCACGCCGGCCGCCGCTTCGGCGGTGCTCACGATCCTGTCGGGGTCGGCGGCCTGGACATCAGCCAGCGTCACACGCGGCCCGCCAGCACTGCTGCCGCTGCCACCACCACCGCCGCCACACCCGGCGAGCGCCAACGTGCAAGCGATGGCAGTGGAAACGATATACCTGATCGGGTGATTCATCAGCGTTCTCCCATGCTGATTGCCGCGGCGCCGGCGGGCGCCGGGCCGTTGCATACACCGCACAGGTTGTGTGGAGATCCCGCCTATTCGCCCAGGCGAAGATGGCCAAATCCACGCCGGGTAGCAGGCTGTTGTATTCAGCAGGCGACCCGACCGAGCGGGTAACCTGTCGGTGTATGCAGGGAGGATAATCGAGGCTGCGGTCGAGCGAGTCAACTGTTCTGGACGGCGCTGGCCACCTCGCAGACCGCGAACGGCATACGAGCCGTGGTCCCGGACGCCGATTGACTCCCGCCTTCCGTGCGCCATCGCCGCGCCGCTTCGGCGCGCGGCCCCTCGCTCCCGGAATCGTGGAGCTCGGGACCGAACGGAAATGCCCCGAGCCGGCTACACGCTCACCGCGCCCGATTCGTCCGCCGCGAGGTCGAAGGCGGCGGCCATGAGCGCCCTGGTGTAGGCGTCCTTCGGGTCGTCGAACACCCGGTCCGCCGGTCCCTGCTCGACGACCTTGCCGTCGCGCATCACGACGATCTCGTCGGCGAGCGCGCGCACCACCTTCAGGTCGTGGCTGATGAACAGGTAGGCCAGGTCGTGGCGTTCCTGAAGGTCGCGCAGCAGGTCCACGATCTGGGCCTGCACCGAGCGGTCGAGCGCCGACGTCGGCTCGTCCAGCACCACGAAACGCGGCTTCAGCGCCATGGCGCGGGCGATGGCGATCCTCTGGCGCTGGCCGCCCGAGAACTCGTGCGGATAGCGGTCCTGGACGTCGGGGTCGAGCCCGACCTCCCGCAGCGCGTCGCCGACGATCCGGCGGCGCTCCTCGTAGTCGCCGCCGAGGCCGTGGACCGAGAGGCCCTCCTCGACGATCTGCCCGGCGGACAGCCTCGGGCTGAGGCTGGCGAAGGGGTCCTGGAACACGATCTGCATGTCGCGGCGCAGCGGCCTGAGCTCCCTGAACCCCCGGCCCTGGATCGGACGGCCGTCGAAACGGATGGCGCCTTCGCTCTCGATCAGGCGCAGCAGCGCGAGACCCAGGGTGGTCTTGCCGGAACCCGACTCGCCGACGACGCCCACCGTGTGCCGTTCCCGCACGGCGAGAGAGACGCCGTCGACCGCCCGGACGTGGTCGACCGTGCGCCGCAGGATGCCGGCCTTGACCGGGAACCAGACCTTGATTCCCTCCCCGGCCACGACCTCGGGCGCGCCGGGCGGCGGCGCGCGCTTGCGGCCGCCCGGCTCGGCCGAGATCAGCATCCGCGTGTACGGGTGCCGCGGGCCCGCGAACACCGATTCCGTGCCGCCCGTCTCCACCAGCTCGCCGTCCGACATGACGCACACGCGGGAGGCCATGCGCTCCACGATGCCGAGGTCGTGGGTGATCAGCAGGATCGCCATGCCGAGACGGTCCTGAAGACGGCGGAGCAGGGCCAGGACCTGCGCCTGCACGGTCACGTCGAGGGCCGTGGTCGGCTCGTCGGCGATCAGCAACTCCGGCTCGTTGGCCAGGGCCATGGCGATCATGACGCGCTGGCGCTGGCCCCCGGAGAGCTGGTGGGGATAGGCGTCGAGGCGCCGCTCCGCGTCGCGCAGGCCGACGAGGCGCAGCAGCTCCAGCGTGCGTTCGCGCGCCGCCCGCGCCTCCATGCCCCGGTGGACGAACAGGATCTCCTTGATCTGGCGCTCGATCGTCTGTAGCGGATTGAGCGACGTCATCGGTTCCTGGAAGATCATGGAGATACGGTCGCCGCGGATGCCCCGCAGGACGGGTTCCGCCGCGCCGACGACCTCCTCGCCGTCGACCCGGATGGAGCCCGTCGGGTGCCGCGCCTTCGGATAGGGCAGGAGCTGAAGCACCGAGAGCGCGGTGA
Organism: Alphaproteobacteria bacterium; assembly: GCA_965242505.1. GTDB lineage: Bacteria > Pseudomonadota > Alphaproteobacteria > UBA2966 > UBA2966 > UBA2966. The sequence goes on from OZ251449.1 coordinate 1,790,141, forward strand.
CCGACTTGCCGGAACCGGACTCGCCGACCAGCGCCACCGTCTCGCCCTGCCGGACGTCGAAAGAGACGTTGCGAACCGCGGCGATGTCCCGGTCCTCCACGCGGAAGGCGACGGACAGGTCCTCGACCTCGAGGAAGGGCGCCGCGCGCCCGGTCGTCCCGCGGTCCGTCATCCCGCGGTCTTCCTCGGGTCGAAGGCGTCGCGGACCGCCTCGCCCACGAACACCAGCAGGGTCAGGGTGCAGGCGATGACGACGAAGCCGGAGATGCCGAGCCACGGGGCCTGGAGGTTGGCCTTGCCCTGGGCCAGAAGCTCGCCGAGGGACGGAGACCCCGGCGGCAGCCCGAACCCCAGGAAATCGAGCGACGTGAGCGTGGTGATCGAGCCGTTGAGGATGAACGGCAGGAACGTGACCGTGGCGACCATGGCGTTGGGCAGCAGGTGCTTGAACATGATGGTGGCGTTGCCGACGCCGAGCGCCCGCGCCGCCTGCACGTACTCGAAGTTGCGCGCGCGCAGGAACTCGGCGCGCACCACGCCGACGAGCGCCATCCAGCTGAACAGCAGCATCAGGACGAGCAGGGTCCAGAACCCCGGCTCGATGATCGACGCCAGGATGATCAGGAGGAACAGCACCGGCATCCCGCCCCAGATCTCCATGAAGCGCTGGAACAGGAGATCGAGCCAGCCGCCGAAATATCCCTGCGCGGCCCCCGCCGCGACGCCGATGACGGAGCTGAAGGCGGTCAGGACCAGCCCGAACAGGACGGAGATGCGGAACCCGTAGATCGCGCGGGCGGCGACGTCGCGGCCCTGGTCGTCGGTGCCGAGCCAGTTCTCCGCCGACGGCGGCGCGGGCGCCGGAACGGGCAGGTCGTAGTTGATGGTGTCGAAGCTGTAGCGGATCGGCGGCCACGCGATCCATCCCTCCGCTTCGATGAGCTCCGTCACGAAGGGGTCGCGGTAATCGGCCTCGGTCTCGAAGTCCCCTCCGAACTTCGTTTCCGGATAGGTCGCGAAGACCGGCGTCAGGAGCTCGCCCCTGTAGGCGACGAGGATCGGCTTGTCGTTGGCGATGAACTCGGCGAAAAGGCTCAGGACGAAGAGCGCGGCGAATATCCAGAAGGACCAATGGCCGCGCCTGTTGGCGCGGAAGTTCCGCAGGCGCCGCCGGGTGAGCGGCGCGACGCGAAGCCGCGGGAAACGGTCCCGGCCCGGGAGTCGCGGGCGCGTCACGCCACGTCCCTCCGCTCGAAATCGATGCGCGGATCGATGACGACGTAGGCGAGGTCCCCCAGCAGGTTGAGGACGAGGCCGAGCAGGGTGAAGACGTAGAGCGTGCCGAACATCACCGGATAGTCGCGGTTGATGACCGCCTCGAAGCCCAGCAGGCCCAGCCCGTCGAGCGAGAAGATGATCTCGATGAGCAGGTTCCCGGTGAACAGGATGCCGACGAAGGCCGCCGGGAAACCCGCCACGACGATCAGCATGGCGTTGCGGAACACGTGGCCGTAGAGCACGCGCCGTTCGGTCAGGCCCTTGGCGCGGGCCGTGAGCACGTACTGCTTGTTGATCTCCTCGATGAAGGAGTTCTTGGTCAGCATGGTGAGCGTGGCGAAACCGCCGATCACCATCGACGCGACCGGCAACGCGAGGTGCCAGAAGTAGTCCGCGACGCGCTCCGGCCAGCTCAGGTCCGACCAGTTCTCCGAGACCAGGCCGCGCAAGGGGAAGACGTCCCAGAAGCTGCCCCCCGCGAACAGCACCACGAGCAGGACCGCGAACAGGAAGTTCGGGATGGCGTAGCCCACGACGATGGCCGCGCTGGTCCAGACGTCGAAGCGGGCGCCGTCGCGCACCGCCTTGGCGACGCCGAGCGGGATGGAGATGAAGTAGACGAGCAGCGTGGTCCAGATGCCGAGCGAGATGGACACCGGCATCTTGTCCACCACGAGGTCGACCACGGAACGGTCGCGGAAGAACGAGTCGCCGAAATCGAAGCGCAGATAGTTGCCGATCATCCACAGGAACCGCATGTGCGCCGGCTTGTCGAAGCCGTAGAGCCTCTCGATCTCGGCGATGAACTCCGGGTCGAGGCCGCGGGCGCCCCGATACTTGCCGGCGATGGACGCATCGCCCGCCTGTCCCGCCTGCGCCTGCCGGGTCTCCCCGAGATCGGCGCCGCCGATGCGCGCCGTCGCATCGACCGCCGCGCCGCTGATCCGGGCGATCAGCTGCTCCACCGGTCCGCCCGGCGCGGCCTGCACGACGATGAAGTTGATGACCATGATCCCGAACAGCGTCGGGATCATCAGCAGGAGGCGCCGGACGACGTAGGCGGCCACCGCGGCGCGTCCTACTCGCGCGCGGCGCGCCGGGCCTCGAGGACGGCGGCCTTGTCGGGATCGATCCACCAGGTGTCGAGGAAACCGAACCCGCCGTCGTACCTGGGGGCGATCCGGGGACGCGCGAACTTGTCCCAGTAGGCGATGTTGTGGTTGGCGTTGAACCACTGGGGAATGACGTGGCGGTTCCACAGCAGCGCGCGGTCGAGCGCCCGGGCGGCCGTTTCCAGGGACCCGCGGTCCGGTGCGTCGGCGATCCTTTCGATCAACGCGTCGACGACCGGATCGGCGATCCCCGCGTAGTTGAGGCTTCCGGGGCTTCGGGCCGCCTCGGACCCCCAGAAGTTCCGCTCCCCCACGCCCGGCGTCGGAACGCCGCCGAACGCCGCCGTGGTGACGTCGAAGTCGAATTCCTGCATCCGGTTGGCGTATTGGGCGGAATCGACGATGCGGATCGCGGCCTTGATGCCGAGACGCCCGAGGTTGCGGACGAGCGGCGCGTACACCCGTTCGAACGTGGGCGAGAAGGTCAGGAACTCCAGCGACACGGGCCGTCCCGACGGATCCCGCAGCTTCCCGTCCTTCACCGCGTACCCCGCCTCGCGAAGCAGCTTCCGCGCCGCGCGGAGATTGCGCCGGACGTTGCCCGAACCGTCGGTCGCCGGGGGATCGAAGACCCGGGTGAAGACCTCGGCCGGCAACCCGTCGCGATACGGCTCCAGCAGCGCGGCCTCCCCGGGGCCCGGAAGACCGCGGGCGGCCATCGGCGTGTTCTGGAACAGGCTCCTGGTCCGGTCGTAGAGCCCGTAGAAGATGTTCCTGTTCGTCCATTCGAAATCGAAGGCCAGGTCGAAGGCCGCGCGAACGCGGCGGTCCCCGAAGAACTCGCGGCGCTGGTTGAGAACGAAGAACTGCCGGTTGGCGGGCGATTCGTCGGGGATCGACTCCCGCTTCACCAGCCCCTCCTCGATCGCCGGAAAATCGTACGCCGTGGCCCACATCTTCGAGGTGAATTCCTCGCGGAAGTCGTACTCGCCGGCCTTGAAGGCCTCGAGCGCGATGTTGCGGTCGCGGTAGAAGTCGAACCGGACCACGCCATAGTTGAAACGTCCCCGGTTCACCGGCAGGTCCCTGGCCCAGTAATCGGCCACCCGCTCGTAGACGATGGTCCGGCCCTGGTCCGCGCGGACGATGCGGTAGGGTCCGCTGCCCAGCGGCGGGTCGAGGGTGGTCCTGTCGAACTCGCGCGTCTCGTAATAGGCCCTGGACAGGATCGGGAGGCCGGCGACCGTGAGCGGCAGGTCGCGGGTCACGGCGCCCTCGCGAAACGCGAAACGGACCCGATGCGGACCCTCGGCGACCGCCGATTCCACGTCGCGCAGCACGATCCGGAAACTCGGCTCCCCCCGGGTCTTCAGGGTCTCGAAGGAGAAGACGACGTCCTCCGCCGTCAGCGGCGACCCGTCGTTGAATCGCGCTTCGGGCCGCAGACGGAACGACGCCCAGGAGCGGTCGGGCGCCGTCTCGGCGCTCTCGGCGACGAGGCCGTACATGGCGTCGGGCTCGTCGCCCGCCGGCGTCATCAGCGTGTCGAAGGGCAGGCCCGCGATCGCGACGGCGCCCACTCCCCGGAGCCGGATGCCCTTGAGAATGAACGGGTTCAGGTTGTCGAACGATCCCAGGTCGCGGAGCCGGACCTCGCCCCCCTTCGGGGCGTCGGGGTTCACGTAGTCGAAATGCGGAAAGTCCGGCGGGTACTTCAGATCGCCGAACGTCGACAGTCCGTGACGGGGCTCCGCGACGGCCGTCCCGGCCGCCATGGCCAGATGGACCGCGGCGACGGCCCCGCAAGCCTTCGATATCGATCCCGACCCGATCACTCGCGGATGATACCAGAGTCCCCGGCGGGCCGCCGGCCGCGGCCGGCGGCGAGCGCCGTCACCGGGACTCGGCGGCCGTTCGGCGGTTCAGGTCGGCGTCCTTGTCGGCGTCTATCCACCAGGTGAACAGGCCGAGGCCGTGCCGGGGCGTGATCTTCGGACGCGAGAAGCGGTTCCAGTAGGCGACGCGGAACACCCGCGTATGCCATTGGGGAATCACGTAATGGTTCCACAACAGCACCCGGTCCATGGCGCGCGTCGCCGCGATCAGGGCCTCGCGGTCGGGCGCCTCGATGACGTCGTCGATGAGGGCGTCGACCACCGGATTCTCGATGCCGATGACGTTCCGGCTGCCCCGGACGTTCGCGGTCGCCGAGGACCACCAGTCGCGCTGCTCGTTGCCCGGCGACAGCGACTGGGGAAACGACTGCACCGACATGTCGAAGTCGAAGCCGTCGATCCTGTTCTGGTATTGGGCCGTGTCGACCGTCCTCACGCGCGCCTCGACGCCGAGCCGTTCGAGGTTCCGGACGAACGGCAGCGCCACCCGCTCGAACGCCGGACTGACGAGCAGGATCTCGAACGCCATCGCCTCGCCGGTCGCGGCGTTCGTCAACCTGCCGTCCCGGACCGTCCAGCCCGCCTCCTTCAGGAGCCGTTGCGCCTTTCTCAGGTTCGCGCGCGCGTTGCCCGAGCCGTCGGTCCTCGGCGGCTCGTAGGCCGTCGTGAACGCCTCCTCGGGAATCTGGCCGCGAAAAGGCTCGAGATAGCGGAGCTCGGCCTCGCCCGGCGGGCCCGACGAGGCGAGTTCCGAGTTGGAGAAGAAGCTCCTGGTGCGCGTGTACTGCCCGTGGAAGAGGTTCCGGTTGGCCCACTCGAAATCGAAGGCGTAGGACAACGCCTCCCGCACCCGCCGGTCCCGGAACGGCTCCCGCCGGATGTTGAAGACGAAGGCCTGCATCCCCGTCGGGTTCTCGTGCGCGATCTCCTCCTTGACGATCAATCCCTCGCGCACCGACGGGACGTCGTATCCGGTCGCCCAGACCTTGGCCGTGTTCTCCTGGCGGAAGTCGTACTCGCGCGACTTGAACGCCTCCAGGGAAACGGTCTGGTCGCGGTAATAGTCGTAGCGGACGCGGTCGAAATTGTACTGTCCGCGGTTCACGGCGAGGGTGGCGCCCCAATAGTCGGCGACGCGTTCGTAGGAGATCGACCGTCCCGGATCGACGTCCGCAACCCGGTAGGGTCCGCTGCCCATGATGGGGACGAGGGTCGTCTCCTCGAAGTTCCGGTCCCCGAACGCCGCCCTGGGCAGCACCGTGAGTTGACCCACGATCTGCGGCAGCTCCCGGTTGAGTCCGCCGGCGAAGGTGAACTTCACGGTCCGCGGCCCGGTCGCCTCGGCCGTCGCGACGTTCGCGTAGTAGGCCCGGTAGAACGGATGCCCCCTGGACTTCAGGATCTCGAACGAGAAGATGACGTCGTCCACCGTGACCGGCGAGCCGTCGCTCCACCGGGCCTCCGGCCGCAGGGTGTAGGCGACCCAGCTCAGATCGTCGGGGACCTCGGCGCTCTCCGCGAGCAGGCCGTAGTAGGCGTCCGCCTCGTCCAGGGACGGCGTCATGAGGGACTCGAAGGTCAGCCCCAGGCCGGCGGCGGCCTGGCCCTTGAGAATGAAGGGGTTCAGGCTGTCGAACGAGCCGATGGCGGCAAGCCGTATCCCGCCGCCCTTGGGCGCCTCCGGGTCGACGTAGTCGAAGTGCGCGAAGCCGGGCCGGTGCTTCGGCTCCCCGAGCAGCGACATGCCGTGGACGACTCTGGTCTGGGCGTCCGCGCCCGCGCCCGCCGGGAGCATCGCCGCCGCCAGCAGGGCCGCCGCCAACCGATTCATCGCCATCTTCGCCTCATCCGCCAAGCCGGGAGACCGCCGCCCGATGCAGTTCCGCGCTGCCGGCCGCGATCACGCGCGTGTCCGTTCCGAGCGTCACCGGCGCGCCCTCCCAGTTCGTCATCACGCCGCCGGCGCTCTCGACGATGGGCGCCAGGGCGCAGTAGTCGTGGTCCTTCACGCCGCACTCGATGGCGATGTCGGCATGGCCGGCGGCGACCAGTCCGAAGGCGTAGCAGTCCGCTCCGTAGCGGGTGAGGCCGACGGCGCCGCGCAGCCGGTCGAGCGCGTCCAGTTCGCCGTCCCGGTAGGTATCCGGCGACGTGGTGAAGAGCACGGCGTCCGCGAGACCGACTCCGCCGCGGCAGGCCGCGCGCGCGCCGTTCAACGCGCACGGATGGCCGCCGCCGCCGGCCCAGCGCTCTCCGCTCACCGCCTGGTCGATCACGCCGAACACGGGACGGCCCTCGCGGGCGAGCCCGATCAGGGTGCCGAAGACGGGAACGCCCGCGATGAACGCCTTGGTGCCATCGATCGGGTCGAGGTGCCAGACGTATTCGGCGTCGCCGCGGACGGCGCCGAACTCTTCCCCGGCGATGCCGTGGTCGGGCGCCGCCGCCTCGATAATGGCCCGCATGGCCCGCTCGGCGGCGCGGTCCGCCTCCGTGACCGGCGTCGAGTCCGGCTTGACGGAGACGGCGCTGGGACGGCGAAAATGCCCGCGCACGATGTCGCCGGCGGCGTCCGCCAACCCGTGGGCCAGCTCCACGTACGCGTCGGGACAGCGGTCGGTCATCGCGGCTCCATCCCGGCGCGCCCGAACTCGCGTACCCGGAGGCCCGGCGCGTACGCCGCCAGGGACGGGCGGCCTATTCGCCGGGCAGCGGCCGCGGCGAATCGCTCAGGGTGCGCAGGTAGGCGATCACGTTGGCGCGGTCCACTGCCTTCTTGAGCCCGGGGAACGTCATCTTGTTGCCCGGCATGAACTTCCTGGGCCTGGTCAGGAACTCGTCGAGGCTCGCGAAGCTCCACGCGCCCTCGGCGCCCTTCATGGCGGACGAGTACGAGAACCCTCCCATCGTCGCCATGTCGCGGCCGACGACGTTCCAGAGGTTCGGTCCGACCTTGTTCTTCCCGCCCTGCTCGAACGTGTGGCAGGCCACGCACTTCCTGGCCACCTTCACGCCCCTCTCCACGTCCGCGGCGGCCAACAACTCGGCCAGCGAGGGGACTTCCTCCGCCGCCGCGGCGGTCGCCTCCGCGACGGCGCCCTCCATTTCGGGCACCGGATAGGCGACCGTCTCGGGGGCGCGCGGACCGACCGCGAGGTTGCCGAGACCGTTGATCACGTAGAGCGCCAGCATGGCGGCGAGAATGCCGCCGGCGATCTTGTTCCACTCGAAGGTATCCATGGAGAACCCGTACCCGAACCGCGAGGCGGGCGAAGACTACAGACTTCCCGCGGACGGGCGCAAGCCGTATAAGTCGGCGCCGCGGCTCCGTCGGCGCGGGACCCGCCCGGACTCCGCCGCCGCTCCCCCGATCAACGGCCACCGGACGGTCACCGATGGCGTTTCCGGCCAACCCGATCATCGTCATTCCGGCGCGCATGGCCTCGCGGCGGCTGCCGGGCAAGCCCCTCGCCGACATCCACGGCGAGCCGATGATCGTCCACGTCTGGCGGCGCGCCGTGGAGAGCGGCGTCGGCCGCGTGACGGTCGCCTGCGCCGACAAGGAGATCGCGGCGGCGATCACCGCGGCCGGCGGCGAGGCGACGATGACGCGGCGCGATCATCCGTCGGGTTCCGACCGCGTGTTCGAGGCCGTGCGGTCCGTGGACCCGGACGGCGCCCACGACGCGGTGATCGACCTGCAAGGCGACCTGCCGACGGTCCCCGCCCCGGTGGTGCGCGCGGCGCTCGCCCCGCTCCGGGAACCCGGGGTCGATGTCGGGACCGTGGCCTGCCCGATCTCGGAAGACGCCGAACGCGGCGACCCCAACGTCGTCAAGGCCGTGGTCTCGCTCGCCCCGTCGGCATCCGTGGGGCGGGCGCTCTACTTCACGCGCGCGACGGCGCCATCCGGAGACGGCCCGCTGCTCCGCCACGTCGGCATCTACGCCTTCCGCCGCCCGGCCCTCGAACGGTTCGTCGGCCTGCCCCCGAGCCCCCTGGAAACCCGCGAGGACCTGGAGCAGTTGCGGGCGCTCGAAGCCGGGATGCGCATCGACGCGGCCGTCGTTGACACCCCGCCCCCCGGCGTCGATACTCCGCGCGATCTTGAGCGGGCCCGCGCGATTCTCGCGCCCCAGCGGCGCGGCGCCGGGCCCGGGAACGCTTCAGAGTGACATGCCTCAGCACCTCTACTCCGGGGGAAGCGTGGCCTTCCAGGGCGAGCGGGGCGCGTATTCCGACCTCGCCTGCCGCCTGAAGTTCCCCGACATGGAGTCCCATCCCTGTACGTCCTTCGAGGACGTGTTCGCGGCGGTGGAGAACCGGCGGGCGACGCTGGCGATGATCCCGATCGAGAACTCGGTCGCGAGCCGCGTCGCCGACATCTACTACATGCTGCCGGACACCCACCTCCATATCGTCGACGAGACGTTCCTGCGCGTGAATCACTGCCTCCTGGCGCCGAAGGGGGCCAGCCCGTCCGACCTCGAGACCGTCGGCAGCCACCCGCAGGCCCTGGCGCAATGCCGCCGCGTGATCGCCGAGCTGGGGCTGAAGCCGATCGGCACCGTCGATACGGCGGGCGCCGCGCGCCAGGTCGCGGAACGGAACGACAGGCGCGCGGCCGCCATCGCCTCGTCGCTGGCGGGCGAGATCCACGGCCTCGACTGCCTGCGCACGAACATCGAGGACGCCGAGCACAACATCACGCGGTTCATCGTGCTGTCGCGGGAGTCGGTCGCGCCGGAACAGGGCGCCGGGCGGGTGGTCACGTCGTTCATGTTCCGCGTCGGCAACGTGCCGGCGGCGCTCTACAAGGCGCTGGGCGGGTTCGCCACGCGCGGGATCAACCTCACCAAGCTCGAGAGCTACGTCATCGGCAGCCGCTTCGAGGTCGCGCGTTTCTACGCCGAGATCGAGGCGCACCGCCACGACCCCATCGTCCGGGGCGCCTTCGACGAGCTCAGCCTGTTCTCCTCCGAGGTGAAGCTGCTCGGGATCTATCCCGCCCACGAGTATCGCGAGGAAGGAGGGCGGCCGATGTCCGACCTCGACCGGAACGGCGCCGGTCTCCCGATGGAGGAGTCCGCTTCGGGGTAGTGTCACGGGTCCCGGGCACCCTGGTTTCTCGTCCCTTGTGTCGATTGCGCCATTCATGGTATCCTGCGACGCGTGACGAGTCGAGTGCGCGCCGGGATCGAGCCAAGCCATGTCCAGGTCCGACGAAAATCCGCGACGAATTCGTTTGCATTACGAGGGAGCGCGCGGGCTCGAACATTCATTACCCGCAGATGTACTCGTGAAGTCTCTTCGGCAAGTGCAGCACATCGTCTATTTGCTCGCCAAGCTTCATCGAGGAGATGAACACGGCCAACGCGTGCGATTCTCGTACGATCTCACGCAACGTTTCGCATTGATTTGCCGGATGCCTGAAGCCGGAAGCTATGCCTTGCCGGTGGATATCGGCGATCTGTCGGTACAGGCATTTCCCGGTAACGGGGGTGATGATGGGGATATTGTCGAGGTGAGCGAGTTGTTTCACAGAGTCTCCAGAGCAGTCAATGCGGGAGATTTTCCCTCCTTGTGTCGGGAAATACCCGACAATTCTTATCGGAAATCACTGATAAAGGCGTACAAGAAGACCCAGCCACCCAAACGTTCCGGTATTGCGTTTTCTATCGAGGACTACAAGCATAGAAAACTGTTTGACGAATCCGATAGCACCGATGCGTTCGCCAAGCTCGATAGCCGATCCGAGGAATCGGACAGCCGGAATATACCTGCTTACGTTACTGGCACACTGGTGCGAATAGACTTCAAGGGGCGTCGTTTACAAATGAAACTCTTGAGTGGTCATATCCTTCGAGTTTCCTATAGCAATAAATGCGAATTCGACCTGCCTGATCATCCACGCGAGTTGATTCAAGCGCATGGGAACGTAACCTACGACGAGTATGGAACGCCAACGTCATTGACCTGCGTCGACCGGATCGTTGAAGTGGACAAGAGTCCGATCGAGATTCGCGAAGTCGTATTCGGCGGGGCGCACTATCGCGCGGATCCACCACTTCGCTTCGAGGTCTCCTTCAACCCGGAAGATCAGCTTTATGATTTGGATGGTGAGTTCGACATCAACCTCTCCGCCGAGACTCGACCTCAGCTGAAGGATGATCTTGACGACTCGTTGGCAATGCTCTGGGCCGAATACGCGCAGGAAGACCGATCCCGATTGTCGCCCAAGGCGCAAGACTTGCGAAACGAGATCCTGGGGCGGTTCCGGGAGACCGGCAATGGTTCTTAAACGCCGCGAGGTCGAGGCTGCACTCACGGCCAAGGGGTTCAAACGGACGGAGAGCCATCACACTTTTTTCCTGTACTACACCAGGGGAGGAAAAAAGACGCCCATACGCACCAAGACGTCCCATGGCTCGTCCCACAAGGATATCGGTCGGGAACTGGTCGGCCGCATGGCGAAACAATGCAAGCTTACGAACCAGGAGTTCAAGGACCTGATAGCATGCCCTCTCGACAGAGACGAGTATGAGCGAAAGCTTGAAGAGATCGACGCAATCTAAGAGCTTGACCTGAAACTTGCGGGATACCTCGACATGTTATGATCTCCAGGGATGCGGTACTCGGATATGTTTCGACGGCTGAAGAGCTTTCGCCATGTCTTCACCCGCTTCGAGACGCTCGACGTGATGTTCTGTGGCTTCATCGTCCTTCATATTCATCACCGCTGCATCGCGTTGGCGTGAACAGACTCTAGACCCGGACGACCTTGCCGGGGTTCATGATGTTGCCGGGATCCAGCGCCTTCTTGATGTCGCGCATGAGGCTGACCGCCTCGCCGTGCTCCGCGGTCAGGAAATCGAGCTTGCCGTAGCCCACGCCATGCTCGCCGGTGCAGGTCCCGTCGAGCGCCAGCGACCGCGAGACCAGACGCTCGTTCAGGCGTTCGACTTCCGCCCGCTCGCGTTCGTCGTCAGGGTCGAACAGGAAGACGAGATGGAAGTTGCCGTCCCCGACGTGCCCGACGAGGGGCGCCATCAGGAACGACTCCGCCAGGTCCTCCTTGGTCTCCCGGATGCACTCCGCGAGTTTCGAGATGGGCACGCACACGTCCGTGGCCCACATCCTGGCGCCGGGCCGCAACGCCAGCGCCGCGTAGGCCGCGTCGTGACGGGCCTGCCACAGACGGTTGCGGTCTTCCGGCCGCGTCGCCCACCGGAAATCCCCGGCGCCGTTCTCCGCCGCCAGCGTCTGGACGGCGTCGACCTGCTCGGCCACGCCCGCCTCCGAGCCGTGGAACTCGAGGAACAACGTCGGAGCGACGGGATACTCAAGGTCAGAATACCTGTTGCACGCCTCCATTTGCAGCTCGTCCAGCAGCTCGATGCGCGCCACGGGAACGCCCATCTGGATGGTCCCGATGACCGTATCCACGGCCCCTTCGATCTCCGGAAACGAGCAGACGGCCGCGGACATCGCTTCCGGGATGCCGTAGAGGCGCACCGTGATCTCCGTGATGACCCCGAGGGTGCCCTCCGAGCCCACGAACACGCGCGTGAGGTCGTAGCCGGCCGCCGACTTGCGGGCCCGCCGCGCCGTCCTGACGATGCGGCCGTCGGCCGTCACCACGGTGAGCGCGAGAACGTTGTCGCGCATCGTGCCGTAGCGCACGGCGTTGGTGCCCGACGCGCGGGTCGCGGTCATTCCCCCGATCGTCGCATCGGCGCCCGGGTCGATGGGGAAGAACAGCCCCGTATCCCGCAGATGCTCGTTCAGTTGCTTGCGCCGCACGCCGGCCTGCACGGTCGCGTCCATGTCCTCGGCGCTCACGCGCACGATCCCGTTCATCTCGCCGAGGTCGATGCAGACGCCGCCGCGAAGGGCCGCCACGTGGCCTTCCAGGGACGTGCCGACGCCGAAGGGAACCACCGGCGTCCCGTGCCCGGCGCAGACCCGCACGATTTCGGCGACTTCCTCGGTGCTCTTCGGGAACACGACCGCGTCCGGCGCGTGCGCGGCGTGATGGGACTCGTCCCGCCCGTGCTGCTCGCGAACGGCGGCGGACGTGGAAAGACGCTCCCCCAGCCGCTGCTTGAGCACGCCGACCACCGTAGCGGTCTCCGCCCGCGCCGCATCCATGGCTCCCTCCCTCGACGAACCGCGCAACCGTCGACCGCCCGTTTATCACAGTACGCGACCGGCCCGCCAATCGCGCGATTCGACGCGTCCACGCCGCGCCGGCCCTTCACGGCCATGCGGTCGCGGGCCGATTCGCGGGTCGGTCCCCGAGGATCCGATCCCGTAAAACCGGTGAACCGGAGAGCCGCTTTCGCCGAAGCGGCCCCGGTCGAGGGCAACCGTCGGCCGCACACGCCCCATCCTACAGCGGAATCGTACCCGGATCGTGCAATGTGTGCAAGAGAAAAATATCTTTTTCGGTAAATTTTTTGTGATCGAGCGAAAGCCGGTTGTTCCGCCGCCGCGGGCGGCGCATGATCGGCGCGACCGTCGGTCGGCGAGGTGGTCACGTGGACGCGGCATTTCTCTGGGTGGCGGCGGGAGCCCTCGCGGCCGGTTTCGTCACCGGACTCGCGGGTTTCGGGGTGGGGATCGTGGCGCTCGGCTTCTGGCTGCACGTCATGGAGCCCGTCGTCGCCGGACCGCTGGTCGCCATCTGCTCCGTCGCAGGCCAGGTTCGATCCATCGTCCACGTCCGCCGCGCCATCTCCGTCCGGCGCGTGCTGCCCTTCGCCGCCGGCGGCGTGATGGGGATTCCCCTGGGCGTCTTCCTTCTGAACTTCATCGACGCGGCGGACCTCAAGATCGGCCTCGGCGCGTTCCTGATCGCCTACAGCCTGTTCGGCCTCGTCGCGAGGCTCGGTGCGGTATTCGCGAACGCCGGTCCGCTCGGCGACGGCGCGGTGGGGTTCGGTGGCGGGATCTTCGGCGGCATCGCCGGGCTTTCGGGCCCCCTGATCACCGTCTGGTGCGGGCTGCGGGGGTGGACCAGGGACGCGCAGCGGGCGACGTGGCAGCCCTACAACCTCTTCGTCCTGACGCTGGCCGTCGCGGCCTACGCCTCCCAGGGCCTGTTGACCCGCGAGGTCGGCTTCCTGACCCTGGTCAGCGTCCCGGCGCTCCTGGTCGGGGTCCAGCTCGGCCTCATGGCCTACAGGCGGGTGGACGAGAGCGGCTTCCGCAGAACGGTCCTGATCCTGCTGCTGGCCTCGGGCGCGTGGCTCGTCGCGAACAACGCCCTCGCGGGTTGAGGCGGTCCGGAGTTGCGGGACCGCGGTCCACCCCCCTCCCGACCTCCCCCCTGTTATGGGGGAGGAGTATCAATGGCCTCTCCGTTCCCCTCTTCTCCCTCCCCCTTGCAGGGGGAGGGTCGGGGTGGGGGTCGCGTCGGGGGGAAGGAGCCCGAACGGACCCTGCGGCGCTGCGGTGCCGCGACTCCGGCCCTCGCTCCCCGACGCGCGACGCGAAGCCGACCGCCTCATCAGCGGACGCTTTCGTGGGCGGCGATCGCCGACAGGTTGACGATGTCCGTCACCGTGGCGCCCATCGGGACGATCTGCGCCGGTTTCGCCAGCCCCACGAGCAGCGGGCCGATCACCGTTCCGCCGCCGAGCTCGTGCAGCAGGCTCGACGCGATGTCCGCCGAGTGCAATCCCGGCATGATCAGCACGTTGGCCGGCGCCGACAGGCGCGAGAACGGGTAATGGGCGAGCAACTGGCTGTTGAGCGCCACATCGGCGGACATCTCGCCGTCGAACTCGAAGTCGGGCTCGCGGGCGGCCAGCGCCTCCACGGCCTCGCGCACCCGGTTGGAACGCTCGTGCGGCGGATTCCCGAAGTTCGAGAACGACAGCAACGCGACGCGCGGGTCGTGGCCCATGTCGCGGGCCACCGCGGCGGCCTGCTGGGCGATATCGGCCAGCTCGTCCGCGCGCGGCGACGCGTGCACTGTCGTGTCGGCGATCAGGACGGTCCGGCCGCCCCGCGCCACGACGATGCTCACCCCGATGACCCGCGAGCCTTCCTTCGGCCCCAGCGCCTTCAGGATGTCCTCGTAAACCTCGGCGTGACTCCGCGCGAGTCCGGCGACGAGAGCGTCGGCGTCGCCCAGGGCGACCATGCAGGCGCCGAACACGGTGCCGTATACGTTGACCATGCGCCGGCAGTCGCGGAACAGGGCCCCGCGCCGCTGTAGCCGCCCGTACAGATAGTCGTAGTACTCCTGATTGCGGGGATTGATCGCCGCGTTGACGATCTCGACGCCCGACAGGGTGTCGTCGATCCCCATGGCCTCCAGCGCCCGGCGGATGCGCGGCTCCCGGCCGATGAGCACCGGCGTTCCGAAGCCCGAGTTGCGGTACGCCAGCGCGGCGCGGATGACCCGTTCGTCCTCTCCCTCGGCGTAGGCGACGCGCCTGGGTTCGGCCATCACCCGCTCGAAGATGCGCTGCAACGTGCCCATCATCGGGTCGAGGCGCGCGCGGAGCTGATGGCGGTAGCCCTCCATGTCGACGATCGGGCGGCGCGCCACCCCCGACTCCATGGCGGCGCCGGCCACGGCCGGCGGAATGCGCGAGATCAGCCGCGGATCGAACGGCACGGGGATGATGTAGTCGCGGCCGTAGTGCAGGCGCTCGCCCGGATAGGCGGCGAGCACCTCGTCCGGCACGTCCTCGCGCGCGAGCTCGGCGAGCGCCCAGGCGGCGGCGATCTTCATCTCGTCGTTGATGGTCGACGCGCGCGCGTCGAGGGCGCCGCGGAAGATGTAGGGAAAACCGAGCACGTTGTTGACCTGGTTGGGGTAGTCGGAACGCCCCGTCGCCATGATCGCGTCGTCCCGGATCTCCTTGACCTGCTCCGGCGCGATCTCGGGGTCCGGATTGGCCATCGCGAAGATGATGGGATTGTCGGCCATGTCCATGACCATCTCCGGCGTCATCGAGCCGGCCACAGAGAGCCCGAAGAACACGTCCGCCCCCTTGACCGCGTCGGCCAGGGAGCGCGCGTCCGTGTCGACCGCGTGAGCCGACTTCCACTGGTTCATCCCCTGCTCGCGGCCGTTGTGGATGACGCCCCGGGAGTCGCAGAGGATGGCCTGGTCGTGGGGCAGCCCCAGCGTCTTGATCAGCTCGGCGCACGCCACGCCCCCGGCGCCGGCGCCGTTGATCACGATCCGGGCGTCCTCGATCCTCCGTCCGGTGAGCTCGAGAGCGTTGATCAGGCCGGCGACGGCGATGATCGCGGTGCCGTGCTGGTCGTCGTGGAAGATCGGGATGTCCATCAACTCGCGCAACCGCTGCTCGATGATGAAGCACTCGGGCGCCTTGATGTCCTCGAGGTTGATCCCTCCGAACGTCGGGCCGAGGTAACGCACGCAGTCGACGAACTCGTCGACGTCGCGGGTGTCGACCTCGATGTCGATCCCGTCGATGTCCGCGAAGCGCTTGAAGAGGACGGCCTTGCCCTCCATCACGGGCTTGGATGCGAGCGCCCCGAGGTCGCCGAGTCCCAGCACCGCCGTGCCGTTGCTGATCACGGCGACGACGTTGGCCCGGGCCGTATAATCGTAGGCGTGGTCGGGGTTTTTCGAGATCTCGAGGCAGGGCACGGCCACGCCCGGTGAGTAGGCGAGCGTCAGATCCCGTTGGGTGGTCAGCGGTTTCGTGGGCGTGATCTCGATCTTTCCGGGCTTGCCGGCGGAATGAAACCGCAACGCCTCTTCTTCTGACACGCGGATCGTGTCGCTCATGTCCACACCGTCCTTGCGCGCTGGACCGCCCTCGCCCGCCGGATGGCGCGAGGGCGCCGGGCCCGGCGGGTCTCCCGCCGGCCTTCGGAAAACACTAACGGGATCGGGCGGCGCGCGTAAAGCGAATCGCGCGCTACTTCTCGCGGAACCGGTCCAGCACGATGACGTCGGCGTCGGCGGCGGCATCGGCTTCCACGAAGGCCGGGACGGCCGTCCGGTCCCCGTCGGCATCGGCGGCATCGGCGGCCGGAACCGGCTTGAACCGCAAGGCGAACTGGACGCTGGGGTCGGCGAATCCCGTGATCGCGTCGAAGGGGATGTCGAGACGCTCCTTCGCGCCGCCGAAGGAGAGCGTCACCGAGAAGGACTCCCGGTCGACGGCGAGATCCCAGAACTGGTGCTGGAGGACGATCGTGAGCTCCTCCGGATACCGCTGCCGGAGCGACCGGGGAACGACCACGCCGGGCGCGGCGGTCCGGCAGGTGACGTAGAAGTGGTGCTCCCCGGGCAACCCGTCGGCGGCGGCGCGCGTCAGCGCCTCGCGGACGACGCCCCTGAGGGCGTCCTCGACGATCCGGTCGTAACCGATCAAGTCTTCCGACACTGAAACCACCCCGCGGCGGACGGGTCGCCGAAGTGGGGGGTTTCTGTTGCCAGGTACCCCCCGAAACCCCGCCATCGCTAGCGTCGTCTACGCAGCGACGGCAAATGCCTCGTTGTCGTTGGCATTTGTGAGTGTGACCCGATAACGGCGGTGTCATACCGGGCGAAAACCGCGCCTTTATTACGCGCGTCGATCCTGGTTCGCCCCCAGCAAAACCGCACCCGCCGTCTCTCTTTCTCCATGCCCTCGCCACGGCGGACGCTGGGCCGGGTGCGTTCGTGGTGGAGGCGCCGGGTACTGCCCCCGGGTCCGCAACGCCTATTCCGAACGGCGTTTATCGCCATAGTCGGTCGCCCGACGGACGGAATATAGGCGCTTCGCGGCGCGGTTGCAAGACAAATCCGCGCGCCCGCGCGAAATTCCCCCTGGCGCGACCCCCACCCCGACCCTCCCCCTGCCAGGGGGAGGGAGAAGAGGGGGGGAGGTCGGGAGGTGGGTGGACCGCGGTCCTGCAACACCGGGCGCATGTGGCCATGAACGCGAGCGGACATTAGAGTGCGGCGTCCGGCGAGTCGGAAGCGAATCTGGAACAGACGGGACATGCCGCTCAGCCCCCAGCAGCAGGCGGAGGTCGAGGCGCTACGGGCCGAGGCGCGCGAGACGCGGCGCGCCACCGCGCCGGCGCTGGAGGAAATCCTCTACCGGCCCTTGAAGGTGCTCGACCACGGCTTCGTCCGGGTCATCGACTACATGGGCGACGATTCGGCGATCGTCCAGGCGGCGCGGGTCTCCTACGGCCGGGGCACGCGGAAATCGCGGGAAGACCGGGACCTGATCCGCTACCTCCTGCGCCATCGGCACACGACGCCGTTCGAGATGTGCGAGATCAAGCTGCACGTCAAGCTGCCGATCTTCGTTGCGCGGCAGTGGATCCGCCACCGGACCGCCAACGTCAACGAGTACTCCGCGCGGTATTCCCGTCTGGACCGCGAATTCTACGTGCCGGACGCGGCTCATCTTCAACCCGTATTGGAGGAGCAGAGAAAACGTCAGCGCGATAGCCTCACCGGTACGACCGACTTGTTCGAGCCGGACGAGATAAGGGACGAGCGGAAGGAGCTTCTGACCCAATCCAGATCCAACAAGCAGGGTCGAGAAGGCGAGCTGACGAAGAAGGAGGCGGTCAGGGCGCTCTCGCGCATCGACGCGATCTCCAAGACGTCCTACGGCGTCTACGAGAACCTCCTCAACGAGGACGAGGCCGGCGCGCGCAAGGACCCGGACCACGCCGGCCTCGCCCGCGAGCTCGCGCGGACGGTGCTTCCGGTCAACTACTACACGCAGTTCTACTGGAAGAGCGACCTGCACAACCTCCTGCGCTTCCTCTCGCTCCGGGCCGACGCGCACGCGCAGTACGAAATCCGCGCCTACGCCGAGACGATCCTCGACGACGTCGTCGGGCGCTGGGTCCCGGAGACGGCTCAGGCGTTCCGGGACTACGTGCGCGACGCGGCGTCGCTCTCGTCGCGGGGCCTGGAGGTCGTGAAGCGCATGATCGACGGGGAGACCGTCACGCGGGAGGAAAGCGGGCTGTCGGGCCGCGAGTGGCGCGAGCTCATGGAGACGCTGGGCCGCGAGGCGTGAGGCGCGAGGCGCGCCGGCTCACTGGATCACGATCTTCGGGGCGGACGCCTCGGCCGCGGCGAGGGCCTGCTCGATCTTGACGGCGACGCGCGCGGCGATGTCCTCGAACACGGCCGCCTCCGTCCCCGAGGGGTCGACGGCGATCAGGGGCGCGCCCGAATCGGACGTCTCCCTGATCCGGGGGGCCAGCGGGATCTCGCCGAGGAAGTCGACGCCGAGTCGCTCGGCCTCGCGCCGGGCGCCGCCATGGCCGAAGACTTCCGTCCTTTCGCCGCAGTGGGCGCAGCGGAACCAGCTCATGTTCTCGACGAACCCGAGGACGGGGACGTCCACCTTCTCGAACATGGCGCAGGCCCTCCGGACGTCGGCCAGCGCCACGTCCTGGGGCGTCGACACGACCACCGCGCCGGTCAGCGGCACGCGTTGCGCCATCGTCAGCTGCGCGTCTCCCGTGCCCGGCGGCAGGTCGCAGACCATGACGTCGAGCTCGCCCCATTCGACGTCGCGCATGAGCTGCTCGAGAGCGCTCATGACCATGGGGCCGCGCCAGATCATGGGGGTGTCCTCCGCGACCAGGAACCCCATGGACATGCAGACGAGCCCGTGATTCTCCATGGGCAGCAGCCGACCGCCCTCGGGCGCCGTCGGCCGGCCCTCGATTCCCATCATGCGGGGGATCGACGGACCGTAGACGTCGCAGTCGAGGATGCCCACGCGCTTGCCCTCGGTGGCGAGGCCGAGGGCCAGGTTGACCGCCACGGTCGACTTGCCCACGCCGCCCTTTCCCGACGCCACGGCGACGATGGCGCCGACCCCCGGCAGCCCGGCCCCGGCGGCGGCGTCCGGCGCGTTCCCGGCCGGAGCGGGCCGCGCGGCGGGGCGGTGCGCGGTCAGAACGGCGGTTACCGAGAGCACGCCCGGCACGCCGTAGACGGCCTTCTCGCAGGCTGCGCGGACGGGTTCCCTGGCCGCGGCCTCGTCGGCCGGAACCTGGATGGCGAAGGCGACGTGCCCGTCCTTGACCTCGACGCCCTCGATCATCCCGAGATCGACGACGTCCCGCCGCCGGTCCGGGTCGATGACCCCGGCGAGCGCCTTCAGGACGTCTCGTTCGCTGACCGTCGCCATGGCGGGAACCTCGCCTTCCGAACCCGGCGCCGCGCGCGAGAGGAGATACGCCGGCCCCCGGCGACCGCGAGGCGTCGGGGTCCGTTGCGCGTCCGGGCGAGGTGTCATATAACTGCGAGGGGCGGCCAATGCAAAGCTTCCCGCCCCGGGGGTTTCACACGAAACCGGAACTGGAGTTGACGGTATGCCATGGAAGAACCAAGGCGGCGGCTGGCAGGGCGGCGGCAACGGTAGCGGCGGAGGCGGAGGCGGAGGCGGCGGACCGTGGGGACAAGGTCCGCGCGGGCCCCAGCCTCCCAATCTCGAGGAGCTTCTGCGCAAGATCCAGGACCGGTTCCGGAGCATGATGCCGGGCGGACGCGGAAGCAGTCGCGGGTTGGCCCTGATCGTGCTGGTCGCGGTCGCGATCTGGGCGGTCAGCGGATTCTACCGCGTGCAGCCGGACGAGCAGGGCGTCGTCCTGCGGTTCGGGAAATGGATCGCGACCACGCAGCCGGGCCTCAACTACCATCTTCCGTCGCCGATCGAGTCGGTGGACACGCCGAAGGTCACGAGGGTCAATCAGATCCAGGTGGGATACCGCAGCGCCGGGGAACTCGGACGGGCGCAGACCACGCGCGACCTTCCGGAGGAGAGCCTGATGCTGACCGGCGACGAGAACATCGTCGACATCGACTTCGCGATGTTCTGGGTCATCAAGGACGCCGGACAGTTCCTGTTCAACGTGCAGAACCCCGAGGAGACGGCGAAGGCGGCGGCGGAAAGCGCCATGCGCGAAGTCATCGGCAACAAGCCCATCGGCGACGCCCTGGCCCAGAACAAGGAAGCGATTGAGAATTCCGTCCGCGAGCTCACCCAGGACATCCTCGATTCCTACGAGGCCGGGATCCTGATCCAGCAGGCGCGGTTGCAGAAGGTCGACCCGCCGGGGGCCGTGATCGACGCCTTCCGCGACGTCCAGCGGGCGCGGGCCGATCTCGAGCGGCAGAGGAACGAGGCCGAGTCCTACGCCAACGACATCCTGCCCCGCGCGCGCGGCGAGGCGGAGCAGCTGTTCCAGCAGGCGGAGGCCTACCGGCAGGAGGTCGTGGCGCGCGCGGAGGGTGACGCCAACCGGTTCCTGGCCGTGTACGAGGAATTCGCCCGGGCCAAGGACGTGACGACGCGGCGGATATATCTCGAGACCATGGAAGAGGTGCTGCGCGGCATCAACAAGATCGTCATCGACAGGAACTCGGGCAGCGGGGTGGTTCCCTACCTGCCCCTGCCCGAACTTCAGAAGCGCACGGGAGAGACCCCATGAACCGTCGGACGCTCGCCATTCTGGGCATCGTCGTGCTGATCGCGGGAATCATCGCGTTCAGCGCGCTCTTCACGGTCCACCAAACGCAACAGGCCCTGGTCCTGCAGTTCGGCGAGCCCAAGCGCGTGGTCAAGGACTCCGGCCTGCACGCCAAACTGCCGTTCATCCAGAACATCGTGTTCCTGGACAAGCGAATGCTCGGCTACGACGGCAGCGGCGAGGAGGTCATCGCCTCGGACCGCAAGCGCCTGGTGGTCGACTCCTTCCTCCGCTATCGCATCGACGATCCGTTGCGGTTCTACCAGACGGTGGGCAACGAGCGCGTCGCCCGTCAACGCCTGAACGCGCTTCTGACGTCGAGCCTGCGCCAGGTGATCGGCACGGTGCCGCTGCAATCGGTCCTGACGGGAGAGCGCTCGCAACTGATGTCGCAGATCGCCCAGCGCGTGAACGCCGAAGCGAAGGATCTGGGGATCAGCGTCGCCGACGTGCGCATCAAGCGCGCCGACCTGCCCGAGGCCAACAACCAGGCGATCTACGCGCGGATGAAGACGGAACGGGAGCGCGAGGCGCGCGAGTTCCGGGCCCAAGGCGCCGAGATATCCCAACGCATCCGCTCGCGGGCGGACCGGGAGAAGACGGTCCTGTTGGCCGAGGCGCAGAAGCAGGCGCAGATCCTGCGGGGCGAAGGCGACGCCAACGCCATCCGGATATTCGCCGAGGCCTTCGGCACCGACGTCGACTTCTTCACCTTCTATCGGTCCATGCAGGCCTACCGGGAGTCCCTGGGCGGCGAGGACACGACCATGGTGCTCTCGCCCGACTCCGACTTCTTCCAGTACTTCGGCAGCATGTCGGGCGAAAACGACCAGTCCGGAACGCGGTAGTCCGGCGTGTCCGCGGATTCGAGAGCCCGGCACCCGGCCGGAAGAAACGGCCGTTAGCCGGGCCGCGAAGCCATGTACGATCTCGCCGTCGCCCTGGGACTGGTCATGGTGATCGAAGGGGCGCTCTACGCGCTGTTCCCGAACGGCATGAGGCGGACGATGGTCATACTCCTCAAGCAGTCGACCAACATCGTTCGCGGCGCGGGGCTCTGTCTGGCCCTCGCCGGGTTCATAGTCGTCCTGTTGCTCAAGAAATACTAGGCCGCCAGCGCGGCGCGCCACGAAATGGCCTTGAATTGAGCGGTCGGGAGCCCCATTTCCGCCAGGTTGGTTCCATATTCGACCCTATCTTTCAGGTCGGCGGCGTTTCGTCCCGGGTCGCCGGGGCGGTCGGGCCGGGACCCCATGACCCGGTCGTCCGGAGCGCCGGTCGGCGATCTGGCCCCGCCGGAACGTGGGCTGCACGACGAGAAGGACCGGAACATTGAACAGGGACTCGATTTCGACACCGCAACCCCGCGAATCCCGGCGGCGTCCGCCGCGGTTCGGCGCATTCGGGCGGCGCTCGGGCATCGCGATCCTCGCGATCTCGCTGGCCTGCCCGACCGCGGCCCTCGCCCGCTCCGCGCCCGAGACGTTCGCCGATCTGGCGGACAAGCTGACCCCCGCCGTGGTCAACATCTCGACGACCCAGAAAACGGGCGGGCGGCGCGGCGAGGTTCCGACGCCACGGTTTCCGCCCGGCTCTCCGTTCGAGGAATTCTTCAAGGAGTTCTTCGAACGCCAGCGTCCCGGGGACGACGGCCGGGGCGAGGGCCGTCCGACGCGGCGGGTGTCGTCTCTCGGCTCCGGGTTCGTGGTCGATCCGAGCGGCATCGTCGTGACCAACAACCACGTCATCGCGGAGGCCGACGAGATCACCGTCATCTTCAGCGACGAGGAGCGCCGCGCCGCCGAGGTGCTGGGGCGGGACGCCAAGACCGATCTCGCCGTCCTGCGGGTGAAGAAGGAGGACGGAGACGGCGATCTCCCCTTCGTCGGGTTCGGCGATTCGGACGAGTCGAGGGTCGGCGACTGGGTGATGGCCATCGGCAACCCGTTCGGGCTGGGCGGTTCGGTGACCGCCGGCATCGTTTCGGCCCGTTCGCGCAACATCAACGCGGGGCCTTACGACGACTTCATCCAGACGGACGCGTCGATCAACCGCGGCAACTCGGGCGGCCCCCTGTTCAACATGGACGGCGAGGTGATCGGGGTGAACACGGCCATCTTCTCGCCTTCCGGCGGCAGCGTCGGCATCGGATTCGCCATCGCGGCCAACCTGGCCAAACCGGTCATCCATCAGCTTCGCGAGTTCGGCGAGATCCGCCGCGGCTGGCTCGGCGTCCGCATCCAGCCGGTAACCGACGAAATCGCCGAAAGCCTCTCTCTCGACGAACCCAGCGGCGCCCTGGTCGCCAGTGTCTTCGACCCCGGACCCGCCGCCACCGCGGGGTTCGAGGCCGGCGACGTCATTCTCACCTTCGACGGCAAGGACGTGCCGCGCGTTCGCGCCCTGCCGCGGATCGTCGCGGAGACCGAGATCGGCAAGGCCGTCGAGGTCGAGGTCTGGCGGAAGGGCGAGAAGATCTCCCTGAGCGTCGAGATCGGCGAACTGAAGGAAGACGAGGTCGCGGCCCTGGCGTCGGGCGGCGACGCCTCGGGGTCGGTCGAGGCGTTCGGCATGACCCTGTCCTCCATCACCAACGATCTTCGCGACAGGTTCGTGATCGGCGACGACGTCAAGGGGGTCGTCATCACCGAGGTCGACGACGATTCCGCCGCGGCCGAGAAGGGAATCCAGGCCGGAGACATCATCGTGGAAGTCGCCCAGGAGGAGGTCTCCTCCCCCGGCCAGATCCTCGAGAAGGTCAAGGAGGCCAAGGACTCGAACCGCAAATCGGTGTTGCTGCTGGTGCAGCGCTCCGACGACCTGCGGTTCGTCGCGCTACGCCTGGAGAAGACCTGACGCCGGGCGCGCCGGCGGCGGCTCGGGAACGACGCGCTCCGGTCCGCCGCGTCCGCCCGCCCCCGGTTCGACGGGCGGAGCCGTCGGGTTCGCGCCGCCGTTCAGGCATCGATCTCCGCCTCGCGGAACCCCTGGACGTACAGAAGGGCCGTCAG
The DNA here is from genome assembly GCA_965242505.1 of Alphaproteobacteria bacterium. Lineage (GTDB taxonomy): Bacteria > Pseudomonadota > Alphaproteobacteria > UBA2966 > UBA2966 > UBA2966. The sequence continues at coordinate 1,813,934 of OZ251449.1, forward strand.
ATCGCCGTGGTCGATCGCCGCGTCCGCCGCCTCGACGACGGCGGGCTTGCCGCGGAAGGCCACTCCGAGCCCCGCGGCCTCGATCATCGGAACGTCGTTGGCGCCGTCTCCGACGGCGAGCGTCCGCTCGACCGGGACGCCGAGCCGGGCGCGGTAGCGGTCGAGCAGCCTGGCCTTCGCCGCGCCCCCCTCGATGGGCTCGACCGCCTTTCCGGTGAGCTTGCCCGCCGCGACCTCGAGCTCGTTGCCGTGATGGCGGTCGAACCCGGCGCGTTCGGCGACGCGGCTCGTGAACCGCGTGAAACCGCCCGACGCCAGGACCGTGAGCGCGCCGTCCCGGCGCATGACCCGGACGAGGGTCTCGGCGCCCGGCGTCAGCGAAACGCGCTCGTCGCAGATGCGATCGAGGACCTCCGCGTCGAGCCCGGCGAACATGGCCGCGCGCTCGCGGACCGCCTCGGCGAAGTCCACGTCGCCGCGCATCGCGCGCTCGGTGATGGCCGCGACTTCCGCCCGGCGACCGACGAACCCGGCGATCTCGTCCACGCATTCCTGCCGGATGATCGTCGAGTCCATGTCGGCGAGGAGAAGGCGCTTGCGGCGGTGGTCCGGGCGCTGCGCCACGACGTCGACCGGCCGCGTCGACAAGGCGGCGCGAACGGCCTCGACGGCGGCGCCCGGATCGATCCCTTCGATGGACACGTCGCAGGCCGTTCCGGGCGACAGCCAATCGGTATCCCCGACCCGGCCGCCGAGGCGGGAGAGGGCCGAACGCGCTGCCTCGGCCACGCCGGGAGACACCGGCGCCCGGCGCGGGTCGCCGACGAGCGTGATCACATGGGTCACGGACCGCGCCTCACGACGCGGGGGCGGGGCGGCGAACGACGGTCGAATCGGGCCGACCTGGCGCGCATTTCCCGTATCCCCCCCCTGGCGCGACCCCCACCCCGACCCTCCCCCTGCAAGGGGGAGGGAGAAGAAAGGGGACGGAGAGGTCGTCGACGCTCCTCCCCCTGACCATTCACACTCCTCCCCCCTGACAGGGGGGAGGTCGGGAGGGGGGTGACAGCGGTCATCCCTCCGCGGGAGGCTCGGGTTCGAGCACGAATCCCCCGATCGAGAACCGGCCGGCCCCCCAGTCGTCGGGGTCGCAGCGCACCGGCTCGACCTCGTGTTCGGTTTCGGGCGGGAACGCGATGAAGGCGTTGTGCGCCGGCCGGATCCGGACGGGGCCGGCGCCGGGCGGATGGAGCACCAGGTCGCCGCCCGCGAAGGCGCGCGGCCGGCGATGCAGGTAGTAGATGTACGCGATGCGGCGGTTGTCGCACCAACTCGGCGTGGTCTCTCCGACGTCGGAGTGCCGGACGTGGAAGTCCCCGTCGTGATGGCACGCCCAGGCGCTATAGAGGCCGGGCGCGGCGGACACGGCCACCCCCAGCTCCCGCGCCGTCCGCGGAAGCGCCGCGAGGACGCGAGGGAGCCACCATTCCCTCTCTCGCGCGCTCAGCTCGGCGTCGAAGGCCGACCGGGACAGGCGGTCGATGATGCCGTCGCCGCTCACCCCTATCGTCCAATCGCCGGAGTACGCATTGTCGAACAACGCTGCGGCATCGGCGGCAGGCAGAAAGTCGGGAATCAACACATGCGATCTAGGCTTCATCCAACCTCCGCGCCGTTACTTTCCGGTCGACTTCCCCCGGACCGTATCGGCGCCGTCGTCCGACCGGGAACGGCGGGCGATTTCGCTCATCCTTCCGCGGGAGGCTCGGGTTCGAGCACGAATCCCACAATCGAGAACCGGCCGGCCCCCCAGTCGTCGGGGTCGCAACGCACCGGCTCGACCTCGTGTTCGGTTTCGGGCGGGAACGCGACGAAGGCGTTGTGCGCCGGCCGGATCCGGACGGGGTCGGCGCCGGGAGGATGGAGCACCAGGTCGCCTCCCGTGAAGGCGCGCGGCCGGCGATGCAGGTAGTAGACATACGCGATGCGGCGGTTGTCCCAGAAAGCCATCGCGGTCTCTCCGGCGTCGCGATGCCGGACGTGGAGATCTCCGCTGTGATGGCACGCCCAGGCGGTAAAGAAGTCGGGCGCGGCGGATACGTCCACCCCCAGCTCCCGCGCCGTCCGCGGAAGCGCCGCGAGGACGCGAGGGAGCCACCATTCCCTCTCGCGCGCGCTCAGTTCGGCGTTGAAGACCGACCGGGACAGGCGGTCGATGATGCCGTCGCCGCTCGTCCCTATCGTCCAATCGCCGGAGTGCGCATTGTCGAACAACGTTGCGGCATCGGCGGCGGGCAGGAAGTCGGGAATCAGCACATGCGATCTAGGCTTCATCCAATCTCCGCGCCGTCGTGGTCGAGTTCGGGCCCAACATTCCCAACGGCGCCGCCACCCGCCGCGCCGTCACCGGCGCCCCGGCGGCGGCGAGGACCTTTCGCCAATCGATGCGGTAGCCGACCCCCTCGAGCCGTTTCAGGGAGTGCCGGCCCGCCTGCATGAGATCCGCCACGCTCTCGGGACGGATCTGGGCGGGCGCGCCGTCGACGGCGACCACGCACGCGCCGGGCTCCCTGCCCGGCGCGTCGCCGCTGCCCGCGAGCCGCCACCGCACCGGCGAGTCCTCGACCTGCATCCGGATCAGCACCGTCCGGGGCGGGCCTGCCGGGGCGCCCCGCGGCGCCCCGGAAGACCTCGCGTCAGGAGCCTCCTTCCGCGACATGCGACGGGCCGCGTCGATCAGGCAGGGAGCGGCCCCGCCCTCGCCGGCTCCGTCACTGGCCGAAGCGGTACCCCGTAAACCCCGGAAGATTGGGCGGCGAGAAGCACCCACGGTAGGCGCGAGGGGCCGGCTCCGCCGAAGCGCTCTTGCCGCCGGCGACCATGTCGAGCACCTCGTCCCCCATGTCGGTGTTGAAGTCGGGGGGAAGGACGAAATGGAAGACCTCGTCCGTGTCCTCCACGACGCGCACATCCGTATCGGGCGCCACGTCGATGTTGTTCTCGACGAGGGCCGCGGCCGGGTCCGAGTCGAGGTTCGCGCGAAAGTCCGGATCCTCGCGGTACGCATTCGAGATGGACACGAGCTGGCGCGCGCACTGTCTGAATCCTTCGGCTTCCATCGGTATGTGGAGCATCGTCGTCAAGTTGATCATGTCTTCCTTACCTTCTTCCCAAAGACCCATGTGACCACGCCCAACGGCTCCTCACGAGGATACTGCCATCAAGCGCCGGGAGCGCCATTACCGCGCCCGGCGCGCCCCGTCGTCAACCCCGAGTTGACCCTAATTTCGAGCTTGGGCCATGCCTGTCCGGGCGTCGCTGCATGCGTCATGAGGGGTCCGTCGACGCTCCTCCCCCCGGCGCGACCCCCACCCCGACCCTCCCCCTGCAAGGGGGAGGGAGAAAGAAGGGACGGGAGGGAAGACGAGAGACGGGAGGGAGCCATTATCGCTCCTCCCCCCCTGACCATTCATACTCCTCCCCCCTGGCAGGGGGGAGGTCGGGAGGGGGGTCACGCGGTCCCGCAACGCCGCGCGGCCATCGATCCCCGCCGGTAGGAGAAATGCGGGCTGGTGTCGTAACATGAACCATGCCGATCGGGTTCGACGCGGCGAAGCGTTCGGCCACCCTCGGTTCCGGAGGGCTGGACGTGGCCCGGGCCGGGGAGGCGTTCCCGGGCGCTCCTGAAAGACGCCCGACGCGGGACGCCCGTCCCTGAACGTCCATGCCGAATAGATCGACGCATACGGGCGTACTGATCGCCGGCCCCACGGCCGCGGGAAAGTCCCGGCTCGCGCTCGCGCTCGCGGAGGCCCTGGAGCCTTCCGGCGGAGCGACGATCATAAATTCGGACAGTATGCAGGTCTATCGCGACCTGAGAATACTGACCGCCCGTCCGTCGTCGGACGACGAGGCGCGGGCGCCCCACCGTCTCTACGGGACCTTCCCGAGCGACCGGCGGTGTTCCGCCGGCCGCTGGCGCGACCTGGCCGCCGAGGCGATGTCGCGGACGCGTTCGGACGGCCGCGCGCCCCTCGTCGTCGGCGGAACCGGCCTGTATTTCCAGGCGCTCGTCGAGGGCCTCGCCCCCGTTCCCGACGTTCCCGCCGCCGTCCGGGAACGGGGCGAGAGGCTGCTCGACGAGCTCGGCAACGTCGCGTTCCACGAGGAACTGTCCCGCAGGGACCCGCTCATGGCGGCGCGCATCCCGCCCTCCGACCGGCAACGGATGGCGCGGGCGTGGGAGGTCGTCGAGGCGACGGGCGTATCGCTGGCGGAGTGGCGGCGGCGCCACGCGGACGCGCGCCCGCCCGGCCGTTTCGCCGGGATCGTGGTGTCGGCCCCGCGGGAGACCCTGTACGCCCGCTGCGACGACCGTTTCGAGGAGATGGTGGCGAACGGGGCCGTCGACGAGGCGCGGAGCCTCCTCGCCCGGGCCATCTCCCCCTCTCATCCCGTCATGAAGGCGGTCGGCGTCCGCGAGCTCGCGCGGCATCTGGACGGCGAGACCAGCCTCGACGAAGCGGTCGCGGCGGGCCAGCGCGCGACGCGCCGCTACGCCAAGCGTCAGATGACGTGGTTCCGCAACCGCATGGCCGACTGGCGGCGATTCGAGACGCGCGATCCGGAAAGCCTCCTTCCGGAAGCACTGTCGTTCATTCGCCGGTGGATACATGCGGGCGCGGTCCGATAGCCTTGGCTCGCCCCGAACCCGGTTTGCGAGAGAAGCATCCGATGCCCGACACGCCTGATTTTCCCATCGTCGACCGCGATGAGCTCTACGATTGCCGGAGCGGGCAGGCTCTCGAGCGAATCCTCACCTCCCCGCAGAGTGAGGATTGAGTGACCTAGACGGTGATGCGATTGCTACGAAGAGTGACTACTTCGACGTGGTGGCCGGCGATGGTCGATCTCGCGTCCGCGCACAGTGCCGACTCCCTGCCGCCCCGTGATGCGCCTCCGACGGTGACGTTGTGGTGTTCCATCCCCGCCCCGCCCGAATACGAAAGGCGGAGTCGCGCTCGCATGGCCAAGTCGGACAACCCGTGTTGGAGGAAGCGCGCCCGGAAGCCCAGCCCCGTCGAGGGTTCTACGGAAGTGGACATCGCCCTGGACGGAACCGGTTATTCCATCTTCATAGAGGCGAAGCTCCATAGCGACATTTCCGAGGGCACGACCTACGACCCCGAACGCAACCAGATACTCCGCAACATCGATTGCGCGATCGAGCAGGCCGGCGACCGCTTGCCCTGGTTCTGGATGTTCGTCAGAGACCGAAGCCCGGAGCGACGGTACTGGCAACTGATCGAGGAATACCGGACGAAGCCGGAATCGCTCGCCTGCCACCTGCCACACAGAGACCTCGCGACTCTCGCCCGGATGGCCAGGGGAATCGCCGTCATCGAGTGGCGCGAACTGGCGCCCCTCCTTCCGGATACGCCCGATACGGCAGCCGCGCTCGAAGAGCTCCGACGGCGCGTGGAAGCGGTGACGTAGCTGGCCCGGAACGCGCTCGCCGCGACCGTCGCTCCGAACGGCGGACACGCGCTCGTCCTTTACGACGCCCGCAACCCCGCGTTCCGGAACGAGGGAAAGGCCGGAAGGCAATGGGCCTCGGCGGTGACGGCGATCCACGCGCCCGGGCTTCTCCGCCGCGCCAGTTGGCAAGGTCTCATGTCCGTCCTGGCCGAAGCGCCGGAGCTGGCCTGGCTCGTCGAGGGCGTGCAGGGCAAGTACGGCATCCGCCCGATCGACCGCGCATGATCGTGCACGTTGACGGCGGGACCGGTCGAGTGACCGGAGGGCGTCGGCGTCATTTTCGGGTATCCCGGCGGCGCCGCACTCCCGCTTCACGACGCCACGTTCCGGCGGAACCGTATCCGGCGCGCGCTCGCGCGGCCCGGAAGCCGGATATCGCGGGCGTCAGGCCGCGTCGCGGCGCACGGCAGCGGCGACCGCTTCGCGCAGGCCGTCCACCATGCCTTCCAGCCGCGCCATGCGCTCGCGCAACTCGCCTTGCCCGGCTTCAAGGCGGTCCATGCGCGCCTCGAACCGATCCATACGCGTCTCGAACCGATCCATGCGCCCCTCGAACCGGTCCATGCGCTCGTTCAGCCGCGATTCAAGCCGGTCCACGTAGCGATGCATGTCGGCGCGCAGCCACGCGATCGACGTGACGATCAACGCCGCGAGACCGACGAAGCCGGCGACGTCCGTATCCATATCGGCTCTCCCCCGATCGGGCGCCTCCGCGCAGGGCGGCAAGCGCCACGATAGGACGCCGCGTCTCATCGCGCAACGCGGCGTTGCGGTGTCGCGTCCATCCGGACCCCCCTCCCGACCTCCCCCCTGTCAGGGGGGAGGAGTGTGGATGGGCAGGGGGAGGGTCGGGGTGGGGGTCGCGCCAAGGGGGTGTGAGAAATGCGGGACCGGAAACGCGATTGTTCCGGCCGCCGCCGCGATTCCGGTGGCGGCTCCCGATGCGCGGTGTATATTGACCCCCCGGTCGGCGCCGAACGGCGCAGGGCGGTTTCGTCGCAAGGACAGGATCGAACCAATGCCAGACGCGCGCATGTCGGGATCGCGGATCGTCATCAAGGCGCTTGAGGACCAGGGGGTCGACGTCATCTTCGGATACCCCGGCGGCGCCGTGCTTCCGCTCTACGACGCCCTGTTCCAGCAGAACCGCATCCGGCACGTGCTCGTGCGGCACGAACAGGGCGCGACGCACATGGCGGAGGGGTACGCCCGCTCGACGGGCAAGCCCGGCGTCGTCCTCGTGACCTCGGGTCCGGGGGCGACCAACGCGGTGACCGGACTGACCGACGCGATGATGGACAGCATCCCCGTCGTGTGCCTGACGGGCCAGGTGGCCACGCACCTCATCGGCAACGACGCCTTCCAGGAGGCGGACACCGTCGGCATCACCCGGCCGTGCACCAAGCACAACTATCTCGTGAAGGACGTCGACGACCTCGCGCGCGTCATCCACGAGGCGTTCTACGTCGCCGCCTCCGGCCGCCCCGGACCGGTGGTCGTCGACATCCCCAAGGACGTCTCCATCGCCGAAGGCGAGTACGTCCCGCCGGGAACGGTCCGGCACAAGACCTACCGTCCCCGGCTGAAGGGCGATCCCGAGGCCATCGAGCAGGCGGTGAAGATGCTGATCTCCGCCAAGCGGCCGATCGTCTACTCCGGCGGCGGGGTCGTGAACTCGGGCCCGGAGGCGTCGCGGTTGCTGACCGAGTTCGTCCGCCTGACGGGCTTTCCCATCACGAGCACGGTCATGGGGCTCGGATGTTTCCCGGCCTCGGATCCCCGGTGGCTGGGGATGCTCGGGATGCACGGCACCTACGAGGCCAACCTGGCGATGGCCGGCTGCGACGTCATGATCGCGGTCGGCGCCCGCTTCGACGATCGCATCACCGGACGACTCGACGAGTTCAGCAAGGGATCGAGAAAGATCCACATCGACATCGACCCGTCGTCGATCAACAAGAACGTCCCGGTGGACGTCGCCATCGTCGGCGACTGCGCCCATGTCCTGGAAGACGTGATCGGGGTCTGGAAGGCGTCCGGAGAGCGCCCCGACGCGTCGGCCGTCGAGGACTGGTGGGCCCGGATCGACGCGTGGCGCGGACGGGACTGCCTCCGCTACGAGCAGGGCGACGGCCCGATCAAGCCGCAGTACGCGCTGGAGCGGCTGCGCGAGCGGTGCCGGGACGACGACGTCTACGTCACCACGGACGTCGGCCAGCATCAGATGTGGGCGGCGCAGTTCCTGCCGTTCGAGAAACCCAATCGCTGGATGACCTCCGGCGGTCTGGGGACGATGGGCTACGGCCTCCCGGCGGCCATCGGCGTCCAGATCGCCCACCCCGGCGCCCCCGTCGTCTGCGTTTCCGGCGAGGCGTCGCTGATGATGTGCATCCAGGAGCTGTCCACCGCGGTGCAGCACCGCGCGCCGGTCAAGGTGTTCCTGCTCAACAACCGCTACATGGGGATGGTGCGCCAGTGGCAGGAGCTCCTCCACGGCGGCCGTTACGCCGAAAGCTACATGGACTCGCTGCCCGACTTCGTGCGTCTGGCCGAATCGTTCGGCGTCACGGGCCTGCGCGCCACCGAACCGGGCGAGCTGGACGGGGTCATCGAGAAGATGATGGCGGATCCGGGACCGGTGATCGCGGACATCCAGGTCGATCCCGACGAAAACTGCTTCCCCATGATCCCCGCGGGCTCGGCCCATTACGACATGCTGCTCGGACCCAACGGGGACGCCAGGGTCAACGAGGACGGACTGGCGATGGTGTGAGCGGGAACGCCGCCGCATCCGGGCCCGCGCCCGTATCGTCCGCCGCCCGGCCCGTCCAGGAACAATCGTCGTGGATACCGAACAGCGCTATCACACCATCGCCGTCCTCGTGGACAACGAGGCGGGCGTCCTCGCGCGGGTCATCGGCCTGTTCTCGGGCCGCGGCTACAACATCGAAAGCCTGACCGTGGCGGAAGTCGACACGGAAGAGAAGCTCTCCCGCATCACGCTGGTGACCTCCGGAACGCCGATGGTGATCGAGCAGATCAAGGCCCAGCTCGAACGGCTGGTCCCCATCCACAAGGTGAGCGACCTGACCGTCGACGGGCCGTCCGTGGAGCGCGAGCTCGCGCTGATCAAGGTCCAGGGTTCCGGCGAGAAACGGGTCGAGAGCCTGCGCATCGCCGACATCTTCCGGGCGCGGGCGGTCGACAGCACCGCCGACTCGTTCGTCTTCGAGATGACGGGCTCGACCGAGAAACTGGACGCGTTCATCGAGCTCATGAAGCCCCTGGGGCTCGTCGACGTTTCCCGAACGGGCGTCGTCGCGATATCGAGGGGCGCCGGGCCGATGTAGCTCGCCCCCGGACGCTTCCGGCCGCCGACGGCGGGCGGCGTCGGGGGGACGGCGCGCAACGAAGGGAGGAAGCCGACATGCGGGTGTATTACGACCGCGACGCCGACGTGAACTTGATCAAGAACAGGAAGGTCGCCATCGTCGGCTACGGGAGCCAGGGCCATGCCCACGCGAACAACCTCAAGGAGTCGGGCGTCGGCGAGGTCCGCGTCGCGCTGCGGACGGGATCGGCGAGCGCCGCCAAGGCGCGGGACGCCGGATTCGAGGTCATGCCGCCCGCCGACGCGGCGGCGTGGGCGGACGTCGTCATGGTCCTGGCGCCGGACGAGCTTCAGGCCGCGCTCTACGACGACCATCTGGCGGACAACCTGCGGACGGGATCGGCCCTCGCCTTCGCCCATGGCCTCAACGTCCATTTCCGCCTGATCGAGCCGCGCGACGATCTCGACGTCTTCATGATCGCGCCCAAGGGTCCCGGCCATACGGTGCGGTCCGAGTTCCAGCGCGGCGGAGGCGTGCCCTGCCTCCTGGCGGTCCATCGGGATTCCTCGGGCAACGCCCAGGAGATCGCGCTGTCCTACGGATGCGCCATCGGCGGCGGGCGCGCCGGGATCATCGAGACCACCTTCAAGGAAGAATGCGAAACGGACCTGTTCGGCGAGCAGGTCGTGCTCTGCGGCGGTCTCACGAGCCTGATCGTGGCCGGTTTCGAGACCCTCGTCGAAGCCGGATACGCGCCCGAGATGGCCTACTTCGAGTGTCTCCACGAGGTGAAGCTGATCGTCGACCTGATGTACGAGGGCGGCATCGCCAACATGCGATACTCCATTTCCAACACTGCGGAGTACGGCGATTACACGCGCGGCCCGCGGGTCGTCACCGACGACGTCCGGGCGGAGATGCGCCGGATCCTGGACGAGATCCAGTCGGGCCGGTTCGCCCGCGAATGGATGCTGGAAAACCGGGTCGGGCAGACGAGTTTCAAGACCATGCGCTCGCTGGCCGCCGGACATCCGATCGAGGAGGTGGGCGAGCGGCTGCGCGCCATGATGCCCTGGATCGCCGAGAACAAGCTGGTCGACAAGGCGAGGAACTGATCACGCATCGGGCGCGGCGCCGATGCGCGCGCCCGGGGCCGCGTCTCCGGGGACGGCAGCCATGACGGAGTATTCCGACGTTCTGGAGTTCTGGTTCGGCGACCCCGCCGGGGCTGAATTCGGCTCGCGCCGGGCGGCCTGGTTCGAGAAGAACGAAGCCTTCGATTCCGAGATCCGCGACCGCTTCGGGCGGGACGTCGAGAGAGCCTCGGCGGGCGAGTGCGATTCCTGGCAGGAAACCGCCGAAGGCGCCCTGGCCCTGATCGTCACGCTCGACCAGTTCCCCCGGAACATGTTCCGCGGGCGCCCCGAGGCCTACGCAGCGGACGCCAGGGCGCGCTCGGTCGCGCGGCGGGCGCTGGATCGGGGATTCGACCGCCGGTTGATCGCCGTGCAACGCCTGTTCGTCTATCTGCCTTTCGAGCACAGCGAGAACCTGGCCGATCAGCGGCTGTCCGTGGCGCTGTTCTCGCGGATACTGCCGGATTTCGACGAGGAGTTCCGGGAGAGGGCGCGTTTCTCGGCGCACCGACACTGCGAGATCGTCGAGCGCTTCGGACGTTTCCCCCACCGCAACGAGGCGCTGGGACGCCGATCGACGGCGGAGGAACTGGCGTTCCTGAAGGAACCCCATTCGTCGTTCTGAGTTCGGTTCCCCGGAGATCGCATCGAAAGGGCGATGACGGTCGGGCGGCCTTCCCGCCCAGTTCCCCACGGCGCATGGCGCCTGCTATTCTGCGGCGAAGGCGTCGACGCCCTTCGGGGCGCCCCCACGAACGAGGAGAGATCGAGGATGCCACGCAGGGAGATCGAGGGCGATTGGGTCATGGGCTGGCCGGACCGCAAGCGCTACCGGTTGTCGCCGAGCAAGGACCAGGAGGGCCGCACGATCCACGCGCGCACGCCGTTCCTCGAGCTGGAGGGCCTGATCACGCCGACGGACGCCTACTACATCGTCGCCCAGCTTCAGATGCCCGAGCCGGTCCATCCGGACGACTATTCCTTCGAGATCTTCGGCGAGGTCGAGACTCCCGTGACCTATACGCTCGGGGATCTGCGCAAGCTGCCCGGCCACACCGTCCGCGCGGTGACGGAGTGCGCCGGCGACGACACGGAATTCTGGGACTACCTGGAGTCCCGCGCCAAGGGCGGCAACCTGCCCAAGCCCTCGCGCGCCGTGCGCGAGGACGTCGAGGGCGTCGACTGGCACGGTATGGCCGACGGCGGGGAGCTCGACCTGAAGGAACTGAGCTCGTTGATGCCGGCGACCTGCATCGTATCGGGGGGCGAGTGGACCGGCGTCCGTCTCCGGGAAGCGCTGGAACGCGCGGGCGTCAAGGACTCCGCCGTCGCCATCCGCGTCGAGGGGTTCGACCGCGGGCGGCCGGACCCCACCATCCAGTACCGCTCGGTGGGGCGCACGGACTTCGAGGTCCACGATCCCGGCGTCATCAACTACGACAAGGGGTTGCCCATCGAGAAGGCGATGGATTCCGAGACCCTCCTCGCCTGGGCCCACAACGGCGAATACCTGACCCACGTGCACGGCGCGCCCGTCCGCATGGTGGTTCCGGGCTGGGCCGGAAACTGGTGGGTCAAGTGGATACACAGGATCGAGGTGATGGACCACATGCCGGACTGCTATCACCAGACCCACTACTTCGTATCGGGCAAGGGGCCCGACGACCCCGACAAGAAGATGATGACGGCCCTCGGCGTGAAGACGGTGATCACCGAGCCGCTCGAAGAGGAATCGCCGCTGCCGGCCGACACCTACGCCATCCGCGGCCTCGCCTGGAGCGGAGAGGGCGCGATGGCCAAGGTCGAGGTCTCCACCGACAACGGCGAGACGTGGAACGACGCCCACGTCGAGGAGCACGCCGACCGTTACCTGTGGCGCCGCTGGTCCTACCTGTGGGACGCCAGGCCGGGACACCACACGCTGATGGCCCGCGGCACCGACGAAAAGGGCCGGCGCCAACCGGTCACCGAGTGGAACTTCCAGCGCAAGCATTTCGACGGGATCGTCCCCGTCGACATCGAGATCGAGTAGGAAGAGGGAGCCCGGTCCGTGCGCATCGCGGTCTGCATCAAGCAGATCCCCGATCCGGAGATCGCGCCGAGCCTGTTCCGCGTCGACGAGGACGCCGGGCGGGTCGTCGAGATTCCGGGCATGTCGCCGGTCATCAGCCCGTTCGACGAGCAGGCGGTCGAGGCGGCCCTGCGCATCCGGGACGCGCTGGGCGACGGGGCCGAGGTCCGGATCACGGCGCTCACCGTCGGCGACGAGAGCGCGCGGAAGATCGTCAAGCACGCGCTGGCGCTCGGCGCGGACGACGCCGTGATGATGAGCGATCCCGCCTTCGCCGACTCCGACAGCTACGCGACCGCCCACGCGCTGGCGAAGGCGATCGCGAAGCTCGGGGCCGTCGACCTCGTGCTCGCCGGACGACAGGCCGCGGATGGCGACGCCGGCGTGGTCGGGCCCGGCCTCGCCGAGCTGCTCGGCATCCCCACAATCACGTTCGCCCGCAAGATCGACGTGGCCGACGGCGCGGTCCGGGCGGTCCGGGTTCTGGAGGACGGCTCCGAGACCGTCGAGGCGCCCCTCCCCGCCCTGGTCACCGTCTCGCACGAGATGGGCAACGTCCGCAACGCGAGCCTCCGGGAGACCATGCGCGCGGCGAAGAAGCCGGTCGAGACCTGGGCGCCGGCCGACATCGGCGCGGACGCCGGAGAGGTCGGCGCGGCGGCCGCGCGCCGGAAGCTGGAGCGGCTTTACGTACCCGTCTCCGACGCCGCGTGCGAATTCATCGAAGGCGACGGCGCGCAGGCGGTCGCCGCGGCCCTCGCCCGGCGGCTCGTCGAAGAGAAGATACTGTGAGCGCGAGGCGGCATGAGCGCGGGTGACGTTCTGGCGGTGGCGGAGCTGGAGGCCGGAGAGCCGACCGGATTGACCCTGGAGCTGATCGCGGCGGCCCGCTCCATCGCTGCGGCCAGGGGCGGCAAGACCATCGCCGCGTGTCTCGGCGCCGACATCGACGAGACCGTCGGAGAAGAGCTCGTCGCGAGGGGCGCCGACGAGGTTCACGTCGTCGACGACGCGCTGCTCGAACCCTACCAGGCGGACGCCTGGCTGCCCGACCTGGAGGCCCTGAGCGGCGAGATCGATCCGGCGGTCGTCCTCGCGCCGCACACGAGCCTCGGCGCCGATCTCGCCCCGCGCCTCGCGTTCCGCCTGGGAAGCACCGCGGCCGCGGGTTGCGTGGGCGTCGACGCCGACGCCGAGGGTCTCCGCTTCACCCGCCCCTGCTACGGCGGCATCGCGCGGGAGCGGATCTCCTTCGAGAGCTCTCCCGCGGTCGCCACGATCAAGGCCAAGTCCTTCGACGCGTTGCCGCGCGACGACTCCCGGAGCGGCGGCGTCATCGCCCGCGCCGCCGTCGTGACGCCCGACCTGGTGCGAACGCGGGTGGCGGCCCGCGACACGGAAGGCGCGGCGGGGGCGCGCCTGGAGAACGCCCGCGTCGTCGTCGCCGGCGGACGCGGCATCGGCGGCCCCGACGGCTTCGCCGCGGCGAGAGAGCTCGCCGACGCGCTGGACGGCGCGGTCGGGGCCAGCCGCGCGGCCTGCGATCTCGGCTGGTGTCCGCCGGGCTACCAGATCGGACTTTCCGGAAAAACCGTGGCGCCGGACCTCTACATCGCCCTGGGGATCTCGGGGGCGGGCCAGCACATGGCGGGCTGCGGCAACGCCAGGACCATCGTCGCCGTCAACACGGACGAGAACGCCGACATCTTCGCCTCGGCGCGTTTCGGCGTCGTCGGCGACTGCCGCGAAATCCTGCCCCATCTCGTCGAAGAGATGCGCAAAATCCGGAAATAAGCGGCTCTCTCCCGTACCGGAGCCGAAAACCGGTTGCGCCCCGCCGCCCATCCGGCGTAAAAGGAACCTTCCGTGGGGGACGTGGAACGTCGGACTCCACGGGACGAAGCGTTCGGGAAACCGTTCCTCCGCCGACCGCCGATCCGCACCGGCGACGAGGGACGGTTTATCGCGAATCGTCGACACACGATGGTATGTGTCCGGGAAGATGGCCAGTTCGACGCAACGAGTTCCCGTCACCCCCGCCGCGCCGCGGCGCGGGAACGGCCTCCTGTCGCCGGACGGCAACCGTCTTCCGGCGGAGGTCCTTCGACTTATCGGCCCCTGAACAGCCGCGCCGTCGAGGTCGCGGATGGTCAGGGGAAGGGTGATTTGCCGCAGTCAAACCTGAATGCAGTTCGAAGGACCGACGCCATGACCGAAACGGATTCAAACCGGGTGCTGATTTTCGACACGACGATGCGCGATGGCGAGCAATCGCCGGGCGCGTCCATGAACCTCGAGGAAAAACTGCGTCTGGCGGAAGTCCTCGAGGACATGGGCGTCGACGTGATCGAGGCGGGCTTTCCCATCGCCTCCAACGGCGATTTCGAGGCGGTCCACGAGGTCGCCAAGGTCGTCGAGAAGTCCACGGTCTGCGGGCTCGCGCGGGCCGGACGGAAGGACATCGACCGGGCGGCCGAAGCGTTGAAGCCGGCGAGGCGGATGCGGATCCACACGTTCCTGTCCACCAGTCCGCTGCACATGAAGTACAAGCTCCAGATGGAGCCGGAGGCCGTGCATGACGCGGTCGTCGATTCCGTGGCCTACGCGCGCTCCTTCACCGACGACGTCGAATGGAGCCCCGAGGACGGAACGCGCACGGAACGCGACTTCCTGTGCCGCTGCGTCGAGTCCGCCATCAAGGCCGGCGCGACGACGATCAACATTCCGGACACCGTCGGCTACGCCATCCCGGAGGAGTTCGGCGCCCTGATTCGCATGCTCTTCGACCGGGTGCCCAACATCGACAAGGCGCGGGTCTCCACCCACTGCCACAACGACCTGGGACTGGCGGTCGCCAACTCCCTGGCCGGCGTCGCCAACGGCGCGCGCCAGGTCGAATGCACGATCAACGGCCTGGGCGAGAGAGCGGGGAATGCGGCGCTCGAGGAGATCGTGATGGCGTTGCGGACGCGCCACGACCTCATGCCCTTCGTCACCGGGGTCGAGACCGGACACATCACCAAGGCGTCCCGCCTGGTGGCGGCGGTCACCGGCTTCACCGTGCAGCCGAACAAGGCGATCGTCGGCGCCAACGCCTTCGCCCACGAGGCCGGCATCCATCAGGACGGCGTGCTGAAGCACGCCGGGACCTACGAGATCATGACCCCGGAGTCCGTGGGACTGAACAAGTCCAGCCTCGTGATGGGCAAGCACTCGGGACGCCACGCCTTTCGCGAGAAGCTCCGCGAGCTGGGGTTCGAGCTGGGCGACAACGCGCTCAACGACGCCTTCCGCCGTTTCAAGGCCCTCGCCGACAAGAAGAAGAACGTCTTCGACGAGGACATCGTCGCGCTCGTGGACGACGAGCTGAGGGCGGACGACCGGATCAAGTTCGTCTCCCTCTACGTCATCGCGGGTTCGCGGGGTCCGCAGACGGCGGAGCTCGAGCTCGACGTCGAGGGCGAGATCGGGTCGACCACGTCGACGGGGGACGGGCCCGTCGACGCGACGTTCAACGCGATCAAGGAATTGGTGCCGCACGACGCGAGATTGCAGTTCTATCAGGTGCATGCGGTAACCGAGGGCACCGACGCCCAGGCCGAAGTGACGGTTCGGCTCGAGGAGTCGGGCAAGACCGTAAACGGACAGGGCGCGGATACGGACACGCTCGTGGCGTCGGCCCGGGCGTACGTGAACGCGCTCAACAAGCTGATGGTCAAGAGGGAGAAAACGGCGCCGGCGGCGCTGAGCGCATGACGGGAGGTCATCGCCATTCGGTCAACATGGGGGCGCGGAGGCGCGGTCCATCCCCCGGATCCGGAGTCTGAACGGTGCTTTCGAATCTTCTCGGCGCGATGTCGTCGGACATGGCGATCGACCTCGGAACCGCCAATACCTTGGTTTACGTCAAGGCGCGCGGCATCGTCCTGAACGAACCGTCGGTGGTCGCCATCGTCAATCAGCGCGGCCGCAAGCAGGTCCTCGCAGTCGGCAACGAGGCCAAGATGATGCTCGGCCGCACGCCCGGCAACATCGAGGCCATCAGGCCCCTGCGGGACGGCGTCATCGCCGACTTCGAGGTCGCGGAAGAGATGATCAAGCATTTCATCCGCAAGGTGCACAACCGCCGCAGCTTCGCCAGCCCCCAGGTCATCATCTGCGTGCCCTCGGGTTCCACGGCCGTCGAACGCCGCGCCATTCAGGAGTCCGCGGAGAGCGCGGGCGCCCGCCGGGTCTTCCTGATCGAGGAACCCATGGCGGCGGCCATCGGCGCCGGTCTGCCCGTCACCGAGGCCACGGGCTCCCTGGTCGTCGACGTCGGGGGCGGCACGACCGAGGTGGCCGTCCTGTCCCTCGGCGGCATCGTCTATTCCCGGTCCGTCCGGGTCGGCGGCGACAAGATGGACGAGGCGATCATCAGTTACATCCGGCGCAACCACAACCTGCTGGTCGGCGAGTCGAGCTCCGAACGCATCAAGAAGGAGATCGGCACCGCCAAGCTGCCGGAAGACGGCGTCGGCCAGACGATCGAGGTCCGGGGCCGCGACCTGATGAACGGCGTCCCCAAGGAGCTCATGATCAACCAGATGCAGATCGCCGAGAGTCTGGCCGAGCCGGTCGGCGCGATCATCGAGACCGTGAAGGTCGCCCTCGAGAACACCGCCCCGGAACTGGCCGCCGACATCGTGGACAAGGGGATCGTGCTCACCGGCGGCGGCGCGCTGCTCGCCGAGCTGGACCGGGTCCTGCGCGAGGCCACGGGCCTGCCGGTCTCCATCGCCGACGAACCGCTCACCTGCGTGGCGCTGGGAACCGGGCGGACGCTCGAGGAAATGCGAACCCTCAAACACATACTGAAACAGGAGTACTAGAGCCTGTGACCTGAAGCCGGCGAATGACCTCTCTCTCTACATGCCGCGGTCCCTGGGGATGGAACACCCGGACGGAAAGATCGGGCGCGCCTCGGGGCGGGCCCGCCCGCCGGGCAGGCCCGCGGCGTCGACCCGGCGCGGGTAGTCGACGGAGGGAGACCGCGTGAGACTGCGGCGCGGCGATACGCGGCGGGAGGCCATACCCATCAGGGTCGCGGCCCAGCGCTTCGCGCTTCTCCTGCTGGCGGGGGCGGCGGTGACGCTGATGCTGCTCGACAAGTCGGACACGCGGGCGGTCGAGCGTTTCCGCGCGGTCGTGCTCGACGCCGCGTCGCCCGTGCTCGACGTCCTGTCGCAACCGGCGATCGCCATCAGCCGCATCATGGAAGAGATCAAGTTCCTCGCGCGCCTGCGCGAGGAGAACGCCCGGCTTCGGGAGGAGAACGCGCGGCTCCTGCACTGGCGGGCCGCCGCCCTCCGGTTGCGGCAACAGCACGTGGGGCTGACGGCCCTGCTCGACGCTCGGGCGGACCCGTCCTCGACGTTCGTTTCGGCCCGGGTGATCGGCGATTCCGGAGGACCTTTCGTCCGCACCGTCCTGCTCAATGCGGGCGGGCGGGACGGCATCGTCGGCGGACAGGCGGCGATCAACGGCGACGGCCTCGTGGGACGGGTGACCGAGACCGGCCTGAGATCCTCCCGGATTCTCCTGATCACCGACCTCAACTCGCGGATTCCCGTCGTCGTCGAGCCATCGCGCGACCGAGGCGTGCTGGAGGGCGACAACTCGAACGTCCCGACGATCGGCTATCTCCCCGCGGGCGCGCGGACGAACCCCGGCGACCGCGTCGTCACGTCGGGTCACGGCGGCCTGTTCCCGGCGGAACTGCCCGTCGGCGTGGTGACGTCGGTGGCGGACGGGGTGGCCCACGTCCAGCCCTTCGTCCAATTCCACCGGCTCGATTACGTCCGCGTCGTCAAGCATCCCTTCGACCCGCCGCCGTCTCGCGAGACGGGCGCCGGACGGGAACGGGCGCCGCGATGAAGGGCCTGGCGTGGCGCCGCTTCGGCATTCGGCCGCACCTGCTGATACCGGCCGCGCTGGCGCTCTCCGCCGTGCTCCTTTCGGTGGTCCCCGGGGGCCTCTCCGCGCTGCCCGAGGCGACGCCCTTCTTCGCGCTGATGGCGGTCCACCACTGGAGCATCTACCGGCCGGAACTGTTGCCGGCGCCGTTCGTGTTCGCCCTCGGCCTCGCGCAGGACGGTCTTACCGGCGGGCCGCTCGGCCTGTTCGCGCTGGTCCTGGTCGTCGTCCACGGTCTCGTCTCCGCGCAGCGTCGGGTATTTCTGGGAAAGACCTTTCTCGTCGAATGGTTCGGCTTCGCCTTCGTCGCGGTCGGCGCGACCCTGGTCTGCTGGCTGATCGCCTGCGTCTACTTCGCCGCCCTGGTGGACCCGCGCCCGGTGGCGCTGCAAGGGATCCTGACGTTCGCCGTCTATCCCTGCGTCGTCTGGATCTTCGCCCGCATCGCCCGGTCGGCGCAGAGAACGGCCTGACGTGCAACGGGACTTCGTCCGGCGGAAGGCCTTCACCCGGCGGGCGCTGGCGCTCTCGGGGGGCGCGGCGGCGCTCACTGCGGCGCTCGCGGGCCGTCTCTACTACCTCCAGGTGATCAGCGCCGGCCGCTACCGGGTGCTCTCCGAGGAGAACCGGATCTCGTGGCGATTGCTGCCGCGTTCCCGGGGCCGCATTCTCGACCGCTTCGGGATCGAGGTGGCCAACAACCGGCGGAACTATCGGATACTCCTGATCCCCGAGCAGACGTCCAGCGTGACGCGGACCCTGGCCGCGCTGCGCGGCCTGGTGCGGATCGACGACCGCGATCTGCGCCGGGCGCTCCGCGAGTCCGAACGCAACCCCGGCTTCATGCCCGTCACGGTCCTCGAGAATCTGTCCTGGGAACAGTTCGCGCGAATCAACGCGCACATGTCCGACCTGCCCGGCGTGCAGCCCGACGTCGGAGAGTCGCGTTTCTACCCCTACGGCCCGCCGTTGGCCCATCTCGTCGGCTACGTCGGCCCCGTGTCGCCGGAGGAACAGACCGGCGACCCGTTGCTCGAGCACCCGGGATTCCGCACGGGCAAGAGGGGCGTCGAGAAGGCCCGCGAGACGGTCCTGAGGGGCAGGGCCGGGAACAGCCAGGTCGAGGTCAACGCCCACGGCCGGGCCATCCGCGAGCTCGAGAGGAAGGGCGGCGAGCCCGGACGCGACGTGCGCCTGTCCATCGACTCGGGGCTGCAGCGGCTGGCCTACGAACGCCTCGGCGACGAAGCCGGATCGGTCGTGGTCATGGACGTGTATTCGGGAGAGCTGCTGGCTCTCGTCTCGACGCCGAGTTTCGACCCCAACGCCTTCAACCTGGGCCTCGATTCGCGACAGTGGCGCGCGCTCACGCGGCATCCCCGGACGCCGCTGGTGCATCGCGCGATCAACGGCCAGTACGCGCCGGGGTCGACCTTCAAGATGATCGTCGCGCTGGCCGGCCTGGAGGCCGGGGCGTTCCCGGCCGATCACCAGGTGTTCTGCTCCGGCCGCATGGAATTCGGCGACCGCTTCTTCCATTGCTGGAAGAAGGAAGGCCACGGCGCGTTGTCGCTGCCCCACGCCATCGAACGGTCCTGCGACATTCATTTCTACGACGTCGCGCGCCGCGTCGGCATCGACCGTATCGGCGAGATGGCCAGGCGGTTCGGCTTCGGGGCTCCCACCGGCATCGACATCGAGGGCGAGGAGGACGGCCTCGTGCCGAGCCGTGAATGGATACGGCGGCGCCATGGCCGGCCCTGGCGCCAGGGCGAGACGCTGCTGTCGGGAATCGGTCAAGGCTACCTGCTGACCACGCCGCTGCAACTCGCCGTCATGACGGCCCAGATCGCGAACGGCGGGTTCCGGGTGAGGCCGACCCTGATCGCGGAAGAGCCGCCGGCGGAGCGTCCGGCGCGGGAGTCGCTCGGACTGTCGGCGACGTCCCTGTCGCTCGTTCAGCGGGCGATGGACATGGTCAGCAACAGTCCTCGCGGCACGGCCTACCGGGCGCGGATCCGCGAACCGGGCATGGCGATCGCGGGAAAGACGGGAACCGTTCAGGTCCGGCGCATCACCGAGGCCGAGCGCCGGACGGGGGTCCTGAAGAACGAGGACCTCCCCTGGAAGGACCGCGACCACGCGCTGTTCGTGGGTTTCGCGCCCGTCGGCGCCCCCCGCTACGCGGTGGCGGTGGTCGTCGAGCACGGCGGCGGCGGCTCCTCGACGGCGGCTCCCATAGCCCGCGACGTGCTGGCGGAGGCGCTGAAGCGCGGTCCGGACCGGGCGCCGCCGGCCGTCGGCGAGTCCATCGCCGACGCGGCGCGTAGCGAGACCTGACATGGCGGTCCAGACCTCGACCGGCCTGAGCGAGAGGCGCCTCACCGTGGTTCAGCGGATCCTGCAGTTGAACTGGGGTCTCGCGCTGCTCATCGCCATCACGGCTTGCGTCGGGTTCACGATGTTGTACTCGATCTCCGGAGGCACCACCGAAACGTGGGTATCGCGGCAACTGGTCCGTTTCGGCATCGGTTTCCTCCTGATGCTGATCGTCGCCGTCGTGGACATCCGGTTCTGGCTGCGCGCGGCTTTCCCCTTCTACGGCGTCTCCCTGGCGCTGCTGGCCGCCGTGGAAGCCGTCGGCGCGGTCGGCATGGGGGCGCAGCGGTGGATCGATCTCGGTCCCTTCCAGTTGCAGCCGTCGGAGATCATGAAGATCGCCCTCGTCCTGGCGCTCGCCCGTTACTTCCACCGCCTCGCCCATGAGGAGATCGCCTGGTTGCGGCGTCTCGTCGCGCCGACGGCGATGGCGATCGTTCCCGTGGCGCTGGTGTTGCGCCAACCGGACCTCGGAACGGCGCTGCTGCTGTTGATCGGCGCGGGCGCGATGTTCTTTCTCGCCGGCATGCGGCTTCGGGTCCTGGGCGCGACGGCCGCGGCCGCCCTCGCCGCCATCCCCCTCGTCTGGCATTACCTGCGCGACTACCAACGCGAGCGCATTCTCACCTTCTTCGACCCCGAGCGCGATCCCCTGGGAGCCGGCTACCACATCATGCAATCGAAGATCGCGTTGGGCTCGGGCGGCGTATTCGGCAAGGGCTTCCTCCAGGGCACCCAGAGCCATCTCCATTTCCTGCCCGAGCTACAGACCGACTTCATCTTCACGACGCTCGCGGAGGAATTCGGTCTGGTGGGCGCGCTCGGCCTCCTCGCGCTCTACGTCTGCATCCTGACCTACGCGATCGCCATCGCGCTGCGCTCGCGAAGCCAGTTCGGGCGTCTGCTGGCGATGGGGATCGCGACGACCTTCTTCGTCTATTTCTGCGCCAACATCGCCATGGTGACGGGCCTGATGCCCGTCGTCGGCGTGCCGCTGCCGCTCGTGTCCTACGGCGGGACCGCCATGGTGACCATCCTGGCGGGTTTCGGACTGGTCATGAACGTCCATATCCACCGCGACGCGAGCCTGCCCCGGCGCGCCGGGACGGAGGAGCCGTAACGGACAGTTCCTCCGAACCGGCCCGGGCCCTTGCCTTGGCGCCGCCGCTCGACTACTGAATCGCCGCAGGGGCGATTAGCTCAGTTGGCAGAGCAGCTGACTCTTAATCAGCGGGTCCGGGGTTCGAGTCCCCGATCGCCCTCCACTCGGCCCTTCGCGTTCATGCTCCTTCCCCCCTGGCGCGACCCCCACCCCGACCCTCCCCCTGCAAGGGGGAGGGAGAAGAAGGAGGACGGGAGGGGGGTGGACCGCGGCCCCGCAACGCCGCGCAACCCTCGATCCCCGCCGGTACGGGAAATGCGGGCTGTCCGGTCCGCGCCCTGCTCACGCCCCCGGTCCTTGATCGCGCACGCCCGCTCCTGTAGTCCGTGGATCGTGGGAGGGCGCGCGTGACCGAGACCTGCGATTACGTCGTCGTCGGCGCGGGTTCCGCCGGCTGCGTCGTGGCCAACAGGCTGTCGGAAGACCCGAGGAACAGGGTCCTGCTGCTGGAGGCGGGCGGCAGGGACTGGAACCCGTGGATCCACATCCCGGTCGGCTACTACCGGAACATGCACCATCCCGACCTCTCCTGGGGTTACGAGACGGAGCCGGAACCCAACCTCGGCGGCCGCCGGATCTCCTGGCCGCGCGGCCGGGTGCTGGGCGGCAGCAGCTCGATCAACGGCGTCCTGTACGTCCGGGGCCAAGCCGCCGATTACGACCACTGGCGCCAGCTCGGCAACACGGGGTGGAGCTACGAGGACGTCCTGCCCCACTTCAAGCGCTCGGAGGACTACGAGAAGGGCGCGGACGACTACCGCGCCGCGGGCGGCTGCATGGGCGTCCAGGAGATCTCCGACCGGCGACCGGCCTGCGAGGCCTTTCTCGCGGCCTGCCGGGAGGCCGGGTTCGAGGACAACCCCGACTACAACGGGGCCTCCCAGGACGGCATCGGGTACTACCAGACGACCACGCGCCGCGGACTCCGCTCCAGCGCCGCGACGGCGTTCCTGCGCCCGGCCAGGAAACGCCCCAATCTCCGCGTCGAGACGCGGGCGCTCGTCACCGGCCTCGTCGTCGAGAACGGCCGCGCCGCGGCGGTCGCCTACACGCGCGGCGGCGCGGAACGGCGCGTCCGGGCGAACCGCGAGATCGTGTTGTCGGGAGGCGCGGTCAACTCGCCGCAGCTGTTGCAGCTTTCGGGCATCGGCGACGCGGCGCGTCTGCGCGACCTGGGCATTCCGGTCGTACGCGACCTGCCCGAGGTCGGGCGCAATCTCCAGGACCACTTCCAGGTGCGCAGCGTCTACGAGCTCGACGGGCTCCATTCCCTGAACAGCGACGTCCGCAACCCGTTCAAGGCGCTGGCGATGGGTATCCAGTACCTGTTCACGCGCGCGGGACCACTCACCATCTCCGCCGGACAGGCCTTCCTCTTCGCCCGTTCGCGCCCCGAGGCGGCGACGCCCGATCTCCAGTTCTTCCTCATGCCGCTCAGCACGCCCGACCCCCGCCTGGGCCTGCACGACTTCCCGGGGGTGACGCTGGTGTCCTCGCAGTGCCGTCCCGAAAGCCGGGGCGAGATCGCGATTTCCTCCCGGGACCCCAGGGCGCGCCCGCGGATCCGCCCCAACTACCTGGCCGAGGAGATCGACCGCGTCACGACGGTGGCCGGCATGAAGCTGGCGCGGGAGATCGCCGCCAGGCCGGCTTTCGCCAGGCACGTCAAGCGCGAGATCGACCCCGGTCCCGACCGTCGGACCGACGAGGAACTGCTGGCGCGGGCGCGGGAGATCGGCGGCACCATCTATCACCCCGCCGGAACCTGCCGCATGGGCGTCGACGACGGCGCCGTGATCGATCCGCGTCTCAGGGTGCGCGGCGTCGAGGGGTTGCGCATCGCCGACGCCTCCATCATGCCGACCATCGTCTCCGGCAACACCAACGCCGCGGTCGTCATGATCGGCGAGAAAGCCGCCGCGATGATCCTCGAGGATGCGGCCTGAGAGTCCGGCGGCCTCCCGTTCCGGGAGACGGGCCGGGACGGTGTCCGCGCGCCGTTACCGATGGCCGGAAGCCATCATCGCCCCGAGGAACGACGGGGCGCCCTGGCGTGATGGTCAGTGACGCCCTGGTAGGCGTGGGCGACGGCCAGCAGCCGGGCCTCGCCGAAGGGCGGGCCGTGAAGCTGGAACGCCGCGGGCAACCCGTCGGCGAAAAACCCGCACGGAACCGACAGGGCTGGCGTGCCGAGGTAATTGGCGAAGCGCGTGAACCGGGCCGAGCGCGTGAAGAGCTCCTCGACCCGGCCGTGGTCCTCGAAATCGGTCTCGGCCACGGTCGGCGCCGGCCCGGCCAGAACCGGCGCGAACAGCACGTCGACCTCGGCGTAAACGGCGCGCACGTGCGCCTCCAGCAGCGGCGCCCGCAGGGACTTCGCCTCCAGATAGCGGGTGGCCGGGATCAGCAGGCCCTCCTGGACGACGCTGATGGCGTCGAACGTCATGCCCTCCGGGCGTTCGCGCATCCACCTGCCGCAGACGACGGCGGCCTCGCTCTTGGTCAAGACCTGTTGCAGGTCGTTGAGGCGCATGACGTCGGGTATGGCGATGTCCACGACCTCCGCGCCGAGATCGCGGAACGCGTCGACCGCGGACGCCAGCAGGGCCGCCATTTCCGGCTCCATCTGGTCGAAGGGGTCGCCTACGGCGATCCCGACGCGAACGCCCGCGAGGTCCGTGCGCAACGCCGCGCGATAGTCGGGCGCCGGGACGTCGGGGGTGGTCGGGTCCGCGGGGTCGGGACCCGCGATGGCCTGGAGCATCAGGGCGCAGTCCTCCGCCGTCCGCGTCATCGGGCCGACGCAGTCCACCGAGAACGTCCGCGGCGCGACGCCGGCGCGGCTGACGCGGCCGAACGTCGGCTTGAGGCCGACGACGCCGCACATGGCCGCGGGGATGCGCACCGACCCGCCGGCGTCGCCGCCGAGCGCGCCGAAGGCCGCGCGCGCGGCGACGCACGCCCCCGAGCCGCCGGACGAGCCGCCGCTGACGCGGTCCGTGTCCCAGGGATTGCGCGTGCGTCCGTAATGGTCATTGGCGCCGGTACCTCCAGCGGCGAACTCGTCCAGGTTGAGAGCTCCCAGGTACGTGGCCCCGGCGGCGTCGAGCCGCGACATCACGGTGGCCCGGCCGGTCGCCGGCGCGTCGAACAGGATGCTGCCCGCCGTCGTGACATGGCCTTCGCGGTCGAACACGTCCTTGTGGGCGAGCGGCGCCCCGTGCAGCGGGCCGCGCCAGCCGCCGTCCGCGATCTCGGCATCCGCCCGCTCGGCGGCCGCGAGGGCCTCCTCCCGATGGATGCGGAGAAAACAGTTGATCTCGGACTGAACCGCGGCCGCGCGCGCCAGAACCGCCTCGGTGACGGCGACGGCGGTGACGTCGCGGCGGCGGATCGAATCGGCCGCCTGCGCGAGAGTGAGATCGGCGAGCGGGAGGCTCACGCGTCGCGCCTGAAGTCGGCGAGCTCCACCAGCGCCCGGAAATACCGCGCGGGATCGTCGAGGTCCGTCCGCTCCATGGCCGCGTCCAGCGTCACGCGGTTGAGCCGGAAGGCGATCTCCGCGATCTCCTGCGCCCGCTCCGGCGCGATGTCGAGGTCCTGGTGGCGCTTCAGCCAGGCGGAGACGGCTTCGCCGTCGATGTCGCTCATGAGCTCCCTTCCTCATCCCCACATGGCGGTCGCCGTCCATTATCCGCAGACGACGGCGCCCGACACAACCGGTTTCCGGCCGCGGCCGACTCCGTTCGTGCTCCTCTCCCCTGGCGCGACCCCCACCCCGACCCTCCCCCTGCAAGGGGGAGGGAGAAGAAGGGGGGAGGTCGGGAGGGGGGTGGATCGCGATCCCGCGGGTCGGCGAGGACCGGCGCTGGCCACGTCCGCCGCGGCGTGGGAAGATGTCGGGCGTGGGAAGACATCGGGCATGAGAACGATGCCGGTCGACGCGAACATTCGTGAAGAACCGGCGCCGGCCGCGCCGGAACGGTCGGTTCCCGTCGTCGACATCGGACCGTTCGACCGGGGGTCCGCCGCCGAGAAACGGGCGATCGCGGCGGCGGTGGATGCGGCGTGCCGCGCCGCCGGGTTCCTCGTCGTCTCCGGCCATGGCGTCCCGCGGGCGGATATCGACGCGGCCCTCGCGGCGGGGCGGGCGTTCTTCGATCTGTCGGAAGCGGAGAAGAGGCGCTTCACGTCGCCGGGCGGGCTGTCGTTCCTCGGTTACACAGCGCCCCTTACCCGGAACCTCGCGGCGACCGTGGGCGAGAAACGGCCGCCCGACCTGCGGGAGATCTTCACGGTCGGACCGGGGGCGCGGTTCGCCGACGACTTCGCCGGCCTTCCCGGCGCCGAGGATCTCTACGCCCCGAACCTCTGGCCGGACCGCCCGGAAAACTTCAAGGCCGTCCATCTCCGCCTGTACGGACGGATGGAGTCCGCAGCCGAACGCATGATGAGGATATTCGCCGTCGCGCTGAACCTGCCGGAGGCGTATTTCGCCGACAAGATAGACCGGCATTTCGGCGCGCTCGGCTCCTTCCACTATCCGGGACTGACCGGGCCGCCCGAACCGGGACAGCTCCGCTGCGGCGCCCATACCGACTTCGGCGCCGTGACGCTGCTGGCCATGGACGGCGCCGGGGGGAACGACGACCTGCAGATCCGGAAACCCGACGGCGACTGGCTGGGCGTCACGGCGGATCCCGGCCAACTGGTGGTCAACATCGGCGACATGATGGCGCGCTGGACCAACGACCGGTGGACGTCCACCCCGCACCGGGTCGTCTCGCCGCCGCCGCGATACGCGCGCGTCCGGCGACAGTCGATCGGCTATTTCCTGCATCCCAACCACGACGCAGAGGTGCGGTGTCTCGATGCCTGCGCGCCACCCGACGGACCGCCCCGCTATCCGCCCGTGACGGCGGGGGCGGAGATGTACGGGAAGCTCAGGGCGCGTATCGACGGAGGGACGAACCGATGATTCCGGCCCGTTCGCGCGGCCACCGGCCGTCATGATCGAGCGGATCAGCCCCGCGGACGTGTACGAGCTCCGGGACGCCGGCGGGAGAACCTATCCGCAGGTCATCCGGACCACGGGAGGGGCGCAAGTCCACCTCTCCGGGATGGTGGCCCTCGACGCCGACGGCGCGGTGATCGGGAGAGGCGACATGGCGGTTCAGGCGGCCACGGCCTACGCGAACGTCGGGCGGGCGCTGGCGGCGACCGGGGCGACGCCCGCCGACATCGTGTCCTGCACGGTCTTCGCCACCGATCTCGACGCCTACCGCGAGTTCGGCGCTCCGGTCGCCGCGGAATTCTTCGGCGACGCGCGGCCCGTTTCGACCGTCGTGGAAGTCTCCCGCCTCGCGGACCCGCGCTATCTGCTGGAAATCCAGGCAATCGCGCATCTCGCCGATCAGGACCGGGGCGGCTCGTAATCCACGTCCATGCGGCGCACCTTCATGTGCTTGGACCGCGAGAGCTCGACGGTGCTGATCGGAGGATAGCGGGGCGGATTGCCGGGTCCCCGGCACGTCGGCAGGCATTCGATCACGGCGTCGTAGTTGGGCTGGCCGAAGAACACGAGCGACAGCCGCGAGCCGCCGCGGCCGTCGGGCGGGACCGCGACGCGGTGCAGGGTCGAGACCCAGCGGTCGTTGGTCCAGCGGCTCATGAGGTCGCCGAGATTGACGACGAAGGCCCCCGGCGGCGGGACCACGTCGATCCAGTCGCCGCTCCGCGTTCTCGCCTGAAGACAGCCCGAGTCGCCGTCGGTCTGTAGAACGGTGAGCGAGCCGTAATCGGAGTGCGCGCCCGCGCGCAGCTGGCCCGGCCGGGGCGGCGCGAGCAGCGGCGGATAGTGGACGACCCTCATGCTGCTGACGGGACGGTCGATCTTGTCGTCGAAGGCCCGCTCGTCGAGGCCGAGGGCGAGGGCGAACAGCCCCATCAGCCGGCGCGACAGGACATCGATCCGCGCGAAGTATCGGCCGAGCGCGGGCCGGAACCCGACCGGATTCCCGGGCCAGACGTTGGGGGCGAAGAACGTCCAGGCTTCCGGCGCCGCGTAGTAGGGATCGTCCGGCGGCTCGTCGAACGGCCCGATACCGAAACTCTCCTGAAGGTCGGGAGGCGTTTCCACGCCCAGGGAGTAGGCGAGCGCCTGATCCCCGAACACCGTGTAGCCGCGTCCCGACTCGTGGGAGGGACGCGGCGTCCGCCGCTTCTCCTCGAGGGGCAGGCGGAAGAAGGCGAGCGCCGCGGCCCGCGCCTCTTCGACCAGCGTCCCCGGAACGCCATGGCCGACGACGGCGAGGAAACCGATCTCGCGGCACGCGGCGTCGACCGCGCGCGCCGTTGCGCGGCTCGCGGCCGCGTCGCAGGCCAGAAACGGCGCCACGTCGATGACGGGAACGCGCGCGGCGCGCATCGGTCCTGCCTCCGTTCCGCCCGGAAGGCCGCGTCGGCCTCCGGCGCTCCTTGGCCTCGGCTCGCGGGAATGATAGCACTTCTCCCGGTCATCGAGGGGCGCGCGGCCATGGCGCTGCTGTTCCACTGCGAATGGGAAGAAGGCGAGGCGATCCGCGAGGAGCTGTCGAGGCTCCTTCCGGACGTCGAGTTCCGGGTCTGGCCCGACGTCGGCGATCCGGCCGACGTCGAGTTCGCGGTCGTCTGGAAGCTGCCCCACGGCCGGCTCGCCGGATTCCCGAACCTCAAGGCCATCCTCTCTCCGGGCGCCGGCGTGGACCATCTGTTCGAGGACCCGGCGCTGCCGGAAGGCGTGCCCATCGCGCGTCTGATCGATCCGCTCATGGCGGACCGGATGGCCGAGTACACGGCGGCGCTGACCCTGTGGTCGCATCGTAAATTCGACGTCTACGCCGACCTCCAGAGACGCAGGTCCTGGCGGCAGGCGCCGCAGAAGGACGCCCGAGACCGGAGGGTCGGCATCCTCGGACTGGGCGCCCTGGGGAGGGCGACGGCGCGCCGGCTGCGGCCGTTCGGCTTCGCCCTGAACGGCTGGAGCCGGACGCCGAAGGAGGAGCCGGGCGTGACCTCCCGTCACGGGAACGATGCGCTCCCGGACTTCCTGAGCGAAAGCGAGATCCTCGTCTGCCTGCTGCCGCTGACCCCGGAGACGCGGGGCCTCCTCGACGAGGAGGCGCTCGGCCGGCTGCCCAAGGGGGCCTATCTGATCAACTGCGCGCGGGGCCCCTTGGTCGTCGAGGCCGACCTGCTGGCGGCCCTGGACTCGGGGCGGTTGTCGGGCGCCGCGCTCGACGTCTTCGACGAGGAGCCGTTGCCGCGGGACAATCCCCTGTGGACGCACCCGAAGGTGCGGATCACGCCCCACGTGTCCAGCCTGACGGCGCCCGAGACGGCCGCGCCCATGCTGGCCGCCCAGGTGCGCCGCGTCCAGCGGGGCGAGGCGCTCGACCGCCCGGTGGACCGGAACGCAGGGTATTGAACCGGCGCGCCCGTCCGCCGTTCCCGACGCGCGGCGTTGCGGGGCCGCGATCCACCCCCCTCCCGACCTCCCCCCTGCCAGGGGGGAGGAGCATGAACGGAAACCTCTCCCCTGGCAGGGAGGAGGAGCGTCAACGGCCCCTCCGTCCCCCTCTTCTCCCTCTCCCTTGCAGGGGGAGGGTCGGGGTGGAGGTCGCGCCAAGGGGGATATGAGAAATGCGCGCCGATATGCGACTATCCGACGGGGGCCACGGTGGGGAGGAAGCGATGTCCCGCGAGGCGGGCAAGGTCCGACTGAGCAAGCGAGACCGGGACGCTATCTCCAGCATGAACCGGCGGCTCGACGCGAAGATGGCGCGCCTGCGGAGCGTCGAGCCTCATATCCTCGACCTGTCGGCCCTGGAAGGACGCCTGCCCGCGCCCCGCGGGCACACGCTCGAGGACCGCATCGAGCTCTACCGGCTCGCCCGGGAATTCGGCTTCGATGAGCTGGCGCTGTTCAGCTTCTTCGATTTCCGCAACGTCGACACGCAGTTCCTCGAATGGTTCGTGGATCGGGAACGGAACATGGACGGCGTGTTCGCCACCGTCTCCACCATGGGCATGACGGACGGCGGCGGCGCGGCCGGCGCGTCGTTCCGCATGAACTACGGCATCGAGCGGACGCTGTGGGGCAAGGTTCCGAACGTGGTGGTGTACCTCGAGACCCGCCCGAGCCTGCTGAAGGACGAGGGGCGCACCCCGGAGGGGCTGCTCCGCATCATCGAGGACACCGTGGCGTTCCTGCGCCAACGCCTGCCGGAAGAGGACGCGGCGAATCGCCGGGGGCGCATCTACCTGCGTCTCGCCGACGTCTTCGACGCCTGGGACGAGAACCCCGGGTTCTTCGTCCTCATGCTGAAACTGTTCGCCGCACTGCCCATCGGCGGCATCATGTTCGAGGATGTCCGCGGGACCCATTTCCCGTTCCAGACGGCGGAACTGGTCCGGCTCATGCGCCGGCACAACCCGCCGCCGCGCGTCATCCTCCTTCATCCTCATTCCGGCAACGGAACCGAGGACGCGGCGGTGATCGAGGGCATCCTGGCCGGCGCCGACGGGGTCTGGTCGGGGTTCACGCCCCACGCGGCCCAAGGCTACCACGGCTCGTCGATGATGCTGCTCACCAACCTGCTCCGGGCCGGCAACGCGCGCGTGCGCGAGACCTACAGGTTCGAGCGCCTCGCGGACATCGCCGACCGGATGGTGAACATCCACATGGGCGAGAGCGTGACGCCGGACTACCCGGTGATCGGCGAGCGGGCCTACCGCTACCTCGATCCGGATTTCGCGCAGACGCCCGGACGCCCGTGCGACCTGCCGCCGGAGTGGATCGGGCGGACGGCGGGCTATCGCGTCACGCCGAGCTGGGCGCCGACCTGGGTCATCGGCAAGCGCCTGGAAGAACTCGGCTATCCGCCCGAGGTCTTCGGCGACGACGATCTCCTGCGCGCGATGCGCCTGAAGATGGCGGAGGCCTGCCTCGACGGCGAACACGTCGAGTTCGACAGGCCGGAGAAACTCGCCGAGCTCGTCGAGGCCTGCGCCGCCGACCCGCGCCGGGCCGCGGAGTAGCGCGCAATTCTCGTACTGCTCGTCCGCAAGCTTCATCCGGCGACGGGAACGCCGCAGGATGGTCCGTTCGCGCTCCTCTCCCCTGACCGCGACCCCCACCCCGACCCTCCCCCTGCAAGGGGGAGGGAGAAGAGGGGACGGAGGGACCGCCGACGCTCCTCCCCCTGCAAGGGGGGAGGTTTCCGTTCATGCTCCTCCCCCCTGACAGGGGGGAGGTCGGGAGGGGGGTGGACCGCGGTCCCGCAACGCCGCGCAATCCTCGATCCCTGCCGGCACGAGAAATGCGGAGCAGCCCGGTTCCGGTCCGACCGTCCCGCCAGACTGGTCGTCCGCCGCCGCCGCACCCCGCCGATGCGGCCCTCAGAACAGGGTGTAGACGAACGGCGCGACGGCGGTGCCGGACATCAGGATCAACCCGCCGATCAGCAGCAGCATGGCGACGATCGGCGCCAGCCACCATTTCCTGTTGGCGGCCATGAACTCCCACAGCTCGGCCAGGAAACCGGGCTGGGGCGCGTTGGCCTGTTCGGCGAAGTCTTCCGGCCGGTCGTCCGTCATTGCCTCTCTCCCGCCGCGCCGGTCCGCGCGGACCGCGAGCGCGGAAACGTTTTCGACAGGAACGCGGACCGGGCCACCGCATCCCGGCACAGCTCGTGCCCCAGCGCATTCCAGTGGCTGTCCTGCGGCCACTCGAACCGTCGGCGATGCTCCCGGTAATGGGCGATGAAGAGCGGTTGCATGTCGATGGTCTCGTAGCCCTGCCGCCGCGCGTTGGCGATGAAGTAGCGCCGCATCTCGTCCACGAAGCCGCCCTCGGCCGTCTTCAGGTTCTCCGCGTAGCGCACCCCATCGACGACGAACAGGATTCGGCCCGGATCGAGGCCCGAATAGCCGGGGAGCCGTTCGAGGAACGCATCGACCGCGCGTTTCGAGTCGGCGGTTCGCCGACCCGGATCGGCGGTTTCCGGCGTATCGCTCGCTATCGTCTCCGCAGGCTTCCCGAAGATCCACTCTTTGATCCGGGGCATCTGGTCATGCAAACGCAGATTGAGCACCATGTATCTGACGACCGACGACAACCGTACAAGCCTGTACATGAAGTTCGGCGCAAAATCGACCCGCTCGAGATCGAGTCCGCCGCCGATCTTGCCTGGAATGAAGTAGTGCGACCCAAAGCGTTTGCTGTAAGCATATAAGCTTTCATCGAAATCGTTTCCGACGATGACGACGACCAGCCCGTCGGGGCGGTATGTGTCGCGCGCGTGCCGGACGTAGGCCAGATACTGGCTCAAGGGCGAGCCTGATATGGCAAACGAATAGACCCGGGAGGTCGGCGCCAGGTCGCGGGCCAGTCGGCCGTGGCAGGTCCGTCCGAATGGGACCATCAGCGCCTCGACGTAACTGTCGCCGACGAATGCCAGGAGAGGATCGGGGGCGTCCGGATCGTAATCGAAGTCGCTGACGAAACCGGCGTTGTTGACCCGCACCTCGTTGACGATCGAGAAGTTCCAGTCCCGCGACCAGGTGAAGGTTCGATTCGGTTCGAAGCGCAATATCGGCTGCGCAACATTGACCGGCATCGTTCTGGTGCCTTCAGAGACGGGCAGGAACCGGAACAGGATTTCGAGACATGCGGCGAAGGCGATCACGGCGACCGAAACCGTGGCCGCTCGCAGCGCCCAGAGACGGCCCGCGCTTCGGCGTTCCGGCGTCGACCCTCCATCCTTTTCGCCCATGGCGTCAGGACCTTCAGAACTGCTTGAAGTATCGGCGCGGGTCGCCGCCTGTCCCGCGGCGCGCGCTCCAATAGCTTGCCGCCGACCGATCCGGCGCGCGCTCCAGCGGATCGCCCCTGAGAACGCGCACGCCGAGCCCGATCGGCGTCACCACCAGATAGAAGATCGCCGCCAGCATCAGATGCGAAACGGTCCATCCGATCGGCAGCGCGGCGTAGATCCATCCGAGATAGATGCGCCGGCGCAAGGGCGGGACCGCGGCGTAGACCCCGGTCAGCGCCGCGCCGAAGACCCATATCGCCATCGCCGCCGCCGCCTCCGGCCAGTGCCACTGCGCCAGACCGCCCACGAGGACGAAGAACCCGGCCATCAGGACGCCGAACCAGCGGAGCGCCTTCGCCGAGGGGTTCCGGTCGATCTCGATCAGGGCCATCCGCGCCGCCGTCAGTCGAGCTCGAACTGGCCGAGATAGGCGTCCGCGTCGATCGCCGTCGCCTGCGGTTGCGCCTCCTTGAGCAACAGGAA
Organism: Alphaproteobacteria bacterium; assembly: GCA_965242505.1. GTDB lineage: Bacteria > Pseudomonadota > Alphaproteobacteria > UBA2966 > UBA2966 > UBA2966. The sequence goes on from OZ251449.1 coordinate 1,846,846, forward strand.
GCGTTCGAGGACCAACGCGTCCATATCGGTCGCCATGAAACAGCGCCAGGCCTGTTCGGGAGTGCAAACGATCGGCTCGCCGCGCACGTTGAAGCTCGTGTTGACGATCACCGGGCAACCGGTCCTGGCTTCGAAGGCGCGGAGCAGTTCGGCATAGCGGCCATGGCGGTCCGTATCGACCGTCTGCACCCGGGCGGAGTAGTCGACGTGGGTGACAGCCGGGACTTCGGAGCGCACGGCCCGCACTCGATCGAGGCCGCGCGGGGCGCGCCCGTCCCCATCGGCCAGTTTCCGGCGGGTTTCGCGCACCGGCGCGGTGACCAGCATATAGGGGCCGTCCTCTTCGGGGCGCACGTCGAACCAGTCGTGGACCCGTTCGCCGAGCACCGATGGGGCGAAGGGGCGAAACGATTCCCGGAACTTGATCTTCCGGTTCATGACCGATTGCATGGCGGGGCTGCGGGCGTCGCCGAGAATGCTGCGCGCGCCGAGCGCGCGCGGCCCGAACTCCATGCGGCCCTGGAACCAGCCGACCACCCGTTCCCCCGCCAGCAGATCCGCGACCGCATCGCAGAGCGAGGCGTCGTCCGGGTATTCCCGATACGCCGCGCCGCACCCGTCGAGGAAGGACCGAACGTCCTCGTCCGACACACGCGGCCCCAGGAGCGACCCGCGCTGGCTGTCCCGCGTCCTCGCCGCGCGCGGGCGGTCGAGCAGTTGATGCCAGATGAAGAGCGCGGCCCCGAGCGCTCCCCCGGCATCGCCCGCCGCCGGCTGGATCCACACGTTGTCGAACGGGCCCTCGCGCAGCACGCGGCCGTTGCCCACGCAGTTGAGCGCCACGCCGCCGGCAAGGCAGAGATCGCGCAGCCCCGTCTCGGCCGAAACGTGGCGCGCCGCCCGTAGCATCACCTCCTCGGTGACCTCCTGGACCGATGCGGCGATGTCCATCTCGCGCTCGGTGATCGGCGCTTCCGAAGCGCGCGGCGGCCCGTCGAAGAGCCGGTCGAACTTGCGCGAGGTCATCCGCAGCCCATCGCAATAGGAGAACCAAGACTGATCCATACGGAACGATCCGTCCGGCTTGAGGTCGATCAAATGTTCGCGGATGCGGTCGGCGTATCTGGGCGAGCCATAGGGCGCGAGCCCCATCAGCTTGTATTCGCCGGAATTGACCTTGAAGCCGGTGAAGTAGGTGAAGGCGGAATAGAGCAGGCCGAGCGAGTGCGGGAAGCGGATCTCCTGTTTCAGTGCGATCCGGTTACCGCTTCCCACGCCCCAGGTGGTGGTCGCCCACTCGCCCACGCCGTCCATGGTGAGAATCGCGGCCTTCTCGAACGGAGAGGGGAAGAACGCGCTTGCCGCATGAGACTCGTGGTGCTCGGTGAAGACGATCTGCTTGCGGTATCCTCCCCCCCCCCCCCCGCCGAGGAAAGGCCGTTCGCGATCTCGCGCCGCAGATGGAGCTTGTGCTTCGCCCATGCCGGCGCGAATTGCAGGAACGACCGAAACCCGCGCGGCGCATAGGACAGGTAGGTGTCCAGCAGCCGTTCGAGCTTCAGGAGCGGCTTCTCGTAGAAACCGACGTAATCGAGCCGCTCCGGCGCGAGCCCGGCCTCGTCGAGGCAGTAACGGATGGCGTTGGCGGGAAACGACGGGTCGTGCTTGCGACGGGTGAACCGCTCTTCCTGGGCGGCCGCCACGATCTCGCCGTCGACGACCAGCGCCGCCGCCGCGTCGTGGTAGAAGGCCGAGATACCGAGAATCGCTGTCGACGACGAACGGCTCAACGAGAAAATCCCACAGTCGAACTGGCGCAGCCAGGATGATTGCGCGGAGTCGCGGGATCGCGATCCACCCCCCTCCCGACCTCCCCCCTGTCAGGGGGGAGGAGTATAGATGGCTCCCTCCCTCTTGAACAGGGAGGAGGAGCGTCAACGGTCCCTCCGTCCCCTTCGCTCTTCCTCCCCCTTGCAGGGGGAGGGTCGGGGTGGGGGTCGCGCCGGGGGAAGGGGCGCGAACGGACCCTGCGGCGTCCCCGTCGCCGGATCGAGCCTGCGGGCAGGCAGTATGGGACATGCGGGCTATTCGGCCGCGGGGCGGATCCGCTCGGCGGTCATGGCGTCGAGATCGACGACGACGCCGTAGTCCCGCAAGGCCCCTTCCGGGGTCACGAAACCGTGGCGCGCGTCGTCGAGGACCTTCGCCGGGTCCCGGTCGCGGGGATCGCCGTAACCGCCGCCGCCGCACTCCAGAAGCTCGATGGAATCGCCGGGTTCGAGCCGATAGCCGCTGCGGTGGACGACCGGTTCGCCGTCGATGCGGGTCTCGCGGAACGCGCCGGGGCGGCCCCCCGACATGCCGACCGCCGGAAACACGGTGCGACATTCCATGCCGAACACCGTCATGGGATGACCCGTGGCGTTGCGCAGCACGGTCTCGCCGCCGAGGCCGCCGCGCGCCGCGCCGGGTCCGCCCGTATCCGGCCGCAGCCGCTTGCGCACGACCTCCATGCCGGTGACGTGCTCCCACACTTCGGCCGGCACGATGGCGACGTTGGCCGGCAACGCGGTGTTGGGCCAGCCGTCGTGGCCGTCGAGGGCGCCGAAGCCGCCGGACGAGAAGTAGAGCGCCGTCACGGGCCGCCCGTCCCTGTGCCGGCCCTGCACGTTGAAGACGTTGAGCATCCCGGAGTCCGCCTGCAACTGCTCGGGCCCGGCCCCGGCGAGGGCGCCGAAGATCAGCGGCATACAGAAGTACCCCGTCAGGTGCCGCGCCCCGGTCGGCGATGGCGGCAGGGTGTTCAGGCAGGACCCCTCCGGCGCCGCGACGCTTATCGGCGCCATCACGCCCTGGTTGTTGGGGATCGTCAGCCCGACGAGGCACTTCACCGCGTAGAGCGAGTAGGAGTTGGTGAAGCAGTAGGGGGCGTTGATGCCGCGCGGCACGCTGTCGTCCGTGCCCGCGTAGTCGATATGCATGGCGTCCCCGGCGATCTCGATCCGGCAGGCCAGCGTGATGGGGTCGGGGAAGCCCTCGACCTCGATGCCGTGCTCGTAGACGCCGTCGCGCAGCGCGCGGATCCTGGCGCGCATCGCCCGTTCCGACTGCTCGCGGATCGCCGCCGACAGATCGTCCAGCCGGTCGAGGCCGTATCCGTCCATGAACGCCAGCAGCTCGCGCCCGGCGATCCGGTTGCAGTTCACGTTGGCCATGAAGTCGCCGATCACCTGCTCCGGCACCCGCGTGTTGTAGCGCAGCAGCTCCAGGATGGTTTCGTTGACCGCGCCGGCCTCGACGAGCTTGCAGACCGGCAGGCGCAGTCCCTCCTGGTAGATCTCCGAACCGGCGGCGCCGTAGCCGACGCCGCCGATATCGGGCAGATGCGAGATGCTCATGGTGTAGGCGACGATCTCGCCGCCGCGGAACACGGGACGCATGACCGTGAGGTCGAAGACGTGCCCCGTGCCCATCCAGGGGTCGTTGGTGCAGAGCGCGTCCCCCGGCGCCAGCGTCTCCGGCGGAAAGCGGTCCAGCATGTGCCGGAGGGAGGCCGGCGTGGAGCCGGTGAACGACGGAATGCTCTGCGAGCCCTGGGCGATGAAATTCCCGTGTCGGTCCATGACCGTGACCGAGAGGTCGTAGCACTCCCGCACCGTGGTCGAGAACGACGCGCGGACCATCGCCTCGAGGCATTCGTCGGTCAGGGAGATCAGCCGGTCCCACATGATCTTGAGGCTCACGGGATCGAACGGGGCGGCGGCGCGGTTCATGTTTCCTCCCGGGTTTCGTCCATGGTGGCGCGTGGAGGTCCCGGCCGCAATACGGCGCGCACGGTTCGGGGCGGGACGGGATCTTGAAAATCCGCCGCGCTCCGCCTACGTGTCGTCCCGACGGTCGCCGCCTTTCAGGGCCGCCGCGTCGTCGGGCGGGGCCGGACGGGAAGTCGTCCCTCGCGCGGGTTGTACGGCCATGGCCGGATCGGCCGGGTTTCTCACGGCGGAAAGGATACCGGCCGCATGAGCGTCGGCGTTCTGGAACGCGCGCAACGGTCCGACCGGCGCGCCCGAGTGGACCGCGTATGGCTGGCGATCGCCGGCGTGCTCGCCGGAACCTTCGCGCTCGGCACCGCGCGAGGCCTGGAGACCTTGGTCTTCGTCGGCGACAACCTGTGGAGCATCCTGCCGTTCCTGCTGGCGTCCGTCGGCGTCGCCGCCTACGCGCAGGCCGCGGGCGCCGATTCCCTGATCGCCCGGGCCTTCCAGGGCCGGACGACCGGAATGATCGTGCTCGCCGCGCTGTTCGGCGCCGTGTCGCCGTTCTGCTCCTGCGGCGTAATTCCGTTGATCGCCGCCCTGCTCGCCATGGGGGCGCCGCTGGCCCCAGTGATGGCGTTCTGGCTGGCCTCCCCCGTCATGGATCCGTCGATGTTCGTTCTCACCGCCGGAATCCTCGGGCTTCCCTTCGCCATCGGCAAGACGGCCGCCGCGTTCGGCATCGGACTGCTCGGCGGATTCGGCATCCATGCGTTGCGGAAGGGCGACCTGTTCCGGAACCCCCTGCGCGACGGTGTCGGCGGCGGCTGCGGCGGCGCGGCGGCGCGGAACCCGGAGGAGATCGTATGGAGGTTCTGGAAGGAGAGTTCCCGACGCCGGCTCTTCGTCGGGGACGCCCGCAAGAACCTGCTGTTCCTCGGCAAGTGGCTGACACTGGCGTTCGCGCTCGAAAGCCTCATGCTGGCGTATATCCCGGCCGATACGGTCGCGGCCCTGGTCGGCGAGGGAGGCTGGCTGCCCGTCCTCACGGCCACCGTCGTCGGAGTCCCGGCATACATCAACGGGTACGCGGCGCTGCCCCTGGTCGGCGGCCTGATCTCGCAGGGGATGGCGCCCGGCGCGGCCATGGCCTTCCTTCTGGCCGGCGGCGTGACCAGCATTCCGGCCGCCATCGCCGTCTTCGCCCTGGCGCGGGCGCAGGTGTTCCTGTCGTACATCCTTTTCGCCTTCGCAGGCGCCATGGCCGGCGGTTTCCTTTACGGCGCGATCGCCTGACGCCCGCTGTCCCCGCCCCTCCGTTCAGGGCATCCGGGACGGCGGGGCGCCCGAAGGCCGTGGGCCTGCCCGCATTTCTCATACTGCCTGTCCGCGAGCTCCATCCGGCGACGGAGGCGCCGCAGGGTCCGTTCGCGCGCCTCCCCCCTGGCGCGACCCCCACCCCGACCCTCCCCCTGCAAGGGAGAGGGAGAACAGGGGGAACGGAGGAGCCGTTGACGCTCCTCCCCCCTGACAGGGGGGAGGTCGGGAGGGGGGCCGCGCACTCCTCAATCCCTGCCGGTATGAGAACTGCAAGAGAATATATTCGAGGAGAAGGAGGCGCTGGCGCTCGTCAGGTAGTGCAAAGCCATGAAGGATGAACTATATTCTCTCTATGTTCCACAAGGGAGCTGGGAACGATGACTACTGGATTGAAAAAAGAGATCGCCGCCTACGAGAAGATGCGCGGCGACCTTGAAATCGAACATCTCGGCAAGTGGGTCCTCGTACATGACCGGAAACTCGTCGGAACCTACGGATCGTTCGAAGAGGCGGCGGAAGACGCCGTGCCGCGCTTCGGTCGCGGGCCATATCTGATCCGACAAGTGGGCGCGGGACCGTTCAGGCTACCGGCCTCCGCATTGTATCGGCCGATCCAGGCCGCCGATGGTTGATTGCGGGTTCGACGATCGACCGGGAGTGTCCGGTCAGGATCTGCTGGCGCACAACGGGCCGACGCTGATGGTCGAGATCGGGTTCGATCCGGACTTTCGACCCGGCGCGGGCATCCGTCCCGAATTGCCGCGGCAGCAATATCCCGCCTTGGTGGACACCGGCGCGACCGAGAGCTGCATCGACTCGGAGCTCGCCGGCGCGTTACGGCTCCCGATCGTCGACCGGCAGGGCATGGCCGGCATTCAAGGGAAGAGCGAGGCCAACATGCATCTCGCCCAGATCCACGTTCCGGCCTTAGGTTATACGGCCTATGGCAAATTCGCCGGTGTCCATCTGACCGCGGGCGGACAACCCCACTCCGCCCTCATCGGTCGAACCTTCCTGCGACACTTCACCATGGCCTACGACGGCGGTACGGGCAAGGTCACCCTCTCTCGCCTCTCCTCATCGTGACCGCGGGGCCGCAGAGTCCGTTCGCGCCCCTCCCCCTTGGACAGGGGGGAGGTCGGGAGGGAGGTGGGTCGCGGTCCCGCAACGCCGCGCGATCATCAATCCTCCTCCGGTATGAGAAGTGCGGGCTATTGTCGCGGGGCGGTCCTCGGCGCTATTCTCGGCGCTCGGATTTGCGGCGTCGAATATGAACGCGATGGAGGAGAGGACATGAGCGTCGCCGAGGATTTGAGCGCGCACGGGATCGTCATTCCGACGGGAAAGTACCAGGGGTACGCGAAGAACCGGCGGCCGGACCCCGACCCCGAGCTGACCTCGACGGGGCCGGGCACGCCCTGCGGCGAATACCTGCGCCGCTATTGGCAGCCCGTGTGCATGGCGTCGGAGATCCCCGACGACCGCCCCCTGCGGCTGCGGATCATGAGCGAGGACCTCGTCGCGTTCCGCGACGGGTCGGGCCGCTACGGCCTCCTCGCCGCGAATTGCAGCCACCGCAACACCTCGCTCGAATTCGGCATCGTCGAGAAGGAAGGCATCCGATGCTGCTATCACGGCTGGCGCTACGACATCGACGGCGCGATCCTCGAGGCGCCGGGGGAACCCGAGGGAACGAGGATCCCCGAGCGCGTGAAGCACGGCGCCTATCCGGTCATCGAGTACAAGGGGATCGTCTTCGCCTACATGGGACCGGCGGACGAGCGGCCCGAGTTCCCGATCTACGACATCCACGAACAACCCAGGGACACCATGGCGCCGTACTCCATCACCTATCCCTGCAACTGGCTACAGGTGATGGAGAACACCGTCGACCCCATCCACACGGTGTTCCTGCACACCCGGATCACGGAGGTGCAGTTCTCGGAGTCGTGGGGCGCGCTGCCGGTCGTGAAGTGGTACACGCCGGACAACCACATCGTCACGACCTCGACCTATCGCTGGGGCGACCACGTGTGGCTGCGGGCCCAGGACGTCTGCCTGCCGAATCACGCGCGCATCGGCGCTTTCCTCTACGAAGCGGACGAACCCCGGTACTTCTGGCGCTCGGCCCTCACCAAGTGGACCGTGCCCCGCGACGATACGGAATGCATGATCGTCTCGTGGCGCCACTACGGCCCCGACATCGACCCGGAGAACCTCGGCAATCCCGACGAGGTCGGGAAGGAGAAGGTCGACTTCATCGGCCAGACCATGTTCCGGGACTACAGGGAACGGCAGATCGAGCCGGGCGACTACGAAGCCCAGGTCTCACAAGGCCCTACCAACGTCCATGCCGCGGAGAATCTCGGGACGACCGACGTCGGCGTCGCGACGCTGCGGCGGCGCCTGCGCGAGCAGGTCCGCGGCCTCGCCGACGGCGCGCAGGAACCGGCGCGGCCCGTCCGTCGCGGCGACCTGTTCTACGGCTACGTCCAGGACACCGTGTTCCCGATTCCGCCGCGCGGGACGGACGAGAAGGAGGACGAGGAGCTCCGGGGCCGGATCTCCGACGCGGCCATGGAGATCGTCCTGGAGGCCGACGGCCTGCCGACGGCGGACGAACGAACCGCCCGGATCAAGGAACGCTTCGCCAAACTGCACGAGGACCCGCGGTTCCGCGCCTGAGAACCCGGACCCCAAGTCAGGCGAAGTCCTCCGCCAGGGCCGACCGGACGGGCTCCGGCAGGCGCGCCATGTGCGCGTAATGGACATGTTCGACGCCGAGGACGATCTCGGCGCCGCGTTCGCGGAACCTGGCGACCTGGGCATCGGTGAACGGGAACCTCAGGAAGTGCACGGTCGAGACTCGTCCGTCGGCATCGGTGCGCTCCTGATCCCGTTCGGGTCGGGCCTTGATCGTCTCGTCCGCAACCTTCAGCGTCACGGTCGAGTCGATGCGCCCGAGACGCAAGAGCTCGCGGGCGCGGCGCTTCGGGTCGTCGATCTCGATCATCATGGTGGCCACGAGCTCGCGCCCCTGGGGGATGAGCGGATTGTAGGCGGCGAGCTCGTCGATCAGCTGCGCATCGCCGCCCCGCTCGGCGTGAAGCATCTCCTGCACCTGGTGGAGCATGGTGTCGAAGTTCTCGAAGTAGAAGCCGACGAAGGGTCCGACCTCGACCCGCCGGTTCCGCTTGATCCCGGCGGCGGCGGCGCGCCTTTCCTTGCGAACCGGAGCGTACGCCTCCATCGGGAGGACGTCGTCCGGCGTGATCTCACGGCGAAGAACGGTCATCGGCCTGTCCTCCCGATCGTTCGACGTCGATGCCGTAGGCCCGCGCGAACAGCTCGACCGGGTGGAACGCCCGCTCATGCGCCCGGGCGTCGTCGATCCGTTCCATGCCCTGAAGGATATGATCGGCGGCGAGCGGACACTCCGAGGCGACGTGCGAACGGCCGCTCTCCGCCGCCCGCCGGGCCGCCGGACGGCCGACCTCGAGGCCGACCTCGAAGTTCTCCTTCATGATTCCCCACGACCCGCCGTGACCCGAGCAACGTTCTATGACCGTCACTTCGGTGTGGGGAATACAGCGCAACATGTCGGCCGCCTTGGGTCCCATGTTCTGGGCGCGCGCATGGCAGGCCAGATGGAGCGCGACGCCGCCCGGGAGAGGCGACAGGCCCTCGGCGAGCCCTTCGTCGCGGGCGATGCCCACGACGTACTCGGCGATGTCGGACGTCGCCTCCGACAGCCGCTTCACCGCGGGCTCGTCCGGCGCCAGAAGCGGCCATTCGAACTTCAGCATGAGCGCGCAGCTCGGCGTCAGGGCGACGACGTCGTAACCTCTCTCGATCCAGGGGCCAAGGGCCGCGGCGACGGCTTTCGCCTTGGCCGCCACGTCGTCGACGGCGCCCTGCTCCAGCTGCGGCATGCCGCAACACTCCGGATACAGAACCTCCGTCTCGACCCCGTTGCGCGCCAGAACCTCGCGGGCCGCCTCGCCGATACGAGGGTTGTTGTAGTTCACGAAACAGGTCGCATAGAGGAGAGCCTTGCGGCCATGCGCGGGAGCCTCTTCGTTGATCGCCGGCGCCTCTTGCGCGGCGAGCTTCTCGAACGTCCGTCGATGGAACCTGGGCAGGGCCGCGTCCCGGTGAACGCCGGCGACGGCTTCCATCGCGGGGCGGGTCATCGCGTTGCCCCGCCTGGAAGCCCAGTTGGCGAGCGGCGCGAGATGCCGCGCCAGCCTGCCGTTGCGATCGGTTCGCGTGAGCTGGTCGACGGCGAAGGACGCGCCGTTGGCGCGGCGTTCGGCGGCCCGATAGCGAAGCATCAAGTGCGGAAAATCGAGATCGAACTCGTGAGGCGGGACGTACGGGCACTTCGTCATGAAGCACATGTCGCAGAGCGTGCATGCGTCGACCACCGACTTGTAATCGTCGGTCGAGACCGAATCGAGCTCGCCGGTCTCCGAGTCGTCGATCAGGTCGAACAGCCGCGGAAACGAATCGCAGAGATTGAAGCACCGGCGGCAGCCGTGGCAGATATCGAAGACCCGGGTCATCTCGGCCAGGACCTCGTCCATGTCGGCGTAAGCCGGATCCCGCCACGGAATGGCGTGGCGAACGGGAGCCTCGGTGCTTCCTTCCTTCATCTCCTGCCTCGCGCGATCCGACGCCCGAACGGGCCGGAGCCGAGAAAGGGGGGAACGCGAGTCGTTCCCCCGTTTCCCCTCCGGCGCCCCTTTCGTACGGCGCGATCCGGACGAACGCCCGGATCAGCCTTCCATGGTATCGAGGGCCTTCTGGAAACGCCCGGCGTGGCTCCTCTCGGCTTTCGCCAACGTCTCGAACCAGTCGGCGATCTCGTCGAAACCCTCGTCGCGCGCGGTGCGGGCCATGCCCGGATACATGTCGGTGTACTCATGGGTCTCGCCGGCGATCGCGGCGCCCAGATTGTCGCGCGTCGCGCCGATCGGCTTGCCGGTGGCCGGGTCGCCCGTTTCCTCGAGATACTCCAGGTGGCCGTGGGCATGTCCCGTTTCCCCTTCGGCGGTGGAACGGAAAACCGCAGAAACGTCGTTGTACCCTTCGACGTCGGCCTTCTGGGCGAAGTACAGGTAGCGGCGGTTCGCTTGCGACTCGCCCGCGAACGCGTCCTTGAGATTTTGTTCCGTCCTGGAACCCGACAGCGATGCCATGTGATCCTCCCGTTCAACGGTGACTTCGATACGCCGCTCTATATGGCCCGGCGCGCGACGGGAGTCAATAGTTTAGAACGATTCCAGATGAATTTTTCGTGAGACCGTCGCGAGTCAGTCGGACCGCTCCGTATCCCGGACGCGGACGATCACGTCCACCCGGCTGATTTCCGTTCCCGGCGGCGGCGACGGGACGCCACGCAGCGAGACGGCCTCTCCCGGGATGTCCCGCAGCGCGCCGCTCTCCTCGAAGAAGAAATGATGATGGTCCGAGGAGTTGGTGTCGAAATAGGACCGTCCGGGATCGACCACGACCTCGCGCATGAGGCCGGCCGACGTGAATTGATGCAGGGTGTTGTAGACGGTCGCGAGCGATACCCGTATATCGGCGGCCTGCGCCTCGGCGTAGAGCGCCTCGGCCGTCACGTGACGGTCCCCGCCGGCGAAAAGCAACTCCGCCAGGGCCAGACGCTGGCGCGTCGGCCTGAGGCCAGCCGCCTTCAGACGGGAAAGAACGTCGCAAGACCGACGTCGACGCTTCATGGGCCTTCACCCGGAACGAGGCATCCATCCGCCTGGATCGCCATCCAGTATACAGGGGGCGGCCCGTTTCCCGTAATTCCCCCAACCGCGGAACGGCGCCGTCGGCGTCCGGCGCTCAATCGCCGGTGACGATCCGCTCGAAAAGCTGGCGCACGGTGGGCACGAAACCGCCGGCGTAGAACGGGTCCCTGGTGAACCGATGGGCCCCGTGACCCGCGAACATCAGGTTCGTGTCCGTGCACCCGGAGTGCGCGACGTCCTGTAGCGTCTTCTGGATGCAGTAGCTGCGGGGATCCGCCTTGCGGCCGGTGGAATGGTTTTCGTTCTCCGCCCAGTTCGAGAAGAGGCATTGACTGAGGCACCCCATGCACTCGCTCTGGTCCTTGCGGATCTGGTTCATCTTGTCGGTCGTCACGAAGATCAACGTGGACGAGGGCGTGCGAAGAACCTCCGCGTACCCGTCCGCGATCCAGCCTTCGGCGGCCTCGCGATCCGTTTCGGTGACGTAGACCTCGCGCTTTCGCGCGCCGGTCGGGAAGGGCGCGTCGTGCTCGCCCACCGGCTCCTCGGTATAGGCGATCTGCCGCGCGTTGCGCTGTTCCAGCTCGTCGATGAAGTCGTTGCGAACGGCGGAGGACCAGAAACCGGTCGGGCTGAACCGGTTGAGAAGAACGTCGCCTTCCTCGAGCGACAGGAGCCGTTTCTTCCAGGCGTCCGGGATGGGGCTTTCCTTGGTGAGCAGCGCCCGGGTCCCGAACTGGAACGATACGGGACCCAGCTCGGGATTGTCGATCCAGTCCTCCCATTCCCTCAGGAACCAGACGCCGCCCGCCATGACGATCGGCACCCGGTCGAGCCCGAATTCCCGCATCTGCCTGCGCAACGCCACCACGCGCGGATAGGGCGGTTCCGGGTTGAGGGGGTCCTCGGAGTTGCTGAGCCCGTTATGGCCTCCGGCGCGCCAGGGATCCTCGTACACCACTGCGCCCAGAAACTCGGAGAACTTGTGATAGGCCCGCTTCCACAGGGCCCGAAACGCCCGTCCCGAGGAGACGATGGGGTAGTAGTAAACGCCGTAACTCGCCGCGATCTCCGCGAGACGATAAGGCATTCCGGCCCCGCACGTGACGCCGTGAACGAGCCCCTTGGCGCCTTCGAGCACCCCCCGGAGCACCCGCTGCGCCGCGCCCATCTCCCAGAGGATGTTCATGTGGATCCGACCCAGACCGTTGGCCATCTCGTGCGCGATCCGGGCCTGGGTCACGCCTCCTCGAATCGCGTAATCGACCAGCTCCTCGTGCCGGTCCTTGCGAGTCCGGCCCCGGTAGATCTGGGGAACGACGTTCCCCCGCGTATCGTAGGAATCGGCGTTGACCCCGGAAAACGTGCCGATGCCGCCGCACGCGGCCCAGGCCCCGGAGCTCTGGCCGTTCGTCGCCGAGATGCCCTTTCCGCCTTCGACGAGCGGAAGGACTTCGGCGCCGGACATCGATATCGCGTTGAGAACCTTCACCGGATCTTCTCTCCGTCCTCCCCTCCGTTCGGAGCGGCGCGACCGCCGCCCGAGGCGGTGCCAAGACCCTGCCGGACGGCAACCCGCCGCCGCACCGCCAAGCATATAACGCACATGCGCCGAAAATCCAAGTCAGTCAGTCGGTCCGGGGCGGACGGCGCAACGGCTCAGCCCGCCTCCGCCGGCCGGTCCTGGGGCAGTTCCTCGCCGGTTTCCTGGTCGACGACCCGCATCGACAGACGGACCTTGCCGCGGTCGTCGATGCCGAGCACCTTGACGTAGACCTCGTCGCCCTCCTGCACGACATCGGTGACGCGACCCACACGCCGCTTCACGAGCTCGCTGATGTGAACGAGGCCATCGCGATTGCCGATGAAGTTGACGAAGGCGCCGAAGTCGACCGTCTTCACGACCTTGCCGTGGTAGATCTCGCCAACCTCGGGCTCGGCGACGATGTTGCGGATCATCTCGAGCGCCTTGTCGGCGGACGGCGTCGAGGTCGCGGCGACCTTGATCGTCCCGTCGTCCTCGATATCGATCCTGGCCCCCGAAACCTCGCAGATCTCGCGGATCACCGAACCGCCCGTACCGATGACCTCCCGGATCTTCTCCTTGGGGATCGTCATCGTCGTGATGCGAGGCGCGTGCTCGCCGACGTCGGACCGCGCCTCGCCGATGGCGCGCGCCATCTGCCCCAGGATATGCTCGCGACCGTCCCTGGCCTGGGAGAGCGCCGTTTCCATGATTCCGGCGGTGATGCCCGCCACCTTGATGTCCATCTGAAGCGAGGTCACGCCGTCTTCCGTCCCGGCGACCTTGAAGTCCATGTCGCCGAGGTGATCCTCGTCTCCAAGGATGTCCGAAAGAACCGCGTGGTCGTCACCCTCGAGAATAAGCCCCATGGCGATGCCGGCCACGGGCTTCGGCAGGGGCACGCCCGCGTCCATCAGCGACAGGGACGCGCCGCAGACCGTCGCCATCGAGGACGAACCGTTCGACTCGGTGATTTCCGAGACCAACCGGATGGTGTAGGGAAAGGCCTCGTTGGACGGCATGAGCGGATGGAGGGCCCGCCAAGCGAGCTTGCCGTGGCCGATCTCGCGACGGCCCGGACCGAGCCGGAACGACGTCTCGCCGACGGAATAGGGCGGGAAATTGTAGTGCAGCATGAACGCTTCGCGGTATTCGCCTTCCAGGGCGTCGACGATCTGCTCGTCCTGCCCGGTCCCCAGCGTGGTGACCACCAGCGCCTGGGTTTCGCCCCGCGTGAACAGCGCCGAACCGTGCGCGCGCGGAAGCAGGCCGACTTCGCACGATATGGGACGTATGTCGGTCGTCGACCGGCCGTCGATCCGTGAACCGGTCTCGAGAACCGCCTTGCGGACGATGTCCTTCTCGAGATTCTTCAGGCAACCGGCGACGGCCTGGGCCTCGCCCTCCTGAGGGTCCAACTCCTCCAGCGCGCGCAGCTTCGCAGCCTCGATCCTTTCGACGCGCGCCTGCTTGACGCGTTCCGCGTAGGCGGCGCGCAGGTCGGCCTCCGCCAGGTCGGCGACGCGCGACCGCAGTTCGGCGTCGTCTTCTTCCGCGGGCAGCGCCCAAGGCTCCTTGGCGGCGGCCTCGGCAAGCCCCACGATCGCGTCGATGACGGGACCCCACGCCTCGAGGCCGAACATCACGGCGCCCAGCATGATCTCTTCAGACAGCTCGCGCGCCTCCGATTCCACCATCAGGACATGGTCTCGGGTGCCCGCGACGACCAGATCGAGCCGCGAGCTCGGCATTTCGTCGAGTTGAGGATTCAACACGTACCGGCCGTCGATGTAGCCGACGCGCGCGGCGCCGATCGGACCGAGGAAGGGAAGCCCCGAGATCGTCAGCGCCGCCGACGACCCGATCAGGGACACGATGTCCGGATCGTTCTCGAGGTCGTGGGACAGGACGGTGCAGATCACCTGGGTTTCATGGCGGAACGCCTTGTGGAAGAGGGGACGGATCGGCCGATCGATGAGGCGCGAGGTCAACGTCTCCTTTTCAGACGGGCGCCCTTCGCGCTTGAAGAAGCCGCCGGGGATCTTTCCGGCGGCGAACGTCTTCTCCTGGTAGTTGACGGTGAGGGGAAAGAAATCGATGCCGGACCGCGGAGACGATTCGGCGACGGCGGTGCAGAGCACGGTGGTGCCGCCGTAGGTCGCCACGACGGCGCCGTGCGCCTGCCGGGCGACCTTGCCCGTCTCGAGGACGAGCGCGCGCCCACCCCATTCGATTTCTTTTCTGTGAATTTCAAACATCTCCATTTCCTTGCTTGCGAGACGCGATGCCCCGTGCAACGCGCCCTGGGCCGAAGTCCCTGTGGACGTCCGGCGAGTTACGTGTGTCCGCCACCGATGGAAACATCCGCAGGCGCGCGGGACGCCCGGCGCCTACCGGCGTAGTCCGAGCTCCTGGATCAACGACCGATATCGCGCCTGATCCGCGCGCTTGAGGTAGTCGAGCAACCCCCGACGCCGGTTGACCATCTTGATCAGGCCGCGCCGCGAATGAAGGTCCTTCTTGTGGGTCTTGAAATGCTCGGTGAGGTTGGTGATCCGTTCCGTCAGGATGGCGACCTGCACTTCGGGAGAGCCGGTGTCGTCCTGGCCGGTCGAGAACTTGCCGATGAGTTCCTGCTTTCGTTCTTGCGTAATCGACATCGTATCTCCGTTATCCGAGATGAAATACCCGCAACGGCCGAAGCTCGCCATCCCTGGCCTCGGCCAAAGCCACGAGGCTTTCGGCCGATCGCGCGCGACAGACGCCGTCCTCGACGTGCGGCGCGCGGACCATCTGTCCGCTTCTCAGGCGCTCGGCCTGCGGGCCGGTCAAGGCCAGCGCCGGGATGTCGTCCAGCACGGTCTCCACCGGAAGGATCGCTGCGAGAAGCTCCGCATTATGACCCGGTTCGGCGAGATTATCCAGCGAAATCGCGGCGCCCTCGTCGAACGGCCCGACGCGCGTCCGCCTCATCCGCGCCACGTGCCCGCGGGTTCCGAGCGCGACCGCCAGATCGCGAGCGAGGGCGCGCACGTATGTGCCCTTGCCGCAGTCGACCTCGAACTCCGAACGGTCGGCGTCAAGACGCGACACCAGCGCGAATCGCGCGACCCGGACCGACCTCGGCGCGAGCTCGACGGACCGACCCTCACGGGCGAGGTCGTAAGCCCGCCGCCCCTGAACCCTGATCGCGGAATAGGCCGGGGGCATCTGCTGGATATCGCCGCGGAACCTCGGGAGCGCCGCCTCTATGTCGGGGACCGTGGGCCGCACCGGACTCGTTTCCGTCACGTCTCCCTCTTCGTCGTCCGTGGCGCGGGCCTCGCCCCACTTCACGGTGAATCGATAGGTCTTCGATCGTTCCATCAGATGCGGCGCCGTTTTCGTAGCCTCTCCCAAGGCGATCGGCAGCAGGCCCGTGGCCAGGGGATCGAGGGTGCCGCCGTGCCCCGCCTTGGCCGCCTGCGTTCGCCGTTTGACCGCGGCGACCGCATCGGCGGACGTCACGCCGGCGGGCTTGTCGATGACGAGCCAGCCGTTCAGGGGCCTGCCCCTTCGCTTTCGGGAGGAACCGCGATGCGCCACGCGTCAGACCGCCCCGGATTCTCGATCCTCGCCGGAGAGAGGCCGATCCTCCTCCGCCGCCCCCAGATCCCGGGCGACCTCGGGAGACCGCAGGATCGTTTCGATCCTGTCGGCGCGATCGAAGGCGTCGTCCAGCTCGAAACGCAGACGCGGAGCGAATTTCAGGCGCACGCGCCTGGACACCTCGGCGGTCAAGAAGGGCGCGCAGCGACGCAGCGCCTCGATCAGGCCGCGTGAGTCGCCGCCGCCGAGCGGCATGACGTAAGCCGTGGCGTTTCGCAGATCCGGACTGGGCCGCACCTCGGTCACCGTGATGGATCGGCCGACGATCGCGGCATCCCTCGGGATTCCCCTACCGAAGACGTCCGCGAGCGCATGGCGCAGTTCCTCTCCCACGCGGAGCTGGCGCTGGCTCGTTTCCCTCGAACGGCGCATCATCGGGTTTCGGGAACGCCGCAACGGCGTCGATCCGCCATGGGAGGCGGGGTTCGACGCGGCTACAAGGTCCGCACGACCTCCTCCACCTCGAAGGCCTCGATGACGTCGCCCACCTCGATGTCCTGGTAGTTCTCGATGGACATGCCGCATTCCTGCCCGGACCGCACTTCCCGGACGTCGTCCTGGAAGTGCTTCAACGACGCGAGCTTGCCTTCATGGACGACCACGTCGTCGCGCAGCAACCGGACTCCCGCGCCCCGGCGTATGGTTCCGTCCATGACGAGACAACCGGCGACCTTGCCGACCTTCGAGACTCCGAACACCTCCCGTATCTCCGCGTTGCCCAGGAGGTTCACCTGACGGGCCGGCGCCAACATGCCCGAAAGGGTGCGCTTGATCGCATCCGTGATCTCGTAAATGACCGAGTAGTACACGACCTCCACGCCTTCCCGGCGCGCGAGCTCTCGCGCCAGCGGGTCGGCGCGCACGTTGAAGGCGATGACGATGGCGTCCGACGCGCTGGCGAGCGTCACGTCGGACTCGCTGACGCCGCCCACGGCCGCGTGCAGCACGTTGACCTTCACCTCGTCCGTGGCGAGGCCCGCCAACGCGCCTTCTATGGCCTCGAGAGACCCCTGCACGTCGGCCTTGACGACCACCGGCAGCTCGTCCGCCACGCCCTTGCGCGCGTCCTCCAGCATCTGGTCGAGGGTCGCGCGCGCGACGATCGCCGTGCGCTCGGTGCGATGGCGGCGTTCCCGGAACTCCGCGATCTCCCGCGCCCGAGCCTCGTTCTCGACGACCACGAACTCGTCGCCGGCCTCGGGCGGCCCATTGAGGCCGAGAATCTCGACCGGCTGCGACGGGATCGCCTGTTCCACGTTCCGGCCATGATCGTCCACCAGGGCGCGGACGCGTCCCCAGGCATTACCGACGACGAACGTATCGCCCACCCGCAAGGTGCCGCGCCCGACCAACACCGTCGCGACCGGACCGCGCCCCCGGTCGATCTTCGCCTCGACGACGATCCCCTCCGCCGCGCGGTCGGGGTTGGCGCGAAGCTCCAGGACCTCCGCCTGGAGGAGGATGGCCTCTTCCAGTTTGTCGAGGCGGCGCCTTTCCTTGGCCGACAGCTCGACCGACAGGACGTCGCCGCCGTGATCCTCCAGAACGAGATCGTGGTTGAGAAGCTCCTGGCGCACGCGGGCGGGATCGGCGTTCGGAACGTCGATCTTGTTGATGGCGACCACGATGGGCGCCGCCGCCGCCTTGGCGTGATGGATCGCTTCGACCGTCTGCGGCATGACTCCGTCGTCGGCGGCGACCACGAGGACGACGATGTCGGTCACGCTCGCGCCGCGCGCGCGCATCGCCGTGAACGCCTCGTGTCCCGGCGTATCGAGAAACGTGATGCGGCCGCCGGACTCGAGCTCGACCTGATAGGCCCCGATGTGCTGGGTGATCCCACCGGCCTCGCCGGCGGCGACGTCGGTCTTGCGGAGCGCGTCGAGCAGCGACGTCTTGCCGTGGTCGACATGGCCCATCACGGTAACGACGGGCGGACGCGGCTTCAGGGTCTCCTCGGGATCGGCTTCGCCCTTCAATCCGATCTCCACGTCGTCGGCGGCGACGCGCCGCAGGCGGTGGCCGAACTCCGTCACGACCAGCTCCGCCGTATCGGCGTCGATCGACTGATTGACCGTCGCCATCACGCCCATCTTCATGAGCTCCTTGATGACGTCGACGGCGCGCTCGGCCATCCTGTTGGCGAGTTCCTGAACCGTGATGGTTTCGGGCACCACGACGTCGCGAACGACCTTCCTGGGCGGACCCGAATCCTCCCAGTCGCGGGCGGCGCGCTTCTCGCGTTCGCGGGCGCGGCGGACGGAAGCCAACGAACGCTGACGCTCCTCGCGCCCCGAAAGCGCCTGGGTCACCGTCATCTTGCCGGGACGACGCCGACCCGGGCCGCGACGCTCCGCGGGCGCGCGGCGGGGTTCGGGCCGTCCGCGCCGCGCGCGCGGCCGGTCGTCGTCCCGGTCGGCCAGGGCGCGCTCGCCGGTCTCCGCCGACTGATCTTCCTCGCCCAAGGAATGGCGCGCCTGCTCCTCGGCCTTGCGCCGCGCCTGCTCCTCGGCCTCCTTCCGACGCTCTTCCTCGGCCTTGCGGCGTTCCGCCTCGGCCTGTTCCCGGGCCCGGCGCGCTTCTTCCAGAGCCTGATGCCGCGCTTCCTCCTCGGCCCGGCGGCGCACCTCCTCGTCGGCCTTGCGCGCGCCTTCCAGCGCCTTGGCCCGCGCCGCCTTCTCGTCTTCCGTCAGGGACTTGAGAACGACCCGGCCCCGCGTATCGGAACTCTCGCCAGCCGCCGCGTCGGCGACCTCCGGCCCGGGGGGCGGCGCGGGCGCCTCGATTTCCGCCGGCGCGGCGACCTCCCCGGGCTCGACGGCCGTTCCGTCCTTCGGCGCCTGGCGATTCCGACCGACGGAACGCTTCTTGACGCGCTCGACGGCCACCGTCTTGGTTCGGCCGCGGGAAAAGCTCTGGCGAACCTGATCATGCTCGACCGACTTCTTGAGCCCGAGCCGTCCGGGCCTGGACAGGCTAAGCGATTTCTTCTCGTCGATTTCTTTCGTGTCGCTCATGTCCACAACTCGGTCCGCCAAATCCAGTCGGACGCGCCACTGTTCAATCCGTCGTTTCAACCCGTCGTTCGGCCGCCGGACTCGCGGACTCCTTCGAGACGCGACGCTTCGCGAAGGATACGGCCGGCGAATCCACCGGCAGCCACGGCAGCATGTACCACACTTTCGCGCCCAAGGGCCAAACCCAATTCCGCCTCGCCGAACGACGTTACCGCGGGAACGCCGCTCCCCGTGGGCGCCAGACGCTCACGTTCGCGTTCCGAGCCGTCGCGGGCGTGGAGCACGACCGCCGCCCGGCCCGAGCGCAGCCAGGCGCGGGCCTTCTGAAAGCCGGCGGCGACATCTCCCGCCTTTCGCGCCAGGCCCAGCAGGTCCAGGCAATGGCGCGCCAGTCGCGCCTCGACCGCCGCCGGCAGGTCGCCGGGGACGACGACCCGCCGTCCGAACGCCCGCGCGAAGGCATTCCCGCCGGCGGCGGCCTCCACGATGGAGCGCTCCGCGCACACCCAGGCGCCGCGTCCGGGCAGCCGCGCCGCGATATCCGGAACGATCCGGCCCTCGGGACCCACGACAAACCGGATCAGACACGCCTCGTCCGTCGCTTCGTTGGTGACGATGCAGCGGCGCTTGCGGCTCGTCGTGCTCATCGGACGTGGACCTCCGCTTCGCGCCGGGCCCCCGTGGCGGTTCGGGCCAAGCCCGGAATGGCTTAACCCGCCACGTCTTCCAGGGCGGGGTCCGCCGAAGCCTGCGTTTCGCCGGGTTCTTCCGCGGGTTCCACAGGCGTTTCCTCGTCGTCGAACCAGTGAGCGCGGGCGGCCATGACGATGGCATCGGCCTCGTCGGGCGTGAACTCGGCATCCCGCAGGATTTCCATCAACTCGTCGCTCGCCAGATCGCCGAGATCGTCGAGGGTCTTGACGTCGTTCTCGCCGAGAACGACCAGCATGGCGGGAGTCAGCGCGTCCAGGGCGGCGAGATCGTCGGTCACCCCGAGCTCGCGCCGACGGGCCTCCAGCCGCGCGTTCTCCTCCTCCACACAGACTTCGGCGCGCCGATGGAGTTCCCCGGCGACCTCCTCGTCGAAACCTTCGATTTCGGTCAATTCCTCGACCGGGATGTAGGCGATCTCCTCCACGGAGGTGAACCCTTCGATGACCAGCAACTGGGCGATCATCTCGTCGACGTCGAGCAGATCGATGAACGTCTGGCTGCGGCGCCGGAATTCCTCCTGCCGACGTTCGGACTCTTCGGCCTCCGTCAGGATATCGATGTCCCACCCGGTCAGCTGCGAGGCGAGACGCACGTTCTGGCCGCGCCGGCCAATCGCCAGACTGAGCTGATCGTCGGGCACGACGACTTCGATACGGCGGGAGTCCTCGTCGAGCACGACCTTCGCCACCTCCGCCGGGGCCAGGCCGTTGACGATGAACGTGGCGGGATCCGGCGACCACGGAATGATGTCGATCTTCTCCCCCTGAAGCTCGTTCACCACCGCCTGGACACGGCTGCCGCGCATACCGACGCAGGCCCCTACCGGGTCGATGCTCGTATCGTTCGAGAGCACCGCGATCTTGGCCCGGCTTCCCGGATCCCGCGCCACCGCCTTGACCTCGATGATGCCGTCGTAGATCTCCGGAACCTCCTGCCCGAACAGGCGCGTCATGAATTGAGGATGAGTGCGCGAGAGGAAAATCTGCGGCCCCCGCTGCTCGCGGCGCACGTCGTAGATGTAGGCGCGAATCCGGTCGCCCTGATGGAAGGACTCGCGGGGAAGGATCTCGTCGCGCCGGACGACGGCCTCGGCCCGTCCGAGATCGACGGTCACGTTGCCGTATTCGACCCGTTTGACGAGGCCGTTGACGACGTCTCCGATACGGTCCTTGTACTCCTCGTACTGGCGCTCGCGCTCGGCGTCGCGGACCTTCTGGACGATGACCTGCTTGGCCGTCTGCGCCGCGATCCGGCCGAACGCCATGGGCGGAAGCGGTTCCGCCAGGATATCGCCCAACTGCGCGTCGGGATTGCGCTCGCGCGCCGCCTCCATGCCGACCTCCGTACTGTCGTTCTCGACGAGATCGACGACCTCGAGGCAGCGGAACAACCGGATTTCCCCCGTGTTCCCGTCGATCTCCGCCCGAATATCGTTCTCGTGTCCGTACTTCGAGCGAGCCGCCTTCTGGATGGCCTCCTCCATCGCTTCGATGACGGTGCCCTTCTCGATGCTCTTCTCCATCGCCACCGAGTCGGCGATCTGGAGAAGCTCCATGCGGTTCCAGCTCGTCGCGGTTTCCGATTCCATGATCCCCGCCGCCTATTCGCTATTTCCGTCGTCGTCCAACCCTCGCGTCGAGCCCGCTTCGACGAGGCCGTCGGCCGGCGCGAGCCTGGCCGACGCGATATCGTCGAACGGGATCTCGAACACCTTCTCGCTGGCACCGTCCAGCGAGGAAATCCTTACATGGTCCTCGACGAGGCCCAACAACCGGCCCCGATAACGGCGGCGCCCCGCGTTCGCCTGGCGAGTCTCCAACCTGACGTCGAGTCCGGAGAACCGCTCGAAGTCCTCGCGGCGCACGAGCGGGCGGTCGAGACCCGGCGAGCTTACCTCCAACGTGTAAGGGCCGGAAAGCGGATCCTCGATATCGAGGATGGTGGAGACCGTCCGACTCAGTTCCGCGCAATGATCGACCGTCATCGCGCGTCCGTCGCGCGGTTCGGCCATGATCTGAAGGATGCGCCGCCCGCCGCCCGTCAACCTCACGCGAACCACGCGAAAACCGGCGTGCTCCAACGACGGGGCAATCAACTCCTCAATGCGCGCCCCGGCCTCCATCGCCCCGGCGTCTCCCATAAAAAAAGCGGGCCGCCAGCCCACCGCGGAAACTCACGAAATGTCGTCGAGCCATACCAAACACGCCAGTTCCGGCATATTAGCCGAGCCATGCGCGACTTCAAGGGTTTTTCCGCTTGTCCATGAAGGTCCGCCAACGGAGCGCCTGGCCCGCATTTCTCCTGCCGGACACGGCCTGCGTCGCGTCCGTCATCCCGACCGCCCGGCCGTTTCGACGACGCGGGCGCGGCGTCGAAACGTCATGTAGACGCAAGTCCGGCCCTGGGCGATGGCTTTCCGTTCGTACTTGGTCTCGGGCCAGTCTCCGGCCCTGCGCCGCCAATCGCCGGGCCGGGCCGCCGGCCATTCCAGAGCGGCATGGTCCATCACACGCAGGAGCGTCCAGCGCGCGTATTCGGCGTGATCCGTGGCGAAGCGAAATTCCGCGCCATCGACGAGAATACGCGCGATGCGGTCCAGGTTCGGCGGCGAGACGAACCGCCGTTTGCGATGGCGGCGCTTCGGCCAGGGATCCGGAAACAGGAGGAACAGGCGGCCGACGCTGGCTTCGGGCAAGGATTCCAGCAGAATCCGGGCGTCGTCGTCGTGAATCAGGATATTCCCGATCTCCTCGGAGGCGACGGTCCGCAACAGGCTCGATATGCCGTTGACGTAGGGCTCGCAACCGATGAAAAGCGTGTCCGGATTCGCGCGCGCCTGCGCCGCCAGGTGCTCCCCTTGTCCGAAGCCGACTTCGATCCAGATATCCGAATAGCCGCGAAAGGCCCCCGCGGGCGACCGCTGCGCGAGCGCGCCGAAATCCGCCACCGGCGCCCGAAGCCGGGGCAACAGGTCCTCGAGGAGTCTCCGCCGTCCGGGACGCAATCTGCGTCCGCGCCGCCGACCATAGTGGACGTGCTCGCTCCGTTCCATGGGTGAACGCGTTCACGCCTCGGCGGACGGCGCATCCCGCCCGTCGGCAGGCGACGACCGCGAGCCTTCACGCCGTCCAGTGAACCGAAGCCGCCTCATTCCGTCCTCCGCGCGAGCGCGCGGACCCGGACGGCCACCGCATGGATCAACACCGCGAAGAGAATCGCCAGCAACCCCGAATCGCCCCAGCGCGCGTAGAGGGTGGGCCGATCCAGGGGCATCGGGAGCGGCGCATCGACGACCGCGGTCTCTCCGAGCGCGGTCTTCAGCACGACCCGGCCGTGGGCGTCGGCGACGCCCGAGATTCCGGTATTGGCGACCCGGACCAGCGGCAACCCCTCCTCCGCGGCCCGGACCCGGGCCATGGCGAAATGTTGATGGGGCCCCGCCGTGCGGCCGAACCAGGCATCGTTCGTCACGTTCAGGAGCCACCGGGGCCGCGCCGCGTCGGACGTGACGTCGCCTGGAAATATGGCTTCGTAACAGATCAGGATCCCGACCGGCGGCAACCCCGGAAGATTCAACGTCGCGTTTCCCCGTCCAGCCTGAAAATCACCCTGGCCGGCGGCGATCCGCTCGAGGCCGAAGCGGCGCAGCAGCGGCCGGAACGGCACATATTCTCCGAACGGAAGGAGGTGAGATTTGTCGTAAGTGCCGACGATCCGTCCGGCGTGATCGACAGCGTGAACGGAGTTCCACAGCCGGGGCGGCGTTTCCCCGTCGCCCCTCTCGATCGCCGCCCGAGGAGCTCCCGCGATGACGAGGCCCCCGGGGTTCGCGAGCCTTCCGACCTCCCGGGACAGACGGGGATCGCCGGCCAGGAAGTAGGGCACGGCCGTTTCCGGCCAGACGACGTGGGTCACGGCATCCGAACCGGACAGGGAGCTCAGTCGGAAATACCGCGCGAGATTGGCGCGCAGGCGATCCTCCCGCCACTTGTGGCGCTGGGCGATGTTGGCCTGGACCAGACGCAGGGTGACGTCCGGCGCGTTTCCGAGATCGGCGGCCGCCAGACGGAGCGCGCCGCCGATCCACAGGACGGCAACCGAAACCGCGGCGACGGCCATGGGACCGTAGCGGCGGATTCGGGAGGCGGGGTCCTCGTCCTCTTCTCCGGCGAGGGTCGCCGGCATGGCCGAGACGAGAACGACCAGGAATCCCAGGCCATAGACGCCGACTATCGCCGTGACCTGCAGGAACGCGTCGGAGGCGATGGCGCCGTACCCGACGAGATTCCACGGAAATCCCGTAAAGGCGTGGCCGCGGAGCCATTCGCCTGCGCTCCAGGCGCCGGCGAGCGCGATCACCCGGCCGACTCCGCGAGCGCCCGAGACGTGAACCGCCAGCGTCGCCAGGGCCACCGACGCCGCGAACGCCGCCGGCAAACCGAGCACGGCGAAAGGTATCATCCAGCCGACCCGCTCCGGTTCGATCATCAACGCGGAAGCGATCCAATAGAGTCCGAATCCGAAGTACCCGAATCCGAACCACCATCCCGCCAGGCACGCCGAGCGCGGGCGGGCGCATCCGTCGAGTATCCAGACCAGGCCGGTAAAACCGACGATCAGAGCCGGCCAAGCATGAAGGGGCGGGAGCGAGACGGTCGCCAAGGCGCCCAGCGCGAACGCCAGGAGGAAGCGCCGCCATCCTTCGATATCGATCAGCCGCCGGCGAAGCCAAGCCATGTCGCGACGCCCGCTACCGCGCGAGGATCGATTATTTCGCCGTGGCCGACGACGTATCCGGCGCGGCGCGACCTCGTCCGAGACCGCGGATCCGAAGGCGCTTCACGCGCCGGGGATCCGCGTCCAGGACCTCGAATTCGAGGCCGGAGGGATGCGCTATCCGCTCCCCCCGCCGCGGTACGCGCCCGAACAGGGAAAACACGAACCCGCCGAGGGTATCGACGTCTTCATCGCGTTTTTCCGAGAGCAGATCGACCCCCACCCGCGCCTCGAATTCGTCGATGTCGGCGCGCGCGTCGGCGATCAGGGTCCCGTCGGGCCGTTCTTCGATGGCGGGCGCCTCGGTCCGGTCGTGCTCGTCCTCGATCTCGCCGACGATCTCCTCGACGAGATCCTCGATGGTGACGAGGCCGTCGGTGCCTCCGAACTCGTCGACGACGAGCGCCATGTGAACCCGACGTTCGCGCATCCGCAACAGAAGGTCGAGCACCGACATGGTCGGCGGCACGAACAACACCTCGTGCGCGACGCCGACCAGATCGAAGTTCGCCCGCCCCCGCCAATACGCGAGGATGTCCTTGATATGCACGAACCCCAGAACGTGATCCAGCGTGTCCCGGTAGATCGGCAACCGGGAATGGAACGCCTCGCGCATCGCTTCGACCACCTTGTCGAGCGGCGCGTCGGCCCCGATGGCCACGATGTCCGGACGCGGAACCATGACGTCGTCGACCCGTAGCCGATGCAGCTTGAGGATGTTCGTCAGCATCGACCGCTCTTCCCGATTGAACGGTCCCTGCTCGCCCTTGGATTCCTCTATGAGCTCGGAAAGGTTCTCGCGCAGCATCCCGTCGCCGTTCCGCCCGCGGGACGTCCCACGCAGCCAGGTCAGCAGGTGGTGCGCGAGAGAGGAATCGTCGGCTTCGCGACCGCCGGTCGGGTCGGCCGCGCGCCGACCGGGGGAATCGGTGGGTTTCGTCATGCCGCTTCGTCCGCCGGGGCAGCCCCGTCCGCGTACGGATCCGGGATTCCCATCTCCGAGAGGATCGACGCCTCCAACCCCTCCATGACCTCGGCCCGGGTCTCGGAATCGTGGCGGTAGTCGAGCAAGTGCAACATCCCATGCACCGCCAGATGCCGCAGGCGGTCCGCGAACGGCGCGCCGCGCCGCGCCGCGTCCCGGGAGACCCGGTCGTACGAGATCACGATGTCGCCGAGCATCCGGGGCGCGCCTTCCGGCGCCGCTTCGCCAAGCGGGTCGCACGGGAACGCGAGCACGTCGGTCGGCCGGTCCACCCCCCGGTTCTCCCGGTTGAGACGCCGCAGCAATCGATCGTCGGCCAGGACGACGGATATTTCCAGGCGCGGATCCCGCAGGCCGACGACCTCCAGGACGCGGCCGACAGCCTGACGACACAGCGCCTCCGCGTCCGGCGCTCGCGAACGCCATTTCGGACTCTCGATGGAAATCGCGATCTCCGCTTCCGCGGCGCGATTCCGGCGTGGATCGGACGAACCGCCGGATGGACCTCCCTCAGCCGTCATGTCGCGCCCTCGAACGTCGCCTTCGTTCGCGATGGTCGTAGGCCTGCACGATTCGCGTCACGAGCGCATGTCTCACCACGTCTTCGTGCGAGAAATACACGACCTCGACATCGGGAACGCCATCGAGCATCTCCACGGCGTCCGCCAACCCCGATACCTCGCCACGCGGCAGATCGACTTGCGAGAGATCTCCCGTAACCGTCATTCGCGAATTCTCGCCAAGCCGCGTGAGCAACATTTTCATCTGGACGGGGGACGTATTCTGGGCCTCGTCGACAATGACGAACGCATCGGTCAGGGTGCGGCCGCGCATGAAGGCGACGGGCGCGACCTCGATCTCTCCCGACCCGAGCCGCCGGACGACCTGATCCGCCGGCAACATATGATGCAGGGCGTCGTAGAGAGGGCGGAGATAGGGATCGATCTTGTCCCGCAGGTCCCCGGGCAGATAGCCGAGCCGCTCGCCCGCCTCGACGGCCGGCCGCGACAGGACGATGCGCTCCACGAGACCATCGAGAAGCATCGACACGCCCACGGCGACCGCCAGGAACGTCTTGCCGGTCCCGGCGGGCCCCAGCCCGAAGACCATTTCGCGGGAACGCAGCGCGCGGACATACGCGGCCTGCACGGGGGAGCGCGGCGTTATCACGCGCCGGCGGGTCCGAATCCGTGTGTCTTCGTCGATGATCGGGCATGGGCCGTCGTCTTCCGTCACCACCGCCTCGGCCATGCGTATGGCGCCATCCACTTCGCCCACGCCGACGTCGAGGCCTTTCTCGAGTCTCGCGTAGAGCTCGTTGAGAACCGCGCGCGTCGCCTTCTGACGCCAGATACCTCCCTCGACCGACACGCGATTGCCCCGAGCCGTCACCGAGACGTTCAGTTTCTGCTCGATGCGGGCCAGATTCCGATCATGCTCCCCGAACAAGGTGGTCAGGAGGCTGTTGTCGTCGAAGACCATGTAAAGCGGCGACGGCGCCGCCTGGTTTGCCGCCGTCAATTCCGTCGAATCCTCATGCCATGCCCGCCGGCCGATCTTCCGGACCGGACCCGCCCGTCAAGCGACCGGACAAGCTGTTGGGAAGGGCGTCGTCGATACGAACCGCGACGACCCGCCCAAGACGGGAAAGGTCCGCCTCGACGTGGACGGCCTGCATATACGGACTGCGTCCGACGAGTTGCCCCTCGCGCCGCCCCCGCCGTTCCAGCAGGACATCGAGAGTTCGACCGACGGTCGCCGCGTTGAAGGCGCGCGCCTGCCGTCCGATCGACTCCTGCAACTCGGCCAGCCTTTCCGACTTCACGTCGTCCGCGACCTGGTCCTCGCGGCCGGCGGCCGGCGTGCCGGGACGCGGACTGTAGCGGAACGAATAGGCGCTCGCGTACCCGACCCGGCGAACCAGATCGAGCGTCGATTCGAAGTCGGCGGCGGTCTCGCCCGGAAATCCCGCGATGAAGTCGCTGGAAAGAGCGATGTCCGGCCGCGCGGCGCGGATCCGATCGACGAGCCGCAAGTAGTCTCCAGACGTATGCCCGCGGTTCATCTCTCTCAGGATACGGTCGGACCCCGACTGCGCCGGAAGGTGAAGGCAGGGCATCAGAACATCGACGTCCCCGTGGGCCGAGATGAGGTCGTCGCTCATCTCACGCGGATGGGACGTGGTGTAGCGGAGCCTTCGAAGCCCATCGATCTCCGCCAGTTCGCGAATCAGATCCGCCAGCGACCGGGTCCGTCCGTTACGCCCTTCGCCATGGTACGCATTCACGTTCTGGCCCAGGAGCGTGAGTTCGCGCGCGCCCGCTTCGACGAGTCCGCGCGCCTCCTCAAGAACATCGCCGACGGGGCGCGAATACTCCAGCCCGCGCGTGTAAGGCACCACGCAGAAAGCGCAGAACTTGTCGCACCCCTCCTGGACGGTGAGAAACGCGGCGGGCCCCCGCGGCGCCGATTCCTCGGGCAGCGAGTCGAACTTGGGTTCGACGGGAAACTCGGTATCGACGACCGCGCGCCGTTCGGCCTCGGAGATCATGTCGGGAAGCCGGTGGTACGCCTGGGGACCGAACACGATATCGACCCAGGGCGCTCGACGACGGACTTCCTCGCCTTCGGCCTGCGCGACGCATCCGGCCACGGCGAGCACCATGGCGGCGCCGTCCCTCTCTCTCGCGCGCTTGAGCGAGCGCAGACGTCCCAGCTCGGAGTACACCTTCTCCGCCGCTTTCTCACGGATATGGCACGTGTTCAGAATGACCATGTCCGCGCCTGCGGGACGGTCCGCGGGCGCGTAGCCCAGCGGCGCCAGAACGTCCGCCATGCGAGCGGAGTCGTAGACGTTCATCTGACAACCGTAGGTTTTGATGAAGAGCTTTTTGGGCAAGGACAGTCTCTAGGCCCCTCGCGGAGAGCCGATCCGATGCGCCATCGTTTGCATCGATCCCGCGGATTCCTCGACTTCTCGAAGGAACACTAGCACTTGGCCCTACCCTGTCAAGGAGAGCAGACGGGCATGTTCCATCGCGACGATCTCTCCGCAACGGGCGGCGAGCTTCTTTCGCGATTCGAAATGCGCCTCCGGCGCGGGATCGTGAAAGGTGACCGCGACGCTCAGGCCGTCCAGTTGCAGGACGCCCCACAGATGGGGGACGAATTCCATGTCTCCGAACCATGCCGCCTTCGGCCGCGTAAGCGGATCGGCGCGGCGACCCTCGATTCGCACGTACGCCACGGTCACCGGCTGGACGGGTATGGCTTTGTCCGCGGCGTTCCCGACCACGGCGAAGAAGGCGCTCTTGAACGGCAACACATGGCTCCCGTCGGTGCTGGTCCCCTCGGGGAACAGCACCAGCCGTCCGCCGTCCTCCAGCCGTTCGCCGAGTCGCCGGACGTGCGCGCCCACGCCGCGGGGGCTCCGCTCCACGAAAACCGTCCGTTGAAGCCGCGCCAGGATACCGACGCCCGGCCACCCGGAGACCTCCGCCTTGGCCACGAACGAGCACTCCATCAGGCTTCCCAGTACCGGGACGTCCAGCCACGAACTGTGGTTCGCGACCAACAGGGCGGGACGACGCGGGAGCGGGGATCCGGCGACTCGAACATCGACCCCGAGTATCCGGCAGAGGCCCGCGTGATAGAGCCGGGGCACGCGCTCTCCGAGGGAACCGCCGACGGCCGCCGACGCCGACTGAAGAGGAAGCAGGAGAAACGTCCAGGACAGCGCGACGAGCGCGCGGCCCAATGCCCGGAACAGTCTGAAGGCCCGCCGGTCAGGACTCCGTGTTTTCGTCACTGTCGGATCCGAGGGGCACCCCGTAGAGCTCGAGGCGGTGATCGATCAGCTCGAAACCCAGCTTTCGGGCGATCTTCTTCTGAAGACGCTCGATTTCCTCGTCCTGGAACTCCAGGACCCGGCCGCTTCGCACGTCGATGAGATGGTCGTGATGCTCCAGAGGCGCCTCCTCGTACCGCGCCCGGCCATCGCCGAAGTCGTGGCGGTCGAGAATGTTCGCCTCTTCGAACAGACGGACGGTCCGGTACACGGTGGCGATCGAGATCTTCGGGTCGAGCTCGCTCGCCCGCCGGTACACCGCCTCCACGTCCGGGTGATCCTCCGACTCCGACAGCACGCGCGCGATGAGCCGGCGCTGGCCGGTCATCTTCATGCCCTTTTCGATGCACAGGCGTTCGAGCCTCGAAACCATCATAGCGGCCTAAATTTGCGCCCGGCGAATGACACGCATCCTATTTCCGGCGGCGATGGCGTTTTTTGCCCAGCCCGATCTTCTTCGCCAGAGCGCTTCTCCGGGAAGCGTAGTTGGGCGCGACCATGGGATAGTCCGGCGCCAGCCCCCACCGCTCACGGTATTCGTCCGGGGTCAAGTCGTACCGCGTCCTGATATGGCGCTTGAGCATCTTCAGCCTTTTACCATCTTCCAGGCAGACGATGTAGTCGGGCGTGACGGATTTCCTGATCGGCACCGCGGGCTTCGGAGGCTCGGGCTCTGGCGGAGCGACGCCGTCCACGTCCGCCAGAGCGTTATACACCTGCCGGATCAATTGCGGCACCTCGGACACGGCCACCGAGTTGTTCGCGACGTGCGAGGCGACTATATCCGTCGTCAGAACGAGCAGTTCGCTGTTGCCCGACTGTTCAGCCATTCAAGTCCTCGCCCCCTGGAATGCCGCGTCCCGGATGTATAGCCGGTGCCTTATACTTCCTTTTCCAAGGAAATGAAAGTCCTTATCATTAAATCATGACCGCCTTGAAACAAACGCCCGATCACTTTCTCGACATAACGGGCGACGTCTGCCCATTCACCTTCGTCAAGACCAAGCTGCTGATGGAGCGAATGCAATCGGGCGAGGTGGCGGAGGTTCGTCTGCCGTCGGGCGAGCCCCTCGAAAACGTGCCGCGGTCCGTGCGGGAAGAGGGTTATCTCGTTCTGAGCCTGGAACCGGACGCCGGCGCCTACGTCCTGCGGATCCGGAAGGCCTGAAGCGGGCCTCCCGCGTCGCTGACCGGCATTTCTCATACTGCCTGTCCGCGGGCTTCGTCCGGCGACGGGGGCGCCGCAGGGTCCGTTCGCGCTCCTCCCTGGCGCGACCCCCACCCCGACCCTCCCCCTGCAAGGGGGAGGGAGGACAAGAGACGGGAGGGGGGTGGACCGCGGTCCCGCAACGCCGCGCACTCCTCGATCCCCCACCGGTATGGGAAATGCGGACCGATCGATATTTCTCACACTGGCCATGACCTGCGCGGCGGCGGTTTCAACGCGTCCGCGCGTCCGGCAACCGGGCGCCCGACGCTCTCAGGTACAGGGGTTGGGGCGCGTCGTTTTCGATACCGCCCGATGCCGCCAGCCTCAACCCCGCGCGGGCGACGTGAACGGCGTCCGGAATCGATGGGGCGTCCGAGAACCGAACGTCGGGACGCCGCCCGACGATCCGGCCCCGAACCAGTTCCGCGCCGCTTCCAGCCACCGTGACGGGTCCGGGGGGCAACACGGAAGGCGCGTCGTCCAGGGCGATGACGGTCGGCCCCGGAACGGCGGCTCCGTCATCCGGCGGGAACGCCTGATGGAACAGCTCGGCCCGCCGGGCATCCTGCAGAACGGCGATCGTCCGCCCTTCGTCCGTTTCGCTCCGCCGCCGCGCGCCCTCCGCGACCGCCGCCAGGGTCGTCACTCCGGCGATGCGCGCGCCGGTCGTCAGGGCAATTCCGCGGGCCGCCGACAGCCCGACGCGAATTCCCGCGAACGTTCCCGGCCCCACGGTGACCGCGACGAGATCCAGGTCGTCGAACCGCGTCGATGCGGCGGACAGCACCGACCGGATCATCGGCACCAGTATCTCCGCGTGGCCTTTCGAGAGACGTTCGCGCCCGCGGGCGAGCACGTCCGCGCCGTCGCATACCGCCACCGAGCACGCGGCAAGCGTCGTGTCGAACGCGAGGACCCTCATCGGCCGATCCCGGTTCCCGCCCCGGAATTCCGGTAGCCTCGCGCGGTCGCTCTGTGATACATGCGATGCGACACATGACGCTCGTGGAAATCACACAACCCGTGTTCGACGTCGACATCGAGCTCGCCTACGCGACGGAACACAACTTCACCGGCGCGCCGATCTATCGCCGCGCCGCCTGCTATCTGCATCGCGAAACGGCTACGCTGCTTCAACGCGCGGTGAAGTTCGCGGGCTCCCTCGGTTTGCGGTTGCGGGTTCTCGACGCCTATCGACCGACCGAGGCGCAGTGGGCGCTCTGGCGTCATACGCCCGATCCCCATTTCGTGACCGATCCCCGCCTCGGCTCCCCCCATTCGAGGGGAGCGGCCATCGATGTGACGCTGCTCGACGCCGCGGGCGAGGAACTGGACATGGGGACCGGATTCGACGATTTCTCCTACCGCGCCCATCATGAGTGTCAGGACGTCCCGCCGACCGCGCGGCGGAATCGCGTACTCCTGCTGGGGCTCATGACGATGGCCGGCTTCGACTACTATCGCCGCGAATGGTGGCATTATCAATTGCGCGACTCCCGCCGCGCGCCGCTGCTCAGCGACAAGGCGGCCGGAACCCGGTTGATGTGACGCCGTGACGCGATCGCATCTCGCCCGCGCCATCGGCGCGACGGTCCGCCCCCGGGAAACCCGACCGGCGCCGTCCCTTTCGGGAAAGCTGTTCCGGGGCGGCGCGGGCCTCGGAGGCGCGTTCGCGCTGCTCCTTCTCTCGGCACCCGTTTCCCCGACCGAGACGGTGACGGCCGATCGCTCGGCGGCGACCGTCATCATGTACCATCGGTTCGGCGAACGGGAATATCCATCGACGAACGTGCGTATCGAACAGCTCGAAGCCCACATTCGCGAGCTCACGTCCGGGACGTACAACGTGCTGCCGCTGGAGCGGATCGTCGACGCCTTCCGGGCCGGTCACGACCTTCCCGCCAACACCGTCGCGATAACCATCGACGACGCATATCTATCCACGTACACCGAGGCGTGGCCGCGGTTCAGAGACGCCGGGCTGCCGTTCACGGTGTTCGTCGCGACGGATCCCGTCGACAACGGCCTGGCGAATTTCCTGACCTGGGACCAGCTGCGGGAGATCCGGGACGGCGGCGGCGGCATCGGCCACCATACCGCTTCCCATCTGCGGATGGTGGGCGCGTCGGACGAACGAATCTGGCAGGAGATCCGCAAGGCGAGCGAACGATATCGGCAGGAGCTCGGAGAGATTCCCCGCCTCTTCGCCTACCCGTTCGGCGAAGCCAGCCGGGACGTGCGCGACAAGATCATAAAGGCGGGCTTCGCGGCCGCCTTCGGCCAACACTCCGGCGTGGCGTACGAGGGCGCCGACCGATTCTATCTGCCGAGGTTCCCGCTCAACGAGAACTTCGGCTCTCTGGAGCGGTTGAGGTTGGCCGCGACCGCCCTGCCCTTCCCCGTCACCGACGTGACGCCGATCGATTTTTTCCTGACCCGGAATCCGCCCCACTTCGGCTTCACCGTATCCCCCGAGATCGGATCCCTGGAGCGGCTGCGCTGCTACGCATCGCCCGGCGACGTCGGCCAGGCGCGAATCCAACGCCTTGGAGAACGGCGGATCGAAGTGCGGGTCGATCGCCCCTTCCCGCCCGGCCGGGCGCGATTCAACTGCACGCTGCCCGCGTGGGACGGAAGGTGGCGCTGGTTCGGGATGCAGTTCTATGCGCCCGGGCCCTGACGACCGGTTCATACGGAAACTCGTGGGAACGACGCGCCCGAACGGCCCGAAGGCCCGCCGGACGAGGGAACCGGCGTCGGATCACGATCGAGGATACCCTCGAGGATTACGGAGATCATGACCTCCTCGGACGCCCCTGCCATCCACGAAGAGATCGTCCGTCCCGAATGGATCGACTACAACGGCCACATGAACGTGGCCTATTACGTGCTGGCCTTCGACCATGCGACCGACCGCCTCCTCGACCTGCTGGATCTTGGCGCGGATTACGCCGAACGCGAGCGGAAGTCGGTGTTCCAGGTCGAATGTCACGTCAGCTACCTCCGGGAGGTGGGCGCGGGCGATCCGCTGGAGTTCACGATTCGACTGCTGGACCACGACCTGAAGCGCATCCATTTCTTCGCCAGCATGTATCATCGCGACGACGGATTCCTTTCGGCGACGGCGGAATGGCTGGGCATCCACGTAGACCTGAAGGCGCGGCGCTCGGCCGAATTCCCCGGGAAAGCGCTGGAGCGACTCGCGCGGTTGAAGGCGGACCACGCGGAACTGCCGAGGCCCCCCCAGGTCGGCCGCGCCGTCGGCATTGGCGAACGACCTCCGCGGACCGGACCTTGACGGCGCGTCCCTTGGCCACAGCCCCGTTCAGGCGATGACCGATACATCGCCGTCCGCATCCCGGTGGTCGTCCCGCCTTCTCTCGACCGCGATCGTCTGCGCGTTCGCCGCGCTCGCCGGACGGCCGGCGCTCGCGGCCTGCACCGACCCGCCGAGAAAGAACGTGAACTGGGAACGTTGTTACCTGGAGGAGCGGAATCTGGCGGGATCCGACCTGCGCGGCGCGCGGTTGCGCGACGCGCGGTTCAACCGGGCGCGCCTGGAGGGCAGCGATCTCTCCGACGTCGATGCCCATCGCGCCAAGTTCATCTCGGCGACGCTCTCGGAGAGCGTTTTCGACGGCGCTCGCCTGATCGAATCGGACTTCACGAAGGCCGACCTCCGGAACGCGTCCTTCGCCCGCGCCGACCTGCGGCGCGCGCGGCTGTTCCGTTCGGACCTCAGGGGGGCGGACTTCACGGACGCCCGCATGACGGGCGCCGACCTCCTCAACGCCGACCTGTCCGGCGCAACCTGGATCGACGGGAAAACGGTCTGCTCCGACAACTCCATCGGCCAGTGCAAGTAACGCCGTCCCGCGGCGGCCGTCATCCACCCCGTCCTCCGCGCCTCCCCGCCGCGAAGAAGGATCGGGGCGGCTCCCGTTCGACCGGAACCGCTGTGGACGGCTTACGTTTCTCGCTTGAATTCAACGTCTTGTCCGATACCGCACAGTCGGGATATACAGTCGGTCGAATAATGGTTTGAAAGACGGCGCATTACGGATGCGCCGACGGGATCGGAAGTGGATCCATGACGTCTCGGTCGCCACGTCTCGACGCCGTGACGGCGCGGTGGCGAAGTTTCGCCGGCAACGATCAAGTCGTGCTCTCGGCGCTCGCGGCGGTCATCGGCGTGGCGGTCGGATACGGCGCCATCGGATTTCGTCTGCTGCTGGCCTCGATACAGGAGGTCTTCTACGGCTTTTCGTCCCAGCAGGTCGCCACTCTGGCCGACGATCTCGCCTGGTGGCACGTTCTCTTCGCCCCCGCCGCGGGCGGCCTCGTCGTCGGCCTGCTCCTCCGGTTCCTGGTCCCCGGCCGCAGGGCGGAAGGCGTCGCGCAGGTCATGGAGGCGGGCGCGCTTCGCGGCGGACGCCTGACTCCGGGAAAGGGTCTGGCCGTGGCCGCCGTATCCGTCGCCAGCCTCGGCGCGGGCGCGAGCGCCGGGCGGGAAGGTCCCGTCGTCCATCTCGGCGCCACCGCCGCGTCGTTCGTCGCGCAGCGGTTGAAATTCGGTCCTTCCCTGTCCTTGACGCTGCTGGGGTGCGGCGTCGCGAGCGCCGTCGCGGCCTCGTTCAACGCCCCGATCGCCGGGGCGTTCTTCGCCCTGGAGGTGGTGATCGGCCACTACGCGCTTCACGCCTTCTCGCCGATCGTGATCGCGTCGGTGGCGGGCACCATCGTCTCCCGCATCCATCTGGGCGATTTCCCGGCCTTCGTTCTTCCCGACTACTCGATCGTCTCGTTCTTCGAACTCCCCGCGTTCCTGATGCTCGGCATCGTCTGCGCGGCGGTCGCCATGATCTTCATGTGGAGCATCATGTTCGCCGCCGACGCCGTCGAGCGCACCCGGACGCCCATATGGCTCCGCCCCGCCATCGGCGGTCTCGGGGTCGGCGCCATCGCGGTCTTTTTCCCCGAGGTGCTGGGCGTCGGCTACGAGGCCACCGGAGACGCGCTCAAGGGAATCATCCCCCTGGGGTTCCTGATATTTCTCGTCATCGCCAAGGTGACGGCGACGGCGATCACGCTGGGGAGCGGTTTCGGCGGCGGGGTCTTCAGCCCCTCGCTCTACGTCGGCGCGATGACGGGCGGCGCCTTCGGATTCGTCGCGGCCGCCGCTTTTCCCGAGCTGGCGTCGAGCCCCGGCCTCTACGCGGTCGTCGGCATGGGCGCCGTCGCCGCGCCCGTCCTCGGCGCTCCCATTTCCACCGTCCTGATGATGTTCGAGTTGATCGGCGACCTCTCGGTCACCGTCGCCGCGATGATCGCCATCGCGGTGGCGAGCATCCTCACCCACCAGGTCCTCGGCCGGTCGTTTTTCGCGTGGCAACTCGTGCGTCAGGGCATCAGCCTCAAGGGCGGCCGGGCGCGGCATCTGCTGATGACGGTTCGGGCGCGGCACATCATGGACGACGACTTCCGGACCGTTCCGGAGGACACGAACATCTCCGAGATCCGCCATCTGCTGCGAACCGCGCCGCACGACCATTTCTTCGTGACGGACGCCGGGGGCCGATACGTGGGGAAGGTCTCGTTCGCGGACATCCGCGACGTCGCCTTCGACACCGACGTCGATACCCTGATCAACGCGCACGACGCGGCGCGCAAGGTGACGGTGATCGAGGGCGACGACAACCTCGAGCGCGTTCTGTCGCTGATGGACGCGGCCGGGGAAAACCACCTGCCGGTCGTGGACAACGCGCGGAACCTCACCGTCATCGGCATTCTCCATCACAACCGGGCGCTTCGCGAATACAACAGGGCGCTGCTGTCCGCGCACGCCGAGGAACACGACGAGCGCTGAGGTTCGCGCCCGCGGCCGTCCGGTTCGGACCCGGCCCGCGCGTGGAGGGGTCGCGATGCGGCGACCGTGCTATAAGTCGCGGCGATGCCGGAATCGTTCGATCTCTCCGCTTTCGACGAGCCGCCCGCCCGATCGCCCGGCGCCGCGCCGAGCATCGAGGCCGGCCGGCCGGAGCCCCCTTACCTGGCGGAGCTCAACGGCGCGCAGCGCGAGGCCGTCGAGGCGACGGAGGGCCCCGTTCTGGTCCTCGCCGGGGCCGGCACGGGAAAGACTCGCGTACTGACGACCCGGCTCGCCCATATTCTCCACCTCGGACTCGCGCGCCCCGGGGAAGTCCTCGCCGTCACGTTCACCAACAAGGCCTCGCGCGAGATGAAGGGCCGGGTGGAAGCCCTGCTCCGGCGCCCGGTCGAGAGTCTGTGGCTCGGCACGTTCCATGCGATGGGCGCCAGGATGCTCCGGAGCCACGCGGAACTCGCGGGCCTGACGGCGAACTTCACCATCCTCGACACCGGCGATCAGATCCGCCTCCTGAAGCAGATCATCGAAGCCGCGCGGATCGACGAAAAGAAATGGCCGGCCCGGAACCTCGCGGCGCTCATCGGCCGCTGGAAGGACCGGGGCGTCGGACCGCGGCAGGCCGGGTCCGACAATGCCCGCGACTTCGCCTTCGGCAGGGGCGCGAGCCTGTACGCCGCTTATCAGGAGCAGCTGAAATCGCTGAACGCCGTCGACTTCGGCGATCTGCTGCTGCACTGCCTGGCGATCTTCGGAGACCACGCCGACGTGCTGGCGGCGTATCAGCAGCGGTTCCGGTACATCCTGGTGGACGAGTATCAGGACGCCAACGTGGCTCAGTACCTGTGGCTTCGGCTTCTGGCGCGCGCGCGCCACAACATTTGCTGCGTGGGCGACGACGACCAGTCGATCTACGGCTGGCGGGGCGCCGAAATCGGCAACATCCTGCGCTTCGAGAAGGACTTCG
Source organism: Alphaproteobacteria bacterium (assembly GCA_965242505.1). Classification (GTDB taxonomy): domain Bacteria; phylum Pseudomonadota; class Alphaproteobacteria; order UBA2966; family UBA2966; genus UBA2966. The sequence continues at coordinate 1,884,259 of OZ251449.1, forward strand.
AAGGAGCCCGCGTCATCCGTCTGGAGCAGAACTATCGCTCGACGCCGCACATTCTCGCGGCGGCCGCGGGTCTGATCACGAACAACGCCGGACGGCTCGGGAAGACGCTGTGGACCGAGGCGCCCGAGGGCGAACGCCTCCAGGTCCGCGGCGTGTGGGACGGCGAGGCCGAGGCGCGTTTCGTGGGCGAGGAGATCGAGGCGTTGCGTTCGCGGGGCCACGGCCTGAACGGGATGGCCATCCTGGTCCGCGCCGTCTTTCAGATGCGCGAGTTCGAAGAACGGTTCCTCACCCTCGGCCTGCCCTACCGCGTCGTCGGCGGCCTGCGCTTCTACGAACGACGCGAGATTCGCGACGCCGTGGCGTATTTCCGAGCCGTCGTCCAGCCCGCCGACGATCTGGCCATCGAGAGGATCGTCAACGTTCCCCGGCGCGGGATCGGCTCGACGACCATGCAGGCGATGCATCGACTCGCCCGCGCCCGCGGTCTCGGCCTGGCGCAGGCGGCCGCCGAGCTCGTCGCGACGGAGGAGCTCCGGCCGCAGGCCCGACGCGCGTTGTCGGACTTCCTGGCGCGCCTCGACCGCTGGCGGGTGGAGAAGACCCGGCTTCCCCACGTCGAATTCGCCGAATTCGTCCTGGACGATTCCGGCTACACCGCGATGTGGCGGAACGACAAGTCGCCCGACGCCCCCGGAAAGCTGGAGAACCTGAAGGAGCTGGTCGCGGCGATGGACGAGTTCGAGAACGTCGAGGGGTTCCTCGAACACGTCAGTCTGGTCATGGAGAACGAGGACTCCGGCGCGGGAGACAAGGTCAGCCTCATGACCCTGCACGGCGCCAAGGGTCTCGAGTTCGACACCGTGTTCCTGCCGGGCTGGGAGGAAGGCGTCTTTCCCAACCAGCGTTCCCTCGACGAAGGCGGTCCGACCGCCCTGGAGGAAGAACGCCGACTCGGACACGTGGGCCTGACGCGCGCGCGCCAACGGATCCGCCTCAGTTTCGCCGCCAGCCGGCGTATCTACAATCAGTGGCGGAGCAACGTCCCGTCGCGTTTCATCGACGAGTTGCCCAGGGACTCCGTCGAATACGTGAGCGAACCGGGCCTGTACGAAGGCAGGCGGACACGGACTCTCCAGGAAGATCACGTCAGCCGATTCGACGTTTCGGAGAGGCCCTCGACGGACCGGCGCCAAGGCCGCCGCGGTCGCGCGGCGACGCCGGGCGGACCGGTCATCGAGGGACGGGCCGAAGTCCTCGAGGCCAAGGAGGCCGCCAGAGTCCTGCGCGTGGGCGTCCGGGTCTTTCACCAGAAGTTCGGCTACGGCCACGTGCTGTCCGTGGATGGAAACCGCCTTCGGGTCGCCTTCGACAAGGCGGGAACCAAGAGGATCATCGACAGCTTCGTGGAAACGGCCTGACGTCCCCGCCGACGCGGGCCGCTTCCGCTCCAAGCCTTCGTCGAGGCCGGATGGCAAGCGGCGCGAACCTGTGGAACGTTCGGGCGACGGTCGCGAAAGGCGCGGTCGACCGCGTCGAGGAGTCCCTCACCCGCGCGTTGGGCGGCCGGGGAGGCGTTCTCGAGGGGCCGGGCGACCGGATCCTGGCCGTGACGGCAAACGCGCTCGGCGATGACGCGACGGACGGGCCGCATCGGTTGTGGCGCGTGGAAATCCTCTGCGCCATGGAACCCGACGCCGCCGCGCTCGCGCGCTCCATGCGCGAACTCGGCGCGGTCGGCATCGGGATGGAGCCTCGCGCGCAGCGCGTTCCCGACCGGGACTGGTCGATCTCCTCCCGGTTCTCGAGCGAACCGGTCAGGGTGGGCAGGTTCTTCGTCCGCGCCAGCGACTACGACGGCCCCAGGCCAGGCGGCGCCATCGAACTGATCGTGAACGGCGGCCCCGCCTTCGGCACGGGAAGGCACGAAAGCACGCGCGGCTGCCTGATCGCCATCGACGATCTCGCGAAGCGCGACCGCATGAGGCGTCCGCTGGATCTGGGGACCGGCACGGGCATCCTCGCCATGGCCATGCGCCGGGCCTGGAACCGCCGGGTTCTGGGAGTGGACATCGACCCGCGCGCGGTCGAATTCGCGCGGCGCATCGCCCGCGTCAACCGCCTGCGCCGCCAGGTCGAGTTCGTGACGGGGGACGGATGCCGCCACCGAAGGGTATCCGAGGGCGGGCCCTACGACCTGATCGTCGCCAACATCCTCGCCGCGCCGCTGATCGGAATGGCGAAGGACGTCGGACGGCGCGTCTCTCCCGGCGGGCGGGTGATCCTGTCCGGAATACTGACGCATCAGGAACGCAGCGTCCTCGCCGCGTATCGACGAAACCGCATGCGCCTGGAGAAGCGGATCGGGCTCGGCGGCTGGACCACCCTGGTGCTTCGCCGTCCTCCTCGCGACGCGCCACCGCAGCCCGCGCGAACCCCGGCTCCGGCGCGCCTCGCCGCCGGGATCGTCGGAGACCGGACTTCTTCGGGAGGTTCGCGGAGCGGCGCCGTTCAGGGGACAGGCGCCGTTCCTCCGCGACTCGGGCGGGGCGTCCGACCGCTCATTTACGGTCGGGCGGAACGTCGGCCGGAAGCAACGGCTCGAGAGCGCAGGCGGCGATCTCGCCGAGCCCCTCGCGGACCATCCGGAAGACGCCGGCGAGCCCGCGCTCGCCACCGCCTTCAATTCCAGGCCGGAACGATTCGTCGACAAAGTCGGGCGACATCCTCATGACGAACACTACCTTTCCTCAAAACATGGCCGGCCCGTGGGGACCGGCCGGCATCCCGTGTCGTGCGCGCCGGTATAAATGCCGGAGCGGCTCCCCACATGCGCCGATTTCGCGACCCGGCGTTGCGGAAACCGCATGGCGCCCGCAACGGCCCTTGACGGGAGCCGGAACCGGCCGAACCGCCGCCGCCACGCGGGGCGTCTCGTATGCATCGAACGAGGACGCCGAATTGACATCGGCCCGGCGCCGCGTATAGTACGCGCCCCGTCCGGCGCCCCGGCGCCGGCTCCCCGGTCATCAGCGCGGGATCGTCGATGAGCAAGCGTCAATCAGCGAAGCACAAGCTCGACCGCCGTATGGGCGAGAACATATGGGGGCGGCCCAAGAGCCCGTCCAACCGGCGCTCCTACGGTCCCGGACAGCACGGCCAGGCCCGCCGGCGCAAGCTGAGCGACTTCGGCATCCAGCTGAAGGCGAAGCAGAAGCTCAAGGGCTACTACGGCAACATCACCGAGAAGCAGTTCCGCAACACCTACGACCGGGCGGTGAAGAACAAGGGCGACACGACGGAGAACCTGATCGGCCTTCTCGAGCGCCGGCTCGACGCCGTGGTCTACCGCATGAAGTTCACGCCGACGGTGTTCGCGTCGCGGCAGTTCATCAACCACGGGCACGTCACGGTCAACGGGCGGCGCGTGACCGTCCCGAGCTATCGGGTCCGGGAAGGCGACGTCGTCGAGGTGCGGGAGAAGTCCAGGAACATGGCGCTGGTCCTCGAGGCGGTGGAATCGCCGGAACGGGACGTCCCGGACTACCTGGAGGTCGACCACGCGAGGATGCGCGGCGCCTTCGTTCGCGTGCCGTCGTTCGCCGAGGTCCCCTACCCGGCGCGCATGGAACCGCACCTCGTGATCGAGTACTACAGCCGCTGACCGCGCGCCGCGGCGCGGCCCACCCCCCTCCCGACCTCCCCCCTGTCAGGGGGGAGGAGTATCGATGGTCAGGGGGGAGGAGCGCGCGCGGGGCGGCGCGTCCCTCTTGATTCTCCCTCCCCTTGGCAGGGGGAGGGTCGGGGTGGGGGTCGCGCCGGGGGGATACGAGAAACGCGGGCTACCCGTGTTCCGCCGGCGCCAGGCGGCGGCGCAGCTCCGGCCACCGACGGACGACGAGCGCCAGGGCGGCCAGCCCCTCGACGGCGACGATGGCGACGGCGGCCGAGGCCCCGAACCACTCGGCGAGCAATCCCAGCTGGAGGTAGCCCAGCGGGCTGACGCCGATACACACGACGAGCACGCCCATCAGGCGTCCCCGCAGGTGCGGCGGCGCGGACGCGAAGACGACCGCGCTCTGCATCGAGCCGAAGCCCGCGGCCCCGAGGCCGACGATGGGCATCGCCAGCGACGACAACAGCGCCGTGTTCGACAGGCCGAACGCCAGGATCATGGCCAGCGCCAGCGTCGTTCCGTAGAGGTAGATCCTGAGGAACCACGGCGTCCGGGCGAACACGGCGACGAACATGGCCCCGAGGAACGCGCCGGCTCCCTCGGCGCCGGCGAGAAGGCCCACGGCCACCGGACCCATGCCGAGCATGTCCTTGCCGATCACCGGCACCATGGACAGGAACGGGAAACCGCAGATGTTGTAGATCACCGTCACCCAGAGGAAGCCGGCGAGCATACGGTTCTCCCGCACGAGGCGGACGCCCTCGACCAGATTCCGCCAGAACGACGCGCCGGACGCGGCGCGCGAGGGCCCGCCGACGCGGAGGGTCCAGAGCAGGCCGACGCCGACCGCGTAGAACGCCGCGCTCATGACGAAGGCGCCCTGGAGACCGACGGTCGCCAGCAACACGCCGCCCAGCATGGGACCGAGCAGGCGGGTGATGTGGTTGGTCGACGAATCGAGCGCCATCGCGGCGCCGATGCGCGCGAGGCCCGCCGCCTCGCCCAGCATGAGGCGGCGGACCGGCATGTCGGCCGCCTGTAGGCAGCCGCCCAGGACCGCGCCGACCGACAGGTGCCAGATCTCGACCGCGCCGCGGTCGACCAGGGCGGCGAGGATCAAGGAAGCCGGGACCATGGTCCCGAGCATCGCCAGCAGCAGCCGGCGCGGCCCCACCTTCTCCGCCAGCAGGGCGACCCAGAACCCGACCGCCGACATCGGGACCATGCGGACCAACAGCAGGAACGAAACGACGAGGGGCGACCCGGTCAGGTCGAAGACGAACACGCCGACCGCCAGGACCTCGAGCCAGCGCACGACGGCGACGATGGCGCCCGTGAGCCACAACGCGAAGAACGTGCGTTCGCCCATCAGGGCGAGCGGGTTGGAGCGGGCGTTTCCCCGCGTTCGCGGCATTGCGCGGCCCATCATCCGTTCAGTTCACCAAAAAATTTCCTGAATGATTATTTTTTCCTTGCGCAGGCCACGACGGCCATGTTATGACCGCGGCATGGAACCGGGACATGCGTTGCCGATCCGAAGAAGCGCGGCGGAGGCGGAGGCGGGAATCGACCGCCGGATCCCGGCCCGTCGTCCGCAGCGCCGGCCGCCGTTACGGGGCGCGCGATTCCCGCGCGTCCCGGCCCTGCCCCGGCACGATCCGGCTGGCCCGGCGGATGCTGTAGGCCAGCGAGGCGATGCCGAGGACCAGCAGGATCGCCGACACCGGACGGGTGAAGAAGTTCAGGGGGTTGTAGTCGAGGAGCTGCATACTCTTGATGAACGCCGATTCGCCGAGCTGCCCCAGGATGACGCCCAGCACCACCGCGGCCATGGAGTATCCCGACCGCCGCATCAGGTAGCCGAGGATCCCCGCCAGGAACATCACCCAGACGTCGACCACGAGACCGCGCAGGGCGAAGGCGCCGATCGAGGCGATCAGCAGGATGGCCGGCGCCAGCAGGCTGAAGGGCACGCGCAGCAGGTGCACGACGGTCTTGGTCTCGATGTAGCCGAGCAGGAAGATCCCGACGTTGGCGAAGAACATGGCCACGAACACGACCCACACGAGGTCCTTGCTCGTGATCAGCACCAGCGGCCCCGGCTCCATCCCGTGGATCTGGAAGGCTCCGACCATGACGGCGGTGAGCGCGCCGCCGGGCAGGCCGAGCGCCAGCAGCGGGATCATGGCGGCGCCGGTCGCGGCGTTGTTCGCCGTCTCGGAAGCGACGACGCCCTCGATCTCGCCCTTGCCGAAGCGCTCCGGATTCCGCGACCAGCGCACCGCCTCGCCGTAGCTCAGGAACGACGCCAGGACGGCCCCGATCCCCGGCAGGATGCCCGAGAAGAACCCGATCAGCATGGAGCGGACGACGGCGATCTTGAGGCGCCAGAACTCGGCGAGGCTCGGGAAGTCGATTCCCAGCCTGGGCGGCGCGCGCAGGCCGCGGGCGATCTGGTGACCCTGGACGAAGACCTCGGACACGGCGAAGAACCCGAGGATCAGCGGGACGAAGTGGATGCCCGCCATGAGGTAGGCGATGTCGAAATCGAAACGGGCGAGGCCGCCCGCCGGATCCGTGCCGATGGTGGCGAGGAGCAGGCCGAACAACACCGAGAGCCAGCCCTTCCAGACGGTCTCGGCCCCGACCGTCGCGGCGATCGACAGGCCGAGGAAGATCAGCGCGAAGATCTCCGGCGGCCCGAAGGCCCGGATGGCCCAGTTCGCCAGCGGCTCGGTCGCCGCCATCATGAGCACGCACGAGCCGATGCCGCCCAGCGCCGAGCAGGTGACCGCGGCGCCGATCGCCCGTCCCGACTCTCCCTTCCGGGTCATCGCGTACCCGTCGAACGCCGTGGGGGCGTTCTCGGCGCTGCCGGGGATGTTGAACAGGATGGCCGTGACCGCGCCGCCGTAGATGCCCGACACGTAGATCACGGCGAGCAGCATGATTGCGTGGGACGGCGCGAAATAGACGGAGAAGGGGAGCAGGACGGTCGCCAGGGTCACGGCGGAGAGCCCGGGAATGGCGCCGAACAGGAGCCCGCCGATCAGCCCCCCGAAAAAGACGGCCAGTCCCACGGGATCGAGGAACAGGGTCGTGAAGCCGAGGATGAAGTCGTCCATGCGCCGCGCCGCCCGCGCCGGTTACAACGCGCCGAGCGCGACGAGGAGGGCGTTGCTGGCGTCGTAGAACACGGGCCAGTTGCCCGTGGGCAGCGGCACGTAGAGCCACACGGTGAACATCAGCAGCACGCCCGCGTAGATGCCGAGCGTCGCGCCCGTGAGGAGCCGCCAGTCGCGCTGGCCGAAGATGCACATGTAGCCTGCGATGAACACCGGCGTCGTGACGTAATAGCCCGCGCGGGGCAGCAACCACAGGTACAGCAGGGGCCAGAGGAACGTGCCGGCGACGCGGAGCGTCGCCAGCAGCCCGGTCTCCATCTCGTGGCGCTCGGCGCCGACCCCTTCCGAGAGATGCGCCCCCCGCCGGATCGCGCGCCAGCCCGAGACCAGGGACAGGGACGCCACGACCAGGACGACGAGGAGGATCCCCCGCGGCCACGACACGGTGCCCCAGCGGTAGATCTCGAGCTCGCGGTCGAAGGCGTGGGAATAGACCCACATGAACGCGACGATCGCCAGCCAGATCCCGGACTCGACGAACAGGCGCGCGGCCTGCGCGCGCGCCTGTTCGCCTCCGGCGCCGCTCACGCGTCGGTTCCGGGCGCGAGAGTCCGGATCGGACCGCTACTTCGAGAAGCCGATCTTCTTGTAGAGCGCGACGTACGCGTCCACGAGACTCCGCACCAGATCGGTCGCGTCCTGGCCGCCGTAGTAGCTGCGGGCCAGATGCATGTACTTGCTGCGGTTGAACTCCTGGTAGTCGTCCGTCTTGAAGGCCGCGTCGCACGCCTTGACCAGATACTCCTGGCGCTCCTTGGGCACGTCCTTGTGGACCCAGAACAGCCGCACGCGTTGCAGGACCGGCGTCTCGCCGATGCCGGCGTCGGTCAGCGAGGGGACGTCCTTGAACGCGTCCGGGCTCGACGGCAGCACGTTCAGGATGGCCTTCATCTGACCGCCCTCCAGGTACTTGCGCACGTCGCCCGGCTGTTCGAAGAGCGCGTCGGTGTGGCCGCCGATGAGCGACGCGTAGCGCTCGGCGGGCTTGTCGAAGCTGATCTGCTTGACCTTGATGCCGGCGGCTTCCTCGATGGCGCCCCACTGCACCACTTCCATGGAACCCTCGACGCCGATGTTCGCGAGGTTCACCTGACCGGGATTCTCCTTCGCGTAGGCGACGAACGACGCCCAGTCGGTGTACCGCGTCTCGTCGGGGCGGACGTAGATCTGGCTGAAGGTCGCCTGGGTGACGCAGATGGGGATCAGGTCCACGCCCAGGGAAAAGTCGATCTGTCCGGCGGCCTCGGCCGTGATGATGCCGTCCGTCTGCTCGAGAATCGTGTAACCGTCCTTCGGCCGGTTCATGTAGTCCGGTATCGCCGCGAGACCGCCGCCGCCCGGCTTGTTCTCCACCGAGAAACCGACGCCGGTGATCTTCTGCATGGCCGTCGCCCATGCGCGGGAGACCTGGTCGGAACCGCCGCCCGGCCCGTACGGCACGACGACCGACACGGTCCGTTCCGGGTAGCCGCCCGGCTTCATGAGATCGGCGGCGACCGCCGCGGTCGAGACCGAGATCCCCAACGCGAGGGTCGCGAGCCCGCGCACGGCGAAAACGAGTTTTCCTGCAAACATGAGTTCTCCTCCCCGTGGTCTGGTTCTGCGTTTCGAGGCCGGCGCGCCGTTCCCGCGGCGTCCGGCGTCCCGGGCCTCAGGATAGTCTTCCGGGACGGCCGCGGCTACCCCCCTCCCGACCTCCCCCCTGTCAGGGGGGAGGAGTGATAATGGCCCCTCCCGTCATCCGTTCAGAGGGAGGAGGAGCGTCAACGACCCCTCCATCCGCCCCTTCTTCTCCCTCTCCCTTGCAGGGGGAGGGCCGGGGTGGGGGTCGCGCCGGGGGGGGGAAGGAGCATGGCTACATCTTTCCTTTCCACGGGACCAGGGAGCGTTCGACCCAGCGCATGATCGCGTCGAAGAAGAACGCGATCAGGCCGATGACGACGATGCCCAGGAACACGATGTCCGTGGCCAGGAAACGGGCCGCGTTCAGGACCATGACTCCGATGCCCGCCTTGGCGGCGACCATCTCGGCGGCGACCAGGGTCGTCCAGCCGAAGGCGATCGAGATCCTCATGCCCGTCAGGATCTCGGGAAGCGCCGCCTTCATGACCACCTGCCGGACGATCTGGCCCTGGGTCGCGCCCATGGAGTAGGCGGCGTGTATCTGCTCGATCGAGCACGACCTCACGCCCGACCGGGCGCTGATCGCCAGGGGGGCGAAGCAGGCCAGATAGATCAGGAAGATCTTCCCGAAGTCGCCGATGCCGAACCAGATGATGGTCAGCGGCAGATAGGCGAGCGGCGGGATGGGGCGGTAGAACTCGATCGGCGGATCGAACACCCCGCGGGCGTAGCGGTTCATGCCCATGGTGATGCCGATGGGAACCGCGGTGACGACGGCCAGGAGAAAGGCGCTGAAGACCCGATAGAGGCTCCACAGGACGTGCTGGTGAAGGGCGTTCTCGCTGAACCCTTCGCATTCGGCGACGACCTCGTCCACGAGGCCGAGCGCCGCCGCGCCGGACTGCCAGTAGTGGTCGAAACAGGAGATCTTGAGGAACTTCGCGATCACCAGCTCGGGAGAGGGCAGGAACAGGGGACGGATGAGCTCCAGTTGGGTGACCAGCCACCACGCCGCCAGGATGGCGACGATGGTCGTCATGCTGATGAGGGTGCTCCTCCCGGTCCCCGGCGTGCCGTAGGGGTCGACGGAGTCCTCTCTCCTGCGGAATCGCGCGAGGAGATTCATGGGCCCGCGGCCTCCGCTCCGCCGGCCTGCTCGCCATGAATGAGCGACAGCACCTCTTCCCTCACGGCGATGAACTCGGGGTCCGACTTGATCGCGCGGGCGTTTCCGAGCTCCGAGTAACGGGCGGAGAACTCGAGGTCGTACTCGCGCGTGATGCGCCCGGGACGCGGCGACATGACGATGAGCTTCGTCGCCATGAACAGCGCTTCCTCGACGCTGTGGGTGATGAAGAACACGATCTTCCGCGTGCGCCTCCAGACGTCGAGGATCAGCTCCTGCATGTTCTCGCGGGTGAACGCGTCGAGCGCGCCCAGCGGCTCGTCCATGAGCAGTATCTCCGGATTCGACGTCAAGGCGCGCGCCAGGCCGACGCGCTGCTGCATCCCGCCCGAGAGCTGGTAGACGGGATGGGCGTGAAATTCCGAGAGCCCCACCAGATCGAGGTTTTCCTGGGCGACCGCCCGCCGCTCGCTCACGCCGACGCCCTGGAGCTTGAGGCCGAAGGCGACGTTGTCGATGACGTTGAACCAGGGCAGCAGGGCGTGCCGCTGGAAGACCACGCCGCGGTCCTTGCCGGGGCCCGTCACCGGCTCGTCATGCAGGGTGACGGCGCCGGAGGTCGGCCTGATGAACCCGGCCATGACGTTCAGCAGGGTCGACTTCCCGCACCCGGAGGCGCCGAGCGCGACGACGAACTCTTCGGGGCCGAAGTCGAGGCTCACCCTGTCCAGCGCCGTGAGGTCGCCGCCGCCGACGAGCGACGGGAACACGACGCTGATCTCGTCCAGCCGGAGGACTGCCGTCACGAGGCTATGCGGAGAGTGGCCGGGACGCGAAGAGGCGGCGTCCCGCGGCGAAAGGGCCGCCGCGGGACGCCGCTCCGGACGTTCGTCCGTCGCGGATCAGCAGCTTCCCTCCAGGGCCATCCTGGCGAACGCGGCGTTCGAGGCGCCGTCGTAGCTGGCGAGGACCTTGTCGATCTTGCCCTGTTCCTTCAGGAACTCCGACGTCGCCTTGAGGGCCGCCGCGACGCCGCCGCCGAGCCAGGTTCCGGAGACCTGCTCCTCGAGGGTGGGATAGTCGTAGAGCGCCAGGACTCCGCCGACCTGATCCGCCTGGCCGGAGACCGCCTTGGCGATGGCCATGGCGTTCTCCGTGCCCGGGCCGTAGCCGTTGGGGTTGGCGCGGTAGTCGGCGTCGGCCTCCGCGACCATCTTGACCCACTGGCACGCGAACTCGGGGTTCTCCTTGGTGAACGCCGCGCGCGCGACCATGGCGTCGAAGGTCGCCTTGCCCCAGTTGCTGAGATCGCCCGACGACAGCAGCACGCGGCCCGCTTCCTTCATCCGGCCCAGCGCCGGATCCCAGACGAAGCCGCCGTCGATGTCGCCGCGCTCCCACGCCGCCACCATGTCGGGCGGCGACATGTCGATGACGTTGACCTCCCTGGGGCTGATCCCCAGCTGCTCCAGCGCGAACATCATGTGGAAGTGCGTGGTGGAGCCGAAGGGGACGGCGATGGTCTTGCCCTTGAGGTCCTGCGGCGCGACGACCTTGTCGTTGACCACCAGGGCCTCGGCGTCGTTGATGTTGTCGTAGATGTAGATGACCTGAAGGTCGACTCCCCGGCTGTAGCCGGCGGCCGTCGGCGACGAGCCGTTCAGCGAGATGTCGACCGACCCGGACGCCATGGCGTTGATGACCTCGGTGCCCGACGTGAACTTGAAGAACTCGATGCTCTTGCCGCCCAGCCCTTCCTTCTTCAGCCGCTCCATCTGGGTCTTCCACGGGCCGTAGACGAGCTGATAGCCGACGTTGACGTCGGCGGCCTGGGCCGTTCCCCCGATCAGAACCGCGAGGGCCAGCGCTGCCGCGGAAAATGGGTTTCTCATGTCTTCCTCCCTTTGGTCGTTGCCGCGCGTCGTTCGCGAGACGGTCGGCGCTGCGATTCCTATCACAGGCGCGGGCGAGTTCGTACATCAAATTACGGTGACCGCGCGGCGCGGGGGCCGGTCGCGCTTCTCCCCCCTGCCGCGACCCCCACCCCGACCCTCCCCCTGCAAGGGGGAGGGAGAAGAGGGGGAACGGAGAGAGCCGTTGACGCTCCTCCCCCCCTGACAGGGGGGAGGTCGGGAGGGGGGCGGATCGCAGCCCCGCAACGCCGCGCGCCTGGGCCGCCGTCTCTACTTCTTCGGCGGCGGCGGCGGCGGCGGTTTCGGTTTTTGTGATACGCCTTCCGTCGGTGGCGGTGTCGGTTCCTTCGCCATGACTCAAGTCCTTTCAGGTTGCTCGGGGTCCACGAATTCCACCATTTCGACCTCACCGGCGGGTATCAGAATGGCGGCGACGCCAAGTGTCCGCTTGTCGTTCTCCTCGTTCTCTTCGCTCTCCAACCATTCACCTTTCGCGATTCGGAAATGGCCCTCGTCCGGGTGGCTGGGCCACTCTTCGGGCCAGCCATAAAGGCGGCGCTGTCCCTTCATATGCAATACGACGTAGCACTTCGCGTGTCTTGCGAAAGTGGAATACCACTCGGATGGATAAGACGTCTCCTTGGTGATACCGATGCGGCGAAGAACCCGGTGCGCGGCATCCCTGTTCAGAACCCAGGCTGCTATAAGCGCGAGAGCGATCGACACGATGAGAGATAAGGCGAATTCCCGGTTTTCGGCCCCCGCAACGTTTCCGACCGGGGCACCGAAAACCGGGACGATCACCGCCGTGATCGCCTGTCCCACCATCGTGAATATCAGGGCTTGAATGACGCGATCGAACACGCCGGGTTTGGGATGCGAAGTGAGCGAATAGAAAACCGCCGCCGCGACGAACCCCGGCAGGAGAAACACGAGCACGCTGACGGCTTCGCTGGATACCCAACTCATGCGGTCCACGTTATCCGAGGATGCCCCTTCGCGCAAAACACCGTTCCCTGCATGGCTGGGGGCGCCACCGGTCCCGTTCGCGCTCCTCTCCCTTGGGGCGCCGCGACCCCCACCCCGACCCTCCCCCTGCCAGGGGGAGGGAGAAGAAGGGGGACGCGACGCTGCCCCCGCGCACTCCTCCCCCCTGGACAGGGGGGAGGTCGGGAGGGGGGTGGACCGAGGTTCCGCAACGCCGCTCGCGCGAGAGCAGGGACGCGGCGGGCGGGTCCATGCGGCGGCAGGCGGAGGGGCGTATGATGGCTGCGACGACAGGGGAGAGAACCCGGCCATGACTCGAGGCGCCCTCCGGCTCGCGTTCCTGAACGTCGGCCACGTCTACGACCATCTGTTCATGCTGCTCTACTCCACGGTGGTGCTGGCGCTGGAGGACGTCTTCGGCATGGACTACGGCGAACTGATCGCCCTGTCGTTCCCCGGCTTCCTGGCGTTCGCCCTGGGCGCGCTGCCGGCCGGATGGCTCGGCGACCGCTGGGACCGCGTCAGGCTGATGGCGGTCTTCTTTCTGGGGATCGGCGGCGCCTCGATCCTGACGGGGTTCGCGCAGACCCCCTGGCAGATCGCGGCGGGCCTTACGCTCATCGGCCTGTTCGCCTCGATCTACCACCCGGTCGGCATCGCCATGGTGGTCGAGGGGCGGGAGAAGGTCGGCAGGGTCCTCGGGATCAACGGCGTGTTCGGGAACCTCGGGGTCGCCGGCGCGGCGGTGGTCGCCGGCCTGCTCACCCAGACCCTGGGCTGGCGCGCGGCGTTCATGGTCCCCGGCGCCGTAGCCGTGGCCACGGGCGTCGCCTACGTCCTGGCGATGCGCGGGGAGCGCGCGGCCGCCGCGCGCCCGGCGCCGCGCGGGCCGGCGCGGACGTCCGGCGCGCCGTTCCTTCTCCGGGCCCTGCTCGTCCTCGCCGTCGCCTCGCTGTTCGGCGGCCTGGTCTTCAACGTCACGACGGTGGCCCTGCCCAAGGTGTTCGACGAGCGTCTGGCGGGCATGGCGACGACGACCCTCGGCGTGGGCTCGCTGGCCTCCGGCGTGTTCGCGGTCGCGGCGTTCGCGCAGATCGTCGTCGGCTTCCTCATCGACCGCTACCCGATCAAGCCGGTGTTCCTCGCCGTCGTCGCCGCGCAACTGCCCCTGATGCTGCTGGCGGCCGTCGCCCACGACGCGGCGATGCTGGGAGTGGCGCTGATCATGATGGCGCTGGTGTTCGGGGAAATCCCCATACACGACGCCCTGATCGCCCGTTTCGCCGCCGACGCCTGGCGCTCCCGGATATACGCCGTCAAGTACGTCATCACCCTGGGCGTGAGCGCGCTGGCGGTCCCGCTGATCGCGTTCACCCACGACTCCGCGGGCGGCCTCGCCGCCCTGTTCGCGCTCCTGGCCGCCTTCGTCGCGATCATCCTGGCCGCCGTCGCCTTCCTCCCGACCGCCGACCGGGCCGGCGCCGAAGGCGGCGCGGGCCGCGTCCGGGCCGAATCGGCCTGACCGCCGATGGACCCGATCGACCGGGCGATGCGGGCCCCTACCCTGCGCCCATGAGCAGGGGGGACGAGGGCCGGCCGCCGAAGGCGCGCCTCTGGACGAGGGTCGCCCTGGTCGCCGCGCTCGCCGCCGGGTTCGTCTCGTTCTTCGCCTTCGGGCTGGACGACTACGCGACCATCGAGGCCCTGCGGGAGCACCGGAACCTCCTGCGGGCCAGGGTCGACGACCACGCCGTGCTGGCGCCCGCCGTCTTCATGGCGCTGTACGCCGCGGCGGTCGCGTTCTCGCTGCCCGGCGGCGCGGCGATGACGATCGCCGGCGGCTTCCTGTTCGGCAACGTCTTCGGCGCCGCCTACGTCGCCGCCGCGGCGACCGTCGGGGCGAGCGCGGTCTTCCTCATCGCGCGGACCGCCCTGGGAGAGCCGTTGCGGGCGCGGGCCGGCCCCTGGCTCGGCCGCCTCGAGGCGGGGTTCCAGCGGAACGCGTTCAGCTACCTGCTGGTGCTGCGCCTGGTCCCCCTGTTCCCGTTCTTCGTCGTGAACCTCGTGCCCGCCTTCCTGGGGGTGCGCCTCATGCCCTACGTCGGGGCCACCCTCGTCGGCATCGTCCCCGCGACCTTCGTGTACGCGACCGTCGGCGCGGGCCTCGACAGCCTCTTCGAGTCGGGCGGGGAGTTCACCGCCGCGGGGATCCTGACGCCGGAGATCGTCACGGCGCTGGTGGGGCTGGCGGTCCTGGCGGTCCTGCCGGTCGCCTACAAGCGGTACAGGGCCCGGAAACCGGAAGATCGGTGATCGTGCGGCGTTGCGGGGCCGCGCGGACCCCCCTCCCGACCTCCCCCCTGGCAGGGGGGAGGAGTATGGATGGCTCCCCCCTGGCAGGGGGGAGGAGCGTCAACGGCTCCCTCCGTCCCTCTCTTCTCCCTCTCCCTGGCAGGGGGAGGGTCGGGGTGGGGGTCGCGCCGGGGGGATGTGGGAAACGCGCTTCAGTCGGCGGCGAGGGGCGGGGCGGTCCAGTCCGCGGCGGCGAGGGCGTCGACGAACGTCTCGCGGTCGACGTTGCCGCCCGAGGCCACGACGACGACCGCGCGGTCCCGGCAGGGGATCCGGCCGGAGAGGACGGCGGCCAACGCGACGGCGCCGCCGGGCTCCACGACGAGCTTGAAGTGCGCGAAGGCGACGGCCATGGCGGTCCGGACGTCGTCGTCGCTCACCGCGAGGCAGGTTTCGAGCCGCCGCCGGTTGAGGGCGAACGTCATCTCCCCGGGCGTGGGGACCGCCAGCGCGTCGCAGATCGAGCGGCGCCCCGGAGGGTTGGTCTCCCGCCGGCCCGACTCGAGCGAGCGGCGGGTGTCGTCGAAGGCCGCCGGCTCGACGCCGACGAGAGGAACGCCCTTCTCTCTCGCGTCGAGGCCGAGGCCGATTCCGGCGATCAGCCCGCCGCCGCCGACGGGCGCCGCGACGGCGTCGGGGCGGCATCCGAGATCGGCGGTCTGCTCCGCGATCTCGAGGCCGACCGTGCCCTGTCCGGCGATGACGTCCGCGTCGTCGAACGGCTCGACCAGCGTCCGTCCCGTCCGTTCCGCGAGGGCGCGGGCGATCTCCCGCCGGTCTTCCCGCTCGCGGTCGCAGGCGACGACGTCGGCGCCGTGAGCCCGCGTGTTCCGCAGCTTGACGGCGGGGGCGTCCGAGGGCATGACGACGGTCGCCGGCGCGCCGTGAATCCGGGCCGCGCGCGCCACCCCCTGGGCGTGGTTGCCGGACGAAAAGGCGACCACGCCGGCCGCGCGCTCGTCGTCGGAGAGGCGTCCGATCCTGTTGCAGGCGCCCCTGAACTTGAAGGACCCGGTGCGTTGCAGGACCTCGGCCTTGACCAGGAGCCTGCCGCCGAGGCGCCGGTCGAGGAGCGGCGATTCGAGCAGCGGCGTCCGCAGGGCGTGAGGCCGGATCCGTTCGGCCGCCGCCTCGACGGCGCCGGGGCCGGGGAGGGAGGGGCGGCTGCGCCGGTCCGGACCGCCGGAGGCCATGCGGCTAGAGGCCGGAGACGAACCCGTCCAGCGCGGCGAGGCACTCGGGCTCGTCGAGCCAGGGAACGTGACCGCGGTTGGGGACCTCGACGCGGACGAGATCGGGCTTCGCCTCCGCCATGCGCTCGAAGGTCCCGGCCGACAGGATGTCCGACAGGGCGCCGCGGATCGCCAGGGTGGGCACGCGCCCCAGACCGCCGTACGACGGCCACAGGTCCGGCGGAGGGTCTTCCTTCGCGAAGGCGTCCGCGACGGCGGGGTCGAAGTCGGGGCGGATGACGCCCGCCTCGTCCTCCCGGAAGCTGCGCCGGGCCACGGTCATCCACCGGTCGTCGGCGAGGTCCGGCGCGGCGCCCTGCGCGACTTCCCGGGCCAGGGCCGCCGCCTCGTCCCAGGTTCCGGGGCGCATGTCCCGAGCCAGGCAACGCCTGATCCATTCGAGGCCCGCGCCGTCGATCTCGGGGCCGATGTCGTTGAGGACGACGCCGGCGAGAGCGCCCGGCCGGTGGGCCGCCAGGAACATCGCCAGGAGCCCCCCGAGCGAGACGCCGACGACGACGGCCCGCGGGACGTTGGCCGCCGCCAGCAGGTGGAGCGCGTCGCTCACGTACACCTCGGCGCGGTAGTTCCTCGGGTCGGGGTCGTAGGCGGACCTGCCGCGGCCGCGGTAGTCGAGGGCGATGACGCGCCGCCCGGATGCGTACCGGACCGCCAGATCGTGGAAGTCCGCGGCGTTCCGCGTCAGCCCCGGCAGGCACACGAGCGGCGTTGCGGACGAAGCCGGGTCCCCGTACTCCCGATAGAAGAGGCGAAGCCCGTCCCCCGCCGAACAATGGCGCGAGCGGTAGCCGCCGCCGTCCGCGGTCATCGGCCGGCGCCCCATGCGCTGGACGACCGGAACGACGCGCGCCCGGGCGGCGGGCCGAGCCGCTCCCCTCCCCCCGACGCGACCCCCACCCCGACCCTCCCCCTGCCAGGGGGAGGGAGAAGAAGGGGGATGGCGGGAGCCGTTGACACTCCTCCCCCCTGACAGGGGGGAGGTCGGGAGGGGGGTCCCGTTCCTTGCACAACGCTTCCCGACGTCCGATTCACCGCTCCTCCACCGGTATGAGAAATGCGGGCCGGGGCGCTCATCGCGGTTTCCCCGGCGGGCAAGGTACTCCCCGAGGGACCGTCCGCCAAGCGTCCGTTGGCGCTCCTCTCCCTGGCGCTGGTGACCCCCACCCCGACCCTCCCCCTGCAAGGGAGAGGGAGAGTCAAGGCGGCGGCGTTGCGTGGCTTTCATGGACGGGCGGGAATCGGGTAGCATCCCGGTCTGGAACACGGCGCGCCGGGGGAAGGATCGGTCATGTCGTTCACGAAGCATCGCCCGCGCGCCGCCGGAACCGGCGCTCCGAGTCCCTGAAGGGCGGGGGATGGCCGCGGTCCAGCCCTTCCTGGGTCTCGCAGTCCTGATCGGGTTCGCCTGGCTGATCGGCGAGAACCGCCGCGCCTTCCCGTGGCGGACGGTCGCGATCGGCCTCGCCGCCCAGCTGGCGCTCGCCCTGCTGCTGCTGCGGCTGCCGGCAGCGCAGGCGGCGTTCGCCCGCCTCAACGACGTCGTGCTCGCCCTCCAGACCGCGACCGAGGCGGGGACGACGCTGGTCTTCGGCTTCCTCGGCGGCGGGCCGCCGCCGTTCGAGGAGACCCACCCCGGCGCCGCCTTCGTGCTCGCCTTCCGCGCCCTGCCGCTGGTGCTGCTGATGAGCGCCCTGTCGGCCCTCCTCTACCACTGGCGCGTCCTGCCGTGGGTGGTGCGCGGCTTCGCCTGGGCGTTGAGCCGGGGGCTCGGCATCGGCGGCCCGGCGAGCTTCGCCACCGCGGGCAACGTCTTCGTCGGCAACGTCGAGGCGCCGTTGCTGATCCGGCCCTATCTCGACCGGCTCGACCGCGCCGACCTGTTCGTCGTCATGACCGCCGGCATGGCGACGATCGCCGGCACCGTGTTCGCGCTCTACGCCACGCTGCTCCGCGACGTCGTTCCCGACGCCGCCGGTCAGCTGCTGGCGGCGTCGGTGGTCAGCGCCCCGGCGGCGGTGGTGGTCGCGCGGATCATGGCGCCGGGCGGGGGCGGCCGCGCGGACGGGCGCATCGAGATCGAGCGGCGCTACGATAACGCCATGGACGCCGTCACCCGGGGGACGATCGACGGGCTGCGGCTGCTCGCCTACATCGTCGGCATGGTGCTGGTGCTGGTGGCGCTGGTGGCGCTGGCGAACCTCCTGCTCGGCGCCCTGCCCGACGCCGGCGGCGCGCCGCTGACGCTCCAGCGGATGCTGGGGTGGCTGATGGCCCCGGCGGCGTGGCTGATGGGCGTCCCCTGGGAGGAGTCCGCCGCCGCCGGCCGGCTGCTGGGAACCAAGATCGTCCTCAACGAGCTGGTGTCCTATATTGAACTGGCGCGGCTGCCGGCCGGCGAGCTCGGCGAACGCGGCCGGCTGATCATGACCTGGGCGATGTGCGGCTTCGCCAACTTCGGCGGGCTCGGGGTGATGATCGGCGGGCTGGGAGCCATCGCCCCGTCGCGGCGGGACGAGATCGTCCGGCTGGGCATGAAGGCCCTGATCGCCGGCAATCTCGCGACCTGCATGACCGGCGCCGTCGTCGCCTTGCTGATCTGAACGCAACGCAGGAGTCCTCGCATGTTGTCGTCCCCCCCCCCCCGGAACCTTCGTGATGGAACGCCGGCCCGAGACGGACGCGCCCCGCGCCGTTCCGGCCCCGTCGGGGCCGTTTCCGCCGCGCTCGCCCTGGGGCTCGCCCTCGCCCTCGGCGCGGGAGAGGCGGCGGCGCAGAACCTGTGCGCGGGCGACGTCGTGACCGGCCGCACGACGATCGTCGTATGCGACCGCGGCGCCAGCGAGACGAGAGACGTCCACATCAACCTCCGCGACCCCGCCATCTCGCTGACGGGCCACAACGAATCCCCCGTCACCGCCGACACCTACGGCATGGGGAGCGTCACCATCGAGGTGACGGGCGGCTCCCTGTCGTCCTCGGGCAACTGGGCGAAAGGCATCCGCAGCTGGAGCAACGGCGGAAGCGGCGACGTCGCCGTCACGGTGAAGGACGTCGACATCACGACGGCCAACGACAACGGCAACACCGTATACGTCCGTCGCCAGGCCGGGACGGGCAACATCAAGATCGACGTGTCGGGCGGCTCCCTCACGACGACGGGAGGAGGCGTCAGCCAGGGCGTCACCGGCTGGCTACAGGTCACGGGCAACATCGACATCGACACGAAGGACGTCGTCATGAAGACGGAGGGAGCCAACTCCCTCGGCATCTTCGGCTATCAACAGGGTCCGACGGGAGATGTCGACGTCGACGTTCAGGGCGGCTCCATCGAGACGAACGGCTTCCTCGCTCACGGCGTCTATAGCGGGAAAATTGGCGGGACCGGAAACGCCGACGCGAGCGTGTCGGGCGCCTCCGTCACGACCAGGGGCCGATTCACCCGCACCGTCAACGGCGTCTCATCGGGCGAGGGCGACGTCACGGTCGACGTATCGGGTGAAGCCGTCATCATGGCGGAAGGCGAGGGCAGCGTCGGCGTCTATCTGCTTCACGCCGGCAACGGCTCCGTCCATGCGACGGTCGGCGCGGAGACGCGGACCGCGGCGCCTTTCGCCAACGGCGTCTACGGCCGGCTGATGCCCTCCGCGAACGCGGCGGGCCGCATCGTCATCGACGCGCGGGGCCGGATCGAGGCCCGGAACGCGGGCATTCTCGCCTGGGCCGAGCCCCGGAGCGGCTCCACCTTCGGAGAGAGAAACGAGGCCGCGGACGAGACGGCCGGAACCACGCCCATGATTCACGTCGCCTCCAGCGGCGACATTACGGTTGGCGAAGGCGTGATGGACGCCTATATCCGCGCCGCCGTGGCGGGCGACGACGGGACGCTTCAGGCGGGCGAGCAGGCCGTTCTGAACGCGATCAAGGGAGACGATTCGGACGCGCTGGACACGGCGCTGGGCGCGCTTTCCGATGATTACGACGACGCCTGGGAGGCGCGCATGCGGGCCTTCCGGGCCGCGCGCGGCGCGGAGCGGACGGATCACCATGGCTCCCAGGGAAACGCTCCGGGGGCCAACGCCAGACTGGCGGAGCAGGCGGCGGTCGAGATTCTGGACATCCCCCGCGCGGGCATCCGCGCCATGGCGCTTTCCCACACCGAGATAGCGGATTACGTCCGGCGCGGCGGCCTCGGCGGGACGCTCTCGGACGACGAACGGACGGTACTGGCGGCCGTCCTGACGGGCGGCGACCTGGAGGCGGCGCTCGCCGCGCTTCCCGCCGACTATACGGACAACTGGAAGGACGGCGTCCGGCTGCGCGCCATGAGTTACAACGCGGGCGACATCCAGGTGGACGTGACCGGCGGCGCCATTACCTCCGAAGGCGACGGCGTTCACGCGCGCTACGTCGTCCCGCACGACCGGAACGGCGCCATCGCCGTGACCGTGGCCGAGGGCGCCACCGTTTCGGGCGGACGCCACGGCGTCTTCGTCGGCGGAGCGGGCCTGGACGACGACGGCCTGCGCGCCCATACGGTGACGGTGAACGGCAAGGTCATGGGCGAGACCGGCGCGGGCGTCCACCTGGACGGCTGCGGGACGGTGACGGTGGGCGAGAACGGGCGCGTGAGCGTGGGCGCGGCTTCGGGCGTCGGCATCCTCTCCGACGGCGTGGGCGACTTCTACGCGACGGTGGCCGGCAAGGTCGAGGGGCACATCCGCAGGACGGGCGGCGGCGATATGAGCGCGACCGTCTCGGGCACGGTCGAGGGTGACCTTCTCGCCCAGGGCGGCGGAGCCTTGACGGTGGACGTACAGGAAGGCGGCGTGGTCACCGGAACGGTCCACGATCCCGTCGGCCCGCTGACGGTCGCCGGCCGCATCGGACGGCTGCTCTACAGCAACGGCGCGACGGTCACGGTGGCCGCCACCGGCGAGCTCACCGGCGTCGAGGGCGAGGCGCTCCGCAGCGCGGCCGGGGATCTGGACGTGACCGTGGCGGGGACGGTCGCCGGCGACCTCCGCGCCCCGACCGGCGGCGAGTTGACGGTGGACGTACAGGAAGGCGGCGCGGTCACCGGCACCGTCCACGATCCCGTCGGGCCGCTGACGCTCGCGGGCAGCATCGGGCGGCTTCTCTACGCCAACGGCGGCGCGGTGACGGTGGCCGCGACCGGCAGGCTCACCGGCGTCGAGGGCGAGGCGCTCCGCAGCGCGGCCGGGGACCTGACCCTGACCGTGGCGGGAACGGTCACGGGCGACGTCATCAAGGAGGGCGCTGGCGACTTGGCGGCCGTGGTGTCCGGGACGATCACCGGCGACCTTGTCGAGGAAGGCGATGGCGACCTGAGCGCGACGATCTCGGGCATGGTCGAAGGCAACGTCTTCGGCCGCGGCGCGGGCGAGCACACGGTCACGGTGTCCGACGGCGGGACGGTGACGGGCGTCATCCATCTGTCGGCCAGCACGGTGAGGGTGGACGGCGCGGCGGGGCGCGTGCAGTTCGACGAGGGCGGCATGGTGAGGGTCGGCGGGACCGGCCGGCTCACGGGCATCGAGGGGGTGGCGGTCCGCAACGCCGCCGGTGCCCTGAGCATGACGGTAACGGCCGGCGGCAGGATCGAGGGGGACGTCGTCGATCTGGGGGACCGTCCCGCGATGGTCGCGACGGAGGCCGGCAGCACGGTCACGGGGACCATCGACCTGGCCGGCGAGGGCGGCGCGGTGACGGTGGGCGGCGTGGCCGGAAAGGTGCAACTCGCCCGCGGCGGGATGGTGACGGTCGGCCCGCAAGGCCGGGTCACGGGCCCCGCCGGGATCGAGGCCGGAGGAGGCGAGCTGGTGGTGGTGGTCCGGCAGGACGCCGGGGAGGCGCCGAGCGCCGCCCTGTTCCGGGCCGTCCCGAGCAGGAGGATCGTCGAACGGGGAGGCGCGCCGGAGGTCCTGACGCAGCGAGAGGGCGAGGCTCCCCGCCGCGTGGGAGCGCCCGGCACGGGGGCCGCGGCGCCCGACGGCGCCTTCGACGTGGGCGTCGAGGCCACCGGAGAGGGCGGCGTGCGGATCGTGCGGAAGCACGCGCCGCGTGCGCGGGTGTACGAGGCGCTGCCGTCGGTTCTGCTGGGGTTGAACGGGCCGTCGGAGTTCCGCGCCCGGACGGAAGCGCCGCGTTCGCCGAACGGGGTGTGGGCGCGCATGGAGGCGTCGGGCGGTTCGCGCGAGGCGGAGCGTTCGACGACGTCGGCGTCCGGGGGCCGGCTGTCCTGGACCCAGCGCCGTTACGGGGTGGAGACGGGCGTCGACTTCCCTCTGGAGGCGAACGGCGTGGCGGGCCTGTCGGCGCATCACCGCCGCGGCTCGGCGGAGGTGTCGGGGCAGGACGGCGGGATCGAGGTTTCGGGGGCCGGTCTCGGGGCGTCGGTGGCGTGGGGGTCGGCCGACGGCGTCTACGTGGACGGCCGGATGTCGGCGACGTGGTACGAGGCGCGCCTGAAGTCGGGGCCGCGCGGGACGCTGAAGACGAACGCCGGGGGTTTCGGGCACGCGGTCGGCGTGGAGGCGGGCCGCCGGGTGGCGCTGGGTTCGGGGCCGCTGGGGGAGTTGACGGTGACGCCGCGGGCGCGCGTGGTCTATTCGCGTGTGTCCATGGACGACTTCACGGACGCCGTGGGCGCCCGCGTGTCGCTGGACGAAGGCCACGCCGCGACGGGCTTGGCGGGCGTTCGGGTGGAGGCGTCGGACGCCGGCGGGAACCGCGTGTTCGGTTCGGTCGACGTGGAGCGCGCGTTTTCGAGGGAGACGCGCGTGACGGTGTCGGGCACAGGCTCGTCCGCGGTTCTGTCGTCGTACGGGGAAGCCGTGCGGGTGCGTCTGGAGCTGGGCGGCGCGGTCGAGTGGGGCGCGGGCCGCTACGCGCTGGAAGGGGCGGCGCGCTACGCGACGGGCGCGCGCGACTACGGCGGCGGCGTGAACGTGAAGGTGCGGTTCTGAGCCGCATCTCCGGCTGGCGCGGCGCGGGGGATATCCCATGACTCCGGCGGACGAGGCGCGGCGGGACACGGCGGCCGCGCGCCTGGAGGCCGTGCGCGGCGAACTGAAGCGCCGGCGGCTCGACGGATTCCTGGCGCCCCGGTCCGACGAGCACAACGGGGAGTGCGTCGCGCCCTACGCGGAACGCCTGTCCTGGCTCACCGGATTCGACGGCTCCGCCGGCATCGCCATCGTGCTCGAGAAGAAAGCGG
This sequence comes from Alphaproteobacteria bacterium, assembly GCA_965242505.1. GTDB lineage: Bacteria > Pseudomonadota > Alphaproteobacteria > UBA2966 > UBA2966 > UBA2966. The sequence goes on from OZ251449.1 coordinate 1,907,611, forward strand.
CCATCTTCGTCGACGCGCGATACACGCTACAGGCCGCCGACCAGGTCGATGCGTCACGCTACGAGATCAGGCGCGTCCCCGAGGACGCGATCGACGTCTGGCTCGCGGACAACCTGTCGGAAGGCATGCGCCTGGGCGTCGATCCGCGGCTGCATACGGAGAAGTCCTTCACTCGCATCAGGCAGGCGTGCCGGAGCGCGAAGGCCGTCGTGGAAACCACCGATCCCAACCCGATCGATTCGGTATGGACGGACCAGCCGGAACCGCCCTCCGGACCGCTCACGGTCCACGACGCCGCGTTCGCGGGCGAGGAGAGCGCGAAGAAACGCGCGCGCATCGCCGCCGACCTCGAGTCCGACGGCATATCGGCGGCGGTGCTGACGGCGCCGGACTCGATCGCCTGGCTCCTCAACGTCCGCGGTTCGGACACGCCCAACACGCCCATCGCGTTGAGCTATGCGTTGCTGCGCGCCGACGCCGGCGTCGACCTGTTCATCGATCCCCGAAAGGTCGACGACGCCGTGAAGGCGCACCTCGGCGACGGGGTGGCCCTGCGGACCGTCGACGAACTGCCGGCGGCGCTCGGAGACCTGCGCGGCCGGAAGGTCGTCGCCGACCCCGACAGCGCGTCCGCCTGGGTGTTCCGGCTTCTGAAGGACGCCGGCGCCGCCGTCGTCCGGGACCCCGACCCGTGCCAGCTTCCCAAGGCCCTCAAGAACGCCGTCGAACTGGACGGCGCCCGCGCCGCCCATCGACGGGACGGCGCTTCGCTCACGCGCTTCCTGCGCTGGTTCGCGCGCCACGCGCCGGACGGGGAGATCGACGAGCTGACGGCCGCCTCGAAGCTCCGTTCGTTCAGGGAGGGCAACGAGCATTTCAGGGGGCTGTCCTTCGAGACCATCTCGGGCGCCGGGCCGAACGGCGCCGTCATGCACTACCGGGCGACCGAGAGGACCAACCGCAGGATCGAACCCGGGACCCTCTACCTCGTCGACTCCGGCGCCCAGTACCTCGACGGGACGACCGATGTCACCCGCACCGTCGCCGTCGGACGGCCCACGGCCGAGATGCGCGATCGTTTCACGCGCGTGCTCAAGGGCCACATCGCGGTGGCGCGGCTGGGCTTTCCCGAGGGCGTCACCGGCTCGCAGATCGACGTCCTGGCCCGGCAACCGTTGTGGCGGGCGGGCCTGGACTACGATCACGGGACCGGCCACGGCGTCGGCAGCTATCTGGGAGTCCACGAAGGCCCGCAACGGATATCGCAGCCCTCCAGCGCGGTGGCGCTGGAACCCGGCATGATCCTTTCCAACGAGCCCGGCTACTACAAACCGGGGGAATACGGCATCCGCGTGGAGAACCTCGTCGCCGTGGTCGAGCGCGGGCGACCGGCGGGCGGCGAGAAGACGATGCTGGGTTTCGACACCCTGACGCGGGCGCCCATCGACAGGAGCCTCGTCGACGTCTCGCTCCTGGACGCGGAGGACGTCGACTGGCTCGATTCGTACCACCGGACGGTCGTCGAGGACCTCGACGGCCTGATCGACTCCGAGACCGCCGACTGGCTTCGAGAGGCCGCAGCGCCCCTCGGGCGTTGAACGGATGCGGGAGGGGGCCGTTGGCGCCCCTCTCCCCGACCGCCCACGCTCTCCTCCCCCTGACCATTCATACTCCTCCCCCCTGGCAGGGGGGAGGCCGGGAGGGGGGTTGACCGCGGTCCCGCAACGCCACTCGCGCTCCTCTCCTCCGCCGCGACCCCCACCCCGACCCTCCCCCTGCAAGGGAGAGGGAGAACAAGAGACGGGAGGGAGCCATTATCACTCCTCCCCCCTGACAGGGGGGAGGCCGGGAGGGGGGTTGACCGCGGCCCCGCAACGCCGTTCGCGCTCCTCTCCTCCGCCGCGACCCCCACCCCGACCGCCCACGCTCTCCTCCCCTGACCATTCATACTCCTCCCCCCTGGCAGGGGGGAGGTCGGGAGGGGGGTTGACCGCAGCCCCGCGACGCCGTTCGCGCTCCTCTCCTCCGGCGCGACCCCCACCCCGACCCTCCCCCTGCAAGGGAGAGGGAGAATTAAGGGGAGACGGCAGGAGGGTCATTCGGCGGGCGGCGGGGCGGTCCGTTCGACGACGCGCTCCAGGCTGGCGGTCTGGCGTTCGAGGCCGCCGATCAGGGCCTCGAGGCTGCGCCCCTGCATGGCGAGCGCATCCATGGCCTCCTCGTGGCGGCGGGCCCCCTCGTCCATCGCCTCCTCGTGGCGCTTCCCGTCAGCCTCGCGCTGGGCGGCGATCGCGGCCATGACGTCTTCGTGGCGGCGTTCGTCGGCCTCGCGCTGGGCGGCGAACGCAGCCATCGTTTCGGCGTGCGCGGCCATGGTTTCGGCGTGCGCCGCCATGGCTTCCTTGTGGCGGCGTTCGTCGGCTTCGCGCTGTCGATCGAGGATGGCGGCGCGGTCCTTGTTGGCGCGGACCATGGCGCGGATGCCGTACCATATCCCCCACGCCGCCGCGGCGGAGGCGGCGGCGCTGGCGGCCGAAATCCAGAGGGCCACGTGTTGCGCGGCGAGCGTGGCCTGTTCGAACTCGGTCATGGGCGTCTTCCTTTCAGGACGGAATATTACCGGATTTCCGCTTTCGCGCGAACCCCACCCCGACCTCCCCCCTGTCAGGGGGGAGGAGTGCGAATGGCGCCTCCCTCTTCTCCCTCTCCCTGACAGGGGGAGGGTCGGGGTGGGGGTTGCGCGCCAGCCAGGGGGGAGGAGCGGTGAATCGGACATCGGGGAGCGTATATGCAAGGAACAGGACCCCCTCCCGGCGCTCCCGTCGCCGGATGCCGGACGAGTCTTGAGGACAAGCGGGAAGTGTGTTACCAACCCTCGGCTTTCGGCGGCGCCGGAGGCGGGGCTTGCGACCGTCCGGGTCCGGGAAACAGTTCTCAACAGTTGCATCCGGGGATTTGATCCATGAGCGACGTTACCGAACGCGTAAAGAAGATCGTCATCGAGCACCTCGGCGTCGAAGACGAGAAAGTCACGGAAAACGCCAGTTTTATCGATGACCTCGGGGCCGATAGCCTGGATACGGTCGAGCTGGTCATGGCATTCGAGGAGGAATTCGGTTGCGAGATTCCCGACGACGCGGCCGAGAAGATTCTGACCGTGAAGGACGCGATCACCTACCTGGAAGGGCAGGTGTCCCCGGAAGGGCAGTCATCCTGACGTCCGCGCGCGCCGCCCCGACCGGGGGGCGCGGCGCGCCCGGACCCGCCGCGCCGAAATGAGACGGGTCGTCGTCACCGGGATCGGCCTCGTCACGCCTCTCGCGTCGGGGGTGGAGGAAACCTGGAGCCGCCTGATCGCCGGCGAGTCGGGCGCCGGCCCGATCGGGAAGTTCGACGCGTCGGATCTGGCGTGCCGCATCGCCTGCGAGGTTCCCTGCGGGAAGGGCGCGGGCCTGTTCGACGCCGACGACCACGTACCGCCCAGGGACCAGCGCAAGGTCGACCGGTTCATCGTGTTCGGCATGGCGGCCGCGCGGCAGGCGGTCGAGGACGCCGGCTGGACTCCGACGGACGAGGAGTCGCTCGAGCGGACGGGCGTGCTTCTGGGATCGGGGATAGGCGGACTGGAGAGCATCGAGAACTCCGCGATCGTCCTCCACGAACGGGGACCCCGCCGCGTCAGTCCGTTCTTCATCCCGTCGGCCCTGGTCAACCTGCTGTCCGGCCACGTCTCGATCAGGTTCGGTTTCAAGGGGCCGAACCACGCGGTCGTCACCGCCTGCGCGACGGGGGCGCACGCCATCGGCGACGCGGCGCGGATCATCGAACTGGGGGACGCGGACGTGATGGTGGCGGGCGGCGCCGAGGCCGCGGTCTGCCGCCTGGGAGTCGCCGGGTTCGCCGCGTCGAAGGCCCTGTCGACCGCCTTCAACGACGAGCCGGCGAGGGCCTCGCGGCCATGGGACCGGGCGCGCGACGGGTTCGTCATGGGGGAGGGGGCGGGCGTCGTGGTCCTCGAGGAACTCGGCCACGCGATGGCCCGGGGGGCGAAGATCTACGGCGAGGTCAAGGGCTACGGCCTGTCCGGGGACGCGCATCACATCACCGCCCCGGCCGAAGACGGGGACGGCGGGTTCCGGGCCATGAAGATGGCGCTGGAACGAGCCGGGATGAACTGCGGCGACATCGACTACATCAACGCCCACGGCACGTCGACGCCGCTCGGGGACGAGATCGAGCTGGGCGCCGTCAAGCGGCTGTTCGGCGCCGACGCCTACGAGCTTTCGATGTCCTCCACCAAGTCGTCGATCGGGCATCTCCTGGGCGCCGCCGGCGCCGTGGAGGCCATTTTCAGCATCCTGGCGATGAACGAGGGCGTGGCGCCGCCGACGCTGAACCTGGACGATCCGTCGGAAGGGTGCGATCTGGATCTGGTTCCCCTCCAGGCCAGGGAACGTCCGGTGAACGCGGCGCTGTCGAACTCCTTCGGGTTCGGCGGCACCAACGCCACCCTCGTCTTCACCCGGGCGCCCTAGCCGGCGTTTCCCGCGCCGGCGGAGGATCGAGGAGCGCGCGGCGTTGCGGGGCGAGCCGGATGAGAAAGGCGCCCCGGGGGACGCCGGGGCCCGGCGCGCGGAGCGTTCGCCGCCGCGCCGGGCGCGCCGCGTTCTGGCGCTGCTGTCGGCGTTGGCCGTCGCCTCGGTCGCCGGGGCGGTCGTCTGGGGGGTGGCCGTCTTTCGGAGTCCGGGGCCTCTCGCGGAGGCGACGGACGTGGTGTTTCCGCGGGGGGCGGACCTCCGCGGGATCGCGCGGCTTCTTCACGAAAACGGGGTGATCGACCGTCCCGGCGTGTTCCAGGCGGCCGTGCGCGCGCTCGGCAAGTCGCGTCGGCTCAAGGCGGGCGAGTTCAGGTTTCCGCCGGGGATCTCTCCGATGGGGGCGATGGACGTTCTCGTCGGCGGCGAGACCGTCGTCCGCCGGTTCACCCTGCCGGAGGGCCTGACCCGGGCCCGGGCGCTGGAAATCCTGTCGGAGGCGGAGGGCCTCGTGGGCGCCGTCGACGCGCGGGACGTGGAGGAAGGGCAGCTGCTGCCCGACACGTATCACTTCGGCTTCGGCGACCGGCGCGCCGACCTGCTGGCGCGAATGCGGACCGCCATGACCGATACGCTGGACGCGCTCTGGGAAACCCGCGCCGAGGACCTGCCGCTCGACGACCCCCGCGAGGCCCTGATCCTCGCGTCCATCGTCGAAAAGGAAACGGCGGCGGCGGACGAGCGGGCCCGGATTTCGGGCGTGTTCGTCAACCGGCTCAGGCTCGGCATGCGCCTGCAATCGGACCCGACCGTCGCGTTCGCCCTGACCGGCGGCGAGGAACCCCTGGGGCGCAGGCTGACCCGCCGGGACCTTCGCGTTCGGCATCCCTACAACACCTACGTCGTCGGCGGGCTGCCGCCGGGGCCGATCTGCAATCCGGGACGGGAGGCCCTGGAGGCGGCCGTGCGCCCCGCGCGGACCGACGCGCTGTATTTCGTCGCCGACGGCAGCGGCGGCCACGCCTTCGCGCGGACCCTGGAGGAGCATCTCGCGAACGTGTCGCGCTGGCGGCGCCTGCGGGAAGACCGCCGGGGAAACGACTAGGGCGCGTCGCGGGGCGGCGGCGACCCCCTCCCCTTCCCCTTGTTTCCCCTTCCCCCTTCCCCCTTCCCCCTCTTCTCCCTCCCCCTTGCAGGGGGAGGGTCGGGGTGGGGGCCGCGCTGGCGGGAGGAGCGCGAACGGCGTTGCGGCATCGCGTCCGGACCCCCCTCCCGACCTCCCCCCTGTCAGGGGGGAGGAGTGTGGATGGTCAGGAGGGAGGAGCGTCAATGGCAGGGGAGAGGAGAGCGCGTGGGCCGCGCTGGTGGGAGGGGCGCGAGCGGCGTTGTGGGGTGGCGGACCCCCCTCCCGGCCTCCCCCCTGTCAGGGGGGAGGAGTGTGGATGGTCAGGTAGGGAGGAGCGTAGATGGCAGGGGGGAGGAGCGCGCGTGGGTCGCGCTGGCGAGAGGAGCGCGAACGTCAGGCCGGTCGGCCCGGCCGGGCGCCGGACGTTTCGCGCCCGAAAACTCCGGTCACGGCAACGAAAGCAGCTTCCTCGGTCTCCCGATGGCGTTCTGGCTGAGTCGGCGGGCTTGACGGGTGTGCTTGGGAATGTTGACGCGGCCGCTGGCGATCCAGACGAAGCGGATGTTGGGGGCGGCGCGATTAGTCATCCGCTTGAGGCATCCGGCCCCGTCATTCAACCAATCCTGCAACCATCGCAGTTTTCTGAGAACTGCGTCCACTTCCTTCGTCGTCGCCGAATGGACCTCGATCCAGACCGCCTGTTCCGGCCTTCCCGCCGCCGGCCGATAGCCGAGACCGTAATCCCAACGCGCGGCGTTGGCGTGATCGGGCTGCCTCTCAAGCGCCTTGTCCAGATCGATGCTCCCAGTCAACCGTCGTGAATCCTTGCAGGTCACGAGCCCCCTGTGCTCCCTCTTCAGCGCCTGCTTGCCGGCGCAGTATGCGTCGCGCACCGGGGGCGGCTCGGCCTGCACGGCCTTTTTGAAGCTCATGCCCCCTCGGGCGGCGCGCGGCCGGCGACCTCGGCGACGACGTCCCCGACCCTGCCGGAAAACTCCGTCAGGCCGCCCCATCCGCCTTCGGCGTCGTCCTCGGAACCGGGATCGAGGCCGGATATGTCGCGAACCGCACCATCGCGTCCGAAGTAGTAGGTCCTGAACTCGCTCTCAAGCGCGCGATTGGCCAGCCCTCTGGTCTTGTTGGTGCTGGAGAGTCCGAGAAGTTTCCAGACGTCTCCAGACGTTCCCCCATGATCCTGGAAGAACCGCAGCGCCCAGACGACGTCGAGGACGTGGGGCGAATGGGTGGAGAGGCAAACCCGGTAGCCGCGCCACAGCAGATCCATGACGAGGTTCAACACGGCGCCGATCCCGTTCGGATGCAGCCCCATCTCCAACTCCTCGATCACGGCCCATTCGAGACTGCGGCGCTTCTGCGCTCCCGATGGCGGCAGGAGCCAGTAGAACCCGAGCAGCAGCGGCGCGAACTCGCGTTGCCCGGCCGACCACACCAGATACGGCAAGGCGCGGCCGCCGTCTCGATTCAAGACCAGCCGGCCCTGATGTCCGGACGTATCGTTGCGCAGACCGAAACCGCCGAAGACATGTTCTTCCAGAGGTTTCCTCAGGGCCATGTCCAGCCGTCGCGGGCGCGGGAAAACGTCCTCATCGAGACCGATTTCCGTTTGCACGATTCCGTGAACCTTTTCGCTGAAGTCACGGAGGACGAACGGGTCTCCGGCCCTGAAGTCGCTGAAAGGGCGGGTCACGCCGTCGCGCAGGCTCATGACCCGCTGAGCGGGAATGTAGAACATCTTCTCCCGAGCGACGCTCTGGACCGGACGGGCGTAATCCGACAGTTCGGTCGATTTGTTCCCTTCACCCAGGAACAGGAGGCTTTCGTCGGACCAGATCGACGCCATGCCTTCTCCGAAATACAGATCGAGGAACTTTTCGATATCTCCACGTTGCGCCAGGCCGAAACGCCGCATGGTCCTGTGAATCGCGGGTCTGTCCACGAGCAGTTTCAGGAGTTGCAGGATTATGCTCTTTCCGGTGGCCTGAGGCCCCACGAACACCGTCAGGTCGCCGAACCTTATGTCGGCTTCCTTTACCGGCCCGATCCCGCGCACTCTTATCCGTTTGACCATATCCGGGCCGCCTCGGCGCTGTCCGTCCGACTCGCCGCGATGGCGTCGACCGCGCAGTCGAACGCGGCATCATGGGGCGGTTCGCGCCATGCCGCAACCCGACGTCCTCGTTCGCGACGCGAGGCGCCGCGCGGGCCGCCGCGAACGGCGTTGCGGGGCGGCGGACCCCCCTCCCGACCTCCCCCCTGTCAGGGGGGAGGAGCGTGGATGGCAGGGGGGAGGGACGCCGACGGCCCCTCCGTTTTTCTCCGTCCCTTCTTCTCCCTCCCCCCTTCTTCTCCCTCCCCCTTGCAGGGGGAGGGTCGGGGTGGGGGTCACGGCGGGGGAGGAGGGCGCGAGACGCCGCGCGGGCCGCCGGACCCCCCTCCCGACCTCCCCCCTGTCAGGGGGGAGGAGTGTGGATGGTCAGAGGGGGAGGAGCGTCAATGGCAGGGGAGAGGAGAGCGCGTGGGTCGCGGCGGGGGGAGGAACGCCGGCGGGCGGCCCGTGCGGGCGCCGCGTCCGGTCTGATATGCTCCGGCGCCGGTCCCGGGCGCGTCCGCGCCGCGAGGTCGAGGGGGGATGGAGGCGAATGGCGGTCCGCGAAGGGAAAACGGCGGCGCGTCTTTCCAGCATGACCGGGTTCTCCCGGGCGAGCGGACGGGACGCCCGGTGCGAGTGGGTCTGGGAGCTCAAATGCGTCAACGGCCGGGGGCTCGACGTCCGGTGCCGGCTTCCGGCCGGCCTGGACGCGCTCGAACCGGCCGCGCGGGCGGCGGCGGCGGCGCGGTTCGGCCGCGGCGCCCTGACCATGGCGTTGCGGACGACGCCGGTCGAGGCCGGCGCCTCGGTCAGGATCGACCGGCGGTTGCTGGAACGGCTTCTCGACGTCGCCCGGGAATACCAGGACGCGCCGGGGGTCCGGCCGCCCCGACTCGACGGTCTGCTGGCCGTCCGGGGCGTCGTCGAACCGGCGGAGGAGGCCGCGACCGCCGAGGAGCGATCGGCCCGCGCCGAGGCGATGATCGAGACCCTTGAGACCGCCCTCGACGAGCTGCGGGAGGCGCGGTTGGCGGAAGGCGGCAGGCTGGAGGAGGTCCTGCGCGGCCACGTCGCGGAGATCGAGGAACTCTCCGGCAAGGTCGCCGGATACGTGGCGGCCCTGCCGGAGTCGCTTTCCGCCCGGCTCGGCGAGCGGCTGTCCGGGATTCTGGACGCCCGGCCCGGCCTGCCGGAAGACCGCCTGGCGCAGGAGCTCGCCGCGCTGCTCGTGAAGTCCGACGTCAGGGAAGAGGCGGACCGCCTGGCCGCGCACGTGGAGGCGGTCGGCGAACTGCTCGCCGAAGGCGGGGCGGTGGGGCGGCGCCTGGACTTCCTGGCCCAGGAGCTCAACCGGGAGGCCAACACCCTGTGCGCCAAGGCGGCGGACGCGTCGCTGGCGCGCGCGGGGCTCGGCCTCAAGGCGGTCATCGACCGTTTCCGCGAACAGGTCCAGAACCTCGAATAGGCGCGCGCAATGGCCGATACCGCCGTCCAGCGCCGGGGGCTGATGTTCGTCCTGTCTTCGCCGTCGGGAGCGGGCAAGACGACGCTGGCGCGCATGCTCGTGGAGACCGACGGCGCCATCGTCATGTCGGTGTCGGCGACGACGCGGCGTCCCCGGCCGGGAGAGACCGAGGGCGCGGACTACTTCTTCGTCGATGACGGGCGGTTCGACCGGATGGCGTCCGACGGAGACTTTCTCGAGCACGCCGCGGTCTTCGGCCATCGCTACGGAACGCCGGCGGCGCCCGTGCGGGAGGCGTTGTCCCGGGGCCGGGACGTCCTCTTCGACATCGACTGGCAGGGGGCGCAGCAGCTGAAGGAGGCTGCCCGCGAGGACGTCGCCAGCGTGTTCATCCTGCCGCCGTCCCTGGGGGAACTGGAGAGTCGGTTGCTCGCGCGCGCCCAGGACCCGGAGGACGTCGTGCGCCGCCGGATGCGGAAGGCCACCGACGAGATGAGCCACTGGCCCGAGTACGACTACGTCCTCATCAACGAGGACGTCGATCGGTGTCTGCGGGACGTCTGCGCCATTCTGAACGCGGAACGCACGAGGCGCGCGCGGCAGACCGGCCTCGCGGAGTTCGTGAAGAGCTTCCAGGCCGGCGGCTGGAGCGGCTCCGGCCGAGCCTGAACCGCCGCGGCTTGGAAACCGGACGCCGCCGCGCTACGCTCCGGCCGTTCATGCGCGGCGATCGGAGGATCCAGGATTGTCGGCGGCCCGCATCAATCGCATCGTCCCTCGCCGGACCCGCAACGAGCTGAACGCGTTGCGCGATGGGCCGGGGGTCGCGTTCCTGGCGTACCACCTGGGCGCGCTGGCTGGCTCGGGGTGGCTTCTTCACCTGTCGCTCGGGACGTGGTGGACGGTCCCCGCGATGCTCGTCCACGGCTACGTCATCGCGGCCCTCTTCGGCCCGTTCCACGAGACCGCCCATCGCAGCGCCTTCAGGAGCGAACGGCTCAACGAGAGCGTCTTCTGGGCGTCGGGCATCGCCATCTTCTATCTGAAGACGGTGTTCCGGATCGAGCACGCGGCGCATCACGCCCATACCCAGGACCCGGAGAAGGACCCGCAGCGCATCCCCATGGCCGAGACGTTCTGGGGGTACGTCCACTACGCGACCGGCGTCCCGTCCCTGCGGCTCAAGCTCTGGCGCCTCGTCCATCACTCCCGGGGGAGGATCGGCGAACGCGAGAGGGCCTACGTCCCCGCCGACCGCGTCCCGGAACTGCGGCGCGACGCGCGGATCTATCTCGGCGTCTACGCGCTCGTGGCCGCCGCCAGCCTCGGTTTCCAGACCTGGGCCGCGGTGATCTACTGGTTCCTTCCCGCGATCCTCGGAGAACCGTTCCAGCGCATGATCCGCATCGCCGAGCACACCGGGTGCGAGCTGGGCCCCGACATGCTGCGGAACACGCGGACGACGCTGGCCGGCGCGCCGCTGCGGTGGCTCAACTGGAACATGGCGTTTCACGCCGAGCACCACGCGATCTCGTCGGCGCCGTTCCACGCCCTGCCCCGGCTCCACACGCTGCTCGCGCCGCATCTGGCGCACGTCTCCAGGGGCTATCTCGGCGCTCAGCGGGACGTGGTCCGGTTCGCCTCGGACGGTATCCGGACGCCGTAGGCGCCGCCGGTCCCGTTCGCGCCCCCCTCCCCCGGCGCGACCCCCGCCCCGACCCTCCCCCTGCCAGGGGAGGGAGAAGAAGGGGGACGGAGGGGCCGTTGACGCTCCTTCCCCTGACAGGGGGAGGAGATCGTTTATCGTCAAACCATCACCATGCCGCCGTTGACGTGCAACGTATGGCCGGTGACGTAGGAGGCCTCCTCGCTGGCCAGAAACACGGCTGCGGACGCGACGTCGGACGGGGCGCCGAAACGTCCGGCCGGTATGGCGGCGGACAGCCGGTCCCGCCGGTCGCCGCCCAGGGACTCCGTCATCGCGGTCTCGATGAACCCCGGAGCGATGCAGTTGACGGTGATGGACCGCGAGGCCACTTCCTGGGCCAGGGATTTGGTCAACCCGATGAGCCCGGCCTTCGACGCCGCGTAGTTGGCCTGGCCGGCGTTCCCCGACACGCCGACGACGGACGCCACGTTGACGATGCGTCCCCAGCGGCGGCGCATCATGCCGCGCAGGGCGGCGCGGGAGATCCGGAACGCGGCGGTGAGATTGACGTCGATGACCTGCCGCCAGTCCTCGTCCTTCATCCGCGCCGCGATGTTGTCCCGCGCGATGCCGGCGTTGTTGACGACGACGTCGACCGCGCCCATGAGTTCCTCCGCCGCTCCCACGAGGGCCTCGACGGCGGCCGGGTCGGAGAGGTCGCACGGTATCGCGTGGACCCGGTCGCCGAGCTCCCGCGCCAGCCCGTCCAGCGCCTCCCTGCGGGTTCCCGAAACGGCGACGGTCGCTCCCCGCTCGCGCAACGCGCGGGCGATCTCCCCTCCGATCCCGCCCGAGGCGCCGGTGACCAGCGCGCGCCTTTCGCCGAGATCGAACATCAGAAGGTCCCCAACACGTCCTCGACCTCCCGGGGGGAGCCGACGGCGATCCCGGCCAGGTCCCGGTCGATCCGCCGGACCAGTCCCGTCAGCACCCTCCCCGCGCCGAGCTCGACCAGCGTCTCGACCCCCCGGTCCCTCAGGAACTCGACGCTTTCCCGCCACCGCACCATCTTCGTGATCTGCTCGATCAACAGCCCGCGAAGGGCCTCGGGGTCGCTCTCGCCCCGCGCGCTCACGTTGCTGACGACGGGCAGGCGCGGCGGGGCGATCGGGACTTCCGCCAACACCTCCGCCATCTCGTCGGCCGCCGGCAGCATCAGGGGGCAGTGAAAGGGCGCGCTGACGTCGAGCATGATCGCCCGCCGCGCGCCCCGCGCCTTCGCGAGCGCCACGGCGCGTTCGACGGCCGCCGCGTCCCCGCTGATGACCACCTGGCCGGGCGCGTTGTCGTTCGCCGCCGCGCACACCCCGCGGTCGGCGCCCGAGGCCCCGTCCTCGCCGAGCCGGGCCTCCTCGGCGACGGCCGCCACGTCGTCGAGCGGGAGTCCGAGCACCGCCGCCATGGCGCCGGCGCCCGCCGGCGCCGCCCGCTGCATCGCAGCCCCCCGCGCGCGCAGAACGCGGGCGGACTCGTCGAGCGCGATGGCGCCGGCCGCCGTCAGGGCCGAGTATTCGCCGAGCGAGTGGCCCGCGACGAACCGGCCGACGTCCGGCAGGGCCACGCCTCCCTCCGTCTCGAGGACGCGGACCACCGCGACGCTCGTCGCCATCAACGCCGGCTGGGCGTTTTCCGTCAGGGTGAGATCGTCCTCCGGTCCCTCGAACGCGAGACGGGAGAGATTCATGCCCAGGGCCTCGTCCACCTCCTCGAATACGTGCCGGGCGGCGGAGAAGGCCTCCGCGAGCTCCCGGCCCATCCCGACCTCCTGCGATCCCTGTCCCGGAAAAACGAACGCGCGCGTCATGAAGTCCCGTCCAGCGTTGCCTCGACGCGGCATTGTCGCGAACGGCGCGAGGCGGCGCAATCCGCAACGCTGTTCTTGCGCGAGCGGTGTTGCGCGAACGGGGCCGGCGCCCGCTTGCGCCCGGCGACGCGATCGGTATAGTCCCTCGTTTCGACGCCGCTCCTTGCCGGACGTTCCTCGCCGGAGCGTTCGGCTGTGTCCGGCACCCCGCCGGACCGATACAGCCAGAGGGAGTACCGGGATGCCACTCTACGAGAACGTGTTTCTCGTGCGGCCGGACGTTTCCACGAACCAGGTGGAATCGTTGACGAAGGAATTCAGCGCCATCGTCGAGGAAGGCGGCGGCTCCGTCCCCAAGGTCGAGCACTGGGGACTCAGGACCCTCGCCTACCGATTGAAGAAGAACCGCAAGGCCCATTACGTCCTGATGAACCTCGACGCGCCGACCGGCGCGGTCCACGAGATGGAGCGCAACATGCGCATCCACGAGGACGTCCTGCGGCACCTGACGATCCGGGTCGAGGAGCTGGAGGAAGAGCCGTCGATCGTCATGCGGTCGAAGGGAAGCCGCGACGACCGGCGACGGGGAGACCGCGGCGGACGCCGGTCGAGAAACGAGGCGCCACCGCCGAGGGAGGCGCCCGCCCGGACGCCCGCGGAGGGCGAGGCGCCGCCGACCGCCCAAACGCCCTCCGGAGGCGAGGCACCGCCGACCGCCCAGACGCCTTCCGAGAGCGAGGCGCCTTCGGAAGGCCCGCGGCCGGCGGCCCGCGAAACGACCGATACGGGAGACGAGCAATGAACGCGGCCCGACCGACGTCGCCTTCTCCGGCGCGGCGCGCATTCTTCCGGCGCCGGAAGTCCTGTCCGTTCTCCGCGCCCGGAGCGCCGAAGATCGACTACAAGGACGTGAAACTTCTGCAACGGTTCGTCTCGGAGCGCGGGAAGATCGTGCCCAGCCGGATCACCGCGGTTTCCAACAAGAAGCAGCGCGAACTCGCCCGGGCGATAAAGCGCGCCAGGTTCCTGGCGCTGCTTCCGTACACGCTCCACTAGGTCCGGCGAGGCGGGCGAGGCCCGCGACGCGATGTCGAGAACGACGTTCCTTGCGGCCGGCGCGGGCCTCGCCAGCGCCCTTCTCTACCTCTCCATCCTGGCCGGGTCGCCGGGAGCGTTCATCTTCGCCTATCTGTCGCCGCTTCCCCTGTTCGCGGCGGGACTGAGCCTGGGCGCCGCGCCGCTGTTGATCGCCGCCGCGACGGGGACGGTCGTGACCGGGATCGGAGACGAGGTCCTCAGCGCCGCGATGTACGCCGGCCTCACGGCGGGACCCGTCGTCTGGATCGTCCATCTCGCCCTGTCGTCCCGGCGGAGATCCGGAACGGTCGAGTGGTATCCGGCCGGTCGGTTGATGATCTGGCTGGCCGCGTTGGCCAGCGGCTGCTTCCTGGCCGCCGTCGCGGCGTTCTCCGGACTGGAGGGCGGCCTGCGGGGGCGCGTCGAGTGGTTTCTCTCGACCATCCTGGAAAGGCTCTCGGGCCGGCCGTGGGCGGAACTGGAAGGCGCGCGCGCGCTCCTGGAGGTCTGGGAACCGTTGTTCCCGGCCCTCGTGGGCATTTCGTGGATCGTCATGCTGTCCCTGAACGGGGTGCTGGCCCAGGGTCTTCTGGTCCGCTTCGACCTGAATCTTCGTCCGTCTCCGAAGGTCGCCGTCCTGCAGCTGCCCGACGTTTTCTCCCTCGCGTTCGGAATCGCGCTGATGTCCTCCCTGGCGCCGGGCATGATCGGTTACGTGGGCGCCACGATATCGGCCTACATCATGGTCCCGTACCTGCTGCTGGGTCTGGGGGTGGCGCACGCCCTCGCCGGCAAGCTGCCCTCCCCCCACGTCGCGCTGGTGATCTTCTACGTGGCGATCGTCGTGTCCGGGCTCTTCGGGCCGGCGTTGATGTCGGGCGTCGGGCTCGTCGAGCAATGGTTCAACCTCCGCCGCCGTTGCGGCGTGATCTACAAAGGCGAGGAAGAGTGATGGACGTCATTCTCATGGAACGCGTGGAGCACCTCGGCCAGATGGGCGACGTCGTCACCGTCAAGAACGGCTACGCGCGCAACTACCTGCTGCCCCAGCGCAAGGCGCTTCGGGCGACGGCGGAGAACCGCGAGAGATTCGAGCAGCAGCGGACCGAACTGGAAGCGCGCAACCTCGAGCGCCGGGCGGAAGCCGAATCGGTGGGAGCCCGCATGGACGGCCTGCGCGTCGTCCTGATCCGGCAATCCAGCGACACGGGACAGCTGTACGGCTCCGCGAACGCCCGCGACATCGCGAACGGCGTGACCGAGGCCGGATTCGGCATCGACCGCAAGCAGGTCCTGCTGGACCGCGGCATCAAGACCCTGGGGGTCCACCCGGTGCGCGTGGCCCTGCACCCCGAGGTCACCGTGTCCGTCAACGTCAACGTCGCCCGTTCCGAGGCGGAGGCCGAACAGCAGGAAGCCGCGCTTCGCCCGGAAACGTTCGCCGCCCCGACGGAGGACGAGGCGGCGGCCCCCGACGCGGCGTCCGAAGAGGGCGACGCCGCGGCGGCGGAAGCGTTCTTCGAGGACGCCGCCCTCGACGGCGAACCCGAGCCGCCGGACGGCGCCGACGGTGAACCGGAAGCCGGGGAATCGTAGCGGCGCCCGCCGCCTCATCCAGCCGGTGAAGGAGGATCGCGCGGCGTCGCGCGACCGCGGTCCACCCCCCTCCCGACCTCCCCCCTGTCAGGGAGGAGGAGTGTCAACGGCTCCCTCCGTCCCCCTTGTTCTCCCTCCCCCTCGCAGGGGGAGGGTCGGGGTGGGGGTCGCGCCAAGGGGGAGGAGCATGAACGGCCCCTGCGGCGCCCCCGCCGCCGGGTGAAGCTTGCGGACAAGCAGTTGAAGGTCCGTGAGGTCGTGCGCATCCTGGAGGCGCACGGCTTCCGCCTTGCTCGCCAGCGTGGCAGCCACCGCCGCTTTACGGCCATGATCGGCGGCCAAACACGTCACGTCACGGTCGCGGGAAACGACGGAGATGACATCTCAAGAGGGACGCTTTCCGCCATCAAGCGTCAGTCGGGCCTCCCGGGCTCGTCGTTTCGCGGCCGCTAGCTCAGACGTTCGCGGGCGCCCGGGATTGCAGGACAAACCCTGGGGGTCGGCCGTTCAGGTTGAGAACGCCGTTCAGCCACGTCAGGCTCGCCAACCTGGCACGCACGCCCCAAGGCGACCGGCGCGCCAGCAGCCGCGACCGCTCCTCGGGCGGCGATTCGGCCACCCCTTCCAGATACAATTCGACGCATGCGGCAAGCGATGCCTTGACGTCCTCGAGGGACGCGCCGTCGACGGCGATGTCGAGATCGGTGCAGATCGCCTCCCAGCCGTCGCCGTTGCCGTACGCATAACAACGAAGGGGCAAGGTCCGCTCGGCTCTCATGGGCTCATCTCGATCAGGGACGCTTTCGGACATCGCCATACTACCACCGGTTCGCATGGCCCGCCAGGGACCGTCCTGGTTCAGGACATATGAGACGGCGGGGTTTCCCTGGCCGTCAAGTCGTGAAGGTACTCGACGAGGGGTATCCGTCGAGGGCGTCGTGTGGTCGGACGGGTCCTGCGGGCGAACGAGAACGGTTTTGCGGGGGGCGCTCTCCGCCGCTATAATCGCGATCCAGCATACGGGGGCCATGGCGCGTTCGCGCGGACGGCCCCCGGCGGGTGACGGGCAAGGGGTGAAGGCGCCGCGGCTGTCATGCTGCTTGCGAGGGTCCTGAACGACACGTTCCGCTGGGGCGATCTGGAGATCATCGACGCCCGCGGCAAGCGTCACCGATTCACGGGCGAGCCCGGCCTCAAGTCCACGGTGCGCCTTCACGACACCCGGCTTCATCGCCGGCTCGTCATGGCCCCCGACCTCGCGTTCGGCGAGGCCTACATGGACGAGACGCTGACCGTGGAGGAAGGCGACCTTTCCGACTTTCTGGGAATCGCGGTGGCGAACATGTACGCGCTGGACAGGCACTGGAGCCAGCGCCTGACCGTATTCCTCGGCAGGGCGCTCAAGGTCCTGGCCCAGGCCAACACGAAGCGCCTGTCCCGGCGCAACGCCGCCCGCCACTACGACCTCTCCGCCCGCCTCTACGACCTCTTCCTCGACCGCGACCGCCAGTATTCCTGCGCGTACTTCCTCGACCCCCGGGACACGCTGGAGCAGGCGCAGGAAAACAAGAAACGCCATATCGCGAGGAAACTCCTGCTCGAGCCGGGAATGCGCGTCCTCGACATCGGATCGGGCTGGGGCGGCCTCGCCCTCTCGCTCGCCCGGCAGGCCGACGTCGACGTCACCGGCCTGACCCTGTCGGAAGAGCAGCACCGGCTCTCCAACGAACGCGCCAGGAAGGCGGGGCTCGCCGACCGCGTCCGTTTCCTGCTGGAAGACTACCGGGAAGTCTCCGGCAGGTTCGACCGGATCGTGTCGGTGGGCATGTTCGAGCACGTGGGCGTCCCGCGCTACGGCGACTACTTCCGCAAGTGCCGGGAGCTCCTCGCCCGCGACGGGGTCGCCCTCCTCCATACCATCGGCCGGTCGTCGGGCCCGGGGGCGACGGCGGCGTGGATACGCAAGCACATCTTCCCGGGCGGCTACTCCCCGGCGCTGTCGGAAGTCGCCCCGGTGATCGAGAAGTCGGGCCTGAAGCTGACCGACGTCGAGATACTGCGACTCCACTACGCCGAAACGCTCAAGGAATGGCGCCGCCGCTTCCTAGCCAACCGGGACGAGATATCGTCCCTCTACGACGAGCGGTTCTGCCGCATGTGGGACTTCTATCTGGCGGGATCGGAGGCGGTGTTCCGATACGGAGACCACGTCGTCTTCCAGATTCAGATGGTCCGGGAGCACGGAGCGGCGCCGCTGACCAGAAACTACATCTACGAATGGGAACGGACCGGCAACCAGGACCGGCGGTCCGCCGCCGCCTGAGAACGGTAATCCACAGCCCCCGGCCGGGCGGTCGCTCCGGAAAGGGACGCCGCGCCGCCGATGCGGGGCGATGCCCTCCATCGGCTCCCGCGTCGCACAGCCGCTGAACGACTTTCGTCTCCGGGTTCCACAGCGCGCCGGCCTATCGCCGCCCCGGCGGTTGCGGTACTACACGGCGGTCCCATGGTTGATCAGGCCGTCTCCAGTCACCACCTCTCCGCCGTCGAGACCGGACGCGGCGGGGACGCCGCCTACCGGGAACCTCCCCACAACGTCGAGGCCGAACAGGCGTTGCTCGGCGCCATCCTCGTCAACAACGAGGCGGCCCACCGCGTGCTCGGATTCCTGGACCCGCGGCATTTCTTCGAGCCCGTTCATGGGCGGATCTACGAAGCCTGCCAGAAGCTGATCGAACGCGGGCAGATCGCGACGCCGGTCACGCTGAAGAGCTGGTTCGAGAACGACGACGCCCTGGCCGACGTCGGCGGAGCGCAATACCTGGCGAGACTCGCCGGCTCCGCGATCGCGATCATCAATTCCCAGGACTACGGCCGCACCATCTACGACCTCGCGATCCGCCGGCAACTGATCGACCTCGGCGAGGACATCGTCAACCGCGCCTACGACGCGGACATGGACGACGCCGCGACGCGGCAGATCGAGGACGCCGAGCAGCACCTGTTCCGCCTGGCGGAGAGCGGGGAACAGGACGGCGGCCCACAGGCGTTCCGGGTCTCCCTGCGGGACGCGGTGCTGGCGGCGGAGGCGGCGCACAAACGGGAAACGAGGCTGACCGGCGTCGCCACGGCGCTCAAGGACCTCGACGAGCTTCTCGGCGGACTGCATCGATCGGACCTGATCGTCCTGGCCGCGCGGCCGGCGATGGGGAAGACGGCGCTGGCCGCCAACATCGCGGTGCACGCGGCGACGTCCTGGCGCGGCGGACGGGACGAGAACGGAGAATGGCGGACCGAGGACGGGGCGGCGGTGGGGTTCTTCTCCCTGGAGATGTCGGCCGAGCAGCTGGCGGCGCGCATCCTTTCCGACCAGACGGAGATCCCCTCGTACAAGATGCGCCGGGGCCAGCTCAGCGACGACGAGTTCCAGAAGCTCGTCATCGCCAATCAGAAACTCGAGGAGATCCCCCTGTTCATCGACGACACGCCCGCCCTCGGCATCGCGGCGCTCAGGACGCGCGCGCGACGCCTCAAGCGGCAGCACGGCATCGGGCTCGTCGTCGTCGATTACCTCCAGCTCGTCTCGCCGTCCGGGCGCCAGCGCTACGACAGCCGCGTGCAGGAGATCTCCGAGATCACGCGGGGGCTGAAAGCGCTGGCGAAGGACCTCGACGTTCCCGTCCTCGCCCTTTCGCAGCTCTCGCGCGCCGTCGAACAGCGGGACGACAACCGACCGCAGCTCGCCGACCTCAGGGAGTCCGGAACGATCGAGCAGGACGCGGACGTCGTCATGTTCATCTACCGGGAAGAGTATTACTGGAGCCGCACGCACCCGAAGCCGAAACGCCGTCGGGACGAGGCCGAGGACGACTTCAACACGCGCATGGAACAGTGGAGCCACGACTACATGTCCGAAGGCCACGCCGGCGAGGCCGAGATCATCGTCGGCAAGCACCGCCACGGTCCGACGGATACGGTGACGGTGTACTTCAGCAACCAGTTCACGCGCTTCGGCAACCTGGAGGCGCCCGACCACCTCCTGTCCGACGTTCCGTTCTGACCCCGCGTTTCTCATGCCGGCAGGGATCGATGAGTGCGCGGCGTTGCGGGACCGCGGTCCACCCCCCTCCCGACCTCCCCCCTGTCAGGGGGGAGGAGCGCGAACGGACCCTGCGGCGCCCCGGATGACGACCGCGCGACGCCCGCCCCCGGGACCCGGACGCCAGGCATGACCGGCGCGACGCGAGCCGCCGCGACGCTGACCGTCGACCTCGCCGCCATCAAGGCGAACTACCGGTTGCTGAGGGACAGGTCGCCGACGGCCCGGTGCGCCGCCCTGGTCAAGGCGAACGCCTACGGCGCCGGGGTCGAACGGGTGGCGCCCGCCTTGCGGGATGCGGGCTGCCGCGTCTTCTTCGTCGCCACCGCCGACGAGGGGATCGCCCTGCGGGGGATCGTCGGCGCGGAAGCGGGGATATTCGTTCTCAACGGACTGGCCGGAGAGAGCGGCGACGCGTTCGAGGCCCATCGCCTGACGCCCGTTCTCAACGACCTGGGACAGATCGAGCGCTGGACTGAACGGGCGCGGACCGCCGGGCGCGCGCTGACGGCGGCCATTCACTTCGATACCGGCATGTCGCGCCTCGGATTGCCCGAGGACGAGACCCGGCGCCTCATGGACCGTCCCGCCATGATCGAGGGGCTGGACGTCGCGTGCCTCATGAGCCACCTCGTCTCGTCCGAGGATCCCGACAGTCCGCTCAACGGCCGCCAACTGGAAGCGTTTTCCGCGATCAGGGCGGGGTTCCCCGACATCGCCGCCAGTCTCGCCAACTCGTCGGGGGTGTTTCTGGGCGCGGAGTACCATTTCGACCTCGTGCGTCCGGGGGTGGCGCTGTACGGCGCCAACCCCCGACCCGGACGTCCCAATCCCATGCGCGAGGCGGTCCGCCTGCGGGCGAGAATCCTCCAGGTGCGCCGCATCGGCGTCCATCGGACCGTCGGATACGGCGCCACGCACCGCGTCGCGGCGCCCGCCACCATCGCCACGTTGCCGTTGGGATATGCGGACGGCTATCTCCGATCGCTGAGCGGCCGGGGTTTCTGCTACCTGGGCGGCTTCCGCGTTCCGGTCGTGGGACGGGTCTCGATGGATCTCGTCACCCTCGACGTGAGCTCGGCGCCTCCCGAGCTGGTGTTCCCCGGCGCCGAGGTCGACGTCATCGGCGGACCCGTTCCGATCGACGATCTGGCGGAGGCGGGAGGGACCATCGCCTACGAACTGCTGACCGCCCTGGGCGCCAGATACCGCCGGGAATATGTTTCCGGCGGCGCCGACGAATGAGCGGCGGCTCCTGATGGCGCGCCGTTCCTCCCGCCACGTGTGCCAGGAATGCGGCGCGCTGGCCGCGAAATGGAGCGGCCGCTGCGATTCCTGCGGCGCCTGGAACTCGATCACCGAGGAAAGCGAGCCCGTCGCGCCGCCCGGCGCCGTCGCCTCGGCGCCCGGACGGCGGTTCGCGTTCGACACCCTCGACGGACCCGCCAAGGCGACCCCGCGGACGGTCGTCGGCATCCCCGAGTTCGACCGGGTCTGCGGCGGCGGCCTCGTGCCGGGGTCCGTCCTGCTGGTCGGCGGCGACCCCGGGATCGGCAAGTCGACCCTGCTGCTTCAGGTGGCCGCGGCCCTCGCGAGACTCGGCGCGCCCTGCGCCTATCTGTCGGGGGAAGAGGCGGTCGACCAGATCCGCATGAGGGCGCGCCGCCTGGCGCTGTCGGAGTCGCCGGTCAGGCTCGCCGCGGCCACCGACGTTCGCGACATCCTCGCGACCCTCGGCTCCGAGGGCCCGATCCGGGTCGTGGTGGTGGACTCCGTGCAGACGATGTTCGTCGACTCGCTCGAGTCGGCGCCCGGCACGGTCGCCCAGGTGCGCGCGGCGGCGCAGTCGTTCATCCGTTTCGCCAAGACGACCGGGGCGGTCGTCGTGCTGGTCGGCCACGTGACCAAGGAGGGACAGATCGCCGGTCCGCGCGTGCTCGAGCACATGGTCGACACGGTCCTGTACCTGGAAGGGGAACGCGGCCACCAGTTCCGCATCCTGCGGGCGGTCAAGAACCGGTTCGGCCCGACGGACGAGATCGGCGTGTTCGAGATGACCGACACGGGCCTGGCCGAAGTCGTCAATCCCTCGGCGCTCTTCCTGACGGAACGGTCCTCGGCGATCAGCGGCGCCGCGGTCCATGCCGGGATCGAGGGAACCCGGCCCGTGCTGGTGGAGATCCAGGCGCTCGTGTCTCCTTCCGTCCTCGCCACGCCGCGCCGGGCCGTCGTGGGCTGGGACACCTCCCGGCTGGCGATGATCGTCGCGGTCCTCGAGGCGCGCTGCGGCCTGTCGCTGTTCGGCAACGACATCTATCTCAACGTCGCCGGCGGTCTCAGGATCGGCGAGCCGGGGGCCGACCTCGCCGTCGCCGGCGCCCTGGTGTCGGCGCATACGGGGACCTCGGTCCCGGAAGCCTCCGTGTTCTTCGGGGAGGTCGGACTGTCCGGCGACGTGCGGCCGGTGAGCCAGGCCGACAACCGGCTGGCGGAGGCCGCCAAGCTCGGTTTCTCGCGCGCCGTGACCCCGCCCGGCAAGGGACGGAAATCGCGGGACATCCGAACGACTCCCATCGAACGGCTGAAGGAGCTGGTGGACATGCTGCGGCCCTCGCCGGCGAACGGGGCCGCGGAACCGGGTTCCGCCGGGCATCGACATGGCTGACCTTCCGTTCACCATCGCCGACGTCGGCGTGTTGGCCGTCTTGCTCGTTCCGGCGCTGCTGGCGTTCGCCATCGGCTTCATCCGGGAAATACTCCTGGTCGCTGGCTGGATCGGCGCGATCCTCGCCGTGTTCTACCTCTTCCCGACGCTCCAGCCTTTCGTCCGCGATCTGATCCCGGTGGACTTCGCGGCGGACGCCGTGACGGTGATCGCGATTTTTCTGGTGGCGCTCGTCGCCATTTCGATCCTCGGCTACGTGGTGACGAAACCGTTGCGGGGGAGCTCGCTCAACATGATCGACCGCGCGCTCGGGTTTCTGTTCGGACTGCTGCAAGGCGCCGTCGTCGTCTGCGTCGCGTGGCTCGTGTTCGAGAAGTTCACGCCCGCCGCCGACCGTCCGGCCTGGATTCAGGAGGCGAGAAGCCGCCCGGCGGTCGAGACGGGCGCGAACCTTCTCGTCAGGCTGGCGCCCGACGGTTCCGGCTGGGATTTCGGCGTGGACGCGGAAGAAGGAGACGCGGAATGAGCCATCCGGCCGACGACGCGACCGCGCCTTGGCGAGGTCTGGAAGACGACCCCGATTCGTTCGGGACTCCTCGCCGGGATCCGGGTACAAGGAACCGCGAGACGGCTCGAGATGTTCACCGGCGACCACACGATCCGGGGGGGTTCGGGAGGCTGATGGCCGGGCCCGTCCACCCCGCGCGGCCGCGAGGCGATAGCCGGCCCCGCGACGGCTGCGGCGTGTTCGCCGTGTTCGGACACGTCGACGCCTCGGCGCACACGGCCCTGGGGCTGCACGCTCTCCAGCACCGCGGACAGGAATCGGCGGGAATCGTCAGCTACGACGACGGACACTTCCACACCCACCGGAGCCTAGGGCTGGTGGGCGACACGTTCTCGTCCCCGGACGTCATGGACCGGCTGACGGGAAGCGCGGCCGTCGGACACGTCAGGTACGCCACCACCGGCGGCACGATCCTCAGGAATGCGCAACCGCTCTTCGCCGAATTTTCGTTCGGCGGACTGGCCATCGCGCACAACGGCAACTTCACCAACGGGTACGGCCTGCGGCGCCAGCTGGTGAAGCGCGGCAGCATCTTTCAATCGACCACCGACACCGAGGTCGTGATCCACCTGATGGCGACGAGCTCCCGCCACGCCGTGGAGGACCGGATGATCGACGCCCTCGGACGGATCCAGGGCGCGTACTCGATAGTCGCCCTGACCAACGACAAGGTGTTCGGCGTGCGCGATCCGCTCGGCGTCCGGCCCCTGGTCATCGGCGTCCTCGACGACGCCACCGTCCTCGCGTCGGAAACCTGCGCCCTCGACATCATCGGCGCGAAGTTCGTCCGCGACGTGCAGCCGGGCGAGCTCGTCGTCGTCGACGCGGAGGGACTGCGCAGCGTTTCGCCCTTTCCACCCGCGAGACGCCGCTTCTGCGTGTTCGAGCACATCTACTTCGCCCGTCCGGACTCGGTGGTCGAAGGAGCCGGCGTCTACGAAGTCCGGAAGCGCATCGGCGCGGAGCTGGCCCGCGAGACTCCGGTGGCGGCGGACATCGTCGTGCCCGTGCCGGACTCCGGCACGCCCGCCGCCATGGGGTACGCCTCCGCGGCCGGTCTCCCGTTCGATCTCGGGATCGTCCGGAACCACTACGTCGGCCGGACCTTCATCGAGCCCACGGATCGGATCCGCCACCTTGGCGTCCGACTGAAGCACAACGCCAACCGGGCGAGCATCGCGGGACGGCGGATCGTGCTGGTGGACGACTCCATCGTCCGCGGCACCACGTCGACGAAGATCGTCGAGATGATGCGAGAGGCCGGCGCCGCCGAGGTGCACATGCGGATCGCGAGCCCGCCGATCGTCAACCCCTGCTACTACGGGGTCGATACGCCGAAGAAGGCGGAGCTCCTGGCGTCGCGGCTCGGCGTCGAGGAGATCGCCGCCGACATCGGCGTGGACAGCCTCGCCTACCTGTCGATCGACGGCCTCTACCGCGCCGCCGCGGGCGCGGACCGCGACGACGACGCCCCGCAATTCTGCGACGCCTGTCTCAGCGGCGACTACCCGATCGGCCTCACGGACCAGGAAGACGGCGACGGTCCCGCCCAGCTGCCGCTGCTCACGGAACAGGCGTAGCCCGCATTTCCCCATACCGGCAGGGATCAAGGATTGCGCGGCGCTGCGGGGCCGCGGTCCACCCCCCTCCCGACCTCCCCCCTGTCAGGGGGGAGGAGTGTGGACGGCTCCTTTCCGTCCCCCCCTTATCCTCCCTCCTTGTCAGGGGGGGAGGGGCGCGAACGGACCCTGCGGCACCCTCTCGACCCACGTTCCCCGCCCTGGATACGGCCGGCGTCGGAACGGAGGGATCATCCGCGCTTCCCGGTCCGCGTTCTGGAACCCGGTCCCCCGCGCCGTCGCCGGCCCGCCCCCGCGCCGCCCTCACCCGCGTAAGGGTTCCGCCCCTTTCGCAGGCGCAGCCGTATGGGGGCGCCCGGCAGGTCGAACGTGGCCCTGAGCTCGTTCTCCAGGTAGCGGAGATACGTCTCGCCCACCGCCTCCGGACGGTTCACGAACAGGACGAAGGTGGGCGGGCGGGCCTTCGCCTGGGTGACGTAACGGAAGCGCGGCCTGCGTCTCCGGACGACCGGCGGCGGGTGGCGGTCCACGGTCTCGCTCAGCCATCGGTTGAGCGGCCCGGTCATCACCCGCCGGTTCCACACCTCGTGGACGGAGAACACGGCGGGCAACAGGGTTTTCAGGCGCGCGCCCGTAAGCGCGGACACGGGAACGACCTTCACGCCCTGGGCCCGCGGGAGCGAGTCGCCGAGCCGTTCCCGCAGATGCGCCATGGCCCTCCGGCCGTCGCCCACGACATCCCACTTGTTGACGACGATCAGCAGGGCCCGGCCTTCCTCGACGGCCATCGACGCGATGCCGAGGTCCTGCTTCTCCATCCCGACGGCGCCATCCACGACGACGGCGACCACCTCGGCCATGCGGATCGCGTTCAGGGTGTCGTTCGCGGACAGCCGCTCCAGCCGGTCCGTCACCCGCGCCCGGCGGCGGAGGCCGGCGGTGTCCACCAGCTCGATCTCCCGTCCGTCTGCCTCCAGCCGGACCGCGATGGCGTCCCGCGTGATCCCCGGCTCCGGCCCGGTCAACAGGCGATCGGTCCCCGCGAGTCGATTGACCAGCGTCGACTTGCCGACGTTCGGACGGCCGACGATGGCCAGCTTGAGCGGCCCGGCCTCCGACGGGGATTCGGCCTCCGAGCCCGGCTCCGTCGCGGAGGCCGACGCCGCAGCCTCGTCGATCCGGTCGTACAGATCGGCCATGCCCTCGGCGTGTTCCGCCGAGATCGCGACGGGTTCCCCCAATCCCAGCGCGTAGGCGTCGTAGAAACCCGTCTCGCCCGCCCGGCCCTCGCACTTGTTGGCGACAAGGACCACGCGATTTCCGCGGCGGCGCAGCAGGTCGGCGAAATGCCGGTCGACCGGCGTGACCCCCGCCCGCGCGTCGATCAGCAGCAGCGCGACGTCCGCCTCGTCGACCGCCCGTTCCGTCTGCCGCCGCATCCGGTCCTCCAGGCTGCCGCCCCTGCCCTCCTCCAGGCCCGCCGTATCGACGACCTTGAATTCGAGGGACCCGAGCCGCGCCTTCCCTTCCCGGCGGTCGCGCGTAACGCCCGGCGTATCGTCGACGATGGCCAGACGCCTGCCTACGAGGCGGTTGAAGAGGGTCGATTTTCCCACGTTTGGACGGCCGACGATGGCCACCGTGGCGCACATGACTCAGCGGTAGGCGACAAGGTCCCCGTCGTCCGTCAGAACGTAGATCGTTCCACTGGCGACGACCGGCGGCAGCGACGTTCCGTCGGGAAGGTCCACCCGGCCCACCGTCTCGCCGCTGTACGGGGAGATGAAGACACCGTCGCCGCGGGACGAAACCACGAACAGACGCTCGCTCGCCAGGATCGGACCGCTCCATTCGATGGAATCCCGCCGGCGCTCCTCGTCCTCGTACCTGGGAAGCTGCCGGACCCAGCGGATGCGGCCCGTGTCCCTCGCCAGGCAGATCATCTGGGCCTCGGTGGTGACCACGAACACGAAGTCCCCGGCCACCCAGGGAGTCTGGAGGCTGGCGATCTCCTGCTCCCAGAGACGGGCCCCGCTCCTCAGGTCGATGGCCGCCATGCGGCCGGCGTGGCCCGCGGCGACGACGACATCGCGGTCGATGACCGGCGATCCGTTGATGTCGTTGAGTTCGGCGAGAGGCGTCGCGCCGCCGACGCGCGTCAGGGAATCGGTCCAGACCGACCTGCCGTTCTCGACCCGCAGGGCGACGAGTTCGCCCGAGGAGTACGGCGCCACCACGACCCCGCCGTCCACCGCCGGGCTGCCCGCGCCGACGATGCCCGCGTCCTCGGCGATCCCCACATGGGTCCAGGCGACGGCGCCGTCCCCGGCGTTCAGAGCGTAGAGCTGATTGTCATAGGTGACGGTGAACAGCCGACCGGCGGCCACCGTCGGCGCCCCCCGCAGCGGAATCCCGATCTTCCGCCGCCAGATCTCGGCGCCGCTTTCGGCCTCCAGGGCGACCGCCTCGCCGTATCCGGTCGCCAGGTACAGGACGCCTTCGTCATACGCCAGGCCGCCGCCGATGGCGCCCCGGTCCTCGCCTTCCGGGACGATGCTGTACCGCCAGACCCGCCGTCCGTCGTCCGCTCGATGCGCCGCGACGCCGCCTCCGGCGTCGAGGACGAAGACACGGCTTCCGGCGACGACCGGCGCCGCGGTGAGACGCGCGACGTTGCCCGCCCCCCGCCCGGCCGACGCCGTCCAGGCCCGCGAGGGCGGCGTATCTCCCTGCGTCAGGTGGTGCATCGCGTGCGTCGGGCGCCCGCCCGCCTGCGGCCAGTCCTCGTTCAGGTACGGCTCGGGCAGGCGAACGTCGACGCCGGTGAGGCCCGGGTCGGGCCGCAGGGTCCGCTGCAACGCGATGACGGAGATCCGCTCGCCCGACAGCGGAGCGTCCCGGGCGCCCTCGACGTACTCGGTAATGCTCTCGCACGCGCCGAGCGCGACGATCAGCGCGGCCCCCGCCGCTATGCCGAGGCGCTGCATCGCGTTCAGATACCGCGCTCCACCGCAGCCAGCACTTCCGCGGCGCGGGCGCGGATACCCGGCGGCGCGCCCGGGTCGTCCGTCAGGGATTGGAACTCCCGCCGCGCCGTATCGAGGTCGCCTTGCCGCAGGGCCAGGGCGCCTCGCAACTCGCGGGCCGAGTGCCGCCAAGGATTGCGGTCCGCCAGCAGGGGGTCCAACCGGGCTACGACCTCGTCGTCGGCCACACCGAGATCCAGCAGGGTCTGCGCGCCGAGCAGCCGGGCCAGATCCCTCAGGCGCCCGTCGGCCCCGTCGTCGGCCGCCAGACGGTCGTAGACCGAAAGGGCAGTGACGCGGTCGTCGCTCCGCCGCAGGGCGGCGGCCTGCCGCAACCGGGCAAGCACCCGGTAACCGGCGCCGGCGTCATCGGCAAGCGCGGCAAGCGCGGCGGCCCCCTTCGCCTCCTCGCCCGACGCGACAAGCCGGATCGCCGCCGCGAACCGGGCGCTCTCCGACTCGCGGGCGGCGGAGGCGTATTCCTTCCACCCCACGCTGGCTCCCGTGCCCAACACGACGACGACGGCGAGCGCGACCGCGTACTTGCCGTACTTCTTCCAGAGCTTCTCGTACTGCTCTCGCCGCAGTTCTTCGTCGACTTCGTGGAAGACGTCGGCCACGTCGGCCTCCAAGTATCCAGAAAGGCGGTCTACCTTAGCCCAGGCCGCCGGACGGAGCAATCCAATCCAGGGCGAGGCAGTGTCCCGGTTCGAGACATCTCGGACCTGGACACTCCCGAATTTTCATCGGGGTTCCGGATTCCCGCTTTCGAGCGTGTGAAGGAATCCCGAGACGCCTGCGTAACTCGGGATTTTCGCCATGTCGACCTGCATTTCTCATGCCGGCAGGGATCGAGGATGCGCGGCGTTGCGGGACCACGGTCCGCCCCCCTCCCGACCTCCCCCTGTCAGGGGGGAGGAGCGCCAACGGACGCAGTACGAGAAATACGGGCTATGCGGTCGCGGCCAACAGAACGGGGCTCGCCGACGTTCGGTCCCACGCCGAAGCGCCGCCGCCACGGGACGCCTCCACCAGCTCCCAGGCATCCTCGTCGGCGAACAAGGTCCGCAGCAGATCGTTGTTCAATCCATGACTGGCGCGAACGCCCTGGTAGGCGCCGATGATCGGAGCGCCCGCCAGATAGAGGTCCCCGACCACGTCGAGAGCCTTGTGGCGAACGAACTCGTCGTCGTACCTCAACCCGCTCTCGTTGATGACCCCGTCCCGGCCGACCACGACGGCGTTCTGCAAGGAACCGCCGCGGGCGAGGCCGCGGTTTCGCATCTCCTCGATGTCCGTCGCGAAACCGAACGTCCGGGCGCGACAGAGCTCGTCCTTGAACGCCGGGCCATCGACCTCGAACCGGTGCGTTTGCCGAGCGACATGGGGATTGTCGAAATCGATCTCGATGCCCACCGACAGGCCCTCGCCCGGAGTCAGCCGCACATGACGCTCTCCGTCCTCCACCGAGACCTCCTTGACGACCCGAACGAATCGTCTGGCGGCGTCCTGGGAGACGATGCCGGCGCACTCGATCAGGAAGACGAAAGGCGCGGCGCTCCCGTCCATGATCGGCACTTCCGATCCGTCGAGCTCGACGACGGCGTTGTCGATCTCGCAACCCGCAAGGGCCGCCATGAGGTGCTCGACGGTGGCGACCCGCGTCCCCGCGCCGTTCGAAATGGCGCTGCACAGCGTCGTGTCGCAAACACGGTCCCACAACGCGGGGATCCGGCCCGCGTCTCCGGAGACGTCCGAGCGCCGGAACACGATCCCGGTCCCCGGCGGCGCCGGATGCAGGGTCATGGCGACCCGCTTGCCGGAATGAAGCCCGACTCCGGCGCAGCTGATTCGGCACTCCAGCGTGTGTTGGCGCGCTTCGCCGACGAATGCCGGTCCGATGGAATACAAGCTGGGCCTCGCTTCCCGCCAAAACCCGTTCCGCGTCTCGCCGCGCGACGACCCGGATGCGCCCGCGCGGCGCGCGAACCGGAGTGACCGAATGACGATCGGGAATCCCTTGGCGATCCTGTTACAGCTCCCGGCGAACATCGGCAAATCACTCTTTATTTCAGAGTGTTGCACGGTCTCGCCGCGTTCCGCGTCGAAGCGGACGCGGCGAGACCGCGACGGCGGATCCGCCGTTGCGTCAGTTCGCGGGACGCCGGAGGAACGTCGGAATGTCGAGCAAATCCTCGTCGGGCCGAGGCGGCGCGAGGCGGTCGCTCGCCTCCACCCGCGTCAACACCGGGCCCTCGGCGGCAGGCGCGGGGGAGGAGTCCTTCTTCGCGGTTTCCGGCCGCCGGGCGTTCGACGCCCCGGCCGCCGGCGGCGGCGGCGCATCGGCCGTCTCCTTCGTCTTGCGCGCCCGTCCCGTTCCGGTCATGCGCTCGAGCAGACTGGGAGAACCGGAACGACCGGAAGACATGGGGGGCCCGTTCGTCATCGCCGCCGCGGCGAACGGTTCCGGCTTCTCCATACGCGGCGCATGGGGTTGGGCCTCCACCGGCCTGGGCGGAATGAACGCGTCGGCGGGCGAGGGAGCCCCGACCTGCGGCGCCTGCGGCGCCTCGCGCGGAGTCGCGTCGGCGGCGTCGGCGGATGAGGGAGCCCCGGCCTGCGGCGTTCGCGGCGCCGTATCCGGCGGCGCCGCGGCAACGGCTCGGTCTGCGTCGGAACGAACCTCCTCCCGACGTTCCGACGGCTCGCTCGCGGAAGCGCCGCCGTCGGCTTCCATGACCACTTCCGCCTCGGCCGCCCTCGCCGCCGTGTCCGGCGGACTCGCCGGTACGGGGGCCTCGTCCGCGGCGGGCTCGCTCATCCGGCGCGGCGCGGTCCGCTGGACCGCGGACGCCCCGGGCATGGACCTTTCCGGGATCGCGGGCGGCGGCGCCTCCGCGCGTCCGGATTCGGCCCACGCGGGCTGGATGGCCGGGGTTGCCGCCTGAACGCCGCCGACGACCTGAAGACGCGGGAGCGGGTGCGGCGTCGCGACCGCTTCCGACTCGATTCCGGTCGCGATGATCGACACGCGAACCCGTCCCTCGAGCTCGGGATCGAGGCTGGTTCCGAAAATGATGCTGGCGTTCGCATCGACCTCTTCCCGGACCCTGCCCGCCGCCTCGTCGACTTCCATCAACGTCATGTCCGGGCCGCCCGTGATGTTGATCAACAACCCGGTCGCGCCCTTCATGGAAACGTCCTCGAGCAACGGATTGGAGATCGCCGCCTCGGCGGCATTGATGGATCTGTTTCCGCCCTCGGCCTCGCCCGTGCCCATCATCGCCTTGCCCATCTCCCGCATCACCGCCCTGACGTCGGCGAAATCGAGATTGATGAGCCCGGGCATGACCATCAGATCGGTGACTCCGCGAACGCCCTGGGACAACACGTCGTCCGCCATCCTGAAGGCTTCGGCGAAAGTCGTTCCCTCACTGGCGACACGGAACAGGTTCTGATTGGGAATGATGATCAGCGTGTCGACGTAGCTCTGGAGTTCCTCGATCCCCCCCTCGGCGATTTCCATCCGGCGGCCCCCCTCGAAAGAGAAGGGCTTGGTGACGACGCCGACGGTCAAGACGCCCCGTTCCCGGGTCGACTTGGCGATCACGGGGGCCGCGCCCGTCCCGGTCCCGCCCCCCATGCCCGCGGTGATGAACACCATGTGGCTGTTCTGGATGTGGTCCATGATCTCGTCGAGGCTCTCGATCGCGGCTTCGCGGCCGACTTCCGGAGTCGACCCCGCGCCGAGACCCTGGGTGGCGTTGACGCCCAGCTGAATCCGTCGTTCCGCCAATGAATGGCCCAACGCCTGCGCGTCGGTGTTGGCCGCGACGAAATCGACTCCCTCGAGCTGGGCGCCGATCATGTTGTTCACGGCGTTGCCGCCGGCGCCGCCGACCCCGATCACCGTGATGCACGGCTTCAGCTCGGTGACTTCTGGCATGCTGAGTTTGATGGTCATTGGTCATCTCCCATTGAGCGGTTGCGTCCTTCCGATGCGGTTCGTCCTCTATCGGTCGTTCCCATCGTTCCTCGCCTCTGTCTTCCCGTTCGCGGAGAGCGCCGGCGACGGGTCAGAAGTTCCGTTTCAACCATCGACCGACCCGCGCCAGACCGCGGCGCGAGTCGCACGCCGGATCGTCGGGCGACTGAAACGGCCCGGCGTATCCATGGGCGCCGTACACGAGAAGGCCGGCGCAGGCGGCGAAGGCGGCCCCGCCGGTCGCCTCGGCCAGTCCGTGGATCGCGACCGGCCGGCCGATGCGGACCTGCTTGTCCAACACGCGGGACGCCAGTTCCCCCAGGCCCTGGAGCTGGCTGGCACCGCCGGTCAGCACCAGCCGCCTGCCGGAAACGCGAGCCGTTCCCGAGAGCTCCAGACGATCGCGAACCATCTCCAGCGTCTCTTCCAGGCGGGGCTGGATGATCCCCGTCAGAACGGAACGGGGGACGTGGTTGGCCGCGGTCAGATCCGCCTCGCCGACCCGCGGCACGTCGATCATGTCGCGTTCGTCGGCCGGGCTCGGCATGGCGTTCCCGAAAAGCGTCTTCATCCGCTCGGCCTGCGCCATGGGAGTCGCCAACCCCCGGGCGATGTCGTTGGTGACGTGCTGGCCGCCGAGCGGCACGACGTCCGCGAACACCAGATTTCCCTCGACGAACACCACGATGGACGTGGTTCCGCCGCCCATGTCCAGCAGGGTCACGCCGAGATTCCGTTCATCGTCGACCAGGCTGGAAAGGCCGGCGGCGTACCCGGACAACACCAGCCCCTCGAGCTCCAGCATGGCGCGCTCGACGCATATCTGGACGTTGCGCAGCGGACCGATCGCCGCCGTCACGATGCGCATGTCGACCCCGAGCCGGGAGCCCACCATTCCTCGCGGCTCCCGAACGCCGCCCGTGCCGTCGATCGTGAAGGCTCCGGGAATCGCATGCACGACCTCACGCTCCCCGGTCTCGATCCGCGCCATCCCCTGGCGCAGGACGTGCTGAAGGTCCGCATCCTCGATCTCGTGACCGGAGATGGACACCTCGACCCCGATCGTGCGCGACACCGGATCGCCGCAGGTCAGATTGACGAAGACCCGCTTGACGGTCTCTCCCGCCATGCGCTCCGCCACGTCCACCGCGCCCCGGATGGCGGCTTCGGTGGCCTCGAGGTCGATCACCGTTCCGCCCCGAAGACCCCGGGACGACTGATGGCCGATGCCGACGACGCGTATGCCCTCCTGCGGGTCGACGCGAGCGACGAAACAGCAGACCTTCGTGGTGCCGATATCGAGTGCGGCGATCGATCCACTCCGCGTCACACGCGCGGCGTGGGAGTCCTGAATGGGCGGCAGCGCGTTCATCCTCACGTACTCCGCCCTTCGCCCCGATGCGTGACCGCGCTGGCCGGCCCCAGCGTCACGGCGAAACGGTCCTTCACGCGCAGATCGATGGCGATCACATCCCGCTCGAGAAGCCGATGATCCGTCGCCAGCGTGGCGAGCAAGTCCCAGGCCCCGGCCAGGTCCTCTTCCGGCAATCGAACGGTCAGGCCGCCGCGCAACCGCATGTCCCAACGCCGTCCGGAAACGCGCGTCGCGGACTCGATTCGACCCAACAACGCGGGTTGCCGCGCCAGCACGGCGACCAGATCGCCGACGTGCCGGGGCGCGTCGTCGCCCACCACGACCGGCAACCGGTCGAACCGGTCGAGATCCCGGGAACCGATCGGCTCTCCGTCGCGATCGATGAGGAAGACGCGGCCCCGCCGCTGCCACAGGGCGAAGGGACGGCGTTCGACGACGTTGACCAGAATCGCATCGGGAAACCTTCGCCGCACGGAAGCCGACCGCACCCAGCCCAAGGCCTCGATGCGCTCGCGAGCCTTTCGGGGATCCACGTCGAACAGCGGATCCCCCCGCCGCGCGCCCAGCGCGGCGGCGATCTCGGCTTCGTCCGCATGATGGCGCCCCGTGACGACGATCTCGCCGACCTCGACGCTCGCGGCGAGACCTTCGAGACCGCCGCTCCGGTGCGACCAGTGAAGGCCGGCGGCGGACGCGACGGACACGGCGAGGAAAAGGACCGCGGCGGCGTTCAGCCTCTTGAGCGCGGGAGGCCACGGGATGCGGCCGCGACGGCCGGCGGGACGGTCCCGCGACGGCCGCGGCGCCCGGAAGAGCTTCGCCAGACCCCGAAGGAGCGCGCCCGGACCGTCGAACGTCATCGCCGCCGCCCCGCGTCCCGAACCAGATGCCGCACCAGTTCGGAGAAGGAAATTCCGGCGTGAGCCGCGATTTCGGGAACCAGGGACAACGGAGTCATCCCGGGCTGGGTATTCAACTCGAGCATGTAGAAGCGGGCCCGGCCACTCACCGTATCGTCGTAGCGCAGGTCCGACCGCGTGACGCCGCGGCATCCCAGGGTCCGGTGCGCGAGCTCGGCGAGCCGCAGGCTCTCCCGATAGTCGGCTTCGGGAATGTCGGCGGGCATGACGTGCTCGGCCCATCCATCCGTGTACTTGGCCTCGTAGTCGTAGAACCTCTTCCTGGAGCGGATCTCGATGGCGCCGAGAGCTTCGTCGTCCATGACGGCCACCTGTATCTCGCGTCCCGGGATGTACTTCTCGATCAGCACGTATTCGCCGTAGGCCCAATTGGACTCGTCGAGCAGCGGCATGTTGTCGCCCTCGAAGACGAGGCGTACCCCGACGCTGGAGCCTTCGTTGGTCGGTTTCAGGACGTAGGGCGGATCGAAGATCGCGCCTTCCAGCGCCTCGTCCCGGCGCACGACCCTTCCCTCCGGACAGGGAATGGAGACGGACTCGAACATGCGCCGGGCGCGCGGCTTGTCCATGGCGAGGGCGGAGGCGAGAACGCCGGAGTGCGTGTAGGGGATGTCGAGAACCTCGAGCATCCCCTGAATGCAGCCGTCCTCGCCAAAACGTCCGTGAAGCGCGTTGAACACGACGTCCGGCTTGAGGTCCGAGAGGACGTCGAAGACGTCGGATCCGACATCGACGGGGGTGACGCGATAGCCGTCGTCCTTCAGCGCGGCGGCCACCTCCGCTCCGGTGACGAGCGACACCTGGCGCTCGGTCGACCAGCCGCCCATGAGCACCGCGACGTGCATGTTCACGACCCCTCGCCCCGCGCCGGAGGGGTCCGCGCGAGGAACGCGCGGTCGTGCTTGCCGATCCGCCGGATCTCCCAGCGCAGGACGACGCCGGAGGTCTCGGCCACCCGCCGTCGAACCTCCTCCCCCAGAGCCTCCAGATCGGCGGCGGTGGCGCCCCCGTCGTTGACGAGGAAGTTGCAGTGCAGGCCGGAAACCATGGCGCCGCCGCGCCGGAGCCCCCGGCATCCGGCCCGGTCGATAAGTTCCCACGCCTTGGCGCCGCCCGCTTCGGGTCCGGTCGGATTGGCGAACGTGCTGCCGCCGGTCTTCGAGCGGACGGGCTGGCTCTCCGCTCGCGCGGCCCGGACCGAGGCCATGCCCGTCCGGATGGCCTCGGACGAGCCTCTGCTCCCCCGGAGCGTGGCGGATACGAATATCCACGACTCCGGGACCGCGCACGCCCGATAGGCGAGACCCAGTTCCGGCCCCTTCAACACGTGACGGGCGCCCCGAGGATCGACGGCCTCGGCGGAGACGACGACGTCCCGCAGCTCGCGTCCGTAAGCGCCGGCATTCATCCTGACGGCGCCGCCGATCGTTCCCGGAATACCGCTCAGGAACTCCAGGCCCGCGACGTTCCCGGCGGCCGCCGCGCGAGCGACGTTGACGTCCATCGCCGCGCCGCCGGCGACGACCAGATCGTCCTCGACGCGAATCCCGGCGAACGCCCTGCCGAGACGGACGACGACGCCGTCGACGCCGCCGTCGCGGATCAGCAGGTTGGTCCCCGCGCCGAGAATCGTGACGGGGACCTCGGCGGGCTTCGCCTTCAGGAAGTCGGTCAGATCGTCGACGTCCCGCGGCCGGAACAGGACTTCGGCGGAACCGCCCACCCGGAACCAGGTTCCCTTGGCGAGCGGGGCGTCCGCCCGGAGTTCCCCGCGCGGCGTCGGCAGCCGATCGAAAAGGCGGCGAAGTCGGAGCGCGGAAGCGGCCATCATCCGACTCCCCGGCGGACCTGGCCCCGCCGCGTCAGAATTTCGGCCAGCTGCCGCGGCAACTCGTTCGCCCACGCGGTGATGTTTCCGGCTCCCAGACAGACCGCGAGGTCGCCGGGCCGGGTGTGTTCCGCGACCAGCGCGGCCAACTGATCGGGTCCTTCGAGGGCGACCACATGCCGATGGCCGTGCTCGCGCAGACCGGACACGAGGGCATCGCGATCGACGCCCGGAATCGGCTGTTCGCCCGCCGCGTAGACGTCCGCCACGATGATCGTGTCGGCGTCGTGAAAACAACGGCAGAAGGCGTCGAACAGGTCGTGCAACCGGGTGTACCGGTGAGGCTGGACGATCGCCACGATCCGGCGATCGCACGTCTTGCGGGCGGCCGCGAGAACGGCGGCGATCTCGGTCGGGTGGTGGCCGTAGTCGTCGATCACGGTGACGCCGCCGGCTTCCCC
This sequence comes from Alphaproteobacteria bacterium, assembly GCA_965242505.1. Lineage (GTDB taxonomy): Bacteria > Pseudomonadota > Alphaproteobacteria > UBA2966 > UBA2966 > UBA2966. The sequence goes on from OZ251449.1 coordinate 1,943,539, forward strand.
CGTCTTGGTGAAGCGGCGTTTCACCCCGGTGAACTCCGACAGGCCGCGCCGGATCGTTTCGGGCGCGAGGCCCATCTCCCACGCCACGGCGACCGCGGCGAGGGCGTTCCGCACGTTGTGCACTCCGAACATCGGAAGCTCGAGGCGTTCGAGGGTCGTCGCCGCCGTTCCGTGGCGGTCCTCAATGATCGCGTCGAATCGGGCGCCGTTCGACGAGAACGTCAGGTTCGATCCCCTGAAATCGGCCTGGGGGCTGAGCCCGTAGGTGACGATCCGGCGATCGGAAATCCGCCCGATCATGGCCTGGACCTCCGGATGGTCGATGCACAGGACCAGAAGCCCGTAGAACGGGACGTTTTCCGCGAACGCCTGGAACGCCGCGCGTTCCGCGTCGAACGTCCCGTAGAAGTCCATGTGCTCGCGATCGATGTTGGTCACGACGGCGATCGTCGCCGGAAGTTTCACGAACGTGCCGTCGGACTCGTCGGCCTCGACCACCATCCATTCCCCCTCGCCGAGGCGGGCGTTGGTGCCGTAGGCGTTTATGATCCCGCCGTTGATCACGGTCGGGTCGTAGTCGGCGGCGTCCAGAAGCGCCGCGACGAGGGAGGTCGTGGTGGTCTTGCCGTGGGTGCCGCCGACCGAGATCGACCACTTCAGCCTCATGAGCTCGGCGAGCATCTCGGCGCGGCGAACGACGGGCACCAACCTTTCGCGGGCCGCCGCGATCTCGGGGTTGTCCGACTTGATCGCGGAGGAAGCGACGACCACGGCGACGCCATCGACGTTCGACGCGTTGTGGCCCAGCATGACGCCGATCCCCTTGTCGCGAAGACGTCGGACGCTGGCGTTGTCGGCGATGTCGCTGCCCTGAACCCGATAGTTGAGATTGTGCATCACTTCCGCGATGCCGCTCATGCCGATGCCGCCGATGCCCACGAAATGGATCAGGCCGATATCGAGAGGAAGGGACTTCATGCCGCTTCCTCCCGGGGACGTCCGTCGACGACGCCGCGGCCCGGACGGCCGTTGGGCAACGCCATCCGGCAGACGGCGTTCGCCAGTTCACGGGCCGCGCCGGGACGGCCGAGGCCACGCGCCTTCCGGGCGGCGTCGGCGAGAAGGGCCGGGTTCCCGAACAACCTTTCCAGGGTCTCCGCGAGCGCGCGCGGGGACAACCGCCTCTCGGGCATCAACCAGGCCGCGCCTTCGTCGGCCAACGCCCGGGCGTTGGCCGTCTGGTGATCGTCGGTGGCGTGGGGATAGGGAACGAGGACTCCCGGCCGCCCCGCGACGGTCAACTCGCTGACCGTCGAAGCTCCGGCCCGCGCGATCACGGCGTGGGCGGCGGCCAGCCGCGCGGGCAGGTCGGCGAAAAACGCGGACAGGTCCGCGACGACGCCGGCGGCGGCGTAGACGTTTCCGACCCGCTCCAGATCCTCCGGACGGCACTGCTGCGTCACCCGGAGGCGCGCCCGGAGGCGCTCGGGCAACTCGATCAGGGCCCGGGGCACGACGTCGGAGAACACGGTGGCGCCCTGGCTGCCGCCAAAGACCAGCAGTTCCAACGGCGCGGCCTCGTCCGGAACCGTGTACGGAGCCTCCCGGACCGCCACGATGGCGTCGCGGACGGGATTTCCCACCACCGCCGCCCGCGCGATGGCGGCCGGAGACAGCCGCCGGGTGCCCGGGTAGGCCACGGCGATCGAGTCGGCCCGCAAGGCGAGCAGCCGATTGACCCGGCCCAGAACGGCGTTCTGTTCATGGATCATCGTCCGCGCGCCGCCGTACGTCGCGGCCAACATCGTGGGCAGGGACGGATGTCCGCCGAAACCGACCACGATGGCCGGGGCGACTTCCTTGAGAATGCGCCGGGCCTCCCGGCACCCCGCAACGACGCCGGCGAGCCCTCTCGCCTTCCCGAGCGCGGTCCGGCCGGTGAACGTTCCGGTTCGGACGACGCGGACGTCGACGCGGGAATCGAAGGCGGACCGCGCGGCCCCGCGCCTGTCGGTCACGACGACGGGACGCCGGTCCCGAAGCAGCAGTTCGTCCGCGAGCGCCAGCGCCGGGAACATGTGGCCGCCGGTGCCCCCGGTCGCCAGCACGATGGGCCGGCCGCTCACGTCGCGAGCCCCCGCCCGCCGCGGCGGCGGGTCAAACCGAGCACCATGCCCATGGCCAGGGCCAACGCGAGCAGCGAGGACCCTCCGTACGAAATGAAGGGCAGGGTCATTCCCTTCGCCGGAAGGAGTCTCATGTTGACGCCCATGTTGACGATAGCCTGGGCGCCGAACTGCACGAGAAGGCCGCCCGTCGCCAACAGCACGAAGATGTTCCGTTCCTGAAGCATCCGATAGAAGCCGCGCAGGACGATGAAGGCGAACACGGCGACGATGGTCAGCCCGGCGAAGAGCCCGAACTCCTCTCCCACGACCGCGAAGATGAAATCGCTGTGCGCGTCCGGCAGGACCAGCTTGACGATTCCCTCGCCCGGCCCTCTTCCCAGCACGCCGCCGTTCGCGAAGGCCTCGATCGACTTGTCGATCTGGTAGGAATCTCCGCTCGCCGGATCCAGGAAGCGGTCGATGCGGCTGGTGACGTGCGGCAGCAACGTGTAGGCCAGGGACACGCCGCCGAGGCCGGCCACGACCAGCACGGCGACCCATGTCGTCGGCATCCCGGCCATGAACAACTGCGCGAAAAAGACCGCTCCGACCACGACGGCCATTCCGAAGTCGGGCTGCATGACCAGGAACGCCAGCACCACCAGCACCAGAGCGCTGGCGATGCCGTAGCCGGGAAACTCTTCGTCCTTGTGCCGTTCGGCGAGCATCCAGGCCGTGACGACGGCCAGCGTCGGCTTCACGAACTCCGACGGCTGCACGACCAGGGGACCCAACTTGACCCAGCGGGTGGCCCCGTTGACTTCGTGCCCGAGCGCGACCGTCGCCAGGAGTCCCAGCAGGGTGAGCAGCAGCCCCACCGCGGAGAGACGGCGAACGGCCAACGGGGAGAGCAGCGAAACGCCGACCATGATGGCGAGCGCGGGCATCAGGAAGACGAACTGCCGACGGACGAAATGGAACGACTCGAGGCCCAGGCGTTCGGCGACGGCCGGGCTCGCCGCCATCACCATGACGATGCCGAGAGCGGAAAGAACGAAGAGCGCCAACAGCATCCAGCGGTCGACGGTCCACCACCACTTGCCGATGACCGACGGGTCGGCGCGCGTGGGGAGAATCATGGCGCGCCTCCCTCGGGCGCGCTCGCGCCCCCTCTCTCGTGGAAGGCCGCGAGGGCCTTCACCAGTTCCTTGAAGCGGTCGCCGCGTTCCTCGAAATCGTCGAACTGGTCGAAGGAGGCGCAGGCGGGCGAGAGCAGGACCACCGCGTCCGGCGCGTCCAACGCGAGGGCGCGCGCATGGGCGTCGGAAACGGCGGACTCCAGAGTCCCGGAAATCGTCGCCGGAACCCGGCCGTCGAGGCGGGCCGCGAAGTCTCCCGCGGCCTCGCCGATCAGGAATGCGTGGGCGACGTTCGCGAGATGGGGATAAAGCGGCTCGAGGCTCGCGTCCTTGGCCCGCCCGCCCGCGATCCAGAGGACGTTCTCGTAGCAGGACAACGCGCGGCCCGCGGCGTCGACGTTCGTGGCCTTGGAGTCGTTGACGAAGCGCACGCCCGCGACGGCGCCCAGATCCTCCAGGCGATGCTCGAGTCCGGGAAAGCTCAGCAGCGCGTTCGCGGCATCCGTCGGCGAACACCCGAGGCATCGCGCGACGGCATAGGCGGCGGCCGCGTTCTGCCAATTGTGCGCGCCCTTCAGATCGAGCGCCCGACCGAGGTCGGCGAGCGATGCGGCGCCCGCCGACTCGCGGCGCCGGTCGTGAAGGCGCCCGTCGACGACGACCACGTCCGCGTCCGGCGCGCCGCGCGCGGAGATGGAGATCGTGTCGCCCCGTCCGGCCCGCCTGAGCCCGTCATGGATCGCCCGGCTCTCCGCGTCGTCCATTCCGACGATCGCGACCTGCCTGTCGCGCTGGCGCTCCAGAAGCTGGCGCTTGGACGCGACGTAGCCCTCCATGCTTCCGTGCCGATCCAGGTGATCGGGACTCAGATTGAGAAGCACGGCGACGTCGGCGGCCAGCGACGGCGCGAGGTCGATCTGGTAGGACGACATCTCGATCACGTAGGCCCCGTCCGCCGACACCTCGGGAAGGTCGAGAACCGGGACTCCGACGTTGCCGCCCACGGCGGCCGCCACGCCGCCGGCCTGGAGCAGGTGTCCCGTCAACACCGTCGTGGTGGACTTGCCGTTGGTCCCGGTGATCGCCGCGATCCTTCCGGGCGGGTTCTCGCGGGCGAACAGCTCGATGTCGCCGATGACCTCGCAGTCGGCGTCGCGGGCCGCGGCCACCAGCGGATGCGGCTCGGGGTGATGAAGCGCTATGCCCGGACTGAGAACGAGCGCGGCGAAATCGCGCCACCGGGCGGCGTAGAGATCGGCCAGGGGCAGCTCGGCGTCCGCGGCTCCGGACCGGCGGGACTCGTCGTCGTCCCAGGCGTGGACCCGCGCGCCGCCGGCATCGAGGGCGCGCGCGGCCGACAGGCCGCTTCGCCCCAAACCGAGCACCGCGACGTCTTCGCCGGCGTATGAAGTCGCTTCCAGCACCGGGTCACCTCAGCTTCAGCGTCGCCAGCCCGGCCAGGGCCAGAACGAAGGCGATGATCCAGAACCGGATGACGATGGTCGGTTCCGCCCATCCCTTCTGCTCGAAATGGTGGTGGAGGGGAGCCATGCGGAAGACCCGGCGCCCGGTCAGCCGGAACGAGGCGACCTGAACGATCACGGACGCCGTCTCGAGAACGAACAGTCCGCCGACGATGGCCAGCACCAGCTCGTGCTTGGTGATGACGCTGATGGTCCCCAGCGCGCCGCCCATGGCCAGACTTCCCGTATCCCCCATGAACACCATGGCCGGGGGCGCGTTGAACCAGAGGAAGCCCAGTCCCGCTCCGACCAGCGCCCCGCAGAACACGGCGAGTTCGCCGGCGCCGGGCACGGCGTGCAGCTGGAGGTATTCGGAGAAGACGGCGTTGCCGACGATGTAGGCGATGAAGGCGAACGTGCTCGCCGCGACGATGACCGGAACGATCGCCAGTCCGTCGAGCCCGTCGGTCAGGTTCACCGCGTTGGAGGCGCCGACCATGACCAGCACCGCGAAGGGCGCGAAAAACCAGCCCAGTTCGATCAGGACGTCCTTGAGGAAGGGCACGGCGAGGGCCGTGCCGAGCGGCTCCCGCGTCACGGATGCGATCCACACGGCCGCGACCGACGCGACCACGACTTCCAGCGGGAACTTCAGCTTTCCGGGAAGACCCCGGTAACTGTACCGGCTCACCTTCAGGTAGTCGTCGACGAACCCGATCGCGCCGAACCCGATGGTCACGACGAGCGTCGCCCAGACGTAGGGGTTCCCCAGGTCGGCCCAAAGCAGGGTTCCGAACACCAGCCCCAGCATGATCAGGAAGCCGCCCATCGTCGGCGTCCCTTGCTTGGCGATGAGGTGGCGCCGCGGTCCGTCGTCGCGGATGGGCTGGCCGTTCGTCTGCGTCGACTTGAGCCAGCCGATGACGCGGGGCCCGAGGACGAAACTGACGAGCAACGCCGTCAGAACGGCGGCGCCGGTCCGGAACGTGAGATACTGGAACAGATTGAGCGGCCCGAACCGGTCGGCGTATTCGGCGAGGAGATAAAGCATCGGTCCGTCCGTTCCTTCTACCCGTTGACCGCGCGCCGCTGGGTTTCGGCCGCCAGCAGCCGCGCCACGACGCGGCCCATGCCGATGGCGAAGGACCCCTTCACGAGCACGACGTCCCCGGGCCTGACGGATTCGCCGACCAGCGGCGCCAACTCGCTCGATGTCTCGGTATGGCCCCCGCGGCGCGAGGCCGGCAGCGCATCGCGCAGGTTCCGCATCCGCGCGCCGCAGGTGAAAACGCTCGCCACGCCGTTGCCGGCGATGTCCGCGGCCAACGCGGCGTGGAGACGGTCCGTTTCGGACCCCAGTTCGAGCATGTCGCCCAGCACCGCGATCCGTCGGCCTCCCTCCTCGACGTCCGCCGCGCCCAGGGTCTCCAGAGCCGCGCGGACCGACGGCGGGCTGGCGTTGTAGCTGTCGTCGATCACCGTGAAACGCCCGTCGTCGCCTTGCACGTGGTGCCGGCGGCCGCGACCGGCGCGCGGCGCGAGATCGCCGAGGGCCAGCGCGCCCAGCCCCAGGTCGGCGTCGAGGACGTCCACCGCCGCCAGCACCGCGAGGCCGTTGCGCGCCCAATGGCGTCCGGGAACGCGCATCTTGTAGGCGATGCGCTTCCCCCGGACGTCGGCCGCGACGCAGACGCACTCGGCATGGAGCGCGATCTTCTCGGCGCGGGCGTCCGAACCCTCCGAGAACCCGAAGGAAACGACGTCCGCGCCGCAGGCGCGGGCGACGTCGGCGAGCCGTCCGAAGTGAGCGTTGTCCCGATTGAGGATGGCGGTTCCGCCGGCCTCCAGGCCCTCGAATATCTCGGCCTTGGCGTCCGCGATCGCCTCCACGGTTCCCAGGTGCTCGAGGTGGGTCTCCTCGACCGTCGTCACGATAGCGACGTGTGGACGCGCGAGCTTCGTCAACGGACGGATCTCGCCGGCGTGGTTCATGCCGATCTCGAAGACGCCGAAGGCGGCCTGCCGCGGCAACCGCGACAGGCTCAGCGGCACGCCCCAGTGATTGTTCAGGCTGCTCGCGCTCGCATGGCAGGGAGCGGTCGCGGCCAGCGCCGACTTCAACGCGTCCTTCGCGCCGGTCTTGCCCACGCTCCCGGTGACCGCGACGACCTTCGCGGAGGAGCGGTCGCGGGCGCGCGCGCCCAGGGCTTCGAGCGCGGCCTTCGTGTCGTCGACGATCAGCAGATTCTTCCCGTCCTCCGACCCGGCGGGGACCCGGGACGCCACGGCGGCGGCGGCGCCGCCCTCCAGGGCCTGGCCGACGTAGTCGTGGCCGTCGCGGTCGGGGCCGCGAAGGGCCACGAAGAGATCGCCCGGAGAGACCGTCCGGCTGTCGATGGAGACCCCGCTCGCGGTCCAGGATCCGGCGCGCTCGCCCTTCGTCGCGTCCGCCGCCTCCTCGGAAGTCCAAAGGGGCCGATCGCTCATCCTCGCCCCCCGCTCGGCTCCGCGACGGCGGCGCGCGCGACTTCCGCGTCATCGAACGGACGGACGCCGTCGCCGACGATCTGGCCCCGCTCGTGGCCTTTTCCCGCGATGACCAGGACGTCGCCCGCGTCGAGCCCCGCCGTCGCCGCCCGGATCGCCTCGGCGCGGTCCCCGATCTCGATGGCGCCGTCGCAGCCCTTCATTATCTGCCGCCGGATCTCGGCGGCGTTCTCGCCGCGGGGGTTGTCGTCCGTGACGATGACGCGGTCCGCGTGGCGGCGGGCGGCCTCGCCCATGAGCGGGCGCTTGCCCGCGTCCCGGTCGCCGCCGCAGCCGAACACCACGACGAGCCGGTTGGAGGCGTGGGGTCGGATCGCCTTCAGGACGCCGGCCAGGGCGTCGGGCGTATGCGCGTAGTCGACGTACACGTCCGCCCCGCGCGGATGGGCGGCCACCCGTTGCAGCCGGCCGGGAATGGCCTCGAGATCGCTCATCGCGTCGATGGCCGCGTCCGGGTCGGCGCCGCACGCGGTGACGATGGCGAGGGCGCAAAGAGCGTTTTCCGCCTGGAACCCGCCCACGACCGGCAACGCCACCTCGCGGCGCAGACCCTGGGCGTCGACGTCGAGAACCTGTCCGCCGTTCGTCGGACGCCTTCCCGAGAGGCCGAAATCGGCGCCGTCGCGTCCGTAGGACACGACGCGCTGTCCGCGGCCGCGGCACGCCGACGAAACGGCCTCGAAGTCCGGCAGGGCCGCGTGGAGGATCGCGGCGCCGTCCGCGGACAGGACGTCGGAGAACAGGCGCAGCTTCGCCCGCAGATACCTGTCCGGTCCGCCGTGGTAATCGAGATGGTCCCGCGTCAGGTTGGTGAACGCCGCGGCGTCGACCCTCACGCCGTCGAGCCGGCACTGGTCCAGGCCGTGGCTGGACGCCTCGATGGCGAGATGGCCGACGCCGCCCGCCGCCAACCTCGCCAACGCCTCGTGCAGGGCCACCGGATCGGGCGTGGTGTGCGACAGCGCGTCGGAGACGCCGGGCGCCGACAGGCCCAGCGTGCCGATGCAACCGGCCGCCTCGCCCAGGCCCGACCACAGCCGCGCCGTGAAGTTGGCGACCGACGTCTTGCCGTTGGTTCCCGTGACCGCCGCCACGGTCTCCGGTTGCGCGCCGTGGAACCTCGCCGCCGCCAGAGCGAGTCCGCGGCGCGGGTTCTCGTCGGCGATCAGATGGACGTCCTTGCGCCGCATCTTCGTGTCCGGAGAGCTGAGGACCGCGACCGCCCCATGGTCCACGGCGTCGTCGATGTAGTCCCGGCCGTCCACGTTCGAACCGGGCAGGGCCGCGAACAGGTATCCCGGCCGGACCTCGCGGCTGTCGGACGCGATGCCGAGGATGTCGATCCGTCCGGCCGGAAGCGGCGCGCCGCCGTCGATGAGCTCAGAAAGAAGCAAGTCGGCGTCCCTTTCGGTCCGGATCCGCGTTCCGCGACGGTTCTTCTCCTTCTTCCTCGCCGGCCTCGATCCCGAGCAGGGGCGCGGCGCGCTCGATCACCCGACCGGCCACGGGCGCCGCGGTCCAGCCGGCGGTCGCGAACCCGAAGGTCTCCTCGGTGCCCTGCGGCTCGTCGAGCATCACGAGCACGACGTAACGGGGCTTCGAGGCCGGAAACACGCCGATGAAGGAAGACCGGAGCGCCTTGCGGCGATAGCCTCCCGCGCCCACCTTCTCCGCCGTGCCCGTCTTGCCGCCGACGAGGTAGCCGGGCGCGTCGGCCTGCTTGCCCGTTCCCTCCACCACGTTGAGCCGCATCAGGCGGCGTATCGCCTGGGAGGTCTCGTCCGACACCACGCGCTCACCCGTCGCCCGGGCACCCCGCCGGTCGGCGATGAACGTCGGCGCGACCCGCGCGCCGCCGTTGACCAGCGACGCGACCGCGGACGCCATCTGGATCGGGGTCACGGCGATGCCGTGCCCGAACGCGACCGTCATGGTGCTGATCTTGCGCCACGGGTCCGGCGCGATCGGTCGTCCGATCTCGGCGACCTCGAGCGACGCCCGCCGCAGCAGCCCGATCCGTTCGAGGAACTCCCGCTGGCGCTCCGCCCCCACATCCAGCGCCATGCGGGCGGCGCCGATGTTGGAGGAGTAGGTGAACACCTCCGGAACGGACAGCCAGCGCTCCTGCGCGTGGTCGTCCCGGATCATGAACCGCGCCACGCGGAGCGGCTTGCGCGCGTCGATCCGGTCGGCGAGGTCGGCCGTTCCCAGCTCCAGGGCCATCGCGACCGTGAAGATCTTGAAGGTCGATCCCATCTCGTAGACGCCCAGGCTGGCGCGGTTGAACCGGCTGTCCGCGGAGGCCCTGTCGACCCGGTGGGGGTCGAAGTCGGGCAGGGAGACGGACGCCAGAATCTGGCCGTCGTCGGCGTCGAGCACGACGCCCGCCGCGCCGATCGCCTGGTGCTTTTCGACGGCCAGGGCGAGCTGGCGGCGCAGGACGTGCTGGACGCGGACGTCGACGCTGAGGCGCAGGGGCGGCCGGGCGCCGCCGTCGCGGGCGGCGGCGCCCAGCCTTTCGTCGAGACGCTTCTCGATTCCCGCGAGACCCCGGTTGTCGACGCCCGTGTGCCCGACGATGTGAGCGACGAGGTTGCCCTGGGGATAGACGCGCTTCTGCTCCTCCAGAAACGCGAACCCGGGCAGCCCCAGCGCATTGACGGCGTGTTGCTGGCGAGGCGTGAGGTGACGCTTGACCCACACGAAGCGGTTCGGCGCGGACAGTTTCGAGAAGAGCTCGCCGCGGTCGAGATCCGGCAGCGCCCGGGAGATCTTGTCCGAGGCTTCCGCTGCGTCGAGCACCCGGAGAGGGTTCGCGTACAGGGACGCCGTGGTCAGGTCGCTGGCGAGGAGGACGCCGTTCCGGTCCACGATCTCCGCCCGCGCGACGCCGATGTCCCCGCCGCCCTCCGCGACCGGACCGGCGCCTCCCGCGTCGCCCGTGGACGAGAGATGCACGAGACGGCCGGCCAGCACGACGAAGGCGCAGGCGAACACGGCCGCGACGATCACGAGCCGGTTCCGGCCCGTCTCCACGGCCTTCTTGCGGGCGCCCTCCAGACGCGCCGAGTCGGCCAGCCGCGCGGGCAGGCCGCCGGTGAACAGACGCTCGTAGGGATCGCTCACCGGGAAGCCTCCCCGGGCGCCTGCGCCAGGTCGTTGGCGGAGGGTTTCGCGATCGGGATCCGCGCCGCGCGGCCGGACGCGCCGTTCCGGGCCGCGGGTTCCTTGAACGGAAGCCTCGCCATCGCCGAGATCCGATGGACCGACACCGGCGCCAGATCGAGGTAGCGCCCGGCCAGTTTCTCGATCCGTTCGGGATCGTTCAGAAAGCTCCATTCCGCGCGCAGGACCCGCGCCGCCTCGCGCTCGAAGGCGAGTTGCTCGTTCAGGGACTGGAGTTTCGCCTCCAGCCGCTGCACCTCGTACTTCATGGTGTACAGGCCGTAGATCAGCATGACCGCGACGACGAACGCCCAGAAGTACAACGCCCTCATCATGTCGAGGCTCCCGGCCGGCCGCTCGGCGCGCGCGTCCGTCTGGCGGCCCGCAGGCGGGCGGAACGGGCGCGGGGATTGGCGGCGGTCTCGGCGGCGGCGGCGCGCCGGGCCCCCCGGAACAGGAGTTCGAACGTCGCCGGCGCGGGGCGCTCGAACGGTCTCGGAAGGTGGCGGGACGGGCCCGGACGGGGGCCGGCGCGCGCCCGCAGAAAGCGTTTGACCTCCCGGTCCTCGAGGGAATGGAACGAGACCACCGCGAGGCGGCCCCGCGGGTTCAGGAGGCGCTCGGCGGCGGCGAGCCCCTTCCGGAGCTCGCCGATCTCGTCGTTGACGTGGATGCGCAGGGCCTGGAACGTGCGGGTGGCTGGATGGATGCCGCCGCGCCGCCGCGGTCCGTCGGGCATGGCGCGGACGACGATGTCGGCCAGCTCGCGCGTGGTGCGAATGGGCGACGCCGCGCGGCCGGCGACGATGCCGCGGGCGATCCGCCCCGCGTGGCGCTCCTCGCCGTAGGTCGAGATCAGCCTCCGCAGCGTGGCCTCGTCTTCCTCGTTGACCACGGCCGCGGCGTCGCGTCCCTCCCGTCCCATCCGCATGTCGAGCGGGCCGTCGGCCTGGAAGGAAAACCCCCGGGCCGGATCGTCCAGCTGGAACGACGACACCCCGAGGTCGAGCGCGACGCCGTCGATCCCGTCGGCCTCGCGGCCGGTCAGCAGCGATTCCATTTCCGAGAACCGGCCCTCCAGGACGCGCACGCGGTCCGGGTGCTCGCGGACCAGTTCGGCGCCGCGGGATACGGCGTCCGGGTCGCGGTCCACGCCCCAGACCCTGCAATCCGCCGCCTTCAGCAGCGCGGAGGCGTAACCGCCGCCGCCGAAGGTTCCGTCGACGAACGCCTCGCCGTCGCGCGGCATCAAGGCGGCGAGGACGGCGTCCACCATGACGGGCGCATGCGTCCGTCGTTCCGCCGCGGCTTCGCGTCCGCCGGTCATCCGGTTGGCGCTCCTCCCGCCGGCTCGCCGAGGCGGAGGGAGGCCCGGTCGTGTCTCGCCCGCTTCCGGGCTTCTTCCTGGTACGTCCGGAACGCCTCCGGCTCCCAGATCTGGAACGTGGCGCCGCGCCCCGCGAACGCGGCCCGGTCCGAGAGGCCGGCGTGCTCCCGCAGCGCGTCGGGAAGCGCGATCCGGCCCTCCGAATCGAAGGACAGCTGGTGGGACTCCGCGAGAATGGAGATCGCGAAGGCGTCGTGCTCGTCGCCGAACGGGTCGAACCGGTCGATGCTGGCGCTCAGGCGCTCGATGCGGTCGATGCCCGACGCCTCGACCGCCGCGACCACGAACGACGGAAAGGCGACCACGCCGGGGAACGTCTGGGCCGCCAGGACCGTCCGGAACGGCGCGGGCACGGACACCCGTCCCTTGCGGTCGATCCGGTTGACAAACGTGGATAGAAAGAGAGCCAAGACACTCTCCCCGATTCGCCGACTGTCCCCGTCCCAGGGTCACTCGCGAACCCATGTCCGCGTTCCAGCGGCGCCTGGGACAGTATGGGATATCATGGGAAAATATGGGTGTCAATGGGTAATCAAGTAATCTGAAAACAGAATCGAAGTCCCTGTCATCCCTTCTCTTGGAGCCTCCATGTATCCGGCGGAGGCGGCGGAACGGGCCGTCCGGGCCGCGGCCGACCGGGATATGCCCCGGAAATGGGACCAAAGTTTGTTCTTTATATGTTCCTGATGGGAATTTCGCCCGAATCCGGTTCCGGAAGACGGCGGACGTCGCGCGCCGCCGGCGCCGACGCCCACCCTCTTGCGCGCCGGTCGTCAAATAGAGGAGAAGTAAAACGAAAGTATTTACGTTCGATTTCCCGATCCGAATCTCGATGAATACTGGAATTATATTGACGTCCCGAGTCGGGAATTCATGCGGCGACGGCGCCGCCGCAGGGTCCGTTCACGCCTCTCCCACGCGACGCGACCCCCACCCCGACCCTCCCCCTGCAAGGGGGAGGGAGAACGAGGGGGGCGCGGAGGGAGCCGTCGACGCCCCTCCCCCCCTGACCATCCACACCCCCCTGACCACTGATACTCCTCCCCCCTGGCAGGGGGGAGGTCGGGAGGGGGGTCCGGAGGGGTACAGACCGGATAGAAAGGTAACAGTTCAGACCGGATACATGGGTAACAGGTTAGAGGGTTGGTCGGGAGGTGCGGGAGGTGCGGCCGATGCCCTGGAAGGAGACCTGTCCGATGGACGAGAAGCTGGTTTTCGTTGCCGACTATCTGCGTGGCGAGTGGTCGATGACGGCGCTGTGCGAGCACTACGGCATCAGCCGCAAGACCGGGTACAAGTGGCTTGGTCGGTATCGCGGCGACGGCCCGGAGGATCTGGTCGAGCGGTCGCGGGCGCCGCGTCGCCATGGTCGGTCGATGGCGCCGTCGGTGGCCGAGGCGATCATCGCCTTGCGCCGCGCGCGTCCGCACTGGGGTCCGCGCAAGCTGCGGGCGGTGTTGGTGGGCGAGCACCCCGAGGTGGCGTGGCCGGCGGCCAGCACGATGGGCGACCTGCTGCGCGCGGAGGGTCTGGTGGCGCGCCGTCGCCGGCGTCGCCGGATGGCGGCTCCGTGTCGTCCGTTCCGCCCTGTGGCGGCTCCCAACGACGTGTGGTGCATCGACTTCAAGGGGTGGTTTCGCACCCGCGACGGCGTCCGCTGCGATCCGCTGACGATCACCGACGCCTACAGCCGCTTTCTGTTGGCGTGCGTCATCGTCCCGCCGCAGACCGCTGCGGTGGGGGCGGCGGTGGGGCGGGTGTTCCGGCGCTACGGGGTTCCCGAGGCCATCCGTTCGGACAACGGGGCGCCGTTCGCCGGTCCGGGGGCTGGGGGTCTGTCGCGTCTGTCGGTGGAATGGATCAAGGCCGGGATCGCGGTGGAGCGGATTGCGCGGGGTCAGCCGCAGCAGAACGGGAGGCATGAGCGGATGCATCGGACGTTGAAGGCCGAGACCGCGACGCCGCCGGCGGCGACGGCGGACGCGCAACAGGCCCGCTTCGACCGCTTCCGCCAGGACTTCAACGCCCATCGTCCGCATGAGGCCTTGGGGCAGAGGCCGCCTGCGGCGTTCTACCGGTCGTCGTCGCGGCGTCATCCCGAGCGCCTGGAGGAGCCCTGGTACGATGCCGAGCACGCGATGCGCCGGGTCCGCACCGATGGCTCCATCAAGTGGGGCGGCGACTTGGTCTTCGTCAGCGAGACGCTGAGGGGTGAGCCTGTGGGCGTGGCCGAGACTGACGGGGGCGACTGGATCGTCCGCTTCGCGGATGTCGACCTCGGGATCATCGATCGGAGGTCGAAGAAGCTACACCGCTTCCGTGCGGCCCGGCCGGGCCGCACGGAAGCGGGACAGACCGGGAACACTGTTACCCATGTATCCGGTCTATAGTGTTACCCATCTATCCGGTTGCTCAGATGGACGAAGCCCGGGCGAGCGTCCGGGAAAACGCGGTCAGAAGGCCTGTAAGCCGGGTTCTGTCCCCGCCGGACGTCGACGGGGGATGGCCATTCATCTAGGACGCCCGTTACCGGACGCCTCGCGCGACCTACCCGGGCGGCGGGTCCGGGGATGGAACCAGCCGGAAAACCGGTCTGCCGCCCCTATTCGGTCTTGCTCCCGGCGGGGTTTGCCCTGCCGCCCCCGTTGCCGGCGGCGCGGTGCGCTCTTACCGCACCCTTTCACCCTTGCCCGCGCCGGGGCGCGGGCGGTTTGCTTTCTGCGGCACTTTCCCTGAGGTCGCCCTCGCCGGGCGTTACCCGGCGCCGTATCCCCATGGAGCCCGGACTTTCCTCCCCCGCGGAAGGGCGTTCCGCGGCGGCGGCCATCCGGCCTTCTGACCGATGTCGGGTGTAGAGGCCGGAACGCCCCGCGTCAACCGCGTGCTCGCCGCGGCGAACCCGCGCCCTTTCTCCCCGATGTATAATTCCCGGCGCCTTCGAGGAGACCCGCGCCCGCCTCAAGACGGAGCGGGCCGAGGGCGCCGAGCGACTGGAGAGCGCCGCATGACCGACACGCTTCTGACGACCGCGGACCAGGAGGAAGCTCTGTCCTGCGTCTACGTTCGCGCCGTCGCGGCGAGGGCCGGATACACGACATCCACACCCTCGCTGGACCGGGACGGCGTGGACCTGCGAATCCAGGCCGGTGGAGCGGAGCGGCCCGCTCTGGACGTGCAGTTGAAGGCGACCGTCAACCTGGAGAGACGGGGCGACGGCCATGTTCGATACCCGTTGAAACGCCGCAACTACGACCTGCTTCGTATCGAAACCTACACGCCGAGGTTGCTGGTGGTTCTGGATTTGCCCAAGGACGAAGACCTGTGGATGACCGTCACCGAGGACGAACTGGTGTTGAGGCACAGGGCGTACTGGTCGAGTCTTCAGGGGTATGAAGAGTCTGCGAACAAGGAATCCATCACCGTCCCGATACCGGAAGGAAACCTGTTCGATGTCGAGGGTCTGCGCCGCCTGATGGAGCAATCGAGGGAAGGGAGGATACGATGAAAGTCAGCATCCGGGACAAGGACGCCTTGGCCGCCGTTCCCCCCGCCGCGCTGTCCGCCTACGCGCGCGCCGCCGGCTGGGAGAAGGAGGAGCCCTATGGCGACCATTCGGACGTCTACGTTCGCGGGGAAGCGCCCGAGATCATCATTCCCCGAAACGACCGCCTCGGCGATTACGCCCACGTCGTGTCGCGGTTGATCGAGATTTTCGCCGAAGCCGCCGAAACCGACGAGCTTTCCCTCTATCGCGATCTGGTCACCGCCGACCGCGACGTCGTCCGGGTGAGGGCCGCCCCGGAGGGCGCCAACGGCTCCGTGACCGTGGACGACGGGGTGAGCCTGATAACCGGAGCGCGCGACATGGTTCTGGCCGCGGCCCGCTCCTGGCGGGAATCGAGATCATTCCACCACGCGAGGACGGACCGGGAGGCCGACGATTACATGCGACAGGTCCACCTCGGGCAGACCGAACAGGGCAGCTACGTCGTCACGCTGCTGACCCCCGTCGTTCCGCCCCCGATGGGACGGGCGGCGTTGTTCGACTCCGCGGCGGACGACGATGCGCCCGTTGGACGGCGGATGACGCGACGCCTGATCGAAGCGTTGACGGCCGCCCGCGAAGCGACCGAGAGGACGTCCGCCGGCGACGCCGACGCCTTCCCGGAAGCCGTGGCGCGCGGCGCGAGCGCCAATCTGTGCGATGCCCTCGCCACGTTGATCGAGCCGTTTGGCGGGATCGACGTCGGTTTGACGTGGGCGCGCACCTGGCCGGCGGAAACGGCGAGGGAAACCGTCCGCTTCGGGGCGTTCGACGCCCCCATCCTGCGCGAGGCGGCGCGGCGTTTTCGGGCATGGGAGCCGAAGCCGGAAGTCTCCCTGATCGGCCGTATCCAGCGCCTGAAGCGCGACGACCGGGAAGCGGACGGAACGATAACCCTGCGAACCTATGTCGACCGGCGCATCGTGTCGGTCGCGGCTGTCCTGGATCAGTCCAACTACGACCGCGCCATCCAGGCCCACCAGAACGATGCCGTGGTCGTCATGACGGGCGATCTCGAACGATTCGGCCGTCGATGGCGTTTGCGCGACCCGTACATCTCGGATATCATTGCGGACGAAGACGACGAGGATGGCGACCTCCAAGCTCGGGATTCGTGATCGACGAACATGACCGCGGGGAAGCGCATGACGAAACCCCCTCCCCGACGCCCGTGCATGGCCGTCGCCGCCGGTCTGGCCTTCGTGACGGTCATGGCCGTGAGTCCCCCGCTCCTCGCCGCCGAACCGCCACCGCCGACCGCGGCTCAACCGGCCGCTCCGGCCGCCGCTCCCGGAGCCGAACCGCCCGCCAACGCGCCCGCGCAAAGGTAACCGATGGCAACGCCAAGCGACACCAGCCAAGACGGAGCAAGCGACGTCGAAATCCAACGCCGCTTCAACGAATTTGAACGGCGCTTCAACGACCTGCGGCGCGAACTGCTGGGTGTCCAAATAAAACTGGTCCGCGGGTGGCTTGCGACAATTACCATCTTGCTAGCGTTGTTCGGCGCTGGCGGCTATTTCGGATACGGTCAGTTCCGTGATCTCGAATCCGAAGCGCAAGGGTATGTCAATACGGCCAGAAGACACGCCAATGAGATACAGGAACTGAGTAATAAGGTGCAGAGCCTGTCCGAAGAGGCTCAATCGCGCATAGAGACCTTGACGAGGAAATGGACAGCGGAGACCGTTCAAGGCAACCCGGACAAGGCCGGCAAGGACGCGGAAAACGTCGAAGACAATCCCTTGGCGTCCCCGGTCGACCAAATGATCGCCGCCGCCGTCCAGCTTCAGCGGCAGGGAAACTTCGAAGGAGCCATCAAGAAGTGGCGCGACATCGCCAAGGTCGTGGATGGAACTGACAAGGAACTCGGGGCCCAGGCGTGGTTCTCCGTCGGCTATCTCCACGGGAAAGAATCTCGTCTGCAGGAAGCCATCGACGCCTTCGACAAGGCGATCCAGCTGAATCCGGACTTGGCCGAAGCCTACTATAACCGTGGTACCGTGAGGAACGGCCTCAAATTGCACGAGAAGGCTATCGTCGACTTCGACGAGACGATCCGGCGGAATCCGGACTTGGCCGAAGCCTTCAACAACCGGGGCATTGCGAAGAACCGCCTTGGCCAGCACGAGAAGGCTATCGCCGACTTCGACAAGGCAATCCGCCTGAAGCCGGACTATGCGGATGCCTACGTCAACCGGGGTATCTTGAGGAACGGTCTCGGACGGCGCGACGACGCTATCGCCGACCTCAACGAGGCGATCCGGCTGAAACCGAACGATGCGAAAGCCTATTACCACCGGGCCAACGCGCATTTCCATCTGGAACACAAGGACAAGGCGCGGCGGGATCTCAATGTGGCGCTCGCCTTGGCCCGTGCGGCGGGCGACGAGGCCACGGCCGACAAGGTGCGCCGCGACCTCGAACGATTCTTCGGCGAAGGAGGCCCATAAAGGCGCTCCTGCGCCTTCGGGGCGGGCTTCGACGCGACGGGCCGATGCTCCCGCTCCGGCGCGGAGCGTCCACAGGCCGGACGCCGGTCGTCTCCTTCCGTCGGATCCTCTCTTCCAATTACTCTCTCGATTGAGTAATTTTACTCATTGCAATGAGTAATCGGAACTACACGCGGCCGCAGGCCGCCATCCTGCTCGACCGTCTGCGGGAGCCGCGCCGGTTCCTCCAGGTCGTCACCGGGGCGCGGCAGGTGGGCAAGACCACCCTGGCCGCGCAGGTCGCCGAGCGGTCCGGCCTGCCCCATCGCTTCGCCAGCGCCGACGAGCCGACCCTGCGCGGCCCGGAATGGATCGCGCAGCAGTGGGACGCGGCGCGGCTCCTGGCCGACGACGCCGGCCGCGAGGGCGCGTTGCTCGTCCTGGACGAGGTTCAGAAGGCCCCCGACTGGGCGGAGTCCGTCAAGCGCCTGTGGGACGAGGACACCCGGAGCGGACGCCAACTGAAGGTGGTGGCGCTCGGTTCGGCACCTTTATTGCTCGGTCGCGGCCTGACCGAGAGTCTCGCCGGCCGTTTCGAGCTCCTGCATCTGCCGCACTGGAGCTTCACCGAGATGCGGACGGCGTTCGGCTGGTCCCTGGATCGGTATCTGTTCTACGGCGCCTATCCCGGCGCCGCGCCGCTGGCGAGGCAGCCGGCCCGCTGGTCGCGTTACGTCCTCGATTCGCTCGTGGAAACGACCGTCGCCCGCGACGTGCTGTTGCTGATCCGGATCGACAAGCCGGCGCTGCTGCGCCGCCTGTTCGAGCTCGGCTGCGCGTATTCGGGGCAGATCCTCTCCTACAACAAGATGCTGGGCCAGCTCCACGAGGCCGGCAACACGACGACGCTCGCCCATTACCTCGATCTGCTGGCGGGTGCGGGCATGTTGACGGGGCTGCCGAAATACGCCGGCGCGACGGCGCGGCGGCGAGGTTCCAGCCCGAAGCTGCAAGTCCTCAACACCGCCTTGATGACCGCCGGATGCGGCCTCACCCTGGCGCAGGCCCGGACGGACGGCGCGTTCTGGGGACGGCTGGTCGAATCGCCGTAGGCGCGCACCTGGCGAACGCGGCGGCGAGCGGAGCGTGCGAGCTGTTCTACTGGCGCGAGCGCAATCGCGAGGTCGATTTCGTGGTCCGCGCAGGCGATGTGACGACGGCGATCGAGGTCAAGAGTGGGCGCGTCCGCGACGCGTTGCCGGGAATGGCCGCCTTCGCCGAAGCCTTCCGGCCGACGCGCGCGTTGCTGGTCGGCGGAGACGGCATCGCGGTCGACGACTTCCTGTCGAAGCCGGTGGGGCACTGGACGCGCCCGTGACCCCCCTCCCGACCTCCCCCTTGTCAGGGGGGAGGAGTGTGAATGGCTTCCCCCTGTCCAGGGAGGAGGAGCGTCGACGGCCCCTCCGCGTCCCCTTCGTTCTCCCTCCCCCTGGCAGGGGGAGGGTCGGGGTGGGGGTCGCGCCAGGGGGGAGAAACGCGGGCCGGCGTCACCCTCCGGCCAGAACGTCCAGGCGGCGGTTCGTTTCCGCATCGACGACGCCGTCGACGCGCTCCGGGCGAAAGTGCCGCTGGAACGCGGCGACGACGTCCCCGGTCGCGGCGTCGAACCGTCCGGTCGGCGCGATCCCGTATCCGATCCGGGCCAGGCGGGACTGGACGGATCGAACCCGCTCCCCGACGCCGCCCCGCGCCAGGCGGACGCCGCCCTCCGACCGCGGCGGCGAGGGCGGCGGGGGCAGCGAGAACGAGTCGGGCCAGATCCCGATTCCCTCGGCGGCCGCGCCCCGCCAGTCGAACAGCTCGCCGGGGTCGCGGCGGCGCGACGGCGCCACGTCGGAGTGTCCGAGAACCCGTTCCGGCGGTATGGGATGGCGCGCCAGTATCCCGGCGGCCAGCTCGAAGAACGCCTCCATCTGCCGCGCGGGAAACGGCCGGTATCCGAACTCGTGGCCCGGATTGACGAGCTCGATCCCGATGGAGCGGTCGTTGACGTCGGCGCGGCCCCGCCAGGAGGACACGCCCGCGTGCCAGGCGCGCCTGTCCTCCGGCGCCAGCCGCAGGACCTCGCCGTCCTCGTCGACGACGTAGTGGGCGCTCACCTTCGCCGCCGGGTCCGTCAGCCGCGCGAGCGCCGACCCGGAGTCCCTCATTCCCGTGTAGTGCAGCACGAGGGTGTCGACGACGGCGCCTCGGGGGCGCGCGTCGTGGTTGGGCGTTGCGAGGGTCCGCGCCACGTCGATGCTCCGTCGGTCGGCCGCGTCGCCGGCGCCGGAAGCGGGGCCGGCCGCCGCGTCAGGCCAGCCCGCGCTGCTTCGCGATCCGGCCGTAGGCGTCGTTGATGACCGCCAGCTTCTCGTTCGCCACGTCCACGAACTCCTGCGGCACGCCCTGCGCGATCAGGGTGTCGGGATGGTGCTCGCGGATGAGCGTCCGGTAGCGGCTCTTGAGCTCGCCGTCGGAGACCTCCCGGTCCAGGCCGAGAACGGCGTAGGGGTCGGAGTCGTCCGCACCCACGTGGCCTGCCCGGATGCGGTCGAACTCCGCCTCGCTGAAACCGAATATGGCCGCGACGCGCCCGAGAAACTCGTTCTCCGCGGGGTGGTAGAAGTCGTCCGCCTTGGCGATGTGGAACAGGCCGTCCAGCAGGTCCTCGAGCACCGCGGGATTGTCCCTGAACATTCCCGCCAGCTGCCTCGCGTAGGGTTCGAACCCTCGCGAATCCTTCTTGGCCAGGTCGAAGACCCGGGCCACGTTCCCCACCTCGTCGGCGGGAACGTGGAACACCTCGCGGAACGCCTGGACCTCGTCGCGGGTGACGACCCCGTCCGCCTTCGCCATCTTGGCGCCGAGGACGATGACGCCGATCGTGAAGGCGACCTGCCTGGCGTCGCCGTCGCCGCCGCCGGTTTCGGCCTGGGCGTCGCGCATCCTGTCGAACGCATGGCCGGCGAACCCGCCGAGCAGCGCGCCCAGCGGGCCGCCCATGGCGAAACCCGCGGCGCCGCCGATGATCTTGCCCCAGACGCTCATTCGAGAATCTCCGCGCGAGGAGAAACGGGGACGGCGCCCTTCGGACCCGTCCCGCCTACCCGGATCCGGGCGCGGTCGGGGGCCGTCCGGGAACCGCCGCCGACGGCCGGCCGCGGGAGACGGTCCCGCGTCTCCTACTTCTTCCCGCTCCAGGGACAGTTCTCATGGCTGGTCTCGATGTCGTCGAAGTCCCCCGTCGAATTCGCGAACTCGACCCACACGACCGAGCCGTCGGGCGCGCACATCGGACCGGACAACCAGGTGTCCGACAACCGGGATTCCCTGTCGGGTTGCTGGCAAGCGCCCAGCACCGCCGCGACCAGCAAGACCATTGCAATTCTCATCGATTTCCTCCCATCAAGACGCCGCCCGAGTCGGTTCCCGCATTATACTACCTCGGCCCGCATTTCTCACCCCGCTCGTCCGCGAGATTCGTCCGGCGACGGGAGCGCCGCAGAGGCCGTTCGCGCCTCCCCCCCGGCGCGACCCCCACCCCGACCCTCCCCCTGCAAGGGAGAGGGAGAACACAGGGGACGGGAGGGGGCCACCCACACTCCTCCCCCCTGCCCACCTACACTCCTCCCCCCTGGCAGGGGGGAGGTCGGGAGGGGGGCCGCTCGGCGGATTCGACCCCGCGCCGCGTTGACCGGTCGGGAGGCCGTTCATAGGATCGGCGCCGGCCATCGCCCGGCCGCGCTCACGGGAGACGACGAAATGCAACTCGACGGCAAGGTCGCGATCGTCACGGGCGCCGCGCGCGGCATCGGCCAGGCCTACGCGCGGCGGTTCGCCGCGGAAGGAGCCTCCGTGGTCGTGGGCGACGTCCGCGACACCTCGGAAACCGTGGGCCTCGTCCGGGAGGCGGGAGGCCGGATCGTCGGCGCCCCGCACGACGTGACGGACATGGCGAGCTGCGATGCGATCGCCGAACTCGCCGTCAGGGAGTTCGGCAAGCTCGACGTCCTCGTCAACAACGCCGCCCTCTACGGCGACATCGCCACCGGCAGGTTCGAGAACCTCGAAGAGGACCAGTGGG
This sequence comes from Alphaproteobacteria bacterium, assembly GCA_965242505.1. Lineage (GTDB taxonomy): Bacteria > Pseudomonadota > Alphaproteobacteria > UBA2966 > UBA2966 > UBA2966. Next base: position 1,965,450 of record OZ251449.1, read on the forward strand.
ACCGCGTGATGAACGTCAACGTCAAGGGCGTCTGGCAGTGCTGCAAGGCCGCGGTCGGTCCGATGCGCGAGGCGGGAGGGGGCAGCATCGTCAACATCTCGACGCTCGCCTTCGTCTACGGCACGCCCTACGCCGTCGATTACGCGGCGTCCAAGGGCGCCGTGGTCGGCATGACGCGGGTCATCGCCCGCGAGCTGGGCCGCGACTGGATCCGCGTCAACGCGGTGGCGCCGTCCGCCGTGCTCACCGAGGCGACCGAGAGCTTCTTCGGCGCCAAGGCCGAGCGGGCCAAGGAGGTCATCGCGAAGTCCCAGACGCTGCAACGGAACCTCGAGCCCGACGACGTCACGGGCGCCGTCGTCTGGCTGGCGAGCGACGATTCCAGGTTCGTCACGGGCCAGACCATCATGGTCGACGGCGGCTCGGTGTTCCTGTAGCCGCCGGTCCGCGCCGTCCGGCGCCGCGCCATGACCGACGCGACCGAAGGGCCCGGACGCTGGCAGTTCTGGATCGACCGGGGCGGGACCTTCACCGACGTCGTCGCCCGCCGTCCGGACGGCGGCATCGTCACGCGCAAGCTGCTCTCCGAGAACCCCGGCCGGTACGAGGACGCCGCCCTTCAGGGCATCCGCGACGCGCTGGGGCTGGGGCCCGGCGCGCCGCTTCCGGCCGCCGCCGTCTCCGCGGTCAAGATGGGAACGACGGTCGCCACCAACGCCCTCCTGGAGCGCAAGGGCGAGCCGACGCTCCTCGTCGCCACCGAGGGGTTCGCCGACGCGCTGCGGATCGGATACCAGAGCCGCCCCAGGCTGTTCGCGCTGCGCATCGACCTGCCGGACGCGCTGTTCGACCGGGTCGTCGAGGCGCGCGAACGCATCGGCCCGCGCGGCGACGTCCTCGTCCCGCTGGACCGCGGCGCGGCGCGGCGGGACCTCGAACGCGCGTTCGCCGCCGGCCTCCGTTCCGTCGCCGTGGCGCTGATCCACGGGTATCGACATCCCGACCACGAGCGCGCCGTCGGCGACATCGCGCGCGACGTCGGATTCACCCAGGTTTCGCTCAGCCACGAGGTCAGCCCCCTGATGAAACTCGTGCCGCGGGGCGACACCACCGTGGTCGACGCGTACCTCTCGCCCGTCCTCCGGCGCTACGTCGACGGCGTGGCGGCGGACGTCCTCCGGGACCCGGAGGGCCGGACCCGCCTCATGTTCATGCAGTCCAGCGGCGGCCTCACCGACGCCGGGCTGTTCCGGGGCAAGGACGCGGTGCTCTCGGGACCGGCCGGCGGCGTCGTGGCGGGCGCGCGGACGTCGCTCATGGCGGGGTTCGGGCGCGTCATCGGCTTCGACATGGGAGGCACGTCGACGGACGTCTGGCGCTACGACGGCGCCTTCGAACGCGCCTTCGAGACCGAGGTCGCCGGCGTCCGGATGCAGGCCCCCATGATGCGCATCCACACCGTCGCCGCCGGCGGCGGTTCCATCCTCCGTTTCGACGGCGCCCGGTATCGGGTCGGGCCCGGCTCGGCGGGCGCCGACCCGGGCCCCGCCTGCTATCGCAACGGCGGGCCGCTGACCGTTACCGACTGCAACGTCATGGTCGGCAAGCTCGACCCGCGGTTCTTTCCGAAGGCGTTCGGCCCGGACGGCGACGCCGGGATCGACGGGGAGGTCGTGCGCCGGAAGTTCCTGTCCCTCGCCGACGAGATCCGGCGCGCGACGGGCGACGCCCGAACCCCGGAAGAGGTCGCCGAGGGGTATCTGACCATCGCCGTCGACAACATGGCGAACGCCATCAAGAAGATATCGGTCCAGCGCGGCTACGACGTCTCCCGATACACGCTGTGCTGCTTCGGCGGCGCCGGCGGCCAGCACGCCTGCCGCGTGGCGGACTCGCTGGCCATGACCAGGATATTCGTCCATCCCCACGCCGGGGTCCTGTCGGCCTACGGGATGGGCCTCGCCGACGTCGCGGCGATGCGCGAACGGGCGATCGAACGGGCGCTCGACGACGCGGCCGTCCCCGAGCTCGCGCGGGTGTTCGCGGAGCTGGAGGAGAGCGGGCGGGACGAACTGCGGCGCCAACTGGAACCGGACGCGGAAATCCGGTTCCGCCGCCGCCTGCTCGTCCGCTACGAGGGGACGGATTCGCCTCTGGAAGTCGATTCGGGCGCCCTCGGGGAGATCGCCTCCCGCTTCGAGGAGGCCCACCGGCGGCGTTACGGCTTCGTCACGCCCGACCGGCGGCTCGTCGTCGAGGCGGCGATCGTCGAGGCGACCGGCGGCGGGGCCGACGTCGTCGATCCCGTGGTTTCCGACGGCCTTCCCGGCCGGCTGGACGACGAGATCCCGCGGCTGGAGACGGCGGCGATGTTCACGGAGGGCCGCCGGCGCGAGGCGCCCGTCGTCGACCGCGGGGAGATGCGTCCGGGAGACCGGCTCGCCGGCCCCGCGATCGTCATCGAGCCTCACGGCGCCAACGTCGTCGAGCCCGGCTGGCGGGCCTCGGCGACCGCGCGCGGCGGCCTCGTCCTCACGCGGGAGGCGCCGCAGGAGGCGCGCGCCGCCGTCGGCGCGGACGTGGATCCGGTCATGCTGGAGATATTCAACAACCTGTTCATGTCCATCGCCGAACAGATGGGCGTCGTCCTCCAGAACACGTCGCATTCCGTCAACATCAAGGAACGCCTGGATTTCTCGTGCGCGGTGTTCGACCCCGCGGGCAGCCTGGTGGCGAACGCGCCCCACATCCCGGTCCACCTGGGCGCCATGGGCGAGAGCGTCGCCGCGGTCGTCCGGGCACGCCGGGGGACGATGAAACCCGGCGACGTGTACGCCCTGAACACGCCCTACAACGGCGGCACGCACCTCCCGGACGTCACGGTCATAACGCCGGTGTTCGACCGGGGGGGCGGGGAACCGTCGTTCTTCGTCGGCTCGCGCGCCCATCACGCCGAGATCGGGGGCATCTCGCCCGGCTCCGTCCCGCCGCGCTCGACGACCATCGACGAGGAGGGCGTGTTGATCGACGACTTCCTCCTCGTCGACGGCGGCGCGTTCCGGGAGGCGGAGACGCGCGAGCTCTTCTCCGCCGGACCCTGGCCGACGCGGAACGTGGACCGGAACCTCGCCGACCTCCGGGCGCAGGTCGCCGCCAACGAGAAGGGCGTCCGGGAACTCCGCCGGATCGTCGACGAGTACGGCCCCGGCGTCGTCCGGGCCTACATGGGCCACGTCCAGGACAACGCCGAGGAAATGGTCCGCCGCGTCCTCGACGCGCTTTCCGACGGGGAGTTCGCCTACCCGCTCGACGACGGGAGCCGGGTGTCCGTCGCCGTTTCCATCGACCGCGAATCGCGCTCGGCGCGGATCGACTTCGCCGGCGCGTCGCCGCAGCTGCCCAACAACTTCAACGCGCCGACGGCCGTGGTGAAGGCGGCCGTGCTGTACGTGTTCCGGACCCTGATCGACGACGAGATCCCGCTGAACGGCGGGTGCCTGAAGCCCCTCGAGATCGACGTCCCCGAAGGGTCGATGCTGGCTCCGCGGTATCCCGCCGCGGTGGTCGCCGGGAACGTGGAGACGAGCCAGGTGGTCACCGACGCGCTCTACGGCGCGCTGGGAATCATGGCCGCCGCCCAGGGAACGATGAACAACTTCACCTTCGGGGACGGACGCTGGCAATACTACGAGACCATCTGCGGGGGGGCGGGCGCGGGACCGGATTTCGACGGCGCGTCCTGCGTCCACACCCATATGACCAACACCCGGCTGACCGATCCCGAGATTCTCGAATGGCGCTACCCGGTCGTCCTGGAGCGGTTCGAGACGCGCCGGGGCTCCGGCGGCGCGGGCCGGCGGCGGGGCGGCGACGGCGCCCTGCGCCGTATCCGGTTCCTCCGGCCGATGACCGCCGCCATCGTCGCCGGGCGCCGCAAGGTCCCGCCCTACGGCATGGCCGGGGGCGCGCCCGGCGAATGCGGCCGCGCCTGGGTGGAGCGCGCCGACGGCGCCGTCGTGGACCTAGATTCGTGCGACGAGATCGAGATGGCGCCGGGCGACGTCTTCGTCATCCAGACCCCCGGAGGCGGCGGCTACGGCCCCCCGGAGGCCGACCCGGAACCGGCGTGATCGGCGGACGGGAGGGAACCGTTCGCGCCCCTCTCCCCCGACGCGACCCCCACCCCGACCCTCCCCCTGCAAGGGGGAGGGAGCTATTGATGCTCCTCCCCCCTGACAGGGGGGAGGTCGGGAGGGGGGTCCGCCGCCCGGCAGACGATTCGGGAGCGGGATCAGGCGAACCGGTCGACCTTGGCCGCCATGATGAAGTCGTTCTCGTGCAGTCCCTTGATCTTGTGCGTGTAGAAGACCACGTTCGCGTAGCCCCATCCGAACGCGATGTCGGGGTGGTGCCCCTCCTCTTCCGCCAGCTCGCCGACCTTGTTGACGAAGGCCTGGGCCCTGGCGAAGTCGTCGAACGGGAACCGCCGCTCGATCCGCGTCCCGTCGTCGGACAGGGACCACTCGGGAACCTCCTCGAGAAACCGTTCGGACTCGACGCGAGTCAACGGGGGCACGCCTCCCCGGCACGGCACGCAAGTCTTCGTCGTCAGCGACATCGATCCGATCCTCCACGCTATCCAGACGGGTTCCCGACCCGACCCTGCATAACGGATCCCGCCCGTCCACGAAAGCCCTCCGGCGGCGGGCCGTTCATGCTCCTCTCCGCCGGCGCGACCCCCGCCCCGACCCTCCCCCTGCCAGGGAGAGGGAGAAACAAAAGGGACGAGAGGGTGTGCGAAGTGTGCGGATCCCCTTATTCACGCTCCTCCCCCATAAACACTCCTCCCCCATAACAGGGGGGAGGTCGGGAGGGGGGTGGACATGGCCGTGGCTTCGGGTCGGTCGGCCTGCCGGCCATATCTCGTTCACATTGCGAGGGAGAAATGGCCGTCGGGTCCGTTGTAGGTCAGAATGGCCGACTTCAGGATGTCGCGCCCCAGAAGGGCAATCAATCCGTCTCCGACAGAGGACAGATTGGCGCCGACGCCCGACCCCACATCGATGGTGATCGTAGGGCAGACGATCTTGCCTGCGAACGTCGGAACCTGGTGGTCCGCATGGGACGCCGACGTCATCCGCGCGACGCCAACCGTAGGGAGCCTCGCCCGCTGCGCGGCATCCGTGTCGAAGCACGTCGCGCTCGCCCCGGTGTCGATCATCGCGAGCCCGTTGACAGGAGTTGGCGGCTGCTCGCCACGCTCGACGTAGGCGCGCTGAACGTCGTCCGGCAAGGCCAGCGTCACCGGGACGACGGGTCCCAGGTTGGCCAGGGCTTCCGGGGCTGGAACGACCTCTCCCGCCTGGGTTTTGCCCTCTGCTCTGAAGTTCAGGATTGGCATGGCAATCCCAATGCCAGAACCGGAACGGTGAACGTGGGCGTGTCCGTCCCGGACAGCCTGACGAGAAACGGCTCCGAGCCGAACTGTCGGACACCCTCCCCGACCGCCTGGTCCATGGTGGGGAAGCTCGCGATCAGTTCACGCCCCTTGATGAGCAGGTGACGGTTGGTGTGCTCATGGAGAAACCGTTCCCTGTTCTCGTCGTAGAAGTCGAGTTCCTCGGCGAGCAGCCCTTTCCATGGTTCGTTCATGGTCTTCCTCCGCGATGCGGCGCATCAGGCGCCAGGTCGTCGCCAGCCTCATCCCGAGCTCCGATAGGCCCTCGCGCCGGCCGCGCCCTTGATCCTCGTCATCGTCATGTAAGGCGCGACCGCCCATTTCCGCAAGCCCGGCGCGCCGGACCGGATCGCCGTTTCCGCGAACGGGGGGACAGCCGTCCGCGGCCTACGGCTCGTACCCCAGGTTCGGGGCCAGCCAGCGTTCCGCCTGCGAAAGCGGGTCGCGGCCTCGGTCATGACGCGGCCTCTTCTTTCGACGTTTCCCGCGCCTTCACGACAGCCCCGGCAACCAAGCCCGCCGGAACCGCAACAATGCCGACGCCGGCGAGTACGATGACGCTGGCCACGACCTTCCCGGCAGCCGTAATCGGATATACGTCACCATAACCAACCGTGGTCAACGAAACGATAGCCCACCAAATTCCGTGAACGACCGATCCGAAGGCTTCCGGTTGCGCCGTCTTTTCGAGAAGATGCATCACGACGCCGGCAATGAAGATCAGCGCCGAACTCAAGCTGCCGAACAGGATAAGATCGTCACGAGTATCGCGAGCGATCTGCTTCAAGCGGTCCGCCGCCACGACATAGCGGGCGATCCGGACCATGCGAAACAAGCGGAGAAGCCGCAAGCTCCGCGCAACCATCAATTCCGGCCCGACAAGCGCGATCATGGGCAAGGTTGCCAACAGGTCGACAATCCCCATGAAGCTCGTCATGTAGCGCAACGGTTTCGGCGAGGTCGTCAGCCGAACGATATATTCCGCCATGAAGATCGCCGAAATGACCAATTCGATCCGCATTGCGATCATGCGTTCCATTTCGTCGAGATCGGGCAACGTGCTGACCGTATAAGCGGCCAAGGACCCCACGATGAGCAGGCACGTGGTGATTTCCACGATCCTTCCGGTCATGCATTTGTTGATGGTTTCTCGGGTCATGGTCGTTCTCCTTGTCCGTGGTTATCGGCGGCGTCGCGCCAATTCAACGGGTCGTGATATTCGTCGGCGCGGTCGGAGCAAACAGCGGTGACCGAGCAGAAGCATCGGTTTCCCGGTTCGAAGCGGATGCGGCCGTGTCACGTAAGGCGCGACCGCCCGTTTCCGCAAGCCCGGCGCGCCGGACCGCATCGCCGTTTCCGCGAACGGGGGGACGGCCGTCCGCGGCCTACGGCTCGTACCCCAGGTTCGGGGCCAGCCAGCGTTCCGCCTGCGACAGCGGGACGCCCTTGCGGGCGGCGTAGTCCTCGACCTGATCGCGGCCGATCCTGCCCACGCCGAAGTACCGCGCCCGAGGATGCGCGAAGTAGAACCCGGAGACCGACGCGGCGGGCAGCATGGCGAACCCCTCGGTCAGCGTGACGCCGGCGTTCTCCGGCGCGCCGAGAAGGTCGAACAGGCGGGTCTTCTCGCTGTGGTCCGGACAGGCCGGATACCCCGGCGCCGGCCGAATCCCCCGATACTCCTCGCGGATCAGCGCCTGGTTGTCCAGGTCCTCGTCGGGCGCGTAGCCCCAGAACTCCTTGCGCACGCGCTCGTGCATGCGCTCGGCGAACGCCTCGGCGAGCCGGTCGGCCAGCGCCTTCAGGAGAATGCCGCTGTAGTCGTCGCGCGCGGCCTCGAACTCGGCGAGCTTCGCCTCGATCCCGATTCCCGCGGTGACGGCGAACCCGCCCAGATAGTCGGCGACGCCCGTCTCCCTGGGCGCGATGAAATCGGCGAGGGAGAGGTTCGCCCGCGCCGCGCTCTTCGCCATCTGCTGGCGCAGGAAGTGGAAGCGCGCCCGCGCCGCGCCGCGCGATTCGCCGGCGTAGACCTCGACGTCGTCGCCGGCGGCGTTCGCCGGGAAGAACCCGATGACGCCGCGCGCCGTCAGCCACCGCTCCGACACGATCCGCTCCAGCATCGCCCGCGCGTCGTCGTGGAGGTCCCGGGCCGCCCGTCCGACCTTCGGATCGTCGAGTATCCTCGGGAACGCGCCGGCGAGCTCCCAGGCGCGGAAGAACGGCGTCCAGTCGATCCGGTCCACGAGATCGCCCAGATCGTAGGAATCGAACGCCTTCAGCCCCAGGAAGGACGGTTTCGCGGGTTCCGCCGACGCCCAGTCGATGGACGGCCCGGCCTCGCGCGCGCTCCGCAGCGCGCGCCGGCGGACGTCCCGGCCCCGGCCCCGGCGGTCGTCCCGGATGCCGGCGTACTCCCGTTCGATCTCCGCCACGAACGGACCGCGCCGGGCATCGCTCATCAGCGCGCCGGCGACCCCCACCGCCCGCGAGGCGTCGACCACGTGAACGACCGGATGGTCGTAGTTGGGGGCGATCTTGACGGCGGTGTGCGCCCTGGAGGTCGTCGCGCCGCCGATGAGCAGCGGCGCCGTGAAGCCCGCCCGCTTCATCTCCGCGGCCACGATCTCCATCTCTCCGAGCGAGGGCGTGATGAGGCCGGAGAGCCCGATCATGTCGGCGCCTTCCGCCTTCGCCGTCTCCAGTATCCTGGCGTAGGGAACCATGACGCCGAGATCGACGACCTCGAAGTTGTTGCACTGAAGCACCACGCCGACGATGTTCTTGCCGATGTCGTGGACGTCGCCCTTCACGGTCGCGGTCACGATCTTGCCCTTGGCGGAGATCCCGCCGCCGCTCCCCTTGTCCGCCTCGAGGAACGGGATCAGGTGGGCCACGGCCTGCTTCATCACACGGGCGCTCTTCACGACCTGCGGCAGGAACATCTGCCCCGAACCGAACAGATCGCCGACGACGTTCATGCCGTCCATCAACGGCCCCTCGATGACGTCGAGGGGGCGGTCCATGGCGAGGCGCGCCTCCTCGGTGTCCTCGACGACGAAATCGCCGATCCCCTCGACGAGGGCGTGGGACAGCCGTTCCTCGACCGGACCCTCCCGCCACGAGAGGTCGGGGCCCCGGTCCCTGCGCTGGCGCCGGACGTCATCCGCGACCGCCAGCAGCCGTTCCGTCGCGTCCGGCCGCCGGTTCAGCACGACGTCCTCGACGCGCTCGCGGAGGCTCTCCGGAATGTCGGCGTAGACCGCGAGCTGGCCCGCGTTGACGATCCCCATGTCCATGCCGGCTTCGAGCGCGTGGTACAGGAACACCGAGTGCATGGCCTCGCGAACGGCGTCGTTGCCCCGGAACGAGAAGGACATGTTGCTGACCCCGCCCGAGACCAGGGCGTGCGGCAGGGTTTCCTTGACGATGCGCGCGGCCTCGATGAAATCGACCGAGAAGTTGTCGTGCTCCGGCAGTCCGGTGGCGACGGGGAAGACGTTGGGGTCGAGAACGATGTCCCAGGGCGGAAAACCCACCTTTTCGGTCAGGATCCGGTAGGAGCGCGTCAGGATCTCGACCATGCGCTCGCGCGAGTCCGCCTGTCCCGTCTCGTCGAACGCCATCACGACGACGGCGGCGCCGTAGCGCAGGACGTCCTCGGCCTGCTCGATGAACGCCGCCTCCCCTTCCTTGAGGCTGATCGAGTTGACGATCCCCTTTCCCTGGATGTTCTTGAGCCCCGTTTCGATGACCGACCACCGCGAGGAGTCGATCATGACCGGCGCGCGCGAGATGTCCGGCTCGGCGGCGACGAGGCGCAGGAACGTCTCCATGGCGGCCTCGGAGTCGAGCATCGCCTCGTCCATGTTGACGTCGATGATCTGGGCGCCGTTCTCCACCTGCTGGCGCGCGATCTCCAGCCCGGCGGCGTAGTCGCCCTCGCGGACGAGTCCGGCGAACTTCGCCGACCCGGCGACGTTGGTCCGTTCGCCGACGTTCACGAAACCGGTCAGCGGCCCGATCGTCAGGGGCTCGAGGCCGCTGAGCCGGCAACGGGGCTCGACGTCCGGACGCGCGCGCGGCGGCAGGCCGGCGACGGCCTCGGCGATGGCGCGGATGTGGCGGGGCGTGGAGCCGCAGCACCCGCCGACGATGTTGACGAACCCGCTCTCGGCGAACTCTCCGATCTGCTCGGCCAGATACGCCGGCGTGTCGTCGTAACCGCCGAACTCGTTCGGCAGGCCCGCGTTGGGATACACGCTCACGGGGATGCCGGCGATGCGCGCGAGTTCCCGGACGTGGGGCCGCAGCGCCTCGGCGCCGAGGGCGCAGTTGAACCCGACCGACATCGGCCTCGCGTGCGCGACGGAATTCCAGAACGCCTCCGCCGTCTGCCCGGAGAGCGTGCGCCCGGAGGCGTCCGTGATCGTGCCGGAGATCATCACCGGCCGCCGGACTCCGTGGACGTCGAAGTGCTTCCTCACCGCGTAGATGGCCGCCTTGGCGTTCAGCGTATCGAAGATCGTCTCGATCAGGACGATGTCCGCGCCGCCGTCGATCAGGCCGCGGACCGCCTCGGCGTAAGCCGCCGCCAGGGCGTCGAACGAAACGTTCCGGAAACCCGGATCGTTCACGTCGGGCGAGATCGACGCCGTCCGGTTGGTCGGGCCGAGGACGCCGGCGACGAACCGGGGCTTGTCCGGGGTCTCCGCCGCGGCCTCGTCCGCGACGCCGCGCGCGAGGCGCGCGCCCTCGCGATTGAGCTCGTAGGCGAGGCTCTGCAACCCGTAGTCGGCCTGCGAGATCGACGTCGAGTTGAAGGTGTTGGTCTCGACGACGTCCGCCCCGGCGTCCAGGAAGGCGCGGTGGATTTCCCGTATCACGTCCGGGCGCGTGAGGGTCAGGAGGTCGTTGTCGCCCGCGAGGTCCCGGGGATGATCGGCGAACCGTTCGCCGCGGAAGTCGGCCTCGCCGAGGCCGTATTCCTGGATCATCGTCCCCATGGCCCCATCGAGCAGGAGGATCCTCTCGTCGAGCAGGCGCTCGAGAGTCTCCGAGGGGTCGGGGCGCGGAACGGCGTCGCGCACGGCCGGCCTCGCGCCTAACCGTCGTCCGCGGGCGCGCGCAGCCCCAGCGCGTGGCACATGGCGAAGGTCAGGTCGGCCCGGTTGAGGGTGTAGAAATGGAAGCGCGAAACGCCTTCGGCCGCCAGGATCCGGCATTGCTCCCCCGCCACCATGGCGGCGACGAGCTTGCGGGTCTCCGGGTCCCGGCCCAGGGGCTGGAAGAGGCGCGAGAGCCAGTCGGGGACGCCGGCGCCGCACACGCCGGCGAAGCGGGCCACCCGGTCGAAGTTCGTCACCGGAAGGATTCCCGGCACCAGCGGCGCGTCGATCCCCGCCCGCCGGATGCGGTCCCGGAACCGCAGGAACACCTCGGTGTCGAAGAAGAACTGGGTGATCGCGCGCCGGGCGCCCGCGTCGATCTTGCGCTTGAGGTTGTCGAGATCGAACTCCGCGCTCGGCGCCTCGGGGTGGGTTTCGGGGTACGCGGCGACCGAAATGTCGAAGTCGGCGATCCGGTTGAGGCCCTCGACCAGGTCGGCGGCGTACCGGTATCCCCCCGGATGGGGCGCGTAGGCCGCGCCGGGCTCCGGCGGGTCTCCCCGGAGGGCCACGATGCGCCGCACGCCCGCCTCCCGGTAGGCGCGGGCGACGTCGTCCACCTCGTCGCGGGTCGCGGCGACGCAGGTCAGATGCGCCGCGGGCGTCAGGGCCGTCTCCTCGAGGATGCGGCGGACCGTGGCGTGCGTGCGGTCGCGCGTGCCGCCGCCCGCGCCGTAGGTGACGGACACGAAGTCCGGTTCGACCGGAGCGAGGCGGAGGATCGACCTCCACAACGTCCGTTCCATCTCCTCCGTCCGCGGCGGGAAGAACTCGAACGAAACGCCGAGATTCGCCATGCCCGAGAACCTGAGCGCGAGCGCGCTCAGCCGCTCGACCACCGGCCGGACCGCGGCGTCGGTCGTCACGCCGCCGCCCGCCGTTCCCCGGCGTCCGTCTTCAGCGCCGTCCAGATGACGACGGTGAGCGGGCCGCCCTCCAGCCGCAGGCGGTCGCCGGGAACGAGGCGCGCGGCTTCCAGCCACTCCGTGACTTCCGCGTCGGCGAAGCCGAGGCGTCGGTGCATGTGCTCCTCGCGGAGGAACTCGAGTTCGTGCGGCGCGAAGTCGACGATGGCCAGGGCGGCGCCGGCGCCGGGGCGCAGGACCCGGGCCGCCTCGGCTATGGCCGCGGCGGGGTCGGAAGCGAAGTGGAGGACCTGATGGAACGTCACCGCGTCCATGCTGCCGCCGGGCAGGGGCAGGCGGTACATGTCGCCGTGCCGGACCCGGCAATGGCCGTGTCCCGCGCGCTCCAGGTTCGCGCGCGCGACCGCCAGCATGTCGTGGGAGAGGTCGATGCCGATCCCGCGGAGGAACCGGTCGGCGAACAGTTCCAGTATCCGGCCGGTTCCGGTGCCGACGTCCAGGAACTCGTCGATGTTCCGGTCGGCGAAGACCGAGAGAAGCGCCGATTCGACGTCCGACTCCGGCGCGTAGAGGGAGCGGATTTCGTCCCAGCGCGCGGCGTTCGCGCGGAAATAGGCGGCCGCCGCGTCGGCCCGCGACTTCCTGACCGCCCCGAGCCGTTCGAGATCCCGGGCCGGCTGCGCGTCGCGCCGGGGGATGAGCGCCGTGAGCGTCCGCGCCAGCCCGCCCGGCTCCCCGGCGTCGGCCAGCCGGTAGAAGGCCCACGTTCCTTCCCGGAACCGATCCAGCAACCCGGCCTCGCACAGCACCTTGAGATGCCGGGACACGCGGGGCTGGCTCTGCCCCAGGATCCAGGCCAGCTCGGTCACCGTGAGTTCGGCCTCCCCACAGAGCGCGAGCAGACGCAGCCGGGTCGGTTCGGCGGCCGCGCGCAGGGCGTTCAGAAGCGTATCCATGGGTTCGTGGCGGAAACGAGGCGTCGCGCGTTCGGAATCAAATACAGAACCATATAAACATATCGTTATATGATTGTCAAATGGGAGTCCGCCAGCGGAGCGAAGAATCTCCCCGGCGTCCACCCCCCTCCCGACCTCCCCCCTGTTCAGGGGGGAGGAGTATGGATGATCAGGGGGGGAGGGTCGTCGACGGCTCCCTTCCGACTCCCTTCTTCTCCCTCCCCCTTGCAGGGGGAGGGTCGGGGTGGGGGTCGCGCCAGGGGAGATATGAGATCATGCGCGACGGGGAGCGCGCGTGAATGGCCTTTGGCGATTGTCGGGGGGATGGGCCGGGCGCCTTCACGCGCCGACGGCCAGGGAGGCCCCGGCGCCTCATGTGTCGCGAACCAGGACACGAACTGGACAGGAGCGGCGCGGCGCCTATAGTGCCGCCGCGATGCCCATGACGCTCCCGCCTTCCGCCACAGAGGCATAACCGATGGCCCGCTGGATCGGCCCTGAGCACGACCATATCGACGCCGTGCTTGCCGCCGCCGAGGCATGGCGCAACCGGTGTTTCATGATCGACGGCTCGCTGTTCGGCGACGAGAACCTGTGGACCCTCGACAACGTTCAGGAACTCAGACGTCGCGTCATTGAAAACCCGATGGAAGGTACGGGCTTGAGCTTCATCGATAAACTCAAGGAGCAATTGAAGTCGGCCTCCCCCCAAATCAAGCAGTTGGCGGCAGAGGTCTTGTGGTTTCTGTACCTGTTTCCGTTAGGTATTGGGCCCTATACTTCAGTGAGGCCGGAGACGAAGCGCAAGAATATCAAGCAGGTCTGGAAATGGTCGGGATTCGGTCTCCCGAATAGTAATTACTTAACTGAACAGACGCTCAGGGGCGTTGGAAATCCTGGACCGGCGTATCAGATACGACCTGATCGGGAGTTAGTGTTCCTGTGTCGTGTACTGGAACGGTGGCGGTCCGAGTCCGAGTCTCAACGATCCGGGCTGATGGCGGAGGATCTGCCTTGGAGCTTCGTCGCGTGGCTCGACAAAACCAAAGGCTCGGACCGGCGGCAGATACGCCACATGATCCCGTATTTCCTGTTTCCTGACCATATGGAACGGATCGTCGTTGACCATCCCTCCAAGGGATCGACCATCTCCAAGAGGGAGATCATCGAGGCACTCAGAGACCGGTTACCGGAGGAAATCAGACCGGAGGGGCGAAACTCGTCGTTGCTTGACGTCGATCGCGCGCTTTACGAGCTGCGCAAGATGTTCGAGAAGGAGTACGGGAAGAAAGAGCTCGACTTCAACGGACCGCCGCTCAAAAAGCTATGGTGTCCTTCGGAAGCTCCCACCCTCAACAGCATCCTCTACGGTCCGCCGGGGACCGGGAAGACCTACGCCACCGCTCGGCGCTGCGTCGAGATCTGTGACGGGAAGGCGGATCGGTCCGAAGAAGACGTCCGCAAGCGCTATAAAGAACTCGTCGAGAAAGACCGGGTGGAGTTCGTCACCTTCCATCAGTCCTACGGCTACGAGGAGTTCGTCGAGGGCCTGCGCCCCGAAACGGGCGAGGAAACGGGCTTCCGGCTGGAACCCACCGACGGCGTGTTGAAGCGCATCGCGGAACGCGCCCGCAAATCCGAAGATCGTCTGCCCCATGTCCTCGTCATCGACGAGATCAACCGCGCCAACGTTTCCAAGGTGCTCGGGGAGCTCGTCACGCTGCTGGAGGAAGACAAGCGCGAGGGCGCGGAGAACGAAACCGCCGTCACCCTGCCCTATTCCGGCGAACCCTTCACCCTGCCGGCGAACCTCCACGTCCTCGGCACGATGAACACCGCCGACCGGTCGATCGCCCTGCTCGACACCGCGCTGCGCCGCCGTTTCGTGTTTGAGGAGTCAGCGCCCGACCCCGATCTGTTGACGAGCGTGGGCGGCATCGACCTGCCCGCCGCGCTCCGCGCCGTCAACGAGCGGCTGGAATACCTGATCGACCGCGACCACCTGATCGGCCACGCCTGGTTCATGGGAGCGGAGACGAAGACGGACGTGGACCACATCATGAGGCGCAAGATCATTCCGCTCATCGCCGAGTACTTTCATGACGACTGGAAGAAGGTCCACGCCGTCCTCGGCGGCGGCGACGGTTTCGTGCGAAGGGACCCGCTCCCCCGGCCGCCGGGCCTCGACGACGACACGGGCGAGGAGCGCCACCGCTGGACGGTGCAAGACTCCTTCGAGGACGGCGCCTACGACCGTCTGATTTCGCCGGATGCAAAGCCCGAAGGGGCATAAGTCGCCGCCCGAGCCTCTCACCCGCCGGGAGTGGGAGACCTTTCCGGTCGGCGGAGACGGCCTGACCGAGACCGAGGCCAAGCGGCTCCACGCCCTCGCCGAGCGGGCCGCCCGGCGGCTCAAGCTGCCCGAGACCGCAGTGCTGACCCGCACCGCCGACCGGGGCCTGAAGGCGGGGCAGGTCGTCGGCGTCCTCGCGGTTCCGGGGCGGACCGTCGAGATCCTGCCCAAGATCGACGGCGAGGACGATGGCGCGGTGCGCGCGGCCCTGGTCCGTATGCTCGCTGTCGCGCTCGACCTTCGTATCGCCGAGGGCGACCTCGCCGCCCTGGAGACGCAGCGGAACGACCTCCTGGAACTCCTCGTCCGGCTGTTCGCCGAGCGGCTTCTGGCCGCCGTCCGGCGCGGCCTGCCCCGACGCTACGTCGCGCGCGAGGAAGACCTGCGGCTGCTGCGCGGGAAGCTCGACGTCACGCGCCAGATCACGCGTCTCGCCATCCGGCCAGACCGGCTCGCCTGCCGCTTCGACGACCTGTCGGAGGACACGCCGCTCAACCGCGTGCTCAAGGCCGCGGTGGAGCGGCTCGCCCGCCTCGCGCGAACCGCCGCCAACGCCCGGCTGCTGGCCGAGCTCGCCGCCCGCTTCGAGTCCGTGGGCGACAGCCCCGACCCGCTCCGCGAACCGGTGCGGCTGGACCGGACCAACGCCGCCTTCCACGATCTCCACCGCCTCGCCCTCCTGTTCCTGAAGGGGGAGTGGCAGAACACGGCGAGCGGCCGCGCGGCGGGATTCGCCCTGCTGTTCCCGATGAACGACCTGTTCGAGAAGTTCGTCGGACGCTGCCTGCAACGCGCCCTCGCGCCCGCGCCCGTCCGCCTCCAGGCCCGCGGGCGCCATGCGCTGAGCGACGCGGACGGCCACTCGCTGTTCGCCCTGCGCCCCGACGCGGTGATCGAGGAAGCGGCGGGCGTCGTCGTTCTCGACACCAAGTGGAAGCGCCTCGACCCCGGCGAAGGGAAGACGCTCGGCGTGGCGCAGCCCGACGTCTACCAGATGCTCGCCTACGCCGAAGCCTGGGACGCCAGGCGCCTCGTCCTCGTCTACCCGTGGCATCGCGGGATGAACGAACGGGGGATCGTCCGCGAATGGCGGGTGAGCGGGACCGGACGCCCCCTGGACGTCGCGACCGTCGACGTGGGCCGCCCGGATACGGTCGTGGACGCTCTCCGCGGGTTTTTCGCGGATCCGGAACGCGCCGCCGCCGGGTCCGTTCGCGCTCCTCTCCCCCTGGCGCCGTGACCCCCACCCCGACCCTCCCCCTGCAAGGGAGAGGGAGAATCAAGGGGACGGGAGGGAGCTATTGATACTCCTCCCCCCTGACAGGGGGGAGGTCGGGAGGGGGGTCCGGATGGCGGTCCCGCAACGCCGTTCGCGCTCCTTCCCCCTGACACCGTGACCCCCACCCCGACCCTCCCCCTGCAAGGGAGAGGGAGAATCAAGGGGACGGGAGGGAGCTATTGATGCTCCTCCCCCCTGACAGGGGAGAGGTCGGGAGGGGGGTCCGGATGGCGGTCCCGCAACGCCGCTCGCGCTCCTCTCCCCCTGGCGCCGTGACCCCCACCCCGACCCTCCCCCTGCAAGGGAGAGGGAGAAGAAGGGGGGACGGGAGGGAGCTATTGATACTCCTCCCCCCTGACAGGGGGGAGGTCGGGAGGGGGCGGATGGCGGTCCCGCAACGCCGCTCGCGCTCCTCTCCCCCTGGCGCCGTGACCCCCCACCCCGACCCTCCCCCTGCAAGGGAGAGGGAGAATCAAGGGGATGGGAGGGAGCCATTCATACTCCTCCCCCCTGACAGGGGGGAGGTCGGGAGGGGGGTCCGGATGGCGGTCCCGCAACGCCGCTCGCGCTCTTCTCCCCTTGGCGCCGTGACCCCCACCCCGACCCTCCCCCTGCAAGGGAGAGGGAGAATCAAGGGGATGGGAGGGAGCTATTGATACTCCTCCCCCCTGACAGGGGGGAGGTCGGGAGGGGGGTCCGGATGGCGGTCCCGCAACGCCGTTCGCGCTCCTCTCCCCTGGCGCCGTGACCCCCACCCCGACCCTCCCCCTGCAAGGGAGAGGGAGAATCAAGGGGATGGGAGGGAGCCATTCATACTCCTCCCCCCTGACAGGGGGGAGGTCGGGAGGGGGGTCCGGATGGCGGTCCCGCAACGCCGCTCGCGCTCCTCCCCCCTGGCGCCGTGACCCCCACCCCGACCCTCCCCCTGCAAGGGAGAGGGAGAATCAAGGGGATGGGAGGGAGCTATTGATACTCCTCCCCCCTGACAGGGGGGAGGTCGGGAGGGGGGTCCGGATGGCGGTCCCGCAACGCCGTTCGCGCTCCTCTCCCCTGGCGCCGTGACCCCCACCCCGACCCTCCCCCTGCAAGGGGGAGGGAGAATCAAGGGGACGGAGGGCGGAGGCGCTCCGCGGGACGCGCGAATCCGGTTCGGGCCATCTCCTCCAGCAGGATGTCGACGATGTCGCGCCGCCCCAGGCGCCAGGCCGAATCGGCCAGGATCCGCGTGAACAGATCGCGCTGGGCGTGGCTGCCGCCGATCCGCCACAGGCCGCGCCGCGCCGGCAGCAGGTGGCCCAGCGCCGCCTCGTGGTCGCCGCGCTGGTGCGCGATGGCGCCTTCCGCCGCCGGAAGGACCGCCGACCGGACGCGGGCCGCGTTGTCGGTCTCGTCCGCGGACGCGTAGCCGCGCAGCGCCGCCAGATAGGCTTCCACGGCCGAATCTCGGCCCGCCGCCGCCAGGGCCGTCGCGACGTGGGCGCTGGAGAGCGGCGCGGCGTGATTGCCGATGCGGTCCTCGGCGAGATCGGCTATCGCCTCCCAGCGGTCGCCCACATCGCAGCCGCGCATGTCCAGGCGCTTCAACAGGTCGACGGCGTTCTGGAAATCGCCGTAGTGGCCGGGGTTGGCCCGGATCAGCGGCGATTCGGGATTGCGGACCTCGCGGTCGTAGATCTCCAGGACCGCGCCGGACTCGCCCCGCGACAGATGGAACAGGCTCCGGTGCCACCACAGGTGATGCGCGAAGTTGTTGAGCGCCGCCCAGTGGCCCTTGAGGCCGTCGAGCCAGGCGATGCCGTCCTCGTCGCGTCCCTGCATCTCCATGACGTGGGCGACCGCGTGCGCGCCCCAGCCGTTCGCGGGGTCGCGCTCCACCGAATCGCGCCCGTAGCGCTCGGCGTCGGCGTAAAGGCCGTTCTCCTCGCAGCCGAAGGCGCGCAGCGCCTGAAAGGCGCCGAAGCCGGGCGTGTCGGCGGACCACGCCGGCGCGGCGCGCTCGACGACGTCGCGCATCCACGCCGACTCGCCGATCCAGAACAGCTCGAACTGGACCAGGCGGTGGGCCAGCAGGTCGCGGGGACGGGCCGCCAGGATCGTTTCGTAATGGCTCACCGCGTCCAGCGTGCGGCCGCGGATCAGGGCCGAGAGCGCCGCCAGATAGCCCTTTTCCCGCTCGTTGGCGCGGCCGCCCGCCGCCTCCGCGGCGTCCAGCTCGGCCTGCGCCTCCGCGTAGCGGCCGGGCAGCCGGACGCCGACGACGAGCAGGCCCTTCAGGGCGCGCGCCAGCACGCAGCCGGGGTCCGCGTCCAGCGCCGCGTTCACGTGCGCCATGACGTCCAGCCTGTGGCCGACGAGGCTCGTCGCCGCGCGGCTCAGCGCCTCGGCGGCGGCGGCGCTCGACGTCGTCAGTTCCAGGCCGCGGTCGTCGCGCCGCACGGGGCCGGCCCGAACCGAAGGCGCCTCCTATTCCGCCGCCTGGAGCCAGCCGCCGTCCAGCTCGTCGAACCGCGCGCGGATATGCCGTTCGCGGTCCGCGCTGGGCGTCTCGTCGCCTTCCCGCACGATGGCGAGGACCCGCTGGCCGACGCCGCGCATCAACTCCAGATCGTCCCTGCCCGGCTCCGGCGGCGCGTCGATCACGGAGTCCTGGGTGTAGATGTGGAGCCTGTTCCCGCCGTTCCCGTCGACCTCCAGGGACCCGTGCGGCGGCGTGTTCCCGCGGACGTATTCGCGCAGGAGCTTGCGGCACAGGTAGACGCCGGCGTCGGAGGAACCGGGGTTCTCGCAGTCGTGGACGGCGATGGCGCGCTGGCTGGTCAGCGCCTCGTAGTCGCCGGGCGCGCGCTGGCCTTCCGCGTAGGTGCGGTTGCCCACGACGCCGCCGAGGAAGTCGAGCTTCTCGTAGCCGACCTCCTCTTCCTTGCCGAGGCCGAGCGGATCGACCTCGTCGTTGAAGTGGCGCCAGCCGAGGATGAGCATGTTCTCGTCGTCGACGGGAACGTGCCAGCGCGTCCACACGGTCTGCGAGCGCCGCGACGTCCGCGCCGACGGGAACGTGCAGCCGATCTGAAGGTAGTTCGGAAAGATGGTCTCGACGATGCGGACCCAGACCGTCCGCCGGTCGGGATTGCGGCGGCTGGCGATGAAACACATGCCGTTCCCGCCGCGGGTCGGCTCCCAGTCGAGCGCCGGGCGCTCCGTGAAACCCATGGGCGCCGCGTAGTCCATGCCCTCGATCTCGGAGGCGTCCACGCCCTCCACCGTCATCATCTGCGGGTTGTGCAGGGTCCCGACGTGGAGGTGGTCCATGATGTTCTCGTGGACTTGCAACCAGTTGCACGGGCTGAAGATCGACATCGGCGCGAGCCTGTTGCCCTCGGGCCGGTGATAGGCGTCGAAGTCGGGGAAGGCCGGCTTCTCCTCCGGCGGCCCCATGTAGGCGAACACGAGGCCGTCGCGCTCCAGCGCCGGGTAGGCGCCGTGCCAGACCGTCCCGTAGATCCGGCTGTCCTCGGGTTCGGCCGGCATTTCCAGGATGGTCCCGTCGACGTCGTAGACCCAGCCGTGGTAGCAGCAGCGGATGCCGCGGGGCTGGATGATGCCGTATTCCAGCGACGCGCCCCGGTGGCTGCAATGCCGTTGCAGCACGCCGATGCGGCCCGAACGGTCGCGGAAGGCGACGAGGTCCTCACCCATGATGCGGATGGCGAGCGGGACGTCGGTGAGCCGTTCCGACATGCAGACCGGCTGCCACTGCCTGCGCATGGCCTCGCCCATGGGCGCGCCGGGGCCGGTGTGGGTGAGCTCCGGGTCGTGCTCGGGGATCCCGGTCTTGTAGTAGGCCCCGTAGGGCATGTGAACGGGCCTGTCCCTGCTCATGGCGGTCCCTCTCCCGCAAAAGCCGTGGAACGCGAACATAACGGATTCGCGAGGCCGGGTCGAAACGGCCTCCTTCCCCCTTCGCTTGATGCTCTTCCCCCTTGGCGGGGGGTGTCGTCGGGACGTTCCACACCCCCTCCCGACCTTCCCCTCGCAAAAGGGGCAGGAGGCCGTTTCGGACCGAATCGATCGCTCGCGAGTTTTCGGCCAGGCCCTCGGTCGCCCGCCGCCGGGCGCGGCGCGGCCAAGGGTTGCGCCCTCCGGTCTCCTTGTGCCAGAGTTCCCGGCAATCGGTGGATGGGGATCGCGGGAATGCGATCTCCGCCGAAGACGAGCGAACCCGGTCGCGGGTATCGTTCCAAGGGAGGATCCTTATGCAAAAGGCAACAACTGCTCTCGGCTCCATCGCTTTGGCCGCATCGGTCGCGATCGGCGCCGCGAATCCGGCGCACGCAGAGGACAAGATAAACCTGGTCCTGGGCTCGGCCGACAACCCCCTCTGGACGTCCGCCATCGTCGCGGAAGAACACATGCCCAGGCTTCTCGACGAGTATTCGGGCGGCCGCGTCACCTCGGAAAGGTTTTTCGGGGGCAAGCTGTGCAGCGAGCACAACTGCGTCGAGCAGATGAGTCAGGGCACCGTCGATATCGCGAAGATCTCGCTCTACAACGTCGGCGCCTTCGGGCTGACCTTCGATTTCATCAACCTGCCGCTGTTGTGGAAGAACGCCGACACCGTCAAGGACATCTTCGATCGCTGGCTCTGGGAGGAAGTGCGCGCCCGGGCCGCCAAGGAGCTGGGCTTCCACTTCCAGAGCCTCGCCTTCCTGTGCGGCTTTCGCCAGCACCTGAACAACGTCCGTCAGGTGAAAACGCCCGAGGACATCAAGGGTATCAAGATCCGCGTCACCAAGAGCCCGATCGACTTCGAACTGCACCAGAGCTGGGGCGCCGTTCCCGTTCCCTACGATTGGTCGCAGCTTTACATGGGGCTTCAGGCCAACATCGTCAACGGCATCTACATTCCGGATTGCCATCTCGTCCTCGACAAGATGGACGAGGTGATCTCCCACGCGACGATCATCGACGGGACATGGAACGGCCAGATGCAGATCATGGATCTCGAGCGGTTCCAGAAGTATCCGCAGTGGGCGCAGGACGCCATCGCAAGGACGGGACGCGAGCTGTTCGACATATCCCATGAGCTGGACAAGAACTTCAACGAAAGCCAGCGCGCGGAGATCGAGAGGCGCGGCCGCGCCACGATCTACTTCCCCACCGAAGCGGAACTGGATCTCTGGCGCAAGGCGTCGCTCGGCGCGTGGAAGGCGATGAAGGGCAACTTCGACGCCAAGCTGGTCCGGCGCATCCTCGAGGAGCAGGACATGACCGGGTTCCTCGAGGTGGTCGAGTCGCAGGGGCTGCTGTAGCCGCGGGTCGAACCCGCCGCAAGTCGCGGCGCGGACCGGTCCGAAACGACCCCCCTCCCGGCCTCCCCCTTGAAGGGGGGAGGCCGGGAACATGAAAAGGGCGGTCCGACCATGAGGCGCGAAACGATCGGATTCATCGGGCTTGGCAACATCGGCAAGCCCATGGCGGACAACATCGCCCGAGCGGGCTTCGACATGGCGGTCCATGACGTCGCCGGCGCGTCGGAGCGGGCACCCGAGGGCGCGGCGGTGTGCGGCTCGGCCGCCGACGTCGCCGGCCGGTCCACCGCGATCTTCCTGAGCCTCCCCACCATCGAGGCCGTCGAGGCGGTGGTCGGGGAAATCGCGGAAAGCGGCGCCGGCGACGATGCCGTCGTGGTCAATACGTCGACGGTGTCGCCGGAAACCTCCGTGGCCGCGCACGGACGGCTCGCGGCGCAAGGCGTCGGCTATGTGGACGCGCCGATTTCCGGGGGTGTCCTGCGCGCGCGCGATCGAACCCTGACCGTCATATATTCGGGCGACGAAGCGGCTTTCGCCAGGCTGGAGCCGGTGTTCCGGGCGATCTCCGAGCACGTCTTCCGCGTCGGCGACGGGGCCGGGCAGGCGCAGCGCATGAAGCTGCTGAACAACTACCTCGCCATCTCCGCGATGGTCGCCAACAGCGAGGCGTTGGCCTACGGCGCCGCGGGCGGCCTCGACATGAAGACCATGCTCGACGTGATCAACGTCTCGTCCGGACAGAACTTCATGAGCTCCACATGGTTCCCGAGATGCCTGTTGTCCGGCGTGTACCAATGCTGGTCCACGGCGGGGATCATCCACAAGGATCTCTCCCTGTTCGTGAAATCGGCCGCCGCCGAACGCTCCAGCCATCGCGCGGCGCGGGCGACGCTCGACGTCTTCGAGGCTTTCGCCGCCGAAGATCCCGAGGTCGATCAGATGCACATCTACGACTTCATTCGCGACGGCAAGGGCTGACTCCGGACACCCGGACGGGGCGTCGAGCGCCGGGATACCATACCGCCAAGCCGCGCGACCCCGGAAAGGCCCGCGGCGTCACGGCCCGCGGCGGCGGGCCCGGCGCCTGGCTTCCTTCAGAGCCTTGTCGAGCTCCGGGAAGTACCGGATCGGCTCCTCCTCGATGGTGTGGCGGATCGTCCGCTTGAACTCGCGGGCGATGTACCTGTCCTTGGCGTCGTTGTCGCGGTTCATCTCCTCGACCGACGGCGGCGCGGCATTGCCGAGGATGAACTCGCGCAGCCAGCGGACCTGGCGTTCGTAGGCCCAGAGGTTGGAATGGGACACCACGTTGAGCATCCCCACGAAGTAGAGGCCCGGCCATTCCGGGGGGATCACCCGTTTCCATAGCCGGATGCGGTTGTCCGCCCGCGGCACGACGTCCTCGGACAGGAACGGCAGATCGATCAGATAGCCGGTCGCGGCCACGAGGACGTCGAACTCGTCCGACGAGCCGTCCGTGAAGTGGATCGTCCGGCCGTCGATGCGGTCGATGCCGTGCTTCACCTCGATGCGGCGGTAGGCGATGTCGTTGACGACGGAGCCGCTGCTGGTGGCGTGGACGCGCTCCGTCACCGGCGGCAGGCCGAGCTGTTCCGGCCGGCCGTGCACGCACCAGATGAGGAAGACGAGAAGCTTCTTGCGCAGCCAGGCGGGCACCCAGCGTTTCATGAACCAGTCGGTGAGGTCCGTGAACGCCACGCCGAACACCATCTTGGGGGCGATCCAGACGCCGGAGCGGGCGACCAGAACGCAGCGCTCGGCGTTGACGCAGACGTCGCTGGCGACGTCCACCGCGGAGTTGCCGATCCCGACGACGCAGACCCGCTTGCCGATCATCGGCTCGGGCTCCTTGTAGTCGTGGGAATGCATGTACGCGCCGGCGAAGCCGTCCTGGAACTCCGGCGCGTGCGCCGGCCTGGTCAGGTGGCCGGTGCAGACGCAAACGGCGTCGAAGACGTGCTCGTCGCCGGCGACCGTGGCGATCCGCCATTTCGGGTCTTCCTTGCCGGGCTCGAACAGCGGAACCAGCTCGGCGACCTCGGAATTGAAGCGGATGCGTTCCATCACCCCGAAGCGCTCCGCATAGCGCTTCAGGTAGGCGTGCATGTCCTCGTGGCTGGGAAAGCGCTGGACTCCCTCGTCGAAGGGGAAATCCCGGAAATTGGTGACGTTCTTGGCGGTGTTGATGTGGAGCGTGCGGTAGGCGGAGGAACGCCCGCTGTCGTTCATGTAGCACCACAGGCCGCCGACCTGGGTGCCGATCTCGAAGACCGTGACGTCGAGACCGGCCTCCAGCAGATGCTTCGCCGCGCACAGCCCCGACGCGCCGGCGCCGATGACGCCGATTCGCCGGGCCGCGTCGGGGGCGGGACTCCGGCCGGGTCGCGTGTCGGGGGCGGTCTCGGCGAGCGCCGCGGGGTTCATCGAACTCTCGTCTGGTTTCCTGGATCGATCTCCAGGCGAAGATAGTGTCTTCGCCGGTCTCCACGCAACCGCCGCGCGGGTCGTGGCCGGCGGGAGAAACGCGGCCCGGCGCGCATTTCCCGTATTCCCCCCGCCGCGACCCCCACCCCGACCCTCCCCCTGCAAGGGGGAGGGAGAAGAAGAAGGGGGAGGGAGAACGAGGGGGACGGAGGGGGCCGTCGACGCTCCTCCCCCTGACCATCCACACTCCTCCCCCCTGACCATCGATACTCCTCCCCCCTGACAGGGGGGAGGTCGGGAGGGGGGTCCGGAGGGTGTGCGAAGTGTGCGGATTGGCGCGCCGGTGACCCCCACCCCGACCCTCCCCCTGCCAGGGAGAGGGAGAGGGAGAAGAAGAGAGGGGGGTGATCGCGGGTCAGCCGTGTTCCAGCGCGTGACGGGCGAGCTTGCGCATCAGGGTCGGCAGGGCCTGCCGGTCGAGTTCCGGCAACGGACACCAGAACGCTTCCGCGTCGAGCCTCTCGGGCCGGCGCGGCAGGCGGGCGCGGAGCAGGAGGAACTCGATCCGGAAGTGGGTGAAGCCGTGGGCCACGACGCCCGGCGCGCGTTCCCAGCGCGCGCGCAGGGGCGCTTCCCCGCGCGCCGCGGCCACCGTCCAGGGCCGCTCCGTCCAGGGCGTGGACGGGATCTCCGTCATGCCCCCGAGCAGTCCCGACCGCGGGCGCCGGCGCAGCAGGACGCAGCCGTCCGCGTCGGCGATCCAGAACGCCGCCGCGTGGCGCAGCGGACGGTCGGGCCTGGGGGCCTTGCGCGGCAGGTCCGCGGCGATCCCCTTCCGTCTGGCGACGCACTCGTTCGTCCAGGGGCAACGGTCGCACGCGGGGCGCCTGGGGGCGCACACGGTCGCGCCGAGGTCCATCAGGGCCTGCGCGAAATCGCCGGGCCGATCTTCGGGCACGAGCTCCCGACTCAGGTCCCGCACCCGCGCCCGGGCGCCCGGCAGAGGGTCCTCGACGCCGCGGAGGCGGGCGACCACCCGCTCGACGTTGCCGTCCACGGCGGCGACGGGAACGTCGAAGGCGATGGCCGCGACGGCCCCGGCCGTGTAGGGGCCGATGCCCGGCAACGCCTGAAGCTCCGACGGCGTTTCGGGAAACCGGCCTCCGGCGGACGCGACGACGCGCGCGCATTCGTGGAGGTTGCGGGCCCGCGCGTAGTAACCGAGGCCGGCCCAGGCGGCGAGCACGTCGTCGAGCTCCGCCGCGGCGAGGTCCTCGACCGTGGGCCAGCGCTCGAGAAAGGCCCGGAAGTAGGGCGCGACCGCCGCCACGGTCGTCTGCTGGAGCATGACCTCGCTCAGCCAGACGCGATAGGGGTCGGGACGCATGCCCGGCGGGGCGCGCCACGGCAGGTCGCGGCGGCTCCGGTCGTACCACTTCAGAAGCTTCGCGGAGAGGCGCACGGGCGCAGTTAACCACGGAGGCCGCGATTTCGCATGACGGAAGGGCGGCTCTCGCTCAAGATGGCGGCATGACCGACAAGAACGAACGCCGGGGCGTTCAGCGCCTGGGGCGCGTCATCGGCAGGATCACCAGCCCGGCGCTGCGCAAGCGCGGCTTTGTCCACGCCGGGATCGTCAACCGGTGGAGCGCCATCGTCGGGGAGGAACTGTCGCGCGCGAGCGCGCCGCGGCGCATCTCGTGGCCGGCCCGGCGGGCCGAACCCGGCGTGCTGCACGTGCGCGTCGAAAGCGCGCGGGCGACGGAGCTCCAGCACATGACCCCCCTGATCGTCGAACGGGTCAACGCCTATTTCGGTTACCGCGCCATCGGCGGCGTGCGGCTGATCCAGAGCCAGGGCGGGACGGGAGCGGCGCCGGACTCCTCCGGGACGCGACCGGCGCCGGCGGAGGGCGACCGTCCCGACCGGGGCCGGGAGCGGACGGAGGATATCGACGCCCGCCTCGCCCGGACCCGCGACCCCGCGTTGCGGGAGGCGCTGGCGGCGCTGGGCAGGCGTCTCCGGACCGGCCCGCCGGACGCGCCTTCGGGGACGCGCGCATGTTGACGCCCGAAGAACGGGACGGGCTGGTTTCCGAGCTCGCCGCGCGCCCCGGCCACGAGAAGGTCCGCGCGTTGCTGCACCGCCTCCTCGTCGGCGGGCTCGGCGCCGACAGCCGGGACATCGACTTCGAGAAACCGGCGCCCGAGGTCCGGGGCCGGATCGACGCCCTGCTCGGGCGGACCGTGTTCGAGTTGAAGTCCGACCTGAGGCGCGAGCGCCGGGACGCCGAGGAAGGGCTGACGCGGTATCTGACGGAACGCGAGAGCCGGACCGGCGAGAGATACGTGGGCATCGCCGCGGACGGCGCGGAGTTCGTCGCCTTCTTCCTTCGGGACGGCCGCGCGGTGGAGGTCGACGCCTGCCGCGCGAACGCGGAGGCCTCCCGGGAGCTGCTGATCTGGCTGCGGGGCGCCGTCGCCGTCGGCGAAGATCTCCCGCCCGACCCGCATACCGTCGAACGCGAGTTCGGGCGCGGGAGCCTGGCCGCGCGGCGCGCCCTCGACGGCCTGGGCGATCTCTGGGACGGCATCGGACGGACGCCCGCGGCGCGCCTGAAGCGCGAGCTCTGGGACCGGCTCCTGGGCCTCGCCTACGGGGCCGAGGTCGGCGACGACGCCCTGTTCCTGCAACACACCTATCTCGCCGTCGTCGCCAAGGCGGTGGCGTGGGCGGCGATGATCGACGCTCCGCCCCGGGACGCGACCGCGCTGCTCCGCGGCTCGGCGTTCTCGGACCTGGGCATCACCGGCCAGGGCGATCCCGACTTCTTCGATTGGGTGCTGGCCGCCGGGGACGGCGCGGAACTGGTCATGCGGATCGCGCGGCAGGTGAACCGGTTCCGCCTGCGCGACATCCGGGTGGACATCCTCAAGACGCTCTACGAGAGCCTGATCGACCCGGAAACCCGCCACGACCTCGGGGAGTACTACACCCCCGACTGGCTCGCCGCCCGCATGATCGCGGCCGCCGTGGACGACCCGCTGGAGCGGCGGGTCATGGATCCGGCCTGCGGCTCGGGGACGTTTCTGTTCCACGCGGCGCGGGCCGTGCTCGACGCGGCCGACGCGGCCGGCCTGCCGGCGGCGGAAGCGGCGCGGCGCGCGGCCGAAAACGTCGCCGGGGTCGACATCCACCCCGTGGCCGTCGTCTTCGCCCGAGTCACCTTCCTGCTGGCGCTGATGCCGGCGTTGCGCGAGGGACATCCGGGTCACATCACCCTGCCGGTCCACCTCGGCGATGCGCTGCAATGGAATCTGGTCGGAAGGGGCGAGAACGGCGGACAACCCGATCTGCTCGCCGGCGACGACGCCCTGGAGATATCCGTTCCGGCGATCACGCTGGGCGCGCCGAACCCCCGGCGCCTCGACGCGGCGACGCTCCTCTTTCCGGCGGCCGTCGCGTCCGACGCGGGGCTGTTCGACCGAATACTGAACTCCATGATCAATCTCGGCGCGCGGTCGGAGACCGCCGCCGACTTCGCCGCCTGGATGGAACGGGAGATATCCGTGTCCTCCGGGGACAGGGACGTGCTCCGCGAGACCTACGAGGTCATGAGCCGGCTTCGGAACGAAGGCCGGGACCACATCTGGGGCTATATCGCGCGCAACCTCGCCCGGCCCGTGTGGCTCGCGTCCGAGGCGCGGAAAGCCGACGTCGTCATCGGCAATCCGCCCTGGGTGTCGTTCCGCTACATGAGCGAGGAATATCAGAGTCGCTTTCGCGAGGAATGTCTGGCGGCGCGGCTCTGGGTCGGCGGCAAGGTCGCCACCCAGCAGGATCTCTCGGGCTATTTCTACATGCGCGCGGCCTCGCTGTACATGCGCCGGACGGGGCGGATCGCCCTGGTGATGCCCTACGCGGCCCTGTCGCGCCAAGCCTACGCGAAGTTCCGCCGGGGCGAGGCGGCGCGGTCCGGCGACGTCGAATTCCGTCTTCGCTTCACCGCGGCATGGACGTTCGGACCGGAGGTCCAGCCGCTCTTCCCCGTGCCGAGCTGCGTGCTGTTCGCCGAAGTCCACGACCGCCCGCGCGCCGCGCCGTTGCCCGTCCGGGTGGCGGCGTTCGCCGGGACGCTGCCGAGGCGGGACGCCGACGAATCGGAGGCGGACTCGAACCTGACGGAGATGACGGCGGCGTGGCCGACATCGGCCGCAATCGGGACTGGATCGCCCTACCGGAGGACCTTTCGGAACGGCGCAACCCTGGTGCCCAGG
Source organism: Alphaproteobacteria bacterium (assembly GCA_965242505.1). Taxonomy (GTDB): domain Bacteria; phylum Pseudomonadota; class Alphaproteobacteria; order UBA2966; family UBA2966; genus UBA2966. The sequence goes on from OZ251449.1 coordinate 1,993,564, forward strand.
CGCCTCGTGCTCGTCGAAGCCGCGCCGACGGCGAGGATGCTGCCGTCCAACCCCGTGTTTCCGCTGGTTCGGGGACGGATCGGCAACCAGGACAAGGCGCCGTGGAAGGACGTGGAGCCGCCGCAAGGCCCCGTCGACGGGGAGTTCCTGCGCCCGGCGCTGCTCGGCGAGTCCATCGCGCCGTTCCGGGTCCTGGCGCCGCAACGGGCCGTCATTCCGTGGGACGCGGGATCGGGCGAACTGATGGACGCGAAGACGGCGACGGGACGCGGCTGGTCGAGGCTGGCGCAATGGCTCGAACAATCCGAGGCGCTGTGGAGACAGGACAAGCGGAACGGCCTGAGCTTTCTCGAACAATGCGATTATTACGGGAAGCTGTCCCGCCAGTTCCCCATCGCGCCGACCCGGGTCGTGTACACGAAGGCCGGGACCAATCTCGCGGCGGCGACCGTCCGGGACCAGGCGGCGGTGGTCGATCACACGCTCTACTGGGCGGCGGCGGAGAACGTCGAGGAAGCCCGTTATCTCTGCGGCGTCCTGAACAGCGAGGTCTTGCGGTTCGGTATCGAACGATATCAAGCGCGAGGGCAATGGGGGGCGCGGCATTTCGACAAGTACGTCTTCAACCTGCCGATCCCGCGCTTCGACGCCGGCGACGCGCTTCATCGCCGGCTGGCGGACGCGGCCGGGACGGCGGAGGAAGTCGCGGGCCTCGTCCCCGAGAAGGAGAGCGAACACTTCACGCGGACACGCCGGCGGGTTCGCGCCGCGCTCGCCGAGCACGGCGTCGCGGCCCGGCTGGAGTCGCTGGCGGCCGAGCTGCTGAAAGACTGACGGGCGCCCGTCGTCCGGGGGAACGCGAAGCCGCCGCGCGCTCGAGGCCGCCCATGCCCGCGACGGCGACTGGAGCGCCGCAGGGTCCGTTCGCGCCGCGACCCCCACCCCCTCCCCCCTGACCATCCACACTCCTCCCCCCTGACAGGGGGGAGGTCGGGAGGGGGGTCCACCGCGATCCCGCAACGCCGCTCGCGCGAGAGCAGCGCCACGACCGCCGAGCGGCGCGGCGAGACCTGAAGAGGATCGACCAAGAGGGGGAATGATCGGCGCCGTGCGGGCCACAACCCCCGCGCTCGCCCGAAGGCATGAGGTGATGGCGGAATGACTCCGGCGCCGATCAAGAAGGAGGCTAATCCACATGACGGATCGAACGCAACGTCCGACGGATCGACCGGGAGGAGGAATAGTGTCGCCGGGCGGGCCGTAACCCCCGCGCTCGCCCGAAGGCATGAGAGTAATACGAATGATTCCGGCGACGGAAGGGAGGATAGCATGATCCGGGGCGACGTCGAGGTCGATGACCGCGAGGTCCGCCCCGCCCGACGGCGCCGCATGGGAACCGCTCAAGGACAAGACCGTTCGCGCTCCTCCCCCCTGGCGCGACCCCCACCCCGACCCTCCCCCTGCAAGGGAGAGGGAGAACAAGAGGCGGGAGGGAGCCATTATCACTCCTCCCTCCTGACCATTCACACTCCTCCCCCCTGACAGGGGGGAGGTCGGGAGGGGGGTTCGCGGTCCCGCAACGCCGCGCAACCCTCGATCCCTGCCGATATGAGAAACGCGGGGTAGCCGCGCTTCCCCGCGCGCCCGTTGTTCGCAATAATCCGCCGTCAGGCGGCGCCGATGCCGACATGGAGGTCAGCGGGCATGCCTTACGACCCGGACGATGGCTGGCTGTACGCGGGAATGGCTGTGATCGCCGCCTGTCTCTGGACCGCGGCCATGATCTACTTCCTCCACCAGGGACTTGCCGGGTTCGACTCGGCCTTCGCCGCCGCCATCGCGACCCTGGTCCTGTTCGTTCCGGTCTGGGCCCTGCTCTGCATCGTTTGGCACTCCATCGGGCTGGTCTTCGACATTGCCGGGATGCTGTGCGACGAACTGCGCCCGGCGCGCCGCCATCGCCGCCGGAGGAAGGCGTAGACGCCGCCGGTGGCGCCGATGCCGATGGAGACCAGCATGTCCGCAACCGTCATGGACCGCCGCCGCAATCCGTCGTTCGGCGCCTTCGATCAACCCGACGTCCTCGACGGCGTGCTCATTCGCGTCGGGGGCCGGGACGATGCCGTACCCGTGCACTTACGGGACGGCGACGCCATCCACATGTGCAACGCTACTCGCGACATGGCCCGGCGCCTCGCGATCCATCTCTACGGCCCCACTCTGCGCGTGCGGGGCGATGCGCGCTGGGAGCGCGACGCCGACGGCGTCTGGTCGATGAAACGCTTCAACATCACGGAGTTCGATGAACTCGACGATGCGCCTCTCGGCGAAGTCGTCAGACGGTTACGCGGTGTCGAGGGCAGCGGCTGGAAAGACATCGACGATCCCCCGGCAGAGCTCCGGCGATTGCGCGGCCTCGACGAGGTTCGTTGACGCCGATCTTCGACACTACGGCGCGCCTACGTCCGCATTTCTCCTCTCTCCCCTGGCGCGACCCCCACCCCGACCCTCCCCCTGCAAGGGGAAGGGAGAACAAGAGACGGGAGGGGGCCGTCGACGCTCCTCCTCCCTGACCATTCACACTCCTCCCCCCTGACAGGGGGGAGGTCGGGAGGGGGGTCCGCGATCCCGCAACGCCGCGCGCGAGAGCAGCGCCACGGCCGCCGAGCGGCGCGGCGAGACCTGAAGAGGATCGACCGGGAGGGGGGGATGATCGGCGCCGGGCGGGTCGCCTGACCCCGCGCTCTCCCGAAGGCATGAGGCAAAGGCGGAATGACTCCGGCGCCGATCAAGAAGGAGGCTAATCCACATGACGGATCGAACGCAACGTCCGACGGATCGACCGGGAAGAGGAATAGTGTCGCCGGGCGGGCCGTAACCCCCGCGCTCGCCCGAAGGCATGAGAGTAATACGAATGATTCCGGCGACGGAAGGGAGGATAGCATGATCCGGGGCGACGTCGAGGTCGATGTCCACGAGGTCCGCCCCGCCCGACGGCGCCGCATGGGAACCGCTCAAGGACAAGACCGTTCGCGCTCCTCCCCCCGGCGCGACCGCGACCCCCACCCCGACCCTCCCCCTGCAAGGGGGAGGGAGAAGAAAGGGGACGGGAGGGAGCCGTTGACGCCCCTCCCCCCTGACCATCCACACTCCTCCCCCCTGACAGGGGGGAGGTCGGGAGGGGGGTCCACCGCGATTCCGCAACGCCGCTCGCGCGAGAGCAGCGCCACGACCGCCGAGCGGCGCGGCGGGACCTGAAGAGGATCGACCGGGAGGAGGAATAGCGTCGCCGGGCGGGCCGTAACCCCCGCGCTCGCCCGAAGGCATGAGGTGACTACGAATGACTCCGGCGACGGAAGGGAGGATAGCATGATCCGGGGCGACGTCGAGGTCGATGACCACGAGGTCCGCCCCGCCCGACGGCGCCGCATGGGAACCGCTCAAGGACAAGACCGTTCGCGCTCCTCCCCCCTTGGCGCGACCGCGACCCCCACCCCGACCCTCCCCCTGCAAGGGGGAGGGAGAAGAAGGGGGAGGTCGGGAGGTGGGTGGACCGCGGGTCCCGCGACGCCGCGCAACCCTCGATCCCCGCCGACATGAGAAATGCGGGGTAGCCGCGCTTCCCCGCGCGCCCGTTGTTTGCAATAATCCGCCGTCAGGCGGCGCCGATCGCCACCCCGACGTGAAGATCAGCCGTCATGCTCGCACGCCTCCGCTATCGCTGTTCCGCCAACGCCGACATCATCATCGTCGCCGCCATCCTCGCGGCGACTTTCATCCTCGGCTTCGCCGCGACGGACGAGCTCCCCGTCCCGAGCAGGGTCATGGGCGGCATCTTCTTCATGCTGGTTTTCTCCTTCCCCCTCGCGGCGGTCGTGGGCCTCTGTTGGCGGATCGGCGCGTGGATCGCCATCGAGATCCGCTACCGGCGCCTCCCCGCGCCGTAGAGCGCCCGCCACAACGCCGTTGCCTCGCTTCGATGGCGGAAGGCCGGAAGCGTGACCGGCGCGCCTATCCCGCGTTTCCCATATCTCCCCCGGCGCGACCCCCACCCCGACCCTCCCCCTGCCAGGGGGAGGGAGAAGAAGGGGGACGGAGGGAGAACGAGGGGAGGCGCCGGAAGCGTGACCGGGGCGCCTACGTCCGCGCGCCTTCGATCAGGCGGAGGACCGCGTCCGGGCGCAAGGGCAGCCGGTTCACGTTGGCCCCCAGGGGCGCCAGCGCGTCGCCCACGGCGCAGGCGATCGCGGGCAGCGCGCCGATGACGCCGCCCTCGCCGGCGCCCTTGAACCCGCCGACGTTGTCCGTCGCCGGGGACTCGACGTGCTCCATCTCCAGGGTCGGGACGTCGAGAGCGGTCGGGACCATGTAGTCCATCAGGGTCCCCGACAGCATCTGCCCTTCCGCGTCGTAAAGGACCTCCTCGAACAGGGCCTGCCCGAGGCCCTGCGCCACCCCGCCCTGGATCTGGCCCTTGACGAGGAGCGGGTTGACCACGCGGCCGCAATCGTGAACGACGACGTAACGCTCCACTTCGACCAGCCCCGTCGCCGCGTCGACGCCGACGCAGGCGACGTGGCAGGCGTTGGAGATGGAGGACGCCGCCGGATCGTAGATGGCGGTCGTCTCCAACCCGAACTCCTCGCCTTCCGGAAGCTGCATCGACTCGGTGAGGCCATGGGCCGCCCGCGCCACGTCGCGGAACCCGACGCGCATCTGGCGGACGCCCCGGACGTGGGCGTGGCCGTCTTCCAGCACGATGTCGTCGGGACTCGCCTCCAGCAGGCGCGCCGCGAACCTCCTGACCTTTTCCCGCAGCTCGCCGGAAGCGCGCATGACGGCGCCGCCGCCGACCACGGCCCCCCGGCTCGCGAACGTTCCGGTTCCGAACGGCGAGGCGCCGGTGTCGCCGCCCCGGACCGTGACGTCGCCGACGGGGACCCCGAGCTCGTCCGCGACGATCTGGGCGAAGACGGTCTCGTGCCCCTGGCCCTGGCTCGAGAAGCTGGTGGTGGCGGTCACCCGCCCGTCGGGCCCGAGCTCGACGCGGGCCGCGTCGAATCCGGGCAGGTCGGAAAGACCCCGCGCCTTGTACCGCGCCGCGCCCTGCCCCCCGAGCTCGGTCACCACGGCGACCCCGATGCCGCGATACCTGCCATCGACCAGCCGCTCCGGCGGACGCGCCGCCAGATACCCGTCGTAGTCCGCCATCTCCAGAGCCCGGTCCATGCACTCGACGTAGCTTCCCGTGACGTAGAGCTGACCGACCGCGTTGACGTAGGGGAACTCGTCCGGCCCGACGAGGTTGCGGCGGCGGACCTCCACCCGGTCCAGCCCCAGGCGGCGCGCGATGCGGTCCATCATGCCTTCCATGGCCATGGCGACGCCCGGCGCCGACACGCCCCGATACGCGCCCGTCGGGCAGGTGTTGGTCGCGACGCCCTTGCAGGTGAAGGCGAAGTGGCGGAAGCGATAGGGTCCCGGCATGTTCAAGGGGCCCTGGAACGGCTCGAGGCCCACCCCCATGGGATAGGTCGAGTAGGCGCCGGAGTTCACCAACGCGTCGACCGAGACGGCCTTGACGACGCCGTCGCCGTCGAAGGCGACCGCCGCCTCGTACGCGTGGTCGCGGGCCTGAAGGGTGGTCAGGAAGTCCTCGAGCCGATCCTCGATCCATTTGACCGGACGCCGGTATTCGCGCGCCATGGCGACCGCGAGAAGCTCCTCGGGGTAGAGATACATCTTGGGGCCGAAACCGCCGCCCACGTCGGGCGCCACCACGCGGACCCTGCTTTCCGGCCAGCCGAGGCAACGGGCGATGCCGACGCGCAGCAGATGGGGGATCTGCGTCCCCGTCCACAACGTGACCGAGTCGTCGGACTCCTCGTGGACGGCGAGGCAACCGCGCGGCTCCATCGCCGCGCCGGCCACCCGGTTGACGCGGAACCGCTCGCGCAGGACGTGATCGGCCGCCTCGAAGGCTTCGTCGAACCCCTCGGTCCGGTGGCCGCCCTCGACGAGGACGTTGTCCGCCAACTCCTCGTGAACGCGAGGGGCGCCGGGCTTCAGCGCGTCCTCGACGCCGGAAACGGCCGGAAGCCGCTCGTAGTCCACGACGACGAGGCCGAGGGCGTCCTCGGCGACGTAGGCGTCCTCCGCCAGGACCAGCGCCACGCCGTCGCCGACGAACCGCGCCCTGTCGACGGCCAGAACCGGCCGGCGCGAGACCTTGAACCCGGGCCTTTCGTAATCCGCCGCGAACGGCGGGATCAGGTCGGCGACGTCGGCGCCGGTGACGACCGCGACGACCCCCTCCAGCGCCTCGGCCCCGGAGGCGTCGATCGCGCCGATCCGGGCGTGGGCGCAAGGGCTGCGGAGCACGGCGAGATGCAGCGCGCCGCGCGGCTCGGGAAGGTCGTCGACGTAGGCGCCGACGCCGCGCAGCAGGCGCGGATCCTCCCTGCGCGGAACGGGTCTGCCGATCCACGTCCCAGCCTCGCGGCCGGCCCCGCCGCCGTCTCCCCGTGCGCTCACGGCGCGCGGCCCTCATCGCGCAGACGCCGGGCGGCCGCCTGCACGGCGCGCACGATGTTCGCGTACCCCGTGCAGCGGCACAGGTTGCCCGAGAGGCGTTCGCGGATCCGGGCCTCGTCCGGATCCGGCGTTTCCCGCAGGAACTCGGTCAGCGACATGAGGAAGCCGGGCGTGCAGTAGCCGCACTGAAGCGCGTGGTGCTCGTGAAAGGCCTGCTGCAAGGCGTTCAGCGGCCCGCCGTCCGCCAGGCCCTCGACGGTCGTGACCTCCCTTCCTTCGGCCTGGACGGCGAAGGCGAGGCAGCTTCGGACCGAGGCGCCGTCCAGCAGGACGGTGCAGGCGCCGCAGACCCCGTGCGCGCAGCCCACATGCGTCCCCGTCAGGCCGCAGTCGCGGCGCAGGAAATCGACCAGCAGCGTCCGGGGCTCGACGTTCCGCGCATACGCGCGGCCGTTGACCGTGACGCGGACATCGCGGCGCGCCGTCACCGCCGCGCCTCCGCGGCCCCTTCTCCCCCGTCCGCGATCTCGCGCAGGGCCCGCGCCGCCATGGCGACGACCGCGCGCCGCCGCCAGTGGGCCGTAGCGTGCAGGTCCGCCAGGGGCTCCACGTCGTTCGCCGCGGCCTCGGAGGCCTCGGCGATCGCCCGCCCCTCCAGGAACCCGCCCGTCAGGACGGCCTCGGCGGAGGACAGGCGCGCCGGCCGTTCCCCGGCGCCGGTGGCGGCCAGCGCCGCCGCGGCGCAACGGCCGGCGGAATCGAGATCGACCCGAGCGGCGACGCCGACGAGAGCCAGTCCGCCGAAATGGTTGCCGACCTCGGCGAAGGCGGCCCGGGATCCGGACGGGGCCTTGGGGAACCTGATCTCGCGGAGCATTTCATCCGGCTCCAGGACGGTCGTCAGCCCGGCGAGGAAGAACTCCGCCGCCGGCACGGCGCGCCGGCCGTTCGGCCCGTCCGCGATCATCTCGGCGTCCAGCGCCACCGCCACGCCCGGAAGCTCGGCGGACGGGTCGGCGTGGCTCAGGCTGCCGCCGGCGGTGCCGCGGTTGCGGATGGCGGCATGGCCCATATGCGGCATCGCCTCGGCGACGAGCGGGCAGCAGGCGCGGACGGCGCCCGAGAACTCCAGCTCGCGCTGCCGGGTCATGGGGCCGATGACGAGCATTCCCTCCTCCTCGCGGAGATAGGCGAGCTCGCGGCAACGGTTCAGATCGATCAGCGCCGCCGGTTGCGCCATGCGCATGTTGATCAGCGGAACGAGGCTCTGCCCGCCGGCGAGCGGCCTCGCGTCCATGCCGTACTCGGCCAGCAGGGCCAACGCCTCTTCCGCCGTTTCCGGCGCGAAATACTCGAACGGGGCGGGCTTCACGCGACCGCCGGCGGCCTCGACGCGTCGTAGCGCATGCCGAAGCTGTAGCGCGTCTCGGTGACGTCGGAAAGGGCGTGGAAGGGACGGTCCGCGCGGCCGGAGAAGTCCGGCGCCCGCATGAGGAGAAGCGACCCCGGCGGCGCCGGAACGTCGCGCCGGTCCGCTCCCCCCCGGTCGCCGCAGACCCAGAACCTGCCCGTCCCGGAGAGCACGACGATCGCCACCAGACCGCGGTACCGCGCGTGGTCGCGATGCGGGGTGATGCCCCGCCGCCCGGGCGTGTAGCGCTGCACGATGAAGTCGTTGACGACGAACGGGTAATCGAGCGGCGGCGGCTCCATCCGGTCGAGGACGGCCCGCAGGTCCGATTGCAGCCGCTTCGCCAGCGCGAGGAGCGGGCTGTCTTCCGGGATGTCGGTGGTCAGTTCCAGATCCTGGCGGACCTCCCGTCCGGGCGCGCCCAGGACCGGACGCGCGTCCCGGAACGCGAGCTCCGCGCAACAGTCGGCCAGCGTCCGGCGCGCCGCCTCGTCCAGGTAGGGCGCGGCGAGGGCGTCCGCGCGGTTCAGACGGGACAGGACGTCCGCGAGCGCATCGCCGGCGGCGGGGAACCGGGTCGAGGGCGGGGCTGTCGGAGCCATGGCTTCATGTTACCGTATGGCCGGCGGACGGGAGGAAGGGAAGGACGACGTCCATGGTCATGGCGGTGCGGTTTCACGAGACGGGTGGGCCCGAGGTCCTGAAATACGAGGACGTCGACCTTCCCGCGCCGGGTCCGAACGAGGCGCAGGTGCGCAACGCCGCCATCGGCCTCAACTTCATCGACTGCTACTTCCGTTCCGGCCTCTACCCCGTCAACGCCTTCGCCAGCCTGGGCGGCGGCAGCGCCATGCCCTTCACGCCGGGGGTGGAGGGCGCCGGCGTCGTCGTGGCGGTCGGCGACCGGGTGGACGCCGTGGCCGTCGGCGACCGGGTGGCCTACGGCCTGCCGCCGCCGGGCGCCTACGCCGAGGTCCGCAACTTCCGGGCCGACCGTCTGGTCAAGCTGCCCGACTCCATCTCCGACCGGACCGCCGCCGCGATGATGCTGAAGGGCCTGACGGTCCACATGCTTCTGCGGCGCGCCTACGAGGTGAAGCCCGGAGACGCCATCCTGTTCCATGCGGCGGCGGGCGGCGTCGGCCTCATCGCCTGTCAATGGGCCAAATCCCTCGGCGCCACCGTGATCGGGACCGTCGGTTCGGACGAGAAGGCCGAACTCGCCCGCGCGCACGGCTGCGACCATCCGATCGTCTACACCCGCGAGAACTTCGTCGACCGGGTCAAGGAGATCACCGACGGCAAGGGCGCGCCCGTGGTGTACGATTCCGTGGGCAAGGACACGTTCGACGGTTCGCTCGAGTGCGTCCGGCCCCTCGGCGCGCTGGTGGCGTTCGGCAGCTCCTCCGGCCCCGTCCCGCCGTTCGACATCGCGCGCCTGCAATGGGCCGGATCGGCGTTCCTGACCCGCGCCGGCGTGTTCAACTACGTGAAGACGCCCGCCGATCTCGCGGAGGCCTCGGGCGCCCTGATCGAGGTCGTCGAGTCCGGCGCGGTCAGGATCGAGGTGAACCAGACGTTCGCGCTCGCCGACGCCGCCGAGGCTCACCGCGCCCTCGAGGCCCGCGCGACGACGGGGTCGACGGTGTTGCTGCCCTGAGGGGTCCCCCCCGGCGCGACCCCCACCCCGACCCTCCCCCTGCAAGGGGGAGGGAGAAGAAAAGGGGGGCGGGAGGGGGGGTGGGCGCCACATATGTTCGATATCGGCGGCAATACCGCAATATGTTGTTGACAGAGCCGATTCCGGTTGGTAACGATGGTCTCGTTCAAGTGCATTGACGCGGGTGTATTTGTCTGACGCAGAAAGGTCCGGTGGCGGCTTCCTTCGATGGGGGCCGCGCCGGGCCTTTCCTCGTTCGGGGCGCCGCAGGGGCCATCCACGCCCCTCCCCCCTGGCGCCGTGACCCCCCTCCCGACCTCCCCCCTGTCAGGGGGGAGGAGTGTAGATGGGCAGGGGGCGGGTCGGGGTGGGGGTCGCGGACGAGCGGCGCGGGAGTGGAAGTTCCAGAAAAAAGAGGAAGAGGCGTCAAGTGCTCAGACGCGGGGTCTTTGCGCGCACTCCGAAGAGCGCTCCTGACGCCTCTTCCGGACCACGCCGCCCGAAGGCCCCGTGATCCCGAACCGCGCCACCCGAAGGTTTCGCAGTTCCGGACCGCATCACCCGAAGGCTTTGCGATCCCGGACCAAGCAACCCGAAGGCCACCCGATCCGATGCGGATTCTAGACGTCTTCCGGGCTACTGCAACCGAATAAAACGGTTCATCGTGAATTTCTTGGGGATAACTCGTTTTACTTGTCCAGTCGTTATTCGCGATCTGTCCACAACGTTCGATCAACTCGTTGATTCCAAATAATTCGTTCGTGCGCCGGGATCGCGTCCCGCGCGAAAAAAATTTTCGGGGCTTGCGCGGCGTTGCGCGACCGCGGTCCGCCCCCCTCCCGACCTCCCCCCTGCCAGGGGGGAGGAGTATCGATGGTCGGGGGGAAAGAGCGTCGACGGACCCTGCGGCGGCGGCGCACCGCGCGTTCGTTGACCCCCCGCGGGGTCTGTGCGCTAATCGGCCCGAAGGTCCCGAACGGACGTCCATCCCGGCAGGACGCCGCGCGGGATCGGGTTCCGGCGATCAGGAGGACATCCGACATGCTCGAACGACTGGCGAAGACCCTGGCCGCGGCCGGCCTCGGGGTGGCCGTGGGCGCCGGCGCCGCCGCGGCCGGCGGCGTCAAGTGGGACATGCCGAACGAATATCAGGCGACCTCGATCCACGGCGAGGGCGACAGATGGTTCTCGAAGTTCCTCGCGGACACGACGGGCGGCGAGATCGAGATCGTCCACCACTTCGGCGGGGCGCTGGGCTACAAGTCGGCGCAGCAACTCGACGCCGTGGGCGACGGCGCGGTGCCCATCGCGGACAGCTACGTCGGCGCGTTCGGCGGCATCGATCCGATCTTCCTGCTGCCGTCCCTGCCGTTCCTCGCCAAGACGGCGAGGGAGGCGAAGACGCTGTTCGAGGTGGCCCGCCCGCGCTTCGAGCGCGTTTTCGCCCGGCACAACCAGATCCTGCTCTACGCGTCGCCCTGGCCGCCGAGCGGCATCTGGGCCAGGAAGCCCGTCGACAGCATCGGCGAACTGAAGAACCTCAAGATCCGCGCCTACGACCGCAACGGCCTCGTCACGCTCAAGGCGGCGGGAGCGGCGGCCGTCAAGCTGAGCTGGGCGGACGTCGTCCCGCAGCTCGGCGTCGGCGGCATCCAGGCCGTGCTGACCTCGGCGGAAGGGGGCGTGAACGCCAAGTTCTGGGAGCATCTCGACCACTTCACCGAGATCAACTACGCGATGCCGCTCAGCATGGTCCACATGAACAAGGACGTGTTCGACGGCCTGCCCGACGACCTGAAGAAGGCGGTCAGGGCGTCCGCGGACGCCGCCAACGACCGCAACTGGCGGGAGGTCGTCACGCGGCGGCGGCTGAACTACAGGACGCTCGAGAAGAACGGCGTCACCGTCGTCACCCGCCCGCCGCCGGCGTACCTGACGGCGCTCGGCGAGGCGGCCCGGGAAACGCTCGACGACTGGTACGAAAAGATGGGCGGCGACGGCGAGGCGATCATAGCCGAGTACCGCAAGCGCCTCGAAAGCGGCTGAGGCCCGCCCGGTCCGCGCCGCCGCCCGCGACCGTCCGGCGCGGGAGCCGCCGCGTCTCGCCGTGAACGCCATGCGATCGTTCCAGGCCGCCGTATCCGCCGCCTCGAAGCTCGCGGGGCGCGTCTCCGCGGCGATCCTCGTCGCGATGGTGGCGCACGTCATCCTCGAAATCGCGCTGCGCGGCCTCTTCCACACGTCGACCTTCGTGCTCGACGAATACGTCGGCTACGGCATCGCCGCCATGACCTATCTCTCCCTGGCCTACGCCTTCGAGGAAGGGTCCCTGATCCGCGTCAACCTGGTGCTCGTCCGGCTGCGCGGGCGGCTCAGGCGCATCGTCGAGTACTTCTGCGTCGTCGCGACGCTGGGCGTCACGGTCTTCGTCGCGGCCTTCTTCTGGCGCAGCGTCAAGCGCAACTGGGACCGCGGCGCGGTCAGCGAGTCGATGGCGGAGACCCCGTTGTGGATCCCCGAAGCGCTGGTGTTCGTCGGCCTCGTCCTGTTCGCCGTCCAGTTGCTGGCCTACCTCCTCCGGTTGCTCGGGGGCGGGCAACCCATGGGCGCGGACCCTTCCGCGGACCTCGGCGCGCGGTAGGCTCGTGGAAGCCCTGTTCACCGGCGCCGCGACGCTGCTGCTCGTGTTCCTGTATCTGGGCCTCGGCGCCTGGGTGTTCTCGGGCCTGATGCTGGTGAGCGTCACCAGCCTCCATTTCCTGGTCGACTTTCCCCTGGACCGCATCGGCGCCATCGTCCAGCCGATCGTCTGGCGCAGCGCCAGCGCCTGGGAGCTCGCCGCCATCCCGATGTTCGTATGGATGGGCGAGATCATCTTCCGCACCGACATTTCGGAGCGCCTGTTCCGCGGCCTGTCGCCGCTGGCGGACGCCGTGCCGGGGCGCCTCCTCCACACCAACGTCGCGGGATGCGCCCTGTTCGCCGCGGTGAGCGGGTCGAGCGCCGCGACGACCGCGACGGTGGGCAAGATCACCGCGACCGCCCTGACCGAGCGGCGTTACGACACCGATCTCGCCATCGGTTCGCTGGCCGGCGCGGGCAGCCTCGGCCTGCTCATCCCGCCGTCCATCGTCATGATCATCTACGGCGTCCTCGCGGAGGTCTCGATCGCCAAGCTGTTCGCGGCCGGCGTGCTTCCGGGGCTGGCGATCGCCGGGCTCTATTCCGGCTACATCGGCGTCCGCTGCCTGCTCCGGCCGGAACACGCGCCCGCCGGCGGGGAGACCTACACCTGGGGCGACCGCGCGCGGGGGCTTCTCGACCTGCTCCCGGTTCTCGTCCTCATCGCGCTCGTGCTCGGCGGCATCTATTCGGGCTTGGCGACCCCGTCGGAAGCCGCGGCGGTCGGCGTCGCGGCCACGGTCGCCATGAGCCTCGGCATGAGACAGCTGACCTGGCCGATCTTCGTCGAGTCCCTGATGGGCGCGGTGAAGATCTCGTGCATGGTCTGCTCGATCCTGGTGTCGGCGGCGTTCCTGTCGACCGCCATGGGCTATCTCCACGTCCCGACGGAGCTGGCGGGCTGGATCGCGACGCTCGACCTGTCCCGCTACGAGCTGATCTTCATTCTCGGCCTGTTCTACGTCATGCTCGGGCTGTTTCTCGACGGCATTTCGATCACCGTGATGAGCCTGCCCATCACCCTGCCCCTGATCCTCCAGGCGGGGTTCGACCCGATCTGGTTCGGCGTCTTCCTGGTGGTGATGGTCGAACTGGCCCAGATCACGCCGCCCGTCGGCTTCAACCTCTTCGTGCTTCAGGGCCTCACCGGCCACCCCGTCGGCCGGGTCGCCGCCGCCGCCTTTCCGTTCTTCGTCCTGATGTGCGTCGGCGTCGCGATCATCACGGTCTACCCGGAGATCGCGCTCTGGCTCCCCGAGGCGGCGCTGGGCGGCGGATAGCGCCCGTCCTCACGCCTTCGCGGCGAGCCCCCGCTTGTAGAGAGGACCCAGCAGGGCCGGCAGCGCGAATATCGGCGCCTGCGCGAGAACGAGGTAGAGCTCGAGGTCGGGCATGGCGCCCGCCGGGACCGCCGCGAGAATCATGGCCATGTTCCGGTTGCCGGCGCAGAACGCGACGGTGAGCGCGCGCCGCGCGCCGAGAACGACGAAGGGCGCGGCCGCGTAGACCTGCATCCCCGCGTTGGCGGCGAACGCCAGCGCCACGACGGCCATGACGTACATTGGCCGGTCGATCACGACCGCGCCGATCCCGTGCATGACGGCGATCGCGAAGACCATCAGGGCAATCAGCGCGCACGAATCGAACAGACCCGCGGCGGCCGCCGCGCGCTCGCGCCCCAGCAGCGTTCGGGCGACCGCGGCCGCGGCCGTCGCGCCGCCGACGAGGACGCCCAGCCGCCACGTCAGCTCGCGGGCGGTCACGCCGAGCTCCAGATCGAGCAACTCGACGGCGACCACCGGCAGGCTGAACGGAACGACCAGCGTGGTCAGCGCCATCACCAGGAGGCACAACGCCGCGTCCAGCCCGAGGATCATGCAGAGTGCGGGCGCCGACAGGATGGGCGCCGTCGCCGCGGAGAGTATGAGCGCCGCCTCGATGCCGGCGGGCAGATCGAAGGGCGCGACGACCGCCGACAGCGCGACCGGCGCGCCGAGCGCGATCCACGCGGCCGCGAGCAGGACCGGCGCGGGCCGGCGCGCGTATCGGCCGACGGCGTCCCAGTCCACCCGCATCGCGGCGAAGAACAGAAGGGCCCAGACGATTTCGGCGAGACGGGGGCGGAGCGCCGCGGCGAGAGGCGGGATGCCGATTCCCGCCGCGACCGCCAGCACGAGAAGTTTCGCGGCGTGGCGATCCAGCCACCGGAAAATCCGATCCAGCATGGGGGCGGCGCCGGACGTCGAACGGCCCGCTCAGGCGAGCCGGGCCGCGACGGACTCCACGTCCCTCATGATCGCGTCGGGGAACGGGATGGCGGTCATGGCTCCCCAGAATAACCCGGCCGGCGGCGGGGCGCCCGCTCCGGCGGCGGGACGCCGCAGGGCCCGTTCGCGCTCCTCCCTCCGGCGCGACCGCGACCCCCACCCCGGCCCTCCCCCTGCAAGGGAGAGGGAGAAGAAGGGGGCGGGAGGGTCCATTGACGCTCCTCCCCCTTGGCGCGACCCCCACCCCGGCCCTCCCCCTGCCAAGGGGAGGGAGAACGTAGGGAAAGGGCCATTGATACTCCTCCCCCCTGACAGGGGGGAGGTCGGGAGGGGGGTCCCGATCCCTGCCGGCGGGAGAAATGCGGGCTAACATGCGCGCCGTGAGCTTCCGGAGTCCCGTCACGAGGCCCGCCGCGGCCGCCGTCGCCGTGCTCCTGCTGGTGTTCGCCCTGTTCATGCTGGCGCGCGGCATGATCGAGACTTGGCCGGTCTTCCTCTCCCCGGTGCAGTCCGGCCTGGGATGGGACCGGGCCGGGGTCGCCTCGGTCTACTCGGTCCTGATGATGGCGTTCGGCCTCGGCGGCGTTCTGGCCGGGCTGGCCCACGACCGATTCGGACCGCGCGCCGTGTACACGGTCGGACTGCTCCTGCTCGGGGGCGGGTTCCTCGCCGCGTCCCGCCTGGAGTCCGTCTGGCAGTTCCATCTCGCCATCGGCGTCTGCGGCGGTCTGGGAGCGGCGGCGGTCGGCATGGTTCCCGCCCAGTCCCTGATCAGCCGCTGGTTCGACCGCAACCTGGCGGCCGCCATGGCGTTCGCCTCGACGGGCCTCGGTTTCGGCGCCCTGTGCCTGGCCCCCCTGTCGCAGGTGCTCATCGGCGCGTTCGGATGGCGCGGCGCGCTCGGGATCATGGGCGGCGCCGTCGTGGCGCTCGCCGGCGCCGCAGCGTTCCTGCCCTGGCGCCGCATCGCCGCGGGCCCGGTCCGCCCGGCGGGCGGCGGCGGCGGGCCGAGTCTGCGCGAGGCGGCGTCCGGGCGAGCCTTCTGGGTCCTCTGGGGGGCGTTCTTCGCCACCTCGGCGGGGATGTACGCCGTCAGCCTCCAGTCCGTCGCCTACATGGTGGAGAACGGCATGGACCCGCTCGACGCGGCGACCGCGTTCGGCGTCGCCGGCGGACTCTCCATCGTGGGCATGCTCGTCACGGGCATCGCCGCCGACCGCTGGGACCGCCGCGCGATCGCCGTTCTGAGCTACGGCCTCAGCATGATCGGACTCCTGGCGCTGTGGTCGTTGCCCCGGGCGCCCGTCGCCGCGGCGGTCCTGGCGTTCGTCGTCTGCTTCGGCCTGTCGCTGGGGGTCCGCAGCCCGGTGATCGCCACGCTGGCGGCCCAGCTGTTCCGCGGCCGGGGCATGGCGTCGATCTACGGTTCGATCCAGACGGGACAGGGGGTCGGCGCGGCGGCGGGGACCTGGATCGCCGGCGGCCTGCACGACGCCACCGGCGGCTACGGCGCGATCTTCGTCCTGTCGCTGGCGGCCCTGTTCGCGGCCGCGGCGCTGTTCTGGTTCGCGCCGGAGATGCGCCACGCCGGCGCGCGGACGGGAAGGCGCTGACGCGGGACCGGTTCTTCCCGGGGAAGGGGGACCGGGACGGGAAGCGGCGGAGTCCTCAGTCCCGGTTGCGGTCGCCCGCCGGCCTTCCGACGATGACCTCGTTGGCGAGCGAATGGTCGATCTCGCCGATGCGCTTGAGGACGTATTCCGGCAGCCTGGCGTATTCGCGGGCGAAGTTCTCGTTGATCGCCTCGACGTGCGACGCGGCGAGGCTGGCGCCGGTGCAGTCCCCGTCCACGATGAAAGGGCCGAAGTTCTCCACGTCGAGCACCCACATGGCTTCGGGCAGGCCGAGCTCCTCCTTCCAGTGCACGTCGACGACCCGTTTCACCGCGCGGCCGTAGAGGGCGGCGATGCCGTAGCCGACGGTCGTCAGGAACACGGTCCCGGTTCTGGCGAAGACGTCCTCGTAGACCCACTTGTCCATGCCGCCCTTGCCGATGATCGCCCGTATCCCGAAGCGTTCGACGTAGTCGGGCACGTATTTCCAGTAGCGGAAGCTCGCCGTGGCCTGGATCGACGACAGCCGGTACTGGCCGGGAGCGTCCTCCACCGCGGCGGGGGCGCCGTGCATCTGCGCGTTGCTCTCGTTCGCGAGATCGAGAGGCGGCCGGTTCCCGTCCCGCAGCACGTGCTCGTAGACCAGGGCCCTGCCGGTGTGGACCATGCCGTCGAGGTGGACGACGTCGCCGATGCGGAGCCGCCGGACGTCGTCCTCCCGGAGCGGGATGGAAAGCCTGTGCGTCGCCACGTCCCGGCCCTCCCTATTCGACGCCCGTGCGGCGGGAGTAGTCCGAGAACCACGACGGCGCGGGGCGCGTCTCCGTGCGGCCGTCCATGTGAACGCGGACGACGCCGCGGCGGGTGGCCTGGCAGAGCTGGTGGACGCCCATCGGCGTCAGCGCGCTGTGGGTGTACGCGATCTCGACGTGGACGTCGGTGGCGTATCCCGCCGTGCCCACGTAGCCCATGGCGCCGATCCCCAGCGAGTTGGCCATTTCGAGGAGCTCGTCCTCGAGCGCCGCCACGTCCGGGTCGGGATGGCGGTCTCCGATGGGGCGGAGTTGCGCGGCCTGCTTGGCGATGCTGAAGGACTGGTCCTTGGTCCCGCCGAGGCCGACCCCGATCACGACCGGCGGACAGGTCAGGCCGCGGCGCCCGAATTCCGCGATGGCGTCGAGCACGGCCTTGCGGATGCCCGCCAGCCCGTCGCCGTCCACCAGCATGCGGAAGTCCGTCCCGAAGGCGCCGCCCTTGTGGACGGCGCAGATCTCGACGTAGTCGGCGTCCGGCTCGACCCGGTACTCGATGTTGGGCGCGAACACGCCGACGTTGTTGCCGGGGTTGCGCCGGGTGATGGGATGGCAGCGGTTCGAGCGCAGCGCCAGATCGCCGGTGATGCGCTCGGTCGCGCGGCGCACGGCGCGCTCGAACGAGACGAAGCCGCCGGCGATCGCCGTCTCGTTGCCGATCACCGCGTAGACCCGCGGCACGCCGACGTCGGCGCAGACCGGGCGCTGGTCGTCCTCGGCCGCGTGGAAGTTGTCGACGATCGCCTCGAGCACGCGTTTGGGCAGTTCTTCCCGTTCGCGGTCGCGCATCCCGACGAAGGCCCGCTTGACGTCGTCGGGCAACGTCGTCGCCGCGAGCCGATGCGCCTCGTACGCCGCTTCTTCCAGCAGCGCCTCCGGAATCCCGCCGCCGGCGGCGGGCGAAAGCGCGCCTTGCAACCCTCCCGTCGTATCCGTCATGTCCACCTCCCCGAGTTGGCGCGCTCAGCATGGCCCCGCGCCGCCCGAATGGCAAGGGCCGAAGGGGTGCCCGACGAGCGCGCGCTCCTCCCCCCGGCGCGACCCCCACCCCGACCCTCCCCCTGCCAGGGAGAGGGAGCTATTGATACTCCTCCCCCATAACAGGGGGGAGGTCGGGAGGGGGGGTGAACCGCGGCCCGACGGTGTGCGGACTGTGCGGACTCCTCGCCCCCCGGCGCGACCCCCACCCCGGCCCTCCCCCTGCAAGGGGGAGGGAGAAGAAGGGGGCGGGAGGGTGTGCGAAGTGTGCGGATCCCCTTTTCACACTCCTCCCCCATGACAGGGGGGAGGTCGGGAGGGGGGTGGACTGCGGCCCGACGGTGTGCGGACTGTGCGGACTCCTCGCCCCCCGGCGCGACCCCCACCCCGACCCTCCCCCTGCCAGGGAGAGGGAGCTATTGATACTCCTCCCCCATAACAGGGGGGAGGTCGGGAGGGGGGTGGACCGCGGCCCGACGGTGTGCGGACTGTGCGGACTCCTCGCCCCCCGGCGCGACCCCCACCCCGGCCCTCCCCCTGCCAGGGGGAGGGAGAAGAAGGGGGCGGAGGGTGTGCGAAGTGTGCGGATCCCCTTTTCACACTCCTCCCCCATAACAGGGGGGAGGTCGGGAGGGGGGTGGACTGCGGCCCGACGGTGTGCGGACTGTGCGGACTCCTCTCCCCCCGGCGCGACCCCCACCCTCCCCCTGCAAGGGGGAGGGAGAAGAAGGGGGCGGAGGGTGTGCGAAGTGTGCGGATCCCCTTTTCACACTCCTCCCCCATAACAGGGGGGAGGTCGGGAGGGGGGTGGACCGCGGCCCGACGGTGTGCGGACTGTGCGGACTCCTCTCCCCCCGGCGCGACCCCCACCCCGACCCTCCCCCTGCCAGGGGGAGGGAGAAGATAAAGGGGGCGGAGGGTGTGCGAAGTGTGCGGATCCCCTTTTCACACTCCTCCCCCATAACAGGGGGGAGGTCGGGAGGGGGGTGGACCGCGGCCCGACGGTGTGCGGACTGTGCGGACTCCTCTCCCCCCGGCGCGACCCCCACCCCGGCCCTCCCCCTGCCAGGGGGAGGGAGAAGAAGGGGCCGGGAGGGTGTGCGAAGTGTGCGGACCCCCTTTTCACACTCCTCCCCCATAAACAGGGGGGAGGTCGGGAGGGGGGTGGACTGCGGCCCGACGGTGTGCGGACTGTGCGGACTCTTCTCCCCCCGGCGCGACCCCCACCCCGACCCTCCCCCTGCCAGGGAGAGGGAGAAGTAAGGGGCCGGGAGGGTGTGCGAAGTGTGCGGACCCCCTTTTCACACTCCTCCCCCATAACAGGGGGGAGGTCGGGAGGGGGGTGGACTGCGGCCCGACGGTGTGCGGACTGTGCGGACTCCTCTCCCCCCGGCGCGACCCCCACCCCGACCCTCCCCCTGCCAGGGGGAGGGAGAAGAAAAGGGGGGCGGGAGGGGGGGTCCGCGCGGGGGCGCCTCCGCCGCCGGATGGAACTTGCGGACGATCAGGGCGGATTTTGACCTTGCGCCGTCGTTCGTGATATGGTAGAGGCGTACTCTTCACGGGGCCTCTTCACGGGGCCTCTTCACGGGGCCTCTTCACGGGGCCTCTTCACGGGGCCTCTTCACGGGGCCTCTTCACGGGGCCTCTTCACGGGGCCTCTTCACGGGGCCTCTTCACGGGGCCTCTTCACGGGGCCTCTTCACGGGGCCTCTTCACGGGGCCTCTTCAGGATGCAAGGGGGCCTCGATGAGCGCTGGAATCCTCAAGACCTTTCTGTCGGCCGCGCCGCTTCTGCTGGCGTTGATCTTCGTCTCGCCGGCCCTGGCCTACAAGGCCGGGCAAGGCGCCGACGACACACCCGCCGACATCCCGGAATACGCCGACGCCGCGGCGTATCTTGCAGACCCGAACCGGGGAAACTTCAAGGCAGTCAAGATTGGCCAACATATCCTCAGCACGGTCGTGATTGCGCAATTCCACGCCAGCACCGGCCTGACGAACAGCAACCTGATTGCGAGCTACGCCGACGTCGCGGCCTACCTCGCCGACACGGGCAGGGCGAACAGGCTCTATGCCGAGATCGACGGCAACGTCTATCTCGTCGCGGCGCTCGAGACGTCCAACAACGCCGGCACTCTCTCCGACGCCAGCTTGCCGTACCGCGCCACCCCCTCTTTCGCCACCGTCGCCGTGGGCGATGGCGCCAAGGCGACAGCCTACGACGCCACCGCCGTGGGCTGGAGTGCGGACGCCACCGGCGCCCGGTCCACCGCCGTGGGTTACTCCGCTGCCGCGACGGGAAACCGCGCCACGGCGCTGGGTTACAATTCTGGCGCCCACGGTTTCCATTCCACCGCGTTGGGAGGCTATTCCCATGCCTCCGGCAATCGCACCACAGCCGTGGGTCGGGCAGCGAACAGCTACGGCACGTACGCGACTTCGTTGGGTGCGGACTCCGCCGCGCTTGGCCGGTGGACCACGGCTCTGGGCCGAGGGGCGCACGCCGTGAATCTGGACGCAGATCAATACTTATGGGATGCCTTTTCGGATGCGGAATCGTGGGGCGTCGGAGGCTTGATCGACTGCGCTCACGATCCGACTTACAGCGTCCAGGGATTCGTGGCTAACTGCGATCAATACCTGACCGCCGACGAGAAGGCCGACGCGAGGCTCGCCCAGGACGACGCGGCCGGGGAAACCTTCCGTCAGGGCATCCGGACGCGCCTGCAAGGCCGCCTGACCGCGCTGTCCACGAGCTCCGCCACCGCCGTCGGGACGCATGCGCGGGCCTTTAACACGGGGGCCACCGCCGTGGGGCACTACGCCCAGGCGACCGGCGAATGGAGCACCGCCCTCGGCAGGACCAGCGACGCCGCGGGAGAGCGCAGCACCGCCCTCGGCGGCCTCGCATGGGCGACCGGCAGGTACGCCTCCGCCGTCGGCCACTACGCCGAGGCTCACGGCGAGAACACCGTCGCTCTGGGGCGGAAGGCCGTTGCCGGCGGCGTGGCCGCGGGCCGGATCTACACCAACGTCAGGGAATACCTGGCCGACTCGGACCGGACCACGCGCGGGGACAACGTCGTCATCGGCGGCAAGGTGTACGCCGTGACCGCGCTGGAGGCCGTCAGCGGCCTCTCGCGGACCAACCTTCCGGACCCGGTGGCCGCCATGCCGGGCGGCATCGCCGTCGGCGCCGATTCCCGGGCCGCCGGCCAGGACAGCATCGCGTTCGGAAGGGGCGCGTCGGCGACCGGCGAAAACGCCATCGCCATCGGCGCCGGGGTCGCGGCTTCCGCCAACCAGATCGTGGTCGGCGGGAGCGGCCATACCTACCGCCTGCCGGGGGTCGCCGCCACGCAGGCCGCGAACCCGGAGGTGCTCACCGTGAACCGCGACGGCCAGCTCTCCGCCGATGGCGGGAACCTGCATGGCCTCGTGGGCGCGCCCACCGACACCGCCAACCGGGACGGCAACGCCTACGCGCGCATCCGCTCCATACAGGAGACCCTCGACACCGCCAGCGAGGAAGAATCCGCCGCCATCGGGCGCGCCAACGTGATCCAGACCGTCAGTGACGCCACGCGGTCCCTCGACGCGGACGCGGACGGCGACGGCGAGGTGGACGCGACCGGCGACGGGCGCAGGGTTCGCGAGATCGTCGACGAGGTCGACCGGGGCGTCGAGGACCGGGTGGCCGTCGCCAGGATACGCACGGGGTCGGGCGCGGAACGGACGGTCGTGACCCTCAAGGGGGCCACCAACGAGCAAGTCATGGCGCTGGTCGCCCTGCTCACCGACACCCGGCTCTCGACCGAACCGGCGGTGGACGCGAACGGCGACCCGGTGGGCACGACCATGACCGAGTTCCTGACGCTGGACGAGAACAAGGGCCAGCCCCTGAAGGCGAGCGAACGGCTCGCCTACCTGTTCCAGGCGCTGTACGGGACCCCCTACGGCGCCACGGGCGTGGCCGACGCGGCGACCGACAGCGACCGCCCGCACGCGGCCAGCATCGCCGGACGACTCGCCAGCATCGACGGCTTCATCCCCCGGGGAACGGACGGCGCGCTGGAGAAGGCTCCGGTGACCGAGGCCGAAGAGACGCCGGGCGGCGTCGAGCGCAAGATCGTGGTGCAGGACGCGTACCAGGAGGGCGACACGCGGCGGGTGCGGCTACGCACCCTGGACTTCAGCCAGCTGGCGGGCGCCGACCATCGCCTGAACGCGCTCGACCGGCGGGTGGGCGAACTCGACGCGCGCCTCGACAAGACCACGGCGATGGCGTCGGCGCTCACCGCGCTGCCCAACGTCGTGCCCCACAGCGGCCGGTTCTTCCTCGGCGTCGGCGCCGGGCAGTACGGCGGCGAGAGCGCGCTCGCCATCGGCATGAGCGCCCGCGTCGGAGAGATGAACAACGTCTTCGTCAACGCGGGCGTCGCCGCCGCCAGCGGCGCCTCGGCGGCCGGCCGCGCCGGCGTGGGCTTCGTGTGGTAGGGAGACCGTTTCCGATTCGCCGTCCCTCCCCCCCGGACGCGACCCCCCTCCCGACCTCCCCCCTGTTCAAGGGGGAGGAGTATGGATGGTCAGGGGGGTGAGAGCGTCGACGGCTCCCTCCCGTCCCCCCTCGTTCTCGTTCTCCCTCCCCCTGGCAGGGGGAGGGTCGGGGTGGGGGTCCGCCAGGGGAGAGGAGCGCGAACGGGGCCGGCGACGCCCTTCCGGCCTGCTCCTCTTGGACAAGCGTGATCGCGATTGCCTTGACGCGGCGGCGCGGGTAGAGTGTCGGCATGGCGATCGCGGCATTCAATCCCTTGGCGCTGGCGCGGCGGCTCAAGGACGTCGGCATGGACGAACCGCAAGCCGAGGCGGTCGCCGACGGCTTGCACGAAGCGGTCACGGAGAACGTCGCCACGAAAGCCGACATCGCGGCGGTGAAGGCCGACGTCGCGGCGGTGAAGGCCGACGTCGAGACGGTGGAGAAGACGTTGAGGGCGGAGATGGGCGCGGTCAAATGGATGGTCGGGCTCACTCTCGCGCTGGCGCTGGCGGTGCTCGCCCGGTTGTTCGCGCTGATCTGATCCGTCGTCCGCCCCCCTCCCGACCTCCCCCCGTTTTTCTCCCTCCCCCTGGCAAGGGGAGGGTCGGGGTGGGGGTCCGCCAGGGGAGAGGCGCGCGAACGGGGCCGGCGGCGCTTCCGGCGCTGGACGAGCCTTGCGGACAAGCGGTATGAGAAATACGGGGTAGACCCGACGACGGGTTTGCGGCAACATCGGGCCTCGTCGACAGGCGGCCCGAACGCCGCCGTGTCGTCGTTGACAAGGGAGGACGTCATGAAATTCGTTGCGAGGAAGAGCTGGCTCGCGGCCGGCGCGGCGGGCGTCATGCTCGCGGCCGTCTCGGCCGCGCCCGCCAGGGCGGAAGTTTCCACGGTGAACCTGGCCCAGCAGTTCGGGCTCCTGTACGTGCCGCTGCACGTCGTGCTCGAGCACAAGCTCGTCGAGAAGCACGCCAAGAAGATCGGCCTGCCCGTGCCCGAGATCAAACTGTTCAAGATCAGCGGCGGCGCCAACATCAACAAGGCCCTGCTCGCCAAGACCATCGACTTCGGCGCCCACGGCATCGGTCCGGCGCTCAAGCTCTGGGGCAAGACCGAGGGCGCCTTCAAGGTGGCGAGCGGCATGGCCGACATGCCCCTGAAGCTCAACACCAACGACCCGAACGTCAAGACGGTCGAGGACTACGTCAACATCGCCGACCACAAGATCGCGACCCCGGCGGCCAAGGTGTCGATCCAGGCCGTGACCTTGCAGATGTACGCGGACGCGAAGTGGGGCGAGCCGACCAAGCTCGATCATCTGGTCGTCTCCATGAAACATCCCATCGCGCTCGCCGCCATCATGTCGGGCGGCCAGACGGTGAAGAGCCACTTCGCCACGCTGCCCTACTCCTTCCAGGAGCTGAAGAGCGGCAAGGCCCACAACGTCATCACGTCCTACGACATCCTGGGCGGCCAGCACACGGTGCTGGTGATGAGCGCCAGCCAGGCGTTCAAGAACGAGAACCCGAAGACCTACCAGGCGGTGATCGGCGCCTACAACGAGGCCTTCGAGTGGGTGAACGCCAATCCGGAAGCCGCGGCCGAGCTCTACATCAAGTACACCAAGACCAAGCTCGACCCGGCCGAGGTGAAGGCGATGCTGACGGACAAGAACGAGATCGAGTTCGATCCGACGCCGAAGCACACCATGAAGTACGCGAACTTCCTGCACAAGATCGGCGACATTCCCAAGGCCGACAGCTGGAAGGACTTCTACTTCGAGAACAACCACCACATGTCCGGTAGCTGAATGGCGACCGGCGGAGAACAGGCGGCGAGGACGGCGGGGGCGACCCCCGCCGTCCTCGACGTCGACGGCGTCACGCTCCAGTACAAGACCAAGGAGCACCTGATCACCGCGACCTACCGGGTCAGCTTCCAGACGTATCCGGCGGATCGCTTCGTCATCCTCGGTCCGTCCGGCTGCGGCAAGTCGACCCTGCTCAAGGGGATCGCGGGCTACCTGCATCCCGTCGAGGGCGAGATGCGCCTCAAGGGGAACGCGATCCGCGATCCGGGACCCGACCGCTGCATGGTCTTCCAGGAGTTCGATCAGCTCCTGCCCTGGAAGACGGTCATGGGCAACATCACCTTCGCGCTCCTCAACGGCGGCAAGTGCAAGTCCCAGGACGAGGCGAGGGAGATCGCCCACGAGTACATCCGCAAGGTGAAGCTCGAGCGTTTCGAGGACACCTATCCCCACATGCTGTCCGGCGGCATGAAGCAACGGGTCGCCATCGCCCGCGCCATGTCCATGGAACCCGACGTCCTGCTGATGGACGAGCCGTTCGCGGCGCTCGACGCGCTGACCCGCCGCCAGATGCAGGAGGAGCTCCTCCAGTTGTGGGACGACACGCGGTTCACCGTGATCTTCGTCACCCACTCGATCGAGGAGGCCGTCATCGTCGGCAGCCGCATCCTGATCATGTCGCCGCATCCCGGGCAGGTGAAGGCCGAGCTCAACGCCCACCTCCACACCCACGACGACGTCGGCGGCGAGGACTTCATGGCCCTCCAGAACCGTATCCACGGCATGATCTTCGCGGACAGGGTGCTGGAGGAGGAGACCCAGCCCCGGCATGTCTGAACGCGCGATCCAGCCATACGTCCGGAAGGAACTGGACGGCGTGGACGTCGGCGAGGCGGTGGTCGGCGACGTCGAACGGCGGCTGTCCGTCTGGGAGCGCGTCTCGAACGTCGACGCGGTGCGCAAGCTCAGCGTCCTCGTGACGCTGGTCGTGGCGTGGGAGATCTACACCCGGATCAGCGACATCAACGAACTCATGTTCCCGACGTTCTCCGCGACGGGAACGGCCCTCTACAACGCGCTGGTCAACGAGGGCCTGCTGATCAACGTCTGGAACTCGCTCAGTCTGCTGCTGATGGGTTACGGCATCGGCCTCGGCATCGCCGCCGCGCTCGTCGTCTTCGGCGTGTGGACGCGCTTCGGCAGCGACCTGCTGACGACGCTCACGGCCATGCTCAACCCGCTGCCCGCCATCGCGCTGCTGCCGATGGCCATGTTGTGGTTCGGCCTCGGTCCGGCGGCCATCGTCTTCACGCTGCTCCACTCCATCATCTGGCCGGTGGCGCTCAACACCCATTCCGGGTTCATGGGCGTCAGCGAGACCCAGCGCATGGTCGGCCGCAACTACGGCCTCCGGGGCCTGTCCTACATCTACAAGATCCTCATCCCGGCGGCCTTCCCGTCGATCCTGACGGGACTGCGCATCGGCTGGGCCTTCGCCTGGCGCACGCTGATCGCGGCCGAGCTCGTGTTCGGCGGCCAGGTGGCGGACACGTCGGGCCAGCTCGGCGCCGAGGGGTCCAGCGCCGGCGGGCTCGGCTGGATCATCTTCCAGAACCAGATGGAGAACCAGACGCCCTACGTGTTCGCCGGCCTGTTCGCCGTGATCCTGGTGGGGATCATCATCGAGAACGGCGTGTTCCGCAACGTCGAGGACCGCACGATTCGCCGCTGGGGGATGCAGATCGCATGACGGATACGGCGACGGAGATCCACGTCCGGCCGGAGTTCGTCGTCGAACGGCTCGAAGCGGCCAGGAACGTCGACGTCGAGCGGCGCCTGTCCCTGTTCGAGCGAATCTCGAACGTCAACGCGGTCCGCAAGCTCACCATACTCCTGGGCCTCGTCGTTCTGTGGGAGGGCTACACCTGGATCGGAGAGGTCGAGCCCCTGCTGTTCCCGAGCTTCTCCGCGAGCGCCTCGGTCCTGTGGGAGACCTTGCTGAGCGGCCTGATGCTGGAGAAGGTCTGGATCACCATCTACGTGCTGGTGCTCGGTTACGCGGCGGGCCTGTTCCTCGCGGCGGCGCTGCTGATCTTCGCGGTGATGACGCGGATCGGCAGCGACTTCCTCAGCACCATGACGGCCATGTTCCAGCCGCTCCCGGCGATCTCCCTGCTGCCGCTGGCGATGCTGTGGTTCGGCCTCGGGGTGCCGAGTCTGGTCTTCGTCACCATCCACTCGGTGCTCTGGGCCGTCGCGCTGAGCACCCACACCGGCTTCATGTCGGTCAGCGAGACGTTGCGCATGGTGGGCCGCAACTACGGCCTGCGCGGCATTCCATACGTTTTCATGATCCTCGTCCCGGCGGCCTTCTCCGCCATCCTCACGGGAATGAAGGTGGGGTGGGCCTTCGCTTGGCGGACGCTGATCGGCGCCGAGCTCGTGTTCGGCGCGGCGTCCGGCGAGGGCGGGCTGGGCTGGATGATCTTCGAGAGAGGCGACAACCTCGAAACGCCCTACGTCTTCGCGGCCCTCTTCACGGTCATCGTCATCGGCCTCGTCGTCGAGAACCTGATCTTCCGCAACGTCGAGATCGGCACCGTGCAGAAGTGGGGCATGCAGCGCTAGAGTTTCCGGGATCGGGTCGGGAAGACGCATGACGACGCTCTCCGTCAAGCTCCAGGACGCGCCGATCGGCGCCGAGGCGACGGGGGTGGATCTCGGCCGTCCGGTCGATGCCGGCATCGCGAACGAAATCGGGGCGAGGCTCTGCGAACACGCCGTGCTCGTGTTCCGCGATCAGGACATGTCGCCGGAGGCCCAGGTCGCGCTGACCCGTCAACTCGGCGAGCCCGAGACGCACGTCCTCGCCGACTTCGCGCTGCCGGGGATGCCGGAAGTGTTCGTCGTCTCCAACGTGCGCCGGGACGGAAAGCCCGTCGGCGCCGTCAACGCCGGCCAGTACTGGCACTCGGACCTGTCCTACACCGCGCGTCCGACCTTCGCGTCGATGCTCCACGCCAAGGAAGTTCCGACGGGAAAGGGCGAAACCGTGTTCGCCGACATGGCGCGCGCCTACGAGACGCTGCCCGCGGACGTCGGAAAACGAATCGAGGGACGCCGCGCGGCGCACGACTACGCGCTGGCCTACGAGACCGTGTTCGCCGACAACCCCGACCGGACGCTGACGCCCGAACAGGCGGCGGAAGTGCCGCCGGTGGAGCATCCGGTGGTGCGCACCCAGACGGAGACCGGGCGCAAGGCGCTCTACGTCAATCCCGGATTCACCCGCCGGATCGTCGGGATGGAGGCGGAGGAAAGCCGCGAGACCCTGGACCTGCTGTTCGCCCGGGCGACCGACGCCGCCAACCTCTACACCCACCACTGGCGGAAGGGAGACTTCGTGATGTGGGACAACCGCATCACCATGCACAAGGCGCTCGCCAACTACGCCGACGGCGACATGCGCCACCTGCTGCGCACCAGCGTGAAGGGAGAGGCGCCGGTCTGAGCGAAGGGCCGCTTCCCCGGCGCGGTCGGCCCGCATTTCTCATACCGGCGGAGGACCGAGGATCGCGCGGAGTCGCGGGACCGCGGTCAACCCCCCTCCCGACCTCCCCCCTGTCCAGGGGGGAGGAGTGCGAAAAGGGGATCCGCACAATCCGCACACCCTCCCGCTCCTCTTCTCCCTCCCCCTGGCAGGGGGAGGGTCGGGGTGGGGGTCGGCGCCGTGTCAATGCGTCGCCATGCCGACTTCGGCCTTCCAGGCCGCCGGCGTCCGGCGGCGGCGGGTTTCGCGTTCGGCGATCAGGGCGCGGGCGAGAGACTCGCGTCCGGAGCGGACCGCGGCCAGCACCAGGGTCTGATCGAAGACGTCCCGTTGGGCGTGACTGCCGCCGAACAGGCGCAGGTCGTAGCGGACGGGCAGGACGAGGTCGACGGCCGCGCCGTAGTCGCCGTCATGAAACGCCCGCAGCGCTTCCGACAGGGCGACGCCGGCATCGACGGCGCGCGAGGCGACGGGATCGTTGCGCGCCGACTCCTCCCGCATCGCCGCGAGCAGGTCCTCCGCCGCCGCCCGCCGGTCGGTGGCCAGCAGGGCCATCATGTAGTTGGCGCTGAAGAAGGTGTTCGCGGCATCGCGCGCGCGGGCCTCCGCGCGCTCCCCCAACTCCTCCCAGCGGCGGCCGACGTCGATGCCCCGGAGCGCCAGTCGCCAGAGCAGGGCGGCGCCGTTGGCGATGTCCGTCGCGAAATCGGTCTTTTCGCCGCGGACGCCGGTGTCGTAGAGATCGAGGACCTCGTCGATCTCGTTCCGCTCCAGATGATGGAGGGAGCGGTGCCACCACAGGTGAAAGCGGAAGTTGTTGTTCCCGAGCCAGTCCGCTTCCGTGCGTTTCAGCCATTCGATCCCGTCGGCGTGTCTTCCTTCCATCTCGATCGTGTGCGCGACGGCGTGGACGGCCCAGGAATCCTCGGGGTTCAGGTCCACGGCCTCGCGTCCCGCGCGCTCCGCCGCCTCGTAATCGCCGCTTTCTTCGAAGCCGAAGGACAGCATACCGAGCGCGAACCCGTAGCCCGGTACGTCCGGGTCCCACGCGTGCAGGGCGCGACCGATGACGTCGCGCATGTTGGCGGCGTCGCCCCGCCAGAAATGGAGAAACTGCGTCAGCTTCAGCGTCGCCAGGTCGGTCGGGTGGTCGATGGCGATGCCGTCGAGCGCGGCCAGCGCGTCGACGGCCCTGTCGTCGAGCAGAAGGCGGGCCGCGGAGACGTGACGCCGTTCCCGGTCCGTCGCGCCCTCGGCCGCCTTCCCGGCCGCGTCCAGACATTCGCGCGCGTCAGGCAGGAAGGCCGGATCGAAGGCCATCTTCAACATGCAGGCCTTGAGGCAGCGGGCCATGACGAATTCCGGATCGGCGTCGAGCGCGGCGTCGAGGCAGTCCATGGCGTCGGGCTTCTGCGCCAGATAGCCGGAGACCGCCTTCTCGTACGCCGCGAGCGCCTCGTCGTTGGCGACGGTGATGGGCAGGCCGCGGACGTCGGCGGACATGGACGGGCGCTCCTCGATCTCTCCCGCGAGGCGGTGTCCCGGGACGCGCCCAGAATACCATCGAAGCGGGATCCGAGTCAGGGTCCGGCGGCGCGGGTTGACCGGAAATTCAAGCGCGCCTAGAAGGTCGGCAGCGACCCCGTAGCTCAGTCGGATAGAGCGGCGGATTCCTAATCCGCAGGTCGGGGGTTCGAATCCCTCCGGGGTCGCCACTCCCCGCGGGGACCGGCTGGAAGTCTCCGGATGGGAACGACGCATGGTCGCGATGCCTGAAGCCACGCCTGCAACGGGCGGGAACCCGGATGCGGAAGCGCTCGCCGAAGGCGTTCGAAGCGGCGATCGACGCGCCGTGGGGCGCGCCATCACCCTGATCGAGTCGCGCCGGCCGGACCACCAGGACCAAGCGTTGGAGTTGCTGGACGCGTTGCTTCCCGATACGGGCAACGCGGTTCGGGTCGGGGTCTCCGGAGCGCCGGGCGTCGGCAAGTCGACGTTCATCGAAGCGTTCGGGGGCGAGTTGACGGGCGTCGGGCGCCGCGTCGCCGTTCTGGCGGTCGATCCGTCGTCGAGTCGTTCGGGCGGCTCGATCCTCGGCGACAAGACGCGCATGGAGTCCCTCTCGCGGGACCCCGACGCGTTCATTCGGCCATCGCCGTCGGGAGGAACCCTCGGAGGCGTGGCGCGGCGCACGCGGGAGGCCATGCTCGTCTGCGAGGCCGCGGGCTTCGACGTCGTCGTCGTGGAGACGGTCGGGGTCGGCCAATCGGAGACGGCGGTGGCCGGCATGGTCGACACCTTCCTCCTTCTCATCGCGCCCGGCGGCGGCGACGAGCTGCAGGGCATCAAGCGGGGGATCGTGGAGATCGCCGACCTCGTGCTCGTGAACAAGACGGATGGCGACCTCGCCGCTCAGGCCGAGGCCGCGGCGGCCGAGTACGCCGCCGCCCTGCGTCTCCTGCGACCGGCGACAGAGTCCTGGACGCCGCGGGTCCAGACGTGCTCCGCCCTGGAGAAAACCGGCATCGGAAACGTCTGGCGAGCCGTCGAGGCTCATCACCGGGCGTTGCGGACGGATGGCGAGCTCGGACGTCGGCGCGAAGCGCAGGCCCGTCACTGGATGTGGAACGAGATCGGCGAGAGTCTGATCGCGTCCCTCCGCGACGAGCCCGCCGCGGCGGCGATGATACCGGAGCTCGAACGAGACGTGAGCGCCGGGCGCGCCACGCCCGGCGCGGCCGCGCAACGCCTGCTGAGGGCCTTTCGCGCCGGCGGAGGCGGCGGGCCGACGGCCGGAGCCGCTTGACGGTCCGCAAACGATGCCTTATGGAGCGCACGCTTCGCCGGAGCCGCGACGCGGCTTCGGGTATTCTATCGAATGGCGGGACGGGTGGCCGAGATGGCGCGACGGTGCGAACTGACCGGGAAATCGGTGATGTCGGGCAACAACGTGAGCCATGCGCACAACAAGACGCGGCGGCGCTACCTGCCCAACGTCCAGCGGCTGTCGATCTTCAGCGAGGCGCTGGATCGCCCGGTCCGCCTCAAGGTGAGCGCCAAGGCCATCCGGACGGTGGAGCGCGCGGGCGGCCTCGACAACTTTCTGGCCAGCGCCAGGGAAGCCGACCTCTCCTCCAACGCCCGCCGCGCGCGGCGCGAGATCCTCAAGGCCCGCGCCGCATCCTGACCGCCGACGCGACCCCTGTCGGCGCGAACACGACCCTGTTCTTCCCGAACCGGAGACCGGAATGAGCGGCCGGCGGCAGCCGACGGCTCGCCCGTCGCCCGGGCTCTGGTTGCCGACGGCGGCCATGGCGGTCGTGGTCGTCGCGTCGAACGTCGCCGTGCAATTCCCGATCGGCGACTGGCTGACCTGGGGCGCGTTCACCTATCCCGTCGCCTTTCTCGTGACCGACCTGACGAACCGACGCTTCGGCGCCGCGGCCACGCGCCGCGTGGTCTATATCGGATTCGCGGTCGCCGTGGCGCTCTCCGTCTGGGCGGCCGGACCGCGCATCGCCTTCGCCTCCGGAAGCGCCTTTCTGGCCGCCCAGCTTCTCGACGTCCTGATCTTCGATCGCCTGCGGCATTCGGAAGCATGGTGGCGCGCGCCGCTCGCCTCGTCGCTTTCCGGATCGGCCCTGGACACGGCGCTGTTCTTCTCGCTGGCCTTCGCCGGCGCGGGCCTGCCGTGGATCACCTGGGGACTGGGCGATTTCGGCGTGAAGGCGGCGATGGCGCTCGCCCTGCTGATACCGTTCCGGACGCTCATGCGTTTCGTCGCGACGGCGCCGATGAACACGGGCGATTCGGCCGCATAGACCCCCCTCCCGACCTCCCCCCTGTCAGGGGGGAGGAGTATCAATGGCCTCTCCGTTCCCCTTCTTCTCCCTCCCCCTTGCAGGGGGAGGGTCGGGGTGGGGGTCGCGCCGGGGAAATTATGAGAAGTCAGTGGATGCGCTTCGAAGCGGCCGGTCCCGTGAACTGGGGTTCCTCGTCGAACAGCTCGGCGAGTTTGTCCATCATCGCCCCGCCCAGCTGTTCGGCGTCGACGATCGTCACGGCCCTCCGGTAGTAGCGCGTCACGTCGTGGCCGATGCCGATCGCCACGAGCTCGACGGTGGAGCGCGTCTCGATCCAGTGAATGATCTGCCTCAGGTGCCGGTCGAGATAGTTGCCGGGATTGATCGAGAGGGTCGAATCGTCGACCGGCGCGCCGTCC
This sequence comes from Alphaproteobacteria bacterium, assembly GCA_965242505.1. Taxonomy (GTDB): domain Bacteria; phylum Pseudomonadota; class Alphaproteobacteria; order UBA2966; family UBA2966; genus UBA2966. Next base: position 2,025,643 of record OZ251449.1, read on the forward strand.
GATATGACCATCAGGATTCGACGCTGCTCGTGGCGTCCCAGAAGACGGTGGTGCGCCCACAGCAGCGCCTCCCCGTCGATGTTCTCCTTGAGGATGCCTTCGCGCAACATCAGGCCCAGGCCCTTCCGGGCGCGCCGCCACGGCTCGTCGGCCCCCTTGTAGACGATGTGCCGGAGGTCGTTGAGGCGCCCGGGGTTCGGCGGCTTGCCCCGCGAAAGCCAGAGCTCCCGCGCCTGCCCCCCTTTCCAGGCCCGGGTCGTGAAGCCGAGGATCTCGACCTTGACTCCGCAGCGCTCCAAGGTGCGGGCGAGAACGTCGGCGCAGGTCGCCGCGACGCTGATGGGACGCCCGCGCATGGAGCCGGAATTGTCGATCAGCAGCGTCACGACCGTATCGCGGAAGTTCGTTTCCTTCTCCTGTTTGTAGGACAGGGAATGCAGCGGGTTGGCGACCACCCGCGCCAGCCGGGCGGCGTCGAGCAACCCTTCGTCGAGGTCGAACTCCCACGAGCGCTGTTGCTTGGCGAGGAGCCGGCGCTGTAGGCGGTTGGCGAGTCGGCCGATGACCGTCTGGAGATGCTGGACCTGCCGGTCGAGTTGCGCGCGAAGGCGCGCCAGCTCCTCGGCGTCGCAGAGATCGACGGCCTCGACGATCTCGTCGAACTGGGTGGCGTATGCCCGATACGGCGGTTCGTTGGCGTTGTTTCCGTGGACTCCGTCCGGCCACCAGGGATGTTCGGCTTCTCCCGGATCCTCCTCCCCGTCGCCCATCGGCTGCATCTGATCGGACGCCACGAAGTCGGTCTCGCCGGAACCCTCACCCTCCGCCACCTCTTCCGTCTCGGCGCTCATGCCGTCGGGAGGCGCGCCGTCGCCCTCGTCCTCCCGGGTCTCCTGATCCGACCGATCCTCGCTGGACGCCTGTTCCTGCTCCTCGTCCCCGCCGTCCCAGTCCTCCGCCAGATCGAGATGGGCGATGAGCCGCCGCGCCGCGGCGGCGAACGCCGCCTGGTCGCCGATGGTTGCGGCGAGCTCCCGGAAATCGGCGCCCGCCTTGTTCTCGATCTCGTCCCGCCACAACTCGACGATTCGCCGACCGGGTTCCGGCGCCGTCGCGCCGGTGAACCGTTCCCGCAGCATGAGCCGCACGGCGTCGGCCAGGGACGCCTGCTCGCGGCGCTCCACCTTGGCGAAGCCGCGCGTTTCGCATTCCTTTTCGAGCGCGTCGTCTAGGTTCCGCGCGACGCCGACCATGCGCCGGGCGCCGAGCGCCTCGATCCGGGCGAGCTCCACGGCGTTGAAAAGGGCGCGCGCGTCCTGCCCGTTGGGCGCTCTCGCGGCGTGCAACCGTTCGTCGTGGTGCCGGACGCGCAGCGCCAGGGAGTCCGCCATGCCGCGGATCTGGCCGACCTCCTTCGGGGGCAGCTCCCGCGACGGCAGCGGCAGCCTGGCCCGGGACCCGCTGATGCCGGCGCCTTCCGAGCCGTAGGAGACCTCGATCTCGCCGTTCCCGGCGATGGCGCGCAACGTCGCCGTGACGGCCCGCTTGAACGGTTCGACGGGGTTCTCTGGCTGACTCATGGTCCCGGGGCCATCGACTCCGCCGACGCGCCTACGTCAAATGGACGTTCGCCGCCGATTCCGGAAGTTCCTCGCCGATGCAGCGTTGGTAGTACTCGGCCACGGTCGTGCGTTCCACTTCGTCGCACTTGTTCAGAAACGTGAGCCGGAACGCGAAGCCGATGTCGTCGAAGATGCTGGCGTTCTCCGCCCAGGTGATCACCGTCCGCGGGGACATCACCGTGGACAGGTCCCCGTTCATGAATCCGGCGCGCGTCAGGTCCGCGAGATTGACCATGTTCGAGACGATCTTCCGGCCCTCCTCGGTATCGTAGGCCGGAGTCTTGGCCAGGACGATCTCGAGTTCGGCCTCGTGGGGCAGATAGTTGAGGGTCGAGACGATGTTCCACCGATCCATCTGGCCCTGGTTGATCTGCTGGGTCCCGTGGTAGAGGCCGGTCGTATCGCCGAGCCCGATGGTGTTGGTCGTGGAGAACAGCCGGAACGCCGGATGCGGACGGATGACCTTGTTCTGGTCGAGCAGCGTCAGTTTGCCCTCCGCTTCCAGCGCCCGCTGAATGACGAACATCACGTCGGGCCGGCCGGCGTCGTATTCGTCGAACACGAGCGCGGTCGCGGATTGCAGCGCCCACGGGAGCATCCCCTCTCTGAATTCCGTGATCTGCTTGCCGCCCTGGATCACGATCGCGTCCTTTCCGATGAGATCGATACGGCTTATGTGCGAATCCAGATTGACCCGAATGCACGGCCAGTTGAGCCGCGCCGCGACCTGCTCGATGTGGGTCGATTTCCCCGTGCCGTGGTAGCCCTGAATCATGACGCGGCGGTTGTAGGCGAAGCCGGCCAGGATCGCGAGAGTCGTCTCGTGGTCGAAGCAGTAGGCCTCGTCGATGTCGGGCACCAGTTCGTGCGTCCGCGAGAACGCCGGCGCCTGGAGCTCCGTATCGAGGCCGAACACTTGGTTGACCGACACCGTGATGTCGGGAACGGCCAGCGGCTTTTCGGCCCCTTCGACCGCGGTATTCGTGGATTCCATGAATTGCGTCCGTGTTTCTGAGGCCACGTTTCAGGCGTAGCCGGAAGACAGCAGGTAACCGTAGGCCCGGTTGACGGCCTTCAGCCTCTCTTCGGCCTGCCGGCTGCCGCCGTTGGCGTCGGGGTGGAACTTCTTGACGAGCTCCTTGTACCGATCCTTGATTTGTTGCAAGGCCGCGTCCGAGTCAAGGTTCAGTTCGGCCAGCGCGCGCCTTTCTTCAGGCGTCGCGCGCTTCCGCGCGCCGTCGCCGTTCGCCTCGTCCGCGCCGTCGCCCCACAGGATCCCGATTTCGTCCCGAAAACCGGCGAAAAAATCACGCCGCGGGGTGAACTGCCGCGCGTCGTCGCCGCGCGAAACGCCGGTGAACGGCCAGGTCGGACGGTGCCACGTGACCGCGCTCTTCTGGAATCGCTCGATCTCGACCTGTGACATGCCCTCGAAATAGTTCCAGGCGGCGTTGTATGCGCGGACGTGATCGAGGCAGAACCAGTAATGGGCGTTCAGGTCGCTCGGCGACTTCGGGGCGCGGAATCCGCCTTCCGCGGCGCAGTCCGGGTGATCGCAGACGCGCGGGACCCGCGCCGGAGAGAAGTCCTTGAGTTTCGACGGCGGCATGGTTTCAGTATGGAGTCCGAACCGGACACTGACAACCTTCGCGGGATCGTCGGCATGGCTCCCTTCTCCCTCCCCCTGGCAGGGGGAGGGAGAACGAAGGGGACGGAGGGGAGTCGTCGACGCTCCTCTCCCCTTGACCACCCACACTCCTCCCCCCCTGACAGGGGGGAGGTCGGGAGGGGGGTCCGGATGGCGATCCCGCAACGCCGCTCGCGCTCCTCCCCCCTGCCGCGACCCCCACCCCGACCCTCCCCCTGCCAGGGAGAGGGAGAAGAAGGGGGACGGGTCTTCTTGACAGCGCGCGGGGCCGCGGCCACCTTGCGGGGCGTGTCGGTTCTTCATGGAGACGAAGCATGAGCGTCGCCGCTTCCGTGAGCGCCAAGCTCACCGATGCGTTCAAGCCGGCCCGTCTCGACGTCGTCGACGAATCGCATCTGCACGCAGGACACGCGGGCGCGCGCCCCGAAGGCGAGACCCATTTTCGCGTCGAGATCGTGGCCGCGGCCTTCGACGGGATTTCCCGCGTGGAACGGCAGAGAATGGTCTATCGCGTGCTCAAGGACGAGCTCGGAGACCGTGTTCACGCTCTCGCGCTTCGAGCGCGCTCGCCGGGCGAGGACCCCTGATCCTCCGTCACGCGCCCGGCCCGCGCTGTTTTGCCGGCGGTCGGGCCGCCCGGAAGCTCATGCTCGGCCCCGCCTGTGGAGAAGCCGCAGGCGCAGCGCATTGAGCTTGATGAAGCCTTCGGCATCGCGCATGTCGTAGACCTCGTCGTCCTCGAAGGTGACGTGATCCAGGGAATAGAGGGAATCGCCCGACTCCCGGCCGATCACGCCGACGTTGCCCTTGTAGAGCTTGACGCGCACCTTGCCCGAGACGCGCTCCTGACTCCTGTCGATGGCGGCCTGGAGCATCTCGCGTTCCGGCGAGAACCAGAAACCGTTGTAGACGAGCTCGGCGTACCGCGGCATGAGCTCGTCCTTGAGGTGGGCCGCGCCCCTGTCGAGCGTGATGCTCTCCATGCTGCGATGGGCGGCGAGCAGGATCGTCCCGCCGGGCGTTTCGTAGATGCCGCGATTCTTCATGCCGACGAAGCGGTTCTCCACCAGATCGAGCCGCCCGACGCCGTTCGCGCCGCCCAGCGCATTGAGCTCGGCCAGCAGCGCGGCGGGGGAGCGCGTCCGGCCGTCGATGGCGACGGGGTCCCCGCCTTCGAACTCGATCTCGACGACGGTCGGCCTGTCCGGCGCATCCTCCGGCGACACCGTGCGCGTGTACACGTATTCCCCGGCCTCGACCGCCGGGTCCTCGAGCGCCTTGCCCTCCGAACTGACGTGCAGCAGGTTCGCGTCCTGGGAGAACGGCGCCTCGCCCCGCCGGTCCCGCGGAATGGGGATCTGGCGCTTCTCCGCGAACTCGATCAGCGCGGTCCGGGAGGTCAGGTCCCATTCGCGCCACGGCGAGATCACGCGGATGTCGGGCTCGAGCGCGTAGTAGGAAAGCTCGAAGCGCACCTGATCGTTGCCCTTGCCCGTCGCTCCGTGGGCGACGGCGTCGGCGCCGGTTCGGCGGGCGATCTCGATCTGCCTCTTGGCGATCAGGGGACGGGCGATCGACGTGCCCAACAGATAGAGACCTTCGTAGAGCGCGTTGGCCCGGAACATGGGGAAGACGAAGTCGCGGACGAACTCCTCGCGCAGGTCGTCGATGTGGATTTCCTCGACTCCCAGCATCTCGGCCTTGGCCCGGGCTTCCTCGAGCTCGTCGCCCTGGCCGATGTCGGCCGTGAAGGTCACGACCTCGCAGCCGTAGGTCTCCTGTAGCCACTTGAGGATCACCGAGGTATCGAGGCCGCCCGAATACGCGAGCACCACCTTCTTCACGCCGGTCGTCATGCGTCCCTCCTCCGTCGGCCTCCGGGCCGCCTTACGCTCGCGGATTTCAGCTGGCCGCAGGCCGCCATGACGTCGCGGCCGCGGGGCGCGCGAACCGGCGATGCGTAGCCGGCCCGGTTCACGAACCTGCCGAACCGGGCGATGGTCTCGGGATCGGAGCACTCGTAGGGCGCGCCGGGCCAAGGGTTGAAGGGGATGAGGTTGATCTTCGCCGGAATGCCCGAGATCAGCCTGACCAGGGATCTGGCGTCGTCGAGAGAGTCGTTTATCCCCTTCAGCATGACGTACTCGAACGTGATCCGCCGGGCGTTGCTGACGCCCGGATGGGTTCGGCACGCCTCCAGCAGTTCCGCGATCGGATATTTGCGGTTGAGGGGCACGAGCGCATCGCGCACGGCGTCGTCGACGGCATGGAGCGAGACCGCCAGGTTGACCCCGAGTTCGGCGCCGACCCGGGGCATCATCGGCACCAGGCCCGCGGTGGACAGGGTGATCCGCCGCCGGGATATCGAGATGCCTTCGGCGTCCATCACGACGTTCAGCGCCCGCGCGACGTTGTCGTAGTTGTAGAGCGGCTCCCCCATGCCCATGAGCACGACGTTGGAGATCCGCCGGTCTTCGCCGGGGCTCGGCCACTCTTCCAGCGAATCGCGGGCGAGCATGAGCTGGGAAACGATCTCGGCCGCCGTCAGATTTCGCACCAGCCCCTGCGTTCCCGTATGGCAGAAACGGCAGTTGAGCGCGCAGCCGACCTGGGACGAAACGCAGAGCGTGCCCCGATCCTCCTCCGGGATGTAGACGGTCTCGACCTCGTTCCCGTCGGGGAACCGGATCAACCATTTCCTGGTTCCGTCGGAGGAGACCCGCTCCGAGACGACCTCTCCGCGCGACAGGACGCAACGATCCGCCAGCGCCGCGCGGAAAGACCTGGAGACGTCGGTCATCGCCGCGAAATCGGTGACGCCGCGATGGTAGATCCAGCGCCAGAGCTGGGACGTCCGCATCCCGAGCTCGCGTTCGGGAACGTCCATGGCGAGAAGCGCCGCGCGGATCCCCTCCCGGTCGAGCCCGACGAGGTTCGTGGCATCCGTCATCGACGACCGGCCGGGCGCGGCTTCCGGGACCACGTTCATGCGGTGTCTCCGGCTCGGCTCGACCGCCGGGGCCTTCCGCCCGTTCGGCGATCGGTTCGGCCCGCGGTCACTTGACGCCGCAGGCCCTGGAAATCGCCCTGTGGGCCGCGGTAAATCCCGCCAGGGAATACCGGTCGCGCGTATTGGTGCCCCGACTGGACCGGCCTTCCACGGTCATGGTATTGCCCCTGATCATGGCCTTGACCATGTTCCGGTCGCCGGCCGCATCGTAGTTCCAGGCCGAATCGGCATCCGTGAACAACTCGAATTTCTTTTTGCCGATCGTCACCTTGACGGTGCTCTTTTTCTTGAAGGGGTAGCCCACGAATATGCTGACCTCGTCGCGCACCTTGTCGCCGGGCCGATGAGTCACCAGCGTGTAGATCTGCCCCCGCCGGACGTTCTCCGGCCTGGTGGACACGGGCTCCGAATCCATGAAGCAGACCTTGCGGCCCTTGGCCTCGTCGTAGACGTAGGCCCGCCAGGCCTTGTAGGCGCCTATTTCCTTGGGCGTCTGGGCCGGAGCCCGACCCGGCGCCGCCATCAGCAGGGCGGCGACCGCCGCCATCGCGACCTTTCCAATCATGCCCCTTACATACCCATGGCCCGCGCGTCTGTCCATTCGAGAGATGCGGGGCCGGACCGCGCGTCGACGGGGAAGAACCCGGAATCGACGGCGGAAACCGGCCTCCCCGCGTGAACGTCCTTCCCGACGTCCTCCGACCGGGACTCGAGGTCGTCTTCTGCGGCGCTGCGGCGGGACATGCCTCCGCCCGGGCGGGAGCGTATTACGCGGGACCCGGGAATCGGTTCTGGGACATTCTGTTCGAGACCGGTCTGACGCCGCGGCGTCTCGAACCCCACGAGTTCCGCGAAGCGGCCGACTACGGCATCGGGTTGACGGATGTGGTCAAGACGGCGTCCGGACCCGACGCGTCGCTTCCCGCGCGGGCCTTCGATCCGGACCGGCTACGGCGGCTCATGCTCGAATTCGAGCCGTCGGCGCTGGCCTTCAACGGCAAACGTTCAGCCAGGTCGTTCCTCGATTCGGCGAATGTGGAGTATGGTCGACAGCCCGGACGGCTTGGCGGCAGCGCGGTTTTCGTGCTTCCCTCGACCTCCGGCGCGGCGCGGGGGTTCTGGGAGCCCCGCTACTGGCGCGAGCTCGCGGCTTTCGTGCGGGGCGAACCGGGCCGGCGACACTGAACGAAGGCGACGGGAAGAGGCGGATGAAGGCGATTCTCTGCACCGAATGGGGCGGACCCGAGAAGCTGCGCGTGGGCGATGTCGCTCCGCCCTCGCCGGGCCCCGGCGAGGTCACGATCGACGTCAAGGCGGCCGGGGTGAACTTCGCCGATACCGTGATCATCCAGGGGACCTACCAGATCAAGCCCGACTTCCCGTTCGTCCCCGGCCTCGAGGTCGCGGGGACCGTGGCGGAACTGGGAGAAGGCGTCGACGCCGTCTCGGTCGGGGACCGCGTCGTCGGCATCCCCGACGTCGGCGCATTCGCCGAGCGGGTCGCGGTCAAGGCCGCAGCCGTCGTCCCCATCCCCGACGCCATGGATTTCGAGACGGCGTCATCGTTCGCGGTCGCCTATTCCACGTCGCACATGGCGCTCGGCTATCGGGCCGGCCTCGAGGCCGGCGAGACCCTCATGGTGTTCGGGGCGGCCGGCGGCGTCGGCCTCACCGCCGTGGAGATCGGCAAGATCATGGGCGCCGAAGTCATCGCCTGCGCCGGAACGCGGGAGAAGCTCGACCTCTGCGCGGCGCGGGGCGCGGATCACGTCATCGACTACGGCGAAGAGGACATCCGGGAGCGGACGAGGGAGATCACGGGCGGGAAAGGGGCCGACGTGATCTACGATCCCGTCGGCGGCGCGGCCTTCGACGCGGCGATGCGGTCCATCGCCTGGGAAGGCCGTATCGTCGTGATCGGCTTCGCCAGCGGCGATTTCAACCAGGCGCGGACCAACATCCTGCTGGTCAAGAACATCCAGGTCATGGGGTTTTACTGGGGTTCGTACTCCAGGCGCCGGCCGTCGGCCATCGGCGAGTCCATGACCGAGCTGATCCGCATGTGGGAGGAGGGCCGGCTCGAGCCCCACATCAGCCGTGTCCTGCCGCTGGAACGGGCCGGCGACGCGCTCGCCTTGATGATGGACCGAAAGTCGACCGGGAAAATGGTGCTGACGGTCGGGACCTGAGAGTCGGGGCGCGGCGCCGTCCAGGCGCGCGCGGTTGCGGGGGCCTCCCACGTCCACGCCTTGCCGGGCGGGCACCCCTCTTCCCGCCGCCTCGCGATGTGCGGATCGTCATTGCGGATCGTCCGTTCGCGCTGGTCAAGCATCTCGTTCCCCTCTAGAATGTCGACTCGGCTGGCGTCGGAGTCATTCCGCAGTCACCTCATGCCTCCGGGCGAGCGCGGGGCTTTGCGACCCGCACGGCGCCAGTCATTCCTTCTCCCGTTCGACTTGCCTCTGGTCCCGCCTCGCGGCGCGGAGATCGCGTTGCCGCGCCTTGTGGAGAGTCGTGAGCCAGGTCTCCGATCCGTCCTCGGTCGCCTTGATTGCGGCGCGCCAGAGGCGCCCGCCCTCTTCAAGGAACCCCACGACTGCCCGGGGGCTGTAGCGATCCCGGAACAGCTCCCCCTCGTCGAGGATGCGCTGGACCAGCGCGTAGTCCCCGGACCTTACGTCGGGGTGTTTGCGGGCCTGCTTGTCGGCGGTCTCAGCGGACAGGCGGACCATGCTCGACCGCCCGCCGATGACCTGGAGGATAGAGGACGGCGCTTCGGCGACGACCCGCCCCCCGTCGCGGTCGGCCATCAGGTCGCCCGCCCCCGCGCGCGATGCCGTCCAGACGCGCGCGGTTGCGGGACCGCGATCCACCCCCCTCCCGACCTCCCCCCTGTTAGGGGGGAGGAGCGCGAACGGCCCCTCCGTCCCCTTCTTCTCCCTCTCCCTTGCAGGGGGAGGGTCGGGGTGGGGGTCGCGCCAGGGGGGGAGCGCCAACGGCCCCTGCGGCGCGCCTGTCGCCGGATGAAGCTCGCTGACAAGCGGCATGAGAAATGCGGGTGGAGCGCGGTCCCGCAACTCCGCGCCATCCGGAAGACCCGTCGGAAGGGATCGCGACGCTCGCCCGCGGCCTTCGCTCAGCCGAGGGCCTCGACCTCGACGCGGGTGTCGCTGAGGGCGGGGCCCTGCCCGATATCGGTGAGGGCGGCGGGGTTGAGCGCGTTGACGCCGATCCCCACGCCGTCCGACTTGCGCCAGTACCCCATCGGCGCGACCACGACGCCCTCCGCCGTCTCGTCCGACACCCGCGCTCTCACCTCGATCCTGGCGAGGTCGTTGAAGACGCCGACTCGGTCGCCGTCGCCGATGTTCCGCGTCCTGGCGTCGTCGGGGTGCACGAGAACGAAGGGATCGCCGGCCGTCCTCTTCTGGACGGCGAGATTGCCGTAGCTGGAATTGAGGAACGCATGACTCTTCGGCGAAATGAGCGCGAGCGGATAGCGGGGGTCGTCGGTCTCCGCCGGAACGTAGTTCGGGAGAGGGTCCACGGCGCCCGCCGGCTGGCGTTCCTCGTACCCCTGGCGCAGGCGGGGCAGCACCAGGTTTCCTTCCAGCGCGCGCGACGACAGGAACTCGCACTTCCCGGACGGGGTCGGAAAATCGCCCTGCGCGTGCGGCAATCGGGTATCGGGATCGCCCACGTTGAGGCGCGCGTAGCCTTCCCGCCGCAGGCGCTCCATGTCGATGCCCTCGAGCGCCGGATGGTCCCAGTCGATGGCGTCGCGGGCGATTTCTTCGTCGGAGCGGCGGAAATACGGCTCGTTGAAACCGAAGGTCGCGGCGAGGCGCCGGAACAGCTCGGCGTTGGGCACGGACTCGCCCAGGGGCGCGATCGCGGGCTCGCTGACGCCGAGGAAGAACTGTCCCCAGGAATAGACGAGTTCGAACTGTTCGAGCTGGGTCGAGGCCGGCAGGAGGATGTCCGCGTAATCCGCCGTGTCGGTCTGAAACTGCTCGCTGACCACGGTGAACAGGTCGTCGCGTTCGAGTCCCCGGGCGACCGCCTGCTGGTCGGGCGTCGTGACCATGGGATTGCAGTTGTAGACGAACAGGGCCTTGATCGGCGGGTCGAGGTCGCCGGTCAGCGCCGGACCCATTTCGATCTGGTTGACGACGCGGGTCCCCGGGCGGATGAAATCGGGACGGGAAATCCGATCGCCCCGCGAGGGCAGGGATCTCGCCGCGCTCTGCAGGACCCCGCCGCCGACATGCCGCCAGGCTCCGACCAGCGCCGGCAGGGACACGAGCGCGCGGACGGTCTGGCCGCCGTTCCGGTGGCGCTCCACGGCGACGCCGACCCGGATGACCGACGGTTGGGTCGTCGCGTACTCGCGCGCGAGCCGGCGCACGTCGTCGGCGGGAAGCCCCGTGATGGCGGCCACGCGGTCGGGCGGATACTCGGCCGCGCGCCCCTCGAGTTCGGCGAAGCCCACCGTGTGGTCGGCGACGTAGTCGGCGTCGATCAGGTCCTCGGCGATGATCACGTTCATCATCCCGAGGGCGAGAGCCGCATCCGTCCCGGGACGGATCCGCACGTGCCAGTCCGCCCTGGCGGCGGTGCGCGAACGGATGGGGTCGACGACGACCACCTTGGCGCCGGCGCGGCGCGCTTCGGCGATCATCGGCCACTGGTGCATGTGCGTGGATATCGTGTTGCAGCCCCAGATGACGATGTAGCGCGAGTGCGCGAAGCTCAACGGATCGACGCCCGCCGACACGCCGGTCGTCATGACGGAGGCGGAGTTCGCGGCCGACGCGCAGAGCGTGCGCTCCATGATCGTCGCGCCGAGCCTGTTGAAGAAAGCGTCTCCCGAGTTCAGGCCGTGCACGAACCCCTGCTGTCCGATGTAGCTGCAAGGCAGGATCGCCTCGGCCCCGAACTCGTCCATGACGGCGCGAAAGCGGTCGTGGATGTCGGCGAGCGCCTCGGTCCAGGTGATGCGCTCGAACCGGCCCTCGCCCTTGGCGCCGACCCGCCGTTGCGGATGGAGCACGCGGTCGGGACTGTGGACCCGGTCCTGATAGTTCTTGACCTTCACGCACAGCGCGCCGCGCGTGAACGGATGGTCGCGCCGGCCCCGGACGCCCGTCACCCGGCCGTCCTCGACCGTCGCCACCATGGCGCACGAATCGGGACAGTCGTGAGGGCACGTCGCGAAGACTTCCCCGGAATCGAGGGCTTCCTGAACCGCCACGGGCGTCCTCCATGTCGATGTGGGCGCGATGATGGATCGCATCGTATCAGAAGAGCGCGCGGCGTTGCAGCCGGCTCCGTTTGACGGCGCGATCGTCGGCGGTGTAAGTCGGCTGCCGTCGCGAACCACGAACCGCAGGGACCGCTCGATGGACAGCCGGCTGTTCAAGCCCATCAAGCTTCGCGGCCTCGAACTGGCCAACCGCATCGTCGTCGCCCCGATGTGCCAATACAGCGCCGCGGACGGCGCCGCGAGCGACTGGCACCTCATGCACCTCGGCCAGTTCTCGGTCTCGGGCGTCGGGTTGCTGCTGACGGAAGCGACGGGCGTGGTTCCCGAGGGGCGCATCTCGCCGAATTGCCTGGGTCTCTATTCCGACGAGAACGAGAAGGCCCTGAAGCGCGTCGCGACGTTCGTCCGGGAGTACGGCAATTCCCCCATCGGCATCCAGCTCGCCCATGCCGGGCGCAAGGCATCGACCGAACCGCCGTGGCGGGGCCAGGGTCCGGTCACGCCCGAGAACGGGGGCTGGGAACCCGTGGCGCCGTCGGCGATTCCGTTTTCCAACCGCTCGGTCACGCCCAGAGCGCTGGACAGGGCGGGGATCGAGCGCGCCCAGGACGCGTTCGTCGCGGCGGCCGGACGGGCGGAGCGACTCGACCTCGACTGCATCGAAATCCATGCGGCGCACGGCTATCTGATGCAGTCGTTCCTCTCCCCGCTTTCCAACAGGCGCGAGGACGAGTACGGCGGCAGCCTGGAAAACCGGATGCGGTTCCTCCTGGAGACCTTCGAGAAGGTCCGCGCCGCGTGGCCGAAGGAGAAACCGCTCGGAGTCCGCATCAGCGCGAGCGACTGGGTGGAAGGAGGTTGGGAGATCGGCGATTCCGTCGTCCTCGCCAGGGAACTGGAGAAGCGGGGCTGCGACTTCATCGTCGCGTCGAGCGGCGGCGCGACGCCCGATGCCGTCGCCGCCGCCGGACCCGGCTACCAGGTCGGTTTCGCCGCCGAGATCAAACGCGACCTGACGGACATGGCGGTGATGGCGGTGGGCCTGATCACCGATCCTCACCAGGCGGACAGCATCGTCCGCTCCGGCCAGGCCGACATGGTCGCGCTGGCGCGCGGTATGCTCTACAAGCCGCACTGGACGTGGGAGGCGGCCGTGGCGCTCGGCCAGGAAGCGGCGTATCCCCATCAGTACGCGCGTTGCCATCCCGACCTGCTGGGGTTGCCCGTCCCCGGCAAACTGCCGGCGGCGAAGAATTAGCCCGCATTTCTCATACTGCTCGTCCGCAGGCTTCATCCGGCGACGGGGGCGCCGCAGGGTCCGCTCATGCTCCTCCCCCCTGACGCGACCCCCACCCCGGCCCTCCCCCTGCAAGGGAGAGGGAGAAGAGAGGGGACGGAGGGGCCGTTGACGCTCCTCCCCCCTTGCAGGGGGGGCCATTCATACTCCTCCCCCATAACAGGGGGGAGGTCGGGAGGGGGGTGGATCGCGGCCCCGCAACGCCGCGCAATCATCGATCTCCGTCGGTATGAGAAATGCGGATTAGAGTGAGGGCGGCTCCGCCGTCGCCACCGGCGAGCGGCGAGCACCGGCGGGTCTGGCGGATCGCCGGCCCCATCATCCTGTCCAACGCCTCCACGCCCTTGCTGGGCGCGGTCGATACGGCCGTCGTCGGCCATCTCGACAGCCCCGTCTACCTCGGCGGCGTGGCCGTCGGAACGCTGGTCTTCAACTACGTGTACTGGGGGTTCGGCTTCCTGCGCATGGGCACGACCGGACTGGCGGCCCAGGCGTTCGGCGCCCGCGACGACCGGGAGATATGGGCCACCTTGCATCGGGGGTTGGTCATCGCCGCCGTGTTGTCGGCGCTCGTCGTCGCGCTGCAGGTTCCGGTCGTCGGAACGGCCCTGTGGCTGGTCGACGCCAGCGCGGCGGTGGAAGCCCTGGCGGGCGGGTATTTCCACGTCCGCGTCTGGGGGGCGCCGGCCGCGCTCGCGAACTACGTGCTGCTGGGTTGGCTCATCGGCCTGCGGCGGTCCGGCTCGGCTCTCGCGATACAGGTCTTCATGAACGGCCTGAACGCGGCCCTGGACTTCGTGTTCGTGATCGGCTTCGGCTGGGACGTCGAAGGCGTCGCGCTCGCCAGCGCGCTCTCCGAATACGCCGCCCTCGTCCTCGGCCTGGTTCTGTGCGCGAGGGTCCTTCGCGCGGAGCGGGCGCGGCGGAGCGCGGGGGCGCTATGGGACGCCGGCCGGTTCCGCCGCCTCGCCGCGATCAACGGGGACATCTTCGTCCGCACGCTGTTCCTGATCTCCGCGTTCGCGGTGTTCACCGCGCAGGGAGCCGGGATGGGCGATACGATCCTTGCCGCCAACGCGCTGCTGCTCAATTTTCTGATGTTCGTCTCCCATGCCCTGGACGGCTTCGCCCACGCGGCGAGCGCGCTCGTGGGGGGCGCGGCCGGGGCGCGCGACCGAACCGCCTTCCGCCGCTCCGTCGTCGTCTCGACGTTCTGGGCGGCCGCGACCGCGCTGGCGTTCGCCGCGGCGTACGCCTCGGCGGGACACCTCGTCGTCGACGCGCTCACCGGGCTGCCGGACGTGCGGCGGGAGTCGTACGCGTATCTGCCCTGGCTGATCGCCTCTCCGCTGGTCTCGGTCTGGAGCTTCCAGCTCGACGGCATCTTCATCGGCGCGACCGAAACCCGCTCGATGCGGAACGCGATGGCGCTCTCGTTCCTCGGATACGTCGGGGCGCTGGCGTTCCTTGCGCCCGCTTACGGCAATCACGGACTCTGGGCCGCCCTGATGCTCTTCATGGCCTTGCGCGGGGTCACGCTCGCCGTCCGCTATCCCGCCATCGAGCGGCGCATCGGAAACGGAACCTGACCGCCCGGCGCCGCGATCACCCCCCTCCCGACCTCCCCCCTGTCAGGGGGGAGGAGTATGAATGGGGCCTCCCTCCTGTCAGGGGGAAGAGCATCAATGGTTCTTTCCCGCCCCCTCGTTCTCCCTCTCCCTTGCAGGGGGAGGGCCGGGGTGGGGGTCGCGCCAGGGGGAGGAGCATGAACGGACCCTTTCCGACCGCGGGTGGACTTGCGCGGCCACGAAGCCATATAAGGCGGCGATGAGCGCGTCCCCCTCTCCCATCCCGTTCACCAAGATGCATGGCCTCGGCAACGATTTCGTCGTGCTGGACGCGCGCGCGCGCGCCATTTCGCTCGCGCCCGGCGACGTGCGGCGCATCGCGGACCGCAGGCGCGGCGTCGGCTGCGATCAACTCGTCGTCATCGAGCGGTCGGACCGCGCCGGCGCCTTCATGCGGGTCCACAACGCCGACGGCGGCGAAGCGCCGGCCTGCGGGAACGCGGCCCGTTGCCTGGCGAATGTGTTGATGGACGAACTGGGCGCCGACGCGGTCGCTCTCGACACCGCGGCGGGCAGGCTGGAGGCTTCCCGGGACGGTTCGGGGATGGTCACCGTCGACCAGGGGCCGGCGCGGACCGATTGGCGAGACGTCCCGCTGGCGCGCGAGATGGACACGCTCCACATGGACCTGTCCGTCGGCGGACGGGCGGTCACGGCGCTGAACGACGCCGTCGGCGTGAACGTCGGGAATCCGCACGCCGTGTTCTTCGTCGACGACGTCGACTCGGTCGATCTGGCGTCGGTCGGGCCCGGTCTCGAACGCCACGCGCTGTTTCCCGAGCGCGCGAACATCAGCATCGCGCAGGCGCGCGCCCGCAACTCGATCCGGGTTCGGGTATGGGAGCGTGGCGTGGGCGTCACTTCCGCCTGCGGAACCGCGGCCTGCGCCGTCGCGGTCGCCGGCGCCCGCCGGGGCCTGACGGACCGCTCGGCCGACGTTCACCTCGACGGCGGGACCCTCCGGGTCCGGTGGCGAGAGGACGGGCGCGTGCTGATGACGGGACCGGTCGCGACCAGCTTCACCGGCATCCTCGACGGCGCGCTGCTGGAGGGGGGCGGCCCGTGACGGCTCCCCTCCGACGTGGACCGGAGGTCGTGACCTTCGGATGCCGCCTCAATTCCTACGAGTCGGAGATCGTCCGGCGCGAGGCCGCGGCGGCGGGCCTGGTCAACGCGGTGGTCGTCAACACCTGCGCCGTGACCGCCGAGGCCGAACGGCAGGCGCGGCAGACGATCCGGCGGCTGCGGCGCGAGGCCCCCGACCGGGAGATCATCGTGACCGGCTGCGCGGCCCAGCTGCGTCCGGACGCATACGCGGAAATGCCCGAGGTCGATCGCGTGCTCGGCAACGTCGAGAAACTCTCGCGAGAGCACTACGCATCCGGACCCGGGCCGGAGAGCTCGATCGTCGTCGCCGATGTCATGAGGGTGACGGAGACCGCGGGCCACCTGGTCGAGGGTTTCGACGGACGCGCGCGCGCCTTTCTCGAGATCCAGCAGGGCTGCGATCACCGCTGCTCCTTCTGCATCATCCCGTTCGCGCGGGGGCCCAGCCGCAGCGTGCCGGTCGAACGCGTCGTCGCCGAGGCGCGAACCCTGGTCGCGGCGGGTTACCGCGAGATCGTTCTGACTGGCGTCGACGTCACGGCCTACGGCGCCGACAGGTCGGACTGTCCCGGACTTGGCGGCCTGGTTCGCACGGTGCTGCGGGACGCGCCGGACCTGCCCCGGCTCAGGCTGTCTTCTCTGGATCCCGTCGAGATCGACGACGAGCTGAAGGCGGCGGTCGCCGACGAGCCGCGGCTCATGCCGCACCTCCACCTGAGTTTGCAGTCCGGAGACGACCTCGTTCTCAAGCGCATGAAGCGCCGCCACGCGCGCGCCGACGCGGTGGAGCTCTGCCGGGAGCTTCGGCGGGGCCGCCCCGGCCTCGTGTTCGGCGCCGACCTGATCGCCGGCTTTCCCACCGAGACCCGCGGGATGTTCGAGAACTCCCTGCGCCTGATCGACGACTGCGGCCTGACGTATCTCCACGTCTTCCCCTATTCGCCGCGTCCGGGAACCCCCGCCGCCCGTATGCCCCAGGTGGCCGGGGGGGACCGCAAGGCGCGTTCGGCCCGTCTGCGCGCCGCGGGGGCGGGAGCGCTCGCGGCCTATCTCGGGAGTCGCGTCGGCGCCGTCGAGTCCGTGCTGATCGAGCGCCGCGGCGAGGGCCGGACGGAAGGCTACGCGCGCGTCCGGACCGGGGACGGCGGTCCCGAGCCGGGCGCCATCGTCCCCGTTCGCATCACCGGCGTTTCGGAGGATCGGCTCGTGGGCCGCATCGCGGCGTGACCGAACGGGACGGAGAGCGGTCGGGCTGGTTTTCGCGCCTCAGACGGGGCCTTGGAAAGTCGGCGGGCGCCTTGAGCGAAGGCATCGCCGGGATTCTGGCGAAGCGCCGTCTCGACGGCGAGTCGCTCGAAGCCCTTGAGGAACTCCTCATCGCTTCGGATCTCGGCGTGTCGCTGGCGGCCCGCATGACCGCGGAACTGGGCCGGTCTCGTCTCGACGGGAGAATCACGCCCGAGGAGGTGCGGGGGATCCTCGCGCGGGAGATCGCCAGGCTCCTCGAACCCGTGGCGGTTCCCTTCGAGGTGGACCCCTCCCGCAAGCCGCACGTCGCGCTGGTCGTCGGCGTCAACGGGACCGGCAAGACCACCACGATCGGCAAGCTCGCCCACGGCCTTCGGCGCCGGGGATGCGCCACGGTCATCGCGGCGGGGGACACCTTCCGCGCCGCGGCGATCGAGCAGATCCAGGTCTGGGGCGAACGGGCCGGCGCCGAGGTCGTCGCTCGGGAACCGGGCGCGGACGCCGCCGGCCTCGCCTACGACGCGCTCCGGCAGGCCCGGTCCCGAAGCGCCGACGCGCTCCTGGTCGACACGGCCGGGCGCCTGCACAACAGGTCCGACCTCATGGCGGAGCTGGAAAAGATCGTCCGCGTACTGGGCAAGCTGGACGACTCCGCGCCCCACAGCGTGCTGCTCGTGCTCGACGCGACCACGGGACAGAACGCCCTGCGGCAGGTCGAGGTCTTTCGGGACGTCTGCGGCGTCACGGGACTCGTGATGACCAAGCTCGACGGGACGGCGAAGGGAGGCGTGCTGGTGGCCGTGGCCGAGAAGTTCGGACTGCCGGTGCACGCCGTCGGCGTCGGAGAGGGGATCGAGGACCTTCAGCCGTTCGAGGCCGAGAGATTCGCGAAGGCGCTCGTCGGCCTCGATTAGCCCGCATTTCTCCAATTCATGCTCTTCCCCCCTGGCAGGGGGGAGCCAATTCATACTCCTCCCCCCTGACAGGGGGGAGGTCGGGAGGGGGGTGATGGCGGCCCCGCAACGCCGCTCGCGCGAAAGCAGCGCCGCGGCCACCGGCCCCGTTCGCGCTCCTCTCCCAGCCGCGACCCCCACCCCGACCCTCCCCCTGCAAGGGAGAGGGAGAAAAACGGGGGGAGCCAATTCATACTCCTCCCCCCTGACAGGGGGGAGGTCGGGAGGGGGTGATGGCGGCCAGGGGGGAGGGAGAAGAAGGGGGGACGGGAGGGGGGTGGAGCCTGAACGGACCCTGCGGCGGGCCCGCGACCGCGGCGTCGCTTCTCAGTCCCGTAGCCGCCGCACGTCCCAAAGTTCTTTATACGGATTCCAGGACAACGCATATCTCTCCCGACATTGCAGCATATATTTAACACGTTTATACCCTGTATTCACCCGAATTTCTGCGGTAGTGGAATCGTTACAAGGAAAATCCTTACGTCCTCCGGCCCGTATTATGTTTTCTTCCCACTGCCATCCTCTGATTCGATAATCGAAATACAGTGTATTATATGAATTGTTAATTATAATGTTGAATGGTGGATAATACGACTCCATTTCATTGCTACCATGATCGAAATACTGTATATTATATTGTGCATCGACCGCTATATCTGCATATGTGTCTATTGGTAAGATTAAAACCGAAACACACCCTATTACGGAAAATAATTTCGCCATTACGGTTTTCCAAATCGGTTCGTTGATCTTCGTCATTTCCCGGCTCTTCCTTGACCGAGAAGATAACCGGCAATCGTTCCGAGGAGACCGTAGGCCGGCGCAATTTGTGTGTTGCTGAACCCGGCCGTGATCAGGAACAATGCTGCCGCGACCAAGATCGTGACGATACCGAAGCGTTCTATCTCTTCCGATTTATCGGAAAGGTGTTTTCTGAATGCAATCAACATGACAGAGATTACGATGATTGCGAAGAGAAGGACGACTCCCGAAAGAGCGACTTCTTTGTTGCTCAAAATATCGGCAATAGGGATCATCTCGCTTCTTGACATAGGCGTGGGAAATAATGGATTAGTGCCAGAGGGCACGAGATCCGGCGCGTCGACCGTTGCATTGCCTGGCGTGTCGGGTTGCGAGAGCGCCGAGTTTCCCGAAGAAAACGCTGCTGGTACGGCCGTAGTGAGCAGGAAGGCGAGGGCGAAGGCGGCGGCCGTGCGGAACGCGCCGGTTCGGAACCCCTCGCCGAGGAAACGGGGCATCGGTCCGCCGCCGTTCAGAACAGCCGCCGCACGCCGATGCGGGCGGTGCGGGCGGTCCGGTCGTAGAGGGGGATGCTGGACCGGGTGCGCGACCAGCCCAGGATCAGTTCCGGCAGGTAGCCCTCCCACGCCAGCGCCCGGTGCGAGAGCGTCAACTCCGCCTCCATCGTGCGGTCCTCGCGGCGCGTCCGGAACAGCCATTCCTCGGCGTCGAACCGCGTCCGCGCCAGCGCGGCCCGCGCCGATACGCGCCAGTCCCGCCCCACGTCCGCCGCGTAGCGCAGCGACGCCTCGCGCGAGCGCCAGCGCAGGGCGCGGGACTCGGCCGTCTCGCGGGCCGCCTTCGCCCCCGCCGTAAGCCAGCCCGGACCGGCGCGGCGGGAGGCGTGGAGGGCGAGGGAGCGGCCCCATGGCTTCGCATCACGGGCGCGGTCGTAGCGCGTGGTCCAGGCGCGGAGGAAGGCGCCGAGGCGCCAGCCCCGCGCCACCGCCTGTTCGGGGCCGAACCCCGCCCACAGGCCCTTCGCGTAGCCCTCGCCCCCGCGCCAGCGGCGCTCGACCCCGAGGCGCGCGCCGAGGAGGCCCGGGCGGCGGCGCCCGCCGACGTCGAGCGCGTAGTGCAGCCGCGGGCCGGTGGAGAGGCCGGCCCAGGTGCGATTGTGGGCGCTCTCGCCGACGGCCGTGTTGCGGGCGAGGGAGGCGTCGGTCACGAGGGTGGCGCGGTCGCCCAGCGGCTCGCGCCAGCGCAGCCGCGCGCCCGTGCGCACGACCCAGGCGCGGACGGGTTGTCGGTCCAGGGTGAGGCGCAGGCCGCCGAAGGCGGGGATGGCCACCGTGTCGCGCTCCGGCGCGTTGTTCACGTTGTCGTCGCGCCACAGGCCCACGTCGAGATCGAGCGTCCAGCGCTGCCGGGCGCGAATGCGCCCGAGGAAGTCCTCCACGCCGCGCTTCGCCGCCGGCGGCAGGCCCTTCTCGCGGCGGACCTGCCGGAAGACCGCCTCGGCCTCGTCGTCGCGCCCGAGGTCGAACAGCACGGCGGCGTAGTCGAGCCGGGCGCGGCGGAGGCCGGGGCGCTCCCCGGCGAGGGGGCCGAGGAGCTGCGCGGCCTGCGCGAGGTGGCCGCCGGCGAGCAGGGCCTGGGCGGCGGCGTAGCGGAGGGCGCTCGTGTCGGCGCCTGCGGGCGCTTCGCGCACGGCCTTGCGGAGGAGGGCGTAGGCCGCCGCCGGGTTCCCGGCCGCGATCAGGCGCCGCGCCGTTCCCATCACTTCCTCTTCTCCGCGGGGATCGGTCTCCGCGGCCCCGGTCTCCGCGGCGGCCGGCGGACCGGCGTGGAGCAGGACCGCGACGAACGCGACGGCGCCCGCCAGACCCGCGACGTTCGCGGGAAGCGCGCCTTGCCGCGGGTTTCGCGACGGCACGGCGGATGCCTCGGGACACTTCACTGCTTCTTGACGCCAAACGCGCCGACCGCTTCGTCTGGCAAATGGAACCATCCGAAAGCCTCTTCGTTGCCGGCCGCACCGACAAATCTCAGCTTCATCCACTGCCTCTCCTCTACAAGAGGCCCCCCCTCTCCAACATACTGCCACACACCCCAATTGTTGCCAGCGGGGTGATCTTCTCCCTTCTCAAAATTCCATCGTGTGCGGGAGAGCGTAACGGCCGTCCCGGTATTGATGTTGCGGACGTTAGAGAACTCGACATTGATATCTCCATAATAGAATTCCGAGCGCCGCGATGGCAATCCTCCGAGCGTGATATCCACATCGCCGATGATGAACTGATTATACAAAGGTGAGGACTTGGCCGTTCCCGTTCCGACCAATGCTCCCCGCCAACGACCCGTCGGCATCAGGTAATCAGGGTCACGAAAGCTACCACGTACTGACATTGCATCCCTACTATTAAGGAACACTGCCCCTCGCACGTCGTCTCTTTCGAGACGATCATCATACTCCCCCCGCGCCGCCATGAAGTACCCATGATCGAGAATACCGACAATAGCGGTTTCCTCATAATCCAGAGTAGTACTACCAACACCACCGTGAAGCCCGACAACACGCGCCTCCACGATGGGAATACCGCCGTATGTCATGACGGATCGATATTCTGTTGCGTCGCAATCGCCACCGAACCCGCCGGTCTCGTAGCCGCCACGTTGTAGCCGCCCGGAACCTATATAGGGGGCACACCGAGGGTGGGGATCCAAAAAATCACCACGACTACCAGGACCAATGATAGGGCTCATCGCTGCCACGCGGCTGTGGATGTCGCTCGGAGACCACGAAAGCGCCGAACCGCCCACCAGGGAACGGGCGGCGGCGGCGTCCGCCACCGGCCAGTCCGGGAACGGCAAGCCGTCTTCCTCCATCCCGCCGGGCTGCCCCCCGCCGACGGGCGGCGCCGGAACCTGCGCCGCCGCGACCCTGACCTCGCCGCCGGTGGCGGTGGCGGCGTACCCGCCGCCGGCGCGCTCGACGACGACGACCGCGCAGGCGGGGCCGCCCGCCGCGCACGTGAAACGGGCGCCGTCCCTGTCCACGCTCTCGCCGGGCTCGATCGTGAAGGTCCCGGCCCTCGCCAGGGTCACGCCCTCCGGCAGCGCCACCGGCTCGGGATCGAGCTGCGCCATCGACCGCCCCGGAGGAGGCGTGGTGGACGCGCCGCCGCCCCCGCCGCCGCAGCCGGAGAGCGCGAGGACGACGGCGCACGCCGCCGCCGACAGAACGAATCCGCGAGTGTCGCTGAAGGGCATCGGGGCCTCCCCGTTACTTATTTAGAGGCCCCGTGTAGAGGCCCCGTGTAGAGGCCCCGTGTAGAGTACGTTTCCACCTTATCACGGACGCCGGGCGCGTTGCAAGCGAAAAATTCGCCCGCCCGAAAAAAATTCCGTCCGGCGGCGGAGGCGCCCCCGCGGACCCCCCTCCCGCGCGCCCTTTTCTTCTCCCTCTCCCCTTCTTCTCCCTCCCCCTTGCAGGGGGAGGGTCGGGGTGGGGGTCGCGCCGGGGGGAGAGGGGCGTCGATGGTTCCCGCCCTTCCCTTTTACTTCTCCCTCTCCCTGGCAGGGGGAGGGTCGGGGTGGGGGTCGCGCCGGGGGGAGGAGCGCGAAGAACGATCCGCACACCGTCGGGCCGCAGTCCACCCCCCTCCCGACCTCCCCCCTGTTATGGGGGAGGAGTATGAATGGGATTCCCCCTGTTCAGGGGGGAGGAGTATAGATGGGGTTCCCCCTGTTCAGGGGGAGGAGCGCGAACGGGACCCTACAGTGCTCCCGTCACCGGATGAATCCTGCGGACAAGTTCAGGATCCCCGATGCGTCTCGTCCCGTGCGGCTTTCGCCGCCGGCATCAGGAATTTCTCCAGGGCCGCGACCACCTCCGCAAGCGACCCGGGATCGAGCGCGACGTCGCGCTTGAACGCGTCCCACTGCCTCGACTTCCGCGCATCTTCCGCGAAGGCCGGCGTCAAGCCATCCGGCGTCTCCTCCGGTATCCGGGTTTCGCGTCGCGCGAAGGTCGCCGAGATCGCCTTCGCGAGCCGGGACCCCTCGAAATCGAAAGACCGATCGAGCATCCACAGATCGTAATAGTCTTTCATGCGGCTGTTCACTCGGCCCAACGCGACGATCGCCTGGAACTTCTCGGCGACGACGGTTTCCGGCGCATACCCGCGCAGACGCGGCGCCGGCATGTCGAGCAGGACGGGATAGTCGAGCATCTCGACGCCGGGCTCGGTGGCGTCCCCGAAACCGACGTCGATCGCGACGGCGATACGGGCGCCCCCGATCCCGGCCGTCGTCCGGATGCGAAGGCCCCCGTACTCGTTGTCTTCCCGGATGCGGTCCATACGCGCCCGATCGACGTCGAAGCGAACGCCGTCCCGATGTTCCATCCCGAGGATCTCCCTGAAATCCTCGAGGACGGATTGCGGATCCGGATCGCCATGGCCCAGGAGGTCGAGGTCGCGCGAACCGCGGAACGGCTCGTCGAACCAGGCCATCAGCAGCATGGCGCCCTTGAGAACGAACCGATGGGCATGCGGCGACTGCGCCAGCCTGTAGAGCAGGCGTTCGATCGCATAGCGTGTAAGCACGAGGTCGAAGGTCTGTTCCTTCTGCCGAGCGATGCTCAGGAGACGGGCGCGAACCGAAGCTCCGACGTCCTCGATCCCTTCAGTCATTGGCGGTCAGGGCTTCGAGATAGGGCCGGACCACCGTCGATACCCGGCCGCGCTCGGCGTGGCGGGCGATTTCGGCAGGGGTCGCCTTGCGTTGCCGGAGCGCTTCCCGCAGCCCTTCGAGGGCGACGGACTGGCCGACCGTCCGGCGGTGGCGGAAACAGTCCGCGACCGTTTTCGCCACGCCGAAGACGCTCACCGTGACGCCCTCGATGCGCTCGGCGACGACTCCGTCCGCGAGGAACGCCTCGGTGAACCTGACGATACGCATCGGCGGCGCGCCCGTCCTGGGCGCCCAATCCTTCGCGCCGACCGCCATCCACACCGCGCGGGGCAGCTGGTCGGTGAGGCCATGGAAGGCAAGCGCCGAGACGAGGCAGATCACCCCTTTCGGTTGGCGCTTGGCCGCCTCCGCAAGGCTGTGATTGGCGCCGATCGGCGCATCGGGCCGCTGGTACAGCCCCCGCGCAAGCCGGGCGACGTCGCCGTCCCTGCGCATCCGGCTGACGGTCGCGGCGGTGACGCCCGCTTCCCTGAACTCGCGGAGGCGGACGATTCCCCGTTCTTCCAGGAGGTCGCGGGCGAGATCGCGCTGAGTGACGAGCTTCGGCATTGATACGAAATCACATAGAACGGCATCTGGAATGAGATGTCATGTATCACCCGGACTTTCGGACGTAAAGCCGCCGGCCGGACTCCGCCCCCCTTCTTCTCCCGGCCCCTTTCTTCTCCCTCTCCCTTGCAGGGGGAGGGTCGGGGTGGGGGTCGCGGCGGGGGAGAGGGGCGAGAACGGCGTTGCGGGGCGGCGGACCCCCCATCCGGACCCCCCTCCCGACCTCCCCCCTGTCAGGGGGGAGGAGTATGAATGGTCAGGGAGGAGGAGTGTGGGTGGCCAGGGGGGAGGAGCGTCAATGGTTTCCTCCGCCTCCGTTCCCCTTCTTCTCCCTCTCCCTTGCAGGGGGAGGGTCGGGGTGGGGGTCGCGGCGGCGTTGCATGTTCATCCGGACCCCCCTCCCGACCTCCCCCCTGTCAGGGGGGAGGAGTGTTGGTGGTCGGTGGGAGGAGTATGAGTGGCCCCCTCCTGGACAGAGGGGCGGATCGCGCGGCCCCGCGCGGATCAGGGGATGATCCTCGCTGCGCGCAGCTCGTCGAAGTGGCGGACGAACATCTCTTCCGTGTCCACGAAATCGAGGAATCCGGCCCGGCGGCATTTGGTGGTGTCCATGCAGACGTCCCAGTCGGAGCCGAAGGCGTAATCCCCGAAGGCCCAGTTCGCGGCCTTCTCGAACGGCGTGGGCGCCAGGCCGTACTTCTCGACGATCCCGTTCCAGACCGGTTCCTTGTCCGCCATCGTCGCGGCGAGGTCGATCCGCTGCGGCGGTCCGGCCTCCATGCCGAAATACGCGGCGATGCGCTCCCACATGCGCTCCCAACGGAACACGTCGCCATTCGCGACGTTGAAGGCCTCGTCGGCGCATTCCGGCGTCGTCGCCGCCCAGACCATCGCCCTCCCCAGGAGCTCGTTGTCGGTGACCTGGTATATCGTGCGGTAGGCCGCCGGTTCGCCCGGCCAGCGCAACGGCAGGCCGAGCTCCCTGGAGACGACGGCGTAGACCGCCACGACGGACGTGAGGTTCAGCGGGTTGCCGGTCGAGAGGCCACATACGGCCTGGGGGCGGACCGCCGACCACGTCCAGGGTCGGCCTTCCCGAATCTCCCGCAGGTAGTCCTCCTGGCCGAAATAGAGACTCGGCGGCATGTGCCGGGGGTCGTCCTCCCGCGACGGGGTCTTGTAGGGGCCCAGGTGACGGCCGTAGTACTTCGCGCCCTGCACGATCTGCACGTGCCGAAGGTCGGGCGCGTTCCGCAGCAGGCCGTCCATCGCGTTCCTGAACATCCCGGTATTGGGTTCGGCGGCTTCCTCCCACGTGGGGAAGTCCTTGTAGGCGGCGTAGAACGCGTGCGTGACCCGCGGCGCGTTCCTCAGCTCCGCCAGACAGGCGCCGCGGTCCTCCAGATCGACGGGCAGGCGCTCGGCCCGCGTCTCGAAATCGGGAGGGCCGCGCATGGCCGCGATGACGTCCCAATCGTTGAGGCCGTCGAGATGCCGGAGGAGCCCCCGCCCGACGATGCCGCCGGCGCCGAACACGAGCGCGACGTTGCGATCGGTCATGGCGTCCGTCCTCCCGCCAAACGCGGCTTCGCCCCCCGCCTTACGGGATGATCCGGTTGGCCCGGAGCTCCGCGAACAGATCCAGGAACATCCGCTCGGTGTCGACGAAGTCCGGGAACCCGAATTTCCGGCGTTTCGTCGAATCCGACATCATGTCCCACTCGTTGTTGAACACGTACTGGGCGAACGGCCAGTGAGCCATGTCTTCGTAGGCGTTGGGGACGAGATCGTGCTTGCGCGCGACGTCGTCCCAGAGCGGCGCCTTGTCGGCCATCATCAGCGGCAGGTCGATGCGCTGGGGCGGCCCCGCCTCCATGCCGAAGAAGTCGGCGAACTTCGGCCACATGCGCTCGAAGCGCACGTGGTCGCCGTTGACGACGTTGAAGACCTGGCCGGCGCACGCGGGCGTCGTCGCCGCCCATTCCATGGCGCGCGCCAGCAGGCCCGCTTCCGTGGCCATGTACATGGAGCGGTAGGTGACCGGGCTGCCCGGGAACCGCAACGGCAGCCCCAACTCCTTCGAGACGGCGGCGTAGACGGCGATGCACGAGACCAGGTTCATGGGAATCCCCACCGCGTATCCACACACCGCGTGCGGGCGCACGCACGACCACGACCAGTTCTTTCCCTTCGAACTCTCGATCAGGTAGTCCTGCTGGCTGTAATAGAAATTGGGCGGCATGTGCCGCGGGTCGCTCTCTTTCGCCGGCGATCTGAAGGGGCCGAGGTGGGATCCGTAGGCTTTGGTCCCCTGAAGCGAGCAGACGTGCTCGAGCCCGGCCGCGACCGGTTCGATGGCCTCCATGGGGTTGGCGAGGAGCGCGAGGTTGGGGGCGTCCTGCTCGGCCCACGTCGGCCGGTCGGCGTAGCCGGCGAAGAACACGTGGGTGACCTGGTCGAGTCCGGCGAGTTTGGCCCGGCAGTCGGCGGCATCGCCGAGGTCCACGGAGATGAAGGTCGCCGTCGATTCGTAATAGGGCCGGCGCCGGGACAGGCCGACGACCCGCCACTCCTCCTTCGTATCGAGATACCGGACCATGTTGCCGCCGACGATTCCGGTGGCGCCGATCACAAGGGCGACTTTCCGGTCGGACACGGCTCGACGCTCCTGTCTCGCTTCGCGGGCGGCCGACCGTAATAGCGCGGCCCCGGTCGGGTCCAGCCCGCATTTCTCGCACCGGCAGGGAGCGAGGAGCGCGCGGCGTTGCGGGGCCGCGTCCACCCCCCTCCTGGACAGGGGGGAGGAGCGCAAATGGCTCTCTCCCGCCCCCCTCTTCTCCCTCTCCCTTGCAGGGGGAGGGTCGGGGTGGGGGTCGCGCCGGGGGGATACGAGAAATGCGCGCCGGCGGACCGACTGGTTTCCGTCGGAACGATGTTCTACGCTGAACTCCGTCCGCGGAGTGGGAGGCGATGCCCGAGATCAGGACGCGCCATTTGATGACGTTCCGTATCCAGCCGCCCGAGCCGCCGCTCGGACCGCTGGAATACGGGGATACGCCGTCCGGTCGCCGTTGGGTCATGCCCGTTCCCGGCGGCCGTTTCGAAGGCGATCGCCTTCGGGGCCGGATCGTGTTCGGCGGCGACTGGCTGATCCGGCGGCCCGACGGCGCGACCGAGCTCGACGTCCGGCTGACGATGGAAACCGACGACGGGCGCCTGATCGGCATGCGTTACCGCGGGCTGCGCCTCGGCCCCGAGGAGGTCCTGCGGCGCCATCTGGACGGCGGCGCCGTCGACGCTTCCGAATACTACTTCCGGATCGCTCCGTTCTTCGAGACGGCGTCGGCGAAGTACGGCTGGCTGAACACCATCGTCGCGGTAGGCGTCGGGGACCGGACCGAGGAGGGTCCCGGCTACGAGATTTACGAGATCCTGTAGAGGCTCGGGGGCCGGCCGAATGGTGAACCCGCGCGTTCCTTTCCAGTACGCTCCGAAGAGGGGCAGTCTTCCGCCGCCCGACGGCAAGCCGTTGATCGTGCAGATCGTGGTGGCGATCGAGATCTTCCGGTACGACCAGCCGATACCCCGGAAGATACTCGCCAATCCCCACGGCCTCGACCCGGTCCCCGACCTCGTCAACTACGCCTGGATGGAGTACGGCATGCGCTGCGGCGTTCCCCGTCTCGTCCGCGCGCTGAAGGAGCGGGGCGTGCGGGCCGTCGCCTGCATCAACTCCGACGTGATCGACGCGTATCCGGACGTGGCCGAGGCCGTGCTCGAGGCGGGCTGGGAATTTCAGGGCCACGGCAAATTCCAGCGTTCCATGTCGGAGGACGACGAGGAGGAGATCATCAACGTCTCCCTCGAACGGATCCGGTCGTTCACGGGCCGGCCGGCGCGCGGCTGGATCGGCCCCGGATTGAAGGAGTCCACCCGCACGCCCGAGCTGCTCAAGGCCGCGGGCGTCGAATACGTCTCCGATTGGGGCATGATCGACGATCTGCCGGTCTGGATGTCGACGAAAGCCGGGCCCCTCGTCGTGGCGCCCTACACGGCCGAGCTCAACGACGCCTACATCTATCACGTCGGCCGGCACGGACCGGACGAACAGTACAACCGGATGCGCGACATGGTGGCGGGCCTCGAACCGGAACTCGAGGACTCCCCGCGGGTCCTGACGATGTCCTATCACCACTATCTCATGGGGCAGGCGCACCGCGCCCATTGGGTCGGGCGCATGCTGGACTATCTCCTGGAACGCCCGGACACGATCTTCATGCCGGGAGAGGAGATCTGCGACTGGTTCACGGGAACCGAAACGGCGCAGGAGGAAAAGGCCGCGTTGGGTTGACCCGCATTTTCGCGCCGGCAGGGATCGAGGATCGCGCGGCGTTGCGGGGCCGCCACCCCCCTCCCGACCTCCCCCCTGTCAGGGGGGAGGAGCGTCAACGGCCCCTCTGTCCTCTTCATTCTCCCTCCCCCTTGACCATTCCGACGCGCGCGTCCACGTTACGTTGCGGCCTCTGGGCCGCGCACGTTCCCGGACGCACCGACCCGCCTGCTCATGACCGCTCCGACAGATCGATACCAGGCGATGAATCCGCTCCTCCGGCTCGGGATCGAGGCGGGGCCGCTGCTGGTCTTCTTCGCCGTCAACGCGAGCTACGGGATCTTCGCCGCGACCGGCGTTTTCATGATCGCCATCGTCGCGTCGCTGGGCGTCGCTTACGCCGCGGCCCGGCACGTTCCCGCCCTGCCTCTCGTGTCGGGGCTGATCGTGCTCGTGTTCGGCGGTCTGACGCTCTATCTCCAGAGCGAGACGTTCATCAAGCTCAAGCCCACGATCGTCAACGCGCTGTTCGCGGCGGCGATCTTCGGGGGAATGGCGTTCGGCAGGAACTACGTCAAGACGCTGTTCGGCGCCGTGGCCGCGCTCGACGACGAGGGATGGCGTTTGCTGGCCGTTCGCTGGGGCTCCTTCTTCGCGGCGATGGCCGTTCTGAACGAGATCGTGTGGAGGAGTTTCTCCACCGACGTCTGGGTCACGTTCAAGGTGTTCGGGTTTCTGCCGCTGACGGTCCTGTTCGCGTTGGCGCAGACGCCGTTGATGCGCCGCCACGCCGAGCCGCGCGACACCGCCTGACGCGCCGCCCCGCCGGGGCCGTCACGCGACGTTCAGAACGTACGCCTTCTCCGTCCTGGCGACCGGATCGAATTCGGACCGGCCCGTATGGTTGACGTGCCTGCCGTAGACGTGCAGCGACCACGACACCTGCCCGGTATCGTTCAGGACCGTATGGATGTCGTCCGACAGGAACGACGAGACGCGGCCCGGCGTCAACCTGCGTTCGGAGAGAGGCTCGAGTCGGGCGTAACCGGCCCGGGTCCCGTCGTCGACGCGCCGCCACCACGTCTCCTTTTCCTCGCCCTCGATTCCGACCACGACGCCCCAGGTCTTGTGATTGTGCGCCGGCGTCCCGCGGCCGGGGAGCCAGGCGAACAGGAACACGGCGTTGCCGTGGTCCGGATCCTCGTGCAGCAGGCGCAGGGTGAAACCCTGCGCTTCGTCGCGCTTCTCGGGCGTCTCCGTCACGAGGCCGGGCGTCGCGGCGAGCTCCCTGGCCAGCGGGGCGACCCGCCGCACGATCCTGCTTTCGTCGGACTCCTCTCCGGTGATCCGCCGCAGGTCGGCGACGAACCGGGGAAGGTCGTAACTGCGTTCGGACATCGATGGCTCCCCTTCTGGACGGTCTTCCTCTGGAACGCGGCTCTTCGGCGCTCGGCGCCCGGGCCGACGGCGTCGTATCGTCCGAATGTTACGTCCCCGCGGCCGGAATGAGAAATGCGGGTCGGGGTATAGTGCTCCGGTGTTCCGGTCGCGAGGGAACGGGAAGCAGACATGCCGCAGGCGCCGGTCAATCGCGCTCGCGCTCGCGGAAGCCGCACCGCGGAGCTCGTGGCGGCGAGCCGCGCGAGACATCTCCTCAGGCACGACGAACCTTACGTATTCGAGGATCCCTACGCGATACGTCTCGTCGGGGACCGGTGGCGCCGGGTGCTCGGCTCGTCCCTGCTCGACGCCCTGTTCGCGAAGGTCGTGATGAAGAGGCTCATGCCGATCACCACCCAGCACCTCACTCGCGCCCGTTTCGCCGAGGACCGTCTCGAAGAGGCGGCGAGAGGCGGGGTGACGCAATACGTGATCCTCGGTTCCGGTTTCGATACGTTCGCCTTTCGCCGCCCGGACCTCGGCCTGACGGTCTTCGAGGTCGATCTGGCCGCCACCATCGATCTGAAGAAGGAACGCCTCTCGGCCGCGCGCATGGCGCGCCCCGACTCCCTCCGCTTCGTCCCCTTCGACTTCGAGAACGACGATCTCGAGACGGAGCTCCTCGCCGCCGGGCTCGATTCGGGAAAGGCGTCGTTCTTCAACTGGATGGGGGTCACCTACTACCTCACGGAGGGCGCTATCCTGGACAACCTGGACCGCCTGGCGTCGGTCGGAGGACCGGGATCGGAAGTCGTGCTCGACTACCTGATCGCCGATGCGTGCGCGCCGCCGGAAGACCGCGCGCTCTTCGCCAGCATGATGACGTTCGTGGAGAAACGGGGCGAGCCCATGATCTCGCGCTTCGACCCGGCCGAGGCCGGCGCCGTTCTGAACCCTCGCGGGGTCTGGGACGTGGTCCGCAACGAATCGCCCGAGGAACACCGCCGGAGATATCTGGGAGAGCGAACCGACGTTCCTCCTCTCGCCCCCATCACCTGGTCCCTTCACCTGCGGAAGAGAGAACCCTCGTCCGCGTAGCCGGTCGTGACGCCGGCCGCCCGCGCCGCCGCCCGCGCCCGGCGGAGAGCCTCTCGCGCCTTTTCCGGCTGATCGAGAACCCGATACGACCGGGCGAGCATGATCCATCCCTGGACGTCTTCGGGGTTCTCTTCCAGGCGTTCGGCGAGGCGCGCGACCATTCCGCGGATCATTTCGGCGCGATCGCCGGCGGACATGCCGGCGGCCGCCTCGACGTCTTCCCGTGCGGGGCCTCGCGCCGGGACGGGGCCGCCGTCCATCCCCCCGGCGGGGACGTCCCGCAGTTCGGCGGCGACGTCCTTCCCCAGTTCGGCGCCGAGCTCCTCGAGACGGGCGGTCAGCCGGGGCAACCACGGCGCGTCCGGCTCCGAGTCGATGGCCAGCGCGAGCCAGACATCGTAGGCGTCCCGCGGGCGTCCCGCCTGCGCGCGCGCCAATCCCATGTAGAAGCGTGGACCGGGAAGCCCGCCGTCCAGGGCATGGGCGCGGCGGAACACCGCCTCCGCCTCCGGCGTCACCGCGCCGCCCGCCGCGAGGACGAGCGCCTCTCCGAGCGCGGTCATGACGTCGGGGTCGTCGGGCCGCAGGCCGTCGGCCTGTCTGTACGCCGCCGCGGCATCGTCGAAACGTCGCATGACCGTGTACGACCGACCGAGGAGCAGCCAGTCCGCGAGGCTTCCCGAGCCGCGCGCCAGACGGGCCCGAAGCCGACTCACGGCAGTTCGCAGATCGTCCGCAGGGGCCGGACGCGTCGCCGTCGTCGATCGGTCGTCGATCGGCCGGTCAGGCGATTGCGGCGAGCCCAGATGGAGGTACAGGCCCGACGCCAGCGCCGGTATCCCGACCGCCGCCGCCACGGCGCCGACGAGTCGCGGCACCGCGGGCGTCGGGCGGAGGCGCGACTCGTCCGTGGTTCCGGCCGCCAGAATCCGTCGCTCGATTTCCGTGCGGGCGGACGCTTCTTCCTCGGCCGAGATCGTCCCGCGCTCGAGGTCGTTCCGGAGTTCGTCCAGCTGATGGCGGTAGACCCGGAGATCGTATTCGGCGCGCCGGCGTTCGTTGCGGACGCCGCGCGACAACGGCAGCGCCGCGCCGACGACCGCGACGGCGGTGAGAACCGCGAAGACCGCCCAGAACAGCATCAGGAAGCGTCCCCGCCGCGCTCCAGCAGCGCCTCCAGGCGGGCCCGTTCCTCGGGCGTCAGGGCGTCGGGCGCGGACTCCGGGCCGCCGCGCGACCGGCGGAGGACGGCAACGGCGAGACCGGCGCCCAGAAGCAGCAGCGCGGCGGGACCCAGCCAGAGGACGAGCGTCCGGACGTCGAACGGCGGCTTGAGCAATACCCAGTCGCCATAGCGGTCGGCGACGAAATCGAGAACCTCCCCATCGGAGTCCCCCAGCGCGATACGTTCCCGAACGACAACCCGCAGGTCCCGCGCGAGATCGGCGCTGGAGTCGTCGATCGACTGGTTCTGGCAGACGAGGCAACGGAGTTGCTTGTGAATGGCGCGAGCGCGCGCTTCAAGGACCGGGTCGGGGAGCGCCCGGTCCACGCCGATGGCCGCGGCCGGCGACGGCGCCGCCAGCGACACCGCGCATGCGGCGGCGGCCCACAGCAGGGAGCGCCGGAGATCCCGCGTCATCCGCCCTGGAGCTCTCTGACCAGCGGCAGTATCCGCTGGCGCATGTCTTCCGGCATCATCGGTCCGACGTGCTTGTAGGCGATGCGTCCCCGCCGGTCGATCACGAAGGTCTCGGGAACGCCGTAGACGCCCCAGTCCATGCTGACCCGGCCGGTCCGGTCCGAGCCGACGCGCCGGTAGGGATCTCCGTATCGTTCGAGCCAGGCCAGGGCGTTTCGGGGCAGGTCCTTGTAGTTGATCCCGTGAACCGGAACCATGCCGCTCCGCGCGACCTCCATCAACAGCGGGTGCTCTATCCGGCAGGGGCCGCACCATGACGCGAAGACGTTGACGATGGCGACCTCCCCCGTCCTCAGATCGGCCGAGGCCAGACCGTCGGGCCGATCGCCGACGGGGGGCAGGGAGAAATCGGGGATCGGTTCGTCGATGAGAGCCGACGGGATGAGGCGCGGATCGAGCGTCAGCCCGACGCCGAGCGCCAGCGCGACGACCGCGAACGATCCCAGCGGCAGGATGTGGCCGATCCGCATGGGCCACTCACGCTCTCGCGGCCCGCGCCGTTCCCGACCGCGTCCCGGCGCGCGCCGCCGCGCGCCTGGGCGCGCCCACCCGGCGGCGTCGGTCCGTCAGCGAGACGAGTCCGCCGACGGCCATGAGGATGGCTCCAAGCCAGATCCAGTGGACCAGAGGCTTGTGATAGAGACGCGCCGCCCAACCGCCCGCGCCGTTCGGGTCGCCGATGACGGCGTACAGGTCCGCCGTCGGGGTCGGGCGGATGGCGGCTTCCGTCGTGGTCTGCCGAGGCATGTCGTAGGTCCGTGTTTCCGGGGTCATCACGGCGACGGGGTCGCCGCCGCGCGTCACGTCGAAGACGCCCCGAACCGCGTCGTAGTTGGCGCCCCTCACGTCCCGGACGCCGCGGAACGTGAACTCGTACCCGCCCACGGGGACGGAGTCGCCGACCTCGACGACCTGCAACCGCTCGCTCTCCCAGGTCACGCTGACGACGATCCCCAGAACGGCGATGCCGGCGCCGGCGTGCGCGATGGCCATGCCGTACGCCGCCCGCGGCAGGCGCCTGGCGCGGCGCCGGGTCTCGCCGAACGGCCCGCGGAACAACCGGACGCGCTCGGCCAGGTCGCCGAGCGACGCCGCGATCAGCCAGACGCCGAGCGCGACGCCCGCCACCGCGAGCGCCGGGGCTTCCGTCGCGAACGCCAGCGTCGCCAGCGCGACCGCCACGGCGACCGCCAGAGCCACGCGCAGGCGGCCGAGGGCGCCGGCGAGATCGCCCCGCTTCCAGGCCAGCAACGGGCCGATACCGGCCGCCGCGATGGCCGGCGCCATCAGCGGAACGAACGTCGCGTGAAAATACGGCGGGCCGACCGAGACCTTCTCTCCGGTCAGGGCGTCGAGGAACAGCGGATACAACGTTCCCAGCAGGACCGTCGCGCAGGCGGTCGTCAACAGCAGGTTGTTGAGGACCAAGGCCCCTTCGCGGCTGACGGGCGCGAACAGGCCGCCGCCCTTCAGGCCCGGCGCGCGGATCGCGAACAGGGTCAGCGAGCCGCCAACGACCAGCACGAGAAACATCAGGATGAAAACGCCTCGCGCCGGGTCGGTCGCGAAGGCATGCACGGACGACAGGACTCCCGACCGCACCAGGAACGTGCCCAGAAGGCTCAGCGAGAACGTCAGGATCGCGAGCAGGATGGTCCAGCTCTTCAGCGCGTCGCGCTTCTCGACCACGATGGCGGTGTGCAACAGCGCCGTGCCGGCGAGCCAGGGCATCAGCGAGGCGTTCTCGACGGGGTCCCAGAACCAGAATCCGCCCCAGCCGAGCTCGTAGTAGGCCCACCACGACCCCAGCGCGATACCCAGGGTCAGGAAACACCAAGCCGCGAGCGTCCACGGACGGACCCAGCGCGCCCATGCGGCATCCACCCTGCCTTCGATGAGCGCCGCCACGGCGAACGAGAACGCCATCGAGAATCCCACGTAGCCGAGGTAAAGGAACGGCGGGTGGAACGCCAGTCCGGGATCCTGAAGGAGGGGGTTCAGGCCCTGACCCTCCGGGGGCGCGGGGACCAACCGTTCGAAGGGATTGGAGGCGAGCAGCATGAACAGGAGGAAGCCGGCGCCGATCAGGGCCTGGACGGAAAGCGCGCGGGCCCGCAAATCGGGCGGCAGATTGCCGCCGAAGGCGGCGACGACCGCGCCGAACAGGGTGAGTATCAGGACCCAGAGCAGGAGAGATCCTTCGTGGTTTCCCCAGACTCCCGACACCTTGTAGAGGAGCGGCTTCGCCGAATGCGAGTTCATGGCGACGTTGAGCACCGAGAAATCGGAACTCACGTAGGCGTAGGTCAGGGCGGCGAAGGAGAGCGACACGAATCCGAACTGGATGATGGCGACGGGCCGGGCCGCCGCGATCCAGGAGTCGTAGCGAAGCTGGGCGCCGATCAGGGGAAGCGCGCCCTGTACGAGGGACAACGCCAGCGCCAGGATCAGGGCGTAGTGTCCGATCTCGACGATCATCCCGCCGTTCGCCCCGCTACTCGCCCCGCCATCGGTCCGCCTTCTTCAACGCCTCCGCGACCTCGGGCGGCATGTAGGTCTCGTCGTGCTTGGCGAGTATCTCGGTGGCGATGAACGTTCCGTCCCCGTCCAGCGAACCGTCCGCGACGACTCCCTGGCCCTCGCGGAACAGGTCTGGCAACAGCCCGCGGTAGCGGACGGGCACCGACGCCGCCGTATCCGTCACCCGAAACGAGACCGTGACGCCGTCGTTCCCCTGGACCACGCTGTTCTCCTCGACCAGCCCGCCCAGCCGGAAGCGGCGTTCCGCGGGGATCCCCTTCTCGGCGATTTCGCTGGGACCGTGGAAGAAGACGAGATTCTCCCGAAAGGCGTCGAGCGCCAGCGCCGTCGCGATCCCGAGCATCGTCAGGCTCGACGCGATGAAGTAGAGGCGCCGCCGTCTACGGGTCATCTCCGGCCTCGGCGGGTCGGGTTTCGGACCGCCGCCCGGGAAGCGAGTCGAGCAGGTCCCGTTCCTTCCGGAGGCCGCGAAGGCTCCACGCGAGGAGCAGCGCCAGCACCGCCGCGGCGATCGCGAACGCCGACCACACGAACGGAGCGTAGCCGCCCATCTCCAGGAATTCGCTCACCGGCGCCATTTCCGGGTCTTCAGCTCCGCGACCGTATGCGCCGCAGCGTTCGTATCTGGCGGGCCAGAATCTCGCGCTCCAGGCGTATCAGAAGGACCACGACGAAGTAGCCGGCGAAGGCGGCTCCCATCACCAGCAGCGGCGTCAGCAGACTGGGGTGGATGGACGGACCGTCGATGCGCAGCACGCTCGCCGGTTGATGCAGCGTGTTCCACCAGTCCACCGAGAACTTGATGATCGGGATGTTGACGACTCCGACCAGGGCCAGGATGGCGGCGGATTTGGCGGCCCGCGCGTGGTCGTCGATCGCCTGCCAGAGCGCGATGTGCCCGAGGTACAGGAAGAACAGGATCAGGACCGAGGTCAGGCGCGCGTCCCATACCCACCACGCGCCCCACATGGGCCGGCCCCACAGGGCTCCCGTCGCCAGGGCGAGCAAGGTGAACGACGCGCCGACGGGAGCGGCGGCCTTCGCCGTCAGATGCGCGAGCGGACTTTTCCAGACCAGGCCCGCGGCGCTGGCGGCCGCCATGACCGCGTAGGCGAACAGCGCCATCCAGGCCGACGGCGCGTGAACGAACATGATGCGAACGGCGTCGCCCTGCTGGTAGTCCCGCGGCGCCGCGAACAGGCTGAGATAGACCCCGATGGCCAACAGAACGGCGGTCGCGGCGCCGGCCCAGGGGCGGACGCGGCGGCTCCACTCGAGGAACAGCGTCGGGTTCGCGAGGCGGCGCCAGTTCGCCATGACCGCGTTATAGCACCATCCGCCGGGCCGGACGCCCCGCGGGCCGCGCGGGCGCCCGACGGGAAGTCTCGTCCGCCGGGTCGCGGCCGGTCATTCCAGGTTCAGGCGGAGCGCGCCGGCCATCGCCCACGGCGCGAGCGGGAGCGCGACCGCCAATATCGCCGCCAATGCCGGCAGGTGAGCGCCGTCCTCCAGGCCCGCAACCGCCGAATCGACGGTGCCGGTCCCGAAGACGAGGATCGGGACGCAGAGCGGGAGGACGAGCAGGGACAACAGCGCGCCGCCCCGCCGGACGCTCACGGTCAGGGCCGCTCCGATGCCGCCCACCAGGCTGAGCGACGGCGTGCCCGCGGCCAGGGCCAGCAGCAACGCGCCGCACGCCTCGGCGTTCAGGCCGAGCAGGATGCCGAGCAGCGGCGAGACGGCGAGCATGGGC
Organism: Alphaproteobacteria bacterium; assembly: GCA_965242505.1. Classification (GTDB taxonomy): domain Bacteria; phylum Pseudomonadota; class Alphaproteobacteria; order UBA2966; family UBA2966; genus UBA2966. The sequence goes on from OZ251449.1 coordinate 2,062,274, forward strand.
AAGCCCGTGGAGATCCAGTGCGCGAGGCACTTCGCCGCCGCCACGAGCTCGAGCGGCAGAGGCGCCAGGGCCAGTTGATCGAGGCTGCCGTCCTCGAAGTCCGCCTGGAACAGGCGGTCGAGGGAGAGCATGGCCGCGAGCAGCGCCGCGACCCAGATCACGCCCGGCGCGATACGCCGCAGGACGCCGGCCTCGGGTCCGATCCCGAGAGGGAACAGGGTGACGGCGAGCAGGAAGAAGACCACCGCCAGCATCGCCGCGCCCCCCTGTCCGAAGGCGAGGCGGACGTCGCGGACGACGATCCGGAAGAACACGGTCATGGCGTTCCATCCGCGCGGGACTCTCCCAAGCGGATCGTCGCCGCGTCGTCGACGGCGAAAGGGCCGTGGACGGCCGCCAGCACCATGCCGCCGCTCGAACGATGGTCGGAAACGAGGCCGAGCAGCGTTTCCATGCCCGCGGCGTCGAGAGAGGCCGTCGGTTCATCGAGCAGCCAGAGAGGCCTCGGGCTCGCGACGAGCCGCGCCAGCGCCAACCGCCGCCGCTGGCCGGCGGACAGGTAGCGCGCGGGCGTGTCGGCCAACCCTGCGAGCCCCATCCTGTCGAGCGCCCGGCCGACGTTCGGACGCGGGGGCGCGCCGGCGTTCACGGTCAGCACGCCGCTCCAGAACGCCAGGTTCCCGGCCACGGAAAGCGCGGGCTTCACCGCGTCGAGATGGCCGACGTAGTGCAGGCTCGTTCGGTGCCGCTCCGGGTCGTCCGGGATCGGCGTTCCGTCGCGCCGGATCTCCCCCGCGCTCGGGGCGAGGTATCCCGCGGCGAGCCGCAGGAGCGAGGTCTTCCCGCTGCCGTTCGCGCCCCTCGCGACGACGATGCCGCCGCGCGCGACGTCGAAATCGAGCCCGGTGAAGACGATGGCGTCCCCTCGCGCGCAGGTAAGGTTTCGGCCGGTGAGCGACAAGGTCCCTGGCGTCCGGAGTTGCTGGCGCGGCGTTCGGCGGCGCCTCACGCGCGCGCGGCGGCGGGACTGGAGCCTATCGGGCCGCGGGGCCGCGCGTCGATACCGCGCGGTTTCGGCCCGCCTGCCTTGCAAAGCGCGGACCAATACGTCTACACTCCGCTTGACGCATGATACATGCGTCTCATATTTGGGAGGAGACACGATGACGCAAACCACCGACATGGAGTTCCATGCCTGAGGAGCCGTAGGGTCGGAGGCGCCCTGTCGATGTGGTGAGTTGCGCCGTTCATGTCGCCAGGATCGCGACAGGTGAAATTGAAGAAACCGCGACTGCGACCCGTCGTCGGCCAAACGAGGTGAGGGTTGGGCGCGCGTCGTGGCGAAGATACGATGGAGTTAGACCGATGAACGATGAGGAACGACTCAGAAAGGTATTGGGCTGCCTCGAGATCAATGGCGGGCGCACGCACGCCGGCGCATTCTTGGCGTACTCCATTACCGAGCCCCTGTTCTGTTATGAGCGGGACACCGAGGAAGAATTGGAAGAGGTCATTGCCGACACCCTGAAGTCCTACATGGAAACGTTCTACCAAGTGGAGAACATACCGGTGCGGGTTACGTCTGAAGCCCGTGCGGTTCCCGACGTCCCCATCGAGCACATTGAGCCGACGTTGCGGCTATTACCGTCATTTGAGCAACCAGGAGCTGGTTCGCGCTTGATGGGGGCCTGAGATGCCTTGGGCGAAGATTCCGCCTCAAAACTTGGGTCATATGTCACTCTTTGGGTATGACCACCTCAAGGATGATGGAGACTATGCGTGGTACAGAGGCCCGAACGGAAGAACGCGCATTGAAAAGGCGGCGCCAAAGTTCTGGTTCGATGACGTGGAGGATGCTTTACAGGCCGGAGCGACGGCCATCTTGTCTGCGGCGAACTGAAAGGACGCCCAGCAAATAACCTTCATGCCTTATGTCAAGGGTATGGGGTGGCTTGTCCGCACTGCGCGGAGTGCATCACGTCGGAGAGCGGGTTTGCCCACCTGACGAGACAAATCAACCCCGCCATGGAACCGGCCGGTCGTTCCGGTTCGGGCCTTCCCCTTGGGGCGCTACTCGTAGGAGCGGACGTCGTCTATCGTCTTGCCGTCGTCGGGGAGACTGCCCGGCGCGACGATTTTCACCCGCCCGCGCACCTTGCAGACCGATTGGAGCGTCTCGGCGATGGCCGACGCGAGGCCCTCGGCGCCGCTCTCGGCCTCGCAGTTCAGGGTCGCGGCGTCCCGTCCGTCCTCCCGCGCGACCACGAGGCGCGCCTTGACGACTTCCGGATGGCGCGCGACCACCCGATCGATCTGGCCCGGGTGGACGAACATGCCCTTGACCTTGGTCGTCTGATCGGCGCGTCCCATCCACCCCCTGATGCGCGTGTTGGTCCGCCCGCAGGGACTCGTTCCCGTCATCGTCGCCGACAGGTCCCCGGTCGCGAAACGGACGAGCGGATAGACGGGGTTCAGCAGGGTCACGACGACTTCGCCGACCTCGCCTTCCGCGACCGGATCGCCGCTTCCGGGCCCGACGATCTCGACGATGATCCGCTCGTCGAGGATCATGCCTTCCATGGCCTCGGACTCGTACGCGACGAGCCCGAGGTCCGCGGTCCCGTAGCTCTGCCGGACGAAGACGCCGCGCCCGTCGAATTCCCGGCGCAGGCCGGGCGGCAACGCCTCGCCGCCCACCCCGGCCTTGACGATGCTCGAGGCGTCGGTCCCGCTTTCTTCCGCCCGGTCCAGCAGGATCTTCAGGAACGAGGGCGCGCCCACGTAGGCCGTCGGGCGGATGTGGGAGATGGCGGCGAGCTGAAGCTCCGTGTTGCCGACGCCCCCCGGGAACACCGGGCATCCGATGGCGCGGGCGGCGCTCTCCATCATCTTGCCGGCGGGCGTCAGATGGTAGGAGAACGTGTTGTGGACGACGTCGCCCGGGCGGAAGCCCCCCGCCCAGAAGGCGCGGGCGAATCGCCAGAAATCGGGCGCGTCGCCGCCCGGATCGTAGATCGGTCCCGGCGACTGGAAGAGGTATGCGAGTTCGCCGGTCGCCACGCCGCCGAGGCCGCCGAGCGGAGGGTCCGCGGCCTGCCGTTCGACGAGGTCCGATTTCCGGGTGACCGGAAGCGCCGCCAACAGGTCGCGGCTCGTGACCTCCGCCGGCTCCACGTCGGCGAGCAGCTCGGCGAAATACGGGGCGGAGGCCTTCGCGGCCGCGAGCTGGTCCGGCAGCCGTCCCATCAGATCGGCTTCGCGCGCTTCCGCGTCGCGCGTCTCCAGGTCGTCGAAATATCCGCTCGTTTCCGACATGGTTTCCGTTGCCGAACGTTCCCCGGACGCAGGCGAAGGCCCGGGTCAGGCCAGCCAGCGTTTGCGCCGCCGGTAGAACTTCACGTCACGGTAACTCTTCCGGCCCGACGCGCCGAGGCCGAGATAGAACTCCTTCACGTCCTCGTTCTCGGACAGCGTGGACGCTTCCCCGTCCATGACGACCCGCCCGTTCTCGAGGATGTAGCCGTGCTTGGAGTAGCGCAGCGCGATGTTGGCGTTCTGCTCGGCGAGCAGGAAGCTCACGCCTTCGTTCTCGTTCAGGCGCTTGACGATCTCGAAGATCTCCTCGACGAGTTGCGGCGCCAGCCCCATCGACGGCTCGTCGAGCAGGATCAACCTGGGCCTCGCCATCAGCGCCCTGCCGATCGCCGTCATCTGCTGCTCGCCGCCGGAGATATAGCCGGCCTGCGCGCCGCGCCGTTCGCCGATGCGCGGGAAGTAGCCGTAGACCATGTCGAGGTCGCGCTGGATCTCGGCGCGACCGTCGCGGCGGGTATAGGCTCCCGTCAGGAGGTTGTCTTCCACGGTCAGGTGCTCGAAGCAGTGGCGGCCTTCCATGACCTGGATGACGCCGCGCCTGACGAGGTCGTTGGCGCTCAGGCGGTCGATTCCCGCGCCCCGATAGACGATCGTCCCCTTCGTGACCTCGCCGCGCTCCGAACGCAACAGGTTCGAGATGGCCTTGAGGGTCGTCGTCTTGCCGGCGCCGTTGGCCCCGAGGAGGGTGACCACGCCCCCCTCGGGGACATCCAGCGAAACGCCCCGCAACACCAGGATCACGCGGTCGTAGATGACCTCGATGTTGCTGACGCTGAGCAGAGGGCCGGCGTTCTCCGGCATCGCCTCGCGACCGCTCTCTCCACCGCGTCGCCGTCAGCCCTCCCTGGCGCAATCGCGGGGCGTGATGCCGTTCTCCTCCGCGTACTTCGCGGCCGCTTCCTCGATCATCGGACGCACGATCTCGCGCATCGGGCTGATCCAGTCGCTGACGATGTTCCACTGCGACCCGTCCCACTGCTGGATGAGGACCGGGCCGTTGCCCTCATGGTCCTCGCACGTCACCTTGATCGGCCTCGTGAAGCCGTCGAGGCCGAGCTCCTTGAGACGCGCGGCGGTAAGGTCGAGGTTCTCGAAACCCCAGCGCGTCTCCTCGCCCGACAACGCCTTGTCGCCGTGCTTGCCCATGGCGGTGCGGATGGCCTCGGTGTCGTACACGGCGTTGATGACCCCTCGGTTGTAGAGCACGTCGCCGAACTTGTTGTCCTTCGCCGCCTCCAGGTCGCCGCCGTAGAGATGCTCGAGGATCTCGTCGTGGATTCCGAAGCCGTGTCCCGGGGCGTGGAACGTGCCGGACTTGTAGCCCTTGGCGCCTTCGCCGGCCGGAACCGTGTCGGATTCGCTGCCCGACCACCAGACGCCGATCATGTGGTCCATCGGGAACCTGATGGCCGCCGCCTCCTTGATGGCGACCTGGTTCATGACGCCCCAGCCCCACAGGAAGATCCAGTCGGGCTTGCCGCGGCGCACCTGAAGCCACGTCGCCTTCTGTTCCTGGCCCGGGTGGTCCACCGGCAGCAGGGTCAGTTCGTAGCCGAACTTCTCGGACAGCCGTTGCAGCGTCGGGATCGGTTCCTTGCCGTAGGGGCTGTTGTGGTAGATCAGCGTGAGCTTCTTGCCCTCGAGGTTCTCCATCCCGCCTTCCTGGGCGCCGATGTACTTGATGAAGGCGGACGCCTGGCTCCAGTAGGTCGTCGGGAAATTGAACGTCCAGGGAAATATCCGGCCGTCGGCGGCGGCGGTGTTGCCGTATCCCATCGAATGCAGCGGCACCTTGTCGACGCGCGCCTTGGGAATGAGCTGGTAGGTGATGCCGGTGCTGTAGGGGTTGACCACCGCCGCCCCCATGGCGCCGCCGCCCTTGAGGCGCTCGTAGCACTCGACGCCGAGCTTGGTGTTGTACTGCATCTCGCACTCTTCCCAGGCGACCTTGACGCCGTTGATGCCGCCGTCGCGGGCGTTGACGAGCTTGAGATAGTCGATGTATCCGTTGGCCGACGGGATGCCGTTCGGCGCGTAGGGACCCGTCCGGTAGACCAGCAGCGGAATGTAGATGTCTTCCGCCTGGGCCTTCGACGCCCAGACGGCGGTCGCGGCGACCGCCGCGGCGATCAGCGCTACGCCGGTGTTCCTCGCGTGCATCGTATGCCTCCCTCCAATCATGGCTCCCTTTTCGACCGGTGGCCGGGTCGGGAAGTCCATAGTTCTCGTGTTCCGGAATCCTACCACGCTCTCGGGCGCCGGCAAACAACCGGACGATCCGGGCCGGCGCGCCGGATGGTCGAGGTCGCCGCGCGGGGCGCGAGCGTCCTCTCCCGTCTCTCGGTCCGCGCGCCCGGGTCGCCTCAGCGGCCGGCCGCCCGCTTCATGAACACCGCCGGGTCCGCCAGCCACTCGGCGTAGCCGATCCGGCGGTCGTCGGTCAGGTAATCGACGTGGCGGTCGATGCACGACGCCAGACCTGCGTCCTCGAAGGCGAGCGCGAAGCCGCCCCATTCAACCTCGTCGTCCAGGGCCGAGACCGCGAAGGCGGGGTTACCGGCGGCGGCCGACCGGTTTCCGATTTCGCCCCGCGCCAGGGCGTCGATCCGGCCGTCGCCGAGCGCCGCCAGGAGCTCCGCCTCGCCCTTGTCGTCGCCGAGATAGACGACCTGCGGCGCCGACGGGGACGCGGGGTGGAGAAGGCGGCGGCCGGCAAGGGCGGTCGAGGCCTCCGCCGCGGTGATGACGTAGCCCGGACCGCCGTCCGCCGTCACCTCCCCGGCCGGCGTCACGACGCGCGTGCCGGCGGCGAGCGCGCCCCGGTCGTCGGCGATGCCCGCGATGCGCAGCAGCCGCGCCTCTCCCGTCGTGCCGGCCAGTACGCCGACGCGCGCGTCGTTCGTCAGCGCGCCGTATGCGGCGAGCCTGTCGGCGTCTTCCGCCCTGACCAGCAGGGACTGGCGAAACGCGATGTGCCCCGAGGTGAAACGGATCGCCTGCTTCCCCGACGCATCGCGGGTGCGGCCGTCGAGGATGGTGATGCCGCCGCCCACCATGTCGGGTCCGTCCGCGGCGGCAGGCCGCAACCAGATGCCGTCCCATTCGGCGATCGGCGCGCGGGAGAACTTCAGACCGGCGCCGGGGATCGCCTCGAGCGCGGTCAGCAGGGCCGCCTCGTAGCCCTCGTGGGTCCCGAACCCCGGCGAGGCGGGGTCGGACTCCGCGCTGTGGCTCACCGGAGCGAAGAAGGCGTAGAAGCCCACGTTCAGGACCGCGTCGCCGTCCACGCACGTCTCCGCGGGGTTCGCGCCCGTCCCGGCCGCCTGCCCGGCCGCGGCGGGCATGACGGCGAGCGCCGCCGCGCCCGCCGCGACGCGAAAGATCCGACGCCATGCCGTCCCGCCCATGCCGCGCCTCCCGAAGACGTTCCCGCCGATCGCCTCGATCCTTACCAGAGCGGCCGAAGCGCCTCAACGGAAACGGTCAAGAGAAGGTCCGTTCATCCTCCTCCCCCTGAACAGGGGGGATACCCATCCACACTCCTCCCCCCTGGCAGGGGGGAACCAATTCATGCTCCTCCCCCTGACAGGGGGGAGGTCGGGAGGGGGGTTGACCGCGGTCGACGGCCCGGCGCGGATCATGCCCGACGGGGTGCGGACCGCGCGGGCCGCTCTTCGCGCTCCTCCCACCGCCGCGACCCCCACCCCGACCCTCCCCCTGCAAGGGAGAGGGAGAAATAAAAGCGAAGGGAGAGAGCCATCCACGCTCCTCCCCCCTGGCCATTCAAACTCCTCCCCCCTGGCAGGGGGGAGGTGTATCAGTGGTCAGGGGGGAGGAGAGCGTGGGTGGCCGGGGGGTGGAGAGCGCGCTCGTCGATCCCTGCCGATGCGGGAATTGCGCTCCTAATGCGGGAACGGCCACAGCCTGAGCTTTTCCTTGCCGATCCGCCACAGGCGCGCCAGGCCCAGCGGCTCGACGGCGAGGAAGAAGACGATCAGTCCGCCGAAGATCATCAGCTCGATGTGTTTCGAGGTTTCGACCGAGATCGGCAGGTCCAGCGCCACCGGGATGTTGGTCAGGAGGATCGGCACGGTGGTGATGAAGAAGGCGCCGAGGATCGACCCCAGAATGCTGCCGAGACCGCCGATGATGATCATGAACAGGACCAGGAACGACAGCGTGATGTCGTAGGCGATCGTCTCCACGCTGCCGAGATAGGCGAACATGTAGAGGGCTCCGGCGACGCCGCAGTAGTACGAACTGATCGCGAACGCCAGCAGCTTCACGCGAAAGGGCCGGATGCCGATGATCTCGGCGGCGACGTCCATGTCGCGGACCGCCATCCAGGCGCGCCCGACGTTGCTGCGCGCCATGTTCTTGGCCAACAGCCCGAGGACGGCGAGCAACGCGAGGCACACGAGATAGCGCGCCTCGGGCGACGCCTCGGGGCCGGTCACCATGACGCCGAAGAAGGTTCGCGGCGGGGCCGTGATCGTGCCCGAGGGCGCGTAGTTGTAGAACCAGGGGATTCTGTTGAACAGCCAGATCAGGAAGAACTGGGCGGCGAGGGTGGCGACGGCGAGATAGAACCCCTTGATGCGCAGGCTCGGGATCCCGAACAGGATGCCCACGCCGGCGGCGAACAGGCCCGACGCGAGTATCAGAAGGACGATGTTCGCCTCGGGGAACGCCGTCGTCATCTTGTAGGTGGCGTAGGCGCCGACCGCCATGAAGCCGCCGGTCCCGAGGGAAAGCTGCCCGGCGTATCCGGTCAGGATGTTCAATCCGACGGAGGCGAGCGCCAGGATCAGGAACGGAATCAGAATCGCTTGCAGCCAGTACTCGTCGGCGATCATGGGGACCACGACGAACGCGAACGCCAGCCCGACGGCGACGGCGACGCGGTCCTGGAGGATGGGGAAGATCCCCTGGTCGGTCCGGTAGGTCGTGTGGAACTGGCCCGCCTCGCGGTAGAGCACGCCTCACACCCTCTCGATGATGCGTTCGCCGAACAGGCCCTGCGGCCGGAACCAGAGAAAGAGCACGGCGATGACGTAGGCGAACCAGTTCTCGATCGCGCCGCCGAACGCCGGACCCCAGTAGACCTCTGCGATCTTCTCGCCGACGCCGATGATCAGGCCGCCGACGATGGCCCCGGGGACGGACGTGAGGCCGCCGAGGATCAATACCGGCAGCGCCTTCAGCGCGATCAGCGACAGGCTGAACTGCACCCCGCTCTTGGCGCCCCACATGATGCCCGCCACCAGCGCGACGATGCCGGCGACCGACCACACGATCACCCAGATCGTGGTCAGCGAGATTCCCACCGACAGGGCCGCCTGGTGGTCGTCCGCGACCGCGCGCAGGGCGCGTCCGATCCTGGTGCGCTGAAACGCCATGGCGAGAACGGCGACGAGGACCGCCGCGATGACCGCGGCGCTGAGGTCGAACTCGTTGAGCAGCACGCCGCCGACCTCGAACGACGATTCGGGCAAGCCCACGTCGAGTTCCTTCACGTTGGCGCCCCAGATCATCTCGCCGAAACCCTCGAGGAAGAAAGTCAGGCCGATGGTCGCCATGAACAGGATGATGTCGGGCTGGTTGACGAGCGGCCGCAACACCAGCCGCTCGATCGCCATGGCGAGAACGATCATGACGAGCACGGTGGCGATCAACGCCAGCCACACCGGGAGTCCGTTCTCCATGAGGCCGACCAGCGTGAGCGCCGCGAACAGCACCATGATTCCCTGCGCGAAATTGAACACGCCCGAGGCCTTGAAGATGAGCACGAAACCGAGCGCCACCAGCGAGTACATGACGCCGGTGAGGACGCCGCCGATCACGACCTCGACGAAGAAGACCGGCGCGGTGGCGATGTCCACGAACGGGTCGACGAACAGATCGCTCAACAGGCCGATCATCGGACGCCCGCCCGGCAATCTCCGCGGCGCGCGGCGCCGTCGCTCGCGCCGACGTTCTCCGGCCTAGTCACGGCTCACGCCCAGATACGCGTTGATCACGTCCCGGTCCCTGCGCACCGCGTCCGGCGCGCCGTCGGCGATCTTGCGCCCGTAATCGAGCACCACCACCCTGTCCGAGATGTCCATGACGACGCCCATGTCGTGCTCGATCAGGGCGATGGCGGCGCCGAATTCCTCGTTCACGTCGAGGATGAATCGGCACATGTCCTCTTTCTCCTCGGTGTTCATGCCGGCCATCGGCTCGTCGAGCAGCAGCAGCGTCGGTTCGGCGGCGAGCGCGCGGCCGAGCTCGACGCGCTTTTGCAGGCCGTAGGGCAGCTGCCCCGCCGGCGCTTTCCGGATGTCCTCGATCTCGAGGAAGTCGATGATCCTCTCGACGAATTCGCGATGCGCGATCTCCTCCTTCTGTCCCGGACCCCAATAGAGCGCCTGCCACAGGAAGTTCCGCCTCATCTTGAGGTTGCGCCCGGTCATGATGTTGTCGAGCGTCGACATGCCGCGGAACAGCGCCACGTTCTGAAACGTGCGCGCGATGCCGAGCCGGGCCGCGTCGTGCGGGCGCAGGCGCGCGACGCGGTCACCCCGGAGCGTGATCGCGCCGCGGTCCGGCGGGTACCAGCCGTTGAGCACGTTGAGCATGGTCGTCTTGCCCGCGCCGTTGGGGCCGATGATCGCCAGGATCTCGCGCTCCCGGATCTCGAAACTCACGTCCGTCAGGGCGGCGACGGCCCCGAACGAAACGCTTACGTCGTCGACGCGAAGGAGCGTGTCGCCGATGGTCTTGCCGTTCGTCACGGGGCGAGGGCTCCGGCCGGCGCGTCAGCTCGCGGCGCGCGGTTCGGCGGCCCCGGCCGGCGTCGTCCGAAGGCCGGCGACCGCCGCATCCCGAATCTTGAGATCGGCGTCGATGACGCCTTCCCGGCCGTCCTCGAACGTCACCCTGGCCTCGACCGATACGCTGCTCCCGTCGGAGTACAGCGCTTCGACGAGCTGGCCGTAACGCTCGCCGATCGTTCGCCTGCGAACCTTCCGGGTGCGCGTCAGCTCGCCGTCGTCGGCGTCGAGCTCCTTGTGCAGGACGAGGAAGCGGCGAATCTGGGACCCCGCGAGCGTCGCATCGCTCGCCAGGTCGCGGTTCACCTGTTCGATGTGGTCCTGGACGATCGCATAGACCTCGTCCTTGGCGGCCAGGTCGGCATAGCTGGTGTACGGCAGCCCCTGGCGTTCCGCCCAGCTGGAAACGGCGTCCAGGTCGATGTTGACGAAGGCCCCGACGTAGTCCCGCCCGTCGCCGAACGTGACGGCCTCCTTGACGTTGGGAAAGAACTTGAGCTTGTTCTCGATGTATTTGGGCGCGAACATCGTCCCGTCGTTGAGCCGTCCCACGTCCCTGGCGCGGTCGATGATCCTGAGCTGCCCGTCCTCGCCGAGGATGCCGGCGTCGCCCGTGCGCACCCAGCCGTCCCCGGTCTTCGTCTCCGCCGTCGCCTCGGGATTCCTGTAGTAGCCCAGGAACACGCCCGGACTGCGGTACATGACCTCGCCGTCGTCGGAGACCTTCAGCTCGACGCCCGGCCCGGCCTTGCCCACGGTGTCGGACTCGACCTCGTCGTCCGCCTGCACCGTCACGTAGACGCACGCCTCCGTCTGTCCGTAGAGCTGCTTGAGATTGATGCCGAGAGCGCGGAAGAAGTCGAAGATGTCGGGTCCGATCGCCTCGCCCGCCGTGTAGGCCGTTCGGATACGCGAGAATCCCAGGCTGTCCTTCAAGGGTCCGTAGACGAGCGCATCGCCCAGCGCATAGAGAAGCCGGTCCACGAACGGTGCCGGCTTCTTCTCGAGTATCCTGGCGCCCGATCGCCTGGCCACATCGAGGAAGAAGCCGAACATCTTGCGCTTGATCCACGCCGCGTCCTCCATGCGGATCATGACGTGGGTGATCAGGTTCTCGAAGATTCGCGGCGGCGCGAAGAAGTTGGTGGGTCCGATCTCGCGCAGATCGATCATCACCGTCGAGGCGCTCTCGGGGCAGTTCACCGTGTATCCCGCCAGCAACGCCTGGGCGTACGAATAGAAGTGGTCGCCGACCCAGGCCATGGGCAGGTAGGCGAGGATTTCCTCGTCGTCCCGGATGCGCTCCAGCGCGTTGGCGTTGCGCGCCGTCACGATGACGTTGTCGTTGCTCAGCATCACGCCCTTGGGCCGGCCGGTGGTGCCCGAGGTGTACAGGATCACGGAGAGGTCCTCTCCCCGCCCCTTCGATATCTCGCGCCGATAACGGTCGGGGTCGTCGGCGTGGACCTTCCGGCCGCGCGCCTGAACCTCGTCGAAGGAGTGCAGGAACGGTTCCCGATAGCGGCGAAGGCCGCGCGGGTCGCTGTAGACGAGCGTCTCGAGCGCGGGGCACCGCTCCTTCACGGAGAGGACCTTGTCGACCTGCTCCTGGTCCTCGAGGACCGCGAACCGCGTCCCGGCGTGCTCGATCACGTACTGGATCTCGTCGGCGATCGAGTCCTGGTAGAGAGGGACCGGCGCGCCGCCCAGCGCTTGCGTCGCCAGCATCGCCCAATAGAGGCGCGGACGGTTGTCGCCGACGATGGCGACCTTGTCGCCGCGCTCGAAGCCGAAACCCGCCAGGCCGCCGGCGAACGCCTCGACCTCGTCGGCGACGTCCTTCCAGGTCCACGACTGCCAGATGCCGTAGTCCTTCTCGCGGATGGCAACCCCGTCGGGCCGCCTCTCCACGAGATCGAGCAACACCTTCGGAAAGGTGTCGAGGCTCTTCGGCGCCTCGCCGACTTCCGGCGTCATGACGTGACCATCCTCGAGCCTCGCGACAAGGCGGCGGGCGCCGCCGGGACGCGCCGGAACCAGACGTCCTCCTTTGCGTCACCGGAACATTAGCAACATTGCCGGACCGCGCAATACGCCGCCGTTCCGCCGGGCGCGCCGAAAACGGGTGCGGGGGGCTGGTTCCCGCGCCGGGTTTGTGATTGATAGCGCGGGAACGCGGGCCCGAGGCCCGGGGATCGACGAGGGGAGGATCGCGCCGTGACGACCATCGGCCAGGACACGTTGGGGACGCGCCGCACGTTGAACGTGGATGGCGAGTCCTATGACTATTTCAGCCTGGAGGCGGCGGCCGGCGCCGGACTCGGGGACGTCTCCCGGCTTCCTTTCTCGGTGAAGGTCCTGCTCGAGAACCTCCTGCGGCACGAGGACGGGCGGACCGTGACGGTCGACGACGCCGCGGCTCTCGCCGGCTGGTCGGCGGCCCGATCCTCCGGTCGGGAGATCGCCTACCGGCCGGCCCGCGTGCTGATGCAGGACTTCACGGGCGTTCCCGCCATCGCCGACCTCGCGGCGATGCGGGCCGCGATGTCCGACCTGGGAGGCGATCCGACGAAGATCAACCCCCTCTCTCCGGTCGACCTCGTCGTGGACCACTCGGTGATGGTGGATCGGTTCGGCTCCGCCGACGCGTTTCGCGCCAACGTCGAAACGGAGATGCGGCGCAACAGGGAGCGATATGCTTTCCTGCGCTGGGGCCAGTCCGCGTTCGACAACTTCCGCGTGGTCCCGCCGGGGACCGGCATCTGCCATCAGGTCAACCTGGAATACCTCGCGCAGGTGGTGTGGACGTCGGACATCGGCGGCCGGACGATCGCCTATCCGGATACGCTCGTGGGCACGGACTCGCACACCACGATGGTCAATGGCCTCGCGGTGCTCGGTTGGGGAGTCGGCGGGATCGAAGCCGAGGCCGCCATGCTCGGCCAGCCGATCTCGATGCTGGCGCCGGAAGTCGTCGGGTTCAAGCTGACCGGCGCGCTCAGGGAGGGCGCGACGGCGACGGATCTGGTGCTCACCGTCACCCAGATGCTGCGGCGGAAGGGCGTCGTGGGCAAGTTCGTCGAGTTCCACGGGCCCGGTCTCGACGAGCTCTCGCTCGCCGACCGCGCGACGATCTCCAACATGGCTCCCGAGTACGGAGCGACGTGCGGATTCTTTCCCATCGACGGCGAAACGCTCGCCTACCTGGAGCTCAGCGCGCGCGACCCGCGGCGCATCGCGCTCGTCGAAGCCTACGCCAAGGCGCAAGGCATGTGGCGCGAGGCGGGCGCGCCGGACCCCGAGTTCTCCGACACCCTCGAACTCGACGTCGGCGGCGTCGAGCCGAGCATGGCGGGGCCCAGGCGTCCCCAGGACCGGATCTCGCCGAGCGGGACGGCGAAGGGGCTGGAGGGAGCGCTCGCGGAGGCGCGGAGCGGTTCCGGAGACAGGATCTCCGCGCCGGTCGCGGGAAGGGGCTTCGATCTCACCGACGGCGACGTCGTCATCGCGGCGATCACGAGCTGCACGAACACGTCCAACCCCAGCGTCATGGTGGGGGCCGGACTGCTCGCGCGCAACGCCGTGGCCAGGGGCCTCGGGGTCAAGCCGTGGGTCAAGACCTCGCTCGCGCCGGGATCGCAGGTGGTGACCGATTATCTCGACAGGGCCGGCCTCCGGGACGACCTGGACGCCCTCGGCTTCAACCTCGTGGGCTACGGCTGCACGACGTGCATCGGCAACTCCGGGCCTCTCGACGACTCGATCTCCGGGGCGATCTCCGATGGCGATCTGGTCGTCGGCGCGGTTCTCTCGGGCAACCGCAACTTCGAGGGCCGCGTGAGTCCGTGGACCAGGTTGAACTATCTGGCCTCGCCCATTCTGGTCGTGGCCTACGCCATCGCCGGCAACGTCGGCATCGACATCGCGACCGAACCGCTGGGCGAGGGGGCCGATGGAGAGCCGGTCTATCTCAAGGACATCTGGCCCTCGAACCGCGAGATTTCAGAGACCGTCCGCTCCTGCGTGACGCCCGAGATGTTCCGTCGGCGGTACGGGGACGTCTTCACGGGGACGGAAGCCTGGCGGCAGGTCGAGGCGGCCGCGTCGTTGACGTACGGGTGGGACATCGGATCCACCTACGTCCGGCGTCCGCCGTTCTTCGAGGACATGCCGCGCGAGCCCGGAGGCTTCTCGGACGTTTCGGGCGCGCGGATACTGGCCTTGCTCGGCGACGGCATCACCACCGACCACATTTCGCCGGCGGGCTCCATCAAGCGGGACGGACCGGCCGGGTCGTATCTGGTCGATCGCCAGGTGCCGCCGTCGGGATTCAACTCCTACGGCGCCCGGCGGGGCAATCACGAGATCATGATGCGCGGGACCTTCGCCAACATCCGTCTGCGCAACGAGATCGTCGCCGGCGTCGAGGGCGGCGTTACCCGACACATGCCGGACGGCGAGGAGATGCCGATCTACGACGCCGCCATGAAGTACCGGGACGAAGGGGTCCCGCTCGTCGTCGTCGCCGGCAAGGAGTACGGGACCGGTTCGTCCCGCGACTGGGCGGCGAAGGGGACGCGCCTCCTCGGGATCGAAGCGGTCATCGCCGAGAGTTTCGAGCGCATTCACCGCTCCAACCTCGTCGGGATGGGCGTTCTGCCGTTGCAGTTCAAGGACGGGGCGAGTCGCAGGTCCCTGGGTCTCGACGGCGGCGAGATCTTCGACATTGAGGGTATCGCCGACGGGATCGCGCCGCGTATGGACGTGATCTGCCGCATCACGCGGAGCGACGGTTCGAGCGAGGAGATTCCCCTGACCTGCCGGGTCGATACCCTCGACGAGGTCGAGTATTACCGGCACGGCGGAATACTCCAGTACGTGCTCCGGAATCTCATGGAGCCCGCCGCCGCGTAGACCCGCGCGCTCCGTCTTCACGCAAGCGTGATTGGCCCGCGCCCTCGCCGCGGCGTATACGGTCCGCCTCATGCGCGGTATTCGACGAATCGGTTTGGCGGGTTTCGCCGCTGCGGTCCTGGCGCTGGGGGCGGTCTCGACGTCTGCGGCACCGACGGGCGACGGGTCGCCCACCGTCGTCGAGCTGTTCACTTCGCAGGGATGCAGTTCCTGCCCGCCCGCCGACGAATATCTCGGGGAACTGGCCCGGCGCGACGACCTCATTGCGCTGTCGTTCCACGTCGATTACTGGGACTACATCGGCTGGAAGGACACCTTCGCCTTTCCGCAGTCCACCGCGCGCCAACGGCGGCACGGCAAATACCTCAACGCGCGGTACGTCTACACGCCGGAAATGGTCATCGACGGCGTTGCCGACGCCGTGGGCTCCCGTATCGACGACGTCGAGAAGGCCATCGCCGAGGCGCGTCGCGCGACCCGGAATCCGTTGCCCGTCGCCCTCGTCGCGTCCACGGGGGATCGCGCGACGATCGGGATCGGCGCCGGGTCCGGGATGCCGCCCGCGGAGGTCTGGCTGATCGAGTTCGACGCCGAACGGACGGTGGACGTCCTGCGCGGCGAGAACTCGGGACGGCAGCTCACCTACCACAACGTCGTCCGGAACATCCGCAACGTCGGACGCTGGCGCGGGGACGCCATGGAGATCCCCGTCGACCTCGCCCCGATGCGCGAGGCCGGCCGGGACGGGTGCGCCGTCATCGTCCAGAAGGAAGGGGGCGGCCCGGTATTCGGCGCCGCGCGCCTCCGGTTCGCCTCGGCGGAGTAGGGCGGCGGGAGATCCGGGGCGCGCGGATCTTGCCGCGGCGCTCTCGGATCGCCGCCTGCTCAGCTCCGGTCTTCGTCCCCGTCCACGCGACAGCCCGCATTTCTCATGTCGGCGGAGGGTCGAGGGTTGACGGCGTTGTGGGGCCGCGTTCCACCCCCCTCATCTCCCTCCCCCTTGCAGGGGGAGGGTCGGGGTGGGGGTCGCGCCAAGGGGAGAGGAGCGCGAACGACCCCTGCGGCACCTCCGTCGCCAGACGAGGCTTGCGGACAAGCAGCATGAGAAATGCGGGATAACCCTTGTCGGTCGACGACGGCGGCCTCCCGCCGGTCCGTCAACGCTTGCAGTTTGGCTTCGCGTTCGACCTCGATGGCCTCGACCGAAGCCTTGCAGCCGTCCACGTCATCCGACGAATGGCGGTGCTTTCCGACCTCCGCCATGGCGGCTTCCGCCTCGGTCTCGGCCCACTTGCCGGTCCAAGAATGCGTTGGCGCTCCCCCATGGCGCGCGAATTGCGCGAACGCGCGGGATCAGAACACTCCCGCTTCAAGGCCCGCGGCCATCGCCATCCCGAGCTCCTCGCACTGGTCGGCGAAGTCGTCCCGCCACTCTCCCCGGCAGATCAGCGGTTCCTGGACGGCGCGCCATCTCAACCCCGTGACGATCGTCTCGACGCCCCGGCGCGCCCCGGCGCCGTCCTGGCCCGCGCGGACGTAGAGGGCGTAGGGCAGCCCCTGCGTGCGTTCGAGGCAGGGGTAGTAGCTCCGGTCGAAGAAGTCCTTCAGCGCCCCGCTCATGTATCCCAGGTTCTCCGTGGCGCCCAGGATCACGGCCTCCGCCGCGAGGACGTCGTCCGGCCCCGCCTCCAGAGGAGGGACCGCCCGCGCCGTCACGTTCCCTATGTCGGGGTTCATGGCGCCGCGCAGCGCCGCCTCCCGCAGCCGTTCCGTGTTGGGCGAAGGCGCGTGGGCGACGATGAGCAGACGGCGCCGAGCCATGGAAGCGCGTCACCCGCCGGGCCGGCGCCGCCCCCGCGCCGCCCGAAGCGCAGCCATGCCGTTCATGCCATGCCCACGGGAGTCGGCCTGACCTTCATCTCGTCGTCCGGGCGAGAGGCGATCATGTCTTCCAGTTCCCTGCGGACGGACCGGGCGCCGTCGTCGTCGAACAGATTGTCCATCTCGTGGGGATCGTTCTTCAGGTCGTAAAGCTCTCCGGCGCCCGATCCGGTCTCGATCGTCAGCTTGTGGGTCCGGGTGCGCGCCATGCGCAGGTCGAGGGCGACGCCGCACCGGGAGGCGTTGACGTCCCATTCGTTGTAGGCGAAGTCCCGGCTCTCGCCGCCCCCGCCGTCCACCAGCCCCTTGAGGCTGCGGCTGTGCGTCCCGCCGGCCGGCGGCACGCCCATGTAGTCGAGCACCGTCGCCGGCACGTCCAGCGTCGAGACCGGATCGTCGACGACCCGGCCTCGCGGCGCCGACGGTCCCTGGAAGATCAGGCCGACACGGACCAGCCCTTCGTAGTTGATGGGACCCTTGAGGATCAGTCCGTGATCGCCGAGCCAGTCGCCGTGATCGGTCGTATAGATCGCCAGCGTGTCGTCGGCGAGGCCGAGGTCGGCGAGCGCGGCCAGAATGCGTCCGACGTTGTGATCGATCAGCGAGATCATGCCGTAGTAGTTGGCGATGATCTCGCGGAGCTGCCGATCGGTCTGATCCGGGATGCGGGAGTAGTTCTGGCGGACCTTCCGCATCTCCTCGGTGATCTCCGGGACGCCTTCGAGGCTGGCGCGGTGCCACCACGGCCGGCGGTCGAGGTCCTTGGTCCGTTCGGGCGGCAGGTCGACTTCCTCCGGGTGGTGCAGCCGCGACCACGGTTCCGGGGCGTCGAAGGGATGGTGGGGGTCCGGAAAGGACGCCCACAGGAAAAACCTGTCGTCCTTGTTCCTACGGAGAAACTCGATGGCCCGGTCGCCGACCCAGGTCGAATTGTGCCAGGCCGGCGGCAGCGCCGAATGCCAGGTCTGGACGGCATCGGTGACCGGCTCCAGACGGGTCTCGTAAAGCTCGTTCTTGAGATGGCCGAGGCCGTCCCCGTAGTACCATGCTTCGTAGTGCTGGCCGCCGGGAGGCTCCATGGGGCGCCAGCGGTTGTGACCCAGCACCACCAGTTCCACGTGCTCGAAGCCCATGTAGGGGCCGGACCAGTCGGGTCCGTAGTCCGCCATCGACAGGCGGCTCTCCGGCGTCCCCGTGGGCTCGAACGTCAGCGCCGTCGAGAAGTGCGCCTTGCCGATGAACCCCGTCCTTACGCCGGCGGCGCCGAGGGTCCCCGCGATGCCCGCCTCTCCGGTCGCGGGGTCGAGGTCGATCCCGTTGTCGTGCGCGCCGTGCGTGTTCGGCAGCAACCCCGTGAGGATCGAGGCGCGCGACGGCTGGCAGACGTTGTTCGGCGTGATGCAGGCGGAGAAGCGGGCGCCTCCGCGCGCCATGACGTCCAGGTGCGGCGTCTTGACGCTGCGTCCCTCGAAACCGAAGCAGTCGCCGCGCTGCTGGTCGGAGGTGATGAGGACGACGTTGCGAACCGAGCTCATGAAGGACCGCGCCTCGATTCACGCGACGACCGCGGCGGCCCTTGACCCGCGTTTCTCATGCCGGGAGGGGGGCGCGGTCCCGCAACGCCGCGCGCTCCTCGATCCCTGCCGGCAGGAGAAATGCGGCCTAACCCCCGTTCTTCTCGTTGAGGGCCTTCAGGACCCGGGGCGGCGACAGAGGCAGTTCCTGAACCCGGACGCCCGCCGCGTCCTCGAGCGCGTTCGCCACGGCCGCCATGACCGGCACGATGGACGTCTCGCCGATCCCCCGGACGCCGTAGGGATGGTTCGGGTTCGGGACCTCGACGATGACCGCGTCGATCATCGGCAGGTCCGAGGCCACGGGCATGCGATAGTCCAGGAATCCCGGGTTCTCCATCCGTCCCTGCTCGTCGTAGATGTATTCCTCGTTGAGCGCCCAGCCGATGCCCTGGACGGCCGCGCCCTGGTACTGGCCCTCGACGAGGTTCGGCTGGATGGCCCTGCCCGCGTCCTGCGCGGCCGTGAAGCTCAGGATCTTGATGTGCCCCGTTTCCGGGTCCACCTCGACGTCGACCGCCTCGGTCGCGAAGCTCGGTCCCGCGCCGGAGACGTTGGTTTCCACGTGTCCGGCGATCGGGCCGCCCGTCTTCTTCGCGTCGCGGGCGATGTCCTCCAGCGACAGGGGCTCGAAGGCGCCCGCGTTGCTGCTGGCGGGACGGGCGCGCCCGTCCTCCCAGACCACAGCCTCGACCGGGATGTTCCAGGTGGCGGCGGCGCGGGCCCTCAACTCGTCGATCACGACGCGGGCCGCGTCCACCGTCGCCTTGCCCACGGCGAACGTCGTGCGGCTGCCGGCGCTGATGAAGTTGAAGCCGAGCGAGGACGTATCTCCGACGGCGGGACGGATGCGCTCGGGCTCGATGCCGAGCTCTTCGGCGGCCATCACCGAGATGGACGTCCGCGTGCCGCTGAGGTCGGGATTCCCCACCGTCAGCGCGATGGTGCCGTCGTCGTTGACGTTCATGGTGACGCTGGTCTCGCCGCCGATGTTGAACCAGAACCCCGACGCGACCCCGCGGCCCTGGTTCGGACCGAGCGGCGCGCGGTAGTTCGGATGGTTCCTGATGGCCTTCAGGGTCTCCACCTGCCCGACCGGCCCGAACGTCGGGCCGTAGGCGGCCTTCGTCCCCTCCTTGGCGGCGTTCATCAGCCGGAAGTCCACCGGGTCGATGCCGAGCTCGCGCGCCATCTCGTCCATGGCGCTTTCCACGGCGAACGCCGAGATCTGCGCTCCCGGCGCCCGATAGGCCGTCGTCTTGGGCCGGTTGGCGATGACATCGTAGCCGATCACCAGCACGTTCTCCAGGTCGTAGCAGGCGTAGGCGCACATCGCCGCCGGGAACACCGGCGAGCCCGGGAAGGCGCCCGCCTGGAACATCAGCTCGGCCCATCCCGCGGTGATCCTGCCGTCGCGCCGGGCGCCGATCCTCACCTTCATGTGGGCGCCGGACGTCGGCCCCGTGGCCCGGAAGACCTCGCTCCGATGCATCGCCATCTTCACCGGCCGTCCGCACTTGCGCGACAGCGCCAGGGCGAGGGGTTCGAGATAGACGATATTCTTGCCGCCGAAACCGCCGCCGATCTCGGAGGCCGTGACCTTGAGCTTCGAGACCTCGATGCCGCAGAGGCGCGAGGTGATCGCCCGGACCAGGAAGTGGCCGGGCGTCGAGCACCAGACCTCGCCCTGGCCGTCTTCCGTGTAGCTCGCCACGCAGGCGTGCGGCTCGATGTAGCCCTGATGGACCGGGCGCGTCTTGTATTCGCGCTCGATGACGACGTCGGCCTCGGCGAATCCCTTCTCCACGTCGCCGAGCTTGATCTCGAGCCGCTTGGCGACGTTGGACGGCTTGTCGGGCTTCGGGTCCACGCCGTCCGTGAACTGCTTCTCGTCGAGAAGCGGGGCGTCGGGCTTCATCGCCTCGACCACGTCGATGACGTGCGGCAGCGCCTCGTAGTCGACTTCGATGAGCCTGAGCGCCTTGCGCGCGATGGACGCGCTGGTCGCGGCCACGGCGGCCACCGCGTGACCGTCATACATGGCCTTCTCCCGCGCCAGCACGTTGCGGATGACGTCCCGGATGTTGACCGTCAGCTCGCCCACCTGGATCATCTCCGACGGCTGGTCCTCGAAATCGTCCCGCGTGACCACCGCCTTGACGCCCTTGAGGGCCTCCGCCCTGGACGTATCGATCCCGTTGATCCTCGCGTGCGCGTGCGGACTGCGCAGCACCGCGCCGAACAACATGCCGGGCATGATGAGGTCGGCGCCGAAACGCGCCCTCCCGGTAACCTTGTCGACGCCGTCCGTGCGGGCGACGTTCGTTCCCACCCACTTCAACTCGTGGGGTTTCTCCTGGTAGTCGAGGTCCTCGGCAGCCGACATGGTCACTCTCCTCGCATTTCCGCGGCCGTGTCGAGAACGGCCCGAACGATCTTGTCGTACCCCGTGCACCGACAGAGGTTGCCCGCGAGCCAATAGCGGGTCTCCGTCTCGGTGGGGTCCGGGTTCCGCTCCAGCAGGGCCTTGGCCGCCACCAGCAGCCCCGGCGTGCAGTAGCCGCACTGGAGCGCCGCGTGGTCGAGAAACTTCCGTTGCAGGGGATGGAGCCGTTCGCCGTCCGCCATGCCCTCGATGGTCTCGATGGAGCAGTCTCCCACCTCGGCGCCCATCACCAGGCACGAGCACACCAAGCGGCCGTCGAGCATGACGCTACAGGCTCCGCAGTCGCCCGACGCGCAGCCTTCCTTCGTGCCCGTGAGGTGCAGCTCGTCACGCAGCACGTCGAGGAGCGTCTGCTCCGGTTCGCAGAGGAAATCGGCCTCGTCGCCGTTGACGGTCGCCGATACGTGATATCTCGCCATCGTGTTCGCCTCGTTCCGTTCTACGCGCCCCTGGCCCGCGCGAGCGCGATCTCCGCCGCCCGGCGCGCCATGACGCCCGTGACCTGGATGCGGAACTCCCTGGTTCCGCGCTTGTCGTCGATGGGTTGCGCGGCCGCGCTCGCCGCCCGCGAGAGCTCGGCGAGCGCCGCGTCGTCCACCGGAGTCCCGATCAGCGCCCCGGCCGCCGTTTCCGGCGTCAGGGCGCGCGCCGCGACGGCTCCGAGCGAGACCTTCGCGGCGACGCAGACGCCGGAGTCGTCGAGGGTCAGGCGCACGCCGGCGCCGACCACGGCGATGTCCATCTCCGTCCGCGGGATGAACCGCAGGTAGGCGTCGCCCGTGCGGGGCGCCTGCTCGGGGAACAGGAAGGACGCCACCAGCTCGCCCGTGCGGAGCGACGTCCGGCCCGGCCCCGTCGCGACCTCCTCCACCGGGACGTCGCGGCGGCCGTCCGGCCCCTCGATGGCGGCGATGGCGCCCGCGGCGATCATGGCCGGCACGGAGTCCGCCGCCGGAGAGGCGTTGCAGAGGTTGCCGCCCATGGTGGCGCGCCCCTGGATCTGGGTCGAGCCGATCAGTTCGAAGGCCTCGACGACGCCGGGCCAGACCGACTTGAACGCCTCGTGTTCGCCCAGTTCCGCGCCGGTCACCGCGGCTCCGACCCGGAAGCCGCCGTTCTCCCTGGCGACGGCGCGCATCTCGTCGATCTTCTTGACGTCGACGACGAGGCTGGGGTCGATGGCGTCGGCGCGCAGCTGCACGAGAAGGTCCGTCCCGCCCGCGAGAGCGCGGCCGCGCTCGTCGCTCGCCAGCAACGCCACGGCCGCTTCCATCGTTTCCGGCGCTTCGTACCGCATTTCGATGTCGCCGCTCCCTTCTGTTACGTTCGGCCCGGTGTCGGTGAACGTCGAACATACAGGCTTCGTTCCGAGGCGGCAATTCGCGCCCTGGAAGACGATCACGCCCCGGAAAGATGCATTCCCGCCGGGGACGTCCCGCGGCGGGAAGGCCGGCGCGAACTCGGCGGGACCGCGGCGCTCCCGTCGGAGTCGCCACCGGAGCCGCTCTGTCCGCGACCGGCGGACGGCGCCATTCTACACGAGGAACCGAGCATGTTGAACTACCGGAGATTTGGATCGGGACCGACCGTCGCGCTGCAACACGGGTACGCGGGCGGCGGCGGCTACTGGGGCGTGCTGGCGGCCCATCTGGCGGCGGAGTTCGACGTCATCGCCACCGACATGCCGGCGTTCGCGGGCAGCGCCGGCGAGCCGGCGCCCGACTCGATCCCGGGAATCGCCGAGGCGCTTCTGGACACCCTCACGCGGATCGGCGTCGAGCGCTTCATGCTGCTCGGCCATTCGCTCGGCTCCATGACGGCGTTGCAGGCGGCTCTCGACCACCCCGAGCGGGTGGAGAAGCTGGTCCTCTACGGGAGCTCGGCCACCACCGATCTTCCGGACCGGTTCGAGACCTTCGACGAGACGGTGGCGCGCATCGAGGCGGAAACCATCGAGGTCACGACCGCGCGGATCGCGGCGACCTGGTTCGTCGACGGCGACCGGCATCCGCTCTACGAATTCACGAAGGCCGCCGGCGCGGGCGCCAGCAAGGAGGGCGCGATCAGGCTGATGCGCGGCATGGCGGGCTGGGACGTGCGCGACCGGCTCGGGGAGATCGCCATGCCGACGCTCGTGATCTGCGGCGACAGCGACAGATCGACCCATCCCGACCGCTCCTGGGAGCTGTGGCGGGGGATTCCGAACGCCCAGCTCTGCGTGTTGCCCGATTGCGCCCACAACGCGCACCTCGAGGCGTCGGAGATCTTCAACCCGTTGATCGGCCGCTTCCTCCGTTCCGGCCGCGCTACTCCGGTTTCTTCAGCTCCGCGACCGTGAACCCGCCGCCCGAGACGTCGAGCAGGCAGCCGTTCACGTAGGACGCCTCGTCGGACAGCAGCCACAGGATGGGACGGGCGACCTCGATCGGCTCGGCGATCCTGTTGACGGGGATCGACGCGGCGATGGCGTCGCGCGCCGCCTCGTCGCGGCGCAACTGGCCGACCATGTCGGTCATGGTGACGGCGGGGCGCACGGCGTTGACCCGGATGCCGTCGCGGGCGACCTCCTTGGCCAGGCCCACGGTGAAGGAATCGATCGCGGCCTTGGACGCCGCGTAGTCCGTGCGTCCCGGACGGCCGCCGATGGTCGACGCCATGGACGACACGTTGACGATGGCGCCGCCCCGTCCGCCCTGGCCGAGCGCCATGCGGCGCACCGCCTCGCGCGCGCTGACCATGGCGCCGATGACAGTGACCCGCATCAGGGCGTCGAGGACGTCGGGGTCGAAGTCCCTGGCCCGCGCGTACCCGCCCCCGTGCCCGGCGCTGTTGACGAAGGCGGTCAGGGGCCCGAGTTCCTCGTCCACCGCGGCGAACAGGCGTCCGACGTCGCGCGCGTCCGCGACGTCCGCCTGGACCGCGACCGCCCGCCCGCCCGCGGACTCGATCTCCGCCACGAGCGCCTGCGCGGCGTCGGCGCGCTCGCGGTAGTTGACTGCAACGGCGTACCCGCGCGAGGCCGCGAGACGCGCGGTTTCCGCGCCGATCCCCCGCGACCCTCCGGTGACGAGAAGAACCCGTTCCATCGCTCGCTCCTGCATTCTCCGACTCCCGCTTCACGTCCGGCGCGCGGACGTATACGATAACACCACGTTCCGGGCGTCGACGGAAACGGTCGACGGTAAGGACGCGCGCTCGCCGGCCCGGAGGGGAGATCGCGACAGGAGGGAGAGATGGCGCTCAGAATCAACGACGAGGCGCCGGATTTCGGCGCGGAGACCACCGAGGGGACCATCGACAGCTTTCACGAGTGGGTCGGGAACGGCTGGGCGGTGCTGTTCTCGCACCCCAAGGACTTCACGCCCGTCTGCACCACCGAGCTCGGCTACATGGCCGGGCTGAAACCGGAATTCGACAAGCGCGGCTGCAAGATCCTGGGCCTGAGCGTCGATCCGGTCTCCAATCACGAGGAATGGTCCAGGGATATCGAGGAAACCCAGGGCCACGCGGTGAACTATCCCCTGATCGGCGACCCCGATCTGAGCGTCGCCAAGCAGTTCGACATGCTGCCGGCGGACGCTGGCGAGAGCTCGGAGGGACGGACGCCGGCGGACAACGCCACCGTCCGGTCGGTGTTCGTCATCGGGCCGGACAAGAGGATCAAGGCGATGCTCACGTACCCGATGAGCACGGGGCGGAACTTCGACGAGGTCCTGAGACTCGTGGATTCGTGCCAGCTCACGGCCGCGCACCAGGTCGCCACGCCGGTGAACTGGAAACAGGGCGAGGACGTCATCATCGTCCCCACCGTGTCGGACGAGCGGGCGCGGGAGAAATTCCCGGACGGCTGGCGGGCCCCCAAGCCGTACCTTCGCATCGTGCCGCAACCGAAGTAGCCCGCGTTTCTCGCACCGGCGGAGGATCGAGGGTTCCGCGGCGTTGCAGGACCGCGGTCCACCCCCCTCCCGCCCCCTTCTTCTCCCTCTCCCTTGCAGGGGGAGGGTCGGGGTGGGGGTCGCCGCCGGGGAGGAGCATGGAAAGGCGGTCCGCACATCCGGATCCGCACAATCCGCACACCGTCAGGGCGCGGTTTACCCCCTCCCGACCTCCCCCCTGTCAGGGGGAGGAGCATCAGTGGTTCCCTCCGTTTCTCTCCCTCCCCCGGCAGGGGGAGGGTCAGGGTGGGGGTCGCCGCCGGGGAGGAGCATGAAGAGGCAGTCCGCACCACCCGGATCCGCACGATCCGCACACCGTCGGGGCGCGATTCACCCCCCTCCCGACCTCCCCCCTGCCAGGGGGGAGGAGTGTGAATGGCTCCCTCCTGTCCATGGGGAAGGAGCGCGAACGAACCCTGCGGCGCCCCCGTCGCCGGATGGATCTTGCGGACGAGCAGTATGAGAAATGCGGGGTAGCGGCCACGGCGACCCGTGCGCGGGCCGGCCTACTCCGCCGCCTGCGCGCGCCGGCCCGCGCGCCGGGCCAGGAAGCGGCTCAGGGCGCCGTTGACGACGTCGCTCCGCTCGACGTTGACGAAGTGCCTGGCCGCCGGCGCGACCACCAGCTCCGAATCCGGGATGGCCGCGTGGATGGCCTCGTGCGCCGCCACCGGGGTGGACTCGTCGTCCTCGCCGGCGACGATCAGGGTCGGCGCAGTTACCGACTTCAGGCGGTCGGTGACGTCGAGCTTCATGATCGCCTCGATGCAGGCGATGTAGCCCCGCGTGGGAGTCGACCGCACGAGGCCGCGGATCGGGCCGACGGCGTCCTCGTTCGACGCGACGTAGTCCGGCGTGAACCAGCGCTCGATGGTGGCGTCGACGAGCGCCTCCATGCCGCGCGTCCTCGCCGTGTCGATGCGTTCCCGCCAGGCCGGCCACGCCTCCTCGGGCATGCGGCTCGAGGTCGCGCAAAGCGTCAGGGAGAGCAGGACCTCGGGATACCGGATCGCCAGCATCTGGCCGATCATGCCGCCCATGGACAGACCCACGAAATGGACCTTGCGGAGGCCCAGGGCGTCGAGCAGGCCGCGGGCGTCGTCCGCCAGCACGTCGAGGTCGTAGGGACCCTCCGGCGCGTCGCTCCCGCCGTGGCCGCGCGTGTCGAACCGGTAGACCCGGTAGTCCGCCAGGGCCGGCATCTGGGAGTCCCACATGCGATGGCTCGAGGCCAGCGAATGGCTCATGACCACGACGGGCGCGTCCTCGGGCCCCTCGACCGCGTACTCGATGTCGATGCCGTTGGCGTTCGCTTTCATCGTCTTCCTCCCCAGAGGATGGCGCGACGGACCGTTCGGGCGCAGGACCATACCCCGGATTCGTCCGGCCTCCAAACGGTCGGGGGTTCGGACGATCGTTCCGCGCCCGGATTGTCCCGCGGCCGGCGCCGGCGTACCATCGGACGAAACCGGTCGAGGAGGAATTGCCCGAGTGAGCGAGCACGCCGGCGCCGGCGCCGACCGCGCCGAGGCCGTTCTCGACGCCACCGGCCTGAAGTGCCCTCTGCCCGTGCTCCGGGCCCGCAAGGCGCTGCGGGACGTGCCGCCGGGCGGACTGCTGCGCGTCCTGGCGACGGACCCCGGTTCGGTCGCCGACTTCCGGGCCTGGTGCGACGCCTCGGCGAACGAGCTGGCGGAATGGCGGGACGACGCCGGGGTCTACGAGTTCCTGATCCGGCGGGTCGCATGACCGCCGGGCGGCGCATCCGGTCCACCCCCCTCCCGCCCCCCCTCGTTCTCCCTCTCCCTTGCAGGGGGAGGGTCGGGGTGGGGGTCGCGTCGGAGGGAGGGGCGCGGACGGACCCTCCGGCGCCCCGTATGCATCGAGACCGGACACGCGCTTCCCGCCGCGCGCGGAAAGAAATAGGGTAATCTCCGGCATCCGCGCTCCGGGCTTCCGTCGGGACGGGGCCGAGGCGCGGACGGAAACGCATTCTGGCCCGTCCGGGAGGAAATCGGGATGAAACCTTCACTGCGCGCGCGCATGGCCGCCGCGGCCGGCGCGTTCGCGATGGGTCTGGCCGCCGCCGGTCCGGCGGACGCCAGGGTCGAGGGAGACAGGATCGTCCTCGGCGCCGCCATCTCCTTGACCGGCAAGTATTCGACGAACGGCGTCCATGTCTCGAACGGCTACGACCTCGCCGTCGACACGATCAACGAGGCGGGTGGCGTGAAGGTCGGCGGCAAGTCGTTCATGCTGGAAATCAGGTACTACGACGACGAATCGACCCCGGCGCGCGGCGCCCGGCTCGCCGAGCGCCTGATCCGGGAGGACGGCGTCAAGTTCATGCTGGGCCCGTACTCCTCGGGCCTGACCGAGGCGATCGCGCCGGTGACCGAGAAATACGGGATTCCGATGGTGGAGGCCGGAGGCGCGTCCCGCTCGCTGTTCACGCAGGGCTACAGGTATCTGTTCGCCGTGCTGTCGACCTCCGAGCAGTACCTCGCGAGCGCCATCGGTCTCGCCGCCGAGATCGCCGGGAAGAACGGCCGCAAGCCGTCGGACGTGAAGCTGGCCATGGCGTTCGAGGACGACCCGTTCTCGCTCGACGTCCGGGCCGGCGTGATCGACGACGCCAGGAAGCGCGGGATGCGGATCGTCATCGACGACAGGCTGCCGCGCGACCTGGACGACATGTCGGCGACGCTGGCCAGGGTCAAGGCGCTCGGGCCCGACGTCCTGGTGGTGTCCGGACATTCCAGGGGCGCCGCCACGGCGGTCCGCCAGATCGAGGAAATGCGGATCGACGCGCCGATGATCGCCATGACCCACTGCGAGTCGGCGAGGGTGGTCGAGAACTTCGGCGCGGCGGCCGACGGCATCCTGTGCCCGACGCAGTGGGCCGAGACGCTGAGCTACAGGGACGATCTGTTCGGGTCGGCGGCCGATTACGACAGGCTCTTCAGGGCCGCCTACGACGGCTACGGGAACGTGCCCTATCAGGCGGCCCAGGCCTCGGCGGCCGTGATGGTGTGGAAGGACGCGTTCGAGCGGGCCCGGAGTTTCGACACGGAGAGGCTGCGGCAGGCGCTGGCCGACACCGACATGACGACGTTCTACGGCGACGTCAGGTTCTCGGAAGCCGGCAACAACGTCGCCAAGCCGATGGTGTTGCGGCAGATACAGGACGGGAAGCTGAACGTCGTGGCGCCGTCCAGGTGGGCGTCGCATCCGGTCGAGTATCCGCGCAAGGCGCCGGGCGGTTGAGCCGCGGGGCCGGGCCCGAAGCGCCCGCGGACACGTCCGCCCCCGCCGACCAGGGCGACGAGCTTCCGGAGAACCCCGGGGTCGGCCGCCCGTTGCCGGGCGGGTGACCTTCCGGCGCTCCGCTCCGCCCTTTCCCCTCCGGTCGATAGGCGCCGAATGCCGCTGGAGATCGAAGTCGTCGCGCTGATCCTGGCGGCGGCATTCCTTCATGCGTGCTGGAACGCGTGCGTCAAGGTTGGCGGCGACCGACTGGCGACGCTCGCGGTCGTGAACGGGGCGGCGGCGCTCATCGGGGCCCTGGCGCTGCCGTTCGTCGGGAGTCCCGCGCCGGGGAGCTGGCCCAACCTGGCCGCCTCGGTCGTTCTCCACGCGGCGTACTACTTCTTTCTCGTCCAGCAATACCGCGTCGGGGACCTGAGCCACGTCTATCCCCTGGCGCGCGGCCTGTCGCCCCTGATGATCGCCGGCGCGGCCGCCCTTTTCGCCGGGGAATCGCTGGCGCCCCTGGCGTGGCTCGGGGTATGCGTCGCCAGCCTCGGGATCGTCAGTCTCGCGTTCGAAGGGGGGCCGCCGTGGAGGCGCGATCCCCGTCCCGTCCTCTTCGCGACGGGGACGGCGGTCTGTATCGCGGCCTATTCGGTCGTCGACGGGTTGGGCGCGCGCGCCGCGGGGAGCGCGTTCGCCTACATCGCCTGGCTGCACCTTCTCAACGGCGTTCCCACCGCCGCATGGGCGTGCATCGCCCGGCGCGGCCGCGCGCGCGCCGCGCTGAGGGCCGAGCTCGCAAAGGGCGTGACGGGTGGCGCGCTTCAGGCCGTCGCCTACGGCGCGGCGGTCTGGGCGATGAGCGTCACGGCGTTGGGGGCGGTCTCCACGCTACGCGAGACGAGCGTGATCTTCGCCGCGGCGATCGGCGCGCTGGCGCTCGGCGAGCGCTTCGGCGGCCGGCGGATCGCGGCGGCGGCGCTCGTGGCCGCCGGCGTGATCGTGTTGAACGCGGCGGGATAGCGGACGATGGACGGACTCGCCGTCATTCTTCGACGGGGGCGGCGTAGGAGATGATGCCGACAGAGCCGCCGGTGGGATCCCGGACGATCGCCATGCGCCCGACCGTCGGGATGTCCACCGGGGGAACGATGACCGTTCAGCCCGCGTCCGCCGCCCTGGCGGCGCGCGCGTCGACGTCATCGACCGTCACGTAGCACGTCCACGCGGTCGGCGCCTCGGCCGCCATCGCGGGCTTGGCCATCATGCCGGCGACCGGGCGGTCGCCGATCTTGAGCAGGGTGTACGGGCCCTTGCCCACGTCCACGACCTCGGCGTTCCAACCGATGACCGTCTCGTAGAACTCGCGCGCCGTGTCGACGTCATCGGTCATCAGCTCGCGCCACCCGAAGTCGCCGTGTGTCTTCATGCGTTCGTCCATCGCCGTCCTCCAATCGCCCGCCGCCCCGGCGCGGGACGCGGGAGGGCCGCACGTCCCGCTCTGGCGCCGGGTGCGGCAAGTCATACCACGGAAGGCGGTCGTCCCGCCCGAAGACAGCCACGGCTCGCGCTTGGCGGCCGGCGCCGAGACGTTTGATGTCGCGCGCTGGGACTGGTATGTCCTGATGCGACGCGCGACGCGGGCAATGGCGTCTCGGAGACGAAAGCGCGGAAACCGTTCGGGGCTTCCGTGCGCGAATTATCCTCTGCTCGATTCGAAGGACATCGGATCGGCGACGACGCGCGAACGTCGTCGCGAACGTCAGTTGGAAGGACAGATCGGAACCGTGGCCCTTCTGCATTACCGGAATCTCGACGTACACCGTCCCGATATCCTCATGGATCAGGCCGTCAGAGGCCTCAAGCCGTTTTACGACTTTCTGACCCGGGCGAGGAGGTACATGGAGAGCGACGCCGCCGTGAAGCGGCTCGCGTGGCTTCCGGCCGAGCCGCCCACCGATGACGGCGGAAAGAAAATGGCCGGGAAGGTGTGGATCCGGCTCACCGAACCCGACGACAGGCCCAACGAGCCGGAGGCGACGTTTCGCGACTTCCTTGACGAGAACGTCAGAGAAATCTATGAAATGGAACCGGCGGACGAGCGGCGGGACCCCACTCCACGTCCGTATACCGTCTTCAAACCCGAACGCAATATCCAGGTTCTGGATCGGCATCCGGAGACCCAACAACTTTTTCTTGGACGCGCACCCGCAGAAAACGCGCAACTCCTTCTTCGGCCGAATACTTGGACCGTCGAGTGTCAGCGCCGGGCGCTGCGGGCGCTTCAGAACTCGCCGCGGCCGGACCATCTACCCCTCCTGCGGCTGTTCGAGAGTCTGGATTACGCCCGGTGGGAACCCGTATCCCCGGAAACCATCGACGAATCGGAATGGACGATGCTGTCCGACGCCGAGCGTCCCGGCACGGAAGAGCAGAGGCGCTTCGTGGGAACGGCTCTGGGCACGCCGGACTTCGCCTTCCTGGAGGGACCGCCCGGCTCGGGCAAGACCACGGCCATCTGCGAACTGATCCTCCAACTGGCGAGGCGCGGCAAGCGGGTGCTACTCTGCGCGTCCACCCACGTCGCCGTCGACAACGTGCTCGAGCGGTTGATGGACGAGGATTCCACGCACCGGGACCTCGTGATCCCGATCCGTATCGGCGACCGCAGGAACGTCTCGGAGAAAGCGCGGCCCTGGCAGATCGAGGAGTTCGTCAAGACCGAGCGGAAGCGGCTTCTTGACGGACTCCGCCGCCTCGATACGCTCACGCTGTCCCAGAAAGCGCTGCGCGAGCTCTTGCTGCAAGGAAACGACATCATCGAACGCATGGCGCTGGACGCCGCCAATCTCGTCTGCGGCACCACCATCGGCATTCTGCAACACCCAGACATAAAGAAACGTGGCAAGGAACGCCGCGACGCCGATCCCGAATTCGACGTCCTCGTCGTCGACGAGGCCTCGAAGACGCCGTTTCAGGAATTTCTCGTTCCCGCGCTGTGGGCGAAACGCTGGATCGTCGTGGGCGACCCGAAGCAGCTGTCGCCCTACGTGGACGAGGACGCGATGGCCGTGAACGTCGAGGCCTGTCTTCCGAAAAAGTATATTCGGAACGCTTGTGTCGACGCCTTTCTGGCCGCTAACAACTTTCGTGTCGCAGCGGTTGTTGCGGACTCCGAGACCAAGCACGCCTACAAGGCTGAATGCGCCGCGTACGAGCGCAAGGTAGGGGTTGTCAATATCGATGAAGCCAACCAAGGAAAATTGTGGGCTGCCTCCATCGTTATCGGCGGGAAAGACAGCTTGCAGCGAAGATTCGGCGAGTTGCCCTTGGACGTCGCCACACTTCGTTGCGCCGATGGCGATTTACCGCTCCTCCGTCGGCGCGCTGACGCTTGGCTACGTCTCTCCGGGCAAGACCGGGAGGAACAACCGGAGTGGGCGCGGGAAATCGGGTGGCGCTTGGCGAGGCTGTACGAACAACGTTTTTCCGAAGACAACCCCGAATCAGGCGGAAGCCACCGGAAAACGACGGCGCAACGGCTCGAGGAGGAAATCGAATATCTCCTTCCCGCGGAAGAAACGGGACAGGATCTAGAACGCGTGCGGCGTGAAATCGACAACGTTCGGCGGATCGCGCTTCCGTCCGTGCTCGAATCGTTACGGTACGGTTTCAAGCGCAACGACCGCCAGAGGTCCGGCACCGCGCTTTCCGACGGGCTGCCTCGCGATGTCCTTGAGGAACGGCATATGCTGCTCAGCACCCAACACCGGATGCATCCGGACATCGCTGCGTTCTCTCACGATCACATCTACGATGGGAAGGCACTTGAGACGCCCGAATACATGATCCACGAACGGTGTTGGGGTTATAGACATTACGATCACCGGACCGAATGGGTCGACGTGCGTGGCGCTTTCTACAACAACCACAACGAGGCCGAAGCGGGTCAAGTCATCGAGGAGCTCCGCCATTTCGACGAATGGGCGCGGAACAACCCAAAAGATGGCGCGTCTCCGTGGGAGGTCGCGGTTCTGACTTTCTATCGCGGCCAGGAGCGTGAAATCCGTGCGCATCTCCGCCAGTGGACGGGGCTGAACTCGGCCATGCGCCATTTCCGGCGCGGGCCGAAAGAACGCCAGCACATCGTCATCGAGTTGTGCACCGTCGATCGCTTTCAGGGCCACGAGGCCGACCTCGTCCTGATCAGTTTCGCCAACCGGCGGCCGACCAACTTCCTAGAAAGTCCGAACCGCCTGAACGTGGCATTGACCCGCGCGCGCTACCAGCGCGTCATCGTCGGGGATCGCCAAGCCATGCGTAAATCTGGTGAAAGCGTACTTGGCAAGCTCGCTGAAAACGAGCCGTGGAGCAGGAATGTAAGGAGACAGAAACGGTGAACGGAAATATGGTTCTGACGAGACCGGTCGCCGTTCAAGGCTGGCGCGTGATCGGTCAAGTCGCCAAGGCGGAAAAGCGGGAGGAGCTTGCGCCGATCCTCGAACGGGCGCGCGAAAACGACGGAACGGACGCGAGCGATCTCGCGCACCATTTGTTGTTTTCGCACTCGCGCAAGGTCGTTGCGGAAAGACTCCTCAGAATCGGAACCGCATACGGTCTCCTGAAAAGAAATGGCGGAAAATACACGCTGACCGAGGACGGAGAACGGGCCGTCGAGACTGAGGAGGTGTTTGTCCCCGAACACGGCGCTTGGACCGTTTGGGCAAGCGACGACCCTCTTCTGTCTTCCCCTGTCTTGGGTATCGAACCCTGGGAGAGAGAACCAACCGCTTTTGAAGAACGCAACAAGGGTCAGGAGGGCAGAGAACGCAAATTCGAGCCGTTGCCAGACTGGATTCGCAAGGCCTGCGGATCGGAGATCAACCCGCCGGCTTCCGAAGATCGCGCTGCCGTGTGCATCGAAGACCTTGATGAGGAAGCCGAAGCCGTGGAGATCGACGCGTCCCTGCAACTGATTTGGAACGTGCGCGACCGCCGGTTGCGCCTGCATGGGAAATCGAACGGAAGGGAGATCGGCGCCGATCTGCCTCCTCCGCGGAAGACGGCCGAGCATGTCTGGAGCGCGCTTCTCGAAGGGGAAGGATTGCTGAAGGACTGGAAGCCGGACATTCCGGCGTTGACGGTTCCCTTCCGGGAAACGAGCGAACGGGAGCGGACAACCATGCTCCGCGATCTCGCGTTCGAGAAGCCCTCGGTTCCCGAACACGGAAGTTTCGATTCGCTCACGGTTCCGGAAGTGTCCATCACCGCCCACTCGCGCGACGACGCGCGCGAGTGGGCGGAATGGCGTCTGAAGGCGCTGGTCGGCGACTACGCCACATCGCAGCGCTACGCCGATTGGTCCAAGGAAGCGGCGGAGCACTTTGCCCGATACCGCCCCGAATTGCCGGATAGGGCGGCGCTCGCCGAGAAAACCTGGAAGCTCGCCGCCGAACGGCCCGGCCCCGAAGCTTGGTGCCTCGTCGCGGCCGAGGATTGGGAGCTGTGATGGACGATCGCACCGGCGCGTGGACGAAACGTTTCTCCCGCACTGTCGATCAACGGGACTATCGGTTGCCGCCCACATGGGCGCCGCGTTCGAGGCGACACGCGGGCCAATCCGAGACCGGCCCCAACGTTCACGTGTCGGGGCGGGAACGGGCGCTCGCGGGACGGATCGTCTCGCTGTTGGCCGAGGCCAAGGAAAAGGTCGTGTTGTCGAGCTTTCTTCTGGCCGACCGCGATGTGGAAAACGCCATCCTCGCCGCCGCCGGACGCAAGGTGCGCGTTTACGTCCTGTTGGCTTCGGAGGCGCGGCTCGACATCGAGGACTCCGACGGTGAGTTCGAGAAGGCGATGCGCGACCAGCACGAAGAGATGCTGATCCGCCTCGGCGGCCATGCCCTGTTCCGTTCGGCGCGGCATTTCCACGCGAAGATCGTTCTGGCGGATCCCGGCGGCAGCGATGGCGCCGGCCTTCTGCTGACGGCGAACCTCACCAGGGAGGCGCTCAGGCGCAACGAGGAGCTGGCCGTCGAATTGACGCGCGACGAAGTGGACGCCGCGTTCGAGCTTCTGCGTTGGGCGTTCTGGGAAAACGCCGAGCACGAACTCGTCGATCCGACGGACCGCTTCCGGTCAGTCAAACCCTTGGGCTCGGTGAAGCATCCGGAACCGTCGCCCCGCGTTCCGGCGACCACGTCCAAATCCCGAGAGCTGCTTGCCGAAGCCACCCGTCTCGTCAAGGCCGCTTCCGGGGAACTCGTCGTTTCCAGCTTCGGATGGGACAAGAGCCACAAGATCGTCGAATTCCTGTGCGTCCGCGCCCGCGAGGGCCTTGACGTGATGGCGCTCGCCCGTGTCCGGGAAAATCAGATGCGCGCGCTCATCGCCCTCGCCGAATCGGGAGTGCGCGTCCGTGGCTTCAAGTGGCTTCACGCCAAGGCGCTGTGCGCCGACGGCGACAAGGCGCTCGTCATGTCGGCGAACCTGCAACCGGACGGGCTCGACCGGGGCTTCGAGCTGGGCGTGTCGATCGACGGCGACCGTGCGGAAGAGGTCCACGGCCGTCTCGCGGAGTGGTCGGAGACAGCGCGGTGGGAGCTCCTGGCGTCTCCCACTCTGGGCGACGTCTCGGGCGACGCGCTCGTATGGCGCGGGAACCGGCTGGACGAGATGGCGGTCGAGGCCGAACGCCGTATCGACCTCGGCACGGTCACGGCGGAGTCCGCGGACAGGCTGGACGACGCGGCGACGCCCGACATCCCACCAGCGGACGGATTGCCAGAACCGGCGCACCGCGTCGTATACGAATGGTCGGTACGCGCGCCGATTCTGGATGCGAAAGCGAAGCCGGTCATGAAACCGCCCGAGGGCGAGAGCGGCAAACGCATCGTCTACGATCCTCCGGTGTTCAAGGAGCCTGGCGGCAGGCTCGTCGTGGCAGTCGTTTCCGAACGGGAGATACCGAAGGCCCGGGAAGTGGCCGCAAGCGCCAGCGCGGCGGCGATCGTCGTGCGGAAGCAGGCGGCCCGGTAGCCGTAAGCGCCTGGGGGACCCGAAATCCGGGCTACCTCGCATTTCTCATACTGGTGGAGGATCGAGGATTGCGCGGCGTTGCGGGACCGCGGTCCACCCCCCTCCCGACCTCCCCCCTGACAGGGGGGAGGAGTGTGGATGGCTCCCTCTTGGACAGGGGGAGGAGAGTGCGCCGGGAGAAGGAGCATGAACGGCCCCTGCGGCGCCCCCGTCGGCGGATGAAGCTCGCGGACAGGCAGCATGGGAAATGCGGGCTATCCGATCTCTCCGAGAGCGGGAAAGACCTCCAGAAGGTAGAAGCCGAACGTCGACAGGGCGTCGGTGAAAACGAGGACGCCCGTCGCCGCCAGCAACGCGCCGGTCGCGATTTCGACCTTGCGGACGTGCCGCCGGAAACGCCGCAGGAAGTTCATGAAGGGACCGAGGCAGAGCGCGGCGATCATGAACGGAATCCCCAGCCCCAGCGCGTAGACGGCGAGCAGGGACACGCCGTAGCCGAGAGAGTCGCGGCTGGCGGCGATGGTCAGGACCGTCGCCAGGACAGGGCCGACGCACGGCGTCCAGCCGAACGCGAACGCCAGACCGACGACGTAGGCGCCGACCGGTCCGGAAGGGCTCGCGGCCGGATTGAACCGGATCTCCCGATAAAGCGGGGAAATCCGGAGCAGGCCCATGAAGTGCAGGCCGAAGAGCACGATGACGGCGCCGGCGACCTTGGCGAGGATATCGACGTATTCGACGATCAGCCGATTGACGGCCGAAGCCGACGCGCCCATCAGCACGAACACGGTCGAGAACCCGAGCACGAAGGCGAACGCCGCCAGCGCCACGCGGCGGCCCATTGCCCGCTCGATCGCGCCGTCGTCCCCAAGGACCTCGTCCAGGGACGCGCCGGCGATGAAGCACAGGTAGGCCGGCGCCAGCGGCAGCACGCAGGGCGACAGGAAGCTGACGACGCCCGCGCCGCCGGCCGCCGCGAACGCCGCGAACGTGATGTCGAGAGTCGTCATCGGCTCATGAACCCCTCCCCGCGCGTTCCCTTCGTCCGCCCGGCGGCGCCATATGGCCTTCGCGCCCGCCGGTTGGCCAATCATGATATCGTGTTCCGCGCGGATCGGGCCGTCGCCACAGGAGGACGATGACAGATGACCGAAGTCGTAATCGCGGGCTACGCGCGCTCGCCCTTCACGTTCGCGCGCAAGGGCGCGCTGGCCGAGGTCCGGCCCGACGAGATCGCGAGCCAGGTCGTCCGCGGGCTCGTCGAGCGAACGGGCGTCGACCGGGAGGATCTGGAGGACGTGATCATGGGCTGCGCCTTCCCGGAAGGAGAGCAGGGCGACAACGTGGCGCGCCTCGTGGGGTTCCTCTCCGAACTGCCGGCGACGACGGCCGGCGCCACCGTCAACCGCTTCTGCGGCTCCTCCATGCAGTCCATCCACATGGCCGCCGGCGCGGTCAAGATGAACGCGGGCGAGGCGTTCGTGTGCGCCGGCCTCGAGTCGATGACCCGCGTGCCCATGGGCGGATACAACTTCTTGCCCCATCCGGGTCTCGCGGAGACCTACCCCGAGGCGTTCGCGGCCATGGGCGTCACCGCCGAGAACCTCGCCAGGAAATACGGCATCGGGCGCGCGGCTCAACAGGAGTTCGCCGTGGAGAGCCACGCCAAGGCCCACGCGGCCCGGGAGGAAGGCCGGTTCGGCGACGAGATCGTTCCCGTCGTGTCCGGGAACCTCCGGGTCGAGGAAGACGGCTGCATCCGCCCGGGCACGACTCAGGAGGCGCTCGACTCGCTCGAGCCCGCGTTCGACACCGAAGGGACGGTGACGGCGGGCACATCCTCGCCGCTGACCGACGGCGCGTCCGCCGTGCTGGTGTGCGGAGAGGACTACGCCGACCGCCACGGGCTCGGGAAGATGGCCCGGATCCGGGGCATCGGCGTGTCCGGATGCGCGCCGGAGATCATGGGCATCGGACCCGTCGAGGCGAGCCGCAAGGCGCTCGACCGCGCGGGACTGACGGTCGGCGACATCGACGTCATCGAGCTCAACGAGGCGTTCGCCGCCCAGTCGCTGGCCGTCGTCGAGGAAGCGGGATTCGACCGGGAGAAGCTCAATCTCGACGGCGGCGCCATCGCCATCGGCCACCCCCTCGGGGCGAGCGGCGCGCGAATCACCGGCAAGGCGGCATCGATCATGAACCGCGAGGGCAAGGAACTCGCCCTGGCGACCATGTGCATCGGCGGCGGACAGGGCATCGCGACGGTCCTCGAGGCCTGCTGAATGCCCGGCATCGCGAAGGCGGCCGTGATCGGCGCCGGGCGGATGGGGAGCGCCATCGCCGCGCACGTCGCCAACGCCGGCGTTCCGGCGGCGCTGCTGGACGTCGTTCCCGAAGGGGCGGACAACCGGAACGCGCTGGCGGAAGGCGCCGTCTCGGCAATGCTGAAGGCGACGCCGGCGCCGTTCATGCGCCGGAGCGCGGCCGAACTGATCGCGCCGGGGAACCTCGAGGACGACCTCGGGCTGCTGGACGACGCGGACTGGATATGCGAGGCCGTGGTCGAGGACCCCGGCGTCAAGCGGGACGTCTACCGGGCCGTCGACTCCGTCCGCAAGGCGGGGTCGATCGTCACGTCGAACACGTCGACCATCCCGCTCGCCCGCCTGATCGAGGGGATGCCCGAGCGCTTCGCCTCCGACTTCGCGATCACGCACTTCTTCAACCCGCCGCGGTACATGCGTCTGCTGGAGTTCGTGCCGGGGCCGGACATGCGCCCCGAGGCGAGCGACTCGATCCGCGAGTTCTGCGACGTCCGCCTCGGCAAGGAGGTCGTGCGCGCCAGGGACACGCCGGGGTTCATCGGCAACCGCATCGGCATCTACTGGTCCTGCGTGGCGATGAGCGAGGCGCTGGCCCTGGGGCTGACCGTCGAGGAGGCGGACGCCGTGATCGGGCCGCCGATGGGCATTCCGAAGACCGGGATCTTCGGGCTCATGGACCTGACGGGCATCGACCTCGCGCCCAGGGTCAACGCGGCCATGCTGGAGATGCTTCCCCCGGACGACGCCTTTCGCCGCGAGTTCGACGCGGAGGGGCCGCTGGCCGCCCTGCTCTCCGGCATGATCGCGGAGGGCCGCATCGGCCGGAAGGGCGAGGGCGGCTTCTACCGCATGTCGCGCGACGGGGAGGCGCGCGAACTCCAGGCCCTGGACCTTGAAACGGGCGCATATCGCCCCGCGTCGAAACCGCGCCTCGACAGCGTCGCGGCCGCCGGGGACGGCGGGCCGCGGGCGCTCGTGGAGCACCCGGACAAGGGCGGCCGGTACGCCTGGCGCGTGCTGTCCAGGGTGCTCGCCTACGCCGCCTCGCTGGCGCCGGACATAGCCGAGGAGATCGCCGATGTCGACCGGGCGATGACGGCCGGCTACGGGTGGAAGTTCGGTCCCCTGGAAATGATCGACCGGCTCGGTAGCGGCTGGTTCGTCGAGCGGCTGAAGGCCGACGGGCGCGAGGTTCCCCCGTTGCTGGCGGCGGCGGCCGGGCGGCCGCTCTACCGGGAGGCGGGGCGCGAGGTCCGACAGCTCTCGCCGACGGGCGAGTACGCCGCCCTCGATACGCCGCCCGGCGCGTGGCGTCTCGCCGACATGAAGCGCGGCCGCAAGCCGATCGCGGGGAACGGGTCCGCCAGCCTCTGGGACGTGGGCGACGGCGTCGCCTGTCTCGAGTTCCACACCAGGATGAACGCCATCGACGACGGCGTCATCGCCATGACGCGGGAAGCCGCCGCCATACACGAACGCGGATACAGGGCGTTGATCGTCGGCCACGACGGCGACGATTTCTCGGTGGGCGCCAATCTGGGCGTCGCCCTGTTCGCCGTCAACGCCGCGATGTGGACGTCGATCGAACGAATGCTGGAGGAAGGGCAGCGGGCGTTCCTGGCGCTCAAGTACGCGCCGTTCCCCGTCGTCGGGGCGCCGGCGGGCAGGGCGCTCGGCGGCGGATGCGAAATCCTCATGCACTGCGACGCCGTGCAGGCCCATGCCGAGACCTATCTCGGTCTCGTCGAGGCCGGTGTGGGACTCGTCCCCGGCTGGGGCGGGACCAAGGAACTGCTCGCCCGCGCGTTCGCGCGGAAGGGGCGTCCGGGAGGCCCCATGCCGCCGGTCGTCGGCACCTTCGAGACCATCGGCGCGGCCAAGGCGTCGCGGTCGGCCCAGGAAGCCCGGGACCTTCTCTACCTGGGGCCGGACGACGGCGTCACCATGAACCGGCGCCGGGTGCTGGCGGACGCCAAGGCCAGGGCCCTGTCCCTGGCCGAGGGGTACGAACCGCCCGCGCCGCCCGAGGTCGGCCTTCCCGGCCCGAGCGGACGGGCGACCCTGAAGCTCGCCGTGGACGGCATGGCGCGCCGAGGCGAGGCGACGGCGCACGACCGAGCGGTCGCCGGAGCTCTGGCGGACGTCGTCACCGGCGGCGAGACCGACGCGATGCGGAGTCTCGACGAACGACGGCTGCTCGAGCTGGAACGCGCGGCGTTCATGGCCCTGATCCGCCGGCCGGAGACGTGGGACCGGATCGAGCATATGCTGGATACGGGCAGGCCCTTGCGGAATTAGCCCGCCCTTCCCATACTGCCCGTCCGCAAGCCTTATCCGGCGACGGGGGCACCGTAGGGTCCATTCATGCTCCTTCCCCCTGACTCGATCCCCCTCCCGACCCTCCCCCTGCAAGGGAGAAGGAGAACGAGGGGGACGGAGGGGTTGTCGATGCTCCTCCTCCCTGGACAGGGGGGAGGTCGGGAGGGGGGTGGACCACGGTCCCGCAACGCCGCGCAACCCTCGATCCTCCACCGGTATGAGAAACGCGGGTCGGGAGATCCGTCGTGACCGCCTACCGCGCCCCCTTGCGCGACCATCGCTTCGTGCTGCACGAGCTGTTGCGGGTCGAGCGGCGCCGGAACGTTCCGGCGTTCGCCGACGCGGCGCGGGAAACCATCGACTCGGTGCTGGAGGAAGGCGGCCGGATGGCGGAGGAGGTTCTCTTTCCGCTGAACCGTGACGGCGACGAGGAGGGATGCCGCTTCGAGGACGGCGCCGTCACGACACCGCGCGGGTTCAAGGACGCCTACCGGACCTATCGCGAGGCGGGATGGGTCGGCCTCGACGGCAATCCGGAATACGGCGGCGCCGGGCTGCCGCAGGTCGTCGCGACGTGCGTGGCCGAGATGATGGGTTCGGCCAACCTCTCCTTCGAGACCTACGCGGGATTGACCGCGGGCGCGGCGCTCGCCATCGACACCCACGGCGACGACGCGCAGCGCCGGACCTACCTGCCCAGGATGCTCGCCGGCGAATGGGGCGGAACCATGAACCTGACCGAACCGCATTGCGGCACCGACCTGGGGCTGCTGCGAACGCGGGCCGAGCGGCGGGAAGACGGGACGTACCGCATCACCGGCGTGAAGGCGTTCATCTCCGCCGGCGAGCACGACTTGACGGAGAACATCGTCCATCTGGCGCTCGCGCGCATCGTCGGCGCGCCGGCGGGAACCCGCGGCATCAGCCTGTTCATCGTTCCCAAGTTCCTGATCGGACCCGACGGCGAGCCCGGGGAACGGAACGCCGTCGCCTGCGGCTCCATCGAACGGAAGATGGGGATCAAGGCGTCGGCGACGTGCGTCATGAACTACGACGGCGCCACGGGCTATCTGCTGGGCGAGGAGAACCGCGGCCTTCGCGCCATGTTCACGATGATGAACCGGGCCCGCCTCAGCGTCGGCGTCCAAGGACTGGCGCTGGGAGAGATCGCCTATCAGAACGCGGCCGCCTACGCGAGGGAGCGGCGCCAGGGCCGCGCGCCGTCGGGCGGCGGGCCGCCGGGCGCGGCGGCCGATCCGATCATCGTCCATCCCGACGTGCGGCGCATGCTGATGACCATGCGGGCGTTCACCGAGGGCGGCCGCGCCCTGGCGTTGTGGACGGCCTTCGCGCTGGACACGGCGCGCCACGACCCCGACGAACGGGCGCGCCGCGACGCCGAGGACCTGGTCTCGCTCGTCACCCCCGTCGTCAAGACCTGGCTCACGGACATGGGTTTCGAGACGGCCAATCTCGGCCTTCAGATCCACGGCGGCGCCGGCTACATCCGCGACACCGGGGTGGAGCAGTTCGTGCGGGACGCCAGGATCACGCAGATCTACGAGGGCGCGAACGGCGTCCAGGCCCTCGACCTCGTGGGCCGCAAGGTCCCGGCCCGTTACGGCCGCGCGCTGCGGCAGGTGTTCCATCCGATCGACCGGTTCGTCGCCGAGGCCGCCGGGGACGAGAACCTGAAGGACATGGCGGCCCTTCTGGGCAAGTCCTTCGGGCGGCTGCGGTCGGCGACGGCGTGGATCGGGGAGAAGGGCGCGCGGGATCCCGAGCAGGCGGCGGGCGCGGCCAGCGACTACCTCCGCCTGTTCGCCCTGGTCACGGTGGGGTATCTGTGGGCGCGGATGGCGCGGACGGCGCGGGACGCGCTGGCCCGGGGAACGGACGAGCGCGCCTTCTACGAGGCGAAGCTCGCGACCGCCGATTTCTTCTTCGCGCGGATGCTTCCCGACACGTCGTCGCTGCTGTCGCGAATCGCGTCGGGCAAGGACGCCACGATGGCGCTCGCGGCGGAGCGGTTCTGAAGCTCAGGGGTCGTCGATGCGCGAGAAGCCGCTTCACGGCGTGCGGGTCCCGGACCTGACCCGCCTGCTGCCGGGCCCGGTCCGTACGCTGCGCCTCGGCGACACGCCGGCGGACGCGGAACGCCTGAAGGCCGAGGGCGTCGCATGAGCGAACTCCGGTCCTTCGACGACGAGGACGGCGAGCCGTTCGTCAAGCCGGCGTTCGAGTACGTCCGCGTCCGCGTGAACGAGACGTTCGGCCGGAAGCTTCCGGGT
Organism: Alphaproteobacteria bacterium; assembly: GCA_965242505.1. Classification (GTDB taxonomy): domain Bacteria; phylum Pseudomonadota; class Alphaproteobacteria; order UBA2966; family UBA2966; genus UBA2966. The sequence continues at coordinate 2,104,438 of OZ251449.1, forward strand.
CCCGCCCTGAAGGCGGCCGAGGACATCTGGAAGAACTGGGACGGTATTCGCGACGCGGTTGCGGACGGCGACGTCCTGCTGGTCGCCGATCCGTTCTTCCATTCGGTGAAGTATCCGAGCCTGTCGAACTTCCACATGCACCGGGGCGCCGGCATCATCCTGCTCGGCACCGGCGCGGTGACGGCCGTCGTCGGCGCGGCGCTCGCATCCCTGTTCGGCCCGGTCCTCTGGCAGGGCGCCCTGATCTGCCTCGCCATCGGCGCCGGCGTCTTCCTCTGGGGACGACACGTCCAGGAGCGGGATGCGCGCGCCTACCGCAAGCGCATGGTCGAGCGGGTCGTCTGGCATCAGGAGGACGGCGGGATCGTCGACCTTTGCGTCGAGTACCTCTCGGGCTCCATCGGGTTCGAGGGCCCGCACGGCCGGACGTTCTGGCCCCAGTTCGCCTCCAACGCGCTCACCGGCAAGACGCGCATCGCCGACGGGCGCGACCTGCGGAACGTATCGAAGTGATCGGGCCGACCGGACGTTCCCTCGCTTGCGCGGGCCGGCGGCGGTCGCCAGGATGGGCGTCGACGCCCCGGGACCGCGCCGCGACGGCCAACCCGTGACCGGGACGGAGGGCGCGCCATGACCGACGCCTACATCTACGACGCCGTTCGCACGCCGCGCGGGGAGGGCAAGCCGACGGGCGCCCTGAACGAGGTGTCGCCCGTCCGGTTGGCGACGGCGGCCCTGGCCGCCGTGCGCGATCGGAACGGCCTCGATACGTCCCTCGTCGACGACGTGGTGCTCGGATGCTCCGAACCGGCCGGCGAGCAAGGCGCCGTCATCGCCCGATCCGCCGTGTTGATGGCGGACTACGACCAGTCCGTCTCGGGCATGCAGGTCAACCGGTTCTGCGCCTCGGGGCTCGAGGCGGTGAACATGGCGGCGGCCCAGGTCATGTCGGGGCAGGCCGACCTCGCCATCGGCGGCGGAGTGGAGTCGATGTCGCGCGTGGCGATGGGGGCGAGCGGCGGCGCCTGGTTCGCGGACCCCGAGGTCGCGTTCAAGACCCACTACGTGCAGCAGGGGATATCCGCCGACCTGATCGCCACCAGGTTCGGGTTCTCCCGCGACGACGTGGACGCCTATGCCGTCGAATCCCAGAGGCGGGCCGCGAAAGCCTGGGACGACGGGCGTTTCGAGGGCTCCGTGACGCCCGTCACGGACGAGAACGGCGCGATCATCCTCGACCGCGACGAGCACGTGCGCCCGGACACCGACATGCAGGCGCTGGCGGCGCTGAAACCGGCGTTCGAGAAGATGGGCCGCGACATGGGTTTCGATTCGGTCATCCTGCAACGCTACCCGGAGGTCGAGCGCATCGAGCACGTGCATCACGCGGGCAATTCCAGCGGCGTCGTCGACGGCGCGGCCGCCGTGCTCGTCGGCTCCAGGGAGATCGGCGAATCGCTCGGGCTGAAGCCGCGGGCGCGCATCCGCAACTTCGGCTCCATCGGGAGCGAGCCGAGCATCATGCTCACCGGTCCCGCGCCCGTGACGCGAAAGGTGCTGGCGCGCGCAGGGATGGAAACGGGAGACATCGACCTCTACGAGGTCAACGAGGCGTTCGCGGCGGTCGTGCTCCTCTACATGCGGGACCTCGGGGCGCCTCACGACAGGATCAACGTCAACGGCGGCGCGATCGCCATGGGACATCCGCTCGGGGCGACCGGCGCCATGATACTGGGTGTGTTGCTCGACGAGCTCGAGCGGCGCGACCTCGAAACGGGCCTGTGCGCGCTCTGCATCGGGGCCGGTATGGGGGTCGCCACGGTGATCGAGCGCGTCTGATCCCGTCGTCCGCGCCCGGAAGGACATCATGATCGACTATTCGGTCGACGGCGACGGCGTGGCGACCATCGCCATCGACGTGGCCGACCGGACGATGAACGTGCTCAACGACGACTCGGCGGCGGCCATCGGCGAGGCGGTCCGGCTGGCGGTCGCCGCCGACGCCGTGAAGGGCGTCATCGTGACGTCGCGGAAGAACGACTTCATGGCCGGCGCCGACCTGACCATGCTTCTGGGGGAGCGCGACCCCCGGACGCACATGCGCCGGTGTCGCGAACTGCAACGGATCTGGCGCGACATCGAGACCTGCGGCAAGCCGTTCGTCGCCGCCATCAACGGCGCGGCGCTCGGCGGAGGGTTCGAGCTGTGCCTCGCCTGCCACCGCCGCGTGGCGGCGGACGACCCGCGTTCGCTGATCGGTCTGCCGGAAGTCTCGATCGGGTTGCTCCCGGGCTCCGGCGGGACCCAGCGCCTGCCGCGGATGCTGGGGATCGCCAGGGCGTTGCCCCCGCTGCTGGAAGGGACGCGCCACGGTCCGGCGGAGGCGCTGGCGGCGGGGCTCGTCGACGCGGTGGTCCCGCCCGGTTCGCTGCTGGACGCGGCGAGGACGTGGCTGCGGGAGGACGGCAACCCCGTCAAGCCGTGGGACGAGCGCGGATTCGCGATACCGGGCCCGCAGGCGCAGAGCCCGGAGGGCTACATGCTGCTGGTCCCGGCCATCGCCAGACTGCGCGAGAAGACGCGGGGCAACCACCCGGCGCCGCTGGCCATCATGTCGTGCGTCTACGAAGGATGTCAGGTCGCGATCGACACGGGGCTGAAAATCGAGGCGCGGCGGTTCGCGCGCCTCGCCGCGGGAGACGCGGCCCAGAACATGATCCGGACGCTGTTCTTCAGCATGGGCGACGCCAACCGGCTCAAGCGCCGACCCGGGCGCATCGCGCGGCGGACCTTCGCCAGGATCGGCATCTTGGGCGCCGGCATGATGGGGTCGGGGATCGCCTGCGCGGCGGCCGACGCCGGCCTCGAGGTCGTCCTGCTGGACACGGCGCCGGATGTCGCGGACGCCGGGAAGGCCTACGGCGAGGGCGTCTTCGACAGGCGCGTCGCCGGCGGCCGGATGACGGAGACCGAGCGGGACCGGGCGCTCCGGCGCATCTCGCCGACGACCGACTTCGCCGCGCTCGCAGGCTGCGAGCTCGTCATCGAGGCCGTGTTCGAGGACCGGGCCGTCAAGACCGACGCGATCGCCAGAGCCGAGGCCGCCATCGGCGAAGACGCCTTCTTCGCCTCGAATACGTCGACGCTTCCCATCACGGAGCTCGCGGAGGCGAGCGTCCGTCCCCAACGGTTCGTCGGCATGCATTTCTTCTCCCCGGCCGAGCGCATGAAGCTCGTCGAGGTGATCCGCGCCGAGCGTACGTCCGACGACACGGTCGCCGCCGCGATGGATCTGTCCAGACAGCTCGGCAAGACCCCGATCCTCGTGAACGACTCGCGCGGATTCTTCACGAGCCGGGTCATCGGCGCCTACCTCGACGAGGGACGCGCGCTTCTGGCGGAGGGCGTGAACCCGGCGCTCGTCGAGAACGTCGCCAGGCTGGCGGGGTTTCCGGTCGGCCCCCTGGCGCTCTCGGACGAGGTCTCGCTGGAGCTGGAGCAACGCATCATCGATCAGACGAGGGCGGCGCTGGGCGGCGATTTCGTCGCGCGGAGCGGCGATGCCGTCGTCGAGACCTTCGTTCGGCGGCTGGGGCGGCCGGGAAGGAAGGCGGGAAAGGGTTTCTACGACTACCCGGACGTCGGCGGCAAACGCCTGTGGCCGGGGTTGGGCGGCGTCTACGCGCGGGCCGCGGATCAGCCGGACGTCGAGACCGTCAGGAAACGCCTGCTCTACGCGCAGGGGGTGGAAGCCGCGCGCTGTCTCGAGGAAGGCGTCGTGTCGGGACCGGAGGACGCCGACGTCGCGTCCATCCTCGGGTGGGGCTTCCCTTCGCACCTGGGCGGCGTGCTGTCCATGGTCCACACGGTGGGCGTCGAGACCTTCGTATCCGACTGCGAAGCGCTGGCCGCGGCTCACGGCCCGAGGTTCGAGCCGCCCGGCCGCCTGCGCGCGCTGATCGCCGAGGGGCGCCGCCTGTACGCGGCGTGAGGGCGCTTCACGTATCCTTCGGATTCTTGTCGGCCATGATGGCGGCGACGATTCCGCCGAGGACCGCGCCCCCGAGAAACGCCACGGTCGCCGCCGCCGTCTTGCCGAACTTGGCGGCGCTGGTCTGATCGCGGCCGTCGAGCACCTCTACGTCCTGTTTGCGGAGCGCGTCGGCAATCTCGTCCGCCTCGACCATCAACGCCCCCAGGGACAGGCCCAGCTTGTTGGCGGCCTTCGCCAGTTGATCCAAGTTCAGCGCCGAGTCGCCCGCCTCGATACGAGACCACGTGGAGCGGCTGACCCCTACCGCCTCGGCCATCTCACCCTGATCCATCTGTTTTTCTTGACGTTTCTGGGCGATCAGGCGGCCCAGCACCGCCTGGTAGGTGGTCTCGCTTTTCATGCAAAAACCCTCTTGACATGAATTTGCATGTCATGCATATTCCTTTATGTTGGATCATATGCTCCAAGCGGCAAATGTCGTCCGACGCCATTGTGCCGTATCAACGAAGGGAGAAACAAGATGAAATCGAAGATCGACCGCAGCCTGGAGGGCCTGTCCGTCAACTTCCACCTGAACAGGGAGTGCAACGCCCGGTGCAGGTATTGCTTCGCGGGATTCCCCGGTGTGACGCGAGAAGATCGCCTGACGGACGTCGAGCGAGGCGACCTGATCGACCTGCTGGTCGACGGCGGGGTCGGGAAAATCAACTTCGCCGGCGGCGAGCCCACCCTCGTGCGGGACTTGGGCGACCTTTGCCGACGCATCAAGGAGCGCAGCCGGGGCGGCTGCGCCGTCTCCATCGTGTCCAACGGCTTTCGCCTCCGGCCGCTGATCGAAGGCTCGGGGCAATGGATCGACTGGGTGGCGCTGTCTCTGGATTCCGGCGACGACCGCGTGAACGTCGATATCGGGCGGACCAAGAGGGACGTTCCCTACGTCGAGAACGTGCTGGCGCTCGCGGACGTGCTGCGAAGCCATGGGGTCGGGGTCAAGTGCAACACGGTCGTCAGCCGCTACAACGTCGACGAAGACATGAGCGGGGTCGTTCGGCGGCTGGCTCCCGAGCGCTGGAAGCTGTTTCAGGTGCTGCCGGTGATCGGCGAGAACGACGAGACCATCGCCGACCACGAGATCTCCGGGGAACAGTTCAAGGAGTTCGTCGGACGCCACCGGTCCCTGAGCGATGCGGGAGTGAGCATCGTCCCCGAGGACAACGCGCACATGACCGCCTCCTACATCATGATCGATCCTGCGGGCCGCTTTTACTGGCACGTCCCGTCGAGCGAACCGGAGGGATTGGAACACGGCAATCCTGTTCTGAAGGTCTACGGCGATCCCATTCTGAAAGTGGGATTGGAGGAAGCGCTGAAACGGGTGCGTTTCTCGGAGGACGTGTACGACGCAAGGGGCGCCAGGTACGACTGGCTCAGACGGCAACCGCTGGCGCTCCGCAACGGAGCGGCCTCCGGGAGCGACAGTGAGATCGGGCGAAGGGGGAACGACCGATGAACGACATCATCTCGACACGTCATGGCCAGACGCGCATGCGGCAGCGGGGCATGAGGAACGGCGACGTCGAACTGATCCTCGCTTGCGGCACGCAGATCGCAGACGAGGCGTGGCTGCTGCGTAACAGGGACGTCGACCGCGCGATCGATTCCCGCAAACGCGAAATCCAGAGGCTGGAGCGTCTCAGGAACCGGAAGGTCGTCATATGCGATTCCCGCGTCGTGACGGCCTACCCGTCGCGGCTTGCGGACCAGAAGTGCGCGTTGAGGCGGGCGAAACGCAACGGTTTCCTGTAGCATCGACCTTCCACTGGACGTCCTCCGTGGAACGGGAGGGTGCGAGGTAGAGGAAACCCTCGGAAATCGGAGCGTGGCCGGGTCAGGGTCCGGGCCGATGCCGGAAGCGTCTCGCTCCGCCTTTCATGCCTTCGGCCGAGCACGGGGGCTCGCGTCCCGCAGCCGCGAACGGGCCGGCTATCCGGCAGTCCGGGTCGCGGCGCCCGGAGGCCCGGCGCGGGAGTCGCCGAGCAGTTTCCAGACCCCGGAGCCGGTCGCGACCGTCGCGCCGTCGGCCGTGATCGCGCCCCGGGCGAAGACCATGCTGCGCGTCACGCGGGTCACCTCGCCCAGGCCTTCGATCCGCTGGCCGGGCCAGGCCGGCGCGACGAAATCGCATGAGAGGCTCATCGTCGCCTTGCGCGCGTCGCCGATGGCGTGGACGATGGTGTGGGCCAGCAGGTTGTCCATGAACGTCATGAGCATCCCTCCGTGAACGACGCCCCGCGGGTTCCGGTGCTTCTCTTCCGCGTCGAACAGGAAACGCGCCCGGCCTCCGTCCGTCTTCTGGAAGATGGGCCCGACCAGCGCGGCGAAGGCGTTGTCCTCGGGCTCCGGCTCGTACCCGTCGGGGATGTCCGCGCTCATCGTCCGCCGTCCTTTCCGGTTCTCGCCGCCGCGGCGTCCCGCGACCGTTGCGCCACGCTTTCCCTGTGCATGAGATAGAGGCCGCTGACGACGATGATCCCGCATCCCGCCCAGGTCCAGAAGTCGGGGAGCTCGTCGAAGATGATGACGCTCAGGGTGACCGAGCCGACGAATTGCGTGTAGTTGTAGGGCGAGATCGCCGACGCCGGGCCGTTTTCGTAGGCCTTGACGAGGCAGAAATGGCCGAGGCTGCCGAAGAACCCGGGGGCGCAGAACGCGATCAGGTCCCCCCAGTCGCGCGGCGGCGCGAAGTCGAAGGGAACGACGATGCTGCTGACGATGAACCCGAGCAGCGCCGTGTAGATGATGCTGGTTTCCGACGAATCGTAAGGCGCGACCTTGCGTGTGAGCACCTGATAGAGCCCGTAGCAGAACGCCGTGCCGAACACCAGCAACGCCGCCGGGTGGATGGCGTCGAAGCCCGGCCGGACGATGACGAGGGCGCCGACGAATCCCGTCAATATGGCGATCCACCGGCGCGGCCCCACGCGCTCGCCCAGGAGCGGGATCGCGAGCAGGGCCACCATCAGGGGCGACGTGAAGTTGATGGACGCGGCCGTCGGCAACGTGACGTGCCGGAGCGCGGTGTAATAACAGACCGTGGCGCCGATCATGAGGGCGGAGCGCGAAAGCTGGAGGCCGGGCCGGTTCGACCGCACCGCTCCCAGGGCGCGGCGGGGCGCCAGCAGCAGGAAGACGTAGATGATGTGGCCCGCGTACCGCAGCCACAGGACCTGCGTGGTGGAATAGTTCTCCGACAGGAACTTCACCGACGCGTTGAGGCACGAGAACAGCGTGACCGCGATCAGCATGAACACGATGCCGCGCAGTACGCGGTCGCCGCCCGGGGCCGCCGCCGGGGAGTCGGGGACGCTTCGGGTCACGAGGGACGTTCGTGTCGGTCGATGCGGTCGTCAGCCGCGCGCGAACAGCGCCAATGCCTCGCGGGCCACGACGTCCCCCCACTCCTGCAGGAAATGGCCGCCGTCGCTCATCTCGCAGGGCGGCGGGCAGTTCCGGATGTGGCGATGCAGTCCGCGCATGACCGGGCCTCCCAGGACCGGGTCCGCCATGCCGACGGCCATGAACGACTGGCCCCGCCATTCGTCGCGCCACCAGTCGCGGGCGCGGCGCGAGACCTCGGCGCCCTCGGCGTCGGGGCTGTCGGGAACCAGCTCCGGAAACCGTCGGACCCCGGCCTTGTGCCGGGAATCGGGGAACGGCGCGTCGTAGGCGGCCGCTTCGTCGTCGGTCAGATGCGGGCAGGCGCGTTTGAGCAGGCGCCCGGCGGCAAGGTCCGGGTTGTCCCGGACCCACTGCCGCCACCCGAGGAATCCCTCGCTCAGAGGCTCGTCGCCGGTTCCCAGCATCGTGTTCATGACGATGAGGCGTTCGAACCGGCGCGGAAGGTCCATGGGCAGCGTCAACCCCAGCAACCCGCCCCAGTCCTGGCAGACCAGCGTGAGGCCCCGCAGGTCCAGGCGTTCGATGAACGCGATCAGGAAACGGCGGTGGAAGTCGAACGTGTAGACGCTCTCGTCGATCGGCTTGTCCGAGCGTCCGAACCCGAAACAGTCGGGCGCGACCACCCGCCCCCCGGAGGCGAGAAACTCGGGGATCATCCGGCGGTAGAGATAGGCCCAGGTCGGCTCTCCGTGCAGGCACAGGAAGACTTGCCCGGCATCCGGCGGACCCTCGTCGAGGTAGTGGGCGCGCAGGCCCTCGTATCCCGGAAGGTCGTCGACGTAGTTGGGCGTCCAGGCGTAGCCCGGCAAACGCGCGAATCTCTCTTCCGGCGTGCGGCGCACCGTTTCCATGGGGCTCCTTCCGTATAGCGTCCGCCCCCCGTTGTCGAGGGCGCGTCCCGGTTCGCCGCGCGCGGGAAACCGGGCGGGCCGCCGGGCCGCGGCGCGCCCTCTGGATATTCCCTTCCCCGGCGTGCGAATCGCTATACAATCCATGCGACCGGCATGTCTGCCGGCCGTGCCGGCGGCGCCGGGTTTCGTCGCGGCGGGGGAGCCCGCGCAGCGTCGGCGATGGGAGGGACGAAATGCGGATCGGCGTTCCCAAGGAGACGAAGACGCACGAGTACCGCGTCGGGATGACCCCGACGTCGGCGCGGGAACTGGCGCTCCACGGGCACGAGGTCGTCGTCGAGAAGGACTGCGGACGGGAGATCGGCCTCGATGACGGCGCCTACGAGGCCGCCGGCGCCGCGGTCCTGGACAGCGCGGAGGAGGTTTTCGCGCTCGCCGACATCGTCGTGAAGGTCAAGGAACCGTCGCCTCCCGAGGTGTCCATGTTGCGGGAGAACCAGGTTCTGTTCACCTTCCTTCATCTGGCGCCCGATCCCGAGCTGACCCGCCGGCTCAAGGACACGGGCTGCATCGCCGTCGCCTACGAGACGGTGACCGACGATCGCGGCGGCCTGCCCCTGCTCGCGCCGATGAGCGAGGTCGCCGGGCGCATGGCGATCCAGGCCGGCGCCCATTGCCTCGAACTCGAGCAGGGAGGACGGGGCACCCTGTTGAGCGGCGTTCCGGGCGTTCCCGTGGGCCGGGTCGTCGTGCTGGGCGGCGGCGTCGCCGGGACCAACGCGGCCCGCATGGCCATGGGGTTCGAGGCCAGCGTCACGGTCATCGACATTTCGCTCCCCCGGTTGTACGACCTCGACCTGCGATTCGGGCCGACCTTGAACACGATCTATTCCACCCGCGACGCCATCGAGGAGCACGTCGTCGCCGCCGACCTCGTCGTCGGCGCGGTTCTGATTCCCGGCGCCGCCGCGCCGCGGCTGGTGACGGAAGACACCGTCCGCGGGATGAAACGCGGCTCCGTGATCGTCGACGTGGCCATCGATCAGGGGGGCTGCATGGAGACGAGCCGGCCGACCACGCACGCGGATCCCGTCTACGTCGAGCATGGCGTCGTCCATTACTGCGTCGCCAACATGCCCGGCGCCGTGGCCCGGACCTCCACGTTCGCCCTCAACAACGCCACGTTGCCCTTCATCGTGTCCCTGGCGGACAAGGGCGTCAGGGCGGCGATGGAAGACGACGCCCATCTCCTCGACGGGCTCAACGTCTTCCGGGGACGGGTGACCTACGAGGCGGTGGCGCGCGATACCGGCGAGGAGTACGTTCCGCCGCGCGATGCGCTGGCGGCCTGACCGGCCGGCGAGGAGTTCAGGGAGGAAGAGCCCGGGAATGGAAACGTTGCGCCACTACGTGGGCGGCGAGTTCGTGGAGGGGACGAGCGGCCGCTTCGCCGACGTCGACAATCCCGCGACCGGCGAGATCGTCGCCCGCGCGCCCCTGGCCGCGGCGGCGGAGGTCGATGCGGCGGTCGCGGCGGCGGCGGAGGCCTTTCCAGGATGGGCGGCGACTTCTCCGCTCCGGCGGGCCCGCGTCATGTTCGGGTTCAAGGCGCTCCTGGACGACAACATCGACGCCCTGGCGGAAATCATCACCGCCGAGCACGGCAAGGTGCATTCCGACGCCGTGGGATCGATCGCCCGCGGGCTGGAGGTCGTCGAGTTCGCCTGCGGCATCCCCCACCTGCTGAAAGGCGCGTTCTCCGACAACGTGGCCACCGGCGTCGACATGTACTCGATGCGCCAGCCCCTGGGCGTCTGCGCCGGCGTCACGCCGTTCAACTTTCCCGCGATGGTGCCCATGTGGATGTTCCCCATCGCCGTCGCCTGCGGCAACGCGTTCATCCTCAAGCCTTCGGAGCGCGACCCGTCGGCCGCGAACTTCATGGCCGGGCTGCTCGCCGAGGCGGGGCTGCCGCCGGGGGTGTTCAACGTCGTCCACGGGGACAAGGAGGCCGTCGACGCCATTCTCGGCCATCCGGGCGTCTCGGCGGTGAGCTTCGTCGGCTCCACGCCCGTCGCGGAACACGTCTACCGGACCGGCGCGGCTTCCGGGAAAAGGGTGCAGGCCCTGGGCGGGGCGAAGAACCACATGGTCGTCATGCCCGACGCCGACATGGACCAGGCCGCGGACGCGCTCATGGGCGCCGCGTTCGGCTCGGCGGGAGAACGGTGCATGGCCGTTTCGGTCGCCGTGGCGGTGGGCGATGCCGGCGATCCCCTGATGGAGCGTCTCGCGCCGCGCGCCCGGTCCCTGAAGGTGGGCCCGGGAACCGACGGCGAATCGGAGATGGGCCCCCTGGTCACGGCCCAGCATCTGGAGCGCGTGCGGGGATACATCGACCTGGGCGTCGAGGAAGGCGCCGATCTCGTGGTCGACGGACGCGGCTTCACGCTGCAAGGATACGAGAACGGCCACTTCATCGGGCCGAGCGTCTTCGACAACGTGACGCCGGACATGCGCATCTATCGGGAGGAGATATTCGGCCCCGTGCTGTCGGTGGTCCGTATGCCGGACTTCGATTCGGCGCTCGGGATCGTCAACGAACACGAATACGGAAACGGCGCCGCCATCTTCACCCGCGACGGGGACGCGGCGAGGACGTTCGGCAACGAGTGCCGGATCGGCATGATCGGCGTCAACGTGCCGATCCCCGTGCCGCTCGCCTTCCACAGCTTCGGGGGCTGGAAGCGTTCCCTGTTCGGCGATCTGCACATGCACGGAACGGAGGGCGTGTCGTTCTACACCAGACTGAAGACCGTCACGTCGCGCTGGCCCACCGGCATCCGCAAGGGCGCCGAGTACGTGATGCCGGTGATGAATTAGGAGGAAGGGAGAACCGAAATGCCGAGGTACATCATCGAACGCGACATACCGGAGATCGGCAGCGCCGAGCGCGAGCAGTTGCGGGAGGCGGCGAAGAAGTCCAACGAGGTCCTGCGCCAGCTCGGCCCCGGGATCCAGTGGGTGGAGTCCTACGTCGCCGGCGACAAGACCTTCTGCGTCTATCTGGCCGACAGCGAGGACCTGATCCACAGGCACGCCGAGATCAGCGGCTTTCCCGCCACGAAGGTGACCGAGATCCGCAAGATGATCGACCCGACGACGGAACGGGCGGCCTGATCTCGACCCGGCGCGCCCTCGCCGATGGAACCCCGCCGTTCCGTCGCCACTCCTCCCCCCTTGCAGGGGGGAGGTCGGGAAGGGGCGGGCCGCGGATGGCCGAATGTCGCCTGTCATCCGCCAAATAGACGGTGTGGCTGTCGGGAAGCGGTCTCACGAAGCGGCCGGGCGTCCGCGTCAATGGCCTCCCCCGGACCATCTTCCCGCAAGCTCCCATCGTCATCCCCTCGAAGGCGTGAATCCGGAACCTCGATGAAATTCGGCGGTGTCTCGGGTCGGGGCGCCGAGCGGGGACCCCTCGGCCTGGTTTGCCTGAGGCGGATTTCCGTTGCATCATCGGGCTCCGCCCGAAGACAGGGATCGAGGGTCGCGCGATGAAGGTTCTCTGGTTTCACCTCATGCCCTACACGGAGTTGCCCGACGATTTCCGGGACAACCATCATTCCGTGTGGGTCGACATCGACTCCAGGCTGTTCGATCCGCGGCGCGCGCACCGGATGTACAACGACTTCTTCGACGAGCTGGAATTCGCCGCCGAAGTCGGCTTCGACGGCGTCTGCGTCAACGAGCATCACAACAACGCCTACGGCCTCATGCCGTCGCCCAACCTGATCGGTTCGGCCCTCGCGCGGGCGACCGAGGACGCCGCGATCCTGATCCTCGGAAACTCTCTCGGCCTCTACAACCCGCCGCTTCGCGTCGCCGAGGAAATGGCGATGATCGACTGCATTTCGGGCGGACGCATGATCGCGGGCTTCCCCATCGGCACGCCGATGGACACCTGCTTCGCCTATGGCCAGAACCCGGGCACGTTGCGCCAGCGCTACCTCGAGGCGCACGACGTCATCATGCGCGCGTGGCGGGAGGAGGACGTCTTCCCGTTCAACGGCCGTTTCAACCAGCTGCGCTACGTGAACATCTGGCCCCGCCCCGTACAGAAGCCGCATCCGCCGGTCTGGATCCCGGGCGGCGGCGCCAACGAGACGCTGCGCTGGTGCGTCGACCACGACTACGTGTTCTGCGCGCTGTCCTACTTCGGCTACGACGCGGCCCAAGGCGTCCTGAACGCCTACAAGCGCGAGATCGACGCCGGCGGGAAGGAGCAGAACCCGTTCCGCTCCGGGTATCTTCAGTTCGTCGGGGTCGGGGAGACGCGCGCCGAGGCGGAACGGATCTACCGCGAACCGGCCGAGTACTTCTACGCCCGCTGCCTCCATCTCTTTCCCGGGTTCACCGACGCCCCGGGGTATCGCACCGAGTCGACCATCCGGCGCCAGCTCCAGGCTCCGCGCCCCGGCGGCGGCGTCGCCGCCCTCGGCGCCACGGGCGCGCCGACGCTGGAGGACATCGTCGAGCGCGGCTATCTCGTGCTGGGCGAACCGGACGAGGTGGCCGAGCGCCTTCGCGAGATCGCCAGGGACCTCAACGTCGGGAACCTGATGACGCTCCTTCAGTTCGGCAACATGGACCGGGACACGGCCAACTACAACACGCGCCTCTTCGCCGAGCGCGTCATGCCCCAGATCGCCGACCTGTTCGAGGACGAGTGGGAACATCGCTGGTGGCCGAGTCCCATGCCGCGGCCGGAGCGGACGGCACCCCAGACGGCGCGGGCGGTCGCCGTATGAGCGGACCCGGGGAACGGTCGGTCGAGGTCAACGGCCATGCCTGCCGCGTCTGGGAGAAGGGCGATGGCGATCCGTTGGGCGTCCTGCCGGGCATCGGCGGGGCGCCGCGCTGGACGCCTTTCCTGGAGGCGTTGAGCGCGACGCGCCGGGTCGTCGCGCCTTCGTTGCCGGGGTTCCCCGGCGCCCTGGGGCACGATGCGCTCGATTCTCACCTCGACTGGATGATCGCGGCCCACGAGCTGCTGGTGGGGGCCGGGCTCGAAGGCGCCGATCTCGTCGGCGTTTCGGTCGGCGGGGCCATGGCGGCGGACGCCGCGGCGATCTGGCCGACGCTGGCGCGGCGCCTCGTCCTGATCTCGCCCTACGGCCTGTTCGACGAGAACGACCCCGGCATCGATCCGTTCGCCGTGCGGCCGCCGGATATCGGGCAATGCCTCAGCGCCGACGCCGACGCCTACGACGGCGTGTTCGGCGTCCCGGAGGACGAGGACCGGGTCGAATGGCTCGTGACGCTGGCGCGGGCGCAGGAGGCGGCGGCGCGGATTCTCTGGCCTCTCGGCGATACCCGCCTCGCCAGGCGCCTCCACCGGATCCGTATTCCCACGCTCCTCCTGTGGGGAGACCGGGACGAGGTCGTGCCGCGGTCCTACGCGGACCGGTTCGTCGCCGGGCTGGGCGGCGAGGCCCGGGTCGAAACCATCCCCGACGCCGGTCATCTGGCGGACATCGACCGGCCGGCCGCGACCGCCGAGGCGATCCGGGAATTTCTCGATCGAGCGGACGGGCCGCCATGACCCGTCTCCATCCGCAGGCCCGGGCGTTGATCGAGGCGGCCGCCGCCGCCGATCTCCCGCCCTGGCATACGCTGCCCGTCGCGGAGGCGCGCGCCGCGTTCAGGAGCCGGCAGACGTCGGCGCAAGGGGAGCCGCCGCCGGTGGGGCTGGCGATCGACCGGACGCTCGAGGTTTCGGACCGGCGCATCCCGGCGCGCGTTTATCGCCCAGTGGGCCGGGAGGACGCGGAGCTCCCGGTTTACGTTCACTTCCATGGCGGCGGCTGGGTGTTCGGCGACCTCGACAGCCACGACGGCCTCTGCCGCGGCCTTTGCGCCCGGTCCGGCGCCCTGGTGATCTCCGTGGACTACCGGTTGGCGCCCGAGCATCCGTACCCGGCCGCGCTCGACGATGCGTGGGAGTCCGTCCTCTGGGTCGCGGCCAACGGAGGCGAGCTGGGCGCGGACGCGAGTCGCCTGGCCGTGGGCGGCGACTCCGCGGGCGGCGCCCTCACCGCGACCGTGTGCCGGCGGGCCCGCGACGAAGGCGGGCCGGACATCCGCTTCCAGACGCTGATCTACCCCGTGACCGACATGACCTTGTCCCTTCCGTCCATGGCCGAACTGGCGGAGGGCTACAATCTGACCCGCGACGCGATGGCGTGGTTCCGCGATCTGTATCTGCCCGACGAGGCCTCATGGAAGGATCCCGACGCCTCTCCGGTGTTCGCCGAGGACCTGGGCCGACTGCCCCCGGCCCTGATCGTCTCCGCCGGATTCGACCCCCTGCGGGACGACGCCAAAGCCTACGCCGACGCCCTGACGGCCGCCGGAGTCCCGGCCGAGTACGTCTGTTACGGCGGGATGATCCACGGCTTCCTGAACATGCCGGCCGTTCTGGACGACGGCCGCGAGGCCGTCGCGCGGGTGGCGCGCGCGATCGAGGACGCCCTGAACTGATCCGCATTTCCCGTGGCGCGACCCCCACCCCGACCCTCCCCCTGCAAGGGGGAGGGAGAACGAGGAGGACGGAGGGGGGTGGGTCGCGGTCCCGCAACGCCGCGCAATCATCGATCCCTGCCGGTACGAAGAATACGGGCTGATCCGAGGTCAGTCGGACGAGCCCGCCAGCATGGGCTCGCCTTCCGGCATCCGGCCGCCGGCCGCGGCGCCCCGGGGCGCCGCCGCATCGATCCGCGCGAGATCGTCGTCCGAGAGCGCGATGTCGCAGGCGGCGATGTTCTGCTCGAGGTATTCCCGCTTCTCGGCGCCCGGAATCGGGAAGACGTCGTCCCCTTGGCGCAACAGCCACGCGAGCGCCAGTTGAGCCGTCGCGCAGCCTTTCTCGGCGGCGATGCCCTCCAGCCTCTCGACCAGCGCCGCGTTGCGGCGGATGTTCTCCGCGCTGAACCGCGGGAACGCCTTGCGCCGGTCCTCGTCGTCGAGGTCCGCGACGCTCTTGACGCGGCCCGTCAGTTGCCCGCGTCCCAGCGGCGCGAACGCCACCAGGGCGACGCCGAGCTCGCGAACCGTCCCCAGCATGGCGGTCTCCGGGTCCCGGCTGAACAGCGAGTACTCGTTCTGAAGCGCCGTGATGGGATGCTCCGCGTGAGCGCGGCGGAGCTGGTCGCCGCTCGCCTCCGACAGGGCCAGGAAGCGGACCTTCCCGGCTCTCACCAGGTCCGCCATGCCGCCCACCGTTTCCTCGATCGGCGTCCTGGGGTCGACGCGGTGGAGCGTGTAGAGGTCGATCGTGTCGATCCCGAGACGCCGGAGGCTCCGGTCGCAGGCCGACCTGACGTATTCGGGCCTGCCGTCCAGTTCGCTGAAGAACTCGGGAGTGTTCAGCACCGCCCCCACCTTGGTGTTGACGAAGGCCTTGTCGCGCCGTCCCTCGAGCGCCTTGCCGACCAGGGCCTCGTTGCGTCCGTTGTCGTAGACGTCGGCCGTGTCGATCAGGGCGAACCCCAGGTCCAGCGCGCGCTGGATCGTGGCGATGGCCTCGCCTTCGTCCGCCTGGCCGTAGACGCCCTTGATCATGGCCCAACAGCCGAGGCCGAGGGGCGCGAGCCGCGGCCCGTCCTTGCCCATGACGCGCTTTTCCATGTTTCTTCCCCGAACCGCGCCCCGCGAACCCGCGCTTTCGCCCGGGCGCGGCCATTGTCGGCGAGGGCCGCCGGAGTGGCAACAGGCTGTCCTCGTTCACTACATATGAGACACTGAGCGCGGCGTTGCGGGGCCGCGGACCCCCCTCCCGACCTCCCCCCTGCCAGGGGGGAGGAGTGTGGATGGCAAGGGGGGAGGGAGGTCCCGCGAATATCCGCCGACCGGCGTTGACCTCGCGGCGTCCATGTGCTTCCTGTCGCGCATGTGAATGCGCGCCGGGGCCGCATTGGCCAATACGCCGCGCCGAACCGGAAAGACCGGCGCGCCGCCCCCAGGAGGAGACACCCATGCCCGCGAACGGATACGAGAAACTGGAATTGTTCATAGACGGCGAGTTCCGCCAGGGAAGCGAGGGGAAGACGGAAGACGTCATCAACCCCGCCGACGAGAGCGTGCTCGGCGAGCTGCCGCACGCCTCGAAGGCCGATCTCGACGAAGCGCTCGTCGCCGCCGGCCGCATGTTCCCCGTGTGGCGGGACACCCCGGCGGTTCAGCGCGCGCGGGTGCTGAACGAGGCCGGGCGGCTGATGCGGGAGCGGATGGATTCCATCGCCCGCACCATGACGATGGAACAGGGCAAGGTCCTGAACGAGTCCAGGCTCGAAGTGGGCGTCTCGGCCGAGATCTGCGAGTGGTACGCGGGCGAGTGCATGCGCGCCTATGGCCGGATCATCCCCGGCCGGACGGCGAATTCGCGCGGCATGGTCCTCAAGGAGCCGGTCGGGCCGGTGGCGGCGTTCACGCCGTGGAACTTCCCGGCCTATACGCCGATGCGCAAGATATCGGCGGCGCTGGCAGCGGGATGCTCGGTGGTCATCAAGGCTTCGGAGGAGACGCCGGGCACCTGCGTGGCCATCGCCCGCGCGTTCCAGGACGCCGGGCTCCCCGACGGCGTGTTGAACCTCGTGTTCGGCGTGCCCGCCGAGGTCTCCGAATACCTCATTCCCCATCCGGCGATCCGCAAGATCTCGTTCACCGGGTCGGTTCCCGTGGGCAAGCTCCTGTCCGGCATGGCGGGCGAGCACATGAAGCGCGCCACCATGGAACTGGGCGGCCATTCGCCGGTGATCGTCTTCGACGACGTCGACACCGACAAGGTGGTGAAGATGGTGGTCGGCGGCAAGTTCCGCAACGCCGGGCAGGTCTGCATCTCGCCGACGCGGTTCTACGTCCAGGAGAACAAGTACGGCGAGTTCGTGAGCAAGTTCACCGAGATGGCGGCGGCGATGAACGTGGCCGACGGCCTCGACGAGGGGGCGGACATGGGTCCGCTGGCCAACCCGCGGCGTCTCGACGCGATGTCGGGGTTCGTGGCCGACGCCCGCGAGCACGGCGCGGACGTGCGCGCCGGCGGCGAGCGAATCGGCAACCAGGGTTTCTTCTTCCAGCCGACGGTGATGGCCGACGTGCCCGAGGACGCCCGGATCATGAACGAGGAGCCGTTCGGGCCGGTGGCGCCGGTCACCTCCTTCAAGGAGTTCGACGAGGTCATCGAGCGCGCCAACAAACTCGAGTTCGGGCTCGCTTCCTACGCCTTCACCAACGACGACAACAAGGCGACGGCACTGGCCGACAAGCTCGAGAGCGGCATGGTCGGCGTCAACAGCCTCGCCATCTCGTTGCCGGAAGCGCCGTTCGGCGGGGTCAAGGAGAGCGGCCACGGTTCCGAGGGCGGCATGGAAGGCCTCGAGGCCTACCAGAACACCAAGTTCGTGCAACACTGGGCCGCGTAGACCGAAGAGCGTTTCCCGCGTCCGCGTCCCGGACCGGGGCGGCCCCGGCGGCCGTTCCGGTCGCGGGGCGGGGGTGGCCCTTGCCGTGACGACGGACAGGCCCTTCCAGGGGAGTCTTTTCTCCGAGGACTTTCTCGGCGGATCGATCGCGCAACTCGCCGACTGGCGGGCTCTGGACGATACGGCGCTCGACGGTATCGAGTCCGCGTTGCGTGGCCTGTTCGACGGCTTCCCCGTCGATGGGTCGCCCAACGAGAGCCAGACCGAGGAAGACCTGATCTGGCCCGTCCTCGCGCGGCTCGGATGGGCCGCGAGCCTGCGTCAGCAGAACCTCTCGGCGCGCGGTCGCGAGGACGTTCCCGACGGATTGCTGTTCGAGGACGACGCGGCGAAGCGCCGCGCCAACGGCCTCGCCCGCGAGTGGCGGCGCTACGGGTTCGGCCTCGCCATCGTCGAGTCGAAGCGCTGGCTCCGCCCCCTCGACCGCCGGTCGGGACGGAGCGGGGAGGAAACGGCGCCGTCCACCCAGATGCTTCGCTACCTTCGCCGCGTCGACGACCTGACGGCGGGCGGGCTCCGCTGGGGGATCCTCACCAACGGCGGACACTGGCGTCTCTACTGGCAGGGCGCGCTTTCCGTCTCCGAGCAGTTCCTCGAGATCGACCTCGCCGCGGTCCTCGGCCTTCCGGGCCGCGACGAAGGGCTGTTCGCGCTCGACGAAGCGGCGCGCCGCCATTGGCTGAAGGTGTTCGCGCTCATGTTCGGGCGGACGAGCTTTCTGCCCGGCGCCGACGACGACCGCACGTTCCACCGACGCGCGATGGACGAGGGCCGTTTTTACCGGGAACGGGTCGCCGCGAGCCTGTCCGGTCTCGTCTTCGGACAGGTGTTTCCGGATCTCGCCCGCGCCATCGCCGACGCCGCGCCGGACGCGCCGTTGCGGGACGCGCGGGAGGCCGCGTTGGTCCTGCTCTACCGGCTTCTGTTCATCCTCTACGCCGAGGACCGCGATCTGCTGCCGGTCCGCGACTCGCGCTACGGCGATTACGCGCTGCGCGACGGCGTGCGGGGCGACGTCGGCCGCCGCAAGGACGCGGACGACACGTTCTCGGAGATCGCGGCGCGCTATTGGTCGGCGATCGACGACCTGTGCCGCGCCATCGACCGGGGCGACGCCTCCATCGGCCTGCCGCCCTACGACGGCGGGCTGTTCGACCGCCGGCGCGCGCCGCTTCTCGACCGCATCCGGCTCGGCGACGCGGCGATGGCCGGCGTCATCGACGCGCTCTCGTTCGAGCGGACGCCCGAGGGCCGGCGTTACATCAACTACCGCGATCTCGGCGTGCAACAGCTCGGCTCCATCTACGAACGGCTGCTCGAGCACGAGCTCGTCCGCGACGGCGACGGGGTGGCCGTTCGCCCCAACGTTCTCGCCCGCAAGAGCTCGGGCAGCTACTACACGCCCGACGATCTCGTCGGGCTGATCATCGGGGAAACGGTCGGGCCCCTGGCGCAGTCGCGCATCGACGCCTTCGAGGCGAAAGCCCGGCGCCTGCCGGACTCCGGCCCCGACCGGGAGCGGGCGCTCGCGCGCCTGGAGGAAGACGATCCGGCGGAACGGCTCCTGGAGCTCAAGATCTGCGACCCCGCGATGGGATCGGGCCACTTCCTCGTCAATCTCGTCGATTATCTGTCGGACCGGGTGATCGCGGCCATGGCCGAGGCGGAAGCGGCGGCGGAGGGCTACGCCTCACCGCTCGTCGGACGGATCGAGGCGATTCGCGCCACCATTCTCGCCAATGCCGAGGCGGGCGGCTGGACCGTCGATCCGGACCGGCTCGACGACCGCCACATCGTCCGTCGCATGGTCCTGAAGCGCTGCGTCCACGGCGTCGACAAGAACCCGATGGCGGTCGAGCTGGCCAAGCTCTCGCTGTGGCTGCACACCTTCACCGTCGGCGCGCCGCTCTCCTTCCTCGACCACCACCTGCGTTGCGGCGACAGCCTGTTCGGCGCCTGGGTGCGGCAGGGGATCGACAGGGCGTCCGAGCATGGCAGCCCGTTGCTCCTGCACGATTCCGTCGCCCGGGCGGAGCGCGCCGCGAGCGCCATGCAGACGATCGAGGAACTGACCGACGCCGAGATCGCCGAGGCCCACCGATCCGCCGAGACGTTCGCCGAGGTGGGCGCGATGACCGCGCCGCTCGACGCCGTCCTTTCGCTGGTGCGCGCCCTCGACTGGCTGGACGTCCGCGACCGGGACGGCAAGACCGCGGTGCAGTCCTTCTTCGCCGGTCAACTCGGCGACCCCGTCGACATCGCCCTGGGAAAGGCCGAGGCGTCCACGGAATGCCGCGAGAACGGGCGCTTCGCCGAGTTGCTGGCCCAGGCCCGGCGGCTCATTGCCGAGGAGCGTTTTCTCAGCTGGCAGGTCGCCTTTCCCGGCGTCTGGTCGCAATGGGAGAGCGCCGGGCCGCGAGGCGGCTTCGACGCCGTGATAGGCAACCCGCCCTGGGACCGGGTGAAGCTCGAGCCGGTCGAGTGGTTCGCCACGCGGCGGCGCGAGGTCGCCCTGGCCCGGCACGCCGCCGACCGCAGGCGCATGGTCGCGGCGTTGCGGCGGCAAGGCGACCCGCTGACCGTCGAGTTCGACGAAGCGGCGGGCCGCGCCGAGGACACCGCCCGGATCGCGCGGACGTGCGGCGATTACCCGCTGCTTTCCGGCGGCGACGTGAACCTCTATTCCCTCTTCGTCGAGCGCGCCATGGCGCTGGTGAAGCCGGACGGCATGGTCGGCCTGCTGGCGCCGTCCGGCATCGCCTCGGACAAGACCGCCGCCCGCTTCTTCAGGGGCGTGGCGACGGAGGGGCGGCTGCGCGCGCTCTACGACTTCGAGAACGGCCGCCGGGGGACGGGCCATGAACCTTTCTTTCCCGACATTCATCGCAGTTTCAAGTTCTGCGCCTTCGTCGCCAGTCCGACGCCGTTGGAAGAACCGGCCGACTGCGCCTTCTTCCTTCAGGACGTCGCCGAGCTCGACGATCCGGAGCGCCGTTTCCCGCTGGCGGCGGCGGATTTCGCCCGCGTCAACCCCAACACCGGCACCGCGCCGATCTTCCGGTCCCGCCGCGACGCCGAACTGACCACGGCGATCTACGGCCGCCTGCCGGTGCTCGTCGACCGTTCGTCCGGCGAAGCCGTGAAGGCGTGGCCGGTGCGCTACACGCGCATGTTCGACATGGCCAACGATTCCGGCCTGTTCCGCACCCGCGAGGAGCTGGAGGAGAAGGAGGGCGCGTATCCCGTCGGCGGCGCCCGCTTCAGGAGCCCCGCCGGGGAATGGGTTCCGCTCTACGAAGGCAAGATGGCGCAGGCGTTCGACCACCGCGCGGCGGACGTCGTCGTGAACGAGGAAAACCTGTTCCGGCCCGGCCAGCAGGAAGCCGTCGACGTCTCGAACAAACGGAACCCCGATTACTTCCCGAGCCCCCGCTACTACGTCGCGGACGATCCCCGGAGATGGAACTGGAGCGACCCGTGGGCCGTCGCCTTCAAGGACGTCACCGCCGCCACCAACATGCGCACCATGATCGCGGCGGTCGCGCCGCGGGCCGGCGCCGGGCACACGCTTCCCCTGCTCCCGTTGGAAGACGGCGCGACGGATCGGGCCGCCCTGGCCTGCCTGATCGTCGCCAACCTGAACGCCGTGGCGTTCGATTTCGTCGCCAGGCAGAAGGTTCCGGCGACGCACCTCGCCTGGTACGTCCTGGAACAGCTGCCCGTGGTCCCGCCGGAGCGCTGCGAATCCGTCCGCTTCGGGCCGAAGACGGCCGGCGAGATCGTCCGCGAGTCGGTGCTGGAGCTCACCTATACGGCGCACGACATGGCCCCCTTCGCCCGCGGCCTGGGCCACGTCGGCGCCGATGGCGGCGTCCTGCCGCCGTTCGTCTGGGACGAGGACCGCCGCCTGCGCCTGCGCGCCCGGCTCGACGCCCTGTTCTTCCATCTCTACGGCGTCACCGACCGCGACGACGCGCGCTACGTCTACTCGACCTTTCCCATCGTCGAGCGCCGGGAACGGGAGGCGTATGGCGGCTACCGCTCCCGCGACCTCTGCCTCGCCTGGATGAACGCCCTCGCCGCCGGCGACCCGGACGCCGCGCCGTAGGGGCGTCTCCGCCGCGCGCGCCCCGGCGCCGGGCCCCGTGTCCGACCCCCCTCCCGACCTCCCCCCTGTCAGGGGGGAGGAGTGTGGATGGTTCCCTCCTGGACAGAGGGAGGAGTGTCGAGAACTCCCGGCCTCCCCCCTTCTTCTCCCTCCCCCTTGCAGGGGGAGGGTCGGGGTGGGGGTCGCGGCGCCGGGGGAGTGGTGCCCTCAGAAAGATTCGAACTTTCGACCTCTCCCTTACCAAGGGAGTGCTCTACCCCTGAGCTATGAGGGCGCGCGCGGGAAGCGGGGCGGACCTTGCCACGAGCGTCCGCGTCCGGGCAAGCCGCCGCCGTTCGCGCCCCGCGCCTCGCGTCCCGCCTATCGCTCCCGCGCGCGATTCTCGACCAGCTCGTCGTAGCCGCCCAACTCGTCGAGCGCCCGCTGGGCGGCCTCCTCGACCGCGTCCCAGCGGAAGTAGTGGCTCGCCCGCGTGCGGCCGACGTGCCGCGGGCCGTTGTAGAACATCTCGTACTGGACGTGCCGGCTGGCGAACTCCGAGCCCACGAGATCCCATGCGAGGCGCATGAGCTTGTAGCGCTCGACCGCGTCCTCGGGCGTCGCCATGACGAACTTGCCGTACATCTCGCGGGTTTCGGGGTTGTCGAAGACCGAGACGTCGGCCGGCTGCTGGAACGGGTGCGAGCCCAGAAGCTCCCGGACCGTCTGAACGAAATCCGGATAGTCGCGCATGGTCCAGTCCATGGCCGCGTACATGGTCTGGCGGTCGGGCGCGACGTATCCGTTGGGCCATTCCTCGACGATGTCGGTCTCGGCGGCGATCAGCCCCTCGAGCATCGCGACGCGGATGCAGAGATCGGCCAGCATGTCGCGCACGGCGGGCACCTCGGCGATGCCGTTCATCCGCGCGACCTTGCGCGTCACGCCGAGAATGAAGCGCAGCTTCGACAGGAGCCGGACGTGGGCCTGGTAGTTGCCCAGAACGTGCGCGGGGGTTTCGTGGAACAGGCCTCGCGAGCTCTCGAGGTTCTCGTATGCGAACACGTTCTCCCACGGGATGCGGACGTTGTCGAAGAAGACCACGCAGTCCGTTTCGTCGAACCGCCAGGCCAGCGGATCGTCGAGCTCGCTGGGCGCGCCGCGCTCGAAGGAGCGGCGCGAGATCAGCTTGACTCCGGGGGCGTCCGTCGGAACGGTGAACGTCGCCGCGAAGCGTTCCATGCCGGGCGCCAGCGTCTGGAAGTTGCCGACCAGGATCTCGTCGGCGAGGACGGCGGCCGTCGCCAGTATCTTGAAGCCCCACACCGTCATGCCGGCGTCGTCCTCGCCGACCGTATGGAGGCCGG
This sequence comes from Alphaproteobacteria bacterium, assembly GCA_965242505.1. GTDB lineage: Bacteria > Pseudomonadota > Alphaproteobacteria > UBA2966 > UBA2966 > UBA2966. Next base: position 2,127,735 of record OZ251449.1, read on the forward strand.
ACTCGCCGCTCAACCGAGGATCGAGCGCGGCGTTCTTCTCCTTCGTGAAGACCGAATCCACGCTCCGCGTCGCGGCCGGGGGGACGATCGCGTAGGTCACGAACAGGTCGCCGTCGCGCGCGCGCCGGTAGTAGTCGACGACGTGGGACCGGAAGTCGCGGCCGTTCGCCCCGGCGACCTCCGGCGCGCACGCCATGCCGGTGATCCAGCCGGCGACGTGGTCCGGGGAGCGCCCGAAAAGGCCCCACGAAACGTCGGACCAGGCCCGATGGGCGCGCCCCCGGGCCAGCAGGTCCTCGCGCGTGCGCGGCTTCAGGTAGTTGTTGCTGCAACGCTCGCCCGTTTCCTCCTCGAAATAGCCGAGCTCGCCGGCCCGCGAGGGGTCCGACGTCACGTCGTAGAGCCGCGCCGTCGTCCGGACGACGTTGCGAAAGGCCGGATGCGCGGCGACGTCGTCGACGCGTTCGCCGCCGATGTAGACCTCGGGCCGGCGCCCCTTGAGGTCGTCGAGATACTGTCGGCCGGTCCTCAGCATGACGGGCTAACCCGCATTTCTCATTCCGCCTGTCCGCACCCCCCTCTTCTCCCTCCTGACCATTCACACTCCTCCCCCCTGACCATTGATACTCCTCCCCCCTGACAGGGGGGAGGTCGGGAGGGGGGTCCGGACGGGGGTCCACATGGACGCGCCCCGCCGCCGCCGCGACCCCCACCCCGGCCCTCCCCCTGCAAGGGGGAGGGAGAAGAAGAGGAAGGGGGGAGGAAGTCGGGAGGGGGGTGGTCGCGGCCTAGAACCGCACCTGCAACTCCAGTCCGCCGTATCCGCTCGCGCCGCCGCTGCCGCTCGTCCGGTAGCCCGCCGTGGCCTTCAGGCGGACGTTCTCGTCCACGTCGAACACCCCGCCGAGACCCAGATGCGCCGCTGTCGGCCGGACCTTCGTCTTCAACGTCTCCCCGCCGACCCTCACCTCCGTCCGGTTCACGGACTCCCGTTCCACGTCCAGCGAGCCGAACAGGCGGCCCGGACCCGCCGCCGCCTCCAGCATCACCCCCACGCGGCCCTTCACGCTGTCCGCATCCGCCACCGACACCCGCACCCGCAGATCGGGGTTACTGGCCGTCTCCAGGTCCGTGAAGTCCGACAGGTCGACCCTCGACCACGCCACGCCTGCGCGCGGCGTCACGAACGTCGTCCCTCCCACCGGCATCCGGTTACCCACGTCCACGCCCAGCGCGTACCCCGCGCCGTGGACGCCCTTCTTCAGCAGCCTGCCGTGCGTGTGCGACCTCACGTCGACGTCGTACACCGTCATCGCCGCCTGCGCGTCCACGTAGAGGCCCCCGTCGAGCCAAGTGGCGGACACCCCCGCCCCCCAGCCCTTCAGGCCGACCTCGCCCACGCCGGACATCTCCGCGGAGCCCCCGACCGCGTGCGCCGACACCCCTCCCCGGACGCGCTCGCCGACGGTGAAATCGACGCCCGCCCGCCCGGAGCCCCGGCGGTGGTCGTAGGCGAGCCCCTCGGCCGTCGTCGCCTTCTTCGCCCGCCACTTGCCCCGCGCGGCCTCCACGCGCGCCCAGACGCCGTTGCCGTCGCGCGCCGCCGCCGTCCGCTCCGCGTAGGACGGCAGGCCGTTCATCGCCAGCAGCATCGAGGGCAGCGCCTCGTACAGCCGGCAGCGCCCGTCCATCGCCCCCGCGCAGGAGAACGCCGGCGGCGGTGGAGCTTCCGGACCCGGATCGCCCGGACCCGGCCTTGGGTCCATTCCGGGATCGTCCGGATCGTCCGGACTGCCCATTCCCGGACCCGGATCCGGACCCGTCCCCGGAGGCGGCGGGCACTCACCGTCAGCGCCGCGGGGCCGGTCATCGGGACACGGCGGCGGCCGATTGGGAAGCCTGCTGGCGTCCAGCCTGCCCTCGTCGTCGACCGGTAGCGGCGGCTCCAGGGAGTAACCGGTGGGTACGCCGTCCCGGTGCTCGCGGAAATGGACGTTTTCGACGCTCAGAGGGTCATAGACGCCCACCATCCGCGCGTGCGCCTCTTCGGCATCCTCTCGGTACATGATGATGCCATCGGTGACCAGGGTCACCGTCACCATGGTCGCCGCGTCGCCGCCGCCCTGGATGGTGCGGGCGGCGCCGTTGGCCTGCACACGCCCGTTCAGACCGACGATGACGCTGCCGCCGCCGGTCAAGTGCACCGCCGCATCGCCACCCTGTTCGCCCCTCACCTCGCCGTTGATATACACCAGCGCCGGGCCCGGGTCGTTCACCAGAATGGCCACCCCCGAAGAGCCCGCGCGCACGCTGCCGCCCTCCTCGATGATGACCGCGCCGCCGCCCGAGAGGTGCACCGCCGCGTCCGTCCCTCCGGTCACCATGCCGTGAACGGTGACGAGCTGATCGAGCAGGGGAACCGCATCGGCGCCCTCGCCGTGCGTCACCGCCACGAGCTCGGCGGGATCATCGCCTTCGGCGAAGCCGGGCGTGTACTTCCTTTCCAACATCAGGCCCGGCCCCGCGTTCGCGACGTAGACGCCGGCCATGCCGCCGGTCACGCTCGCGCCTTCGGCAACCTCGACGGAAATGCCGCCGTTGTCGTCGTGGGGCGTCACGTAGTAGGCGCGGATGCCGTCGCCGCGCGAGTCGATGGAGCCTCCGTTCACGGCGACGCGGATGTCGCCCACGTTGAAGTTCCCCAGCAGCGCCCGCACTTCGTCTTTCCAAGCATCGCCGTAGTAATGGATGCCGGCGCCGGTGGTGGGCAGGCGCGCCAGCGCCGCATTCAGCGCATTCAGGTCGACGCCCGTCGTCAGCGCCTCGAGAATCGCCTTTTCGCCATCCGAAAGCCCGTGCTGGAGCAGGTCCCGCAGGAAGGTTCGGCGATCGTTATCGTCCGCTGTCAGGTATGTCTTGATCTCCGCATCGCTGTATTGCCCGTCGTCATCTGCGTCCACGTCGTCGTCGGCCGGCAGCCGCCTTACGAAATTCTCGTCCTTGAGCATCTCCCGGAACTGACTCACGATCAGCGCCGCGCGCGCGCTGTCCGTGGGGTCGACTTCCCCGGGGTCCCGGGAGTCCAGCAGCGCCCGTTGCGCCTCCACGACCATCAGCGCGTGCGGGTCGTCGCCCTTCGCCATCGTCGCGAGCAGGGCGTCCAGATCCATGACCCGCGCCTCGATCCCCGCCGCCTGCCCGTAGCGGTGCGGGAGATCCCCGGCCACCACGCCCCGATGCCGCTCCACGCCCGTCGCGTCGAGAGCGATCGCCGGGAAGCGGCCGTCGTCGTTCGGGGCGGTCTGGGCCGTGGTCCCCGCCGCGAAGGTCCCCGTCCAGGTGACGTCGATCAGCGGCTGGTTCCCCGCCGCGCGTGTCTCGCCCGACGCGCTTTCGCGCGAAACCTCGGCCAGAACCCCCGTGCGGGCCGAAATCGTCCCGCCCTGGGTGATCGCGATCTGCCCGGCGTTGTTGTTCTCGTCCTCGCCGAGGGTGGCGAAGAGGCCGGCGTGGTGCCTCGAGATCAGACTCCCCGCGGTGATGGTGGCGATCACGTCGCCCGTCCCGCGGTTGCGCGCGTGGACGGCGGCCTGTTCCGGCCCCGTGGACCGGACCGTGCCGCCGGACACCCGGACCGTCACGTCGCTGGCGTCGCTCGCCACGTTCGCGGCGAAGATGCCGGGCTGGGTCGCGCTCAGCACGGTCCCACCGCTGTTGGTGACCGTGACGGCGCCCGCGCCGAGCCTGTCGACGTGGATGGGGCGATACGCCGTGATGCTGGCGGCGTTGTCGATGGTGACGCTGCCGGTATAGCCGGCGCGGTCCTGGACGTAGATGCCGTAGAAGTTCCCCGTCGTGGCGGGCGTGATCGTGCCGCCGGTGGTGGTGATGGAGACGTCGCCCGCCGTGGCCGAGGCCCCCGACTTGTGGACGTGGATGCCGTGACTCGTCGACGACGTGATGGTGGGGCCGCTCCGGGTTTCGGCGTCCGCGGCCGCGCCCCGGATCGTGACGGCGCCCGTGCCCCGGCTCTCCATGTAGATGCCCTGCGCCGGCGTCATGATCGCGCCGCCGGTTGCCGTGAGGGTCATGGCGCCGTTGTTGCCGGCTTCCAGCCGGATACCCTGCTGATTCGCGTTCGTCACCGTGACGTCGCCGCTGCTGGTGACGATCATGGGGCCCGTGCCGTCCGTCCGCGCCCAGATGCCATGGTTCAACGAGTTGACAGTGCCGCTGTGCGTGACCGTCAGGGTCCCGGCGCCGCCCTGCGCAACGTCGATGCCCTCGTAGGTGGCGTAGATGGTACCGGCGTTCGTGATCGTGACGTCGCGACCGCCTCGGACCCGGATGCCGTGCTGGCCTATTCGGGTGCTCGAGGATCCCATCGTCACGGCGCTCCCGATCTCCACGGTGGCCGTGCCGGCGGCGCTCCCCAGCATATCGATACCGATGGCGCGGCCGGCACTCGTCAGGGTGACGGCGCCCGTGGTGCCGACATGGATGGCGTAGTCGCCGGAAACGGTGTTGTCGGCGGCGGTTATGCTGAGGCTCGGGTTGGTGGTCGACCCCGAGATCGTGGTCGCCGACCCGCCCGGGACGGTGACCGTGATGCTGGCGGCGCCATTCCCAAGGAAGCGGACCTGGCTACGCCCCCGGTTGTCGCAGGTGAGTGAGATGTCGACCGATACTGAATACGCTCCCCCGCAGCCTTGCGCCCGCGCCTCCCCTGGCGCCAGCAGCAGCGCCGCCGCCGCGAGCAGCAAGGCGGCCAGAGCGCCGGAGAAACAGGCGTGGCCGGTCTTCCCGCCCGCCGCTTCCGGGGCCTTCATTCCAGAACCCCGATGCGCTCCGGGAGGGCGTCTGCCGTCGGTGTTTCCAGCCATCCTCGGAACCTCCATCGAGAAACCCGCCCGACCCGAACCGTTTACGCTATCCCGGACTATCGCATGACCCGGCCTTGCGCTCAAGCTTCGCGAACGTCGGGCAGCGTCGTGCGAGGGACGGGACCCCCCTCCCGACCTCCCCCCTGTCAGGGAGGAGGAGTGATAATGGTCTCCCCCTCCCGCTCCCCTTGTTTCTCCCTCTCCCTTGCAGGGGGAGGGTCGGGGTGGGGGTCGCGGCGCCGGGAGTATGCGTCCATCCGGACCCCCCTCCCGACCTCCCCCCTGTCAGGGGGGAGGAGTGTCAATGGCCTCTCTCTCCCGCTCCCCTTATTTCTCCCTCCCCCTTGCAGGGGGAGGGTCGGGGTGGGGGTCGCGGCGCCGGGGGTATGCGTCCATCCGGACCCCCCTCCCGACCTCCCCCTGTCAGGGAGGAGGAGTGTCAATGGCCTCTCTCTCCCGCTCCCCTTGTTTCTCCCTCCCCCTTGCAGGGGGAGGGTCGGGGTGGGGGTCGCGGCGCCGGGGGGTATGCGTCCATCCGGACCCCCCTCCCGACCTCCCCCCTGTCAGGGAGGAGGAGTGATAATGGTCTCTCCCTCCCGCTCCCCTTGTTTCTCCCTCTCCCTTGCAGGGGGAGGGTCGGGGTGGGGGTCGCGGCGGGGTGAGGAGCGTCGACGGCGCCCGGAGCGAGGATATGGCGGAAGACCGGAAGAGCGGGAAGGATACCCAGCGAAGCGAACGCCTGTCGGAGGCGTTGCGCCGCAACCTTCGGCGCCGCAAGCGGCAAGCCCGCGAACGCGATCGGAAGTCGGCCGCGGAGCGGGACCGCCCCGCCGGCCGGCCGCGCGAGGAAGGCGAGTAGCCGAAGGGATCGCGCGGCGTCGCGGGACCGCGGCGGACCCCCCTCCCGACCTCCCCCCTGTCAGGGGGGAGGAGTGCGGATGGTCAGGGGGAGGAGCGCGCGCGGGGTGGGGGTCGCGCCGGGGGGAGGAGCGCTTCCCGACCGGCCTCGCGGTTTGCACGGGCGCCGGATTGGGCTACAACGGCGCCAGCCCGGCCCGGGGGAGGCGCGAACGGCTCGCGGGGCCGCGAGGCCGGATCAAGGTTCATGGACAGGATTCGCATCACCGGCGGCGCGCCGCTCGAAGGCGACATTCCCATCAGCGGGGCGAAGAACGCGGCCCTGCCGCTGATGGTGGCGAGTCTGCTGACGGACGAGCCCCTGCGCCTGTCCAACCTGCCGCACCTCGTGGACATCAGCACGCTGGCGAACCTGCTGACGTCGCTCGGCGTCGACATCGTCATGGAAGGCGACGACGACGACGACGGACACATCGGCCGCGTCCTGTCGCTGACCTGCGGCGACCTGTCGGGAACGACCGCGCCGTACGACCTCGTGCGCAAGATGCGGGCGTCGATCCTCGTGCTGGGGCCGCTGCTCGCGCGCGCCGGACGGGCGAGCGTCTCGCTTCCGGGCGGTTGCGCCATCGGAACGCGCCCGGTGGATCTCCATCTGGCGGGCCTGACGGAGCTCGGCGCGGAGTTCGACCTGACGGACGGCTACATCGAGGCGCGGGCGCCGCGGGGCCTCAGGGGAGCCACCGTCCGGTTCCCCAGGGTGTCGGTCGGGGCGACCGAGAACGTGCTGATGGCGGCGACGCTGGCGGAGGGAGAGACGGTCCTCGAGAACGCGGCCCGGGAACCCGAGATCGGCGATCTCGCGAACTGCCTCGTCGCCATGGGCGCGAGGATCGACGGCATCGGCACGGACCGGTTGGTCGTCGCCGGCGCCCCCCGGCTGTCGGGGGCCCGCCATCGCGTGATGTCCGACCGGGTGGAGACGGGCACGTTCGCCGTCGCCGCCGCGATCACGGGCGGAGACCTGACCCTGCGCCACGCGGACGCCGGCCCGGTCGGCGCCGTGGCGGAAGTGATGGAGCGCGCCGGCGTCGAGGTGACGGCGGCGACCGGAGGGCTCCGCGTCCGCCGCGACGGCGCGAGGGTCGCCGCCGTCGACGTCACCACGCAGCCCTATCCCGGATTTCCCACCGACATGCAGGCGCAGGTCATGGCGCTGATGGCGTTCGGCGACGGGGCGGCGGTGATCACCGAGACGATCTTCGAAAACCGCTTCATGCACGTGCCGGAACTCGCGCGCATGGGCGCCGACATCACCGTGACCGGATCCGCGGCGACGGTGCGCGGCGTTCCCGAGCTGAGGGGCGCGCCCGTCATGGCCACCGACCTGCGGGCCTCCGTCTCGCTCGTCCTCGCCGGGCTCGCGGCGACCGGCGACACGCTGGTGAACCGCGTCTACCACCTCGACCGCGGCTATGAACGGCTGGTGCCGAAGCTCGTCGCCTGCGGCGCGCGGATCGAGCGCATCCCGGCGCGCGGGGAGGCCGGCGCGTGACCGACGAACCCCTCAAGTTGAGCGCGCGGGACGCGGAGGACCTCTCGGTGGTCTCCGCCATGGTCCAGGACGCCCTGGTCCGTCCGGGCGACATGGTCTTCCGCGGGCGGGAGCGGCGGTTCCTCGTGCTCATGGACCGTTTCATGTGGGAGCGGGACGACGGCGAACCCGTCGCCGGCAAGCTCTATCGGCGCGTCCGCTCGGTGCTCCACTTCGACGGCGTGCTCGGCGCGCGGAGCCGCGGCCTCGATCCGGGCGCGCGGGAGGAAGTTCTGGCGTTGCTGGCGGTGGCCGCTTTCGAGTCCTCCGATTCCGCGCCGCGGGTGGACCTGGCGTTCGCCGGCGGCGGCGGCGTCCGCCTGGACGTGGAGTGCGTCGAATGTCGGCTGACCGACCGGGGGCGGCCATGGGTCACCCGGCGCCGGCCCCGGCACGCCGGCGACGCGGCGGACTGAGGCGCGCCGTGCCCGCTGCGGAACCCATCGTCATCGCGCTCCCGCGCGGGCGCATCCTGCGCGAGGTCATGGACGTCGCGCGCCGGGCCGGCGTGGAACCGGAACCGGCGTTCGACGATCCCGCGTCGCGCCGGCTGCGGTTCGACACGAACCTTCCGCGCGTCTCCATCGTCCGGGTGCGGAGCTTCGACGTCGCGACCTTCGTCGCCTTCGGCGGCGCGCAGCTCGGGGTCGCCGGAAACGACGTGCTGACCGAGTTCCGGTATCCCGAGGTCTACGCGCCGCTCGACCTGGGCGTGGGAAGGTGCCGCCTCGTCGTCGCCGAACCCGCGGAGCTCGGCGCCCGCGACGATCCGTCGCGCTGGAGCCACGTCCGCGTGGCGACGAAGTACCCCTCGATCGCCCGCCGCCACTTCGCGGCCCGCGGCGTGCAGGCGGAATGCATCCACCTGCACGGGGCGATGGAGCTGGCCCCGGCGCTCGGACTCTGCCGGCGCATCGTCGACCTCGTGTCCACGGGCGCGACGCTCCGGGCGAACGGGCTGGTGGAGATCGAGCGCATCGCCGACGTGACCTCCCGCCTGGCCGTCAACCGCGCCGCGCTGAAGACCCGGTCCCGCGAGATCGGCGAATGGATCCAACGGTTTCGGGAGGCGTCCCATGCCGGTTAGGCCGCATTTCCCGCGCCGGTGGAGGATCGGGGGTTTCGCGGCGTTGCGGGACCGCGATCCACCCCCCTCCCGACCTCCCCCCTGTCCAGGGAGGAGGAGCGTCAACGGCCCCCTCCCGTCCCCCCACCCCGGCCCTCCCCCTGCAAGGAGGAGGGAGAAGTATGGGGGGATGGAGGTTTCATTCATGCTCCTCCCCCCTGAGCAGGGGGGAGGTCGGGAGGGGGGTCGCGCCGCCCCGTGCGTTCTCCTCCCCCTTGGCAGGGGGGAGGTCGGGAGGGGGGCCGCGCCGGGGGGAGACATGAGAAATGCCGGTTAGACTCGAGACGTCGGACGCGGCGTTCGAGACCGCGTTCTCGGCCTTTCTCCACGCCGGCCGCGAGGCGGCGGCCGACGTCTCCCGGGACGCCGCGCGCATCGTCGACGACGTCCGGAAGCGCGGCGACGCGGCGGTCGTCGACTGCGCGGAGCGGTTCGACGGCCGGGTCCTCGCCCCGGAGACGCTGCGCGTTCCGGAGAAGGAGATGGAACGGGCCGCCGCCGCCGCGCCGGCCGCGGCCCGGGAGGCGCTCGCCGTCGCCGCCCGGCGGATCGAGGCGTATCACCGGCGGCAGGTCCCCGAAGACCTCGAGTTCGAGGACCGGGACGGCGTTGCGCTGGGATGCCGCTGGACCCCGATTTCCGCCGTGGGGCTGTACGTTCCGGGCGGGTCGGCGGCCTATCCGTCGACCGTGCTGATGACCGCCATTCCCGCCCGGGTCGCGGGCGTCGACAGGATCGCCATGACGGTTCCGGCGCCCGAAGGCGGGTTCCATCCCATGGTCGCGGCGGCCGCGGCTCTCGCCGGCGTCACCGAGGTCTACCGGATCGGGGGCGCGCACGCGGTCGCCGCGCTGGCGTTGGGGACGGACGCCATACCCGCGGTCGACAAGGTCGTCGGTCCGGGAAACGCCTACGTGACCGCGGCCAAACGGCGCCTGTTCGGCGACGTCGGCATAGACATGATCGCCGGACCTTCAGAGATCCTCGTCGTGGCGGACTCCCGGAACGACCCGGCCTGGATCGCCACCGACCTGCTGTCCCAGGCGGAGCACGACGAGACCGCGCAGGCGATCCTGATGACGGACGACGCCGGCTTCGCCGACGCGGTCGAGCGCGCGGTCGCCGGCCACCTCGCGCGCCTCGAACGCGCCGCCATCGCCGCCGCCGCGTGGCGGGACCACGGCGCCGTCATCCTGGTCGACTCCCTGGACGCCGCGCCGCCGATCATCGACCGGATCGCGCCCGAACACCTCGAGCTCGCGGTGTCGGATCCCGACTCGCTGGCGCGCGCCGTGCGCAACGCCGGCGCGATCTTCCTCGGGCGCTACACGCCGGAAGCGGTGGGCGACTACGTGGCGGGCCCGAGCCACGTGCTTCCCACCGCGCGCAGCGCCCGGTACTCGTCGGGCCTCTCGGTCCTCGACTTCATGAAACGGACCTCGCTGGTGCGGTGCGATGCCCGGAGCCTCCGGGCCGTCGGGCCGGCCGCGGCCATCCTCGCGGAATCCGAAGGGTTCGGCGCTCACGCACTGTCGCTGAACGTCCGCCTGAACGACGATGGGCCTTCCGGCTCCTGAGGGCCGTGTCCGATCGTCATCGGATCATCGACGTCACGCTCGACGAGCACAGCTTCGTCCGGCGCAACCCCGACGTCGACCACGAGCGCCGGGTCGCCGTCTTCGACCTGTTGCAGGAGAACCGGTTCGCTCCGACGTGCGGGGCCGAAGGCCCGTTCCGGGTGCGCATCGGCGCCCGCGAGGGCCGGCTCGTTCTGGAAGTGCGCTCCGAGGACGACCGCGAGATCGACACCGTCGTCCTGGCGCTGACGCCGTTCCGCCGCGTCATTCGCGAGTACTTCCAGATCTGCGAGAGCTACTACGACGCCATCAAGACGGCGTCGCCGTCCCGCATCGAGGCCATCGACATGGGACGGAGGGGGCTGCACGACGAAGGCGCCGAGCTCCTGCGGCGCCATCTCGCAGCCAGGGTGGACGTGGACGAGGCCACCTCCCGACGGCTCTTCACGCTGCTCTGCGTGCTGCATTTCCGGGGCTGACTTCGGGAACCGGGGGCGGAAACGATGGTCGATCTTCCCCACGCGGTCCTGTACTCGTGCACCATGAACGCGGTGCGTTCGCCGATGGCCGAGGGCCTCATGAAGCACTATTACGGTCATCGGGTCTACGTCGACTCGGTGGGCGTGAGGCAGGGCGAGCCCGACGCCTTCGTCGCGGCGGTCATGGAGGAAATCGGGATCGATCTCTCCCGCCACAGGCCCAAGACCTTCGATCATCTCGAGGATACGTCCTACGACCTCGTGATCTCGCTCTCCCCCGACGCCCAGCACCGCGCCGTCGAGCTGACGCGCACCATGGCCTGCGAGCTCGAATACTGGCAGACCTTCGACGCCACGGTGGCGCAGGGCAGCCGCAAGACGATACTCGACGCCTATCGCGGCGTCCGGGATTCGCTTCGCGAGCGCATCCTGCGGCGCTTCTCGAGCGAGGCCCCGCCGACGGCCCGTCCCCCCTGACCACCCATCCTCCTCTCCCCTGCCCATCCACACTCCTCCCCCCTGACAGGGGGGAGGTCGGGAGGGGGGTCCGGACGCCACGCCGCAACGCCGCTCGCGCTCCTTCCCCCCGGCGCGACCCCCACCCCGACCCTCCCCCTGCAAGGGAGAGGGAGAAGAAGGGGGGGCGGGAGGGTGTGCGAAGTGTGCGAATCCCCTTTTCACACTCCTCCCCCATAACAGGGGGGAGGTCGGGAGGGGGTGGACCGCGATTCCGCAACACCGCTCGCGTTCCCCCCTGGCGCGACCCCCACCCCGACCCTCCCCCTGACAGGGGCGAGGGAGAAGAAGGGAGGTCGGGAGGGGGGTGGACGCGGTCCCGCAACGCCGCGCTCGGCGTCTCATACGTAGTGAACGAGGATACGGGCTTGATTTTTCGGCGGTTCCACGCCTTCATTGCGGCCCACGCGGGCGCCGCACGGGCCCGATCGGTTTCGTCGATGCTGGAGGATGGATGGCCAAGGAAGAACTTCTGGAGTTTCCCGGCGTCGTGAACGAGCTTCTCCCGAACGCCATGTTCCGGGTCGAGTTGGAGAACGGTCACGAGGTACTGGCCCACACTGCGGGAAAGATGCGCAAGCACCGCATTCGCGTGCTTGCCGGAGACAAGGTCCTGGTCGAGATGACCCCCTACGACCTGACCAAGGGCCGCATCACGTTCCGCTACAAGTAACCGGTTTCCCGTTGGGCGCAGCGCCCGGTCCGGCTCTGGTCCTCGCCTCGGCTTCTCCCCGGCGCCGCCGATTGCTTCTTCAGGCCGGTCTGGCGCCCGACGAGATCCGTATCGCGGAGGTCGACGAAACCCCGCTCCGGGGCGAGTCGCCGGGACGCCTGGCGCTGCGGCTGGCGCGGGAAAAGGCCCGCCGGGTCGCCGGGTCGCGCGGGGACGCTTTCGTCGTCGCCGCCGACACGGTCGTGGCCTGCGGTCGGCGCATCCTTCCGAAGGCGAACGACGAGGACGAGGCCCGGCGCTGCCTCGACCTGCTGTCGGGCCGGCGTCACCGCGTGTTCTCGGGCGTGGCGGTGGTCGATACGCGGCGGCGCGTGAGGTCCCGTCTCGTCGCGTCGACCGTCGCCTTCAAGAGACTCGAGACGTCGGAGATCGACTCCTACGTCGCCTGCGGGGAATGGCGGGGCAAGGCGGGCGGTTACGCGATCCAGGGACGCGCCGCGCTCTTCGTGCGCTGGATGCGGGGCTCCTTTTCCGGGGTCGTCGGCCTGCCGCTTCACGAAACCGCGGCGATGCTGGCCGGGCTCGGGTATCCTGTCGCGGAGGCGCAGCGCCGATCCGGCGTCGAGGCGTGAGATGGCCGAGGAGATACTGATCAACGTCAGCCCCATCCTGACGCGGGTGGCCCGGGTGTCCGACGGCGAGCTCGTCGACCTCGCCGTCGAGCCGACGGGCCGGCGCGGCGCGGTCGGAAACGTCTACCTCGGGCGGGTGCTCAGCGTCGCGCCCGCCCTGCGCGCGGCGTTCGTGGACGTGGGGCTGGAGCGCGATGGGTTCCTGTCGGCCGACGACGCCCGCGCGCTGGCCGGGGGCCGGCGCGACGACCGGGCGCCGACGATCGACGGGCTCGTTCGCGAGGGGGACGCCATACTCGTTCAGGTCGCCCGCGACGCCCTGCGCGACAAGGGCGCCCGCCTGACGACGTCGGTCTCGTTGCCCGGGCGGACGCTGATCTACGTCCCTCACGGGACCGGCGTCGCGCTGTCGCGCCGCATCCGCGCCGAAGCCGAGCGCGAGCGCCTTTCCGACGCCCTGGAAGGGTTGTTGGGCGACGGCGAGGGCGCGATCGTCCGAACCAACGCGGAAGGGGCCGGCGCCGAGGAACTTTCCCGGGAACTGGACGCGCTTCGCCAAGTCTGGCGGACGATACTCCGGGACGCGGACGAGGCCGCCCCCCCGGCCATCGTCCATGCCGACCTGGGCGCCGTCGGGCGCGCCGTCCGCGACCTCGCGCCGTCGCTCGACACGACGGTGCTCGTCGATGACGCGGCGGCGCTGGCCGACGCCAGGGCCTACGCGGGCGCGATCGCGCCGGCGCTGGCCGACCGCATGTCGCTTCATACCGGGCGCGGCGCCCTCTTCGACCGTCACGACCTCGAGGACCAGGTGGGGGAAGTCCTCGAGCCGAGCGCGCCCCTGCCCGGCGGCGGCCGGATCGTCATCGAGACGACGGCGGCGCTGACGGCGATCGACGTCGATTCCGGGGAGCGGAACCGGGGACACCCCGAGGAGGCCGCGTTGCGGACCAATCTGGAGGCCGCGGAGGAAGTCGGGCGCCAGCTTCGCCTGCGGGGGATCGGGGGCGCCATCGTCGTCGACTTCATCCGCATGCGCCGGCGAGAGAACGCCGACCGCGTGGCGGAGGCGCTGCGCGACGCCTTTCGCGACGATCCCACACCGACCGACGTGGGCGCGCTGTCCCGGTTCGGCCTGCTGGAGATGACCCGGCGCCGGTCCGGTCCGGCGTTGTCGGAGATCGTCGGCCGGACCTGCCCGACCTGCGAGGGGCTGGGCCTCGTCGATACGGCGGAAACGGCCGCTGATCACGCTCTGGCGACGGCGGAGCGCGAGGCCGAGGAGAACCCGGGCGGCTCCCTGACCATCTTCGCGGCTCCGGACGTGATCTCGGTCCTCGAGCGGACCGTCGGCGCGGACGCTCTCCGCCGGCGTCTGGGCTGCGCGGTCGCGTTCCGCCGGGACGAGGCGTTCGCGCCCGACCGTTTCGACGTCGCGCGCGGCCGCTAGCCCGCGTTTCCCGCACCGATGATGGATCGAGAATTGCGCGGCGTTGCGGGACCGATATCCACCCCCCTCCCGACCTCCCCCCTGTCAGGGGGGAGGAGTGATAACGGCCCCCTCCCCCTCTTCTTCTCCCTCCCCCTTGCAGGGGGAGGGTCGGGGTGGGGGTCGCCCCAGAGGGGAGGAGCGCGGGAAACGCGGGCCGGGACTCCGCGCGTCGGGGCGCGCATGAGGCGGCCGTGACGGTCGAGCGTCTACCGGTGAAGCCGCGGCGGACCAGGGCGGCCGCCTGCCCCATCTGCGGGCGGGCCGCGAGCCGGGACCATCGGCCGTTCTGCTCCGGACGCTGCCGGGAGGTCGATCTGGGAAGGTGGTTTTCCGGCTCCTACGCCATTCCGGCGGTGGAACCGCCCGACGGCGCGGATCTGGAAGAACTGATCGAAGCGGCCGAAACGGCGCCGGAGGCGGACGATCCCGGCTGATCGCGCAGGCCGCGGTGACCAAGTTCAGACACATGCGAGACGCCGCAGGGGCCGTTTGCGCTCCTCCCCCGGCGCGACCCCCACCCCGACCCTCCCCCTGCAAGGGAGAGGGAGAAGAAGGGGGGGCGCCGCGCGCTTCCTCCCTGCCATCCACACTCCTCCCCCCTGGCAGGGGGGAGGTCGGGAGGGGGGTCCGCGGCCCCGCAACGGCTCGCTCAGTGTCTCATATGTATTGAACGAGGGCCGCGGTTTGCGCCGCGGCGCGAATGCGCTATGTTCGGGCGCCGCGCGAGGCGAGACTGGTGGAAGGGAAACGGGAGAACCGGGAAGATGGGAGTCACGGCGCATCCGCTGTCCGACGTGCTCGGCGCCGAGATCAGGGGCGTCGATCTCGCCGAGCGCCTGGACGACGGGACGATTCGCGAGATTCACGACGCCTGGATGGAACACCTCGTCCTGCTGATCCGGGGGCAGACGATCGACGATCCGCAACTCGTCGCGTTCAGCGGCCGGTTCGGGGAACTCGACGGCGCCCCCATCGGGGCGACGCCCGGCGGCAAGGTGTCCACGGGGGAGCGCAACGAGATCACGGTGATCTCGAACGTGGTCGAGGAGGGCCGTCCCATCGGCGGTCTGGGCAACGCCGAGTCCGACTGGCACACGGACATGAGCTCCTACGAGGAGCCGCCGGCCGCGTCGATGCTCTATTCCCTGGAGATCCCGTCCGCGGGGGGCGATACGAGCTTCTGCAACATGTACCGCGCCTACGAGACCCTGCCGGACGACGTGAAGGTCCGCGTGCGGGATCTGAAGGCCATCCACGACGCGACGCTCACTTCGGCGGGCGGCCTCCGCCATGGATTCGAGCCGGTCGCCGACGTGACGAAGACGCCCGGCGCGCGGCACCCGATCCTTCGCACGCATCCCGTGACCGGGCGGACGGCGCTGTTCCTGGGCCGGCGCGTCAACGCCTACGTTCCCGGACTTTCCGTGGAGGAAAGCGAGGCGCTTCTGGATACGTTGTGGGCCCACGCCACGGCGCCGGAGAACGCCTGGACCCACACCTGGAAGGTCGGAGACCTGGTGATGTGGGACAACCGATGCGCCATGCACCGCCGCGACGGGTTCGACGACTCGGCGCGCCGGATCATGCACCGCACGCAACTCAAGGGGGACCGCCCGTACTACGCGCTTCCCGAGGCCGCGCCGACGGCGGCGTGACGAGGTCCCCCGCGGCCGCGCGGTTCCCGGTGGACAGCCCGGAGCGGATTCCCTATAACCCGGCCTCGCTCGCCACTGCCGCCCGGCGGTGGGCGAGCCGCGCCCAGGTAGCTCAGTTGGTAGAGCAGTGGACTGAAAATCCTCGTGCCGGTGGTTCGACTCCGCCCCTGGGCACCACCCTTTCTCCCCGATCCCGCTCCGAAAACCCCGGTCCCCATTTCTCATTCCGGGACCTCCGCATGATCGGGCGACGGGAGGCGTTACGGAGTCCGTTCATGCTCCTCTCCCCCGACGCGACCCCCACCCCGACCCTCCCCCTGCAAGGGAGAGGGAGAAGAGGGGGGAGGTCGGGAGGGGGGTGGATCGCGGCCTTGCAACCGACCTGGCTATGCGCTTGTGGCGATTCCCGCCATTCGCTAAGATCATCGTCGACGGACGGCTGGTCTCGGGGTCTTCGGCCCGTCGGCGTTCGCCTTTCCAGTCGAACGGTTCCCCGCCGCGGCCGAGCCGGCGCGAGGTCCAAAGCAAAGGGGTATTCGCAGGTATGGCATTGAACAGATCCCACGTCGCGGCGATTGGCGCGGCATTGCTCCTTTCGAGTTGTTCATTCGTGAACGACGCATTGTGGCCGTCGCTTGCGGGCGAAGAGCCTCCTCCCAGCCCGCCGCAGGCCCAGGCTTCCCAGCCCGCCGAAAAGCCGGCGTCCGGCCCCGCGCCCGGAACGAGGGAAGGAACGCCGGCGGCGCCTCCCGCGCCTGGAACGACGAGCTTCGCTCCATCGCCCGTGACGGCCGCGCGGCCCACGGACACGCTCGTGGGCCGGAAGGTCGCGCAGTTGCGAAGCGAGCTCGAGACCTTGCGGGACAACGTCCGGCAGCGTAACGACGACCTCCAGAAAATCCGCCGGACGACGACCGAGAACTCCCAGCGGTATCACGGCACGGTCGCCGCCATCAACGCGCGGCTGCAACTCGGCACCACGCCGGGCAATCCGGTGCTGGTCGGCCAATGGAACGCCGCGCAGTCGGAACTGGATCGGATCGGTCTCGACATCGCCGAGATGAACGGTCTGGCCAACGCGGTCGCGGCCGATTCGGCGATGGTGTCCTATCTGCTCGAGACGACCCGCGCGACGTACGGTCTGCAAGGGGCCGTCGACGAAGATCACCGCCAACTGGCGATCCTGGAGGACGAGACCAACCGGACGCTGGTCATGATCGACCGGCTGCTCAACGAGTTGAGCGAAGACGTCGGCCGCCAGACCGCCTACGTCGGCAGCGAACGCCGGAACCTGACGGCGCTCTCGCTGGCCATCAAGAACGGCGAGTATTACGGACGGAGCCTGTCGAACCTTCCCGCGGCGTCCCCGGCCGCCGCGCCGTCGGGTCGTGGCGGTGACCTCGCCGCGGCCGATCGCCGTCCTCTCGTCGTGATCCGGTTCGACCGCGCGGACGTTCCCTACCAGCAGGCGTTGTACGACGCGGTTTCGCGCGCGCTCGGGCGTCACCCGCAGGCGACCTTCGACATCGTCGCCGTGACGCCTTCGCAGGGCACGCCGGCCGAGAACGCGCTCAACGCGTCCAGGGCCAAGCGTCATGCCGACGACGTCCTGAGAACGCTGGCGGAGATGGGGCTCTCGGTGGATCGGGTCGACCTGTCGTCGACGACCAGCGCCGACGCGGCGACCAGCGAAGTGCGCGTCTACGTGCAGTAGGTCTCCGCCCGCGGCCACGGGGCGGAGAAGCGATCCCGGTTCGACCGGCGCCGCCGCGCGGTCGGGAACGGTCGGCGCGCGCCGCGACCGGCCGTCAGTCCTCCCAATGGACCGCGGCCATGTCGTTCACGAACAACGGCCAGTTCCGCCACAGTCCCTTCAATTCTCGGCGCGCGACTCCGGCCTTCGCGAACTGGAACAGGAACCCGTTGACGCAATCCATCGCCAGCTTGCGCTGCGCTTCTCCGAGATGCGCGTGGCGCTCCTTCGTGTCGAGGGCCGCGTCCGCCCTCGCGATGATGTCGCGGAACTCCTGGTCGTCGTACTGGAAGTAGTAATCCGGGTCGGCGTAGACGTTGATGTCGTTCGGCTCGACGTGGCTCACGATGCTCAGGTCGTAGTTCTTCTGTTTGTAGACCACCTCCAGCCAGCGCGGCCATTGCATGTTCTCGATTTTCGCCCTGATACCCGCCCTGGCGAGTTGAGCGGCGATGATTTCCCCGCTGCGCCGGGCGTATTCGGGCGGCGGCAACCGGAGCGTCAGCTCGAGGCCGTCCTCGTGCCCCGCCTCCTTCAACAGGGCGCGCGCCTTGTCCAGATCATGGGCCCGGAGATCGGTGAGGTCGACGTAGGCCGGATGGTGCGGCGGGAAGTGGCTCCCGATCGGCGTGGCGTAGCCGAACTCCGACCCGTCGATGATTTCCTCTCGGTCGAGGGCGTGGGCGATGGCGCAGCGGACTCGGACGTCGTCGAGCGGCGGCCGTTTGTTGTTCGTCGAGAGGACGGTCTCGCCCTCGGTGGTTCCCTGGAGTATCTGGAATCTCGGATCGTCTTCGAATTGGGTCAGCGTCTCCAGGGCGCTGATGCGCGGAAACACGTCGACGTCCCCGACCATCATCGCCGCCACCTGGGCGTTCGCGTCGCCGATGAACCTGAACGTGACCCTGTTCAGCCTGACGTCGTCCGGGCTTCGGTAAAGCGGGTTCTTCTCGAGAACCACCGAATCGCCCTTGGTCCACTTCACGAACCTGAACGGCCCCGTTCCCACGGGACGGATCGCGTTCGTCTCCGCGGTTTCCGGCGCCACGATGACGGCCGTGCTCTCTCCCAGATTGAACAACAGGAGCGGGTTGGGTTCCTTCAGGCGAATGACGAGAGTCCGCGGATCGGGGGTCTCCAGACTCTCCATGTTCTCGAACCGGCTCTTTCGCTTGTTCGTGCTCCGCTCCGACGCGTTGCGCTCGAACGTGAACCTGGCGTCGGCGGAATCGAAGGCGCTGCCGTCCGAAAACCTGACGCCCCCCCGAAGCTTGAACGTAAAGGTCCTCAAGTCGTCCGAGACGGTCCAACCGGTCGCCAGTCCGGGTCCGACCTCGCCGCGTTCGTCGATGCGCGTCAGTCCCTCGAAGACGTTGTAGAGCGTGATCTGGCTGATCGCCGCGGCCGCGCCCATCGTCGGATCCAGGCCCGGCGGCTCGAGGCGCATTCCCACGACGACGCCGTCCCTGGCCGCCAGGGCCGAATGGGAAATCGTCAAGGCGATGGCGATCATCAGACCGCCGGCAATTCCGTTCATGGGACCCTCCCCCCTCACGCTTCTTCGGTCGCCGCCCGGCGCCGGGACCGGTAACCCGGACTGTCCCCCAGGGTTTCCGCCGCGTAAACGCCCCGGGCGATGGCGCGGGACAGGCAATCGGCGGCCTCGGCGCCGATCTCCGCCACCCGCGCGGCACCTTCGTGCGGTCCGTCGCCCGTGGCAAGCGCAAAGACCGTATCGCCGTCGAAGGGCGTATGCGCGGGCCGCACCGCGCGGGCGATCCCGTCATGCGCCATGGTGGCGACACGCAGTGCCTGCGCGACGTCCAGGCTCGCGTTCGTCGCCACGACGGCGATCGTCGTGTTCGCCCCCGCTCCCGGCTCGCCGAAGGACTCGAAGTCCTCGCCCGCGCGCGACCCGTCCGGACGCCCGCCCCCGAACTCGTCGCCCCGTTCGAACGGCCAGGCCCAGAATGCGTCGCTCCCCGGCATCACCACCGATCCGTATGGGTTGGCCGCCACGAGGGCGCCGACCCGCAGGCCGCTCGGCGACATGGACGACGCGCTTCCCAAACCGCCCTTGAGATCGCCGGCCGCGGCGCCGACGCCGGCGCCGACGTTGCCCAGCGGGAACTCGACGGCGGCGGCGTCGCACGCCGCCCGGGCGAGTCCTCGATAGGGAGGCGCGGACCCCCATTCCTTGTCGCCGCCGTTCAGCAGGTCGAACAGGATGGCGGCGGGCACCACCGGCACGCGCGCGTCGCCGACGGCGAAACCTCGTCCACGTTCGCGCAACCACGCCATCGCGCCGGAAGCGGCCTCCAACCCGAACGCGGAGCCTCCGGACAGAACGACGGCGTCGACCCGTTCGACGAGGCACGTCGGATCCAGCGCGTCGGTCTCGCGCGTGCCGGGGGCGCCGCCCCGGACGTCCACGGCGGCCGTCGCCGGCCGGTCGGGAAGAACCACGGTGACGCCCGTCCTGACCCGATGGTCCTCGGCGTTGCCGACGCGGATTCCGTCCACGTCCGAGATCAGATTGCCGGGGCCTGGAGGATGCACTTGCCGACCGCGTGACCGTTCGACCGCCGGGGAGCGTCTCTCGGGCGCGCCGGCGCCGCCCGGCCCCTACGTCTCCGCGAGCTCGACGCGGAACCGCGTCCCTTCGAGACCCGACTCCACGAGCCTCACGTCCCCGCCGTGAGCCCGCGCCACGTCGCGGGCGATGACGAGTCCGAGTCCGGTGCTGCCTGCGCGTTCCGATTTGACGAAGGCCCGGAAGAGGCTCTCGCGCAGCTCGTCGGCCAGCCCCGGACCGTCGTCGGCCACGTCGATCGCGATCATTCCGTTCTCCCGGCGCGCCGTGATCTCGACTCGTCCGTCGGCGCCCGAATCCCCGCCCCGAATCGCCTCCACGGCGTTGCGTCCGATGTTCAGAAGCGCGCGGAACACCTGATCGCGGTCCGCCGACAACGGGAACGGCGAGTCGATCTCGTTGAACCACTTGACGTCGCTTTCCTCCGACAGGCCCATGGACAGCCCGACGTCCTCCACGAGGTCGCGCAGGTCGAACTCGCGTCGATGAACCTTGCCGTCGGCGCGCCCGACGAAGCTCAGGATGTTGTTGAACAGGTCGACGGCGCGGTCGATCGCCCGAACCAGCGTCGGCGCCGTGCGGCGGACCTCCGGGTCCGTGCTGTCGGCGAGTCGATCGGAGATCAACTGCGCCGTGGCCAGAATGTTCCTGAGATCGTGGCTGATCTTGGTCACCGCGGTTCCGAGCGTGGCGAGCCGGTCCTTCTGCCGAAGCAGGGCCCTGAGGTCGACCTGCATGAGCGCGAGTTCGCGTTGCGCCAGACCGATCTCGTCCTTCCGCGCCGAAGGCGCGACCGTGGCGTCGACGTCTTCGGGACGCTCGCGAAACTCCACCATGCTTCGGGTGATCCGTCTCATGGGCCGGACCATGAGCCATTGCAGGGCGACGTAGACCAGACCCGCGGTGATGAGGGAGATCGCCACCGACAGGCTCACGATGCGCCAGGAGTAGTCGTACATGGCGGCCACGAGCGGGGCCTCGTCGAGCACGGTCTCGATGACGATCTCCGGATTCTTGCGCGAACGCCCGCTCACGTGGATGGTGCGGTCGGGCCGCGGGCGCAGCGCGTCGAACGCGTCCCGGACCAGATCGTGAGGCATCGCGTCGCCGAGGTCGTACATGGCGTCGACGTTCCTGGGCAGGTCGTCGGCCAGCACCAGCCGCCGCGCGGCGGGTCCCTTGATGATCACCGCCTTCGCCTGGGCATGCGACAACAGCTCCCTCGCCAGGTCTTCGCCGACCAGCTTGTCGGGCGTCGCCTCGAGCGCCAGCGATGCGAGCTCGGCGGCCGCGAGCCGCCCCTCCAGGTACGCCGCGCGAAAACGGGAGATCGAGGGCACGAAGATCAGCACCTCGGCGAGCATGACGAAGGCGATGGTGAGCAGGAGCAACCGCGCCGAAAGGCTGCTCGTCATCGATGGCCGTGTCGGCGGCGTGTTCGTCATGTCCGCCATCATCCGGAAGCGGCCGGCCGGCCCCAGTCGCCCCGCGACTCCGTCACGCCGGGAGACGCATCAGGAATCGCACCAGCCGCCGGGTCCGCCCGCTGAACAACGTGGGGGCGTAATAGCTTCCCGCCGCTCGTTTGTTCATTTCGGACAGCGTGGGATAGGCCGCCGTCATTCCCGCGAGCGCCCCGATCCTGAGACCCCGCGAGATCGCCAGCACCCAGGGCTGGATGAGGTCGCCGGCGCGCTCCGCGACGATGGAGGCGCCGAGCACGCGCCCGCGTCTGGTGGTGACGGCCTTGACCAGCCCGTCATGACGCCGCTCGGTGTGGGCGCGATCGTTCTCGGCCACCGGCCAGCGCAGAACCCGTATGTCCCCGCGCCGCCGGGCCTCCTCCTCGTCGAGGCCGACGTGCGCCAGTTCGGGATCCGTGTAGACGGCTCGGGGAATGCTCGTGTAGTCGACCTTCGCGGGCAGGCGGAACAGGGCGTTTCTGATCACGATCCCGGCGTGATAATTCGCCACGTGCGTGAACTGCGGTCCGCCCGCCACGTCGCCGATGGCGTAGACCCGGCGGTTCGCCGTTCGCAGACCGGCGCCGACTTCTATGCCCCGCGGCGAATACCGGATGCCCGCTTCGTCCAGTCCGAGTCCGGAGACGTTCGGCTTGCGGCCCGCCGCCACGATGAGGTGCGTGCCGCCGACGGTGCGGCTCCGCCCGTCCCGTTCGATGCCGATCGCGATTCCCTCGCCGTCCCGGGCGGCCGAGGTCACCTTGCTCCGGTCATGGATGACGATGCCGGACCGCCGCAACGCCGACACGACGACGCTCACGAGTTCGGGATCTTCCCTGGCCAGGGGCTCGAACATCTCCACCACGCTCACGTCGCATCCCAGATTGCGGAACGCTTGCGCCAGCTCCAGGCCGATCGGCCCGCCGCCGATCACGACCAGACGTCCCGGTTTCTCGCCGTTGTCGAACACGGTCTCGTTGGTCCAGTACGGCACCGCGTCCAGGCCGGGAATCGGCGGCGCCAGCGGGCTGGAGCCGGTGGCGATCACGAACCGCCTGGCGGCGATGCGCGTGCCGCCGGCGTCGACCTCGCGCGGAGACACGAACCGACCGGCCGCGCGGATGACGTTCACGCCCAGGGCGCGGAACCGCTCGACGGAATCGACCGGCGCGATCGAATCGATCACGTCCCGGACGTGGCCGCGCACGCGCGCGAAGTCCGCGACCGGGTCCCGGGTCTCGATCCCGAACCGTCCGGCATGGCGGACGCCGTCCGCGGCGCGCCCCGCCGCGATCAGGGACTTCGACGGCACGCACCCGTAGTTCAGACAGTCGCCGCCCATTTTCCCTTTCTCGACGAGCACCGTGTCCGCGCCCATCTGACTGGCGGCGGCGGCGACCGAGAGCCCGCCGGATCCGCCGCCGATGATGCAGAGGTCCGTATCGAGGGTCTTGGGCATGTCATGCTCCGGAAGGAGGTCCTGCATCGGCGTCGAAGCGTCGGCCGGCGCGGCTTTGGCGGAAGCGGCGGTCGTGTCCGTCGATTGACTTGAGCCAAGCGAAACTTTATACAGCGTCCGCGTCCGGGGTCGACCCCGAGGGACATCGCGTCAGGGAGCGGATCGAGTGAAGCGCACCTTTCAACCGAGCAATCTCGTGCGCAAGAGGCGGCACGGGTTTCGCAAGCGCATGTCGTCGGTCGGCGGGCGCGCCATCCTCGCGCGCCGACGGTCGAAAAGACGCAAACGCTTGTCCGCGTAGACGTTCTCCGCGCAGGTATCCATGGCGGCCGGCCTCACACGGCTGAAACGACGGGCGGACTTCCTTAGACTTTCGCGACGCGGGCGCAAGAGGGTGACGCCCGGTTTCGTGTTGCAGGCCGACCGGACGCCGACGGACGGCGCCGCGAGGCGAGAAGGCCCGGCGATGCGCGTCGGGTTCACCGTAAGCCGGAAAGTGGGGAACGCCGTGGTCAGAAACAGAGCCAAACGACGCCTCCGGGCCATCGTCCGGGAAGGGCTCGCGCGGCATGGCAGGCCCGGTTACGACTACGTGCTGATCGGCCGCCGGAACACGGCGTCCCTGTCCTATGGCGATCTCGTGGCCGATCTGGAATCCGCGCTGTCCCGGCTGCACGCGGACGGTTCCGCGGCGAGGAGCCCGTAGTTGGCGCGCGCGCGGGACCTGGCGTTCGATCCGCCGGCGGCGGTCCTGAGAGGGCTGGTTCGCGCCTACCGATGGGGAGTCTCGCCCTTTCTGCTCCCGAGCTGCCGGTTCGCGCCCAGTTGTTCCGAGTACGCTCTGGAGGCGCTGCTCCGGTTCGGGACCCTGCGCGGCGGATACATGGCGGCGCGGCGGATCCTGCGGTGTCACCCGTGGGGAGGCGCCGGATACGATCCGGTCCCCGGAGCGCCTCTCCCCGATACTCCCGCGCCGGACGGGAGCGGCCGGTCCTGAATGTCGGAGCATAGGAACCTGATCCTGGCGGCCGTGCTGTCGATCGTCATCCTGATGTTGTGGGACATGACGTACCGGCGCTCCGCGGTCGATGACCTCTCGCCGCCGCCGGACGCGGGCCTGACGGCGCCCCAGGCGCCGCCGTCCGTCGCGTCCGGGCCGGCGCCCGCCGCGCCCGGCGCGTCCCCCGCCGCGCCGACGACGGGCCAGGCGGCCGCGACCGCCGACGAGTCCCCGCGGGTGAACATAGAGGCGGGCCGCGTCAGGGGGTCCATCCGGCTGCGGGGCGCGCGCATCGACGATCTGCTGCTCTCCGACTACCGCGAGACGATCGAGGCGGACAGCGAGCACATCACGCTGCTGTCGCCGGGCGACGCGCCCGACTCGTACTACGTGGAGTTCGGCTGGGCCGTCGGAGCGGGGACGACCGCGCCCGTGCCCGATACGACCACGCCGTGGCGGGCCAGCGGCGACCTTCTGACGCCGGGGGCGCCGATCACGCTCGAATGGGACAACGGGCAGGGACTGCTGTTCCGACGCGCGATATCGGTGGACGAGAACTATTTGATCTCGGTCTCGCAGCGCGTCTCGAACAACGGCGCCGCGCCCGTCACGCTGCACCCCTACGGTCTGATCTCGCGCGCGAACCCGCCGGACACCCTCGGGTTCTTCATCCTGCACGAAGGCCCCATCGGCGTCCTCGACGACGAACTCCAGGAGATCGATTACGACGACCTGGAGGACGACGGCCGGCAGACGATCCGGAGCACGGGCGGCTGGCTCGGCATCACGGACAAGTACTGGCTCACCGCGCTCGTCCCCGACCAGTCCGATCCCATCGACGCCAGCTTCAATCACGCGGCGGCGGACGGAACCGACAGGTATCAGGTCGATTTCCTCGGCGGGCCCCGGGTGATTCCCGCCGGAGGCGCGGTCGAAGTCTCCAGCCAGCTCTTCGCGGGCGCCAAGGAGGTGCGCCTGCTGGACATGTACGCCGAGACCCGGGGCATTCCGCGGTTCGATCTCGCGGTGGACTTCGGCTGGTTCTACTTCCTGACCAAGCCGATCTTCTTCGTCCTCGACTATCTCAATCGGATGCTGGGGAACTTCGGCCTGGCCATTCTGGTCTTCACCGTCATCATCCGCATCCTGTTCTTCCCGCTGGCGAACAAGTCGTTCCGGGCGATGCACGCCATGCGCAAGTTGCAGCCCGAGATGACGCAAATGCGGGAACAGTACGGCGACGACCGCCAGAAACTTCATCGGGAGATGATGGACCTGTATCGCCGGGAGAAGGTCAATCCGATGGCGGGATGCCTGCCGATCGCCATGCAGATCCCCGTGTTCTTCGCCCTGTACAAGGTCCTGTTCGTCACCATCGAGATGCGTCACGCGCCCTTCTACGGCTGGATCCGGGACCTGTCCGCGGCCGACCCCACGACCATGTTCAACCTGTTCGGCCTCGTTCCCTGGGATCCGCCGGTGTTCCTTCAGATCGGGATCTGGCCGCTCCTCATGGGCGTCTCCATGTTCCTGCAACAGAAGATCAATCCGCAACCGGTCGATCCCATGCAGGCCAAGATCTTTCTGGCGCTTCCCGTCGTGTTCACGTTCGTCCTGGCCCAGTTCCCCGCGGGCCTCGTGATCTACTGGACGTGGAACAACGTGCTGTCGATGGCGCAGCAATGGGTGATCTACAAGCGCGCCGGGATCTCCAGACAGTCGGCGCAACCCGCGCAGCCCACCTGACGCCATGACGGCGGCGGAAGGGAGGCCGCCGGAGGACGCCTGGCGCGGCCCGGATGCGTTGGAGCGCGGTCGTCTGCTGTTCGCGGGGCCTTGCGAGTTCGTCGCGGGCGTCGCCGAACTCGACCGGCTGCCCGAATCGGGACCGCCCGAAATCGCTTTCGCCGGGCGGTCCAACGTCGGGAAGTCGAGCATCATCAACGCCCTGACCAACCGCAAGGCGCTCGCCCGCACGTCCTCGGCGCCCGGTCGAACGCGCCAGATCAACTTCTTCGCGCTCGGCGATCGGGTCATGCTCGTCGATCTTCCGGGATACGGGTACGCCAGGGCGCCGCGGAAGGAGGTCCGGACGTGGACCCGGCTCGTCGATTCGTACCTCGCCGGCCGGCCGACGCTTCTCCGCGCCGTCCTGCTGATCGACGCCCGCCACGGCCTGAAGGCCGCCGACGGGCCGGTGATGGAGCTGCTCGACTCCGTCGCCATGTCCTACCAGGTCGTGATGACCAAGTCGGACAAGCTCGAACCGTCGGCCCGGCCCGGGATCCGGGCGTCCACCCTGTCCCGACTGTCCGGCCACGCGGCGGCCCACCCGAGCCTCCTGTTCACCAGCGCGGTCGGCGGCGAGGGCCTGCCGGAGCTCCGGTCCGGGATCGCGGCGCTGGTGGACGGTTCCTGATTGCTCTATAACCCGCGGCCCATGAGCCGCAAGCGCGAAGCCAAGCTGGCGCACGACATGGAGACCGCCCGGACGCTGACCGAGGCGCTTCCCTACATGCACCGTTTCGCCCGCCAGACCTTCGTCGTCAAGTACGGCGGCGCGGCCATGGGCGACGACGCCCTGCGGAGCGCGTTCGCGTCGGACGTCGTGCTGCTCAAGCAGGTCGGCATCAATCCCGTGGTGGTCCACGGAGGCGGGCCGCAGATCGGCGCGATGCTCGACCGCCTCAAGATCAAGAGCTCGTTCGTCGACGGCCTGCGCGTCACCGACGGCGCGACCGTCGAGATCGTCGAGATGGTCCTGTCGGGATCCATCAACAAGCAGATCGTGGCGTCCATCAACGAGGCCGGCGGCACGGCGGTGGGGCTGTCCGGAAAGGACGGCCGGCTCATCACCGCCAAGCGGCTGCGCCGGCGGAAACGGGACCCCGATTCGAACATCGAGCGCGTTCTCGACCTGGGATTCGTGGGGGAACCCAGCGAGATCGACGGCGCCGTGCTCGAATCCCTCGCGGCCGGCTCCGTCATTCCCGTCATCGCCCCCATCGGGGCGGGACGGAACGGCGAAACCTTCAACATCAACGCCGATACGGCGGCCGGCGCCATCGCCGGCGCGCTCGGCGCGAGCAAGTTGATCATGTTGACGGACGTCCCCGGCGTTCTGGACGAACGGGGCGACCTGATCAGCGAGCTGACGCCCGCCCAGGCCAGGCGCCTCGCCTCGGGGAAGGCGGTGTCCGGCGGCATGATCCCCAAGATCGAGACCTGCCTGGCCGCGATAAAGGCGGGGTGCGGCGCCGCTCACGTGCTCGATGGCCGGATCCCGCATACGCTCCTGCTCGAGATCTTCACGGAGCAGGGGATCGGCACCAAGATCGATGGCGAATAACCCGCTCGCGGCGGAGCGCGCTCCATGACGGAACCGACGGCCCCTCCCCGGGGACGGTCCAGGTTCGCCCACCCGCGGGAGCTGCGGCATGTCGACACCTGGATATTCGACCTCGACAACACGCTCTATCCGGCGCGCTGCCGGCTCTTCGACCAGATCGACCGCAGGATCGGCGAGTACGTGGCCTCGTTCTTCCGCATCGACCTCGAAACCGCGCGCCGGTGCCAGAAGGAGTTCTATCGCAGCCACGGCAGCACCCTGCGCGGCATGATGTCCCTTCACGGCATGGAACCGGACGGCTACCTGGAATACGTGCACGACATCGACCTCTCGCCCGTCGATGCGGATCCCCTGCTGGGGGAAATCCTGGCGCGACTCCCGGGCCGCAGGCTGATCTTCACCAGCGCGACGTCGGCCCACGCGGAGCGTGTGACCCGGAAGCTCGGCATCGACCGCCACTTCGAGGAGATCTTCGACGTCGCCGCCGCCGCCTACGACCCCAAGCCGCGCGTCGAGACCTACGACCGGTTGCTGGAACGGCACGCGGTCGACCCGATGAAATCGGTGTTCTTCGACGACATTCCGCGCAACCTCAAGCCGGCGGCGGACATCGGCATGACCACGGTGTGGATTCCGGGGCGCCGGGAATGGGAGCCGTCCGACGACGAAGGGCACGTTCACTACGTGGCCGAGCATCTCGCTCACTGGCTCGACGTCGCCGTGCCCGCGTAGGCCGCATTTCCCATACGACGGGGCGCCGCAGACCCCGTTCGCGCCCCTCCCCCCGACGCGACCCCCACCCCGACCCTCCCCCTGCCAGGGAGAGGGAGAACAAGGGGAACGGGAGGGAGCCGTTGACGCCCCTTCCCCCCTGACCATTGATACTCCTCCCCCCTGACAGGGGGGAGGTCGGGAGGGGGGTCACGTCAGGGGGGAGGAGCGCAAACGGCGCGGGCGGCGCGCCTACGGAAGCAGCTTCACGAGCGCGACGATGGTCCCGACGGCGGTGAGTATCCCGAGGAACATGCGGGTTTCGAGGCGGGCGACGTCGGCCTTCAGTTCGGCCTTCACTTCGGCGAGGTCCGCCTTCACTTCGGCGACGTCGGCCTTCAATTCGGCCTTCACTTCGGCGAGGTCGACCTTCACTTCGGCGAGGTCGACCTTCACTTCTGTGACGTCGGCCTTCACTTCGGTGACGTCGGCCTTCGTCGCCATCTTGTCTTCGAGGCGGGCGAGGTCGACCTTCACTTCGGCGACGTCGGCCCTGGTGGCGACGCCTTCCGCCACGGCGTCGCGAACCGTCGCCACGACGCCTTCGGCCTGGCGTTCGTCGAACCCGGCCTCCCGAAGCGCCGTCACGGCGGCGTGGGTATCGAATGCGGCGATGGACATGAGGCGAGGATAGGCCGACGCTGGTCCCGGCGCAAGCCTCGTCCGGCGACGGGGGGGCCGCAGGATCCGTTCGCGCCCCTCCCTCCGGCGCGACCCCCACCCCGGCCCTCCCCCTGTCAGGGGGAGGGAGAACAAGGGGAACGGGAGGGAGCCGTTGACGCCCCTTCCCCCCTGACCATTGATACTCCTCCCCCCTGACAGGGGGGAGGTCGGGAGGGGGGTCACGTCAGGGGGGAGGAGCGCGAAGGGCGCGGGCGGCGCGCCTACGGAAGCAGCTTCACGAGCGCGACGATGGTCCCGACGGCGGTGAGTATCCCGAGGAACATGCGGGTTTCGAGGCGGGCGACATCGGCCTTCAGTTCGGCCTTCACTTCGGCGAGGTCCACCTTCACTTCGGCGACGTCGGCCTTCACTTCGGTGACGTCGGCCTTCGTCGCCATCTTGTCTTCGAGGCGGGCGAGGTCGACCTTCACTTCGGCGACGTCGGCCCTGGTGGCGACGCCTTCCGCCACGGCATCGCGAACCGTCGCCACGACGCCTTCGGCCTGGCGTTCGTCGAACCCGGCCTCCCGAAGCGCCGTCACGGCGGCGTGGGTATCGAATGCGGCGATGGACATGAGGCGAGGATAGGCCGGCGCGGGTCCCGGCGCAAGCCTCTCGTCCGGCGACGAAGGTGCCACCGGCCCCGTCCGCGCCCCTGCCCCCCTGACGCGACCCCCACCCCGACCCTCCCCCTGCAAGGGAGAGGGAGAACGAGGGGGACAGGAGGGGCCGTTGACGCTCCTCCCCCCTATCCGGGAGGGAGCCACCTACACTCCTCCTCCCTGACAGGGGGGAGGTCGGGAGGGGGGTGGATCATTGCAGGACGAACCACTGCCCGGCGCCGGACCGCTCGCCTCATCGCTTCGTCAACGGTCAGCGCGCAGTCCCGACACAGCGTACAGCAGCATTACCCCGGTCACTCGTGGCAATGCGGCACCCAGAACCCCCGTAACTCCTACAGGAGGCAATCGCTGCCGTCGTGGCTTGGTCTCTCGTACTCCCGGCGCCAGTACCTAACCCTGGCACGCTGCAACCCTCGCCACATTCAGAGATTGCTATCGCGCCGGAATGATCCTTGTCTCTCTCGTTCCCTGATCTTCCGGCGGAGTCTGTGAACCGTCCGACCCGGAGTGAATCTCGAAGGTGCCACCCAGATCGCTGCACACACTCCTTAGTGCTTCCACAACCGGGGCAGAGGTACTGTAAACGAAGTGGTTCTCAGCGCCCAGGTCATCAACAGAGCCATAGGAGCATGATGCAGACGGGTTCGTCGCAGGGCATTGAGCAACCACAACGCCACCTCTGTCTTCGCAAAAGTTTGCAATCCCCCCCAATCGCCATCTGGCCCTAGATGTATCATCTTCGAGTGATGTCGGCGCCCGAAATTCAGTGCATATAACTGCGTCATCCACTTCGAGTGGGTACGAGCAG
Organism: Alphaproteobacteria bacterium; assembly: GCA_965242505.1. GTDB lineage: Bacteria > Pseudomonadota > Alphaproteobacteria > UBA2966 > UBA2966 > UBA2966. The sequence continues at coordinate 2,157,699 of OZ251449.1, forward strand.
GAAAAAGATACCGGCGTCGGAGTCGGAGAACTGGAGGACCGTGGGGCTATCACGCTCGCTTCTCCGGCCGCGGGGGAGGGCCCGCCGGTGGAACAACCCGAAAAGGGGGCTCCGCTATCACCGGTTGGGACTCTGCATGTTTGGCCCCCCGCCCTGGCGCAAGCCGCGAACGCCTTGGTCTTAGCGTCCGTCTCGGATGCATCCCATCCCGCGCCGGCCCTCGTGTTGTCCGCGCTATAGGCTAGCGCCCCACAGGCATTGCGGAACCACAGAACTTCCCGGCAGTTGGTGCCTCCTATTCTTGAGCACTGGGCCAAGGCCGCGCTCCGAGTCGCGGATCGACTGCCACCAGCGTCTATCGCCGCACGGTAGTTGTCGCCGTGGGCAATCGAGCCGTATTGATCGCCCGAGCCGCCGCCACCACCGCCGCCGCCGCACGCCGCCAGTCCGAGGAGTAGCGAAGCCACGGCGAATACCGGCAGGACGAATATCGAGAATTTCTTCATCGGTTGTTTCCCAAAAAAGCGCTCCGCGCGTTCGCGGGCTGGTTTCATGAAACTTGCGGATCTCGCGCGGGCGGTCAGCTCGCGAGCGAGACTTCGACGGCCAGGGTCCGGGGAGTCTGCAATCCGGCGTTGTGAAGCAGCCGGAAGGACGCCTCGGCGCTCGTCTCGCCCCGCGTGATCGTCACCTCCACCGGCTCGTCCACGAAGTCCTCTCCCGCCACCGCCGGATTGTCTCCGCTCCCCGGCGCGAGACGCAGGACGAGACGGAGATCCGCGGACAACGCGGCGGGGATCGACACCCTCACGCGCGAATCGCCGCCGCTCGCCACTTCGTCCTGAAGGAACTCCACGGCGATGGCCCCCGCCCGCGCCGCGGCCGCGGGGGCGGCGCGCTCGACGGTCCGCAGCCGGTCCACGTTCTCGATCGGGCGCCACATGTCCGCCGGCGCGGCGGCGGCGCCCCCCAGAACGCCCAGCCCCTCCCAGCGCGGCGGCGCCGTCCCGCGCGCGCCGCCCAGCGGGACGCTCAGCGCCAGGCGGGCGTTGCCGCCCTCCTCGACGGCGCCGAACCCCCACGCCGTCCGCAGGCTCAGCCAGGGATGCGGGCGCCAGGCCAGACCGAGGCGGGTTTCCGAGGCGGGTCCGGCGCCGGAGCCGGCGTCCTCCCAGCGGGCGACGGCCGCGTCGGCGGAGACCGTCGTGGTCACGGCCAGGCGGGCGCCGAGCTCGGTCCCGCCGATCGGACGCTCCTCGTATCCCCGGCGGCCCGGCCTCCAGTCCGTCACCGGCGCGAAGTGCTGCAACCAGCCGCCGCCCCAGCGCCCCGCGTAGTCCAGACCCGTCGCCAGGCGCCTGTGTCCGCGCTCCACGTTCTCCTGCACGACGGTCGAAAACCCGAGGACGTCGGCGTCCGGCCCGTCCGAAAGCGCGAAGCGGTACGCCGCGCCGTAGCGCACGTCGGTGCGGCGGAAGCCGTCCTTGTCCCGCCAGCGGGTGAGACCCTGTTGCAGGAACAACGCGCTCTCCTCGGCCCCCGTCTCCGAACGCCGGACGGCGAAGTTCAGCGGGACGACGGCGTCGAGGTTGCCGGCGACCCCGCCCCCGCCGCCGTAGGGCGACCACGACAGACGGTGGACGACGCGGAAGTTCTCGCCGAACACGCGCCGTCCCTGCCCTTCGGCCGCCAACGCGAGCCCGTCCATCACGACCCCGCCGAACTCGCCGGAGAGGCAGTGGAGACCGTTCGACGCGGCCGCCGACCCCGATCCCTCGAAGGCCGATCCGCAGTTCATCGCCCGGTCCAGCCACGACGCGGAGTCCGCGGCGGAGAAGGGCGAAACCGGCTCGCCGCGCGCCGGCGGGACGGCGACCGACGCGGACGCCGCGGCAAGCGCCGCGGCGGCGAACGAAGCGCGACAGAACGTATTCACTGGCTTCCTCCCCTTGTTGACCTGCATTTCTCGTACTGCTCGTCCGCGAGCTTCATCCGGCGACGGGGGCGCCGCAGCGGCCGTCCGCGCCCCTCCCCCCTGGCGCGACCCCCACCCCGACCCTCCCCCTGCCAGGGGGAGGGAGAAGAAGGGGGGGAGGTCGGGAGGGGGGTTGCTCATCACCATCATCGTCATTGCAGGACGAACCACTGCCCGGCGTCGTTCCGGCAGGCGAAGGCCGCCCTCAGGCCGCCTTCCAGCCGCCGGCAGCCGCGGGCGTCGCGAATGGCGCGGCCCGGTCCGGCGCCCGCGCCCGGCGAGCCGCCGAACCACGAGCCGCCGCGCCGCGGCGCCGGCGCGAAGCCCGGAACCGGCGTCTGCTGGCCGTGCCCGAACCGCGACGTGTAGACCCGGTTGGCGCGGTCGAGGCTCCGCCCGACATCGGCGCCCACCCCCGCCCCGATCAGGGCCCCGGCGGCGGTGGCGAGCACGCGGCCCGAACCCTTGCCGATCCTGTTGCCGACGAACGCCCCGCCGGTCGCGCCCCCGAGCGCGCCGATCGCCTGCCGCGGCCCCGCGTCGCCGTACAGGCACCCGCCCAGCGGGACGGCCAGGGCCGCCGCCAGGACGATGCCGAGCTTCCGCCGTCCCATGCCGTTCAGGCCTTCTCGTTGCCGGCCGCGAACGCCCGCGCCAGCGCGTCCATGGCCCGCGCGGCGAGGACCCGCCCCGTCCGTTCCAGATCCAGATCGACGCTCCGGCCTTCCCCCGTCTGGACGCCCTCGACCCGGACGTAGCCTCCGGGGGCGGCGGCCCATCTCTTCTTCTCCACCACGTCGTCGAAGAAGCTCGCCGCGACCCGCCCCGTCTCCACGTCGACGACCGAGACGTGAAAGAGGGCGCCGGTCGGCGATTCGTCCGACGGCGAGAACGCGATCTGGATCAGGAGGTCGGCGTGCTCCATCAGCGCGGTCGTCTCGACCAGCTGCCGGTCCCCGACGGCCTGGAAGCCGCGCTGCGCCGCCGTCAGCCGCATGACCGCCGCGCGGTCGACCACCGACGCGCCCGACTCGATCAGGGGGCCGAGGAAACCGGTCTGGAACCTGAACCCGGCGGCCTCGGACAGGGGCCACGGGCGCCCCCCGTCCCGCCGGGTCTCGAGGCTCACGGTCAACTCGCCCCTGTCGCGCTCGGTCGCGGTCTCGCCCGCCTTCCCGGTCCACGCGTCGCGCTTCCCTTTGACGACGAGCCGGCTTTCCGCCTCCATCTCGCGCAGACGGTCGTCGAAGACGCGGTTCCAGAACACCGCCAGGCGCGGCGAGCCGGCCTGCCGGTAGGCGCGGCGGAAGGCGTCGCGCGCCGCCGCCGACGGAACCTCCGCCGGCGGGCGGGCGGCGGTGGCGGCCCCGGCGGGTTTCAGGACCGGCGGCGTTCCCTTGCGGTAGAGACCCTCCCCGGCCTCCTCCGCCGCCGCGCACGAAAGGGCGGACGCGGTGAAGGCGGCGCCCGCCAGCGCGGCAGCCCGGCGCAGGGCGGGGCGCGGCCTCATTGGCCTTCCCGCAGTTCGATCAGGTAGCTCTCGACCACCGCGCCGGCGGTCGAGCGCGCCGAATAGCTCCCCAGCGTCCGCGCCGGAAGGTGGACCCGGCGCCACGCCGTGACCGGTTCGGCGTCCCCCTGCCCGGCGTCGAGGAAACGGGTGCGCCCCTCGACCTGCAACGGGTAGTCGGTGCAGTTCACGAGGCGGGCGTAGACCTCGACGTCGCCGTTCCCAGCCCGTCTCGCGTTCGTCGCCTGCACCATGATCTTGTTGGTGATGGCGACGTCGGTGACGTTCACGGCGTTGAGCGGGACGTTCGTGACCGAACCGGGGATCTGCGGGACCAGGACCGGCCCCTGCGGCGGCGCGGCGCTCTTGACGGGGCGGAAGTCGCACTGCGGCTTCGGCGGCACGTGCGCCGGGTGCTGGCACGCCGCGACCGCCAGCGCGGCGAGGAGCGCCGGAAGGATGCATGGGCCGGGGGAGCCGACCACGCGCGCGATCCGGAGCATCGTCGCGCGCCCCTATCCCGGGTTGCCGGACTGCGACCGCGCCCAGGCGACCGCGCAGGACCCGTCGCCGCCGCGATGCGTCGGACGGGCGTTCGCCGGAGCGGCGAACGATATCTCCGGCCGGGATGCGGCCCCGGACAGGCGATGGGTTCCGTAGGCCACCTTCTCCGGCAGGTTGTCCCACTGGCGCGTATCGGCGGCCGGTTTGGTCTGGCTCGCGGCGGCATCCGCGACGAGAGAAAAGAGGCTGAAGGCCGCCCCGATCCCGGTAGATATCTGGGCGGCGTCGAAATCACCGGCCGCCATCTGCGTGTTGGCCAGGCTGGTGGTCGCCATAGCCGCCGCCATGCCCGCCTGGGCGGCGCCTTCCATACCCTCCTTGAAGTTCGCCTTGCCCTCGAGAATGGAATCGAATTCCCGACCGCCCCGGGTCACCGCCTGCCGGAGGACGCTCTCGCTGTTGGCGAGCGGCTTCGCGCGGCCGTTCAGGCGGATGCTGGCGGAGTTCGGGCCGCCCTTGTCGTTCGCCTTTATCTTCAGCAGTTCGTCGTGCTCGCCTTCCGCATACTTGACCGGCGCATGGCCGAGGTCGGCCAGAACCAGCAGGTTGTCCCCCGCGTCGGGGACGGCCAGCCGGCGGTCGTGCGACTTCGCCAGGGCGTAGGCTTCCCTCGCGAGGCCCACGTCGCCGTTGCACTGCGAGGCCCATCCCTCCAGATACTCCAGCAACGCGAAGTCCTGCCGGTATTCCTCCTGTTCCGCCAGGGTGTCCTGGAGGATGCCGGACCTGAAGCTGGCGCGGGCGTTCTCGTAGTCGCCCTCCTTCAGGTAGAGGATGCCCCGGTAGTAGTAGGCCATGGCGCGCTCGTAAGGCTCGCCGCGGAACACCTTCCTGTCCTCGGCGTTGAACAGGCCGCGGGCCTTCGCCGCCTTCGCGTCGCCGCCGTAGATCGTCTCGATGGTCAGCAACGCCTCGTCGAACGTCCGCGCGGCGAGGTCGTCGTGGCCCGCGTCCATCGCCGCCAGGCCCGCGCGCAGGCGGTTCAGCACGTGGTTGTTCTCGCCTTCGGTGACGACCTTGCCGAACACGCCGCGCAGTTCGCCCGGCTTGTCCTGAAGGTAATCGGCGAGAGCCTTCTCGTCGTAGCCCGGAGACGAGGCGCATCCGGAAATCACGAAGACGGACGTGAACATGAGTGCGGCGGCGCGATGCATCGGTTTCTCCCCGTGAGTGGTTTTTATCGGTAGACGACGTCGTCCTGCCCGGCCTTCTTGAACCGGTACTGGTTGGTCCAGACGACGATGCCGTTCTCGAGGTCCGTCATGCGGAAGACGATCTGCATGTACCGCTCGATGACGCCGTCCGCAGTGCGCGCGTCGATCGAGGTGATGCGCCCGCTCAGGCGGTAGTCGGCGCCGGCCACGGCCTTCGCCAGCCCGGTCGTGCCGACGTCGGTCACGCCTTCCCGCTTGAGCTCCCGCTCCTTCGCCACCATGTCGGCGCGTTCGCGGTCGACGAACAGGATGCGGCCGTTGGCGGCGATCTGGAGCCGGGTGGCCAGCTGGTCGGTGAGGACGTTCTTGTTCAGCCGCTGCGAGCTCTGGTTCTCGAAGTAGGCCGAGTCGACGATCACCCGGGGCGGCGTGGCGGCGCCGGCGAGCATCGGATTGGCGAGCATGTGGCGGACCATCTCGTCCACCATGCTGGCGATGTCCTGGGACTCGATGCCGGTGCCCCGGACCAGGCCCGAGGTTTCGACGTCCTGATATGCGGTGGGCGTGCCCGGCGCATTCTTCACGCCCGTCGGGGAAGCGCAGGCGGCGGCGAGAGCCGAAACCGCGATGACGAGCGGGAATGCGAAGCGCGGCGAGACCGCGCCGGAAGGTCTATCTAGGCGTCGCCGGGTTCCTGCCCGCGGCGGGGGGGGGGGGGGGGGGGGGGGTAATAGAAGCGCAGGTTGTCATGAATATCAGTCTACGGCGTCCCATGGACCGCCGTCAACGACTTTTTTGCCCGTCCGCGAACTTTTTTCGTTTGCCCGCGACACGCGTCCGTCGACGGGGCGCCGCAGGCCCCGCCCGCGCCCCTCTCCCCCGACGCGACCCCCACCCCGACCCTCCCCCTGCAAGGGGGAGGGAGCCATTGACACTCCTCCCCCCTGACAGGGGGGAGGTCGGGAGGGGGGTCCGGATGGACGTGCCCCGCAACGCCGTGACCCCCACCCCGACCCTCCCCCTGCAAGGGAGAGGGAGAAGAAGGGAGCGGAGGGGCCGTCGACGCTCTCTCCCCCCAACCACCCGCGCTCCTTCCCCCCTGACCATCCATACTCCTCCCCCCTGACAGGGGGGAGGTCGGGAGGGGGGTCCGGATGGACATGCCCCGCAACGCCGTGACCCCCACCCCGACCCTCCCCCTGCAAGGGAGAGGGAGAAGAAGGGAGCGGAGGGGCCGTTGACGCTCTCTCCCCCCAACCACCCGCGCTCCTCCCCCCTGACCATCGATACTCCTCCCCCCTGACAGGGGGGAGGTCGGGAGGGGGGTCCGGATGGACGTGCCCCGCAACGCCGTGACCCCCACCCCGACCCTCCCCCTGCAAGGGAGAGGGAGAAGAAGGGGCGGGAGGAGGATGGACTGCGGCCCCGCAACGCCGTTTGCGCTCCCGCGCCCGGTTGACAGGGGGCGGTCCCCTACTATGTTCGGGGTTCTCTCCGGGCGCGGGTGAAAGGAACGGCGATGGAGACGTCCGGTCTCCGGCAGACGATCGAGGCGGCCTACGAGGATCGGGAGTCGATCTCGCCCGAGACCTCGGGACCGGTCCGGGAGGCCGTCGAGGCGGCCCTGGACGGCCTCGATTCCGGCGCCCTGCGCGTCGCCCGGAAATCGGACGGAAGGTGGACGGTCGACCAGTGGCTGAAGATGGCCGTCCTGCTGTCCTTCCGCCTCTGCGACGCGGCGCCGATCGTGGGCGGACCGGGCCGGAACACGCCGTGGTTCGACAAGGCGCCCTCGAAGTTCGCCGGCTGGGACGAGGCCCGGTTCCGCGCCGCCGGGTTCCGCGCCGTTCCCAACTGCGTGGTCCGCAGATCGGCCTACATCGCCCCCGGCGTGGTCCTCATGCCCTCCTTCGTCAATCTCGGCGCCTACGTCGATTCGGGGACGATGGTGGACACCTGGGCGACCGTCGGCAGTTGCGCCCAGATCGGCAGGAACTGCCATATCTCGGGGGGCGCCGGCATCGGCGGCGTGCTGGAACCGTTGCAGGCCGATCCCGTGATCGTCGAAGACAACTGCTTCATCGGCGCCCGTTCCGAGGTCGCCGAGGGGGTGATCGTCGAGGAAGGGGCGGTCCTGTCCATGGGCGTCTACCTCGGCGCCTCGACCCGGATCCTGGATCGGGACAGCGGCGAGGTCTTCCATGGCAGGGTGCCGGCGTATTCCGTCGTCGTGCCGGGCTCGATGCCCGGCCGGAACCTCGCCGACGGGTCGCCGGGTCCGTCGCTGTACTGCGCCGTGATCGTCAAGCGCGTGGACGCCCGGACGCGCGAGAAGACGTCGATCAACGAGCTCCTGCGCGACTGATCGCGGCCGCTGGCCGCGAACGGCGAACTCATGTCCCTCCCCCTCGACATCGACGCGACCGGGCTCGCCGCCCGCATGATCCGCTGTCCGAGCGTGACGCCCGCGGACGAAGGGGCCCTGGACGTCCTGCGGGGGGAACTGGAGCGCCTGGGGTTCAGGTGCTGGCGCCTGCCGTTTTCCGAGCCCGGCGCGGACGACGTGGACAACCTCTACGCCCGACTCGGCGACGGCGCTCCCGCCTTCTGCTTCGCCGGACACACGGACGTCGTGCCGGTCGGCGACGCCGGCCGGTGGCGGTCCGATCCCTTCTCCGGCGAAGTCCGCGACGGCGCCCTGCATGGCCGCGGAGCCGTCGACATGAAGGGCGCGATCGCCTGTTTCGTCTCCGCGGCGGCGCGGTTCCTGAAGGGCGGGGAGCGCGAGTGGCGGGGGTCGATCTGCATGTTGATAACCGGGGACGAGGAGGGGCCGGCGATCAACGGCACGAGGAAGGTGCTCCGGTGGATGGCCGAGAACGGCGAGTCCATCGACGTCTGCCTCGTGGGCGAACCCACCAATCCCGAGAACGTCGGCGACATGATCAAGATCGGGCGGCGGGGATCGATGGTCGGCCGGCTGCGCGTCGACGGCGCGCAGGGGCACGCCGCCTATCCCCACCTCGCGGACAACCCCGTGCCGCGGCTGGTCGCCATGCTGCGGATACTCACCGAGACGGCCCTCGACGACGGGAGCGAGCATTTCGAGCCATCGACGATCGCCGTCACGTCCGTGGACGTCGGCAACCCCGCGGCGAACGTCATTCCGGACAGCGCCCGCGCGATCTTCAACATCCGGTTCAACGACGCGCATACCGGCGCGTCGCTCGAGGCGTGGTTGCGGGAACGGTTCGACGAGGTGGCCGGAGGCGCCTACACGCTGGAGGTCTCGGTCGGCGGCGAGGCGTTCCTGGCCGGGCCGGGCGCGTTCTCCGCGACCGTCGCGGCCGCCGTCGAACGCGCGCTCGGCGTCAGGCCCGCGCTCGGCACGAGCGGCGGGACTTCCGACGCCCGGTTCATCAAGGACCACGCGGAAGTCGCGGAATTCGGCCTCGTCGGACGCACGATGCACAAGGCGAACGAGCGCGTCGCGGTCTCCGACCTCGCGAAGTTGACGGAGGTCTACAACGCGGTTCTCGAAGACTTCTTCGGCGCCTGAGCGGACGCTCCATGCCGACGGGCCAGGAAGTTCTCAATTCGGTCTTCGGCGCCTATCGCCTCGCGCTGCTCGACGCCTCCGCCATGCGGTGGTTCTCGGTGTCCATGCCCGGGTTCTGGCGTTCGTTCACCGCGGCCTTCCTGGTCGCCCCGCCCTTCGCGCTCATCGTGGGGCTGCGGTTCGATCCGCAGGACGCGAGCATCGGAAGCTACTGCCTCGTCGAATCGATCATCTACGTCCTCGGATGGATCACGTTTCCGCTCGTCATGGTCCCGGTATGCTGGGCGTTGTCCCGGGGCGATCGCTACGTCGCCTACGTCGTCGCCTACAACTGGTCGGCGGTCGTGCAGGTGGGCATGTCCCTGCCGCTCGTCCTCCTCAACGCGTTCGGTCTACTGCCGGCACTGGTGATCAGCCTGCTGGCCGCGCTGGTCACCGGCGCCCTGCTCTTCTATCAGTGGTTCATCGCCCGCGCCGCCCTGCAAACGGCCCCGCTGATGGCGCTGCTCGTGCTGGCGGTCGACCTCCTGGTGGGACTGGTCGTCAGATTCGGGGTCGCCCGGTTTCTCTGACCCCGCCGACGGACCGGGCCCTCGGTCGTAATCGACGCGCATGAGGTAGAGTCCCTGCGCCGGCGCCGTAGGTCCCGCGCGGGAACGGTCTCGCGCCGCCAGGGCGTCGGCGACGTCGGCGGCGCGCCACTTCCCTTCCCCCACCAGCTTCAGGGCGCCCGTCATCGCCCGGACCTGGCGGTGCAGGAACGACCGCGCGGACGCGCGCACTTCGATCTCTTCCCCGCGCCGGTCGACCCGAAGGCGGTCGAGGGTCCTGACGGGCGACGCCGACTGGCGCCGCGCCACCCGGAAGGTCGTGAAGTCGTGCCGGCCGACGAGCGCCTGAGCGGCCTCGTGCATGGCGGCCGCGTCGAGCGCCGCGGCGACGTGCCAGACCCGGTTCCGCGCGATCGTCGGAGGCGCCGCGCGATTCGATATGCGATAGCGGTAGTGGCGGGCCGTCGCCGAGAAGCGCGCGTGGAACCGCTCGTCCACCCGGGCGACGTCGAGCACCGCGACGGGAGCCGGCCGGAGGTGGAAATTGACGGCGTTCCGCACCGTGTCGACCGGATGGTCGCGCGAGAGGTCGACGTGGACGGCCTGCCCCAGGGCGTGCACGCCGGCGTCGGTTCGGCCGGCGGCGTGCGACGTCACGTCGTCGCCGCAGAACCGCTCGATCGCGCCTTCCAGACATTCCTGCACGGAGGGGCCGTTGGCCTGGCGCTGCCAGCCGCGGAAGGGCGTCCCGTCGTATTCGACGATCAATCTGTAGCGGGTCACGGCCTCAGCCCAGCCGCGCGCCCGCCGGCAGCGGCCGACCGCGCAGGAACGCGCGGGCGTCCATCGTCCGACGGCCCTCGCGCTGGATCCGGTCGAGGCGGAGCGCGCCCCCGCCGCAGGCGACGGTGAGCGAGTCGTCCACGACTTCGCCCGGCGCGCCCGAGGGCCCGTCCGTCTTCGCGCACGCGAACACCTTGAAGCGTTCTCCAGCGTGGCGGAACCAGGCGCCGGGCGTCGGGGCCAACGCCCTGATCCGGCGATCGATCTCGGTCGCGGGACGCCGCCAATCGATCTCCTCTTCGGAACGTTCGATCCTTGGCGCGTAGGTCGCGCCTTCCTCGGACTGGGCCGTCGGTTCGAGGGTCCCGTCCCGCAACCCGATCAGGGCTTCGACCATCAGTTCGGCGCCCGACCGGGCCAGACGGTCGCGCAGGGAACCGGCGGTCTCTTCCGCCGAAACGGGGATCCGGCGCTGGAGATACACCGGGCCGGTGTCCACCCCCTCGTCCATCGACATGATGCTGACTCCCGACTCGGCGTCGCCGGCCATCAACGCGCGCTGGATGGGCGCCGCCCCGCGCCAGCGCGGCAGAAGCGACGCATGGACGTTGAGGCAACCGAGCCGCGGGACGTCGAGCACCGGTTTCGGCAGGACGAGCCCGTAAGCCGCGACGACGATGGCGTCGGGTCCGAGCGACGCGAGACGGCGGCGCTCTTCCTCCGCGCGCAGGGTCTCCGGGGTCCGGACCTCGATGCCGAGCCGGGCCGCGGATTCGTGCGCCGGCGTGGGCCGGACCCGTTTGCCGCGGCCCGCCGGCCGCGGCGGTCGCGTATAGACCCGCGCCACGTCGTGGCCGGCATCGACCAGCGCCGACAGGGACGGCGCCGCGAAATCGGACGTGCCCATGAAGACCAGCCGCAGCGCCATGTCGGGATCAGGCCGCGGCGCACCGCGCCTGTTTGCGCGCCTTGGCGAGCTTGCGAAGGATGATGTTCCGCTTTACGGCGGAGAGGCGGTCCACGAACAGAATGCCGTCGAGATGGTCCATCTCGTGCTGAATGCACATCGACAGTATCCGGTCGGCATGGATCTCGCGCCGCGCGCCGTCGTAGTCGAGATAACCGACCTTCACTTCCGACGGGCGGACGACGTCCGCGTACTGATCCGGCAGGGAGAGGCAGCCTTCCTCTCTTTCCAGGAGCTCGTCGGACGACCACACGATCTCCGGATTGACGAGGAAGAGAGGTCCCGCCGGCTGCGCCTCCCGGCCCAGGTCGATGACGATCGCACGCCTGGGAACGCCCACCTGGATGGCGGCCAGTCCGATGCCTGAAGCCGCGCGCATGGTCTCCAGCATGTCGTCGAGCAACCGGCGCGCCTCGTCGTCGACGCGTTCGATCTCCCTGGAGACCGTCTTCAGCTTCGGGCTCGGGGCCGCGATGATGGGCAACGTCGCCATGGGCGTTCGCATCTCCTGATCGGCGGCGACTTCCTTACCCCAGGTCGCGCCCCCTGCAAAAGGGGGGCGCCCCGCAACGCCGCGACCCCCACCCCGACCCTCCCCCTGCAAGGGGGAGTCATCCACACTCCTCCCCCCTGACAGGGGGGAGGTCGGGAGGGGGGTCCGGACGCCCCGCCCCGCAACGCCGCGCAGTCCCAGATCCTCCGCCAGTGCGAGAAATATGCCCTACATCCGCCGGCGGGATTTCAACGCCGCCCCGATGGTCCCGTCGTCGAGATAGTCGAGCTCGCCGCCCACCGGGACGCCGTGGGCGAGTTGCGAGACGTCGACGTCGCATCCCGCGAGGCAATCATGGATGTAATGGGCCGTCGTCTGGCCATCGACGGTCGCGTTGAGGGCGAGGATGATTTCCCTGACCTCCGGCTTTCTCGCTCGGGCGATCAGGCCGGCGATGTTGAGATCCTCCGGCCCGACGCCGTCCAGCGCGGACAACGCGCCGCCCAGAACCTGATACCGGCCGCGAAAGACGTCGGCGCGTTCGAGCGCCCAGAGGTCCGCGACTTCCTCGACCACGCAGATCCGGGACGGGTCCCGGCGGCCGTCCGCGCAGACCCCGCAGGGGTCCACGGCGTCCAGGTTTCCGCACGTCGAGCAGGGGCGAACGGAGACGGAGACGGCGTTCAGGGCCCGGACCAGCGGTTCGAGGAGCGTGTCCCTGCGTTTGACGAGATGCAGGGCGGCGCGGCGCGCCGAGCGCGGACCCAGGCCGGGAAGCCGGGCCAGCAACTGGATCAGGCGTTCGATGTGGCCGTCGCGCATGTCCGGAGGGCGGACGCGATCAGAACGGCAGCGCGAAGCCCGGCGGCAGTTTGAGCGCGCCCGTGACCTTCGCCATTTCTTCCCGCACCAGCTCTTCGGCCCTGGACTTCGCGTCGTTGTGCGCGGCGACGACGAGGTCCTCGAGCATCTCCCCGTCGTCGCCCCCGAGAAGGGACGGGTCGATCCGGATCCGCCGCATGTCGCCCTTGCCGGACAACGCCACCTCGACCATGCCGCCGCCCGAGACGCCGGTGACCTCCATGGCTCCGATCCGCTCCTGGGCTTCGCCCATCCTGGCCTGCATCTCCTGCGCCTGCTTCATCATCTCGCCCAGGTTGCGCATGACGATCCTTTCGGTTTCTAGAGGTCTTCCTCTTCCTCGGGAACTGCGGACGCCTCCCCCGTATCGGCGAGCGGCGCCGCTTCCCGGATATCCCGGATCTCGGCGCCTGGAAAGGTGTCCAGAGCCTTTCGCACCAGCGGGTGCCGCTCGATCCGGGTCCGGCGCTCCCGTTCGGCCGATTCCGCCTGCTGGTTCAGCGTCGGCGCGCCCTCGGCCTGCGAGACCGAGACCACCCAACGGCGTCCCGTGCCTTCGCTCAGCAGACCGCCGAGATGGCCGGGCAGGTCGGGCCTCGCCTTGTCGTCCAGCCGGAGTTCGATCCGTCCGGGCTCGAAGCCGACGAGGCGGACGTTGTTCCGCAACTCCGTCGCGAGGATCGGCTCCTTCATCTCGCGAACGAAATCGACGACGGCCTCGAAATCGTTCAGCGCCCGCTCGCGGTCCGGTTCCGAAGCGCTCCGCGCGGCCGGGACGGTCCCGGATTCCCGGGGGAGCGAGGGCGCCGCCATCGCGCCCGCGCTGCCGGCCGGGGCGGGAGACGCGCCGCCCCCCGCGGCCGCGGAGGGCGCCGCCGTCCGGTTTCCGACGCCGGATGCGCCGCCCGCTTCCGTCAACCGGCGAACGATCTCCGCCGGCGGGGGCAGGTTCGCCGCGTACCCGAGGCGCACGATGACCATCTCGGCGGCCGCGCCCGGAGAAGGCGCCGATCTCACCTCGTTCAGCCCCTTGAGCAATATCTGCCAGGCTCGCGTCAGGGCCGGCATGGAGAGGCCGGCCGCCATGCGCTCGCCATGCGCGCGGTCCGTCTCGGCGACGGTCGGGTCGTCGAGCGAGTCCGGAACCACCTTCAGCCGGGTCAGCCAGTGGGTCAGCGCGAGAAGGTCTTCCACCACGAGGTCGGGTTCGGCTCCCGCGTCGACGAGCGCGCCGAACGCGCCCAACGCCCCGGCGGCGTCCCCGCGCAGCACCCGTTCCAGAAGTTCGTACGTCCGGGCGCGGTCGGCCAGACCGAGCATGTCCCGGACGCGAGCGGCCGAAACCTCTCCGTCCGCCAGCGTCGCGGCCTGGTCGAGAAGCGACAGGGCGTCGCGCGCCGACCCTTCCGCCGCGCGGGCGACGAGGTCCAGCGCGCCCTTCTCGGCCCGGATGGATTCCAGCTCGCAGACCCGCGCCAGATGATCCGCGAGCGACGCGGCCTCGATGCGTCGGAGATCGAAACGCATACAGCGCGAGAGCACGGTGACGGGTATGCGCCGCGCCTCCGTGGTCGCGAACACGAACATCGCGTGGGGCGGCGGCTCCTCCAGCGTCTTCAGCAACGCGTTGAACGCGTTGCGCGACAGCATGTGGACCTCGTCGACGATGTAGACCTTGTATCGGCCCGTGACCGGGGCGTACCGCGCGCCGTCGATGAGCTCGCGGACGTCGTCGACGCCCGTATGGCTGGCGGCGTCCATCTCGAGCACGTCGACGTGCCGATCTTCCGAGATCGCCGCGCAGTGCTCGCACGCGCCGCAGGGGTCCTCCGTCGGCCCGTCGCCGCGGCCCGCGCAGTTCATCGCCTTGGCGATGATGCGCGCGGTCGAGGTCTTGCCCACGCCGCGAACGCCCGTCAGCACGAAGGCGTGCGGCAGCCGCTCGGCCCGGATCGCGTTGGTGAGCGTGCGCACCATGATCTCCTGGCCGACGAGGTCGCCGAAGGTCCGGGGGCGATACTTGCGCGCGAGAACGCGATAGGGAGACGGCGTTGAAGCGTCGGTCATGGCGTCCTGGCGGCGAGTGCGGCCAACGTCCCTCGCGCGGCGGTCCCGCGGGCCCGGATCGTCCGGCCGGCGGGGCCGAGGCGGGAGACTGGCCGGACGACCCGGACCGACATCGTTACGGCTGCTTCCTTCCGGACCTGACCGGGTTGGCGAAGCGGCCCGTCCGTCGGCCAATCTCCCGCCCGCACTATCGGCGTTTCGCGACCGGAAGACAAGCGCGCCGGCTTGCCGCGGACGGTCCTCTGTGCCACCTTGACTTCCGCGCCGTCTCGGCCTCCGCGTCGATTCGGCTCCCCGTCCCGCCCGTCCGACGTTCCCGGCGGTCCCCGATGACGCATACCCTGCCGCATACGTTCGCCGGAAACCCCCTGGATCGGGCCGCGATCGCCCGGCGCCGGCCCGACGAGATCGATCGTCTGATCTCGGCGCCGGAGAGCCGCTTTCTCCCGCTCTGGGACCTCCGGGCGCTGGTGACCTCGGGGCCCGAGCCGCGTCTCGCGTGGCAGCCGATGGCGGATCTGCCCGCGTTCGCGGGAGACGGCGCGGACCTCGTCTTCCTCGGTCTCGACGGCGGCGCCCCGCGCTTCGCCGCCGGCGCCAGGGGTGGAGAAGACCCGACGGCGGAAGGGGCGCTCGCGGGCCGGGGCAGCTTCGTGGAGGCGCGGCCTCTGGCGTCCGACATTCCGGCCGGCGAGGCGGCCATCCTCGCCCAGTCGCGCGCGCTCGTCGACTGGCACGACCGCCATGGTTTCTGCGCCGTCTGCGGCTCGCCCACGAGGATCGGCGAGGCCGGGCACATGCGGGTTTGCCGGAACGAGGCGTGCAAGGCGCAACATTTCCCGCGCACGGACCCCGTCGTCATCATGCTGATCGCGCGGGACGACCGTTGCCTGCTGGGGCGCAACAAGCGGTTCCCGACGCGCAGGCGGTATTCCGCGCTGGCCGGTTTCGTGGAGCCCGGCGAGTCGATCGAGGAGGCCGTCCGGCGCGAGGTGCTGGAGGAGGCCGGAATCGTCGTCGGCGCCGTGACCTATCACTCTTCCCAGCCCTGGCCCTTTCCGTCGTCGCTGATGATCGGTTGTCTGGGCGAGGCCGAGAGCGAGGAGATCGCCATCGATCCCGAAGAGCTTCAGGACGCCCGGTGGCTGACCCGCGAGGAGGTCCGTTCCTGCTTTGAAAACCCCGATTACGCGGCGGCGGACGGCGGCCTGGAGATCCCGCCTCCGGACGCCATCGCCCACCACCTGATCAAGGCCTGGGTGGAAGGGGGCGCGTCCCCGTGATCCGGGCGGAGCCTCACGTCTTCGCGGGCAGTCCGCTGGACCGCGCGGCCCATCTCCGGCGGGACGCGACCGCCCTGCGGGAGCTCCTGACGCGGCCCGACAGCAGGATGCTGCCGCTCTGGCGGCTCAAGGCCCTGGTCACGGTCGCGCCGGCGACCAGCCTCGCCTGGCAGCCCGTCGACGTCCTGACGGACGATTCCCGCGCGGGCGAGGTGGTGTTTCTCGGTCTCGACGGAGAGGCCGGCCGGTTCGCGACCGGGCTCGATGGCGAGGCCGACCCCACGGAGGCGGGTCCGCCCCTGGAAGGCGCGGGCGCGTTCGAGGAAGTGCGGGGGCTGGCGTCCCGGCTGCCCGCGAACGAGACCTCCATCGCGGCTCAGGCGCGGATGCTGATCGGCTGGCACGACCGGCACCGGTATTGCGCGCGGTGCGGGACTCCGACGGGGCTCGCGGACGGGGGATACCGGCGCGACTGCCCGGACGCGGCCTGCGGCGCGCGGCATTTCCCGCGCACCGACCCGGTGGTCATCATGATGGTGGTCAACGGCGACAAGGCCCTCCTGGGCCGCCAGTCGTTCTGGGCGCCCGGCATGTTCTCGACCCTGGCGGGGTTCATGGATCCCGGAGAGACGATCGAGGAGGCCGTGCGGCGCGAGGTCTTCGAGGAGACGGGCGTGCGCGTGGGAGGCGTGGCGTACCACTCGTCCCAACCGTGGCCGTTCCCGTCCTCCCTGATGATCGGCTGCGTCGGCCAGGCCGTCAGCGAGGAGCTGAACGTGGACACGCGGGAGGTCGAGGACGCCGCGTGGTTCGGGCGCGACCAGGTGCGCGAGGGACTCCGCCTCGTCGCGTCGGGACAACCGGAAGACGGCGCCTTCCATCTGCCGTTCCCCGCCTCGATCGCCCATCAGTTGGCGGCGTGGTGGGTCGACAACGGGTGACGGATTGCTTCCGGCGCTCCACCGTCCCGAGGTCCGCGACGGCCGCCGGCCGGCCCGTCGGGCGGGGGAGCCCGGTTCCGGGCTCCGGGCGTGACCTCCGCCGGCAGGCTCGACGGCAAGGTCGCCCTGGTGACGGGCGCGGCCGCCGGCCTCGGCCGCGCCGCCGCGGTCCGCATGGCGGAACAGGGCGCGCGCGTCGTGGTCACGGACGTCCTGGACGGGGCGGGCAACGACGCCGCCTCGGAGATCGGCGCGTCCGCGCGCTTCGAGCGGCTCGACGTCACGCGGCCGGAAGACTGGAGCCGCGCCATGGAGGCCACGCTGGAGGCCTTCGGCCGCCTCGACGCGCTCGTCAACAACGCCGGCGTCGTGGTCCTGGGGGACGTCGAGTCGCTGTCGCTCGAGGACTGGCGGCGGGTCCATGCGGTGAACCTCGACGGGGTCTTCCTCGGGTGCCGGCACGGCGTCGAGGCGATGAAGCGCGGCGGGGGCGGGTCGATCGTCAACCTGTCGTCGGTGTCCGGGCTGGTCGGCGGCCACAACCTCGCGGCCTACAACTCGTCGAAGGGCGGCGTCCGTCTGCTGACCAAGTCCGTCGCGCTCCACTGCGCGCGGGCCGGCTACGGCATTCGCTGCAACTCGGTCCACCCCACGTTCATCGAGACGGCCATGGTGCGGTCGATGATCGACGCGTCGGACGATCCCGAGCGGACGCGCCGGAAGCTCGCGCGGCAGATTCCCCTCGGCGGGATCGGCGAGCCCGACGACGTGGCGCACATGATCGTCTATCTCGCCTCCGACGAATCGAAGTTCGTCACCGGCGCGGAATTCGTGGTCGACGGCGGAATCACGGCGCAATGAGCGGAATCGGCCGCCGTCCGTCCGCGTCGGCGACGTCCTGGTTCAGGCGACCGCGGTCCACCCCCCTCCCGACCTCCCCCCTGCCAGGGGGGAGGAGTATGAATGGCCTCTCCGTTCCCCTTCTTCTCCCTCTCCCTTGCAGGGGGAGGGTCGGGGTGGGGGTCGCGCCAGGGGGGAGGCGCGCGAACGGACCCTGCGGCGCCCCTCTCGCCGGACGAAGCTTGCGGACAAGCGGTATGAGAGATGCGGGCCACGCAGCGTCTCGTATGTCCTGAACGAGGACGGCGTATTGCGGTCCGTCCGCGCCGCCCTGTATGGTCCGTCGCCATGACCGATCCCGTGCTGCTCGTCGTCCACCAGGAGAGATCCGATCCCGGCCGGGTGGCGCGCGTCCTGCGCGCCATGGGCCACGCGCTCGACATCCGGCGCCCCAGCGGGGGCGACCCGCTTCCCGCGACGATGGACGGGCACGCGGGCGCCGTGATCTTCGGCGGACCGATGAGCGCCAACGACGACACCGACTTCATCCGCGCGGAGATCGACTGGATCCCGACAGTCCTGGAGTCGGACAAGCCGTTTCTCGGCGTCTGCCTCGGCGGCCAGCTTCTCACCCGCGCGCTCGGGGCCGCCGTGCGGCCTCATCCCGAGGGGCTGGCCGAGGTCGGCTACTATCGCGTGTGGCCGACGGAGGCGGGCGCGCCTCTCTTCCGGGACGCCACCCACATGTACCAGTGGCACCGCGAGGGCATGGAGCTGCCCCGCGGCGCGGAGCGCCTCGCCAGCAGCGAGCGGTTCGAGAACCAGGCGTACCGGTTCGGCAACGCCTACGCGCTTCAGTTCCACCCCGAGGTGACGCGCAGGATCATGCGCCGCTGGACGTCCGGCGACGCCTGGAAGAAGCGGCTCGGTGCCCAGTCGCCGGAAGAGCAGATGCGCGGTCGGCGGCGCCACGAGCGGAGCGTCGTGCGCTGGACTCGCGGGTTCCTCGCCGCCTGGCTTCGCGGCCGGCGGGGCGCCGTCTCGACCGTCGACGCGCCCGCCTCGACCGTCGACGCGTCCGCCTCGACCGCCCGCCCGGACGCGGGGACGCCCTGATCCGGTCCTCGCCGGGGCGTTCGCCGGCCGCTCAACGCTCGATCGCTCCGCCCGCCGAGGCCCACGCGTCGATGCCGCCGACTATGTGGCGCGCGTCGTCGAGCCCGGCTTCGCGGGCGGTCTTGACGGCGAGCGCCGAACGCTCGCCGTAGGCGCAGTAGAAGACGATCCGCCTGCCCCCTCGGGTGGCCTCGTAACGCAACATGCCGCCGGGCCCGGCGAAACGGTCGAGGGCCCCGTAGGGCGCGTGGACGGAACCGGGGATCGCGCCGTCCCGCGCGCGCTCGGCGTCTTCCCGCAAATCGACCAGCAACGTGTCGGGCCCGCCGATCAGGGGCATGGCGTCCCCGGGGCTCAGCGCCCACGACGGATCCTCGTCGTCCTCTTGCGGGGCGCCGATCCGCCGGTTGGCCGGGACCGCGACGTCGATCATCTTGGGATCGGCCAGGTTCAGCCCGTTCATGACGTCGACGTACTCGTCGACGGACGACACCCGCAGGCGGGGGTTGCAGGCCCTCTCCTCGCCGATGGTGCTGACCGTCTCTCCCTTGTAGTCGTGCGCGGGGCACACCAGCGTTTCGTCCGGCAGCTTCAGCAGCTTGTTGAAGATGGAGTCGTACTGGGCGCGGGGGTCCCCGTTCTGGAAATCGGTGCGGCCCGTGCCGCGGATGAGCAACGTGTCTCCCGTGAAGACGCGATCGCCCAGGACGAAGCTGTAGGAATCGTCCGTGTGACCGGGGGTGTAGAGGACGTCCAGCGACAGCCCGTCCACGTCGATGGTCTCGCCTTCCCGGACGCGCATGGCCACGACGTCGGCGGTGCTCCGGTCTCCCATGACCGTGACGCACCGGGTGCGGTCGCGCAGCGCGCCGAGGCCCGTGACGTGGTCCGCATGCACGTGGGTGTCCACCGCCTTGGCGAGCCGGCATCCGAGCTCGCCGAGGATGCGGAGGTACTGATCCACCCGTTCCAGCACGGGATCGACGATCACCGCCTCGCCGCCCCGGCGGCTCGCCAGGATGTAGGTGTAGGTGCTCGATTCGGCGTCGAACAGCTGTCGGAAGATCATCGGGCGCTCACCGGTTGGCGCCGGGGCGCCAGAGAACGTCCCGCCGGCCCTTGTCGTTCAGATGCCGCGCGAGGACGAACAGGTGGTCGGAGAGGCGGTTGGCGAACTCGATCGCCCGCGGGTTCACGGGCTCGGTCTCCGCGAGCGCGACCATCAGGCGCTCCGCCCGGCGGGTGACGGTGCGGGCGAGGTGGAGATGGGCCGCCGCCGCCGACCCTCCGGGCAGCACGAACGAGGCGAGCGGCGCGAGGTCGGCGTTCATCTCGTCGATCTCGCTCTCCAGCCGGGCGACCTGGGCCCCGGTGACGCGGAGCGCCGCGCCGCCCTCCGCGAAATCGTCGCCCGGCGTGCAGAGGTCGGCGCCGAGGTCGAACAGGTCGTCCTGGATGCGCGCCAGCATCCCGTCGGCCTGGCCCTCGGTATGCAGCCGCGCCAGGCCCACCGCGGCGTTGGCCTCGTCGGCGGTGCCGTAGGCGGCGACGCGGACGGCGTTCTTCGGCACTCGCGCGCCATCGCCCAGCGACGTCCGGCCGCCGTCTCCGCCGCGCGTGTAGATCCTGGTGAGCTTGACCACGCCGAGCGCCCCACACGCCTCACATGAAGAGATCGTCGTAGAAAAACCAGAGCGCGAGAAGGGCCACCGTCGTCGCCTGCGCGGCGATGCGGCAGCGCATCAGGACGTTGCCGTACTTCCGGTTGAACTCCCCGCCCCTGAACATGCTGACCATGCCCGTCCCCATGACGGCCAGGGTGGCGCCGAGGCTGGCGACGACGAGGACGCCGATGACAGTCTTCATGCGCCTCGCCCCATCGCGGCTCCCTCCCGAGGCCGAATGCCGACCGGCACCATGCAACGAAACCGGCTTCGATTCCAGACGGCAGGGTCCGTCCTTTCCGTCCCTTCGCGCACGGTCACAGCCGCAGCGACATCTGCGCCTCGTCCCGTTCCGGCGGGCGGAACGACGTGGTGTCGAGGCCGCCCCGCCGCTCGTCGAGGCCGAGCCGCCGGATCGCCAGCCCGAAGCGTTTCCCGATCGCTTCCGCGTAGGGCCCGCTTCCCTTCATGCGCGACCCGAACCGCGGGTCGTTGTCGCGCCCGCCGCGCACGTCGCGGATCAGCGACATGACTCGCGAGGCGCGCTCGGGAACGGCCTCGCTCAGCCATTCGCGGAACAGGTCCTTCACCTCGTGCGGGAGGCGCACGAGCAGATAGCTGGCGCTGGCGGCGCCGGCGTCCCGCGCCGCGGCGAGGATGCGTTCGAGTTCCGAATCGGTCAGGCCCGGAATTATCGGCGAGACGAGGACGCCCACGGGAATGCCGGCCGCCGTGAGCCGCCGGATGGCGTCGAGGCGCCGCGTCGGCGTCGAGGCCCTGGGTTCCATGCGGCGAGCGAGCTTGCGGTCGAGCGTGGTGACCGAGACCAGCACCCGCGCCAGCCCCTTTCCGGCCATCGGCGCCAGAAGGTCGATGTCGCGGGTGACGAGATGGGACTTGGTGACGATGCCCACGGGGTGGTCGCACGCCGACAGCAGCTCGATGATGCCGCGCGTGACGCGCCGCTCCCGCTCCAGCGGCTGGTAGCAGTCGGTGTTGGCGCCGAGCGCGATGACCTCGCACCGGTAGCCGGGATGCGACAGCTCGCGCCGCAGGACGGCGACAGCGTCCGGCTTGACGAACAGGCGGCTCTCGAAGTCGAGCCCCGGCGACAACCCGTAATAGGCGTGGGTCGGCCGGGCGTAGCAGTAGATGCAGCCGTGCTCGCAGCCCCGGTACGGATTGATGGACGCGCGGAAGGGCACGTCGGGCGAATCGTTGCGGGCGATGATCGTGCGGCAGGCTTCCTCGGTGACCGTCGTCCGCAACGGCGGCGGCGCCTCGTCCGCGCCGCCCCAGCCATCGTCGTCGAACGCCCAGTGCGAATCGCGCGGGACCCGGCGTTCGGCCTCGAACCGTCCCGTGGGGTTGGTGACGGCTCCCCGTCCGCGCCGTCCGTCCCCATGCACGGCCCCGTTCCTGAGCGTTGGCGCGACGTCCCGTTCCATGGTGCGGGGAGCATATACCGGCGTTATGAACGAATCAAGAACGAATTTTCCTCCGTCCCGCATTTCTCGTATCGGCGGGGATTGAGGATTTCGTGGCGTCGCGGGACCGCGGTCCACCCCCCTCCCGACCTCCCCCCTGCCAGGGGGAGGAGTACGGATGGCTCCCTCTCCCTTGCAGGGGGAGGGTCGGGGTGGGGGTCGCGGCGCCAAGGGGGGAGGAGTATGAACGCGTCCACCGCCGATGCTACGCTCGGCTCATGCGCGTCTGCGTCTTTCAGCACGTCCCCGTGGAACATCCCGGCGTGTTCCGGGAGTTCCTCGCCGCCGACGGGCATGACTGGCGAGCCGTCGAGCTGGACGCGGGCGAGCCGATCCCGGACCTCGCCGGGTTCGACGCGCTCTGGGTCATGGGCGGTCCCATGGATACCTGGCAGGAGGACGAACATCCCTGGCTCGTCGACGAGAAGCGGGCCATCCGGCGCGCCGTGCTGGAGCTCGACATGCCGTTCCTCGGCATCTGTCTGGGCGCCCAGTTGCTGGCCGACGCGCTCGGCGGCGCCGTCGCGCCCATGGCGGCCCCGGAGGTCGGGGTCATGGAGGTCGGTCTGACGGCCGCCGGGCGGGACGATCCCCTGTTCGACGGCTTCGCGCCGACCCTCCGTTGCCTCCAGTGGCATTCCTACGAGGTCGCCGACCCTCCGGCGGGCGCCAGGGTGCTCTGCGAATCGCCGCTCTGCGGCGTGCAGGCCTTCGCCGTGGGCGACGTCGCCTACGGCGTCCAGTACCACGTCGAGCAGACGTCCCGGACGGTTCCCGAATGGGGCGAGGTCCCCGCCTACCGCGAGGCGCTCGAGCGCGCCCTGGGGCCGGGCGCCCTGCGCGCCCTCGGCGACGAAGTCGCGGCGCGTCTTCCGGCGTTCAACGCCGACGCGGAACGGCTCTATCGCAACTTTCTCGGTCTGTGCGCGACGGCCCCGAAATCGACGTCGTGATCCCGACGTTGAACGCCGCGGCGACGCTCGGCGCGACGCTCGGCGGCCTGTCCGCCGCCCGCGAGGATGGCCTCGTCCGCGCCGTCGTCGTCAGCGACGGCGGCTCGACGGACCGCACCGTCGATATCGCCGCGGCGTCCGGGGCGCAGGTCGAGCGCGGGGCGCCGGGCCGGGGCCGGCAGCTCGCGGCCGGCGCCGGGGTCGCCCGCGCGCCGTGGCTCCTGTTCCTTCACGCGGACACCCGGCTGGCGACGGGCTGGGAACGGTCGGCCCGCGAGCTGATGGCCGGGGAGGGCGCGCGCGGTCGCGCCGCCGCCTTCTCGTTCGCCCTCGACGACCCGTCCGTTCCGGCCCGCATCCTGGAGCGGCTGGTGGCGTTGCGCGTCCGCGTCGCCGCCTTGCCGTACGGGGACCAGGGCCTGCTGATCTCGCGGACGCTCTACGACGAGGTCGGCGGATATCGCCCGATGCCGCTGATGGAGGACGTCGACATGGCGCGGCGCATCGGCGCGCGCCGTCTCGTCGTCCTTCCGGCGCGGGCGGTGACGTCGGCGGCGCGCTACCGCCGGGACGGCTACGTCCGCCGAAGCGCGCGCAACCTGTTCTGCCTCGCGCTCTACTTCCTGGGCGTGGCGCCGGGCGTGATCGCCCGCTTCTACGGGTAGCGTCCCGGAATGCGGCCCGTTCGCCACGTGGCGATATTCGCGCGGGCACCCCGGATCGGCGCCGTCAAGCGGCGGCTCGCTCGCGACGTGGGCGATTACGCCGCGTGGCGCTACTACCGGAGCGAGACCGCCCGGCTGATTGCCGAGCTGCGCTCCCTTCGCGGCGTCGACCTGCGCCTCGTCGTCACGCCCGACGGTTTCGCCCGCCGCGGCCGGTTCTGGCCGCGAGGGATCCCGCGCGTTCCCCAGGGTTCCGGGGATCTGGGCGCGCGCATGGCGCGGGTCCTGCGCGCCGCGCCCCGCGGACCCGTCGTCATCGTCGGCAGCGACGTCCCCGGGCTCACGGCGCGGCGGGTCCGTTCCGCCTTCGAGGCGCTGGAGACGCACGACGCCGTCGTCGGTCCCGCCCACGACGGCGGATACTGGCTCGTCGGGTTCTCCCGGCGGCCGGCGCCTCCGGGACGCTGGCGGCCGCCCCTGTTCCGGGGCGTCCGCTGGTCCGGTCCCCATGCCCTGCGGGACACCCTCGCGACGTTTCCGTCCGTCTGGCGCGTGGGCGTGATCGAGGCGCTGCGTGACGTGGACACCGGCGCGGACCTGGACTCCCTCGGCGGTCCCCGGCTGCTCGGCAGGTAGATCCGCGCGTCCGGGCGCGTCAGGAGCCGACGGGTTCCTTCTCGAGCAGGCGGTCCATCAGCTCGACGAAGTTGCATGGCCTGTGCCGGTAGTCGAGCTGGGAGGCGAGGATTCCGTCCCATGCGTCCCTGCACGCGCCGGGCGATCCGGGAACGGCGAACAGGTAGGTGCCGCCGGCGACGCCCGCGGTCGCCCGCGACTGGATCGTCGACGTGCCGATCTTGTCGTAGGACAGCATCCGGAAGACCTCGCCGAAGCCGGCGATCTCCTTTTCGAAGACCGACTGAAAGGCTTCCGGGGTCACGTCCCGTCCGGTGACGCCCGTGCCGCCGGTGGCGATGACGACGTCGACGTCCGGGTTCGCGATCCAGGCGCGGAGCCGCGCCGCGATGGCGTCGGAATCGTCCTTCACGACGTCCCGGTCGACCAGGCGGTGCCCGGCGGTCTGGAGACGCTCCACCAGGACGTTTCCCGATCTGTCGTCCTCCAAGGTCCGCGTGTCCGATACGGTCATCACGGCGATCCCCACGGGGACGAACGGCCGGGCCTCGTCAATCCCAGCGGACATCGTTCGTTTCCCGATCGCCGGCCGCCGTCTCGATCCGCGAGTCGAGGCTCCGGTAGACCGGCCAGCGTCCCGCCGCGAGCGCGTCCAGCGAGGGAGCGGGCTGTTCGAGCCGGGCGCGGTAGATCCAGATGTTCGTGAACACGCGCCGGACGAACTCCCGGGTTTCGCGCGAGGGCAGGCTCTCGATGAACATCAGCGGGTCGTCCGATTTCCCGATTCGGCGCTGCCACTTCCTGACGTTGCCCGGCCCGCCGTTGTAGGCCGCGACCACGAGCACGAGGTTGTCCAGGAATTCGTGCTCGGTCATGAGGTGCAGGAGGTATTTCTGGCCGAGATGGACGTTGTATTCCGGCGCGAACAGCTTCCGCTTGTTGCGTCCGCGGAGGCTCCGGTCGCGGGCGATGAAGCTGGCCGTCCGCGGCATCAGTTGCATCAGCCCCCGGGCCCCGGCGCCGCTCTTCGCCCGGCTGTTGAATCCGGACTCCTGCCGCATCAGGGCGAACAGGACGGCGCGGTCGACCCTGAAGCCGCTTTCCGGCTCCCACGGAGGCAGGGGAAACAGCGCGCCGTCGTAGGCGTCGCCGCCCGACGTCAGAATGTCCCGGGCCAGGCGCACCTCCGCGCCCGGCAGCTCCAGCCTGACCGCGAGCGCCAGCACGGCCTCGCGGGCGTCGGCCGGCGCCTCGGCGAACGCGGCGCGCAGCTCGCGCTCGGCCCAGTAGAGCCGGCCGATCTGCCGCAGGGCCGCGGCCCGCCGCACGTAGGCGCTGTCCTTCAGCTTGTCGTAGTCCGCGGAGGACAGAACCGGAGCGTCCCAGGTCGGGGTTCCGCGCTCGCCCAGGAGCCGGCGCGCGAGCTGTCCGTAGAAGGTGCGGGGGCGCTCGGCGGCGATGCGCAGATAGCGGGTCGCGCGCTCCGGATTCCGGCCTGCGAGATGCGCCCGCGCGGCCCAGAACGCGCCGAACGCGACCTCCCTCTCGGACGCCGTCCGGGATTCGGCGAGGGCGCCGAAATGGACGGCCGCATCGGCTCGCCGGTCCAGGCGCCAGGCCGCCAGACCCGCGTACTTGTCGACCATCGGCTCGTAGGTCCGCGCCCGCCCGGCGCTCTTCGAGGCCAGGGCGAGCGCGCTCTCGTCCCGGCCGCGGCGGAAGTAGCCCCCGGCGATGCCGGCGCGAAGGATGGCGATCTCCGTTTCGTCGAGGAGATCGCGGTACGCGCGGCTCTCGAGATGCTTGACCGCCGCCGCCAGCCGGCCATCGCGGACGTGGCGCCGGACGTGCGCCTGGAGCCGCCGCGCCTCGCGGCGCGCCGCGGCGTTCCTCTTGCGCGGCGTGAGGTATTCCCCGGTATCGGCGGCGCCGGCCTCCGCCGCCGCGCCGCCGTTCGGCCGCACGGGCCGTTCCGGCGCCCGGGCGCGCGCGGGTTGCCGTTTGCGCGCCAGGCGATAGACGCGGCGGGCGCCCGGATGATCGGCGTATCGCTTCATCCAGGCCAAGAGCTCCTTGAACCCGGAGCGGTATTTCGTGGGGTGCATGTACCGCTGATAGAGCACGTGGCCCATCAGGAGGCGGTCGTCGAGCCTGGCGATTTCCCTGTCCGCCGCCTTCCAGTCGCCGTCTTCCTGAAGATCGAAGATGCGTCGATAGCGGGCGGCGTCTTCCGAGCCCAGGATCCCGGTGTCGAACGCGTCCGCCGCCGCCTCCGCGGCCAGCGGCTCCGCGTTTTCGGCGGTCGCCGAGGCGGCCGTCGCGGCGATTTGGGCCGCGATGAGCAGGGACGCGTAAAGGACCACTCTCGACATGCCGGCTTCAATAACGGATGCGGCGACTCTCGGCAAGCCGACGGGCGGGGCGGGGCGCGGCGCGTGGACGCGCGAACCGTCCCCGTCGTCGTCATTCCATGGATCGGAGGCGTTCCTGTATCGCGAGGAGGTCGCGCCAGGCGTCCCGCTTGAGCGCCGCCTGCCGCAGCAGATAGGCGGGATGGTAGATGGGCATGCACGGGATCTCGAACCCGCCGCCCGAGTCGTCGCGGTAGACGAGCCATCGTCCCCGCAGCCTCGTGATCCCTTCCGGTCGGCCCAGGAGGGCGCTGGCGGACGTGCCCCCGACCAGGACCAGGACCCGCGGCGCCGCCAGAGCGATATGACGCCGGATGAACGGCAGGCAGACGGTGACTTCGTTCGTCGTCGGCTTCCTGTTTCCCGGCGGGCGCCATGGCAGGATGTTCGTGATGTAGGCCGATGTCCGGTCCAGTCCGATCGCCGCGATCATCTTGTCGAGGAGTCGCCCGCTGACCCCGACGAAGGGCAGGCCCTCGCGATCCTCGTCCGCCCCCGGCGCCTCGCCGATGAACATCGCGTCCGCGTCGGGATTGCCGTCGCCGAACACCAGGTTCATGGCCGTATGCTTGAGCGAGCAGCCCTCGAACCGCCCCATGGCGTCCTCGAGTTCCGCGAGCGTCGAGGCTTCGTTCGCGAGAAGGTTCGCGCTTCCCTCCGCCGCCGCCGGGCTTTCCAGGGAAAGCGGGACGTTCGCCCCGCGCTTCGGCGGCGCGGGGGACGGCGCGGCGGGAACTGGACCGGACGGCGCGCGCGCGCGGTCGGCGGCGCCCTCCCGCCGCGCCGCCGGGGCGGGCTCCGCGTTGAAATGGTCCGTCGGGGCGTCGCCGACGGCCTCGTCGACGCCGGCATCGACGTGCCAGCGCAGGAGGTCGAGGAGCTCGGCTCGGGTCGGCAACGTGTCGTGACTCGCGTGGGCGGGCGGCGGCGATCGAGGGAACCCGTTTCCTCGTGAGCTTAACCCGCATTTCTCATGCTGGCCACGGCCTGCGCGACGGCGCCGCCCGGAGGGTCCGTCCATGTTCCTCTCCCCCTGGCGCGACCCCCACCCCGACCCTCCCCCTGCAAGGGGGAGGGAGAATAAGGAGGACGGAGGTTTTCCATTCATGCTCCTCCCCCCTGACAGGGGGGAGGTCGGGAGGGGGGTGATCGCGGTACAGACCGGATGGATGGGTGACAAGTCGGAGAGCCGGCCGGGAGGTATGGCCGATGCCCTGGAAGGAGACCTGTCCGATGGACGAGGACTGGATGGCGCCGATGCCGTTTTCCGTCCGAGCGCCGGCGCTCGCCGCCATGGACGGAGGGCGCGGTCAGTGCGTATTCCTCACATGACCGCGGACGCGAGAGCGTCCACTACGGCCGTGGACCATGGGCCCCGCCTCGAATTCCACCCGCCGCCTCAAATGGCGGCAAGAAACTCCGCTTCGAAGCGCGCCGCCTCCGTCAATCTTGCGGAGACTGTCGGCCATGCCTTCGCTATCTCATTTTCTTTGTGTCGATAGTCGTCCTGGTGTTTCTCGAACCGTCTGCGTTTCGGCAAGGCTGCGAGCTGGCCTTCCGGGTTGCGGCGGCACTCCCAATCGTCCCGCCGAACCACGTTGCCTTCCGGCCAGACTGCGGCGAGCACCCAGGCTTCGATGTTCTTCGAAGGCGTGCACAGGACAAGCTGTGGTGGACATGCAGACTCGCCAAGCCAGTTGAGAACCACCGCTCGCAAGGCGTTGGTGGTTCCATCCGGCGGCGGGCAGGGTTCTTCGCAAGGCAAATCTTTGCATGGCGCATCTCGAATACTGCCGCTGGCGTACGTCTCGCCCGCCACGTCCGCATCTACGTGCACGATCAACACGTCATGATGCGACAGCACTGAAGAACCGGACACCGAGCCGCCGCCCTCGCAGGCCGCCTGGCGGCTCCAACGATAGACTCCAACCCATCCCTTGCCCGTTCTGCTTCTGCCGAACGATGGAGGGCCGAACGCGGCGGATCCCTCCGGCTGCAACGTCTGAAACTCGAAATCCGCATCCGGCAGCAAGGCGCACAGGATCGCCTTGAGCACGATTGCATCGGTTGGCCCTTCGACGGCGACCGCGATACGCAGCGACTCAGACATCGGGCACGCCCCCAAGGTGTCCCATCACCCACAGTCGGGACAAGGACCAATCCTGCTCCGCTTTCTCCAGAAGATGGTCATCGACGACCACACGACGGACCGAAGTGCGGCCCGATCTGGTCCTGGAAACGGTAAACAGTCGCACGCGATCGTCCTGCAATGGCAGACCGTCCAGGACCAACGGATTGTGCGTGGTCAGCAGGATCTGCCGCGGCTCGCTCGAGTTCAGATACCATCGGCACAGGCACTCCATCAGGGAGCGGGCCAACCTGGGATTCAGCCCGTGATCCGCGTTGTCCACGGCGCAAAGCGCGGGGCTTGCCTCGTGTCCGGAAACTACCGCGAGAAACAGGGCGTACAGGGCGCCTTCGGAAGCGTCGTAGCCGGACAGGACGTTTCGGTCTTCGCGCATGAACCGATCACGAAACCGGATGACGCCCGCTGAAGCGGCGGCAGTCGGAGAGAGCGACAGGCGACCGGAGGAGGTCCAACTGAAACTCTCAGCCCAATCAAGGAGTCCCCGCACCTCCCGGCAAATTCGCCGACTGCGATCATCCCGTTTGCGTTGCCTGAGAAGATCCCGGATTGCTTGCGGAAGGTTTCCTCCGGACAGGCCCACCGGCTGTCTTGGCTGTGTTTCCGGCGCAACTCCGCGCAAGACGGCGGTCGTCGGTGAAAATATGACGTAGCCTTGCAGCAATCTCAGGAGATCGAGCGCGGGTCCGGCGGGGATTTCCACTGCCTTAAGCGCAGCCAACCCCCGCTCAGGATTGGTCCTGATTTTTTTGGCAGGTGAGCGTCCGACCAGCTTGCCGTCATCGCTTTCCCATGACTCCGTCCCGAATCTCCAGGCGGGCGACGGATCCCTCAAGGGATTTTGTAGCGAGACTTTGTATTCGGCTCGCGCGCTGCGCGCGCCGAAATGCAGATGGGGAGGGATACGCTTTCCGGACTTGGCCGGAAAGGCGGACTTGTACAATGCGGGAAGACCGGGACGGACGCCGCGAGCCAGCAACGCCTGGTCGTCAACCTTGCCGTCCGCCGCCGCGGAGAGAACCCCCAAAGCTTCCAGAAGATTGCTCTTCCCGCTTCCGTTGGCGCCGATGAAGACGTTGACCAGTCCGAGGTCGACCGTGACGTCATCCAGGGACTTGAAGGTTCTGACGGACAGATTCTCAAGCATTCGGAGACCTCCAGCCCTCCTTCAACCACCCCGTCTCATTTCCCCGGCGCGGCCCCGGCGATCAGCTGATCCGCGTCGGCAGGTGGTTGGGCATCCAGCCGACGACGGCCTCCCGGTCGCCGGCGTCCCAGAAGAAGTAGAGGCGGAACCCGCGGCGTTCGTCGCGGGCGTTGCTGCCCTTCAGATGCCGTTCGAGTTGCCGCTTGCGCCCGCCATGCTGGACGAAATAGGCGTCGCCGTGCTCCCCCGCCCGCGTGCCGGCGAAGGTCGGCTCCTCCTTGAGCCCTTCCCTGGCCAGCGCCTCCCGGTATGCGGCCTGCCTGTCGGCGCCGCCCTCCAGGCGCATCGGGACGTAGTGGTCGCGCAGGATCAGCAAGGCGCGATATGCGAGCGCGACGTCCTCGAACTTCGATTTCTTCGCCGCCCCGATCGCCCGCGAATGCAGCCTGACCCTGCCGTCCAGATGCTCCTTCGACCATTGATCGAGCTGCCTGAAGCTGTCTGGAACGGCCGGCCCGTCGGGGTGCGCCGGCGCATTGCCGCGCGTGCGTTCGAGATGGGCCGCCCGGTCCTTGAGACTCCTGATCTCTTTCCGCGCGGCGGCGACGGCGTTGCGCTCCTTGCCCAGCGCCTCCTCCAGCTTCAGATTTTCGGCCCTGAGTTCCTCGTTTTCCCGCCGCAGCGCGTCGTCTCCGGAGGGGGCGGCCGGAAGGACGGACGCGCGCGGCGATGCCGGGGCGGTCCGCCTCGCGGCGAAGGAAGACGGCGCGCGCTCCCCGCGGCTCGCGCCGCCGACGGTGGCGCGCAGGCAGGCGGCGACGAGGAAGTCCTCGAAGGCTTCCGGTCCGCCGTTCCAGTCGGATATGCGCGTCCCGACGGCGAGCGGGTGATCGTGGGGCTCCGCCCGGTAGGGGTCGAAACCGGGCTTGTAGGTCCGCACCGCCTGGCGGAAGACGGACAGTTCCTTGCCGACCCGATCGGTCAGGGCGAAGGTGGCCGACGTCGTGACGACGGCGACGTGGGCCGCGCCCAGCGTGCGTTTGAAGACGGACTGCGGCGAGACCAGCGTGGTCGAGGGGTCGTCGTCGCGGTCGTGCGTCGCGATGGCCAGCACATCCCGCTCCCGCCCCGGGTCGCAGAGCAGCGCGAGAAGCTTCTCCGCCCGTTCCGGCGTATTGACGAGCCAGGGCCCGGCGCCGATCGGCCGGCCGTCGACGACGACGCCGAACCGGTCCGCGATCCACCGGACGAGGCCGGGAACGGACGGGGCGGGCGGGCTTTCTCCCCGCGCCGCGCAGCCGAGCCGCACGCGCGCGCTTATCGCTTTTCCATTCATGGCGATTTCGGCTTCGGTCGTCCATAAGCGGTCCGGCGCGTCGCCGTCGGCCTCCTCCAGCCGCGCCGTCCAGCGGCCGGCGGCCGGCGCCGCTTCGACGCGGAGCGGATTGGTCCCGGCGAGTTCGAACCCTTCGCCGCGCCACGCCTCCTCCGGCAGCCGCCGCCCGGCGCGGTCCTGCATCCAGCGCGACACTTCGTCCCGCACCTCGCCGAACGCGCCGTCGAGATCGGCGGCGGGGATGCGCATCGTCGCCTGACACACCGGCAGCGCGTGCGCGCCGCGCGGGCGCGGCAGAACCGACGCCAGTTGCTCGGCCAGACTTCCTCCTCCTCGATCGGTCATCGCGTTATCCTGTCCTGTCTCCGTCGGCGCCGGCATCTTCCTTCATCTGCCCCCCTTCGTCCACCTGTCGCCCCGGTTCGATACGCATGGGACGCCGCATGGACCGTCGGGAACGGCGTCGGGACGCGCGATTGACCCTTCTTGCCGCGCGCGCGTATACCGGAATTCACGGTGGAAACGGAGGCTGGCATGGCCGAAGAGGCGCGGGAACGGGACTCGATGGAGTTCGACGTGGTGATCGTCGGCGCGGGACCCTCGGGTCTGAGCGCCGCGATCCGGCTGAAGCAGCTCTGCGCCGCGCATGGGGTCGATCTCGGCGTTTGCGTCCTGGAGAAGGGTTCGGAGGTCGGGGCCCACATCCTGTCGGGCGCCGTTCTCGATCCCCGGGCCCTCGACGAGCTCCTGCCCGACTGGAAGGACCGGGGCGCGCCGCTGAACACGCCCGTGACGGCGGAGCGGTTCCTGTTTCTCACCGAGGGACGCGCCTTCCGGCTCCCGAATTTCCTCCTGCCGCCGCAACTCGACAACCGCGGCAACTACATCGTCAGCCTCGGGAATCTGTGCCGGTGGCTGGCCGGGCGGGCGGAGGAGCTGGGGGTCGAGATATTCCCCGGGTTCGCGGCGGCCGAGGTGGTCTACGACGATCGGGGCGGGGTCAAGGGCGTCGCCACCGGCGACATGGGGATCGCCAGGGACGGCGCCCGGAAGCCCGAGTTCCAGCCCGGCATGGAGCTTCACGCCAGGTACACCCTGTTCGCCGAAGGTTGCCGCGGCTCTCTGGCCAAGGTCCTGTCCGAGCGGTTCCGGCTGCGCGAGGGCGCGGATCCCCAGACCTACGGCATCGGCATCAAGGAACTGTGGGAAGTGGAGCCGGACCGGCACGAGCGGGGACTCGTCGCGCATTCCGCCGGCTGGCCCATGGACTCGCGGACCTACGGCGGCAGCTTCCTCTACCATCTGGAAGACGGCATGGTGTCCGTGGGATTCGTCGTCGGCCTCGACTACGAGAACCCGTATCTCTCTCCGTTCGAGGAATTCCAGCGGTTCAAGACCCATCCCGCCATTCGTCCCGTGCTGGAAGGGGGGCGGCGCATCGCCTACGGCGCCCGCGCCATCAACGAAGGCGGGTTCCAGTCCGTCCCCGAGCTGGCGTTCCCGGGCGGCGCGCTGCTGGGCTGCGCCGCGGGCTTCGTGAACGTGCCCAGGATCAAGGGCAGCCACACGGCGATGAAAAGCGGAGCGATGGCGGCGGAATCCGCCTTCGAGGCGATCCGGGAAGGACGCGGCGGAGATACGCTGGAGGCCTATCCCCGGCGCTACCGGGAGTCCTGGGTCCATGACGAACTGCGCCGCGCCCGCAATTTCCGGCCCGCGTTCCGCCGCGGACTGCTGTCGGGGATGCTGTACGGCGGCCTCGATCTCAAGATACTGCGGGGCCGCGCGCCGTGGACGTTCCGCCACCGCCCCGACCACACGCGCCTCGGGAAGGCCGCGGACTGCCCGCGGATCGAGTATCCGAAGCCGGACGGCAAGGTCACGTTCGACCGGCTCTCGTCCGTGTTCCTGTCGAACACGAACCACGAGGAAGACCAGCCGGCGCACCTGACCCTGAAGGACGACCGCGTTCCCATCGAGATCAACCTGGCCGAATACGACGCGCCCGAAGAACGCTATTGCCCGGCGGGCGTCTACGAGATCGTGGGCCGGGACGAAGGCGCGCCGCGCCTCCAGATAAACGCGCAGAACTGCGTGCACTGCAAGACGTGCGACATCAAGGACCCCAGCCAGAACATCGACTGGGTGACGCCCGAGGGCGGCGGCGGTCCCAACTATCCAAACATGTGAAGACGCGGGAACCGGGGCGCGTGTCCGGACCGATGGACGCGAGGCGAAACCGATACGACGATGACGAGGGCGCCGCGGTGACGACGATGGTTCACGGGAGGCTGGGAGCGGCCGTCGTCGCCGCCGCGGTCCTGGCGACTCCGGCGGCGGCGGCGCAAGCGGCGACCGGCGACCCAGCGCCGGCCGGAGAGGGGTCCGCCTTCGGCCAGTATCTCGCGGGCCGGTACGCCCGTTCCATCGGCGATACCGCGTCGGCGTCCCGATACTACGAACGCGTCCTCCGGCGGGACCCCGGCAATCCCGACATCCTGAACCGCGCCTTTTTCCTCGTGTTGGCGGACGGCCGCTTCGAGAGCGCGGCGGCCCTGGCCCACAGGATCGAGAAGGCCGGCGGGCGGTCGAGCCTGGCGAAGCAGGTCATCGCCGTCGAGCGCGTCGCCAGGGGCGAGCCCGGCCAGGCGCTCGCCGTCCTGCGGGAAGCGTCCCGGGCGCGCGTGAACGCGCTCGCCGTGCCGCTTGCCGAGACCTGGTCCTTGGTTGGCGACGGACGCGGGGGGGAAGCCCTCGAGACGCTGGCGTCGCTGGCGGAAACGAAGGAGTACGCGCCGTTCCGGACCTATCACGAAGCTCTCGTCAACGACTTCCTGGGCCGGACGCCGGCGGCGGAGGACGCCTACCGTCGGACGATCGACGCCCAGGAAGGTGGGTCGTTTCGCGTGGTGGAGGCCTTCGGCGCGTTTCTCGAACGCGCCGGACGGCAGCCGGACGCGACCGGGCTGTATCGCGGCTTCCTGGCCCGGGAACCGGGGAACCTTCCGATCCTCGCGGCCCTGGAGAGGGTGGAGAGCGGGCGGCCGCCGGCGCCGGCGGTCACCGACGCCAGGGAAGGGATGGCGGAAGCCTTCCACGGGGTCGCCGCCGGCCTGTTGGGCCGAAACGCCCGCGATTCGGCGCTCGTCTACGCCTGGCTGGCCCTGGCGCTGAAGCCGGACATGCCGGTCGCGCTGTTCCTCGTCGGCCGCATCATGGAACGCGACGGACGCCACGCGGCGGCCAACGAACTCTACGCGCGCATCGACGCCGGGTCCCCCCATGGCTGGACCGCGCGCCTGCGCACGGCGTTCAACCTGGACGACATGGACGAGCTGCCCGCCGCCATGGACCTGCTCCGTCGACTCGGGGAAGAGCGTCCGGAGCGTATCGACGCCTTGGTCGCGCTCGGCGACGTCCTCCGGGCGCGCGAGGAGTACGAGGCCGCCGCCGACGCGTACAGCCGCGCGATCCGGCGGATCGACGAACTGCGGGAGCGGCACTGGACCCTGCTCTATTCGCGGGCGATCGCCTACGAGCGATCGAAACGGTGGAGCAAGGCGGAACCGGATTTCCTCCGGGCGCTCGATCTCAGGCCGGACCAGCCGCTGGTGCTGAACTACCTGGGTTATTCCTGGATCGATCGGGGGGAGCGCCTCGAGCGGGCCCGCGCGATGGTCGAGAAGGCGGTCGAGCTGCGGCCGGCCGACGGATACATCGTCGACAGCCTGGGGTGGGCCCTCTACCGGCTCGGAAAGTTCGGCGACGCCGTCGAGCAGCTGGAGCGCGCCGTCGGCCTGCGTCCCGAGGACCCCGTCATCAACGACCATCTGGGCGACGCGCTGTGGCGCGTCGGCCGGGAGCTGGAGGCGACGTTCCAGTGGCGGCGCGCGCTCACCCTGGAACCCGAGCCCGAGGCCGTTCCGAAGATACGGGAAAAGCTGGAAAGGGGTCTGCCGCCGGTTTCGCAGCCGGACGATACGGACTTCCCGGACGAGGGCTACGGCGATTGACGCGCGGCGAGGGCATCTCCATCCGCCGCCGGGCTCCCGCCAAGGTCAACCTCTATCTGCACGTGCTGGACCTTCGCCCGGACGGATATCACGACGTCGACAGCCTGATCGTGTTCGCCGACGTCTTCGACGAGATCGAGGCGTCGCCGGCGACCCGTCTGGGATTGACGCTGACCGGGCCGTTCGCCCGGCGACTCGACGCCGTCGACCGGGACGCGAATCTCGTCGTTCTGGCGGCCCGCGCGTTGGCGGCGTCGTCGGGCGGCGACGCGGGCGCATCGCTCGTCCTGCGCAAGAACCTGCCCGTCGCGGCCGGGCTCGGCGGCGGTTCGTCGGACGCGGCCGCCACGCTGCGGGCGCTCCGCGAGCTGTGGGGTCTGGACGTTTCCGAAAGCCGGCTCCAGGCCGTGGCCGGGGGGTTGGGGGCCGACGTCCCCGCCTGCCTGGGCCGTTCGCCGGTCTACGTCGGCGGGATCGGGAACGTCCTCGAGCCGGCTCCGGCGTTGCCGGACGCCTGGCTGGCGCTCGTCAACCCCGGCGTTCCCCTGGCGACGGCGGAGGTGTTCCGGCGCCACGGCCCCGCGCGGTCCGTCGAGGCGCGGTTTCGCGATCCGCCCGCCGACGCCGCCGGCCTGGCCGATCTTCTTTCACGGCGCTCCAACGACCTGGAGGACGCGGCGGTCCGGCTGGCGCCCCCGGTCGCCGACGTCATCGACGCGCTGCGCGGGCTCGACGGATGTCTTCTGGCGCGCATGTCCGGGAGCGGCGCCACCTGTTTCGGCCTGTTCGCCGACGCGGACGCGGCGAGGTCCGCCGCGGCCGAGGTGGCGGCGGCCCGTCCGGCCTGGTGGGTGAGGGAGGGGCGGATGCTGGACCCCGCCGTCCGATGAGAACGCCGGAGCGGGCCGCGGCGGGACGCGCCCTCGCCGCCGCGGCGGCGCTGGGCCTGCTCTCCGGGTGCGCGGGCGCGGCGTTCCTCGACGGGCGTTCCGACATCGAACGCACGTGGGGCGAGGCCGTGGTCGCCCTTCCGCCGGCGGGGGCCGCGGGGCCGGCCCTCGGCAGGATGAACGCGCCCGAGATACGCGCGCGGATCGCGCGCCATGGACGCGGCGTTCGCCTCCCCACCGTGCTCTACATGCACGGCTGCACGGGAATCGGGAACTTCGCGTTCTTCGAGCGCCTGGCCGAGGCGGGGTTCGCGGTCATCGCCCCCGACAGCATGGCGCGCCGGTTCCGGCCTCTGCAATGCGACCCGGAAACGCGGACCGGCGGCTTCAACAGGTTCGTCTACGACTTCCGGCAGACCGAGATCGCCTTCGCGCTGGACCGGATGGCGGCGCTGGACTGGGTCGACCGCGACAACCTGTTCCTCGTCGGCGCATCGGAAGGCGGCGTCGCCGCCGCGCTCTACCGGGGCGGCGAGTTCCGCGCCCGGGTCGTCACCCAGTGGACGTGCCGCGGAGCCGCCATC
Source organism: Alphaproteobacteria bacterium (assembly GCA_965242505.1). Classification (GTDB taxonomy): domain Bacteria; phylum Pseudomonadota; class Alphaproteobacteria; order UBA2966; family UBA2966; genus UBA2966. Next base: position 2,194,295 of record OZ251449.1, read on the forward strand.
GTCGAAGGCATCGCCGCGCCGCCTCATGTCCCCGTTCTGGCCATCATCAGGTCCGGAGACCCGTGGTACGGCGCGGACCGCGCGCGTGGGCAACAGGGACATTGCGGGGAGTTCATGCGCGACCGTCCGGGGTCGCGGTCCATCGTGGTCGAGGGAGAGGCCGCGCACGACGTGTACGACTCCGCCGAGAACGTCGAGACGATCGTGCGGTTCCTGACGGCGCGGAGGGACGGTTGACGCCCGACGGACGCCTCTCTCTGCCTCGATCACAAAAAATTTACCACAAGGGAAATTTTTCTCTTGCACACTTTGCGCGTTTCACGCATGATTCTGGAACAGGATGCGGAGAGTGTGTCGCCGATGACGGTGAATACGTCCCGAAGGGGGCCGAGCGCGCCCGCGCGGCGTCACGGGACCGCGGTCCACCCCCTCCCGACCTCCCCCCTGTCAGGGGGGAGAAGAGCAGCGTAAACTCCTCCATCGACCATACCGCCGGGCAGGCAGCGGAGCGATGAAACGGCAGATTCTGGAACGGGCGCGGAGCACCGTGGAAGCATTCCTGCGCCAGCAGTGCGCGGATACCACGCTTGCGGTGCTGTCGGTGAACCCTGAAGTGGACGGCGACGGCGACGAGTTCCTCCTGATAGACCTCACCTACGATGACGGCAACGACGCCAAGGGTCTCCCCGACTCCCTGGCGCGGATTCGGCTGAAGGCCCGCTTGCGCGCGGAGCTTCAAGGTGCGGACGTGGAGGCGTTTCCCGTCGTCTCGTTCACCGCCGAATCGGAGGTCGGGGAAGAGCCGGAATAGCGCGTCGTGGAGCCGGAGCACCTCTTGCAGATGGCCACCGACCTTGCGGAGGCCAACACCGGGCGCTTTCTGGAAATGCCCGCCGGCGTCCGTCGCGATTTCGCCATCCACGCGCTGATGAAGGAAAGGCCCGGTGCCTGAACCAGCGGGTGTAGTCCGCATTTCTCATACTGCCTGTCCGCAAGCTTCATCCGGCTGCCTGTCCGCAAGCTTCATCCGGCAATGGGGGCGGCGCAGGGTCCATTCGCGCTCCTCCCCCTTGGCGCGACCCCACCCCGACCCTCCCCCTGCAAGGGGGAGGGAGAAGAAGAGGGCGGGAGGGTGTGCGAAGTGTGCGGATCCCCTTTTCACACTCCTCCTCCCTGGACAGGGGGGAGGTCGGGAGGGGGGTGGATCGCGGTCCTGCAACGCCGCGCAATCCTCGATCCTCCGCCGGTATGGGCAATGCGGAGTAGCCGAGTCGCGTTCGGGTTGGCGACTGGAGACGGATCGCATATGACCATGCAAGCGCCATCGCGGACGGCGCTTGCATGACAGGGCGCGCTCGGCGACAAGGGGGCGATGGCGGCAACGAACACGCGATTGACGGCGGCGGTGGAGGCGTACTTCGCCGACCTGCGGCGGGTGCGGGCCTCGGGCGGGGCGACCGGGGAGCGGTCGAGCTACGGCCCGCTCGCGGGGTTGCTCAACGCCGTCGGCGCGACGCTGAAGCCGAAGGCGTTCTGCGTCCTGGAACTCGCAGACCAGGGCGCGGGCCATCACGACTTCGGCCTCTATACGGCTCGGCAGGGCCAGCGGGGCCAGCCGCGCGAGGGGCAGGCGCCGGAGCGCGGCGTTCGGTTTACCCCCGTCCGGGGGGCGTCTAACATGCGCTCGTCGAACGATTGCGAGGGGAGGCGCGGTATGGTTCTTCATCCGGGCGGCGCGGGCGGCCTTTCGGTTCTGGCGACGGTCGTGGCCGCGGCGTTCGCGACGCCGGCGCGAGGACGGAGAGGGTGAACGATCTTGCGAATCGCATAAGGGCTGTTCGGGACAGGCTGACGGAAGGCTTGATCGAGCGCGACGTCGCCGTGCGCCTCGCGTTGCTCGCGGCTCTGGCCGGCGAGCATCTTCTTCTCGTCGGCCCGCCGGGAACGGCCAAAAGCTTTATCGCGCGCCGTCTGCGCCAGGCGTTCAAGGACGCCCCGTATTTCGAGCGTCTGCTGACCCGCTTCTCCGTTCCGGAGGAGCTGTTCGGGCCGTTGTCGATCAAAGGGCTCGAAGAAGACCGGTACGAACGTCTGACCGCCTCCTACCTACCCACCGCCTCCGTCGCCTTCCTCGACGAGATCTTCAAGGCCAACAGCGCCATCCTCAACGCGCTGCTCACGCTTCTGAACGAACGCAAATTCGACAACGGCGCCGGCCGCGAGCGGACGCCGCTCGTGGCGGTCGTGGGCGCGAGCAACGAGCTCCCCGAAGGCGAGGAGCTCGACGCCCTGTTCGACCGTTTTCTGTTGCGCCTGCATGTCGGCCCGGTGTCGAAAGACGCATTCCCCGGATTGCTGGAGCTGCGAGGCGACGTCGAAGCGAACATTCCCGAGGAACTCGGATTGACCAAGGACGACCTCGCCGTGGTGCGGAAGGAAGCCGGAAAGTGCGGGTGCCGGATGACGTGACGGCGCTCCTGTGCGACCTGCGGGAATGGTGCATCGCCGAAGAGATATGGGTATCGGATCGCCGCTGGCACAAGGTCGTGAATCTTCTTCAAACCTCGGCATGGACCAGCAGGCGCGACGCGGTGTCGATCTGGGACTGCTGGCTTCTCCAGCACTGCCTGTGGAGCAAGGTCGAGGATGGACGGAAAATCTACGAGTGGTACGCCTCCCGGGTCGGGGCGGTGGCCGGGGAACCCTCGCGACTCGTTCGCATGGTTCATGTATGGGAAAGGCGGCTCCGGAAGGACGAGGAGGATGAATCCCAGAAACAGGATGAAGGGGGCAGGCTTCTTTATTCGGGAAAGAACGGAAAAGACACGACTCACCAGAGGGGACAGAATTACAGGGATGGGAAACCACTCTATATCCTGCCCAATGGCGCACAATTCCGCCACCACTACCAATATGACGAACTTGATGAAACAAATGAAGGTAAGGGGTATACAAAAGAGGAAATAAAACAAAAAATCCCTGTCATGATAAATCAATATTCTCTGATAAGAAATGCTAACGAACTGTCGGAATTCACACAGAAAAAAGAAAATAAATTCATGGTCGATTTGTCTCCCGCGCTGGAACCGACAAGACACGAACCCGACCATATTCGGGATTGTCTCCGGCAACTGGGAGATTTTTCGACCGAAATGATGGCCCATAAGAGCGAGGTTGAAAAACGAATCGAAACCCTGGAGAACGACGTTCGTAAGCACCTTTGGGTGATGGACGATTTCGCGGAACCGGCGTCCCGAGGCCTCGAAAAGGCGCGCCGCGACGCCGAGGGGCTCATCGAACGATTGGAGAAGGTGAAAAGGGGTTACGAGAACCTGCCGCGGAAGGAAGAGGAACCGGGCTCGATCGGCGGAGAGCGTTCATGATTCTCGCCCGGCGCGATACCGGGGATCGGACGGGTCGCGGGTTCGATGCGACAGCGTTGGAACGGAGTTACGCCTTCCTCGACGAATGTCCGGAGCGCTTGCTCGACGACGTCATCACGTCGCCTATCGGCAATCTCCGCGAGCGGGTTCGGGGCGTGTGCGCTTGGCGGGACGCGCTTCTGGACGGGAGGTTGCCGCCGGCGGGCGCATGGCCGCCCGAACAACTCGCCGCGCCCGTGCGCCAAGCCCTCGAACGGATGGGAATCGTCCGGTTCTGCAAGGGGCAACGGGAACTGGTGGATGAGTTGCTCAAAGACGTTCTCGCCGCTTTCACCCGACAGGACGATGGTTTGCGCAGGGACGTCGCGCGCCGGTTGCGCGAACTGGAGGAACTCGAACGTGTCCAGGCGCGTAAGCGGGAGGAGCATGAACGCAACGTCATGCGGTTGAGGGAAACATGGAATGCGCGCGGCGAGCACGAGACGCGCAAAGCGAAGCCGGTTCGGTCGGGCGATGGGGACCGCAAGCGTTTGCGAGCGCAGGCCGAACGCGAGGTCTTCGCCCGCGCGCGGGAGGCCGACGCGGGCTTGATCGAGGCGTGGGGAGAGCGGGCGCGCCTCTGGGCCGACCTCGCCGACGTTTTCGACGACCTGGGACGGATGCTGGGCCGCGGCTGGGACCTGACGCTCGGAGTCCTGCGGCATACCGGGTGGCGCGAGCTCCTCCGATTGCGGGAGCTGGTGGCGCACCTCCCTCAGCTGCGCGAGGTCGTCCAGGCGCTGGGGCGGCTGCACGCCTCCGAGACGGCGGAGTCCGTCTCCGAACGGGTGTTCCTGCCCATGCGCAGGCTGGAGGAAGAGCGGCGCGAGGCGCCGACGCCGCTGGTCCCCACCGACACGCGGGGCGTCGAGCGCAGCGGCGCCATCGCCAGAATGCTGCCCGTGGAAGCCGCGATGCTCGGCCATCCCAAGTTGCGGCTGCTCTGGCATGCGCGCCGGGCGGAACGGGCCTTGCTCACCTACAGGGTCGAAGGCGTCGAAGACGAACGGACGCTCGTGGAGCGCGAGACCGCCGAAGAGGCCGAGAACCGCCGCCCCGCCCTGGAGCGGGGGCCGATCCTCGCGGTCGTCGATACGTCCGGCTCGATGCGCGGCCTCCCGGAACGGGTCGAGAAGGCGCTCGTGCTGGAAGCGCTTCGCACGGCGCACGCGGAGAAGCGACGTTGCCGCCTTTACACCTTCGGCGGTCCCGGACAGGCGATCGAGCACGAGCTCGATCTGTCCCCGGACGGGGTAGGCCGGCTTCTGGATTTCCTCGCCTTGTCCTTCGGCGGCGGCAGCAATCCGGCGGAGGCGACGGAGCAGGTGTTGCGGCGGCTCCGGGAGGGCGAATGGGCGAAAGCCGACGTCCTGTTCGTCAGCGACGGGGAGTGGCCCGATCCGTCTCCCGGCCAGACGGAAGCCGTGCGCGAGGCGCGGGAGGCGGGAACGCGGTTTCACGGCATTCAGATCGGGAACCGCGGCCGGACGGGCCTGCACGCTCTCTGCGAGCCGGTCCATGTCTTCACGGATTGGGCCGACGTGATCGGCGACCGCCGCGATTGAGCGTTCGTTCCGAAACGGGGCGCATGTCTTCCGCGTCGTCGTTACCGTCGTACTGACCGCAAGGCCCGGGTCCGAACGCACGACACGAACTTTCGTGCGTTACCGAACGCCCGGCGTGTTGAACGCGGCGGGGTTTTGGGTCAGGCTCCGGGTCTCCGCATCGCCACGCCTTCGGTTCCGGGAGTAGCGCCATGTCCATGCTCGCCGCGTATCTGGACGCGATCAAGCCCTCGCCGACCGTCGCGGTCACGACGAAGGCCAACGAGCTCAAGGCCGCGGGCCGCGACGTCATCGGGCTGGGCGCGGGAGAACCCGATTTCGACACGCCCGACTTCATCAAGGAAGCCGCGATCGAGGCCATTCGCCGGGGGGAGACCAAGTACACGGCGCCGGCCGGCGCCGTGAAGCTGCGCGAGGCGATCTCGCGGAAGTTCAAGCAGGAGAACGGCCTCGACTACCCCGTGGACCGGATCACGGTGGGCTGCGGCGGCAAGCAGATCCTGTACAACGCCCTGGCCGCGACGCTCGACCCCGGCGACGAGGTGATCATCCCGACGCCCTACTGGGTCTCCTATCCGGACATGGTGCTGCTGGGGCGCGGGACGCCGGTTTTCGCGCCGACGAGCCTGGAATCGGGTTTCAAGATGAAGCCCGAGGGTCTCGAGGCGGCGATCACGCCGAAGACCAAGTGGCTGCTGCTCAACTCGCCCTCGAATCCCTCGGGCGCGGCCTATACGGAAGCCGAGCTCGGGGCCCTGGCGGAGGTCCTGGCGCGCCATTCCCACGTCTGGGTGATGACGGACGACATGTACGAGCACGTCGTCTACGACGATTTCGATTTCGCGACCATCGCCCGGGTCGAACCCGCGCTGTACGACCGGACCCTGACCGTCAACGGCGTGTCGAAAGCCTACTCCATGACGGGATGGCGCGTCGGCTACGCCGGCGGCCCCGCCGAGTTGATCAAGGCCATGAACATGATCCAGTCCCAGAGCACCACGCACACGAGCTCGATCAGCCAGGCGGCCGCGGCCGCGGCCCTCGACGGACCGCGGGACTTCCTCGGAGACTGGGTGAGGGTGTTCCAGGAACGGCGCGACCTGATCGTCGCCATGCTCAACCAGTCCCCGGGCCTCTCCTGTCCGACGCCCGAGGGCGCGTTCTACGTCTATCCCTCCTGTTCCGGGCTGATCGGCAGGAGAACCCCCGGAGGGACGACGCTCGAGAACGACACCGACGTCGTGACCTATCTGCTGGAAGCGGAGGGCGTGGCCGTCGTCCAGGGAGTCGCGTTCGGCCTCGAACCCCACTTCCGGATTTCCTACGCCACCGCGACGGAGGCCCTGGAGGACGCCGGCCGGCGCATCCAGCGGGCCTGCGCGGCGCTCGACTGAGCCGGTCCCCCGGAGGCGCCGGGCGCGGGAACCGGCGGACGGGAGCGGTTCCGGGGCGGTTTTCCCCTTGCATGGCCGGCGCGCGCTTGAAAACATGGCGGATCAGGGAAGGACACCAATGCCGCCCCGATCTCCGGGTTCACGACGGGCCTCGGGCCGGCGCAGCGCATCGAGGCATGATCCATGAGCGGGAGCACCGATACTGGACCGAGATCCGTGGCGCTCGTCGGTCCGTACACCTCCGGCAAGACGGCGCTTCTCGAGGCGATACTGTTCGCCACGGGCGCGGTCCATCGAAAAGGGAGCGCGAAGGAGGGCAACACCGTCGGCGACGCGAGTCCCGAGGCGCGCGACCGGCAGATGAGCACGGAACTCAACGTCGCGACGACCACCTATCTCGGCGACGTCCTGACGTTTCTCGATTGTCCGGGCTCCATCGAATTCTGGCAGGACGGCGCCAACGCGCTCATGGGCGCCGATGCGGCCGTCGTCGTGTGCGAGCCGGAAGCGGACAAGGCGGTCATGATGATGCCCGTGCTGCGCCGGCTAAGCGACATGGGCCTGCCTCACTTCATCTTCGTCAACAAGATGGACCGGGCCTCGGGTCCGGTCGGCGACCTCGTGGCGGCCATGCAGGAGGCCGCGGAGAAGCCTCTCGTGCTGCGGCAGCTGCCCATCGTCGACGGCGAGGCGGTGACCGGCTACGTCGATCTGCCGAGCCTTCGGGCCTTCGCCTACAAACCGGGCGCGGCGTCGGAACCCCGCGACGTTCCCGGCGACATGGCCGACGGCGTGGCCCAGGCCCGATACGAGATGCTGGAGAAGCTGGCCGACTTCGACGACACGTTGATGGAGCAGCTTCTCGAGGACGTCGATCCCGAGCGGGACGCCGCCTACGATCACCTGTCCGCCATTACCCGGGACGGACACGTGGCGCCCATCCTGTTCGGGACGGCCGAGCAGGGGGCCGGCGTCACCCGGCTGCTGAAGGCTTTGCGGCACGAAGCGCCGGCCGCGAACGCCGCCGCCGAGCGGGCGGGGGTCGAGCCCGACGGCGAGCCCTTGGCGCAGATACTCAAGTCCGTCAACACCCAGCATGGCGGGAAGCTGTCGGTCGCGCGGGTGTGGCGGGGCCGGGTGGTGGACGGGATGACGCTCGGCGACGAGCGCGTCTCGGGCCTGTTCCGGCTCCTGGGCCGACAGACGGACAAGCTGGCGGAGGCCGTCGCCGGCGACGTCGTCGGGCTGGGCCGTCTCGAACGGGCCGTCACCGGCGCGACGCTGTCGACCTCGAAAGACGCGGCGCAGCTCCCCCAGGCGCCGGCGCCGCAGCCCGTCTACGCGCTGGCCATGACGGCCGCGGACCGCAACGACGAGGTCAAGGTCTCGGGCGCCGTGACCAAACTGATGGACGAAGACCCGTCGCTGCGGTTCGAGCACGAGGACGACACCAACCAGTGGCTGCTGTGGGGACAGGGGGAAATGCACCTGCGCGTGGCCGCGGACCGGCTGAAGAACCGTTCGGGCCTTTCCGTCAAGGTGGAGCGCCCGAAGGTTCCGTACAAGGAGGCGATCCGCAGGGGGATATCGCAGCACGCGCGCTACAAGAAGCAGACCGGCGGCCATGGCCAGTTCGGCGACGTGCACGTCGACATCAAGCCGTTGCCGCGCGGCTCCGGCTTCCAGTTCGACGAGAAGGTGGTGGGCGGCGCCGTGCCGCGCCAGTTCATTCCCGCCGTCGAGGCCGGCGTCCGGGACTTCCTGGGCAGGGGACCGCTCGGCTTCCCCGTGGTCGACCTGTCGGTGACTCTGACGGACGGACAGCACCACTCGGTCGACAGCTCCGAACTGGCGTTCAAGACGGCGGGCCGCATGGCCATGTCGGAGGGACTGCCCAAATGCGACCCGGTGCTGCTGGAGCCGATCCTGCGCGTCGACATCTCGGCGCCCTCCGAGCTCACGTCGCGGATCAACGGCGTGGTGAGCAGCCGGCGCGGACAGATCCTGGGTTTCGACGCCCGTCCGGGTTGGCGGGGCTGGGACATCCTGTCGGCGCAGCTGCCGCAATCCGAGATGCACGACCTGATCGTCGAGATACGCTCGCTCACGTCCGGGGTCGGCGCCTTCACCTGGAAGTTCGACCACCTGCAGGAGCTGCACGGGCGCCTCGCGGACGAGGTCGTGGAAGCCTACGCGGCGGAGTGACGCCGGAAGACCGGGGAACGGCGATCGTCATGGACGAGCCGGCGGCGCGCGCCGCGAACCTGCTGGCCGCGGCGTATCGCCGCCGCGAACGGCTGGAGGCGTTGCCGCCGGACCTGGCGCCCGGGACGCTCGCCGAGGCCTACGCGATCCAGGACCGCCTGGTCGAAGCCTGGGGCGGGGAGTCCGTCGGCTGGAAGCTGAGCTGCACGAGCGACGTCGCCCGGCGGACGCTGAAGGCCGACGAGCCCTGCCGCGGGCGGGTCATGGCCGGCAGGGTCGACCGAAGCCCGGCCACGCTCGACGGCGGCAGGCATTTCATGCGCCTCGTCGAGCCCGAGTTCGGGTTCCGTCTCGGCAAGGACCTGCCTCCATCGGGGGCGCCGTTCGACGCCGAGGCGGTGGTCGACGCCGTCGACGCGATGGTTCCGCTGATCGAGATCGTGGATACGGCGTATCGGGACTGGACGGCCGTCGGCGTCCTGAGCCTCGTCGCCGACAACATGCTGTCCGGGGGCCTGGTCCTGGGCGAGCCGGCCGCCGACTGGCGCCGCGAGGAGCTGGCGGCGCGCGAGGTGTCCCTGGCGATCAACGGAGAGATCGTCACGCGCGGAAGCGGCGGCAACGTCCTCGGCCACCCGGTGAACGCGCTGCTCTGGCTCGCCAACCACCTTCCCGGCGTGGGGACGGGCCTCCGCGCCGGAGAGGTCGTCGCGACCGGGCTCGCCACCGGGTTGGCCTACGCCGACGCCGGGGATACGGCGGTCGCCGACTTCGGGGAGTTCGGGCGGGTGACGGTCGCCTTCGACGATGCGCGAGGCGGCGGCGCGCGGCCGGCCGACATCACGCAGGTGTGAGTTGCGGCCGGGGCCGGCGGCCCTTATGTCGGAGGCGTCATCCGCGCGGGCGAATTCAGGAGGCAGGGATGTTGATCAAGATTCGCGAGGGCTGGGAGCTCCCGGAAGCGGCGGCGACGCCCGAAGACGCCTTTCTCGACCGGCGCCGGCTCATGAAGGGCCTCGCGGCGGGCGGGATCCTGGCGGGGGCGGGTTTGCTGGCCCGGCCGGCGTCGGCCGAGACGCGGTGGGCGGCCGCGCAGCGGGACGATCCGTCGTTCGGGCTCTATCCGGTCGCGCGCAACCCGAAATACCGCGTCGAACGCGACGTCACGGACGAGAAGATCAACGGCACGTACAACAACTTCTACGAGTACGGATCCCACAAGGAGATCTGGCGCTCGGCGCAGAAGCTGGAGATCAGGCCGTGGGAGATCCGCATCGAGGGCATGGTCGAGAAGGAGTTCACGATCGGGATCGACGATCTGCTGGCGAAGGTGTCGCTGGAGGAGCGGGTCTACCGCCACCGCTGCGTCGAGGCCTGGTCGATGATCGCGCCCTGGTCGGGATTTCCGCTCCGGGCGCTGGTGGACCTCGCCAGGCCCCTGAGCGGCGCGCGGTACGTCGAGATGGCGACGTTCAACAAGCCGGAGATGGCCCCGGGCCAACGGCAGTACTGGTATCCCTGGCCCTACGTCGAAGGGCTGACCATGGCCGAGGCGACGAACGATCTCGCGTTCCTGGCGACGGGCGCCTACGGCAAGCCGCTGGCGAAGCAGCACGGCGCGCCGCTCCGCCTCGCGGTGCCGTGGAAGTACGGCTTCAAGTCGCTCAAGTCGATCGACCGGTTCACGTTCACGGACAAGCGGCCGAAAACGTTCTGGGAGGAGGTTCAGGGCCGGGAGTACGGCTTCTGGGCGAACGTCAACCCCGAGGTGCCCCACCCCCGGTGGAGCCAGGCGACGGAACGCGCGCTCGGGACGAGCGGCAGGATTCCGACGGTGATCTACAACGGTTACGGCGAGTTCGTCGCCCAGCTCTACGACGGCATGGAAGGCGAGCGGCTGTTCATGTAGCCCGTGCGGCGCCGGGTCCGTTCATGCTCCTCCCCCCAGCGTGACCCCCACCCCGGCCCTCCCCCTGCAAGGGGGAGGGAGAACGAGGGGGACGGGAGGGGGGTGGATGCGCCGCCCCGCAACGCCGCGCGATCCTCGATCCCTGCCGGTACGAGAAACGCGGGCTAAACGCCGACCGGCAGGTTCGCCGCCCTGGACATCTCGTCGTCCTCGAACAGGTTCGGGTTCTCGAGGTAGGCGAACAGCATCGGCGTCGAGTCCCGGCCCCAGAAGAGCTCGTCGTCGACGACGGCCGTCGGCACGCCGAAAAGGCCGAGTTCGACGGCGGCCTCCGTGTTCTCCCGGAGCCGGTCCTTGACCCCCTGGTCGTCGATCAGCGCCCCGGCGTCGGCGACGCCCAGCTTGTCCGTCAACCGGGCCCAACCCTCGGGGTCGCCGACGTCTTCCCCGTCTCGCCAGATGTGATCGAATATCGTCTCGATCGCCGCGCCGTCGTTCCCGAGGGCGATGGCGAGGCGCAGCGGCGGCAGGGGCGGAAACGGATGGCTGGGCGGCATGCGGAAGGGAACGTTCTCCTGCCGCGCCTGCCATACCCAATGGCGGTAGGTGTATACGCGCTTCCGGGGAATCTGGGCCGGACCCTTGGTTTCGTGATGCCGCAACAGTCCCGCGAACAGCATCGGCCGGTAGGAGACCGCGACATCGCCGGGCAGGTCCTTCAACTGCTTCAGTTGCAGATAGGCGAAACCCGAGAGAAAGTCGAAATACCAGTCGAGAGTCCTCATCGATACCTCCAGTCGGCGCGTGGCGCGCGGAACCGAGACGAAGCCGGGGCAGAAAAATGCCGGGCCGCATGGGCCCGGCAAGTGTAACAGGGAGGCATGACGTCTGGGAGACGTGGATCGGTCGAACGTTGGGGGGGCCAACTCGACCCGTCCCGGGCGAAGCGCCCTGTGACATCCCGCCATATATGGCCCCGAAGGAAGACCGTTGGTAGACTCGAAATTCTCAAACCAGCCATGCGTTTCCTGCATGGCTCGTGGAGCGGGCGCGGACGACCCGCGAAGCCGATGGAGCTTCCGCGTCGGCCGCGCGAGAGAAGGCGATGAACCATCCGGATCCGGGGTCCGAGCGCGAGCTCGCGGCGCTCGCCGCCGCCATGGCCGGCCGGGACACGGTCCTGACGGCGGCCGAACGCGCCGTCGCGTCGGGGGCGCCGCCGCCTCCCCGCCTTCTGGAGCGAACCCGTCTCGCCATCCTGCGAGGCGACGACCCCCTCGGCGATGCCTTCTGCCGATTGCGTTCCCCGAAAACCCGCCGTACGCGAGGGGCCGTCTACACCCCCCGCGCGATCGTCGACGCCATGGTCTCCTGGGCGGCCGACCGGGCCGCGCCCGCGCGCGTCGTCGACCCCGGCGCCGGGTCGGGCCGGTTCCTCCTGTCCGCGGCGAGGGTGTTTCCCGACGCGGAACTGGCGGCGGTCGAGATCGATCCGCTGGCCGCCCTCGTGTCGCGCGCGAACGCCGCCGCGCTCGGACTGGCCCATCGCCTGACCGTGCTCGTCGACGACTATCGCGCGGTCGGCCTTCCCGAGATCGATGGCGCGACGCTGTTCCTCGGGAACCCTCCCTACGTCCGCCATCACGGCATATCGCCGGAATGGAAGGACTGGTTCGCGGACACCGCCTCCGCCTATGGCTTGAAGGCGAGCAAACTCGCGGGCCTGCACGTCCATTTCCTTCTCAAGACGCGCGCGCTCGCGAAAGCGGGGGACTGCGGCGCGTTCGTCACGTCGGCGGAATGGCTCGACGTGAACTACGGCGACGTGGCGCGCAAGCTTCTCGTCGATGGACTTGGCGGTACGGACCTGCACGTCATCGCTCCCGCCGCCATGCCGTTCGCCGGCGCCGCGACGACGGGCGCGATCGCCTGCTTCCGCGTCGGCCGCGTCGGCCGGGGCATACGGTTTCGCGCGGTCCGGACGCTTTCGGAACTCGGCCGTCTTCCGCCCGGGCGCGCGGTCGTCCGATCCCGTCTCGAAGCGGCTCGCCGGTGGTCGCCGTTCCTGCGTCCCCCGGAGCGCGCGCCGCGTGGACGCATGGAACTCGGGGAGCTGTGCCGCGTCCATCGCGGCCAGGTGACCGGCCGCAACGCCGTGTGGGTCGCCGGCGCGTTTCCCGGCGCGCTTCCGGGCTCCGTCCTGGTCCCCACCGTCACCAGGGCCCGCGAGTTGTTCGAGGCGACGCCCAGTCTGTCGCGCCTCGACGAACTGCGCCGCGTGATCGACCTGCCGATCGATCTCGACGCTTTCGACGAGGAAGAACGCGGGCAGGTCGAGCGTTTCCTCGCATGGGCCAGAGGCATGGGCGCCGACACGTCCTTCGTCGCGCGCAACCGGCGCGCGTGGTGGGCCGTCGGACTGAGAGAACCGGCGCCCATCCTCGCCACGTACATGGCGCGCCGGTCGCCGGCCTTCGTCCGCAACGTGGCGGGCGCGCGCCATCTCAACATCGCCCACGGGATCTATCCGCGCACCTCCTTGTCCGGGCCGGCGCTCGACGCGCTTTCGGCATGGCTCCGCGACGAGGTGTCCGTGTCCGCCGGGCGCACGTATGCGGGCGGACTGACCAAGTTCGAGCCGAGGGAGCTCGAGCGGATCCCGATCCCGCCATTGGAAGACCTGCATGAACGAGCCCAGAAACTGGACGTTCGATGAACTGACGGGCGATGCCGCGCGGGCCAGGGAATCGTTTCGGCGACGGCGGCTTGATGAGCCGCTCGAACTCTACTCTCGGTTCTTCGAGACCTTCGCTCCGGTATTCAGCGCCATTATCGATCGCCTGTCGTCGTTGGTGGACGAACCGCTCGATCCAGAGAACATCGCCGAACTGGTCGGTGACCGTGACGTACGCGCCGCTTTCCGGTATCTGGCGGCACCGCCTGTTTCGGAAGACGACCTGAAGACCTTGGCTGAAACGACGCTTTCCCCGACGACGCTGCGCCGCGACATCGAACAGGCCCGGCGCGTCCGGGATACCGTTTTGCACATTCTCGATCCACACCGCTTCCCGTGGATCGGAGAACAGCGCGACCCGACGGAGCACGAGCGCACTCGAGCTATCGTTGCGTCCGCCGTACTGGTGGCCGCCCGCAAGGTGGAAACATCACGGCGATCGGATGCCAAGAAGGAACAGGAGGAAGCCGTCAGGACCGTGTTGCTGGATATTGGCTTCACCGAGGTTCCGCCTCGGGACATTGCCCTGCTGGATGCTGCGCCGTCCCCTGGCGAGTTCTGTGGCGAAAGCAGGCTCGGCGATAGTCGCGCCGATCTTGTGATTCGTCTGCATGACCGCCGCGCGATGCCCGTGGAGTGCAAGGCTTCCAACAGCACGGTCAACTCATTCAAGCGGATCAACCATGAAGCCGCCGGCAAGGCGCGCGCTTGGCTCGCCGGATTCGGGAAGCGACAAATTGTCCCGGTCGCGGTGATCAGCGGCGTTTTCAGTGCGGCCAATCTCAGAACGGCGCAAACCGAAGGACTAGCGATCATCTGGAGCCATCGCCTTCGGGATCTTGCCGATTTCGTCGAGTCCACCCGAAATTGACCCGCATTTCTCGTATTGCTTGTCCACAAGCCTCATCCGGCGATGGCGGTGCCGCAGGGTCCGTTCGCGCTCCTCCCCCCTGACAGGGGGGAGGTCGGGAGGGGGGTGGATCGCGATCCCGCAACGCCGCGCACTCCTCGATCCTCCGCCAGTAGGAGAAATGCAGGCTAGAACTGCCCCCCCTGGACCTTGCGGACGAGGAAGTCGCGGAAGATGGCGACGCGCTTCGAGTGTCTGAGTTCCTCGGGATAGACGAAGAAGGTGTCGAATTCCGGGCCCTCGACCTCGGGGATGATCCGCGTCACCCGCGAGTGCCCCTGGACCATGTAGTCGGGCAGTCCCGCGATGCCGACGCCGGATTCGACCGCGAGCAGCGTGCTGTAGATGTTGTTCACCTTCAACGTCGGGCGCGGCCGCCTCCCGCGTCCCTTGCCGCCGAGCGTGAGAAGCCAGTTCACGTCGGCCAGAACCGTCGGCGCCTTCTCGCCGTACACGACGAGCTTGTGATTCGCCAGATCCTCGATCGTCGTGGGCGTTCCGTTGCGGGAGAGGTATTCCGGCGAGGCGTAGATGTGGCGATGCACCTTGACCAGCTTGCGTTTCACGAGATCGCCCTGGACCGGTTCGTGCATGCGGATCGCGATGTCCGCCTCCCGCATCCCGAGATCGAGCTCGCGATCGTCCAGGATGAGGTGCAGCGTGACCTCCGGGTAGTATTCCGTGAACTCGCGGATCCGGGGGGTCAGCCAGGTCGAACCGAACCCCACCGTCGTCGTCACCTTGAGCTCGCCCCGGGGCTTTTCGGCGGCGTCCGCGATCATGGCCTCCGTCATCGTCAGACGCGCGGACACGTCGTGCGCGGCGCGGTAGAGCGTCTCGCCCTGCTCGGTCAGGAGGAGGCCCCGCGCGTGGCGGTGGAACAGCATGACGCCGAGGTTCTCCTCCAGCGCGCCGATCTGACGGCTGACGGCGGACTGGCTGAGGTTCAGCGTCTCGCCGGCGTGGGTGAAGCTGCCCGCCTCGGCGACGCTGTGGAATATCCTGAGCTTGTCCCAGTCCATGGTCCGGCCCGGCGGGCGCCGTTACTCCGCGGCCTCCCGCGCCGCGGCGTCGCGCTCCGCGAGGAACTTCTCGGCCTCCAGCGCGGCCATGCATCCGGAGCCCGCCGCCGTCACGGCCTGGCGGTAAATCCTGTCCTGAACGTCTCCGGCCGCGAAGACGCCGGGGACGTCGGTCGCCGTCGAGTCCGCGGCCGTCACGATATACCCCTCGCCGTCCATCTCGACCTGACCCCGGAACAACTCCGTGGACGGCGTATGGCCGATGGCGATGAATACGCCGTCGACGGCCATTTCCCGGACGTCGCCGGTTCGCGCGTGGCGGAGCCTGACCCCGGTCACGCCCGGGGGGTCGCCGTCGCCCAGGACCTCGTCCAGGACGTGATCCCACAGGACTTCGATCTTCTCGTTGTCGAACAGGCGCTTCTGGAGGATCTTCTCCGCCCGGAGCTCGTCCCGGCGATGGACCAGCGTCACCTTGCCGGCGTGGTTGGTGAGGTAGATCGCCTCCTCCACCGCCGTGTTCCCGCCGCCCACGACGACGACCTCCTTGCCGCGGAAGAAGAACCCGTCGCACGTCGCGCAGGCCGACACGCCGAAGCCCTTGAACCTGTCCTCGCTGGGAAGGCCGAGCCAGCGGGCTTGCGCGCCCGTCGCGATAATCACCGAATCGCCGCCGTAGGCGTTTCCGGAATCGCCTCTGGCGGCGAAGGGACGGGACGAGAGATCGATTTCCACGATCATGTCGTCGATCAACTCGGCGTCGACGCTGCGGGCCTGTTCCGCCATCTGTTCCATGAGCCAGGGCCCCTGAATGATCCCGGAGAACCCGGGGTAGTTCTCCACGTCGGTGGTGATGGTCATCTGCCCGCCGGGCTCCAGGCCGCGAACCACCATCGGCGCCAGGCTGGCCCGGGCCGCGTAGATCGCGGCGGTGTATCCCGCAGGGCCGGACCCGACGATCAGGACCCGGCTGTGTTTGCGCTCGCTCATGGGGTGCTCCTCACGCGGCAGGACACGGCGGTCGGAACGGCCCCTCCATTCGGGAAGCCGGCGGCGGTCGCGCAAGCCGCGTCGGCGCGGACCGTCGTCAGAAACCGAACATGTGATCGAGGGAAAAGGCGCCACCGTCCGACAGCAGGCCATGATACCCGAAAAGGCGGCACGTCGCATCGCGGACCAGAACCCAGGCGCCGGCGCCGGCGCGGTCCACCGCGTCGGCGTCGAACGTCTCGTGATAGCGCCAGTGCAGGGAGCCGCCGCAGGGAATCCGGACGGACACCGTGTCCACGACCTCGCCGTCTCCGTCATGGAGGACGAGCCGCGTGTCCGAAAAGTCCTTCCACGGCCGCGAGGCGGGGTAGATGAGGTGGCACATCGTCTGGAGACCGTCGCCGCCGATCCTGAGAAACAGGCGGGTCGACAGTCCGGGAGGGTCGGACGCATAGGACTGCGGTTCGTCCCGGTAGACGATGGGCGTGTTGAAGATATGGGCGCCGAAGCTGGTTTCCGCGGCGTGCCCGCCGTCGCGGCGCCGGTAGCGCGCGATGCCGTGCAGCCAGCCGTCCGCGTCGCCGCCGTCCCGGAAGTCGTAGAGCAGTTCGACGTGCCCGTAGCCGGACGGCAGATCCACGCCCTCGTCCCGCGTCCACGAGTCGACGTCGACGACCACGCTGTCGCTCCGCGCGACGCGGCCCAGGAACCTTTCGGCGACGCGCTCCCCGGTCGCGTCCATGAGGGCGCACGCGATGGGCAGCTCCCGCTGCGCGGTCGCCATCGGCGTCGGCAGGACGAGGCTTCCGAAGCCGCTCACCGGCGGCACCGGAAAGGGCAGGATGTACCCCTTGCCCATGAACGGCGCGAGGTCCGGAATCCGCGGATCGGGCTCCAGGTCGGTGCGCTCGACGTTGGCGTGGGCGATCCTGCGCCGGCCGCCGGGGCCTTCGATCTCGTATCGGGGGCGGACGAAGTAGCGCCCCGCCCGGACCTCGATCTGGCCCGGCCAGCGGAGATCAGGAAGAAGCGTGGCGACGTCGAGCGCGTGGGCGCCGAAAGCGGGTATCTCCCGGTCCAGCCAGGCGACGTCCGGCGAGCCCATGGCGTTCAGCCCGATTCCGCCCCTCGGAATCGCGAGGGGGTGGCTGTTCTGAATCCACAGCACGACGCGCTCGCCTTCGTCCGGGGCCGGCGCGCCGGCGTAGAGGTCCGCCGGCCAGGCGTTGGCGTCGTGGGTGCAGGAGATCGTGTCGGGGCCGTTCCCGCGGATGTCCAGCGCGTACTTGACGACGTCGTGCCCGCGAACGCGCAGCGCGTGAATGAACAGGGAGCCGCAGAAGTCGTCGAGGCCGAACCGGCTTCGCACCTCGGCGCTGTCGATGGCGATGGAGGAATACGCGCCGGACAGCGGTTCGTTCCAACTCGCCAGCACGGTGCCGGACTCGTCGAACAGGCGGAGCCACAGTTCAGCGTCCCGCGCGCCGTATCCGGCCCAGTAGTTCGCCGTGCGGATGGACGTGTGCAAGTCCCGGGAGTCGCGGAAGAAGGCGAAGTTGGTCGCGAAGTTCAAGGGATCGAGATAGCGGCGGCGGTTGCTCAACCACTCCTCGGGCAGCCGCATTTCGTCGAGGGAGACGATCTCCATCCTCTCCGGCGCGAGATGGCGGATATGGTCCCGGAGACGGTCCGAATCGAACGCGGCGATCAGAAGCGTAGACGCCGCGCAGCCGGGCAGCTCGGTAATCGGCCTGGCGCCGCGGCCCGCGACGTTCGCGCCGACCCGGTCGACGTCCCGGACGAAAGCCGCCGCCACGTCGCAGCCGTCGAGCGGATAGAACACCTCGAAATCGGCGGCCTGCCCCAACGGATCGTAGACGGCGATCGCCCCCCCCCCCCGCAGCCGCCGGACCAGCGCCTGCCCGCGCTCCGCGGCGTAAGGGTGCCCGAGGGCCTTGAACAGGGTCGAGCCGCCGAAATTGCCGCCGGGGCGCCAGCCCTGGTTCTTGAACGTCTCTATGTTCAGCGGCATACGGCGAGCTCCTGCGCGGCCAATCCTAGTCTCCGGCGGACGGCCGCGGCAACCGTCTCGGTATCGTCCAGGGGCGCGTAGCTCCAGCGCTCCAGGCGTCCGTCGAAGGGCCGGGTGACGCCGTCGGCGCGCAGGGAGTCGTGAAATTCGCGCAGGCGCCGCGAACCGCCGTCGAGATCGATCGTGTAGACCGGCTTTCCCGTGGTGGCCGCCTCGGACACCATGCTGACGGAATCGCACGTCACGGCGATGGCGTCCGCCAGCCCGAGAAGCCCGAAATAGGGGTTCGGACCCGCGCCGTCCCAGAGGAACACGCCGTCGTCCGGAAGTTTCCGGCGAAGCGCCGCGACGTTCTCCTCGCCCGTCCGCCGCGATGGCGTGACGGCGAGGCCGGCGCCGGCGGACCGTCTCAGCTCGAGCAGCCGGTCGGCGAGACGGCCGGTCCGCGCGGGGGTCAGCCGGAAACTCCCGCTGGCGCCGCCCAGCAACACCGCGACCAGGGGGCGGGGCAACCCGGCGACCCGCGGCGCGAGGCGCCGGGCCCCTTCGGCGAGTCTCCAAGGAGTGACCCGGTTGAGCGCCCCGCGGGACGCGACGACGTTGGGGCCGGACAGCCCGTCGTGCCGGGGCGCCGCGACGAGGTCGAAATCACCCAGACGCGCCTTGGGATCCTGGACGTGGACCGCGAAACAGCCGCCGGCGGCGGCGCGCCGAATCGCCGCGCCGAGGGGAGCGCTACGCCGTCCGCAGGTGATCACGAGGCGGGGCCAGGGCGGCTCCAGAGGATCGCCGCTCCTGCCGACCAGGTCCAGGGGGCGCGGCCAGAGACGGGTCGGGAGGCGGGTCCACGGCCTGCCGACCGTCACCCGCTTGACGACGGTGGGCAGGCCGACGGCCTCCGCCAGTCCGAGCGCCTGGTTCTCCATGCCGACGGCGCCCTCGGTCACGACCCAGCACACCGGCGCGAGCGGCTCTTCGGTCGTATGGAACATCGCCGTCATCATCCGATCCGCCTGTCCGCGGGACCCGTCCGGCGACGGGAGCGCCGCAGGGCCCGTTCATCGTTCTCTCTCGCCAGGGAGGAAGAGCGTCGCATGGCGGACCTTCATGGACAGGCGGGCCATGGACGACGTGGACGAGGACGGGGCCTATCCGTAATCGACGTTGACGATCTCGTAGTACTTCAGGCCGCCGGGCGTGTTGACCTCGGCCGTATCGCCCTTGCTCTTGCCGATGATCGCGCGCGCCAAGGGCGACGTCACGGACAGCAGACCTTCCTTGATGTCGGCCTCGTCGGCGCCGACGATCTTGTAGGTCACCTTCTCGTCCGTGTCTTCGTCCGCCAGACGGACGGTGGCCCCGAACTGGACGCGGTTTCCCGACAGGGCGCTCACGTCGATGACCTCCGCGCGCCGCAGCTTGTCCTCGAGCTCCATGACGCGCGTTTCGATGAAGCCCTGACGCTCCTTGGCCGCGTGAAACTCCGCGTTCTCGGAGAGATCGCCGTGTTCCCGCGCCGCCTCGAGCGCCTTCACGATGGAGGGCCGTTCGACCGTCTTGAGGCGCTTGAGCTCGTCCTGCAAGCGGCCGTAGCCCGCCGAGGTCATCGGGACCTTTTCCATGACTTCCCGCTCTGCCCGTTCGGGGCCGGAACAACGTCGTCTTCCAACGCTCGCGCGCCGGCGGCCGAGCGCGGCCCCCGCCCCCGTGACGAGGAAACAGAATAGGTTCGCGGGGAGCCGACATCAAGGTCGCCGAAGGGGGAGGGAGAAGAAGGGGAGACGGAGGGGGGTGGATCGCGGTCCCGCAACGCCGCGCAATCGTCGATCCCTGCCGGTAGGAGAAATGCGGGCCAATTCTCACGACGGGGACGCGAAATAGGATTGCAGGGAGCCGACGTCGAGGACGCCGGCGAGAAGGGTCTCCATCGCCTGGACCGCGGCGCGCGCGCCGGCCACCGTCGTGTAGTAGGGCACGCGCCCGGTCAGGGCGGCCCGGCGAAGGGAAAAACTGTCGGAGATCGCCCGCGCGCCTTCGGTGGTGTTGATGACCAGGGCGATCTCTCCGTTCCCGATGGCGTCGACGATGTGAGGACTGCCCTCCAGAACCTTCCGCATCTCGCCGCAGGCCACGCCGGCGGAGCGCAGAAACCGCGCCGTGCCGCCGGTCGCCACGATCTCGTAGCCCAGTTCGAGCAACTTGCGCGCGGGCGCGGCCATGGCCGCCTTGTCGCCGTCCTTCACCGAGATGAACACCGTTCCCGATTCGGGCAGCCGCGCGCCGGCGGCCAGCTGGGACTTGGCGAAGGCGCGGGCGAAGTCGGTGTCGATTCCCATGACCTCGCCCGTGGACCGCATCTCCGGTCCCAGCACGACGTCGACGCCGGGGAATCGGGCGAAGGGAAAGACGGCCTCCTTGACCGCGACCTGTCCGTGACGCCCCCCACGTCCCTCGTCGATCAGGTCCTCCAGCTTGGCGCCCGCCATGACGCGCGCGGCGATGCTCGCGATGGGCCGTCCCGTGGCCTTGGCGACGAAGGGGACCGTGCGGCTCGCGCGGGGATTGACCTCGAGGACATAGACATCCTCGTCCTTCACGGCGTACTGGACGTTCATCGCGCCGACGACGTTCAGTTCCCTGGCGAGGGCGGCGGTCTGCCGGCGGATGTCGTCCATCGTCGCCGGCGAGAGCGTATGCGGCGGAAGGGCGCACGCCGAGTCGCCCGAATGGACGCCGGCCTCCTCGATGTGCTCCATGACGCCCGCCACGAACACGTCCTCGCCGTCGCACAGCGCGTCGACGTCCACCTCGATCGCGTCCCGCAGATAGGCGTCGATGAGAACCGGACCGGCGCCGGACGCTTCCATGGCCGCGCGCATGTACCGCTCCAGAGCCGCGCCGTCGCGCACGATCTCCATGGCCCGGCCGCCCAGGACGTACGACGGCCGGACGAGGACGGGATAGCCGATGGACGCCGCGATTTCCTTCGCTTCTCCAATGTCGGTCGCGGTCCCGTTCACCGGCTGGCGAAGGCCGAGCCGCGACAGCAGCCGCTGAAACCGCTCGCGGTCCTCGGCGAGGTCGATCGCGTCCGGCGAGGTGCCGAGGATCGGCACGCCCGCCTCTCCGAGCCCCTGGGCGAGCTTGAGGGGGGTCTGTCCGCCGAATTGCACGATGACGCCGAGCAGGGCGCCCCTGGACCGCTCGGCGCGGACGATCTCCAGCACGTCCTCGACGGTGAGCGGTTCGAAATACAGGCGGTCGGACGTATCGTAGTCGGTCGACACCGTTTCCGGATTGCAGTTGACCATGATGGTCTCGTGCCCGGCGTCGGCCAGCGCGTAGGCGGCGTGGCAGCAGCAATAGTCGAACTCGATTCCCTGTCCGATGCGGTTGGGGCCGCCGCCCAGGACGATGACCTTGCTCCGGTCGCTCGGCCGCGCCTCGGACTCCGCGCCGGTCTCCTGGCCGGGAGCGAGCCAGGTATCCGATTCGTAGCTCGAGTACATGTACGGGGTCCGGGATTCGTACTCGCCCGCGCAGGTGTCGACGCGCTTGAACACCGGATGCACGCGGAGACGGGACCGCGCGGCGGCGACGTCGGCTTCGGCCAGTCCCGAAAGTTCGGCCAGGCGCGCGTCGGAGAACCCCATCTGCTTGAGCCGGAGCAGTCCTTCCCGAGTCCCGGGCAGACCCTCCTCGCGCACGCCGGCCTCGGCGTCCACGATGGCGCGGATCTGTTCGATGAACCAGGGGTCGTAGCCGGTGAGCCCGTGTATCTCGCCGGTGTCGAAGCCCGCGCGCAACGCCTGGGCGATCATCAGCAGCCGCTCGGGCGTCGGCTCCGCGAGCGCCGCGGCCATCGCGCCGCGATACGCGGGCGTGTCCGCGGCGGCGTCCTCCGCGCCCGGGACCGCGATCTCGTCGAGGCCCGTCAGTCCCGTTTCCGTCGAACGGAGCGCCTTTTGCAGCGACTCCGCGAAACATCTCCCGATGGACATGGCCTCGCCGACCGACTTCATCGAGGTCGTCAGCCGCGGCGCCGCGCCCGGGAATTTCTCGAAGGCGAAGCGCGGCGCCTTCGTGACGACGTAGTCGATGGTCGGTTCGAAGGAGGCCGGCGTCACGCCCGTGATGTCGTTGCCGAGCTCGTCGAGCGTATATCCGACGGCGAGCCGCGCCGCCACCTTGGCGATGGGAAAACCGGTGGCCTTGGAGGCCAGCGCCGAGGAGCGGGACACGCGCGGGTTCATCTCGATGACCACGAGCCGGCCGCTGGACGGATCGACGGCGAACTGCACGTTCGAGCCGCCGGTCTCCACCCCGATCTCGCGCAGCACCGCGACCGAGGCGTTGCGCATGACCTGGTATTCCTTGTCGGTAAGGGTCAGCGCCGGCGCGACCGTGATCGAGTCGCCGGTATGCACGCCCATCGGATCGACGTTCTCGATCGAGCAGACGATGATGCAGTTGTCGTTCCCGTCGCGAACGACCTCCATCTCGTACTCCTTCCATCCCAGCACCGATCGCTCGATCAGGACCTCGGAGATCGGGGAGGCGTCGAGGCCGTTCGCGACGACGCGCTCGAACTCCTCGCGGTCGCGGGCGACGCCGGAGCCGGTGCCGCCCAGGGTGAACGACGGCCGGACGATCAGCGGCAGGCCGATGTCGTCGAGCGCCGGACGGGCCTCGTCGAGGGAGCGCGCCGTCAGGCTGAGCGGACATTCGAGGCCGATGTTCTCCATCGCCTCGCGGAACAGCTCGCGATCCTCCGCCTTGCGGATGGCGTTGCGGTCGGCCCCGATCATCTCCACGCCATGGGCGTCGAGGACGCCCGCGTCGGCGACCGCCATGGCCGTGTTCAACCCGGTCTGGCCGCCCATCGTCGGCAACAGGGCGTCGGGCCGCTCCTTCTCGACGATCCGGGCGACGAACTCCGGCGTGATCGGCTCCACGTAGGTCGCGTCGGCCATGCCCGGATCGGTCATGATGGTGGCGGGGTTCGAGTTGACGAGCACGATCCGGTAGCCCTCGGACTTCAAGGCCCGGCACGCCTGGGTGCCGGAATAGTCGAACTCGCAAGCCTGTCCGATGACGATGGGACCGGCGCCGACGATCAGGATCGACTCGATGTCCGTCCGCCTAGGCATGACGTTCCATCAGCGCCACGAAGCGATCGAACAGATAGTGGCTGTCCTGGGGACCCGGCGAGGCCTCGGGATGGTACTGGACCGAGAAGACGGGCGCGCCGTCGACGGAGAGACCCTCCAGCGAGCCGTCGAACAGGGATACGTGGGTCGCCGACACGCCCGGCGGCAACGACTCCGCGTCGACGACGAAACCGTGGTTCTGGCTGGTGATCTCCACCTTGCCCGTGGCGAGGTCCTTGACCGGATGATTGGCTCCGCGATGGCCCACGCGCATCTTGCCGGTCTTCGCGCCCAGCGCCAGCGCCAGCATCTGATGCCCGAGACAGATGCCGAAGAGGGGCAGTCCCGCGTCCAGCACGCCCTTGATGGCGGGCGCCGCGTATTCGCCCGTCGCGGCCGGATCGCCCGGACCGTTCGACAGGAACACGCCGTCGGGCTTCCGCCGCAGGATGTCGTCCGCCGTCGCCGCGGCCGGCACGACGGTGACCGCGCAGCCGAGCGAGGCGAGGCAGCGCAGGATGTTCCGTTTGACGCCGAAGTCGACGGCGACCACGCGGAATCGGGGATCCGTCAGTCTCCCGTATCCCTCCGTCCCGGCGCCTCCTCCCGGAGTCCACCGGGTCTCGTCCCACGCATAGGCCCGGGCGCAGGAAACCTCCCTGGCCAGGTCCATGCCTTCCAGCCCGGGCCACGCCCGCGCCCGCTCGCGCAACGCCGCGAGATCGAAATTCCCGTCGGTCGCGTGATGAAGAAGTCCGGTCGGCGCCCCGACGTCCCGGATGCGGCGAGTGAGGCGGCGGGTGTCCACTCCCGTGATGCCGACGAGGCCCCGGTCCTTCAGCCAGCCGTCGAGATGGGACAGGGCCCGGAAGTTCGACGGATCCGTTATCGACGCCCTCAGGACGACTCCGCGGGCGGCGGGATCCGACGTCTCCACGTCCTCGTCGTTGGCGCCGACGTTGCCGATATGAGGGAAGGTGAAGGCGATGATCTGCCCGGCGTAGGACGGATCGGACAGGATCTCCTGATACCCGGTCATGGAGGTGTTGAAGCAGACCTCCCCCTCGACGGCGCCTTCGCACCCGATCCCCCGACCCCAGAGAACCGAGCCGTCGTCCAGCGCCAGAACTGCCGACGCCCCCGAGATACGGGATGCGGCGTCAGTCGAGTGGGGCCAGGCCATCAACGAGGGTCGATCGCGAACGCCGTGTCATTGCGCCGCGGATGCGCGGCCCTGAACATCGTGGCGGAAATCCGGCGGACCCTACGCAAGAAACATGTCGGCGTCAACCGCGTGTCCTCGTTCAGGACATATGAGACACTGAGCGAGCCGTTGAGAACGGCGCGTCAAGCCGCTTCGCGGCTTCTCCACAGCACTCCGGCCCTTCGGGTGACCCGCCGCTCCCAACGGCTCCGAGGGCGGCCATGGTCCGTATTTCCTGTACCGGCAGGGATCGAGCTGCGCGGCGTTGCGGGGCCGCGATCACCCCCCTCCCGACCTCCCCCCTGTCAGGGGGGAGGAGTATCAATGGCCTCTCCGTTCCCCTTCTTCTCCCTCCCCCCTGGCAGGGGGAGGGTCGGGGTGGGGGTCACGGCGCCAGGGGGGAGGAGCGCGAACGGACCCTACGGCGCCCCCCGCCGCCGGACGATGACGGATTTTGCCATCCGGTCCGCATCGACTAAAATGGGGACTTCCCGCCGGGCCGTACCGGGTAGGACATGTTGCGCGAACGGCTTTCCGAGTCCCTCAAGAGCGCGATGAAGGCCAAGGACGCGCGGCGCTCCGCGACCGTGCGGTTGATTCTGGCCGCCCTGAAGGACCGCGACATCGCCGCGCGCGGGTCGGGCGCGCCGGAGGGCCTGGGCGACGGAGACATCCTCGACATGATGCAGACGATGATCCGCCAGAGGCGGGATTCCATCGAGCTGTACAGGAAGGGTCGGCGCGACGACCTCGTGGAGCAGGAGGAGAGCGAAATCCGGGTCATCGAGGAGTTCCTGCCCCGGCGGATGTCGGAGGAAGAGATCTCGGCCGCCAGCCGGAAGGCGATCGAGGCGCTCGGCGCCGGCGGCCTCAAGGACATGGGACAGGTGATGGGAGAGCTCAAGTCCCGTTACGCCGGGCGGATGGATTTCGGCAAGGCCAGCCAGGTCGTCAAGGACCTGTTGTCGTAGGGCCGGTCGATCGGGCGCGGCATCCCCCCTTCCGGACGAGGCTTCCGTCCGCGGGACGCGCGCCGCGCCGCTGGCCGGTCGGACGCCGCGCGTGGTATGGTCGGACGGATGTTTCGGAGCGGCGCCCCGTGAACGCGGGCATGGGGCCGGGTATGGACACGATGGACTGATCCCGCGTCGATGGCGTTTCCCGACCACTTCCTCGACGATCTGCGGGCGCGGGCTCCGCTCGTGGACGTCATCGGACGGCACGTGAAGCTCGCGCGCCGCGGGCGCGAATGGCTGGGCCTGTGCCCGTTCCACAACGAGAAGACCCCGTCGTTCACGGTGAACGAGGAGAAGGGCTTCTATCACTGCTTCGGCTGCCAGGCGCACGGCAGCGTGTTCGATTTCGTCATGCGGCGCGAGGGGCTCGCCTTTCCCGAGGCCGTCGAACGGCTCGCGGCCGAAGCCGGGATGGAGACGCCGAAGCCTTCGCCCGAGGCCCAGGCGCGAGACGAGGCGCGGGCCCGGTCGCTCGACGCGATGGCGTACGCCGCCGAGTGGTTCCAGGGGCGGCTCGCGGCCGATTCGGGCCGGAACGCGAGGGAATACCTGAAGGACCGGGGAGTCGCGGACGGGACGGTCGAGGAATTCCGTCTGGGATACGCGCCGACGGGTCGCGCGACGCTCAAGGAAGCCCTGCTCGCCCGGGGGTTCGCCGAAGATCGGCTCGTCGACTGCGGGCTCCTGATCGCGCCCGAGGACGGCGGCGAGACGTACGACCGGTTTCGCGACCGGATCGTGTTTCCCATCGCGGACCCGCATGGCCGCGTCGTGGCCTTCGGCGGGAGGGCCCTGAGGGAGACGGGGCCCAAGTACCTGAACTCTCCCGAAACGCCGCTCTTCCGGAAAGGCCGTCTGCTCTACAACCTGGCCCGCGCGCGCCCGGCGATCAGGGACCAGGGATCGGCCGTCGTCGCGGAAGGCTACATGGACGTCATCGCGCTCCACCAGGCGGGTTTCGCGAACGCCGTGGCGCCGTTGGGAACGGCGGTGACGGAGGACCAGCTCGGCCTGCTGTGGCGCCTGGCGCCCGAGCCCGTATTGTGTTTCGATGGCGATGCGGCCGGATGGAATGCGGCCGCGCGCGCCGCCGACCGCGCGCTGCCGCTGTTGCGCTCGGGACATTCGCTCCGCTTCGCCCTGCTTCCGGCCGGCGAGGATCCGGACAGCATGGTGACGTCGAAGGGCGCGGATGCGTTCCGGCAGCTGCTCTCGGACGCCACGCCGCTCTCGGACCTGCTGTGGGGGATCGCCATGCGGGACCGGACCCTCGACACGCCCGAACGGCGCGCCGGATTCGCCCGGGACGTCCGCGCCATGGTCGGGCGGATCGAGGACCGACAGGTCAGGGCGTTCTACGATCGTCACTACCGCGCGCGGCTGGAGGAGCTGTTCGGCGCGGACGGGCGGACGCCGGAGGCGCGGACCGCATCCGGGGGGCGCGGTGGACGGGGCGTTCCCCGTGAGCGCCGCCTGCCGCGGCATCACGGTCTGGGCCTGGGGACGGCCGGCGTCACGGACCGCCGCGAGCGCGTCCTGGTCGCCACGATCGTCGGCCATCCCGACCTTCTGGAGCAGAAGCTGGAAGAGTTCGCGGACATCGAGCTCGGCGACCCCGCGCTTGACAGGTTGCGCAACGGGATCATAGAGATAGCGTCGGGTAGTCCGGGCCTTGACAGCGCGACGTTGAAACGACATCTCCGCGGGAAGGGATTCACGGCGGCGCTGGAGGCCATCGCCGAGGCGAGGGTCGCGCCCCTGGCGCCGTTCGTGCGCCCCGACGCGCCGCTGGAAATCGCCCGGAAAGGGTGGGAGAGCGCGCTTTTCGTGCATCGCTCCGCCGTGACGTTGCCGGCGGAGAAGACCGTGTACATCGAGGAGTTCGACTTCACCGACGAGGGGTTCGACCGCCTGAAGGCGTTTCTTGGCGAAGCGGAGCGAAACGGCGCGGCGGAGCCCGCGGCCGCCGACCCGACGGGCGCCGGACCGCCCTGAGGGACGGAACCGCTCGTCCGGGACGTTTCACCGGCGCGGCGATCGCGTAACGACAACAACCATCACGGCGAAGAACATGGCCAACGCGGCGGAGACCGAAGAAGCGACGGAAGAGTCGACGGACAGCCCGCTCATCGACTCGTCGAACCAGGCGATCAAGAAAATGGTCGCCCGCGCCAAGGAGCGCGGCTACGTCACCTATGACGAGCTGAACGAAGTTCTGCCCCAGGACCAGGTGTCTTCGGAGCAGATCGAAGACACCATGGCGATGCTGTCCGAGATGGGCGTCAACATCATCGAGGGCGACGAGGCCGAGGAACCGCCGCCGGACGAGGCCAAGCCGGACAAGCCGCCGGCCCCCGTCGCCGCCGCGAAGACCGGGGAACCCGAGTACGAGCGGACCGACGACCCCGTCCGCATGTACCTGCGGGAAATGGGGTCGATCGAGCTGCTCTCGCGTCAGGGCGAGATCGAGATCGCCAAGCGCATCGAGAAGGGGCGCGAGACCATGATCAGCGGGATCTGCGAAAGCCCGCTGACCATGCGCGCCATCGTCCAGTGGCGCGACGACCTGACGTCCAGGAGGGTGCTTCTGCGCGAGATCGTCGACCTCGACGCCACGTACAAGGGATGGGACGAGAACGACGGGAAGGAAGAGAGCGCCGGGGCGCGGACGCCGTCCGGGAAAGCGGAAGCCGGGAACGGGGCCGACCCGGAGGCGGGCGGAAAGGACGGCGAGGACGACGACGAGGTCGTGCTGTCGCTGTCCGCGATGGAAACCGTCCTCAAACCCCAGGTGCTGGGGACGTTCGACGAGATCGCCGCCACCAACAAGAAGGTCGGGCGCCTCCAGAGTCTGCGCGTCCAGGCGGCGTTGAAGAACGGCTCTCTGAGCCCGTCGCAGGAGAAGCGTTACGCGAGCCTGCGGAGGGACCTGATCCAGCGCGCGAACTCGGTTCGCCTGAACAACGCCCGCGTCGAGGAGCTCGTCGATCAGCTCTACGGCATCAATCGCCGCCTCCATTCCCTCGAAAGCCGTCTTCTGCGGCTTGCCGAAAAACACGGGATTCCGCGCGACAGCTTCGTCAAGCGTTATCGGGGCCGGGAACTCGACTCGCGCTGGTTGCAGTACGCCCGGGGCTGGAAGGAAAAGGGCTGGGCCGAATTCGCCAGGAACGAAGGCGGCGAGATCAAGGCGATCCGCAAGGAGTTCGCCGACATCTGCGCCGACATCGGACTGGACATCGAGGAGTTCCGCCGCGTCGTCCACACGGTCCAGAAGGGCGAGCGGGAGGCCGGGCGGGCCAAGAAGGAAATGGTCGAGGCCAACCTGCGGCTCGTCATCTCCATCGCCAAGAAATACACGAACCGCGGCCTCCAGTTCCTCGACCTCATCCAGGAAGGGAACATCGGCCTGATGAAGGCCGTCGACAAGTTCGAGTACCGGCGCGGCTACAAGTTCTCGACCTACGCCACGTGGTGGATCCGCCAGGCGATCACGCGCTCGATCGCCGACCAGGCCCGGACGATCCGCATTCCCGTGCACATGATCGAGACCATCAACAAGCTCGTCCGCACCTCGCGCCAGATGCTCCACGAGATCGGCCGCGAGCCGACGCCGGAGGAACTGGCCGAGAAACTCAGCATGCCCCTCGACAAGGTGCGCAAGGTCCTCAAGATCGCCAAGGAGCCGGTCAGTCTGGAGACGCCCATCGGGGAAGAGGAGGACAGCCACCTCGGCGACCTCATCGAGGACCGCAACGCGGTGTTGCCGGTCGACGCGGCGATCCACTCGAACCTGCGCGAGACGGCGACGCGCGTGCTCGCCAGCCTGACGCCCCGCGAGGAGCGGGTGCTGCGCATGCGTTTCGGCATCGGCATGAACACCGATCACACGCTGGAGGAGGTCGGGCAGCAGTTCTCGGTCACGCGCGAGCGCATACGACAGATCGAGGCCAAGGCGTTGCGCAAGCTCAAGCATCCGAGCCGGTCGCGCAAGCTCAGGAGTTTTCTGGACACCTGATTCCCCGCCGCCTTCCCGGGGGCCCGTAGCTCAACTGGTCAGAGCCGGCCGCTCATAACGGTCTGGTTGCAGGTTCGAGTCCTGCCGGGCCCACCAGCCTCCGCCCTTCGGGACCGTGCCGGCGCTGGAACGACGACGCGCGCCGTCCGTTCGCGCTCCTCCCCCCTGCCAAGGGGGAGGTCGGGAGGGGGGCGGACCCGATCCCGCCACTCCGTTCGTCCCGAGCGAATCGAAGGATGGGCGGGTCGACTCCTTCGAGAGACGACGTCATTTCAGGACGCTCTTGATTTTTCCTATTTGAGAAATGATGTCATTCAGGACAGCTTGGGATTCTTCGCCAGTCTTCAACTCAATCGGAACCTGTATATACCCATCTTGACTCTGCCGTATGGAGGGGAATTCGCTTCGCAATTTTGCGATATATCCTGGAACAATTGGATATATCCCGAGCCATAGAGGGGTAGGGGTATCACTTATAGTTGCCCAAAGGTAAAAATTGACCTCAATAAAGAATTCTCCCTCGACATCTGTGAATCTGAAATACTGTCCGTAACCATCTTGATGCCTCGGTCTACGGTCCTTGGTTGTAATCTCCAGTTCATCACGACCACGAGTAATCACGTCATCAATCAGTTGGTTTATCTGAAGTATCCTGCGGGGCAGATCCGGGGCGAGTTCTTCCGAGTGGATCGGTTGGAAGGCCTTGGCATCTTGCTGTCGAGCCAGTCCCCGAAGTTGTCGAATGTCCGAGGCTGTTTCGGGATCGTTGGGAACAGCTTTGGCCATACGATCCAACAGCCAAACCCAGCCGACCAGAAACAACCTTTTGTCCGAGCCAGCGATTCGGGCTCTCCGGCCACCTTCAAAGGATTCAACACACTCGATTTTCTTTTCGGCCTTGTCCATTTGACTCTTGGTCTCTTTCCACAGGGTTTCACGCCCGCTTTCCGGGGCGATAAAGAGCAACGCCCCAGGGCCTTCCTCAGCGAGCAGATCGAAATAACGGCTGGCCTGATTTTCCCCCAGATTGGCCCAGAATTTCACCTCGACAACCAAACGTATCAAACGTATGTCGTCGTCTTTCCGGTCCCTACCGATCATATCGGGCTGGGAATCGCCGATACGTTCCTGCGTTGTGATTTCCGTTATTGATAGGTCGAATCCCTCATCCCTCAGCAGGCTGTTCAACGTGTCGAGACATGCCCGGGACTCGTTCAGAATGAACGCGAGAGCACTCGTTGCCGCGTTCTCCTTTTGGTTTATAAATTCCGACGCCAAGTGAGCCAGCAGCGTGGTTTTCTCGGTCATTGCCGGTCTCCATCGTCCGTTTCACGTCGGGCGGCGGCGCGCCGCCCTCCCGAGGCCGCTCCGGCGACTATAACGCGACCGGACCCGATCCGGCAAAATGCCGCGCGGCCCCCTCCCCCTGGCGCGACCCCCACCCCGACCCTCCCCCTGTAAGGGGGAGGGAGAAGAAGGGGACGAAAGGCCGTTGACGCTCTTCCCCCCTGGACAGGGGGGAGGTCGGGAGGGGGGTGGATCGCGGGTCTCCGTCGTCCGTTTCACGTCGGGCGGGGCGGGTTGCCGGGGTAGTCCTCGGGCCTGCCGCTGTCGCCCGGCTGGATGATGAAGTCCCGGCGGTCCCGGTAGAGACGGGCGCGATTCAGCACGTAGTCGCCCTCGTCGCCGTAGGGATCGATGTCGTCGTAGTGGGTCATCAGCCAGTACTTGTATTCGCCGATGAACAGATAGGTATTGTTCGTGCGGAAGAAGCGGCAGGCGACGCCCTCGCCGGCGCGAAAGCGGTCGCGGACGGCCGCCAGCAATTCCCGCTGGTCGTCCTTCTCGGTGAGAACGTATTCGTGGGGCCACGTATCGCGGTAGGTGACCGCCTCCCGCCAGGGAGCGCGGGCGATGAGTTCCGTCAAGGTCGGCATTGCGCTCCTCGTCTCTTGGTATGGGGGCCATGTCCCTGTATATCCGTTCGGGCCGTCGCGGTGAACTGGACGACCGAGGCGACCCGCGCCATGAACGCGCCGGCGGGAAAACGAACGCGACCGGACCGAGATGGAAGGCCGACCCCCGGGCCCGGGCGAACGCATCGTCGTTCGACCCACGGGCGAGATCACGCTGAAGGCGGCGCGCGCGCGGCGGCGTTTCCAGGGAACGTTGCGGGCGAACATCGCCGACGCCCTGCGCGCCCGCGGAGTCGCCTGCCGACTGGGCATGAGCGGCGCGCGCATCGTGCTGTCGACCGATTCGGGAGAAGCGGCGCGCGCCGTATTGTCCCGGGTCTTCGGCGTTAGCTCGTATTCCGTCGTCGAGGCGACCGCGGACTGCGATCTCGACGCCATCGCCGCGCGGGGAGAGGCCGCATTCGCCGACGCTGTCCGGGGCCGGAGTTTCGCGGTCCGAGCCAGACGCTCGGGACACGGCAAGGACGGGATCGGGTTCACCAGCGTCGACGTGGCCAGGCGATTGGGGGCGGCTCTCGACCGGTACGGCTCGGTCGATCTCGATGCGCCGGAAGTCGCCGTCGAGGTGGAGGTCGATCCGACGCAAGCCGTCATGTACTCGGCGCGGACGCCGGGTCCCGGGGGCCTGCCTCTTGGCGTCCAGGGCCGCGCCCTGACCCTGCTTTCGGGCGGGTTCGATTCGGCCGTGGCGGCCTGGCGGCTGATGAAGCGGGGCGTGGCCACCGACTTCGCGCTCTGCAATCTCGGAGGCGGCGCCTACGAGCGTCTGGTGCTCCAGGTCGCCAAGGTGCTGACCGAGTTGTGGGCGCACGGCCAGCGTCCCCGTCTGTTCGTCGTCGATTTCGGACCGGTCGTGGAGGAACTCCGGGAAAAGGCGCGCGAGGCCTATCTACAGGTTCTGCTGAAGCGGCAGATGTACGGAGTCGCCGAACGCATCGCCGTCGAGGAAGGGCTCGAGGTCATCGCCACCGGCGAGTCGATCGGCCAGGTATCGTCGCAAACGCTGAAAAACCTGGCGAGCATCGACGACAGCGTCGCGCTGCCCGTCATCCGCCCCCTCATCGCCTGGGACAAGCGGGAAATCGTCGCCGAGGCGGAGCGCATCGGGACGGCGCCGCTCTCCGCGCGCGTGCGGGAATACTGCGCGCTGACCGACGCGCGCCCCGTCACGGCGGCGTCGGCCGAGCGGGTCGCCGAAGAGGCGGCGAAGCTCGACCCGGCGGTTCTGGACGCCGCGGCCGCCGATCGCCGGGCGTTCGATCTCAGGAATCTGAATGCCTCGGACCTGCGGACGCCCTACCTGTTCACCGAGGAAATTCCCGACGGCGCGGTCCTGGTGGACTGCCAGCCGCGCCGCATGTTCGAGGCCTGGCACGCCCCGGACGCGGTGCATCTCGATCCCGCGTCGTTCGCCGACGGCCTGCGGAATCTGAACAAGGCGAAGTCGTATGTCGTCTACTGCGCCCACGGGACCCTGGCGCCCCGTTTCGTCGAGATCATGCAGCAGGCGGGATACGAGGCCTACGCCTTTCGCGGCGGACTGGGCGCCGTGAAGAAGGCGTGCGAAGCGGGCCGGGGCGGTTCGGTCCCGACCCGGACCACCGTCGCTACCCGCGGCCGATGAAGGGAATGTTCGTCGCCATGATGGTCATGAACTGGATGTTGGCGGCAAGGGGCAGCTCGGCCATCGAAACCACGGCGCTCGCCGCGTGCTCCACGTCCATGGTGTCCTCCGGCGCGATGCGGCCGTCGGCCTGCGGCACGCCTCCCGCCATCCTCTCCGTCAGCGGCGTCAGCGCGTTGCCGATGTCGATCTGGCCGCAGGCGATGTCGTGAGCCCGGCCGTCGAGCGAGATCGATTTGGTCAGCCCCGTGATCGCGTGTTTCGACGCCGTGTAGGGCGCCGACCCCGGACGGGGCGCGTGCGCCGAGATCGAGCCGTTGTTGACGATGCGGCCGCCCCGGGGGTCCTGGCGGCGCATGAGATCGAACGCATGCCGGGCGCAGAGAAAGGCCCCGGTCAGGTTCACGTCGATCACCCGTTTCCATTGCTCGAAGGACAGGTCGCCGAAATTCGTCGCCGGCGTGTTCGCGCCGGCGTTGTTGAACAACAGATCGAGCCGGCCGTAGATGGCCTCGATCTCCCGGAACATGGCCGCGACGGCCGGCGGATCGGAGACGTCGCATGGAATGGGCCTGATGCCGTCGTTTCCGGAACCCGCCAGGGAAGCCGTTTCCCGCAGCGCTTCTTCCCTTCGTCCGCAAATGGCCACGCCGTAGCCGGCCCGAAGCAGCGCCAGCGCCGCGTGGCGGCCGATTCCCGAACCGCCTCCGGTGACCAAAGCGGTCTTCGTCATGCCGTTCTCTCCGTATCAAACCGCGACCGGGCGGAAGCGCCGGCCATCTCATATCTCCCTTGGCGCGACCCCCACCCCGGCCCTCCCCCTGCAAGGGAGAGGGAGAAGAGGGGACGCGGAGGGAGCCGTCGACGCCCCTCCCCCCCTGACCATCCACACTCCTCCCCCCTGACAGGGGGGAGGTCGGGAGGGGGGTAGGCGGCGGACATGAAACGGACGAGGCCGAGCGTCACGGAGAGGGCCTCGACGGGTCCGCCGTCATCCGGTTTCCGGAAGGCGACTCCGTCCGCTGGGGAATCGAAGACAGTCCATCCTCGGCCCAGCTCCGCCCGCTCTCCAGCACGTTCTGGAACAGGCGTCCGTTGGGCGAGTCGGATGGGGGCCGCCGCCGCTCGTGCCACAAGTGCAGAACGGGGCTGCTGCGATCGCCGAGCTTCCGCAGAGTCCCGTTGCGGATCAGCCGCACCGCAAAATCGGAGTCCTCCAAGCCTGATCCGAAATAACGGTTGTCGAAACCATTGATCGCAAGCGCATCCGCCCGCCACACGCCGAGATTGCAGGTCTGGACGCCTCGCCAGTCCCGGCGCTTCCGGTAACGCCAGGCGCCGTCTCGTCGAGGAACGAATTCCAGCGGACGCGTGCACTCGTTGCGTAGCGAGCGCATGAACCACGTCAACCGTCCGTCGTTTGTCGGATTGTCCAGCCAGCGCCGGCTGAAGCCCTGGCGCAGCCAGGACCGCTTGCCGGACACGAAATGGCCGGTTCTCGCCAGTCGCCGGTGCCTGGCTATGAAGTCCGGCAGCGCGAAACAGTCGCCGTCCATGAACAGCACGTACTCTCCCCTGCATCGGGTGAGCGCCAGATTGCGCGCCCGGGCCGGGCGGAAACCTTCGTCCTCTTGACGCGTATGGGAAAGGGGATAAGGGAGCTCGGGTTCGAGCGAAGCGATCAGTTCAGCGGTCTCCCGCGTCGATCCATCGTCGGCGACTACCACCTCGAAGCGGTCGTCCGTCTGCCGCGCGAGGGAACGAAGCGAGGCCGACAACGGTCGAACCGAGTTGTAGGTCGTGAGCATCACCGATATGAGCATCGATACCCGCAGCCTGCCTGATTCCGGCGCCGGCGGACGCCGGCAGTCGGTCTGGCGATGGGAGAAGATTAGCACGCATTTCTCGTACCGCTCGTCCGCAAGCCATATCCGGAGACGGGGGCGCCGCAGGGTCCGTTCATGTTCCTCCCCCCGGCGTGACCCCCACCCCGACCCTCCCCCTGCCAGGGGGAGGGAGAACATGGGGGAAGGGCCATTGATACTCCTCCCCCCTGGCAGGGGCGAGGTCGGGAGGGGGGATCGCGGTCCCGCAACGCCGCGCACTCCTCGATCCCCGCCGGTATGAGATAATGCGGGTCAGGATTATGGACGGAGGCGGACCGGACCGCCCGTCCGGGCGGCGATCGGTCCGGGAGACGCAGGATGAACGAGATAGATATCCGCCGCGTGGACTGTTACGTGTTTCGCGCGCCCATCGACACGCCGGTGGTGGCCGCTTTCGGGGTGTCCCACAACCGGCCCGTCGTTCTCGTCCGTGTCGAGGATCGGGATGGCGCGTTCGGCTGGGGCGAGGTCTGGTGCAACTTCCCCAACTTCGGCGCCGAGCACCGCGCCCGCTGGCTGGAGACGCTTCTGGCGCCCCGGATCATCGGCCGTTCCTTCGAGTCGCCCGAAAGCGCGTTCGCCGCGCTGACGGCGGAGTCGCGCGTCTGGGCGCTCCAGTCCGGCGAACCGGGCGTCGTCGCGCAGTGCGTGGCGGGAATCGACATCGCGCTGTGGGACATGGTTGCCCGGCGTCGGGGGATGCCTCTTCGCCGCCTGTTGTCGCCCTCGGCCCTGGACGCGACGCCCGCCTACGCCAGCGGGATCAATCCGGACGGCGCGCCGGACACGGTGGAGCGCGCCCGCGAGGCGGGATTCCGGAACTTCAAGCTCAAGATCGGTTTCGACGAGGACGGAGATCTCGGCAACATGAGGGAGGTCGCCGACGGACTCGCCGATGGCGAGCGTTTCATGGTCGACGCCAATCAGGCCTGGGATCTACCGATGGCGATCGACATGGCGGGCCGGATGGCGGAGCTGCCCCTCACGTGGCTGGAAGAGCCGTTGCCGGCGGACCGGCCGGCGGAGGAATGGCGCGCGCTGAGCGAAGTCTCGGAGATCGCGCTGGCCGGCGGAGAGAACCTGCGCGGCGAAGCGCCCTACCGGGACCTCGTCGAGGCGGGCTGGTGCCGTTTCGTGCAGCCGGACGCCTGCAAATGGGGCGGAATCACCGGTTGCCTGCGTGTCGCGCGGATGATCGCCGACGCGGGCCTGACCTATTGCCCGCATTTCCTGGCGGGCGGCATCGGCCTCCTGGCCTCGGCGCACCTGCTCGCGGCGGCCAACGGCGACGGGCTGCTCGAAGTGGACTTCAATCCCAACCCGCTGCGGGAGGGACTGGCCGCGCCGTACCCCGAATTCGTCGACGGCGCGTTGACGCTCGACGACGCTCCGGGACTCGGCGTCGCGCCCGACCTGGCCGCGGTTCGCGACATGCAGGTGATGCGCGCCGAGATCTCATAGGCCGGGACGCCGGTCCGACAGGGGCGGCGGCGCGCCATCGGGGACCGGGACCTCGAAACCGTTCAGGGTCAGCGCCACCAGGACGTAGTAGCCGACGATGCCCACCAGATCGACGATGCCCCGCTCGCCGAGCGGCGCCAGCGCGTCGGCGTAGGCTTCGTCCGACAGCCGGTGCGTTTCCAGCAGGTCCGTGACCGCCGCGTGGACCGCGCGTTCGTCTTCGCGGACGAACTCGGGCGCGCGGCCGTTCCTTATGGCTTCGATCGCGTCGTCCGCGATGCCGGCGTCGCGGGCGATCGGTTCGTGCAGGAACCATTCCACCTGGCACGTCGTGTGGCGCGCGACGGTCAGGATCGCGAGCTCGGAGAGGCGCGGCGGCAGCGACGAGCCGAAACGGCAGAAGGCGCCCAACTTCTGGGCCCGCCCGCACAGCTCGGGGCTTCTCAGCCAGGCGTGGAAAGGCCCCTGGACCCTGCCGCGCGGGCCGTTGGCGATGTCGTCGTGGACCTGGCGTTGCTCCGGCGACATGGCGCCGGGGTCGAGTTCCGGAAGGCGGGTCATCGCGGGCTCCGTTACGCGGGCCGGGAGTTCAGAACGCGGATCGGGCCGCCGGCCAGCCACGCCTCGATGTTCTCCACGATCTCGCCGTAGAACAGCCGGTAACTTTCCTCGGTGACGTAGCCGACGTGCGGCGTGAGCACTACGTTGGACAGGCTCCGGTACGGATGGTCCGCCGGCAACGGCTCGACGTCGTACACGTCGAGGCCGGCGCCGGCGATGACGCCTTGCCGGATGGCGTCGATCAGGGCCGACTCCCGCACGATCGGTCCTCTCGAGGTGTTGATCAGGAAGGCGCTCGCCTTCATGCGGGCGAGCTCCTCCGCGCCGATCAGGCCGCGGGTGCGCTCGCTCAATACCAG
Source organism: Alphaproteobacteria bacterium (assembly GCA_965242505.1). Taxonomy (GTDB): domain Bacteria; phylum Pseudomonadota; class Alphaproteobacteria; order UBA2966; family UBA2966; genus UBA2966. The sequence continues at coordinate 2,231,733 of OZ251449.1, forward strand.
GTGGACGGTGACGAAGTCGGACCGGGCGAAGAGCTCGTCCTTGCCGACCCGCACGGCGCCGCATTCGCCGGCCCGTTCGTCGGTCAGGTTCCGGCTCCAGGCGATGATGGACATTCCGAACGCGGCCGCCACGCGCGCGACCCTGGAACCGAGCCTGCCGAGACCCAGAATGCCGAGGGTCTTCCCCGCGAGGTCCGCGCCCACGGTGGTCTGCCACCGTCCGTCGCGCATGTTCGCGAATTCGAGCGGAACGCGCCGGGCCAGCGCCAGTATCAGGGCCCAGGTCAGCTCGGGGGTGCCGGTCGCCAGGGAAGCCGTGTGGCATACCGTAACCCCCCGCTCGTCGGCCGCGGCGACGTCGATCGAGGCGTTGCGCGGCCCGGTCGTAATCAGCAGCTTCAGATCCGGCAATGCCGCAAGGAGGGTCCGGGGAAAGGGGGTGCGCTCGCGCATGGCGCAGACGACGTCGAACCCCTTCAGGCGCTCGGCCACGGCCGCGGTTTCGGAAAGGTGGTCGTTGAAGACCACGACCTCCGCCCGCGCGGACACCCGGCTCCAGTCGGCCATGTCGAGGGCGACGTTCTGATAGTCGTCGAGGATCGCTATGCGCGTCATCCGTCCTCCTTCCGGTTCGGTGGGGGCGTCCGGCGTCCCCGCACCGTATCCGGGCCGCGCCGCGCGTCACAAGCCGGCGTCCCGGTTCAGGATACATGGGTCGCCGGGAACGGCGCGGGCCCACGCTCGCCGTCAGCGGCTCCGACGCCGTCTCGCAACGTTTCGGAAGCCGCGCCGGACGGACGGACGGGACTCCGTGATGGTCGGCAGAAGCACCCCGAAGACGACGACCGCGATGGCGATCCAATCCAGCAGCGTCACCTCCGTCCCGAGATAGAGCCAGGACATCAGCGCGCCGAGCGGGCCGACCAGCGTCAGAAACAGACTGACCCTGCCCACCGTCAGGAAGCGCAGCGCGTAGTTGTAGAGAAAAAACGGCCCCGTGCTGCCGATGATCCCGAGATAAAGGAGCGTCAGGACGATCTTCACGTCGAGATCCGCGGCGGGGGACGCCGGCCGCTCGATGGCGGCCATCACGAACAATCCGACCAGCGCCGCCATCGTGAGCTGAATGCTGGTGACGGTCATCGCGTGGCCGTGAACCAGGGCGATCCGCCGCGCGATCAACTGCGCGCCGCAGATGATCAGGACGCCGATCGCCAGCAACGCGTCGCCGAGCGCCGTGCCGCCGCCGTGATCCTCCTGCCCGTGGATGAGCAGGACCGCGCCGGCGAAGGCGACCGCGGCGCCGGCCAGGACGCTGCCCCGGATCGGCTCCCGAAGCGCCAGCCAGCCCAGCAACGGCATCAGGATGGGTTGCGCGCCGAGGAGGACCGCGCCGCTCACGGCGCTGCTCAGCGTCAGGCCCCAGACGAGGAAAAGCGCCACGATGCCGGGGTCCAGGATGCCCAGCAGCACGGGCCCCCATCCGATCTTTCTCAGTCCGCGGCCTTGCCCCGCCAGCAGGGCGACCGACCACATCGTCAGGGCTCCGACGGCGAAACGCCCCACCGATATCTCCGATACCGAGAGGTCGTCCACGATGGATTTGTTGGCGATCATCGTCGACGCCCAGAAGGCCGACGCCAGGAACAGGGCGGGGACGGGCATGGAGAGCGATCCGAAGGAGAGCCGGGGGCCGCCGTCGCCGGGACGGCCCCGGACACTACATCGGATTTCCCGCCCAAGCCCAGACGCCGTTCATGTTCATGCTCCTCTCCCCCGACGCGACCCCCACCCCGACCCTCCCCCTGCAAGGGGGAGGGAGAAGAAGGGGGACGGAGGGGGTGAACCGCGGGTCCCGCGGCGGCGTCCGTTGCGGGCGCGGGGGCGATTGCCTAAAACGTGGACCGGCGGCGTCCCGACCGGTCGGTCGCTCCGGGAGAGCGTATGGCCTCTTACCGATACGTTTTCACGATGGTCGGCCTCACGAAGTCCTATCCGGGCGGTCGCGAGGTCCTCAAGGACATCCACCTGTCGTTTCTCCCCGGCGCCAAGATCGGCGTCCTGGGATACAACGGCGCCGGGAAATCCACCCTGCTGCGCATCATGGCCGGGGTCGAGACCGAGTTCGCCGGCGAAGCCTGGGCCGCGGACGGCGCGAGAGTCGGATACCTGCCTCAGGAACCGGAACTCGACGCGACGAAAGACGTGCTCGGCAACGTCATGGAAGGCGTGGCGGAGACCAAGGCGCTGCTCGACCGATTCGAGGAAGTCAGCGCGCGATTCGCCGAACCTCTCGACGATGGCGAGATGCAGGCCCTGATCGACGAACAGGGCGCGTTGCAGGAACGGATCGAGGCTCGGAACGCCTGGGAGCTCGACCGCCACATCGACGTCGCGATGGACGCGCTTCGCTGTCCGCCCGGCGACGCGCGTGCGTCGACGCTCTCCGGCGGCGAGCGGCGGCGGGTGGCGCTATGCCGGCTCCTGTTGTCGCACCCCGATCTGCTGCTTCTGGACGAGCCGACCAACCATCTGGACGCGGAGTCGGTCGCCTGGCTCGAGCGCTTTCTCCATGACTATCCGGGGACCGTGGTCGCCGTCACGCACGACCGTTATTTCCTCGACAACGTCGCCGGCTGGATCCTGGAACTGGATCGAGGCCGCGGCCTGCCCTTCGAGGGCAACTACTCGTCGTGGCTCGAACGGAAGCAGGCGCGCCTCGAGCGGGAAGGCAAGCAGGAAGAGGCGCGCCGGCGCACGCTCGCGCGCGAGCTCGAGTGGATCCGCCAGGCGCCCCGGGCGCGCCAGGCGAAGAGCAAGGCGCGGGTCAACGCCTACGAAACCCTGCTCTCCGAAGAGTTCGAACGGTCCCGGGACAAGGCCCAGATCATGATCCCCGCCGGCCCCCGTCTCGGCGATCTCGTTCTGGACGCCGAACGCGTCCGCAAGGGATTCGACGACCGCCTCTTGATCGACGACCTTTCCTTTCGCGTTCCCCCGGGGGCCATCGTGGGAATCGTCGGGCCGAACGCGGCCGGCAAGACCACCTTGTTCCGCATGATCGTCGGCGAGGAGACCGCGGACTCCGGCAACCTGCGTCTGGGCGACTCGGTGGTGTTGGGTCACGTCGATCAGTCCCGCGACGCGCTGGACCCGGACCGCACGGTCTGGGAGGAAATATCCGGCGGGCTCGACGAGATCGAGCTGGGGAAAAGGACGATGGCGAGTCGAGCCTACGTCGGCGCCTTCAACTTCCGCGGAGCCGACCAGCAGAAGAAGGTCGGCCAGCTCTCGGGCGGCGAACGCAACCGCGTCCATCTCGCGAGACTCCTCAAGTCGGGGGCGAATCTCGTTCTGTTGGACGAACCGACCAACGATCTCGACGTCGATACGCTGCGGGCGCTCGAGGACGCTCTCCTGGAATTCGCGGGCTGCGCGATGGTGATCAGCCATGACCGCTGGTTCCTGGACCGGACGGCCACTCATATCCTGGCGTTCGAGGGCGACAGCCGCGTCGAGTGGTTCGAGGGCAATTACGCGGAATACGAGGAAGACCGCCGCCGCCGGTTCGGCGACGAGACCGCCCGGCCGCATCGCATCAGGTACAAGCCCCTGCGCCGGACGTGAGGCGCTTCGCGCGCGGGACGCCTCCCCTGGACGAAGCGCGGCGGGATCCGGACCGCGGCGGTCCGGGTTCGACGGGAGCCGCTCTACTCGGTGGGCCGGACCCGCTTCCGGAGCTCGGCGATCAGGCTCTCGATACTCCCGCCGCCGCGCCGGATCATCGACGCAAATTCCTCGCGCTGGGCGATCACGGTGCTCACGCCCTCGACGATGATGTCGACGATCTTGTGATCGCCGCCCTTCGTCCGCACGCGCCAGTCGACCCGGATCGACGTCCCGTCCGGCGTGTCTATCCGGCTCGACACGATCGTGTCGCGCTCGTTGATCTCGCGCTCTCCGTCCACCGTCAGCGTTTCGCCGGAATACTGCCGGAACCGGCCGGCATAGGTGCGGACGATGAAATCCGCGAACAGCGACCGGTATTCCTTTCGCTGCTCCTCGGTCGCCCGCCGCCAATGGCGGCCCAGCGCGAAGCGGCTGATGGCGTCGATGGCGAAGCTTTCGCGGAAGAGCCGCCCGAACTCCTCGAACCGGACCTCGTCGGAGACGTTTTCCCTGGTGATCGCCGCGATCGTTTTCTCGCCCAGGGTTTCGATGAACCGCGTGGGGCCGGGCGCCCCGGCGGACGCCGGCGGCGCGCAAAGCAGCGCGAGCAGCGCGACGGTCGATACGATGAAGCCGGGGTGACGCATGGGCATGGCCTGACGAAGGGTCATTCGACGACGGACGAGGCGCGGTCGGCGTCCGACTCTTCGTCTTCGTCCCACGGAATTTCAGGGATCGGCGCGGACTGCGGGGGCCTGCCGTTGCGGATCTCGTCTCCGCGGCGTTGCCTGTAGAGGCTGCGCGCGGTGGCGTAGAAGTCGATGGCACCGCGCTCGATCTCGTCGAGGGTCTCGATGTTGCGGGAGCGGGCGTCGACGACTTCCATGCCGGAGTGGATCCAGGGGACGGCGGCGTGCTCCGCGTCGCGCGCGTATCGGGACACGGGGTCCGCAAGCGCCTGGCCGGCGAGGCCGACGGCGTCCCGGACCGACGACGGCCCCAGCAACGGCAGCACGAGATAGGGGCCCTCGCCGATGCCCCATACGGCCAGCGTCTGGCCCAGATCCTCGTCGTGAAGTTCGATCCCGGTAACCTCGAACAGCCCGCCGAGCCCGATGATGGTGTTCGCCATGAACCGGCCGCCGGTTTCGCCGGCGCGGTCCCTTTCCCCTTGCAGCAGGTCGTTCGCCAATATCACCGGCGACCTCAGGTTGTCGAGAAAGTTCGTCACCATCATCCGGCCGAAGTCGGGAACGACGCCGCGATAGACCCGGGCCACCGGTTCGAGCAGCGCCCGATCGACCGCGCGGTTGAATTCGAACATGGCCCGGTTGAACGGCTCCAGGGGATCGTTGAGCGCCGCGAGTTCGGCCTGCGCCTCGGCGTCGTCGGCCGGCGGAATCGCGCAGGCGGTCAGGACGACGGCCGCGGCGAGCGCGGCTCCTGCGGTCCGAATCGCGAATGCGCCGGTCGAAAACACGAAACCGTCCCGCCAACTCTCGCCGTTCGATCCCCGGAGTCCGCTCGCCCACGTCACGCCCGCGCCAATATCACAGCCCGGGTCCGAACGCCAGCGGCGCGCGCGGCCGCCGGCTGCCCCCACCCCGACCCTCCCCCTGCAAGGGGGAGGAGCGTCAACGGCTCCCTCCTGGACAGGGGGAGGAGGGCGCGCGGGGCGGCGCGTACCGTTCCTCGAGCGCGGCCACCTCGTCCATCCCCATGAGAGCCAGCATCTCGTCGAAGGTGGGCAGGTCCGCCTCCATGTCGGCCCAGGTCCGCTTCTCCCTGAGACGGTCGAGGCAGCCCAGCGCCGCGCGGATCGTCGACAGCAAGAGCAGGCCGGGATAAATCGCGAGCTTGAACCCGAGCGCCCCCAGCTCTTCGGCGGGCAACAGCGGCGTCTTGCGGCTGGACGCCAGGTTGGCGACCTGGGGGACGCCGAAGGCGCTCCCGATCCGGGCCATCTGGCGCCTGTCCGTCGGCGCCTCGACGAAGAGCATGTCGGCGCCGGCCGCTTCGTACAGGGCGGCGCGGTCGAGCGCCGCGTCGAACCCTTCCACCGCGATGGCGTCGGTGCGGGCGATGACGACGAAATCGGGATCCGTCCTCGCATCGACCGCCGCCCTGACCTTGGCCGCCATCTCTTCCGCCGGGACGAGCTGCTTGCCGGCGAAGTGGCCGCAGCGCTTCGGGATGACCTGGTCCTCGATGTGAACGGCGGCGACTCCGGCCCGTTCGTAGCTCCGGATCGCGCGGCGGACGTTCAGCGGCCCGCCGTACCCGTTGTCGCAATCGGCGATGACGGGCAGCCCCGAGGCGTCCACGACGCGGGCCGCGTTGTCGACCATCTCCGTCATGGTCAGCAGGCCGACGTCCGGCATCCCGAGGCGCACGGCCGTCGTTCCGGCGCCGGTCATGTAGACGGCCGGGAACCCCTTGTGGGCGACGAGCCGGGCGTAGAAGGGATCCGGCGCCCCCGGCGCCATGACGACGTCCGGTCCGGCCAGCAGCCGGCGAAAGGCGGCGGCGGCGCTGTCCGTCATGGTCCCGATCTCCCGAAAACGCGTCGCGGCGACATGAAGCGACTTTACCACTCCCGCCCCGCCCGGTAACGTCGCCGCGCAGCGCAAAGGGGCGCGCAGGGGGAAGAGACGGCCCATGGAACTTTCGGACAAGACCGCCCGCCGGATGTGGGAGGAGCTCAAGGCCAACCCGAAGCCGCGTTTCGGTTTCGGCAGGCGACCGATGGTCGTGAACGTCGACGTCCAGAAATCCTTCACGCTGGAGGATGAATATGCGTCCGCCTATTCGACGCATCCCAGGCAGATCGACTACATCAACGAGATCTCCGGCATCGCCCGGTCGAAGAACCTGCCCGTCGTGTGGACCTATGTCGCCTACATGGAGAACGCCGACGACTGCGGCGTCTGGGGAACCCGGAACGATCACGCGGACGCCCTGCAGAACATCAAGGTCGGCTCGCGCAAGGCGGAGCTCGACGACCGCTGCGACGTCGACCGCGACGTCGACGTCGTCATCAACAAACGGGGCGCGTCGGCGTTCTTCCAGACGCACCTGCCCTCGCTCTGCGTGTGGCACCGGACCGACACCGTCATCGTGACGGGCGGATCGACCTCCGGCTGCGTGCGCGCGACGGTGGTGGACAGCCTTCAGAGCGGCTATCGCACCGTCGTCCCCGAGGAGTGCTCCTCGGACCGGCACGAGAGCCCGCACTTCGCCAACCTCTACGACATGGCGGCGAAGTACGCCGACGTGATACCGGCCCAGGAGGTGATCGACCATCTCAACGACTACGTTCCCGCGAACGACCAGGGAGAACGGCCATGACGGTCAGCGATCCCGGCATCTACGCATATTCGCCGTACAACGACCGACCCCGGATCACGTGGCCGAACGGCGCCCGCGTCGCCTTCTGGGTGGCGCCCAACATCGAGTTCTACGAGACCCGTCCGCCCGCCAACCCGGTCCGCCAAGACATGTCGAGGCCGGCGCCGGACGTCGTCTTCTACGCCCATCGCGACTACGGCAACCGGGTCGGCGTCTGGCGCATGATGGAGGCGATGGATCGCTACGGCGTGCGCGGCAGCGTGTCTCTCAACGTGGCCGTCTGCGACCATCACCCCGAGATCATCGAGGCGTGCGTCGAGCGCGGCTGGGAGCTGTTCTCCCACGGCGTCTACAACACCCGCTACCAGTACGGCATGAGCGAGGCGCAGCACCGCGCGCTCATCGAGGACGCGATCGAGACCATCGACAGGGCGTCCGGCCAGAAGCTGGCCGGCTGGCTGTCGCCGGCGTTGAGCAACACGGAGCAGACGCTCGACCTGCTGGCGGAGTACGGGTTGCTGTACACCTGCGATCTCTTCCACGACGACCAGCCGCAGCCCGTCAAGGTCAAGCGGGGCCGGCTGATCAGCATCCCCTACTCGCTGGAAATGAACGACATCGTGGTCTACCACCAGATCAACTCGAGCCCGCCGCGCCAGTACACCGAGGTGATCAAGCGGCAGTTCGATCAGCTCTACGAGGAAGGGGCGGAGAACGGCGCCGTCATGTGCATCCCGCTGCATCCGTTCCTCGTCGGCCAGCCGCACCGGATCGGTCCGTTCGCCGAGGCGCTCGAATACATCACCGGCCACGACGACGTCTGGGTGACGACGGGACGCGAGATCGCCGAGCACTACTTCGAACACCACTACGACGCCGTCGCCGCGGCCCAGTCCGCCGCCGGGGAGTGACGCCATGAGCCTGCCCGACGACTATCTCGAATACCCGATCCGCGGCTACGGGATGGACCACGACCGCTACGGCTGGGAGATCCTGTTCCGCAGAAAGCCCGTCGAATGGCCGGGCGGCGCGCGCGTGGCGCTGTGGATCACGCCGCTGCTGCAATGGTTCCCGATGGACATGGAGACCAGGCCCGTGGCGCCGCCCGGCGGCTTCAACCGGCCCTATCCCGACTACCGGAACTACTCCCACCGCGACTACGGCCTGCGCGTCGGCGTCTTCCGCTTCTTCAGGCTCTTCGACGAGCTCGGGATCAAGGCGTCGGCGGCGATGAACGCCGCCGTCGGCGAGCGGTACCCGGTCGTCGTCGACGAGATCAACCGGCGGGGCTGGGAGGTCATCGCCCACGGCGCGCACATGGGCCACATGCACTACGGGGGCATGGACGAGAAGCTGGAAGCCGAGCGCATCAAGGATTGCGTCGAGTCGCTGCGCGAGACCACGGGTCAACCGATCCGGGGCTGGCTGTCCATCGGCAAGTCCGAATCGGACAACACCCCCGACCTTCTGGCGGCGAACGGGATCGAGTATCAGTGCGACTGGTGCAACGACGACATGCCGTACCGCTTCACGACCAGGAACGGCGACCTCTTCGCCATGCCCCACACGGTCGAGCTCGACGACCGGGAAACGCTGCTGCGCTTCCACCACCGCGAGGCGGAGTTCGTGCAACAGATCAAAGACCAGTTCGACGCGCTCCACGCCGAGGCCGGGCGGCACGGCGGGCGGATCCTGTCGATCGCCCTGCATCCGTGGGTGATGGGGCATCCCTACCGGATCGGCTATCTCCGGGAGGCCCTGGAGTACGTCCTCGGACACGGCGGCGTCTGGCCCGCCACGGGGGCGGAGATACTCGACGCCTGCAAGGAACAGGCGTAGGCGGCGGTCCGCGAACGAGATCGAATCGGCGGGAAGGGCGGAACCATGGAACTCTCGAACAAGACGGCCCGGCAGATGTACGAGGACCTGAAGTCGGCGCCGCCGCGGCGCAAGTTCGGCTTCGGCCGCAAGCCCATCATCGTCAACGTCGACGTACAGAGCGCCTTCACGCTGGAGGAGGAGTACGACTCCGCCTATTCCACCGATCCCCGACAGATGGAATACATCGACGAGATCTGCGGGATCGCGCGGTCGAAGGGGCTGCCGGTCGTGTGGTGCTACGTTGCCTACATGGAGAACGGGCACGATTGCGGCGTGCGCGGGACCCGCAGCGACGGCCCGACCGCCCTGCAGAACATAAAGATCGGCTCCAGGATGGCCGAGCTCGACCCCCGGCTGACCGTCGACAGGGACCGCGACGTGATCTACCGCAAGGTCGGCGCGTCGGCCTTCTTCCAGACGCATCTGCCGTCGCTCTGCGTCTGGTACGGCGTCGACACGGTGATCGTCACCGGCGGCTCGACCTCGGGGTGCATCCGCTCGACGGCGCTCGACAGCGTGCAGCACGGCTACCGCACCATCGTGCCCGAGGAGTGCGTCGCCGACGTGCACGAGAGCCCCCACTTCCAGAACCTTTACGACATGGCCAAGAAGTACGCCGACGTCGTCCCGGTCGCCGAGGTCGTCGACTATCTCGACGGCTACGTCCCCGCGAACGGATAACCGGGTTCGCCGCCTCCCGGCGGCCGGCGCTACAGGGAGAGCACGTCCTTCGCGTACATCTCCATCTTCTCGAGCGCCTCGCCCAGCGTCGGGCTCAGGAAGTTGAAGTTCAGCAGACCGACGCCCAACCCGCGAAAGTATTCGACGTCGCCGGCGATCTCCTCCGGCGCGCCCATGAACAGGCGCCGGCCGCCGCCGTCGGCGACCGTTCCCGTGACGCCGGCCCAGTTGGCCCAGAACGCCAGCGCGATGGTCGCCGGGTCGCGCCCCTTCTCCTCGGCCATCGCGCGCAGCCGGTCGACGTTGGCCTTGTAGCGCTCGCGCGTGTCCATGCGGTTCCTGGGGTTGGCGCCGAGGGGATACCAGCCGTCGCCCAGCTCGATGGCCCGGCGAAGGGCGGGGCCGCTCTCGCCGCCGACGAATATCGGGGGGTGCGGCTTCTGGACCGGCTTGGGCGCGAAGACGACGTCCGAGAAACTCACGTAGTCGCCCCGCATGGACGGGTCCTCCCGCGTCCACAGCTCCTTGAAGGCGCGGATGTATTCATCAGTGACCTTGCCGCGCTCGGCGTGCGGCGGCGCGCCGAGGGCCTCGAACTCCTCCTTCATCCAGCCGGCGCCGACACCGACCGCGAGGCGGCCGCCGGACAGCGCGTCGATGGTCGAGAGCATCTTCGCCGTCAGCACGGCCGGGCGGTGGGGGACGACGAGCACGGAGGTGAGGAGCCGCGGCCTCGTCGTGATCGCGGCCGCCCAGGTCAGGACCGTGAGCTGGTCGAGACAGTCGCCCGTCCCGCCGCCGGGCATCTCGCCGGTCTCCGAGTACGGATACTCGAAGGCGTAGGCGCGCGGGAGAACGATGTGGTCGGGAACGGTCAGATAGTCGTACCCGAGCCGCTCGCCGCGCTCGGCCATCGCGCGGACGCCTTCCGAGGTGGCGAGCGGGCCGCGCGTCGGCAAACCGAATCCGAACTGCATGGCGATCCTCCCTGAAGCGATCCGGCGCCAGTCTGCCACCGCGTTCGGGATCGGGGCAAATGCGGCGGGCGCGCGGGCGGCGTCGGCGCCGCGTTGAAGCGGCTTTCGCGATCGGGTATCAAGCCGGGTTACGGCGCGGACGCCGGAAGGCGTCGCGTTTCCTCTCGACCGAACATGACGCGGCGGGACGGCGGCCATGAAACTGAAGCGCGTGGAAATCGAGAACTACCGGGCCATCGAAGAGCTCGCCCTGCCGCTCCACCCCGACTTGACGGTGCTCCATGGCGCCAATGGACACGGCAAGACCAGCGTCCTGAGCGCCATCGCGAAAGGCCTCGGCAGCATTCCCATGTTGCTGCCCGACGTTTCCGGTATCGGCTTCCTCATGACCGACCGGCGCAAATTACAGCCCTTGCGGGTCAGCCTGACGACCGTCGATGAAATCTCATGGGACCGGCAGGTGCAGGGAGAACGGAGAAAGACTTCCTCCCGACGGTATCTAAAGACTTCCTCCCAACGGTATCTGAAGGAGGCGATAAGCGCCATCGTCGAGGCAGACCGAGAGGAAGCAAAGCCGATCGACCTGCCCATCGTCGCCTTCTACGATACCGACCGCGCGGCGTTCGACGCGCCGCATCGACGGCGGGGCTTCAAGACGGAGTTTCCGCGTTACGCGGCGCTGGAAGGGGCGCTCGCCCCCCGCACCAACTTCAGGGAGTTCTTCAAGTGGTTCTACGCCCTGGAGAACGAGGAATTGCGGGAAAAGAACGAACGGCGGGACTGGGATTACCAGTTAAAGGAGATGAGGGCCGTCCGCACGGCGATCGAACGCATGGTTAGTAGAGTCTCCGATCCCCGGATCAGGCTCCGGCCTCTGCGATTCGTCGTATCCATGGAGTCGGAAGCCGGCGAGACGGAAGAACTCGCGCTCGACCAGTTGAGCGGAGGATACCGCATCATGCTGGCGCTCGCCGCCGATCTCGCCCGGCGCATGGCGCAAGGGAACCCGCATCTCAGAAACCCGCTCCAGTCGGAAGCCATCGTGCTGATCGACGAAGTGGACCTGCACCTGCATCCCGCTTGGCAACAGCATGTGCTCACGGGCTTGGCGCGAACATTCCCGAACACGCAATTCGTCGTCTCCACCCACAGCCCGCAGGTGCTGACGACGGTCCACCCGGAACATATCGTCCAGCTTTACCGCGAAAACGGCCGCATTGCCGCCGGAAGACCGTCCGCCCCGACCTACGGTGCGGAGGCCGGAAGCGTGCTTGAGGCGGTCATGAACGTGAGGGAACGGCCATCCGCCGAATACAACGAATTCGTGAAGAAGCTTGAGGAATACATGCGTCTCGTCGATGACGGCCACGGTCGATCCGGGAAGGCCATGTCGCTCAGGGGCGAACTCGAAAACCTTTCTCCCAGGGATTCGGCGCTCGACGCGGCGGATATGGAGATGGAGCGGCAGGAAATTTTCGAGCGGTTGGGGAAGGCGTCTTGAAACGGATACGGCAATTCCCGGGCCCCATGCCCGGTCTCGATGACTACAGGAAACGTGCGGGAGAAAACGCCAGCTGGAGAGGATATCGCGGAAACAGGGCTCCTCGCTACCGGACTCTCATGAACACCCTGACGGACCTTCAACACGGGCTCTGCGGTTACTGCGAAATAAATCTTCTGGACGGGGACCGCCAAGTCGAGCACATCGTGCCGCAGAGCCACCCAAAAGATGGAGCGTGCCGCGCCTTGGACGCGACCAACCTCATCGCATGCTGCCAAGGCGGGTCGTCGGACGATACGTCGATTCGCGATGACGACGAACGATTCCCGGGCGGGAGTTGCGGCTTGGCGAAGGGCAACAATGCCGATCCGGATTTCGTGGATCCGAGAACGCTTCCTGACTTGCCGTCGTTGACGCGCGTCCGCCCAGACGGTCGAATCGAAGCCGATACGGACGCCTGCGCGGCCGCCGATTGGTCTGCCGACCGGGTGGAAAAGACCATCCGGATTCTGGGTTTGAACGTTCAACGATTACAAACGGCCCGGAAGGATTACTGGAGCAACCTCTCCAACAAGATGAGCGCATATCGGGACAACCCGGACGCGGCAGAAGGTTGGGCGCGCAGCCGACTCTTGCCTCGAAACGGGGGTCTATCGAAGTTTTTCACCACCAATCGTTCGTATTTCGGGAAATTAGGCGAACGCATTCTGGCGAAAGAGCCCCACGACTGGATTTGAACCGACGGTCTCCGCTCGGCAGGCCGTTTGCGCTCCTCCCCCTGACACGACCCCCACCCCGACCCTCCCCCTGCAAGGGGGAGGGAGAACGAGGGGACGGAGGGGCCATTTGCGCTCCCCCCTCTTTGCAGGGGGGAAGCCGGGAGGAGGGAGGAGCATGAACAGACCCTTGCGTCGCCCCCGTCGCCGGATGAGTCTCGCGGATAAGCGGGACTGGATTTGAGCTGGCGGGCGGCGGACCGTGGTAGCCTCCACGGATGTTCAAGGAACGGGAGCGGGCGTTTCTGGACGGCCAGCGCGTCGGGCGGCTGGCGACGGCGGATGCGGGCGGGCGGCCCCACGTGACGCCGGTGTGCTTCGCGCTCGGGGCGCGCGGCGTCTACGTCACGATCGACGAGAAACCGAAGAGGGAGGCGGCGCGGCCCCTGAAGCGCATCCGCAACGTCCTCGAAAACCCCTCCGCGGCGCTGGTCGTCGACCGCTACGACGAGGACTGGAGCCGCCTCGGCTGGGTCATGGTGAGGGGCGCGGCGGAAATCCTGGAGAACGGGGAAGAACACGACCGCGCGCAGGCGATGCTGCGGGACCGATACCCCCAGTACCGGCGGATGGCCCTGGAGGGCCTTCCCGTCATCGCCGTCCGCGTCGAGCGCGTGGTAAGCTGGGGAAACCTCGACTGACCGCGTCGGAACCCACGGGGAAAGGCGGACGAGGAGGAGTGGACGTGGCGGAAGAACTGAAAATGTGGGCGATCGAGGGCGGAGGCGGGGTCGCTCCGGTGGAACGGGCGAGTCACACCGAAACCGAGAACCTGTTGGAAGAGACGCTCGTCAAGAACCCGGACATGCTGATACCGGGGCTGGAACTCGTGGGGTGGCAGACTCCGACCGATGGAGGCTGGCTCGACCTGTTGGGCGTGGACCCGGACGGACGGCTCGTCGTATTCGAACTGAAGCGCGGCGACCTCACACGGGACGCGGTCACCCAGATCATCGACTACGCTTCGGATCTCGAGGCCATGAGCGATGACCAACTGGTGGCGCGCATCGCTCAACACTCGGGCCGCGACGGCATAGCCGAGATAGAGGATTTCGAGGGCTGGTACGACCAGCGTTTCGAGGAACGTCGGTTGTCGCCCATCAGGATGATACTCGTCGGTCTCGGCACCGATGCCCGTGCTACCCGAATGGTGAATTTTCTGGCGGCCCGGGGCGTGGACGTATCGCTCCTGACGTTCCACGGCTACGAGCACGAAGGGAAAACGCTCCTCGCCAGACAAGTACGGGTGGAGCCGGAGGCAACCGGAGCGGCAGGAGAGTCCCGCAGTTGGCAAGAGATCGACAAAGAGCGCCGTCGCGCTATTGACGAATTGGCGAAAAATCACGATGTAGGAGATATATTCGGCGAGGCGGTCGAGAGATTCCAACGACTGGTCCCTTGGCCGGCCACTCTCAAGGATGGATACACCTTCCGCGCAGACTGGCCGTTGAGGCTCCCCGAACACGATACAAAGTTCGGTGCTCCACTGTCGTTGAGAATCACCCGGAACGGAGAGATGCGCGTAACCTTCTTCCCTATCTCGGCGCATCTCTGCGAAGCGCAATTCCGGAAGGTGGAGCAGTCCATCCCTTTCAAACGAGAGTCTCCGCGCAATGCTCCTCCCACGAACGACGTGTCCGAACAGTGGTACTGCATCCTGGACCGGTCGGAATGGAATACGCACAAGGAAACGCTATTCGGGCTCGTTTCCGCCGTTTCCGCGGCATGGGACGAGGCCGGGCGAAACGCCGGACCGCAGACGGAGCAATCCGCCGACATGGTCGATACGAACTGAACCACGCCGAGCCCGGCGGCGACGTCACGGCCCCCCGGCTTCCGGTGCCGGTTGCCGCAAGGCCATCAGGATGCCGGCGAGATGGCCGAGCACGGGCGCCTCGCCGTTCGCCGCCGCCCGCGCCAGCTCGTCGCGGGTCATGAGCACGGTCTCGATCTCCTCCAGGTTCGTCGCCGGGTCGGGTTCCTGCTTCCAGACGCCGCCCGACGCCAGGAAGAAATGCTCCTCGCCGCAACGCTGGTTGTTGTTGCGGCAGAAGGCGCCGAGAGGCCGCCAGTCCCGACACTCATACCCCGTCTCCTCGAGCAGTTCCCGGCGGGCGGCGGCCAAGGGTTCCTCGCCCGGATCCACGATCCCGCCGGGAAGGGTGAGCGCGACCCGCTCCGGCCCGTGCTTGTACTGCCGCTGGCAGATGAACCGGCCGTCCTCCGTCGTCGCGGCCACCCAGGCCTGATCGGCGAGGTCGACCCTGTAGTAGGGCTCGTATCGCCGGCCGCCGGGCAGCTCGACCGCGTGGGCGGAGACCGAGAGCCGCCGGGGGACGACGAATATCTCTCTCGATCCCAGCAACTTCCACGGCCGGAGATCGCGGGTCACGGGCCGGTCCCGGGTCCGATGAACTCCGCCGCGTACGCCTCCATGCCTTCGAGCGTGTCCTCGACGGTCTCCCGCTCGAAGTTGACGATGACGGAGTCGACTCCGATCCCCTCCATCTCCGCCATGTCGTCCTTCATCCGCTGGGCGCCGCCGCTCAGGAGGCGCCGGTCGCCGCCGGGGAACGGAGCGTCGGCCTCCGCCGGCCGAAGCGGTTCGCCCGGTTCCGTCCCCCACCACAGCGTGAACCACGTGACCCGGAGCGACGCGGGATCCCGCCCGGCGTCCTCCGCGAGCCGATGGAGCCTGTCCACATATGCTTGCAATCGCTCCAGCGTGTCGAGAGGAACCCTGGCGTTGTGGGCCATGGGGATCCAGCCGTCGCCGAGCGTCGCGGCGCGCCGCATGGCCGGCGGGCTCTCGCCGCCCACCAGGATGGGCGGGCGCGGCTTGCGGACGGGTTTCGGTTCGAAGGTGATGTCCGAGAAATCGGCATAGTCGCCGTGGAACTCCGGGTCGTCGCTCGTCCAGAGCTCCTTGAACACCTCGATGTATTCGTCGGCGACCCTGCCGCGCTCGGCGTGGGGCGGCGCGCCCAGCGCCTCGAACTCCTCCTTCATCCATCCCGCCCCGCACCCCACCGAGAGGCGGCCGCCGGAAAGGTAGTCGATGCTCGCCAGCGCCTTCGCCGTCGGGACCGGCGAACGGTGCGGCAGCACCAGCACGGACGTCAGCAGGCCGATGGAGTCGGTCCGGGCGGCGACGAACGCCATCGCCGTGAGCTGATCGACGAAGTCCCCGAAACGTCCGGGCAGCCAGTCGCCGTCCCTGGTGTACGGATAGTCCGAAACCCGGCTTCGCGGCACGACCAGATGGTCGGTCATGGACAGGAAGTCGAAGCCGAGCGCCTCGCCCTTCCGGGCCAGGGCCGACATGTTTTCCGGCGCGCTCAACGGTCCCCGCGTGGGGACGTAGAACCCGATCTTCATGAACGTTTCCCTGTCGCCGCGGCGTCACGCGCCGCGGTCCGCCGGCCTCGCCGCGAGCGGAATCACGTCGCGGGCGAACGCCTCCATCACGTCCATGGTTTCGGAGAGGCCGGGGCGCTCGAAGTTCAGCGCGAGGGCCTTCACGCCGAGCCCTTCCAGCGCCGCGACGTCCGCCGCCATCTGCTCCGCCGATCCGGTCATCAGGCGGCGGTTGCCGTCGGTCGCCGGACCGTCCGTTCCCATCGGCGGCAGGGGATCGCCGGGTTCCGATCCCCACCGCATGATGAAGAAGGCGCGCTCGATGTCGTCCATGCTCCGTCCCGCCTCCTCGGCGAGGCGCGCCAGATCTTCGAGGGCCGCCTCGTACCGCTCGCGGGTGTCGAGAGGGAAGTTCGGGTTGTGCGCGATGGGAAGCCAGCCATCGCCGAGCCGGGCGACGCGGCGCAGGGCGGGTTTGCTCTCGCCCCCGACCCAGACCGGCGGCCCCGGCCGCTGCACGGGACGCGGGAGGAACGCGATGTCGGCGAAGTCCGCGTAGTCGCCGTGGAATTCGGGATCTTCGGCGCTCCAGAGCTCCTTGAACACGCGGATGTACTCGTCGGTGACCCTGCCGCGCTCGGCGTGCGGCGGCGCCCCGATCGCCTCGAACTCCTCCTTGCACCAGCCGGCGCCGACGCCGACGGTGAGGCGGCCGTGCGACAGGACGTCGATCGTCGACAGCATCTTCGCCGTCAGCACCGGCGGCCGATGCGGCGCGACCATGACCGAGGTCAGGAGGCGGGCCGAACCGGTCCGTCCGGCGAGATAGGCGAGAACCGTCAACTGGTCGCAGAAGTCCCCAACCCGCCCTGCGGGCCAGTCGCCCCGGTCGGTATAGGGGTATCGGGACTCCACGCTGCGCGGCACGACGACGTGATCGGTCACCGCGATGTAGCCGTATCCCAGTTCCTCGCCCCTGGCGGCCAACGCCGCCATGCGCTCGGGCGCGCCGAGGGGGCCCCGCGTCGGAAGGTAGAAGCCGAATTCCATGTCGCCGTCCCTCAAACCGCAATGCTCCGGATCGTTCGCGTCCATTTTATAGCGGATGATCCCGCGTATGCGACCGGTCGGTCGGTGGCGGGGGCGCCGTGCAGGGTCCGTTCGCGCTCCTTCCCTCCTGGCGCGACCCCCACCCCGACCCTCCCCCTGCAAGGGGGAGGGAGAACGAGGGGACGCGCCGCGAGCTCTCCTCCCCCCTGACAGGGGGGAGGTCGGGAGGGGGGTGGATCGCGATCCCGCAACGCCGCGAAACCCTCGACCCCTGCCGGTAGGAGAAATACGGGTTAGAGTGGGCGCATGAAGCTCCTGGTTCTTCGCGGCGACGCCATCGGACCCGAAATCGTCGGCGCGGCGCTCGAGGTCCTGAAGGCGGCCGACGGCGCGTTCGGTCTCGGCCTCGAAGTCGAGGAAACCCCGGTCGGCCTCGACGCCCTGGAACGGCTGGGGACGACCCTGCCGGACGAGACCCTCGCCCGCGTTCTCGCCAGCGACGGCGTCGTCCTGGGACCGCAGCACAACATGATCTATCCGCCGCCCGACGAGGGCGGAACGAACGTTTCGGCGACGATCCGCAAGCGCCTCGACCTGTTCGCCAACGTCCGGCCGAGTCGCGGGCGCCCCGGCGTCCCGGCGCCGTCTTCCGGCATCGACGTGGTCGTCGTGCGGGAGAATACCGAAGGCTTCTACGCGGATCGCTCGATGGCCCGGGGTTCGGGCGAGTTCATGCCCACGGAGGACGTGGCGCTGGCGGTCCGCAAGATCACCCGCGAGGGCTCCCGCCGGATCGCCGAGGAAGCCTGCCGCATCGCGGCATCCCGCAGCGGCAGGCTCGCGGTCGTGCACAAGGCGAACGTCCTGAGCCTGACCGACGGGCTGTTCCGGGACACGGCGTTTTCCGTCGCCGAACGCCATGGGGGGCTGGAGGTCGAGGAGCATCTCGTCGACGCCGCGGCGGCCCGTCTGGTCCGCGAACCCGAGGCGTTCGACGTGATCGTGACGACCAACATGTTCGGGGACATCCTCTCCGATCTGGCCGCCGAACTGTCGGGCGGGCTGGGGCTGGGGCCATCGATCAACGCCGGCCGCGAACGCGCCGTCGCCCAGGCGGCCCACGGCGCGGCCCCGGACATCGCCGGGCGGGACGCCGCCAACCCGACGGCCATGATCCTCTCGATCGCCATGCTGCTGGACTGGTTGGGGCAGAGGCGCGACCGGGACGACCTGCGGCGAGCGGCCGCCGCCATGAACCGCGCTGTCGACGCGCAACTCGCCGACCCGGAGGGCCGGACCGCCGATCTGGGCGGCCCGTTGGGGACCGCGGCCTTCGGCGCCGCCGTCGCGGCGCGGATCCCGGACGGAACGGCGGGAGCTCCCTCGCTCAGCGCCGGACGACCGGCGCCGGGTTCCCTTCGATCATCACGTTGACGCAAGCGGGCTTGCCGCTGGCGCGGGCGCGGGCCAACGCCGCCGGCAGTTCCGCCGGCCGGGTCACGAGCTCTCCGTGCGCGCCGAGCGCTTCCGCGACGAGGTCGTAGCGCGTCGGCAACAGCTCGCAGCCATGCGCCCGGTTCTCGCCATAGTCGCGGATCTGGATCTGATGCTCGGCGTTCCAGCGCGCGTCGTTGCCGACGACGACGATCAGCGGGAGGCCGTAGCGGACCGCGGTGTCGAGCTCGGCGAGGTGGTATCCGAAGGCGCCGTCCCCCGATATGGCGACGACCGGCGCCCTCTTCTCGACCATGCAGGCCGCGAGACCGAAGGGGACGGCGGAGCCGATCGAGCCCGCGACGCCGTTGATGATGCGCCGATCCGAATCGATCATCCCCTGCGACCACTGGCCGATCTCGCCGCCGTCGCAAACGAGCACGGCGTCGGAGTGCTCCGCCATGAACTCCCGGACGCCGCGGCACAGATCGAGCGCATGGAGCGCCCCATCGCCGGCGGCGGTCGCGGTTTCCCATTCGGGAGGACGATAGCCCACGGCGGCGCGCGCCTTGGCGAGCCATGCGCCGTCGCCGCGCGCCGAACCGGACGCCGCGAGCGCCGCGGCCGACGCCAGGGGGGACGCCACGCCGCTCAGGATCAGGCGTTCGCCCTTGTCCCGCGCCACGCGGCGGATCGTCTCGACGTCGGGGTCGAACGCGATGAACTCGCAGGCCGGATCGAAGACGGGCGCCTCGCCGAACCGGAGGGTGAAATCGAGGGGCTTCCCGAGCAGCGCCAGGAGGTCGGTCCGCCGGAATATCTCCGCGACCGCGCCGAGCGCCGGATCGTCGACTCCGCGGGGGCTCTCCATGCCGATCACGGGAACGTTCAGGGCGTCCTCCAGCTTCCGCGCCGCGGCCCGGCCCGGCGCGGAGCAAAGCGTCGGACCGCCGACGATCAGGGGGCGTTCCGCCGCGGCGATGGCGGAGAGCGCGGCGGACGCCGCCTCCCTGCCCAACGGAGGAACCGCGGGATCGAAGGCGGACGCTTCCGGCCACAGGGCCGGATCGTCCGCCAGTTCCGCCCCGAGAAGATCGGAGGGCAGGCCGAGGCAGACGGGACCCGGGCGTCCCGACGCGGCGATGCGGGCGGCGCGCGCGAGATCGTGACCCAGGTCCGCCGCGCGCTCGGCCGTCCAAGACTCCTTGGCGACGGTCGCGGCCATCGCCGCCTGCGG
The DNA here is from genome assembly GCA_965242505.1 of Alphaproteobacteria bacterium. GTDB lineage: Bacteria > Pseudomonadota > Alphaproteobacteria > UBA2966 > UBA2966 > UBA2966. Next base: position 2,251,644 of record OZ251449.1, read on the forward strand.
CAGCTCCTGGAATCCGCCCCGGCCGATCTCGTGGGTGCCCGCGTGTCCGGACAGCAGGAGCATGGGGGTCTCCGAGGCCAAGGGCGTACAGAGCGCCGCGGCCGCGTTGGTGTGACCCGGACCGCCGGTGACGAGGGCGACCCCGACCCGGCCGGTCAGGCGGGCCCAGGCGCTCGCCATGAACACCGCCGCCGCTTCCTGGCGGACGTGCAGGAGCTCCAGCATCGTGTCGACCGCGGCGTCGTAGATCGACATGACGTGGTTCCCCGACAGCGAGAAGATCGTGCGCATACCCGCCCTGTCGAGCGTCCGGGCCACGATGTCGGCTCCACGCAGGGTCTTCGTCATGATCGCTCCATCGGTCGCGCGGGCCCGGCCCGGGCGCGCCGCGCCGGGCCGATCCTCCGCCCTTATACCCATCCTCGGTCCATTCATGCCATCCTTCGGCCGACGCCGGATCGTCCGGCATGAGAGGAGAGGACGCCGATATGGCGAAACTGGAAGGCAGGGTGGCCCTCGTCAGCGGAGCCTCGCGCGGCATCGGCAAGGCCATCGCGCTCAAACTGGCGGAGGAGGGCGCGTCGCTCTACCTGGTGGCGGACGGGACGGAGGCCGAGTTGCGGACGGCCTGCTCCGAATGCGGCGAGCGGCGCGACGCCGCGGACGCGCGTTACGGCGTCATGGAGCTCTCCGAGGCGGACGCGGGCGCGCGCATGGTGGCGGCCTGTCTCGAGGAGTTCGGGCGTCTCGACGTGCTCGTCAACAACGCCGGCGTGCGCCGACGCGGACGTTTCGGAGAGTTCACCCAGGACGACTACGAGTTCGTCCAGGCGGTCAACGTCCGGACACCCTTCTTCGCCAGCCAGGCGGCGTTGCCGACGATGCGCGAACAGGGCGGCGGGCGCATCATCAACATCACCAGCCAGATGGGATCGGTGGCCTTCGACGACCTCGCCCTCTACGGCATGAGCAAAGCGGCGCTCATCTACCTGACGCGCGCGATCTCCTTCGACTGGGCGCGGGACGGCATTCGGGCGAACTGCGTCAGTCCGGGCCCCATCGCCACCCAATACAACATCGACCGCCTCGCGAACGACCGGGCCATGCGGGACAAGCTCGAACGCGGCACGACGGTCGGTCGCCTCGGCGCGCCCCATGAGATAGCCGAGGCGGTCTCTTTCCTGGCGACGTGCGAGACCGACTTCATTCAGGGGCACGACCTCGTCGTCGACGGCGGCTGGACCAGCCATTGACGCCTGGAGGCGTTTCGCGCCCGCCTGCGGTTTGCGAATATGGACCGTCCGCCGACGTCGCGAGAAGAAGAGGTGGGAATGCCAGCCGCGAGCCGTGACGGTTTCGACGTGATCCGGACCCTGGAGGCGGGCGGGCGCCGTTACCGCTATTTCAGTCTCGACGCGGCGGAACGGGCGGGGATCGGCCCGGTATCGAGCCTCCCGCGGTCGCTGAAGGTGCTGCTCGAGAACCTGCTGCGGCGCGAGGACGGCGAGACGGTCACGGAGGACGACATCCGCGCCGTGGCCCGGGCGGGCGCGGAACCCGTGGACAGGGAGATATCCTTCCGGCCGGCGCGGCTGATGATGCCGGACTCCTCCGGCATTCAGCTCATCGCCGATCTGGCGGCGATGCGCGACGCGATGGTCGAGCTCGGCGGGGACCCGAACGACATCAACCCGGTCTCTCCGGTCGACGTGATCGTCGACCACTCCGTGATGGTGGACGTGGCCGGCGCGGCGGACGCCGCGGAACGGAACATGGAGATCGAATTCGCCCGCAACGGCGAACGCTACGGGTTCATCAAGTGGGGACAGCGGGCCTTCGAGAACTTCCGCGTCATCCCGCCGGGGGTGGGCATCTGCCACCAGGTGAACCTGGAATACCTGGCGCAGGTGGCGTGGCGGGACGACGGCGGCGAACCGCCGCTGGTCTATCCGGACACGCTGCTCGGCATGGACAGTCACACCCCCATGATCAACGCCCTCGGCGTTCTCGGCTGGGGCGTCGGCGGCATCGAGGCCGCGTCGGCCATGCTGGGCCAGCCCGTCGCGATGCGCCTGCCGGAGGTGATCGGCTGCCGCCTCACCGGTCGGCCGCGCCCCGGCGTCACGACGACGGACGTCGTGTTGACCGTCACGCAGACCCTCAGAACCAGGGACCTCGTGGGCAAGTTCGTGGAGTTCTTCGGCGAGGGCGCCGCGGCGCTCCCGGCGACGGAGCGGGCGACGCTCTCGAACATGGCGCCGGAATACGGATCGACCTGCGGCTTCTTCGCCGTCGACGAGGAGACGCTGCGTTACCTCCGCCTCACCGGGCGCGCGGATTCGCACGTCGCGCTCGTGGAAACCCACGCCAGGGCCCAGGGCCTGTGGGGCGCGGGCGGAGACGGGATCCGTTTCTCGGACGTCGTGGAGATCGATCTCGGCGCCATCGGACCCAGCGTGGCCGGCCCGAAGCTGCCGCACGCGCGCCTGCCCCTTTCCGAAACGCGCGCGGCGCTTTCAGGAGAGTTTCCCGACCGAACCGCGAACCCGGAGACTGCGTTCGAGGTCGCGGGCCGGGACTGGCGCCTCCGTCACGGCGACGTAGCGCTCGCCGCGATCACGAGCTGCACCAACACCTCCAATCCGTCGGTCATGGCGGCCGCAGGTCTATTGGCGCGGAACGCGGTCGCGAAGGGGCTGACCGCGAAGCCCTGGGTCAAGACCTCGCTGGCGCCCGGATCCCGGGTCGTGGCGGACTACCTCGAGACGTCCGGCCTCCAAGCCTCTTTCGACCGACTCGGCTTCCACGTCGTAGGGTTCGGCTGCACGACCTGCATGGGAAACTCGGGACCGCTGGCGGCGGAGGTCGCCGACGCCATCGTCGCGAACGACGTCATCGCCTGCGCCGTCCTTTCGGGGAACCGCAACTTCGAGGGCCGCGTGCATGGCCTCGTCAAGGCCAACTTCCTGGCCTCGCCGCCTCTGGTCGTCGCCTTCGCCATCGCCGGCACGGCGAACATCGATCTCGCGAACGACCCCCTCGGCGTGGACGCCGACGGCGAGCCCGTCACGCTCGCGGACATATGGCCGGGCGAGGACGAGATCCGGGCGGTCATGGACGACGTACTGACCCCGGATATCTACAAGGCCCGCTACGCCGGGGTCGAGGAAGGGCCGCCGGCCTGGCGGGAACTGCCGGCGGCGGGCGGCGCGACCTTCGCCTGGAACGACGACAGCGGCTACTTCCGCCGCCCGCCCATGTTCCGGGACATGCGGCGCGAGCTGCCCGAGACCGGCGATATCCTGGGGGCCCGCGTGCTGGTCCTCGCGGGAGACTCCATCACGACCGACCACATCTCGCCGGTCGGCGGCATCCCCGAGGCTTCGCCCGCCGGCCGCTATCTCGTCGCCCAGGGCGTCGAGCCGGCGGACTTCAACAACTACGCCTCGCGGCGGACCAACGCCGATGTCGGCGTCCGGGGCGTCTTCGCCAACGTCCGCTTCCGCAACGACATGGCGCCCGGCAGGACGGGCGGTTTCACGCGCCACATGCCCGACGGCGAGGAGATGACGATCTACGACGCGGCCGAACGCTACCGGTCGGAGGGCGTGCCGCTGGTGGTGGTGGCGGGATACCGGTATGGCTCGGGGTCGTCGCGCGACTGGGCGGCCCGCGGTCCCCGCTTCCTCGGGGTCAGGGCCGTCCTCGCCAGCGGGTTCGAGCGCATCCACCGCTCCAACCTCGTGGGCATGGGTATCCTGCCGCTTCAGTTCCCCGACGGCATCGACCGCTACACCCTCGGCATCGACGGCGCGGAAACGATCGACGTGATCGGATTGGACGGCGCGGTCACGCCCCGGATGGAGGTCGAATGCCGGATCGTCCGCGCGGACGGTCGCGGCGAGACCGCGCCGTTGATCTGCCGACTCGACACGTCCTTCGAGGTCGAATGCTTCCTGAACGGAGGCATCCTGCACTACGTCCTGCGCGACAAGCTGAGACGGACGACGGAAAGCCGCCCCTGATCCGCATTTCTCATACCGGCAGGGATCGAGGAGTGCGCGGCGTTGCGGGACCGCGGTCCATCCCCCTCCCGACCTCCCCCTGTCAGGGGGGAGGAGTATGAATGGCCTCTCCGTTCCCCTTCTTCTCCCCCCTTGCAGGGGGAGGGCCGGGGTGGGGGTCGCGCCGGGGAAGGAGCGCGAACGGCCCCTGCGGCGGCGCCGGCACCGGATGGAGCTCGCGGACGGGCGGTGTGAGAAACGCGGGCTAACGGCCCTTCCAGACCGGCTTGCGTTTCTCCGCGAAGGCGCGCGCGCCCTCTTGCAGGTCCTCGCTCGCGTAGAGCGCGTTGACGGCGGGGATTCCCTTGCCGCGCATCAGGTCGAACGCTTCCTGCACCTTGAGATCCTCGGTCATGCGGATGGTTTCCTTGATCGCCGCGAACACCAGCGGCGGCCCGTCCGCCAGAAGATCGGCCAGCTCCCGCGCCCTGTCCATCAGCCGGCCGACCGGCAGAACCTCGTTCACGAGGCCCCAGCGCGCCGCCTCCCGAGCGTCCATCCAGCGTCCCGTCAGCAGCAGGTCCATGCAGACGTGGAACGGGATGCGCCGGTGAAGCTTGATGCTGGCCGCGTCGGCGAGCGCGCCCACGTCGATCTCCGGCAGGGCGAAGCGCGCGTGCTCCGCCGCCAGGACGAGATCGCAGGAAATGGCGAGTTCGAGCCCCCCGCCGACTGCCATCCCGTTCACCGCCGCGATCACCGGCTTGTTGAGGTCCGGGAGCTCCTGCAAACCTCCAAATCCGCCCGCGCCATAGTCGGTATCGGGCGGTTCGCCTTCCGCGGCAGCCTTCAGGTCCCAGCCCGCCGAAAAGAATCTCTCGCCGGCCGCGGTGACGACGGCGACCCGCAGGTCGGGATCGTCCCGGAACTCCGCGAACAGGGCTCCCATGCGGCGGCTGGCGGCGCCGTCGATGGCGTTCGCCTTCGGGCGGTCGAGGGTGACCTCCAGCACGCGGCCGCGCCGCGCGACGTGGAGGGGATCGTCGGTCATGTCGGTCCTCCTTCAACGAGTCGCATCAGGGCATCCACCGCCACCGCGCCGCCGCCTCGCGGGCGCACGATGACCGGGTTCACGTCGAGCTCGATCAGGCCGTCGGCGTGGTCGAGGGCGAACCGTTGTATGGCGAGCACCGCCTCCACCAGCGCGTCGCGGTCGCCGGGGCGCCGCCCGCGGAAGCCGTCGATCAGCGCGGCGGCCTTCAACCCTTCCACGGCGGCGACGATCTCGTCCCGCGTGGCGGGCGGTATCAACAGGACGCGGTCCTCGACGAGCTCCGCCAACTCGCCGCCCGATCCGAGCAGCAAAACGAGACCGACGTGCGGGTCGCGGCGCGCGCCGACGATCACTTCGGCGACCGTGTCCTCGATCATCTCCTCGATGAGCACCGCGCCGCCGACAGGCAACAGTTCGCTGGCCGCGGCGATCACGTCGGGGACGTTCCCGAGGCCGAGACGCACCGCGCCCGCGTCCGACTTGTGGGCGAGGCCCGGACCCACGGCCTTGACCACGGCGGGCCGGCCGATACGCTCGGCCGCGCCCATGACCTCCGGGAGGCGGCGCGCGACTTCGCCCCTGGGGACGCGGACGCCGGCGGCGGCCAGCCGCTTCTTGGCCTCCCATTCGTTCAGGACCGTGTCGGCGCCCGCGCGAAGGAGAGACGGTCCATGCGGCGGAGAAGGGGGAGGCATCGCCCATGCCTCGCCGATGTCGGCGGCCAGCTCGATCGCCGCGAGGCCTTCCTCGACGCCGGAAAAGGGGACCATGCCGCGAACCATGATCTCATGGGCGAGCGTCTCCGTGAGCGATTCCGGGAGGGTCGCCAGCACGCCGCCCCGAGCGCCGGTCCGGTCGCAGGCCCGCTCGAACGCCTCCAGAGCGATCCGCCAATCGCCGTCGTCGCAGCGGTCGCCGCGCGGCAGGTCGAGCGCCAGGAGGCCGATGTCGAAGCCGCAGCCCAGCATTGCCGAGAACGTCGCGGCCAGGCGTTCCGCGTCACCCCAGATGAAGGTGTGGTAGTCGAGCGGGTTCGAGACGGTCACGAGATCGCCCAGCGTCGCCCGGACTCTCGCGCTTTCGGCCGCCGTCAACGTCCGGGCGGCGAGATTGCGGCGTTCGAGGGCGTCGGCGACCAGCGCCGCCTCGCCGCCCGAACAGCTCAGCGACGCGACGTCGCGTCCCGACAACGGCCCCGACGCGTACAACAGCCGCAGGGCGTCGAGGAACGTCGGCAGGGACGGGGCGCGGGCGATCCCGACCCGCTTCAGGAACGCGGTCGCCGCGGCGTCCGACCCGGCCAGGGAAGCCGTGTGCGAGAGCGTGAGCTCGGCGCCCCCGGCGCTGCTTCCGAGCTTGAGCGCCACGACCGGGATGCGCTTCTCGCGCGCTTTCTCCGCCGCCCAGGCCAGGTCCGCCGCGTCGTCCAGCGACTCCAGGAGAAGCCCGACCGCGGTGATGCGCCCGTCCTCGATCAGGGCGTTCATCAGCGCCGGAGCGCCGATCTGGGCCCGGTTTCCGAGCGTGATCATGGCGGCGATGGGCAGGCCGCGCCGGTTCATCGTCAGCGTGATGGCGATGTTGCTGCTCTGGGACAGGATGGCGACGCCCCGTTCGACCCGCCTTCCGCCGTGCTGGTCGGGCCACAGCGGCGCGCCGTCCAGGTAGTTGATCAGCCCGTAACAGTTCGGCCCGACGATCGGCATGTCGCCGGCGGCGTCGAGCAACGCGGCCTGAAGGCCCCTGCCCTCTTCGCCCGACTCGCCGAAGCCGGACGCGTAACATACGGCTCCGCCCGCGCCCCTCGCGGCCAGCGACCGGACGACGGCGACGGTCAGGTCGCGGCGGACGCCGACGAAGGCGGCGTCGGGCGCCTCCGGCAGATCGTCGACGCTCCTGAAACAGGACAGCCCCTCGATCTCCGCCCGCTCGGGATGGACCGGGTAGACGGCGCCGGGAAATTCCATGCGCCGGCACTGCTCGACGACGCGCGCCGCTTCGCGGCCGCCGACGACGCAGATCGAACGGGGTTTCAGCAGGCGGGAGAGGTCCCGGGCCTTCCCCCCGCCATGCCGGGAAGAAGACGGGCGGAGCGTGTGCGGCTTCCGGCTCAACTGGCCTACGCGCCCAACGGCCGCAGCAGATCGCGGGCGATGATGTGTCGCTGGATCTCGCTGGTGCCGTCCCAGATCCGCTCGACGCGGGCATCCCGCCAGAACCGCTCGATCGGCAGATCGTCCATGAGGCCCATGCCTCCGAAGACCTGCACCGCCGCGTCGGTGACGCGGGCCAGCATCTCCGACGCATAGAGCTTGGCCTGGGCGATCTGACGATTGGCGTCGAGCCCCTGGTCGAGCCGCCACGCCGCGGCCAGGGTGAGCCAATCCGCCGCGTCGATCTCGGTCGCCATGTCGGCGAGCTTGAAGGAGACGCCCTGGAACCTGCCGATCGGTTGGCCGAACTGCCGGCGGCGGGCGGCCCAGTCGACGCAGAGATCGAAGCAGCGCCGCGCTCGGCCCACGCACATGGCGGCGACCGTCAGGCGCGTGGCGTAGAGCCAGGTATTGGCCATGTCGAACCCGCCGCCTTCCTCGCCGAGAACCTGGTCGGCGGAGACGCGGCACTCGTCGAAGGCGAGGATGCCGTTGTGATAGCCGCGGTGCGAAACGGCGCGATAGCCCGGGCGGATCTCGAAGCCGGGCGTGTCCCGGTCGATCAGGAAGCACGTGATGCGTTTCTTCCGCCCGGCGGGCGTCTCCTCCTCCCCCGTGGCGACGAAGACGATGAAGAAGTCGGCGATGTCGGCGTGACTGATGAAGTGCTTGGCGCCCGTGATGACGTAGTCGTCGCCCTCGCGGCGGGCGAAGGCCCTCATGCCGCGCACGTCGGAGCCGGCGTCGGGTTCGGACATGGCGAGGGCGTCGATCTTCTCGCCGCGCACGCTGGGCGACAGGTAGCGCGCGCGCTGGTCCTCGTTGCAGGCGCAGAGGATGTTCGAGGGCCGGCCCCAGAACACGGAAAGCGCCATCGAGGCCCGGCCCAGCTCGCGCTCGAGAAGGGTGAAGGTCAGGTGGTCCAGACCGCCGCCGCCGAATTCCTGCGGGATGTTGGGGGCGTAGAAACCGAGGGCGCGGACCTTGTCCTGGATTTCCCGGCCGAGTTCCCGCGGCGCCAGGGCCGTCCGCTCGACCTCGTCCTCGAGGGGATGGAGCTCGCGCTCGACGAAGCTCCTCACGGTGTCGACCACCATCTGCTGTTCCTGGCTCAGCCCGAATTCCATGGCCGCCTCGTTCGTTTCACCCGGCGCCGGCCCCGGGATCCGGCCCCGTCGGCATGGCGATGGCGCGACCGGCCGCTTCCGGCGCGCCGAGGCCGGCCTGCGCGTCTTCGATCTCGCGGAGGCGCGCCAGCACTTCGGGCGCCGCCGGGGCGGCGCGGCCGGCCCGCGTATCGACGTGGAGGAGCATGTGTTCCGCAGTGGCGAGCTCCGCATCCGTCTCCTCGCGAGTCATGCGATGGAAGAGATGGAGCCGTTTCTCGTCGCAACCCAGCACCCGGGTCGAGACGGCGAGGGGCTCCTCTCCCGCGGCCTCACGCAGATGCCGGATGTGCGTCTCCACCGTATAGTAGCTGCGGCCCGCCGTCAGATAGTCGCCGTCCACGCCGACGAACCGCAACAAGGCGTCCGTCGCGTCGCCGAACACCTGAAGATAACGGCTTTCCGTCATGTGGTTGTTGAAGTCCGTCCACTCGGGCGCGACCCGGGCCGTGTGAAGCCGCAAGGGCCGGGACAGGTCGCGCTCGCTCGTCCGGGACGCGCGATGGGCGCGCGAGAACAACCGGCCCTCGTATTCGCGCAACACGGCGCCGGCGCCGTGGTTCCGGGCGCGCAGGGCCTGCATGACGGACACCAGACAGTCGTCCCGCAGGCGTTCGAGATCGCGGATGGCGCGCCCCTCCGCCTGCGCGTCCGACTGCGCGACGATCCGCTCGACGAGCTGGTCCGTGAGCGCGGGACCCTCGACGCGCGCCCACGGCAGGTCGAGCGCGCCGCCGAACTGCTCGAGGAAATGGCGCATTCCCGACTCCCCTCCGGCGAGTCGGTAGAGCAGAAAGGTCCCCATGACGCTCCAGCGCAGCCCGGGGCCGTAGACGATGGCCTGGTCGATCTGGTCGGCCGTGGCGACGCCGTCGGCGATCAGGTGCAGGGCCTCGCGCCAAAGGGCTTCGAGCAATCGGTCGGCGACGAAGGCGTCGATCTCGGTGTCCAGGACCAGGGGGTGCATCCCGACCGAGCGATAGACCGCGGCGGCGCGCGCCTTGGCGCTTTCGGCGGTGGCCCGGCCGCCGACCACTTCCACCAGCGGCAGCAGGTAGACCGGATTGAACGGGTGTCCGACGCAGATCCGCTCGGGCGCCGCGCAACCGGCCTGCAGCTCGCTCGGCAGCAGACCCGAAGTCGAGGAGGCGATGACGATGCCCGGGTCCGCGGCCCGGCTCGTTTCGGCGAGCAGGGCTCGTTTGACCTCCATGCGTTCGGGCGCGCTCTCCTGAACGAAATCGGCGCCGTCGACGGCCTCGGCGATCTCGCCGGCGATGGCGATGCGTCCCGGCGGCGCCGGCGGCGCCAGGGTCAGCCTGGCGTAAGCGCGCCGCGCGTTCTCCAGCGTGTCGTCGATACGGGCGGCGGCGCGCGGGTCGGGATCGTAGGCGGCGACGTCGATGCCGTTCACAGCGAACCGCGCCGCCCAGCCCGCCCCGATGACGCCGGCGCCGATCAGGGCGACGCGCTCGATCTCGCTCATGGCGGCCGCGGCTCCCGGAGTCCGCGTCAGCCGCGCCGGTTCAGCGAAAGCTTTTCCCGGACTTCATCGGGCCCGAGGACGCGCACGTTCATCGCCTCCAGAATGGCGACCGCCCGCTCGACGAGTTGGGCGTTGGAGGCGAGGACGCCGCGTTCCAGGTAGATGTTGTCCTCGAGCCCGACGCGCGCGTTGCCCCCGGCGAGAACGGCCATGGCGACGAAGGGCAGCTGCATTCGGCCGATGGAGAACGTCGACCAGTGCGTTCCCGGCGGAAGCCGGTTGACCATGGCCATCAAGGTGCCGGGATCGTCCGGCGCGCCGTAGGGGATCCCGCAGCACAACTGGATCATCGCCGGCGTGTCGATCAGTCCCTCGTCGATCATCGTCTTGACGAAGACCAGGTGACCCGTATCGAAGACCTCGAGCTCGGGGCGCACGCCCAGTTCCCGCGCGCGCTTCGCCCCGGCCCGCAGCATCGAGGGCGTGTTCGTCATCACGTAGTCGCCCTCGGCGAAGTTCATGGTGCCGCAGTCGAGGGTGCAGATTTCGGGCAGCAGCTCCTCGACGTGGGCCAGCCGCTCCAACGGGCCCGCCACGTCGGTCAGTTCCTCGTCGAGAGGCAGCGGACGTTCCCCCTTGCCGAACACGAGGTCGCCGCCCATGCCGGCCGTGAGATTGAGCACGACGTCCGTATCGGACGCGCGGATGCGCTCGACCACCTCGCGGTAAAGCGCGGGGTCCCGGGCGCCGCGGCCCGTTTCGGGATCCCGGACGTGAACGTGCGCGATGGCCGCCCCGGCCTTCGCGGACTCGATCGCCGCGACGGCGATTTCCTCGGGGGTGACCGGGATCGCCGGATGCTTGCCCGTGGTGTCGCCCGCGCCCGTGACGGCGCAGGTGATGAACGCCTCCCAGTTCATCGCGGCGGCCTCCCTGCGATAAGGGGCATGACGTCCGTAGCGTACCGGATTCGGTATCCGGGAGACATTCGGAATCGACGAATCACCGGCCATTTCCGACGCCTGGAACGGCGGCGGAGGCGCCACGGGGCGCGGCGGCCGGCCTTCGCATGGTCCTTGTTCGCGAGGCGCCGAGTCTGGTATGCGGCGGTGCGGTCGTCGCCGCCGCGAAATCACCCGAGAGAAGCGGGGCATGAAGCGTTTCCCGGAGCAGAAACTCTACGTCGATGGCGCGTCCGTCGCCGCGGCGAGCGGCCGGACCTTCGAGAACGTGAATCCCGCGACCGGCGAGGCGCTCTGCGCCGTCCACGTCGCGGACGCCGGGGACGTCGACCGGGCGGTCGCCGCCGCCGCGCGCGGGTTCGAGACGTGGTCGCGGATGCCGGGCGCGGAGCGGGGCCGCGTTCTGATGGAGGCGGCGCGCCTCCTGCGGGCCCGCAACGACGAGCTCGCCGAGATCGAGGTGCTGGATACCGGCAAGCCGATCTCCGAGGCCAGGGCCGTCGACGTCGCCTCGGGCGCGGACTGCATCGCGTATTACGCGGGGCTGGCGCCGGCGCTCCACGGCGAGCACTTCGATCTCGGCGCGGCCTTCGCCTACACGCGGCGCGAGCCCCTCGGCGTCTGCGCCGGGATCGGCGCCTGGAACTACCCCCTTCAGATCGCCTGCTGGAAGTCCGGACCGGCCCTGGCGTGCGGCAACGCGATGGTGTTCAAGCCCTCGGAGGAGACGCCGCTGACGGCGGCGCGGCTCGCCGAAATCTACGCCGAGGCGGGCCTGCCGCCCGGCGTCTTCAACGTCGTCCAGGGCGGGACGGAGACGGGCCGGGCGCTCACGCGCCATCCGGGCGTCGCCAAGGTGTCGCTCACCGGCGGCGTCGATACCGGCAAGGCCGTCATGGCCGACGCGGCGGCGACGGTGAAGCGCGTCACGCTGGAGCTGGGCGGCAAGTCGCCGCTGATCATCTTCGCCGACGCCGATCTCGACAACGCGGTCTCGGCGGCCCTGATGGCGAACTTCTATACGCAGGGCGAGATCTGCTCCAACGGCACGCGGGTGTTCGTCGAGAGGCCGATCCACGACGCGTTCGTCGACCGGTTGCTGCCGCGCGTGGAGGCGATGAAGGTGGGCGACCCGCTCGACCCCGAGACGACCGTCGGCTCGCTGATCAGCCGCGAGCATCTCGACAGGGTGATGGACTACATCGAGACGGGGAAGCGCGAGGGCGCCGAGATCGTCATCGGCGGCGGACGGGCGGTCGAGGGGCGTCTGGGATCGGGGAACTTCGTGATGCCGACCGTCTTCGACCGCTGCGAGGACGACATGACCATCATGAAGGACGAGATCTTCGGTCCGGTCATGGGCGTGCTCACGTTCGACGGCGAGGACGAGGCGGTGGCGCGCGCCAACGCGACCGAGTTCGGGCTCGCCGCCGGCGTGTTCACGCGGGACCTCGCCCGCGGGCATCGCGTCGTCGCCCGTCTCCAGGCGGGGACCTGCTGGATCAACAACTACAACGTCACCCCCGTCGAGGTGCCCTTCGGCGGCTACAAGCATTCCGGCCTCGGGCGCGAGAACAGCCTCGCGGCCATCGAGCACTACACCCAGAGGAAGAGCGTCTACGTGGAGCTCGGCGACGTCGAGGCCCCGTTCTGAAACCCGCATGGCCGGGCGCGGTTCGGGCGCCGCTCGAACCGTCGCGGGCCGAACCCGAGGAGACGAAGCATGAGCGGAAACGGCGATCGCTTTCTGGAGGGGCGCGCGGCGATGGTCACCGGCGGCGCCTCGGGGATGGGCCGGGCCATGGCGCTCGCCTTCGCGGGGGCCGGCGCCGACGTCGCCATCGGCTCGCTGCTGTCGGATCGCTCCGGGAGAGGGGCCGAGGGGGAGATCGCCCATCTCCCGGGGCGGGACGAGCTCGACGCCGCGGCCGGGGAAATCGAGGCCCGCGGCGCGCGGGTGCTGGCGACGGGACTCGACGTGACGTCGACGGAGTCCGTCGAGGCGTTCTTCGATGCGACCGTCCGGGCCTTCGGCAAGGTCGACGTCCTGGCCAACGCCGCCGGAATCACGGCCGAGCAGACCATCGTCGGCCACGCGGACGCCCTGTGGGACAGGGTGCTTGACGTCAACCTCAACGGCGCCTACCGCGCCATCAAGGTCTGCCTGCCCGGAATGATCGAGAGGAAGTGGGGCCGCATCGTCAACATCGCCTCGACGGCGGCCTCCGTCGGCGCGCCCACGTCGGGGGCCTACTGCGCCTCCAAGGCCGGCGTCGTGGGCCTGAGCCGCTGCGTCGCCCTCGAGGGCGCGGCCCATGGCGTGACCTGCAACGCCATCAGCCCCACCTGGGTCGAGACCGGTTTCGGCAGGGATTGGATGAGCGACATCGCCGAGACCCAGGAGGGCCGTCCGGGCGAGGCGTACATCGCCGACGTCAAGGCCGCCAACCCGCAGGGGCGCCTCGTCCAGCCCTCGGAGGTCGGCGCGCTCGCGCTCTATCTCTGCCGCGAGGAGGCCGTCGGCGTCACCATGCAGGATCTGACGATCTCGGCCGGCTCGCTGTGGTGAGGCGGGGTCCGGTCGGATAGAATTCCGATGAACGGGAAGGGTAGTCCCCGGAGGCGCCCCGACTTTGTAGGGAGGAAGGAAAATGCTCGACTTGGCGGTCGTCGAAAGCCGGTGGTGGGAAGAAGGTAACCATTCCGTGCGTGGAATCTTCGAACTGATCGCGGCGGTTCGCCACCAGGAAAACCCGCATGCGTACCACTACGAGATGTTCAACAATGCCGCTTCCCTCAAGGAAATCGTGCCTCGCGTAGCGAAAAAGAAGAACATCCGGAATCTGGTCATCGCCGCGCACGGCGATGAGGATGGGATATACGGCGCGGCGGGAGACACTCGCGACGGCAACAGGATTTCTCGCGCCGTGTTCCGAAACATATTGGAGGATATTCCTCGAGGCAGTCTGGATGGCTTGTATCTCGGCACCTGCGCGACCGCCAACGATGATACCGTCGAATTTCTCATGGATGGAGGCCGTGTCCGTTGGGTGGCGGGATACTCGGAAGAGACCGATTGGCTGGAAGGCACGTGTCTCGACCTGTTTTTCTGGACGACTTATTACGGGACCAATCGAGCCGGGGGTCCGCTCAAGCGCATCGAACGGGTGGCGGAAAGAATGGGGCCCGTGATGGGCCTATGTGAAGACTGGGGCTTCGACATATACGTTCGACGGCGCGGGCGTGGCGGCGGGGTGCGGGCGTTGCTGGCCGAGATGTATCCCGACGATGACGATACGGACGAGTGAAGCCGTTGCCTGACGGCGATCCGAAGGGGCGATCCCATGAGGACGTTGAAGATCGGTATTGCCGACTATGATCGGATGAAGGCGCGCACCATGGCGATCGCGCGCGGCGAACACAAGCCGGCCAGGGGCGAGCCGACGGTGTGGTTCACGTCGGTCGAGAGCTTCGCGAAGGTGCTCTCCCGGCGCAATCAGGAGCTTCTGGCGCTGATCGCTCGCGAGAAGCCGCGGTCACTCACCGAGCTGGCGGAGCTCGCGGGGCGGAACAAGTCGAACCTGTCGCGCACCCTGAAGACGATGTCGCGGTATGGCCTCGTGGAATTGACGGAAGGACGGCGCGGCGCGTTGGTCCTGCGGGTTCGGTGCGACCGGGTGAGGCTGGACGTTCCGTTGACGCCGCTCCCTGGCCAAGCCGCGTAAGCGGTTGGAACGACGGGCGCGGACGGTCGACCCCCTCCCGACCTCCCCCCTGCCAGGGGGGAGGAGCGTCAACGGCCCCCTCCGTTCCCCTCGTTCTCCCTCTCCCTTGCAGGGGGAGGGTCGGGGTGGGGGTCGGGCAAGTATGCGACGCTGGCGATTCCGTATGTGACGCCCCTACCGCTCGCTCTCCAGCGACGCGATGCGCAGCAGGCCCTCCCGGGCGAGCTCGACCGCGTCCGGATCGGCGGGATCCTCGGAATGCATCATGTAGGCCGGCCGCTTGAAGACCGGTGCGCCGGTCACGCGGTAGAGCCGCTTCTGCGCCAGGTAGGGGCGCACGACCCGCAGAGGGAAATACCCCGACCCGCCGTTGTCGAGGATGTATTGCAGCCCGATGGCGCCGAGCCCGACGGAGATCGCCGAAACCTCGATCTCGGGGAACGCCTTGACGAGCTCCGCCCGGTAGTCGGCGCCCCAATCCACGTAGATGTAGTCCTCCACCCAATCGGAGCTGATCCGGCGCTTGCGGGTCGACACCATCACGAGCCGTTCCTCCAGGAAGGGCTCGATGACGAACCCCGACATCGTGCGCGGATAATAGAGGACGACGAGATCGAGAAGGCCGTCCGACAGCTGCCGCATCAGGCTGGGCGAGTAATCGGTTTCCACGTGAAGCGCGACGTCCGGCGCCTGGGCCCGCATCCACGGCAACCATCGCGCCACCAGCCGTTCCCACAGGCTTACCTGCGTGCCGAGGCCGAACAGGGCCCGGTAACCCTCGGGCAGGGCGACCTGTTGCCGGCCCCGCTCCCAGCCCTGGACCACGGACGCGGCGTACCGTTCGAAGCGCCGGCCGGCGCCGGTCAGCTCGACCCCCGACCGGCTGCGCCGGAACAGTTGGCGATCGAGCCGGTCCTCCAGCCCCCTGATCCGCGCGCTGATCGTCGACTGGCTGACGTTCAGGTTGTCGGCGGCCCGGTTGAAGTTCCCCGTCGCGGCGATCTCGAGGAAGGTCCGCAACTGCTCGATGTTCGCCATGGCGTCGGGTCCGGTGACGGATCGAAAGTTTCGATTGGCTCAATTTATTAAATTCGCTTTTCAAATCAACCGGAAAATCGAACACTGCGCGTCGAGACAAGCCGAAAGTCGGCGAAGACTTGATGCGGGCGCGGCGCGGAGCGCATGACATGCAGTCGCCAGTAGTATTGGCCAGGCGAATACTTGGCGGAACGGCGCACCTCCCGCGCCCCGTTCCGTCGCCGCCGACGGCGCTCGCCGGCCCCGCCCCCGGACCATCGGCGAAAGGGATCGGATCGGTCCGCGCCGCAGGTCGATTCCTCGAAGTGACCTGGAACGACGGGCGGTCCTACGCCTTCCCCCTGATCTGGTTGCGGGACAACTGCGGCTGCCCGCGCTGCCTGCATCCGCGCACGCGGGAGCGGACGTTCGATCTTCTCACCGTCCCGGAGACGCCGCGCGTGGCCAGCGCCGGACTCGCGAGCCGGAGCGCGGTGATGGTGCTGTGGGGCGACGACGGCCACACCAGCAAGTACGAGTCGGACTGGCTGCGCCAGTGCGCCTTCGAGTCGTCCGGCGATGACCTCGCGCGGCCCGACGTCACGCTCTGGGACGCCAGCCTGTCCGGCTGTATGCCCCGGTTCGACTACGGCGCCGTCATGGAAAGCGAGCACGGCCTCGAGGCCTGGCTCTCCGCGTTGCTGGGACACGGCGTCGCGGTCGTCGCCAACACGCCGCGCCGCGACCGGGAGGTCGTCCGGGTGGCCGAGCGGATCGCCTACGCGCGGCGTTCCAACTTCGGGGAACATTTCGAGGTCCGGGCCGAACCCGACCCGATCAACAACGCCTACACGGCGCTCAAGCTCCCCAACCACACGGATCTCTGCAACGTGGAACGGCCTCCGGGTTACCAGTTCCTCCACTGCCTGGAGAACACCGCGACCGGCGGGGAGTCCACCTTGGTCGACGGGTTCCACGCCGCCGAGGCGCTGCGCCGCGCGGACGTCGAGGCCTTTCGCGTGCTGTCGACCACGCCGGCGCTGTTCCGGTTCCACGACGCCGAATGCGATCTGCGGTTCCGCGCCCCGATCATCGGACTGGACGGCGCCGGACGCTTCGAGAGGGTCCGCTTCAACCTCGGACTCTTCGGCGTTCAGGACCTGCCTCCCGACGAGACCGTGGCGCTCTATGCGGCCTACCGGAAGTTCGCCCGGCTCGTTCGCGGCGACCGCCACCAGATCCGCTTCAGGCTCCGGCCGGGCGACCTGCTCACCTTCGACAACTGGCGGGTGCTGCACGGACGGATGGCCTACCAGCCGTCGACCGGCAAGCGACACCTGCAGGGATGCTACGTGGACCGGGACGAGGTGTTGAGCTGCCTGCGCACGTCCGGCTCCGCCGTCGCGAACGCCGCCTGATCGGCCCGCGTTTCTCACACTGCGGAGGAGGGTCGAGGGTTTCGCGGAGTCGCGGCGCCGCGTCCACCCCCCTCCCGACCTCCCCCCTGTCAGGGGGGAGGAGTGATAATGCCTCCCTCCGTTTTTCTCCCTCTCCCTTGCAGGGGGAGGGCCGGGGTGGGGGTCGCGGACGAGCGGCGCGGGAAATGCGGGCTACCGACCCGCCGACTCCATGACCTGTTCGCCATGCGCCTTGCGCCTTTCGCGCTCGGCCAGCGTGCGGTCGAGCCAGCCGACCTCCATCTCCGGGACGGACGACAACAGCAGGTCCGTGTATTCGTGATGAGGCGGGGTCAGCACGTCGTTCCTGGCGCCCTGCTCGACGATGCGTCCCTGCAACATGACCACGATCTCGTCCGAGATCGCCCGCACCGTGGCGAGGTCGTGGGTGATGAACATGTAGGACAGATGAAGTTCGTCCTGTAGGCGCTGAAGGAGCTTGAGTATCTCCTCCGCCACCAGCTGATCCAGCGCCGAGGTCACCTCGTCGCAGATGATCAGGTCGGGCTGGGCGGCGAGCGCGCGGGCGATGCAGACGCGCTGCTTCTGGCCGCCGGACAGTTCGGACGGGTAGCGGTCGATGAAGTCGTCCGGGTCGAGCTCGATCATCTCCAGCAGTTCGCGCACCCGGTCCTCGCGCTTGCGCCCCGTCAACCCGAGATAGAACGCGAGCGGCCGCCCGATGATTTCGCGCAGGCGCTGGCGCGGGTTCAGGGCCGTATCGGGCATCTGGTAGATCATCTGGAGACGGCGCAGCATCTCGCGGTTGCGCCCCGGCAGCGCCGGCGGCAGCGCCTCGCCGTCGAAGAGGACCCGGCCTTCCTCCGGCGGCAGCAGGCCGGTGATGACGCGCGCCAGCGTGCTCTTGCCGCTGCCCGACTCGCCCACGACGGCGACCGTGCGCCGGCGGCCGATCTCCAGATCGACGTCCTCCAGCACCCGCGCCGACCGGCCGTAGCGCGCGGAAACGCCCTCGATGCGCAGCAGCGGCCCTTCCGACGGCGGGCCCGCATCGGGCTTGCGGTAGGTGCGCACCGCGAGGAGTTCCCGCGTGTATTTCTCCTCGGGGCGGTTGATGATCTGGTCGACCGTTCCTTCCTCCACGAGGCCGCCGCGGCGCAGCACCATGATGCGGTCCGCCATCTGCGCCACGACCGCGAGATCGTGGCTGATGTAGATGGCGGCGGTGTCGAACTGCTTCACCACGTCCTTGACCGCGGCCAGGACCTCGATCTGGGTCGTTACGTCGAGAGCCGTGGTCGGTTCGTCGAAGACGATGAGATCGGGCCGGCACGACATGGCCATGGCGGTCATGGCGCGCTGGAGTTGACCGCCGGAGACCTGGTGAGGATAGCGGTAGCCGATCTGCTCGGGGTACGGGAGCTGAAGCCGGCGGTAGAGGTCCTTGGCGTCGGCCTCGGCCTCGGCGCGGGACTTCACCCCGTGATGGACCGGCGCCTCCACGAACTGGTCGATCAGCCGATGCGCCGGGTTGAAGGCCGCCGCCGCGCTCTGCGCGACGTAGGAGATCCGCACGCCCCGCAGACCGCGCTTCAGGTCCTCGGGCGCGCCGCGCAGCTCCATCCCGTCGAACACGACGTCGCCGGCCGACAGGCGGCAGCCGGGACGCGCGTATCCCATCGCCGCGAGGCCGATGGTCGACTTGCCGGCGCCCGACTCGCCGATCAGCCCGAGCACCTCGCCCCGGTGGAGCGTCACGTCCACGCCATGGACGATCTCGTTCCACTGCTCGCCCGCCTGCCCCTCGATGCGGAGCCCCCTCATCCGCAACAGGGGTTCGCGGGCGCGGGCGTCGGAGGCGCGGTTACTCATCCTTCAATCCGGCCGTTTGGTGGAGGAACCAGTCGACGATGAAGTTCACGCCGACCGTCAGCAAGGCGATGGAGGCCGCCGGCAGAAGCGGCGTGAAGTCGCCGAACGTGATCAGGGTCGCGTTGTCGCGCACCATGCTGCCCCAGTCCGCGGTCGGCGGCTGGATGCCCAGACCGAGGAAGCTCAGGGCGCTCAACAGCAGGAAGACGAAACAGAAGCGCAGGCCGAACTCGGCGACCAGGGGCGGCAGGGCGTTGGGCAGCACCTCGCGGCGCATGATCCACCACAGGCCCTCGCCCCGCAGGCGCGCGACCTCGACGTAGTCCATGACGACGATGTTCATCGCGACCGCGCGCGCGAGACGGAACACGCGCGTGGAGTCGAGCACGGCGATGACGACGACCAGCACCGGGATGGCGGTGCCGACGATGGTCAGGATGAGCAGCGCGAAGATGAGCTGGGGAATCGCCATCAGGACGTCCACGACGCGGCCGATCGCCTGGTCGGTCCAGCCGCCGAGGGTCGCGGCCAGGAACCCGGCGACGCAGCCGATGAGGAAGGCCAGAACCGTCGTGATCAGGGCGATGCCGATGGTGTTCCGGGCCCCGTAGATGAGGCGCGTCAGCATGTCGCGGCCGAGGTTGTCCGTGCCGAGCAGGAATTCGGAGCTCCAGGGCTCGTACTCCGCGGCGACGATCTCGGACTCGCCGTAGGGCGTCAGCGCCGGCGCGAAGATCGCCATGACCACGTAGAAGAGGACCACGAGCATTCCGAAGCGGGCGCTCCAGGGCGAGCTTCCGAGAAGGCGGAGGGCGTCCGGCATGGCGTCGGCGCTCCTATCTCGGATGCAGCAGCCGCGGGTTGGTCAGGATCGACAACACGTCGGCGGTCAGGTTCAGGAGGATGTAGGCGGCGGCGAAGAACAGTCCCGTGGCCTGCACCACCGGGATGTCGCGCGTGCGCACCGCGTCGATGAGGAGCTGTCCCAGCCCCGGGTAGACGAACACCACCTCGACGATGACCACGCCCACCACGAGGTAGGCGAGATTTATCACCACGACGTTGATGATCGGCGCCAGGGCGTTGGGCAGGGCGTGCCTCACGATGATGCGGGCGCGCGGCAGCCCCTTGAGGTTGGCCATCTCGATGTAGGGGCTGGCCATCAGGTTGATGATCGCCGCGCGCGTCATGCGCATCATGTGCGCGACGACCACCAGGGTCAGGGTCAGCGCCGGCAGGATGGACCGGTAGATCCGTTCCCAGAACCCGAGCTCCTCGCCGATGTTGGAGATGCTGGGGAACCAGCCGAGCTGCACGGCCAGGACCAGGATCAGGATGTAGGCGACGAAGAACTCGGGGAAGGAGATCGACGACAGCGTGACGATGTTGACCGTGCGGTCGTACGGCGTGTTGCGGTAGAGCGCCGCCAGGATCCCCAGTCCGAGCGCCAGGGGAACCGAGACCGCCGCCGAGAGGAAGGCGAGGAACAGGGTGTTCCACAGCCGCACGCCCATGAGCTCGGTGATCGCCCGCTTGTTGGCCAGGGAATGGCCCAGATCTCCCTGGAGGATGCCGCCGAGCCAGGCGACGTAACGCTCGTGCGGCGGAAGGTCGAGCTTGAGCTCCCTGCGGAACGCCGCGACCGTCTCCTCGGTCGCCGCCTGGCCGAGGATGGCCTGGGTCAGGTCCCCCGGCAGCAGCTCGACGCCGAGAAAGATGATCAGGGAGACGACGAAGAGCGTGAGGAGGCCCAGCGCCAGGCGCTGGGCCACCATCGTCAGGATTTGGGTCACGCCGTTACGTGACGGCCGATCCCGCGCGGCCCCCGCCCCGACCCTCCCCCTATCCGGGAGGGAGCCATCCACGCTCCTCCCCCCCTGACAGGGGGAGCCATCCATACTCCTCCCCCCTGGCAGGGGGGAGGTCGGGAGGGGGGCCGCAACGCCGCGCAGTCATCGGTCCGCCGCCGGCAGGAGGAATGCGGGCCTAGACGAACCACCACCGCTCCGCGCACTTGAAGCCGTCCATCGACCAGTTCGCCGCCATCTGCCCGTGGCCGATCTTGTCCGAGAGGCCCATGACGTAGTTGGCGAACATGGGAACGAGCACGCCGCCGTCGTCCCTGACGATCCCCTGCATCTCCTCGTACATGCCGCGGCGCTTCTTCTCGTCCAGCTCCGCCCTCGCGGCGAGCAGCAGTTCGTTGAACCTGTCGTGCTGCCAGAAGCTGTCGTTCCAGTTCGCGTCCGCCGCGTAGGCGGTCGAGAACATCCAGTCCTCGGTCGGCCGCCCCCCCCAGTACACGGCGCAGTAGGGCTTCTTCATCCAGACGTTGGCCCAGTAGCCGTCGTCGGGCTCGCGGACCACGTTGATGTCGATGCCGGCCTTGGCCGCGTGTTCCTTGTAGAGGACGGCGGCGTCGACCGCGCCGGCGAAAGCCGCGTCGGCCGCGCTCAGATCGATCGAAAGGCCCTCCGCGCCCGCCTTCTTGAGATGATGCCTGGCCCTGTCCGGGTCGTAGGCGCGTTGCGGCAGGTCGCCCGCGTGATAGCGGTTCGACTGGCCGATCGGATGGTCGTTGCCGAGCACGCCGTGGCCGCGGAGGATCGTCTTGAGGACCGCCTCGCGGTCGATGGCGTACTTCAGCGCCAGACGCACGTCGTTGTCGTCGAAGGGCGGCGTGTCGGTCCGCATCGTGAACGTGTAGTGCTGGGTGCCGCTGGTCTCCGCGATCTTGACGCCCTCGCGGCGCGCCAGAAGGTGCGCGGTCTTGAGATCGACCCGGTCCATCGCGTCGATCTCGCCCGTGGTCAGCGCGTTGGTCCGCGCCGCCACGTCGGCGATGGTGATGACCTCCACCTCGTCGAAATGCCCGAACCCCGCCTTGAAGTAGTTGGGGTTGCGCTTGAACGTGGTGCGCACGCCGGGTTCGTAGCTCTCGAGCGCGTAGGCCCCGGTGCCGACGCCGGACTTCCAGTCCACGGCGTCGCCGTCCGCCGGCATGATGGCCACGTGGTAGTCGCTGAGGATGAAGGGAAAGTCCGCGTTGCCCTCCCTCAGGGTGATGGCCACCGCGTTCTTGCCGTCGGCCTTCAGATCGACGATGGCGTCGAGCAGCGACTTGGCGGCCGACTTCGAATCCGCGCCGCGATGGTGGTTGATCGACGCCACGACGTCGCCGGAGTCGACGGTCTTGCCGTTGTGGAACTCGACGCCCCGGCGCAGGTTGAACTTCCACGTCCTGGCGTCCTCCGAAACGTCGAACCCTTCCGCGAGTTCGGGGATCAGGTCGCCGTTCTGGCCGACCTCCATCAGGTTGTTGCGGGCGGCGGCGCCCACGACCTGCATGTAGAGCTGCTCGAACGTCGCGGGATCGAGCGAGTCGGTGGTCGATCCGTGTCCGAGACCGAGACGGAAGCGGCCTCCCCGCTTCGGCATGGCGAAGGCCCGGTCGGCGAGGGTCGTCGCCAGAGCCGTCGTGGCGCCGAGCGCCAACGCGCGCTCCATGAACCCGCGGCGGGTCACGCCCTTGCGAAGGGCCAGTGTCGTCAGTTCCTGCTCGATCGTCATTGCCGTTCTCCCCATGTTTGGCGCGACCGCTCATCGCCGCGCGGGCGGCCTCTTCGGACCGGTGCGCGCGGCAGCCGCGTATTCCACGGTCATAGTAGAAGGCGGCCCGGACACTGGCAAGCCAGCGCACGGCGCTCCTCCCCCCTGGCAGGGAGAGCCATCCCTACTCCTCCCCCCTGTCAGGGGGGGAGGTCGGGAGGGGGGTCCCCGCAACGCCGCGCGGTCATCGGTCCCTGCCGGCAGGAGGAATGTGAGCCTGGACGAACCACCACCGCTCCGCGCACTTGAAGCCGTCCATCGAAAAGTTGGCCGCCATCCGTCCGTGCCCGATCCTGTCCGAGAGGCCCATGACGTAGTTGGCGAACACGTGAATGAGCGCGCCGCCGTCGTCCCTGACGATCCCCTGCATCTCCTCGTACATGCCGCGGCGCTTCTTCTCGTCCAGCTCCGCCCTCGCGGCGAGCAGCAGTTCGTTGAATCTGTCGTGTCGCCAGAAGCTGCCGTTCCAGTTCGCGTCCGCCGCGTAGGCGGTCGAGAACATCCAGTCCTCGGTCGGACGGCCGGTCCAGTACTCCGCGCAGTAGGGCTTCCTCTTCCAGACGTTGGCCCAGTAGCCGTCGTCGGGCTCGCGGACCACGTTGATGTCGATGCCGGCCCTGGCCGCGTGTTCCTTGTAGAGGACGGCGGCGTCGACCGCGCCGGCGAAGGCCGCGTCGGCCGCGCTCAGATCGATCGAAAGACCCTCCGCGCCCGCCTTCCTGAGATGATGCCTGGCCCTGTCCGGGTCGTAGGCGCGTTGCGGCAGATCGCCCGCGTGATAGCGGTTCGACTGGCCGATCGGATGGTCGTTGCCGAGCGCGCCATGGCCGCGGAGGATCGTCTTGAGGACCGCCTCGCGGTCGATGGCGTACTTCAGCGCCAGACGCACGTCGTTGTCGTCGAAGGGCGGCGTGTCGGTCCGCATCGTGAACGTGTAGTGCTGAGTGCCGCTGGTCTCCGCGATCTTGACGCCCTCGCGGCGCGCCAGAAGGTGCGCGGTCTTGAGGTCGACCCGGTCCATCGCGTCGATCTCGCCCGTGGTCAGCGCGTTGGTCCGCGCCGCCACGTCGGCGATGGTGATGACCTCCACCTCGTCGAAATGCCCGAACCCCGCCTTGAAGTAGTTGGGGTTGCGCTTGAACGTGGTGCGCACGCCGGGTTCGTAGCTCTCGAGCGCGTAGGCCCCGGTGCCGACGCCGGACTTCCAGTCCACGGCGTCGCCGTCCGCCGGCATGATGGCCACGTGGTAGTCGCTGAGGATGAAGGGGAAGTCCGCGTTGCCCTCCCTCAGGGTGATGGCCACCGCGTTCTTGCCGTCGGCCTTCAGATCGACGATGGCGTCGAGCAGCGACTTGGCGGCCGACTTCGAATCCGCGCCGCGATGATGGTTGATCGACGCCACGACGTCGCCGGAGTCGACGGTCTTGCCGTTGTGGAACTCGACGCCCCGGCGCAGGTTGAACTTCCACGTCCTGGCGTCCTCCGAAACGTCGAACCCCTCCGCGAGTTCGGGGATCAGGTCGCCGTTCTGGCCGACCTCCATCAGGTTGTTGCGGGCGGCGGCGCCCACGACCTGCATGTAGAGCTGCTCGAACGTCGCGGGATCGAGCGAGTCGGTGGTCGATCCGTGTCCGAGACCGAGACGGAAGCGGCCTCCCCGCTTCGGCATGGCGAAGGCCCGGTCGGCGAGGGTCGTCGCCAGGGCCGTCGTGGCGCCGAGCGCCAACGCGCGCTCCATGAACCCGCGGCGGGTCATGCCCTTGCGAAGGGCCAGTGTCGTCAGTTCCTGCTCGATCGTCATTCCGCTTGTCCGCAATCCTCGTCCAGGGGCGGGGCGGGGGCGCCGGGTCAGGCCGCCGTCCGCATCCCTTCTCCGCGCCGGGCGGCTTCCCGCCCCAGAAGAGCGCGCTTGCGGACATGGCCCCAGCGGTAGCCGGTCACCACACCCGACTTGTGAATCACGCGATGGCAGGGCACGAGATAGGAGATCGCGTTTCGGCCGACGGCCGATCCCACCGCGCGCGAAGCGGTCGGTTTCCCGAGATAGGCGCCCAGCGCTTCATACGTGGTCACGCGGCCCGGCGGTATCCGCATCAACGCCTCCCAGACCCGGATCTGGAAGTTCGTGCCCTTGAGGACGAGACGGAGGGACCGGTTCTCGCCGTCGGCGCCGCCGAAGATCTCCGCCGCGACCGGAGCGGTCGCCCGCGGCTCGCGCCGGAGCGTGGCCAGGGACCATTGGGCGCCGAGATCCCGGAGCGCGTCCTCGCGGTCGCTCTCGACGAAGGCCAGGCCGCAGATCCCCCGCTCGGTAAGAAAGATCAGGCACTCGCCGAACGGCGACGGATGGAACCCGTAACGGATGGCCAGGCCGGACCCGAGCGTCTTGTACTCGCCGGGCGTCATGGCCTCGCAGGACACGAACAGGTCGTGCAGGCGTCCCGGACCCGACAGTCCGGCCTCGAAGGCCGCATCCAGGACGCTGCGCGATTCGTCCAGCGCCTCCCTGGCGTAGCCGACGGTGAGATATTGCAGGAACCGCTTGGGCGTGATCCCCGCCCAGCGGCGGAACAGCCGCTGGAAGTGGAACTCGCTCATGTTCACGGCGGCGGCGACGTCGGACAGCTCCGGCTGGTCGCGGGCGTGGTCTTCGATGTATCGGATCGCCGCGCGAACCCGCTCGTAGTCCCGCGTCGCCTGTTCGGGGGTCTGTCGTTGCGCTTCGGTCATCTCGTTTTCCGTATCGTTGCAGCGCCTCGGGCGGGAGAAATGCATCGGGTCGCGGCGCGCGGCCACCCGATTCTTGCCGACCTGCCGGCCCGGCCTCGTCACGACGGCAGCTCCCGCCAGCGCGCCAGGGCGTCCCGGAGAGCGTTCGCGAACTCCAGACGCTCCTCGGCCGTGAGGAACCCTCCCAGGCTGACGTGCCGGCCGTGGCTGGAGAGAACGAGCCGGCTGTCGTGGCGAAGGGGCGATTCCAGGGTCACCCGCACCCAGTAGGGGGCGAAACGCCATTCGCGAAACCGCCCGTTCGGGAACTGCCGGGTCACGATCAGTTCGTCGCCGATCAACGACACCGTTTCCACCAGACGCCCCGAACGGTAGTTGAGGCGGAACGCCAGATAGAGAAGCGCGACGTCGAGCCCGAAGAACCCGAGCACGGGCCACGCCCCGATCGACAGGAAGACCAGTCCGGCCGTGAAGCACAGGGCGGAGACCGCGGCCATCAGCAGCCAGAACCCCAGGGGGCTCAGCGACCGATGGGGCCTCAACTCGGCGTCGAACGCCGGTCTCCGGCGATCCGGCCGGCGGGCCGTGCGCGGATTTCTCATCCCCGCGCTCCCCGTCGGACGGGCGCGGCCTTTGCCGGCGCCGGCCCGACCCGATATACGATGGCGCCATGAAACGCGCTCACGTCGACGAGATGTTCGGGCGGTTGTCGGCGGAGAACCCGGCCCCCAGGACCGAGCTCGACGCCGCCTCCCCCTACACGATGCTGGTCGCCGTGGTGCTCTCGGCCCAGGCCACGGACGTCGGCGTCAACAAGGCCACTCCGGCGCTGTTCGCCGCCGCCGACACGCCGGAGAGGATGATCGAGCTGGGGGAGGCCGGGGTCGCGCGCCACATCCGCTCCATCGGCCTGTACCAGACGAAGGCCAGGAACGTCGTCGCCCTCAGCAGGATTCTGGTCGAGGAGCACGGCGGCAAGGTCCCCGACGACCGGGAGGCCCTGGAAAGGCTTCCCGGCGTCGGGCGCAAGACGGCGAACGTGGTCCTCAACAACGTCTACGACCGGCCGACGATCGCGGTCGACACCCACGTCTTCCGGGTCGCGAACCGGACCGGCCTCGCGCCGGGGAAGACGCCGCTCGCCGTCGAGAAGAACCTCGAGGACGCCGTTCCCGAGACATGGAAGATGCACGCGCACCACTGGCTCATCCTGCACGGGCGTTACGTCTGCAAGGCGCGAAAACCCGATTGCCCGGCCTGCGCCATCGCCGATCTGTGCGCCTACGAGGCCAAGACCGCCGCCTGACGCGGCGGGCCTTCTCCGGCCCGATGCTCGAACCGCCCCGCTCCCGCCCGCGCGCGGCGAGCGGAACATGTGCGTCATGGCCGCGACGCCGACGACGGGCGCGAACAGGTTCGCGACCGGCAGGGCGAACAGGAAGGCGATGACGACTCCGGCCTGGAGCAGACGCCGCCTGTTGGCCTTGCGAAACGCCGCGGCCTCGCCGGCGTCCAGCCGCCCCAACGCGACGAGTTCGTAGTATTCGCGGCTCGGCAGATACCCGTTGAGGCAATAGAAGACCGCGACGGCCAGCGGCGGAAACCAGAACGCGGCCACGTAGAGGGGAAGCGCCAGCAGGTTGAGCGCCGCGGCCGCGCCGGCGAAACGCAGCGACACCGCGATGATCGCCGACAGGGGCGCCGGTCGCGCCGGAGGGTCGTTCGGGTAGTGGCGCTCCTCCACCGCCGCCACGATGTCGTCGAGGAACAGACCGGCGAAAAAGGAAGCCGCGGCCGGAAACAACAGCCAGGCCGCCACGACCGCGGCGATGCCGCCCAGGGCGTCGACGACCCACTCGATCGGCCGGAACGCGAAGAGGTCCGTCCCCGCGAGGAAGAACCAGACCGCCACCGCGAGGCCGGCGAGCGCCGCGAGCGCCAACGCCAGCGAGCGCAGCAGAACCCGGCGAAAGGCGGGATCCGGAAGCTGGCGTATGGCGAGCGCGAAGGATCTGATCACGGAACACCGCCGTCCTGTCGGTCGGCCCCGTGTACCGCCTCGCGCCGACCGCGGCAAGCCGCGGCCGCGGTCCACCCCCCTCCCGACCTCCCCCCTGCCAGGGAGGAGGAGTATGAATGGCCCCTCCATATTTTCTCCCTCTCCCTGGCAGGGGGAGGGCCGGGGTGGGGGTCGCGCCAAGGGAGGAGCGCGCGCGGGCCGACGCGTCCCCTCTTCTCCCTCTCTCTGGCAGGGGGAGGGTCGGGGTGGGGGTCGCGTCAGGGGGGGAGCGCGCCCTGTTCCCGCAGGCGGCGCGGTGATAGGTTGCGGGCCGATCCGGCGAGGATGGCGGGCAATGAGCGACGGGCTCCTCGATGTCGTGGGCATAGGAAGCGCGATCGTCGACGTGTCGTCGCGCGCCGACGACGAATTCCTGGTTCGCGAGGGGCTCGCCAAGGGCGGCATGACCCTGATCGACGCCGCCCGCGCGGAAGCCCTGCGCGACTCCATGGGGCCGACCGTCGAGACGTCGGGCGGTTCGGCCGCGAACGCCATCGCCGGACTGGCGAGCTTCGGCGGGCGGCCCGGCTTCGTGGGGCGAGTTCGGGACGACCGGCTGGGCGCCGTGTTCGCCCGCGATCTGCGGGCGCTGGGCGTCGAGTTCGACGCCGCCCCGGCGACGGAAGGGCCGCCCACCGGACGCTGCCTGATCCTGGTCACCCCCGACGCCCAGAGGACGCTGAACACCTTCCTGGGCGCGGCGGCCGAGCTCGGCCCCGGCGACGTCGACGAGGCCCTGATCGCGCGCGCGCGGATCACGTTCCTGGAGGGATACCTCTGGGACCCTCCCGCCGCGAAGGAGGCGTTCCGAAAGGCGGCGGCGGTCGCGCGGGCGGGCGGGCGGAAGGTCGCGTTTTCCCTGTCCGATACGTTCTGCGTGGAGCGCTGGCGGGAGGAGTTCGTTCATCTGGCGGAGCGCGAGATCGACGTGCTGTTCGCCAACGAGGAGGAGATCAAGTCCCTCTATCGGACGGATTCCTTCGACGACGCCGTGCGCCGCGTCCGGGAACGCCGCGGGGTCTCGGCGCTGACGCGCTCGGAAAAGGGATCGGTCGTCGTTTCCGGCGGCGAGGTCCACGTCATCGACGCGGAGCCCGTCGCGTCCGTCGTCGACACGACCGGCGCCGGAGACCTCTACGCGGCCGGCTTCCTGTTCGGACTCTCGCGGGGCCGGGACCTGCCCGCCTGCGGCCGGCTCGGTTCGATCGCCGCGGGCGAGGCGATCGGCCACATGGGCGCGCGCCCCGAGACCTCGCTCGCCGAACTGGCCGGACGCGGGCCGGGCGGGACCGCGTGACCGGCCGCCGGGACCGGGCGTCCGCGCCCGCGGCGCCGGGAGATCAGGCCGCGGGCTTCGGAACGGGCGCCGAACGGACGTAACCGTCGAACAGGTCGAGAAGCCGCTCGCACCAGTCGCGGATCGGGTCCGTCGGCTCGGTCACGTCGCGCCGGCCGACGAAGCGCGCGAACAGGAGCGTGCCGAACACGATGTAGTCGGCATACGCCGGCGCCTCCCCGCAGAGGTAGGGCTGGGCGCGCAGGGTCGCCCGCAGGGGTTCCAGGCTCTCGCGCCACGGCCCGAGTCTCTCTTCCCCGCCCCGCCGGTACGCCTCGATCTCGCCGAACCGTTTCTCGCGGTCTTCCCGCCACCAGTCCCGGTCCGCCGGGTCCACGGCCTGGAAGGCGTCCCACAGAACGATGTGGATCAGTCCCGGATTCTGGATCCGCTGGGCCCAGGCGTTGATGAACAGGGCCTCGGCGCGGGCCGTGTCGCCGCCGAACAGGGCCGGACGGTCCGGATAGGCGTCTTCGAGATAACACGCGATGTCCCACGAGTCGTTCACCCACCGGTCGCCGTCGACCAGCACCGGAATCCGCTCCTGGCCGCTGAAGGCGATGGGGGAGCGGTCGCGGAAGGACACGGGAACCCGCTCGAAGTCGTCGAAGCCCTTGTGCTTGAGGGCCAGCAGCGTGCGCCAGCAGAACGGGCTGAATCGCACGTCGTCGATGCCGTCGAGCTCGTATGCCGTGATCGTCATCGGCCTCTCCCCGTCCATCCGCGACCGTGGGTCCGGTCGCCGCCCGGGCGCCAGTATAGCGCGGCGCCGCGCGGGCCGTTCGCGCTCCTCCCCCCTGGCGCGACCCCCACCCCGACCCTCCCCCTGCAAGGGGGAGGGAGAATAAGGGGGACGGAAAGGAGCCATCCACACTCCTCCCCCATAACAGGGGGGAGGTCGGGAGGGGGGTGGACCGCGGCCCCGTCGGCGAGGACGGGAACGGGAGAAAAGAGGGTCCGGTCGCCGCCGGGGAGAGGGACGCCCGATATCGAGCGGCGACCGGACGCAAGAGAGGCCCAATGAGTGAAAGTCTGCGAGGACAATGCGGCCGGAACTCGGCGGAACGGGGGCGATGTTGGGGCATGTGGACTCACGGGCGAGACGCTCGCCGAGGGCGCGGCGGCCGCCGCGGTTTCCGCAGCCGCGCGCCGTCATGCTTCCCGTATTCGGCCTCGACGTAGGCGGATGGCGGCTGCGACAGGCGGAAACGGCCGTTCTCGATCCTGGCGAGTCCGCGGTCGATCATCCGGTGCAGGTCGGCGCGGAGGAGGACGCCCTCGCCGCCGATGCGCCAGGGGCGCAGATGCGCGGCGTCCAGCAGTTCCGCTGCGTCGCAGCCGGTCACCGCGCACCGGCCGCCGTAGGCGCGCATGAGGCGATCGCGAAACCGGCGCTGGTCCGGCCGTTCGGCGGCCTCCCGCGTCGGGCCGTCGGGCCGGTAGGCGAAAACGGTCTCGTCGTCCGCCCAGAAATGGAACGGGGCCAGCTTCTCGACGCTTTCGAGCTCGATCCAGCCGTCCCCGCCGTCGACGATCCGGCCCCGCCCGACGACGAGATGATCGGCGTCGGCGAAACGGGCCGGCGCCGGCAGGGGCGGCGGCTTCCCGGGACCGGCGAGGCGCTGACGTCGCGCCAGCGGGTCGTTCGAGATCAACAGGATCACGGCTCCCCCTTCGGCGAATCGGCCGGGCTTCCGACTCTACATCGGAACGTCGGGACTTTTCCGCCCCCGATTCCGGGGCGACCACTCCCTGCGCCGAGCTGATCCGCGACCCCTACACCCTGTCGTCCGCCCCCAATTCCGGGGCGACCACTCCCGACCGCCTCGTCCTGCGCTACTACCTCGACCTGTCGTCCGCCCCCAATTTCGGGGCGACCACTCCCCGCGTGATGCCCCACGTGGCCCACGTGTGCCTGTCGTCCGCCCCCAATTTCGGGGCGACCACTCCGGCGCCGGGCGACGTGACGGTGACGGTCCTCCTGTCGTCCGCCCCCAATTTCGGGGCGACCACTCCCAGCGGGCAACTGGGATTCATCATTTCGGACCTGTCGTCCGCCCCCAATTTCGGGGCGACCACTCCGCGGCGACGCGAACCCGTTGTCCCGACACGGCAATATACTTTCCGGCCCCCGAATTCACGATCCGCAGGCATCGCGCGGAACGACTTCCGCGTCCTCGTAGGCGCCTACGAAGCGGCGCGGAACCGCATCCGCCAGATAGCGATGCTTCGCCGCGGGCCCCTGGCTCAGCAACGATCGCTCGTCCATGATCAGCGTGTCCGGCAGGGGGAATCTCGGGTCGGCGATCCACAGCCTGACCCGGTCGTCCGGCCCGCGGATGCCGCGCCCCAGCCCTTGCGCCAACCGGCGGACGGCCTCCCGACGGTCCCGCTCGAACAGGATCCCGTCCGCATTCGCGCCGCCATGGCCGCGCGATTCCAGGAGCCGGCGCAGCAGCGCCGCGCGGCCCGCCTCGGGCGGCGGGAACGGGACTCGCAGGATCACCACGTGATCGAGAAGGCCGGGCAGGTCCGTTCCCGCCCACGCCGCGGGCGTGACGAGCGCGCCGTTCGCCGAGCTCCTGAACGCCTCCAGATGCGCCGCGAGCCGTTCGCCCCGGCGATGCGCGATGACGTCCTCGACCCGCCGGGCGATTTCGTCCACGTCGACGAAGGACGGCGCCAGCGCCAGCGTCCGGCCGCCTTCGGCCATGGCGGCGCGCAACACGCCCGCCGCGTAGTCGTCGAACGCCGGCGCGCGCTCCCCGTCCTCGTCGAAGGGTTTCGGAACCGAGCGGTCGGCCAGGGCGAACGTCATCTCGCCGAAGTTCTTTATCTCCGCCCCCGCCCACACGGTTCGCGCCTCGCGCGGGCCGCCCACCGTTCGCAGGAACGGCCCGAAATCGTCCGGGCCGACGGCCAGCGTCGCGCTGACGAACAGCGTCTTCCGGCCTTCGTGGCTGCGCCGCAACACGCGGGCCGGATCGAGCGCCAGCACCTCGAAGGCGTGTCCGCCCGGCGCCGCGGCGACCGCCGCGCCGCGCCGGGTCTTCGCCGGGTCGAGGCGGAGGAACGCCCCGAGGGCGCGGCGCAGATCGCGCGCATGTTCGTCCTCCGGCCCGGCGAGCGCGGCGCGGATCGCCTCCGCGTGCCGGACCGCCTCGGGATGGTCCTGCCTGAAGAAGGCCTTCTCCGCCCCGACCGCGCGCCCGGCCCAGGCCTCGAACGCGGCGGAGGCTTCCTTCAGGCCCGCCAGGGCGTATCGTTCCGCGACCGCCGCCAGATCGAGGGGCGTCACCCGCGCCTCGGCGAAACCGGCGGCCGCGGACGGCAGCGCGTCGGCCTCGTCGTAGATCATGACGTCGGCGGAGACCGCGCCCCGGATGGCGTCCAGCACCGACATGGCGTGCGTCTGCGCGACGACGTCGGCCGCGCCGGCCTCCGCGCGCTGCGCGTCGTAAGCCCGCTGGTCGGCGCAGGACGCGGTGAGGCAGACGTCGGCGCGCGGGACCGGGAGGAGGCCGTGGTCGATCTCGAACTCGTCGATCAGCCCGCGATGTTCCCGCGCCGCCTTCAGCATCGCGCGGGCGTCCTCGTCCAGGTCGCCGCGGTTCGCCAGGATACGGGCGATGCGCCCGGGCGAGAGGAAGTTGGCGCGCCCCAGCCGGCGCGCCCGGGAGACGGGCGACGGCAGGGCGTCGGCGAGGCGGTCGAAGGCTCCCAGCACCTGTTCGAGCTGCTGCGTCGTGTGGGTGGAGACGACGACCTTGCGCCCGCCGCCGGCGGCGAGCGCGGCCGGAGCGGCGTAGGCGAGCGTCTTGCCGACGCCGGTCTCGGCGTTGACGCACATCGCCCGCCCGCCGCCGGCGAGGAACTCCTCGATCTCCTGGGCGATGGCGTCCTGCGGCGCGCGGGGAGAAGGCGCGACCGCCCGCAGCAGTTCTTCCGCGTTCACGCGGGATCTTCCGATGCGGGGTCCAGGACGTGCGGGGAACGCTCGAAGGCGCGCCTGAGCGCGGGGTCCTCGCTGTCGAGATGGAGCCCGAAGTCTTCGATGCGCAACCGGCCCGCCTCCTCGAAACCGCCCCCGTCCCTGGCGAGGCGAAGGTCGTATGCGGCGCGGAAATACCCTTCGCCGCGCGATTCGTGCGCCCCGAGCCGCCCTTCCCGCGCCAGCCGGCGCAAGGCGAAGAAGGCCCAGGCGAGCTCGTCCCCGGTGACGTCGCGCAGCCGCATCCGGTGGTTCATCTCCGTACCCTCCGGGATCGCCTGCCAGCCGCCCAGCACCTGCTGGACGTTCACGACGCCGCCGGCTTCCTCGCGCAACTCCCCGGCCTTCTCCTTCAGCGCCTTCGACTCCGCTTCCCATTCCCCGATCCGGTCGCCGTCCGGCTCGGGACGCCTTTTCTCGCCGCGGATTTTCCTGTCGAGGTCTTCGGCCTCGTTCTCGGCGAGGTTGGCCTCGACGCGCTTCCCGTCGCGGTCGAGAAAGTCCCGATAGGCCGCCTGGTCCATGAAACCCGCGAGTTCCGGCTGGCGCTGGAACGGATGCGAGCGCACGCCTCGCCCCTTGCGGTCCGGCGCCACGGGTTCGGCGGGAACGGCGTCGCCGACCTGCCAGCGGCCGGCGATCTTCTCCGCCATGGCCCCGAACAGCGAGACGATCGGCTCGCCGCGCCGCAACCTGTCCGCCGCCTCGTAATCGACGACCCGCTCGTCCCCGCCGATTCCCTTCCGGTCCTTGATGCCGCCCTTGGCGACCAGCAGGAAATCGTCCGGGGTCATCCGCCGTTGACGATCCGCGCGGTCCGCCGCGACCGCGCGGGCGGCCCCGTTCCGCAGCGCGCCCCGGACGGAGCTTCCGGGGACGTAGACCGTCTTCACGATATGGCCGCCGCGCCAGACGCTCTTTTCCGGCAAGGTCAGGACGGTGGCGGGTCCCACCTTCTCGTCATGGTCCGGCGGGCTGACCGAGATGTCGGTTTCGGCCGTGATGGTTCCCCTCATCACGAGGTCCAGTCTCTCTGCGGTGTCGGGCATGTCCCTATTCCTCCTGCTTGCCGAGCAGGCGCAGCATCCCGAGCCCCCAGGCCCGGCCGCCGCCGATGCCCGCGGCCATCGCCGCGGCCACCCGCTCGGGGTCCGTGATTTCGACGACGCCCGAGAACTCCGAGCGGTCGAGCCAGAATTCCGCCTTCGGCTTGCGCACCCGCTCCCGGACGATCTCGACCGAGGCCGAGGCCACGGCGAAGCCGTGCTCCGCCCCGCGCCGCTCCAGCCATGCGAGGCGGCGGCCCGTCTCGCCGCGGCGCCAGGAACGCCGGCGCCCCGTGGCCGCGTCCTTCTGGCCGACGCGGGCGTGCAGGCGGAACAGCCAGCGCTCCCCGGCCGCGAGCCGCGGCGGGGCGAAGCCGGCGGGAAGGCGCAATATGCAGACGTCGCCGGCGGGATCGCGTTGCAGCACCCACAGCCAGGCGGCCTCCCGCCGCGGGCCGAACTTCTCCTCCAGCGCGCGATGGACGGCGTAGACGTCCGCTCCGGCCTCGAGCGGGAAGACCCGTTCCGGCGCTCCGGCAGGGGGCGCGGGCGCGGCGCGGTTCACGGCTTCTCTCCCGCCAGCGCCAGTTCCCGAGGGGACACGCCGTCGAGCAGGTCCGTGGCGTCGAAGAAGGTTGCGGAACCGACCTTCGACCGGCGGATCATCTCCCGGAGCTTGCGGTCGATGGCGTCGCTGCCGCCCGCCGCCTCCATGCGCCCGTCCAGCAGCTTCCGCGCCTCGCGCGCCCTGCCGACGGACCCCAGCGCCTCCAGCGCCCGCCGGGCGCGGGCGATCCGCACCGAGTCGACGGTCTCGGTCCCGTCCGGCTCGTTGACGACCACGACGGTGCCCTCTCCGAGCGCGATTTCGTCCAGCGTCAGGGGCCGCCTGCCCGTCCTGACGATGGCGTGCGGCCGCGGCCGGGCGATCAGGCCGCGGATGGCCTCCTTCAACAGCGCGGCCCGTTCCTTTCCGGCGAGCGGGCCGCGCCAGTCCAGCCAGTCGGGCCGGTCCTGCAACGGCGCGCGCGGCGGAATCCTGCTGGCCACCGTCGTTCTCGCCTCGGTGACGACGATCATGCTCGGCCCGCCCTTCAGCGCGAAGGCGGCTCCTTTCCCGTCGGGCAGGCGGTAGGTCGCCCGCAGCGCCTCGTCGATGTCGCGCTTCACGTCTTTCGTGACTTTCTCCGGCGGCAACCAGTGGGAGAGCCACCGGTCCCACAACAGCCGGGACTTCACGGCCCGACCCGCCGCCGCTCGCGCGGCCGGATGACGTGGGACGCCGGCAACGCGCACAGTTCGTCCGCCGTCGCCCAGCGCGGCAGCCGCGGGCGCGCCGGCCCGAAGGACACGTCTTCGTCGGGCAGACCCTTGGCGGTCCAGATCTCCTTCGGCACGACGCGGACCGGCCGGCCCGTGAAGTCCGCATAGCCGATCTCGTCCGGCGCGCCGTCGAGCCGTTCGATCCGGGGCGCGCCCTTCAGGCGGCCGAACCCCGCCGACCGTGACTTCTTGCCGATGGCGTCGAGGCCGCCGATCAGGGTTTCGATCCCGTTCAGGTCTCCCCTGCCGACGACGAAGGCCCTTCGCGCCGCGACGGTCTCGTACCGGTCCAGGGTCGGCTTGAGGTGGTCGCGGGCGGCGACTTTCCGATGCGGCCTGCCCCGCCTGTCCGCCAACGCGCCATGATCGAAGCGGTCCCACCGCGGGTTCATGACGTACCGCGCCTCCCCGCGCGCGACCGGCCCGAGGAACAGCAACTCGCTCGCCTGGTAGATCCCGTCGGTTTCCGCAAGCGGCAGCGCGAGATGCGCCGTTTCGGCGTCTCCGGTGCGCCGGTAGACCTGATGCGCGAGCAGCCCGTCGAAGGAGACCGACCGGTTGACCAGCACCGGTTCGGCCAGCTCGAAGATGACGCGAAACGCTTCCGGCATGTCGCCGCCTCCACGGCCTCCGCCTCGTTTATGGGAACAATATGGGAACTCCGGAGTCGGAGTCAAGCCCCGAATTTCGTTTCCGTCCATCCATGAGAGTCCGCCGATGGAGCGCGACCCACCCCCCTCCCGACCTCCCCCCTGTCAGGGGGGAGGAGTGCGAAAAGGGGGTCCGCACACTTCGCACACCCTCCGCCCCCTTCTTCTCCCTCCCCCTTGCAGGGGGAGGGTCGGGGTGGGGGTCGCGCCGGGGGGAGAGCGTGAAAAGGCGGTCCGCACACCCGGAGCCGCACAGTCCGCACACCCTCTCGCCCCTCTTCTCCCTTTTCCTTGCAGGAGGGAGGAGGGTGAAAGGGCGGTTCGCACACCCGGATCCGCACAGTCCGCACACCGTCGGGGCACGGTCCACCCCCCTCCCGACCTCCCCCCTGTCAGGGGGGAGGAGTGTGGATGGTCAGGGGAAAGGGGCGTCGACGGCTCCCTCCCGTCCCTCTCGTTCTCCCTCTCCCTGGCAGGGGGAGGGTCGGGGTGGGGGTCGCGCCGGGGGAAGGAGTACGAAAAGGGGATCCGCACACTTCGCACACCCTCCCGCCCCTCTTCTCCCTCTTCCTTGTAGGAGGGAGGAGGGTGAAAGGGCGGTCCGCGCACCCGGATCCGCACAGTCCGCACACTTCGCACACCCTCCGGACCCCCCTCCCGACCTCCCCCCTGCCAGGGGGGAGGAGTGTGAATGGTCAGGGGGGGAGGCGGTCCGCACACCCGGATCCGCACGATCCGCACACTTCGCACACCCTCCGGACCCCCCTCCCGACCTCCCCCCTGTCAGGGGGGAGGAGTATGAATGGTCAGGGGGAAGGGGCGTCGACGGCTCCCTCCCGCCCCCCTTCTTCTCCCTCTCCCTGGCAGGGGGAGGGTCGGGGTGGGGGTCGCGCCGGGGGGAGGGGCGTCGACGGCCCCTCCCGTCCCGGCGACTCCCCGGCTTGAGCGGCGCGCGGTCCCGTGACACTCTCCGCGGCGTCCCGCGCCGTCGTTCGACCGATCGGAGTCACGGATGGAGACCCGCCGCCTGGGCCACAGCGATATCGAGGTGTCCGCCGTCGGGCTCGGCTGCATGAGCCTGACGCCGTTCTACGGCGCGCCCGACCCCGCCGAGTCGGTCGCGACACTGAGGCGGGCGGTGGAGCTGGGCGTCACGTTCTTCGATTCGGCGCGTTTCTACGGCGACGGGCGCAACGAGGAGATCATCGGAGAGACCCTCCGGGACGTCCGCGGCCGGATCGTCCTGGCCACGAAGTGCGGCGTCTATCCGAGGCGCGAGGGCGGCGCCGGTTACAGCGGCGATCCGGAGTACGTCCGCCAGTGCTGCGACGCCAGCCTGCACCGTCTGAAGACCGACGTCATCGATCTCTGGTATCTCCATCGCGTCGATCCCGACACGCCCGTGGAGGACACCATCGGGGCGATGGGCCGGTGCGTCGAGGCGGGCAAGGTCCGGGCGATCGGCCTCTGCGAGGTCAAGTCGGCGACCCTCCGCCGGGCTCATGCGGCCCATCCCATCGCGGCCTTGCAGAGCGAATACTCGCTCTGGGCCCGGGGTCCGGAAGGGGAAGGCGGGCTGCTCGCGGCCTGCCGCGAGCTCGGCATCGGTTTCGTCCCGTACAGCCCGCTCGGCCGCGGCTTCCTCACGGGCGCGATCAGAAGCCGTTCCGACCTTCGGGCCGACGATCGCCGGACGGTCTTCCCGCGTTTCTCCGACAAGAACCTGGCCGAGAATCGAATGTTGCTCGACGCGATCGACGAGGTCGCCGCCGCGAAGGGCTGCGCCGCCGCGCAGGTGGCGCTGGCCTGGGTGCTCGCCCAGGGCGGCGACGTCGCGCCCATACCCGGCACCGCGCGGATCGCGCACCTGGAGCAGAACGTCGCCGCGCTCGACGTGGCGCTGGACGCCGACGACCTCGCGGAGCTCGACCGGGCGTTCCCGTTGGGCGTCGCCGCCGGCCACCGCGTTCCCGAGTTCCAGGTCCGGTACATCAATCAGTAGTTCCGGTCGGCGGCTCCCCCCGGCGCGCCCCCCACCCCGACCCTCCCCCCGCCGGTGCGGGAAATGCAGGCTACGGCGGCGGGCGTTCTTCCGGCGGCCCGTATCCCCCGCCCGACGGCGTGTCCAGCGCGAGGACGTCGCCCGCGTCCACCTCGATCCGGTCGCAGGCCGCCAGCTCGACGGTCGTCCCGTCGGCGCGCTCGACCCACGTCCTGCCGACCTCGCCGGGTTCGCCCCCCGCCATGCCGTAGGGCGGGACCTTCCGGTGGCCCGACACGATGGCCGCCGTCATGTCCCGCAGGAACCGCAGTCTCCGGTGGGATCCGTCCCCGCCGACGTAGCGCCCGCGCCCGCCCGACCCCTTGCGGATGCGCAGACATTCGATGAGGACCGGGAACCGCCATTCGTGCACCTCCGGGTCCGCCAGCCGGCCGTTGGTCATGTGGGTCTGGACCACCGAGGCGCCGTCGAAACCGGGGCCCGCGCCGGCGCCGCCGGCGTTGGTCTCGTAGTACTGCCAGGCGTCGTCCCCGAAGGTGACGTTGTTCATGGTCCCCTGCGACGCCGCCATGACGCCGAGCGCGCCGAACAGCGCGTCGGTGACGTACTGCGAGGTCTCCACGTTCCCGGCGACCACCGCGGCCGGGTATTCCGGCGCCAGCATCGAGCCTT
The DNA here is from genome assembly GCA_965242505.1 of Alphaproteobacteria bacterium. Lineage (GTDB taxonomy): Bacteria > Pseudomonadota > Alphaproteobacteria > UBA2966 > UBA2966 > UBA2966. The sequence goes on from OZ251449.1 coordinate 2,289,919, forward strand.
CCGGCACGACGACGTCGAGCGGCTCGAGACACCCGGCGTTGAGCGGGATGTCGTCGTCGATCAGCGCGCGGAACACGTACAGCACGGCGGCCTTGCAGACGGCCGTGGGCGCGTTGAAGTTGTCGGGCCGCCGCGGCGACGTGCCGGTGAAGTCGATGGTCGCGCGCCGGGCCTCGCGGTCGACGTCGACGCGCACGCGGATCTCGGCGCCGCTGTCCATCGGGTACGCGAATTCGCCGCCGGCGAGCGTGTCCAGCACCCGGCGCACCAGCTCCTCGGCGTTGTCCTGAACGTGCCCCATGTAGGCCCGCACGACGCCGGGGCCGTAGTGATCGACCATCCGCGCGAGCGCCTGCGCGCCCGTCTCGCAGGCGGCGATCTGCGCCGTGAGGTCAGCCATGTTCTGGTCGACGTTCCGGGACGGGTAGGGACCCGACGCGAACAGGCCGCGAGTCTCCCGCTCGCGCAGCGCGCCGTCCTCCACCACCAGGAAGTCGTCGATCAGGACGCCCTCCTCCTCGATGACGCGCGAATGGGGCGGCACGGAACCGGGCGTCAGGCCGCCGACGTCGGCGTGATGGGCGCGGGCGCCGACGTAGAACGCCGCCCGCCGCCCCCCTTCGTCGAAGACCGGCCGCACCACCGTGACGTCGGGGAGATGGGTTCCGCCGTTGTAGGGCGTGTTCAGCATGTAGACCTCGCCGGGCCGCATGGTCCCGCGGCGGCCGCGGATCACGGCGGCGATGCTCTCGCTCATCGACCCCAGATGCACCGGCTGATGCGGGGCGTTGGCGACCAGCCGGCCCTCGGAGTCGAACAGCGCGCACGAGAAGTCGCGGCGCTCCTTGATGTTCACCGAGTACGCCGTGTTGATCAGCGCGGCGCCCATCTGCTCCGCGATCGACATGAACATGTTGTTGAACACCTCGAGCATGACCGGATCCGCCGCCGCGCGCAGATGGCGGGCCGGCTCCCCGGCCGGCGCCGCCCGATGCAGGACGAGATGGCCCCGGTCCGTCAGGCGGGCGCGCCAGCCGTCCTCGATCACGTTGGCGCCGTGCGGCTCGACGACGATGGCGGGACCCTCCACGACGTCGCCCGGAATCATGTCCGCGCGGTCGACGACGGGCGCGGTCCGGCGCTCGCCGTCCATGAACACCGGCGTCTCGGCGACCCTCGGCACGGACGCGCCGGTCCGGCCTTCCCGTTCGTCGCCGATCCGCCGGTCCTCGACGTCGGCGGCGCCTCCGAGCGCCTCGACCACGGCGGCTTCGAGGACCAGCGGCTTGCCGGGCATGACGAACCCATAGCGCCGGCGGTGGAGCGCCTCGAACGCGTCCGTCATCTCGTCCGCGGCGCCCAGGTCCACGGCCAGCGCCGAGTCCGTTCCGTCGTAACGGATCAGGACCCGGCGCTCGACGGTCACGGCCGCCTCCGTTCCGATCTGCTCCCGCAGCTCGCCGACGGCCGCCGCCTCCAGCTCCGCGACGACGCCCGCCAGGTCCTCGACCGCCGCCTCGTCGAGGCGCGCCTCGATGGAGCGCTCGCGCATCGCCACGATGTCGGCGAGGCCCATGCCGTAGGCGGACAGGACGCCGGCGTGCGGGTGGACGAACACGGTCCGCATCCCGAGGGAGTCGGCGAGGCGGCAGGCGTGCTGCCCGCCGGCCCCGCCGAAGCAGCAGAGCGCGTATTCGGACACGTCGTACCCCCGTTGCAGGGAGATCTTCTTGATCGCGTTCGCCATGTTCTCGACGGCGACGGTGAGGAAGCCCTCCGCCACCCCTTCGGGGGACCGCCGGTCGCCGGTCGCGGCGGAGATCTCGGCGGCGAGGGCCGCGAACTTCCCGGCCACCGTCCGGTCGTCCAGGGGTTGATCCCGGTTCGGCCCGAACACGGCCGGGAAGAACCGCGGCGCGATGCGCCCGAGCATGACGTTGCAATCGGTGATCGTCAGCGGGCCGCCCCGCCGGTAGCAGGCCGGGCCCGGATCGGCGCCGGCGGAATCGGGGCCGACCCGGTAGCGCGCGCCGTCGAAGCGGAGGATCGAGCCGCCGCCCGCGGCAACCGTGTGGACGTGGAGCATGGGCGCGCGCATCCGCACGCCCGCAATCTCCGTCTCGAAACTGCGCTCCAGCTCTCCGGCGAAGTGCGACACGTCGGTCGACGTGCCGCCCATGTCGAAGGCGATGATTCTGTCGAGACCCGCCATGCGCGACGTCCGCGCGGCGCCCACGACGCCGCCGGCCGGCCCCGACAGGATCGAGTCCTTGCCCTGGAACAGGCCGGCGTCCGTGAGCCCGCCGTTCGACTGCATGAACATCAGCCGCGTATCGCCGCCCCCGGCCAGGACGTCGGCGGCGACCGCGTCGACGTAGCGCCGCAGGATGGGCGAGAGATAGGCGTCCACCACCGTGGTGTCGCCGCGCGAGACGAACTTGATCAGCGGGCTCACCTCGTGGCTCGCGGAGACCTGCGAGAAGCCCAGGCGCCGGGCGATCCGGGCGACCCGCCGCTCGTGGTCGGGGTAGCGGTATCCGTGCATGAACGTGATGGCGGCGGACCTGTACCCCGCCTCGAAGGCGTCCGCGAGCGCGCGCTCGGCGCCGTCCTCGTCGAGGGGGACGTCGACCGCGCCATCCGCCGTCATCCGTTCGGCGACCTCGATCACCCGGCCGTGAACGGGTTCGGGCAACACGACGTTCAGGGCGAAGAGGTCGGGACGCTGCTGGTAGCCGATCCGCAGCATGTCCCCGAATCCGCGCGTCGCGACCCACACGGTGGGTTCGCCGCGGCGCTCGAGCAGCGCGTTGGTCGCCACGGTGGTGCCCATCTTGACGCTAGCGATCCGGTCGCGGGGCAGGTCGGCGCCCGCCTCGAGCCCGAGGACGTCCCGGATGCCCTGGAGGACGGCGTCCTCGTAACGTTCCGGATCCTCCGACAGGAGCTTGCGGGTCGAGATCCGCCCCCGCGGCGAGCGGGCGACGACGTCGGTGAACGTGCCGCCGCGGTCGATCCAGAAGTGCCAGCGCCCGTCGCCGGCCGCGTCTCCGCTCATGGCGCGGGCTCGCGCGCGCGCTCCGTCATCGCCCCGGAGCGGCCCGGGCCGGGGAACGCGGCGGGAGGACGCCCGGCGCCGCCGCGGTCATGCCCCCTCCACCTCCGCCCTGCCGTGATCGAGCGCCACGACGCCGCGTTCCACGGCCCAGGCGCGAAAGGACACGACGACGCCGTCGCGCCACATCTCCGTGCGGATGGTCTCGCCCGGATACACCGGCGCCGAGAACCGCAGATCGAGGCTCCGGAACCGGGCCGGGTCGTAGTCGCACCAGGTCTCGAGGATGGCGTGGCCGGCGACGCCGAGCGTGCACAGGCCGTGCAGGACCGGCGCCTCGAACCCGGCCTCCCGCGCGACGGACGGCTCCGCGTGGAGGGGGTTGAAGTCGCCCGACAGGCGGTAGAGGAGCGCGGCCTGGGGAAGCGTCGGCAGGTCGCGCGTCGCGTCGGGGGGGCGGTCGGGCAGGACGTGAACGGGCCTGCCGCCGCCGGACGGCCCGCCGAAGCCGCCATCGCCGCGGGCGATGATCGTCCCCGTCAACGCGCACAGGAGCTCTCCCGTCGCCGCGTCCCTGAGCTCGCGCTCGTCGTGGATGAACGCGCCCTTGCCGGGACCCTTGTCGAAGATCCCGGTGATCCTCATGCGCGCCTTGACGGCGCCCGCCGGCGGCAGGACGCCGTACAGGCGCAGCCCCTGCTCTCCGTGCAGCACCCGGACCCAGTCCACGCCGGTCCAGGGCGCCTTGAACCAGAGGCCGAAACCGGCCAGGACCGTGGCCATGGTCGGCAGCGCCAGCATGTCCTTCTCGTACACGAACCGGAGCTGGGCCTCGTCCAGGGGATCGCGGCCCAGGCCGACGCCGAGCGCGTAGAGGGCCGTGTCGGCGGTCGTATAGGTCCGCGCGGGTTCCTCGAACTCGTGGTTCATCAGCGCGTCGTAGTCCAGGCCCAAGGTCCCCTCCCCGGAATTTCGCCGCCGGCCCCCGTTGCGCCGCATTATCTCATACTCCTCGTCCGCAGGCCTCGTCCGGCGACGGGGGCGCCGCAGGGTCCGTTCGCGCGCCTCTCCCCTGGCGCGACCCCCACCCCGACCCTCCCCCTGCAAGGGAGAGGGAGAAGATAGGGGGGACGGGAGGGAACCATTGACGCTCCTCCCCCCGCCGCGACCCCCACCCCGACCCTCCCCCTGCAAGGGGGAGGGAGAAGAAAGGGAATGGAGAGGCTATTGATACTCCTCCCCCATAACAGGGGGGAGGTCGGGAGGGGGGTGGACCGCGGCCCGCAACGCCGCGCGATCCTCGATCCCCGCCGGTGCGGGAAACGCGGGCTACGCCGGGTCCCGGCCGGAAACGCCGAGCGCGCGCCGGATCTTCGCCCAGGTGTCCCGCAGTCCGATCGTGCGATTGAAGACCAGGCGGTCTTCCGTCGTATCGGGATCGACGCAGAAGTAGCCCTGGCGCTCGAACTGGACGACGTCGCCCACCGCCGTGTTCCGGGCCTCCGGCTCGACGCGGCAGTCCCTGAGGACGGTGACGGAGTCCGGGTTCAGGTCGGCGATGAAGTCGCCGCGCGCGCTCACGTCGGGCCGGTCGAACAGGCGGTCGTAGAGGCGGACTTCGGCGGGCGCGGCGTGGGCGGCCGAGACCCAGTGCAGGGCCCCCCTGACCTTGCGGCCGTCCGGCGCGTTCCCGCCCCGGGTCTCCGGGTCGTAACGGCAGCGGAGCTCGACGACCTCGCCGGAGGCGTCCTTGACCACGTCCGTGCAGGTGACGAGATAGGCGTAGCGGAGCCGCGCCTCGCGGCCGGGCGCCAGCCGGAAGAACTTCCGGGGCGGGTCCTCCATGAAGTCGTCGCGCTCGATGAAGAGCTCCCGGCCGAAGGGCGCGGCGCGGGTTCCGGCCGCGGGATCTTCCGGGTTGTTGACCGCCTCCAGGGTCTCTTCCCCGCCCGCCGGGTAGTTCTCGATGACGACCTTGAGGGGGTCGAGCACGCCCATGCGCCGCGGCGCGCATTTGTTGAGCCGGTCGCGGATGCAGTGTTCGAGCATGGCCGCGTCGACCAGGTTCTCGGCCCTGGCCACGCCGATGCGCCCGATGAAGTCCCGGATCGCCTCGGGGGGAACGCCGCGCCGCCTCATGCCGCGCAGCGTCGGCATTCGCGGGTCGTCCCATCCCGCGACGCGGCCTTCCTCGACCAGCCGGACCAGCGCGCGCTTCGACATCACCGTGTGGGTCAGGTTGAGGCGGGCGAACTCGTACTGCCTGGGGACGCACGGCGTCGGCAGGCGCTCGATCAGCCAGTCGTAGAGGGGGCGGTGGTCCTCGAACTCGAGGGTGCACAGGGAATGGGTGACGCCCTCGACGGCGTCCGATTGCCCGTGGGCGAAGTCGTAGGTCGGATAGATGCGCCAGTCCGCGCCGGTGCGCGGATGTTCGGCATGGCGGATGCGGTAGAGCACGGGATCCCGCATGTTGACGTTGCCCGACGCCATGTCGATCCGGGCGCGGAGCACGCGCGCGCCGTCGGGAAATTCGCCGGCGCGCATACGGGCGAACAGGTCGAGGCTCTCGTCGGCGGGACGGTCGCGCCAGGGACTGTCGACGCCGGGCTCCGTGAGCGTTCCGCGGCGCTCGCGGATCTCGTCCGCCGAGAGGTCGTCGACGTAGGCGTCGCCGTTGCGGATCAGATGCCGGGCCCACTCGTACAGGCGTTCGAAGTGGTCCGACGCGAAGTAGAGATGCTCGCCCCAGTCGAACCCGAGCCAGCGGACGTCCCGCTGGATCGCGTCGATGTACTCGCGCTCCTCCCTGGCCGGGTTGGTGTCGTCGAACCGCATGTGGCAGCGGCCGCCGAACTCCCGCCCCAGCCCGAAATTCAGGCAGATGGACTTGGCGTGGCCGATATGGAGGTATCCGTTGGGCTCCGGCGGGAACCGGGTGACGACGGCCTCGACGCGCCCCGCGGCCAGATCGCTCCGCACGACGTCCCGGATGAAGTCGCGCGGCCCCTCGTCGAGATCGGTTTCCGCGACGCTCATGGGTTCGGCCTCCGGGGGTTCGGCCTCCGGGCCGCGGCCCGAGCGCGCGGCCTTCGTCGAAGCCCGGGGGTGTGTAACCGGATTCCGGGGTTTGTGCCAAGCCTCCGCGCCGCCGACCAGCGTTTCCCATACCGGCAGGGATTGAGGAGCACGCGGCGTTGCGGGGCCGCGGACCCCCCTCCCGACCTCCCCCTGCCAAGGGGGAGGAGTATGGATGGCTCCCTCCCCCTTGCAGGGGGAGGGTCGGGGTGGGGGTCGCGCCGGGGGAGGAGCGCGAACGGACCCTGCGGCGCCCCCGTCACTGGACGAGTCTTGCGGACAAGCGGTATGAGAAATGCAGGCCGACTACGCGCCTCGGCGCGCCGCGCGGCGACCGCGCGATCGACAGGGAGGATCGAGATGAGCGATCAACGACTTCTGGACAGGGTGACCGTCGTGGCCGGGGGCGGCCGCGGGCTGGGCGAGGCCACGTGCCGCCGCTACGCCAGGGAGGGCGCCATCGTCGTCGTGGCGGACCTCGACGAGGACCTCGCCGAGGGCGTCGCGCGGAAGATCGAGGACGCCGGAGGGCGGGCGTCGGCGGTCGCCATGGACGTCACCAGGCGCCCGGACGTCGAGGACCTCGTGGCGTCGACGGTGGACGGCCACGGCCGCATCGACGTCATGGCGATCTTCGCCGGCGTCGCGCTGTTCGGGCCCGCCATGGACTGCACCGACGAGGTCTGGCAACGCCAGCTCGACGTCAACGTGACGGGCACGTTCCTCTGCGCCCAGATCGCGGCGCGGCGGATGATCGAGCAGAAGTCCGGCCGCATCATCACCGTGTCGTCCGTCATGGGGCAGCGTTCCGGCGACCGGCGCATGTCCTACGGCACGACCAAGGGCGCCGTGATCGCGCTGACCAAGCACATGTCCGGGGAGATCGCGCCGCACGGCGTCACCATCAACTCGATCGCGCCGGGGCCCGTGAAGACCGAGCTCTGGCTGGCGGCCAATCCCGACGTGGAGGCCTCCGAGGCCGGCTATCTCGGCAACATCCCCATGGGGCGCCTGGGCCAGCCGGAAGACATCGCCAACGCCGCCTTCATGCTCGCGAGCGACGACGCCGCGTTCATCACCGGACACGTCCTCAACGTCGACGGCGGCTTCATCGCCACGGGCGTGCGCGACGGCATCTACTGACCCGCCCCTTTCATACGGTCAGCGCGACGATCCCGACGCCGGCGAGGAAGACCAGGGCGCAGCGCCGGAACAGGGTCTCGTCGGCGAGCCCGAACAGGCGCCCGCCCGCCCAGTTGGCGGCGAGCAGGACGGGGAACAGCGCGAGGCTTCGCCACAGGGAGACGGCGTCCAGCGCCTGATGCAGCCACAGGATGGCGAGCAGGGCGGCGGACGTGACGCCGATGTGGATGACGATGTTGGCCCGCTGGACCTCGACCGGCGCCCGCGTGGACAACAGGTAGAGGATCACCGGCGGGCCGCCGACGCCCGTGCCGCCGAGCAGCAGGCCGCCGAAGCCGCCGACGGAAACCGCGGCGGCGGGGCGCGGACGGCCCCTGAAGCGGTATCCGGCGAACATGACGAGGACGAAGACGGTCACCGTCGCGCCGATCATCCGTCTGGTGAGGTCGGGGTCCAGGGTGACGAGCAGGTAGCTTCCGAACGGAGCGGCGGCGCAGGCGGCGAGCGTCAGCGGCGCGAACTCCCGCCAGTCGGCCTCGCGCGCCGCGCGGGGAAACGCCTGCGAGGCGCCCGCGATCTCCATCATCAGCGCGACCGCGACGGCTTCCGGCGGCGGCATCGCCAGACTGAGCGACGGCGCCAGGGTCATCGTCGCCCCGAACCCCGAGAAGCCGCGTATCAGGCCGGCGGCGCCGGTCATGGCCGCCGCGAACGCGAAGGCCATGGGGTCGAGGGACAGGGCGGCGAACGGGTCCATGGGACGGTTCGATCCTCGAATGACGTATCGACATCGGCGTCGATGTGGTCAACATGGTACTCGCTCGTCCGCGAGACTCATCCTGTCCACTCCTCCCCCCTGGACAGGGGGAGGTCGGGAGGGGGGTGGATCGCAGCCCCGCAACGCCGCGCAATCCTCGATCCTCCCTCGGTATGCGTCCCGGTTCAGGACAGAGGGTTGACGGGGCCGGTTTCAGGAGGCAGCGTGACTATCCGATATGATTTCCAAAGCAGGAAACAGGCCGGATGATCGGCGAGAGCGGTTCGGCGAAAAGGGGACTCCCACGACGCAACCCTTGAAGGAGAAAGGTAAATGATCAGGACATACGGCCTGCATTGGTCGTCCGACAAGGTGTATTGGGGAGCACCGGGGGCTGGTGGCGCTGGACGGCTGCTGGGAGGCGTAGGACCAAGAGATAGGGCAAATCCCGTCGACTTTCGGCACCAGAGAGGGATTTACGCTCTGTATTACGACTTCGACTTGGTTTATATCGGCCAGACCGGAGCTGGCAATAACCGGTTGCTTGTACGTCTCAGATCTCATCTGTCCGACCATCTGGCGGAACGTTGGAACAGATTCTCCTGGTTCGGAACCCGGCGGGTGACGCAAGCAAATCGACTGTCGGCCGATGCCGAGGCCCCGCCTCTCACAACGGTCGAAGCTCTGAATGTCCTGGAAGCGGTGGCGATCGCCATAGCGGAACCTCGGTTGAATCTTCAGCGAGGCAATTGGAACCAAATGGGAATAAGGCAATTTTTTCAAATCGGTCCTGACGACGAAAGAGAACCGGCTTAGCGCGCATTTCTCATGCCGGTGGAGGATCGGTGATTGCGCGGCGTTGCGGGGCCGCGATCCACCCCCCTCCCGACCTCCCCCCTGTTATGGGGGAGGAGTATGGATGGCTCCCTCCTGGACAGGGGAAGGAGCGTCAACGGACCCTGCGGCTAATCCGCGTCGTCGATGCACCGCTCCAGGAAGTCGAGGGCCGTCCGCGCGAAGGCCCACATGTTGGCCGCCCGATCGCCGTCGCCGGTCTCCAGCGTCATCGTCCGCTCCACCGGCCCGACCACCGCGATGCAGGAGTGCCCCGGCTTGTCGCCGTGGGAGTTGCCGGCCGGTCCCGCCGCGCCCGTCTCGCCCACCGTCCACGTCGCGCCGAGAATCCCGTTCATGCGGGCCGCCAGCAGCCGCGCGTAAGGCTCGGTGCTCGAACGCAGCCCGTCCATCGCCTCTTCCGGAACCCCGAGCAGCTTCCGCCGCGCCTCGCGCGTGTAGATCACGCCGCCGCCGACGAAGTAGGCGGACGCCCCGGGGACGGCGAGGAGCGCGGCCGAGATCAGGCCTCCGCCAGACGACTCGACGACCGAAACCGTCTCTCCCCGTTCCCCGAGCCTGGCGGCCACGGACCGCGCCATCGATTCCAGATCCCGCATCGCGCCCTCCCTCTCCCTCGCCGTCGCGTGACTCCCATCATGACATCGCGTTTACTCCCCCGCGAACGGGCACGGGCCGGCGCGCGGGACGGGCCGGCCGCCAGGGGGAGCGCCAACGGGTCATGACGCGGACGATCACGGAGCTGTACGCCCAGCGGTTCGGACACGACATGGAGGCCGCGCCCGACGACGACGTCGCCGGCGAGGTCGTCGCGACGCTGCTCTCCCACCGCACCCATCGGCGCTTCCTTCCGGACCCCGTGCCGGACGCCCTGATGGAGACCCTCCTGGCGTGCGCGTACTCCGCGCCTTCCAAGTCGGACCTTCAGCAGGCGACCGTGGCGCGAGTGATCGACGAGGACAAACGGCAGGACATCGCCGAACTCGTCCCCGACATGCCGTGGATCGGCGCGGCGCCGGAATTCATGGTGTTCTGCGGCGATGCCCGGCGCATTCGCCGGATTTGCGAGCGCCGGGGCCGCCCGTTCGCCAACGATCATCTCGACGCGTTCTTCAACGCCGCCGTCGATGCGGCCATGGCGATGCAGAACCTGATCGTGGCGGCCGAGTCCGAGGGCCTCGGGTGCTGCCCCATCAGCGCCGTCCGCAACCATGCCGCCCGGGTGTCCGAGACCCTGCGGCTGCCGGACCGGGTGTTCCCGGTGGCGGGGCTGTGCCTCGGTTACCCGTCGGCCCCGGCCCACGTCAGCATGCGCCTGCCCCTGTCGGCGACGGTCCACGTAGACGCCTACGACGACGAGGCGCTGGAACGGGACCTCGACGATTACGACCGCCGCCGCGACGCCCGGCACGCGATCCCGGACGCGAAGCGGAAACACGTCGAGGACTACGGCACGGCCGGGTTCTACGGCTGGTCAGAGGACAAGGCGCGGCAGGTCTCGAAACCCGAGCGGGACGACTTCGGGGCGTTCGTCCGCCGGCAGGGGTTCGCGCTGGAGTGACGGCGGGACCGGGGTCGATCCTCATCCTGATTTGGTTCGGAACGCCTCGGGGTCTATCCTGTCTCTGCTTTCCCGGGATTTGCCTGGAGGAATCACGATGCCGGCAACTGAAAGGCTCACCGCCACCGTTTCGACGAAGGGTCAGGTCATCCTGCCCGAGGCGGTCCGCCGGGCGCTGCATTGGGAGGCGGGAACGCGGCTGATCGTGGAGAACACGCCCGAGGGCGTGCTGCTGAGACCCCTGCCCGTCTTTGCCGGAACCCGGCCCGAGGACGTGTTCGGACGCCTCGCCTGCGGCGGCGCTCCCAGGTCTCCGGCGGATATGGAAGCGGGGGTTCTGGCGGAAGCGAAGCGGCGTCATGCGGGCGGTTGATACCAATATCGTCGTCCGATACCTGACCGGCGACGACCCGGCGCAGGCCGCCAGGGCCGGAGCCGGGTCGACGCCTTGACGAGAGGGGCCGCGCAATCCGCACGCCGTCGGGCCGCGCGGGACCGCGGTCCACCCCCCTCCCGACCTCCCCCCTGTCAGGGGGGAGGAGTGCAAAAATGGGGATCCGCACAATCCGCACACCCTCCCGCTCCTCTTCTCCCTCTCCCTTGCAGGGGGAGGGTCGGGGCGGGGGTCGCTCCGGTGGGGATCGGGCGGCGTGGCCGTCGGGGGTGTATAATGCGCCGTCGGCGCGCGCCAGGGAGGCGGAAGGGAACGTGAAAGTCAGGGACGTGCTCGCGATGCGCGAGCCCCGGGTGGTGGCGACCACGCCGGAAAAGACCGTGCTGGAAGTCGTAGACCTGCTGGCCAGGGAAGAGGTCGGCGCCGTCATGGTGCGCGACTGGGAGGGCGTCATCATCGGCATCTTCTCGGAGCGCGACGTGGTGCGCGGCCTGGCGTCGGACCGGGAGAAACTGCTCTCCATGGAGGTCGGGGCGGTGATGACGACGACGGTCGAGAGCTGCGGCCTCGAAGACGACATCAACGACGTCATCCGGATGATGGCGGAGCGCCGCTTCCGCCACGCGCCGGTCATCGAGGGCCGCAGGATCGAGGGCATCATCAGCCTCCGGGATCTCATCGAGCACAGGGTCCTGCAAGTCCCGGATTGACGGCCATGGCGTCGCGACGTTCGGCAGGCCGCCCATCGAGGAAGCTCGACGACGGCGCCGACGACCGGGAGCGCGGCGCGCTCGTCCGGCGGCTCGAGGCGCTCGACCGCAAGGTCCTGTGGCTGGCGACGTGGATGATCCACAACGCCAACCACGTCCGGCCCAACGAAGACGGCGTGAAGGTCGGCGGACACCAGGCCTCCTGCGCCTCCGCCAGCACGCTGTTGACGGCGCTCTACGCGCGCATCCTGCGGCCGGAAGACCGGATCGCGGTCAAGCCGCACGCCTCGCCGGTCATGCACGCGATCCACTACCTCTTCGGCCTCCAGACGCGCGAGAACCTGGAGCGGTTCCGGGGGTTCGGCGGCGCCCAGTCGTATCCGTCGCGGACCAGGGACTCCTGCCCGGTCGACTTCTCCACGGGCTCGGTCGGCCTCGGCGTGGGCGCGACCCTGTTCGCGTCGATGGTCCAGGACTACCTGCGCATGCGCGGACTCGTCGAGCCGAACCAGCCGGCGGGGCGCATGATCGCCCTGATGGGCGACGCCGAGCTCGACGAGGGCAACGTCTACGAGGCGCTGCTGGAGGGCTGGAAGCACGACGTAAGGAACCTGTGGTGGGTCGTCGACTACAACCGGCAGAGCCTCGACGGCGTCATCAACGTGTTCCTCTTCCAGAAGATCGAGGACTTCTTCCGCTCCGTCGGCTGGAACGTCGTCACGCTGAAGTACGGCGCGCGCCTGCGCGAGGCCTTCGAGGGGCCGGCCGGCGGGGCGCTCCGGCGCTGGATCGACGACTGTCCCAACCCGACGTACTCCGCCCTGACGTTCGCCGGGGGCGCGGCCTGGCGCGATCGCCTCGAACGCGACCTGAGAGGGACGTCGGGCCTGAAGGAACTTCTCGACTCCCACGACGACGACGGCCTCCACCGCCTGATGACCAACCTCGCCGGCCACGACATGAGGAGCGTCCTGGAGGCGTTCGAGGCGGTCGGCGACGACACGCCGCAGTGCTTCATCGCCTACACGATCAAGGGCCTCGGCCTGCCCTTCGCGGGCCACAAGGACAACCACGCCGGCCTCATGAACCCGGAACAGATGCGGCGTTTCCGCGAGGCCAACGGCATCCCGGAGGGCCGCGAGTGGGAGCCGTTCGAGGGGCTCGAACCGGGTCCGGAAGAGATGGCCGAACTCCTGAACGCGGCGCCCTACCGCAACGTCCGCCGGACCCGCCAGGAACCCGCGGCCATCGCCATTCCCGAGATCGCCGCGCCGGAAACCCGGCGGACGTCCACGCAGGAGTCCTTCGGCCGCATCCTCAACGACCTGGGACGGGGCGCCTCCGACGCCGCCAGCCGCATCGTGACGACGTCGCCGGACGTCACGGTCTCCACCAACCTGGGCGGCTGGGTCAACCAGCGGGGCCTGTTCGACCGCGAGACGCGCTCGGACCAGTTCCGGCTGGAGCACATCGCCTCCGCCCAGAAATGGGAGACGTCCCCCGGCGGCCAGCACATCGAGCTGGGCATCGCGGAAAACAACCTGTTCCTCCTGCTCTCCATGCTCGGCCTGTCCGAGGACATGTTCGGCGCGCGCCTGCTTCCCATCGGAACGCTGTACGACACCTTCATCGGCCGGGGGCTGGACGCGCTCAACTACGCCTGCCACCAGGACGCCCGGTTCATCCTCGTCGGCACGCCGTCGGGCGTCGCGCTGGCGCCGGAAGGCGGCGCCCATCAGTCCGTCGGCACGACGCTGATCGGGATGGCGCAGGACAATCTGCTCACGTTCGAGCCGGCCTTCGCCGACGAGCTCGCCGTCGTCATGCGCTGGGCCATGGAGCACATCCAGAAGCCCGACGGGACCTCCGTCTATCTGCGCCTCACCACGCGGCCGCTCGAACAACCCCGGCGCGCCATGACGCCGGCGCTGGAGAAGGACGTCCTCGCCGGCGGCTACTGGCGCCGGGAGCCCGGTCCGGACGCCGATCTCGCGGTCGCGTTCTCGGGCGCCGTGGCGCCGGAGGCCGTCGAGGCGCACGAGAGCCTGCTCGACGACGTTCCCGGCGCGGGGCTGCTCGCGGTCACGTCGGCCGACCGGCTCCATACGGACTGGCGCGCCGCGATGCGGGAGCGCGGCGCCGGAGCGCGCGGAGCGTCCAGCCACGTGGAACGGCTGCTGGGCGCCCTGTCGCCGGACGCGGCGGTCGTCACGGCCGTCGACGCCCACCCCGCGACGCTGAGCTGGCTCGGCTCCGTCCGCGGACACGCGATCGCGCCCCTGGGGGTCGACCGGTTCGGACAGTCGGGGAGCGTCGCGGACCTCTACCGGACCCACGGCATCGACGCCGCCGCCCTGATCGACGCCGCGGCCGAGGCGCGGTTGCGCCGGTTCGGCGGCCCGGGCGCTTCCGCCGTCACCCGACGTCCGGGAAGGATTCCGCCGTGAAGCGCCGGACCCGGAGGGTGTCCGCCCAATGGTCCGCCGCGAGCCCCGCCTTCGCCTTCAGGCGCGCAAGGAACACGGGCGCCTCGGGGTAACGCCTCCAGACCCGGGGCGGGAAGGCGGCCCGTTTCTCCCCGTCTTCCAGGACGAGGCCGTCGACGCCGGGCCGCAACCGGCCGATCAGGTCGTCCTCCGACGCGAACTCCAGCGCGACCGGAACGCTCAGGACCGAGACGCTCAGGCCGACGCCTTCGCACTCGCCCTCGGCCAGCGGTTCGAACCTCGGGTCTTCGAACGCCGCGCGCCAGGCGTTCCGGGCCACGTCGACGGCCAGCGGGCGGCGCGGCGCGAGCGATCCGGCGCACCCCCGCAGGCGCCCGTCCCGCTCCAGCGTCACGAAGCTGGCGCGGGGCGCCGCCAGCCGCGGCGGCGGCGGGTCCGGCGACGGAGCCGGTTCCTGTCCGCTCGCCGGTCCTGCGCAGACGGCCTCGCGGGCGACGTCGACGAGTCGCTCGCGGAACCGCGCCGGCAGGCGCCCGTCCTCCTCGACGATGAACGAGCCGTACCCCACGACCCTGTCGCGGGGGCCCGCGGTGTCGCCCGAGTTGCGCCGGTCCACGAGGGTGATGCGCAGGTCCCGCCGCCGGGCCAGCGCCATCAGCCCGCCGATGGCGCGCGCCCCGCAGGCGCCCTCGGTCGTCACTCCGTCCACCTCCAGCGTCTGGACGGCGCGGCACGTCTCGGCATCCATCTCGTTCGCCGCGGCGTAGTCGCGGTGGCGGCTCAGGTCCGAGCTGACGACGATCAGGGTCTCCGGGCCGCCCCACAGGGCGTCGAGCGCGCGCGCGACGTCCTCGGGCGCCGCGTCCCCGACCACGACCGGGACGAGGCGGAAGTCCCCGAGCGCCGTCTGGAGGAAGGGCAGATGCGCCTCCAGGCTGTGCTCCCGGGCGTGGGCCTCGTCCATGAACCGGACCCGTCCGACCCCGGCGAGCCGGGCGACGGCGCGCGCGTCGACCGGAACGGGACCGAGGGGCGTGACGTAGGCGTCGGCGCCGGTGACGGCGAGACCGGCGAAGCCGACGCGGTGCGACGGTCCCAGCAGGACGACCCGCTCCACGGTCCCGCGGGCCGCCTCGAGCCGCGCATAGACGGAGGCGGCGACGGGAGCGGAGCAGGCGTAGCCCGCGTGGGGCGCGATCACGGCCTTGGGCCGGGGCGCGTCCGGGTCCTCGCGGTTGGCCGGGCGGGCGTCGGCCAGATAGGCGTCCACCGCGGCGCGCAGTTCGCCGGGGTCCTCCGGGTAGAGGAACCCCGCGACCGCGGGCGGACGGATGCGCTCGAAAGTCTCCCCGGCGGCCATGATCCCCGCCCTCCCCGCAGCCGCCCGGTCATCGCCGACATGCTACGAGAACCCGTCGGTCCCGCCATGTCGACCCGCATTTTCATACCGGCGGGGATCGAGGATCGCGCGGCATTGCGGGACCGCGGTCCACCCCCCTCCCGACCTCCCCCCTGTTATGGGGGAGGAGTGTGGATGGTCAGGGAGGAGGAGCGTCAATGGTTCCCTCCCATCCCCCCTGTTCTCCCTCTCCCTTGCAGGGGGAGGGTCGGGGTGGGGGTCGCGGCGGAGGGAAGAGCGCGAACGGACCCCGCAGCGCCCCCGTCGCCGGATGACGATCGCGCGGCGTTGCGGGACCGCGGTCCACCCCCCTCCCGACCTCCCCCCTGTTATGGGGGAGGAGTATCAATAGCTCCCTCCCCCTGGCAGGGGGAGGGTCGGGGTGGGGGTCGCGGCGGAGGGAAGAGCGCGAACGGACCCTGCGGCGCACCCGCCGCCGGAATCAGGCGAGCTCCGGTATCCGGAGGGCGCACAGGGTCTCGATGAGTTTCGCCATGTGGGACTTCACGATCCGCATCCGGGGAAGCCGCCGGATTTCGGCCTCGTCCATGTAGACCGCCCGGTTGATCTCGATCTGGAGGGCGTGCACGCCCTCCGCCGGCCTGCCGTAATGGCGGGTGATGTAGCCCCCGGCGTAGGGCGCGTTGCGGCGCACGACGTACCCGAGGGAGGTCAGCAGCTCCTCGGCGGCATCCGTGAGAGCGGGCAGGCAGCTCGTCCCGTACCGGTCGCCGAGGACGACGTCCGCCCGTTCGCAGCCCGAGTCCCGGTCCATGGGACCGCCCACCGAGGGCATCGAATGGCAGTCGATGAGCGCCGCGTGGCCGAAGGCGCGGCGCGTCGAGCACAGCAGGCCGGAGAGGGCGCGGTGGAAGGGCAGGTAGAGCTCGTCGACGCGCCGCGCGGCGTCCGCGAAACGAAGCTTGTCGGCGTAGATCTCGGTGCCGCTCGAGACGATGCGGGCGATGGTCCCGACTCCTCCGGCCACCCTGCGGGACCTCGTGTTCACGTAGTCCGGCAGCTCCTCCTCGAACATCGCCGGGTCGAGCTCCCAGGCTTCCCGGTTCACGTCCATATAGGCGCGCGGGAAGTTCGCGCGGATCAGGGGAGCGCCGCGGGACGGCGCGCCCTCGAACAGCTCGTCGACGAAACTGTCCTCGGACTTTCTCAGGCTGTGGGGATCGAGGCGCGAGGCCGCGAGAAGGTCGTCCGGGTAGTCGGAGCCGCTGTGCGGCGAGGCGAAGACGCAAGGCGACGACGCCCTTTGCGGCGCGAGCACCTCGAACGGTGGCGGGGCGGGGTCCATCACCGTCTCGAGCACGGCAGCCATGACCCGACTATGCAGGGCGCGGCGCTCCGCGGCAAGCGAAAGCGCGAGCCGGGCGGCGTTTTTCGCCTCCATCCACCGAATCGCGGGCACCGCGGGCGGAACAGGGCCTTGCCTCGTCCGCGCGGACGAATAAAATACGGTTCCTCGCGCCCCGTATCGCCCGGCGGATCTCACGCCGAATTGCGCCGGGCGGACGGGCGCGGCGCGTGGGCGCGTAGCTCAGCGGGAGAGCACTTCGGTGACATCGAAGGGGTCGTAAGTTCAATCCTTACCGCGCCCACCATTTTCCCGAGTCGCCGGGCGACGCGGCAGGGAGGAGGCGAACGAGATGGCCGTCGTCGAGATCGACCCCGACCGGCGCGAGCTCCGGAAGAAGCCGTTCAGCGGCTACCACTCGCGGGAGATCACGGAACCCGACGCCCTGCTGACGGAGACCGGGCCGGGCACGCCGATGGGCGAGTATTTCCGGCGCTTCTGGCTGCCCATCTGCCTGTCGGACCACCTCGGCGACCTGCCCAAGGCGGTGAAGACGCTCGGCGAGGACCTCGTCGCCTTCCGCGACAAGTCGGGGCGGGCCGGCGTTCTACACCGGCATTGCAGCCATCGCGGCGCGTCGCTCGAGTACGGCATCGTCTCGGAGCGGGGCATCCGCTGCTGCTATCACGGCTGGCTGTTCGACGTCGACGGTTCCGTCCTGGAAACGCCGGGCGAGCCGCCGGACTCGAAGCTGAAGGACGGCCTGTTCCACGGCGCCTATCCGGCGACCGAGATCCACGGCATGGTCTGGGCCTACATGGGCCCGCCCGACCTGATCCCGCACGAGCCGCGCCTCGACTTCTTCGAGATGCCGGACGTCAAGTTCATCCCCTTCGCCCTGCCCTACGAGAGCAACTGGCTGAACTCGCAGGAAAACTCCATGGACCCGTTCCATGCCGTGTTCCTGCACGGCACGGACGGCCAGCACTTCCAGAACCCGTCGATCGGCCTGCATCCCAACATCAAGTGGCGGATCACGGGCGCGGGCAGCGGCATGGTCTACATGTCCGTGCGCCGGCTCGACGACGACTGGATCTGGGCGCGCATGAACTACTGCCACATGCCGTTCGAGAGCTACGTGCCGACGACCATCGAGTTGCCCAGGCCGACCTACTACAACGCGGCGATCTACCTCCGCCAGCACGTTCCCGTCGACGACCGGCGGTCGATCCTGTTCGGCTGGCGGGCCTACGGCGCGGACCGCGTCATCGGCCCCGACCACACCCGCAACGGCTGGAACCTGACGGACGTCGACGGCCAGACCCAGCGTCCCTCCTACGAGGCGGCGCAGCGCAAGGCCGGCGACTTCGAAGCCCAGGGCAGCATCTGGTACGGCGCGCCGCGTCCCGCCATCGAGCACAAGGGAACGACCGACGTCGGCGTCGTCATGATGCGCCGGCAGTTGCGCGAGATCCTCGAGGGCCATGCGCCAGCGGCGTGGCCGGAGCCGGCCAGGAGCGACGGGGCGGCGCCGAGCGTCAGAAAGGTCCTCGCCCAGGATTCAGTGATCAACGTCAGGCGGCGCGCCGATTCGGACGAGGACTGGAATCTGCTGACCGCGGTGGGCGAGGAGATCACCGACGCCGTCATCGAAGGCAGCGACCGGTACGACGGCGACGAACGTGTCGACTGGATCGTCGGCGAGATCAAGAAGATCGAAGCCAGGTATCGAGGGTAAGGAGCGGCCCGCCCCGCGCGCGCTCCTCCCCCCGCCGGCCGCGACCCCCACCCCGACCCTCCCCCTGCCAGGGAGAGGGAGAAGAGGGGGGCGGCCCGCCCCGCGCGCTCTCCTCCCCCCTGACAGGGGGGAGGTCGGGAGGGGGGCTGGCGGCGGCGAGACCCGCGACCCATTCCGCGTTCACCAATTCCAGGAGGTCGACATGGTGAAAATTCGCGTCGCGGACGAGGTGTGGATCGCCACGGCGCTGCTGCACCGTCGGCATCCGGACCGGGACGACTTCGCGGTCGCGGAAATAGTGCGGAGCGCGGAGGCCGAGAAGGCGGCGGGCCCGGGGCCGTTGCGGCCCGGCGTGCAGGCGCACGCCTACCTTCATTGCGTGGCCAACAAGGCCCCCAATCCCGGGCGCTATCGAATGCTGGTCGAGACGTCCAAGGGGCGGCGTCGCCTCTTCAGGCCCGGCGATCCGCGCCATCGTCTACGCGCTTCCGGCAAGGACGCCCCCGATGCGCGCGACATTCCGCCGGCCTATGGCGAGCTGCTGGACTGGTATCGCCGGGAGTACGTCGGCGAGACCGGCGGACGCGACGCCGACCCGATCCTGTCCTTGCGCGGGATGGGCAAGGAAATCCGGGCGCGGGAAGAAGCCGACGCCTACGTCGCCCGGCTGCGGGAAGGGTGGCGATGAGCAGGATCTTCTGGGACACGAACCTCTTCGCGCACCTGATCGAGGATCGGGGCGAGCGAGCCGGGCAGGTGGCGGCATTGCGCCGGTGGATGATCGAACGCGAGGACGAGCTTCTGACCTCCGCGCTCACCCTCGGGGAAGTCCTCGTGAAGCCCATGGAGGCCGGAGACGAGGAACTGACGCATCGCTACGAACAGGCGATCGGAACGGGAGCGACGGTGCTGCCGTTCGACGACCGCGCGGCCCGCGGGTTCGCGGAGATACGGCGGGACCGTTCGATCCGGCCGCCGGACGCGATTCAGCTCGCATGCGCTTCGGCGGCGAGCGTGGACTTGTTCGTCACCAACGACGATCGCCTGAGCAGAAAGAACGTCCGGGGCATTCAGTTCATCCGGTCGCTCGAAAAGGCGGCCCCGTGAGCCGGCGACGCATTCGGAGCGGATCCTGCGTCCGGTCCACCCCCCTCCCGACCTCCCCCCTGACAGGGGGAGGAGTGTGAAAAGGCGCCCTCACTCCTCCTCGGGCGGCGATGCGTCCCCGTCCGCGCGGCCCTCCGGAAGAATCTTTTCTTCGATGGAGTTCACTTTCATGATGAGGGCCGCCGTGGCCCGAGCGAGATCCTTGATCCTCTCTCGACTGGACGTGGATTCCTCCCGCAGGTTCGACCGCAGCGAATTGATCTCGCCAGTCAATTCCTCCCGAAGCGCGCCGACTTCCGCCCGGACCGCGCCGATTTCCTCGTTCACGTCCGAACGCAGGACGCGGATTTCCTCGCTCACGTCCGAACGCAGGGCGCGGATCTCCTCGCTCACGTCCGAACGCAGGGCGCCGATTTCCTCGCTCATGTCCGAACGCAGGGCGCCGATTTCCTCGCTCATGTCCGAACGCAGGGCGCCGATTTCCTCGCTCACGTCCGAACGCAGGGCGCCGATTTCCTCGCTCACGCCCGAACGCAGGGTGAGCACGTCCGAACGCACGATGTCGATCCGGGCGCCCACGTTCTCCGTCAGCGAAACCATGCTCTGCGTCAGCGAAACCATGCTCCCCGTCAGCGAAAACTGAAGGGCGAGAAGAGCGACGATGACGCCGATGCCCGTAAGAACGGTGGTTACGGCGGTCCAGTTGATTTCC
The DNA here is from genome assembly GCA_965242505.1 of Alphaproteobacteria bacterium. Taxonomy (GTDB): domain Bacteria; phylum Pseudomonadota; class Alphaproteobacteria; order UBA2966; family UBA2966; genus UBA2966. Next base: position 2,310,181 of record OZ251449.1, read on the forward strand.
AGGCGCTTCATTCCGACTCCCTCGTCGGGAGGACTCCGCTGCGGGACGGCGGATCCAGTCCCGCAAGGAATACTCTAACAGACGGCTTGGACCCGAGATAGCGCGAAACCCTCCCCCGGTCGGAAGGCGAGCGGCGCGTCTGGTCCACCCCCCTCCCGACCTCCCCCCTGTTATGGGGGAGGAGCGTCAATGGTCAGGGGAATGGAGCGTCAGGCTCCTCCGTCCCCCCTCTTTCTCCCTCCCCCTGGCAGGGGGAGGGTCGGGGTGGGGGTCGCGTCAGGGGGGAGGAGCGTGAAAGCGGACCGGCGGTTCTTCGCCTCACTCCTCTTCGGGCGGCGATGCGTCCCCGTCCGCGCGGCCCTCCGGGAGGATCTTTTCTTCGATGGAGTTCACTTTCATGATGAGGGCCGCCGTCGCCCGAGCGAGATCCCTGATCCTCTCTCGATTGGACGTGGATTCCTCCCGCAGGTTCGACCGCAGCGAATTGATCTCGCCGGTCAATTCCTCCCGAAGCGCACCGATTTCCCCGTTCACCTCCGAACGCAGGACGCGGATTTCCTCGCTCACGTCCGAACGCAGGGCGCGGATTTCCTCGCTCACGTCCGAACGCAGGGCGCCGATTTCCTCGCTCACGTCCGAACGCAGGGTGAGCATGTCCGAACGCAGGGCGTCGATTTCCTTGCTCATGTCCGAATGCAGGGTGAGCATGTCCGAACGCACGATGTCGATCCGGGCGCCCACGTTCTCCGTCAGCGAAACCATGCTCCCCGTCAGCGAAAACTGAAGAGCGAGAAGGGCGACGATGACGCCGATGCCCGTAAGAACGGTGGTTACGGCGGTCCAGTTGATTTCCAGGCGCTTCATTCCGACTCCCTCGTCGGGAGGACTCCGCTGCGGGACGACAGATCCGATCCCGCAAGGAATACTCTAACAGACGGCCCGGACCCGAGATAGCGCGAACCCCTCCCCCGGTCGGAAGGCGAGCGGCGCATCCGGTCCACCCCCCTCCCGACCTCCCCCCTGTCAGGGGGGAGGAGCGTCAATGGTCAGGGGAATGGGGCGTCAGGCTCCTCCGTCCCCCCTCGTTCTCCCTCCCCCTGGCAGGGGGAGGGTCGGGGTGGGGGTCGCGTCAGGGGGGAAGAGCGTGAGGCGGCGTTGCGGGGCCGCGGTCCACCCCCCTCCCGACCTCCCCCCTGTTATGGGGGAGGAGTGTGGATGGTCAGGGGGGAGGAGCGTCAACGGCGCCGGGCGGCGAATTGATCTCGCCGGCCACTTCTTTCCGCAGCTCGCCGATTTCCACCCGGAACGCGCGGATTTCCGAGCGCATGGCGCGGATGTCCGAATGCATGTCGTCGAGCTGGCGATTCGTGCTCTCCGACAGTGAAAACTGAAGAGGGCCGAGGACGGCGACGACGCCGATACCCGTAAGAACGGTGGTTACGGCGGTCCAGTCGATTTCCGGGCGCTTCATGCCGACTCCCTCGTCGGGAGGACTCCGCTGCGGGACGGCGGATCCGATCCCGCAAGGGATACTCTAACGGACGGCCCGGACCCGAGATACCGCGAACCCCTCCCCCGGTCGGAAGGCGAGCCGCCCAAACGGGAACACGCCCGACGGGAGGCCGGCGGATCGATCTTGACTTTCGCCGTATGTGCGGGTGCAATCCATACGTTTCCGGAATGGACGTGGAGGACGCCATGTCGGCGACGGCCAACTTCATCATGCGCAACGCGCCGCCCGCCGAGCGCGATGTAGTGGACCGGGACGAGAGTGTCGCGCTGTCCGAGAGCATCGCGCTGTCCGAGCGCGACACGGCGCGTGTCCTGGAACTGCTGGAGAACCCGCCCGAGCCGACTCCCGCCCTGTTGGCCGCCGTGCGGTGTCGCATCGAGCGCGAAGACGCTCGTCGTCAGGGGCGAGAGGCCGGCGAGAGGTAATCTCTCCGCTTGACGAACATGCGGGCTCTCTATATCTTGATCTTACGGGAGTGATTACAATGGCCTTGCGCCAGCGGTTCGGTCGCTGGAGCCAACGGGAGAAAGGATAGGCATATGTCCGTCAAGGTTGCCAAGGTTACGGAAATCGTGATGTCTGACAACGAAGCGAAGGTGACGTTTAAGTTGCCATCCGGCAAAGAAATGACGGAAACGGTCAATATCAGCAGGGCTGGGCACCCACGTGATCTCCTTATACTCCTTGAAGCAGTGGAGAAGGCAGCTGGCTCATTAGCCACGAATTTGTCATCTGATGCAGATGTTCTACGAACAACATCCTCGGCGGCTCAGGACTTCCATACCAAGGCATCAATTTGATCTCGCCGGCCACTTCTTTCCGCAGCTCGCCGATTTCCACCCGGATCGCGCGGATGTCCGAACGCATGTCGCTGATCCGGCGATCCGCGCTCTCCGACAGTGAAAACTGAAGAGGGCCGAGGACGGCGACGACGCCGATACCCGTAAGAACGGTGGTTACGGCGGTCCAGTCGATTTCCGGGCGCTTCATTCCGACTCTCTCGTCGGGAGGACTCCGCGGCGGGATGGCGGATCCGGTCCCGCAAGGAATACTCTAACGGACGGCCCGAACCCCCGAGATAGCGCGAAACCCTCCCCCGGTCAGAAGGCGAGGCGCCATCCGGCCATGACGGCGAGGTCCGGCTTCGCGCCGGCCGCGTGGCCGGGGGCGCGCGTCCAGGCGACGCCGAGCGCGGCGTCGCCGCCCGCCGCGAACGGCCGCCGCCATTGCGCCATGACGTCGATCTGGCGGCCCGACGGCTCCAGGCCGGCGGCGATCGACCGGCGCAGGACGGCGCCGTCCTGCGTGCGGCCGACGGGAACGGAGAGCGTCGCGCGCCCGTCCTCGACCCGCAGCGGCTGCGCCAGCGTCAGGCGCACGGACCCGCCGTCCGCGAGGCGGCGCGACGCGCCGAGCGTGAAGGCGCTCGTCGTCAGGGGCGAGAGGCCGGCGACGAGGCGGCCGCTCCGGTCGCGCGGCGTCACCGCCCCGACCTCGCCGGCGGCGGAGACCGACCAGGGGCCGGCGGAGAAGCCGGCGTCGACCCCGACGAACGCCGTGTCGGACGCCAGCCTTCCGAAGGCGCCGGTGGCGCCGGTCCCGAGCAGTTCCGAGCCCTCCGTCAGCCAGCCGGCCACGAGCCCCGCCGGCGCGCCGGCCGGGCGCCACGACAGCGCGCCGCCCGAGACCGGCGGGCGGTCGCCCACGCCGCGGTTGGTGAAGGCGGTCGCGGCGAGCCCCGCGCCGGGATCGAAGGCGGCGGCGAGGGCGGCGCCGGCGAGCGCGAGATGGCCGCCCGGAGGCGCGTCCGCCCCGGCCCCGAGAAGGCCGACCCGCAGGCGCCCGGCGCCGGCCGTCCCGGCGCCGTCGGCGTCGGGGGTCAGCGCCGTCCAGCCGGGCGCCGAAGCGGCGCGGCGCTCGGCCGGCGCCGTCAGCGCGCGGAGCCGGCGGGTCAGGAGGGGGGAGGCGTCCGCGGCGGCGACGAGGCCGCCGAGATCGAACCAGAACGGCGCGCCCAGCGAATCGAAGGCGGCGATCTCCCGCCCCGCCAGCGCCGCCGCAAGGCCGTCGCCGAACGCCGGCCCGAGGGCGAGGCCGGTCTCCCGCAGGACGTCGCCGCCGGCCGCGACCGAGGCGCCGCCGGCGACCGTCATCGCGCCCACCGGCTCCGTCGCCGCGCCGAGGTCCATCAGCCCCTGGCCGTAGACGCTGCGGTCGTCGTAAGGAGCGGTCTTGTCGGCGGTCGCGAACAGCCGGGAGACCAGCGCCGCGCTGGACAGCTGGCCGCGGAAGAGCTGCTTCATCAGCGCGAGGCCGCCCGCCACCGTGGGCGCGGCGAACGACGTTCCGCTGGGCCATGCCCCGCTGAAGACGATCTCGCCCTCATGATGTCCGTAATAGGCGGCCGGAACGCGGACTCCGGGAGCGGCGATGCAGAAGTCGGCGGCGATGCCGCAGCGATTGGAGAAATCGGCGATGACGGCGCTCTCGACGTTGCCGTCGTCGTCCACCTCCACCTCCACCGCCGCCGCGGCGACCCAGTGGCCGCGCAGCTCCGGGAAACGCACCGGAAGTCCCGAGGAGACGGCGACCGACCGAGCGTCGACCTCCCCGTTGGACTCCCCTTCCTCGATGACACAGGCCCGCCCGTCCGAACAAACGCGGCCGTTCATGTTGCCCGCAGCCCAGACGAGTATCGTCTTGTCCGCGACGCCCGACTGCGCCGCCGCGTCGACGAGCGTCGTCATGCGGCCCTGTAGATCCTCCGCGAAATAGTGGTCGATGATCCCGGTGACGCTGAGGCTCATGTTCAGGACGTCGACGTCCCGGGAGAGGGCAGTGCTCAGGTGGCCCCCGAACCCGTTCGAAAACGACTCCATGCCGTCCAAGCTTATTTCACGGTAATCGCCCCCCCCCGAGCCCAGAACGATCGCGAACATCCTGACGTTCGCGCCGGGAGCCACGCCTTGCCACGACTCGGTGTGCACGTCGATACGCGACCCGGTGCGCGTCTGGATAGTCACACTGCGGGCTGCGCCGGCGGCGACGCTGGCCACCGCCGTCCCGTGGGACCAGCCTTCGGAAGCGAAATCGCTGGCCGGGTCGCCCGCTCCTTCCTCCAACAGTTCCTCGGTCACGGTCCTGTCGTCGCCGGCGAACGCGCGGTGCCTCGGCTCGATGCCGGTGTCGATGAAGCCGATGGTGACGCCGCCGCCGAAGGGTACGGCGCGGCCGCTCGCGCGGACGACGTTCTTGTAGGCCGCGCGAACGCCGACCGCCGACAGGTTCGCGGTCAGGTCCAGGCCGTCTATGCGCGCCTGCTCTTGCTGAAGTGCTGCTGCCGGGTCTGGCGGTGGTGTCTGTGGGGCTGGGGCTGGGGCTGGGGCTGGGGCTGGGGCCGGGGCCGGGTCCGGGGTCGGGACCACCACCGGCGACTCTGGCAGGTCCAGGATCGGGGCTGGGGCTGGCTCCTGCGGAGCCGGGGTCGGCTGTGTCGGTGGTGCCGGCGGAGACGCTGGGGGGTCTTGCGGGGTTGGGGCCGGGGTTGGTTGCTCCGCTAGTTGCGGCCCCGCCCCGCCCCCCCCGCCGCATCCGGCGGCGACGGCGCACATCAGCGCCGCCGCGAAGACCCTCGCGACTCGAACGGTTCGTGTCATCCGGCCGCCCTCCCCGAATCACTCGCCCAGAGACGCCTTTCCGGCCTCGAGCATGGCGTGGATCATGCCGGGGCGCGGGTCGAGGGGCCTGGGATAGGCCTTGCGGCTGTGGGAGAGCCCGAGGTCGAGGACCGACTCGACGAGCTTGTACGTCAGCGGACCCGGATTGACGACGGGGATGGGCAGGTTCGCGGCCAGGTACTCGGCCGCCTGGTGCATGGTCGTCGATCCCAGGCAGACCACGTCCGCGCCCGCCGCCATCGCCTCCTCGCACGCCGCCTTCATCCTGGGGAAGACCGCGTCCTCCTTGCCGTCGAGCAGGTTGGCGTAGTCCGGCGGCGCGTCGTAGTTGACGACGGCGGCGCAGAAGCTCTCGAGCCCGAGCGCGCGGATCATCTTCGTGGTGCGCGCGACGGCGTAGTCCCACTGGCAGAGGACGGAGAACTTCTCGCCGAGCGTCAGGCAGAACAGCATCGCCGCCTTCCCCGGCGCGATCACCGGGACGTCGAGCACCGACCGGAGCGCGTCGAGGCCCGAATCGCTCATGGTGTCGATGCAGACGGCGTCGTAGCCCTCGTCCTGCGCGCGCATCCCGGCCTCGAAGATCGCCATGTCCATGAGCACGAAGTCGTGCGGGCTCACGTAGCTCTTCGGGCCCGCCGTGACGCCGCGGAAGTCGAACTCGACGTCCGGGCCCAGGCGGACGTGATCGAGCTGGGCGCGCCGGGCGGCGATGCCGCTCTCGTCGAGCGCGAAGGGCACCAGAACCAGAGCCCTGGCCATGGCTTCTCTCCCCTGCCGCCGGCCCGTCCCGCGGAGGCCGGCCCTATCGGTTCTTCTGCGCCTCGACCGCGCCGTCGAGCATGGCGCGGAGCGTCTCGTCGGCCCGGACGACGGGCGGCTTGTAGTACTGGCGGCTGTGCGCCAGGCCGAGTCCGAGCACGGCCTCGGCGAGCTTGTAGGACACCGGACCCGGATTGACGATGGGCGCGGGGATCCGCTCGGAGAGGTAGACGTGGGCCTGGTGCATCGACGTCGACCCGAGGCAGATGACGTCGGCGCCGCGGTCGTTTATCAGGGCCCAGCAGCCCTCCTCGAGCCGCCCGAAGGTCTCCTCCTCCTTGCCGCTGAGCAGGTTCCGGTTGTCCACCGCGGCGTCGATGCTGTGCACGCCCACGAACTTGTGGCCGATGCCGAGCTCCTCCAGCGTCTTCTTGTAGAGCCCGGACCAGCGCTCCCACATCGCCAGCACGCCGAACCTGTCGCCGAGCAGCATGGCCAACAGGAACGACGCCCGCCCCGGACCGATCACGGGAATGTCGAGAACGGTCCTCAGCGCGGCGACGCCGGAGTCGCTCACGGTGTCGACGCACACCGCGTCGTAGCCCTCTTCCTGGGCCGAGAGGCCCGCCTCGAGAACCACGAGGTCGCCGATGCACCAGTCGTAGGGGCTCACGAGGTTGCCGCCCGCCGCGCGGACCGGCCGGTAGTCGAACTCGATGTCGGGGCCGAAATCGAGCGAGGCGTGCTGCTGCCGCCGGAACCCGAGCTGTTCCTCCGTCATCGGGAACGGCACGATGACCAGGACCTTCTTCTTCTCCGCCACGGGACCCTCCCTGTTCCGAAACCCGTCCGGCGCGGGGCCGGGAAGGAATTATAGGCGCCCGCCCGCGCCGCGCTAACCCTAATTTCCCCCCCGGCGCGGCGACCCCCACCCCGACCCTCCCCCTGCCAGGGGGAGGGAGAAGATAGAGAGGGGAGGGGGACGGAGGGGCCATATATGCTCCTCCCCCCTGACAGGGGGGAGGTCGGGAGGGGGGTGGACCGCGGCCCGACGGTGTGCGGATTGTGCGGATCCGGGTGCGCGGACCGCCTCTTCGCGCTCCTCCCCGGCGGCAACCCCCACCCCGACCCTCCCCCTGCCAGGGAGAGGGAGAAGTAAGGGGAGGCGGGAGGGTGTGCGAAGTGTGCGGATCCCCTTTTCACGCTCCTCCCCCATAAACACTCCTCCCCCATAACAGGGGGGAGGTCGGGAGGGGGGTGGACCGCGGCCCGACGGTGTGCGGATTGTGCGGATCCGGATGCGCGGATCGCCTCTTCGCGCTCCTCTCCTCCGGCGCGACCCCCACCCCGACCCTCCCCCTGCCAGGGGGAGGGAGAAGTAAGGGGAGGCGGGAGGGTGTGCGAAGTGTGCGGATCCCCTTTTCACGCTCCTCCCCCATAAACACTCCTCCCCCATAACAGGGGGAAGGCCGGGAGGGGGGTGGACCGCGGCCCGACGGTGTGCGGATTGTGCGGATCCGGGTGCGCGAACCGCCTCTTCGCGCTCCTCTCCTCCGGCGCGACCCCCACCCCGACCCTCCCCCTGCAAGGGAGAGGGAGAAGAGGGGGGCGGGAGAAGAAGGGGGGCGGAGAGGCCATTGATACTCCTCCCCCATAACAGGGGGGAGGTCGGGAGGGGGGTGGACCGCGGCCCGACGGTGTGCGGATTGTGCGGATCCGGGTGCGCGAACCGCCTCTTCGCGCTCCTCCCCGGCGGCGACCCCCACCCCGACCCTCCCCCTGCCAGGGAGAGGGAGCTATTGATACTCCTTCCCCCTGACAGGGGGGAGGTCGGGAGGGGGGTTCGCGGCCTCGGGGCGTCAGAACACGCCGCCCGCCGCGATCGCCAGAAAGACCGACGCCCCCAGCAGGTGGTTCGACCGGAACTTGTTCAGGCAGTCCTCGGGCGAGGCGACGTCGACGTCGATGACCTGCCAGGCGAACTGGGCGGCGGCGAGCGACATGCCGGCGTAGAACCAGACCCCGGCGCCCGCCAGCCATCCGGCGGCCAGGATTCCGGCGGTCGCGGCGGTGTAGAATACGGCCAGCCAGGGTCTCGTGGCCGATCCCAGCCTGATCGCCAGGGACTTCACGCCGACGAGCAGATCGTCTTCCTTGTCCTGATGCGCGTAGATCGTGTCATATCCCAGCGTCCAGGCGATGCCCGCGAGGTACAGCGCGACCGGCGCCGGGCCGAGCTCGCCGGTCAGCGCCGCCCACCCCATCAACGCGCCCCAGTTGAAGGCGAGGCCCAGCGCCAGCTGGGGGTAGTGGGTCACGCGCTTCATGTGCGGGTAGAGCGCGACGATCGCGAGCGAGGCGGCGCCCAGCGCGATCGCCAGTCCGTTGAAGGTCGCGAGGACGGCCAGACCGACCAGCGCCATCAGCGTTCCGAACGCGGCGGCCCGCGCGACCGAGATCCGGCCGCTGGGCAGGGGGCGCAGGGCGGTGCGCTCCACGGCGCCGTCGACGTCGCGGTCGATGACGTCGTTGTACGCGCAGCCGGCCGCCCGCATGGCGACGGCCCCGACGTAGAACAGCGCGAGCAACGCCGGATCGGGCCACCCGTTCCCGCCGGCGACCGCGAAGCGCCAGCCGTCGGGGACTTCGCGCGCCGCCAGGGCGACCGACCACCAGCAGGGCCACAGCAGCAGCCAGTAGCCGATCGGCCGGTCGAACCGCCCGAGCTCGAGATACGGCTTCAGGGCTCCCGGCGCGAGACGGTCGACCCAGTTGCCGGGCCTGGCGTCGGGGACCCGGGCGTCGGAGGGCGGCGCGGCGGCGTTTCGTCCCATCCGTTCAGCACTATCGCGCTTCGGGGTTCCCGGCAAGACTCCCCCGGCCCCGCTCCCGGAGGAACGACGGAGTGAAGGCCGCCCGGGTCCGGCTGTTCGTCGAGGCGCCCCTCTCCGGCGGCGCGACGCTCGACCTCGATCCCGCGACCGCCCACCGCGTCGCCGCGGTGATGCGCCTCGGCGTCGGTGACTCCCTGGTCCTCTTCAACGGACGCGACGGGGAGTGGCGGGCCGCGATCACCGGGGTCGGGCGCCGGAACTGCGCGGTCGTCGCGCGGGACATGCTGCGGCCCCAGGCGGCCGAGGCCGACGTCTGGATCGCCGCCGCGCCGATCAAGCGGGCGCGCATGACGGCCCTCGTGGAAAAGGCCACGGAACTCGGCGTCACGCGCGTTCAGCCGGTCGTGACCCGGCGGACCGTCGTTTCGCGCGTCAACGCCGGCCGGCTCCTGGCCGCCGCCAGAGGGGCCGCCGAACAATGCGGCCGGTTGTCGGTCCCGGCCGTGGGCGCGCCGGCGACGCTGGAGCGGTTTCTCGGATCGCTGAATCCTTCCCGCAGGCTCCTCTGGTGCGACGAGTCGGGCGGCAGCCCGCCCGTCGCCGCGGCGCTCGACGGACTGGACGGGTCCGGCCCGCGGGGGCCGTGGGCCGTGCTCATCGGGCCGGAAGGCGGCTTCGACCGCGCCGAACGAACGCTCATCGCCGGTCACGGACGGGTTCTGGGCGTCGACCTGGGGCCGCGGCTCCTGCGCAGCGAAACGGCGGCCACCGTCGCGCTCGGAATCCTTCAGTCCCGACTGGCCGCGCCGTGACGGATGCGGTCGACGCTTGCCGCGAGAGGACGGGATTGCTAGTTGAGTGCGGGATCCCCATCCTTCCGACCGAATCTTCCGACCCATTGGAGGAACTCGATTTGGCAGGTCCGCGCGCCGAGTCGCCGCCGATAAACGATCGGGCCGACCTCGTCTCCTATTTCGAGCGCGGCTGCAAGCCGCCCGTCGAGTGGCGAATCGGGACCGAGCACGAGAAGTTCGCCTACCGCCGCGGCGATCTGCGCCCCCTGCCGTTCGAGGGCGACGTCGGCATCCGCGCCATCCTGGAGCGCCTGCGGCGGTTCGGCTGGGCTCCGGTGTTCGAAGACGGGAACGTCATCGCGCTGACCATGGACGGCCAGGCGGTGACGCTCGAGCCGAGCGGCGCCGTCGAGCTCTCGGGCGCGCCCCTCGTGGACCTCCACCAGACCTGCCACGAAGTGAACGCGCACCTGGCCCAGGTGAAGGAGGTCGGCGCCGGGCTGGACGTGGGATTTCTCGGTCTCGGATACCACCCGAAATGGAAACACGAGGACATGCCCCTGATGCCGAAGGGACGGTACGGCATCATGCGCCGGTACATGCCGACCCGCGGCGCGCTCGGGCTCGACATGATGTTCCGCACCTGCACGGTTCAGGTGAACCTCGACTACGCGTCCGAAGCCGACATGGTGAAGAAGATGCGGGTCGCGCTGAGGTTGCAGCCCATCGCCACCGCGCTGTTCGCCAACTCCCCGTTCAAGGAGGGAGCGCCCAGCGGCTACCTGAGCTATCGGGGCCACGTGTGGACGGAGACCGACCCCGACCGCACGGGGTTCCTGCCGTTCGTCTTCGAGGACGGCATGGGGTTCGAGCGCTATACGGACTACGCGCTGGACGTCCCGATGTACTTCGTCCATCGGGACCGCTACGTCGACGTCGCCGGCCGATCGTTCCGCGACTTCCTCGCCGGAAGGCTGGAAGAGCTCCCCGGGGAACGCCCCACGCTGCAAGACTGGGCGGATCACGTGTCGACGGCGTTTCCCGAGGTCCGGCTGAAGAGCTTCCTGGAGCTGCGGGGGGCGGACGGCGGCCCGTGGAGCCGGCTGTGCGCGCTGCCCGCGCTCTGGGTCGGCCTGCTCTACGAGGTTTCGGCCCTGGACGCGGCGTTCGAGCTGTGCAAGGACTGGAGCCACGAGGAGACGGCGTCGCTCCACGCGGACGTCACGCGGCGGGCGCTGAAGGCCGAGTTCCGCGGCCGGCGCGTAAGGGACATCGCGCTCGAGGTGATCGAGATCGCCAGCCGGGGCCTCCGCCGGCGGGGCGTCCGCGACAGCATGGGGGACAACGAGGACCACTTCCTGAACCCTCTTCGCAAGATCGCGGAGTCCGGAGTCACCCCGGCCGAGGAGATGCTCGAAGCCTTCGAGACGCGCTGGGGCCGGAGCGTCGACCCCGCCTTCGAAGAGTACGCCTACTAGCCGGCGCGGAACGGAGGAGGAGGAGCCCCATGGCGCCGTCACGGCCCGACATGATCCGGCATTTCACCGAGGTGTCCTCGGTCTACCGGTCCGTCCGCACGACCGACCAGGAACCGGTGGAACGGATCGCGCGGGAGCTCGACGGCTTGGCCCTGCCGCGCGGCGCCGACATCGGCTGCGGCGCCGGACGCTATCCCCTCCTGATGTTCGACGTGATCCCGAATCTCTTCCTGACGTGCGTCGACGCCAACCCCGCGATGCTGGAGCAGACCGGCGGGCTGCTCCAGGCCAGCGGGGTCGACGGGTTCGAGACGCGGCGGTCGGCCGCCGAGGACCTCGAACTCGAGCCCGGCCGTTACGACTTCGTGTCCTCCTTCAACGCGGTGCATCATTTCGACTTCCCGGACTTCCTCCGGAGATCGCGGGACGGGCTGGCGGAAGACGGACGGCTGTTCGTCTACACGCGGCTGCCCGAACACAACGCGCGCAGCATCTGGGGCCGGTTCTTCCCCGGGTTCACCGAGAAGGAGACGCGTCTGCTGACGCTCGGCAGCCTCTACGCGGGGATCGACGACACCCCCGGGCTCCGGTTCGCCGGCGCGACGTGCCTGAGGTATCGCCGAACGGCGCGCATCGACCGTCTCGTCGAGCAGGCCAGAAACCGGCACTATTCGACGTTCTCCCTTTACGAACCGGACGCGTTCGAAGAGGCGCTGGCCGCCTTCCGGGCGGCCGTCGAACGCCGCTTTGCCGACACCGTCGAATGGTACGACGAAAACATACTCGTCCACGCCGCGCGCGCCGACGACTGATCCGGGCCTGCGCGGCCGGCAAGCGCGCCGCCACCGGTCATCTCCTCCCGATCTCCCCCTGGCGCGACCCCCACCCCGACCCTCCCCCTGCAAGGGGGAGGGAGAAGAAGGGGAACGGAGAGGCCATTCATACTCCTCCTCCCTGAACAGGGGGGAGGTCGGGAGGGGGGTGGATCGCGGTCCCGCAACGCCGCGTAATCGATGCGGGTCAGGCGGCCTCCGTGCCGCCGACCGTCAGGCCGTCCACCAGGAGCGTCGGCTGGCCCACGCCGACAGGCACGCCCTGGCCGTTCTTGCCGCATACCCCGACGCCCGGATCCAGCTCCATGTCGTTGCCGACGGCCGACACCCTGGTGAGCGCGTCGGGTCCATGGCCGATCAACGTCGCCCCCTTGACCGGGGCGCCGACCTGGCCCCCCTCGATGCGATAGGCCTCGGTGCACGTGAACACGAACTTGCCGCTCGTGATGTCGACCTGGCCGCCGCCGAAGGCGACCGCGTACAGCCCCCGGTCGACCGAGGCCAGGATCTCGCCCGGGTCGCGGTCGCCGCCGAGCATGAACGTGTTGGTCATCCGGGGCATCGGCGAATGGGCGAAATCCTGCCGGCGGCCGTTTCCGGTCGGGCGCATCCCCATGAGGCGGGCGTTGAGCCTGTCCTGTAGATAGCCCTTGAGAATGCCGTCCTCGATCAGGACCGTCGCTTCCGTCGGCGTTCCCTCGTCGTCGACCGTCAGCGATCCGCGCCGCTCCGCGATGGACCCGTCGTCGATCACGGTGACCCCCGGCGAGGCGACCCGTTCGCCGAGCAGGCCGGAGAAAGCGCTGGTCTTCTTGCGGTTGAAGTCGCCCTCCAGGCCGTGCCCGATGGCTTCGTGCAGCAGGATGCCCGGCCAGCCCGGTCCGAGGACCACCGGCATCTCGCCGGCCGGCGCCGGGACCGATTCCAGATTGACGAGCGCCTGGCGCAGCGCTTCGTCGGCGGCGCCGCGCCATGCGTCGGGATCGACGTAGCGATCGTAAAGGGCCCGCCCGCCCATCCCGTGGGACCCGGACTCCTGGCGGTCCCCTTCGCCCACGACCGTCGAGACGCTGAGCCGGACGAGCGGCCGCACGTCTCCGGCCCCGAGTCCGCCGGCCCTGACGATCTGCACGGCCTGCCACGAGGCGGACAGCGAGCAGGATACCTGCCGGACGCGGACGTCCCTGTTCCGAAGGTAGCCGTCGATGTCCGACAGGAGCCTGACCTTGGTCTCGAAATCGACGGCTGCCAGGGGGCTGTCCTCGACGTAGAGGCGCCGGTTGGTGCCGCCCGGAGCCTCCGCGTGGGATCCCCGATGGCCGGCGCGCACCGCGGCGGCCGCCGCCGCGGCGCGTTTCAGGGCGTCCTCTCCGAGTTCCGAGGCATGCGCGTAGCCGGTCGATTCGTCCGCGACCACCCGCAGGCCGAATCCCCGACTGGTGTCGAAGCTCGCGGCCTTCAGTCTGCCGTCGTCCCAGTTGAAGCTTTCGGACTGGCGGTATTCCAGAAAGAGCTCGCCGTCGTCCGCGCCCGTCAGGGCATCGTCGACGATGCCCTGGACCCGGTTCCTGTCGAGACCCGCGCGATCGAAAAACAGGCGTTCCGCGTGGACGTGTTCGGTCATGCTCCGGTATCCCGTGTCCTGTCGACGGCCCCGGCGCCCGGAGTGGCGCCGCCGGTTCTCCGCCGGATACCCGGAAACATAGTGCGGCCGCGGCGCGATTCAAACCTCCTGGGCCGCTTCCCGAGCTTCCTTCCGGGACGCTGGCCCGCATTTCTCGTATCCCCCCTGGCGCGACCCCCACCCCGACCCTCCCCCTGCAAGGGGGAGGGAGAACGTAATGGGGGAGGTCGGGAGAGGGGTGGACCGAGGTCCCGCAACGCCGCAATCCTCGATCCCTGCCGGCGCGAGAAATGCGGGCCAGGCCGCGCCGGTTTCGCGGTCTTGTCGCGGGCGTTCTCCCTGGTGTACTCTCCGGGCCGATTCGCGGGCTGGCGAGCGCGTCGCGGGGGCGGCTGGAAACCATACGCCCGAGCCTGTATATCCGCGCCGCTCGCGCCTGCGGTTGCCCCCGGGTCCGGGCGGCCCGCCGTCCGTTCGGCCCTGCGGCCGGATCGGCGCCCGGGCGCCCGCAACGAGGAGACGGGATTCGCGATGAGACTCTCCAGGTGGTTATCGGCGGTGGGGGCGTCGGCTGCGGCCATGCCGAGCGGCGGGCCCGCTCTCGCGGCGCAGCCGACCCCTTGGCAGATGGGATTCCAGCCGGCGGCGTCGCCGATCATGGAGCGCATCGACGCGTTTCACGATTTCCTGCTGATCGTCATCGTCCTGATCAGCGTCTTCGTGCTGGCCCTGATGATCTACGTCTTCGTCAAGTTCAACGCCAGGGCCAACCCCGCGCCGAGCAGGACGACACACAACACGACCATCGAGGTCCTGTGGACGGTGATCCCGATCGTCATCCTGGTGGTGATCGCGGTCCCTTCCTTCAAGCTGATGTACTACTCCGACCGCGCCGTGGACGCGGACATGACCCTCAAGGTCGCGGGCAATCAGTTCTACTGGACCTACGAATACCCCGATCACGACGATCTGACCTTCGACGCCGTCATGGTGGACGACGCCGATCTCGAGGCCGGCGATCTCCGGCTGCTGACGACGGACAACGCGGTGGTCCTGCCGGTCGACACCACGATCCGCCTGCTGCTCACCGCCAACGACGTCATCCACGCGTGGGCCGTGCCCGCGTTCGGGGTGAAGATGGACGCCGTTCCGGGACGCCTCAATGAAACCTGGTTCCGCATCGACAGGGAAGGCGCGTACTACGGACAGTGCTCGGAGCTGTGCGGGGCCAACCACGGGTTCATGCCGATCATGGTGAAGGCGGTGTCGAAGGACGCGTTCGCGGCATGGGTCGACGAGGCGAAGGAGGAGTTCGCCGGGAACGCGCGTCCCGGTCCCGCCCGGGTGGCCAGCGCCGTCGCGCGCCGGGCGGCTCAGGTTCCAGGAAGGAGTGTCCAGAGATGAGCGAGACGGAACACGCGGACGCGCACGGCGGATACGGTTCTCACGGCGCCCCCGCGGGATGGCGGCGGTGGGTGTATTCCACCAACCACAAGGACATCGGCACGATGTACATCGTGTTCGCCATCGTGTTCGGCGTCGTAGGCGGCATCTTCTCGATGCTGATCCGCTCCGAGCTCGCGGAGCCGGGCCTTCAGCTGGTGGCCGACGATCCCCATGCGTTCAACGTCTGGACGACGGCGCATGGCCTGATCATGGTCTTCTTCTTCATCATGCCGGCGATGATCGGCGGCTTCGGAAACTGGTTCACGCCGCTGATGATCGGCGCCCCGGACATGGCGTTCCCGCGCATGAACAACATCAGCTTCTGGCTGCTGGTTCCGGCCGCGGTCCTGCTGGTGGCTTCGGCCTTCGTGGACGGAGGCGTCGGCGCGGGCTGGACGGTATACGCCCCGCTGTCGACGTCCGGCCATCCGGGGATGGCGGTCGACATGGCGATCCTGAGCCTCCATCTCGCCGGCGCGTCGTCGATTCTCGGCGCCATCAACTTCATCACCACGATCTTCAACATGCGGGCGCCGGGCATGACGCTGCACAAGATGCCCCTGTTCGTGTGGTCGATCCTGGTGACGACCTTCCTGCTGTTGCTGTCGCTGCCGGTGCTGGCGGGCGCCATCACCATGCTGCTCACCGACCGCAACTTCGGGACGGCCTTCTTCGAGGCTTCCGGCGGCGGCGACCCGGTGCTCTACCAGCACCTGTTCTGGTTCTTCGGGCACCCCGAGGTCTACATCCTGATCCTGCCCGGGTTCGGCATGGTCAGCCAGATCGTCTCCACGTTCTCCAGGAAGCCGGTCTTCGGCTATCTCGGAATGGCCTACGCCATGGTCGCCATCGGCTTCATCGGCTTCGTCGTGTGGGCGCACCACATGTACACCGTCGGCATGGACATCGATACGCGGGCCTACTTCGTCGCCGCCACGATGGTCATCGCCGTGCCCACCGGCGTGAAGATCTTCAGCTGGATCGCCACGATGTGGGGCGGCTCGATCGAGTTCAAGACGCCCATGCTGTGGGCGCTCGGAATGATCTTCCTGTTCGTCGTGGGCGGCGTGACCGGCGTCGTGCTGGCCAACGCCGGCGTCGACTACGTGCTGCACGACACCTACTACGTGGTGGCCCATTTCCACTACGTGCTTTCCATGGGCGCGATGTTCGCGATCTTCGCCGGCTTCTACTACTGGATCGGCAAGATGTCCGGCCGGCAGTATCCCGAGACGCTGGGCAAGATCCATTTCTGGATCACGCTGATCGGCGTGAACATCACGTTCTTCCCGATGCACTTCTCCGGTCTGGCGGGGATGCCGCGCCGCATCCCCGACTATCCCGACGCGTTCGCGGGCTGGAACATGGTGTCGAGCGTCGGCGCGTGGATCTCGGGGTTCGCGGCGCTGCTGTTCCTCTTCATCCTGTTCCGGACCCTGACGTCCGGCGAGAAGTGCGCGGACAATCCCTGGGGCGAGGGCGCCACGACGCTCGAATGGTCGCATTCGTCGCCGCCGCCGTTCCACACCTATGACCAGTTGCCCCAGGTTCGATAGTCGGCGGCGCGGGACCCTCGCCGACCGGCTCGGCGGGCCATGACCGCCGGCAGCGCGTACGTACGTCCGGGGATCGCCGAGTCGGGCGCCTCGGACTACGTGGCGCTGCTGAAGCCCCGGGTCATGTCGCTCGTCGTGTTCACGGGCCTCGCGGGACTGCTGGCGGCGCCCGGCGTCCTGCATCCCGTGCTCGCCGGAATCACGGTGCTCTGCATCGCCGTCGGGGCCGGCGCGTCGGGAGCCATCAACATGTGGTACGACGCGGACATCGACGCCCTCATGCGGCGCACCCGCGCGCGGCCCATTCCGCAGGGGCGGATCGCCAGGGGCGACGCGCTGGGCTTCGGCGTGACGCTGGCGGTCGCGTCGGTGGCGTTGATGGGCCTCGCGGTCAACATCCCGGCGGCCGCGATCCTCGCCGCCGCCATCGCCTTCTACGTGTTCGTCTACACGATCTGGCTCAAGCGCCGGACACCCCAGAACATCGTGATCGGCGGCGCCGCCGGCGCGTTTCCGCCGCTGATCGGCTGGGTGGCGGTGACCGGCGAGGTGTCGGTCGAGCCGTTGATCCTGTTCGCGATCGTCTTCTTCTGGACGCCGCCCCATTTCTGGGCCTTGGCCCTTTACCGGTCGGAGGAGTACGCGCGAGCCGGGATACCCATGCTGCCGGTCGTGGCGGGCCTCGAGGAGACGCGCCGCCGGATCCTGCTCTACAGCGCGGTCCTGCCGCCGGTGACCCTGGCGCCGGCGCTGCTCGGCTTCGCGGGCCCCGTCTACGCCGCCGGCGCGGCGGCGTTGGGCGCCCTGTTCCTGGCCGGCGCGATCAGGGTGCGGACCGCGCGGGACGACGCCTCGGCGCGCCGGCTGTTCGGATTCTCCATCGTCTACCTGTTCTCGATCTTCGCCCTGCTCGTGGTCGACGGCTCGACGGGTCTGCCGGGATGACATGCCGTTGTCGGAGGAACATAGGCGCCGCCGCGGCCGGAACGTCCTGTTGGGCGCCGCGCTCGTCGGTCTGGTTCTCCTCTTCTACGTCCTCACCATCGTCAAGCTGAAAATGGGCGGCTGATGGCGGAATCGAGTCGGAAGAACCGGTGGACGGCGGTGGTTCTGGCCGGCGTGGTCGCCGGCATGGTGGGCATGGCCTACGCGGCCGCGCCGCTCTACGAGCTGTTCTGCCAGGTGACGGGGTACGGCGGCGCCACGCGGACGGCGGCCGCCGCGCCGGGTCCCGTGGACGGGCGGCCGATGACCGTCCGGTTCAACGCCGATACGGCCGGCGGATTGCCGTGGCGCTTCCGCCCGCTTCAGCGCGAGGTGTCGGTGCGGGTCGGCGAGGAAACGCTCGCGTTCTACGAGGCGCGCAACGAGGCCGGACGCGCCGTCGCCGGAACGGCGACCTTCAACGTCACGCCGCACAAGGCGGGGCCGTATTTCGACAAGATCGACTGCTTCTGCTTCGAACGTCAGGTTCTGGCGGCGGGCGAGCGCGCGGAGATGCCGGTGTCGTTCTTCATCGATCCCGCGATCCTCGACGATCCGGGCCTGTCCGACGTGAAGACGATCACCTTGTCCTATACGTTCTTCGAGGCCGAGGCGGACGGGGAAGACGACGGCGCCGCGGCCGACCCGCGGCCCCGGCGGGCGGGCGAGGCCGCCGGGGCGCGCCGAATCGAAAGCTCGGGAGTGAACAGGAAAGATGGCTGATACGCACGCAAGAGGACACAGCTACCATCTCGTGGATCCGAGTCCATGGCCCGCGGTGGGGGCCGTCGGCGCGCTCGTGACGGCGTTCGGCCTGGTCTTCCACATGCACGACGTGACGCCGTGGGGGCTCGTGATCGGCGCGGCGATCCTGGTCTACACCATGATCGGCTGGTGGCGGGACGTCGTCGACGAGGGCGAGGTTCGCGGCGACCACACGCCGGTCGTCCAGATCGGACTGCGCTACGGCATGGTGTTGTTCATCGCTTCCGAAGTGATGTTCTTCGTCGCCTGGTTCTGGGCCTTCTTCGACGCCTCGCTTTATCCCGGCGGCGAGAACAGCGCGGAGTTGATCGGCCGGGCCGAGCACACCGGGGGCCAGTGGCCGCCGACCGACGTGACGCCGTTCAATCCCTGGTCGCTGCCGTTTCTCAACACCCTCATCCTCCTGACTTCGGGAACGACCGTCACGTGGGCGCATCACGCGCTCAAGGAAGGCGACCGCCGCAACATGATCCGCGGCCTGTGGCTCACCATTCTCCTCGGCGTCGCGTTCACGGGCGTCCAGGCGTACGAATACGCGCACGCCTCGTTCACCATGGACGGCGGGATCTTCGGCTCGACGTTCTTCATGGCGACCGGCTTCCACGGCGCGCACGTCATCATCGGGACGTGCTTCCTGACGGTCTGCCTGATTCGCGCCTACAAGGGCCACTTCAAGCCGGATCATCACTTCGGCTTCGAGGCGGCGGCGTGGTACTGGCACTTCGTCGACGTCGTGTGGCTGTTCCTGTTCACCTTCGTCTACTGGTGGGCGAGCTGGAACGCCGCGGCGCTTCAGGGGTGAGGCGGCGGGTCTCCCCCTTCCGCGCCGGGCTCGGCCGCCGTTGCCCCGGCTGCGGAGAGGGAAGGCTCTACGTCGGATTTCTGAAGGTCGGCGAGACTTGCGGCCGCTGTGGGCTCGACCTCCGCGACCACGACGCAGGGGACGGCCCGGCGGTCTTCGTCATCCTCATCGTCGGGTTTCTCGTGGTCGCCGCGGCGCTGGTGACGGAAGTCAGATACGCTCCGCCCGTCTGGCTGCATCTCGCGGTGTGGATCCCCCTGATCCTGATCTCTTCGCTCGGACTGTTGCCCACGGTGAAATCGCTTCTGATAGCGCTCCGGTATCGTCATCGGGCCGGCGAGCGGCCTCCGGCGGGGCCCTGATTCCCGAGGCGCGCCCCCTTCGTCCTCTCCTGTGGCCGACGGTCGTGACGGCGCCCGGAGTCGCGCTGCTCGCGGGCCTGGGGATGTGGCAGGTCGAGCGCCTGGAGTGGAAGACCGCACTGATCGCGGAGCGCGAGTCGCGGCTGGCGCGCCCGGTCGCCGCCCTCCACCGCGCGCCGGAGCGCATGGACGACCTGGATTTCCGGCGCGTCTCGGCGCGGGGGGAATACCTGCACGACCGGGAGTTTCACCTGCTGTCGCGCACGTCGAAGGGCCGGGCCGGCGTCCATGTGGTGACGCCCTTGCTGCTCCACCCGCCGCTCCCGGGGGTTCGGACGGTCCTGATAAACCGGGGATGGGCGCCGAACGGGCTGACCGATCCCGAACGCCGCCGGGCGGGACAGGTCGAGGGGCTCGTCGACGTCGTCGGGATCGCGCGCATGGAGTCCGGCCGCCGCGGCTGGTTCGCGCCCGAGAACGATCCGGCGGCCGGCGTCTGGCATCGCGTCGATATCGAACGGATGGCGGACGTCCTGGGTTCGACCGTCGCGCCGTTCGTCGTCGAGGCCGACGCATCGCCCAACCCGGGCGGATATCCGATCGGGGGGCAGACACGGGTCAGGCTGCGCAACGATCATCTCGGGTACGCGATCACCTGGTACGCGCTGGCGGTCGCGCTGGCGGGCGTCTATGCGACGTTCGCGGCGAGGGCGCTCGGGCGCCGTTCGAGGGGGCGCTGATGGCGGCGGCCTACGAGGAACTCGAGACGCGCTTCCGGCGGCTTTCGGTGCTGCGGGACGCGATGGCGGCGCTGCGCTGGGACTCGGCCGTCATGATGCCGGCGGGAGGCGCCGGCGCCCGCGGCGACCAACTGGCGGAGCTGGCGCTCGTCCTCCACGGGATACTCGTCGACGCCGGTCTCGCCGAACTGCTCGACGCGGCGGAAGGCGACGCCGGGGAGCTCGACGACTGGCGACGGGCGAACCTGGCCGAGATGCGCCGGCGCTGGCGGCACGCCAACGCCGTCCCGGCGGACCTGATCCGGGCGCTCAGCGAGGCGCGCTCCGCGTGCGAGGTCGTCTGGCGGGACGCGCGCGCCGCCGACGACTTCGCGGCGGTGCGGCCCCATCTGGAACGGGTCGTCCGGCTCACGCGCGAATCGGCCGAGGCGAAAAGCGGCCTCCTGGGCTGCGCGCCCTACGACGCGTTGCTCGACGTCCACGATCCGGGCTCCAGGATCGCCGGAATCGGACCGATCTTCGACGAGTTGTCGAACTTTCTGACGGACTTCATCGGCGAAGCCGTCGAATCGCAGGGTGGCGACCCCCCGCCCGCGCCGCCGCGGGGACGATTCCCCATCGATGCGCAACGACGCCTCGGGGAACGGCTCATGCGCCGTCTCGGTTTCGATTTCGACCACGGTCGCCTCGACGCCAGCCATCACCCGTTCAACGGCGGCGTTCGCGAGGACCAGCGGCTGACGACCCGCTACGACGAGCGCGACTTCACCAGCGGGCTGATGGCGATCCTGCACGAGACGGGTCATGCGCTCTACGAGAAGGGCCTGCCCGCGGAGTGGCGCCATCAGCCCGTCGGCGCGTCCCGCGGGATGTCGATACACGAAAGCCAGTCCCTGATCCTCGAGATGCAGGCGTGTCGCGGCGATGCCTTCATCCGCTGGTTGGCGCCGTTGGCCCGCGAGGCGTTCGGCGGCGAGGGGGACGAATGGCGGGCGGACAATCTCGCGCGCGTCTGTCGATGGGTCCGGCCCGGCCTCATCCGGGTCGACGCCGACGAGGTCACCTATCCCGCCCACGTCGTCATGCGCTTCCATCTCGAACGCGCCCTGATCGCCGGAGACCTGAAGGTCGCGGACCTTCCGAACGCCTGGCGCGAGGGTATGCGGCGCGGTCTCGGCGTCGAGCCGCGCGACGACCGCGACGGCTGTATGCAGGACGTTCACTGGTTCAGCGGCGGATTCGGATACTTCCCGGCGTACGCGCTGGGGGCCATCGCGGCGGCGCAGTTGTTCGCGGCCGCCAGCGAGGCGGAGGCGGAGGTCGTCCCCGGCCTCGGGAGGGGCGATTTCGAGCCGCTGATCTCGTGGCTGCGAACGAACGTCCACGAATGCGGCTCGCGCTACACTCCGCCGGAGATCCTGATTCGGGCCACGGGGCGGTCGTTCGACGTCGATGGTTTCAAGGATCATCTGAGGGCGCGGTATCTCGGCTGAGGCGCCGGGCGCCGCGTCCCCTCTTCTCCCTCCCCCTTGGGCCGGGGTGAGGGTCGCGCCAAGGGGGAGGGGCGTGAACGGACCTTACAGCGCTCCCGCCACCGGACGAGTCCTGCGGACAGGCAGGAACGGGTTTGCCGCCGCCGCCGGGCGCCGTTACGCTGGCGGCGCCGTTTCAGGGACCTTGGGACATCGGCGCGTGCGCTACGTCAGTACGCGGGGCGGGGCCCCGCCGGCCAGTTTCGACGAGCTGCTGCTCGCCGGGCTCGCGCCCGACGGCGGGCTCTACGTTCCCGACGAGTGGCCCCGTCTCGGCGAGGAGGAGATCCGCGGCTTGGCGGGCCTGCCTTACGCGGAAGTCGTCCGGCGCATCGTGGCGCCCTACGTCGGCGACGCCATTCCGTCCGAGGATCTGGAGCGCATGATCCCGGCGGCCTACGCCGCCTTCGACGACGCCGCGATCGCGCCCTTGAGGCAATTGTCGGCGGACCGCTGGTTGCTGGAGCTCTTTCACGGTCCGACGCTGGCTTTCAAAGACTACGCCCTGCAACTGCTCGGCCGCCTGTTCGAACGGTCCCGGGCGCTTCGGGGAGGGCGCATCGCCATCGTGGGGGCGACGTCCGGCGACACCGGATCGGCGGCGATCGAGGCCTGCCGGGGCCTCGAAGGCGTGGACGTCTTCGTGCTGCATCCCAGGGGCCGCGTCAGCGAGGCGCAACGCCGCCAGATGACCACGGTCATCGAACCGAACGTCCACAACATCGCCCTGGCGGGAACGTTCGACGATTGCCAGGCCGCGGTGAAGGCCATGTTCAACGACCGGCCGTTTCGCGAGTCCGTCGGGCTGACGTCGGTGAACTCGATCAACTGGGCCCGGATCATGGCGCAGATCGCCTACTACTTCCACGCGGCCGCCACCCTGGGGGCGCCGGATCGGGAGTTCACGTTCGTCGCTCCGACCGGAAATTTCGGCGACATATACGCAGGGTACGCCGCGCATCGGATGGGTTTGCCGGTCTCCGGCCTGGTCGTCGCGACCAACCGCAACGACATCCTCGCCCGCTTCTTCCAGAACGGCGAGTATCGGAAGGGCGACGTGCGCCCGACGATGAGCCCGAGCATGGACATCCAGGTCTCGAGCAACTTCGAGCGCCTGCTCTTCGACGGACTGGGGCGCGACGGCGCGGCCGTCGCGGCGCTCATGTCGGAGCTCGACTCCTCCGGCGGGTTTCGAGTGGACGACGCCTGCCATGCGGGACTCCGCCGCCTGTTCGACGCCCGCGCCGTCGGCGAGGAGGAGACCCTGTCGTCCATCGCCGCGGCGTGGCGGGAGAACGGCATCCTGATCGATCCCCACACGGCGGTGGGCATGGCGGCGGCGCGCGCGGCGCCCCCACGGGGGAAGGGTCCGGTCGTCGTCCTTGCGACGGCGCATCCCGCGAAGTTCCCGGACGCCGTGGAGAAGGCGACCGGCGTCCGGCCCGCGTTGCCGCCCCGTCTCTCCGATCTGTATGATCGCGCCGAACGGTTCGACGAACTGTCCAATGACGCAGGCGCCGTCCGGGACTACGTCCGGAGCCGCGTTTCCGCGAACCGGGCGGGGGAGGCAACGACGTGAACGTCCGTGAAACCACGCTGCCCAACGGTCTGCGGGTCGCGACCGACGCCATGGCGGGCGTCGAGACGACCTCCGTCGGCGTCTGGGTCGACGTCGGCGCCCGGAACGAGGCGCTGGAGCTCAACGGCGCCTCGCACATGCTGGAGCACATGGCGTTCAAGGGAACCCGGCGCCGGACGGCGCGGGGCATCGCCGAGGAGATCGAGGCGGTCGGCGGCCATCTGAACGCCTTCACCTCGCGGGAGCAGACCGCCTACGTCGCGCGCGTCGTCGCGGACGACACGCCGCTCGCGGTGGATATCCTCGCCGACATCCTGCAACACTCCACCTTCGACGAGCAGGAGCTGGAGCGCGAGCGCGCGGTCGTCATCCAAGAGATCGCCCAGACCCGGGACACGCCGGACGATCTGGTCTTCGATCGACTCCAGGAAGTCGCGTTCCCCGACCAGCCCCTGGGCCGGTCCATCCTCGGAACGGTCGAGCGCGTCGGCGGCTTCGATCGCCCGACGCTGCGGAACTACATGGGCGCGCATTATCGCGCGTCCGGCATGGTCGTGGCCGCGAGCGGCAAGGTGGACCACGACGCCTTCGTCGATCTCGTGGAACGGGGCTTCGGCGAACTCCCGCGCGGCGATGACGGCGCGGCGTTCGAGGCGGGCCGGTTCTCCGGCGGGGACTGGCGCGAACGGCGGGACCTGGAGCAGGCGCATCTGACCCTGGGGTTTCAGGGCGTGCCGTTCGACGACGACGACTTCCACGCCGCGCACGTTCTCGCGACCATCCTCGGCGGCGGCATGTCGTCCCGCCTCTTCCAGGAGGTTCGCGAGGTCCGGGGACTGGCCTATTCGATCTTCTCGTTCTCGTCCAGTTACCGGGATTGCGGCCTGTTCGGAATCTACGCGGGCGCGGGACCGGACGAGATCGGAGAGCTCGTCGCCGTGGTCTGCGATCAACTCCACGACGTCGCCGCGGGTATCGGCGAGGAGGAACTGGCCCGCGCCCGGACGCAACACAAGGCCGGATTGAAGATGGCCCTGGAAAGCTCGTCGGCGCGGTGCGAGCAGGTGGGCCGGCAGATCCTCGTATACGGGCGTCCGATACCCGTCCCGGAACTCGTCGGGAAGATCGACGCGGTGGAGACCGCCGCGGTGACGCGGGTCGCGGAACGCATCATGAAGGGCGCCCCGCCCGCGGTGGCTGCGATCGGCCCGATCGAACGCCTCGAGGGTCATTCGGCGATCGCCGGGCGGTTCGGCTAGGCTCCGGTGGGTTTCGGGTCGAGAGGCCGGATCCCGTGAGCGCCTTCCTGCGCGGATTGATGCCGACGATCGCGGCCGATCGGGTCGTCGGGAAGCGGATCTACATGCGTCCGCCGGAGTTGCGGGACTGGGAGAACTGGGCGCGCCTGCGCGCCGAGTCCCGCGAGTTTCTCGCGCCCTGGGAACCCACCTGGCCGCGCGACGCGCTGACCCAGGCGTCCTTCAGGCAGAGGATCCGGCGCTACGACGAGGAGTCGCGGAACGATCGCGGGTACGCCTTTTTCGTCCTCCGCAAGGAAGACGACGCCATCGCCGGCGGACTCAACCTCACCCATGTGCATCGCGGCGTCACGCAGAGCTGCTCGCTCGGCTACTGGGTCGGCGAGCGCTTCGCCCGCAACGGCTACATGTCCGACGCCGTTCGAGCCATCGTGGGCCACGTGTTCGACGAACTCGGCCTGCACCGGATCGAAGCGGCCTGCGTGCCGACCAACGAGGCCAGCCGCCGCTTGCTGACGAAGGTCGGGTTCATGCAGGAGGGCTACGCGCGCGAATACCTTCGCATCAACGGCGAGTGGCGGGACCACCTGCTGTTCAGCTACGTCGCCACCGATCCCCGCCCCGAATAGGGCGCGCGGCCCCGCAACGCCGCGCAACCCTCGATACCTGCCGGCAGGAGACGATGCGGGTCAGGCGTGGCCGGCTTCGCCCGACAGCAACGACAGGTCGATACCGAGCTTGGCGACGGCGGCGGGCCATTTCGCCTCGTGGTCCGGCCCGAACACGAGGTCCTCGTCCGCCGGCACGTGGAGCCATCCGTTGGCCTGTATTTCGGCCTCCAGCTGCCCGGGCGCCCAGCCGGCGTAGCCGAGGGCCATCAGACGCTTGTCCGGCCCCGCGCCGTCGGCGATGGCCTTGAGAACGTCGATCGAAGCCGTCAGCGAATAGTCTTCGTTGACGACGAGGGAGGCGTCCTGAAAATAGTCCGACGTATGCAGCACGAACCCCCGGCTCTGTTCCACGGGTCCGCCGAAGAACACCCGGACGTCCCTCTCGGGGCCGCTGCCCTGGATGCCCAGCTGCTCGAGCAGGTCCGGAAACGTGATGTTGTTCATCACCTTGTTGACGACCAGACCCATGGCGCCCTGGCCCGAGTGAGCGCACATGTATATCAGCGTTCGCTGGAACCGGGGATCCTCCATGCCCGGCATGGCGATCAACATCTGGCCTTCGAGATATCCGCTGTCGGGACCCATCGGGGCGCCTCCCCACTGGAAGCGAGTCACGATCGTCTCGCGTATGGATCGAGATGGTATAGACTAGCCCGCATTTCTCCTACTGGCCATGACCTGCGCGGCGCCGGATTCGGAACCTCGATGAAAATTCGGCGGCGCCCCGGTTGGGGACGTTTCGCGCCGGGACGCCGCCTGAATTGCGGGATCGCCGGTCTCGACGCATCATGAGCGCGACGGATTCGCGAGGTTTCGATGCCATCCACCCGATCGATCGGCGTGACGGCCCTTCTGCTCGCCTTGGGGCTGGCGGCGTCCCGCGCCGCCTACGGCGCCGCGAGCGCCTGGACCGCGACCGATTTCAGCCAGCTCCGGCTCATCGCGGCCGATGATTCGATCGCCGGCTCGGGGGAGATCGAGATAGGGGTGCAGATACGTCTCGAGGAGGGGTGGAAGACCTACTGGCGCGACCCCGGCGACGCGGGACTGCCCACGTCCTTCGACTGGTCTGCGTCCCGGAACGTCGGGGACGTGACGCTGGCGTGGCCGGCCCCGAAACGTATCCCGTTCGAGGGCTTGGATTCCTACGGCTATGAGGACGAAGTCGTCTTTCCCGCGCGCCTGCGCCCGGCGCGTCCGGGCGAGCCCGTTCGGATCGATCTCGCCGTCGACTACGCCGTCTGCAAGGACATCTGCGTGCCGTTGGCGGCGCGCGCGCGTCTCGACATTCCCGTCGGCGCGTCCGGCGACGGTCCGGGAACCGGGGCGCACCGGGCGTTGATCCGGCGTTTCGCCGACCGGGTTCCCGTTCGCGGCGGCGCCGGCCTGGATATCGTCGGCGCCGGCGTCGCGGCGGGTTCGGACGGCGGAATACTGCGTCTCGACGCCAGGGCCTATCCGCCGTTCGAGAGCCCCGACGCGTTCGTCGAAGGTCCCGCCGACGTGTTCTTCGGGCGGCCGAGGGTCGACCTTGGCGACGACCCCCGCACCGCCGTCCTGGAGCTCCCGATCGGGGGCGCGGAACCGGCGGATTACGCGGGCCGCCCCCTGACGGTCACGCTGGTCGATGGAGACCGCGCGATCGAGCGGACGGTCGCGCCGGAGCGCTGATCGACCCCGCCCGTCCGGGACCAGACCGCATTTCTCATATCGGCAGGGATCGAGGATTGCGCGGCGTTGCGGGACCGCGATCCACCCCCCTCCCGACCTCCCCCCTGTCAGGAGGGAGGAGCGCGAACGGACCCTGCGGCACCCCGTCGCCGGATGAAGCTTGCGGACAAGCAGTGTGAGAATTGCGGGCTGGACATCCCGGGAATTATCGGTATCTCTCGCACCCGGTATTGAGGGCGCGCGACCCGCCCGCCCACCCGCCACTGGAGAGGAGGCCTCGAATGGCAGTGAACGTAGGTGATTCGATTCCGGACGTAACGCTCGCGGTCATGGGCGAATCCGGTCCCGAGCAGGTTTCCACGGACGATCTGTTCGGCGGCAAGAAGGTGGTGGCCTTCGCGGTGCCCGGCGCGTTCACGCCCACGTGCTCGGCCCGGCACCTGCCCGGATTCGTCGACAACGCCGACGCGATCAAGGCGAAGGGGGTCGACTCCATCATTTGCCTGTCCGTGAACGACGCCTTCGTGATGGACGCCTGGGGCAAGGACCAGAACGTCGGCGACAAGGTCGCCATGGTCGCCGATGGAAGCGGCGCGCTGGCCAAGGCGTTGGGGCTCGAGCTCGACCTCACCGACCGGGGGCTGGGCGTCCGGTCCCGGCGCTACTCGATGGTCGTCGACGACGGCGTCGTCAGCGCGCTGAATCTGGAGGAAGGCGGCGCCTACGAAGTGTCGAGCGCGGAAAACATCCTCGAGGCTCTCTGACCGCGCCGGGAGCCGGAGGCTCGATGGAAGAGGGGAACACGACCCCCCTTCCTTTCGGCTCCGCCCTTCCTTTCGGAATCAACCGTCCCGCGCCATGCCGTCGCGCGCCAGTCGGTCGGCGCGCTCGTTGCCCGGGTGGCCGGAGTGCCCCTTGACCCAGCGCCACCGAAGATCGTGGCCTTCGGCGGCCTTGTCGAGACGCCGCCACAGGTCGGCGTTCTTCACCGGTTTCCCGGACGCCGTCCTCCAGCCGTTCGTCTTCCAGCGCCGGATCCACCGGGTGATCCCGTCGCGCAGATAGACGCTGTCGGTGTGCAGCCGCACCCGGCTCGGCCGGTCGAGCGCCTCGAGGGCCCGGATGGCGGCCGTCAACTCCATGCGGTTGTTGGTCGTGTCGCGTTCGCCGCCGCGTAGCTCCCGCTCCCGTCCCCGATGGACGAGGAGCGCCCCCCAGCCCCCCGGTCCGGGATTCCCCGAGCAAGCGCCGTCGGTGTAGATGTCGATGAAATCGGCGGGCACGGGCGATCAATCCAGCCCGTAGGCGCCCGGTCCGGCGACCCCCTGGTGGAACTTCAGCTTGGTGACGTACTCGACCGGATCCTTCGGCCTCACCAGGGCGCCGTCGACCCGGTTGAGCCAGTCGTACAACCGGGTCAGCAGAAAACGCATGGCGGCGCCCCGGGCCAGCAGGGGCAGCGCCGCGAGCTCCTTTTCCGAGAACGGCCGCACGCGCCGGTACGCCGACAGCAGGTTCCTCGCCTTGGTGACGTTGAACTGATGATCGGGCTCGAAGCACCAGGCGTTGAGGCAGATCGCGATCTCGTAGGCGAACCAGTCGTTGCAGGCGAAGTAGAAATCGATGATTCCCGTGAGCTCGCCGCCGAGAAAGAACACGTTGTCCGGAAACAGATCCGCATGGATCACGCCTTCCGGCAGCGCTTCCGGCCACGACCGTTCGAGATGATCGAGCTCCAGCGCGATGTCGGCCTCCAGTCCGGGCATGACGTCGTCCGCCCCGGCGCGGCATGACTCGAACAGGGGACGCCACGCCCCGACGCGCAGGTCGTTTTCCCGCCGCATCGGGAATTCGGCGCCCGCCACGTGCATACGGGCGACCGCCTCGCCGAGCTCGGCGCAGTGCCTGGGGGACCGCCCCTTGGGCCACACGCCGTCGAGGAAGCTCACGATCGCGGCGGGCTTGCCCGAGAGCACGCGAAGGGCCTCGCCGTCCCGTCCGTGGACCGGCGTCGGACAGGGGATGCCGGCCGCCGCCAGATGGTCCATCAACGCCAGAAAGAACGGCAGGTCCTCGCGTCTCACCCGCTTCTCGTAGACGGTGAGGATGTGCGTCCCCGACTCCGTCTGCAACAGGTAGTTGGAGTTCTCGACGCCCTCCGCGATCCCCTTGAACGAGGTGACCTTCCCGATGTCGTACTCGGCGACGAACCGTTCCAGGTCGTCGTCGCTGACTTCGGTGTAGACGGCCATGGGCGCTGGAACGGCGGATCAGACGTCGAGGGCGCGCGGGAGCCTGAAGCCGATGTCCTCGCGCGTGACGGATACCTCGCGGATCGAGACCTCGTAGCGGCGCCGGCAGGCCTCGATCACCTCGTCGACGAGAACCTCCGGGGCCGACGCCCCCGCGGTGACGCCGAGCGTCCGAACGCCGTCGAACGCGTCCCAGTCGATGTCGCGGGCCCGCTGGACGAGCGCCGCGCGCGCGCAACCGTGGCGGCGGGCGGCCTCCTTCAGGCGCAGGGAATTGGAGGAGTTGGGCGCGCCGACCACCAGGAACGCGTCGCAGGACCCGGCGATCCGCTTGACCGCCGTCTGGCGGTTCGTCGTGGCGTAGCAGATGTCCTCGGACCGCGGCCCGATGATGCCGGGGAAGCGCTGGCGAAGGACGGCCACGACGTCCGCCGTTTCGTCGACGGACAACGTCGTCTGCGTGATGAAGGCGAGACCGCCGGGATCCCCCGCGTCGACGGTCTCCGCGTCCTCCACCGTCTGGACCAGGAGGATGGCGCCGTCGGGAAGCTGCCCCATGGTGCCGACGACTTCCGGGTGGCCGGCGTGGCCGACGAGGATGATCCGGCGTCCGGCGGCGTGATGGTGTCCGGCCTCGCTGTGGACCTTGCTGACCAGGGGGCAGGTGGCGTCGTGCCAGGTCAGCTCCCGGCGGCGGGCCTCCGCCGGAACCGATTTGGGCACGCCGTGGGCGGAGAAGACGACGACCGCCTCCTCCGGGACCTCGTCGAGTTCGTCCACGAAGACCGCGCCGCGCGCCTCCAAGCCTTCCACGACCGTCCGGTTGTGGACGATTTCGTGGCGCACGTACACGGGAGCGCCGTGGACCTCCAGCGCCTTTTCCACGATCTGGATCGCCCGGTCGACCCCGGCGCAGAAGCCGCGCGGACTCGCGAGCAGGATTCGAAGGGATGGCTTGTTCATGGCGAGAATCGCGCCGGAGTCTAGCCCGCATTTCTCATGCTGGCCACGGCCTGGCGAGACGCCGTCCCGGTATTCAGCTCGCATTTCTCGTACCGCTTGTCCGCGAGCTTCGTCCGGTGACGCCGCCGCAGGGGCCGTTCGCGCTCCTCCCCCCTGACAGGGGGAGGCCGGGAAGGGGACGGCCCGCGGTCCCGCAACGCCGCGCAATCCTCGATCCCTGCCGGCGTGAGAAATGCGGGCTACAGGAGGTCCTTCCGCATGTGCCGGCGGATGTTGGCCTCCAGGACGGAGTCCAGCTCCTTCATCACGTCCGCGGTCATCTCGAGGAAGAGCCGATCCCGTTCCGCCAACGTCATGTCCTCCGGCGCCGTGCGCGACCGGACCACGCGCGCGGTCGCGAACGATTGGCGGTATCCGCGTTCCGTCCCGACCTCGACGCGCGCCTCGAACGCCGCGTCGTACCGCACCTCCTGCTCCCTGCGCAGAAGACCGCGCAGCCCCTCGCGGACCTTCAGCGGAACGGCGACCACGCGGGCGTCCGCGATGACGAAGCGGACGCGGCGCGTCTTCCCCGCCGCCTCGATGCGATCGACCGCCCACCGGCGCATCGCCACCAGAGGGGTGAGCGGAAACCGGTGCTCCACGTGCGGCGCGCGAAGGGGAGGCCTGTAGGCTTCGACGATCTCCACCTCGGCGACGTCCAGGCGGATCGGAGGCAGGTGGCCGAACGCGATATCGAGGGAGGCCGCAGGCGGGGCGGGAACGGCGCACGATGCGATCCAGGCCAGCGGCAGCGCCGCGGCCGCGGCCAAGACGCGGGTCGGGAAGCTCATCGCGCCGGTTCCGGCCGTCGGGACCGGGACAGGCACCAGGCAAGGATGCCCTTCTGGACGTGCAGGCGGTTTTCCGCCTCGTCCCAGACGACCGACCGCGGGCCGTCGATGACCGCGTCCGTCACCTCCTCGCCGCGATGCGCGGGCAGGCAATGCATGAACACCGCGTCCGCGCGGGCGAGGCTCATCAACCGCTCGTCCACGCGATAGGGCGCGAGCAGCTCGCGCCGGCGCTCCGGCCCGTCGTCGCCCATCGACACCCAGGTATCGGTGACGACGCAGGCCGCGCCCTCCACGGCCTCCTCGGGATCCCGCGCGACCCGTATGCGCCCGCCCCTCTCCGTCGCCGATTCGAGCTCGGACGGCGACGGCGTCAATTCCGGCGGACACGCCAGCCTCAGTTCGAAGCCGAAGCTCGCCGAGGCGTGCATCCATGTGGTCGCCATGTTGTTTCCGTCCCCGCACCAGGCCACCACTCTTCCGGCCAGCGGTCCGCGATGCTCCTCGAACGTCATGATGTCCGCCATCACCTGGCAGGGATGGGTGCGGTCGGTGAGTCCGTTGATGACGGGCACCGTCGCGTGGGCCGCCATCTCGAGCAGGTTCTCGTGCGCCGACGTGCGGATCATGATGGCGTCGACGTACCTCGATAGCACGCGGGCGGTGTCGCCGACCGTCTCGCCGCGGCCCAGCTGCATTTCCTCGCCGCGCAGGAGAAGGCTCTCGCCTCCGAGTTGCCGCATCGCCACGTCGAACGAGACGCGCGTCCGCGTCGAGGCCTTCTCGAAGATCATGGCGAGCAGGCGGCCGGCGCAGGGCGCGCGGTCGTCCGGTCCGGCCCGACCGACTCCCCGCCGCGCGGCCTTCATGCGCAGCGAGTCGTCGAGGATCGCCCTCAGGTCCGACGCGTCGACGACGTCGATGTCGAGGAAGTGCCGCGGCGTGTCCATGGCGCGCCCCGGAGTTCGCTCACCCCCCGAGGCGCCGGCACACGCCGTCGAGTATCTGCGCCGCGTCGTCGGCGTGACCCTCGTCGACGATGAGAGGCGGCAGGAAACGAACCACATCGTCGGCGGCGGGCGCGGTCAACAGACCGTCGTCCCGCAGGGCATCGACCACCCCGCCGGCCGGGACGGCGCATTTCAGCCCGATCAGCAAGCCCAGGCCGCGCGCCTCCTCCACGATCCCGGGATGGGCCGCCGCGACGGAACCCAGCTTCCGATTCAGGAGGCCGGCGATACGCCGCGCGTTGGCGAGAAAACCGTCCTCCAGCACGACGTCCAGCACTGCGCCCGCCGCCGCCATGGCGAGCGGATTGCCTCCGAAGGTCGACCCGTGACTGCCCGCTGTCATGGCGCCGGCCACCTTCGCGGAGGCGAGACAGGCGCCGACCGGGAACCCGCCCGCCAGGCCCTTCGCGATGGCCATGACGTCGGGAACGACATCGTCCCACTGGTGCGCGAAGAGCTTGCCCGTGCGCCCCATTCCCGTCTGGACCTCGTCGTAGAACAGGAGGACTCCCGCGGCATCCGCGATCCCGCGAAGCGCCTGGAGGTACCCCGGAGGCATCGGACGAACGCCGCCCTCGCCCTGCACGGGTTCGACGAGTATCGCCGCCGTCTCGTCCGTAACGGCCCGTTTCATCGCTTCCAGATCGCCGAACGGAACCTGGTCGAAGCCGTCGACCGACGGGCCGAACCCGGCGAGGTGCTTCTCCTGGCGCCCGGCGGCGAGCTCCGCCAGCGTGCGTCCGTGGAACGCGCCTTCCACCGTGACGACCCGCCAACGCCGCGGGTCGCCTTCCTCGTGATGGAACCGGCGAACCGTCTTGAGGCCCGTCTCCACGGCCTCGGCGCCCGAATTGCAGAAGAACACGGCGTCCGCGAAAGAGTTCTCCGTCAGCTGCGCGGCCACGCGCTCCTGTTCCGGAATACGGTAGAGGTTGGACACGTGCCAGAGCCTCCCGGCCTGGCGTCTCACGGCCTCCACCATTTTCGGATGGCAATGGCCGAGAGCGTTGACGGCGA
Organism: Alphaproteobacteria bacterium; assembly: GCA_965242505.1. Lineage (GTDB taxonomy): Bacteria > Pseudomonadota > Alphaproteobacteria > UBA2966 > UBA2966 > UBA2966. The sequence goes on from OZ251449.1 coordinate 2,343,138, forward strand.
TCCCCGTGGCGAAATCGAGATACCGCCGCCCGTCGGTGTCGAACAGGTAGGCCCCCTCGCCCCGCTCGAAAGCGATGTCGTAGCGGGCGTAGGTCGGGTAGAGCGGTGCGTTCATGGTCCTAGCTTGCGCGCCGGGCGCGCGAACACGTTCGGACGCCGGGCGGAGAAAGGCGCGGAGTATGGCGACGCGCCCCGTGGGCGTCAACGCGCGGAAACGCCCCGCGCGGGCGCGTCACTCCCGATGCGCGTCCTCCCGCGCGCGGGCCAGCAACTCCGCGCCGTCGGCGCAGTCGATCACCCGATCGCCGATCTCGGCCAGACGCTCCGCGTCGGAGATCCCCGCCAGCAGCGCCGCCAACCGCGTCCCGGTCTCGGCGCCGAACTTCCGCGACGCCTGGCGCGCGAGCATCTCCCGTTCCCGCTCGAGGCCCTGCTCGAGGCCCTGCTCGAGGCCCTGCTCGAGGCCCTGCTCGAGGCCCTGCTCGAGACCTTGCTCGAGGCCCTCGGCGCGGCCTCTCTCAACGCCTCGCGCAACGCCTTTCGCGATCCCCGCCTCTATGCCCGCCTCTATGTACTCGTCGATCCGCGTCGCCAACAACGATCCCATCGCGATCAAGTCTCCCGTCTCCTCCGCCGCGCGTAGCGCCGACGCCAACTCCGGATGCTCCCGCGCCGCCGCGCTCCGCGACACCATGTGCAGCGTCAGCTCCGCGAACGCGCGCCGAAGGCTCGCATGTTCCGGGCCCGCCAGCAAGGACGACAAGCGCCGCAGCACCGGCGCCAGCGACGAGACCGATCCCTGCTCCAACTCGATCTGCGCCGACATCACGTTGTCGGCCGGCAAATCCTCTACCCGAAGCGCGTGCTCGTCAATCAGCAGATGCCGCTGGCGCGGCTGAAACGGACTCAGGTCCGGTCCCACCGACGCGATCGTCTCCCCCACCTCGACCGCCGCCCACCACCGCCGCTCGCCGTTGTAGATCACGACCGGCAACACCGGCGGCAGCTCCCCGCCCGCCGGCAACTCGCCGCCGCGGATCAGTTTCAGGTACATCCGCGCCGTGTACGCCAGTATCCGCGCCGCCATGTGGCGGTCCACCGTCGACTGGAACTCCAGAAGCACCAGGAGATAAAGCCACTCCGCCGACGCGCCCCGAAAGCGCACCCGCCACACGGCGTCGGCGCGGCTGCGGCTCAGGTCGTCGTCGGCGTACTCGGCCGGAAGCTGCTCCAGGGTGGCGAAATCGAGAGCCTCGACCGCCGCCGCCGGAGCGAAACCGCGCAGCAGGTCCTCCACCATCCGCTTGTGGTCGAACCAGCGCTTGAAGGCCGAATCGTCGAACTCGCGCATCGGCGCCATCTTACATGCGCCGGGAGCCTCCGCGAGGACCGCGGCCTCACGGGTCCGCGTCGTCCGGGCGACGGGCCGGCCGATGCCGACCGAGGCGTAACGGCGGCGCCTGTCCTTCCTTGTCTTCCCCGAAATAGACGGTCCGGTGCGGGAAGGGGATCTCTATTCCGTGGTCGTCGAACCTGCGCTTCATCCGCCGGTTGAACTCCCGCGAGACCGCCCATTGCCGTCCCGGGCTCGTCTTGAGGCGCACGCGGACGACGACCGCGGAGTCCGCGAGCGCCTGCACGCCCATGACCTCGAGGGGCTCGGGCAGATCGGCGGCGAATTCCGGATCTTCCCGGAGCTCCGCGCCGATCTCCTCGAGAAGCCGCGTGACCTCGTCCGTATCCTCCCGATAGGCGACGCCGGCGTCGATGAGGGCGTACGAGAACTCCTTCGTGAAGTTGGTGACGTCGGCGACCGCGCTGAAGGGCACGACGTAAACGCGGCCACGCAGATCCCGCAGGCGTATCGTGCGGACCGTGAGCCCCTCGACGGCGCCGGTGTAACCGCCGACGCTCACGACGTCGCCCACCGCGATCTGGTCCTCGAACAGGATGAAGGCGCCCGTGATGATGTCCTTGACCAGGGTCTGAGCGCCGAAACCGACGGCGAGTCCGACGACGCCGGCGCCGGCGAGAAGCGGGCCGATATCGACTCCCAGTTCCGACAGCACGGTCAGCGTCGTCACCGAAAGCACGGCGATCATCAGGGCGTTCCTCGCCAGCGGCAGCAGCGTCCTGACGCGCGCGCTGGCCGTGACCGGCGAGTCCGCGTCGTCGGCCCGTTCCAGATAGATCGAGATGAGCAGGCTGGCCAGTTCCCAGACGGCCAGTCCCACCAGGAGAACCAGCGCGATGCCGAAGGCTCGCGTGGCGAGGACCCGTCCCGACTCGCTCAGAAGCCACGCCAGGATATCGAGATTCCAACCTTGCAGGATCAGGAGCGTTGCGACCGCGTAGATGGCGATGGCGCAGAACCGGTGGACCAACGGGACGTAACGGTTGGCGCGCCGCTCGACCTGGGGATACCGCCGGCGTATGTCTCCGGACACCCGGAACAACCGGCGCACGCCTCGATGGGCGACGCCGTTCGCCAGCCGCGCGAGTATCAGGATCGCCACGGTCGCGGCCGTCGCCCTGGCGATGAAAACGAACCCTTCCGGAACCTCAAGCGCCCAGATCAGGTACACGCCCGCGATATAGAGGGCGCATGGGACATGCCAGATCTCGGCGACGCGGCTCCGCAATCCGTCCCAGGCGCGCGTCGAGGGCGACCGGGACGCCCCGTCCGGACTAAGCGCGTTGGCGACCGCCTCGCGCATCTGAAGCGCCAGCGCGACGAGCAGGATCGCCTCCAGCAGGCCGACCAGTTTCAACAGGCCCGCGTAGAGCGCCGCGGGCAAGCCCAGCGCGAGCGCGGCCTGAAGCAGGAAGAACCCGCCGACGGGCGTGTTCACCAGGCGCTTCAACCACACGTACGCGTACGCCGCCGTCTCGTCGCCGACGTCGATGAGCCGAAGCGACGGAGTCAGCGGCGCGAACGACATCCGCAGGACGACGACGATGCCGCGCGAGACGACGACCGCGTTCAGGAGGGCGATGACCGCGGCCCGGGTCACCGGATCGGGATCGGTCGCGGCGACCGTCAGATAGGCGGCCGCGCCGAAAGCGGCCACGATCAGAAAGTCCAGGACGGTTCGGACGACCAGCGCCGCCGCCCTGACGACCAGCGAGGACGCGTCACGCCGCTCGACCGCCGCGCGGGAGCGCGCCAGCGCCTGGCGCGCGAGCCACGCGACCGCCGCGCCCGCCAGCGCCGCGATGCCCAAGTGGAGCAGGAGACCGACCCAGATCCGACGACGCTCGGGGTCCCGGGCCTGATCCACGACCCATCCGCCCGCCCGGCGCGGGTCGCCGACGAGTCCGGCGAGCGCTCCGAACTGGGCGCCGAGGACGGCGGCCTTCCCGGCGACGGCGGACAACACGGGACTCGCCGCCGGTCGAACCGACGGCGGCAAGTCCCCGGAATCGAAGTCCGGATGGGCGGCGCGCAGGGTCTTCAGGCGCTCGATGAACCGCGACCGCGCGGCATCGTCCTCGAGCGTCTCTATGACGGCCGAAAGCTCCTCGACCGTCACGCCGTCGGCCAGCGCGCCGGCGGGAGCCGGCGCCCCCGGCTGGAACGCGCAGAACCACGCGACTCCGAGCAGAACGGCGATGCGCCGCAGCGGTCGCGACGGGCGGTCCGTCTCGTTCATGCGTCTCGTTCGGCTGTCTGTCGTCGGCGGGGGCACGGTACACGAAGAGCGCCGGGCCGGCATCGATCCATGCGCTTCCCGCGCGCTCTTCGACTCGACCCGCAGCCGCGGTCGGGATCGCCGACGGCGCCGCAAGGGTGTTCGCATTTGCGATTCGGTGCGCTATGGTCCCTCTTCCTTGGGAGGGTTTCCCGCCATCTCGTCACACTCGTCAACGAATTAGCCCGGCGCGCGGTCCCGCGGATCGGCGCCCGGCGCTCCGCAACGGGTTGCTCATGGATCACGTCTTTCGGGATCTCCTGATTCTGCTGGTGGTGATCTGGTCGGTCGCCGTCGTCTTCCGGCGCATCGGTCTGCCGACCATCATGGGCGAGCTGATCATGGGGGTCCTGCTGGGCCCCGCCGTTCTCGGCTGGGTGGAACCGAGTGAGATCATCGAGATCCTCGCCAATCTCGGGATTTTCTTCCTGCTCCTCCATACGGGCGTCGAAACGTCGCCGCGGGAGTTCTTCGCCGCCCTGAAGAAGTCGATGGGAGTCGCGACGGTCGGCGCCCTCGTTCCCTTCAGCGTCAGTTTCGGCGTCGCGCTCGCGTTCGGTCTCGACGTCGTGGCGGCCTTGTTCGTCGGCCTCACGATGACCGCGACGGCCGTCGTCATCACCCTCAAGATTCTCCACGACCTCGGACTGCAAAACACGCGCGTGGCCCGGGTCGTCGTCGCTTCCTGCGTCATCGACGACCTCATGGCGCTGGTCGCCTTCAGTCTCGCGCTCGGCATCATCCAGCACGGCGACGTCGACGCCGCGGCGCTGGGCTGGATCACGATCAAGGTCATGCTGTTCTTCGGCGGCGGCCTCGCCATCGGCTACTGGGGTTTCCCGTTGCTCAAGCATCCGTTCCGCAATCGGGACGGGCACGGGTTCACCTTCGTGCTGGTGCTGGGGCTCGCCTACGGGCTGGTCGCGGAGGCCATCGGCCTCCACATCATCCTCGGCGCCTACCTGGCGGGCCTGTTCTTCGAGGAAAAGGTGGCGAGCGCCGAACTCGTGCAGAAAGTCACCGATCGCCTCGAGGGAATCGCCTATTCGTTCCTGGGTCCGATCTTCTTCATCTCCCTCGGCTTCCACATAACCTTCGACGCGCTGAGAGGCGAAAGCCTGGCGTTCGTCCTGATGCTGACGATCGTGCTCCTGGCCGGCCAGATCGCCAGCGCCGGCAGTATGGCCCGGCTGTTGAACTTCAGCTGGCTCGAATCGTTCTCCGTCGGCGTGGGCATGTGCGGACGCGCGGAGATGGCCTACGTCATCGCGGCCCTCGGGTTCCAGCTCGGCGCATTCGACGCCAGGGTCCTCTCGGTGATGATCTTCGTGACCTTCCTGGTCAACATCTTCACGTCCGCGGGTCTCAAGCTCTGCGCGCCGGGTCTTCACAAGCTCGGGGACACCGCGCACCTGCTGCTGAACGGAGGCGCGAGGGGCGACGCCGCGCCGCCGCCGCACGGCGTATCGGTTTCCGGCAAGACCTGAGCGCCGCGCCATGCGCGCGCGGCGAACGCAAGTTCGCCCGGCGCGCCGTGTTTCGGACCGAGACGCCGCTCGCCCGTCATCATCCTGACTTGTAGAGGGGTCGATGAATCCCTATACTCGCACCAGATATTGTGGCATGGGGAGTGGATTGACGCTAATGAGAGTGTTCCGCCTGACGGCTGTCCTGTTCGTCGCGGCGGCGATCATGGGCGCCGCGAAACCAGTTCATCCGGCGTCGGCCACCGGGGAAACGGCCCCGAGGGACCGGCGCTGGAGGAAATGGCGCTGGGGCGGGACGATGCCCCCGTCACGATCGTCGAGTACGCCTCGCTGTCCTGCCCGCATTGCGCCGCGTTTCACGAGGAAACGCTGCCCGCTCTGCGGGAGAAGTACATCGACACCGGGAAGGTGCGGCTGGTGTTTCGCGAGTTTCCGCTCGAACGGACCGCCTTCTGGGCCTCGATCATCGCCCGCTGCGCCGGCGCGAAGCGGTATTTCGCGTTCATCGACGTGCTCTTCAGGAAACAACAGGCATGGTATTCGGCGGAAGACCCGTTCGAGGCCCTGGCCCGGATCGCCCGTCTCGGCGGCTTGAGCGCCAGGGACGTCGAGGCGTGCAGAGAGGACGAGGCGTTGGGCGACTACATTCTCCAGACCCGCCTCGACGGCGAGCGGAACCACGGGATCGACTCGACCCCCAGCTTCGTCATCGACGGGAAAACCTATCGCGGCGTTCTGACGCTCGAGCAGATCGAGCGGATCATCGCCCCGCTGCTTCCGTAAGGCGGGAAAGGGCGGACGTCCCGTGTACTTCAACCGTCTGCGGCTGTCGGGCTTCAAGTCCTTCGTGGACGCCGCCGAACTGATCATCGAGCCGGGTCTGACCGGGATCGTCGGTCCCAACGGATGCGGCAAGTCCAACCTCATCGAGGGGCTGCGCTGGGTGATGGGCGAGACGTCCGCCAGGAAGCTGCGCGGAAGCGGCATGGACGACGTCATCTTCAACGGCGCCAGCGGCCGGCCCGCCCGGAACATCGCGGAGGTCGTCCTGCAACTGGACAACTCCGACCGCGCCGCGCCCGCGCCGTACAACGACAACGACGAGATCGAGATCGCGCGGCGCATCGAGCGGGAGTCGGGGTCGGATTACCGCATCAACGGCGCCGACGCCCGCGCCCGCGACGTCCAGCGCCTGTTCGCCGACCTCGCCACCGGAGCCCACGCCACGGCCCTGGTGGGACAGGGAGAGATAGGGAGCGTCGTCAACGCGAAGCCCGAGCAACGTCGCGCGCTGCTCGAAGAGGCGGCCGGCATCACGGGCCTGCACTCTCGGCGCCACGAGGCCGAGCTGCGGCTGCGCGCCGCGGAGACGAATCTCGAACGCCTCGACGACGTGATGCGGAACATGGACCTCCAGCTGCGGGGTCTGAAACGGCAGGCGCGGCAGGCGACGCGGTACCGGAATCTCTCCGGGCACATCCGCAAGGCCCAGGCGCTGCTCCTGCATCTGCGCTGGACGGCCGCCGAGGACGAGCGGGCCGAAGCGCAACGGCGCCTTGCCGAAACCGAGGCGCGCGTGGCCGAGCTCGCGCGGGAAGCGGCTCGCGCATCCGCCGCCGAGGCCGGAAAGGCCGAGACGCTGCCGCCTCTCCGCCAGGACGAAGCCGAGCGCGCGGCGCGCATTCACCGGCTGACGTCGGAGCGGGAACGGCTGGACGAGGAGGAACGCCGGACGCTGGCCCTCGCCGGGCAGCTCCGGACTCGCCTGCGGCAGATCGGGGACGACGCGGCGCGCGAAGAGGAGCACGTGCGGGATTCCACGGGCCGGCTCGAATCCCTGTCCCTGGAGCATGAAGAGATCGAGACCCTTCAGGCCGCGCGGGAAGACGCGGCGGCGCTGGCGGAGGAACGCGCTGAAACGGCCCGGCGGATACTGCTCGGGCGCGAGCGCGAACTGGAACTCGAGACGGAGCGCGTAGCGACGGAGTCGGCGCGCCGCGAGCGCCTCGACGCGGAACGGGCCGACCTGAAGCAACGGCTGGAGCGGTCGGAAGCCCGGCTGGACGCGCTGGAGGACGAGCGCGAGGGCCTCCGGGCGGCGGGCGGCGGCGATGGCCCGAGCGGCGACTCCGACGCCGAACTCGATCGCCTGCGCGCGTCCGTTTCCGAAGCGCGCGGCGCGGCGGACGACGCCGAGGCGGCGCGTTCGGCGGCCCAGGTCGAGCAGGCCCGCGCCCGGGACGCCCTCCAGAAGGCCGAAGCCGAACTCGCTCGACCCCGCGCCGAGGCGGACGCGCTCCAGGATCTGCTTTCGGTCAACGAGGACGATCTCTGGCCGCCCCTGATCGACTCGGTCACGGTCGAGTCGGGTTACGAGGTGGCCCTGGGCGCCGCCCTCGGCGACGATCTCGCGCTGTCCGGCGACGACAGCGCGCCCGCCCACTGGCGCGTCCTGCCGCCGCTCGACGACGCGCCGCCGCTGCCCTCCGGCGCGGCGCCGCTGTCGCGAAACGTCAAGGCCCCGGACGCGCTGGCGCGGCGGTTGTCGCAGATCGGCGTGGTGGCGCATCAGGCCGCCGGCGATGGATTGCGCGGAGAACTGCGGCCGGGACAGCGTCTGGTGACGCGGGACGGCGCGCTGTGGCGATGGGACGGATTCACGGTGCGGCCGGGCGCTTCGACGGCCGCGACGATCCGTCTCGGCCAACGCAACCGGTTGAAGGCCCTCGAAGACGAGATCGCCGCCCACGCGGAGGTCGTGGAGTCGGCCCGGAGCGGGTTCGTCGCCGCCCGGACCGCGGAGGCCGCCGCCGCCGCCGCGGACGGCGAGACCCGCGCCCGCCTGCGGCAGGCCCTCGAGGAGCTCCGGGCGTGCGAGGAGAATCGCGCGGCGTCGACCGAGGCCCGGGCGGCGCGCGAGTCGCGGCTGGCGACGATCTCGGAGACGGTCGCCGCGCTCGATGCCGACCGCGGGACCATGCGGGAGCGGCTGGAGAGCGCCGCCGCGGAACGCGCGGCCCTCGCCGATCCCGAAGCGGAGCGTGGCGCGCTCGCCGCGCTGCGCGCGGACGTCGCCAACCTGCGTCAGGAGGCCGGCGACGCGGCCGCCGAGCGCCGCCGCGTCGAGGACGAGGCCGCGGGCCGGACCGAGCGTCTCCGCGCCATCGCCGGGGAGCAGGTCTACTGGCGGCAACGACTCCAGTCGGCGGCGTCCCAACTGGAACAGCTCGCGACGCGCGAAGCCGAGGCGCGGAAAGCTCTCGCGGACGCCGAGGCGCGTCCGCAGGCGCTCGCCGAACGGCGCGCCGGCCTCCTGGAGACGGCGGCGACCGCCGAGGCGGAGCGCCGCGAGGCGGCCGACCTTCTCGCCCGCGCCGAAACGGAACTCGCCGGACTGTCGCGGGCGTCCAGGGAAGCCCAGACCCGGCTCTCCGAGGCGCGCGAGGAACGGGTGCGCGTGGAAGGACTGGCGTCCCGGACCGAGCAGCTCATGTCCGACATCTCCAGGAACATGGGAGAGATGCTGGAGTGCGCGCCGGCCGAGGCGGCGGAGATCGCCGAGCTGCCCGAGGACCGGGACCCGCCCGAACCGGCGGCGGTGGAGCGCCGCCTCGAACGGCTGAAGCGCGAGCGCGAGAACATGGGACCGGTGAACCTGAGGGCCGACGCCGAGGCCGAGGAACTGTCGGAGCGCCTGTCGGCGATGCGCGGCGAGCGCGAGGATCTGGAGGCCGCCATCGCTCGGCTGCGCCAGGGGATATCGAGCCTCAACCGGGAAGGCCGGGAGCGCATGTCGACGGCGTTCGAGGCCGTGGACGGCCATTTCGGCGCGCTCTTCAAGCGGTTGTTCGGCGGCGGGAACGCGCGCCTGTCGCTCGTCGATTCCGACGATCCGCTGGAAGCCGGCCTGGAGATCCTGGCGAGCCCGCCCGGAAAGCGGCTTCAGGCGATGTCCTTGCTGTCCGGCGGCGAGCAGGCCCTGACGGCGATCTCCCTGTTGTTCGCGGTGTTCCTGACCAATCCGACGCCGATCTGCGTGCTCGACGAGGTCGATGCGCCGCTCGACGACGCGAACGTCGAACGTTTCCTCGATCTGGTCGAGGAGATCGCCGGCGGCACCGAAACGCGCTTCCTCGTCGTCACGCACAACCCCATCAGCATGGCGCGGATGGACCGGTTGTTCGGCGTGACCATGGCCGAGCGCGGCGTGAGCCAGCTGGTGTCCGTCGACCTCGTCCGGGCGCAGGATCTGAGAGCGACCGCCTGAGCCGTCGGATCTCCGTTTATTCCGTATTTCCAATACCTTGGACGCGTTCGGACCGCGCTTGACAGGTTCCGGCCCGCTCTCTATCGTTCGCGCGGCTTTTACGTGATTCCGGCACGGTGAGTGGCCGCGGGACGGAACGGGAGCCGGCGCATGGGCGATCCGCCCGGACGCGACGAAGGCGAGGGCCCGTCCCTCGACGACCTCGACAGCCGGCTGGAACGGGCGCGCCGCGCCCCGTCCGTCGACCCGGGTCCGGCGGCGCCGCGAAGCGGATTGGCCATGGCCCTCAGGCTGGCGGCGGAGATGGTCTCGGCCCTGATCGTCGGAGGCGCCATCGGATGGTTTCTCGATCGCTGGCTCGACACCAAGCCATGGTTGCTGCTGGTCTTTCTCCTGTTCGGAGCCGTCGCGGGCGTGTTGAACGCCTACCGCGCCGCCATGAGAGCGTCCGCCGAATACGAAGCGCATTCGTCCGGCGATTGAGGTCCCGTCGTCTCCAGGCGATGACCCGCGGGCGACGGTCGTGAAAGAGCACAGTCCGCTGGAACAGTTCGAGATCGTCCGGCTCGTGGACATCCCGATCGGCGGCGTGGACGCCTCGTTCACGAATTCGTCCCTGATGATGGTCTTCGTCCTGGCGCTCGCCACCGTGTGGTTCAGCGTCGGCATGAGCAGGCGCGCGATGGTCCCCGGACGCTGGCAGTCGGTCGTCGAGCTGACCTACGAGTTCGTCGCCGACATGCTGCGCGAGAACGTGGGCGGCGAAGGACGGCGCTACTTCCCGTTCGTTTTCACGCTGTTCGTCTTCATCCTGTCGTGCAACCTGCTCGGTCTGCTTCCCTACAGCTTCACCGTCACCAGCCACATCGTGGTGACCTTCGCGCTCGCCGCGGTCGTGTTCGTCGGCGTCACGGTCATCGCGTTCTTCCGCCACGGCTTCAGGTTCTTCACGTTCTTCGTCCCGCCCGGGCTTCCCGCGGTCCTCGCGCCGCTGCTCGTCCCGATCGAGGTGATCTCCTATCTGGCGCGGCCCGTGACCCTGTCCCTGCGGCTGTTCGCCAACATGATGGCCGGACACACCATGCTGAAGGTCTTCGGCGGCTTCGTCGTGGCCCTGGGGGTTTTCGGCTTCGCGCCTTTCGTCTTCATCGTCGCGATCTACGCGCTCGAGCTGATCGTCGCGGCGTTGCAGGCTTACGTGTTCACGGTGTTGACGTGCCTCTACCTGAACGACGCGATCCACCTCCAGCACTGAGGCCGAGCGCCGCCCCGAAACCGCGACACACACCCGTCAGCAACAAGAGGACCCAGGAAATGGATCTCGAAGCAGCCAAGCAGATCGGCGCCGGCCTCGCCACCATCGGACTCGCCGGCGTCGGCGTGGGTATCGGCAACATCTTCGCGAGCTACGTCGCCGCGGGCATCCGCAACCCGGCCGCCGCGCCGCGGATGTTCGCTCAGGTGCTTCTCGGCTTCGCGCTGGTCGAGGCGGTGGCCCTGTACGCGCTGGTCATCGCGTTCCTCATCCTGTTCGGCTAGGCCGGACCGGGACGCTCCGCCGTCGGGACGCCCTCGTGCCGCAACTCGCGACCGCCGATTTCGCCCCCCAGTTGATCTGGCTGGCGATCACGTTCGTCGCCCTCTATCTCGTGATGTGGCGCGTCGCGCTGCCGAGGATCGTGGACGTTCTCGAGGAACGGCAGCGCCGGATCGACGACGATCTGACGGCGGCGGAAGGCCTGAAGCGCGAGGCCGACGAGGCCCTCGCCGCCTACGAGGCGGCGCGGGAGGACGCGCGGGCGAACGCGCGGAGGACGGCGTCCGAAACGCGGGACGCCATCAAGAGGCGCACGGCCGCCGGAGAGGCCGAGCTCGACGCGACGCTCGCCCGCGAGAACGAGGAATCGGACGCGCGCATCCGCGCCGCGCGGGAGGAAGCGCGGGAGCACGTCCGGGCCATCGCCATCGACGCCGCCCGCGCCATCGTCCGGCGGCTGATCGGCGCGGAGGTCGACGACGCGGCGGCGGCCGCCGCCGTCGATGCCGCGTCGGCGGGAGACCGCTAGATGTTCGACGCCTCGTTCTGGGTCGCCGCCGCCTTCGTGGTTTTCGTCTGCGTCCTCGCGCGTCTCGCCTACAGGCGGGTCGTCGAGGCGCTCGACGCGCGCGCCGAGCGGATACGGGACGAAATCGAAGTGGCCAGGAAGCTTCGCGAGGAAGCCCAGCAGTATCTGGCCAACTGCCAGCGCAAGCACCGCGACGCCGTCAAGGAGGCCGAGGAGATCGTCGCGCAGGCCAAGGCCGATGCGGAGCGGATGGCGGCGCAGGCGGCCGCCGATCTCGAGGCGGAGGTCAGGCGCCGCGCCGAGCTGGCGCGCGCCAAGATCGCCCGGGCGGAGGCTCAGGTGATCGAGGAGATCCGCGACACGGCCGTCGATGTCGCCGTCGAGGCGGCGGGCCGGCTCGTGCGGGAGCGCCTTGGCGAGGAGCAGGCCCGCGGGATCGTCGACGACGCGATCTCGGAGCTCGGCCGCAAGGTCCACTGAGGGAGCCCCCGGCCCGCATCCACCCCCCTCCCGACCTCCCCCCTGTCAGGGGGGAGGAGCATGAATGAAACCTTCATCCCCCTTGTTCTCCCTCTCCCTTGCAGGGGGAGGGTCGGGGTGGGGGTCGCGCCAGGGGGGAGGAGCGTCGACGGCCTCACTCCGCGGCCTGCCCGTAGGCGTCGAGGGGCGGGCAGACGCACACCAGGTTGCGGTCGCCGTACACTTGGTCGATGCGGTTGACGGGCGGCCAGTACTTGGCCTCGCGGAGCGACGGCATGGGGAAGGCGGCGCGGTCCCGGGAATAGGGATGGGGCCAGACGTCGGCCGCGACGTCGTCCATCGTGTGCGGAGCGTTCTTCAGCGGGTTGTCCTCCGCGTCGGCCTCGCCCCGCTCGATCTCCGCGATCTCCCCGCGGATCGAGATCATGGCGTCGCAGAACCGGTCGAGCTCGAACTTCGATTCGCTCTCCGTGGGCTCGATCATGAGAGCGCCCGCCACCGGCCAGGACGTGGTCGGCGCGTGGAAGCCGTAGTCCATCAGCCGCTTGGCGATATCCTCGACCGTGACCCCCGTGTCGCGCTGGATCCCGCGGCAGTCGACGATGCATTCGTGCGCGACGTGGCCGCCCTTGCCCCGATAGACGACCGGGAAGTGCGGCTCCAGGCGATGGGCCACGTAGTTGGCGTTGAGGATCGCGGCCCGCGTCGCCTGGAGGAGGCCCGCCGCCCCCATGAGCGCGATGTAGGTCCAGGAGATGGGCAGGATCAGGGCGCTTCCCCAGGGGGCCGCCGCGACGGCGCCGACGCCCGTGTCGGGACCCGCCTCCGCGACCAGGGGATGGTTCGGCAGGAACGGCGCCAGGTGCGCCTTGACGCCGATCGGACCCATGCCGGGGCCGCCCCCGCCGTGGGGAATGCAGAAGGTCTTGTGCAGGTTGAAGTGCATCACGTCGGCGCCGAGCTCGGCGGGCCGGCATATTCCCACCATGGCGTTCAGGTTGGCGCCGTCCATGTAGACTTGGCCGCCGTTCGCGTGGACGATGCCGCAGACGTCCCCGATGCGCTCCTCGAACACGCCGTGGGTCGAGGGATAGGTGGCCATCAGGGCCGCCAGCCGGTCGGCGTGGCGTCCGGCCTTGGCCTCGAGGTCGCCCACGTCGATGTCGCCCTCGGAATCGCAGTCGACGACCACGACCTCGTATCCGGCCATCACGGCGCTCGCGGGGTTCGTGCCGTGGGCGGAGCTCGGGATGAGGCAGACGTCGCGGCCCTCGTCCCCCCGGTCGCGGTGCCAGGCGCGGATGGCCCACAGGCCGGCGTACTCGCCCTGCGACCCGGCGTTGGGTTGCAGGGAGACGGCGTCGAAACCGCTGATTTCCGCCAGCATGTCCTGGAGGCCCCGGATCACGTCGAGATAGCCGGCGGCCTGGTCGAGGGGCGCGAACGGATGGACATCGGCGAACTCGGGCCAGGTGATCGGCAGCATCTCCGTCGTCGCGTTGAGCTTCATGGTGCAGGAGCCGAGCGGGATCATGGACCGGTCGAGCGCGATGTCCTTCGCCTGCAAACGGGCGAGATAGCGGAGCATCCCGGTCTCCGAGCGGTGGCGATGGAACGCCTCGTGGGCGAGGAACGGCGTGGTCCGCGCCTGGCCCTGCGGGATGCCGGAGCGGGCGCGGCGGGCGAGTCCGTCCAGGTCCGCGGCCGGCGCGCCGGCGCCGGCGAAGGCGCCCAGCACGGCGCCGACGTCGCCGCGGGACGTCGTCTCGTCCACCGAGACGCCCACGGCGTCGCCGTCGATCGGCCGCAGGTTGACGCCGCTCTCGCGCGCCCGCGCCGCGATCGCCCCGGCCTGGCCCGGCGCCGAGACGGAAAGCGTGTCGAAGAACGTCTCGTTGCGGACGGCGAAACCGAGCTCGCGCAGGCCCTCGGCCAGGATCGACGCGTATCCGTGAACGCGCCGGGCGATGGAGCGGAGCCCGTCCGGCCCGTGCCACACCGCGTACAGGCCGGCGATCACCGCCGGCAGGACCTGCGCGGTGCAGATGTTGCTCGTCGCCCTCTCGCGGCGGATGTGCTGTTCGCGCGTTTGCAGCGCGAGGCGGTGCGCCGGCCGTCCCCGGGCGTCGATCGACTGGCCGACGATCCGGCCGGGAACGGCCCGGCGGTAGTCGCCGCGCGCCGCCAGGAAGGCCGCGTGGGGACCGCCGAAGCCGAGCGGCATCCCGAAGCGTTGCGAGTTGCCGACCACGACGTCGGCGCCGAACTCCCCCGGCGGCTGGAGAAGGACGAGCGAGAGCAGGTCGGCCGCCACCACCGCCAGCCCGCCCCTGGCGTGGACGTCGTCGACGACCCCGGCGTAGTCCGGGACGGCGCCCGTCGCGTCCGGGTACTGGAGCAGGGCGCCGAAAACGTCCGCCGCGGCCAGGTCCGCGGCCTCGTCGCCGACGACGACGTCGATCTCCAGCGGCGCCGCGCGGGTCCGCAGGACATCGATGGTCTGGGGCAGGCAGCGTTCCGAGACGAAGAAGCCGTTTCCGGGCGCCTCGCCGACGCGGCGGCACATGGTCATCGCCTCGGCGGCGGCCGTGCCTTCGTCGAGAAGCGAGGCGTTCGCCAGCTCCATCCCCGTCAGGTCCGCGATCACGGTCTGGTAGTTGAGGAGGGCTTCCAGGCGGCCCTGGGAGATCTCCGGCTGGTAAGGGGTGTAGGCCGTGTACCACCCCGGGTTCTCCAGAACGTTGCGGAGTATCACCGGCGGCGTGATCGCGCCGTGGTAACCGAGGCCGATCATCGACTTCAGGACCCGGTTGCCCTTCGCCATGCCGCGGAGCTCGGACAGGACGTCCGATTCCGCCCGCGGTCCGGGGAGGTTCAGGGGCGTCGACGAGCGAATGGCCTGCGGCGCGACGGCGTCGACGAGGTCCTCCAGAGAGTCGAACCCGAGCGCCGCCAGCATCTCGGCCGTCTCGCGGTCGCCCGGCCCGATATGGCGCCGGACGAAGTCGCCGACCCGTTCGCGTTCGGCGGCGCCGAGCATGTCCTCGATCATCTTCCTTCTCCCCTGTCCTCCTTTCGCCGGCGGACGCGCGCCGCGGCCCGGATCGGCCCCCGGATCAGCCCAGGCCCTTCACGAATTCGCCGTACTCGTCGGCGTCCATGAGGCCATCGAGCTCGCCGGGGTCGCTCATCCTGATCTTCACGAACCAGCCGCTTCCCTCCGCGTCCCGGTTGACCTGCGCCGGGTCGTCGCCGAGGGTCTCGTTGACCTCGACGATCTCGCCGCTCACGGGGGCGTACACCTCGCTGGCGGCCTTGACCGATTCCACGACCGCCGCCTCCGCGCCCTTCGAGACCGACTCGCCGATTCCGGGAAGGTCGACGTAGACGATGTCGCCGAGCTGCTCCTGCGCGTGGTCGCTCACGCCGACGGTCGCCACCTCGCCTTCGAGGCGGACCCATTCGTGATCCTTGGTGTATCTGAGATCGCTCATCGTCCATTTCTCCCGTATCCGCGGCGCCTCGAAACGTCGACGGCCGGAACCCGCGCGGCGGAATCGCCCGGGCGCCGGTCGCGTATGCGTTGACGTTCGGGGGAGGATTCTCTCATGACGACCCGCGACGGAGCTTCCCGCCGCCTCCGGCGGAACCTGCCCCCTCTGTCACTGGACCTGAGAGATTGACCGGCGCATCCGGGCCGCGGGCCCGGCCGGCTTTCCCCTTCGGTGGAGGCCGCGCCGACGTCCGGCGCGGCCTCGCTTTCCAGAGCGCCATCCCCCCGCGGTCCTTTCGCCTGAGAGTTTCCGGGGCGGTTGCTCCTTCGGCGCCGGCTCTCGGGGAACCGGCCTCTCCCGCGGGGATCGTCTGGCTGTAGGCGCGATGATAGGGGGCCGCCGGCCCCTGTCAACCGCGCGGTTTCGGCCCCGCCCCCCCTTCTTCTCCCTCCCCCTTGCAGGGGGAGGGTCGGGGTGGGGGTCGCGGCGTTGCGGGGCCGCGGCGGACCCCCCTCCCGACCTCCCCCCTGTCAGGGGGGAGGAGTATGGATGGTCAGGGGGGAAGGAGCATGAACGGGGCCGGCGGCGCCCCCGTCGCCCTTCCGCCGCCGGACCGCGAAGGGGTTCAGCGGCGGGATTCGTTGTATTCGAGTTGCTCGGGCGTGAGCTGGAAACCGATCAGGACCTGGTGACGCCGGCCCGCGTCCGGCCCCGGGACCGGGATCCGCTGGGTCACGACCTCCTCGACCGCGACCCGCCGGCTTCCCGCCGGGAACTCGGCGCGGCTCTCGAACGTCTCCTTGGCGATCACCCGCCCGTCCGGGTCCACGACGGCGGCGAAGAACTCGACGGTCGCCGCGTCGACGTCCGCCTCGGGGCCTCGCGTCGAGACGATCTCGAACGACGCCTCCACCTCGACCGCCCCGCCGGCGTAGCCGCAGGTCGATCCCAGGCTCGAGATGTCGGCCTCGACGGCGACGTCGGCGGCGCTGCGGCCCGGTCCGGGCCCGAACAGGACCAGGCGTTCGCCGCCGGCCAGAACGGAGACGTCCGGGCACGGCGACGGGGCGTCCGGGCCGCGCAGGCCGCACGCGCCCGACGCGAGAACGACGGCCAGCGCCAGCGCCCCGACGCCGGCCCTGCGCGGCGCGGTCACCGCCCCCCGGTCGCCGCGGGCGCGCCCTTCACAGGGAATTGTGGGTTCCATCGCAGTACGGTTCGTTCCCCGTCCGCTTGCAGCCGCAGAAGAAGACGGTCCTGCTCTCCTCGGCCTCCAGGATCACCGGGGTGAACTCCGTCGCGTTGTGCGATCCATCGCAATACGGTTGCTTGCCGCTCAGACCGCAGCGGCACCACGCATACCGCTTCCCTTTCTCTATCTCCTCGGCGTAGGGAGCCTTTTGCGCGACAACGGGTTCCGACATGCCTTCACCGCCCTTCCGTCTCGGTTGCGTTCGCGGCCCGGACGTCCCCGGGGCCGCCGACAATACCACCGCCGTTCCCCGCGCCCAATACCGGACGCCGCCGAATTCGCATCGATTCGCGGCGTAGCGGGGCCGCGGACCCCCCTCCGTCCCCCCTTCTTCTCCCTCTCCCTTGCAGGGGGAGGGTCGGGGTGGGGGTGGGGGTCGCGGTCGCGCCGGGGGAGAGGAGCGCGAACGGCCCCTTCCGCCGCCCGGCGGCGACGCGCCGTCACGCCGTCACTCCCCGGCGACGTGATCGAGGACCCGGCGCAGGAAATCGACGCAGGCCTCGATCTGCTCGATGGCGACGTATTCGTTCGGCCGGTGCGCCTGCATGATGTCGCCGGGGCCGCAGACGACGGCGGGGATGCCCGCCTCCCGGAACACGCCGGCCTCGGTCGCGTAGGAAACGGCGAAGGTCCGGTTCGCGCCGGCGAGGGACATGATCAGCGTCTCGACGGACGGATCGTCTTCCGGGACCAGCGGCGGGACCCGCGCCAGCGCGGCGGTCTCGATCGACGCCCCGTCGTGGACCCGGCGCAGGCGGGGCAGGACGCCGGTCTCCGCGTATTCCGTGAAGCGGTCGAGGATCCCGTCTTCGTCGGCGTCGGGGAGGGACCGGTATTCCCACGTGAAGTCGCAGCGTCGGGGAATGATGTTGAGGGCCGTCCCTCCCGAGATCGGCCCGACGCTGACGCTCGTGAAGGGCGGGTCGAAGCGGGAGTCCGGGTCGGCGGCGGCCTTCTCGTCCTCGGCCAGCCGCGACAGGAAGGCGATCAGGTCGGCGGCGGCCATCACGGCGTTGGCGCCCTTGTGGGTGGCGCTCGAATGGGCCTCCAGTCCGGTCACGGTCGTGCGGAAGGCGCGGATGCCCTTGTGCGCGTTGACGACCCGCATCCCGGTCGGTTCGCCGACGATGACGGCCTTGGGGGCGAGGCCGGGCGTGGCGATGTGGGGAATCATCCCGTGGACCCCGATGCAGCCCACTTCCTCGTCGTGGGAGAACGCGAGGTGGAGCGGCGCCGCGAGCGTCCGCGACAGGAACTCCGGAACCATCGCCAGCGCGACGGCGCAGAAGCCCTTCATGTCGGCGGCGCCGCGCCCGAAGAGTTTGCCGTCCGACCGCGTGAGGACGAAGGGGTCCGTGCGCCAGTCCTGGCCGTCCACCGGCACGACGTCGGTGTGGCCCGACAGCACGATGCCGCCGTCCCGCTCGGGGCCGATCGTCGCCAGGAGGTTCGCCTTCGCTCCCGTGTCGTCGTGGATCACCGACGCGTCGACGCCGTATCCGGCGAGGTGGTCGGCGACGAACCGGATCAGCTCCAGGTTCGAGTTGCGGCTCGTCGTGTCGAACGCGACGAGCTTCCCGAGGAGGTCCACCGCCGAAGATACGGGGTCCGACATGCGATCCTTCCGAAGCCCGGACGGGGCCGCGCCCGCCGATTCGCGCGGGGCGCGGCCGGAAGGCGCACGATAGCGCCGTTCCCGCCGGGGCGTCCACCGGCGCGGAACCGGCGCGGCGGGCCGGGCGAGGCGGCGTCAGGCCCGCCAGAAGCCCGGCGTGAACAGCACCAGGACGGTGAGCAGTTCGAGCCGCCCGAGGAGCATCCCGGCGCTCAGCACCCACTTGGCCGGGTCGGGCAGCGCCGCGAAGGTGCCGGCCGGCCCGATGACGTCGCCGAGGGCGGGGCCGACGTTGGCGATGGCGGTCGCCGCCCCCGAGACGCTGGTCACGAAATCGAGGCCGAGGGCGGCGAGGGCCAGCGCCAGCGCCGCGAACGTCGAGACGAACAGGAAGAGGAACACCATCACCGCCTCGATGACCGAGTCGTCGAGGGGCTTGCGGTTGTAGCTGGGGACGAACACGCCGTGCGGCTGCCACAGCCGGAGCACCTGGGCGCGCAGGACCGCGAACAGGATCTGGAACCGAAAGACCTTGATGCTGCACGACGTGGACCCCGCGCATCCCCCGACGAACATGAACAGGAAGAACGCCGCGACGGCGAACGTTCCCCACGTCGTGTAGTCGGCGGTCGAGTATCCGGTCCCGGTGACGATCGACGTCACGTTGAAGGCGCATTCCCGGAGCGTGTCGCGGAACGGCCCGGCGCCCTCCCGCCAGCGCCAGCAGACCATGGCGGCGAAGCCGAGGAGCGCGATGCCGCAGAACCAGCGCACCTGGGTGTCGCGCCAGAGGGCGGCCACCCGCCCGCGCACGGCCTCGAAGTACAGCAGGAACGGCAGGCTCCCCAGGATCATGAAGCATACGGCGATCCAGTGGATCGCCGGGGCGGGGAAACGGCCGAGCGACGCGTCGGAGGTCGAGAAGCCGCCCGTCGCGATGGTCGTCATCGAATGCGCGACCGCGTCGAACGGCGGCATCCCCGCCGCCCAGTACGCGGCGAAGCACACGGCGGTCAGCAGCAGGTATATGGCGGCGATGGTGGTGGAGATCTGGGCCGTCCGCGGCATCATCTTGCCGGACCGGTCGGACGATTCCATGTGGAACAGCTGCATCCCGCCGACGCGCAGCATGGGGAGCACGGCGATCGCCATCACCACGATCCCGATCCCGCCCAGCCATTGCAAGAGCGCGCGCCACAGCAGGATCCCCGGCGTCGCCGAATCCAGCCCCGTGACCACGGTCGACCCCGTGGTCGTGATGCCCGACATCGCCTCGAAGAACGCGTCGGTGTAGGTGAGGTCGAGGTCGGAGAACATGAACGGCAGGGCGCCGAACGCCGCGATGACGATCCAGCTCATGGTCGTCAGGACGAACGCCTGCCGGACGCCGAGGAACCCGAACCGCGAACGGTTCATGAGCGTGAGCGCGCCGCCCGCGAACAGCGTCGGGAACGCCGACGCCAGGAACACGAGCCAGTCGGGGTTGCGGGCGGCCGCGTCCACGGCGGCCGGTATCAGCATCGCGACGCCGAGCATGGCCAGCAGGATGCCGACGATGAAGAAAATGGGCCGATAGTCCATCCGCGCCTCGCCCGTCGACGGCCGCCGCGCTCCGTCCTCCGTCCGGGGACGGACTCCGGAGGCGCCGGTCAGAGGTTCGTCGAACCGCCCTGGTGGTTTATCAGGGACATGAACTCCCGCCGGGTCCTGGAGTCGCTTCTGAACTTGCCGAGCATCTGGCTGGTCACCATGGTGACGCCGGGCTTGTGGACGCCCCGCATCGTCATGCACTGGTGCGCGGCCTCGATCACGACGCCGACCCCCTGGGGCCGCAGCACGTCGTTCACGGTGTTCGCGACCTGCGCGGTGAGCTTCTCCTGTATCTGCAACCGCCTGGCGTAGGCCTCGACGACCCGCGCCAGCTTGCTGATCCCGACGACCCGGCTCGTGGGCAGGTAGGCGACGTGCGCGCATCCGATGATCGGCAGCATGTGATGCTCGCAGTGGGACTCGAAGCGGATGTCCCGCAGGACGACCATCTCGTCGTACCCGTCCACCTCCTCGAACGTCCGCGTCAGGTATCCGACCGGGTCGTCGTCGTAGCCGCCGAAGAATTCCTCGTAGGCGCGTATGACCCGTTTGGGCGTGCCCTTCAGGCCCTCGCGGTCGGGGTCGTCGCCGACCCACGCGATGAGCGTGCGGACCGCGTCCTCCGCCCGCGCCCGGGTGGGCCGTTCGCGGGCGGCCGCGTTCGCGTCGTCGTTCCCGTCCACGCGCGCCCGGCGTCTAGTTGATCGACTTCCGCTGATACGGACTGTCCAGCGAGAAGGCGGGGATGTCGATCTCGAAGCGCTCGCCGCGCTCCGATTCCATTTCGTAGCTTCCGAGCATGATGCCGGACGGCGTGGGCAGCGGGGTTCCGCTCGTGTACTCGAAGGACTGGCCCGGTTGCAGGACCGGTTGCTCGCCGACCACCCCCGCGCCGCGGACCTCCTGGATGCGGCCCGCCGCGTCCGTGATGCGCCAGTACCGCGACCGGAGCTGCACGGTCTCCGACCCCTGGTTGTCGATGCGGACCCAGTAGGCCCACACGTAGTGATCGTCCGGCGGCGAGGACTGGTCGTCGAGGTACATGGGCTTGACCGTGACCTCGATCGAGCGTGTCTTCTGGCTGTACATCGTCTGCTCCGAAGCGATACCCGGTCGCGATTCATACTCCCGCCGGACTATCGAACCAAGACCCCACGATGTCCAGCACCCGGCGGCGGCGCCCTCGTTCTCCCTCCCCCTTTCTTCTCCCTCTCCCTTGCAGGGGGAAGGTCGGGGTGGGGGTCGCGCCGACGGGGAGGAGCGCGAACGACGCTGCAAGCGCGCGCCGCGATGTGATAGGGTCGCGGACGTCGGGCGGGCGTAGCTCAATGGCAGAGCAGAAGCTTCCCAAGCTTACGACGGGGGTTCGATTCCCCTCGCCCGCTCCAGCCGTCCCGCCTTCTCCATCAGCTGCGCGCGACGCCGCGCCGATGTCCTCGTCCCGCGTCAGCCAATGCAGCGTCGGCATCGGCTATCCGTCCGCCTCCGGAACGCCGCGCATGGCTTCTTCAGTATTCCTTGATCCACCGCTTGGCTTCTTCCTCCGTATAGGCACCGGTTATGGCTCTACTGCCTTCCGGAAGTCGGAAGATCAAGGTCTGATCTGTTTCCTGGTTTATACCCTCACAAATACGCTTTTTGAACGATAGATTACTGTTAGGTTCTCTGGCAGTAGTCCCTTGCAGTTGCACCTCGTCAAGATTCGCTCCTTGTAGTTGCGCTTCGTAAAGGTCCGCCCCTTGCAGGTGAGTCCGGATAAGGGATGCCTCTTGCAAATCCGCCAAGATAAGGAATGCTCCCTGCAATTGCGTCTGGACAAAAAATGCCCCTCGCAGCCACGCTCCGGCAAGATTCGCACCTCGCAGGCGCGCCCGGTTGAGTATGGCCCCGTTCAGCCAGCTTTCCCGCAAGTCGATGCGGCAGCCCTTGAAGACTTCATGCTCCTGTACAAACAGCAGGATCAGCAGGCTCTGAACCTCTTCCGAGGGCTTCCACTCGTGCTTTTCCCGATACTCGTCCTCACCCGTCGTCCGGCGGATGTGAGCGCAGAGGATGTCCATTACCGTCTGGCGCAGATCCTCGGTGTCCCGCGCCAGATGGAAGAGTTCGTAGGCCCCGCCCATGCGCACCGACTCCGACTCGTGGCCCAGATGCTCGATGGCGTTCTTCAGCCGCTCCTGCCGTCGCCCGTCCTCCGCGCCCCGGTTGGCCGCCGCCTGCTGCGTCGCCGCTTCGGCTTGCGCCTCCGCCGCCTTCGCTTGAGCGTTCGCGGTCTCCTCCATCGCCTTGGCGCGGCGGTGGGCGATCGTCGCCCCGATGGCCAGCAAGACGCCGCCCATGCCGACGCCGACGAATTCCAGTATCCGGAACTTCTCCTCAATACCGAAGAGCCGATAGGCCCATGTCGGATCGTCGCAGGCCATGACGGCCACGAAAACCGCGAGCAAGCCGACCAGCAGCGCAACGAGAATCGCGAGCACGGCCCGCGCCCGCACGGCTCTCGAACACAATGTATTCACGAACGCGGCCTCTCGCAGCGCGGCGCCGGTCGCGGCGGCCTCTACGGAAGCAGCTTTACGAGCGCGACGACCGCAGCGACGATGATTCCGGCCTGCATCCACAAGGCGCGGTGGAAGTCAGTCCTGAACTCGGCGATCTTCCTGTCGAGATCGGCCCTGGTGGCGAGTGCGCCGCGGGCGGCGGAAAGCGCGTCGAAGACGGTATCGGTCATGGCGTTTCTCCGGTCGGGTTCGGCGATCGAGTCCGTATTCTCCGCCCCGCGATCATATCGCGGAACGCGGCCGGCGCGCCAAGGAAAGCGGCTCGCGATACGTCGTCCAGGCCAGCGCCCCGCTACGGCGCATTTCTCATGACGGCGGAGGATCGAGGAGTGCGCGGCGTTGCGGGGCCGCGGTCACCCCCCTCCCGACCTCCCCCCTGTCAGGGGGGAGGAGTGTATATGGCCCCTCCGTCCCTCTTTTCTCCCTCCCCCTGGCAGGGGGAGGGTCGGGGTGGGGGTCGCGGCAGGAGGGAGGAGCGCGACCGGACCCTCCGGCGCCCCCGTCGCCGGATGGGGCTCGCGGACGAGCGGCGCGGGGAACGCCCGCTACAGCGCCTCGCCGTCCTTGACGCAGCTCGCGACCAGGACCTCGCTGCACAGGCCGCCGGGGCAGACGACGCGGCGGTAGCGGGCCTCCCAGTGCTCCGAGTAGATGTATCGCCACAGCCTGATCGGCCGGCAGCCGCCCACGAGGGCCGGGGAGGCCAGGTAGGCGAGCCGCCACAGCCCCGTCGCCAGCTTGGCGCCGAACCCGTGGCCCGCGGTCAGCGACGCGAGGCACAACAGCCCGCCGGGCCGCAGGACGCGGCGCGCCTCCCCGAGCAGCCCGTGGATGTCGTCGATGCTCAGGAGATCGCACACGTAGGCGCAGACGAACCGGTCGTGGCTGGACTCGGCGGCGTCGAGGCCCATGCCGCCGGCGGTCAGGCGGACCTCGGTCCGCGGCCCCCACGGCGCCAGCCGCGCGCGCGTCAGTTCGAACATGGTGTCGCTCACGTCCACGGCCGTGTAGGTCGCCCCCTCCGGCAGGTGGCGGGACAGCAGGCGTTCGGCCAGGCGGCCGGTGCCGCACCCGAACTCGAACACGGCGGCCGCCTCGCCGAACTCGGCGTTCTCGATCAGCAGCTCGATGGGGCGCCGCTCGTAGAGCGCGCCGCGGTCCTGCCGGGCCCCGAAGCGGTCGTAGAACCTCTTGGCCCGGGCGTGCGAGAACGTGCGCACGGCGGCCGGCTACCGCGCCCGCCGGGGGACGGCGAAGTCCACCAGCCGCGCGCGGGCGGGCGCGGCCTCGGACCACGAACGCGCATCGACGGACAGGACGGCGAGCGCGGCCGTCGGAAACTTCGCGCGCATCTCGCCGGACGGCCCGTCCGCCCGCCCGTCGTCCGCGTCCGCGTCCGCGGCGAGCCGGACCGCCAGTTCCTGTATTCCCGGATTGTGGGCGATGACGAGGAGGCGCCCGACCCCGTCGGGGACGCGGCGCACCGCCCGCAGGAGCCGGTCGGAGGACGCCAGATACAGATCCCGCGCCGCGCTCGACCGGATCTCCCCGTCGATCGACTCGCGCGCCAGTTTCCACGTCTCCTGCGCGCGGCGCGCGGCGGAACACACGACGAGGTCGGGCGCGAGGCCGCGGCGTTCGATGTAGCCGCCCATGCGCCGCGCCGCCTTCCGCCCCCGCGCGCCGAGCGGCCGGTCGAAGTCGTCGAGGGCGGGATCGTCCCAGCTCGACTTGGCGTGGCGCATGAGAAGCAGGACTCTGGACATTCGACCGGACCCGTTCGCGCCGCCCGCCCGGGGCTCTGACGCCCGGGCGCCGGCCGTGACACTATACCGGGATCGGCCCGGGGAGGGATTCCGCCCCGGGCCGGCGGCGGGACGGCGGCCGCGCGCGGGAGTTCCCCTCCACCGTTCCACCGTTCGACCGGGCGCCGGACGCATCGCATGAACGTGGCGGGATTCACGATCCGATCGCGGGGCGGGTTCCATCCGGGTCCCGGCGCCCGCCTGTCGCTGTTCTACTGGTGCCTGTTCCTGGTCATCGGGATCCACGCGCCCTTCTGGCCGGTGTGGCTGCAAGGCCGGGGAATGACGGCCGCCGAGATCGGCGTCCTGCTCGCGGTCGGCATCTGGGCGAAGGTGTTCGCCAACCCGCTCGTCGGGCACGTGGCGGACCGCCGCGGCGACCGGCGGCGGCCGATGATCGTCCTGGCGGGCGCCGGCCTCGCGTCCGCGGCGCTGTTCGCGGTCGCGGCCGACTTCTGGACGCTGCTGCTGGTCTCGGGCCTGTTCGGCCTGGCGCTCTCGTCGCTGTTCCCGCTGTCCGACACCCTGGCGGTGCGCGTCGCCGAGGAACGGAACCTGCAATACGGGCGCCTGCGCCTGTGGGGGTCGGTCAGCTTCATCGCCGCCGCGGTCCTCGGCGGCCGGGTTCTCGAGGGCCGTTCCGAGGGATGGATACTGGCTCTGGTGCTGATGGCGATGGCGGCCGCGTGGGCGTCGACGTTCTTCCTTCCCGACGCCCGCTGGCCGGCCCAGCGCGGGAGGAAGGCGGCGGGGTTGCGGCTGTTGCGCAGTCCCGTGTTCGTCCTCTTCCTCGCCGGCGCCAGCCTCATACAGTCGAGCCACGCGGTCTTCTACGGGTTCTCCACCCTCCACTGGCGTTCGGCCGGGCACTCCGACGCGATGATCGGATGGTTGTGGGCGGAAGGCGTGATCGTGGAGGTGGCGCTGTTCCTCCTCGGCGGAGCGCTCCTCGCCCGTCTCGGGCCGGTCCGGCTGATCGTCATCGCCGGGCTGGCGGGCGCGCTGCGATGGAGCGTCACCGGACTCACCGCCGATCTCGGGCCGCTCCTGGCGGTCCAGACCCTGCACGCCTTCACCTTCGCGGCCACCCATCTCGGCGCCGTCCACTTCATCGCCCGCGCGGCGCCGTCGGGCCTGTCCGCCTCGGCCCAGTCGATCTATTCGGCGCTGGGCGCGGGCGTGGGCTTCGGCGTGACGATGCCGCTGGCCGGTTACCTGTACGCGCAGTTCGGCGGCCACGCGTTCCTGTTCATGGGCGCCATGGCCCTGGCCGGCGCCGGTTGCGCGGCGCTCCTGGCGCGGCGCTGGGACGGGAACGCGATCTCCCTCTGACGGCCGCCGCGACCCCCCTCCCGACCTCCCCCCTGCCAGGGGGGAGGAGTGTGAAAAGGGGATCCGCACACTTCGCACACCCTCCCGTCCCTTTTATTTCTCCCTCTCCCTGGCAGGGGGAGGGTCGGGGTGGGGGTCGCGGACGGGCGGCGCGGGAAATGCCGGCTACCCCCGCCCGGACGGGCCCGGCCGTCCGGCGCGGCGCGCGGTCGGATACCCGCCGGCCCGGTCGACGAACGGCATCAGCAGCAGGCGGAACACGCCCAGCCGGGACGGGTCCCGGAACTGCTCCAGGCCGATGGCCATGCCCGCGTGTCCCGCCGCGGGCTGCGCGCGATAGGTGCCGAACAGCCGGTCCCACCAGGGAAAGCTGAAGCCGAAGTTGCTGTTCGCCTCCGCCCCGTCGACGGAGTGGTGGACCCGGTGCATGTCCGGCGTCACCACGAACAGGCGCAACGCGCGGTCGACGCCGCCCGGCAGCCGCACGTTGCCGTGGTTGAACAGCGACGTCCCGTTCAGCAGGACCTCGAACAGGACGACGGCCTCCGGCGGCGCCCCGAGCGCCGCGACCGCCGCCATCTTGACGCCCATCGAGACGGCGATCTCGACGGGATGGAACCGCAGGCCGGTCGTCGCGTCGAAGCCGGGGTCGCTGTGGTGCGCCATGTGAAGGCGCCAGAGCGGCGGCGCCGCGTGAAACAGCACGTGCTGGCCGTAGACCAGGCAGTCGAGCGCCAGCGCCGCGACGGGAACGGCTATCCATACCGGGACGTCCCCGACGTTCAGCAGCCCCCAGCCCCGCGCCTCCGCCGCCTCCGCCACGCCGACCGCCAGGATCGGGAACGCGACCCTCAGGACCGCGGCGTCGATGGCGGCCAGCGCCAGATTGGCGGTCCAGCGGCCGCGCCGGCCGGGGGAGGGCCGGCGCCGCGGGGACGCGGCCTCCCAGACCGCCATCGCCGCGAGGATCGACACGAAGGCGCCGAACCGGACTTCCGGTTCATGGGCCGCCAGCCAGTCCGGCATCGGCGTCACTCCCGACCGCGGTTCCGGGGAAGGTACAATGCCGCCGTCCGGGCGGCGAGGCGGCCCGACGCTTCCTCGACGCCGGAGGGGAACGGATGACCGAGATCCTGTTCGACGGCCCGCCCGGCGCCCGCGACCTCGTGATCCTCGCGCACGGCGCCGGCGCGCCCATGGACAGCCCCTTCATGGCCGCGTTCGCCGAGGGGATCGGCGCGGCCGGCATCCGGGTCGCGCGGTTCGAGTTCCCGTACATGGCCCGGCGCCGCGAGGACGGCAGGCGGCGGCCGCCGGACCGGGAACCGGCGTTGATCGCCCGCTGGAAGGCCGTCGCCGACGACCTGCGCCGGGCGGGGCCTCCGCGCCGGCGGACGTTCGTCGGGGGCAAGTCGATGGGCGGGCGCATCGCCAGCATGATCGCCGACGAGGCGGAGGCCGCGGGCCTGATCTGCCTGGGGTATCCCTTCCATCCCCCGGGCAGGCCCGAGCGCGCCCGGGTCGATCATCTCGGGGCGCTCCGGACCCCCGCCCTCGTCGTCCAGGGCGAGCGGGACCCGCTGGGGTCGCGCGCGGACGTGGCCGGCTACGCGCTGTCGTCCGCGATCCGCCTGCGCTGGCTCGCCGACGGCGATCACGGTTTCAGGCCGCGCAAGGCTTCCGGCCGAACGGAGGCGCGGAACCGGGAGGAAGGGATCCGGGCCGTGGTCGACTTCGTCGGTCAAGGCTTCTGAACGTCCCTGACGAGCTTGTGCAGGGCGGAGTGGTCGAGGTCGCCCCAGCCGCGCTCCAGCAGCCTGTCGTACAGCTCCAGGTTCAGGTTCAGGGCGGGCAGCTCGATCCCGAGGGCGGCGGCGAACTCCGCGGCCTCGAACATGTCCTTGCGCTGGGTCCTGGCGCGGCCGCCGGGCGTGAAGTCGCCGTCGATCATCCGTTTCCCGTGCAGCTCCAGAATCCGGGACGACGCGAATCCCCCCATCAGGGCGTCGCGGACCCGGGCGGGGTCGACGCCGGCGGCCTCCGCCAGCACCAGGGCTTCCGCCACCGCGCCGATGGTCAGGCCGACGATGACCTGATTGACCGTTTTCGCGACCTGGCCCGCGCCGACGCCGCCGACGAGGCTCACGTTCCGGCCGAGGACCTCGAAGACGGGTCTGGCGCGCTCGAAGTCTTCCGGGGCGCCGCCCGCCATGATCGACAACGCGGCGTCGCGCGCGCCGACGGCGCCGCCCGAGACGGGGGCGTCGACGTAGCGGCCGCCGGCGCCCGCCACCGCCGCCGCGAACCGCCGCGTGGGCGGGACCGCCGTCGTTCCCATGTCGATGACGAGGGCGCCCGCCCGAAGACCGGCGACGACGCCGCGCTCGCCCAGCAGGACCTCTTCCACCGCGTCCGTGTCCGGCAGCATGAGGATGACGGTGTCGGCGGCCTCCGCGGCCTCCCCGGGGCCGCCGGCGGGACGGAGCCCCCTGGCGCGCAGCTCCTCGACCACCGCCCGGCTCCGGTTGTGGCCGACCACGCGCGCGCCGGCCGAGAGGAGGTTCTCCGCCATCGGCCGCCCCATCAGGCCGAGCCCGATGAACCCG
Organism: Alphaproteobacteria bacterium; assembly: GCA_965242505.1. Classification (GTDB taxonomy): domain Bacteria; phylum Pseudomonadota; class Alphaproteobacteria; order UBA2966; family UBA2966; genus UBA2966. The sequence goes on from OZ251449.1 coordinate 2,371,385, forward strand.
ATCGTCCGTCCGTCCAAGGGCCCCGCCGCCCGGTGGTCGTCGTCATGCATGGTTTCCGTCTCCCGTTCCGGTGTGGAAACAATATGGGAACACGCGCGGCGCGAGTCAAGAGAAAATTCCGATATGGAGAAAAAATCTCTACAGTCGCGATTCGCCGCCAGGGCCCCTCCGGCGCGACCCCCACCCCGACCCTCCCCCATAAACACTCCTCCCCCCTGGCCATTCATTACTCCTCCCCCCTGGCAGGGGGGAGGTCGGGAGGGGGGTCGACCGGGTACAGACCGGATAGAAAGGTAACAGTTCAGACCGGATACATGGGTAACAGGTTAGAGGGTTGGTCGGGAGGTGCGGGAGGTGCGGCCGATGCCCTGGAAGGAGACCTGTCCGATGGACGAGAAGCTGGTTTTCGTTGCCGACTATCTGCGTGGCGAGTGGTCGATGACGGCGCTGTGCGAGCACTACGGCATCAGCCGCAAGACCGGGTACAAGTGGCTTGGACGGTATCGCGGCGACGGCCCGGAGGGTCTGGTCGAGCGGTCGCGGGCGCCGCGTCGCCATGGTCGGTCGATGGCGCCGTCGGTGGCCGAGGCGATCATCGCCTTGCGCCGCACGCGTCCGCACTGGGGTCCGCGCAAGCTGCGGGCGGTGTTGGTGAGTGAGCACCCCGAGGTGGCGTGGCCGGCGGCCAGCACGATGGGCGACCTGCTGCGGGCGGAGGGTCTGGTGGCGCGCCGTCGCCGGCGCCGTCGGATGGCGGCTCCGTGTCGTCCGTTCCGCCCTGTTGCGGCTCCCAACGACGTGTGGTGTATCGACTTCAAGGGGTGGTTTCGCACCCGCGACGGCGTCCGCTGCGATCCGCTGACGATCACCGACGCCTACAGCCGCTTTCTGCTGGCGTGCGTCATCGTCCCGCCGCAGACCGCAGCGGTGGGGGCGGCGGTGGGGCGGGTGTTCCGGCGCTACGGGGTTCCCGAAGCCATCCGTTCGGACAACGGGGCGCCGTTCGCCGGTCCGGGGGCTGGGGGTCTGTCGCGTCTGTCGGTGGAGTGGATCAAGGCCGGGATCGCGGTGGAGCGGATTGCGCGGGGTCAGCCGCAGCAGAACGGGAGGCATGAGCGGATGCATCGGACGTTGAAGGCCGAGACCGCGACGCCGCCGGCGGCGACGGCGGACGCGCAACAGGCCCGCTTCGACCGCTTCCGCCAGGACTTCAACGCCCATCGTCCGCATGAGGCCCTGGGGCAGAAGCCGCCTGCGGCGTTCTACCGGTCGTCGCCGCGGCGTCATCCCGAGCGCCTGGAGGAGCCCTGGTACGATGCCGAACACGCGATGCGCCGGGTCCGCACCGATGGCTCCATCAAGTGGGGCGGCGATCTGGTCTTCATCAGTGAGACGCTGAGGGGCGAGCCTGTGGGCGTGGCCGAGACCGACGGGGGCGACTGGATCGTCCGCTTCGCGGATATCGACCTCGGGATCATCGATCGGAGGTCGAAGAAGCTTGACCGCTTCCGTGCGGCCCGGCCGGGCCGCACGGAAGCGGGACAGACCGGGAACACTGTTACCCATGTATCCGGTCTGTAGTGTTACCCATCTATCCGGTTGCTCACCGCGGTCCCGCAACGCCGCGCCGTCATGACCCATGCGCCCTACCCGCCTCGCCGGAGGAACGTCCGGGCGGTCCTGACCGCTTCCGCCAGCCCGACGCGCTCCGCCTCGACGCCGTCCGGAAACGCGTCGAGAAGGCGCGAGGGGGTCGCCCGGTCGAGCAGGACGAACACGCCGCGGTCCGCGGCGCGCCGGATCAGCCGGCCGTAGGCCTGTTTCAGCCGCAGGCGCGCGATCATGTCGTCGTAGCGGCTTCCGCCGAAGACCGCGCGGCGGGCCTTGTGGAGGATGTCCGGGCGCGGCCAAGGAACGCGGTCGAAGACGATGAGCCGCAGGCTGTCTCCCGGCACGTCCACGCCATCGCGCACCGCGTCGGTTCCGAGCAGGCACGAATCGGTCTCGGCCCGGAAGATGTCGACCAGTGTCGACGTGTCGATCGCGTCGACGTGCTGGGCGTACAGCGGCAGGCCCGCGTTCTCGAGCGCCGCGGCGATCCTGCCGTGGACGCGGCGAAGCCGGGCGATCGCCGTGAACAGGCCGAGCGCGCCGCCGCCGGCCGCCAGGAACAGCTCGCGATAGGCCGCCGCGACCTGGTCGGGATCTTCCCGCCGCGCGTCCGAGACCACCAGCACCCGCGTCTGCCGGCGGTAATCGAACGGCGACGACACGCCGCCGCGGCGCGCCGGAAGGGCGAGGTGCTGGGCGCCCGTCCGGATCTCCGCCGCCATCCAGTTCTCGTCGTCGTCGACGCTCCGGTCCCGCAGGCTGGCCGACGTGATGACGGCGCCGTGAGCGCGGCTCAACACCGCCTCGGCGAAGGGGACGGTGGGGTCCAGCCAGTGCCGGCGCATCCCGACGTCGGTCGTCCTGCCGTCGGTCCGCCCGACCTCGAACCAGTCGATGAAAGCCTCGGGCGGGGTTCCCCCGACGTCGTCCAGCATGGCCGCCCACGTCCGCGCCGCGTCGGTCCGTCTGTCCAGGCCGTTGCGGGCGGCCTCGATGCGGACGCGCAGGGGCGGCTCCAGCTCGTCGGCCTCGGCGTCGAGGCGTTCGGCCAGAAAACGGCCCAGCGACGCCAACGGCCCGATGAGCGCCCGCAGGGCCGCGCCGGCGTTCGCCGCCGCCTCGGCCAGCGCCGCCGCGGGATGAGACGTGTCCGATTCGAGGCTGTATCCGAAGTCGGCCGTCGTCTGGCGCGCCTCCACGTGTCCGCGCACGGCGGCGAGGAACGTCTCCAGGGGTCCGCGGGGCCCGTCCCGCTCGACCCGCTCGAGCCATCCGGCGTCCGGCAACGCGGCCGCGGCGCGCACGGCCGCCGACAGGAGCTCCCGGCCCGAGTCGTTCTCCGCGACCAGATCGACCACGCGGCGCTCGAGGCCCCGGGCGCGGCGCCGGCGGCCTTCGGCGCCCCGGACCCAGCGCCTCAGTTCCGCCGTCTCCCACCCGCTCAGATGGGCGGAGAAGGCGTTGTCCGCCGCGTCGAACAGGTGATGCCCCTCGTCGAACACGTAGCGGACGGGACCTTCGCGGTCGTCCCCCGCCATCGCCGCCTGGACCATCACCAGGGCGTGGTTGGCGATCACGAGGTCCGCGCGCCGCGACTTCCGCTGCGCGACCTCGATGAAGCAGCGGCGGTAGTGCGGGCACGCGGAATAGACGCATTCGCCCCGCCGGTCGGTCAGTCCGGTCGTATGCCCGGCGCCGAGCAGATGGGCCAGCCAGGCGGGGAAGTCGCCTCCCGCCATGTCGCCGTCGCGCGTGGCCAGGGCCCAGCGCGCCATCAGGCCGAGAGCGACGCCGCCGTCCCCGAGGGTCGCGCGGCTCGCGTCCTCCTCGAAGTTGAGAAGGCAGAGGTAGTTCTCCCGTCCCTTGCGGACGACCGCCTTCGCCCTCTTCGCCGCGCGGTCCGGAAACAGGCGGTCCAGCTCCCGGTCGATCTGGCGCTGGAGGTTCCTGGTGTATGTCGAGAGCCAGACCGCGCCGCCGTTGCGCCGCGCCCACATCCCCGCCGGCGCGATGTACCCGAGGGTCTTGCCGACTCCGGTCCCCGCTTCGGCGAGCACGACGTTGGGTTCGCCGGCGGCCTCGGGCGGCGCGAACGCCGGCGCGAGCGACCGCGTGTAGAGCCGCTGTTGCGGACGCGCCTCGGCGCCGGCGCCCAGAAGGCGTTCGAGCTCGCTCTCCGCCTCGTCGGCCGAGACGGGGTCGTGGCCGGGCGGCGGCGGCGGCGCGCGCTCGTCCCACTCCGGCAGCCGTTCCCAGATCGCGAGGCCCTCGCGGATGGCGTCCGGGCCGGCGCCGGCCTCGTCGTCGACGCCCAGGGCCCGCAGCGCGTAAGGCGCCCAGATCCAGCCCGAGGCCGCGAGGCCGCGGGCGGACGAAACCAGCCGGGCGTCGCGTCCCGCGTTCGCGAGCTCGGCCAGCAGGCCGCGCACCGCCCGCAGCAGCGCCTCGGCCGCGTCCTCCAGTCCGCCGGGCGCGGGGAGCCCCAGGGCCCGCGCGATGCCGGCCGGCGTGGGCAGGCAGAACCGGGCGGGGCGGACGAACGCGAACAGCTCCAGCGCGTCCAGGGCCTCGAAGCGCCGGACCGAGAGGCGGCGCGCGACGCCCGGCCGGTAACAGACGATGGCGGGTTCCTCGGCGATCCGCCGCGCGGCGTCCTCGAGGCCGAGTTCCGCGATCTCGCCGTCGCAGGTCAGCCGGACCGCGCGGCTCTGGCCCACGACGACGACGGGCGCTCGCGGAACGGTGTGCGGGTCGTTGGCGGTGGACGGGCGGGAGTCGTCGGCCTCGGGCGCCATGGCGCCAGTATAGGCGCCGGCCGCCGCGTCCGCTCCACCCCCTTGCAGGGGGAGCCGGGGTGAGGGCCGCGCCGGGGGCGAGGAGCGCGAACAGGGCCGGTGGCGCCCCCGTCGCCGGACGAGGCTTGCGCCGGGACCCGTGCCGGCCTATCCTCGCCTCATGTCCATCGCCGCATTCGATACCCACGCCGCCGTGACGGCGCTTCGGGAGGCCGGGTTCGACGAACGCCAGGCCGAAGGCGTCGTGGCGACGGTTCGCGACGCCGTGGCGGAAGGTGTCGCCACCAGGACCGACCTCGCCGAAGTGAAGGCCGAATTGAAGGCCGACGTCGCCGAAGTGAAGGTCGACCTCGCCGAAGTGAAGGCTGAATTGAAGGCCGACGTCGCCGAAGTGAAGGCGGACCTCGCCGAAGTGAAGGTCGACCTCGCCGAAGTGAAGGCCGAATTGAAGGCCGACGTCGCCGAAGTGAAGGCCGAACTGAAGGCCGACATCGCCGAAGTGAAGACCGAAGTGAAGGCCGACGTCGCCGAAGTGAGGACCGACGTCGCCCGCCTCGAAACCCGCATGTTCCTCGGGATACTCACCGCCGTCGGGACCATCGTCGCGCTCGTGAAGCTGCTTCCGTAGGCGCGCCGGGGAAAGGGGCTTCACAGGCGGGGGGATTCGTGATAGACGATCCCGAATCGGGACACCCACTTGCGCGGCGGGGGGGGGGGGGGTATACTCATCGCCCCCGAGAGACCTCCGGACATCCATTACAGCATCAAGAGCGGAGCACTTGCCCCATGACGAGTTCAGTGATTTCAGCGATCGCGCGGAACGGCGGGACGCTCGCCGCCGCCTTGGCCGTCACCTTCGCCCTCGGCACCGGAGAGGCGGCGGCGCAGGGCGAGTCCCGGGTGTGCGACAACGCCTTCTCCGTCCTCCCCCTCGGCACCACCGAAGAACGGGTTCGTGAACTCTCGGGCCTCCTCCGCCAAGGGGCCATCGCGGAAAGCCCCCACGTTTCAATGTATTGCCGCTACGGCCGCGCCGACCGCAACAACCGCGGCTTCCTCGTCCACAATCCACAGATCGTCGTCGTGGACGATTTCGTCCCCGGCATCGAAGCCTTCCACGAGGGCGTCGGCGATCTCAGCATCTTCGTCCATTCCGTCTCCGGGGAACCCGGCAGCGCCGGCGACTTCCAACACCACTCGCCGGCCGATTACGGCCAGGGCATCTTCACCACGGGCAACGCCGAGGATTACATCACCGGCGAGGACTCCTACGGCATCCACGCCCGCCACACCGGCGAGGGCCGCGCCGGCATCGACGTCCGCAACGTCTCGGTGCGCACCACCGGCGACCGTTCCCACGGCGTCTACGCCTGGCAGCAAGGCTCCTACCGCCTCGACGAAGACGGCAACGCCTATCGCGCCCCCGGCGCGGTGATCGTCAACCTGATCGAGACCGACCGTGACCGCGACCAGCGCGTCCGCCCGCTGGTCGCGACCAGCGGCGACTACGCCGACGCGATCCGGGCCGAATACACCCGCGCCGCCGCGCGAGGCCATATCGCCGTCACCGTGGAGGGCTACACCCTCACGACCGGGGGCACCCTGCCCCTGGAGGCGCTCGTCTCCCCGCAGGATCCGGGCGCCCCCCTGGAAGTCGCCTCCCCGCAGGATCCGAGCACCTACGTCTTCGACCCCAGCAGACCCTCCGTCCCCAACCCGGATTACGACCCCGACGACCCGAGGTCCTCCAGGTTCATCAACGTTCTGGTGCATCGCCATCCTGTGGACAGCGCCGGGAATCGGCTGGAGGCCGTCGACCTGCGCCCCTATACCGCCGCCTATCTCCCCCGCCTCAACCCGGATCACGACCCCGCCGACCCGGATTCCCCCCGGTTCGTCAGCGGCGGGAACATCGCCATCTGGAACGGCCGTTACTTCGTGTCGCAGGGCGCGATCCAGCCTGAGGACGTCACCGCCTGCCAGGGCATATCCACGGCGGAGGGGCGCCGCGCCTGTTACGAGAACAGGGTAGCGGCCAGAAGCGAGGACAACACGCCCACCGGCTTCAACGCCCGGGGCGTCTACGCCAGCCACGAGGGCCACGGCGACATCCGCATCCGCGTCACCGACACCAACATCCGAACCGGGAACGCGGACGACATCCAAACCCCGGGCGCGGATGCCCAGGGCATCTACGCCACCCATACCGGCAGGACCATCGTGTGCGGCGCCCCCGGCAGCGGCTGTCGGGTCGGCGGAGGAACCACGCCGGGCGGAGGCGGCGTCTCCATCGTCGTCACCGGCGGCGCCATCGACACCCAGGGCGAGGACTCCCACGGGATCTGGGCGCGCCATCGCGGCGACAGCGGCGCCGACGAGGCCGACGGCGCCGTCGACCCCGACGACGTCGGCGCCGGCAACGTCGCCATCGCCGTCACCGACGCCGACATCGACACCGCCGGCGCCCACGCCAGCGGCGTCTACGGCCTGATCCAGCAGACCTGCACCGCCGACACCGCCGAGGGTTGCAGGGAAGCCGAAAACCTGGTCGAGGGCACCGGCGTCGGCGGCATCGACATCGCCGTCACCGGCGGCTCCATCGACACCGCCGGCGTCGGCGGCGCCTACGCCGTCCACGCCCGGCACGAGAACACCGGCGCCATCGCCGTCAGCCTGACCGGCGTCGCCGCCGCCACCGAAGGCGACCAGGCCCACGGCGTCTTCGCCGATCACGGCGGCTCCGCGGGCGCCGTCTCCGTGACCGTGGACGGCGGCTCCGTCGCGACGCAGGGCGACGGCGCCCACGGCGTCCGCGGCAAACATGCCGGCAGCGGCGACGTGACCGTCGGCGTCATGAACGGCGCCGCGGTCACGACGAAAGGCATCGGCGCCCAGGGCGTCCGGGCCGACCTCTCCGGCGACGGGAGCCTGACCGTCAACCTGGCGGGCGACGTCGCCACGGAGGGCGAAGGCTCCGAGGGCGTCCTGGCCCTGCATCTCGGCAGCGGCGCCCTCGCCATCGGGATGACGGGCGGCGCCGTCAAGACGACGGGCCTCGAGGCCCACGGCCTCTACGCCTCGCACACCGGCGCCGCGGGCACCGTTTCCGTCACCGTGAGCGGCGGCTCGGTCACGGCCGAGAGCGCCGACAGCGCCGGCGTGCTGGCGCATCACGGCGCGGACGACCGCGAAGGCGCCGTGACGGTGACCGTGGGCCGGGGCGCCAGCGTCACGGGCGGGCTGGTCGGCATCCAGCTGATCGCCAACGCCGACGCGGACGGCAACATCCCGACCAGGACGGTCAACGTGGACGGCGCCGTGACGGGCGTCTCCGGCGCGGGGATACTCCTGCCCACCGGCGGCGCAGTGAACGTCGGCGCGACCGGCTCGGTGAGCGGCAGCGTGTCGGTCGGCACCCCCAACGAAGACCACGACGCCGACGTGACGGTGGCGGGCGACGTGACGGGCGACGTCATCAACGAGGGCGGCGGCGACCTGACCTTCACCTCCCAGGCCGGCGGCGCGATGACCGGAAACGTCCACAGCCGCGTGGCCGGCGACCTGACGGCGGACGTGGCCGGCGCGATCACGGGCGATGTCCTCAACGAGGGCGATGGCGACCTGACCTTCACCTCCCAGGCCGGCGGCACGGTGACCGGAAACGTCCACAGCCGCGGGGCCGGCGACCTGATGGCGACGATTTCGGGAACGGTCACCGGCGACGTTCTCGGCCTCGGCTCGGGCGACCACACCGTCACGGTGAGGGAAGGCGGGACGGTCGGCGGGACCGTCCGACTCGCCGCCAGCACGGTGGCGGTGGGCGGCGCGGCCGGGCGCGTGTGGCTGGACAACGGCGGCGTCGTGACGGTCGGCGCGACCGGCGAGATCACCGGGATCGAGGTCGGAATGGTCCGTGAGGCGGTCCGCAGCGACGCCGGCGACCTGACCTTCACCTCCCAGGCCGGCAGCACGGTGACCGGAAACGTCCTCCTCCGCGGGGCCGGCGACCTGATGGCGACGATTTCGGGAACGGTCACCGGCGACGTCCGCGCCCCGGGCACCGGGACGCGGCACCGGATCACGGTGGCGGAAGGCGGCGACGTCATGGGCGCCGTGCATGTGGCGACGGAGGTCGCGCGGGGGGACCCGGAAAAAAGCGCGGTGACGGTGAACGGCGCGGTCGACCAACTCCAGCTCCCCCAGGGCGGAGGGCTGACGGTCGGCCCGAAAGGACGGATCAGGGACAAGATATCGGCCCCCGGACGCAGTGTCGACCTCCTGATCCAGGAAGACCCCGAGGAGCTGTCGGGCGAAGGCGTGGACCGGGTGGGCGACATCGATGCGGCTGAAAGGATCGTGTCTCTCCAACCGGCCGACGGGTCGCCGCCGCTGGTGCTGGGACGCCTGGGCACGACGATGGCGGCCGCGCGCGGGGCCTTCGACCTGGGCGTGGACGAGAACGGGAACCCGGTGCGCGCGTACGCGGCGCGGGCGCGGGTGTACGAGGCGCTGCCGTCCGTGTTGCTGGGAATGAACAGGCTGCCGGAGTTCCGGGACCGGATGGCCGCGCCGCGGGACTCCAGAGGAGCATGGGGTCTCGTCGAAGCCGTCGGCGGCTCCTGGAAGGCGGACTCGTCGACTACGGGCGTCGCCTACACGCACTGGTGGCGCGGCGCGCGGGCGGGCGTGGACGTCCCGGTGGGCGAGGACGTCCTGCTCGGCGTCTCCGCGCACCGCCGCCGCGGGGCGGCGGAGGTGTCGCATGACGGCGGCGGCGCCATCAATGGCGCGGTCATCCCGCACGGCGGCGACATCAAGACGACCGGCAACGGCGTCGGCGTGTCCGGCTCGTGGCTCCGGGACGGCGTCTACGTGGACGTCGCGGCGTCGGCGACGTGGTACAAGAGCGACCTCACGTCGTGGATTCACGACTCGCTGCGCCGGAACGTCTCCGCGCGCGGCCATGCGCTGGGCGTGGAGGCCGGGCGACGGGTCGCCCTCGACGGCCTGCCGGGCGGCGCGGTCCTCACGTCCCGGGTCGGGCTGGCGCATTCGCGGATCTCGTTGTCCGACCAGTTCGACGACTCGGTGAACTTCGAGGACTCGGTGAAGGCGCGCGTGTCCCTGAACGACGGGCGGAGCCTGAGGGCGCGCGTGGGCGCGCGCATGGAAGCCGAGATCGCCGGCCCGAGGAACGGCTACGTGTTCGGTTCGCTGGACCTGGAGCGCGAGACCTCGGCGGAAACCAAGGTCACGGTGTCCGGAGAGCCGCTGGCGGCGAGCGGGAAGGAGACGTGGATTCGCCTGGGCCTGGGCGGCGCCCTTCGGGGCGAATGGCACACGCTCCGGGGAACCGCCGGCTACGCCGCAGGCGGCGGCGGCGCGAGCGAATACGGGGCCGGACTGGAACTGAAGGTGCGGTTCTGAGCCGGCGCGGCCGGTTGACCGCCGGCCGCCCCCGGTTATGATCCGCCCCGCGCCCCCGTGGCGAAATCGGTAGACGCGGCAGACTCAAAATCTGTTGTCCGCAGGGACGTGCTGGTTCGAGTCCGGCCGGGGGCACCAGACATCCATCGCCGATCCACCCCCCTCCCGACCTCCCCCTCTTTTTTCTCCCTCTCCCTTGCAGGGGGAGGGTCGGGGTGGGGGTCGCGCCGGGGGGAGAGGAGTCCGCACGGTCCGCACACCGTCGGGCCGCGGTCCACCCCCCTCCCGACCTCCCCCCTGTTATGGGGGAGGAGTATCAATAGCTCCCTCTCCCTTGCAGGGGGAGGGTCGGGGTGGGGGTCGCGCCGGGGGGAGAGGAGTCCGCACGGTCCGCACACTGTCGGGCCGCGGTCCACCCCCCCTCCCGACCTCCCCCCTGTTATGGGGGAGGAGTATCAATAGCTCCCTCTCCCTTGCAGGGGGAGGGTCGGGGTGGGGGTCGCGCCGGGGGAAGAGGAGTCCGCACGGTCCGCACACCGTCGGGCCGCAGTCCACCCCCCTCCCGTCCTCCCCCCTGTTATGGGGGAGGAGTATCAATAGCTCCCTCTCCCTTGCAGGGGGAGGGTCGGGGTGGGGGTCGCGCCGGGGGAAGGAGCGCGAACGGCCCTGCGGCGCCCCCGTCGCCGGACGAGGACGGGCCATGGCCAGTTCGAGAAATGCGGGATAGGATTAGGATGCGCCTTGCGCATTCACGGGGGACGTCATGGATTCTCGCCTGAAGGGCCTGCTCCAGGAAATTCAACGGGACCTGGAGAACGTGGAGAGGTTCGAGTTCCTGTCCGGGCCGGATTCGGGGGGAGATCCCGCCGTATGGGTCTGGGCGGTCCTTCCTTCGGACCCCCCCGAGGAGGCATGGTCTTGGGAAAACCGGCAGCGAATCCGATTCCGGGTGCACGACGAATTGCGGGAGGCGGGGGTGTCCGACTGGGTCTACGTGTATTTCCGGGGCGCGGACGAGGAAGCGCCGGCGGACTTCGTCCACAGCACGTAGCGGATCGTGAGCCACTCTTCCGACCTGCTCTCCCAGGCGCGGCATCTCGCCGGAAAGGAGCCGAGGCGTCCGAAGCAGGCGAGCCTGAGGCGGGCCGTGTCGGCGGCGTATTACTCCCTGTTCCATCTCCTCGTCGCCGACGCCGCGTCGTCGATGCTGAGAGGGAAGGCGGTTTCGATACGCCCGGTCTTCCAGCGGGCGTTCGCGCACGCGCACATGAAGCGGGCCGCGCAATCGTTCGCGGGCGGAACGGTATCGGACGCCTGGAAGGTCCCGATGGGCGGATCGTCCGTATCGGAAGATCTCCGCCAGGTGGCGTTCGCGTTCGTGAGCCTGCAGGAGGCTCGCCACAAGGCCGATTACGACTTGAGCCACCGTTTCTCCCGAGGCGCGGCGCGCGATCTGATCGACGTCGCCGAGGCGGCCGCGGACTCGTGGCGAAACGTGCGGAATGACCTCGAAGGACAGGTCTTTCTGACGGCCCTGCTGGTGGACGACCGGATTTCCAGGATCAGATGAAGTTGCGGGACCGCGGTCCACCCCCCTCCCGACCTCCCCCCTGTTATGGGGGAGGAGTGTGGATGGTCAGGGGGAGAAGCGTCGACGGCTCCCTCCCCTCTCTTTTTTCTCCCTCCCCCTGGCAGGGGGAGGGTCGGGGTGGGGGTCGCGCCAGGGGAGAGGAGCGCGAACGGACCTTGCGGACAGGCGGCATGAGACATGCGGGATAGCGCGACCGCGCCGGGCGGAGGCCGACCGCTGGCCGAATTCGTGGACGCCCTCGCGGCCGCCGCGGCCGCCGGCGCGTTTCCTCCGGACGCGGCGGCCAAGGGAAGGACGGCCGCCCGCGAGATCCGCGCGGCGCTCTCGGGGCCGCGGGACGCCGCGTCCGTTCGGCCCGCCCGGCTCGGCGCCTGCCGACATCTCGGCCGGGCCCTGGCCAACGCGCGGCGCGGCCCCGAACCGGCGGCGCGTCTGGCCGACGCCTTCGCCCCGCTGGCGGACCGCCTCCACTGGCGTCTCCGTCCGCCGGAAGAAGGGGAGGACCCGGCCTTCCGGAGCGGACACGCCAACGCCGACGTCATCGGACCCGCGGGCCTCGAACGGCATGTCGACGTCGTCGTCGGCGTGAGCCTGCTCGCGCCCGGCGTGACGTTCCCCGACCACCGCCACCCCCCGGAAGAGATCTACGTCGCGATGAGTGCGGGCGACTGGTTCCACGAGGACGCGGGCTGGCGCGCGCCCGGCATCGGCGGGCTGGTCCATCACCGCCCCGGCGTCGTCCACGCGATGCGTTCGGGACGGGAACCGTTGCTGGCGTTCTGGATCCTGCGCCGCCCATGAGAACGCCGTTCGGAGTCCTCGAGAGACTGGGGCGGAAACGCACCCTGATGGACCGCGGCCCGTCGCACCCGGAACGTCACCTGGCGAAGCCCTGGACCGACCGTTACTACCTGCTGTTCCGCCATCGCCCCCGGTGGTTCCCCTTCAACGTCCTGATCCATCACATCCGGGACGACGATCACGGCGAGGGAATGCACAACCATCCCTGTCCCTACATGACCGTCATCCTCAAGGGCGGATACTGGGAGACGACCGCGGCGGGCCGGTTCTGGAGAGGCCCGGGATACGTCGGCTTCCGTTCGGCCGATGCCGAGCACCGGGTGGACCTCGAACCCGGCGTCGAGGCCGTCACGCTCTTCTGCCCCGGTCCCTACGGGTTGCGCAGGAACGCGCGGTCGGGCTACGGCGCGACTCCCGCACCGGCGGAGGACCGATGATCGCGCAGCGTCGCGGGGCCGCGGTCACCCCCCTCCCGACCTCCCCCTGTCAGGGGGGAGGAGTGTGAATAGCTCCCTCCCCCTGGCAGGGGGAGGGTCGGGGTGGGGGTCGCGTCAGGGGCGAGGAGCGCGAACGGACCCTGCGGCGCCCCCGTCGCCGGACGAGGCTTGCGCCGGGACCCGCGCCGGCCTATCCTCGCTTCATGTCCATCGCCGCATTCGATACCCACGCCGCCGTGACGGCGCTTCGGGAGGCCGGGTTCGACGAACGCCAGGCCGAAGGCGTCGTGGCGACGGTTCGCGACTCCGTGGCGGAAGGCGTCGCCACCAGGGCCGACGCCGCCCGCCTCGAAGGCAGGGTCGAGCACATCGAGGACAAGATGGCGACGAAGGCCGACCTCGCCGAAGTGAAGGCCGAATTGAAGGCCGACGTCGCCGAAGTGAAGGCGGACGTCGCCGAAGTGAAGGCCGAATTGAAGGCCGACGTCGCCGAAGTGAGGACCGACGTCGCCCGCCTCGAAGGCAGGATCGAGCGCGTCGAGGACAAGATGGCGACGAAGGCCGACCTCGCCCGCCTCGAAACCCGCATGTTCCTCGGGATACTCACCGCCGTCGGGGCCATCGTCGCGCTCGTGAAGCTGCTTCCGTAGACGCGCCGCCCGCGCTCTTCGCGCTTACGCCGGCCCGGCCCGCATTTCCCGCACCGGCGGGGACCGAGGATCGCGCGGCGTTGCGGGGCCGCGGTGGACCCCCCTCCCGACCTCCCCCCTGTCAGGGGGGAGGAGTATCAATTGCCCCTCCGTCCCTCTTTTCTCCCTCCCCTCTCTTTTTTCTCCCTCCCCCTGGCAGGGGGAGGGTCGGGGTGGGGGTCGCGCCAGGGGAGAGGGGCGCGAACGGGGCCGGCACCATCCTGATGGGGCGGCGCGTTCTCAGGCGATCGGGGGGCGGCTGTCCGCCCAGGGCCGGACGGCCTCGAAGGCGGCGGCGGCGCGCAGGACGGTCAGGTCCGCGAAGCGCTTGCCGACCACCTGCAAGCCCACCGGGAGGCCGTCCTCCGTGAACCCGCAGGGCGCGCTGGCCGCCGGGTCGCCGGTGAAGTTGAAGGGGTACGAGAACTCGGCCCAGACCGTCCAGTCCCAGTCATGCTGCGGCCAGTGCGGCGGCCGGAGCAGGTCGGCGGGGAACGCCGCCACCGACACGGCCGGCGTCAGCAGCAGATCCCAGTCGTCGAACCAGCGGCGCGCCGAGAAGACGTAGTCGAGCTTCCTCTGGCGCATGTTCACGTACTCCTCGGCGGAGTACCGCTCCGCGTCGCGGATGCAGGCGACCAGGCCCGGATCCATCCCGTCCTCCCACTCGGGCAGGAAATGGGCGTAGCGCAGGACGTGCGCGGCCCAGAAGAACCGGATCAGCTCGGGGCCGTCGGGTCCGAACGGAGGCGCCGCCTCCTCGACGTTCGCGCCCAGCTCCTCGAAGGCGGCCGCCGCGTCGGCGACCAGGGCGGCGACGTCCGGGTCGACGCGGGCGTGGCCGAGATCGGGGCTGTAGGCGACCCTGAGCCCGGCGATGCCGTCGGCGCACCGGGCCGGATAGTCGGCGGGTTCCGCCTCCAGGCTCGTGTGATCCCAGGGGTGGGGACCGGCCATGGCCTTCAGCATCATCGCCGAATCGAGAACCGTCCGGGTCAGGGGGCCCATGTGCGTGACCTGGTCGTTGTTGGCGACCGGCCAGCACGGAACGCGGCCATAGGTCGGCTTGAGGCCGAACACGCCGGAGAAGTGCGCGGGCATACGGATCGACCCGGCGCCGTCGGACCCCTGATGCAGGGGGCCGTAACCGGCCGCGGCGGCGGCCCCCGCGCCGGCGGAGGAGGCGCCGGCGTTGTATCCGAGCTTCCAGGGGTTCGACGTGACGCCGGTGAGCGGACTCTGGCTCACGCCCTTCCAGCCGTATTCCGAGGTCGTGGTCTTGCCGAGCGGCACGGCCCCCGCCGCCTTCAGGCGCGCGACGAGGGGACTGTCCGTGTCCGGGACGTGGCCCTTGCGCGTGCGCGACCCGAATTCCGTCGGGACCCTGGCGGTGGCCACCATGTCCTTGATGGTGACCGGAACGCCGTGAAGGGGGCCGAGCGGGTCGCCCCGCGCGACCGCGGCCTCCGCCTCCCTCGCGGCCGCCATGGCGGCGTCGGCGGTCAGGGTGGCGAAGGCGTTCAGCCTGGGCTCGAGGGCCTCGATGCGCGCGAGCACGGCGCGCGTCGCCTCGACGGGCGAGAGGTCCTTCCGCGCGATCAGTTCGCGCAGCCGCGAGGCGGGGGTGAAACAGAGGTCTTCGTCGTTCATGAAAGGCTCCCGGAAGGCTCCCGGAAACCATGACACGGATACCGGCGGGGCGGAACGGGAAAGTTCGCGAACAGGCCGCATCGGTTGCGCGGCGTTGCGAGACCGCGGTCCACCCCCCTCCCGACCTCCCCCCTGTTATGGGGGAGGAGCGCGAGCGGAGCCGGTGGGGCGGAACGGGAAAGTTCGCGAACAGGCCGCATCGGTTGCGCGGCGTTGCGGGACCGCGGTCCACCCCCCTCCCGACCTCCCCCCTGTTATGGGGGAGGAGCGCGAACGGGGCCGGCGGGGCGGAACGGGAAAATTCGCGAATAGGTCGCATTAGCACTTGACTCCGATCCTCGCGCCGCCCATGAATGGCGTCGACGTGTGATTGAGACTGATTCGCGATGATGAACGCGGATGGCGAAAGGCCATCCCCCGTCCGCCGAAAGGAGGCAGGTTCGATGACGATGCATGAACACCCGCGGAGGGTTCGTAGACTGGCGGCGGCGACGGCCTTGTCGTTCGGCGTGGGCTGGGCGTCGAGCGCGCTGCCGGCGAGCCACGGAGACACGGTGAACGTCTACTCGGCGCGGAAGGAAGCGTTGATCCTGCCGCTGCTGGAACGGTTCCGGGACGAGACGGGGATCCAGTTCAACCTCGTGACCGGCAAGGCCGACGAACTGCTGAAGAGACTCCAGCTCGAAGGCTCCGCCACGCCGGCCGACGTGCTCGTCACCGTCGACGCGGGACGGCTGCATCGGGCGAAGGAGGCGGGCGTCCTGCAAAAGATCGGCAGCGCCGCCATCGACCGCGCCGTCCCGGAGAATCTCCGGGACGCGGACGGGTTCTGGACCGGCCTGTCCAAGCGGGCGCGAACCATCGTCTACGCCAGGGACAGGGTGGACGCCGCAAACCTGTCCACCTACGAGGGTCTGACCGATCCCAGGTGGAAGGGACGGATATGCGTGCGCTCTTCCGGCAACATCTACAACCAGTCCCTGGTGGCCTCCATGATCGAGACGATCGGCGTCGAACGAACCGAGGCATGGGCCCGGGGGCTGGCGCGGAACTTCGCCCGCCCGCCGGCCGGGGGAGACACCGATCAGCTGAGAGCCGTGGCCGCCGGCGAATGCGACGTGGCGATCGCCAACACCTATTACTTCGGGCGTCTCGTGGCCAGCGCCAAGGAAAAGGACCGGAAGGTCGCCGCCGCGCTCGTGCCGTTCTGGCCCAATCAGGGACCCGGGGACCGCGGCGTCCACGTGAACGTCAGCGGCGCCGGCGTCACCGCGCACGCGAAACACCGCGACAACGCGGTCCGGCTCCTGGAGTTTCTGGTCGCGCCGGAGTCGCAGTCCTGGTACGCCGAGGTGAACCACGAATATCCGGTGGTCGAAGGCGCGCCGGTTTCCGAGACGCTGCGCTCCTTCGGCGAGTTCAAGGCCGACACCCTGAACCTGACCAGGCTGGGCGTGAACAACCGCAAGGCGGTGGAGCTGATGGACCGGGCCGGCTGGCGTTGACGGCGCGAAACCGCGGACGGTTCCCGGCGTTGCGGGACCGCGGTCACCCCCCTCCCGACCTCCCCCCTGCCAGGGGGGAGGAGTGTGGATGGCTCCCCCCTGTCAGGGGGGAGGAGTATGAGGCTCCCTCTCCCTGGCAGGGGGAGGGTCGGGGTGGGGGTCGCGCCCGGACGAGCGGTATGAGAAATGCGGGCTGACCGGTTCTCCTTCTCCGGATACCCGGGGATATCGGCTCCGCTCGCCGCCCTCGTGGTGGCCTCGCCGATCGTCGTCATCGCCGCCTCGGTGTTCGCCGGCCAGAGCGCCCAGATCTGGGGCCATCTGTGGGACACGGTTCTCGTCGACTACGTCGTCAACTCGGTCCTTCTCATGCTGGGGGTCGGCGTACTGACCCTGATCCTGGGGGTTCCCGCCGCCTGGTTCACCGCGGTCTGCGAGTTTCCGGGGCGAAAGACGTTCGTCTGGGCGCTGTTGCTGCCCCTGGCCTTTCCGGCCTACATCATCGCCTATACGTACACCGGACTCCTCGAATACGCGGGTCCGGCGCAGACGCTGCTTCGCGACGTCACGGGATGGAAACACGGGGATTACTGGTTCTTCCCGGTGCGTTCGCTCGGCGGCGCCATCGCCATGCTGGGGCTGGTGCTGTATCCATACGTCTACCTGCTCGCGCGCGCGGCGTTCCTGGAGCACTCGACGAGAGCGATCGAGGCCGGCCGCACGCTGGGCTACGGCATTCCCCGGGGCTTCTTTCAACTCGCCATACCGCTGGCCCGCCCGGCGATCGTCGCCGGCGTTTCGCTGGCGCTGATGGAGACCCTCGCCGACTACGGGACGGTGCAGTATTTCGGCCTGAGCACCTTCACGACCGGGATATTCCGCGCGTTCTACGGGTTCGACGACCTGACGGCCGCATCCCAGCTCTCCGCGGCGCTGCTGGCCTTCGTCATCCTGCTGATCTATCTGGAGCGCCATTCCCGGCGCAGGGCCCGCTACGACGCGGGCGGAAAAGCCATGCGCGAACACCGGATCCGGCTGGCCGGCTGGCGGGCGGCCGGCGCCTGGGCCGGATGCCTCGCGCCGGTGTTGCTGGGATTCATCGTTCCGGCCCTGGCCCTCCTGAAGTGGACGTTGTTCGACGCCAGGTGGGACGGCGCGTCGTTTCTGAGTCTGGCGTGGAACTCGTTCCATCTGGCCTTCCTGGCGGCCCTGATCGCGACGGCGCTGGCGCTGGTCCTCGGTTATGCGAAGCGCAACGCGGCGTCGCGGGCGGCGCGCCTGTCGGTGGACGTCTCCGGCCTCGGCTACGCGATTCCCGGCGCGATCATCGCGGTGGGCGTCATCGTGCCGCTGGCGTGGCTGGACCACCGCCTGATCGAGATCACGCGGTTCGTCTCCGGAGCGGAGGTCGGGCTTCTGCTTTCGGGCACGATCTTCGCGCTGCTCTTCGCGTACACCGTGAGGTTTCTCGCCGTTTCGCTCGGGGCCGTGCAAGCCGGCCTGGAGAAGATCAAGCCCAGCCTGGACCAGGCCGCGCGTTCCCTGGGGCGCCGGCCGTCCGAGGTTCTCCGGCAGCTTCACGCGCCCTTGCTGAGAGGCACGGTATTCACCGCCCTGCTGATCGTGTTCGTCGACGTCCTGAAGGAACTTCCGGCCACCCTGATCCTGCGGCCGTTCAACTTCAACACCCTCGCGGTGCGGGCCTACGAGCTCGCGTCCGACGAACGGCTGATCGACGCGGCGGTTCCGTCGTTGACGATCGTCCTCGTGGGAATCGGCCCGGTGGTCCTGTTGAGCCGGACCATTTCACGGGGCCACGTCCCCGCAAGGTGACGACGCCCTTCACGGGAGGAGTTCGCCCCCCATGCTGAGTCTCGAGAACCTGTGTCTGGCCTACGGCGACCGGACCGTCGTGACCGGAGCGACCCTTTCGCTCGAGTTCGGAGAGATCGGCTGCCTGCTGGGGCCGAGCGGTTGCGGCAAGTCCACGCTCCTCCGCGGGATCGCGGGGTTCGAGCGGCCGACGCGCGGCGCCGTCTCGATGGAGGGCCGGCCGCTGTCGGCGCCCTCCGCCGTCGTGGAACCCGAGAAGCGGCGCATCGGCATGGTGTTCCAGGACTTCGCGCTGTTCCCGCATCTCGACGTCGCGCGCAACGTCGCCTTCGGTCTCAGGGGGGCGGACCGGGGGGAACGGCGCCGCCGCGTCGAGGAGCTGCTGGAGCTCTTCGGAATGACCGGTTACGAGAAACGCATGCCGCACTCGCTGTCCGGCGGCGAGCAGCAGCGCGTGGCCCTGGCGCGGGCGATGGCGCCGAAGCCGAAGCTGCTGCTGATGGACGAGGCGTTCTCCAGCCTCGACGCCGAGCTTCGTCTGTCGATCGTGCCGGAAGTGCGGAAAATCCTGAAGCACGAGAACATGAGCGCGATCCTCGTGACGCACGACCAGGCGGAGGCTTTCGCCCTGGCGGACCGGGTCGGCGTGATGAACGCGGGCCGCATCCATCAGTGGGACGATCCCCGTGACCTGTACCATCGGCCCGCCACGAAATTCGTCGCCCGGTTCGTGGGGGAGGGCGAACTGATCCAGGCGACCTCCATCGACAGGACGAGACTGCGGTCGGCGCTCGGCACCCACAACGTGCGCCAGGATCACCACATCGAGGTGGGCCGCGACGTGGAGATTCTGGTGCGGCCCGACGACGTACTGCACGACCGAGCGGGCGAACTGATCGGCGAGGTCGTCCAGATATCGTTCCGGGGATCGCACTACCAATACCTCGCGCGGCTGGAGAACGGACAATGCGTGTATTGTCTGGCGGCCTCCCACGAGAAGCACGAAATCGGCGAACGGGTCGGGTTGACGCCGAAGCTGGAGCATCTCGTGGTGTTCGGCCGGGACGAGTCGAGCGTCGTCTACGACTCGACCCTGGACACGTTCCTGAAGGCGCTCTCGGTCGACCCCCTCATGTCGTTCGCCCGCGTGAGGTGATTGTCCCATCGGAGGCGCGCCAGGAACCGGCTCTCCACCGCCGCCGTCCGACCCGTCGCCGCGTCGAGCAGCGCCGCGCCCCCGGCGCCGCTGGTGGCCAGGAAACGCCCGGGCCGCCCCTCCGCCGCGACTCCGCTTCCGTCCGCCACGTCGAACGACGCCGACAGCTCGCGCCTCCCGGCGTCCCAGACCGTGACCACGCCGCCCCGCGGCGCCGTGACGGCGAAATACGCGCCGCTCGAGTCCGCCGCGACCGAGCCGGTGTACCCCTTCATTCGCCGAAGGATCGCGCGCGGCGCGGGCCGAAGGTCGAGCCCGGCGTCGTCCGGTCCGTGAAACGCCACCAGGGGGAGCGGGTCGCCGCGCGGTCCTTCGTCCTGAAGGGCGAGGCAGACGAGGCCGTCGGCGACGGCGAGGTGGCGGATACCGAGCAGGCGCCGGCGCGGCCCGTCGAAAGCCAGCGATCGCGCGAGGCGGCCGTCGGACGGGTCGATGTACGCCAGCGACGGCGACATGGTCGGGACGTTGAGCTTGCGCCGTCCGGTGTCCGGATGCGTCAGGATACCGCCGTTGGCGACGATCAACGTCGATCCGTCCCCGGAGAGGACGAGCTCGTGCGGCCCGACGCCGTGACTCGGAAACTCCCGCGCGCGCCGGTAGGTCGGGCGAGTCCGCCAGACCCCGACGACTCCGCGACCGGCGTGGAAGTCGTTCTCGGTCGTGAACAGGAACTCGCCGTCCGTCGAATGGACGCCGTGCCCGCAGAAATGCCGGCCCGGCGGGGAGCGCAGCAGGCGGGCGCGCCCGGCCCCGTCCCGGCGCCGGATCACCGCCGCGAACGTTCCCGGGCGGCGGGCGAACGCGACGGCCTCGTCTCCGTCGGGATGCACGGCGATCCCGTGCGCGCGTGCGGGCAACGGCGCGTCCAGGATCTCGCCGCCATCCGCTCCGAACGCCACCACCCCGCAGGCGCCGTCCGCCGCGCCGTAGGCGCTGAAGTAGGCCGGCCGGTCCCGCGGCGTCCGGTCCGCCGCGGCGCGCCCGATTCCGGACGCCAGGAGCAACGGCGCGGAGCCCACGAACGACAGGGCCTGCCGGCGTCCGCGGTCCACCGTCAGTCGCCGTCGAGCGCGTTGAACCCCAGAGGCGCGCCGAGCGCCGGAGCCGCCTTGCCGCCGACCAGCGCCACGAGGCCGCGGAGCTGCGCGGAGAGCCGGGCGAGCCCGTCCCGCGCCGCCGGATCGACGACGGCCCGCGACAGGGGAGGCCGTATGGAGCGCGCCGTCTCCAGGGTCTGTCGAAAGGCCCGCGACAACAGGCCGGCCAGGTCGGCGTGAGAAGGCTCGAGCAGACGCCTGAGCCCCGGGCCGTCCCCTCCCTCGTACATGGCCTGGATCGCTTCGAGGTTGAGAACGAGGTTGCGCAAGGAACGGCCGGCGCGCCACGACTCCGCGCGGCGCGGGCGCGCCGACTCCGGGCTCTTCCCCATGACGCGATCGACCTTCATCTCGGCCATGACCTGCAACGCGGCGTGCGCTCCCCTCACGAATTCGGCGGTCGCGTCCCGATGACTCGCGAAACGCGAGCCCTCGCTTCCCGCCTCCCGGATCTCCCGCGGGAACGCTGCGCCCTCCGCGCTCCACTCCGACGACAACCGCGCCGACATGTCCGCGAGATTGTCCGCGATCGCGACGAGGAGCCGGCAGGCGGAGTCGCCTTCCGCCCCGCTCTCGAGGTTCGCCCGCAACCGCGCGTCGAACAGCAGGCACTCGGCGGCCGGGAAGCCCTGCACCGCGACGCTCGCCGAGCGAAGCGTCTCGGGCGACGCGCGGGCGGCGTCCGGCCCCGCCAGCAGCGCCTGGATCTGCCGCCCGCCGCGGCCGCGCCTGTCCGGCCAGAAATGCAGGCGGAACCTGCGCATATGCAGTTCTATCGGCCCGTGGTGGACGTGCTCGACCGACATCCATGCGTCCATCGCCGCATGCCAGGCCGCCGCCGCCCCGTCGAGCTCCCTCGGAGGCGGCGAACCGCAGGACGCCCGCGCGGCCGCGCCGAAGTCCGCCGCGGCCCCGGAGAGGCGCCGATACCGTTCGGCCGCGTGACCCAGCGCCAGGCTTTCGTTGACGCGGGCGAAGTCCGCCTCGGCGGCCGCGGCGGCGCCGGCCGCGCCGACGCCGCATCCGCACGCGAGCGGAACGGCCAGGAGGACCGCCCACATCCGCCGGCGCGCCGCCGCGGGCCGCGCACCCGGCATCTCAAAGGGACTCCAGGAAACGAATCAGCCGACGCCGCTCCTCGGGCGGCATGGCGATCACCTCGTCGCGCTGCGACTCCGCTTCCCCGCCGTGCCACAGGATCGCCTCGAGAAGGTTGCGCGCCCGGCCGTCATGCAGAAAGAAGGTGTGTCCGCTCACCGCCTTCGTGAGGCCGATGCCCCACAGGGGAGGCGTTCTCCATTCGCGCCCGTTCGCGCGTCCTTCCGGTTTTCCGTCCGCCAGACCGTCTCCCATGTCGTGCAGGAGAAGGTCGGTATAGGGCCAGATCAACTGTCGCGACTGTTCGGGCAGTCCGGGCAGGTCCCTCGGCGTGATGAACTTGGGGCGATGGCAGGATATGCAGCCCGTCTCGTAGAACACGCGTTTCCCCGCGAGGACCTCGGGATCGTCGAGGCCGCGCCGCGCCGGAACCGCGAGGTTCCGGGAATAGAAGACCACGAGATCGACGACCTCCTGGTGCGCCTCGACGTTCCCGAACTCGGGGCTGTCGCCATCCGGCGCATGGAGGCAGTCGGTCTGCCGGGGCGTGCACTCTCCCGCTCCGCCGGGGCGGAGGGGGGTGGAGATGCCGATATCGCCGGAAAAGGCGCCAGAGGCCTGATCCTCGATCGTCGCGGCGCCGGCCTTCCAGCCGAAGCGGCCCAGCGCCACGCGCTCCAGCTTGCCGCTCCAGACCCGGTTCGCCCTGCCCGAAATGCCGTTTCCGTCCGCGTCTCCGGGGTCGGCCGCGGCGACGATATGGTCCTCGGAAATGGCCTCCAGCAAGCCGAGGCCGATCATCGGAGGCGCGACCCTGGGCGAGATCATGACCCGTTCGCTCATGGGACCGTAGCCGAGGTCGGTCACGGTATAGGCGGGCTGGCGCAGACGGGCGACCTCGCCGCCCGAGAGCCGCACGGCCCGCTCCGTATAGACGACGCGCATGCGCCCTTCCGGCGCATGGCCCTGGATGGCCCGATCCTGCAGCTGCTCCCCATAGGTCGGTTCCGGAACGACCGCGCGGCGTCCGCCGCCGACAGCCCGGCGCTCCGCCTCCGTTCGCGGCGGGACGCCGAGGCGCAGGAACATGGAGACCGCGTCGTCGTCGGGCCAGTTCCCCGACGGCGGATGGCCGCGGCCGTCCTTGAGATGGCAGCGCTGGCAGGAACGCGCGTTGAACAGGGGGCCGAGTCCGTCGGCGGCGCGGGTCGAGGCCGGTGCCGACACCCAGACGCGGCGGAACAGCCCGTCGCCAATCCTGAAGTCGAGCTGCCTCTCGAAGCTCATGTTGGCGGAGTTGTGCGAGAACGCGTTGGCGCCGGGCTTCCTGCGCGACGTCAGGGCTCCCGCCGGCAGCCTTTCGAAGGCTTCCGGTTTCGAGAAATCGCCGGTCGGGGCGACGACCTCCGCGTCGTCGAGGGCGAGAGCGGAGCCCGCCGCCGCCGGCGCGAGAACGAGGAACAGAAGCCCCGCGGCGGAAAACCGCCGCGGGGCGAGTCTCGCGGGCGGCGCCCGGCGGATCACTTGAAGACGGCCTCGGGATCGTCGAGACTGTCCGAACCCTCGAACTCGATCCGTTCCAGGCCGAGAGCGGCGACCGCCTTCTCGATGGCGCGGGTCTGCGCGCCGAGGGCGTCCACGGCCGCCTGGACGCGGGCGTTGCCGGGCCCGTTGTCCGGGCCGATCATCTGATCGTACGCCTCGCCGCCCTCCGCGGCGTCCACGATGCCGCGCATCGCCGCCAACGTGGCGTCGATCCGCTCGCGCAACTCCGCGTCCGCGTCGGCGGAGACCGCGGCGACGAGCGCGCCGAATCCGGGGCCGCTCACTTGGGAACCGTCGACGCGCCGGTAGGTTCCAAGGTAGACGTTCCGGATTCCGAGGGCGTTGTAGTAGTGGGAGTTGTGGGTGTTGTCGCTGAAGCAGTCGTGCTCCTCTTCCGGGTCGTGGAGCATCAGGCCGAGCTTCATGCGCTCCCCGGCGAGCTCGCCGTACGAAAGGCTCCCCATCCCGGTGACGATGGCCGCGAGCCCGCGCTCCACGTCGCCGCCG
Organism: Alphaproteobacteria bacterium; assembly: GCA_965242505.1. GTDB lineage: Bacteria > Pseudomonadota > Alphaproteobacteria > UBA2966 > UBA2966 > UBA2966. Next base: position 2,395,187 of record OZ251449.1, read on the forward strand.
AGCAGAGTCTCCCGGGCTGCGCCGCCGACGGACCATTGCTCCACCATCCACGCCAGATCGTCGACGAGCAGATCGGTGGCGGTCCGGAGATACGCCGCGCGGCGGTCGCAATTGCCCCACGAGCAGTTCGCGGCGTCGAAATCGCTGGCCGGGCGGTCGCCGGCGCCCGGGCCGACGCCGTTCAGGTCCTGTCCCCAGAGCAGGAACTCCACGGCGTGATATCCCGTGGCGACGTTCGCCTCGACCTCGCCCGCCTCGTGCAGCGTGTCGGCCAGCAGATCCTTCGTGATGCGCCGGGCGTCGATCGTGCGGCCCGACACCTTCAGCATGGGGCTCGCGACGACGTTGACCCGGTAGTACGGGTTCTCGTCGGACTCGGCCCCGTAGCTCGCCGCGACGTAATCGATAAATCCCTCGTCGAGCGGCCAGGCGTTCACCTTGCCCTCCCAGTCATCGACGATGGCGTTGCCGAAACGATAGACCTCGGTCTGCTGGTAGGGAACGCGCGCCGCGATCCAGGCGGCCCTCGCCGCGGCGAGGTTCCCCGCCGTGGGTCTGGCGACGAGCCGCTCGACCGCCCGTTGCAGGTCGCGCGCCGTCTCCAGCGAATCTTCGTACATGGCGTGCGCGATGTCCGCGTAATGCGCGAGCACCGCGCGCCCGTCGTCCGCCGCCGCGGCGGGAGTGGACAACAGGAAGCACGCCGCGGTGGCTCGAAGTGACGTCTTCATCGTATTCTCCTTTCGATCGCTATCAGAACTCGACCGCGACTTGCGCGGTGACCGCGTCGGCCTCGTTTCCGGTTCCCCCCGCCGACGCGTCGTAGTCTTCGTCGCGCGCCCACTCGAGGGTTCCGCTCACGCGGTCGGCCAGGTCGACGGAGAGGCTCGCGAGGTAGCGGGATTCCGGCAGCTCGAGGGCGAGCGCCTGGTCGGTTCCCTGCGCGGCCAGCGCGAAGGTCGCGTCCCTGCCGCCCAGCGAGAAGCCGTAGCCCGCCTCGACGTTCCATGCCGACGGCTCCGCGCCCCCATCGCCGAAGGGGACCTCTCCGGGCTGGAACTCGTCCAGCGCCGACAGGTATTCGCCGATCAGCGAGACGTCGCCGAACCGGAGGACGACGCTTCCGGTCCAGCCGGGCGCGCGAGAGGCGTAGACGCCCCCCTCGCCGAGGCCGTCCCCGATGGCTCCTTCCAGGCCGTCGGAGTCTCCGACGTCGTTGATCCAGCCCAGACCCAGCGCGAAACCACGTTCGTCCCCCTCCATCTCGTAGCCGGCCGCGGCGCCGAACCCGTCGATCTCGTCCTTGCCGCCCTCGTCGTTCGCGCCGTTGAACACGTAGGTGGATCCGGAGAACCCGTTCGCGGAAAAATCGAACTGGACGGCGGTTTCACGGGTTTCGCCGATCTCCAGGGTAAGGGGGTCGGAGATCATATTGCTCTCGAAGGTCCCGAAGGGCAGGTAGACCTGTCCGGCCGTCACCGACCACGCGCCTTCGGAAGGGCCCGCGGTCAGGCTGGCGGTGTCGACCTCCAGAGGGGTATCGTCCTCCTCGTAGAGCAGGCCGATCTCGGCGCTCATCCAGTCGTTGACCTGCGCGCCGATCCCGATGGCCGCGGTCGCGACGGCGACGTCGCTGGCCGAATCGCCCTCGAACGGGCTGCTGTGGGACCCTTCGACCTCCACGACGCCGGTGATCTCCAGATCGTCGAACCAGGCGTCATCCCGCCCCACGAGGCGGGAAATCTCCCGCTCCTTCTCGACGATCACCCTGTCCTGATCGGCGATCCGCCGTTCCAGGCGCCGGATTCGCTGTTCCATGTTCGCCAGACGCTCCTCGATCGAGGTCTGCGCCAGCGCGGGCGCGTTCCAGGCGATCAGGGCCAGCGCCGCCGCAAGCAAGAATATCGGCTTCATCAGTCAGCTCCTTCGCTGTTGCGATTGTCGGCCGCGATACGGCCGCAGGGGCTGGCTGGCGGTCGGCTTGCTTGCCCGCGATCCCCGAGACCGCGCGCCGCCGGAGCGGCGCACGGATATCGACGATCGGATAGATAATGATAATCAATCACATTTCGACGTCAAGCGAATTCAGGCGGCATTTCTCATTCTGCCTGTCCGCGGGTTCCATCCGGCGACGGGGGGACGGGAGGGTCCGTTCGCGCTCCTCTCCGCTGCCGCGACCCCCACCCCGGCCCTCCCCCTGCAAGGGGGAGGGAGAATCAAGGGGGGACGGAGGAGGGGGGTGGACCGCGGTCGGGAGCTTTCGCCGCGCGGCGCGGGAGCGTAGGATACGGGCCGGAGACGTTCGAGCGACCGGCGAAGGAGGGCGCCATGCAAGGCGACGAAAGGGTTGTCGATTTTCTCAATCGCGTCCTGAGGAACGAACTGACGGCCATCAACCAGTACTTCCTGCATTCACGCATGTTGAAGAACTGGGGCGTGTCCCGTCTGGCCAGGCGCGAGTACGAGGAGTCGGTCGACGAAATGAAGCACGCGGACAGGCTGGTCGAGCGGATACTGTTCCTCGAAGGCCTGCCCAACCTCCAGGATCTCAACAAGCTCCTGATCGGCGAATCCGTGAAGGAGATTCTGGAGTGCGACCTGAAGCTGGAACACGAGGCGATCCCGCTGGCGCGGGAGGCCATCGCATGCTGCGAACAGCGGTCCGACTACGTGACCCGCGAGCTGCTCAAGGACATCCTGGAAGGGGAAGAGGAGCACGTCGACTGGCTGGAGACGCAGCTCGGACTCGTGGAGGCGATGGGTCTGGAGAACTACGTCCAGTTTCAGAGCGGGAAGTGACCGGACGGCGCGCGGCGGCCGGAACGCGTTCCGGACGAAGCCGGGGCCGACGGAACGCGGCCCGGCAACTCCCGGCCGGGGCCCGTCAACCCACCGCCGAATCCGCGGCCGGCGCCGCGTTCGCCTCGTCCATCAGGGCCTGGGCGAATTCGAGGCAGCGGCCGCACCGGGGACCGTTTCCGAGCACGGAGTACGCTTCTTCCGCCGAACGGGCACCGCCCGACGCGAGGTCGCGAAGGTCGCTTTCCCGGTATCGATTGCAAATGCAGACGTACATGATTCGCGGCTCCCTCCAGCCAGCGCCGCACGGGGGAACCCCATGCTGATGCAAGTAAGAGTCATTGTCAATACCGTTTCGAACGGGCCTCGGGCAGGGGAAATTTCCCGGCCGCCCTGCGCGTCGGCGGCGGCAGCTCGAGCCCGCCCGCGCGCAGGTTCGCCGCCAGCCGGTCGGCCCGCAGCGCGCCGTAAGGGGGCGCCGGGGGCTCCAGCCCCTCCCGCGCGATGGCCCGGACCAGGTCCTTCATCCCGGCTTGGGCCGCCCCGACGAGCAACAGGAAGCCGTATTCGTCGGGGCTCAGCGAGTTGCACCTGGGGCAGTGAAAGTCGAGACGCCGCCGCGCGTGGCGGCCGTAGAGCGACATGAGGCCGTCGAGTTCGCCGAAGATCTCCTCGGCATGGGCGCAGCGCAGCCCGTCGACGATGCTCCTGGCTACGGGAACGTCCTTCATGAAACCCCGGACCCAGGTTCTCATGGCCCAGAGGATCAGGTTCCCGGCTTCCGTGAGGTCGCCGCGGGCGAGACGGACGGCCTTCGGCCGGACGTAGACGATGGACGCGCCTGCGCCTTTCGGCGCGGCATCGGACCCGGCGACCGGGCCCGGCGGATCGAGGTGATCGGCTTCGCGCTTCGACACTGCGGTCTGGCTCCCTTGTCGGTTTCGTTCGGGGTCGGGAACCTGGCTGGCTGATCGCCGTCGCGGGCCATTGGCTGGCTTGGTTCGATAACGGAACTGGAGGCGGCGGAAGGATCGGATCTCCCGTGGTTCATTTCGTCAGCAGCAGCTTGCCGTTGCCGGTCAACCGAAGCCGGTAGGTTTCCGCGCCGTGCCGGATGACGATCTCGCGGTCGTCGCCCAACAGGTCCCGACTGGCGTATTCCCGCCTCCCGGCGCCCCGTTCGGGCGCGGCCTCCCGTTCCGTCCTCCGCGACCGCCAAGGATCCCGGGACGCCGCCTCGAGAAGTGATCTGCCCATCTCCTCCGCCTCGCTCGTCACGGCTCCGTCTCGCGCCGCTCGCGTCCGGGCGACGTTCGACGCCGTTCCCTATAGCGTACGGGAAACGGCCTGTAAATGCAAATGAGAATAATTATCGAAAAATTCGGTCGCGGCGCCGCAGGGGCCGTTCGCGCTCCTCCCCCCGGCGCGACCCCCACCCCGACCCTCCCCCTGCAAGGGAGAGGGAGAAGAAGAGGGGGGAGGTCGGGAGGGGGTGGACCGCCCCCGCGCGCCGCCCCGTTCCGCGCAAAGAAAAAGAAAGGGGCGCGCCGAAGCGCGCCCCGATTTACCCGTGAAAACTCGTTCGGTTCGGGAGGACGCCCCGCCCCCCCGAACCGACGGGTCACCTCATCGCGGCCTTGCCCAGCACCCGCATGTCTTCCTGGGCGATCGCCTCCTCCGCGCGCGCCACGGCGGCGCGGATGGCGTCCGGATACTTGGTTCCGAACTGGTCGACGAACCACTTCTCGACGGCCTCCTGGCCCTTCAGCAGGAACTGCCGCTGCTCGGCCGTCGGGTAGTAGATCTCCCCTCCGGCCTCGGCGAACTGCTTGTAGAAGGGCAGCGTATAGGCCTCGAAGTATCCGGTGCACGTCGCCTTCAACCGGTCCATGCCGTCGACAAAGACGGTCTGCAGCTCCGGTTTCAGACCCTGGAGATACGGCTCGTGCATCCACCAGAAGAACATGATGTAGGTGTGCTGATCCCGGAACAGGTACTTGAGGTACTGCTGGAAGTCCATCGAGATGATGTCCATCAGCGAGTTCTTCGTCCCGTAGACGATGCCGGTCGCCAGGGACGTGTAGAGCTCCTGCCAGGGGATCGGCGTCGGCGACAGGCCGACGGCCTTGGCCAGCTCCATCGAGATCGGCGATTCGATGGTGCGGATCTTCTTGCCGTCCCAGTCGTCCGGCAGGTTGCTCGTCGGTCCCTTGTCGATGAAGAAGCTGCGCCAGCCGTGGTTGCCCGACATGCCGACCATGCGGACGGTCTGCAACGCCTCCAGCACGTCGTTGTTGAGCATCTCGTTGAGTTCCGGATCCTCCATCACCTTGTTGACCACGCGGTCGTTCTTCAGGAGATAGGGGATGTCGAAGGCTTGGATGGGACCGAACAGGTTGGAGATGCCGCCGCCCGTCGTGAAGGTCAGCTCGAGGCTGCCGAGCTGGACCGCCTCGACGGATTGCCGGAAGTTTCCGAGCTGCGCCGCCGGATAGACCTGGACGTCGAAGCGGTTACCCGAGGTCCGCTCCATGTAGCCTTCCATCACCTCCAGGCAGACCTGCACCGGCGTGTTGGCGCTGGCGACGTGATTGACCTTCAGGACGGTCTCTTGCGCCGACGCCGCGCCGGCGCCCAACAGCGCCGCGAAGCCGACGCCGGCCGCGAGGCCGGTACGCTTTCTCGATCTTGTCGTCATACTGCTTGTCCTCCCTTTGCCATGAAGTTCAAGGTTGTCGAACGGCCGAAACCGCCGCCCGACGATTCGCGCGCCGCGGAAAGATCGACTCGCGCCGCGGAAAGGTCAACCGCCACCGAACACGCCCGCCATCCACGAGTCGTCCGGAATCCTCGCGAACCCCAGCGCGCGCGGCAACGTCAAGGCGATGTCCGGAAGCAGGGTCACCAGAAGAATCGCCGTCAGGTGCACCATCAGATAGGGCATCAACTGCCTGGCGATGACCTCGATGCCGAGTCGCGTCAGGCTCGACGCCACGAACAGGATCAGGCCCATCGGCGGCGTGGCCAGGCCCACGGTCACGTTGATGCACATGATGATGGCGAAGTGCAGGGGATCGATGCCCAGTTGATAGAGCGTCGGCGCCAGGACCGGGCCGAGGATGAGGATGGCCGGAACGGCGTCCAGGAACATGCCGGTGAGCAGAAGCAGCAGGTTCACCAGCAGCAGCAGGATGATCGGGTTTTCGGTGATCGTGAACAGCGCCCTGCCGAGGGCCTGGGGCACGCCGGAAACGGTGGCCACCCAACCGAACACCGTGGACGTCCCGACGATCAGAAGGATCGTCGAGGCGATCAGTCCGGTGCGCAGAAACAGCTGCGGCAACTCCGCCAGCGGCAGCGTGCGCATCACGAAGATGCTGAGCACCAGGGCGTAGAAGGCCGCCGCGCCCGCCGACTCGGTCGGCGTGAAGACGCCCGAGAGGATGCCGCCGATGATGATGATGGGCGTGAGCAACGGCAGGAACGCGCCCTTGAAGGCGTCCCAGATCTCGCCCACCGAGGCGCGGGCGCCGCTCTTCGGATAATTGCGCCGCTCGCCGAGGACCTTCGTCAGCACCATGAGGCCGATGCCGATGAGGAGGCCGGGGATGAAACCGGCGAGGAACAGGCCGGCGACCGACACCTTCATGATGAAGGCGTAGATGATCATGATGATGCTGGGCGGAATGATCGGCCCGATGACCGACGACGCCGCCGTCACCGCGGCGGAAAACGCCCGGGAGTATCCGTCGCGCTCCATGGCGGGGATCATGATCGAGCCGATGGCCGAGGTGTCCGCGACCGCCGAACCCGAGAGGCCGGCGAACAACATGCTGGCGACGATGTTCACCTGCGCCAGACCGGCGCGGAAGTGGCCGACCAGCACTCGGGCGAAACGCACCATGTTCTCGGTGATGCCGCTCGTGTTCATGATCTCGCCGGCGAGCACGAACAGCGGGATGGCGAGCAGCGGGAACTGGTTGATGCCGCCGAAGATCCGCTGCGGCAGCATCTTGAAGAACAACGACTTGTCGTCGAGCACGAAGCCCATCAGCGGGGCGAAGCCCAGCGCGAACACGATCGGCATCCCGATCGCCATGGAACCCAGGAAAATCCAGAAGAACGTTATCGGCATCGTCTCACCCGCTCAGCCCGAGGAACCGGCGCCCCTACTCGCCGGACAGCGTCGCCTCCTCCGCATGATGCATCTCCGTGTCCTCGAACTCGGGCAGGCTGCCCTGCTCCGGATCGATGATGCCGACGAACGCCTTCAGCCAGTGCTCGACGAGCACCAGGATCATGATCGCGCTGCCGACCGGAACCGAGAGGTAGACCCAGAAGAACGAGATCGGCAGCGACGTCCACTTCTGCGGCCAGGCGTTCAGGGCGAGGCCCCATCCCTCGACCGCCATCTCGTAGAGCAGGAAGAGCACGCCGGAGAACACGACCAGGTACATGAAGTACTTGACGCGCTCCGGCATCATTCTGGGCAGATTGTCGATGGCCACGTGGCCCGTCCGCTTGAGCACGATCGGAGACGCCAGAAAGACCAGCCAGAGCATCAGGTACTTGGCCGTCTCCTCGTACCAGCCCAGCGCATCGTTCAGGACGTAACGCCAGAACACGCCGACGAAGATGATCCCCGCTATCAAACCGACGACCACCATCGTCGACCACTTGCAAAGCTCGAGTATCCGGTCGGTGAGCCAGTCCAACCCGTTCGCGAGTTGCAATATCGGTTTCATGCCCTCCCCCTCGTTCCCGCGCCTGCGGCGCGGGGAAGCCGCGCGGCGGTCGGAGCCCGGACCTTCGGCCCGCCGCGCGATCCCAGCATACCCTCGGGACCCGCCTTGTCAATCGCGCCCCGCGCGCCGATCGTCGAGGACGCCCTTCATGTCGCGGAACTCGGCGTATATCCGGGGATCGAAGCGCTCGAGCAGCCCGAAATACTTCTCCACGTACCGCGGATTGTCCCATTTGCCCGCGCGGAACTCCTTCATCAGGCTGTCGCACAGCCGACGCTCGAGTTCCGGCCTGCCGTCCGCCACGATGAACCTGCGCTTTATCTCCGAGTAGGCGAGGTCCCTGGTCTCCCTGGAGAGCCGCTCGACCGCGCCCACCGATCCGGTGGCCGTCTGCCGCTCCATGACCTTGCGATGAACGGCGACGATCATGCCCGCGATGACGCTGTCGTTGCGGACGTAGCGGCCGTGAACGGCGTCGAAGAATTCGCCCGCCGCTCCCTGCGCGCCGGCGCAGTTCTCGAAGATCCCGCTCATGACGCCGGAGTTCCGGTAGATGGCGATGAAGAGGTCGTTGAGGGTCCGGCCGACGTCCTCCCGGCCCCGTTCCGCCGCCGCGGGGGCGCCGAAGCCGAGCGCGCCGGCCAGCAGGCAGGCGGCGGCCCAGGGACGGATTCCCGGCGCGGGGCCGATCCCTCCCTTCTCGGACGCCATTACCTTCGACATCGCGGTTCCCTCGCCGCACCCGACGGTTCGGCCGCCGGCCCGCGGGGCCGGACCGTCGATCGGCCGGCGCCAAGCTCGCGCGATCGCCGGCGCCCGTCAAGCCCGCCCTTCCCGGCGTTGCGGAACCGCGGTCCACCCCCCCTCCCGACCTCCCCCCTGTTATGGGGGAGGAGTGTGGATGGCTCCCTCCGCCCTCCTTCTTCTCCCTCCCCCTGGCAGGGGGAGGGTCGGGGTGGGAGTCGCCAGCGGAAGCGCGCGTCCGATCCACCCCCTCCCGACCACCGCCCGGTGAAGAGGCGGCGTTGACGGCGACGGTCGTTTTCGACTATGGATCAAGGGGTTCGGGCGCACGGCGAGAGGAAGCGGCGCGCCTCGGCCCCGGACGCCCACTCACCCGGAGGACTCGAGCCCGTGAACGCGCGCGACTTGATGGCGGCCGCCTGCGCCCTGGCCGAATCCGGCCGCGGGAACCCTTCGCAGGCGCGGCTCCGCCGCGCCGTCAGCACCGCCTACTACGCGATGTTCCACTGCCTGGCGGCGACGGCGGCCGACCTGTTGATCGGCCCGGCGCGCAGCCCGGCATGGCATCGGGTGTACCGCGCATTGGAGCACGGCAGGGCCAGGGGCGCGTGTCGGCAAGGACAGGCGATGCGGGAGTTTCCGGCGGAGGTCCGCAACTTCGCCAGGTCGTTCGTCGTGTTGCAGGTCGAGCGGCAACAGGCCGACTATGCGCTGGACGTGGAGGCTTACCGGACGTCCGACGTTCTGGAATACATTGCCTCCGCAGAGCGCGCCATCGACCGGTTCGAGCAGGCGGACGCCGCGGCCAGGCGCGCTTTCGCCGCTCATGTGCTATTCAGGCAACGATCGCCCCAGGAGATTCCGGGATGAACGAGCAGCAGGTTCGCGAGATCGCGGAGGCGGCCTTCAAGGCCCGCTTCGCCGACATCCCCGTCGTCAGCGTCGACGTCAAGCCCGGTTTCGACCACTACGACGACCCCATGCTGGACGTGAAGATCGTCTACGACGGCGAGGTCGAGCAGTTGATCGGCCGAGGGCGTTCGATGGAGGTGCGCTCGGAGATCATCGAGAAGGTGTGGGAGGAGGCGGAGGACTCTCCCGGCTGGCCCCAGGTCCACTTCATCGCCAAATCCGACCTCGAGCAGCCCGCCCCGGCCGCCGCCTGACCCTCCACCTCTGCGGAGGCGGGCGGGCTCGCGTTCGCCATGGTATGCGCGGCGCTTGCAAATCATCGCGGCCGCCTTCACGAATCCCCCCATGGAGGAACGCGACCCCGAACGGGCGGGGGAGAGGACGTTCTACGAGCGCCTCGATCCCGTATTTCGCCAGTACGTCGACGAACTGGCGCGGCAGGCGGCGACGCTGTTGTGGCCGGAGCGCCGGGCCGCCCTCGTCGCGTTCTACCGGGGCGTCGCCGGCGCGCCGCCCGACGAGCTCCAGGCGTCGGTCGAGGCGCTGGGACTCCCGCTCGACGCGGCGGAAACCCCTCCGGAGCGGGTGTTCCGCGCCGTGCTGACCGCCTGGATCGAGCGGGTCGGCTTCGAGGAAGTGACCAATCCCGATCAGGCCGTGCTCTACGCCCTGTCGTACGAAGGCGCGCACGTGGCGCGGGCCGAGGCCTGGTTCGCGGAACGACCGGAGCACCTGGCCGCGCTCGGCGCGGCCGCCGACGATTGAATCGAGACGCCGCGCGGTCCGGCGAAGCCCTTTCCTCCGGTCGTTCGGGCGTGTATTTTCGCGACCGCAGGCCCGGCGGCGCGACCGGCGTCGAGAACGGGTTCCCATGACGATCGATCCACATCGGGACGGGGGGTGACATGGCCCGGATGAACGGAGGAACGGCAGTCGTCGAGACGCTGCGGGCCGCGGGAGTGACGCACGTGTTCGGCCTTCTCGGATCGTCGACGATGGAAGTCTACGACGCGCTCTACGACGCCGATGACGTCAAGTACGTCGGCGTCCGGCACGAGGCCTTCGGCGTCCACATGGCAGACGGCTTCGCGCGCGCCACGGGCCGTCCCGGCGTCTTCCTCGCGGGACAGGCGGGCCCCGGGTCCGTCAACATGGCGCCCGGCATGGCCGCCGCCAAGCTCGCCTATTCTCCCGTCGTCTGCCTCACGGGACTGGTCGCCACCGACCACTTCGGCCGGGACGCGTTCCAGGAGATCGATCAGCAGAACCTTTTCGCGCCCCTGGTCAAGAAGAACATCACGGTGATTCGCCCCGACCGCGTTCCCGCCGCGATCGAGGAGGCCCTGCGCGTCGCCAATTCGGGACGGCGGGGACCCGTCGCCGTGAACGTTCCGCGGGACATGTTCGCCGCGCAGATCGAGGCCAAGATCAGGGCCCCCGACTTCGAGGCCGGCTCGGCGGCGGGAACCTTCAACCCGGCCGCGGTCGCCAGGGCGTGCGAAATCCTCCGCGACGCGAAGGCCCCCGTCATTCTGGCCGGCGCGGGGGTGAAATGGGGCGGGGGCGCGGACCAGGTCCGCCGCCTGTCGAGCCGGTTGCAGATCCCGGTCACGGCGTCGGCCGGGCACCCGGACGCGATCCCCACGAGCCATCCGCTCTTCGCCGGCCAGATCGGCCCGCGCGGGAACGAAGTCGCCAGCGCCGCGACGCGGGAGGCCGACGTCATTCTCGCGCTCGGCACGCGCCTCGCCTTCAACACGACCTTCTACGCCTACAACGACATCAACGAGGACGCGAAGATCGTCCAGGTCGACATCGAGCCCGAGGCGCTCGGCAAGTACTTCCCGATCGAGGTCGGGATCGTCGGCGACGCGGGGGCCGCGGCCGGGGCCATCGCCGACGGCCTGAGCGACGTGGAGACGGAGTCCGTCCCGTGGAAGGCGCGCACCCGGCGATTCCTCGAGGACCTCGAGGCGCTGTGGAAAACCCGGGAAGAGGACGGCAAGAGCACGCTCACGCCCCTGCGGCCGGAGCGCGTGTTCGCGGAACTGCGCCGGTCGGCGCCCGAGAACGCGCTGTACACGCTCGACGCCGGCACCATGTGCCTCCAGGCGACGGACAAGCTGCGATACGGCGGCGCGCCCAGCATGCTGACGCCCCTGGACTACGGCCTGGTCGGCTTCGGGTTCCCGTGCGGTCTGGGCGCCAAGTGCGGGCGGCCCGACCGTCCCGTCGTCACCCTTCACGGGGACGGCGGTTTCGGCATGGTCCTGCCGGAGTTCGCGACGGCCGTCCAGTCGGAGATCCACACCGTGACGGTCGTCTTCGACAACGGTTGCTGGGGGGCGGAGAAGTCCTATCAGCGCGACTTCTACCAGGGCCGTTACATAGGCTGCGACACCATCAACCCGCGATACGACGAATTCGCGAGGCTTTACGGCGCGGAGGGATACTTCTGCGAGGAGCCGGGAAGCGTGGCGGACGCCATGAGCCAGGCCGCGAAGGCGGACTGTCCGGTGATCGTCCACGTCAAGGTCGATCCCGAGGCGATGATCAGCTTCCGCCGCGACGCGTTCACCCACCGGGCGCAACCGTAGGCCCGAAGGCCCCGGGACCGCCGGGGCCGCGGCCGATCCGCCCGCCATCCGAATCGAGAGGGGAACATGCGCGTTCTCGTGACCGGAGCCACGGGGTTCGTGGGACTGAACGTCGTCGAGGCGCTGCTCGCGCGAGGCGACCGCGTCGTGGCGTTCGACACGGCGCCGCTGCCGCCGGGGGGAGAGGCCGCCCTCGGGGAGTTCGGCGACCGGGTGGAGATGGTGAACGGCGACGTCCGCGACCGGGAGGCCGTCGCCGGAGCGATGTCGGGCTGCGATGCGTTGATCCACGCCGCGGCGATCACCGCCGGTCTCGAACGGGAACGGCGCGACGCCCATCTGATCGTGGACGTCAACGTGAAGGGCACCGTCAACGCGATGGACGCCGCCCGCGAGGCCGGCGTCGGGCGGATCGTTCACTTCTCCTCCTCGGGCGTGTACGGCGAGAGCTCGTTCGAGCACGACGTTCTCCGCGAGGACGGCGCGATGCCGCTTCCCGATTCGCTCTACACGATCACCAAATACGCCGGCGAGCGGATCGCGCTCAGGCATCGCGCGTTGCACGGCCTCGATCTCGTGTGCCTGCGTCCCGGCTACGTGTTCGGTCCGTGGGAACGCAACACCGGCGTGCGCGACACGCTGTCGCCGGTGTTGCAGGCGTCGGTCGCGGCGGCGCGGGGCGAGGAGGCCGTGATGCCCCGGCCGTGCCTCCGGGACTGGGCCTACAGCCGGGACGTCGCCGACTCCGCGGTCGCGCTCCTGGGCGCCGACGCCCCGCGGAGCGCGATCTACAATTCGGCGGGGCCGGAGTCCTGGACCCTGGAGAGCTGGTGCGAACGGCTGGCCGGGCGCTTTCCCGGATTCGCCTACCGGATCGGCGGCGACGCCAACATCGAGCTGAACAACCCGAGGGACCGCGGGATACTGGACATGTCGCGGTTGAAGGCCGACGCCGGCTTCGTCCCCCGCTACGGACTGGCGGAATCGTTCGACGACTACATGGACTGGATAGACCGCCAGCCCGATTTCGCGAACACGCCCCTATGATCCGGGAGGCGCCGGGCCCGTCGTCTCCGGGGCGGGGCGGGGCGGCAAACGGCCGGCGGTTTCCGGCCGCCTCGCGGTCTATCCAGACGAGGTCGGCACGCCCTTGTCGGCGAGGGTCGACCTGATCGCGAATTCCGATACGCCGAAATGAAGCGCGGCCTTTTCCGTCAGATCGTCGTCGACGTAGTCGTCGTCAAGGAACTCGCGAAGCGCGTCGAACGGGCAAAGAAACGCCTGCGCGAAAGCGCGCTGGAATCTCTGACGGTCCGTTGCCGCGTCGGTCACCGGCAACAGGCTCTCGCCGTCCGCCATCGTCAGATGATCCCCGATGATCCGGGCAAGGGCGAACCGCCTGGCGTTGGGGCGGCGCTTTTTCAGTATCGCCCTGAAAGACATCGGGGCGTCACGGACCCGAAGCCCGGCGGGTATCGGAACGCGGTCACCGTCCGAGAAGTTCGCGATCCACTCCGCCGAAATACCACAAAGTTCGGCCAGGCGATCGTCGTCGATCGGACCGTCGCCGAGACGCCATTCGCGGCGCGCCATTCCGGCCGCGGTCTCCGCGCGCTCCCGGGGCCGTCCGCCGCCGGCCCTCGCGGCAATCGCCGCGTCCCTGGTTTTCGGAGCGACGTCGAGCGACAGCACCGCGGGCGATTCGGCAAATCGCTCCTGGATGAGATCGAGGTCCTCGACCGTGTTCCGTTTCGAGGATACGGCCAGTTCCCCGATCGCGTCGGCGCCCAGGAGCGTGGCCGCCTCCCGCAAGCGGTTCAGCAGTGCGGGGGCGGCCTCTTCGGGGTCGAACCCCATTCTCGCCTCCATAGCGCGCGCGAAGCCGCGCTCGGGGTCGCGGATCTCCTCGTCGAGTTCGCGCCAGGCCGCCTCCAACTCGTTCGCCCGCGCATCCGCGCCGTTCAGGCAGCGCATCCTCGAAACCACGGCGTCCACGAATTCGCGCACGGCGGATTCGAAATCGTCGGCCGGGACATGGACGTCGATCTCGTTGAGAAAGCGCAGCGCATGGGTCGAGCCGGCATCCGTCGGGCGTCCGCGGACGTGAACGCCGCCATCGCCGCCGCTGAATTCCATGTCGGGCCACAGATAGCCGTTCCCGATGGCGCCGATTCTGTGGCTCATGTTCCAGGAAACATCCCGGTCGTCCGGACGGCCGCCGTCCGCTTCCCATCGCAAGCGCCACCAGTTGGCCACCAGCCACGAGGCGAGATCGAAAGCCGATACCCGTATGTCGGATCTGATGGTCCTGGCGCGCAAATCCTCCACATCGGTCGCCGACCGGCCGCCGACCTCGATCATGATTCGGGCAAGGGAGGCGCGGTCCACCGGATCGCCGAAGTCGCGCGGAATCCACTCGAAATCAATCTTGAACTGGCGGCTCATGCCGATTCCAATGCTCGACGACGACGGGTCCGAACGGGTCGGGGGATCGGGATTCGCGGCAAGGGCGCGCTTGGGGTTGAATCTGCGTCGGGCCAAGACGATCCGTCCGGAATTGAGGGCGGCCGATGCCGATAATCCGGAGAACAATACCACCGGACGGGTCGATGAAACACGGTCGCGGCCCCATCGCTCCAACCCGCATATCTCATACCGGCGGAGGATCGAGGGTTGCGCGGCGTTGCGGGATCGCGGTCCACCCCCCTCCCGACCTCCCCCCTGCCAGGGGGGAGGAGTATGAATGACCTCTCCGTTTCCCTTCTTCTCCCTCTCCCTGACAGGGGGAGGGTCGGGGTGGGGGTCGCGCCGGGGACCGGCGCCGCTTCAGTCGAAGAACAGGAGCGTCCGGATCTCGATGCTCTCGCGCGGGATGGAGCCGGGGCCGCTGCGGGGGTCGTCGAACGTCCCGTGCGCGGTCCAGCGCGCCGTGCCGTCCGTGTTCGAGTCGTAGCACTTCAGGAGCACGACCTCGTCGCCTTCCATGCGCGGGAAGTAGCGCCAGTTCTGGTTCGGATTGTGGACGAGGTAGTAGATGCCGCCGATCCGGCCGTCGGGATAGTGGCGCTCGGCCGGCACCAGATCCGCGTCGTCGATGCCTTCGTAGCCGCAGACGACGAGCGGCTTGGTCTCCACGGGGCTGGCGATGGGGCGCCATACGTTGATCGAGGCGTATCGTTTCCGGAGCCGCGCCTCGGCTTCGTCCGCGGGCAGCAGGTCGCGAACGCGCTGCGGCGCCGAGCGCGTGGTGAAGTCGTTGTGGACGCTGAGGACCGGCGCGCGAACCTTGCGGCGGACCCGCTTTTCCGGGTCGTCCACCCTGATGGTGTGGTCGAAGACGACGGTCTTGCTCGCCCCGGTCGCCTCCCTGATCAATGCGTCCATTTCCGGGTAGTAGACCTCGCGCACCTCGTCGTCGTCGTAGAAGTCCTCGACGGCCGTCGGGCGGCGCATGAGGGCGAAGCCCTGGCGGTCGAGGTCGAGCTCGGCCGCGATGGGCCGGGCGTCCTCGATCAGGACCTCGTGGTCCGCTGTCGTGATCGTGTGCCGGTCCGGCCCGAGGCCCGGCTCCTCGACCAGAGCCACGGGCAACTGGTCGGTCGACGACACGAAGTTGAGCGTGGCCGTCACCGAGCCCGCGTGTCGCGCTTCCGCCGCTTGCAGCATTTCAGCCTCCGGAAAATCGAATCGCGCGAAGCCACGTTAGGAGAACGAACGCTCCGCGGCAAGGGAAGCGGCGAAAGAAAGCGGCGGCGCCCCGCCGCCCGCCGACCCCCTACGGAGCCCGCGCCGCCTCGGCCGCGATGCGGTCTTCCTCGAACTGGTATCGAGGCGTCAGGTCCCGGGGCCAGCGCCGGTCGGCGCCGTCCGTCCTCGCCGCTTCGATCTTCCAGGCCTCGTCGTCCGACCAGACGCGGTCCAGCGTCTCGATCGTTCCGGGTTCGGTCATGCGCTCCAGCGCCTCGATCGCCGATCGCGTGACGGCGTATTGCTCGTCGGGCGCGAAAGGGCGACCGGCGGTGTTTCCCAGGGGATAGTCCAGGAACACGGCGCGCGGCGGGGCGCCGGCGGCGAGGACGTCGCGCGCGGCGCCCATGCATACCGTCGGCGTTCCAAGGCCTTCCAGGTGACGCGCGATCAAACTCACGGTTTGATGGCAGATCGGTCACATGGGGACGAGCAGGACCGCGTCCACCTCCTGCCGCGCGAACCGTCCGGCCAGGGCGGGCGCCAGTTCGCCGCGCGCCCTGCGTTGCGAATAGACGCCCCCCATGCAGGAGAGCAGCTCCTCCGCGAGCGCTCCGATCAAGCCCTCGCGCTCGAGCCGCCGCAGGGGATCCAGCGGGAAAACGCTGTTGGGGTCCCGGCGGGCGGCGCCCAGATAATGCTCGGTGACGTGGGAGAAGCGGAGGTCCTCCAGGGGCGTGGTCCTGGGAATCCTCCGGAAGGACGTATCGTCCCTGTAGTGGAACGCGACCTGTCCCTTGACGTAGGCGCCCGCGGTCGCGACGACGCCGATGCGGCTGTCGGACAACGGCTTCCGCAACGCCGCCCAGGGCGGCGCCTCCCCGGCGTGAAAATAGCGGTAGGGATCGTGGCCGAGCCGGGCGTAACGCTCGACCGTGGCCTTGATGTACTCGACGGGCCCCATGGTCCGGACTCCCTCGATGGACGATCCCTTCCGCGCGCCACGATGGCATGTCCCGCCCCGCCCCGTCGAGGCCGCGGCGGCGGCGGACCGCGGCGCTTGTAAGTCCGTCGCATTTCGCGGAATATAGCGTCCATGGAGAACGACGCCATTCCACGCGGCGCGGAAGCGGTCGAGAACGATCGCCTGTGGCTGGCGGCGCGGGGCCGACCGGCGGAGGGCGGCCTCGTCGATCCGTTCGGACGCCGCGTGACGTACCTGCGGGTCTCGGTCACGGACCGCTGCGATTTCCGCTGCGTCTACTGCATGGCGGAAGACATGACCTTCCTGCCCAAGGCCGAGGTCCTCACCCTCGAAGAGCTGGACCGTATCTGCGGCGCGTTCGTGGAACGCGGCGTTCGCAAGCTCCGGATCACGGGCGGGGAACCGCTGGTCCGGCGGGGCGTCATGCGGCTGTTCCACCGGCTCGGACGGTTCCTGGACTCGGGCCTCCTGGACGAGCTCACGCTGACGACCAACGGCAGCCAGCTCGAGAAGCGCGCCGCGGACCTGTTCGCGGCCGGCGTCCGCCGGATCAACGTGTCGCTCGACACCCTGGATCCGGAGAAGTTTCGCGCGATCACGCGGCGGGGAGATCTCTCGCGGGTGCTGGCGGGTATTCGCGCGGCGCGCGCGGCGGGGCACGAGATCAAGATCAACACCGTCGCGCTCCGGGGCGTGAACGACGGCGAGTTCGACTCCATCATCCGCTGGTGCGGCGACGAGGGACTCGATCTCACGCTGATCGAAACGATGCCCATGGGCGAGATCGACGAGGACCGCACCGACCGGTATCTGCCGCTGTCGGGGGTTCGCGCCGACCTCGAGAAACGCTGGACGCTCGAGGAAACGGATTACCGGACCGGCGGCCCGTCCCGTTACGCGCGCCTGCGCGAGACCGGCCGCCGCCTCGGGTTCATCACGCCGCTGTCGCACAACTTCTGCGAGTCGTGCAACCGCGTCCGGCTCACGTGCACGGGCACGCTGTACATGTGCCTCGGACAACAGGACGCGGCCGATCTGCGCGCGCCGCTCCGGCTCGCTCCCCACGACGACGCCCTGCTGCGCGCCAGCATCGACGAGGCCATCGGCCGCAAGCCGAAGGGCCATGACTTCGTCATCGACCGGCTCCACAAGGACCCGGCCGTGCCGCGGCACATGAGCGTCACCGGCGGCTAGCCCGCATTTCTCGCACCGGCAGGGATCGAGGAGTGGCGGCGTTGCGGGACCGCGGGAACCCCCCTCCCGACCTCCCCCCTGTCAGGGGGGAGGAGTGCGAAAAGGGGATCCGCACGCTTCGCACACCCTCCCGTCCCTTTTATTTCTCCCTCTCCCTGGCAGGGGGAGGGTCGGGGTGGGGGTCGCGGCGTTGCGGGACCGCGGGAACCCCCCTCCCGACCTCCCCCCTGTCAGGGGGGAGGAGTGCGAAAAGGGGATCCGCACGCTTCGCACACCCTCCCGTCCCTTTTATTTCTCCCTCTCCCTGGCAGGGGGAGGGTCGCGCCGGGGGGGCGGCGGCGCCATGCCGCCGAACCGCGGAAGGCTTCCGTCGGCGCCGTCCCGTCCGATGAAGAAGACCAGGATCGCCTTCGTGGCGGACGACACGGCGGAGGCGCACGAGGCGCGGGCCGCGTTCCAGTCGCGGTACGCGCATGCGCCGCCCTCGCGGGCCGACGTCATCGTCGCCATCGGCGGCGATGGCTTCATGCTCGAGACGTTGCACCGGTTCATGAACCGGGAGGCGCCGATCTACGGCCTGAACCGGGGGTCGGTCGGGTTCCTGATGAACGAATTCGACGACGGGGACCTGACGGCCCGGGTGGAGAAGGCGGAGACCGTGACGTTGCGTCCCCTGCGCATGACGGCCAGGACGGCGGGCGGGAAGACGCGGCGCGCCGTCGCGGTCAACGAGGTCTCCCTGCTCCGCCAGACCCACCAAGCGGCGAAGATCCGGATCATGGTCGACAGGGTCGTCCGGCTCGAGGAGCTCGTGTGCGACGGCGTCCTGATCTCGACGCCGGCCGGCAGCACCGCCTACAACCTGTCGGCCCACGGGCCGATCCTGCCTCTCTCCGCCGAGGTGCTCGCCCTCACGCCGATCAGCGCCTTCCGTCCCCGGCGGTGGCGCGGCGCGATCCTGCCCCGGGGCGCCGAGGTCCGGTTCGACGTCCTCGACGGCGGGAAGCGGCCGGTGAGCGCGGTCGCGGACCATACGCAGGTCCGGGACGTCGTCTCCGTCCGCGTGCGCGAGGACGACACGCGGCGCCTGCGCCTCCTGTTCGACCCCGAACACGACCTCGAGGAACGCATCCTGAACGAGCAGTTCGCGCCGTGAGCCGCGCGCGTCCGCGCCGGGCGGCGCGCGTCACCGCCGCGCTTCGGTGTAGGTCGTCCTGAAGATCGCTTCGGCCAGCCACTTCCTGAACGACGGGTTGTCGCTGAACTGCCGGAACAGCTCGGTGTGGTCGGACAGGAGATCGGTCACCGCGCGTTCGAGCGCGCTGTCGTGCTCGATACGCGCGTTGTCCCTGTCCGAGTTCGCCATCGCGTTCCGGTAGGCCCGGTCGGCCGAGACCCTGGCGGGAAGGTCCTCCGCGATCACCTTGCCGATCTCGTCGGCGTCCTTCCAGTCGATGTCGCCGAACATCCTGTTGAACTCTTCGAGGATGTTGCTGAGAAAATCGATCTCGGGCTCGCGGAACCCGCCGCCGCCGCTCGCCGGCACGGGGCCGATCTCCGCGTCGGCGTCCGGGAGGGCGATGGCCATGGCGGCCTGGGCCTCGACCCGGTAGCCGTCCATGTCGATGGTTTCCAGGATACCCCTGGAGAGGTCCTCCTCCCGCGGCGCCGGCAGCCTGGGAACCAGAAAGTTCAGGAAGATCGAGAGCTTCTCCCATTCGGGGTCGCCGTAGGGAAGGACTGCGGCCAGAAAGCCGTAGGCGCGCAGGAAGCCCTTGGCCTTTCCCTTGAAGTCCACCTGGCCGTCCTCGTCGAGGTCCGACACGTAGACGGCGACGCACGTATCGAGGATCGGGTCGAGTTCGTCCCGGGCGCATCCGCCGAGATAGAGGGTCGCGAACTCCCGGACCTGCTCGGGGGAATAGACCTGATGGCCGTCGAGGGCCGCCTTCAGGTCGTGCAGCCTGTCGGGGTCCGTCTCCTCGCCGAGGATGGTCGCGCGGTAGTAGTCGCCGAACGCGGCGGCGATGCCGTCCGCGTCGTTCATGAAGTCGAGCACGAACGTGTCGTGCTTGAGCGGATGGGCGCGGTTGAGCCGGGAGAGCGTCTGCACGGCCTGGATCCCCGACAACACCTTGTCGACGTACATCGTATGCAGGAGCGGTTCGTCGTAGCCGGTCTGGAACTTGTCGGCGACGATCAGGAAGCGATAGGGGTCCTTCCGGATCTCCTCCTCGATCCTGGCGCCCGGGAAGCCGTTGAGCGAGGCCTCGGTCACGTTCCGGCCGCCGTATTCGTGCTCGCCCGAGAAGGCGACGATGGCCCGCCAGGGGCTCCCGCGCTCCTTCAGGTAGTCCTCGAAGGCGTGGAAGTACCGGATCGCCCGGCGGATGCCGCCGGTCGCCACCATGGCCCTCGCCTTGCCGCCGATCTTGCGCCGCGCGATCACCCGGTCGTGGAAATGGTCGACCATGATCTCGGCCTTCCGGCGGATCGCGTGCTCGTGGGATTCGACGTAGCGCCGCAGCTTCGCGCGCGCCTTGTCGGCGTCGAACGCGGGGTCGTCGTCCACCGCCTTCATCAGACGGTAATAGCTGTCGACGGGCGTGTAGCGCGCGAGCACGTCGAGAATGAACCCTTCCTGGATCGCCTGCTTCATCGTGTAGGTATGGAAGGGAACGCGCCTGGTCTTGCCGCCCTCCGGCGCGGGCGCGCCGAAGATCTCCAGCGTCCTGTTCTTGGGCGTGGCGGTGAACGCGAAGTAGCTCGCGTTGGGCAGCATCCGCCGCCCCTCGATCAGGCGGTTGACGGCGTCCTCGACGTCGTCACCGGCGCCGCCGGGCGCGCCCTGGCCCAACGCCATGTGCATGGTCGCCGTCGCGCGGCCGCCCTGGCCCGAATGCGCCTCGTCGATGACGATGGCGAACTTCCGGCCCCGGTGCGCGTCGCCGATCTCGTCGAGGACGAAGGGGAACTTCTGCACCGTCGTGACGACGATCTTCTTGCCGGCCTCGAGGAACCTGCGGAGGTCGCCGGAGCGCCCGGCGTGGCCGACGATGGACGACACCTGCGCGAACTGCCGGATCGTGTCGCGGATCTGCCTGTCGAGAACCCGCCGGTCGGTCACGACGACGACGGAATCGAACGTCGGCCCGCCTCCGGTTTCCAGGCCGATCAGCCGATGCGCGAGCCAGGCGATGGAGTTGCTCTTGCCCGAGCCGGCGGAATGCTGGATCAGGTAGCGTCGGCCCGCGCCGGAGGCCTCGGCGTCCGCCAGCAGCCGGCGGACCGCATCGAGCTGATGGAACCGCGGAAAGATCTGCTTCCGTCTCTTCCCCGCGCCGCGCTCATCCGCCTCCTCGACGATCTGGGCGTAGTTTTCGAGGATGTCGGTCAGGCTTTCCCGGGCCAGAACCTCCTTCCACAGGTAGTCGGTCTTGACGCCGCGGGGGTTCGGCGGATTGCCCGCGCCGTCGTTCCAGCCCCTGTCGAAGGGCAGGAACCACGAGTCCTCGCCGCGCAGGCGCGTACACATCCGCGCCGCGTGGTCGTCCACCGCGAAATGGACGACGCAGCGGCCGAACCGGAACAGCGGCTCCCTCGGGTCGCGGTCGCGCCGGTACTGCGCGACGGCGTCCTCGACCGTCTGCTTGGTGAGGCTGTTCTTGAGCTCGAAGGTGGCGACGGGCAGGCCGTTGACGAACAGCGCCAGATCGAGCGCGAGCCCGGCCCTGTCCTTCGAATAGCGGAGCTGGCGCGTGACGCCGAAGACGTTGGCGGCGAACAGCTTCCCGGTCCTGGCGTTGCCGGGGGTCGGCGCGCCGTAGAGCAGTTCCACCGAGGCCGGCCCGCGCCTGACGCCCTTGCGCAGCACGTCGACGACGCCGCGCCTGTCGATCTCGTCGCGCAGGCGGTGGAGGAAGCGGAGACGCGCCGGACCGTCGGCGCCGATGCCGAGCGCCTCGACGGCCTCGGGCTGGGTTTCGTTCAGGAAAGCGAAGAGCTGCGCCGTGTCGACGGCGTGCTCGCGGTCGTAGTCCTTCGGGTCGCCGGCGACGTAGCCGCCCTCGTCGATCAGGGAGCGGGCGATGAGAGCCTCGAGGCCCCGCTCGCTCGTGTCGGTCGTCATCAGGACGCCTGCGGCGCGGCGCCGGGGACGAGCTCCAGCGGCTTGTCCGGCGCGCCGCCCGGTTCGAAGACGACGGCTTCAAGGTCGTCGAAACCCGCCAGCGCCGCTTCGATGCGCGGGCGCACGTCGTCCCAGGCGAGGCCGCCCAGGCCGCAGGCGAGCGGCGGAACGGCGATGGAGCGGACGTTCCGCGCCCGAATCTCGGCGGACAACGCCTCCAGCCCCGCCTCCACGTCCGCCATCCGGCTCTTGCCGCGCCAGTGCCGCTTGGTGGGGAAGTTGACGATCCAGCGGGGGTTGGTGAGCGCGCCCGTCTCGAACACGAACATCCGGCCCGGCTTCACCTCCCCGCGCTTGCAGGCCGCGGCGTAAGCCTCGAAATTGGCCGGGAACGCCTTCTTGAACTGGAGCGCGATGCCGCGCCCCATGACGCCGACGCAGTTGACTGTGTTGACCAGGGCGTCCACGTCTTCGGCGAGGACGTCGCCAGCCTTGAAGCGGATCATCGCTGTTGCTCCCCAAGCTCGATAATACCATTCACGGACGATTCGACAGGCGGCCGGTGGGCGCTTGTCGCCGCGGCCGCGCTGGCGCACCGCTTCCGTGGCGCACCCCAGACGCTCGCCGGCAACGATCAAGCTCACACGATTATCGCAGGGCCGGGTCGGCAGCCGGACGATCCCGCCTGTCCTCGATTGACGGAACGCGCGAAACTCCGTAACTTGTTATAGTGGTAACAGAGACTAAGTGAAATGAGGTTTGCGTGCCGGTCGCCGAACGTATCTTGAGGACGCATGCGGGCAGCCCGTGCGCTTGGGCGGGGAACGGAAGGCATTGACCGATCCTGCGGTGGAACGCCTCGGAGGGGCAAGTGCCGGGTCCGTCCTCGACACGATACGCGGGGGATCGAAAAATCCCGGTTGAGAAGCCATTCCCAATGCACTGGCCGAACCGAGCGACAGTCTGTAGCAGCCGTCGGTGCTATTTCCCCCTGAAACAGATGCAACTCTGAGGCGTCGCCAATTCTCATCGCACGGTATCTTGTCATGACCATAGAAAATTTGGAACTGCAACACATCGAAGCTGTAGATGCTTTGATGAAACGCGATAGAAGGACTTTGGGGTTTTTCCCCAGGGAAGTTCTGCGTGATTACTTAAAGAAGGACGGAGTTATTGGTAAGATGACAGATAACGGTGATATTTCTGGATATATTCTGTATGCTAAAAATGAGGATTGGTTCCGCATAGCGCAACTCTGTGTGGCAGAGGATTTTCGTGGTAAAGGTATCGCAAAGGAATTGGTCGATACTCTGAAAGAGAGAGCTACAACTCAGAAATTCATTACACTTCGGTGCCGGCGTGATTTCCCTGCACATAAAATGTGGCCCCGGTTAGGGTTTTTTGCACTGACAGAAAAAGAAGGACGATCTCGCGCGGGGCACATTCTGGTACAGTGGTGCTTCACTCTGTCGAAAGATGATCAGCTGGATTTATTTCAAGAAAAAACATATAGCGATGCATTGGATGTTGCAATCGATGCGCAGATCCTATTCAATCTGTATGAATCTACTGATGTGATGACTCCATCTCAGGCTTTGTATGAAAATTATTCAGAAGATTCGTTCTTTCTTCAGATAACGGAAGAGACCTATAATGAAATTGATCGGAATGAAAGTCAAGAGCGCCGCCATGATTCTCGCAATATCGCTTATCGCTTCCCAAAAATTGAATATGATAGGGATTTGGTTGAGGATTTTGAGCAAGCCTTGAAGAGTGTATTATCTGGACGTACTGAGAGTGATATATCCGATATCCGACAACTCGCTATTACCGCCAGCTCTGAGACTAACATTTTCGTGACAGAAGATCAGTCTCTTCTTCAGAAAGCGGACGCAATATCGCACTTGACTGGACTTCAGGTGCTGAGTCCAACCCAGCTGATTATTCAATACGAAACAAGGCAGAACAGGTCCTATCGACAACATTCAGTTATTGGAAACGATCTCTCATGGGATAAGATATCCTCTACAGATTTACCTACATTTCAGTATGAGAAATTTCTCACACATGGAGAAAGGAAGGGAAAATTGAGAGAGAGGTGGGAGCATTTTCTTTCCATGTCCAAGTCCAATCAATTTGAATGCCGTCTTCTCCGATCCCGTGATGATATATTGGCAATTCGAGTCATTGAAAACGATCCCAATGGTTGTGTCATACATTTGGGTAGGGTTGCGCAATGCAACAATCGAGAGAATCTGGAATCTTTTCTCGTGGCGGACACAGTGCGAAGTGCGGTGAAGAGAAATATCAACACAGTGATGATCAAAAATGATTCCTTCACTCCCAATTTCATGAATATATGTCGGAGAATAGGTTTTCAGAAATATCACAATGGGCTGATCAAGTTTTGCATACTGGGGAATGTAAGCCGAGAGGAATTGATGTCTATCATCCGCGAGAGATGCTCTGGAGTTGTCAGTCTATATGACGCGATGTTGGATCATGAGCTTGAGGAATCCTGTTCACCAGTCGACCTCATCATGGACAGGAGGAATGGAGATTACTTTCTGGTTCCCATCAAACCTGACTATGCGATGAGTCTTATAGATCGATTGGGGCCAAGGGATGATTTGTTTGGGGGAGACTCAAGAACATTACTGATATGGGACAATGTATATTACAGGAGCATGACCCATCACAAGGTATTGAAATCTGCATCTCGAATCTTGTGGTATGTAAGTACGCCCCGGAAGGAGGTCATGGCGGTGTCTCATCTTGATCGCGTTGAAGTGGGAATGCCTGGAGAACTTTTCAAGAAATACAGAAAATTCGGCATTTTGGACTGGCCCGAGATATACAGGATATGTCACGAAAATACGACCCGAAGGATTATGGCGTTGCAATTTTCTCACACATTCCCGTTGCGCCGATCCATTCCGCTGAATGAACTCAGAAAAGTATGCCTTGAGGATAACGTAAAGATGGTTGTACAGTCACCATGGAAGATTCCTGTATCGACTTTCAGGAAACTATATCGGATTGGATTTGGGAACGAGTCATGAATACGGCATCGCAGGCTATTCTTCTTTCCGTGAAACCCCGCTTCGCGGATCTCATTTTCGACGGTCTGAAGAAGGCGGAGCTGCGTAGAAGATTTGTGAGAAATGTGAAGGATCGTGATGTGTTCATATACGTTACCAGTCCGGAGAGAGTGCTACGAGGAGGTTTTCGGGTAGAGCATCTTTGGCACGGAACACCCGATGACGTATGGAATGATGTGCAGAAGATGGCAAAAGTCGAGAAGAGCGAGTATGATGCATACTATGCCGATAGCAGCACGGCCTACGCGCTGATCATCAAGGAGGTGTGGGAATGCGATCGACCTGTGGATTTTGAAACTCTCAAACTTAGATTCCCGGGATTTGTGGTGCCGCAATCTTGGAGATATGTGCGCCCAAAGGAGTATGCATTTTTTAAGAGCGCAAAACGAAAGGCAAAACTGTGCTCTGCGCGTGCCGCTTAGGCTCTGGCTCGTCATCTGCGAACCAAGTATCCCCCAGGAAAGGGCTGGCGGCATAGAGCAGGATGTTGGTGTCAACGAAGCGCATCGCGATCGTACAGGGCTTCGCGAGGGAGGTTGTCGGCCATGCGTAACCCCACGCCCCGCGCATCGAAGTCCGCGAACACTTCGTTCAACAGTCGCCGCCTGCGCTCAAGCTCGGTCTCTTCGGCGCGACCGCCGCCATCGCTTCCGCCAGCATCGTCCTGGACGAGGGATTTCAAGAAGCCACGCACCAGTGCGGACATCGATGTGCCCAATCTGGCCGCCCGGATCCGGGTAAGCCGATAGGTCTCTTCGTCGACGGATATGGTGATGCTTCTCATGGCGGCAGTCTCGCGTCGTGTTGGCTCCACGGGATGACGGGCGCGCCGGCCTCCGCCCTGTGCGACGGCGCCTGCCCCGCCTCTTGCGGGGCATCGGCATCCGGCGCCGCGGCGACGCGCGCCTCGCGCACGTCCAGCTTGCCGGTGACGACGTCATTTATCAAGCGTTCGCGGTACTCGCGGAGAAGGCCGATCTGACGGCGCGCGCGACCGATGGCGGTGTCGATGGCGGCGGCGCTCCGTTCAAGGCGCTCGACGATGGCGGCTTGCTCGGAAATGGGCGGAAGCGGAAAACGCATATTGCCGATGAACTGCCAATCCGCGCGCGGCATCTTCGCGCCGAACGTCGAAGCGTCGATGGCATCCACCACCGACTTCGAGCGAAGCAAAATCTCAAGATAACCAGACAAGAGGTCATCGTTCGACGGACGCAGAACGAGGAACTCTCCGACACATACGCCGTCTCGACCGGGCCGCGTAGATTTCGCCAGATACGGGCGCAGCTTGCCGAACAACACATCGCCGGTCCGAAAGCGCTTTACCTGGCTCTCGAACGCCGTGTCGAAATCCACGTCTACAATCTTGCCCGTCCAACTCTCCACATGCTCCAATGCGATATAGATATCTCCCAGTTCACGTCCGCCCGTCATGTCGATGACATTCGTGACACAGGCTTTCAAACGTCGCGTTCCCCAATGCGCCGGTGCCTCCGGCATCCAGTCCATGCCCGTCGGCTTCATCGGCGCGTTCGGATCGAGGCCTCGGGTCGCCGCGCGGTCGATGATCGCCTGTCTCCGCTCCTTCAACAGCGCGATCAGGCGTTCCTTGTTGTGGATGAGTCGATTTGTCAGGCATTGATGACCATCAAGAAAATCTGCAATTTTTACTTGTTCATTGAAAGGTGGAAACACGGCAGGAAGCTGCTTGAAATCGTCCCAGTACAAGCGATTGCGATCAGAAACAATACCACGAGAGAGGCTATCGATCTCGCGCATATAGTCTCCGGTACGGAAAAGGTAGCTGTAATAACGCGAGTCAATACCAGGGAAGGGGCGGGCCACGACATACGCCGGGCTGACCAGCCCGTCCATCGGCGCAACCCCCACGGCTCCTTGCCACATACGCATCATGTTATAGGCGACATCCCCCCGCGCAGCGTGTTTATATTGACTGCGGTCGGTCATCTTCTGCTTGCGATCACCTTTATCGAATTGACGAACACGGACACCTGTTCGTAGCGAGACTTCAAGGATTGGCAGGTCTGCGTAGCCCGTCTCGTTCCTTTGCACAAACAGACGGCCGTTCCGCCGTATTTCCCAGTGCTTCGGTATGTCTCCGAGCCACGGCAATCCGCTGTCGCGATAGGCCGGATAGGGCTCGAGGGGATGCGTCATGCCGCCTGCCCCTCGCCGGATACCGATTCCGGATCGTCAGCGAAGGCGCGGATGTAATCGCGATAGAGGAACGCCCGGTTGCGTTTGCGGTCGCCGAACTGCTCCAGAATACCGATCGAAACCAGGCGCGCGACGAGGGCGTTCGCCGCCGGATAGCTGAGGCCGGTGATGCCCCGGACGTCGGAGACCGTCATCACGGGCTTCCGATACAGCGCTTCGAGCACCCGGTGGCCGTTGCCGGCGGCCCGTCCGAGGCGGGCGGTGACGGCGGCGCGGTGCGCCTCTCGCAGGTCGAGGATGCGCCGGGCCGTCGTCACGGCCTCGTCGCCGACCTCCGCCACGCCGCGCAGGAAGAACGCGAGCCAGCCTTCCCAATCGCCGGCGTCGCGCACCGCCTGAAGACGGTCGTAATACTCGCCCTGATGCCGTTTGAAGAAATGCGAGATGTAGAGGACCGGCTTCGTGAGGATTCCCCTTTCGCAGAGAAAGAACACGATCAACAACCTCCCCACCCGGCCGTTGCCGTCAAGGAAGGGGTGGATCGTCTCGAACTGGGCGTGTGCCAACCCGATCCGGACGAGCGGAGGGAGATCGTCGTCCTGGTGGAGAAAGGCCTCCAGATCGTCCAGCGCGCGCGGCGCCTCCTCGAACGGAGGCGGAACGAAGACCGCATCGCGCAGCGTGGAGTCGGCCGGGCCGATCCAGTTCTGCGACCGGCGCAGCTCGCCCGGCGCCGAACGACCGCCGCGCGCGCCCTGCAACAGCCTTTCGTGCATCTCGCGGATCAGGCGAACGGACAGGGGCAGGTCGGGCAACCGTTCGAGCCCGTGGTTCATGGCCGCCACGTAGTTGATCACCTCGCCCGCGTCCCCGGCGCCGCGGGGCGAGAGAAGACGCGCCTCGGCGGCGAGAACGTCCCGGAGAGAGCTTTGCGTGCCCTCGATCTGGCTGGAGAGCACGGCCTCCTTGCGCACGTACATGAGCGCGAAGAGGTCCGCTTCGGGCAACGTGTGTATGGCGCCGTCCAGCCGGCCCAGGGCGCGGTCGGCCGCCGACAACAGGACCTGTACGGTTCCCGTCATGCGAACCGGCGGCCGCGGCGGCAGCGGAGCGGGAACGAACGCCCGGTAGCCGGCGGGCTGAAGGACGTAACGACCGGCGCGGCCCCGGTCGGTCGTTCCGCCTGCATCCGTCATGGCGCGCCCTCACCGGGATGCGACCCTTCCCATAATGCGCTCCGGCGGCAACAGGGAGCACACCGTCTCCCATGTTACGAGCTGGCGACACTATGGAGCGCGACCCCGTCCA
Source organism: Alphaproteobacteria bacterium (assembly GCA_965242505.1). Classification (GTDB taxonomy): domain Bacteria; phylum Pseudomonadota; class Alphaproteobacteria; order UBA2966; family UBA2966; genus UBA2966. Next base: position 2,423,566 of record OZ251449.1, read on the forward strand.
TGTTATCGGCTGGCAACACTATGGAGCAGGATGCCGCCCATGTTATCGGCTGTCAATACTATGGAGCGCGATCCCGGCCATGTTATCGGCTGGCGACACTATGGAGCAGGATGCCACCCATGTTATCGGCTGGCGACACTATGGGACGCGATCCCGTCCATGTTATCGGCTGGCGACACTATGGAGCGCGACCCCGGCCATGCTATCGGCTGGCGACACTATGGAGCGGGATGCCGCCCATGTTATCGGCTGGCGACACTATGGGACGCGATCCCGTCCATGTTATCGGCTGGCGACACTATGGGGCGCGATCCCGTCCATGCTATCGGCTGGCGACACTATGGGGCGCGATCCCGTCCATGCTATCGGCTGGCGACACTATGGAGCAGGATGCCGCCCATGTCGTCGCCCGGCGATGGTATGGGCGGACGGTGGACGCCTTGCGCCGGGTCGCCGGCCAGGCCCGTCAACCGCGTCCCGCCAACAGATCGTCGAGAAGCCCCTCGGTTTCCTTCTCCAGCGCCCGGATGTCGGCCTCGATCTCTTCGAGGGTCCGCAGCGGCTTCGGCTTGTGGAAATGGCGGTTGAAGCTGATCTCGTAGCCGACGGCGGTCTTCGAGTCGTCGATCCAGGCGTCGGGCGCGTAGGGCAGCGCCTCGCGGCGGAAGAACGCCTCGACGCCGCCGTCCTCCAGCAAGGGCACCCGTTCGGTATCGCGAAGTTCCGCGTCCGGCTCGTACTCCACCACCGCGGCCGCGCCGTCGACGACGGCCGCGAACAGGCCGCGCAGCGGATCGGCATCGACCCCCCGCTCGTGGATCTTCCGGATGACGGGCGGCGCGGTCTCGCTTCGCGCGCCGCTCTCCTTGAGCTTCCTGATTTCGGCGGGCTTGCAGGCGCGGTTCGGGTCCGCCCCCTCGATGCGCAGCGGACGCTCGACCGTCACCTTCCGGTAGCCGAACGCCCCGTTGGGGAAAACCTTCGAATGTTCGCTCTCCTCCAGCCGGAGGAACGCGGCGCGAATGCGCTCGATGTCGCCGGGGCCGAGTTCGCAGTTCTTCCTGCCCAGGTTCCTGCGCAGCGGCGCGAACCAGCCCGCGGCGTCGATGAGCTGGACCTTGCCGCGGCGCTCGGGCGCCTTGCGGTTGCTCAGCACCCAGACGTAGGTCGCAATGCCGGTGTTGTAGAAGACGTTGGGCGGCAGGGCGACGATGGCCTCGAGCCAGTCGTTCTCGATTATCCAGCGGCGGATGTTGCTCTCGCCGGAACCGGCGTCGCCGGTGAACAGCGACGAGCCGTTGTGGATTTCGGCGATGCGGCCGCCGAGCGGCGAGGACGTCTTCATCTTGCTCAGCATGTTGGCGAGGAACAGCATCTGGCCGTCGCTGGAGCGCGTGACCAGGCTGTATTCCGGATCGCCTCCGTGCCCGATCACGAACCTCGGGTCCCGGACGTCCTTCTTGCCGCCGAGCCGCTCGATGTCCGTCTTCCAGGACTTGCCGTAAGGCGGGTTCGACAGCATGAAATCGAACTCCCGCCCCGGGAAGGCGTCGGCGGACAGCGTCGACCCGTAGGCCACGTTGTCGGCCTCCGCCCCCTCGCCCTTGAGGATCAGGTCGGCCTTGGCGATGGCGTAGGTCTCGGGGTTGACCTCCTGGCCGTAGAGATGGACCGAGACCTCCTTGCCGTGGTCGGCCGCGAGCCCGATCAGCGTCTCTTCGGCCACCGTCAACATGCCGCCGGTGCCGCAGGCGCCGTCGTAGACGAGCCAGGTGCCCGACTCGATGGCGTCGGCGACGGGCATGAACACCAGATGGGCCATGAGCGTCACCACGTCGCGCGGCGTGAAGTGTTCGCCGGCCTCCTCGTTGTTCTCCTCGTTGAAGCGCCGGATCAGCTCCTCGAAGATCGTTCCCATCGAATGGTTGTCGAGGCCGGGCAGGCGCACGCTTCCGGCCTGGTTCAGCACGGGCCTGGGGCCGAGGTTGATCGAGGGGTCGAGGAACTTCTCGACGAGGAAGCCGAGCGCGTCCGCCTCCACGAGCGTCGGTATCTGGTTGCGGAACCTGAACTTGTCCAGGACCTCCTGGACGTTGGGCGAGAAGCCGTCCAGGTAGGCCTCGAAATCCGCCTCGAGGGTCTGGCGGCGGGCGCGGGACGCGAGGTCGCGAAGGCGGAAGGGCGATACGTTGTAGAACGCCTCGCCGGACGCCTGGCGCAAGGCCGCGTGCTGGTTCACGATTTTCGCGCGGTCCAGCCGCTCGCGCATAGCGAGCACGGCGTCCTTGGTCGGATCGAGCACCGCGTCGAGGCGGCGGATCACCGTCATCGGCAGGATGACGTCCCGGTACTTGCCGCGCACGTAGACGTCCCGCAGCACGTCGTCGGCGATGCCCCAGATGAAGTTGCCGATGTTCAGGCCGCCCGCCATGTTCTCTCCCGAACCGCGCCGACCCGCACTTCTCGCGCTCCTCCTGGCGCGACCCCCACCCCGACCCTCCCCCTGCCGGGGGGAGGGAGAAGAGGGAGGTCGGGAGGGGGGTGGACGCGATCCCGCAACGCCGCGCACTCCTCGACCCCCGCCGGCAGGAGAAACGCGGGCTAACCCGACGCTGCGGCGGCCATGAACCGGTCGCGCACCTCCATCCCGTCGATGGGGATGACGCCGATCCCCTCGGGCATTCCGGGCTCGCACTTGACGACGAGGACGTGAGGGCCGTCCTCCCCGAGGAGGCGGGTCATCGTCGGCGCGATCTCGGGCCGCCGATCGACCACCGCGACGCTCTCCACGCCGGAGCCCCTGGCGACCTCCTCCAGCCGGAGATTGCCGGCCGTGAACGAGGGCTGGAATCCGGTCGAGCCATACGACCGGTTGTCGACGATGACGAGCGTGTAGTTCTTCGGGCGCACCAGCCCGATGGTCGCCAGCGTTCCCATGTTCATGGCCACCGACCCGTCGCCGTCCAGGGCGACGACCTTGCGGTCCCCGGCCATCGCCAGCCCCAGGCCGATCGACGAGGCGAGCCCCATCGATCCGAACATGTAGAAGTTTTCCGGCCGGTCCCGCAGCTTGAAGACCTCCTGGCTTGGATGGCCGATGTTGCAGACGACGAGCTCGTCGCCGATGGCGTTCATGATCTCGCGGGTGGCTTCGTAGCGGCGCATCCGTCCCCCCTATCGGTGCTCGGGCGTATAGGTCTCGGCGTCTTGCCAGAAACTGAACGGAAACAGGAACGCGATCGACTTCTCGTTGGCCAGGGCCCAATCGATTCCCTCGTCCACGCCGTCGAGATCCGAAGGATGCTCTATCGGCACGCACCTGACGCCCGAGGCTTCCATGACGCCCCGCACGGCATCGCCCATGGGCACCTGCGCCTCGATCCGCTCTCCGGCGCTTCCGCGGTGGCTGACCAGCATGACGACCGGGATCCTGTAGTAGTTCACGAGCGAGCACACCGCGTTGACGATGTTGCCGTAGCCCGAGTTCTGCATGACGATGGCCGGCCGGCGGCCCGCCAGGTAGGCGCCCGCGAGAATGCCGATGCCCTCCTCTTCCCGCGTGACCGGCGTGTAGGTCACCTCGGCATCGTCCTCGAGCATCTCGATGACCTCGCCCAGCAGGCTGCACGGCACGGAGACGAAGAAGTCGATGCCGTGAGCGCGCACGCGCCCGTAGAGTTGCCCGGCGGGGCTGTTCGACGCCGCGGAGGGTCGGGTGTTCATGTCGGTCCGGTCCATGTCGCCATCGGGCCCGCATTCAACCGGAAACGACGGCCGCGCGCAAATCCGGGAACCCACGCGCCGAACCGGGACGACGCCTGTCCTGGTTCGGACAGCGGCGTTGCGGGACCGCGGTCCACCCCCCTCCCGCCCCTCCCCTCCCGCCCCCTTGCAGGGGGAGGGTCGGGGTGGGGGTCGCGCCAGGGGGGAGGAGGACGCCTTGCCCGAACACGGGTCCGTGCGATATAAGGCGCCGCCCGACGCCAGAGACCGGCCCCAGGAGAGCGGCGATGAAAAAGGACATTCACCCGGACTACCACACGATCACCGTCGCCATGACGGACGGCGAGACCTTCGAGACGCGCTCGACCTGGGGCGCCGAGGGCGACACGTTGACCCTCGACATCGATCCCAAGTCGCATCCGGCGTGGACCGGCGGCGCGGGCCGCCTGGTCGATACGGGCGGCCAGGTCGCCAAGTTCAACAAGCGGTTCGGCGGTTTCGGCCTGAAGTCCTGACCCGCATCTCTCCTGCCGGCAGGGATCGAGGATCGCGCGGCGTCGCGGGACCGCGGTCCACCCCCCTCCCGCCCTCCCCCCTGTTATGGGGGAGGAGTGTGAAAAGGGGACCCGCACACACTTCGCACACCCTCCCATCGCCCCTCGTTCTCCCTCCCCCTTGCAGGGGGAGGGTCGGGGTGGGGGTCGCGCCAGGGGGAGGAGCGCGAACGGCCCTTGCGGCGGCTCAGGCCGGATCCGGACCGCCGCCAATCGCCTCCCCGAGCGCGTCGAGCACCCGGTCCGGCCTTTCGACCATCGACATGTGCCCGCAGGCGTCGAGGACGACCGTCCGGGAAGACGGAATCGCGTCCGCCAGTTCCCGCGCGGCGCGGGGCGGAGTCATCCGGTCTTCCCGCCCGAGCACCAGGAGGACGGGGCAGCGGACCCGCGACGCCGCCTCCAGGCCGCCCCGGTAACCGTCGCAGGCGCCGAGGTCCGTGTAGAGCACGTCGTCGCCCGCCCCTTCGAGCAGGCGCGCGGCGGCGCCCGTCATCCACAGACCCGGAGCCCTGTGCCCGCCGAGGCGGGCGTCCCGGCCGTGGCTCCACGCCACGATCATGTCGATGGCGCCGCGGTCGTTCGCCTTCGCGGCCGAGAGCAGCCCTTCGCTCACCGGCATGGGGACCGCGGTCGAGAGGAGCGCGGCCGCGTCGACGCGTTCGGGAAACCGGGCGCACAGCTCGAGCGCGACGAGCGATCCCATGCTGTGACCCACGACCGACGCGGTCTCGACGCCCGCGGCGTCCATGAGCCGCGAGAGCCAGTCCGCCATGTCGCCGATCGACGCGAGCGCCGGACCCTCGGACCGCCCGTGTCCCGGCAGGTCGACGGCCAGCACGTTATGCCCGTGGTGCGCGAAGTACCGCGTCTGAAGCGCCCAGACCGTGCGGTCCATGCCCGCCCCGTGCGCGAGGATCACGGCCCCCCGCCCCGGCCGGTGCGTCCGCCCGCCGGTGGTGGCGAAAGCCCGCCTGCCGTCGACCCGAAGCTCCACGATCGCGTTCCCCGGTCCAGGCTCTACCGCCGCGAGGCGCGCAGGCCGCGGTCGAGGTCGTCGATGAGGTCCTGCGGGTCCTCGATACCGACGGAAAGGCGGATGAGGTCCTCGGAGATTCCCGCCGCCTCCAGCGCGTCGGCGTCCATCTGCTGATGCGTCGTGGTCGCGGGATGAATGACGAGCGACTTCGCATCGCCGACGTTCGCCAGGTGGGAGAACAGGCCGACCGCCTCGATGAACTTCCGCCCCGCCTCGCGGCCGCCCTCGATCCCGAAGCTGAAGACCGCGCCGCATCCCCTGGGGAACCGGGCCTTGGCGAGCTCGTGATCCGGATGGCTCGGCAGCTCGGGATAGCCGACCCAGGCGACGGCCTCGTGCTCGTCCAGAAACGCGACGACGCGGCGCGTGTTGTCGACGTGCCGCGCCATCCGCAACGGGAGGGTCTCGACGCCCTGGATGATGTGGAACGCGTTGGCGGGGCTCATGCAGGCCCCGAAATCCCGCAGTCCTTCCGCCCGCGCCCGCATCACGTAAGCCTGGGGTCCGAACTCCTCGACGAAATCGAGGCCGTGATACCCGGCGTAAGGCTCGGTGAGCGTCGGGAACCTGCCGGACGCCTCCCAATCGAAGGTCCCGCCGTCCACGACGACGCCGCCGATGGCGACGCCGTGCCCTCCCAGAAACTTGGTCGCCGAGTGCATGACCAGGTCGGCGCCCCATTCCAGCGGCCGGAAGAGATACGGCGTCGCGAAGGTGGAATCGACGAGGAGCGGCAGCCCCGCCTCGTGCGCGACGTCCGCCACCGCGGGAACGTCGAGTATCTCCAGCCCCGGGTTCCCCAGCGTCTCGCCGAACAGCAGCCGCGTTTCCGGCCGGATGGCGTCCCTGAACGCCCGCGGGTCGCGCGGGTCGACGAACGTGGTCTCGATCCCGAACCTCGGGAGCGTGTGGGTGAACAGATTGTGCGACCCGCCGTAGATCGAGCCGGACGAAACGACGTGGTGGCCGGCGTCGAGGATGGTCGCGATGGCGAGGTGAAGCGCCGCCTGGCCGCTCGCGGCGCAGACGGCCCCGACGCCCCCTTCGAGGCTCGCGATCCGTTCCTCCAGCACCGCCGTCGTCGGATTGGAGATGCGCGAATAGATGTGGCCCGCCCGCTCGAGGTTGAACAGCGAGGCGGCGTGGTCGACGTCCTGGAACACGTAGGACGTCGTCTGGTACACGGGGACCGCGCGCGACCCGGTCGCGGGGTCGGGGCGCTGGCCCGCGTGCAGGCTCAGCGTGTCGAATCTCGGGAAGCCGGGATTGGCCATGCGTTCACCCCATCGAAAGAACGAAACCTATACGGCGGCCCAGCCCGGCGCTACTTCCTGAACAGCGATTCCGCGTCCCCCCGCACCGCTCTCTTCGCGGCGATGACCTCGCGGATACGGTCGATTTCCTCCTCGAGTTCCGAGATCCTGCGCTCCAGTTCCCCGATCCCCAGCGTCTCGAGTTTGACCGGTTCGGGCCGCTCGACCGGCGAACCGTCAAGGTCGTCCATGCCCGTGGCCCCTCCCCGCTCGGCCGCGTTCCTCCCGGGACGATGTACCACCGCAGGCGCCCCCCGGACAATGGGCCCGCCCGCCCCCGCGAAGGCCGGAGCGCGCCCCGCGAAGGGACGAATTCGCTTGTGCGGACGGCCCGAAACGGACATGGTGGCGGGAGCCCGCCGCGGCCGACCGCGAGAGGAGTTTCTTGATGCCGCTTCCCCTGATGCCGAAGGCGACCGCCGTATGGCTGATCGACAACACGTTGCTGACGTTCGACCAGATCGCCGAGTTCTGCGGCCTGCATCCGCTTGAGGTGAAGGGCATCGCGGACGGCGACATCGCGATCGGCATCCAGGGACGCGATCCGGTTCCCGACGGCGAATTGACGCGCGAAGAGATCGAGCGGTGCGTGGCCGACTCGAGCGCGCGGCTGATCATGGCGGAGTCCGACGTTCCCCGGCCGAAGGCGCGGACGAGCGGCCCCAAGTACACGCCGGTCACCAAGCGCCAGGACCGTCCCAACGCCATCATGTGGCTGCTCCGCCACCATTCGGAGTTGTCGGACGCCCAGATTTCGCGGCTCGTCGGCACCACCAAGCCCACCATCGATTCGGTGCGCGAGCGCACGCACTGGAACATGGCGAACCTCAAGCCGATCGACCCGGTGTCCTTGGGAATGTGTTCGCAGGTCGAGCTCGACGACGCGGTGACCAAGGCGCGCGCGCGGCTGCGGGCCCGGGAGCGTCGGGAGGAGCTGGAACGCGAGGCCGCGACGGCGGACGAGGCCGCCGCGCCGCCGCCGGTCACGCCGGTATTTCCCGCCGCGGCGCCCCCGAGAGAGTCGGCGGCCCCCGTCGAACCCGCGCCGCCCGGCGTCGAACCGACGGCGGCCTCGGTGTTCGGGACTCCGGAAGCGCCGCCGCAAGCTTCCCCCGGAGAGGAAGAGTCCGCCGCCTGAGCGGCTCGCGGCGCGTCGGGGCGTCACGCGCGCGGCGAGGCGCCTCACGCCTTGGGCGGCATGACGTGGTTGAGGGCGAGCCGGCCTCCTTCCACGTAGATGGTCTGGCCCGTGACGTAGCTCGAGTCGTCGCTCGCCAGGAACACCGCCGCGCCCGCGATGTCCTCCGGTTGGCCCATGCGGTTCAGCGGCGTTCGCGACATGACCCGGGCGAAGGCCTCCTCGTCGGAGAGGACCACCGCCGCCATGTCGGTTTCGATCGACCCGGGTCCGATGGCGTTGACCCGAACCCCCCGATGGGCCAGGCCGACGGCCATGGATCTGGTGAGGCCGGCGACGCCCGCCTTCGATGCGACGTAGGCCGCCTGGTCGCCGAGCGCCAGGACGGCCGTCACCGACGAGATGTTGACGATGCTGCCGGCGCCCCGCTTGACCATTTCCCGGGCCGCCGCCTGGCTCATCAGGAACGCGCCCTTCAGGTTGACGCCGACGACCCGGTCCCACTCCGATTCCTCCGTCTCGAGCACGTCCGAACCGTCGATGGGGATGACGCCGGCGCAATTCAGGCACACGTCGAGCCCGCCGTAGGCATCGACGGCGGCCTCCACCAGGGCGGTCGCCTGCCGCGGGTCGCCGACGTCCGCGCGCCTGTACAGGGCCCTGCCGCCGTCCGCTTCGATCTCCGCGGCGACGGCGGCTCCCCGGTCGTCGATGACGTCCGCCAGCGCCACCGCCGCGCCCTCGGCGGCGAACCGCCTGGCGCAGCCCCGGCCGATCCCCTTGGCGGCGCCCGTGACGATCGCGACCTTCCCCTCGAGTCTCATGCTTGCGCCTCCTCCGGCCGGCCCGGGTTTCCGTAAGCCTATTCGTCGAACGGCAGGACGATGTTCTGGATCAGCCGCCCGCCGTCGACGAACATCGTGTGCCCGGTGAGATAGGCGGCGTCGTCGCTGGCCAGAAACAGCGCCGCGTCGGCGATCTCTTCCGGCTCTGCCAGCCGCCCGAGCGGCGTCCGCGCCAGCACGCGCTTCATCGCGGCGCTCTCGCCGTCGTATCCGAGCGCCGATTCGGAAAGCTCCGTGCGGACCGTCCCGGGCCCCACCGCGTTCACGCGAATGCCCTTGTCCGCCAATGCGAGACCGATGCTCCGGGTCATCTGGAAGACCCCGGCCTTCGACGCGCAGTAGCTCACCTGGTCGGGCATCCCCACCATCGCGGTGACCGAGCAGACATTGACGACGGCTCCCTTGGCGCCGGCCGCGACCATGCGGCGGGCGGCGGCCTGGGTCATCAGGAACACGCCGCGCAGATTGACGCGCAGCACCTGGTCGAAGGAGTCGACGTCCGTCTCGAGGAATCCTTCGTTGCGGATGATTCCGGCGTTGTTGACGAGCACGTCGACGCCGCCGAACCGCTCCGCCGCCGACGCGACGAGCCGTTCCGCATCGGCGGGGTCGCCGACGTCGGCCTGCGTGAACGCGACGCGGCGATGCCCCGCGGCCCGGAGGTAGCCGATCGCCTTCTCCCCCAGCTCCGCGTCGATCTCCCCGACGACGATGGAGGCGCCTTCCTCCGCGAACCGCTTCGCGGTCGCGAAGCCGATCCCGCGGCCGCCGCCCGTCACGATCACCGTGGCGTTCTCGAATCTCATGGGTCCGTCACTCCCGGTCTTTCCGTCGAACGCGGAATCACGCGGCCGGAAGATCGTCGACCGGCATGACGTGGTTCAACGCCAGCCGGCCGCCGTCGGGATAGACGATCTGTCCGGTCATGTAGGAGGATTCGTCGCTGGCGAGGAACACCACCGATCCCGCGACGTCCTCGGGCTCGCCGATGTATCCCAACGGAATACGCGAAAGCACGCGGCGATAGGCGGCTTCGTCGACCAGAACGGCCTCCGCGACCGCGGTCCTGATGGTGCCCGGGCCGATCGCGTTGACCCGGATGCCGTGCTCCGCGAGCGCCAGGGCCATGGCTTTCGTCAGGCCGTGGATGCCGTGCTTGGACGACACGTAGGCCGCCTGATCGGGATTGGCGAGCGTCGACAGCATCGACGCGGTGTTGACGATGCTGCCGGCGGCGCCCTGGTCCACCATGCGGCGCGCCGCGGCCTGGGCGACGCGGAACGCCCCGAAGACGTTGATGTCGATGATGGCGCGCACCTCCTCCTCCGTCGTCTCGAGGAAGGGCGTGCCGGGCCCGATGACGCCCGCGTTGTTGAACAGGACGTCGATGCCGCCCAGGAAGTCGGCGCCCTCGGCGACGAAGCGGTCGACCTGGCCGGCGTCGGTGACGTCGCACTCGATGAAGGAGGCCTTCCCGCCGGACTCCGCGAGTTCCCGCGCGGCGGCGCGCCCTTCGTCGACGAGGACGTCCCCGAGCGCGACGGCCGCGCCCTCGGCCACGAACCGCCGGGCGCAGGCGAGGCCGATGCCGCGCCCGCCCCCGGTGATCAACGCCCGTTTCCCCTTCAGTCGCATCGGGTTTCCTCTCCCAGGCCACGAACCGCCGCGCCGCGCCGGGCGCCGCGGACCGGCCGGCCGACGGTCGACAATGGGCGCCGGAACCGCCTTCCGTGTCAAGAAGGCGCGTCGGTCCGGGCGTAGCCCATTCCCCGCAGGGCCTCCTCGATTTCGCCGAGGATGGCGGGATCGTCGATCGTGGCCGGCGTCCTGTAGTCCTCGCCGTCCGCGATCCGGCGCATCGTTCCCCGGAGGATCTTGCCCGACCGCGTCTTGGGCAGGCGCTCGACGACGGCGGCCTGCTTGAACGACGCCACCGGCCCGATGCGGCCGCGCACCAGCTGGACGGTCTCGGCGACGATCTCCGCGCGCGGCCGGTTGACGCCCGCCTTCAGCACGAGAAAGCCGACGGGAACCTGGCCCTTGAGCCGATCGTGGACGCCGATCACCGCGCACTCGGCGACGTCCCGATGACTCGCCAGCACCTCTTCCATGCCGCCCGTGGACAGGCGGTGGCCGGCCACGTTGATGATGTCGTCCGTGCGGCTCATGACGTACAGGTAGCCGTCCTCGTCCTTGTATCCCGCGTCTCCCGTCTCGTAGTAGCCGGGGAAGTCCGCGAGATAGGAAGACAGGTATCCCTCGTCGTTGTTCCAGAGGGTCGGCAGGCAACCGGGCGGCATCGGCAGCCTGATGACGATGGCGCCGGTCTCGCCCGCCGCAACCTCCCTGGCGTCGCCGTCCACGATGCGCACGTCGTAGCCGGGCGCCGGTTTCGACGCCGAGCCATGCTTCACCGGCAACAGGCCGAGACCGGCGTAGTTCCCGCCGATCGTCCAACCGGTCTCCGTCTGCCACCAGTGATCGACGACGGGAACGCCGAGCCGGCTTTCGGCCCATTCCAGGGTGTCGGGATCGGATCTCTCCCCGGCCAGGAACAGCGTCCGGAAACCGCCGAGATCGTGCTTCCGGATCAGCTTGCCGTCGGGGTCGTCGCGCTTGATGGCCCGGAACGCCGTCGGCGCCGTGAACAGGACCGAGCATCCGTGCTCGGCGATGATGCGCCAGAAGACGCCCGCGTCGGGCGCGCCGACGGGCTTCCCCTCGAAGAGGATGGACGCGCAGCCGTGGGCCAGCGGCGCGTACACGATGTACGAGTGGCCGACGGCCCAGCCCAGGTCGGAGGCGGCCCAGTACACCTCCCCGGGCTCCACCCCGTAGACGTTCGACATGCTCCAGGAGAGCGCCACGAGATGCCCGCCGTTGTCGCGCACCACCCCCTTGGGCGCGCCGGTGGTGCCCGACGTGTAGAGGACGTACAGGGGATCGGTCGCCTTGACCGGAACGCAGTCCGCCGGTTCCGCCTCGGCCATCGCGTCGTTCCAGTCGACGTCGCGTCCCGGAACGAGATCCGCGGCGCGTTGCTCGCGTTGCAGGACGATGCAGGTATCGGGCTTGTGCCGCGCGATCCGGATGGCCTCGTCGACCATGGGTTTGTATTCGACGATCCGGCCGGGCTCGATGCCGCAGCTCGTGGCGACGATCATCTTCGGCTTGGCGTCGTCGATCCGCGTCGCCAGCTCGTTCGCGGCGAACCCGCCGAACACGACGGAATGCACGGCGCCGATCCGGGCGCACGCCAGCATGGCGACGACCGCCTGCGGCGTCATGGACATGTAGATGACGACGCGGTCGCCCTTCTCGATTCCGTACCGGCGGAGAACGCCGGCGAAACGGGCGATCTCGTCCCGGAGCCCGGCGTATGTGAAGACCCTCTTCGATCCCGTGACGGGGCTGTCGTAGATGAGCGCCGGCCGGTCGCCGCGCCCCTGTTCCACGTGGCGGTCGATGCAGTTGTAACAGGTGTTGAGCTCGCCCCCGACGAACCAGCGGTAGAAGGGTTCGTTCGAGGAATCGAGGACGGTGTCCCACCGTTTGCTCCAGTGCACGGCCTCCGCCGCCGCGGCCCAGAATCCCTCGGGATCGGATCGCCATCCGGCATAGACTTCGTCGTACCTGCTGGTCATCGCCGGTCCCTCCCGCGCTTGAGATTGCGTATCGAGCCGAAGGATGCGCGTTCGGTCGCATCGAGTCGAGAGGCGGCGGGGCGTATCGCGGCGGGCCGCCCGCGGATACGATGCGGTCGATGGCCGATCGGAAACCCATGGACCGGAAGGCCGCGGGCGTTCAGCCGGATCTGTTCGGCGGACGCGGCCATGCCGGCGAGGTCCAGGCGCGTCGCGGAAGCGCCGCGGGCGAGGGGCCAACGGCCGGGGAACTCTCCAACGACGAACTGATCGAGACGCTTCCGCGGTCGGGCGTGTCCGACGTGGAGGCGCTTTGCTCGGAAGTCGTTTCCCGGTCCCTGGAAGAGGCCGTTCCGGCGCTGGAGAGCCTTTGGCGCCGGTTCGTCGGGTTCGGCATCGAGACTCCCTACCCGGAGCAGCTGGCCGTCCTGGACGCTCTGGCGCTCCTGAACGGCGAGGCCGCCAGGGCCGCGCTGGAACGGATCGTTCTCTCCGATCGATTGCCGGATTCCCTGTCGCCGGCCGCCTTGCGGGCCGCGGCTGACGCCGGGCTCGCCTTGCCGGCCGAGTTCCTGATCCCGCGCCTTGGACACGGGGACGACGCCGTGCGCGAGCCGGCGTTCGAGCTGGCCCTCCGGGCGCAGGGCGGACTTCCCGTCCGTCCGCTTCGGGACGGGCTTGCCGATCCGCTCGCCTCCATTCGCCGCCGCGCCGCGATCGCCATGGGCAACCGGGGCGACGGCGAGGCGAAGGACCTCCTCATCGCCGAGCTCGCGCGAAACCCCTCGACCGACGTGATCGAGGCGTTGGCCGCCATCCGGGACGACGACGTCATCGTCCACCTCGGCAGGTGCGCCAAGGGCCATCCCGCTCTCGAGCGCGCCGTCATCGAGGCTCTTCGCGACATGGAGAGCCCGAAGGCGCAAAGGCTCGCCGAGCGCATTGAGGCGGACGCCCCGCGTTGACGGAGGGCCGGAACGCGGGACGGCGGGAGGCGGCCCGTCCGGCCGCTATCCCGCATTTCTCCTACCGGCAGGGATCGAGGATTGCGGAGTTGCGGGACCGCGGTCCACCCCCCTCCCGACCTCCCCCCCTGTTCAGGGGGAGAAGCATCAACGGCCCTTCCGTCCCCCCTCGTTCTCCCTTCCCCTTGCAGGGGGAGGGTCGGGGTGGGGGTCGCGCCTGTGGGCTTCGCCGCTCCGCTCCCTGCCGCCCAGGCGCGACGCCAGGGCGGCTCCCCGTGTAACATGACGGGGCAGGCCGCAAACCTGCATGGGGGTCCTCCTTCCAGCTGTCTGTTCGAACCAACGGCTTCCGGGACCCCCAACCCTCCTTCAAGCGCCCCGTCCCGCATGTGTCCGAACCAGGTCATACCGATGCCCGCGGCGCGGCATTGATCCCCCGAACGTCGATGGCCTAAGACTCGGCGTATCCGGACGGTGTCCCGGATTCGGGGAACGGGGCCATGGCCACGACGTCGATGTACGAATCGCATCTGGATCGGTCTTCCGCCAACTACCAGGCGCTGTCGCCGCTGAGCTTCATCGAGCGCGCCGCGGCCGTCCACCCGGACCGGACCGCCACGGTCCACGGAGCCGCGCGCCGCACGTGGGCGGAGACCTTCGCCCGCTGCCGCAGGCTCGCCTCCGCGCTGGCGAAGCGGGGGATCGGTCGCGGAGACACCGTCGCCGTCATGGGCGCCAACACGCCGGAGCTCTACGAATGCCACTTCGGCGCGCCGGCCGCCGGCGCCGTCCTCAACGCCCTCAACGTGCGCCTGGACGCCGACGCCATCGCCTTCATTCTCGATCACGGCGAGGCCAAGGCGTTGATCACGGACACGGAGTTCTCGGACACGATCGAACGGGCGCTGGCCAGGACCGGCGCCCGCCCCATCGTCATCGACATCGTCGACGCGCTGGCGGAAGACGCCGGGGAGCGGCTGGGCGAGATGGACTACGAGGCGTTGCTCGAGTCGGGGGACGAGGATTTCGACTGGCGGTCGCCCGCCGACGAGTGGCAGGCGATCTGCCTCAACTACACGTCGGGGACGACGGGCAACCCGAAAGGCGTGGTCTATCATCATCGGGGCGCCTACCTGAACGCCCTGGGGAACGTCCTGGCCTGGTCCATGCCGCGCCACCCGGTGTACCTGTGGACGCTGCCGATGTTCCACTGCAACGGCTGGTGCTTCCCCTGGACCCTCGCGGCCATGGCCGGCGCCAGCGTCTGTTCCCGCCGGGTCGCGGCCGCCGACATATACGCCGCCATCGCCGACCACGGCGTGACCCACCTCTGCGGCGCGCCCATCGTCATGAACCTCATCGTCAACGCCGCCGACCACGAGCGCCGGTCGTTCGATCACGAAGTCCGCATGATGACCGCGGGCGCGCCGCCTCCGGCCGCGCTTCTCGAGTCCATGCGGGAGATCGGCTTCGACGTGACGCACGTCTACGGTCTGACCGAGACCTACGGTCCGGCCGTCGTCTGCGACTGGCGCGAGGAGTGGAACGCGCTCGGGGCCGCCGAGCAGGCCGAGCGCAAATCGCGCCAGGGCGTCCGCTATCCCGTGCTCCAGGACCTCGCCGTCATGGACCCCGAGACCATGACCGAGGTCCCCGCCGACGGCGAGACGATGGGCGAGGTGATGTTCCGGGGGAACATCGTCATGAAGGGCTACCTGAAGAACCCGGCGGCCACCGAGGAAGCCCTGGCGGACGGCTGGTTCCATTCGGGGGACCTCGGCGTGCGGCATCCGGACGGCTACGTCCAGCTCAAGGACCGCTCCAAGGACGTCATCATCTCCGGCGGCGAGAACATCTCGTCCATCGAGGTCGAGGACGCGATCTTCCGGCATCCCGCGGTGTTGAACGTCGCCGTCGTGGCGAAACCGGACGACACGTGGGGGGAGACGCCGTGCGCCTTTGTCGAGCTGAAGGAGGGGTCGGGCGCGGTCGTCGAGGGCGACATCATCGCCTTCTGCCGGGACAACCTCGCCCACTACAAATGCCCGCGGCATGTCGTTTTCGGGGAATTGCCGAAGACCTCGACCGGAAAGATCCAGAAGTTCGTCCTCCGCGAGAACGCGAAGTCCATTTGACCCGGATACGGCGGGGGCGCCGGCGGAGCGGCCCGTCGGGCCTCAGTGTTCCGCGTCGAGCCGCGCGATCTCGTCCTTGATTCGGAGCTTCTGGCGCTTGAGATCCGACAGAACCGCCGAGTCGGGCATGGGCCGCTGGTTCTCTTCCTCGATGGCCTTTTCAAGGTCCTGGTGCATTTGCCGCAGCGACTCCACACGTGATTCGACGTTCATATGGCATGCCCTCCGAGCGTGATCGACAGGCGCCATCTAAGCACGGGAGGAACCGCGCGTCAGCATCGGGCCGACTCCCGCTTGCAAGTCGGCCGCGAGGGCGCGCGTTGGCGGGTGCGGCGCGGCCGGCGCCCCACGCCGGCGGTCGGCCGGCCTTCGGTGCCGCGGACCGTCGGAGCGGTCAGGTTCCGAAGCGGGACAGGACCGCGATCTTGTCCGCCGGAACGTCGGGGTACGCGGCCGAGAGCAGCGTCGCGGCCCATGCCCGCTCCTCCGCCGACGGCCTCGCCCTGAGAAGGGACAGGTACTGGGCCAGGTTCTCGGCGGCGTCCATGGCGGCGGCCTCCGACGGCGCGTCCCGGTCGCCCTCCACGGGAACGCCGTCCGCCAGAAACAACTGTTCGGCATGCTCGGCGTCGAGTTCCGCCCGCTTGACGGTCGCGCGCACGAGCTCGGCATGGTCCCCGGACGGCGGAGGCGTCCACGCTTTCAGCAGGTCGCGCAGTTCGCGGAGCGGCAGGACGACCCGGTCGCGCCATGGGGCCGTCCGCTCCAGGAGCCCGGCGAGGCGAGCCCGCGTCAGACGCCCGTCCCTTCGTCCGGCGATCCACAGGCAATAGAGCAGGACGTTCACGTCGGCGTCGTGGCGCTCCTGAAGCGCGAGACAGGCCTCGGCGACGCCCGCCTTCGAGTAGGTCCGTATGGAGAAGTCCCAGAACGGATGGTCGGGAAACGACAATTCCACCCCCCGGCTTTTCCGTTCGGCGCCGGTCCCCGCGGGGAGCGCGACCGGGCGCCGATTTCTGCTATTCTAACGCGGAATCAGGCTTCCTGGTCCGATGGAGCGGGAATGGACGACCGGGACATCGTCGACCTCAGACACGAGCTGGAAGATCTGCGGACGGCGCACCGCGATCTGGACGACAGCATCGCCGCGCTCATCGAGACGGGAAGCCGCGACCAGTTGCAGTTGCAGCGATTGAAAAAACGGAAACTGGCGCTCAAGGACGACATCGCGCGCCTCGAAAGCGCGCTGGTGCCCGACATCATCGCCTGAGCGTCCCTGATCGAGCGGAAGACTTCACCGGGGAGAGACGAATGGCGCAAGGTGATCCGATCGTCGGCATTCTGATGGGCAGCCGCTCCGATTGGGCGACGATGAAGAACGCCGCCGATACGCTGGAAAGGCTGGGCATTCCACACGAGGCCCGGGTGATTTCCGCCCATCGGAACCCGGATCGGCTCGACGCGTATTGCGCCTCCGCCCAGGAGCGGGGGCTCAAGGTCGTCATCGGGGGGGCCGGCATGGCCGCCGCGCTGCCGGGGGTGATCGCCGCGAAGACGCCGCTGCCGGTTCTCGGCGTGCCGATGGAAAGCAAGGTCAACGGTCTCGACAGCCTGTTGTCGATGGCGCAGATGCCGGCCGGCGTCCCCGTCGGCACGCTGGCGATCGGGCGCGCGGGAGCGGTGAACGCGGCGCTGCTGGCCGCGGCGATCCTCGCCCTCGGCGACGAGACGATCGCCGGCGCCCTGCGGGACTTCCGCGCCGAGCAGTCGGCGGCGACCGTGGAGCTGCCCGGGGATTGACCCGCACTTCTCCCACCGGCGGAGGATCGAGGATCGCGCGGCGTTGCGGGGCCGCGACCCGCCCCCCTCCCGACCTCCCCCCTGTCAGGGGGGAGGAACGTCAACGGCCCTCTCCGTCGCCCCTCGTTCTCCCTCCCCCTTGCAGGGGGAGGGTCGGGGTGGGGGTCTCGTCAGGGGGGAGGCGCGCGGACGGACCCTGCGGCGGAATCGAATCAGGCGGGCGCGGTCTGTTTCTGTTGGGGAAGACCCAGCATTTCGCGCGCTTCCTCCGGTGTCGCCACCTCGCGGCCGAGCTCGCGGCAGATGCGCGCGGCGCGCTCCACCAACTGGGCGTTCGACGCGGCGAGCTCGCCGGGGCCGTAGTAGACGTTGTCCTCCATGCCGACGCGGATGTTGCCGCCCATGGCGACCGCCATGGTCGACAGCGGCAACTGATGCTTGCCGATCGAGACGATCTGCCAACTCGATCCCTCGGGAATCGCGTCGAGCATGGCCAGAAGGTTGGCCGGCGAGGCCGGGATGCCGCCCTGGATGCCCATCACGAAGCTGAAGTGCATGGGGCCCTCGAGGACGCCCCTGCGCTCGAGATCGAGCATGTTGGCGATGTGGGAGAGATCGTAGACCTCGAGCTCGTTGTGGATTCCCCGGTACTTGCAGCCTTCGACGAACTCCGTGTTCCACGCCTTGGAGTTGGAGAACAGGAACTCGTCGCCCTTGTGGTCGAAATGGAAGGTCCCGCAGTTCACCGTCAGCATGTCCGGCTGGGGCGCCAGCTCGAGGAGGTTGAACCGCTCCTCCAGAGAGAAGTTGTGGCCGGTCCCCTTTTCGTCGAACCAGACGCCGATGCCGCTGCCGACCTGGGTGATCATGCCGGAACAGCGGCCCATGACGCCGTCGACCACCTCGTTGTAGATGCCGAGATCGGCGGAGGTCCGTCCTTCCCTGTCCCGCACGTGGATGTGCGCGACCGAGGCGCCGGCGTCGTAGCACTCGCGGAAGTCGTTCACGATCTCGTCCGGCTGTTCGGGCAGGGCGGGGTTGGCCTCCCGTCCGTGCAGGCCGCCCGTGGTGGCGATGGTGATGATCGCCTTGTCCTGATGCGTGAGGTTCGGTTTCACGTCGTTCTCCTCGTCGTTCGCGGTTCGCGCCGGCGGGACGCTTCTCCGCCTCCCCGTGGAAGAGCCGCGGTCCGAACGCCCGCATGAGGGGCATGGCCTCGGTCCCGTCGACGTTCAGGCTCGACGGCGGCGTGGCCGCGGCGCAGACGGCTTCCGCCACGAGACGCCGGTCATGAGGAACGTTCTCCGCCGGATGCCGCCATCCGCGCTTCGCACATGCTACCCTCCGTGTCAACGAGGGCCCCGGCGGGCGGGGCCGGAACGGGACTCGAAAGAGGAGGGCGGAACGATGGCAGCGCGGGGGATCAAGCAGCTGGTCGCGGAAGCGAACGCCGCGGTCGACACGGTTTCCGTCTCCGACGCCATGATGATGCACGGGGATGCGGACGTCGTCTTCGTGGACGTTCGCGAGACGGTCGAGCGCGGACAGACGGGGTCGATCGCGGGCGCGGCGCATGCGCCGCGCGGATTTCTCGAGTTCATGGCGGACCCGGAAAGCCCCTTGCACAAACCCGAACTCGCGAGCGGCGCCCGGCTGCTGCTCTACTGCGCCTCGGGTGGACGCTCGGCGCTGGCCGCCAAGACCCTGGTGGACATGGGGATCGGGAACGTCGCGCATATCGCGGGCGGGTTCGCCGCCTGGAAGGAGGCCCGGGGACCGATCGAGTCCTGACCGGGAAGCCGCCGAGGAACGAACGGGGAGCGCCCGGAAGCGGATCCGGAATCGAACTCCAGGCGAGACCGCGCCCCGGCCGTATGCTATGAAGCCGCGAGGGACGGGGAACGAATTCGCCGGGCTCGGCGAGCATGGCGCAAGCCGGCCGCGGGCCGTCGGAAGGGCGCGGGCGCTCCGAACCGGCATCGAGATCGCAAGGAGGACGTGATGCGTATGACGCTATCGGTGATCAAGGCTGACGTGGGCTCCATCGGCGGCCATACGCAGCCCTCGGATCGGATGATGGAGGCGGTCCGCGAAGAGGTCGCCGGGGCGGTCGACCGGGGCCTGATCGTCGACGGATACGTCTCCCATACGGGAGACGACATCGCCATCGTCATGAGCCACACCCGCGGCGAGAACGACACGGACATCCATCAATTCACCTGGAACGCCTTCCTGAAGGCGACCGACATCGCCCGGGAATACGGTCTCTACGGAGCCGGGCAGGATCTGCTCGTCGACGCGCCTTCGGGGAACGTCCGCGGCGCCGGCCCGGCGGTCGCCGAGATCGAGTTCGACCACACGCTGGAGAAACCGCGGCCGGCCGAGTCGTTCATGGTGCTCGCGGCCGACAAGTGCGGTCCCGGCGCCTACAACCTGCCGTTGTTCCTCGGCTTCGCCGACCCCATGCACTGCGCCGGACTGATGCTGCCGCAGATGATCGAAGGATTCACGTTTCACGTGATCGACATGGACAACACCGACGGCGACTCGATCATCGAGCTCGACGCGCCGGAAGACTACTACCGCCTCACGGCGCTGCTCAGGGACAACGAACGCTTCGGTATCGACTCGATCCATTCGCGGACGCACGGCACCAAGGCCGCGGCGGTTTCCGCGCAGCGCCTGCACTCCATCGCGGGCGCCTACACGGGCAAGGACGATCCCATCGCGATCGTTCGCAACCAGGGCATTTTCCCGGCGCCCGAAGAACTCGTGTCGCCGTTCGCCAAGGCGCACTACGTCGGCGGCGATGCGCGGGGCTCCCACAACATGCCGCTCATGCCGGTGGCGATCAACACCGCCGTGGCCGGCGTCTACTGTCTGCCCATCGTGAGCTGCCTGGGCTTCTCGCTGAGCCGCGAGGGACGTTTCTCCGACGCCGTGACGGACTTCTTCGACAACGTGGCCTGGGACGAGGTCCGCCGGCGCGCCCAGAACAAGGGCGACGAGATGCGCCTCCAGGGCTGGTCGGGGCCCGCCATGCTCCCCTACACCGAGCTCGAGTACGGCGGGTTCCGGGATACGGTCACGGGACTGGTCGACCGTTTCCGGATCCGCGAGGGTACGGAGGAACCCGAGGCGGACGGATAACCGGCGGCGCGGCGGGCCGGACGGCCACGCCGCGAGCCTCCGCCCCGAGGCCGTTTCGCGTCTGCGGCGAGGCGCGTCCCCGGCGCGGGCGCGGTCTCCGGGGAAACGTCCGGGAAAGCGGCGGGCGGGCCGCCGGAACCTAAAGCCAGCCGGAGCGCCAGGACGCCTTGGCCTTGCAACTGCGGCAGATGCGCTCGCCGGACCATGCGCTTTCGAACTGCTCGCCGCACGACAGGCAACGACGCACTCTGCTTTCATAAACCGGCGTGGAGGACTCGTCTTCGCTCCACACGTCTCCGGACTCGTCCGCCGACTGCTCGACGACATCCAGATGATTCGAAGATTCCGTGCTGTGATCCATACCCTCGTCCGTGCCCTGAGACCGGTTCCAGACCGTCCCATACCGCCCGGAACCACGGTCATGTGTTGTCGTTATGAACTTCGCCGGCAGGCTTGAAGAACCGAACCCGCCACGAAAGGGCCGCGACAACTCCCATCACGCGTCGCGACCCGGAAAGCGACCGGCGCGCCGTGTCCGCGGCCTGCCGACCTCGACGATGCCGCACCATATCACGGACGGCGCCCGATTCCTAGCGGAATCTCGACTGGAGACGCCGAATCGGCCTCCGGCCCGCATTTCCCATGCTGCGTCCGTTCGCGCTCCTCCCCCTGGCGCGACCCCCACCCCAACCCTCCCCCCTGCAAGGGGGAGGGAGAACGAGGGGGACGGAGGGGCCGTCGACGCTCCTCCCCCATGACAGGGGGGAGGTCAGGAGGGGGGTCCACCGCGGTCCCGCAACGCCGCGCGCGCGACGCGACGCCGGTCGCGATCTACTCGGCCGCCTTGCGGACCGCTCCGAATTCACGGCATCTGGGCGCGACCTCCTCGATGAACAGGTTCATGGAGGCCTTGACCATATCGAGCGGCAGGCCGCCGAAGTTCATCCAGCAGATGAGGTTGTTGATGCCGGCGACCTCGTTCAGTTCCCGGATCTTCTCGACGCAGGTTTCCGGGCCGCCGAAGACCATCTGGCCCCGCTCGTGGTCGCCGATCGGACGGAACTGGGCCGTGGACTTCATGTAGTAATCGACGTACTCCGAGCCCTTGCGCTTGGCTTCGGCGTCCGACTCCGCGACGAACACGTGGCGGACGCACGTGAACGGGAAGTCGAGATCGTCGAGGCCCCGGTTCGCCCGGGCTTCCCGCATGAGGGCGTGCGCCTGTCCCAGTTGATCCGGCGGCGCCCACGCCGACAGCATGTGATAGCCGCGCCGGGCGACGTAATCGATCACTTCGTGCGTGCCCAGCCGCGTGGCGACCCAGACCGGCGGATGGGGCTTCTGAACCGGTCGAGGCACGAGACTGAGCCTCGGGACGCTCCAGTATTTCCCTTCGTAGGTGAACTCGTCCGTCGTCCAGACGCCGAGGACGATCTCCAGGGCCTCGTTGAAGCGCTCGAGTTTCTCCTCGATGGGGACCTTCAGTCCTTCGAACTCGTACTTCCTGTAGCCGAGCCCGACCCCGAAATCGATGCGCCCGCCCGACAGTATGTCCGCCATCGCCGCCTCTTCCGCCGTGAGCAACGGATGTTCCAGCGGCAGGATCTTGACCGCCGTCCCGATGCGGACGTTCTTCGTGATCATGGCGACCGCGCAGGCCATGGCGTAGGGCGAGGCGCAGACGCAGTACTCGCCGTCGACGTCCGGCACGTAGGGAACGGAGGAGAAGTGGTGCTCCGTAAGCCATACGGAGTCGAAACCGAGCCGGTCCGCCAGCTTGAACTGCTCGATGTGTTCCGCGTAGACCTGAGCCTCCGACTTGGTGAACGGCTGCTCCATCAGGTGAAAAGTGCCGAACTTCATCCGTTTGTCCTCCACCGCTGCGGGCGTCCGAGAAGGGCGCCGCGATTTCCCTCGCCCACTATAGACCACGCGCCCCCGCTTCCGCCAAGGCCGCGACGCGCCGCCCGCCGCCGGGCGGGTCAGTACGATCTGGGCAGGCCCAATTCCCGCTCGCCGATGTAGTTGAGGATCATTTCGCGGCTCACCGGGGCGATACGGGCGACGAATATCTCGCGCAGATAGCGCTCGACGTGGAACTCCTTGGCGTACCCCATGCCTCCGTGGGCCATCACGGCCCGCTCGCAGGCGCGGAACGCGGACTCCGCGCCGAGGTACTTGGCCGCGTTGGCTTCGGCGCCGCAGGGCCGTCCCTCGTCGTAGAGCCGCGCCGCCTTGAAGGCCATCAGGTTCGCCGCTTCGAGCTCGCACCAGCTCATCGCCAGGGGGTGCTGGATGGCCTGGTTCTGGCCGATGGGGCGGCCGAAGACGATGCGTTCGCCGGCGTATTCCGCGGCGCGGCGAATGGCGATGCGCCCGACGCCGACGGCCTCCGCCGCCACCAGGATGCGTTCCGGATTGAGACCGTCCAGAAGATACCGGAACCCCTTGCCTTCCTCTCCGATCAGGTCCTCGCCGGGCGCCGGCAGTCCGTCGATGAACACCGAATTCGAGTCGACGGCCTTGCGGCCCATCTTGTCGATCACCCGGGCCTCGATGTAGTCGCGGTCGAAGTCGGTGTAGAACAGCGACATGCCGTCGGTGGGCCTGGCGCACTTCTCGATGGGCGTCGTGCGGGCCAGCAGCATGATCTTGGTCGCCGTCTGGGCGACGGACGTCCAGATCTTGCGGCCGTTCACGATGTACTGGTTGCCCGACCGTTCGGCGCGCGTCTCGATTCTGGTCGTGTCGAGGCCCGCATTGGGTTCGGTGACCGCGAAGCAGACCCGGTCCTTCCCCTCGATCAGGGGCGTCAGCATCCGCGCCTTCTGCTCGTCGGTGCCGTGCCTGGCGATGGGTTTCGGGCTGAAGACGTTCATGTGGATCGCGGAAGCGCCCGAGAAGCACGCGCCCGACTCCGCGATGGCCTGCATCATGACCGCCGCCTCGACGACGCCGAGGCCGGCGCCGCCGTACTCTTCCGGCAGCGAGATCCCGAGCCATCCGCCGTCCGCCACGTCCCTGGCGAACGCCTCGGGAAACCCGCCGTCCCGGTCCAGGTTCAGCCAGTAGTCGTCGTCGTACTTCGCGCACAGTTTCGCCACCGCGGCGCGGATGTCGTTCTGCTCTGGCGTGAAACCGAGGTCCATGGCGGCGCGCGGCCCGCGTTCGGGTTTCCGGGGGATGACGGCCCCGATTGTTCACGGCATGGGCTAAATTGCAAATCGGGACGAGTGGCGAAGCGAAGGAAGGGAGTTGGCGATGAAGATGCGCGCCGCCGTGTTGCACGAGCAGGGCCGGCCGCGGCCGTTCACCGACAGCAGGCCCATGACCGTCGAGGAGCTCGACGTCGAAGGCCCCCGCGCGGGCGAAGCGCTGATCGAGATGGCGGCGGCGGGACTGTGCCATTCCGATCTCTCCACCGTGGAAGGCCGCCGGCCCCGGAAGCTGCCGACGGTGCTGGGCCATGAAGGCGGCGGGATCGTTCGCGAGGTCGGCCCAAGCGTCGACGATATCCGCGTCGGGGATCACGTCGTGCTGGGGCCCGTGCTCGCCTGCGGCGAATGTCGGGATTGCCTCTCCGGCCGTCCGGCGTTGTGCATGGCCTCCCAGGACGCGAAATCGCGGGGAACGATGCTGGACGGCTCGTCCCGGTTGCGTTGGGACGGGCGGGAGATATTCCATACCAGCGGCGTTTCCTGCTTCGCCGAATACGCGGTCGCGTCCCGCCTCTCCCTGGTGGCGATCGACCCGGCGCTGCCCCTGGCCGAATCGGCCCTGTTCGGCTGCGCGGTGATGACCGGCGTGGGCGCCGTGGTGAACACGGCGCGGGTTCCGGCCGGCGCCGCCATCGCGGTCGTGGGCCTCGGCGGCGTCGGCCTTTCGGCGATCCTGGGCGGCGTTCTGGCGGGCGCCGAAAAGATCGTCGCCGTCGACGTCCACGACGAGAAACTGTCCCTGGCCCGGGAGGTCGGCGCGACGCACGCCTTCCGGGCCGACGACGAGGACTGCGCGGAGGCCGTCCGGGACCTGACCGGAGGCGGCGTCGACTTCGCCTTCGAGATGTCGGGCGCCACGCGGGGGATGAGGACGGCCTACGGCCTCGTGCGGCGGGGCGGAACGATGGTGACCGCGAGCCTGCCCGCGACCGCCGAGGAGTTCGCCTTCAACGCCTACGATCTCGTCGCGGGCGAAAAGACCGTGCGCGGCTGCTACATGGGAAGTTGCGTCCCCAGGCGCGACGTTCCCCGGTTCCTGCGTCTGTACGCGCGCGGCCGGCTGCCGGTCGGAAAGCTCATGGGCGCGAGGATCGCCCTCGACGACGTCAACCTCGGCTTCGACCGCCTGGCGGACGGCAGGATGGCGCGGCAGGTCATCGACTTCACGAGGGATTGAGTTCCGTTCCGGGGCGCGCCGCCTTGGCGCTCGCGTCGGAGATCAGGCGATCATGCGTCCGGCAGGACCATGCGACGTCGCTCACGCACGGGTAGGGGGTAGAGGGTCAGCAGGCGAGATCCTCCGAGGTCATGCTGTCCTGCCGAACGGTCTCGTAATCCGCGGGTGGTTCCATGCCTTCCTCTACCGTGTCGGCCGCGACCCGCTTGCCCATCGCCTCCTCGATTACGCCGCGGAGCGCAGATTGGCGCATATCAAAGAATCCGTCAAAATCGTTGGCGCGCAGGCGTACGGGATCGATGAGATGCGTGCGGAGATACTCGTCGAGCCCGTCGCGCGGAACCTCGCCCTCGATGCGCCCAAGGTATTCGCTCGGCGCCTGTCCGCCGATGCTGCGGTTGGTTCGCGCCGTGAGCGGCGTTTTGTTGACGATCGAGTCGCCCCGATCGGCCTCGATGCCATTCTCGCGGCACCATTGCTGCGGGAAGACGTGGTGGATGTCGATGCTCTCGTCGAAGTAGACCTGAATCGACGATTCCTCTCCCGTTTTCCAGTCGCAGGCACGCTCGCGCAGCAGCAGGGCATAGATGCCCTTGTAGGCCGCACTGTTTCTGGTGCGGAGTGTGAGCAGCCGCGACGGCGCGAACTCCGCCTCGGAGATTGTATTGGGCTCGGGGCCGTCGTCCCGTATCCATTGTACGACCTGAGGGAGATCGCGGGCGAAGCGGGTTTCGATCGATCCTCCGTACAGCTCTCCGAACACGCCGCACCAGTACCAGCGTGCGAGTTTCTCCCGAGCGCCGCGCGGCTCCCAACCCTTGCCGAGCAAAGTGAGGATGGCCGCGAGCGGAATCAACTGGCTGCCATAGGGCAGGAACCTGGCGTCGTAGAGGTGCTGCGAGTGGAGGAACCGCGCCGCGCTCTCGAAGCCCGCCATTAAGGGTTCGGCCCAGCACTGGTACTCATCCAACTCGAGCTTCAACATGTCCGTGCGCCTGCAGCCGATGCCCGGCACGCGATCTTGGTTCGTGCCGCCCGCGAGCGCGGCGTTCTGACGCTCTTGCGTGGCGAGCAGAGTCACCGCCTGCAAGAAGTCCGTGTTGGAGACTCCGGCAAGGATCGACTGGGAGCAAATCTTGCGCTCGCGCCCTTCCCAGTCGCGCCGCAGGTCGAAATCGTCGGCGGCGAAGGTCGCCGTCAGCAACTCGAACACGGTCAGCGTTACGCCGCCGGTGTTCACCTTCTCGAAGACTTGGCAGACCGCCTCCTTCGGTGTGTTCCTATCAAGCTCAATGACCGGCACTTGGTATTGCTCGAACCGCTTGACGATCCTCTCTTCAAAATCGTTCCACAACTCTATTTTCTCTTCGTCGTGGTCCCAGAATCGCCCGAAGTTCATTCTCCACTTGCTTGCGCCGAACACCTTGCTGAGCGGAAAATACATGGCTTCGTATTCGAGTTCGGGAGTCGAGTAGTCCTCGACGACATCCCGGCCGAACCGCTTGACTTGCCGGTCAGCAGGCAACGAGACGACCGCATCTTCGCGATCGGCATTCTCGTCGAGGGCCTCCTGCATATCGATGTAGTACCAGCGCTCGATCTTGCGGCCCCGCTGATCGAGCGTCTGCACGGGCTCGCCGAGGCTGAGGGACTGGAAGAGCGACGTGAGCCGCTGCTGTCCGTCGAGAATCAGGCGTTCCGCGTCGTGCGGTGGGGTCGCGGGCACGCCCTCCAAGGGGCGCTGCCGGAAGCGGACCGTCTCGCCTCCCGTCCGCAGCATCATCACCGCGCCGATGGGGTAACCTAGGGAAATACTCGCCAGCAGACTCTTTACATGGTCGTCGTCCCACACCCAGCCGCGCTGGAAGTCCGGCAGCTGCGTCCTGCCGTCGCTGACCTCGTTGAGCATCCTGTCAAGCGATTCCTTCTCGATGTTGTAGTAGTTCATGATGTTCATCGTGGAAGCCCCGCCTCACAGTCTGTCTGAACCAAGTCACACTCCCGCTCTTGCGGTAACCGCCGCTTGGGGTGACGCCCTGCCGTCCCGTCGTCCGCTCCCCCGCCGAGCGGGCGGAGATGGCGGGCGCTTCACGCGACCGCGCCCAGGCCGTCCTTCGCGACCAGCGTCAACAGCTTCAACGAAGCGCCCCGCGGCCGCTTCTCTCCGCGCTCCCACTGGCTCACCAGGCTCGTGGTCACGTTGAGATAGCGCGCGAACACCGCTTGGCTCGCATATTCGCGAAGCCGAAGCTCGCGAATGTCCTCCGGCGTCATCTCCTCGACCGGCGTGAGGCACATCTCGTCGAACGTCCTCATGGTTCGCTTCGCCATGACCCCTGCCTCGGTCAACCCGAGCGCCGTCTCGTGCGCGGCCGCCAGAGCCTCGCTTTCGTACCGCTTAGTCATCGCACGCCACCCCGATGATCGTTCCATTCGCCAAGGCCGCCGCGAGGCCCGCGTCGGTCATCCCGAGCATTTCGTCCGCCAACAGCCGGAAGGCTTCAAGCTCGTTCCGGCGGAGGTTCGCCCGGCTGCTCTTGGCGAACCCGTAGACGAAAAACGCCGATTCGTCCCGGCGAAACAACATGATCGCGCGGAACCCGCTGGACTTGCCGCGCCCCTTGCGGGCGACGCGCTGCTTGATGACGCCACCGCCGAGATCGGCATCGATCAGGCCCCTCCGGGCGCGCCGGACGGCATCACGCAACGCAATGTCCTCCAGTCCCTCGTGGTCGGCGAAACGGGCAAACGCCTTGGTCTTGAACGTTTGCAATCCGGACCTCGCGAACGCCCACCATCATTCTCGTCTCCATAGCACCAAGTGCGGCGTTTATCAATCCCCTGCACAGTATTCGGTCTGCGAGGATCCTGCTTGACCCCGGCCCCGCGAATGACCCGCCGTTCCCAACGGCGACGGCCTCCCCGGAAAACCGGGATAGCCCGCATTTCTCATACCGCCTGTCCGCAAGCCTCATCCGGCGACGGGAGCGCCGCAGGGTCCGTTCGCGCTCCTTCCCCTTGGCGGCGACCCCCACCCAGACCCTCCCCCTGCAAGAGGGAGGGAGAAGAGAGGGGAAGGGCTATTGATACTCCTCCCCCCTGGGAGGGGGGGTGGACCGCGGCCCCGCAACGCCGCGCGATCATCGATCCCCGCCCGTATGAGAAATGCGGAATGGCGGTTCCGGTCGTCCGCGATCAGGCGAGCGGTTCCTCGACGAGAGGCATCGCCTTCAGCCAGCGTTCCACGTCCCGTTCGTCGTCGAACAGCGTCTCGAGTTCCTCGCGGGCCTCCCCCTCGGTCTGGAGCACCGACTCGACGTTGCTCACGCCCTCGCCGGCGAGGCTCGTGGCCAGTTCCAGGCGGATGCCGTTGTTGTCGTAGAAGTACGCCGACCAGAATCGGCCGCCGAGCGGCACCGGGCCCACGACGTCGATGCCGCGGCCCTTCACGCGCTCCACCATCCCGTCGAGCTCGTCCGGCGGAACGTGGAAGGCGAGATGCTGCATCCCGCCCGGCAGGTCGCGGTCGGAACGATCGAGCCCCTTCGGGTACTCGAAGAAGGCCAGCAGCGAATCGTTGCCCATGCCGAAGAAGTAGTGGCGCAGGTCGTCGTAGGGCGGCTGGCCGCGGTTCGGGGCGTAGGGCGCGCGGCGAACGTGGAGGAGCTGCATCCCCATGACCTCGGTGTAGAACGCCATGGTCCCGGCCATGTCGTCGGTGACCAGCGCCAGATGGTCCACGCCGCGCGTGACCGGCGCCTTCAGCGGCGCGCCGGCGAATCGGGCCCGCCTGGCCCCGGGCTTGGCGTCGGCGTCGATGACGGCCATCCCTCCCGCCTCCCTCGCCTCAAAGGAATTTCTCCACCGCGCGGACCAGCCCGTCCGGGTCCTCTCCGCCGACGTTGTGTCCGGTATCGAGTTCCACGAGCGTCACGTTGGCGTTCGCCTGCTTCACCTTCGGCGCGGTTTCCTCGGCGAACATGTCCGACCGCTTCCCGCGAACGACGAGGATGGGGCACTGGACGGCGCCGAGCCGTTCCCACATGTCGACGCCCGCGAAGACGTCGGGCGTGTCGGCCACGACGTTCATGACCCGCTCGCCGCCCTCCGGCGCGTTGACCGGCGAGTAATCGACGAGAACGAGCTTCTCGACGCGGTCCGGATGGCCGGCCGCGAAGTAGGTGGAATTGCGGCCCCCCATGGAGTGGCCCATGACGACGGCCTTCTCCCACTTCAGGTGATCCAGAAGATTGCGCATGTCGCCGGCGAAGTCGTCGAGGCCGTACCTGCCGGTGGGGCTCCACGTGGAGTCGCCGAAGCCGCGCATGTCCATGGCCACGACCTCGCGGTCGTCGCAGAGTTCGGCGGCGATGCCGATCCAGTCGTAGGAGAAATAGGACAGGCCGTGGACGATCAGCATCGGCGTCCCGCCGGCGCCAAAAGTCCCCGTAAAAGAGGTGGTCACCGGCATCGGGCCGCGAAAATGCCGGTAGTGAAGGGTTACGTCGTCCGAGGCGCAGGTCCCCGTCCGGTGTTCCGGCATGGCCGACATGTGGCGTCCTCGCCCCCGTTCCTCATGTCCCTGGACGCCAGGATAGAACAGGGAGCGACGGACCGCAAAGCGAGGTCCGGTCGGACCCGATCGGCCGGTATCGGACCGTCGGATCGGAAGACGCTTCAGAAGTCCAGTTGCAATCGGGCGGAGATCCCATGTCTCCGGTCCCTGTCTTCGTATTCCAGGCCGAAGGCGAGTCGCGCGCCCTCTCGAACGGGCAGGGCATAGCCCAGGGAATAGCGCGTCGCCGGTCGGGCGCGCAGATCGATCACGGCCTGCCGCTGTTCGAGAGACTGCGCGTGTCCGCGGTAGAACGCATCGACGAAGCTGCTTCCGGTCGCCAGGAGGTGGTCGATCCGGATCCGTCCGTCCCTGATCCGCGTTTTCTGGCCGACGGAAAACCGCAAGGCGTCGTCGTCCCGGAGCGTATTGCGCCCCTGGACGCCCATCGACCACCCCTCCGCCCGCAGCCCGGATATGCCGGACAACATGCCACCGGTCACGGAGACTTCTCCGGAACTGTGTTCGTATCCGGCGAACCCGCGCCAATCCCCGCCCAGAGAACCCGACAGGAACAGCTTCTTTCGCCGGGTTTCGGTTCGCGTGCTTCCGAGCGTTCCGAACGTCGAGCCCCAGACGCTGCGGCTTTCGTCGATGCGCGAGAGCTCCGCCGCGAGGTCGAACCCGCCGCGCGCGCGCCGCCATTGCAGGCCGACCTGACGCCACGGCGTCCGCCGCGACTCCCGCCCGCTGAACGCGAAGAACGGCCGCGCGCCGTCGCCCTGCATATGCAGCGCGACGGCCCCTCCGGCGCTGTCGAAGAAGGGGGGGGACACGGGGCCGGCGGCCTGGAACGCGCCCCATTCCCGCCATGCCGACTTCCCGCAACCGCCGCACAGGTCGTGACTCAACCGCCAGCGGCCGAACGCGCCGGTGGGAAAATCCATCCCCACGGCGTGAAAGGCCCTGGATTCCCGGTCGAGGTCGGCGAACAGGACGGAATTCTCGACGCGATGGCCGCTTGCCGGCGCGAGCATGTCCCTGGCGGCGTAACTTGACGCGCGGGAGGGCGGGGGAGCCTCGACGTCGACGATGCCGGACAGCTTCATGTTGTAATACGCGCCGCCTATGCCGCCTGCGGCGACGTCGACGGCCCGCATTCTCTCGCCCGCGTGAGCGAGGGCGGGGGACAGGGTCACGCGGGCGCCCCGCAGCGCGACCCCCGCGCGCTGCTCGCCGACCGAATACGGCAGGCTGACCATCCCCTGCCTGGTGATCGCGTTTCCGAGATTCAACCGCCCCCAGCCATAGACCGGGTCCGGCTCGCGGGGATTGTCCAACCGTGTCCCGAGCGGCGTCGCGGAGTCGAGCAGCAGGGCCTGCACGACGTGCATCGGCATGTCGGGCAGCCGGCTCTTGAGGACCGCCAACGCCCCGCTCACCATGGGGGCGGCGAACGAGGTGCCGCCGATCCCCGGGCCGGGGAGGATTTCGAGGTCGTTCCCCGGCGCCATCAGGCACCAGTTTCTCGCGGCGCCGCATCCGTTGGAGAACGGAGCGATCTCGCCGTTTCGATCCATCGCCGCGACGACCAGCCATTTCCCGAGCAGCCCGGGCTCGAACAACGGAGCCTCGTTCCACCCCCCTCCGGAGTTGTAGTCGACGCAGTCGTCGCTGCCGCAGTCCGCGCCCCACAGTTCCCTGAAGGGGGCGTCGTCTTCCCGGCGCGTGAACTTCGCCATGAATTCCGTGGCGGGGACCGTTTCGTTTCCCAGCAGGCAGCCCTCCTCGTCCCGGGAATTCTTCCCGCACATGCCGACCTGGTTGTTGACGGCGTTCCATCCGTCGTTGCTGGCCGCCCACACCGCCACGATGTCCCTGTCCGCGAGCTCTCTCGCGGCTTGGGCGAACTCACCCGTCCAATAGTCGTCGTTGCGAATAAGAGGATTGAAAAGGGGCAACCCCTGGGTCAGCCATACCCCGGGCCTTCCGTCATAGGTTCCCTCATGGATGGGCGATACTCCGATGCTGAAGTTGATGACGTCGGCGCCGTTGGCGACCGCATGCCGGAGCGCCGCCGCCGGCTGCCCGCCGCCGGACAGCCCGATCGGCATTATCGAGGCCGAAGGCGCGACTCCGTGAACGTTTTTGGTGGGGACCGGCGTGGGGATCGGATCGCCTTGGTCGACCGTTACCTCGAAGACCCCTTCGGCATTGGCTCTCGCTCCCGCCGCGATCATGGCGACGTAGGTGCCGTGCACCGTGAATCGGCTGGTCTCGGTCACGGGCCCATCCACGGCCCCATCTATGTTAAAGCGCTGCGGCGTCGTGATTCTGTCCTTCAGATCGGGATGGGTGAGGTCCATGCCGTCGTCCGCGACCGCGATGGTCGCGCCCTGGCCGAAGTAGCCGCGCTGGTAGGCCGTATGCGCGGAGATGCTCTCCAACCCCCAATGTTCTCCGTATTCCGCGGTCCGGTAGTCCACGCCATCCGACGCACGGGGGGCACCCAGATCCACCGGTCGGAATTCGAGCCCGGCCGGGTTCGGCGTGGAGGGTCCGCCCGGGTTCGATGGGGGGGGGCTACCCGGATTCGGCATGGCGGAACCGCCCCCACCCCCGCCTCCGCCGCAGGCCGCCAGGAGCGCAAGGCAGGCCAGCAACGGAACCGCGCCGCGCAGCTTCCGGCCATGGAGCAGGCGCCGCGGGAAACCGGGACGGGGATCGTTTCGTTTCATCGCTCGGGAACGTACGATTTATGCGTCAACGGGAAAAGGGTGGAGGCCCCTGCATCATGAGGGGCGTCCCCGGCAAGAAGGCTTCGTCCGAAACGGGTTCCCGCTTTCGTGGAAATGACGGCCGGAGCCCGCGGAGCCTACCCCGTATTTCTCATACCGGCAGGGATCAAGGATTGGCGGCGTTGCGGGACCGCGATCCACCCCCCTCCCGACCTCCCCCCTGTACAGGGGGGAGGAGCGTCAACGGCCCCTCCGTCCGCCTCGTTCTCCCTCCCCCTTGCAGGGGGAGGGTCGGGGTGGGGGTCGCGCCAGGGGGGAAGAGCGCGAACGGACCCTGCGGCGCCCCCGTCGCCGGACGAAGCTTGCGGACAGGCAGCATGAGAAATGCGGGCTACCCCCACGAAAGCGGGGAAACGATGCCGGAGAAGGTCATTGGCGCGAGGCGGAGACGCAGGCGGGCGGTTCCTCGACGAGAGGCATCGATTTCAACCAGTGTTCCACGTCCTGTTCGGCATCGAACGGCGTCAGGCATAGCCGCCCGCCATGATCCGGTCGAGATAGGCACGGACGTGATCGGCCTTGCCTTCGCGTAACAGCAGGTCCGGCGTGGCGCCGCCGAAGCCCGGCAGCGGCGCGGCGCGAAACCAGGCATAGGCCGCGAGCGGCGAGCCGGTCTCGGCTTCGACGCGGTTCAGGATTTCCAGCATCTGACGCAGGCGGGTCTGCGTCTTTCGCGCGCGGATCCGCGAGGCGCGCGAAAATGCGTCGCGGGCGAGACCCAGGGTATCGGCGATTTCGGACTCGGTGGTGCGCAGGGCATCGGCTACGCGCACGGGCGAGAACACCTGATCCCGATCGTCAACGAATTCCTGGAACCTCATGGTTGCTCCTCATGCATAGCCGCCCCTCACGGTTCTTGACGTAGTATAGCGCGGTCGAACACGTGACTCCAGAAGCGAGCCCTCCGCCCTCCCTCCAGGCGCCCGATGTGACGACCGCCGCGCCCGCTCCTCTCAGCCGCGACGCCAGGGTCATCGGCCTTGTCGGAAGCGCGCACGTCGTCAGCCACTTCTACCAGCTCGCGCTGCCGCCGCTCTTTCCGATCCTCAGGGACGATCTCGGCGTGTCCTACGCCGCCCTCGGCCTGTTGAGCACGGTGTTCTTCGTCGCCTCGGCGGTGGCCCAGCCCGCCATGGGGTTCCTCGTGGACCGCATCGGCGCGCGGCGCGTGCTGATCGCCGGCATCGGCCTGCTCGGCCTTTCCTGTCTGATGATGGGGTTCGCGCCCACGTACCCCGCGTTCGTCGTCCTGGCCGTGGTCGGCGGCGTCGGCAACTCCGTGTTCCACCCCGCGGACTACTCGATCCTGACGGCGTCGGTCAGCGAGGAGCGTCTGGGCCGCGCCTATAGCGTCCACACGGTCGGCGGCAACGTCGGCTGGACCCTCGCGCCCATCGTCATGATCGCGCTGGCCGCCGCCGTCGGATGGCGAGGCGCCCTGATCTCGATCGGCGTCGCCGGACTGGCGCTGGCCGCGTTCCTGGCGTGGCGAGGCTCCCTGCTGCGGGACGAGAGCGACGCCCGCGGACGTTCGGACGCAGACTACGGCGGCGCTTCGCGGCCGGCGGGGTTCGCGTTCCTGCTCGACGTATCCATTCTCGCGTCGTTCGTCTTCTTCGTGTTCCTGGCCATGGGCCAGTTCGGAATCCAGTCCTTCTCCGTGACCGCGCTCAACGCGGTCTACGGCGTCGACCTCGCGCTGGCCGGTTCCGCGCTGACGGCCTATCTGGCGGCGGGCGCCGTCGGGACCATCGCCGGCGGGATCACGGCCGACCGCGTGCGCGACCCCGGGATGATCGTGGCGGTCGCCTTCGTCATCGCGGCGCCGGTCTTCGTGGCCATGGGCGGCCTCGATCTCCCGTTCCCGGCGATGTTCGCGGGCCTCGTCCTGACGGGGTTCGCCATGGGGGCGGCGATGCCGTCCCGCGACCTGATCGTCAGGCGCGCGACGCCGGCGGGCGCGACGGGCCGGGTGTTCGGCTTCGTCTACTCGGGGCTGGACGTCGGCGGGACCATCGCCCCGGTCCTGTTCGGCGCCTTCATGGACGCCGGCCGCCCCGACTGGCTCTATCACGCCGTGGCGCTGCTGATCCTCGCCGCCGTCGGCAGCGTCCTGGTCGTCCGGCGGCGCACCGGCGGCGCCAGCCACCGGCGGTAGACGCCTCATGTTCAATCCCGCGGCGTTGCGGGACCGCGGTCCACCCCCCTCCCGACCTCCCCCCTGTTATGGGGGAGGAGTGTGGATGGCTCCCCCTGTCAGAGGGGAGGGTCGGGGTGGGGGTCGCGCCGGGGGAGGGGCGCGAACGAACCCTGCGGCGCCCCCGCCGCCGGATGAAGCTCGCGGACCAGCGGAACGAGACATGCGGCCTAATGCCCCCTGAAATCCGGCGGCGCGTCGGGCTGGTTCTGCGCCAGGGCATCGCGGAACGCCGGCATGTCCTCGCACAGTCCGTAGATCCGCCGCACCGTCGGGCAGGGCGCCGGGTCGCAGCCGTAGCGGCGCGCGACCTGCATCAGCGAAGCCAGGCACACGTCGGCGAACGTCGGGGAGTCCCCATGGCAAAAGGTTCCCGTGGCCGGATCGTCGACGAGCGACGCCTCCAGCGTTTCCAGACCCTGGCGAACCCAGTCGTGGCACCAGCGCCGAACGCCCGCCTCGTCCTGGTCCAGGTCGCGGGCGAGGCGGTTGCGCACGCGGCTCGGCAACAGCGCGAAGACGTCTCCGGCCACGGCGAGGGACAGGCTGCGCACGCGCGCCCGGCCGACGAGGTCGCCGGGCAGCAACGGCGGCTCCGGGAACTTCTCTTCGAGGTACTCGAGGATGGCCAGGGACTGCGTGACCGTCACGTCTCCGTCCCGCAGCGCCGGAACCTTCCCCTGCGGGTTCAGGGTCCGGTATCCGGGGGACGCGGCGTCGCCCTTCAGGACGTTGACGATCTCGTCCTCGTAGGCGACGCCCTTGAGGTTGAGCGCGACCCGCGCCCGGTAGACGTTGGTGGACAGGTAATAACCGTAGAGTTTCATGAGACAGGCCACTCCTCGTTCGGTCGCGTCCGGTTCGGGCGGACGCCCGTCCGCGCCTCGCGACTCCCGACCGCAATCTACCCCACCGGCCCGTTCCGGCGCAGGCGCCGCCGCCGCCGCCCGCCTTTACGCCGGCCCGGCGACCCATCACACTCGCCCGCCGTTCGACCCGAGGAATCCCCCGGCCTCATGATCCGACTGGCATTCGACATCGGTGGAACGTTCACCGACATCGCGCTGCACGATTCCCGGTCGGGGGCGCTGCACGTCGCGAAGACGCTGACCACCCCCGACGATCTGGCGCGCGCGGTCATGGCCGGCATGGACGCGGTTCTGGACGAAAGCGGGAAGAAGCCCTCCGACGCGGGCGCCCTTCTCCACGCCACGACCGTGGCGACGAACGCCATCCTGGAACGGAAGGGCGCCAGGACGGCGCTTCTGACGACGGAAGGATTCCGGGACGTCCTGATCCTCGGCCGCCAGAAGCGCTACGAGACCTACGACCTCTATTTCCGCAAACCGGAGCCGTTGACGCGGCGCCGGCATATCTACGAGGTCCCCGAGCGCGTCGACGCCGACGGCAACGTCATCACGCCCCTCGACGCGGACGGCCTCGACTCCGTGATCGACCGGCTCCTGGCGGAGGAAATCGAATCGGCCGCGATCGTCTTTCTCCATTCCTACGCCAATCCGGATCACGAGAGGGCCGCCGCGCGGCGGCTCGCGGAACGCGCGCCCGGCCTGGCCGTCTCGGCCTCCTGCGACGTCTCTCCGCGTATCCGGGAGTACGAACGCAGCAGCACGACCCTCGCCAACGCCTTCGTCAAGCCGATCGTGGCCCGGTATCTCGACCGGCTGCGGGAGACGCTGACGAGGCGAGGGTTCGCGGCGCCCCTCCACGTGATGCAGTCGAACGGCGGGCTCGCGACGCCGGAGGTCGCCCGCGACTTTCCCGTGCGCATCGTCGAATCCGGCCCGGCGGCCGGCGTTCTGCTCGCGCGGCACATCGGACGTCTCGAGTCGGCGGACCACGTGCTGACGTTCGACATGGGCGGCACCACCGCCAAGCTGGGCGTCGTGGACGACGGCGAGCCGGCCATCGCGTCCGCTTTCGAGGTCGATACGATCGACTCCCGGCGCTACAGCGGTCTGCCCCTGTCGACGCCCGCGATCGAGCTCCTGGAGATCGGCGCCGGCGGCGGCAGCATCGCCAGCACCGACGGGCGCACCATCCGGGTGGGCCCCGAGAGCGCCGGCGCGGACCCGGGGCCCATCTGCTACGGCGGAGGCGGCGATCGGCCGACGGTCACCGACGCCAATCTCGCGCTCGGCTACCTCGATCCGGGGAACTTCAACGGCGGCGCCATGACCCTGGACCCGGAAGCGGCGGAGGCCGGCCTGCGGTGGAGCATCGCCGAACCTCTGGGCCTGTCCCTGGAAGACGCGGCGTGGGGCGTTCACGCGGTCGCCAACGCCAACATGGAACGCGCGATGCGGGTCATGTCGATCGAAAAGGGCCGCGATCCCCGCAGGTACGTCCTGGTCGCCTTCGGCGGGGCCGGACCGATCCACGCGGCGCGGATCGCGCGCTCTCTCTCGATTCCCCGCGTCATCGTCCCCGCCGCGGCGGGGGTCGGGTCGGCGGTCGGACTGCTGACCGCCGACGTCCGCATCGACGTGACCGTCACGCGCGCCATGGCGCTGGAAGCCGGCGCGGGCGGGCGGGTCGCGGCGGCGTATGCGGAGCTCGAGTCCCTCGTCGCGAAGGAGGCCCCGCGCCTCGGTTCGACGGCGCCGAGGCTCTCGCGCTACGCCTACCTCCGGCAGGCGGGGCAGGGCTTCGAGATCAACGTCGGCCTGCCCGACGGGCCCATCGACGACGGCTACGTCGGCCGCGTGATCGAGGCCTTCCACGCCGCATACGAACGGGACTACGGCTACCGCGACGAGGCGTCCGGCGTCGAGGCGGTGGACTGGTGTCTGGCGGCGACGTTTCCCGACGACGCGGCCGGACGCCTCGGGACGACGGCCATCCGGCGCGGGGAGGGCGGACGGATCGACGGCGCCCGGCGGGTGTATCTGCCCGAGCGCGCCGCGTGGACGGCCTGCCGGATCCTGGATCGCGCGACGCTGGCCCGCGCCGGCGGCCTTCCGGGCCCCGCGATCATCGAGGACCCCGAGTCGACGATACTTGCGTTGCCGGGCGACCGCCTTAGCATGTCGGAGCGCGGCGACGTCATCATCGACGTCGACGCCATGGAAGAAGACGGTTGAACGACGCGAACCCACAATCGACGACCGGCGTCGGGCGGACCCCTCGCATCGACCCCATCGCCCTGTCGATCGTCTGGAGCAAGCTGCTGTCTATCGTCGAGGAGATGGGCGGCACGCTGCGCCGCACGGCCTATTCGCCCGCGGTGCGGGAAGGGGACGACTTCTCGTCGGGGCTGTTCGACCGCGAGGGGCGCCTGATCGCCCAGGGGCAGTTCTCCCCCGCGCACATCGGCGCCATGCCCGACGTCGTCCGCAACGTCTCCAGGCACATCCCCGTGGAAACGCTGGTCCCGGGCGACGTCGTCCTGTTCAACGATTCGGCGCTGGGCTCCGGCCACTTCCCCGATTTCTTCCTCATAATGCCGGTGTTCATCGACGGCCGGCTCGTCGGTTACTCGGGCGCGACCGCGCATCACATCGACACCGGCGGCGCGACTCCCGGCTCGCAGGAGATCGCGGGCGTCAGCGAGGCGTATCAGGAAGGGCTCCGGCTCCTGCCCGTGCGCCTGTTCCGCGCCGGCGAGCTGGACGAGGACGTCCTGCGCGTGATCCTCGGCAACGTCCGGGTTCCCGACCTCGTTCAGGGCGACCTCTTCGCGCAGCGGAACGCGGCCCACGTCGGCATGGCCCGGATGCTCGCGATCTTCGAGGAGTACGGCGAGGGACCGGTCGAGAACGCCTTCGAGGAGATACTCGCCGCCTCCGAGGCGCGCATGCGCGAGTTCGTCCGCGCCCTGCCCGACGGCGCCTGGGAATTCGAGGACTTCCTCGACGACGCCGGACCCGGATCGGACCCCGTGCGGTTCCACGTCCGCGTCACGATCGACGGCGGCGACATCGAGCTCGACTTCTCGGGCGGCGGCGATCAGGTCCCGGCGGGGATCAACTGCTACTACAACTTCACCCGGGCCTGGGGAAACTTCGCCGCAATGGCGCTGGCCAGGGCCGTCATGCCCCAGAACGAAGGGACCATCCGGCCGATCAGGATCACGGCCCGCGAGGGATCGTTCTTCAACGCGGTCCATCCGGCGCCGTCCGGCGGGCGGGCGACCAATCAGGTCCGTCTCTTCGAGGTGGTCAACGGCGCCCTGGCCGAGGCGCTGCCGCACCGCGTCATGGGGGCCTTCTCCCACTGGAGCAACCCCAACATCGGCGGAATCGACGACCGCACGGGCAAGCCCTTCGTCCAGTACGACCTGCTCTTCGGAGGCTACGGCGGCCAGCACGACAAGGACGGCGAGGAAGGGATGGCGCCGCTGATGAACTGCACCAACATCCCCGTCGAGGTGTACGAGCGCGCGGGGCCCCTGCTGGTGGAACGCCTCGAGTTGATGGCGGATTCGGGCGGCGCCGGAAAGTTCCGCGGCGGCCTCGGACTCCGCAAGGACGTCCGGGTCGGATGCAGGGAAGCCCTGGCGACCCTGCTGACCGACCGGCGCAAGCGCGCGCCCTTCGGCGTTTTCGGCGGCGGCTCCGGCGGGAAGGCGGAGATCGTCTTGTCCCGGGACGGCGTGTCGATCCCGCTCGAGACCAAGGAGACGCGGCTTCTGAAGAAGGACGACGTGCTGAGCTTCCGGCTGTCCGGCGCGGGCGGCTACGGCGACCCCGCCGAGCGCGAGCCCTGGCGGATCGAGGACGACCTCGCAGACGGCTACGTCACCGAGGAAGGCGCCCGGCGCGATTACGGGGTCGAGATCGAGAACGGCAGGGTCATCGGCGGCGGGACCGGGGGCGGCGAGGCCCGGCCGCCGCAGGCGGGGAACGGACATGGATGAAGTCGGCAGGCTCGAGCTGATCCGCGAGGCGCTCATCGCGGTGGCCCAGGAGATGAGGGCGAACGTGATCCACTCGTCCTATTCCTCGATCATCTACGAGGGCCACGATTTCTCCACCGCGCTCGTGGGACCCGACGGGCGCTACGTGGCGCAGTGCGACGGCGACCATCCCCTCCACGTCTTCTCGGTGCCGTATTCGACGCGGGAGATCCTCGAGAAGTTCGGGGACGACATCCACGAGGGCGACATATTCCTCCACAACGATCCCTACACGGGCGGCACGCATCTGAACGACGTCCTGCAACTGCATCCGGTGGTCCATGAAGGCGATGTCGTGATGTTCGCGGCCGTCCGCTACCACTTCGGCGACGTGGGCGGCATGACGGCGGGCAGCCTGTCGGGCGAGGCGCGCGAGATCTTCCAGGAAGGTCTGCGGATCACGCCCACGAAGATCTGCGACCGGGGAGCGATGAACGAGGCCTGTCTCGGCCTCCTCTTCGACAACATGCGCCAGCCCCTGGAGCGCCGCGGCGATTTCAACGCCATGTACGGCGCCGGCCGCAAGGCGGTCGAGCACGTCCAGCGCCTGCGCCGCCGATTCGGAAAGGAAGACCTGCTGGAAGCGATCGACGAGATCATCGCCCGCTCCGAGAAGGTCATGCGAGGCCGCATCCGGGCTCTCGAGGACGGAGACTATTACGCCGAGGGGTTCATGGAGAGCACCGGCGCGAGCGCCGAGCCCCTGGTCCTGCGCCTCAAGCTGAGCGTGAGGGGCGACCGCCTGATCGCGGACTACACGGGAACCTCGTCGCAGACCGAGGGACCCA
This sequence comes from Alphaproteobacteria bacterium, assembly GCA_965242505.1. Classification (GTDB taxonomy): domain Bacteria; phylum Pseudomonadota; class Alphaproteobacteria; order UBA2966; family UBA2966; genus UBA2966. The sequence continues at coordinate 2,463,520 of OZ251449.1, forward strand.
CAAACGTCGGCCCGGCCATGACGATGACGTCGCTCTGCACGATCGTGAAGTCCTTTCTCGATCCGGGGACTCCCGTCAACCACGGCTCGTTCGAGCCCATCGAGATCGTCTCGCCGCCCGGCGCCTTCATCAACGCGACGTATCCCGCCGCCTGCGGCGGCATGACGGAAGTCAAGTCCCTCCTGGACTCCGTGGGTTCGACCGCCATGGGCCAGGCGGTCCCGGAGATGAAGGTCGGAGACCTCAAGGGGGGCGCCAATCACACGTATATCTCCGGACCCGACCCGCGCCGCGGCGGCGACGTCTACCTGCTCTACGAGTGGGTCGCCGGCGGGACCGGGGCGTCGGACGGCCACGACGGCAACAACGGCGTGCGCAACTACACCGAGGGCGACTTCAATTCGGTCCACGCGGTCGAGGTCGTCGAGAGCCAGTACCCGATCGCCGTCGACCGTTTCGAGATCCGCGACGGCTCCTGCGGCGACGGAAAATGGCGGGGCGGCTTCGGTGTGCGCCGGGACGTCCGGGTCAGGAGCGACGTCGGCGCGCTGTCGGTCCTTACCGACAAGTGCGTCATCCCGCCCTTCGGCGCGCACGGCGCCGGGAACGGCGCGGGCAACCGTTTCGTCGTCGTTCGCGACGGCGAGGTCATCGAGCCGTCCGCCGTTCCCGGCAAGGTCTCCGGCTTCCCGCTGCGGCGGGACGACGTGGTGCGGGAGGAGTCGGCGGGAGGCGGAGGCTACGGCGACCCCCTCGAGCGGGCCCCGGACCTGGTGGCGGAGGACGTCCGCCTGGGTTACTTCACCGCCGGTCAGGCGGAGCGGCGGTACGGCGTGGTCCTGGATGCGGACGGCGCCGTCGATGGGTCCGCGACCGGACGGCGGCGGCGGGCGCTCCGGGACGCGCGCATCCACGTGACCGTCCAGGCCGCCAACGAGGAGATGCATAACGGCGCGAAACGCGAGTTCGTGGTGCCGCCCGGCGTGGCGGAGCGGCTGGGAATCGGCGACGGCGACCTCGTCGAGCTGATCGCCGGCGCCGGACCGCTCGTGCGGGGCTGGGCGCGCGTCGGCGCCGGCGACGCCGGCGGGAACGCCCCGGTCATGGTCGGCGCGTCGGCGTTCGACCTCCTGAAGACGGCGCCGGGAAGGTCGGCGGAAATCCGGCGCGTGACCCCCGCGCCGCCGGAATAGCGGCGGCGGTCTTCGCCGACGGCCATCTCTCGAAACCGGGCGCGGCCGTCACCACGCCCATGGGTCGAGGAGGATGACGTCCATTTCCTCGAAGTCCCGCAGGTTGCGGGTCACGAGCGTGAGATCGCGGCGCCGGGCGATCGCCGCGATTTGGGCGTCGACAGCCGGCCGCGGCCGGCCGATCCGGTCGCCCTCGCCCATGATCTCGCCCCATATCACCGCCGCGTCCTTGTCGAACGACAGGATACGCCCCTCGAACTGCCGCGCGAGGTCGCGCCGGATCCAACGCTCGTAGACGTGTCGGCGATCAGCGCTTTCCAGCTTTCGCGCGCCCCGCGCCAGCTCTCCGAAGGTGACCGCGGCGAGGAACAGTTCGCTTGGCGTCCGGTTTTCAAACCACGCGAGCACACGCGCCTCGGGTCGCGGTTTGACGGTCTCGCTGATGACGTTGGTGTCGATAAGGAAACCGGTCATTCCAGATCGACCGGCCGCCCCGGGGAACGATCGCGCTCGACGACCAGATTCGCGTCGCGGAGCGGCGACGACCGGAGAAACGCGACCAACTCGGCCCCGGTTTTCGCCCGGGAAGACGACATCGCGAGCGCCAAGGTCTCGCGCAACTCGGTCGCCGCGGTTCCGCCCTGGCGGAGCGTTCCCGCCACCGCCTTGACGAGACCTGCATCTTCCAGCGGCGCCGAGACCTCGACACGCACCGTCCCGGCCGCCGCCGCCTTGGCTCGATGCCGGGCAACCCGCGCCTTGGCCGTGCTATGAGGGGATCGTTTCTTCATGGCATTCCAATCTCCGGTAATGTTCCCGGAAACATATGAGCGGACGCCATGGCAGGTCAACCCGGTTTCCCATGCCAGGCTCGGGCGCGCCTCGGCGAATCTCCCGGCTCGGGCGCCTCCGCTCAATCCAGCGACTCGAGCAGCCGCCGCAGGAAGCGGGACCGCTCGGCCAGCCGGTCGACGACGACGTGCTCGTGTTCGGCGTGGGCGCCGGCGCCCACCGCGCCGAGGCCGTCGAGCGTCGGGACGCCGAGGGCCGCGGCGAAGTTTCCGTCCGACACGCCGCCCGCCCACGTCTCTTCGAGATCGATCCCGACTTCGGCCGCGACCGATCTCGCCCGTTCGAAAAGGGCCATGCCGGCCTCGCTGCGCTCGAAGGGCGGGCGGTTGACGCCGCCCGCGACCTCCACCTCGACGCCCTCCCCTTCGGGCCGCAGTCCGAGGAGGGCCCGTTCCAGTTCGTCCGCATCCGCGGGATCGGCGAAACGGAGATCGACCTCGGCCTCCGCCTCCTCCGGCACCACGTTCGGTCGCGTCCCGCCGCGGACCGTTCCCACGTTGAGCGTGACGCCCCGCCCGTAATCGGTCATGGCCTCGATCTTCACGATCGCCCGCGCCAGTTCCGCGACCGCGCTCCGTCCCAGGCGATGGTCCGATCCGGCGTGCGCGGCCCGGCCCCGCACGCGAACGCGGAACCGCCCCCATCCGCTCCGCGCCGTCACGGCGGCGCCATGCGGCGGCCGCGCCGGCTCGTTCACGAGCACGTACTTCGCCCGCCGGGCCTCGGTTTCGACGAGCTCCCGCGAGGTCGGGCTGCCGACCTCCTCGTCCGAGACGAGAACGACCGTCACGGGGAGCGGCGGCCTGCCGCCGGCCTCCATGATCGTTCGGATGGCGTCGCAGACGAGGTAGGCGCCTCCCTTCATGTCGTAGATGCCGGGCCCGTACGCCTTGCCGTCCTCCACCCGGAACGGGCGCGCCTCCAGGGCGCCCACCGCCCACACCGTATCGAGATGGCCGAGCGCCATGATCCCCGCCTCGTTGGCGGCCCAGGGCGTGCGGGCGACGAGATGGTCGCCGAATCCGTCCCGGCCCGGAATCCGTTCGATGTCCAGGCCCGCGCCGCCGAGGGTCTTCTCGACCGCGTCGACCATGCGGTTGACCGCGGCCCCGTCGGTGGACGGCGACTCGATCTCCACCCACGACCGGATGCCCTCGAGCAGCAGCCGGTCTTCCTCTCGGGCGTCGGTCATGGCGCGGGCGTCCGGACCTCGATGAAGGGGTTGATGGCCTGCGGTTCCGCCTCGCCCTCGCGCTGATCGAGATAGGCCTGGGCGACCTGCTCGCAGGTGGCGAACCAGACGCCGTCGAACCCCCGGACGAAGGCGATGAAGTCCCGCAGCATGGCGACTCGCGACGGACGTCCGATGCCCTGCGGGTGCATGACGAGGTCGAGGTAGGCGCCCCAGCGATGGATCTCCCGGAACTCCTCCCGCCAGATCGACAGGATGTGCTCGTTGGTCGCCATGGGCCGCGGCACGCTGATGGTGAAGAAAAGGTAGGGCGCGTCGTCGGTCGACCAGTGCCAGGGCAGCTCCACTGGGCCGGGCCGTCCGTCCTCGAGCACGTGCTGGTAGGGCACGACGTCGTCCAGCAGCGAACTGTCGTAAAGGAACCCGCGGTCGGTCAGGAGACGCAGCTGATCCATCGTGGTCTCCCCGGCCGGAGACCTGTAGCCGACGGGGCGCACGCCGACGGTCCTGGCCAGGGCCTCGAGGCCCCGGTCCAGTTCCTCCACGACCTCGTCCGGCTTGTCGGGGTCGGGCCATTTGTGGAGGTAGCCGTGATGGGCGACCTCGTGGCCGTGCTCGAGGATCATCTCGACCCGCTGCGTGCGGTTCTCGGCGACCCAGCCGGGCACGAAGAAGGTCGCCGGCAGCCCCTCGTCCTTCAGAAGTTCCAGGATCCGCGGCACGCCGACCTTGGCGCCGTAGGTGCCATAGGAGAGCGTGCCGGGACGCTTGAGGTTCCGCGGATCGCGACTGATCCAGTTGGTCTCGGAATCGAAATCGAACGACAGCGACACCGCGCACTTGGCGCCGTTCGGCCACGTCACGCCACTGGTCACGAGAGTCCCCTTCCATCATCGCCGCCGCGGGCCGGACCCGCCGGGATACGCCCTGAATTATCCCGCATCGGCCCGGCGAATCCCAGCGAATCCGGGATAGAATGCGCGCCGGCCGCCATGGAGGCCTCGACGCCGGCCTTCGATCCTCCGAACCAGGGAACGCGAACGCCATGAGCCACGTCTTCGGAAAGATCATCCAGACCGCCTACGTCGTCCGGGACGTCGAGGCGGCGATGCGCCACTGGACCGGACTGATGGGCGTCGGTCCCTGGTTCTACCGGGAGAGGGTTCCGCTGGAGACGTTCACCTACAGGGGAGAACCGTCCGACCTCGAGATGTCCATCGCGCTCGGTTACGACGGGGACATGCAGTTCGAGTTGATCCAGCAGCGCAACGACGCGCCATCGGTCTACAGGGACTTTCTGGAGACCTTCGGCGAGGGGCAGCAGCACCTGGGTTTCCAGGTCGACGACCTCGAGGCCAGCATCGAGAAGGGCGAGGCGCTCGGCTACGAGCTGATGCAGGAAGGTTTCATCGCCAATTCGGGTCCCTTCGCGTACATGGGGATCGGCGATCATCCCGGCACCATGGTCGAGTTCCTGGTCATGCCCGAAATCCGCCGCCGGAACTGGGAAATCATCAAGGGCTGGGCCCGGGAATGGGACGGATCGAACCCCGTCCGGACGGAAGTCGTTTGAGCCGGCGCGCCCGAACCCGGTATATTGTCCCGCCCTTCGACCGGGACGACGTCGCCCGCCGCCGCGTCCTCGATCGGCAGGCGGGCGGCGGGTTTTCGAACGACTCTGGATGCCGGAAATGGCGGTGGCGAAGATCTCCGACCCGAACGTCGAAGCCGAACTGAAACTGACCGCCTCCGCCGAAACCATCGAGGCCCTGTCGCGGTCGGAGGTCGTCGCGCGCATGGCGCAGGGCCGCTGCGTCGTCAGGAATCTGGAGAGCGCCTATTACGACACGCCCGATCTGAGGTTGTCGGGCCGCGGGATCGCGTTGCGAGTGCGCGGCGATGGAGAGCGCTTCGTCCAGACCGTGAAGATGGAGGCGGAGTCGGGCGGCGCCCTCGTCCGCCGCGGCGAATGGGAAGCCCCCGTCGCGGACTCCCGGCCCGATCTCACGGCGATCGGCGACGCGGAGGCGCGCGAGCGGCTGGGTCTGATCCTGCCGGGAGAGCTCCGCCCCGTCTTCACCAACCGCGTCCGGCGCGAGGTTCGACTGATCGACGGCCCGGACGACTCGGGCCGCGACCGCGCGATCGAGATCGCGGTCGACGTCGGCGAAACCCGGGCGGGCGGCGCGGCGGAACCGATCTCCGAGATCGAGCTGGAGCTTCTCAGGGGTTCGGCCGAGAACGTCTTCGACCTGGCGTTGGCGTTGCACCGGATCGGCCACGTCCGCGTCGAGCATCGCACCAAGGCGGAACGCGGCTATGCGTTGTCCACCGGCGCCTCGCCCCGATGGCGCAAGGCGAGGCCGGTCGTCTTCGGTCCGCGAACCACCATCGACGAAGCGCTCGCCCATGTGCTCGCCGCCTGCTTCAGGCACTGGACCGCCAACGAGCCCGCCGCGCTCGACGGGCGCGATCCGGAGGGCGTTCACCAGATGCGGGTCGGATTGCGGCGGTTGCGGTCCGCTCTCTCCGTCTTCGGGCCGCTTCTCCCCGCAGACGCGCTGGAGTGGCTCGAGCGGGAGGCCGGCAGCGCGCTCGGAGCGTTGGGCCGGGCGCGGGACCTCGACGTGTTCCTGGACGAACTGCTGGACCCCGCGATCGGGGAGTTTCCGGACGAGGAGTGCCTCGCGGCCTTGCGGCGGGCCGCGGAACGCAGGCGGGCCGAGGGGTACGAGCAGGCCAGGTCGGCGATCGGCTCGCCTCGATACACCGAGTTCGTCCTCCGCTTCGGCGGCTGGATGGAGGGCCGCCGCTGGCGAACCGGGGATACGGCCGGCGCCCTGGACCGTCCTCTCGCTGCCTACGCGGACGAATTGCTGGAGAAACGGCATCGCAAGACGCTCAGGCTGGGGCGGCGTTTCGAGACGCTGACGGCGGAGAGGCGCCACCGGGTCAGGATCGCGCTCAAGAAGCTTCGGTACGCGGTGGGGTTCTTCGAGTCGCTCCACCCGGGCCGGGAAACCGGACGCTACGCGAAATCCCTCTCGCGGCTACAGGACGGCCTCGGCCATCTCAACGACGTGTCGGTCGCCCGGCGACTCGTGGAAGACCTCGCGAATCGAGGCGCGCCGTCCGGCGACCGGGTCGCGCTCCAGCGGGCCGCCGGCCTGTTGATCGGTTGGTGCGCGCGCGGCGTCGTCGATACGGAACCCGGGCTGGTCGCCAGCTGGGAAGCGTTCCGCGCCGCCGCGCCGTTCTGGCGGCGACAGGCCGTCCGGGTCGCGGTCCGGCCTTCCGGGAAACGATGATTACGGTCCTCGTCGCCAACCCCAAGGGCGGATGCGGCAAGACCACGATCGCCACCAACCTGGCGGCGGCCTTCGCCAACGGAGGGCTGCGCGCGGCGCTCGCCGACGCCGACCGTCAGCGCGACGGCCTGCACTGGCTGAAGCTGCGCCCGGACGCGGTCCCGCGCATTCTCGGCCTCGACTGGGTCAAGGGCGATCGCAAGTCTCCGAAGAACGTCGATCGGCTCGTCGTCGACTGCCCGGCGGGCCTGCGGCCGTGGCGGTTCCGCGAATTCGCCGCGCGCGCGGACGTCGTCGTCGTCCCGGTGCTGCCGTCCCCCTTCGACGAGCGGACGACGGAGCGCTTCGTGAAGCGGGTCCTGAAGAACAAGGCGGTCCGCAAACGGCGCGTGGCGGTGGGGCTCGTGCGCAACCGGACCCGCGCCCGTTCGCGCGCCGCCGACCGTCTGGAAGCCGCGATGGCGCGAATGGACGCGCCCGACGCCGGGGAGATCCGGGACCGGGCGCTGTACGTGGATCTGGCGGCGAACGGCCTGGGGGTCTTCGATCTGCCGACGCCGCGCATCGAGACGGTCCAGGCCGATTGGCGTCCGCTGCTCCGTTACGTCGAGACCGCCGGATGGGAGGCCGCCGGGCGGCGCGGTCGGACGGGATAGGGCGGTTCCGCTCCGGCCCGTCCCCCTCGTTCTCCCTCCCCCTTGCAGGGGAAGGGTCGGGATGGGGGCCGCGCCAGGGGGAGGAGCGCGAACGCGACCGGCGGCTACTCGATCGTCTCGTCGGCCCGGACGCCCCACAGATGGTCCTTGGGCATCCAGCCGACCTGTCCGGCGATGCGTATCTCGCACCACGAGTCCCGGCACGACAGCACGTCGCCCTGGACCCCGGGCTCCGCATAGAGGACGATCGAAGAGGCGGCCGAGGCGTCGTCGCGCAAGGCGCGCAGGGCGCCCGCGACGAGGGCCGTGCGCCTGCCGCTGATCAGGCTCTGGTGTATCCAGCCTTCGGCGCCGTCCCAATCGCGGATCTTCCGCCAGAACTCGAACTCCGCGGTGATCTCGACGGGAAGGCCCCGGCGCACGAAGACCCAGGAAATCGGATATCTCATGCCGGGGCCCGAGCGGACGTTGACGCGCTCCGCCCGCAACGACGCGAATCGCGGCGCATCGGCCTGGGCCGCCACGAGCGTCGGCGGCGCCATCCCCATCGTCAGACAGAGGATCAGAAAGCCGGCGCGGACCCACGCCATCGCCCGCCGGAGGGCCGTGCATCCGGGTTCGCGCCCGTTCGCGCGCGGCGCCTCCGGGGAGCGGGAGGAGGACGCGGACGGAGGCGGGCGCGGGAACATGCGCAATCTATGCAAGCCCCGAGTCGGAGGGTCAAGGAACCCGTCCGATCCATCCTTGTTGCGGGACCGCGGTCCACCCCCCTCCCGACCTCCCCCCTTATTTCTCCCTCCCCCTTGCAGGGGGAGGGCCGGGGTGGGGGTCGCGCCGGGCGGCGCCGATTCGCCGTCGCCGTCGATTGTGCGGCTTCGACGCATTTGCTAGAGAGAAAGGAGTGCTCCGAAAGGCCCCCGCGTCCTTCCGACCGCATCCCTGATGGCCCAGAACAGCCCGACCGTCGTCGTCACGCGAAAACTCCCGGACGCGATCGAAACGCGGATGATGGAGCTGTTCGAGGTCGTTCTCAATCTGGACGACCATCCCTTCAGCCGCGAGGAACTCGTCGACGCCGTGGGCCGGGCCGACGTTCTCGTGCCGACGGTCACGGACAGGCTGGACGCCGACGTTCTCGACCGGTCGGGCGAGAAGCTGCGGCTGATCGCGAGCTTCTCGACCGGCGTCGACAACGTCGACCTGCGGGCGGCGGAACGGCGCGGCGTCACGGTCACCAACACGCCGGGGGTCCTCACGGAGGATACCGCCGACATGGCGATGGCGCTGATCCTCGCGGTTCCCCGGCGGCTGGCGGAGGGCGAGCGCGCCGTCCGGCTCGGCGACTGGAAGGACTGGTCGCCGACCTGGATGCTGGGCCACAGGATATGGGGCAAGCGGCTGGGCATCGTGGGCATGGGCCGGATCGGCCAGGCCGTCGCCCGCCGGGCGCGGGGGTTCGGGCTGTCGATCCACTATCACAACCGGAACCGCCTGCACGGGGACATCGAAGACGAGCTGGAGGCGACCTACTGGGAAAGCCTGGATCAGATGCTCGCCCGCATGGACATCGTGTCCGTGAACTGTCCCCACACGCCGGCGACGTTCCATCTCCTGTCGGAGCGGCGGCTCAAGCTCCTGCAACCGCACGCCTACGTCGTCAACACCTCGCGCGGCGAGGTCATCGACGAAGACGCGCTGACGCGGGCCCTCCGTTCGGGCCGGATCGCCGGCGCCGGGCTGGACGTCTTCGAGCGCGAGCCGGCCGTCAATCCCAGGCTTCTCGAGCTCGACAACGTGGTCCTGCTGCCGCACATGGCGTCCGCGACCATCGAGGGACGCATGGAGATGGGCGAGCTCGTGATCATCAACATCAAGACGTTCGTCGACGGCCACGCGCCCCCCAACCGGGTCATACCGGGCGAGTTCGACTGAACGGCCGGCGGCCCACCCCCCTCCCGACCTCCCCCTGTCAGGGGGGAGGAGTATCAATGGCTCCCTCCCGTCTTCTTCTTTTCTCCCTCCCCCTGGCAGGGGGAGGGTCGGGGTGGGGGTCGCGCCAAGGGGGAGAAGCGCGAGCGAACCCTGCGGCGTCCCCGGCGCCGAACCGGGGCGAAACCGCGCCCGCGCCGTCGGGCGCCGCGGGCGCGGCTGTCGTCGGTCCGCCGCGGCTATCCGAGCCAGCGGTTGGTCAGGCGCCTGACCATGCCGGCGTAGACGTCGAAGGCCGCGTCGCTGTCGCCGTCGCCGATCGCCGCGATGGCGGCGTCGATCCGCTCGCCGATCCAGTCCCAGTCGGCGTGATCGGCGGGGATCGCCGCGACGATCGCGGGCGCCGTTTCGTAGTAGGCGGCGACCATCTCCCGGCGCTCCTCCGTCTCCGACATGTAGCCGTCGCGGAAGCCCCGCAGCGCCGACAGCGTCGGCCCGTCGTCCGCCTCGCCGCGGCGCCCCGCCACCGCCGTGGTCAGGAAGCAGTCGCCGCTCCGGGAGCGCTGTATGAGGCTGTCCACTCTGGCGGACCACTCTTCGTACGTCCTGGGATACGACGTGCCGCCGACGACGCCGCCGAGAGCGGCGTCCGACATCGCGCGGTTGGGGTCGGGCGGGGCCACCACGTGGATCGTGTCCTCGCTGTCCACCGCGAGGCGCACGTCGACGCCGCTCGGAATCTCGATCCCGTGCTCGGCCAGCACCGCCCTCGGGTCCGCCTCCATCCGCGAGCGGAACCCGGGGTCTCCGCGCCAGCTCTCCTCCAGCTCCGCCCAGCGGCCGCCATCGGTCTTCTTGTCCGTCATCTCTCTCGTCTCCCGTTCCCTGGATCACTCTCGCCCGCGGGCGAACCCTATCCCTATACGCTAATCGGGGGGGGGGGGTAAACCCTAATTTCATTTCTCCTACCGACAGGGATCGAGGGTTGCGCGGCGCTGCGGGACCGCGATCCACCCCCCTCCCTCCCCCCTCGTTCTCCCTCCCCCTGGCAGGGGGAGGGTCGGGGCGGGGGTCGCGCCAGGGGGAATACGGGAAATGCGGCCTACAGAAACGTGATCGGGCCGTCGCCGGCGTCGGAGAAGAACGTCACCAGGCCCCCTTCGACGATGTCCAGATCGCCGCGGAGGTCCTCCCGCGCGATCCCCATCGCCCGGAGGCCCATCTCGCAGACCATGAAGCGGACGCCGAGGGCCGAGCACGCCTCGATGAGCTCTTCGAAGGCGGCGACGCCGCGCGCGCGGTAGTCGTCGTCGAGCTCGACCCCGCCGCGCCCGTCCCCGGCGGTCATCGCCGCCCAGCCGGGCGTTCCGGAGTCGCCGACGAGGGCGCGCGCCGCGCCCATGGTGAAGAACAGGGTCGCCGGGACGTTGATGGCGGCGGCGGCGCTCGCCATGGCGAGGGCGTAGTGAACCTTGTCGGCCGCGTCCGAATACACCACGACCGACAACCGCCGGGGCCGGCCGGCGGGCCTCCCGGCGGACTCCGGTCCCGACGGGTCCGGGCTAGGACGGGCCTGGTCGGACATGAACCGAGAGATCGCGGATCGTCGGCGAGTCGCCGCAGAGCGGACAGTGAGGGTCGGGCCTGACCCGCACCTTGCGCCAGTTGGCCGCGAGCGCGTCGTAGATGACCAGCCAGCCCGACAGGGACTCGCCCGTTCCCAGGATCTCCTTGACGACCTCCGTCGCCTGGAGCGAGCCCATGGCCCCGGCGAGCGCCCCGAGCACGCCGCCCTCGGCGCAACTGGGGACGAGACCCGCGGGCGGCGGTTCGGGGTAGATGCAGCGGTAGCAGGGATGGCCGTCGCCCCGGTGGGACTTGAACGTGGAAAGCTGCCCGTCGAACCGGAGCAGCGACGCCGACACCAGCGTCTTGCCGGCGAATGCGCAGGCGTCGTTGATCAGAAACCGCGTGTCGAAGTTGTCGCTGCCGTCGGCGACGACGTCGTAGTCCGCGACGAGATCGAGAACGTTGTCGACGTTCACCCGGGTCTCGTGTGACACCGCGTTCACGTCGGGATTCAGCGCGGCGATGGTCTCCCTGGCGCTGGCCGTCTTCGGAACGCCGATGCGCCCCGTCGAATGGGCGATCTGCCGCTGAAGGTTGGACAGGCTGACCGTATCGTCGTCGGCCACGCCGATCGCGCCCACGCCGGCGGCCGCGAGATACATCAACAGGGGAGAACCCAGACCGCCGGCGCCGACGACGAGGACGCGCGCGTTCAGGAGCTTCGCCTGTCCGACGCCTCCCACTTCCCGGAGCGCGATGTGGCGGGCGTAACGTTCGATCTGTTCTTCCGTGAATTCCATCCCCGTCTTCGCCTGCTGGCGGGAACCGTCCCCGGCAGGGTTCCGGATGCCGGCGCGTCGGACGGCCGCCGGTCATATTGCGGGAAGCGGCGCCGTCCGGGCAACCGGTCGACGACGCCCCCATCGCCGGCGTCCGGGGCGCGTTCCTCCCCCTGACGCGACCCCCACCCCGACCCTCCCCCTGCAAGGGAGAGGGAGAAGAGGGAATGCGGGCTCAGGGGTTCGGCGGATCCGTCGAGCCGAACCCGCCGCCGCCCCGGCCGCTGTCGGGAAGGTCGCCGGACTCCCGCCATTCCACGGCCAGATAGCGCGCGACGACGAGCTGGGCGATCCGGTCCCCGCGCCGAACGGTTACCGGCTCGCCGCCCAGATTGACGAGGACGACCCCGATCTCGCCGCGGTAGTCCGGGTCGATCGTGCCGGGACTGTTCAGCACCGTGAGGCCCCGTTCGAGCGCGAGGCCCGATCTCGGCCGGACCTGCGCCTCGAGGCCCGGCGGAAGGGCGATGCCGACGCCGGTGGGAACGAGGCGGCGTTCGCCCGGCGCCAGGACGAGGTCGGAGTCGACGGCCGCGGACAGGTCGAGGCCGGCGGCGCCGTCGGTCGCGTATTGCGGGAGATCGAGGCCCTTGGCGTGGGGCAGCCGGCGGATCGGGACGGCGACGGCGTTCACGCCGCCGGCCCTTCTCCCGCCAGACGTTCGGCGATGGCCTTCCCCAGACGTTCGGCGACTTCCTCCTTGCCGAGCGTCGGCCACGCCTCGGCGCCGCGCTCGGTGATCAGGTGGACGGTGTTCTCCGAGGCGCCGAAGGTCCCCGCCTCCGCCGAGACGTCGTTGGCGACGATCCAGTCGCACGCCTTCCGGCGCCGCTTCGCGCTCGCGTTGTCGACCAGGTTCTCGGTTTCGGCGGCAAAGCCCACGACGAGGTCCGGACGATGGCGCGGATGCCGGGCGAGCGCGGCGAGGACGTCGGGATTCTCGGCCAGCTCGAGGGTCGGCGCCGGCCGGCCGTTCTTCTTGATCTTCCGGTCGCGCCGCGCGGCGGCCCGCCAGTCGGACACGGCGGCGGCGCAGACTGCCACGTCGACCGGCAGCGCGGCGTCGCAGGCGGCCATCATGTCCATCGCCGACTCCACGTGGATCGCCGTGACGCCCGCCGGGTCGGGCTCCCGGGTCGGTCCGGAGACCAGGGTCGTCTCCGCTCCGAGACTCGCCAGCGCGCCGGCGATCGCGTGCCCCTGTTTCCCGGACGAGAAGTTGGAGATGTAACGCACGGGGTCGATCGCTTCGCGGGTCGGGCCCGACGTCACCAGGGCCCGGCGCCCCGCGAGCGCGCCCGGTCCGCCCTGGGCGAAGTGGCGCTCCACGGCCCGCAACAGCTCCTCCGTTTCGACCATGCGTCCCGGGCCGGTCTCGCCGCAGGCGAGGTCCCCTTCCGCCGGTCCGATCACCTGGACTCCGTCGGATCGCAGGGTCGCGACGTTTCGCCGGGTCGCGGGGTGCGCCCACATCTCGACATTCATCGCCGGCGCGACCATCACCGGTTTGTCCGTCGCCAGCAGGGCCGTCGTCGCGAGGTCGGTGGCCAGTCCTCCCGCCATCCTGGCGAGAACGTCCGCCGACGCCGGCGCGACGACGACGAGGTCCGCCTCGCGCGACAGGCGGATGTGGCCCATTTCCGTCTCGTCGGTGAGCGAGAACAGGTCCGTGTAGACCTTCTCGCCGGAGAGCGCGGCCACCGAGAGCGGCGTGACGAATTGCGCCCCGCCCTCCGTGAGGATGCACCGAACCCGGTATCCGCGATCCTTGAGGCGGCGAATCAGCTCCAGCGCCTTGTAGGCGGCGATGCCGCCCGAAACGACGAGCAGGATGCGTCCGTTGTCAGGCATGTTTCCGCTCCCGCCGGATCGACTGCCCCCGGCCCCGATCGCGGCGCGGCCCCGCGGTCAGAGTTTGAACAGTATAACCAGCGTGAAGGCGACGAACACGAGAATCAGCGCGAGCTGCGCGAAGTTCCGGCGGCCGCCGAACCGGGAGCCTATCGCCTTCTCGGAGTCGGGATGCAGGCGAATCCCTTCCGGCGACAGGACGTCGGCGGCGATCCGCGCCTTCTCCAGCATACCGGGTATCTCGCGGGCGGTCGCGGCCGCCTCTTCGAGGGTGTCCCGCACGCGCGCCTCCGCGCCGAGATTGTCCCGCGCCCACTCGTCGACGAAGGGTTTCGAGAGCTCCCAGAGGTTGGCCTCCGGCGCCAGCCGGCGGCAGGCGCCTTCGACCATCATCATGGTCTTCTGCAACAACAGCAGCTGGGGCTGCGTCGGCATGGCGAAGGTCTCGGTTATCCGGAACAGCTGCGCCAGCAGGCGAGCCACCGAGATCTCGTTGACGGGCCTGCCCAGTATCGGCTCGCCGATCGAGCGGCAGGCCTGGGTGAACGCCCCGACCGACTTGGCGCGCGGCACGTATCCCGCCTCGAAGTGCGCCTCCGCGGCGCGACGGTAGTCGCCGACGAGAAAGGCGAGCAGCAACTCGGCCACGAACCGCCGCGTCTCGCGGTCGAGGCGGCCCATGATTCCGAAATCGACGGCGACGATGACTCCGTCCTCGTCCACGAACAGGTTCCCGGCGTGCATGTCGGCGTGAAAGAAGCCGTGCCGGAACACCTGCTTCAGGAAGACGGTCAACATCCTGCCGGCGATGTCCCCGAGGTCGTGTCCGGCGTCCAGCAGCGCTTCGCGGTCGTCGATCGGCACGCCGTGGATCCGTTCGGCGGTCAGCACCCGCCGTTGGGTCCGTTGCCAGTCGATCTCGGGGACGCGGTAGGTCGGCTCGTCCTCGAACTGCTCGCGGAGCTCGGACGCCGCCGCCGCTTCCAGCCGCAGATCCATCTCGATGTCGACCGTTTCGTGGAACGTTCGAACGACGTCGACCGGACGCAGCCGGCGGAGGGCCGGTTGCAGGCGTTCGGCGTTCTCCGCCAGCCAGTAGAACAGGTCGATGTCCCGCCGGAACGCCCGCTCGACTCCGGGCCGGAGCACCTTGACGGCGACGCGGCGGCCTTCCGCGGTCACGGCGTAGTGGACCTGGGCGATGGACGCCGCCGCGACGGGTTCCTCGTCGAACTCCGGGAACGACTCGGCGAGCGGCCGGCCGAATTCCGATTCGATGATCCGCCGCGCTTCCGGCGTGGGGAACGGCGGCAGGTGGTCCTGCAGCTCCGCGAGGTCGGCGGCGATGTCCTCGCCGACGAGATCGGCTCGCGTCGACAGCGACTGGCCGAACTTCACGAAGCTCGGGCCGAGTTCCTGCAAGGCCGCGGCCAGGCGCCGGCCGGGACGGGGATCGGACGCCGGCGCAGGCCGCCCCGCCAGGAAACGGACGGCCTTCATGGCCGTCATGGACGGATGCAGGGTCTCGAGAAGGAACAGGGCGTCGTGACGCGAGAGGGCCCTGGCGATGCGCGCGACCCGGAACAGGTTGCGGACCGCGCGGATCACGCCGTCACCGCCCCGGATGCGCCCACCGCCTCAGATACGCCACGCGGAGTGCAGCGCCGCGACTCCGCCGGAGAGGTTGCGCGTCTTGATCCGGGCGAGGCCCGCGTCGCCGATCATCGCGGCGAACGTCCGCTGGTCGGGGAAGCGGCGGATGCTCTCGGCCAGATATCGATAGGCCTCCCGGTTGCCGGTGACGATCCCTCCGAGCGCCGGCAGGACCCGGAACGAATAGGCGTCGTAGACGGCGCCGAGCGCCGGCGCGAGCACATGACTGAATTCGAGGCAGAGGAATCGTCCTCCCGGCTTGAGGACCCGGAAGGCCTCTTCGAGCGCCCGGTCGATCCTCGCGACGTTCCTGATCCCGAAGGCGATGGTGTAGTAGTCGACGCTCCCGTCGTCGATGGGCAGGTCCTCCGCGTCGCCGCGAACCCAATGGAGCCCGCGCGCGATTCCGGCGTCGAGCGCGCGGTCCCTGCCCGTCTCGAGCATGGCCTCGCTCGCGTCCACGAGGGTGACGGCGGCGTCATCCGCTGCGTTCGGACCGGCCGCCGACAGACGTTCGAGGATCCTGAACGCCACGTCGCCCGTGCCGCCGGCCACGTCGAGGAACCGGGCCGGCGCCCGGGGCGCGAGCCAGTCGATCATCGCCGCCTTCCACAGACGGTGAACGCCCGCGCTCATGAGGTCGTTCATGAGGTCGTAGCGGGCCGCCACGTCGTCGAACAGGGCCCGAACCAGGCGCGGCTTGTCCGCCATGCTCACGGTCCGAAATCCGAAATCCGCGGGATTCTCGATCGTTCCGGGAGTCATCCAAGCGACCATAGCGTAGCCTCCCCGGCCGCGCCACCCGACGTCCCCTTTACTCTCCCTCCCCTTGACAGGGGGAGGGTCGCGCCGGGGGGAGGAGCGCGAACGGACCCTGCGGAGGCCGCGACCGACGCGCCGATCAAGGTCCCGACGGGAGGAGCCCGCGACGCGCGGCCCGGCCGCGGCGTTCAGCCGGCATCGCCTTCGTGGCGCAGCCAATGGGTGGCGAAGCGCCTCCACCGCTCCAGCGGCTCGCAACGGCTCGCCTGCAAGCTGTCGTAGGGCCGGAGGGACGCCGGGTGGTGCGCCATCCCCCCGTCGGCCTGCACCACGGCCGCGTGATTGGGCACCTTCGACCGCACACGGAACAGGACCACGTCCCCGATGCCGGAATCCGCCGCGTCGATGGCCCGGAACCCCGCCTTCCCGAACCCCACCCGGTAGAGATCCAGACCCTCCACCCACCAGTTCCAGTCGCGCGGAAAGTCGGGCAGCAGGACGTTCCGCTCCTGTCGGTAGTAGTCGCGAATGAGCGAGTAGCAGTCCGTCACCCCGTGCCGGAACGGCCGGCCCAGCAGAGGTAGCGGGGGGCACTGGTCCCCGAACCAGAAGCGATCGATGCACTGCGACCGGTCGCACACCACGACGCCGAAGGGTGCCGCCAGGGCCGCCTGCGCGCGCATCTCCGCCGCGGTCGGAACGAACAGCGACAGGTCGAGGTCGTCGTTCCCGGCCGCGGTCGAGGAGCGCGTGTGCACCGCCGCCAGCAGGGCGCCGTGAGTCTCTTCCAGCCGGCGCAGCGCGGCCTCGTCGACCCGGAAGTTCGCGCGCGAGTTGTCCGCGACCTCGGCGACGGGACGGTAGACGGGACGGTCGCGGCTCCCGAACACGGCGCCGAACGCCTCCCCCGGGAAGGCCTCGAGCGCGTGGGCGTCCATGGCGTCCTGGAGACCCTCGAACAGCCGGGTCTGCTCTATCCAGTACATCCGAATCCGCTCCAGGGTTCGCGCCCGGCCCGCGCCGCCGGAACCGGCGAGGAACGGTCCGCGCCGCGGACCGTTCCTCGCTTGGCGAACGAGCCGGAACCCGGCGCGACCGAGGTCGGTATTCCGAGTATTCCCTGCCGGCGATACGCTGCCACATCGGGTTGAGCCGCTTGCCCCCCTTGCCGCCGGCGATCATTTCCATGTCCGTGTCCGACAGGGCCGCGTTCGGGTCGGACGGCATGACGAAGTGGAAGACCTCGTCCGAGTCCTCCTCGATCCTGACGTCGTATCCGGGAGACAGGTCGACGCCGAAGTCGTTGAGAACGGCTCTCGGATTCGTGTCCGCGCGCGATGCTCAAGTCCATGTCACTCATACAGTAGCCGGAGGGGAACCCTGATTTCAGGCGCCGACGCCGCGCCGCGATGGCCGTTCGCGCTCCTCCCCCCTGACAGGGGGGAGGTCGGGAGGGGGGTGGATCGCGGTCGCGCAACGCCGCGCAATCATCGATCCCTGCCGGCATGAGAAACGCGGGCCGGCCGGTCGACATCCGGCCTCGACGGGGGCGTCCGTCGAGGCCCCGTGGCTACAGGAACAGGGAGAGGACGCCGGTATATCCATAGAGCCGCCGATGGCTGATCTCGCCGTTGCAGAACACGCCGACCAGGGGCACGTCGCCGAGCGCGGTCCGGATGGCGCGGAGCTCCGCCGAGTCGGGACCGAACAGGTTCGGTCCCCGCGCCAGACAGGAATGATAGACGCCGCCTCTCGGCCGCGATTCCCCCACCCGGCGCCCGAGGTCCTCAAGCATCCGCGTCAGGTCCAAGCGCGCCGCCTCCCCGTCCCGGCGGCAGATCATGACGGTGTCGCCCCTGTCGACCATGGCACCGACGGCGAACGCGTCGGCGGCCGGATCGATGGCGACGAGATTGCGGACGAGGTAGTCGGGCCGGTCCGCGCCGCTCACCGGAAAGGCCACGTGGATGTAGCCGCCGATGCGCCGGAGGTCGCGGGCCAGAACCTCGCCGACGTCCTCCTTCAGGGCCTCGAGGGCGGGCCGCCCGTCCAGCTCGACGATGACGTTCTCCCGGCAGTCGGTCACCTCGCGCACGGGACCGATGGGGGCGCAGCCTTGGGTCAGTCCCGTCGCGACGGCGACGTCCGGTTCGAACAACACGCCCGACACGCCGCCCGCGGTCACCGCGCCGGCGAGTTGCGGATGAGCGCCGCGCGAAGACGTGAGACCCCCGACGAGAAACGCCCCCGTGGCCTCGACGACCGCCGGGATCAGGTCGTCCAGATTGGCGTTGCGGGGGTCGGCATGCACGATTCCGAACCGCCCTTCCCGCGTTCCCAACGCGCCGGCCAGCCGCGCCGCCGCCTCGTCGGGGGTGTCCGAACCCGTATCGAGCAGATGGATCGCGTCATCCGGGACCGAGCCGGCGAGAAGCGCGAGAGCGGGCCGGTCGAAGTATTCGGCGCCCGTGGCGCATATCCCGATTCCCGTCGCGCCGACCCAGGTTTCGATCCCGGTGCGGATCCGCAGCTCGTCCCGGATGTCCCGGACGTCGTCGGCGAAATGGTCCGTGACGTAGAGAAAGCCGACGTTCGCCCCGTCGCGCGGAACGTCCGCCATGACGAGCGCGCCGCGCAGGGCGCCATGCCAGTCGGACGCCGCCGCGTGGCCCATGCGGAAGGGAGTCATGGGCGGCATGGTGGCCAAACCCTGTTCACCGCGCAAGCGTCCGCCGGTCGCCCGATTCAGGCGGCATCGTCGAACGCCACGAACATGCGATAGAGGGTGCGTTTGGCGTCGGCGGGATAGTCGGGCGTGGCGCTGTGCATGGTCGACCGGTTGTCGAAGAACACGATCTGGCGGTCCCGCCACTTGTGCCGATACTGGAACCGGGGGAGCAGCGCATGCGCGTACAGCTCTTCGAGCAGGCTGTCGCTCTCCGCCTCCGAACAGCCGACGATCCGGACGGTCCAGCCCGGACTCACGTAGAGGGACCTGCGGCCGGTCTCGGGGATGATCTTGACCACCGGGTGCTCCACCTCCGGGCGCGCCGCGCGCTGGTCGTCCGAAAGCTTCACGATCGAGTCGCCGGGGTTGCGGCCGCCGTAGCGGTGAACGGCGGTCAGGCCCTCGATCCTGTCCTTGAGGGCGGCGGGCAACGCCTCGTAGGCGCCGGCCATGTCCGCGAACCGGGTATCGCCGCCTTCCTTCGGCACCTGCACCGAATACAGGAACGACACGTCGCACGGTTTCTCCTCGTAGGTCAGGTCGGCGTGCCAGAAGGAACCGGCGGCGCGTCCGGTCGCGCGGCCGAAACCGGAGTCGGGGTCGTTGGAGACGACCGCGATCTCGCTGGCCTCGGGATGGTGGTACTGGCTGAGGACGTGCGGCCGGAACGCGCCGAAGCGGCGGCCGAAGTCGACCAGTACCTTGACGTCCGCAGGCGCCTCCGAGATCACGGCGACCTGATGCTCGATGAGAGCGCCCTTGATCTCCGAGAACGTCGCCTCGTCGAGCGGCGCGGCCAGATCGACGTTGCCGATCTCCACGCCGAACGATTCGCCCAGGGGCGTCATGCTGATCGTCATCGGAAGAGCCTCGAAAGGGCCTCGCAGCGGCGGGCGGCGAGACGGCCGCGGTCCACGTCGTCGAGCATCCGCCGGATCATAACCGCTTCGGTCGCGAACAGGCGATTCGAACGGGGCGCAGGGGCCGACGACGCCCCTTCCCCCTGACCATACCACTCTCCTCCCCCCTGACAGGGGGGAGGTCGGGAGGGGGGTCGCGTCAGGGGGGAGGAGCGCGAAGGACGCGGCGGCGATTTGCCCGAGCGGGCGGAAGTTCCATAATGATGCCGGATTCCGCGTGACGCCAACCGCGAACCCTGCAACCTCGAACCCCAAGGGAGGAGCCGGAGATGGACGAAAAACGGTACGAACGCGGCCTCGAGATGCGCAAGGCGGTGATGGGCGAGGAATACGTCTCGCGGGTCATGGAGAACGCCGGCGAGTTCGGGAAGGAGTTCCAGGAGTACGTCACCGAAATGGCGTGGGGCGGCGCCTGGGGACGGGAGGGCGGCCTTTCCAGGCGGGAGCGCAGCATCCTCAACCTCGGCATGCTCGCGGCCATGGGCAAGAGCGAAGAGTTCGCGGGCCATTTCCGCGGCGCCATGCGAAACGGATTGACCCTGGAGGATCTCAACGAGGTGCTGTTGCAGATATCGCTGTACTGCGGGTTCCCCACCGGCGTGGAGAGCTATCGCATCGCCAAACGGGTCCTCGACGAGTAGCCACGGCAACCGTCCTGGAGGTGTCCGCATGACCAAGGAAACGGTGGGGTTCATCGGCATCGGCAACATGGGGAGGCCGATCTCGACGAATCTCTTCAACGCTGGCTACCCCCTCGTCGGATACGACATCGCGGGCACCAGGGAGCGCGCGCCGGAAGGCGCCGCCGTGGGCCGCGACGCCGGCGACGTGGCGGCCCGGTCCGATATCGTCATGATGAGCCTGCCGGACGGCGACGTCGTGCGGGAGGTCACGGAAGAGATCATCGCGACCAACGACCGCAGGGTGTCGAGGATCATCGACCTCTCCACCAGCGGCGTGGCCGCCGCCCGGGCCGCGAGCGCCCGCTGCCGGGATTCGGAGATCGGGTTCTACGACGCGCCCGTCTCGGGCGGCGTCCCGGGTGCCATCGCCGGCGCCGTCACCATCATGTTCGCCGGTCCCGAGGAGGCTTTCGAGCGGCTGAAGCCGCTGCTGGAGACCATCGGCAAGCCCTTCCTGGTGGGCGCCGAACCGGGTCAGGGCCAGGCGATGAAGGTTCTCAACAACTTCCTGTCCGCGACCGCGATGATCGCGACGAGCGAAGCCATCGCCTTCGGCGAGGCCGTCGGCCTCGACGTCGAGCTCATGATCGACGTGCTCAACCTCTCGTCGGGGCGCAACGACGCCACCGCGACCAAGTTCCCCGTGAACATCATCCCCGGAACGTTCGACCGGGGGTTCACCGCCAGGTTGCTGCAGAAGGACGTCGACCTGTATCGCGACGCCCAGGCCGACGCCGGGACGGCGGACCGCGTCAGCAGGGAGATCGTCGAGGGTTTCCGGAAGTTCCACGACGCCGACCCGGAGGCCGACATCACGCGCATCTATCCCTTCGTCAGGGACGGGAAGCTCTGAGGCCGCGGCGCGGAGACACGCCGACCCGAAGGAAACGACGCGGGCCGGCAACGCTACAGAGCCTTGTCGGCGCCTCCGTCGACGGGGAGCATCCCGCCGTGAACGTGCCGGCCCAGGGGCGAGACGAGAAACGCCACGAAATTGGCGATGTCCTCGGGCTCGCCGAACCGGCGCAGTCCGGACGCGGCGATCCGCCTCTTCTCCACCTCCTCGGGCGTCGAA
Organism: Alphaproteobacteria bacterium; assembly: GCA_965242505.1. Classification (GTDB taxonomy): domain Bacteria; phylum Pseudomonadota; class Alphaproteobacteria; order UBA2966; family UBA2966; genus UBA2966. Next base: position 2,484,730 of record OZ251449.1, read on the forward strand.
CCCTCCATCTCCGCCGCCTGACGCAGGTTGTCATAGAGGAGATCGGTCCTGGTCTGGCCGGGGATGACGCAGTTGACGTTCACGTCGTCGACGAGGCCGAGGCCGGCAAGCGCCTTGGTGAAGTTCATCAACGCGGCGTTCACCGCCGAATTGACCATGAAGTCGTGAACCGGCGTCTTGCCGCGGGCCCCGGCGACGTTGACGACCGAGCCGCGCGCCTCCTTGAGCATGGGCCAGAACCGCTGGCACATGCGCGCCGCGCCGAACAGCTTGGGGCCGAAGCCCCGCCGCCAGATCTCGTCCGTCAGGTCGAGAAAGGCGGCGCCCACGGCGACGCCGGCGGAGTTCACCAGGACGTCCGTCCGTCCATACGCGGAGGCCGCGGCGTCGAGAGCCGCGTCCGCGCTCGCCGCGTCCCCGAGGTCGAGCGCGCGGATTTCCACCCGGCGGCCGGTCTTCGCCGCGATTTCCTCTCGCGCGGCCTTCAGGTTCGCCTCCGTCGCCGCCACGAGCAGCAGGTCGCAGCCTTCTTCCGCCAGCTTGCGGGCGATCCCCTTGCCGATCCCGCGGCTTCCGCCGGCGACGACCGCGACCTTCCCCTCGAGCGCGAGGTCCATTCCCGCCCTTCCTTCCGGAGTGCCAACAGGTCTCAGTAGGTGCTCAGGACGTCCCGAAGCACGCCGGAGATTTCGTCGATGTGACTCTTTTCGGCGATCAACGCCGGCGCCACGAGGGCGCAGTCGCCCGTCGTCTTGAGATGGAGGCCCGCGTCGAACAGCCTGATCTGCGCGTCGGGGCCCCGGATTCCCGGCCGTTCGGCCGGCGCGAGATCGATACCCGCCATCATCCCCTGCGCCCGGATGTTCTCGACGACCGGGACGTCCTCAAGGTCCATGACCGCGTCCGCGAAGTAGGGCGACATCTCCTCGCCCCGCTCGAACAGCCCGTCCCTTTCGTAGATGTCCTGCGTCGCGAGGCCCGCCGCGCAGGCCGCCGGATGCGCCGAATAGGTGTAGCCGTGAAACAGCTCGATCGAGTTCTCCGGCGCGTTGTCGACGATGGCGTCGTAGATCCCTTCCTGGACGGCGACCGCCGACATCGGTTGGGCGCCGTTGGTCATCGCCTTGGCCATGGTTATCATGTCCGGGATCACGTCGAAGGTCTGCGCGGCGAACGCCTTGCCCGTGCGTCCGAACCCGCAGATCACTTCGTCGAAGATCAGCAGGATGCCGTGCTCGTCGCAGATCCTGCGCAGGCGGTCGAGGTAGCCCTTCGGCGGGACCAGCCAGCCGGTCGATCCCGCGGCCGGCTCGACGACGCAGGCCGCGATGGTGTCGCCCCCGTAGAGCTGGACGAAGCGCAGGAGGTCGTCGGCCAGCTCGGCCCCCGTCTCGGGTTGTCCCTTGACGAACTTGTGCTCGGGAAGATCGGTGTGGCGCATGTGCGCCACGCCTGGAAGGCCGGCGCCGTACGTGTCGCGGTTTTTGACCAGCCCCGACAGCGACGTGCCGCCGAAGTTCGCGCCGTGATAGGCGCGCTCGCGCGAGACGAAGCGTATCCGCTGGCCCTCGCCCCTGGCCCGGAAGTAGGCCAGCGCGATCTTCATCGCCGTGTCCACGGCCTCGGAGCCGGAAGTGGCGAAGAACACGCGGTTGAGGTCTCCCGGCGTCATCGCCGCGATCCGGGAGGCGAGCTCGAAGGACGCGGGGTGGCCGAGCTGGAAGCTCGTGGCGTAGTCCATCTCCATCAACTGTTTCTGGACGGCGGCGGCGATCTCCTCGCGGCCGTGGCCCGCGGCGCAGCAGAACAGCCCCGAGCAGGCGTCGATGACCCGTTCGCCCTTGTGGTTCCAGTAGTACATCCCCTCCGCCTTCGACATCAGGCGCGGCTCTTCCTTGAATTGCCGGTTCGCGGTGAACGGAAGCCAGTGATGTTCGAGCGTATTGGTGAGAGTCTGGACCATCGTGTTCCCCATCAGCCTTGGCGCCGCGGTCGGACCGGCGCGTCGCCCCGGACGCTATCACGCCCCGGGAACGGTGGCGAGTCGGAGCGGCCTCACGCGCGCCCCGCGCCCGACATGGCGGGCGGCGGGGGGCCGCCCGTCGCCCAATCCAGAAGCTCCACCGTGTGGACGACGGGAACGTCGGTATACGCCCCGATCTGCGCGATGCAGCCCAGGTTGCCCGCCGCGACGACGTCGGGCCCCACCCGTTCCAGGTTCGCGGCCTTGCGCGCCCCGAGCCGCGACGCGATGGCCGGCTGGAGCATGTTGTAGGTTCCGGCGGAACCGCAGCACAGGTGCCCTTCGGCCGGCGAGCGGACGTCGAACCCCGCTTCCGCGAGCAGGCGGCGCGGCGGCTCGGTGAGTCCCTGTCCGTGGCGCAGGGAACAGGCGTCGTGATAGGCCACGACCGTCGATCGCGCCGGCCCCGGCTTCAGGCCCAGACGCGAGAGCAGTTCGCTCGCGTCGACGGCGCGCTCGGCCACGTCGGACGCGGCCTCGCGGAGTTCCGGCCGGTTCCGGAACAGGTGGGCGTAGTCCTTGATCGCGGCGCCGCACCCGGACGCGTTGACGACGATCGCGTCGAGGCCGTCGCCCTGGATCTCGCGCCGCCACGCCCGAACGCTCCGTTCCGCGAACCGCAGCGCCGCCCGTTCGTCGCCGAGATGGAGGTTGAGGGCGCCGCAACAGCCCGCGCCTTCGGCGATCACCACCTCGCATCCGTGCCGCCGCAGGACGCGCGCCGTCGCCTCGTGGATCTCCGTCCCCGTCACCGACTGGACGCAGCCCGTCATCAGCGCCGCCCGCATACGCCGTTCGCCTTCCGCGGGATGGCGGCCGGCGGAGACGATCGGCGCCGGGCCGCGGGCGATGCCGGGCGACAGGCGCGCCAGGGCCGCCAGACGCGGCGGCAGCAGCGCCGGGAACCGGCGCGCCAGGGCCCCCGCCGACATGGCGATACGGAGCGCCGGCGGCCTGACCAGCACCCAGCCCAGGAAGCGCCGCAACCAACGGTCCGGCCACGGCCGGCGGAACGTCGATTCGATGTGGACGCGCGTCTGGTCGACGAGGCGCCGGTAGTCGACTCCCGCCGGGCACGTCGACACGCAGGACAGGCAGGAGAGGCACCGGTCCATGTGCTTGACGGTCTCCGCCGCCGGGGGACCGCCGGTCTCCAGCATCTCCTTCATGAGATAGATGCGCCCCCGCGGCGAATCGAGCTCGTCCCCGAGCAGGACGTAGGTCGGGCAGGTCGCCAGACAGAAACCGCAGTGGACGCACTTCCGAAGCACGCGGTTCGCGTCGGCGATCAGGGGATCGGCGATCTGCTCTTCGGAGAAACGGGTCTGCATGTCGCCAGCGCTCCCTAATAGTCGGCCGACAGGCGCCCGGGATTGAGGATGCCGCGCGGATCGAAGCCCTTTTTGACCCTCGCGTTCAATGCGGCGAGGCCGGGGTCCCGGGGGTGGAACACGGGAACCCGCCGCCGGATCTCCTCCGGCGCCCGGATCAGCGTGGCGTGTCCGCCCCCGCCGGCGACGGCGCCGCGGACGACGCCTTGCGCCGCGTCCTCGACGCCCTCGACCGCCAGCCAGATCAGGCCGCCGGCCCAATCGAACATGGCCTGGACGGCGCTCGCCCGGGGCAGGGCCCTCGCGATCTCCGGGACGACTCCGGCCGCGGTCGTCGGCGGAACGGAGAGGCGCCACAATACGCCGGCGTCCGCGGGCAACAGCCTCACGCCGCCGATCTCCCGCCACAGCGCGCCCGAGTCGCGTCCGTGAAGCTCCTCGGCGTCGCCCGCCGGCTCGAACAGCTGCCGCAACGACGCGCACCGCGCCTCCACCGACGGGGTCGGACCTTCGATCCGTATCGCGGTAACGCCGCTGCCCGTCCCGGACACGCGGTCGACCGTCGACCGGGAGGCCGCGGACGGCGGCAGGTGGGCGAGCGCCGTCGGCTCCAGACCGCTCGTGGCGGCCTTGCCCAGCGCCGCGATGCCCGCGGTTGCCTCAAGTCCGCGGATCAGGACGGTTCGGGTCTTCTCCGGAACGGGCAGAACCTTGAACGTCACCTCGGTCAGGACGGCGAGGGTGCCGTAGGACCCGGCCATCAGCTTGGAGAGATCGTAGCCGGTGACGTTCTTGACGACCCGCCCGCCGGACTTGAAGGCCTCTCCCCGTCCCGATACGGCGGTTATCCCGAGGCAGTGGTCGCGCGCCGCGCCGGCCTGGATCCGCCGCGGCCCCGAGATGTTGCAGGCGAGGACGCCCCCGACCGTCGAGCGCTCCGCCGGGCCGCCCGTGACGGGGCCGTAGTCCACCGGCTCGAACGCCAGTCGCTGGCGGTTGCGGGCGAGTTCCGCCTCGACGGCGGCGAGGGGCGTGCCGGCGGCGGCGGCCAGCGCGAGCTCGGTCGGTTCGTAGTAGGTCACGCCGCCGAGGCCCGAAACGTCGAGCACGTCGCGGTCGCCCGTCGGGCGCCCGAGGCCTCTCTTGGATCCGCCGCCCCGGACCTCCAGCGGGCGTTCCTCGGCCGCCGCCCACGCCACGGTCTCGCGGACCTGGTCGGCATCGCGCGGCCGAAAGGTCTCCGGCATGTCCCCGGGGCGCCTCTAGAAGCGCGGGATGTCGGGAAACGGCAACTGGCCGCGATGGACGTGCATGCGGCCGAGCTCGGCGCAGCGATGGAGGGTCGGGAACACCTTGCCCGGGTTCAACGATCCTGCCGGATCGAAGGCGCACTTCAGGCGCTGCTGCTGTTCGAGGTCCGCGTCGGTGAACATCTCGCCCATGAGGTCCCGCTTCTCCACGCCGACCCCGTGCTCGCCGGTCAGCACGCCTCCCACCTCGACGCAGAGCTTGAGTATCTCGGCCCCGAATTCTTCCGCCTTCTCCAGTTCGCCGGGCTCGTTTGCGTCGTAGAGGATCAGCGGGTGCAGGTTCCCGTCGCCGGCGTGGAAGACGTTGGCGACGCGAAGACCGTACCGGGCCGACATCCGGGCCATGCGCCGCAGAACCTCGGGGAGGGCGCGCCGCGGAATGGTCCCGTCCATGCAGTAGTAGTCCGGCGAGATTCTCCCGACCGCGCCGAAGGCCGACTTGCGCCCGAGCCAGAACGCCAGACGTTCCTCCTCCGAGCGGCTGGTCCGCGCCGAGGACGCGCGGCACCGGCGGGCGATGTCCTCGACCTGTCCGATCAGGTGGTCCACCTCCGCGGCGTGGCCGTCGAGCTCGACGATCACCAGGGCCTCCGCGTCCATCGGGTAGCCGGCGCGGCAGAATTCCTCCGCGGCATGGATCGCGGGTTTGTCCATCATCTCCATGCCGCCGGGAATGATCCCCGCGGAGATGACGTCGCCCACGAACCGGCCGCCGTCTTCGATGTCGGAGAAGCCGACCAGGACCGCCCGGGCGACCTCCGGTTTCTTGAGAATCCGCACCGTCACCTCGGTGATGACGCCCAGCAGGCCTTCCGACCCCGCCATCACGCCCATCAGGTCGTAGCCCTCCGGATCAAGATGCTTGCCGCCCAGACGGACGATCTCGCCGTCCATGAGGACGATCTCGAGACCCAGGATGTTGTTGGTCGTGACGCCGTACTTGAGGCAATGGACGCCGCCGGAGTTCTCGGCGACGTTGCCGCCGATCGTGCACACGATCTGGCTCGACGGGTCGGGCGCGTAGTAGAAGCCCTCGTCAGCCACGGCCTCGCTGATCGACAGGTTGGAAACGCCCGGCTGCACGACCGCGCAGCGGTTCTCGTAGTCGATCTCCAGGACGCGGTTGAACTTCCCGAGGCCGAGGAGCACCCCGTCGGCCAGCGGCAGGGCACCCCCGGAGAGGGACGTGCCCGCGCCCCGGGGAACGACCTTGGCGCCGTGTTCGGAACAGATGCCGAGGACCCGCGACACCTGCCGCGTGTCTTCCGGGAGCGCGACGGCGAGCGGGACCTGCCGGTAGGCGGTCAGGCCGTCGCATTCGTAGGCCTTGAGCTCGTTGTCGCTCCAGATCACGCCCTCTTCGGCCAGCACGCCGCGGAGGTCGGCGACGAGCGCATCCCGCCCCGCGATGACGTCGGCGTCGGGTTCCGGCATTCTCATGATCCGCTCCTCCCCACGGGCGCCGCGGCGCGTTCCGCTTCGCGGCAGCATACGACGAGGGGAGCGGGACCGCCAGCGCGGTTCCGGTCGGTCCCGGCTCGCGCGACCCCCACATGGAGGGGAGCCATCCACACTCCTCCCCTGACCACCCATACTCCTCCCCCTGACAGGGGGGAGGTCGGGAGGGGCATAAGCGCTAACTTGTTTGGATTCTTCATGTTCCGGGGGCCTCCAATGGTCGGAATTCGCGATGACACGGCAGTTCAGACCCGGATTTTGGAGATACTGGCCTCACTCACCCGCCCTGATCCGCGTTCTGCCTTGCGTTCCTCGGCTTCAGTGGACCGAATCGGCGCGAGCAATGCCACGCTGGGAAACAAGTTAGCGCTTATGGTCGGGAGGGGGGCGGACCGCGGCCCCGCAGCTCCGCGCGATCCTCGATTCTTCACTGGTATGAGAAGTGCGGGTGCGATTCAGACCGGCGCCGCCATGACGTTCCAGTCGGGAACGCCGGGTAAATTCTCCACTCCACCGGCGGACTCTCATGGACGGGCGGGAACCTGTTAGATTCGGCGTGACATGAAGACGGTCGCCTTCATTCTGAAGGGCTATCCGCGCCTCTCCGAGACGTTCATCGCCCAGGAAATCCTCTCCCTGGAACGGTTGGGTCTCGTCGTCGAAATCGTCAGTCTCCGGTATCCCGCCGATGTTTCGACGCACCCGGTCCAGCGCGAGATCGGCGCTCCCGTAACCTATCTCCCGGAATATCTGTATCGGGAGCCGCTGCGGGTCCTGCGCGCCCTCGCGGCGGTCGGGCGTCGCCGCCGGTTCCGGGCCGCGCTCACGATCTGGTGGCAGGACTTCGTTCGCGACCCGACCCCGAGCAGGATCCGCCGATTCGGCCAAGCCGTCGTCCTGGCGCGCGAGCTTCCGCCCCGGACAGGCCGGTTGCATGCGCACTTTCTTCATACACCGGCATCAGTGGCCCGCTACGCCTCGATATTGACGGGGTTGGGCTGGAGCCTCTCCGCTCACGCCAAGGACGTCTGGACGACGCCGGCATGGGAGAAACGGGAAAAGCTCGCCGAGTGCGACTGGGCCGTCGCCTGTACGGAGACGGCATTCCGCCACCTCCAGGGCCTCGCGCCGCCGGGCCGCCTGCATCTCGTCTATCATGGCCTCGATCTCGATCGATTTCCGCCTCCGCCATCCCGCGCCTCGGACCGGGACGGCTCGGATCCGGATCGTCCGGTCGTTCTGATGTCCGTCTGTCGGGCGGTCGAAAAGAAAGGCCTCGACACGCTCATCGAGGCGCTCGCGCAGTTGCCGACGCATATCGCGTGGCGCCTCGTGCATATCGGGGGCGGGCCCCGTCTGGATCGTCTGAGGCGCAAGGCGGCGCGGTCGGGGTTGGCCGACCGGATCCAATGGCTCGGCCCTCGATCGCAAGAGGCCGTCCTTGAGCACTATGGATTGGCGGATATGTTCGTCCTGCCCAGCGTCGTGGCCAGGGACGGCGACCGCGACGGCCTCCCCAACGTCCTGCTCGAGGCGCAAAGCCAGGGCCTCGTCTGTATCTCCAGCAACCTGCCGGGCATTGCCGAGCTGATCTCCGACGGGACGACCGGCGTGCTGATCGAACCCGGCGACATCGCGGCGCTTGCCGGCGCCATCTCCAGCCTCGCGCGGGACCCCCGGCGGCGCCGGCGGCTGGGCGCCGCCGCGCTGAAGCATGTCCATGAACGGTTCGCCTTGACCGAGCACGTCGGGCGGCTCGCGTCGTTGTTCGGGCTGTCGCCCGCGAACGAGGGAGGCATCCCTTGCGGATCGCGTTCTACGCGCCTCTGAAAGCGCCGACCCATCCGGCGCCGTCGGGCGATCGCCGGATGGCCCGCCAGCTCGTCTCGGCTCTGCGGTTCGCGGGACACACCGTCGACGTCGCGTCGACGTTCAGAAGTTTCGCAGGCGATCCCGCGCGGCAAGGCGCGGTTCGGAGCGCCGCCGAGGCCGAGGCCGACCGAATCGTTCGCGGCTATCGGGCCCTTTCCGAAAGCCGGAGACCGGAAGTCTGGTTCACGTATCACCTGTACTACAAGGCCCCCGACTGGATCGGACCGAGGGCGGCGCGGGCGCTCGGCCTGGGGTACGTCGTCGCCGAGGCGAGCCATGCGCCCAGGCGCGCGAACGGGCCCTGGGCGTCGGGTCACGAAGCGGTGGCGAACGTCCTCGGCGCGGCGGACTCCGTACTGGCTCTCGCGGAACGGGACGTTCCCTGCGTTCGGCCCCTGCTGCGCGCGGGGGCCGAGTTGCTCCGTCTGCCGCCGTTCCTCGATCCCGCGGCGGACGCCGGCGGCGCGCCCGACGACGCGGATCGGGACTCCCGCCGGGCCGCTCTCGTCGAACGGCATGCTCTCGACGGCGCCAAGAGCTGGCTCCTGGCCGTCGCGATGATGCGGCGGGGGGACAAACTCCAGTCCTATCGCATGCTGTCGCGCGTCCTGGCGATGCTGCCGGGAGACGACTGGCAGCTCGTCGTCGTGGGTGGCGGCGCCGCCCGCGCGGACGTGAAGGCCGAATTCTCCCGCCTCGGTTCGGCCGGTCGGGGCGGGCGCGTCGCCTGGCTGGGCGAACTCGCGGCGTCCGGATTGCGGCATGTCTATGCCGCATGCGACCTCCTCGTCTGGCCCGGCGTCAACGAAGCCTACGGAATGACGTTCCTCGAGGCGCAGGCGGCGGGGTTGCCGGCGGTCGCCGGCGACGCCGGAGGCGTCCGCGAGGTCATCCGTGATGGCGAAACGGGCGTCCTCGTCGAGGGGAACGACTGCGGCGCCCTCGCCGAGGCCGTCCGCGGTCTTCTGGACGATCCCGTCCGACGCCGGGACATGGGACGCCGGGGACGGAAGTTCGTTCGGGATGAACGGTCCCTGGCCGCGGCCAGCGGCATCATCGACCGGGCCGTCGTTCATGCCGCCAGGATACGCCATGGCGCCGCGCGACGGGCTTCGTGACTGCGCTCGCTCTGATACGCCATGGACCGACCGGCTTCACGGAAGACCGGCGGATCCAGGGCCGGCGCGACGTGCCCTTGTCCGAAACGGGGCGCGCGAAGCTCCGGGGCTACGAGGTCCCGTCCGAGCTGGCGGGTTTCGTCCGGATTTCGAGTCCTCTCTCTCGCGCGCGGGAAACCGCGCGGATCCTGTGGGACGGCCCGACCCCGACCGATCGCCGTCTGATCGAAATGGACTGGGGGGCTTGGGAAGGCCGCACCCTGAAGGAGCTCCGCGACGAACTCGGCGAGGCCATGCGGGACAACGAGGACAGGGGTCTGGATTTTCGTCCCGACCGGGGCGAGAGCCCCCGCCAGGTCCTGCGTCGGATCCGGCCGCTGCTGGCCGAGACCGGCGCGGCGCGGCGGGATACGGTGGCAATCACGCATCGAGGCGTCATTCGAGTGATCTTCGCGGCGGCGGTCGGCTGGGACATGACGGGACCGCCGCCGCGCGAGCTGGATTGGTCCTGCGTCCACGTGTTCGACGTGGACGATCATGGCGTTCCCCGGATATCGGCCCTCAACGTCCCCATGGCGTCGGCTCGGCGGCGGTCGCCGACGGAGAATCGGCGGATACGGTGAACAGGCCGCGCGTTCTCGTCTACGTTCAGCACCTCGTGGGCATCGGTCATTTCAGGCGCGCCGCCGCCATCTCGCGGACCGCCGCGGCGAGAGGCATGGACGTGACCTTGATGTCGGGCGGCCGAGCGCCCTCCGAAATCGATCTCGGGGCCGCGAGGCTCGTGCAACTGCCGGCGGTCCATGCGACCGGGGACGACTACTCCACGCTTCTCGCGGAAGACGGATCCCGGGTCGACGACGCCTTGCGGCGACGGCGCGCCGGTCTCGTGCTGGAGGCGTTCGAGCGGTTCCGACCGGACGTGCTCGTCGTCGAGTTGTTCCCCTTCGGACGCCGCCAGATGAAGTTCGAGTTGCTTCCTCTGCTGCGGGCCGCCCGGAATGCGCGTCCTCGCCCCGTCGTGGTCTCGTCGGTGCGCGATATCCTGGTCGGGCAATCGCGGCCCGGTCGCGCGGATGAGGCGCGCAGCCATCTCGACGCGTGCTTCGACTACGTTCTCGTCCACGCCGACCCGTCCCTGGTCACTCTGGGAGCGACGTTTCCCCAGGCGCGCCGGATCGAGGAGAAAGTGCGGTATACGGGATACGTCGTCGACCGGATTCCCGAGGACGGTGCCGCCGATGGCGCGAACGAGGTCATCGTTTCCGCCGGGGGCGGCGCGGTGGGCCAACGTCTGTTGGAGGTCGCGTTGGCGTGCCGACCGCTTACCGCGTCGCGCGACCGCGTCTGGCGCCTGCTCGTGGGCTCGCGCGGCGCGGCGGGTTCGCTCGCGTCCCGACCGGGCGGGGCGGATTCCGGCGTGATCGTGGAAGCCGTCCGGCCCGACTTTCCGGCTCTGCTTTCGAGGGCCGCCGTTTCCGTCAGCCAGGGCGGATACAACACGGTCGTCGAGACGCTTCGGGCGCGAACGCCCGCCGTCATCGCGCCGTTCGCCGCCGGAGTCGAGACCGAACAGACGATGAGGGCGGAACTGTTGCGCGGGCGAGGGCTGATCGAGGTCGTCTCCGAGGCGGAGCTCTCGCCGGAGAACCTGGCGTACGCCGTCGACTCCGTCTGTCGCTCGGGATCCAGGGATCCCGGCATCGATCTGTCGGGCGCGGACGCGACGGCGGATCTTCTCGAGGCGTGGGCGCGTCGGGCGGCCCGGCATATGTGAACGCGGGACGAGTCGATGGGAACATGGTCCGCGTTGATGGACGAGCTGGACGTGTGGTCGGCCGCCGGACGGAAGGCGACGATGTGGTGGCGCGACGACGACGCGACGCGCCCCGTCCCGGCGCTGGAGCGCCTGCTTGACACCGCGGCGACGCACGGCGCGCCGCTTTGCCTCGCCGTCATCCCCGGCCTCGCGCGGGAGGAGCTGCTGACGCGCCTGGAAGGAGACGCGGACGTCTCCATCGCCGTTCATGGCGTAAGCCATGAGAACTTCGCGGCGGCCGGCGAGAAGAAATGCGAACTCGCCGATTCCCGGTCCCCGCGCGCGATGGCGGACGAGCTCGCCGAGGGCCGGGAGAAGATCGTCGCCCTGGCGGGCCGCAAGGCGATCCCCGTTCTGGCGCCGCCGTGGAACCGTATTTCGCCAACGCTGGTTCCTCTGCTGCCGGAACGCGGCTTTCGGGGACTGTCGACCCATGGAGACCGCCGCACGGGCGCGCCGGTCCCCGGACTTCGGCAGGTGAACTGTCACGTCGACCCCGTCGACTGGCGCGGCGGCCGCGGCTTCATTGGCGTCTCGGGCGCGCTGGAGCAGATGATCGGGCATCTCGCGCGGCGGCGCCATGGCCTGGCCGACGTGGCCGAACCGACCGGGTTGCTGACGCATCACGCGGTCTGGTCCGATGCGGCGTTCGGGTTTCTGCGGGAGCTCCTCGTCCGCACCGGGGAGCACCCCGCCGCCTGTTGGCTCGCGCCGCGCGACGTGTTCGGACTGGAGCCTTGAGCGCGCACCGATATTCCGCGTCCGGTCTGGCCGCCGATTACTGCCGCGCCGGGATCGGCCTTCTCGCGACCGCAGGACCCCTCGCGTTCCTCGGCCCGACCGGGTGGCTCGTCCATGTCCTCGCGTCTCTGGCGGTCCTCTTCGGCGTCTTTGCGGTTCGGACGCTGATTCGCCAGCTGACCGCGTACGAAGCGACGGAAGCGGGGTTGCGGGTGTCGGGACCGATCGGGTTCGACCTCGCCTGGTCCGACGTATCGGACGTGCGGCTCGAGTACTACTCGACTCGGCGAGACCGCGGCCGCGGCTGGATGCAGCTTCGGGTTCGCGGCGCAGGTCGGACGATCCGCCTGGACTCGACCCTGGAGGGTTTTCCCGACATTGTCGGGCGCGCCGCCGAAGAGGCGGCGTATCGCGACATCGTCCTCGGCGATGCCACGCTGGACAATATGCGGGCGTTGGGCATTCCGGGGATGTCGGAGAGGACGGGAGCGCCGGTCGTTTGATGGAAAACGTCCTGTCCGTTCGCGATCTCGAGGTCGAGTTCCACCTCCCCGAAGGCGTCGTCAAGGCCGTTGACGGCGTATCTTTCCGGATCCCGGCGCGGAAGACCGTTGCGCTCGTCGGCGAGTCGGGGTCGGGAAAGACCGTCGTTTCCCAGGCCATCATGGGAATCCTCCCCAAGCCGGCCCGCATCGCGGCCGGCGAGATCCTGTTCTTCGATCCGGACAGGCCGGAGAGCGTCGTCGATGTCGCCGCGTTGAAGCCCGACGGCGGGGCGATGCGAAAGTTGAGGGGCGGCCGCATCTCGATCATTTTCCAGGAACCCATGACGTCGCTGTCTCCGCTTCACACGATCGGCGATCAGGTCGGCGAGGCGGTGCGCCTGCACACGCGTTGCGACGCCTCGACGGCGCGCGACGTGACGGTCGAGATGCTGCGGCTGGTGGGCCTTCCCGATCCGTCGAAGGCGGTGCGCGCCTACCCCTTCGAACTGTCCGGAGGGCAACGTCAGCGCGCCATGATCGCCATGGCGTTGGTGTGCCGGCCCGCCATCCTGATCGCCGACGAGCCGACGACCGCGCTGGACGTGACCATTCAGGCCCAGATCCTGAAATTGATGCGGGACCTGCAGGCCGAGCTCGGAATGGCCATTCTGATGATCACCCACGACCTCGGCGTCGTCGCCAACGTGGCGGACGAAATCGTGGTGATGTATCGCGGAAAGGTCATGGAGGCGGGGACTCTCCACGACGTCTTCGATGATCCCCGGCACCCGTACCTTCGGGCCCTCATGCGCGCCGTTCCTCGTTTCGATATGGCGGCGGGCGAACGGCTGGTTCCGCTCCGCGAAGTCGAGACGGAAGGCGCTCGGCTTTTCGGGAAAAGGGAGCCGTGGCCCGATACCGAGGCGGCGCGCGCGCCGTTGCTGTCGGTGAGGAACCTGAGCAAGCGATTCACGACCCGGAAGGCCTCGGCGTTCGGTTCGAGACCCGGCGGCAGCGTGTTGGCCGTGGACGACGTCGGCTTCGATATCGAAAGGGGCGAGTGTCTGGGGCTGGTCGGCGAGTCGGGCTGCGGCAAGACGACGACCAGCAAGATCATCATGCGGGCCATCGGCCCCGGCGAGGGAACCGTCACGTTCAACGACCGGGGATCGCCGGTCGACGTGTTGAGACTCGGCGGCCGGGAGCTGTTCGATTTCCGGCGGAAGGTCCAATACGTCTTCCAGGACCCGTTCGGCTCCCTGAACCCGCGCATGACGGTGTTCGATATCGTCAGCGAGCCGCTCGTCATTCACGGAATCGGAGACCGGGAGCAGCGCATGGAGCGTGTCCGCGAGCTCATGAGGCTCGTCGGCCTCGACGCGCGTTACCTGCGCCGCTATCCGCACAGCTTCTCGGGAGGGCAGCGGCAGCGGATCGGGATCGCGCGGGCGCTCGCGCTTCAACCCGATTTGCTCATCTGCGACGAACCCGTCTCGGCCCTCGACGTCTCGGTGCAGGCCCAGGTGCTCAACCTTCTGAAGGACCTGCGGCAGGAACTCGGTCTCACCTATCTGTTCATTTCGCACGATCTGGCCGTCGTCGATTATGTCGCCGACAAGATCGCCGTCATGTGCAGGGGCCGGTTGGTCGAGATGGCGCCTCGCGATGCGCTGCTGCGGGACCCCGCGCATCCCTATACGAGGGCGCTGCTGGCCGCCGTGCCCAAGACGGATCCTCGGAGGCGTCTGGACCTGACCGCGCTGATGGCGGGCCGCGCCTCGGAGCCGTCCGCCTGGCCGCCGCCGTTCGCCGCGGACGGGACCGCGAGGCCCCGTCTCGTTCATCTGGGCGACGATCACTACGTCCGAATCGTCGGCGACGGTTCCGGCGCGCATCGGCCGCCGGCGTGATCTCGACGATTCGACGATCCCTGTTCGTCGCCGTCGCATCGGCGGTGTGTCCGGCCTGGCCGGCCCCGGCCGTCGAGCTGCGGGAAACGCCCTCTCTCGCGCAGGCCGTCGCCTCGGGAACTCTGCCGCCCGTCGCGGAGCGCGTTCCACTGACCCCTTCGGTCGTGGATCTGAAGGACGGCTCGGGGCGTCCGGGCCGACACGGCGGGACGCTGAACATGCTCATCGGCCGCGCCAAGGACACCCGCCTCCTCGCGGTTTACGGCTATGCGCGCCTCGTCGGGTACGACGCCGCGTTTCGGTTGCGGCCCGATATTCTGGAAGACTTCGACGTCCGGGACGGCCGCATATTCACGTTCAGGCTGCGCCGGGGGCACAAGTGGTCCGACGGACATCCCTTCACGACGGAGGATTTCCGCTATTACTGGGAGGATGTCGCCAACGATCCGAGCCTCGCTCCATCGGGTCCGCCGCGCGATATGGTCGTCGCCGGGGAGCCCCCGCAGTTCGAGGTCATCGACGATCGCACGGTGAGATACACTTGGCCGGCGCCAAATCCCTTCTTCCTCCCGCGTATCGCCGGCGCATCACCCCTGTTCGTCTACCGCCCGGCCCATTACCTGAAGCAATTCCATCCCCGCCATGTCGGCGAGGCGGCGGCGGCCCGACGCGCCGAAAAGGAAGGACACAGAAACTGGGCCGAGCTGCACAATCGGCGGGACAACCTCTACAAGTTCGACAATCCGGATCTCCCGACCCTGCAACCCTGGAGGAACACGACGCGTCCCCCGGCGCCGCGGTTCCTCGCCCGGCGCAACCCCTTCTTCCACCGTATCGACGCGCGAGGCCGCCAGCTCCCGTACATCGACGAGGTCGTGCTGGTTCAGGCGGACGGAAGGCTGATCTCCGCCAAGACCGGAGCCGGCCAATCGGATCTCCAGGCGCGGCACATCTCGTTCGACGACTACACGTTCCTGAAAGACGGTTCCAGGCGCGGCGGGTACGACGTGCATTTGTGGCGCACGGCGAAAGGGGCGCGCCTCGCGCTGTTCCCGAACCTCAACCACAACGACCCGGTCTGGCGGGGGGTAATGCGCGACCGGCGATTCCGAAAGGCCCTGAGTCTCGCCATCGACCGCCCGCTGATCAATCAGGTGCTCTATTTCGGGCTCGCCCTGGAGCACCACAACACGGTGCTGCCGGACAGCCCGCTCTACGACGGGACGTACGCGCGGACCGAGTTCGACATCGAGAAGGCGAACGAGTTGCTGGACGAGATGGGTCTGACGGAACGGGACGACGACGAAACCCGCCTTCTGCCGGATGGACGGCCGATTCACGTCATCGTCGAGACCGCCGGCGAGGACACGGAGCAGACGGACGTCCTCGAGCTGATCCGGGACGATTGGGCCAGGGTCGGCGTCCGGCTGTTCACCAAGCCATCCCAACGGGAAGTCTTTCGCAACCGCATCTTCGCGGGCGAGACCCTGATGTCGGTCTGGTTCGGTCTGGAGAACGGGCTGGCCACGGCCGAGACCAGTCCGGAGGAACTGGCTCCGACGAGTCAGCTGCAGTTGCAGTGGCCGAGGTGGGGTCAGTACTTTGAAACCAAGGGCAGGTCGGGGGAGCCGCCGGACATGGCGGCGGCCGTCGAGCTGGCGCGACTCGACGAGGAGTGGTCGAGCGCCCCCACCACTCGGGAACGCGAGCGCATCTGGCGGAGAATGTTGCGGATCCATCGCGACATGCTTTTTTCCATCGGGATCGTCTCCGGCGTGCCGCAACCGGTCGTCGTCAAGAAGACGTTGATGAACGTGCCCGCCAGGGCCGTCTACAACTGGGACCCCGGCGCCCAGTTCGGCGTCTATCGGCCGGATACGTTCTGGTTCGCAAGGTGAAGCCGGACGACATCGGTCCGCCGGCGGGCGGTTGAGGCGGTTCGGGCAGGCTTGGCGATGTTCACGTACTTCGTCCATCGGGTCTTGATCATGATCCCCACGCTGTTGGCGATCAGCGCGTTGATCTTCGTCATCATTCAGCTTCCGCCCGGCGATTATCTTTCGAATCAGATCCAGGAGCTGAAGAGCCAGGGCGACACCGCCGCGTTGGCCAAGGCCGAATTTCTGCGCCATCAGTATGGACTGGACCGCCCATTCGTCGAGCAATACGCGACCTGGCTGGGGGTCTGGCCTGGCCCCAAGGGGTTCTCGGGCCTCCTGCAAGGCGATCTCGGCCATTCCTTCGAGTTCGACCTGCCGGTGGCCGAAGTCGTCGGAGACCGGCTCCTGCTGTCCTTCATCGTGTCGTTCGCCACGATCGTCTTCACTTGGGTGGTGGCGTTTCCCATCGGCGTGTATTCCGCGACCCACCAATACAGCGTCGGCGATCACTCTCTGACCTTTCTCGGGTTCATCGGCCTTGCGACGCCGAACTTCCTGCTCGCCCTGGTCCTGGTCTATTTCGCCAACGTCGCCTTCGGCACGTCGATCGGCGGCCTGATGGATCCTCGCTACCTCGACCAGCCGTGGTCGTGGGCGAAGTTCCTCTCCGTTCTAGAACACCTGTGGATCCCGGTCATCGTCATCGGGACGTCCGGCACCGCCGCCATGATTCGCAGGTTGCGCGCCAACCTGCTCGACGAGCTGCAGAAACAATACGTGGTCACGGGTCGGGCGAAGGGCCTTCCGCCGCTCCGTCTCCTGATCAAATATCCGCTGCGGGTCTCCCTCAATCCCTTCGTTTCCGACATCGGAAATCTTCTGCCGCAGGTCATTTCAGGCGCCGCCATCGTATCGGTGGTGCTGTCGTTGCCGACGACCGGCCCCATGCTGATCCACGCGTTGCAGGCGCAGGATCAGTATCTCGCGGGATCGTTCCTGATGTTCCTGTCCCTGCTGACCGTCATCGGGATGTTCCTCTCCGACGTGGCGTTGGCCGCGCTGGATCCACGAATCCGTCTTGGCGAACACGCGGTTCGATGACCGGTCGCGACCGCCCCGAAGCCGATGGCGAACCGGGCCGCTTCGTCAGCGGCGAGCCCTTCGACCCCTATGCGGTCGAAAGCGTGACGGGCGAGCAGGAACGGTACTACATGGCCTCGCAGTGGCGGATGATGTGGTGGAAATTCCGCCGCCATCGCCTCGCCGTCGCGTCCGGGGCCGTGCTGGCGGCATTCTATTTCTCCATTCTGATCAGCGAGTTCCTGGCGCCCTACCATCTCCATTCGCGCGACGCGAAGCACGTCTTCGCGCCGCCGCAGGAATTGCGCATGTTCCACGAGGGCGAGTTCGTGGGCCCCTTCGTATACGGGCTGAGTTACCGCCTCGACATGGAGAATCTGAAACGCGAATACACGCCGGATCCGAACCTGGTTCAGCCCGTTCGGTTCTTCTGTTCCGGGGACGAGTACGAATTCTGGGGGATCTTCGAGGCCCGTTTCCACCTGATGTGTCCCGCCGAGGGGGGAACGCTGTATCTCCTGGGGACCGATCGGCTGGGACGCGACGTGCTGTCCCGGATCGTTTACGGCGCGCGGATTTCGTTGACCGTCGGCCTGGTGGGCATTTCGATCAGCTTCCTTCTCGGCCTGTTCTTCGGGGGCGTGTCGGGCTATTTCGGCGGCTGGTGGGACACCCTCACTCAGCGGCTTATCGAAGTCATCCGTTCTTTCCCCGAATTGCCGCTCTGGATGGCGCTGTCCGCGGCCCTCCCCGTGACCTGGAGTCCGACGCTCGTCTATCTCGGTATCACCGTCATCCTGGGGCTCGTCGACTGGACCGGACTGGCGCGCGCCGTTCGGGGAAAAATCCTGGCGTTGCGCGAGGAGGACTTCGCGACGGCGGCCCGGCTCATGGGAGCCGGTCCCTCCCGCATCGTCGGACGGCACCTGATGCCGAGTTTCATGAGCCACCTGATCGCATCCGCGACCCTCTCCATTCCCTCGATGATCCTGGGCGAGACGGCCCTCTCGTTCCTGGGGCTCGGGTTGCGTCCTCCGGTCACGAGTTGGGGCGTGCTTCTCAACGAGGCCCAGAACATCAACGTCGTCGCGTTGTATCCTTGGCTGATGTTGCCGGTGGCGCCCGTCATCGTCGTCGTGCTGGCGCTCAACTTCTTCGGCGACGGGTTGCGGGACGCCGCGGATCCGTATCGTTGACCGGAGTTCGCGCCGCGGTTACGGGGCCAGGACCACTAGGTTGATCGGCCGCTCGATCCCGACGACCTCGGCCTTCTCGAGCGCCCGCCGCCGCCGCGGTGGTTCGTAACCCTGCGAGCGCGCCTCCTCGTACGCCCACTCCGTCGTGAGGGCCGCGACGCCCGCAACCTTGTTGTGTTTTTCCAGCTTGGCGGCGAGATTCACGGCATTGCCGATCACGGTGTACTCGAGCCGTTCGGGGTCGCCGACGGCACCGAAGACGACCGGTCCCGTGGCCGCCGCGAACCCGATTTCGAGGGGCGGTTCGCCCGCCGCGCGACGCTCTTCCCGCCAGGACTCCGTCATGGCCACGAGTTCGTCGACGGCGTTCAGGGCGTCGGCGGCCCAGGTCTCCGATCTGGACGCCGCGCCGAACGTCGCCATGATGCCGTCTCCCAGATACTTGTCGATGCTGCCGCCATGGCCTTGGATGACGTTGCCCACTCGGGCTTCGTATTCGGCCAGCAACGTCATCAGGGCATCGGGCGTCAACTCCAGGGAGAGTCGCGTGAAGCCGCGGATGTCGCAGAACAGTACGGCCGCGTCGACGAGTTCTCCTTGCCCCGGTTCGATACGGTGCTCGGACTTGGTGATCTGGTCCGCGACCTCGGGGGAGAAGAACCGCGACAGGTCCTCGGCCGCCGCGCCTTCCGTCACCGATCGGATCAGCAGCCGTCGCGCCCGGACGATCGCCAGGGCGAGGATCGAGGTAACGACGAGAATGGATGCGATCTTGTCGAATTCCGCGCCCAGAAGGATCCGCGTCGACGTCATGTACAGAACGAAGTCCCGCGTGATCTCGCTGGTCCCCTCGACTACCGACAGGCCGACCACGAACAGCCATCCCACGGAAGCCATCGCGCCCGCCAACAGCACGAAGAAGGCGTCGAATCTCAGCGCTCGCAGGGCGATGAAAATGAACACGTAAAGGAGCGTCGGTATCTTCAGGACGAATGCCGCAGGCTGTTCGTACTGGACGTGGAAGCTCCAGATGAGTCCCATGAGCAAGGCCATGTCGACGACCACCGAGAGGGTCAGGAACCACCGCGTCAAGGCGTTGCGGTACGCCAGCAGCAGGCGTATGACCGTGAAGGCGAGGTAGGCCGTCAACGCCCACGGGACCGGCATGATTGTCGCGTCCGTGTGGAAGGTCTTGGGCGACAGCGCGTACAGCGTTCCGAAAACGCCGACCACCCCGAGCTGAACCCAGCCGATCAGTATCTCGCTTTGCGCCTGTTGCCGTTCGATCGCCGCGCGGACGCGCTCGGGCGCTTCGAGCGATCCGGTCCCGCCGAACGGAAGAAGCTTCGGCATCCTCGACGAACGATCCTTGGGCGGAGCGGGCATCGGTTTCCCCTCGTTGCGATCGTGTGTCTCGCGCCCGGGCAAGTTATCGCGCTCGGGAGGTTTTTCGCAGCCACAGGCTCGATTCGAACGCGCCCGGCGGAATGGGCAGGCGCCGCGCGACGCTCGCATCGAGGGCGGCCGGCATCGCCGTCGTCACGTAGCGGCTCGAGAACACCGGCTCGTAGCCTCCGAAGACGAGCTGCGCCACGGCGGTCTGCTCGTTGTAGCCGCGCCAGCCCCACTCGGGCGGATAGTCGTCGGGCAGGAACACGTCATGGAAGTGTATCCAGACCCCTTCGGGAAGCGCGGGAAGCACGCGATTCAGGACGGTGTCGACGTCACTGCCCGGCATGAGCACGTGGCTCGAGTCGATCACCAGGAAGTCGCCCGTCCGCAGGGCGTCGAACGGTCCCGTGCCGGCCTCCTGAACCGTCGTCGTCAGGAATTCCACGTCGAGGCCGGACGGCGCGGCGCGCGGACTCGGATCGACCGCCGTCACGGCGCACGGGAACGCGCCATCGGAAACGGCCCGGGCGATGAAGCGCGTCGAATGGCCGGATCCCACCTCGACCACCCGCGAAGGCCGCTCGTGACGAAGCAGGGCATAGAGGACCGCGGCGTCGAGGCGGGGAAACCAGTCCTGTTCCCATCGCGGCGCAGGGGAAGGTCCGGCGCCGATGCCGCGCACGTCGTCGCCGAAGGACTCGACGAGCGAGAGAGTGTCCCGGAACGCCGCTTCGCATTCGGCGAACCGGCGGCGAACCGGCTCGTAAGGGGTGTTGGCGCCCGGACGCGGCAGGCGCCCGGCGTAACGATGGGGAATGAAGAAGCCGCGCCGCGCGAGCCCCAGGACCGTCGTCAGGCCCAGACGCAGCGCCCGAGCGTTCATGCGGGAATCAGAGCAGGTCGATGACGAGCCCCTCGCGCGCCATCATCGATCCCGGACGTCTGGCCTCCAACCGTTCCGCGATCCCGTCGAGGAAATCGTCGGTATGGTCCGGGTCGTGGTGGAACAGGACGAACGTTCCGACGTTCGCCGCGTCGCAGAGCCGCACCCCTTCCTGCCAGGTCGAATGCCCCCACCCCACCCGGTCGGGATATTCGTCGTCGGTGTACATGCCGTCGTAGGCGACGTAGTCGGCGCCCTCGACGAGCTCGAGGACGTTCCGGTCGAGCCGGTCCTTCGTATGCTCCGTGTCCGTGAGGTAGCAGAACGACTTCCCCTTGTAGTCGATGCGGTATCCCGTGGCGCGGTTGGGGTGGTTGAGCTCGGTCGTCCTTGCCGTGACGCCCGGTTTGACGTTGACGCTCTCCCCCGCGCGGAAGTCGCGGTAGCTCATGTTCGCGGCGAAGATCGTCAGAGGCACCGGAAACAGCGGCGCCATCATCATGTCGATCAGAACCTTCTCCAGCGTCAGGTCCGGGCTCAGGTGCCCGGCCCAGATCCGGAACGTGTTTCGGGGATCGTAGAAGGGGCTGAAGAACGGAAGGCCGCAGACGTGATCGAAGTGCGTGTGCGTCAGGAACACGTCCGCGTCCAGGGGAGCGCCCTGGTCGAGGGACCGGCCCAGATAACGGACGCCCGTGCCGCCATCCAGCACGATCAGATGCTTGCCGCAGCGAACCTCGAGGCACGACGTGTTCCCGCCGTAACGGGAAACGCCGGGGTCGGAGCAGGGAATGCTCCCGCGAACCCCCCAGAACCTCACGCTGAATACGTCCGAAGCGGCCAAGCGCCCCCCTTCGGTCAACGCCCGCACCATCGATTCCCGTCCGCATTGTGCCCGACCGTGATACGGCGCGAAAGAGCGAAAGAAGCGGTTCCGGCCGGACCGGGACCGTTCTAGGGAATCAGCCGATAGCCGCCGGATTCGGTAATCAGGATCCGCGCCTGGGACGGATCGCGCTCTATCTTCTGGCGCAGGCGGTAGATGTGCGTTTCGAGCGTGTGAGTCGTCACGCCGGCGTTGTATCCCCAGACCTCCGAAAGGAGCGTGTCTCGGGGCACGGCCCGTGAGCCTGCCCGGTGGAGATACCTGAGAACCGAGGTTTCCTTTTCCGTCAGGCGGACCTTGCGCCCCCCCTCCTCCTCGGTCAGGAGCTTCGCGCCGGGACGAAAGACGTAGGGTCCGACGTGGAAGACGGCGTCTTCGCTTTGTTCGTGCTGCCGGAGCTGGGCTCGCATCCGCGCGACCAGAATCCTTATCCTGAAGGGCTTGGTGATGTAATCGTTGGCCCCCGACTCCAGTCCCAGGATCGTATCCGCATCCGAATCGGCGCCGGTCAACATGATGATGGGGCACTTGACTCCGACTTGCCGCATGATTCGGCAGACTTCGCGGCCGTCCATGTCGGGGAGGCCGATATCGAGCAGCACGAGCTCGTAGCGTTCGTTCCTTGCGTTTTCCAGCGCGTCGACGCCGCTGGCCGCGGACGTCGTCCGGAATTCCCCGCGCGCGTCGAGCTGCTCGGACAACGATTCGCGCAACGCCTCGTCGTCCTCGACCAGCAGAACTTTCCTCGCCGTCATTCGTCGCCTGCCGTCCGGTCCCGAATCGAAGGTCGACGATGCTACACGATCCGAGGTCCGACAACCTTCCCGTCGCCTTCATGGTCTATACTCCCGCGCCATGGACGCCCGCGGCGAAACACGGGAACGGCGAAGCGGCGAGCCGCGCGCGCCGGGATCCGCGTCGACCCGGCCGACGACCCGCTCCGTGGATCGCGCGATCTCGGACGTTCGGCGGGGCCTTCCGGTGGTCGTGACGGGCACCGGCGCGGACTTCGCGGTCGCCTTCGCGGCGGAACAGACGACTGGCGAAGCGCTGGCCTGGCTCGCGAACCTCGGCGGCGGTCATCCGACGCTCGCGGTCACGGCCGAGCGCGCGGCCGTGCTGCGTGTTCCGCCCCCCGGCGCCGACGTCGCGGTCCTGAAGATCGGGGACGATCCGGACCCGGCCATCATCCGCAACCTGTCCGATCCGACCGCGGACCTCGCCAATCCGTTGCGCGGGCCGTTCCGCGCCGCCGACGCGCCGCCGTCCGCGTCCGTCGCGGCGTCCGTGGAGTTGTGCAAACTCGCCAAGCTCCTTCCGGCGGCGGTGACCGCGTCCTTCACGGACGAGGATCGACCGCGGGCCGAGGCCTTCGCGGCGGCCAACGACCTGCTCCTGGTGACCGCCGAAGACATCGCCGGGTTCCAGGAGAACGCGGCGAGGACACTGGTCCGCGTGGCCTCCGCGCGCGTGCCGTTTCCGGGCTCGGAAACCGCGGAAGTCATTGCCTTTCGACCCGGCGACGGCGGGATCGAGCACCTCGCCATCGTCGTCGGCGAGCCGGTCCGCGGGTCCGTGGTGCCGACGCGGCTGCACTCGGAGTGTTTCACCGGAGACTTGCTCGAATCCCTGCGCTGCGATTGCGGGACCCAGCTGCGGGCCGCCATGGACGCGCTGGCGAAGGAAGGAGGCGGCGTGTTGTTGTACCTCGCGCAGGAAGGCCGCGGCATCGGCCTGATCAACAAGCTGCGGGCCTACCGCCTTCAGGACCAGGGTTTCGACACCTACGACGCAAACGCGCGGCTGGGCTTCGCGTTCGACGAGCGCTTCTTCGAGTCCGCGGCGCGAATGCTCGAGCTGCTCGGCATCTCCCGGGTGCGCCTTCTGACCAACAATCCGGGAAAGGTGGAGGGGTTGCGGCAGTGTGGAATCGACGTCGTCGAGCGGGCACCGCACGCCTTCCCGGCCACCGCGCACAACGCCCATTACCTCGATGCGAAAGCCAGACGGGCCGGCCACGTCCTTTAGGCGGCATTTCTCGCACCGGCGGAGAATCGAGGGTTTCGCGGCGCCGCAGGACCGCGGTCGACCCTCCTCCCGACCTCCCCCCTGTCAGGGGGGAGGAGTGTAGATGGTTCTCTCCGGGACAGGGAGGAGAGCGCGCGGGGCGGCGCGTCCCCTCTTCTCCCTCCCCCTGGCAGGGGGAGGGTCGGGGTGGGGGTCGCGCCAGGGAAGAGGAGCGCGAACGGACCCTGCGGCGGCACCGTCGCCGGACGGGGCTCGTGGACGAGCAGTGCGGGAAATGCGGATCAGGCGGCCCTCTCGGCCGTGGAGCCGCGCCTCGGAGCGGCGCGCGAGTCGGGATCGATGAACCGCATCGTCGTCAACGCGGAGGCGACGCTCGCCTTCCGCGGGGGCGTCCATCGTTGCGCTCTCGGCCGGAACGGCGTGACCGCGGAAAAACGGGAGGGCGACGCCGCGACGCCGGCGGGCGTCCATCCCTTGCGGGAAGTGTTCTACCGACGGGATCGCATACCCCGTCCGAAGACCGGGCTCCCTGTCTGGCCGATTCGGCCGTGCGACGGCTGGTGCGACGATCCGAAAGATCCGGCTTACAACCGGCTGGTACCTCTGCCCTACCCCGCCAGCGCCGAAAGGCTGTGGCGCGACGATCGCGTTTACGACGTGGTCGTGGTGATCGGCCACAACGACCGGCCGCCGACTCCGGGGCGGGGCAGCGCGATCTTTCTGCACGTCGCGCGCGACTCGTTCGCGCCGACCGCGGGATGCGTCGCGCTCGCGATGGACGGCCTTCTCGCCGTGCTGAAGGACTGCGACCGGGATACGAAAATCGACATAAGGGGACCCGCTTATTGAAAACCGAGAGGGCTAGCCGAACTCGCCCAGCCGCACAAGCGTGGAATCCATAGCATAATCGACGCCTCTAAGGCGACCACTGAGAGTCTGTATACCAAACCTCTGATTCATAGGGCCTCCAAACACATCCACCTTCAATGTGCCACCATGGATCGAGATCAAATACTACATAATCAGGGCTCTGCTTGCAGCATATTTGTTTCTTCTTCGAAGCATCCTCAAGCAGCTGTGTAACCACTTCATCGGGCACATTCCGTTGATGAACCAAAGAATTTATTATTGTATTCAATATCTTCACTTTCTGCCTTCCCACCACACCGATAAAGCAGGCATTATGCCATCCGTTCCTCTGGTGAAGTTCGCCGTGGCTGAAGTTAACGCTCGGTGCAGGGCCAGTTGAGTATGTGTATACGCTAGCTCGCACGTCTTGGTGAGCATCCGCATACACCCCGAGTGAAAACGTCACGAACGAACTCCACTCACTGAACGCAAGGAAGAAACTATCCTCGTCTAGTTCAATGGTCTGAACGGGTGATCTCGATCTCCGAAAGGACAGGAAACCTGTTGCCTCCTTCATATCTTCCGTGGATGAATTCGGGATTCTTCTTGCGAATTCATAAGATTCCTTTGACTTGAATCTCGTTTCAATCGTCATCGCGTTCCTCTCTAAATTTTCCTTCGATCCGGACCAACGAGCCGATCCTTCAAGACTACCACAACCCGTTGTCCGGGTTCAATACATATGAGACGCCACGTAGGCCGCCGGGAGCGACGCGTCAAGCCGCCTTGCGGCTGCTCCGGTCCTTCGGGTGACTCGTCCGCTCCCAACGGCTCCGAGGACGGCCATGGCAAGACCGGATACCGACCGGCCCAATAGGCCGTGTCTCACATCTGTCTGAACCAAGTCACCCTCGCCCTTGGCTAAGGGAAGAGTATGAATAGACCCTGCGGCACCCCCGTCGCTGGATGAGTCTTGCGGATAAGCAGGTAAGGGGATGACTCCGCGCGGCGGGCGGCGATGGATCACCGCGAGTCGCGGGGACCGAAGATGGCGGCGCCGATCCGGACGTGGGTCGCGCCGAAGGCGATGGCGATCTCGTAATCGCCGCTCATCCCCATGCTGACCCAGGGGAGGCCGTTCCGTTCTGCGATCTTGGCCGAGAGCGCGAAATAGGGGGAAGGTTCCTGATCGAATGGCGGGATGCACATCACGCCCCGCACGCGCAGTCGATACCGTTCCCGGCATTCCGCGATGAACCGGTCGGCCTCCATCGGCGGCGCGCCCGCCTTCTGGGATTCCTCGCCGACGTTCACCTGGACGAAGCAGTCCCGTTGCCGGCCCGCGCGCGACATTTCCTCCGACAGAACCCTGGCGAGTTTCGGCCGATCGACCGTCTGGATGACGTCGAACGCGGCGACCGCCGCCTTCGCCTTGTTGGTCTGAAGCGGACCGATCAAATGGAGCTCCACGGAGGGGAAAGCCTCCCTGAGCGGCGGCCACTTCGCCTCCGCTTCCTGGACCCGATTCTCCCCGAAGACCCGGTGGCCCGCGTCCAGCGCGGGCGTGATGCGTTCGGCGCCGTGGGTCTTGGAGACCGCGATCAGACTCGTGTCCGATGCCTGCCGGCGGGATTCCCGTGCGGCCTCCTCGATTCGCTCCTGCGCGGTTCGAAGGTTGGCCGCGACGTCGACGACATCCCGGCGGCGCTCCGTCGATTGCGGCGACTCCACCCTCATGGCACTGTCGCGGAAGTCCTTCAAGGCCGAACGCATGACCCTAACAGAGCTCGCCGCGCGCCTCAATTCGCGGCATCCCGGCGGGGGCGGATTGCCTTCGATCCTGTTGCTGACGGACGACGCGCGCTTGCCGGACCCACTGCCCGCCGCGGCGATGCTCCCCCGCGGCGCCGGGGTCGTTCTGCGCCACTACGAGGATCCGGATCGCCCCGCCCTGGCGCGGGAACTGGCCGGCCTGTGCCGACGCCGCGGCCTGCGGTTGCTCGTCGCCGGCGACGGCCCTCTGGCCATGCGCGTTTCCGCCGAGGGAGTCCACTTGCCCGAGAAACGTTCGGCGGAAGCGAGGCGATGGCGCCGTCTCTGTCCCCACTGGATCGTCACGGCGGCCGCCCATTCGCTGCGCGGGCTCGTCGCGGCGTCGCGAGGCGGGTCGGACGCGGCGCTGCTCGGACCGGTGTTCGCCACCGAGAGCCACCCCGGCGTCCGGCCGCTCGGAGCCGTTCGTTTCTCGGCGCTCAACCGAACGGCGAGGCGGACGCTGCGGAACTTCCCCGTGTACGCCCTCGGAGGCTTGGCCGCCGACACGGCCCCGCGCCTTTCGAGCAGCGGGGCGGTCGGGCTCGCCGCTATATCCGGCCTCTCCGTCCCTGGAACGTAGGCGCGCCCGGTTCGCCATTCAGCGGCAGGGCGGCCTCGACGTAGGACGTCACGTATTCGACGCATGACGGGACGTCGTTCGCCGCCGTGTCGACGACGAGATCGGGCGCCTCGGGCGTTTCGTAGGGGGCCGAGATTCCCGTGAAGTCCTTGATCTCCCCGCGTCGCGCCCGAACGTAAAGGCCCTTGGGGTCTCGACGTTCGCAGACCTCGAGCGGCGCCTTGACGTAGATCTCGTGGAAATCGTCTCCCGCCGCGGCGCGGGCGCGGGCGCGGTCGGAACGATACGGAGAGATGACCGCCGAGACGACGACGATGCCGGCGCGCGAGAACAGCGCCGCGACCTCCCCCACCCGTCGAATATTCTCGGCGCGGTCTTCGGGGGAAAACCCGAGGTCCGCGTTGAGTCCGCGGCGCATGGCGTCGCCGTCCAGCACGTAGACCTCGTACCCCTTCTCGAACAGCGATCGTTCCACCCCGACGGCCAGGGTGGACTTGCCCGCGCCGGAGAGGCCCGTGAACCAGAGCACGCCCCCGCGGTGCCCGTGTCTTGCGGCGCGGGCGCCGGTTCGGACTTGGCGGACCGCCTGCATTACGTTCGCCTTCCGGCGCGGCGACATGGAGCCCGCGATCCGTCGCCGGGGACCGGGGCGGGGCATGTGGACTCGCTCAGAATACCGGCGCGCCCTGGTCGTCGAGATAGCCGTGCGCCTCCATGACCTCCCGGTGGTCGCCGACGATGCGGGACGCCTGCTCTTCGGTCAGGTGGTCGCGCCACTTCCCCATTTTTCCCGAACGGAAAAACCGGATCCGGGTCTCGCCTCGGAACTCGGCGGTCTCCGGCGCCGTTTCCAGGCCCTCGCCCCGGAACGACGGATGCTCCCGGGCCGGAATGGCCTCGACGAACCCCTGGGCTCTCTCCTGATTCGCCAATGCGTCGAACGAACTGAATTCGATGGCCTTCTCGCACCGTCCGGGATCTTCGGGCAGCTCCAGGAATCCGACGAGTCGGGAAAACGAGTCGACCGGTTCGAGAAGCATGTCCTCGTAACGCATGACGTGGACCTTGAGGCCCGGAGCCTCGACCCAGCTCCGGACGTGCTCGCTCCAGCTCCCCAGGAACTGGAAGACCTGCCGTTCCGTTCCGCCCAAGGCGTTCTGTTCCGAGCCCAGCCTCTCGATCGCTTCGTCGCAGGTCATGCCGTAGTGATGCGCATAGCTCAGCGCGACGTCGAGCGGATTGCGCATGATGTACACGGCGCCCTCCGTGGCCTCGGGATTGATGGTCGGGAGGTCGTCGAGGTACGCGATCGCGTTGTGGGTCTTGACGATCGTCGTGTTCCGGCTTTCGTGCGCGAACCTTTCGTGCACGGCGAGCCGCAGTTCCTGGGTCTCCTTCGGCGACAGCGGTTCGGTTATGGGGAACCCGAGGACCTCTTCGTAGTAGTGCTTGGGGCCGTCGCCCCTGACGAATTCGGGAAGGTCGTTTATCGGGACGGGCGAACGGCCGTCCACCAGGTAGTTCGCAAGGAAGGCGCGAACCCAAGTGTTTCCGGATTTGGGGTACGATGCGAGCCACAGGACTCCAGGCACGGCCCTTCCTCGTTCTGGGAAGCGCGAATCCCGGACCCGCGCCTTCGGGTTACGCCGAGACCGGTATCTATCGCAATCGGGATTCGGCTACAAGCCGGGTCGCCTCACCGCGCCTCGAAGGCCGGCCGCATCTCGGCGATGATGGCCTCGGCGGCGGCGCGCCGGTCGTCCCGGGCGATGATCGGCCGCCCCACCACGAGGTAGTCGGCTCCCGCGGCGATGGCCGCGGAGGGGGTCGCGACGCGCTTCTGGTCGTCGCCGGCCGCCGACGCCGGCCGCACGCCCGGAGTGACGATAACGAAGCCCTCGGGCGCCATGGCGCGGATCGCCGCCGCCTCGCGTCCCGACGCGACGACGCCGTCCAGACCGGCGTTCATGGCGCGCGAAGCCCGTTCCACGGCCAGGTCGGCCACCGTCCGATGGCGACCGAGGGCCGCCGCGTCGGCGTCGTCGACGCTGGTCAACACCGTCACGAGCAGGAGCTTCGGATGCGCGCGGTCGCCGCGCCCCTCCAAGGCGGCCCCGATCGCCTGGTCGGTGGCCTCGCCGCTGCCCTGAATGGTCAGGAAGGTCGCCCCGATCCGGCTCGCGCCGGCCACGCCGCCCCGCATGGTCGCTCCGATGTCGGCGTACTTGTAGTCGATGAAGACCCGCCGGCCGGTCTCGAGCAGTTCCCGGATGAAGGGCTGGACGTCGCCGTCCCACTGGAGATGCAGGCCGATCTTGTAGAACGTGACGATGCCGTCGAGCGCGCGCGCGATCTCGCGCGCCTCGGCGACGGTGGGAACGTCGAGCGCGACGATGAGGCGGTCGGAGGCGTCGACCGGCGGTCCGCCGCCGCGGACGGCGAAGGATGCCGGAGCGGCTCCAGTCAAACCGGACCCGCTCTAATGCCGGGTCGTCCAGACGCGGCAGGCCGCGTCGATCCGCCGCAGGCTCTCCTCCAGGATCTCGTCGTCGTGGGCGAGCGAGAAGTAGCGCCGGTTGATGGGCAGGACGTAGATGCCCTGGCGGACGAGCTCCATGTCGAATTCCTTGCTCGCCTTCAGGTCGCCGGCGGCGTCCATGTCCGCTTGGTTCCGCGGCGGGGCATCGCGGAACAGAACGTTCCAGTACGAGGCGACTCCGTAGGAGAGGACCGGCATTTCGTGCCGGTCGAACACCTTCTGGGCTTCCCGGCGCATGTTCTCGGCCTGGCCGTTCAGCCGGTCGTAGGCGCCGGGCTTCCTGAGCTCCCGCAGACAGGCGAGGCCGGCGGCCGCGGCCAGCGGGTTGCCGCAATGGGTGCCGTTGACGAACACGTAGTCGCGCTCTCCGCGGCGGCGCGGATTCGCCTGATCGACGATCTCCGCCCGTCCGGCGACCGCGGACAGGGCCGCTCCGCCGCCGATGATCTTGCCGTATGCGGCGAGATCGGGCGTCACTCCGTAATACTCCTGGCCGCCGCCGTAGGACATGCGGAAGCCCGAGACCACCTCGTCGAAGACGAGCAGGACGTCGAACTCGTCGCAGAGGCCGCGCAGACCCTGATGGAAGTCGGGATGCGGCGGGATGTTGCGCTGCACGGGCTCGGTGGTGACGGCCGCGATCTCGCCCGCGTGTTCCTCCATGATCTTGCGCACCGCCTCGAGATCGTTGAACGGCGCGACGAGGACCGTGTCCTGGACGGCCCGCGGGATGCCGGCGCCGTCGGCGACGCCGCGGGGGAAGTTGGCGACGTGGGGCGCGCCGGTGGTCCCGCCGCCGAACGTGCTGATCGCCGAATAGTCGTGCGCCCCGTGGTAGGCGCCTTCGAACTTCATGACCTTGTCGCGGCCCGTGAAGGAGCGCGCGAGCCGTAACGCATAGGCGTTCGCCTCGGAACCCGTGGAGCCGAACACCACCATCTCGGCGCAGGGAATGGCGTCGACGAGCTCCCTGGCGAGTTCGATCGCCGGGACGTTGAGGTTGCCGAAGTGGAGGTGGCCCCGCGCGATCTGGTCGCTCATCGCGTCGGCGATCGCCGGGTGGGCATGTCCCAGAATGTTGACGGACGCCGCCATCGAATAATCGATGTACCACCTGCCGTCGACGGCCTGGAGTTTGGCGCCTTCCCCTTTGCGCACGACGAAGCGGATGTCGTCCGGGTTGGAGTAGACGGCGAGGCCCGCGCCGGGCAGCACCCGCTCGGCGATCTCGTAGTATTCTTCCATGGCGCGCGCGCCGGTGCGGTCTTCGGTTTGCGCGGCGGTCGCCTCGGACTGGCTCATGCGTCGGTTCCTTCCCCTCGATTCTTGCGCCGCCGGCCACCATATTCCTTTATGTGGGGAGGAACGGTAGATGAAACGGACAGTCTCCGGCAAGAATCACCGCATAGGTATCACGCTGGCGCAGCTCTTCAAGACGTTCAGGCGCAAGGCCATGACGCGCCGCTGCAAGGGCTGCCGGAAGTGGTTCGGCGTCCGCGCCGGGACATGCATGGAGACTTCGCGGCTCGGATTGCAGGCCCGGGTGACCGCGGTCCACCTGCTGAACGCCGGACTCGGGGGCCAAGCGTCCATGAAGCGGCTCCGGCGCAGGGAGTTGGCGGCGTGACCGACGTTCAGCCCCGTGTCGGCGCGCCGCGGGCCGAGGCGCCATCGGAAACGCCGGAGCCTCGATACGCCGCGCTCAGCAGCGTATGGGAGGGGAACGACGCGGACCTTCTGGAAGAGATGTTCGCGTTCTATCCGTCGATCCCGGTGGAGCCGATCCTGGACGCGACGTTCAACCATGGCCGGTTCTGGAAGGGATCGAGCCGCCGGGTCGTCTCCATGGATATCGACCCGAAGTACAGGCCGATGATCGTTGGCGACAACCGGACCATGGAAGGCGTGCGGGATTCGTCGTTCGGGACCGTGGTCTACGATCCGCCGCACGTCGGGCCGCAGGGACGCGACAAGAGCCGCAAGCGGTTCGACGAGGATTTCGGCGCGACCGCCGAATGCGGGAAGGATCAGGGGTGGAGCCTGAGCTACCTGTACCCGCCGTTTCTCGAACAGGCGAAGCGGGTCCTCAAGCCGCGCGGCCTGCTGCTGGCGAAGATCACGGACATGGTGAACTGCCACCGCTCGAAATGGCCGCATTGCGACTTCATGCGCATGGCCGACGAGGCCGGGTTCACGGTGTGCGACCTGATCGTGAAGGTGCGCGACGGGCCGATGAGATCGAACAAGTGGAAGACCGCGCACCATGCGCGGAAGCGGCATTGCTTCTGGATCGTCTGCCGGAACGGAACGAGCTGCGAGCGATAAGCCCGTGAGGGCCTGCGGCCCGCTCGGCGCTGCGGGACCGCGGTCCACCCCCCTCCCGACCTCCCCCCTGTCAGGGGGGAGGAGTGTGGATGGCGCGGTCTGTCCCCCTTCTTACCCCCCCTTGCAGGGGGAGGGTCGGGGTGGGGGTCGCGCCAGGGGGATACGAGGAATGCGGGTCGGGTATGTGATTCCCGTGACGGGGGCGGCTCAGGCTTGGTCCTCGTATCCGCAGACCAGGGCGCCCGAGTCATGGAGGCGCGCGCGCCAGCCGGGCGGCGCGATCGACGTCCCTCCCGCCTCTTCGACGATTCCGGGACCCGTGAACCCGTATCCGGGCCGCATGCGCGCCCGGTCGTAGATCGGGCAGTCGACCCACTCTCCGTCGAACCAGACCCGGCGTTTGTCGAGCAGCGGGTCGCCGGAAGACTCGGGCTCGAAGCCGAGCTCGACCCTGTCGACCACGCCGACCGCCGTGAGGCGGATCGTGGTGATTTCGGCGTCGTTTTCCTTGTCGGCGTGGCCGAACGTTTGCTCGTGCCGCTCGTTGAACGCGCCGCGAAGCGGTTCGTTCGACGTCCAGTCCGGCCGCCAGGGGATGCGCAGGGTGAACGACTGGCCGACGTACCGCATGTCGCAGACGTATTCGAATTCCCGGCGGTCGGGGCCGAACCCGTCGCCGTCCAGTTCGCTCGCGCCGGTCTCGCGCAGCGCCTCGAATCGGTCCTGCAGATCCTTCGGATCGATTTCGCCCAGCCGGGCCTTGAAGGGGTCGGCGTAGTCGCGGCGCTGGTCGGCCAGAAGTTGGCCGAGCGCCGACAGATGGCCGGGGAAGCGAGGCACGATCACGTTGGCGATGCCGAGTTCCTCGGCGACGAGAAAGACGTGCATCGGACCGGCGCCGCCGAATCCGACCATGGTGAAGTCGCGGGGGTCGTAACCCCGGTGCACGGAAACCTCGCGTACGGCGCCCGCCATCTTCGCGACGGCGATTCGCAGGACCGAGTCGGCGAGCCTGACCGGATCGGCGTCCGCGGCTCCGAGCTTCTCCGCGAGGTCCCGGAAGGCCTTTTCCGCCAACTCGCGGGACAGCACGAGTCCGCCCGACAGCTTGCGCTCGGTCGGGAGCCGTCCCATCAACAGGTTGGCGTCCGAGATCGTGGGATCGACGCCGCCTCGCTGGTAGCAGGCCGGGCCGGGCATCGCGCCGGCGCTTCGGGGACCGACTTCGAGGGTGCCGTCCGGGCGCACCCAGATGATGCTGCCGCCGCCGGCGCCGATGGAATGGATGTCGAGTTGCGGCATCTGGAGCGGGTAGGCGTCGATCTGGTTGGCGTGGGAGATACGCGGGCTGAGATCGGAGACCAGCGCCACGTCGGTGCTGGTGCCTCCCATGTCGAAGGTGATGACGTCGCGCTGGCCGGCGAGCTCGGAGACCCGCACCGCGCCGCCGACGCCGCCGACCGGCCCCGACAGGAACGTGTTGACCGCGAATTCGCGCGCCTTCTCGAGGGTCATGGCGCCGCCGTTGGACCCCATGATGTTGACCGGCGCCGAGACGCCGCGCCCTTCGAGCTCGTCGGCGAGGGTGTCGAGATAGCCGATGAAGTTCGGGGTCAGGTAGGCGTTCAGCACGGCGGTGGAAAAGCGCTCGAACTCGCCGCGCTCGCGCGCCACTCCCGAGGACGCGCAGACGTGCGCGCCGTTCATCAGCTTCGACAACGCCGCCGCCGCCGCCCGTTCGTTCTCCCCGTTGACGTAGGAGTTCAGGAAACAGACCGCGACCGCCTCGACGCCTTCGGCGTCGAATTTCTCGACGACCGCGGAGAAGTCGATGCCCGCGACCGGCCGCAGGATCTCGCCGTCGGCCGCGGTCCGCTCCGGAACCTCGAGGCGGATGTCGCGACTCACCAGCGGTGCGGGACGGACGAACTTGATGTCGAACAACCCGCCGATCAGGCGCCGGCATTTGCCGATCTCCAGCACGTCGCGGAATCCCTCGGTGGTGACCAGCCCGGTCCTCGCGCCCTTGCGCTCGAGAAGCGCGTTCGTCGCGATGGTGGTGCCGTGCACGAACGCGGCGATGTCCCCGTACTCGATGCCGAGCGCTTCGAGCGCGTCCAGCACGCCGCGCCATTGTTCGCCGGGGAGGGAGGGCGCCTTGGCGGACAGGAACCGTTTCCCCGCGGGGTCGTAACAGAGAACGTCGGTGAAGGTTCCCCCGACGTCTATTCCGACGAGATAGTTTCGGGCGGTCACGGGATCCTTTCCGGCCATGCTCAGGCCAACGGTTCGCGGAGCGCGGGGCGGATCTCGGCCGAATCGCCCGCCGCCGCCGCGAGCAGGCGAAGCGTGTGCGGGCCCACGCGCATGGCCGCCGCGCCGTTCGAATCGTCGATCTCGACCCAGCCGCGCACCAGCGGCCCCGTTCCCGCGAACATCTCCACGAGATTGCCCTCGGACGCTCCGATCCGCTCGGCGATTCCGGAAGGTATCCGGAACGTGCGCCGGTCCCCCGCATAGTCGTCCTCGTTCGCCGCCTCCAGCGTCAGACGAACACGGGCGTCCCGCAGTTCCCGGCGGCGGCGGTCCGTCGCCGCGTCGTCGACCGCGCCGCCGCCGTCCAGCGCGACGCCGTAGCGGATGTCGGCGATGCGCGCCGTGACGTAGCCGAGGCGAACGTCGCGGGCCGCCCGCCGCGGGTCCCGGTCGAGGGGGTCGCCGTAGCCGCCGCCGCCCGCCGTTTCGTAACGTACGACATCGCCTTCGCGCAGCGGGAAGCCGGAGACCTTCCCCGGAACGGGAGACGGCTGGACGATCTCCCCGTCGCGAATAACGACGAAGTTGTTGGCGGCTCCGTTCGCGGCGCCGTGAACGCCAACCGGTGGAATGACGCACTTGTCGGTCAGGACGGACAGGGCGCCCGACGGGCTCAACAGGCGCAGGTCCCGCCGCAGCCCGAGCCCGCCCCGGAACTCGCCGTCGCCGCAGGAACCGACGCGCAGTTCCGAACGCTCGACGCGCAGGGGGTACTGGCTCTCCACCACCTCGATGGCGTGAATCGAGTTGAAGTCGCCCTCGTTGTACTGGCGCACGCAGTTGTTGCCGTCGACGCCGTCCGAGGCGCCGGTTCCGCCGGACGGCCATTCGTAGAGGATGAAGATACCCTCCCGGTCGGGGCGCCGGCCCGTCGTATAGACGTGGTTCGCGCCGCCCTTGAGATCGCCGACCTTCATCTCCGGAACGGCCTGGCCGAGCGCCGTGGCCGCCAGGGTGTCCATGAGGGCCTTCACCTCGACCATGCCGCCGCAGGGCGCGGGGCGCCGGGCGTTCACGATGGTTCCTTCCGGCGCGATGATGGTGATCGGCTCGAACGAGCCGTGATTGATCGGCGTGTGGGGGTCCAGAAACGCTTTCGTGATGGCGCCGAGCGACGTCAGCGCCATCGACGGGCCGACGTTGGTCGGCCCCGCGGCCTGTGCGGACGTGCCGGAGAAATCGGCGGTCATCCGGTCGCCCTCGATCGTCAGCTTGAGGCGGCCCGCCAGGGGCTCGGGACTCACGCCGTCCGATTCGATGTAGCCTTCCGCGTGGTAATCGCCGTCTTCGAGTTCCCGGATGCGACGCCGCATGACGTCTTCGGAGCGCTGGAGAATCTCCTCGATGGCGGCGAGCAGGTCGTCCGGCCCGAAACGCTCGAGGAGGCGCCGGACGTGCGCCTCGGCCTTGCGGCCTGCGCCGTGCATGGCGTTGAAGTCGCCCATGCGCTCGGCCGGCAGGCGCATGTTCTCGATCAGCAGGCGAAGGAACGTCTCGTTCATCGCGCCTTTCTCGCAGATGCGCGTCGGCGCGATGCGCATTCCCTCCTGATAGATCTCCGTGGCCTGGCCCGACAGCGACCCCGCGGTCATGCCGCCGACGTCGGCCCAGTGATAGCGAACGGCCGCGAAGAGGACGAGTTTTCCGCCGCTGAAGACGGGATGCAGCATCAGGATGTCGTTGAGATGGGTGCCGCCCGTGTAGGGGTCGTTGTGAAGGAATACGTCGCCCTCGTGGATGTCGTCCCTGAAGGTTTCGATGACGACCCGCGCCGAATAGGGCACGGCGATGATGTGGATGGGCGTGTCGCCCTCCGATTGCGCGACGTGGCGGCCGTCGGCCGTCAACAGGGCGCAGGAGAAGTCGTGGCCCTCGTAGATGACGGAGGAATACGACGAGCGGATCACGTTGGCGCGCATCTCGTGCACCACCGCGATCAGGGCCTCGCGTATCAGTTCCAGAAGACCGAGCTGGTCCATTTCCCGCTCCCGTGGTCCGGGACGTTCCCCGGAATCCGGCGCGAAGGATACTGCAAACGCGCCGGTCCGCGCCAAGCCCGATGCCGGCGGCGCCCTTTCGGCCCTCTTCGGATCGTCATCCCCCCCTCCCGACCTCCCCCCTGTCAGGGGGGAGGAGCGCCAACGGCCCCTCCGTCCCCCTTGTTCTCCCTCCCCCTTGCAGGGGGAGGGTCGGGGTGGGGGTCGCGCCAAGGGGAGGAGCATCAACGGACCCTGCGGCGCCCCCGTCACTGGACGGGCCTTGCGGACAAGCGGTTATGAGAAATGTGGGCTAACGGGCCGCGCCGCTCGACCGCTTGGACCGTCCCGGTCATTTCCGGGCGTTCTTTCCGACCAGCGCCACAAGCCTTGTGGCCGGCATTCCGAACGCCCCATGGAAAACCAACAGAGACCGTCAGGATCCGTTGCCGGGACCGTGCAACGAGAAGTCGATCGAGGCCGCCGCGGCGACGCTCGCCGGGGCGATCAAGGATATGGCGCTCGCCGCGTACGGGCGCGCGACCCACATGCAGCGCAGGCCGGACGGTTGCGCGCGGACCCACGACAACCTACCCTTGGCGGCATGGTAGCGATCACGTTCGACACGCTCGCCTACGCGCACCGGCTCAAGGCGGCCGGCGTGACCGATCTCAAGACCGGGATCGCCCGCGGCACTGGCGGACTACGAAACGGAGCCGAAGGCATGGGACGCAGGCGATCCGGCGTCGGTGCTGGCCGAGTGCGCTCCGCGGCGGACGCCGGCAGCCTCAGCCGGCGTGACACTGACTTGACGCAGGCGAT
This sequence comes from Alphaproteobacteria bacterium, assembly GCA_965242505.1. GTDB lineage: Bacteria > Pseudomonadota > Alphaproteobacteria > UBA2966 > UBA2966 > UBA2966. Next base: position 2,521,364 of record OZ251449.1, read on the forward strand.
GGACGGGCTGCGGTAAGCTAAAGCCATATCACAGGAACTCACTTCGGAGATTGATCTATGAGTAAGAGAGTAATGGCGACAGTTATTGTCGTTTTTCCCTGGTTGGTTGCGCGGCCCTAGATCGCGCGGAATGTGAGCTGTCCGTCAGTGCTCATCATATACTAACGCTTGTGGATCGCGCTGATCGCGAGGCAAGAGCTGCCCTTCTCCACACAGGTGATAGCAGCGTCAAGGAAACCCTAGCGGCTTGGAATCGTGTCCGATCAGTCAGCAACGGTGCGCTTCTGTCTGCGCACAACGCCGGATATCACATACTCAATGACGCCGGAAAAACGCTCTACCTCGACTTGCTTGCTCTGAATGAGGCTGCGGCCGATGGATATCAAGCTGTCACGGACGCTCTTTCTCGTGACCGAGATGCGGTCTTGATCGATCGAGCCGAAACAGCTAAGAACGCTGTAGTCTGGGCTACTGGGGTCGCCCTCAAATCCGCTCGCCGCGCGGTTGCCATGTACTCGCGGTCAAGGTGCCAAGGCCAGTGAAGGATAACATTCCATAAGGCGGTACCCGAAGTGTAACGACGCGCCGAACGGTAATTACCCGCTCGCACCATATTAGGAGAGAAGAAATGCAGAGAATCAGCCGACCATGCCTGAAGCAGGTTAGGGACGCCCTTGAGATGTATGAGGAAGAGGTCGAGGCCACGGAGCTGATGCCATCCACCAAGCAAACTTATCTACAACACGCCAAAAATTTCGTTCGCTGGTTAGAGGATGACTTTGAGCCGGGTGCGAACGTGTGATAATGTCCTGGTTCAGACATATGCGAGATACGGTCCATCGGACCGGTCGGTACCCGGCCTCGCCATGGCCGGAAGCCTGCTTACGGTCATGGCTGCCTCCGGAGCCGCTGGGAGCGGCGGGTCACCCGAAGGGCCGGAGCGCAGCGGAGGAGCCGCGAAGCGGCTTGACGCGCCGTTCCCAGCGGCCCATGCGGCGTCTCATAATGTATTGAACGAGGATAGTGATGCATGATGCGATAGTATCATGGGCATTGCCGCTGGTTTGGAGTCCGCGATGCGCACCACCCTCAACATCGACGATGACCTGCTCATCGCCGTCAAGGACGTCGCGATGCGCGAGGCGAAATCCACCGGCGCGGTGGTGTCGAACCTGTTGCGGCAAGCGCTGACGCACCGCGCACGGGACAGCTCGGGAGACCGCCCGGAAGCGCCCGCCGCCGTATTCGGGTTTCGCTCGTTCCCCAAACGTGGCGGGGTCGTCACCAACGAGCTGATTGACCGGCTGCGCGAAGAGACCGGCGGCTGATGAGGGCGTTGCTGGACGTGAACGTCCTGATCGCCCTGCTGGATGCCGAACATTGACGCCGCGAACTGGCGGGGCGCCGGCCGTCGAACGGCGGGGCCGGTTCGTCACGTTCGATGCCCGTATCACGCCGAGCGCCGTCGTTGGGGCGAACGGCCGGCATCTTTGCCTGATCTGACGACCGTCCCGCCTGCATGACGGGCCAGCGGCGCCAGCCGGATGGAAGGCCCCGTGGCCCGACCGCAACGGCCGTGGCCGACCATGCGCGGCCCGTGATACGCTGAACGGGCGATGCGGGAACAGCGAACGGAGGCCGCGGTGAGCGTATTGGACGAGCTGCCCGCGCCGGTTGCGGAGGCGCCCGGTCCGGCCGTCGACCCGGCGGAGGGCGTCGCCTTCATCGACGGCGACTACCGACCGCTCCGCGATGCGAAGATATCCGTCCTCGACTTCGGGTTCACGCGCTCCGACTGCGCCTTCGATACGTTGAAGGTGTGGGACGGCCGGTATTTCCGCCGCGACCTCCACATCGACCGGTTCCTGGCGTCGTGCGAGACGCTGCGGCTGGCTCCGCCGGTGACGCGCGAGGAACTGACCGGGATTCTGGACGAATGCGTACGGCGCTCCGGCCTGCGGCGCGCCCTGGTGAAGCCGGTCTGCACCCGCGGCCTGCCGGCGCCGGGCTCGCGGGACCCGCGGGACGCGGCGCCCAACTTCTTCGCCTACGCCCAGCCCTATTCCGACACCATCGGGAAGGACGTCCAGGATCGGGGGCTCGGACTGATCGTCGCCTCGGCGCCGCGAATCTCGCCCGACGCGATCGACCCCAGGATCAAGAACTACAGCCGCCTCGATTTCGTGGCCGGCCTGTTCGAGGCCTTCGACCGGGGCGGCGACAACGTGTTGCTGCCCGACGAGGACGGCAACGTCACCGAGGGTCCCGGATTCAACGTCTTCGTCGTCAAGGACGGCGAGGCCGTCACGCCGCGCCGCGGGATGCTGGAAGGCGTCACCCGGAAGATCGCGTTCGGGCTCTGCGAGGAACTGCGAATCGAGGCCCGCGTCGCCCCGGTGCCGGCGGCGGCCCTGAAGGGCGCCGACGAGGCGTTCATCACGTCGACGGCGGGCGGGATCATGCCGGTCGCGACGGTCGACGGCGAACCGATCGGCGACGGCGGCCCCGGCCCCGTGACCGGGCGGATCCGCGATCTCTACTGGGCGAAGCACGACGACCCGGAATGGACGACGCCGATCGATTACCGGACTCGGGCCCCGTAGCCCGCATTTCTCATATCGGCAGGGATCGAGGAGTGCGCGGCGTTGCGGGACCGCGGTCCACCCCCCTCCCGACCTCCCCCCTGTCAGGGGGGAGGAGTGTCAATGGCTCCTCCGTCCCCCTTATCTCCCTCTCCCTTGCAGGGGGAGGGCCGGGGTGGGGGTCGCGTCAGGGGAGAGGGGCGCGAACGGACCCGGCGGCTCAACGCTCCGGCGCCGTGTTGCGCGCCAGGGCCGCGACGGGGATCAGCATCAACGCCCATACGGTCATGACGAAGTAGTCGTTGGCGTAGCCCACCATCTCGGCATGCCGCGCGATCTGGAATTGCAGCGCCGCGATGCCGGACAGGCTTTCGAGGTCCCACAGACTCAGGTTCTCCGGCAGGCGGAAGAGCTCGTTGAAGGGTTCGGCGCGTTCGGTCAACGACGCCCGGCTCGCGGTGGCGAACCGGACGAACAGGGCCACGGCGGCCGAAATGCCGATGGAGGTTCCGAAGTTGCGCACCAGCGAGAACAGCGCCGCCCCTTCCGTGCGGCGCTCCCGCCCCAGCGTGGAATAGGTGATGGTGACGATCGACATGAAGATGAACCCCATGGCGATCCCCTGGAGGACGCTCGGCCAGACGATGTCCCAGACGCCGATGCCGAGATCCCACCGGGACATGGCCCAGGTCGTGAAGGCCTGTAGCAACAGGCTCGCCATCAGCAGCTTCCGGCAGTCCACCCTGCCGACGAGGCGGCCCGCGATCGACAGGCCGGCGATCTGTCCCAACCCGCGCGGCAGCAGGAGCAGGCCGATGGTCAGGGCCGGAAAGTCCCTCAGGTCCTCCAGCATGTTCGGAAGCAGGACCATGGGGATGTAGATCAGCGGGCTGTAGACGAACATCGTGAACAGTCCGACGGAGAAGTTCCGGTCCCGGAAGATGCCCGGATCGAGGAAGGGATCGCGGGCCGTCAGGACGTGGGCGAGGAAGACGTAGAGCCCGAACCCGGCGACCGCGGTCAGGACGACGATCTCGGTCGACTCGAACCAGTCCAGCCGCTGTCCCTGGTCCACGGTGAGCTGGGCGGCGCCGATGCCGAAGGTCACGGCGGCGAAGCCGAACCAGTCGAACCTGGGCGCGCGGTCCGAGGCCCATTCGGGCACGACCGCCAAGCTGGCGAAGAACGAGAAGACGGCGAGCGGCGTCATGGCCAGGAATATCAGCCGCCAGTCGCCGACCTCGGTCAGATAGCCGCCCACCGTCGGCGCGGCGACGGGTCCCACGATCAGCCCGACGGACCATACCGACATGGCCATGCCCTGCTTCCTCCTGGGATAGACGTCCAGGGCGATGGCCTGCGTGAGCGCGATCAGGGGAGCGCCGGTCAGCCCCTGCATGATGCGCCAGATCACGACCTCCTCGAGGCTGGTCGAGGCGCTCAGCAGCAGGCACGAGACGATGAAACACCCGATGCAGAACAGGAACAGGCGCTTGCGCCCGAACCGCGCGGAGAGCCAGGCCGTCGGCGGGATCCCGATCGCCGAGGCGACGATGTTCCCGGTCACGACCCAGGAGATCTGGTCGATGCTGGCCGACAGGTCGCCCTGCATCTGCGGCAGGGAAACGAGGATGATCGTCTGCGTGCTGGCGTAGACGGCGCCCGCGAAGACGACGATCGTGAGGATCAGCGCGCGTTCGAAGGAAGAGCGGGAGTCCTCGGCCTCGGGCGTGACCACTGGCGCGCGCTCCGTCGGGTTGGATCGGTTCCGGTCGCCGACGACCTTTCCGGAACGCCCCTATCCGCCCCGGATCGATTCCCACGCCTCGCGCGCGATGCTCAGCATCTCGCGCTCGCGTTCCGTGTCTATGGAGACCGTGACCGTCATGCCGGCGCGGAGCGGCGGTCTGTCGTCGCGCCGCGCGACGACGATCCGGACCGGCAGCCGCTGAACGACCTTGACCCAGTTCCCGGTGGCGTTCTGCGGCGGCAGGATCGAGAATTCGGCGCCGGTCGCGGCGCTGATCGAGTCGACCCGGCCTTCCCACAGGACGCCGGGGTAGGCGTCGACCTCGACCGTCGCTCTCTGTCCGACGACCACGTGCGTGAGCTGCGTTTCCTTGAGATTCGCCTCGATCCAGTGGCCCTCGCTCTCGATGACGCTGAAGACCGGCTCGCCGTCCTCGACCCACTCGCCGGCCTGAAGCTGCATACGGCTGACGATGCCGCGCGCCGGCGCCGGCACCGTGGAGTAGCCCAGCATCAGCCTGGCCTGGTCCCGTTCGGCCTCGGCCTCGAGATAGTCGGGATGCCGTTCCGCGGGCGTCCGCGGATCCCCGCCCAGGTCCGCCGCGACCCGGCGGATCTTCTGCCGCAGGACGCGGACGGTCTGCCGGGACGTGGCGAGCGCGTTCTCCGCTTCGTCGAGCCTGACGGCCGACGCCGCGCCCCGCTTCCGCAACTGTTGCTGGCGTTCGTACTGTCGTTGCAGGAACTTCTGGCGTTCGAGGACCTCGCCGACCTCGGCCTCGATCTGGGCGTATTCGGCCCGTTTCGACTCGATCTCGTTGCGCACCGCGAGGAGTCGGGCTTCCGCCCGGTCGATGGCGATGCGCAGTGGTTTCGGGTCGATCTGGAAGAGGACGTCGCCCGGCTCGACGGACTGGTTGTCTTCGACCCTCACGTCGATGACCCGGCCCGAGATGTTCGGGGAGATCGCGATCATGTTGGTCTTGACGTAGGCGTTCTCCGTCGTGACGTAGCGGCCGCCCAGGGCGTACCAGTAGAGACCGCCGATCACGGCGGCCACCGGCACGATCAGCAACAGGGCGACGCGGACGAACCCGCGTCCGCGCCGTCGCCTGGGTTGTGGCAGCTCGTCCGACACTACGTCGCTGGCCCTCCGAAACCCGTCCCTGCGTCCGACTCGCGACGCCGCCGCGCGGAACGCGGGACCTTCGCCCCGCCGCCGCCCCGTCTATCCATGTCGCGCCGGCCCCCGCCGGACCCGGGGCGGGCTAATGCGAATAGCGCTTCATGCCGCCGTCCACCTCGATCACGGTTCCGGTGACGTAACGCGCGATGGGCGAGCACAGGAACACGATCATGCAGGCGATGTCCTCCGGTTCGCCGAAGTATCCCATGGGGATGTTCGCCTTCACGAACTGCTGGCGGCTCTCCTCGGTCGGATACAGCCGCTCCACCACCTGCTCGCTCATGATCCGTCCGGGACAGACGCAGTTGGAGGTGATCCCGTCGGCGCCCACCTGGTTGGCGAGCCCCTTGGACCAGGCCTGGATGGCGGCCTTGGCGGCGGTCGACGCGCTGGCCGCCGGGGGCTCCTGAGTGCCCGTCAGGTTGACGATGCGGCCGAACTTCCGTTCCTGCATGTCGGGGAGGAAGGCGCTCGTCAGCCGCCGCGTGGGGACGAAATTCAGGTTGAAGAGGTTGTCCCAGACCTCGTCCGGGGCGTCCATCGGCGACGCCGCGGCGGCGCCCACGTTGTTGACCAGGACGTCGAGCCGGCCGTAGGCGTCATGCACCGCCTTCCGGATGGCCTCGGGAGCCTCCTTCCGGGTGACGTCCGCGGCGATGACCGTGGGCCTCTCGCCGCCGTCCGCCACGATCTCTTCGGCGAGCTCGTTCAACAGGTTCTCTCGCCTCCCGTTGATGGCGACCCTGGCGCCTTCCGCCGCGAGCATCCTGGCGACGCCGCGTCCGATTCCCGTTCCGGCGCCGGTCACCAGGCACGGCCGATCCTTGAGCTGCAGTTCCATCTTCTCCCCTTTCGAATACCGCGCGGCGGTGGCGGAGACGAAACCGGTGTCCCCGACGGGCCGCCGCCGACAGGGTTCACCTTATGACGAATTCGGCGCGGGTTCGCAACCGGCTCTTTCGGGGCGGCCGCGGGCGCGGGCGGATCAGGGGTTCCGCGAGAGGCAGGACGCGAGCGATCCGGCGAGGCGCCGCATCAACGTGAAGTAGGCGTCATCCCCCGGCGGGATGTCCGCGCCCAGCGGATCGAGGACGTCCGCGGCGGCGCCCGTTCCCTCGATGATCGTCCGCACGAGCCCGGGCTCGAACTGGGGCTCGCGGAAGACGCACCTCGCGCCGGAATCGACGATTTCGCGGCGCAGCTCGCGCAAACGCCCCGCTCCGGGGGCGCGGCCCGTATGAACCGCGATGGCCCCGATGGCGTTCAGGCCGAATCGCGCCTCGAAATACTGGTACGCGTCGTGGAAGACGACGTAGGGCGCCTGCCCTACGGTCGAGAGCGTCGCGGCGAGCTCGTTCTCCAGCGCCGCGAGCCGAACCGCGAGATCGCGGGCGTTTTCGCGATAGCGGGCGGCGTTCCCGGGATCCGCCTCCGAGAGAACCCGCGCCGCGGTCTCGGCGATGGCGATGGCGTTCCGCGGATCGAGCCAGATATGGCCGTCCTCGTGGCCATGTCCATGTCCATGCCCGTGGTCATGATCGTCGTCGTCGTGGTCGTCGTCGCGCCCGCCTCCGAGCGTCTTCCAGACGCCGCCTTCACGGGCGGGGAGGACACGGACGTCCGGCGCCTCCAGCAACGCGACGGCGCGGGCCTTCGTGGTCTCGAGAGCCGAGATCAGGAAGTGCTCGACCGGCTCGCCGATCCAGAAGATCGCGTCGGCGTTGGCGAGCGCGCGCGCGTCCGACGGCCGCAGGGCGTAATGATGAGGCGATGCGAAGCCGCGGACCAGAAGGCGCGGCTCGCCGACGCCCTTCATCACCCCGGCGACCAGCGAGTGAAGCGGATTGATCGACGCGACGACGCGCGGCGCGTCCGCATGGGCCGGCCCCGCCGCGAGCAGGCCGGCGAGGATCGAGAGGGCTAGCCACGCCTTGACGCCGGCGCGCGCAGATGCAGCTATGGTCCGTCTCACTGGCTGGTTCCCCCACGGTTGATGTCGGGATATAACGGTTGGCGAGATCGTCGACGATATAACGTAACGTTCAGGCCGGTCAATCCCCCGCCTGTCCCTTCCCTTTCACTCACCCCGGGGCGAGACCGTGACGGACGGGAACGTGCTCAGCGATTTCAAGCCGGGCGATCACGACCACGAGGCGTGCGTCGCCGTGGCGCTGGACGCCGCGGCGGCCGTCTGCCGGGAGCGGGGGCTGCGCCTGACCCCGCTCAGGCGGCGGGTTCTGGAACTGGTGTGGCGGCGGCACGCGCCGTCCGGGGCCTACGACCTCCTGGAAGCCCTGCGGAGCGACGGGCGCCGGGCCGACCCGCCGACGGTGTACAGGGCGCTCGACTTCCTCGTCGGGAACGGTTTCGTCCACCGCCTCGAGTCCCTCAACGCCTACGTCGGGTGCGGCGGGCCCGAGCGCGAGCACAACGGGCAGTTCCTCATCTGCGACGGTTGCGGCCGGGTGGCCGAACTCGAAGATCCCGCCATCAGCGGGATCATACGCGAGAAGGCGCGCGCCCTCGGGTTTCGCGCCGGTTGGCAGACCGTCGAGGTGATGGGGTTGTGCGTCGAGTGCCGCGGACGCGGGGGAGACCCGGCATGAGCCGCGAAGCTCCGCCCGAACGGTTGATCGAAGTGTATGGCGCGAGCGTCCGGCGCAACGGCCGCGCGACGCTCGACGCGGTCGACCTCACGGTGCGCGCGGGCGAGATCGTGACCCTGATCGGGCCGAACGGGGCGGGCAAGACCACTCTGGTCAAGGTCGCCCTGGGCCTCATGGAAGCGGATTCCGGCGCCGCGCGCAGGAGGCCCGGGTTGCGGATCGGCTACATGCCTCAGCACCTGACGGCGGACCGCGCCCTGCCCCTCACGGTGCGCCGGTTCCTGGCGCTCGGAGGCCGGCGGTACGCGGACCGCGCCCGCGAGGCGCTCGCCGAGGTCGGCGTCGCCTACGTCATGGACAGCCCGTTCCAGTCCCTGTCGGGCGGGGAGTCGCGGCGTGTCCTGCTCGCCCGGGCCCTGCTCGGAGAACCGGAGCTTCTCGTGCTCGACGAACCCAGCGCCGGGATCGACGTCGTGGGCCAGAGCGAGCTCTACGACCTGATCCGCAGGATCCGGGACGAGCGCGGTTGCGGCGTTCTTCTGGTGTCGCACGACCTGCATCTCGTCATGGCGGCGACCGACCAGGTGTTGTGCCTGAACCGCCACGTCTGTTGCGCCGGGCGGCCCGAGGCGGTCGCCCGGCATCCGGAGTATCTGTCGTTGTTCGGGGCCGGTCTGCGCCACGCTCTGGCCGTGTACACGCACGCGCACGACCATCGCCACGACCCCGCCGGCGGAGCCGCGGACCGCGCCGACCGCGAACATGGATGACTTCTTCGTCCGGGCGGTCGCCGCGGGTCTCGGCGTCGCCGCCGTCGCGGCGCCGGTGGGATGTTTCGTCGTCTGGCGCCGCATGGCCTATTTCGGAGCAGCCCTCGCCCATGCCGCCCTGCTCGGCGTCGCGATCGGAGTCCTCCTGTCGATCGACCTCGTGCTCGCCGTCACCGCGGTCTGCGTGCTGATCGCCGTCGCCCTGTTCGCTTTGCAGCGTCGGCGGACGCTCCCCGACGATACGTTGCTGGGCATTCTCGCCCACGCGGCCCTTGCCGCGGGCCTGATATCCGTGGCGTTCCTGGAAACGGTGCGGATCGATCTCATGGCCTACCTGTTCGGGGACATCCTCGCGGTCACGGACGCGGACATCGCCTGGATCTGGATCGGCGGCCTGGTCGTGCTGGCCTGTCTCGCGGCGATCTGGCGTCCGCTCCTGTCGATCTCCGTCCACGAGGACCTGGCGCGCGTCGAGGGCCTGCCGGTCGGCCGGCTCCGTCTCCTCTTCATGGTGCTTCTCGCCATCGTGATCGCGGTGGCGATGAAGATCGTCGGGATTCTGCTGATCGTCTCCCTGTTGATCATTCCGCCGGCGGCGGCCCGCCGCTTCGCGTCGACGCCCGAGGAAATGGCTCTCCTCGGCGCCGTCGCCGGTTGCGTCTCGGTCGCCGGCGGACTGGCGGCGTCCCTGCGGTGGGATACGCCGGCCGGGCCCTCGATCGTCGCCGTCGCGTCGTTGCTGTTCTTCGCGGCGATCCTGCTGCCGCGCCGGCGGTCCGGTTGAACCGCCGGCGGCTTCCGGGCCGGGGCCCGCGGGGTCAGCAGTCGAGCGTGCGCTCGCGCTCCCAGTCGGTGAGGTGGCCGGCGTAGCTCCGCCAGTCGTTCATCCGCAGCTTGACGTAGCTGTCGACCGACTCGTCGCCGATTCCGGCGCGGACGATCTTGCTCTTGTCGAGCTCGCGCAGGGCGTCGAGCAGGTTCTCCGGCAGCTTCCGCGCGCGCAGACGGCGCAGGTCCGAGGCGCTCCGGCGCTCGTACATGTTGACGTCGAGCCGCTTGCCCGGATCGCGCTCGTTCTCGATGCCGTCGAGGCCCGCCGCGAGCAGGCCGGCCTGGAGCAGGTACGGATTGGCCGCCCCGTCCATGAGGCGGAACTCGAAGCGCCCGGCGTCCGGGATGCGGACCATGTGGGTCCGGTTGTTCCCGCTCCAGGTCACGGCGTTCGGCGACCAGCTGGCGCCGGACACGGTGGCCGGCGCGTTGATGCGCTTGTAGGAGTTCACCGTCGGGTTGAAGAAGGCGCACAGGGCGCCGGCCGAGTTGAGGACCCCGCCGAGGAAGTTGTAGGCGAGCTTCGACAGCCCCATTTCGTCCTTGTCGTCGAGGAAGAGGTTCTTGCGCCCGGCCTTGTCCCACAGCGATGCGTGGCAGTGGCAGCCGTTGCCCGTCAGCGTCGGGAAGGGCTTCGGCATGAACGTCGCCCGCAGGCCGTGCTTCTCGGCGATGGACTTGACCATGAACTTGAAGAACGCGTGCCGGTCCGCCGTGGCCAGGCAGTCCGCATAGTCCCAGTTCATCTCGAACTGGCCGTTCGCGTCCTCGTGGTCGTTCTGGTACGGCCCCCAGCCCAGCTCGTTCATGGCGTCGCAGATCTCGGCGACGACGTCGTAGCGCCGCATCAGCGCCTGCTGGTCGTAGCAGGGCTTCTCCTGGACGTCGAACGGATCGGAGATCGCCGAGCCGTCCGGCATGATCAGGAAGTATTCGCATTCGACGCCGGTCTTCAGGCGGTGGCCCCGCTCGGCGGCCTTCTCGACCTGCCGTTTCAGAATGACGCGGGGCGAGGCCTCGACTTCCCTGCCGTTCATCCACAGGTCGGCGGCGACCCAGGCCACCTCCTTCTTCCAGGGCAGTTGAACGAGGCTGTCGGGGTCGGGAATGCCGAACATGTCGGGGTCGGCGGGCGTCATGTCGAGCCACGCCGCGAAGCCGGCGAAGCCGGCGCCTTCCTTCTGCATGTCCCCGATCGCGCGGGCGGGCACCAGCTTCGCCCGCAGGCCGCCGAACAGGTCGACGAAACTGACGAGGAAATACTTGATCTTCCGGTCCTTGGCGACCTTTGCCAGATCGACGGCCATATCGACTTTCTCCCTGATGTTGTCGCTGTCTCGATGACGCGCCGGAGTTTAGGGATTTCGCCGCGGCAGGGAAACAGGGGAGCGGCTTGATGACGAGGATTTACATCCTGTAGGTTCCTACGGGACTTCGTTCCTCTCCATCCGACGGGGGCGGGTAATGGCGCGACGGAACGGAAACGGGTCGGAAGACGGACCGATCCACGAACAGATCCTCACCGCGGCGCGACGCCTGCGCCGCCGGGAGAACTGGACGTTCAGACCCAACGAGATCGTTCGCGCCCTGCCGCATCTGAACGAGGGCTCGGTGCGAACGCACGTCGTGAGCCGGTGCTGCGTGAACGCTCCGAAGCACCATAGGCGCCGATGGCCGTATTTCCGCCGCGTGGAGCGGGGCGTCTACGAGATACTGCCTCCGTTCCGCCGAACCGGCGACGGGGCGCCGGCGCGCGATGCGGAAGGGCTCGACGCGCGATCGGCGATTCATGCGGTGGTCTCGGAAAGCGAGGGCTGGTACGTGGCGGAATGCCTCGAGGTGGCCGTCGTTACCCAGGGCCGGTCACTGGACGAAACGCTGGCGAACCTGCGGAGCGCGTTGACGCTGCATCTCGATGACGAAGAACTCGCGCAGGCCGGTCTGTCGTCGGCGCCGCGCCTCGTCGTGAACTACGAAACCGCGGCCTTCGCTTCCGGATGCCTCGCCTGAGGCGACTGACGTCGCGAGAGGCGCTGAAGATCCTCGGGGATTTCGGGTTCGAGATCGCCACGACCCGCGGCAGCCACGCCAAACTCGTCCGCGTATCGGCTTCCGGCGAACGGCAGGTTCTGACGGTTCCGCTCCATTCGCGATTGCCGACCGGCACGGTGCGCGCGATCTATCGACAGGCTTCGCGTTTCGTCGCGGTCGCGGATCTGCGATCGCGGTTCTTTTCCGAATGAGACGAGGCGCCGCCGGGTCCGTTCGCGCTCCTTCCCCCTTGGCGTAGACCCCCACCCCGGCCCTCCCCCTGACAAGGGGAGGGAGAACGAGGGGGACGGGAGGGAGCCATCCACGCTCCTCCCCCTGACAGGGAGGAGGTCGGGAGGGGGGTGGATCGCGGTCCTGCGACGCCGCGCGCCAGAGGCTCAGGCGTTGCGCCATGATGCACCGAGAGTGAGAGGCCAAAGTACTCGATCCAGTCCGGGGATGCGGTAATCCACGTCTCGCCGCTGACGTCGGCCCGTGGAGGTCGAGACAGCGAATCGACCATACGAACGACGAATTCCACTTCGACCGGAGAGAGCCGATCGAGCCTGGTCTTGAGTTCGTCGAGTGTCACGCGTTGCGCAACCGGCGCTCGATCAGATCGACGAATGCGCGGTTGATTTCGATGCCGACCCATCGCCTGCCGAGTTCGCGCGCGGCCAACAACGTCGTTCCGGCCCCCGCGTAAGGGTCCAACACGATGCTGTCCCTGCGGCTGGTGATGGAGACGCATCGCCGCGTCAGCGTCATGGGCATCATGGCCGGATGGTCATCGACGCGTCCGTCGAGACGCCTGAGCGGCTCCGTCGCTATCTCCCATATGGTGCGCAGTCTGCGTCCGCGCGGCCCGCGCATCGCCTCTATGTCATAATAGTAGTCCTGATTCTTGGAAAACAGGAAGACGGTCTCGTGCGCCTTGGTGGGGCGGTCCCGCACGGATTCCGGGTGCGCATTCGGCTTGCTCCAGATCACCTCCGAGCGCAGCCACCATCCGGCCTCCTGAAGCGCAAACGCGATCCGCCAGGGCGCGCCTATCAGGTCCTTCGGCTTCAGGCCGCGCGGCGTCGGGGGACGCACCGTCATCGCCCGCGCGCGATTCTTTCGATTCGGAGCGCGATAGCGCCGGTTCCCGGACGTGAAGGCGTCTCCCACGTTGAGCCAGACCGTGCCGTCGCTTCGGAGCACGCGCCGAATCTCGTCGAAGGTGGCCACGATGCTGCCGACGTAGTCGGACAAGGCGTCATCCCGTCCGATCTGATGCTCGACGGCGTAATCGCGGAGCGACCAGTAAGGGGGCGAGGTCACCACGGTTTGCACGCAGGCATCCGGCAGGAGCGTCAACGCGCGGCGGGCGTCTCCGCGCACCAGCGCCGATTGCCGGAGCGTCAACGCGGCGGTTTCCGTCTCGTCGACCCGGACATGCCCGCCGCCGGCGGGCGAGGAAGGACATCGACCGGATCCGAGATCATCGCCGAAGCGTAACGCCCGCGCCTTCACGATTCATGCGCTCCATGCGCCGGCGTCGAGTTCGCTGGGCGCGATCGGTTCGTGGCATCGGAGACGCCCGCCGCGCACGCCGGACGCGACCGCGCCTCCGTGGACTCGACCGGACCGGAGAATAGCCCATCCTTCTCCGGGAGCGCCATCCTCGGACGGCGCGCCGGGAACCAGGCGCCGCGGCGTCCCCATCCGCGCGGCGATGGCGGCGAACCGCTCCGTCACGTCGCGGCGGCGATGCTCTTCGTCATCGCGTCCGCCAGCCGTCGCGAGAACGCGGCCGGATCGGGCAGGGGCTCGCCCTCGGCGATCCGCGCCTGATCGAACAGCAGGTGCGCCGCGTCCTCGAGCGCGTCGGAGGCGCCCTTCTCCGTCGCGCGCCGGGCCAGCGACCTGATCAGGGCGTGCCTGGGATTGATCTCCAGCACGCGCGGCGCGAGCTCGTCGAGCTGTCCCTGCTGCTTGAGCATCCTCGCGAGGCGCATGTCGAGGTCCTGCTCGTCCGCGACGAGGCAGACGGCGCTGTCGGTCAGGCGCTCCGAGGTCCTCACGTCCTTGACCGCATCGCCGAGCGTCTGCTTGAGGAGCGCGATCAACGTCGCGGTCTGGCTGTCGGACGGCCCTTCCTCGTCTTCCCGCGCGGCGTCCTCGTCCCGGAGGGCGAACCCGTCGAGATCGGCCGCTCCCTGGGTGACCGAGACGAAGGGCTTGTCCGCGTACCGTTGCGCCGCGGGCGCCCAGAACTCGTCGACCGCGTCCGTCAACAGCAGGACTTCTACGCCGCGCGCGACGAACCCCTCGAGTTGTGGGCTGCGCCGCAGCCCCTCCAGCGACTCCCCGCCGATGTAGTAGATCGATTCCTGTCCGTCCTTCATGCGCCCGACGTAGTCGTCGAGGGAAACCAGCTCGTCCCCCCGCGCGCTCGATCGGAACCGGGCGATCCCGAGCAGGGCTTCCCGCTGGTCCGGGTCCTCGTAGATGCCTTCCTTGAGCACCGCGCCGAAGTTCTCCCAGAACCCGGCGTACTCCTCGGGCTCCTTCTCCGCCTTCTTCCCGAGCTCGCCGATCGCGCGGCGGGTCACCGCGCTCCTGATGCGGGCGAGGACCGGGCTCGTTTGCAGGAGCTCGCGGCTGACGTTGAGGGGCAGGTCCTCCGAATCGACCACGCCCCGGAGGAAGCGCAGATAGGGCGGCACGAGACCTTCGTGGTCGTCGGTGATGAAGACCCGCTTGACGTAGAGCTTCACCCGGTGGCGGCGCTCGGGGTGGAACAGGTCGAACGGCCTGACGGACGGCACGAACAGAAGGAGCGTGTACTCGATCTTGCCCTCCGCGCGGGCGTGGATGGTCAGCCAGGGATCGTCGAAGGCGTGTCCGACGTGGTGGTAGAACTCCTTGTACTGATCCGCCGACACGTCCTTTCGGGGCAGCGTCCACAGCGCGGCGGCCGCGTTGAGCTTGTCGTCCTCCCCGTCCAGCCGGATGGGGATCGGAATATGGTCGGAATAGGTCTTGACGATATGGCGGAGCCGTTCCGGCTCGAGGAATTCCTTCTCGCCTTTCTTGAGGCGGATGGTCACGGACGTCCCGCGGGAGTCGCGTTCCGCCTCGGCGACGGAAAACTCGCCGGAGCCGTCCGACGTCCAGCGCCAGGCCCGTTCTTCTCCCGCCTTCCGGCTCGTGACCTCGACCTGGTCGGCGACGATGAACGCGGAGTAGAACCCGACGCCGAACTGGCCGATCAGCGCGACGTCCCTGGACGAATCGCCGGTCAGTCGATCGACGAACGCCTGCGTGCCGGAACGGGCGATCGTGCCGAGGTTCTCGATCAGCTCCTCGCGGCCCATCCCGACGCCGTTGTCGGCGACCGTCAGGCTCCGGGCCTTCTTGTCGACGCTCAGGACGATGCGGAACTCGGGGTCGTCTCCCGCGAGCTCGGGGTCGGTGAGCGCCAGGTAGCGCAACCGGTCGCAGGCGTCGGAGGCGTTCGAGACCAGCTCGCGAAGAAAGATCTCCTTCTCGCTGTAGAGCGAATTGGCGACGATGTGGAGCAGGCGGCCGACCTCCGCCTGGAAAGAAAGCGTTTCTTCCGCCATGACCGGTCGTTCCTCGTTTCCGCGCGCGTCCGAATCGAAGGACTGGACCGAAAATATGGAATCCGCGCCCCCGATTTCAAGGTCGCGCCGTTCCGGCGGTCGCCGGTCGGGCTTGCGGCGCCGCCGGGAATCGGAGTAGGTAGCCACGGACGCAATTCGACGGCGCGTGACGACGGCCCGCCGCCCGGACGGGGCGGCGGGCCGGCCACGGGCTCGGGAGGTCGGTGATGGCGCGGAACAAGATCGCCCTGATCGGCGGCGGGAACATCGGCGGCACGCTCGCTCATCTGGTGGGTCTCAAGGAACTCGGAGACGTCGTCGTCTTCGACATCGTGAAGGGGTTGCCGCAGGGGAAGGCGCTCGACCTCGTCGAATCCTCCCCGGTCGAGGGGTTCGACTCGAGGATGGTCGGCGCGCAGGGCTATTCGGCGATCCGGGGCGCCGCCGTCGTGATCGTCACCGCCGGCGTGACGCGGAAACCCGGCATGAGCCGCGACGACCTGGTCGGGGTCAACACGAACGTGATGAGGCGGGTGGGCGACGGGATCAAGCGCTACGCGCCGGACGCCTTCGTGATCTGCGTCACCAACCCCCTCGACGCCATGGTGTGGGTGTTGCGCCAGGCGACGGGCCTCCCCCACAACAGGGTCGTGGGCATGGCCGGGGTGCTGGATTCCGCCAGGTTCCGCTACTTCCTCGCCGAGGAATTCGGCGTCTCGGTCGAGGACGTGACCGCGTTCGTTCTGGGCGGGCACGGCGACTCCATGGTCCCCTTGACGCGCTACTCCACCGTCGCGGGCATCCCCCTGCCCGACCTCGTCAAGCTGGGCTGGACCACGAGGGAACGGCTGGCCGAGATCGTGCGGCGGACGCGGGACGGCGGCGCCGAGATCGTGAACCTGCTGAAGACGGGATCGGCCTTCTACGCTCCGGCGAGCTCGGCCATCGTCATGGCGGAGTCGCACCTCAAGGACAAGAAGCGGGTGCTGCCCTGCGCCGCCTGGCTGGACGGCCAGTACGGCGTTCGCGGCCTGTACGTCGGCGTCCCCGTCGTCATCGGGGCCGGCGGGGTCGAGCGCGTGATCGAGATCGACCTCAACAAGTCCGAACGCAGGGCCTTCGAGAGCTCCGTCGAGTCGGTCCGCGATCTGATCGCCGCCGTGAAGCGGCTGGCGCCCGAACTGGCGCCGCGCCGTCCGCCCGCGAGACCGGCCAGAAAGACGTCCCGCATCCGTCCGCGTTCCCGCTGAGAACGGTTGCGGCGCCGACGGAGTCCGAACGACCGGCGGACGGAGGCCATGAACGTTCACGAGTATCAGGCGAAGAACATTCTCGCGCGGTACGGCGTCGCCGTCCCCAAGGGGGCCGTGGCCGCCCGCGAGGACGAAATCGCGCGCGCCGTGGGCGAGATCGAGGGTCCGGTCTGGGTCGTCAAGGCGCAGATTCACGCCGGCGGGCGGGGGAAGGGCGGCGGCGTCAAGGTGTGCGGATCCGCCGAGCAGGCCCTCGAGGCCGCCCGCGGCATGATGGGCATGACCCTGACGACCCCCCAGACCGGCCCCGAGGGCAGGATCGTCCGGAGGGTCTACGTCGAGGAAGGTTGCGACATCGCGCGCGAACTGTATCTCGGCGCGCTCGTCGACCGGGCGACGAGCCGGGTGACGATCATGGCGTCGACCGAGGGCGGCATGGAAATCGAGGAGGTCGCGGCCGAAAGCCCGGAGAAGATCCACATGGCGGCGATCGATCCGGCGACGGGGATCCAGCCCCACCACGCCCGCCGCGTCGCTTTCGGACTCGGGCTCGAGGGCGGGCAGGCGAGCGCCGCCGCCAGGCTCGTGACCGGGCTCTACCGGGCGTTCGACGACACGGACGCGAGCCTGATCGAGATCAACCCCCTGGCCGTCACCGGGAACGGCGGCGTCATGGCGCTCGACGCCAAGATGAACTTCGACGACAACGCCCTCTACCGCCACGCCGACATCGCGGACATGCGCGACGAATCGGAGGAGGACCCGACGGAGCTCAGGGCCCGCGAGCACGAGCTCAGCTACGTCAAGCTCGACGGAAACATCGGCTGCATGGTGAACGGCGCCGGCCTGGCGATGGCCACCATGGACATCGTCAAGCTCTACGGCGGGGAACCGGCCAACTTTCTCGACGTGGGCGGCGGCGCGACCAGGGAGCGCGTGACCGAAGCCTTCAGGATCATCCTCTCCGACGGGAACGTCGCCGGCATCCTGGTGAACATCTTCGGCGGCATCATGCGCTGCGACACCATCGCCGAGGGCGTCGTCGCGGCGGCCAGGGAGATCGGCCTCGACGTTCCTCTGGTCGTCCGGCTGGAAGGGACCAACGTCGACCTGGGCAGGAGGATCCTCGCCGAGTCGGGCCTCCCCGTCGTATCGGGCGACGACCTCGCCGACGCGGCGGAGAAGATCGTCGCCGCGGTGAAGGAGGCGGCCTGATGTCGGTGCTGGTCGATTCGGACACGAGGGTCGTCTGCCAGGGGATCACCGGCGCCCAGGGCACGTTCCACACCGAGCAGGCGATCGCCTACGGCACCAGGATGGTCGGCGGCGTGACGCCCGGAAAGGGCGGCGCGACCCACCTCGGCCTCCCGGTGTTCGACACGGTGCGGGAGGCGGTCGACGCGACGGGCGCGAACGCCTCCGCGATCTACGTGCCGCCCCCGTTCGCGGCCGACGCCATCCTCGAGGCGGTCGACGCCGGGGTGGAGCTCGTCGTCTGCATCACGGAAGGCGTCCCCGTGATCGACATGGTGCGGGTCAAGCGCGCGCTCGACGGCTCGCCGAGCCGCCTGATAGGCCCCAACTGTCCCGGCGTGATCACGCCGGGCGAATGCAAGATCGGCATCATGCCGGGCCACATCCACGCGCGCGGCTCGACCGGGATCGTCTCGCGCTCCGGCACGCTGACCTACGAGGCCGTCGGGCAGACGACGGCCGCGGGACTGGGGCAGTCGACGTGCATCGGGATCGGCGGCGACCCGGTGAACGGCACGAGCTTCATCGACTGCCTGGAGATGTTCCTGGCCGACGACGAGACCGAGTCGATCGTCATGATCGGCGAGATCGGCGGCGCGGCCGAGGAGGAGGCCGCGGACTTCATCGCCAGAAGCAGGGTCAGGAAACCCATGGTCGGGTTCATCGCCGGCCGCACGGCCCCCCCGGGCCGGCGCATGGGCCACGCCGGCGCCATCGTCTCCGGCGGCCGGGGCGGCGCCGAGGACAAGATCGAGGCGATGCGCGCCGCCGGCATCGCGGTGGCCGAGTCGCCGGCGGCGCTGGGGTCGACCATGGTGGACGCGCTCAAGGGCTGAGCGGTCGACCGCGGCGCGCCTCGGGACCGGACCGCGCGAAGCGAAGGGGTGATCATGTCCGGCGAACTCGACAAGACCGCCTTTCTGACGGGCGCCGCCAGCGGGTTTCTGGAGCAGCTCCACGTCCGTTCCCTCGACGACCCGGCGACGCTGGCGCCGGAATGGCGGGAGTTCTTCGCCGGCCTGGGCGACGACGCCCCGGACGTGCTGACGGCGGCCCGGGGCGCGCCCTGGAAGCGCCGCGACCTGTTCGAGGATCGCGACGACGAGGACGGCCGGCGCGGCGCGGCGCGCAACGGCGGGGAAGCGGCGGCGACGGAGAGCCGGCGGGCGACCCTGGACTCCGTGCGGGCCCTGATGCTGATCCGCGCCCATCGCGTCCGCGGGCACCTCCTGGCCGATCTCGACCCCCTCGCCCTCGCGCCCCGGCGATACCATCCCGAGCTCGACCCGAACTCCTACGGCTTCACCGACGCCGATCTGGACCGGCCGATCTTCATCGACAACGTGCTGGGCCTGGAGACCGCGACGCTCCGCGAGATCGTCGGCGTGCTGCGGCAGACCTACGGCGGGACCATCGGCTACGAGTTCATGCACATCGGCCGGGCCGACGAGAAGCTGTGGATCCAGCGCCGCATCGAGGGCGAGGAGTACCACGAGAAGATCAGCTCCTCGCGGAAACGCAAGATCATGCGCCAGCTCACCCATGCCGAGGGGTTCGAGCGCTTCCTGCACCTCAAGTATCCGGGCACCAAGCGCTTCGGCCTCGACGGCGCGGAGTCGGCCATCCCGCTGCTGGAGGCGTCCATCAAGCGGGCCGCCCAGATGGGCGTGCGGGAGGCGCTCATCGGGATGCCCCACCGGGGACGCCTCAACGTGCTCGCCAACATCATGGAGAAGCCCTACGCCCAGATCTTCGGGGAGTTTCAGGGGCTGGAAGCGCGCCCCGACGACTGGCAGGGCTCCGGCGACGTCAAGTACCACCTCGGCACGTCCGCCGAGCGCATCATGGACGACATGCCCATCTACGTGTCCCTCAGCCCCAACCCGTCTCATCTGGAGGCGGTGGACCCAGTGGTCATGGGGCGCATCCGCGGCAAGCAGTTCCTGCGCGGCGACGAGGACCGCAAGGAGGTGATGGGCATTCTCCTGCACGGCGACGCCGCCTTCGCGGGCCAGGGCATCGTGCCGGAGACGTTCGGCCTGTCCGACCTGCGGGGCTACAAGACGGGCGGAACCGTCCACGTCATCGTCAACAACCAGATCGGCTTCACCACGAGCCCGTCGTTCTCCCGCTCCTCGCCCTATCCCTCCGACTTCGCGAAGGGCGTCGAGGCGCCGATCTTCCACGTCAACGGCGACGATCCCGAGGCGGTGGTGACCGTCGCCCGCATCGCGACGGAGTACCGCCAGAACTTCGGCCGGGACGTGGTCATCGACATGTTCTGCTACCGCCGCCTGGGCCACAACGAGGGCGACGAGCCCAAGTTCACGCAACCTCTCATGTACGACAGGATCGCCGAACACCCGACGACGAGGGAGATCTACGCGCGCAAGCTCGTCGAGGAGGGGGAGATGACCCGGCGGGAGGTCGACGATCTCGCCGACGGGTTCCGCGACCGTCTCGACCGGCAGTTCCAGGCCGCGGCGAGCTACCGGCCCAATCGCGCGATGTGGTTCGAGGGGCGGTGGAAAGGCATCGGCCAGGCCTACGGCGAGGTCCGGCGCGGGAAGACGGCGGTGAGCCAACGGAGGTTGCGCGAGGTCGGCAGGGCGCTGACGACCGCGCCCGACGGCATCGCGCTGCACCCGACCATCCGCCGCCAGCTCGACGCCAAGAAGGAGCGGTTCCGGTCGGGCAAGGGCATCGACTGGGCCACCGCGGAAGCGCTCGCCTTCGGCGCCCTGCTCCAGGAGGGCCACCACGTCCGGCTTTCGGGGCAGGACTGCGGGCGCGGGACGTTCTCCCAGCGCCACGCCGTCCTCGTCGACCAGAACACCGAGGAGCGCTACGTCCCTCTCAACAACATCCGCGAAGGCCAGGGCCGGTTCGAGGTCATCGACAGCATGTTGTCGGAACTGGCGGTGCTCGGGTTCGAATACGGCTACTCGCTCACGGACCCGAACGTCCTCGTCCTCTGGGAGGCGCAGTTCGGCGACTTCGCCAACGGCGCGCAGGTCATCGTCGACCAGTTCCTGGCGCCCGGCGAGATGAAGTGGATGCGCATGAGCGGGCTCGTCATGCTTCTCCCCCACGGCCAGGAAGGACAGGGGCCGGAGCACAGCTCGGGCCGGCTGGAGCGGTATCTCCAGCTCTGCGCCGAGGACAACCTCCAGGTCGTGCAGCCGAGCGCGCCGTTCAACTACTTCCACGCGCTGCGCCGGCAGATCCATCGCGACTTCCGCAAGCCGCTGATCTGCATGACGCCCAAATCGCTGCTGCGCCACAGGCTCTGCGTGTCCGACCTGCGCGAGTTCGCGCACGGCGATTCGTTCCATCGGCTGCTCTGGGACCGGGGCGACGTCGACGCCGACGAGAACATCCGGCGCGTCGTGATGTGTTCCGGCAAGGTCTACTACGACCTCTTCGAGGAACGGGAGAAGCGCGGCGTCCGCGACGTCTACCTGTTGCGCGTGGAGCAGCTCTATCCCTTCCCGGCGCGGGCCGCGCGCAAGGAGCTGTCGCGCTTCCCGAAGGCCGACATGGTCTGGTGCCAGGAAGAGCCCGGCAACATGGGCGCCTGGACGTTCGTCGAGCCGCGGATCGAGGCCGCCCTGGCCGACGTCGGCCACGGGTCGAGGCGCCCGCGCTACGTCGGGCGGACCGAAACGGCCGCGCCGGCGCCGGGCACGGCGAAGCTGCACGCCAGGCAGCAGGCGGCCCTCGTGGACGAAGCCCTGACGTTGTAGGCGGCCCCCGACGGAAGTGGAGAACGGCGATGGAGATCAGGGTTCCCCCGCTCGGCGAGTCGGTGGCGGAGGCGACGGTCGCGCGCTGGCTGAAAGGGGTCGGCGAGCCCGTCGCGCGCGACGAGGCCGTCTGCGAACTGGAGACCGACAAGGTCGCGCTCGAGGTGCCGGCGCCGGCGGCCGGCGTGATCGAGGCCATCGACGCGAACGCCGGCGACACGGTCGAGGCGGGCGCCGTGCTGGGCCGCATCGCCGAGGGCGCGGTCGCGGGCGCGCCAGCGGACGGCCCGGCGCCGGCCCCCGGACCCGCTCCGGCGCCGGTCGCGGTGGAAGCGCCCCGGACGGATCCGCCGCTGTCGCCCGCCGTCCGGCGGCTCGTCGAAGAGCACGACCTGGACCCGACGGCCATAACCGGCACGGGCAAGGACGGCCGCATCCTGAAGGGCGATGCGCTGGCCCACGTCGAGAACGGTCCGGCGCCCGCGGCGGCCGCCCCCGCGCCCTCGCCCCCGCCCCCGCCCCCGCCCGATACGGGCGAGCGCGTGCGCCGCGTCCCCATGACCCGGCTGCGCCGGCGCATCGCCGAGCGTCTCAAGGAGGCCCAGAACACGGCGGCCATCCTGACCACGTTCAACGAGGCCGACATGAGCGCCGTCATGGCGCTCCGCGCGGAGTATCGGGACGACTTCGAGAAGCGGCACGGGACGCGCCTCGGCTTCATGTCGTTCTTCGTCAAGGCCAGCGTCGCCGCGCTCCGGGAGATCCCCGAGGTCAACGCGGCGATCGAGGGCGGCGACATCGTGTACAGGGACTACTACGACGTCGGGGTGGCGGTCGCGACGCCGCGGGGCCTCGTCGCGCCGGTGGTGCGCGGCGCCGACCGCCTGGGACTCGCCGAGATCGAGCGCGCGATCGCGGACCTGGGCCGCCGGGCGCGCGACGGCGCGCTCGGGCTCGACGAGATGACCGGCGGCACCTTCACCATCACCAACGGCGGCGTCTACGGGTCGCTGCTCTCGACCCCGATCCTGAACCCGCCGCAGTCGGGCATCCTGGGCATGCACAGGATCCAGGAGCGGCCGGTGGTCGTGAACGGGGCCATCGAGGCGCGGCCCATGATGTATCTCGCCCTGAGCTACGACCACCGCATCGTCGACGGGCGCGAGGCCGTCACGTTCCTCGCGCGCGTGAAGGAATGTCTCGAGAGCCCGCAACGCATGCTGCTCGGTCTCTGACGGGCGCCCGGTCCGCCCCCCTCCCGACCTCCCCCCTGTCAGGGGGGAGGAGTGTGGATGGTCAGGGGGGAGGAGCGTCGACGGCTCCCCCGCCCCTTTGTTCTCCCTCCCCCTGGCAAGGGGAGGGTCGGGGTGGGGGTCGCGCCAGGGGGGCGGGGCATGAACGGGGCCAATGGCGCCCCCGTCGCCGGGCGGCTCACGGACAGGCGGAACGAAGAATGAGGATCGCGACATGAGCGACGGCACCTACGATCTCGTGGTCATCGGCGGCGGCCCCGGCGGGTACGTGGCGGCGATCCGCGCGGCGCAGCTCGGGATGAGGACGGCCTGCGTCGAGGCTCGGGAAACCCTGGGCGGGACCTGCCTGAACGTGGGCTGCATCCCGTCGAAGGCGCTGCTGCGCTCTTCCGAACTGTTCGCCGAGGCGCGGCATGGCCTCTCCGGCCACGGGATCGTCACGGGCGCCGTCGAGCTCGACCTGAAGGCCATGATGGCCCGCAAGGACAAGGTCGTGGCGGACCTGACGAAGGGCGTCGAGTTCCTGTTCAAGAAAAACGAAGTGGAGTTCGTCCGCGGTTTCGGCAGGATCGCCGCGCCCGGACGGGTGGCGGTCGAACCCGCCGACGGCGCCGCGAGGACGTTGACCGCCGGCGGGATCGTCATCGCCACGGGATCGGAGGCCGCGCCGCTCGCCGGCGTCGACGTCGACGAGAAGCGCATCGTGTCGTCCACCGGCGCGCTGGCGCTCGGCGCGGTCCCGAAGCGCATGGCGGTGATCGGCGCCGGCTACATCGGCCTCGAGCTGGGCTCCGTCTGGCGGCGCCTCGGCGCCGAGGTCACGGTCGTGGAGTTCCTCGACCGGATCACGCCGGGCATGGACGGCGAGCTGTCGAGGAACCTGCAACGGG
Organism: Alphaproteobacteria bacterium; assembly: GCA_965242505.1. GTDB lineage: Bacteria > Pseudomonadota > Alphaproteobacteria > UBA2966 > UBA2966 > UBA2966. The sequence continues at coordinate 2,545,126 of OZ251449.1, forward strand.
TCCTGGCCCGGCAGGGGCTTTCGTTCAGGCTCGGTTGCAGGGTCGCCGCGGCCAGGAAGGTCCGCGGCGGCGTGGCCCTGAGCATCGAGCCGGCGGCCGGCGGGGAGGGCGAGACGCTCGAGGCCGACGTCGCGCTGGTCGCGGTCGGGCGCCGGCCGAACACCGGCGGGCTCGGGCTCGAAGACGTCGGGGTGGAGCGCGACGAGCGCGGGTTCGTCAAGGTGGACGCGCATTTCGGGACGAGCGTCGACGGCGTCCACGCCATCGGCGACGCGGCGCCCGGCCCCATGCTGGCGCACAAGGCCGAGGAGGACGGCGTGGCCTGCGTCGAGGCGATGGCGGGCGGGGCCGGCCACGTCGACTACGGCCTGGTTCCCGGCGTCGTCTACACGCAGCCCGAGGCCGCGTCCGTCGGCCGGTCGGAGGAGGCCCTGAAGGAGGACGGGGTCGACTACGTCGTCGGCAAGTTCCCGTTCACGGCCAACAGCCGCGCCCGGACAACCGGCGACACCGACGGCATGGTCAAGATCCTGGCCGACGGGAAGACCGACCGCGTGCTCGGCGTCCACATCCTCGGCGCCGAGGCGGGCACGCTGATCCACGAGGCGGCGACGGCCATGGTGTACGGCGCGTCGTCCGAGGACGTCGCCCGCACCTGCCACGCCCACCCGACGCTCGCCGAGGCGATCAAGGAAGCGGCGCTCGCCGCGCGCGGGCGCGCGATCCACGCGTAGCGCGCCGCCGGCCCGAGGCGGCCGGCGTGGTCGATCCACCCCCCTCCCGACCTCCCCCCTGTCAGGGGGGAGGAGCATGAATGGCCTCTCCGTTCCCCTTCTTCTCCCTCCCCCGTGCAGGGGGAGGGTCGGGGTGGGGGTCGCGCCAGGGGGGAGGAGCGCGAACGGATCTTGCGGCGCTCTATCGCGGGCGGCGAGCGGCCTTGATTACGCCGCCGGTCGGCCATCGGCGGACGAGAATTCCCGGATGGCCTGCGGGAACCAATCCACGAACACGGTCGCAGACCGGTAGAGTCCGTAGATCTCCTCCGACGTCTTGTTTATCGTGGAGTCGGCGAAATCCTCGTGGACGATCTGGTTTCTTTCTCTGCCGATCTCCAGAAACGCGCGAACCGAATCGTTCAACGCATCGTCCCGATCGACCGCATCTTCGGCGTACCGTTTGAACGCGGCGCCGAACAAGGCGAAAAAACTGTTCGCGTTCCGCGCGCCTTGCCAATTGAACCATGTGTGGTACTGGCGCTTGATCGCCTTGGCCTCGATCAGCGATACGAGAGGATGGTCGTCGGTCGTGACCTCCCTGGCGAAATCCTTCACGGCCTCCGTCAGGCGTCTCTCGAAGTGGCTGGCCGCCGCAATCAGCAGCGCTTTCGGAAAATTCTCTTCCACGACGGGAAGCAGATTCACACCGTCGTTACCTTGGAGAAACTCGCGCAGCGCGACGAAATTATCATGCAGCCGTTCAACGACGTTCTCGCTCATCAGCGTCGGCCTTATCCGAACTCCGGCATACGGGACGCGATCCGCAACCCGATTCTTTACGTTCTCTGTTCGCGTCGCGCCTCTTCAGGAGCCAGAATTTCGGACGCGATCCGCAACCTGGTCTGTACGTTCTCCGTCCGCGTCGTAGCTTTCTGGACGGCGTCAGTGAACTCCTTGTTGGTTCTCAGCTGCTTGATCCGCCTCGCGTCCAGAGCATCCTCGACGACACCCTTTTCCCGGTAGGCGTTTCCGCATGCCGCCGTGAACACGGCCTCGAAAAGGGCGATGTCGAAGCGGTTGTTGGCCTTGTTGATGAAAATGTCCTTCGGCAGACCGGACGCCGCGCGCAGGAAAGACAGGAACAGCTCCTTCAGGCGCCGGTTGTATCCAGTTTCGTTGGTTTTGCATTTCTCGGAGAAGTTGTTCAGGAACTTCACCATCGACGGCCGGTACTCGCCGCCATCGGCGAGCATGGCGAATCCTCGCAACAGGATCTCGATATCCTTCATGTGCAGATCGGGTTCGGGAGATTGCAGAATGTTCCGCCACCCCTCCTCCCCGTTGATTTCACGGAGCATATCGTAGAACGGCGAGTGATACATGCTGGCGCGGATTTCCTGCGGCCGCAGATTCACCCCCCCGGAGTTGAGGCGGTTGAATACTTCGTACATCGCCGCGTCGCCGTCGGACGGTCGATTCTGCCTGATGACGATGCAGCGGACGGGCCGCATATCCAGCCGGGACTGGTTGTGGCCGAGAGTATCGTAACTCAACCCATCCAGCTCGTTCTTGCGATCGGGCAAGCTTCCCGGCAGCCGCAGGGTGAAATCCTGGAAGTAACGGTCGTCGCGCAGAACGTCATCCGGAATCTCGCCGGTCTCGTCGAACATGCGCCGGAGATCGGCGCGTCTGTCCGCCCGCGGAAAGCGCTGCCGCTTGAAATAGTAGATGGACATCAGGCGCTGCTGACCGTCGATCAGCATGTTCCGATCCCGCTCCTGTTCGTAAAGAAACAGCTGCGGCACCGGCAATCCGAGAATGAGGGATTCGATGAGCTTGGACGCCCGAGACAGGTCCCACACGAAATGTCGCTGGAATCCGGGAATATGCATCCAGCCGTTTTCCACCAACTGCATCAAGGACATCACGTTGAAATCGCTGGGAACGACGGCCAGGTCGTATTCTTCGACCGCAGAACCGGTTTCGTCCTCGGCGTAATCGTCGTACCGCTCCGCGTCTCCGTCGGTCGCCATTTCGCACCCCGCCTTCGCGCCCCGCCGCACGGCCTAGGAAGAGCCGTGACGCCATCCCCAGCCAACAGCGTAACAGCGACTATACCGCGACCGGACCTTTTGTCAAGTCCGTGTCCTGGTTCAGGACATATGAGCCGGTGGAGTTTCCTTTGCTGTCGCCGAGCGCCTTCACTCACCGACAGCAGAGACCACCGTGTCTCATATGCTCCGAACCGGGCCGGACGGTTGCGCGCGGACCCGCGACGGCCTATCCTTGGCGTCATGACAATGGCCACGTTCGACACGCTCGCCTGCGCGCGCCGGCTTCAAGACGGTCGGCATGACCGATCTCGAGGCCGGGATCGCCAACCTTCGCGCTGGTCTCCGCCGCGTAGGTGGGTGCAAGCCGGCCTCGTCGCGGCGGCGGTCGTGGCCGCGGCGCTGGCGTTCGCGGCGCCGGCGCGGGCGGACTACGAAGCTGGGCGGAAGGCGTGGGACGCGGGCGACCCGGCGGCGGCGCTGGCCGAATGGCGCGCCGCGGCGGACGCCGGCGACCGGCGGGCGATGCTGGCGCTCGGGCGGTTGCGCCTCCAGGGCCTCGGCGCGCCGCAGGACTACGTCGAGGCGCACAAGTGGTTCAACCTGGCGGCGAGCCGCGGCGCCATGGAGGCGGTGGAGGAGCGCGACGCGCTGGCGGCGCGGATGACTCCGGCGCAGATCGCGGCGGCGCAGGAGCGGGCGGCCGCGTGGCGGCCCGGCGGGGCCCCGCCCGAGGGGGAAACCGCCGCCGCCGCGGCGCCGGCGGCCGCGCCCCCGGCTTCGGATGCGGGTCCGCCGCCGCCGCGGGCGATCCGCGAGGCGGAGGAATTGCTGGCGGCCCTGGGGTACGACCCCGGCCCGGTCGACGGGGTCTGGGACTTCGCCGCCGCGGTCGCCTACCGCGCGTTTCTGAGCGCCGCCGGCCTGCCGGCTTCGGAGACGCTGACGCCGGAGACTCTGCGGGCCTTGCGCGCGGCGGCGAAGGGCGGCGCGGCGCCCGCCGGAAGGGCCGCGGCGCCGACGCCCCGGACGGGCGCGCCCTCCCTGCCGGCGAACGTCGCGGCGCGCGCGGCGCGGGCCGGCAACATCGACGGGCTGAACGCGGCGCTGGCGGCCGGGGCGGATCCGAACGCCCGCGACGCGCGCGGGCGGACGGCGCTGATGCACGCCGCCGACAAGGGCTACACGCTGCTGGTCGGGCCTCTGCTGGCGGCCGGGGCCGACCCGAACCTGCGCGCGCCGGACGGGGCGACGGCGCTGTTCATGGCGGCGGCGCACGGACATTCGGAGATCGTCGCGGCGCTGATGAAGGCGGGCGCGGACCTGAAGATCGAGGGGCCGAAGGGCATGACGGCGGCCGACGCGGCGCGGCTGGCCTACGGAGACCTGAAAGCGGCGCGGGAGAAAGGCGTGGACCCCGCAGTGCTCGTCCTGCTGAGAGCAGGCTTGGTCGGCGAGACGTTCCGGGAATGTGACGTCTGCCCGGAGATGGTGGTGGTTCCGGCGGGGAACTTCATGATGGGTTCGCCGTCCCACGAGGAGGGCCGCGGTAGCGACGAAGGTCCGGTTCGTCGGGTGACGATCACGGAGCTGTTCTCGGTGGGCGTGCGCGAGGTGACGTTCGCGGAGTGGGACGCCTGCGCGTCGGCCGGCGGCTGCGGCGGCCACCGGCCCGACGACGAGGGCTGGGGCCGCGGGAACCGCCCGGTCGTCAACGTGAGCTGGAAGGACGCGCAGGCGTACGTGGACTGGCTGAGCCGGAAGACGGGGGCGGAGTACCGCCTGTTGAGCGAAGCGGAGTGGGAGTACGCGGCGCGCGCGGGGACGACGACGCGCTATTTCTGGGGCGACGACGTCGGCCGGAACCGTGCGAATTGCAGCGGCGGCTCGTGCGGGGACAGTTGGAAGTTCACCGCCCCTGTAGGGAGTTTCGCTGCCAACGGATGGGGCCTGCATGACATGCACGGGAACGTGTGGGAGTGGGTGGATGATTGCTGGAATGGGAGCTACGCTGGCGCGCCATCGGACGGGAGCGCATGGGAGTCGGGGAATTGCGATCGGCGTGATCTGCGCGGCGGGTCCTGGAGCAACGAGCCGAGGATCCTCCGCTCCGCCAACCGCGACGGGGGCGGGACGGGGGTCCGGCTCAACAGCGTCGGGTTCCGTGTCGCCCGGACGCTCGCCCCGTGAATCCTCGCCTCCTTACCTTTTGGGGGGTCCGGGGGGCTTCGCCCCCCGGCCGATTTTTCGGTCGTGACGCGGTTCGGTGAACGTCGCGGAGGACGCGCCGCCGGAGCCGGCGCCCGGCGCCCGCGCCGTCGGGCCGGCCCTCGAATCGCACTACCGCTTCCTCCTCTGGCTGGTCCCGACGGTGGACCGCTTCCCGCGCAAGCAGAAGTTCCTGCTCGGCGACCGCATCCAGACGACCGCGCTCGACGTGCTGGAGGCCCTGATAGAGGCGACCTACAGCCGGAGACGGGCCGGCCATCTCACCCGCGCCAACATGGGCGTCGAGAAGCTGCGTTTCCTGTTCCGGCTGGCCCACGACCTGCGCCATCTGGACCGGCGGCGCTACGAGCACGCGGCGCGGAGCCTCGACGAGACCGGGCGCCGGATCGGCGCCTGGACCAAGGCGCACCGTGACCGCGAAGGCGCATGACCTGTTCGACGGCATCGCCTCGTTCCCGGCGCTTCATGCGGCCGCGCTGCGCGCGGCGGCCGGCAAGCGCGCCAAGCCGGGTCCGGCCGCCTTCCTCGCCAACCTGGAGAAGGAGATATTGCGGCTGGAGCGCGAGCTGCGCGGCGGGCGCTACCGGCCGGGCCGCTACAGGACCATCGAGATCTTCGATCCGAAACACCGGATCGTCTCCGCCGCTCCGTTTCGGGACCGCGTTGCGCACCACGCCTTCTGCGCCGCCGTCGAGCCGGTCTTCGAGCGCGGCTTCGTCCACGACTCCTACGCCAACCGCGCGGGCAAGGGGACTCACCGGGCCGTCGCTCGTTACGAAAGGTATCGCGACCGCTTCCGCCACGTCCTGCGTTGCGACGTCTACCGGTACTTTCCGGCCATCGACCACGAGATATTGAAGCGCGACCTGCGGCGTCGCGTCGCCTGCCCGCGCACGCTGGCGCTGGCCGACCGGATCGTCGACGGCTCCAACCCGCAGGAGCCGGTCGATCTGCACTTTCCGGGCGACGACCTGTTCGCCCCGTTCGCGCGCCGGCGCGGCCTCCCGATCGGCAACCTGACGAGCCAGTTCTTCGCCAACGTCTATCTCGACGGCCTCGATCATTTCTGCAAGGAGGTTCTTCGGGCGAAAGGCTACCTGCGCTACGTGGACGACTTCGCGCTTTTCCACGACGACCCCGAGCGGCTGGAGGACTGGCGGCGGCGCATCGCCCGTTTCCTGGAAGGACGGCGCCTGCGGCTTCACCCGGTCAAGACCCGCATCGTGGAGACGAAGGAGCCCGCGGCGTTTCTGGGCTTCGTCCTTCTTCCGGGCGGGCGCCGCCGCCTGCCGGAAGAGAACGTGCGGCGCTTCCGGAACCGGCTGCGCGGGTTGCGCGACCGCTGGCGGGCCGGCGCGGTCTCGCGCGAGGACGTCGAGCGCCGGGTGGGCGCGTGGATCGCCCACGCCGAACATGCGGATACGCGGCGCTTGCGCCGCGCGATCTTCCGGGACGGGTGGTTCGACCCGTCCCGGGGGCCTGGCCGCCCCCCTGTCGGCGTGTTCTGCGCGGCGGGTCCTGGAACAACAAACCGAGGAACCTCCGCTCCGCCAACCGCAACAGGAACGAGACAGGAAACCGGAACAACAACAACGGGTTCCGTGTCGCCCGCACGCTCCATCGCCGGAGCCGGCGTCCCCGCGGGGACGCCGGGCGCGCCTGCGAGCGTCCAGGGGCGGTCATGACGAGCGAAGCCCGGCGCCTCTCTTGCCCCGCCCCGGCGGGGGAGAGGCGCCGGCGGCGCGTCCCTTCTTCTCCCTCCCCCTGGCAGGGGGAGGGAGAAGAAGGGACGGAGGTTTCCGTTCATGCTCCTTCCCCCTGACCACCCACACTCCTCCCCCCTGGACAGGGGGGAGGTCGGGAGGGGGGTGGATCGCGCGGTCCCGCAACGCCGCTCATGCTCCTCCCCCCTGCGCGACCCCCACCCCGACCCTCCCCCTGCAAGGGAGAGGGAGAACGAAGAGGACGGAGGTTTCCGTTCATGCTCCTCTCCCGTCGCCGGATGAGGCTCGCGCTCGCCGCCGGGGCGGGCCTCGCCCTGCTCGCCGGTTGCTCCCATCCCGAACCCCTCCGCCCGGGCGACCGGTTGCCGGACTCGGAGAGGCCCGGAGACGGCGCGCCGGTGCAGGTCGGCGCGCCGGTCGTGTCCTGGGTCGACCCGTCGTGGAGACCGCCCCCGAACAGGGTCGCCGACGCCCTGGCGCGTCGGATGTCGCCGGCGGAAAGCCTTCCGAAGGCGCGGCGCGCGCTCGCCCGGGAGATCGAAGCGGTTCTGCTTCGGGTCCGGAACGAATATCCGGAGGCGGATGCGCGCGAGCTCCCGCCCATACTGGAAGGCGTCGTCCCGAACACGTTCGTCGTCGTTCTGAGAGCGGATCTGTCCGCCACCGTCCGCCGCCGCCTTCTTCACGAATCGGATTGGCCGATGGCGCTGCGAACCGGGAACGCGGCGTTCGATTCCTTCAATGAAAGGAACGGCCTTTCAAAGGCGTCCATACTTGAGCTCGAAGACGCGGCACTCGTACGTGAAGTACTCAAAGGCGCGAGATTCCTTTTCCATTTCGAGCACCCCGTCGACCTCGATCCTCTCCCCACCGATTTCCCCATAATCAATGATCCAGTGATGAATTGGTTCAGCCTCCACCGCCATCCTTACGTCGACTGGGAGGGGCCGGGTTTCTACATGAAGGGGGTCAAGGACGTGGAGGCGGCCAGATACGATTGGGGGCACGCCGCCCATGAAGGCGTGGTCAAGCGCGAGGATACGCATGGAAGAAGCTATTTCGGCGACAGTTCCAACGTGACGCTGACGAGATCGAACGGGACGTGGTGTCTCGTGGTTCGGGAGTTTCTGGATTGGGGCCTGTACTTGCATTACCGATTCATCGTCGAGGGAGACGAAGTGAAACGGATCGATCACGATCAGGACGCGGGCGAGTGCGCGGCCGCCTTCGGGTTCGGGTAGGGAAACCAGGCGGCCGGCGCGGCGGGCCGTTTGCGCTTCTCCCCCGGCCGATTTTCGGTCGTGGCGCGGTTCGGTGAGCGTCGCGGAGGATGCGCCGCCCGCCCGCCACGCTCCTCGTTTCCGGCGGCGCGCGTTTGGCGCCGGGGGGTCATTGTATGGCGCAGGGGGTGAGTCCATCGCCGGGAGTGTCATCAACGCATTCGTAACGGCTCATTGACATACGGTGGGACCGCATTCTGATATGACCCTCCCACGAGCGAATACTACATTATCAACACTGTATGGCTCCCCCTCCCCCCGACGACTGTATGGCTCCGCACCCATCACTGCCCCTCCCACGCCGTTCCTCACGTTCCCGGCGCTCCGCCGCGCGCCTTCGCGCCTCCGCCCGTTCCCACCGCTTCGCCCGTTCCGCCTCTTCACGTTTCTGACGCTTCCAGTCCAGAAACGTCCGGGTGGCGCTTTCCAGCTGGCGAGCGCTCTCCCATAGCTGCCGCTGCGAGGCTTCGAGCTGGCGCTCCTGTTCCCGCCGGGCCCGTTCCTGTTCTCGCTGGGCCCGTTCCTGCTCCTGCCGGGCCGCCTCGCGCCGGTGTTGGGCGTCCAGTTCCAGCAACCTCTGCGCCTCCGCCCGCTCCGCCGCTTCCCGTTCGCGCTCGGCTTCCGCCCGCCGCCGCTCGGCCTCGGCCTCGGTTTCGAGGCGTTCCAGCGCCTCCTCGTAGCCGCCGCGTCCGCCGCGCGCGTAGCCGGGCCCGGATTCCCCGCCGTGGTCGGCCTCTCCGACATAGCGACGGAGGGCCGTTTCGTCCCGTCCCCACGGGTCGCGGGCGGGCGCGACGTCGTCCCATCCGCCCGGCGAAGCGGCGGTCCCGGCCGGCGGGGCGGACGCCTTCGCCTCGGGCAGCGGCCTGGTCCCGAGCACGCCGGCGTCCTCGTAGAAGCGCCGCTCTCCGGCGCCGACCGAGAGCGCCCGGCGGCGGTCGCCCGGGGCGGCGCCTTTCCCGAACCAGCCCGCGACCCGGTCCGCGGCGTCCTTCGCCGACGCGGCGAGGCCGCGCGCCTTGCCGGCGAACTTCTCGACCCCGAGCCCGCGCGAGACGATGCTCTCCGCCGCGGCGCGACATTCGTCCAGCGCCTCCTTCACCGACCGGTTCGCCTTGCGGTCGAACTCTCTGGCGGTCATGCGCTCGAAATTGCGCATCCCCGATTCGAAGACCCGCAGCGGGTTGAACGTCGCCTTGGCCGCGCAGCCCACGGCGTCGCGCGCGTTCTCGAACGAGTCGCGGAGACCGGCGTCCGCGGGCGACGCGGCCAGCGCGGCCGCGGCGGCGAGGGCGAAGGCCATGGCGCGGATGCGTTTCAGCGGCGGGGTCATCGCCGTATTCTATTCCGATTCTGCCAGCGCCGCCAGCGTCAGGCGGCGCAGCGCGCAGGCTTCGCCCTGGAGCCGGCAGAGCGCCAACAGATAGACCGCGCCGTCGTCGGGCGAAGAGGCGACCAGGAGTCTTCCTTCCGTCCCCGCCGGCATCGCCGCGTCGAGAGCGAGGCTCGCGGCGAAGGCCGGCGGCAACCGCGCCAGGGCCGCGGCCTGCGCCGGCCCGGTGTCGGGCGCCGCGGCCCGGACCGCGCCGGCGTCGCGGGCGGCGAGCGCCGCGTCGATGCGCCCCAGCAGCGGCGGGAGCCAGACCGACCCCTGGCCGGCCCACGACGCGCCCGCCGCGGCGCGCCAGACGAGGCGCGGCAGCCCCGCCCGCATGTCCGCGGCCGCGGCGGCGAAAGAGGCCGTATCGCGCGCCGGCCGGCGCGAGCCCGCCGGATGCGCGCGGCGGAAGGCGGCGAGCCGCGCGGCCGCGATGCGCCGGAGCGCCGCCGCCGGTCCGTCGGCCGCCGTCGTCCAGGCCGGGCGGAGCGGGGCCGCGGCCTTCCGGTCCGCCAGGCGCTCCCCCGGCAAGGCGCGGGCCGCGGCGACGCGCCAGCCGTCCCGGCTCCGCTCCCAGAAGGTGAGGATCGCCAGGTCGAGCAGCGGGTCGTAATAGAGGGCGGCGGGGGCGGGCGAGCGCAGCCGGCCGAGCTTGACGACCGCGTTGGCGAAGAACGGGCGCCACAGCGCGGGCAGCGCAGCGCCGGCCCCGACCAGCCCCGCCCCCGGCATCGCGGCGAGGACCGCCGCCGCCGGCGCGCTTCCCTCCACCCCGGCCGCGCGCAGCGCCAGCGCCTGGGCGGCGAACAGCCGGGCGCCGGTCTCCGCCTCGTCCGCGGTTTCGTCCACGTCGGGATCGGGCGCGAACGGCTCCCGCGCCGCGGCCTCCGCCCAAGGGTCCGGCCCGTCGTCCGCGGGCGCCGGCTCCCGCGCGCGCTCTCCGCCGTCGGCCTCCCGGCTCTCCGCGCCGGCCCGGGAGTCGGGGGTTTCCGCGCCCCCGGCGTCGCACTTGGCCCTCTCCTCGCGGAAGAACGTGGCGCACGCCTCCACCTGCCGCTCGAAGATCGACAGGCAACCGGCATGGCGCCGATCCTCGGCGCCGCTCGCGAAGCCGATGTTGGTGGAGCAGGCGGAAATTCTGTCGTCGACGGACCGCCGGCACGCCTCCCGTTCGGCCGGCAGGTCCGTGAAGGTCACGCCGGGGACGTCCCCGGACTTCGGCTTCAGCACCGCGCCACCCAGCGTCTTGCAGACGAACGCGAAGCCGCCGATGCGCGCCTCGGCGGCGCGCGCGTGCGGGGCGTCCATCGCCGAATACGCGATCGCGGCCGCGACGAGAGCCGCCAGCGACGGCGTGAGCGATCTCATCCGTTCCTCTCCCCCGCGGGGCGAACCCGGCGCCTCCCGCCGCGGAAAGGCCGGGTTCCCCGCCCGCGGACAACGCCGGGAACCGTATGCTGTTCAATTCCTGACCGGCGATCAAGCCCCTCCGGGGCGCGGCGGTCGCTTTCGGACGAGTGACGGGAGCGCCGCGGGGTCCGTTCGCGCTCCTCTCCCCTGGCGCGACCCCCACCCCGACCCTCCCCTTGACCATTGGCGCTCCTCCCCCCTGACAGGGGGGAGGCCGGGAGGGGGGCGGATCGGATACGGCTCGGCCGCCGCGACCCCCACCCCGACCCTCCCCCTGCAAGGGAGAGGGAGAAGAAGGGGGATGAGCAGGCGCCAGTATGAGAAATGTAGATCAGGGATAAACTGGTGGAGTCATGCGCCATCTCAGCGGTCCGCCCCTGGTCGCCGCCATGTGCCTCGCCGAGATCGTCGGCATGGCGAGCTTCGCCGCGTTTCCCGCCCTGATGCCGGGTTTCATCGCGGAGTGGGAGCTCACCAACGCCGACGCCGGTTGGATCAACGGCATGTACTTCGCCGGATACATGGCGGCGGCGCCGATCCTCGTCGGCATGACCGACCGCGTGGACCCGCGCCGCATCTACCTCGCGTCGGCGGCGGTGACGGCCATGTCGGCGCTCGGCTTCGCCCTTCTGGCGGACGGGTTCTGGCCGGCCCTGATCCTGCGGACGCTGGCCGGCGCCGGGCTGGCCGGCGCCTACATGCCCGGACTCAAGGCGCTGAGCGACCGGCTCGAAGGGACCGCCCAGAGCCGCGCCGTCGCCGTCTACACGGCGAGCTTCGGCATCGGCGCCAGCGTCTCGTTCGCCGTTTCGGGAGAGCTCGCCCAGTGGCTCGGCTGGCGCGGCGTCTTCGCCGTCGGCGGGGGCGGCGCGGCCCTGGCGTTCGCCATCGTCGCCGCGGCGCTCGCCCCGGCGCCGGCGAGGCGGACGGAGCCCGAAAGCCTCCTGCCGGACTTTCGGCTCGCGCTCCGCAACCGGCCGGCGATGGGCTACGCGCTGGCGTACGCGGCCCACAACTGGGAGCTCTTCGGCCTGCGGTCGTGGATCGTCGCGTTCCTCGTCTACGCGCAATCGCTCCAGGCGGACGGCGCGTCGTGGTGGAGCCCGCCCCTGATCGCCGCCGCCGTCAACCTCGTCGGCTGGCCCGCCAGCGTGTTGGGGAACGAACTCGCCGTCCGCTTCGGCCGCCGGCGCGTGGTGACCCTGGCCATGTCCGCATCGGCCGTCTGCTCCTGCGCGTTCGGGTTCACGGCCTCCCTGCCGTTCGTCGCGGTCGTCGCCCTCGCGCTCGTCTACGGCATGGCGGCCACCGGCGATTCCGCCTCGATCACCGCCGGCGTCGTCGCGGCCGCCCGTCCGGACCAGCGCGGCGCGACCATGGCCGCGCACACGTGCATCGGGTTCGCCGGGGCGAGCGCCGGCCCCATCGTGTTCGGGGTCGTCCTCGACGCGATGGGAGGCGCGTCGAGCACCCTCGCCTGGGGGCTGGCGTTCGCGGCGATGGGCCTCGGCGCCGCGACGGGGCCGGCGGCCGTGGCGCTGCTCTCGCGCGAGAAGGGCCGGAGCGCGTAGCCCGCATTTCTCGCGCCGACGGAGGATCGAGGAGCGCGCGGCGTTGCGGGAGCGCGGACCCCCCTCCCGACCTCCCCCCTGTCAGGGGGGAGGAGAGCGCCCGGCGCGGCGCCGGGCGCTGGGGTGGGCCTGGTCGTAGACCTCCAGGAGGCGCCGCGCGTCGACCTCCGTGTAACGCTGCGTGGTGGAGAGGGAGGCGTGGCCGAGCAGTTCCTGGATCGTCCGCAGATCCCCGCCGCCGGACAGCAGATGGGTCGCGAAGCTGTGGCGCAACGCGTGCGGGGTGGCGGTCTCGGGCAGGCCCAGCAGACCGCGCAGGCGGCGGACCTGCCGCTGGACGACGCCGGGAGCGAGGCGGCGTCCGCGCTTGCCGACGAACAGGGGATCGCCGCCGCCCAGCTCGAACGGGCAGGCGTCGACGTAGTCGTCGACGGCGTCGCGCACGACCCGCAGCACGGGGACCACCCGTTCCTTGCCGCCCTTGCCGACGACGACGAGCGTGTCGCCGGTCGGCTTGTCGCGCCGGTCGAGGGACAGGGCCTCCGAGATGCGCAACCCGCAGCCGTACAACAGGGTCAGGACGGCGGCGTCCCGTTTCCCCAGCCAGGACTCCTCCTGCAACCGCGTCACGTCGCGCACGGACTCCCTCGCCTGCGCGACCGAGAGCGGCTTCGGGACGCCGTGAGGCCACTTCGGAGAGCGGATGGCGCCGACCGCCGGGTTGTGGACCCGGTCGGTGCGCTCGAGGAACCTGAAGAGGCTGCGGACGGCGGACATCGCGCGGGCGAGCGACGCGTTGGACAGACCCTCGCGCCGCCGCCGCGCCAGATAGCCGCGAAAGTCGGCCGGCGTCAGGCTCGCCAGATCGGCCAGCCCGGCCGGCCCGCCCAGGTGCTCCGCGAGGAAGCGGACGAACGCCCGGACGTCGCGGCCGTAGGACTCGGTCGTGTGATCCGCCGACCGGCGTTCCGACTCGAGCCACCGGCGCCAGTCCCGCACGGCATCGCGGAGGTCGGCGGCGGCGGGCGCGTCGCTCAGGACGGCGGCAGGTCGAGCCATTCCCTCAGACACCGCGCGACGACGCGGCCCAGGAAGCACAGGGGCTCCGTCCCCCGGCCCGGATGGAAGCGCCCGCGTTCGCGGGACCCCAGCGCGAGGACGGCCGGCGGGCTCGCGCCGTTGATCCGCAGGCGCGCCAGGGCCGACGACTTCACGAGCGGCGCGGCGGCGCCGAAAAGGCCGGGTTCCGCGTCTCCGTCCCCCCGGAAGGCGACGTCGCGGCCTTCGCCGAGGAGCTCGTCGACGCGCCCCGCGGGAATGGCGAACACCCCATCCGCGTCCGCGCCCCCGGCCGCGGTCGAGGCCGAGTCCGACTCCACGCAGAGCGTGACGACGTCGACGTCGAGCAGGTTGGCGAGGTCCGTGGCGACGACCTCGATCAGATGCTCGAGGGTCCGGGCCTCCAGCAGCGCCAGCGCCGCGGAATGGACCCGCGCCTGACCCGTCACGTTGCCGCGCGACGCGGCGATCAGCTCCCGTTGCTCCGACCGCAGCGCGGAGACCTGTTTCTGGAGCCGGTCGATCATGTAGCGCTGCATGTCGACCACGCCCTCGCCCCGGCGATGGATCGGGGGCGTCAACACGGTAAGCAGATCGGGATGCGCCGTCAGGAAGTCCGGGTTGTCCGACAGGTATCGCCGGACCTCGTCGGACCGCGGCGCGGAGTCGCGCGGGGCGGCCTTGCCGGGCCTGGGGCTCATGCAGTGGTCAACAGGCCGCGGACGTCCCGGCCGGTCTTCCGCCAGTCGTCCAGGAACGCCGCGAGGCCCTTGTCCGTAAGCGGGTGGTCGGCGAGCTTCCTGATGACGTCCGGCGGGCAGGTGCAGGCGTCGGCCCCGATGCGCGCGGCCTCGGCCACGTGTCCGGGATGGCGGACGGAGGCGACCAGAATCTCGGTGGTGAACTTCGGATAATGGTCGTAGACGGTGCGGATGTCGTCGATCAAGCCCATGCCCTCGTGGCCGACGTCGTCGAGCCGGCCGACGAACGGCGAGACGAACGCGGCGCCCGCCTTGGCGGCCAGCAGGGCCTGAACCGGCGCGAAGCAGAGCGTCACGTTGACTTTGACGCTTTTGCTCGACAGCGCCTTGCAGGCCTTGAGGCCGTCCCACGTCAGCGGCACCTTGACCACGACGTTGCCGGCGATCCCGGCGAGCCTGCGTCCTTGGGCCACCATGCCCCCGGCGTCGGTCGCCGTCACCTCGGCGCTCACGGGCCCTTCCACGAGCGCGCAGATCGCCCCCAGCACGTCGAGGAAATCCTTTCCGGTCCGGGCGACGAGGGAAGGGTTGGTGGTCACGCCGTCCAGCAGCCCGGTCGCCGCGAGGTCGCGGATCTCGCCGACGTCCGCGGTGTCCGCGAAAAACTTCATGCGCCTCGCTCCGTCGATGCCGCCGCCATGGGACCACGACCGGTCTGAAGAGGGCCGGGGCGGTTGAGAAGCCCCGAGCCGAGGGGCACAGTGTAGACCATGGAGGCGACCTGCGCCAGAAACCGTCCCCGTTCACTACATATGAGACGCCGTGTGGGCCGCGTTTCTCATACTGCTCGTCCGCAAGCTTCGTCCGGCGATGGGGGCGCCGCAGGGTCCGTTCGCGCTCCTCCCCCCTGGCGCGACCCCCACCCCGACCCTCCCCCTGCAAGGGAGAGGGAGAAGAAGGGAAACGGCGAGGCCATTCATACTCCTCCTCCCTGGACAGGGGGGAGGTCGGGAGGGGGGTGGACCGCGGTCCCGCAACGCCGCGCGCTCCTCGATCCCTGCCGGTACGAGAAATGCGGGGCAGGCCGCCGGGAGCGGCGCGTCAAGCCGCTTTGCGGCTCCTCCGCTACGCTCCGGCCCTTCGGGTGACCCGCCGCTCTCAACGGTTCCGAGGACAACCATGACGGGACCGGATACCGACTGGCCCAATGGGCCGTGTCTCGCATGTGTCTGAACCAGGACGGAAACGACGCTCCCGGCGGCGCGGGCGCGGCGCCGGACTCCGGCGCGTTCCGCGGCGGAGACCGGGTCGGCGTCCTGCTGCCCCTGCCGCTCGGCGGCGCCTACGACTACCTCGCGCCCGCTGGCCTGGAGCTGGACGAAGGGGACTTCGTGACCGTTCCCCTGGGCTCCAGGGAGGTGGACGGCGTGGTGTGGGGGCCGGGCGGCGGACGGGTGGAGGCCGGGAAGCTCCGCCAAGTGGCGGGACGCCACGACCTGCCCGCGCTGTCGGCCGACGTCCGCGCGTTCGTCGAGTGGGTCGCGGCCTACACGCTGTCGCCCGTCGGCGCCGTGCTCCGCATGGCCATGAGCGCGCGATCCCTCTTCGGGCCGCCCGCCCGCCGCCCCGCCGCCCACCGCATCGCCTACCGGCTCGCCGGTCCCCCGCCCGAGCGGATGACCAAGGCCCGTCGACGGGTCATCGACCTGCTGGCGGACGGCCCGCCGCGCACGCTCGCGGACATATGCGAGGCCGCCGCCGTCGGCGCCTCGGTGGTCCGGGGCCTCGCCGACCGCGCCGCGCTCGGGCGGGTCGTCCTGCCGGAAGACGCCGGATTCGCGATGCCGGACGCCGCGCGGCCGGGAGTCCGGCTCACGAGCGGCCAGGCGGTCGCGGTCGCGGCGCTGAACGCGCGCATCGCCGCGGGCGGGTTCAACGTCACGGTGATCGACGG
Organism: Alphaproteobacteria bacterium; assembly: GCA_965242505.1. GTDB lineage: Bacteria > Pseudomonadota > Alphaproteobacteria > UBA2966 > UBA2966 > UBA2966. The sequence goes on from OZ251449.1 coordinate 2,561,199, forward strand.
CGTTCCGGGGTCCGGGAAGACGGAGGTCTATCTGGAGGGAATCGCCTCGACGCTGCGCCAGGGGCGGCAGGCTCTGGTCCTGCTCCCGGAGATCGCGCTGACCACCCGCTGGCTGGAGAGGTTCGAGGCGCGGTTCGGCGCGCGGCCCGCCCTCTGGCACTCCGACCTGAGCCAGTCGGAACGCCGCCGCGCGTGGCGCGCCGTGGCGAGCGGCGCGGCGCGCGTCGTCGTCGGCGCCCGGTCGGCGTTGTTCCTGCCCTATCCCGAGCTCGGCTTCGTCGTCGTCGACGAGGAGCACGACCCGTCCTACAAGCAGGAGGACGGCGTCGTCTACAACGCCCGGGACATGGCGGTGGCCCGCGGACACCTGTCCGGTTTTCCCGTGGCGCTGGTCTCGGCGACGCCCTCCCTGGAGACGGTCGTCAACGTCGACAACGGGCGTTACGGGCGCGTCCATCTCCCCGAACGGCACGGCGCGGCCGGACCGCCGCGCATCGAGGCGATCGACATGCGGGACGCGGGCCTGCCCGCCGGCTCGTGGCTGTCGCCGGCGCTCGCCGCGGCGGCGCGCGAGACGCTGGCGGCGGGAGAACAGGTCATGCTGTTCCTGAACCGGCGCGGCTACGCGCCGCTGACGCTCTGCCGCGGTTGCGGGTTTCGCTTCGAGTGCCCGGACTGCTCGGCCTGGCTGGTCGAGCATCGCCGCGCGGGACGCCTGACGTGCCACCATTGCGGCCTGTCGCGGGGCTTTCCGGAGTCCTGTCCCGACTGCGGCGCGGACGACCGTTTCGCCGCCTGCGGCCCCGGCGTCGAACGTCTGGCCGAAGAGGTCCGGGGGCGCTTCCCCGACGCGCGCCTCGAGATCGTCGCCAGCGACACCCTCTCGGGGCCGGGAGCGACGCGGGAGTTGCTGGCGCGGATCGAGGGGCGCGAGGTCGACGTCCTGATCGGCACGCAGATTCTCGCCAAGGGGCATCACTTTCCCATGCTGACGCTGGTGGGCGTCGTCGATGCCGATCTCGGCCTCGACGGCGGGGACCTGCGCGCGGCGGAACGCACCTACCAGTTGCACTTTCAGGTCGCCGGCCGGGCCGGCCGCGCCGACCGTCCGGGCCGGGTCCTTCTCCAGACCTATCTTCCCGATCACCCGGTGATGGCCGCGCTCGTGTCCGGAGACCGGGATTCGTTCCTGGACCGCGAGAAGGAAGCGCGCCGGCGCGCCGGGATGCCGCCCTTCGGTCGCCTGGCGTCGTTGATCGTGTCCGGCCGCGACGAGCGCGCCGCCGCCGCCGCCGCGCGCCGCCTCGGCGCCTCGGCGCCGCGAGGCGAGGGCGTTTCCGTCCTCGGTCCCGCGCCTGCGCCGCTGTCGGTGCTGCGGGGCATGCACCGGTTCCGCCTGCTTCTCAAGGCGGCGCGCAACGTCCCGGTCCAGGAACGCGTCCGCGGCTGGCTGCGCGAGTCTCCCCCTCCGTCGAACGTCCGCGTGCGGGTCGACATAGACCCGTACTCGTTCCTCTGAAACACGGCCGACCGGGGCCGGTCGGCGCCTCGTGCCGAACCGGGACGGGCGGTTGCAAGCGCCATGCCGGTGTAGTAGAAAACGCCGTCCCCGCGGCGGATGCCCGAAGCGGCGCGCCGTCACGGAGAACGTTCAATCAGAACAGCAAGTCGACCCGCTCGTTCGGACTTCACGGGTAGTTTCCGAATTGCTCAGCCAAACAAGCATCGTGTCCGGCATTGCAGGGCGTTACGCGTCGGCGCTCTTCGACCTCGCGCGCGAAGGGAACGCGCTGGACGACGTCGCCGGCGACCTCGAAACCATCGACGCGATGATCGCCGGGAACGCGGACCTCGCGCGATTCACGCGTAACCCCGTGATTTCCCGCGAGCACCAGGGGCGGGCCATCGACGCGGTGCTGGAGGCGGCCGGCATCGGAGATCTCGCGCGCCGGTTCGTCGGGCTCGCGGCGCGGAACCGGCGCCTGTCCGCGCTCCGCGACATGACGGCGGCCTATCGGACCCTGCTGGCCGACCATCGGGGCCAGGCCGTCGCGAGGGTCACTTCGGCGCGCCCTCTGACGGACGAGCAGGCCGCGCGGATCGGGTCGCAGGTCGCCGGCGTCGTCGACCAGGAGATATCGCTGGCCACGGACGTCGACGAGAGCCTGCTGGGCGGCCTCGTCGTCCGCATCGGCTCCCGCATGATCGACAGCTCCCTCAAGACCAGGCTTCAGGGAATGCGGACCGCCATGAAGGAAGCCGGCTGACGGACGGCCAGGAAAGAGGTTGATCCATGGATATTCGCGCCGCCGAGATTTCGTCGATCCTGAAGTCGCAAATCGAGAACTTCGGCGCCGAGGCCGAAGTCTCCGAGGTGGGGCAGGTCCTTTCCGTCGGCGACGGGATAGCGCGCGTCTACGGCCTCGACCGGGTTCAGGCCGGCGAGATGGTCGAATTTCCCGGGGGCATCCAGGGAATGGCCCTCAACCTCGAGGACGACAACGTGGGCGTCGTCATCTTCGGCGAGGACCGCACCATCCGCGAAGGCGATACGGTCAAGCGCACCGAAACCATCGTCGACGTCCCGACGGGGAAGAACCTGCTGGGCCGCGTGGTCGACGGACTGGGCAACCCGATCGACGGCAAGGGGCCGGCGGAAGCCGCCGAACGCCGCCGCGTCGAGGTGAAGGCTCCGGGCATCATTCCGCGCAAGTCGGTCCACGAACCGATGCAGACCGGCCTGAAGGCCCTCGACAGCCTGGTCCCCATCGGGCGCGGACAGCGCGAGCTCGTCATCGGCGACCGCCAGACCGGAAAGACGGCGGTCGCCATCGACGCCATCATCAACCAGAAGGCGATCAACGAGGGCGACGACGAATCGCGCAAGCTGTACTGCATCTACGTCGCGGTGGGCCAGAAGCGGTCGACCGTCGCGCAGGTGGTCAAGGCCCTGGAGGACGCGGGGGCCATGAGCTACACGACCGTGGTCGCGGCGACGGCGTCCGAGCCGGCGCCGCTACAGTTCCTGGCGCCCTACACCGGCTGCGCGATGGGCGAGTATTTCCGCGACAACGGCATGCACGCGCTCATCGTCTACGACGACCTCTCCAAGCAGGCGACGGCCTACCGGCAGATGTCGCTCCTGCTGCGCCGTCCGCCCGGACGCGAGGCGTTTCCCGGCGACGTGTTCTACCTGCACTCCAGACTCCTGGAGCGCGCCGCCAAGATGAACGACGACGAGGGGGCGGGTTCGCTGACGGCGTTGCCCGTGATCGAGACGCAGGCGAGCGACGTGTCGGCCTACATTCCGACCAACGTCATCTCCATTACCGACGGCCAGATATTCCTCGAGACGGACCTGTTCTACCAAGGCGTCCGTCCGGCCATCAACGTCGGGATCAGCGTGAGCCGGGTGGGATCGGCGGCCCAGATCAAGGCCATGAAGCAGGTCGCGGGCAGCATCAAGCTCGAGCTGGCCCAATACCGCGAGATGGCCGCGTTCGCCCAGTTCGGATCGGATCTCGACGTCTCGACCCAGCGGTTGCTGAACCGGGGCGCGCGCCTCACCGAGCTGCTGAAACAGCCCCAGTACCGGCCCCTGCCGGTGGAGGAGCAGGTCGTTTCGATCTTCGCGGGCGTCAACGGCTACCTGGACGGCGTTCCCGTCGAGTCGGTAACGGACTTCGAGGAGAAGTTCCTGGCCGGGATGCGGGCCCGGAACGGCGACGTCCTGGACGCCATCCGCTCGGAACGGGAAATCTCCGACGCCACCGAGGAGAAGTTGAAGGGCATCCTCGACGACTTCGCCCGGAACTACGCCTAGGTTCTCCGGGCGGCGACTCCGAGCGATCGACGGGCCGACGGTTCATGGCGAGCCTCAAGGATCTCAGGGTCCGGATCAACAGCGTCCGCTCCACCCAGAAGATCACCCGCGCCATGCAGATGGTCGCGGCCTCCAAGCTCCGCCGCGCGCAGGAGCAGGCGGAGGCCGGCCGGCCGTACGCGACCCACCTGCGGCGCATGACGGCATCGCTGACCGCCGCGTTGACGAACCCCGAGGACGCGCCCGTTCTCATGGTCGGCCGCGGCGAGGCGAGGACGCATCTCCTGGTGGTGGCGTCGTCCGAGCGCGGACTGTGCGGCAGTTTCAACACCAACATCGTGCGGCGCGCGCGCCAGCGTATCGCGGCGCTCCTCCAGTCCGGCAACGAAGTCAAGATCCTCTGTATCGGCAAGAAGGGCCGCGACATGCTGCGCCGCGATTTCGGCGCCCGCATCGTCGACACCATCGACATGTCGGGCGCGCGGCGGCTGGGCTTCGGGGACGCGGCGCCGATCGCGCGGCGCATCACCGGGATGTTCGAGGCCGAGGAGTTCGACGTGTGCGCGATGTCTACAGCCACTTCAAGTCGGTGCTCTCCCAGGAGGTGGTGGAGCGCCAGCTGATACCGGTCGGCGCGCCCGAGGCGGAGGAGGAAGGCGCCCATGCGCAGGGCCCGGACGCGACGTACGAGTACGAGCCCGAGGAGGACGAGATCCTCGCGGAGCTGCTGCCGCGCAACGTGGCGGTCCAGATCTATCACGCCTTGCTGGAGAACGCCGCGAGCGAACAGGGCGCGCGGATGACCGCCATGGACAACGCCACACGCAACGCCGGGGAGATGATCGACAAGCTCACCCTCGTCTACAACCGCACCCGCCAGGCGATGATCACGAAGGAACTCATTGAGATCATTTCGGGAGCGGAGGCCCTTTAGGGGGACGGGCGGCCACGTCCCCACTCGGCAGATCGGGAGCGAACCCATGACCGAACAGACCAACGTCGTCGGACGCATTTCCCAGGTGATCGGAGCCGTCGTCGACGTGCGGTTCGACGAAGGCCACCTGCCGCCCATTCTCAACTCCCTGCACACCCGGAACCAGGACCAGACCCTGGTGCTGGAGGTGGCGCAGCACCTCGGCGAGTCCACGGTGCGCGCCATCGCCATGGATTCGACGGAAGGCCTGGTTCGCGGCCAGGAAGTCCAGGATACGGGCGGCCCGATCAGCGTTCCCGTGGGGCCGGAGACCCTGGGCCGGATACTGAACGTCGTCGGCGATCCGATCGACGAGCGCGGTCCGGTCGAGACCGGTATGCGACTGCCCATCCACAGGCCTTCTCCGGAATTCGTCGATCAGTCGACGGAGTCCGACATCCTGGTGACCGGCATCAAGGTCGTCGACCTGCTCGAGCCTTATCCCAGGGGCGGCAAGGTCGGCCTGTTCGGCGGCGCCGGCGTGGGCAAGACCGTCATCATCATGGAACTGATCAACAACATCGCCAAGGCGCACGGCGGCTTCTCCGTCTTCGCCGGCGTCGGCGAGCGCACGCGCGAGGGCAACGACCTCTACCACGAGATGCTCGAATCGGGCGTGATCGACCTGGACGGCGAGGGATCCAAGGCCGCGCTCGTGTACGGCCAGATGAACGAACCGCCCGGCGCCCGGGCGCGCGTGGGTCTCACGGGCCTCACCCTCGCGGAGTACTTCCGGGACCAGGAAGGCCAGGACGTGCTCCTGTTCATCGACAACATCTTCCGCTTCACCCAGGCGGGCTCCGAGGTGTCCGCCCTTCTGGGCCGCATTCCTTCGGCCGTGGGCTATCAGCCGACGCTGGGAACGGACATGGGCGCGTTGCAGGAGCGCATCACGTCGACCAACAAGGGATCGATCACGTCCGTCCAAGCGATCTACGTGCCGGCGGACGACCTCACCGACCCGGCGCCGGCGACGGCGTTCTCGCATCTCGACGCGACGACCGTGCTCAACCGGCAGATCGCCGAGCTCGGCATCTATCCCGCAGTCGATCCTCTGGACTCCACGTCGCGTATGCTGGATCCGCGGATCATCGGCGAGGAGCACTACGCGGTGGCGCGTGAGGTCCAGCGCGTTCTACAGACCTACAAGTCGTTGCAGGACATCATCGCGATCCTCGGCATGGACGAACTGTCGGAGGAAGACAAGCTGACGGTCGCGCGGGCGCGCAAGCTCCAGAGGTTCCTGAGTCAGCCGTTTCACGTGGCCGAGGTCTTCACCGGGCACGCCGGCGTGTTCGTGCCCCTGGAGGAAACGGTCCGGGGATTCCAGGAGATCGTCGACGGCAGGCACGATGACCTCCCCGAAGCCGCCTTCTACATGGTGGGCGCCATCGACGACGCCGTCGAGAAGGCCAAGGAGATGGCGGCCGAGGCCGCATAGGGAACGGGGTCGCGAACATGGCCGACAAGCTCGCCTTCGAACTCGTTTCGCCGGAACGGCTCCTCGTTTCGGCCGAGGCCGACATGGTCGTCGTTCCGGGCGGCGAAGGCGATTTCGGCGTCCTGGCGGGTCACGCGCCGGTGATCTCGTCGGTTCGGCCGGGCGTCATCGAGACGCACGGCGAAGACGGCGAAACGGAGCGCATCTTCGTCACGGGCGGTTTCGCCGAGGTGACGGCCGAGGGCCTTACGGTGCTGGCGGAAGACGCCGTTCCCGTGGCCGAGATGGACCGCGGAGATCTGGAGCAGCGCCTGAAGAACGCCCGGGAAGACCTCGAGGACGCGAAGACGGACGAAGCGGCGCACAAGGCGCAGGCCACGATCGCGCTGTTGACGGAGATGCTGAAGGCCGCGGCCTGACCCGCATTTCCCCTACCGGCAGGGACCGAGGATCGCGCGGCTGCGGTCCACCCCCCTCCCGACCTCCCCCCTGCCAGGGGGGAGCGTCAACGGTTCCCTCCCGTCATCTGTCCAGGGGGAGGGGCGTGCGCGGCGGCCCGTCCCGCCGGAGCCGGTCCAGGGCGTCCGAGAATTCCGCCAGGACGGCCTCGTAGACGCCCCGCTTGAACGCCACGATCAGGGCGGGGAGCCCGTCGGGCTCGATCCATTTCCACTCGTCGAATTCGGCGTCGCGCGCGCCGAGCCCGATGTCGCCGTCGGAGCCGGTGAACCGGAACAGGAACCACTTCTGACGCTGGCCTCTGTAGCGGCCTTTCCACGCCTTCTTCCGTATGTCGGCGGGGAAGTCGTAGGCCAGCCACCCGGAGCTCTCGGCGATGATCTCCGCCTTGTTCGTGCCGATCTCCTCCTCGAGTTCGCGCCAGGCCGCCGCTGCCGGCGTCTCTCCCTCGTCGATGCCGCCCTGCGGCATCTGCCAGGCGGGTGAGTCCATGTCGTTCCGGCGGGCGACCAGAACCCGCCCCTCCGGGTTCGCCAGCATCATGCCGACGCCGGCCCGGTAGGGAAGATCGTCGGTCGTATCAGGCGTCATTGCTCCTCCCCCCTGACAGGGGGGAGGTCGGGAGGGGGGTGGACCACGGTCCCGCGACGCCGCGCAATCCTCGATCCCTGCCGGTGCGAGGAATGCGGGCTAATCGGTCCGCCGTCCATAAAGCGTGATGCCCCGCAGGAGGTCGAGCGCGCGCGCGAGCTGATAATCCTCGGCCGCCGAGGTGGCCGGCCTCGTCCCGGAGGCCGCCCCCGCGCCCGGCTCGCCGTCGCCGTCGTCCTCGGACTCCAGCGCGTTGCGGAGCGACGCCTCGCTGCGCCGCGGTTCCGATTCGATGGGTTCCACGCGGGACTGCACGATCTCGATGTCGGGCTCGATGCCGGTGGCCTGGATCGAGCGTCCCGACGGCGTGTAGTAGCGCGACGTGGTCAGGCGCATCGCCCCATGGCCGGACAGGGGAATGATGGTCTGGACCGAACCCTTGCCGAAGGATTTGGTTCCCAGCACCAGCGCGCGCCGATGGTCCTGCAGGGCGCCCGCCACGATCTCCGACGCGGATGCGGAACCCCCGTTGATGAGCACGACGATGGGCTTGCCGTTCGACACGTCGCCGTCGCGCGCCGAAAAGCGTTGAACGTCGTCGGGGTCGCGCCCGCGGGTGGATACGATCTCGCCCTTGTCGAGGAAGGCGTCGGCCACCGAGACGGCCTGCTCGAGGAGGCCGCCGGGATTGTTGCGCAGGTCGAGCACTATGCCGCGCATGTCGTCGCCGAGTTCGCTCTCCAGCGACGTCATCGCCTTCTTCAACCCCATTTCGGTCTGCTCGTTGAAGGAGGTGACGCGAATGTAGGCGACGTTCCCCTCGGCCCGGGAGCGCACGGACCGAATCCTGATGATGGCGCGGGTGATCGAGATGTCGAACGGCCGCTCCTCTCCGGGTCTCGAGATCGTGAGGGCGATGTCCGTGTCGACGGGACCCCTCATCTTCTCGACGGCTTCCGCGAGCGTCAGCCCCAGAACCTGCTGGCCGTCGATCCGCGTGATGAAATCGCCGGCCTTGACCCCGGCGCGATAGGCCGGCGTATCGTCGATCGGAGAAACGACCTTGACCACGCCGTTCTCCATGGTCACCTCGATCCCCAGACCGCCGAACTCGCCCTTGGTCTGCACCTGCATGTCCCGATAGCTCTTGGCGTTCAGATAGGCCGAGTGGGGATCCAGCGACGTCAGCATGCCGTTGATCGCCTTCTCGATCAGAGTCTCGTCCGTGACCTCCTCGACGTAGTCCGAGCGCACGCGCTCGAAAACGTCGCCGAAGAGCTGCAACTGGCGGTAGGTGTCCGAGCTGTCCGATTGGGCGCCCGCCGGTATCGCGAAACACGCCAGCCCCATCAGGGCGAGACACCATGCCGAACGCTTCATCCGCTCACCTTTCTCTCGCTGGACGCCAACCAGGGAAGCGGATCGATCGGCGCGCCGTTTCGCCTCAGTTCCACGTACAGGACAGGGGCGCCGCCGTCGTTCCCGCCCATCCGCCCTATGGGCTCTCCGGCCAGCAGCCACTGGCCCACGACGCCGTCGATGCGGGACATTCCGGCTATCAGCGAATGGTATCCCTCGCCGTGAGAGATGATCAAGAGTTGGCCATACCCGCGGAAGGGACCGGCGAACATCAAGCGGCCGTCGTAGGGCGCGACCACCTGCGCCGATGCCCGGGTGGCGACGGTCAGGCCCTGGTTGCGCGTTCCGAATCGATTCCGTTCGCCGAACCTCGTCACCAGCCGGCCGCGCGCCGGCAGGGGAAGCTTGCCTCGCGCGCCGGCGAACGGACCGCCGCCTCCCGGAACGAGGGCCGCGCCGGGAGACTCCCGGGCCATACGCTCCTCGTCCTTTCGCAGCTCTCGCAGCAGCGCGCGCAGATCCCTGGCTTCCCTCGCCAGACGGGCGATCCGCTCCCTGGACCGGGTCCATTCGCCAAGGGTCTGTTCGTGGAGCCGGGACGTCTGCATCAGCAGCCGGTCGAGGGCCTGGCGTTCGCGCGCCAGCGTCTCGGATGCGTGGGCCAGTTCCGCCCGTTCATCCTCTATGCCGCTCCGGACGTCTCGGAGCGCGGTCAGCTCCGCGCGCAGTTCGCGCACCCGGGACCGCAGCCCGGGGATCGCGCTGGCCAGCAAAATCGCGCCCCGAACCGCGGCGACGGGGTCCGCCGAAGCCGAGACGAGGGTTTCGGGCGGGCGGCGTCCCAAAAGCGCCAAGGTCGCGATGACCGACGAGAGATCTCCGTGCCGTTCCCGAAGATCGCGCGCCTTCGCGTGTTCCTCGGCGCGCAACGCCTGCAATCTGGCCTCGATGCCGGAGATCCGTTCCTCATGGGTCTGAACCGACGCAGCCGTGTCGATCAGCTCTCCGCGCATGGACTTGAGGCCCCGGTCGAGGCGCCCGACCCGTGATTCGAGGGTTCGTTCCCGCTGGCGGCTCGATTCGATCTCCCGTTCGATCCGTTGAAGTTCCTGTTCCGTCGACTGGGCATGGACCCGACCGGAGCCATCGAGACATGGCGCGGCGTACGCGGCCAGGCCGCAAACGAGCGCGAGAGACCGGAGGTCAGGCCGGCGCATGGCCGCAGCGGGACGCCGGGGCCCCGGCGCGTTCGAGGAGGGAGGTTCCCGAGGCGCCGCCGGGCGCGGAGAGGCCCATGAGCTCCAGAAGCGTCGGGGCGACGTCGGCGAGCCGCCCATCACGCAGACGGCCGACGCCGCCCGGCGCGTTCACCAGGATCGCCGGGACCTTGCCCATGGTATGCGCCGTGTGCGGCTGTCCCGTGTCCGGGTCGATCATGCGCTCGGCATTGCCGTGATCCGCCGTGATCAGGAGAGACCCGCCAGCCTGCCCCACGGCGTCCGCGAGCCTGCCGAGACAGGCGTCCACGGTTTCCGCCGCCGTGATCGCGGCGTCGAGGTTCCCCGTGTGGCCGACCATGTCTCCGTTCGCGTAGTTCACGAGGATGAAATCGAACGTCTCGCCGTCGATCGCCGCGATCAGCCGGTCCGTGACCTCATGGGCCGACATCTCCGGCCTGAGGTCGTAGGTGGCCACTTTCGGCGACGGCACCAGAATGCGTTCCTCGCCGGGGAAGACCCGCTCTTCTCCTCCGTTGAAGAAGAACGTGACGTGCGCATACTTCTCCGTCTCGGCGATGCGGAGTTGCCTGAAGCCGGCCCGGGACACGATCTCCCCCAGGGTGTCCCGCACCTGGACGGGCGGGAACAGCGCGGGCAGGAGCGGGGCCAGCTCCGCGGCGTACTCGACCATGCCGACGGCCGCCGCGAAGCGGACGACTCGCCGCCGCCGGAACGACGCGAACGCGGGGTCGAGCAACGCCGTCATGATCTCGCGGGCGCGGTCGGCGCGGAAGTTGATCATCAGAACGCCGTCGCCGTCGCTCATGCCCGCGTAGTCCGCGACGAGCCGCGGCCTGACGAATTCGTCCGTCTCGCCGGCGGCGTACGCGGACTCGATGGCCGATGCGGCGTCGGCGGCGCGTTCTCCGACACCGGCGACCAGCGCGCCGTAGGCGATTTCGACCCGCTCCCAGCGCCCGTCCCGATCCATGGCGTAGTAGCGTCCGCAGAGCGACGCGACGCGGATATCCCCGATCCCATCGACGGCCTTCGCAAAGCGGGCGAGATACGCATCCGCGCTCTTCGGGGGGGTGTCCCTTCCGTCCAGCAGCGCGTGGACCGCGACCGGAACGCCGGCCGACGCGACGAGTCCGGCGAGGGCCGAGATATGGTCCTGGCGCGAATGGACGCCGCCCGGCGACATCAGACCCAGCATGTGGCAGGTTCCGCCGCTCTCCTTCAGCGCGTCGACGAAATCCCGCAGGACGCCGTTGCCGGCGAGGACGCCGCGACGCAGCGCGTCGTCGATGCGCGGCAGGTCCTGCGGGACGACGCGGCCGGCGCCGATGTTCATGTGACCTACTTCCGAGTTGCCCATCTGTCCGGCGGGCAAGCCGACATGGGCCTCCGAAGCGTCCAGCAGACTCCAGGGGCATCCCGCCAGCAGGCGGTCGTAGTTCGGCGTCGACGCCCGGGCGATCGCGTTGTCCTCCCCGGCCTCCCGATGGCCCCAGCCATCCAGGACGCAGAGGACGACGGGGCGCGGCCTGTCGATGTCGCGCATGAAGTTCATTTTACCATATCCGGAACGATCCGACGCTCCGTTCCGGACAGGCGCGGACAGCGCCGGCCCGAACGGGCGAGACGCGCGGTCCCGGCGCCTTGCCCGTCTTTGTCCGCATTTCTCGTACAGGCGGGGATCGAGGATTGCGCGGCGTTGCGGGACCGCGGTCCACCCCCCTCCCGACCTCCCCCTGTCAAGGGGGAGGAGCGTCAACGGCCCCTCCGTCCCCCTTCTTCTCCCTCCCCTTGGCAGGGGGAGGGTCGGGGTGGGGGTCGCGCCAGGGGGGAGGAGCGCGAACGGCCCCTGCGGTGCCTCCGTCGCCGGACGAGTCTTGCGGACGAGCCCTATGAGAAATGCGGGTCGATGCGTCTCACGAGCGGTTCCGTCGGCGAGATCGGTGATAGGGATGACCGGAATGGATCGTCGAGGCGCGATAGAGCTGTTCCGCAAGCATCACCCGGGCCAGCATGTGAGGCCACGTCATGGCGCCGAAGGACACGACCGCGTCGGCCCGCTTCAGGACGGCATCGCCGAGGCCGTCGGCGCCGCCGACGAGGAAGACGATCTCGGGAACGGCCCGGTTCAGCCACTCCCGGAGTCTGGCCGCGAAGTCCTCGCTCGTGAGGGACTCGCCGCGTCGGTCCAGGGCGACCGCCAGCCCCTCGTCGGGCCAGGCGTCGCCGATGAGCCTGTGTTCGCGATCCCGGCGCTCGCCGGCGTTCGATCGCCCGCGGGCCTCGACCTCCTTGACCTCGATCGGCCAGGGCAGGCGTTCGACGTACCGTTCGAACAGCGGAGCGGTGGGATCACGCTTCCCGCGGCCCACGGCGACGATCCTGATCCGCATGACGGGAATCAGCCGGCGGCCTGCTCCGAGGGAGGCATCTCGACCGACCACATCTTCTCCAGGTTGTAGAATTCGCGCACTTCCCGACGAAAGACGTGGGCGATGACGTCGCCCGCGTCGATCAGCACCCAGTCGCACCGGGGCATGCCCTCGACCCCGACCGGGCGCCGCGCGCTCTTCTTGAGGCGCTCGACAAGGCGTTCGGCGACGGCGCCGACGTGTCGCTGGGAGCGGCCCGTGGCGATTACCAGATAATCGGCGAGGATGGTCTTGTTCCGAAGGTCGATGGCGACGACGTCGATCGCCTTGTCGTCTTCCAGCGATGACGTGACCAGTTCCAGCAGCCCGGCCGAAGAATCAACGGCGGGATCAGTCTCGTTTATCTTCCCGTCCTCCCTCACGAAATGGCGGCGCTCCCCCGCAAGGCCGTCGCGGAAGTGGGATCGTTGGAACCCCAGAGAAAAATCCACGCCGGAGGCGTACGGTCAGCCAGAAGCCTTCCCTCACGTCCGTTCAGTCGGCGGCGGGCATAACGCGCCGCCGCGGCGCCCGCCAACGCTCGATAAGAATACGTCGGGCGGTCGACGACCGCAACGGGCGCCGTCTCGAAGATCTCGATCCACCGTCGCCATGCCGTGATCTGAACCAGATTGTCCGCCCCCATGATCCACACGAAGCGATGACGGGGGCGCCGACGGCGCAGGCGGCGGAGCGTGTCGGCGGTGTATCGAGTTCCCAGTTCCACCTCCGCCTCGCTGATCCGGATCCGTCGATCGCGCGCGGCCTCGCGGGCGGAAGCGAGGCGCTCCGCGTAGGGCGCCATTCCGGCCGTTGGCTTGAGAGGATTCTGCGGCGATATCAACCACCAGACCTGATCGAGGTTCAGGCGCCCGAGCGCGAGCAGGCTGACGCGCAGGTGGCCGGCGTGAGCCGGATTGAACGATCCGCCCAGCAGTCCCACTCTCGGGCCGCGGGCGGCGCGCCGCCGGGGGGCGACCGGCCGGTTCATGCGCCTTCGCGCGCCGCGATTGCGCAACGCATTCGTCGTGGGGCCGTCAGGGCCGGATCTGCCCGGACCCGCGGACGACGTACTTGAACGTGGTCAATTGCTCCACGCCCACCGGCCCGCGCGCGTGCAGGCGTCCCGTCGATATCCCGATCTCCGCGCCCATGCCGAACTCGCCGCCGTCGGCGAATTGCGTCGAGGCGTTGTGCAGCAGGATGGCGCTGTCCAATTCGTTCAGGAAGCGTTCGGCCGCGGCGTCGTTCCCGGTGACGATGCTTTCGGTGTGATGGGAGCCGTAGGTCTCGATGTGTCGGATGGCCGCGTCGAGGTCCTCGACCACGCGCACGGAGATGACGGCGTCGAGGTACTCGGTGGCCCAGTCGTCCGCGGTGGCCTCGGTGACGCGATGGTCCAGGGCGCGCGCCGAGTCGTCTCCCCGGACCTCGCACCCCGCGCCAATCAGGTCGTCGACGATGGGCGGCAGGTGAGTCCCGGCGATCGCCTTGTCGACAAGCAGCGTCTCCGCCGCGCCGCAGACGCCGGTGCGCCGCATCTTGGCGTTGAGAACGATGGTCCGCGCCATCTCCGGGTCGGCGTCCCGATGCACGTAGACGTGGCACAGCCCGTCCAGATGGGCGATGACCGGCATCCGGCTTTCCTCGAACACCCGTTCGATCAGCGATCGACCGCCGCGCGGCACGATGACGTCGACGTAGTCGTGGAGACGCAGGAGCGCCCCGACCGCGGCGCGGTCGCTCGTCGGAACGAGCTGGATGGCGGTCTCGGGCAGGCCGCCGGCGGCCAGTCCCCGGCGCAGGCATGCATGGATGGCGCGAGAGGAACAGTGGCTCTCCGATCCGCCGCGCAGGATGGCCGCGTTACCCGACTTCAGGGACAGCGCCCCGGCGTCCGCCGTCACGTTCGGCCGCGACTCGTAGACGATGCCGATCACGCCGAGGGGGACGCGCACGCGCGAGATACGCAAGCCGTTGGGGCGCATCCATTCGGCGATCACGTCGCCCACCGGATCCGCGAGATGAGCGACCTCTTCGAGGCCCCTGGCGATGCCCTCGATCCGCGTTTCGTCGAGCGCCAGCCGGTCCAGCCGGGCGGCGCCGAGGCCGGAGTCGCGGGCGGCGTTCATGTCGGCGGCGTTGGCTTCGAGGATGTCTCCGGCGCGGGCGCGGATTTCGGCGGCCGCCGCCAGCAGGGCCGTGTTCTTGGCCTCGGTCGATGCGCCGCCGAGGGCCGTTCCGGCGGCGCGCGCGGCCTTGCCGAGGCGGGTCAGCAGCGCATCGGCGTCTTCATCCGGTTCGGCGATGCCCGCCGCATCGATAGCGCTCATGCCCGTCTCGTTTCGTCGCCGCCGACGTCGCGGGTCAACGCGAGATCGTCGCGATGGATCATTTCGTCGCGGCCACGGTATCCCAACAGGCGTTCGATTTCACGACTTTTGTGACCCATGATGCGCTCTGCGTCCCGTGAGGAGTAGGCGACGAGGCCCCGCCCGATCTCGCGGCCATCCGGACGGCAGACGACGACCGAGTCCCCGCGTTCGAAGGACCCGTCGACGTTCCGGACGCCGGCCGGCAACAGACTCTTGCCGTCGTGAAGCGCCGCCACCGCCCCGTCGTCCACGACGAGTCGGCCTGCCGGTTTCAGGCTTCCGGCGATCCAGAGCTTCCGCGCCGTGCGCGGATTGGCGTTGGGGACGAACCAGGTGCCGCTCCCGCCGTTCTCGATCGCGGCCAGAGGGTGCGGCGCGGCGCCGTCGGCGATGAGAACGTGACAGCCCGCGGAGACCGCGATCCGAGCGGCCTCGATCTTGGTGACCATGCCGCCGCGCGCGTCGGCGCTCGCGGCCTTTCCGGCCAGGGCCTCGATCGCCGGCGTGATCTCGCCGACCTCGAAGATCAACTCGGCGTCGGGGTCGCGCCGCGGATCCGCCGTGAACAGGCCGGCGACGTCGGAGAGAAGGATGTAGCAATCGGCGCTGATCATCTCCGCGACCCGGGCGCCCAGCCGGTCGTTGTCTCCGAAACGGATCTCTTCGGTCGCGACGGTGTCGTTTTCATTGACGACCGGCACCGTGCCCAGATCGAGCAGCGCGTTGAGGGTATTGCGAGCATTGAGGTAACGCCGCCGCGCTTCCGTGTCCGCGCTGGTCAGCAAAATCTGGGCCGTGTCGATGCCGTGGTGGGCGAGGACCTCCTGATAGGCGTGAGCGAGCCGGATCTGGCCCACGGCGGCGGCGGCTTGGCTCACTTCGAGCTTGAGGACGGGGTCCCGGAGCCGAAGTTGCCGCCTGCCAAGCGCGATGGACCCCGACGACACGATGAGCACGTCCTTGCCGCGGCCCCGGAGCCGCGCGACGTCCTCGGCGAGCGCCTTCAGCCACGGCCGCCGAAGGGCGCCGCCTTCGGGATCGACGAGAAGGGACGAACCGATCTTGACCACGACTCGCCGCGCCGCGCCGAGCCGAGTGGTCACGGCGACCACCCCGCGACGGGCGGCGCCCCGCTCCTCCGGTCCCGCCGCCAGGCGCGCACGGCCCGCAGCAGGTGTCCCAGCAACGCGTCGACGCCGTACCCCGACACCGCCGAGATCGGATGCGCTTCGGTTCCGCTTGCCTCGGCGAGCGCCGCGCTCTTGCGCGCGACGGCGCCGGGATCGAGGGCGTCGCATTTGCCGAGGACGGCGATCTCCCGTCTGTCGTCGAGACCATGCCCATAGGCCGCCAGCTCGGCGCGCACCGTTCGATAGGCGCCGGCGACGTCCTCCTGCGTTCCGTCGACCAGGTGGACGAGGAGTCCGCAGCGCTCGACGTGTCCGAGAAAGCGGTGGCCGATGCCGGCCCCCTCGTGAGCGCCCGAGATCAGACCGGGAATATCGGCGAGAACGCATTCCTCATCCCCCCGACGGACGACTCCGAGGCAGGGGTGGAGGGTGGTGAAGGGATAGTCCGCGATCTTCGGCCGGGCTCCGCTGACCGTGGCGACGAGCGTCGATTTGCCGGCGTTGGGGAGGCCGACGAGTCCCGCGTCCGCGATGAGCTTGAGGCGCAGCCACAGCCATCGCTCCTCGCCGGGGTCGCCGGGGTCGGCCCGTCTGGGCGTCCGGTTGACCGCGCTCTTGTAGAAGGCGTTCCCGCGACCGCCCGCGCCGCCTTTCGCGAGCATGACCCTGCCGCCCGCATCGATCAGGTCGGCGATCAGCGTCTCGCCATCCTCGTCGAGTATCTGGGTTCCGACCGGCATTCGCAGTTCCACCGTCTTGCCGCCGGCGCCGGTCCGGTCGCGGCCCGAGCCGGGGCGGCCCGCCCGCGCCTTGACGTGCTGACGGTAACGATAGTCGATCAGGGTGTTGAGGTCGGCGACCGCGCGCGCCACGACGTCGCCGCCCCGCCCGCCATCGCCGCCGTCGGGTCCCCCGAACTCGACGTACTTCTCCCGGCGGAAGCTGACGCAACCGCCGCCGCCGTCACCGCCCTTCACGTGGATCCTGGCCTGATCAAGGAACTTCATGAGGGTGCGGGTCGTGCGGAGCGCGCCATGAAAAAAGGGAATGGCCCGCCATTCCCTTCTCACGAGGTCGGCGGGCGAAGCCTTCTAGGCGGGTGGCTCCACGGAGACGTAGGTGTGTCCCGGCCCTTTCTTCTCGAAGGCGACCTTGCCCTCGATCAGGGCGAAAATCGTATGATCCTTGCCGAGGCCCACGTTCCGGCCCGGGCGCCATTTGGTGCCGCGCTGGCGGATGATGATGTTGCCGGGAACGACAAGCTCGCCACCGTACTTCTTGACGCCGAGCCGCCGCCCCGCCGAGTCGCGCCCGTTGCGCGAACTCCCGCCCGCCTTCTTGTGAGCCATCGTTCCGCTCCTCTACGAGCCGTCCTCGTCGTCATCGCCGCCGCCTTCGCGCGTCGCCGGAACCCGCCGTTCGGA
This sequence comes from Alphaproteobacteria bacterium, assembly GCA_965242505.1. Taxonomy (GTDB): domain Bacteria; phylum Pseudomonadota; class Alphaproteobacteria; order UBA2966; family UBA2966; genus UBA2966. The sequence continues at coordinate 2,578,423 of OZ251449.1, forward strand.
CGCCGCCGCGCTTCCCGCGGAATCCTTCGCGCCGGACACGTTGATGTCGGTGACGCGCAGAAGGGTGACATGCTGCCGGTGCCCCTTCTTGCGGCGGTAGTTCTTCCGGCGTTTCTTCTTGAACACGACGATCTTGTCGCTGCGCGTCTGCTCGACGACCTCGACACTGACGCTCGCGCCATCGACCAGCGGGCTGCCGACCGTGGTGTTTCGGTCGTCACCGATCATCAGCACCTCGCCCAGATCAAGAGTCGATCCGGCTTCGGCCGCGAGTTTCTCGACGGCGATGATTTCATCCTTGGCGACGCGATATTGCTTGCCGCCCGTCCTGACGACCGCGTACATGACAAGTTGCCGATTACATCGTGTGTCCAAGGCGCGCGTGACCCCGCGACGGTCCCGGCGCGCGATCGGGACTATAACCCCGACGTCCGGCAAGTCAATGACTTCGTTTCCGATTCACGAGATTCCCGCTCTGGCGGGTCGGGCGTGGCTCCCCGGACGCGCCGGTGGACAGCCGCGCGGAACGAATTGGCAGCCGCGACGGTTCTGCCATAATGCGCCTGCGCGATGCCTTGGCGGAGAAACGACGAGGGAGGCGGCCATGCGGGCCAAGGAAATCATGACCAGACAACTGGTCACGGCGAAACCCGAAACGCCGGTAACGGAGGTCGCGCAGTTGATGATGGAGCATCGGATCAGCGCCGTTCCGGTCGTCACGCCCGACCAGCGTCTCCTCGGGATCGTCAGCGACACCGACCTCCTGCAGCGCCGGGAAGTCGGTATGCAGAGGCTTCCGCGGTCCTGGTGGCTGGCGCTCTTCAATTCAAAGGATCGGCTCACCAACAGCGTCGACAGGACGGAAAGCAATCTCGCCGAGAACATCATGACCACGCCGGCCATCTCCATCGATCAGGAAGCGACGATCGAAGACGTCGCGAGGCTGTTTCTGACGCGGAAGATCAACCAGGCCCCGGTGGTGCATGGAGGCAAGCTCGTGGGGATCGTCAGCCGGGGCGATCTGGTGTCGGCCATCGCCCGTTCCGACTGATCCGGACATCTCGCGAGGGTAGCGCGCCAGAGCCTTGAGCCGGGCGATCTCGGGGCCGTCGCCGGCGGGGATTTCCATGCTCATGTCGATCAGCTCCGCGCTGCGGCGCTTGACGGCTTGGATGAAACCGCTGCCGGACGGGTTGAAGTCGAGGCCGACGCGGCGCTCGCCTTTGGTGAGTTCTCGGGTTTCGGACATTCACTTCTCCTCCTTGATGGTTCGGGTTTCAAGGTCTTCGATATCCCAGGGCGCTCCGATCACGGCCTCGCCCCGGTGTCCGCGGGCGGCGAGGATGCGCAGGCCGTCGGCGATGAGGCGTTCGCGCTCGCGGCGCAGGTAGCGCTCGCACCGGTCCCCGGCCTTGTAGGCGCCGAGGCTGCCGGGCGCGGCGCCGTCGAGCTGGTTCAGCGCCTCCGCTTCGTCCTCGTCGAGCGGGTGCGTGATGCGCTCTTCCTCCGTGAGGCCGTGGGGCGAATCCCACCACGCCGTCCCGTAGACGTGCGCCCGGCCCCACGTTCGGATGCGGATGCCCGCTCTCTTCATGATGCCACTCCCTTCCGTGGAATGTCGATGGCGTCCTCGCCTCCTTCGCAGAGGCGACGCAGTTCCTCGGCGCGGATCGGGACGAAACGATCGCCCAATGGCCGCAAGAGTTCCCGGCAGCTCTCGCACAGGCTGTCGCGGCGCAGGCGGCCGTAGGCGCCCGACCCCTCGATCTCCAGGGCCCGGCTACAGTCTCGGCATTCGATCGTGCGGATCGTCCGGAGCGTCAATGAGTAACGCCCTTCTTCATGGCCATCTTCACCATCTCCTGCGCTTTCTCGGCAGATGAAAACCCCGTCTGGATGCCCGCCTTTCCGAGAATGGACCCGATCCGATTGAAGCACTCGGAGAACTCCTTGCGCTGTTCGTCGGAGTAGCCGCGCTCGGTCATGGCTATCTCGGCAGCCTCATTGATGAACATCTGCGTGACTTCGATCTGATCCTCTTCCGTCATGTCCATTTTCTGAACCTCGCCTTCTTGCCGTACAGTTCCGGGAAGGCGCGCCGCGCGGCGGCCTCGTATTCAGCCCTCTTGCGCTCGGGCGCTCCCCTGCATATGGTGCGTGTGGACGGTCCGGTGTCAGTCTGCGACGGATCCACCACGTGCCCTTCGGGGCCGTGCCAAACGGTGGGAGAAGGAGCTTCCGGACCGTCGCCGTTTCCTTTCCGGTCACTCATCCATCTCTCCCTCAATGAGCGCATGGCGCGGATCACGCAGATCTCTCGCCTTGACGTACCCCGCGGTTCGGATGGCGTTGATCTGGCCCTTTCGGCGCGTGGCGAAGTTGACGCGGACGGCGATCTTGCCGCGCCGTTCGTCGTCAGCCGGATCGAAGACGTAGAGGAGCGTCGGCCCTTCCGGCCGCGTCTCGAACAGGACGGCGCGGGGTTCGGCGAGTATCTCGGGGAGGCGGTCGAGGTCGGCGGCGTCGAGGGCCTGCCCGCGGGCGCGCTTGGGGTCGCGGGTCATGTGTCCGAGGGCGCGGCGGTCCACGGTGACGGCGACCGTCGCGGGCGGGTCCCCGCGTTCGGCGAGGGCCTTGACGGTCTTTGGCGAGAGCGCGCCCACCTCGAAGCGGTTCTGCAAGTCGGGTCCGGGTTCGCTGCGGCGCCAGCGGCGCCAGTTCTCGCCCAGGGCCCGGAGGACGGACGGCCGCCGGAGCATCGGGCGGATGGCGGCGGCGGCGATGGAGGGGGCGGTCTCGATGGAGGAGAGGATGGCCTGGCGCACGGCGTCGCCGGACTGAAGACTGGCTCCGGGGGCGTAGTCGAAGCCCGGGTCGATGCCCTCCGGGACGGTGACGGTGCGCCTGGCGCGCCCGCGCCCCACGGTGCGGGTGACCATGCGGTCGGGCGGGGCCTCGTCGGGTCCGTCCTTCCCGGCGCGCCGGAGGCCGTCGTCGTCGAGGGCCTCGACGTAGCACTTGCAGCCCCATCCGTTGGGCGGGTAGTGGGCGTCCCACCAGGGATGGTCGTGGCGGAGCACGAGGCCGTCCCACGCGAGGTGATCGGGGCGCGCGTCGACGGAGGCCGGTCGCCGTCACGGCCCTCTGCCTCGCGGGGTGGGCGCTCGCCCGGTTCAGTCCAGGAACGGGGCGATGAGCGCGGCGAACAGGACGAAGAGGAAGATGCCGGCGTACATGACGGCCGCCGGCGCCATGATCAACCCGATGAACCACAGTATTTCCCTCATGTCCTCGATGTAGGCGCCATGACGGACGGTCTCAACCTCGCGCTCCGCATCCGCGCCGACGTGGCGGAGGCGGCGAGAGCGCTCCGCAACGTCGACAAGTCCCTGGGCAAGATGGGGGCCGCCCGCGGCATGGACGAGGTCGGGACTTGTCGTAGTTCAGGCTTTGCCCTATTGAGGCGGCCGTCGCGCGGAGGGGTGCCGGAGTGGCCGAACGGGGCGGTCTCGAAAACCGTTGTACGCTCTGCGTACCGTGGGTTCGAATCCCACCCCCTCCGCCACGGATTCACCCGCCTGCGGGGCGGCGGGCGGCTCCATGGCGGTTCGGGTCCGACCTGCGCCGCCGCGGACCTCAAAGAAGGTAGGCGATCAGGAACGGCAACGTCAGAAACGATATCGCCGTCGAGACCACGACGCCGCCCGCGACGTCGGACGGACGGTTGTCGTACCGCTGAGCGAACAGGAAGTTGTAGACGGCCACCGGCATCGCGCACTGGAGTACGAGCACGCCGCGCGCGACGCCCTCGAAGTCGAGCAACCCCGCCAGCGACAGGCCCAACGGGAAGCCGAGGCCCACACGGAAGACGCCGATCAACGTCGCGCGCCCCATGTCGGCTACCCGTAACCGGGCCAGGGCGACCCCAAGCGTGATCAGGATCGCCGGAATCGTGAAGCCCCCGATCAACCGTGTCGTATTGGCAAGCCACAGGGGCGGCTCGGTCCCGGCGGCGAGAAACGCCACTCCGGCCAGCGCGGCCCAGATCAGCGGCGTCCGCAGCAGCCGCGCGGGAGATATCTCGCCCGAAGCGAGCCAGATCCCGAGCGTGAAGTTCCCGAGCGACGTCACGGTAAAGAAGGTGACGCCCAGCGCCAACCCTTCGCCGCCGAACGCGAACAGGCAGAGGGGCAGCCCCACGTTGCCCGAATTCGGAAACATCAGGGAGGGGAGAAAGGCGCGGACCGGTTGCCGCGCCGCGAACAGGACCGCGCCGCCCACCGCCGAGAGGAGGACGATGGACATCAACGAGGCCAGCGCCATGCTTGCGACCGCGTCGAGGTCGACGCCGAATTCCGTCAGCGTCGAAAAGACCAGGCATGGCGTGCCGATGACCAGCACCAGCGATGTCAGCAACTCGGTGTTGAAGGCGGGTCCGCGCCGGGCCCAGCCGAACCCCAGGGCGGCGCCGAACATCACCGGAGCGACCACGGCGAAGGTTTCGGCGATCACAGCGCGTACGCCACGAGCAAGGGGAGAGTCGCGATCGACATGAAGCCCGACACCACGACCATCGCCGCCACCTCCTGGGGACTCCGGTCGTAATACTGGGAGATGAGATAATTGATCATTCCGACCGACAGGGAGCAGTTGACGATCAGGACGCCCCGTTCCACGCCATCGAACGCGAACAGGTCCGCCGCGACGACGCCGACCGCGAATCCCATCCCCAGTCTCAACAGCGAAAGCAGAAAGGCGCGGCGGAGATTGGCGACTCTCAGCGTCGCCAACGATACGCCGAGCATGACGAGGAGCAGCGGGATCGCCAGGCCGCTGATCAGGCCGGTGGTGTTGGCGAGCCACGCGGGCGGCTCGGTCCCGCTCGCGAGGAACGCCAACGCGCCGAGCGCGGCGTAGACCAGCGGCGTTCGGATCAGGTCCCGCGCGGTGAACCGCCCCGACGCCACCCACACCCCCAGGGTCGCGACCATGACCGCATCGACGGTGAACCAGGCGGCGGACAGCGCCAGTCCGAGTTCGCCGAAGGCGAACAGGCATAGGGGCAGGCCGACGTTCCCCGCATTCGGATAGACCATGCCGTTGAGATAGATGGACAGCGGCAACCGCGCGGCGCGCAGCGCGAGCGCGCCGATGGCGAGGAACGCGAGATGGGTGGCGACCGAGGCCCACGCCATATCGACGAAGACCTCGGGGTCTACGTCGACCTTGGTCAATATCGAGAAGATCAGGCACGGCATCCCGACGTTGTGAATCATGTTGGCGAGGAACCGGACGTCGAAGTCACGGCCGAGCCTGGCCCAGGCGTAACCGATCGCGATGGTGACGAGCACCGGCGCGAGCACCGGGATCAGCTGCGCGACGACGGCTTGGTTCATGCGCGGACGCCGTTCGGCCAGGCGGCGTTCGGATACGCGACGAGAGACAGGGGCGGCGAATCGGCCGCCCGGCGCACGGGAGAAGACGGGATCACGAAGCCCCGGTCCGCGGCTTCGTGGGCGGTATCACGCGCAGGGATACGATCTGGTTTCTCTGGCGCCGCAGGACTTCGAACCTGAAATCGTAGAACGTGAACATCTGGCCGGCTTCCGGAATGACCCGGGCGTTGTAGATCACGAGTCCGGCGACCGTCGCCGCCTCTTCGTCGGGCAGGTTCCAGTCGAACAGGCGATTGAGGTCGCGAATCGTGGTTCCACCCTCGACGACGTAGGAGCCATCGCCGAGCGCCCGCACCGTCGGCGCCGGAACGTCATGCTCGTCCGTGATGTCGCCGACGATCTCTTCCAGGATGTCTTCCAGCGTCACGAGGCCCATCAAGGTGCCGTACTCGTCCACCACGAGGGCGACATGGGCGCGACGGCGGCGGAACGCGTTGAGCTGCTGGCGGAGCGACGTGGTTTCGGGAACGAACCAGGGTTCGCCGACCACCGCGGTCGCGTCGAGATCGTCCAGCGGCCCCCGATGGACGTGCAGCGCCTTCAGCAGGTCCTTGACGTGGACGATTCCGACGATGTTGTCCGGATCGTCCCGCCAGACGGGAACGCGCGTGTAGGGACTCGACAGGATTTGTTCGACGAGGCTCGACGTGGCGTCGTCCGCGTTGACGGCGAACATGTTCCTGCGATGCACCATGACCTCGTCGACGTGGACGTCGGTCAGGTCGAGAACGCTGCCGAGCATGTCCCTTTCGTGCTTTACGACCTCTCCTTCCTGGGCGCGCAAGGCGATCGTGCTGCGGATCTCCTCGCTCGCCGTCGCGACCTTGGGCGACCCCGCGCCCGCGCCGAACAGTCTCAAGGTCGCGCCGACGACGAGGTTCAAGGCGCGCGTGATCGGCGAAAAGAACGCGACGAGGATCCGGATGACCGGCGCCACGCCCAACGCGACTCGATCCGCGTTGGACAGGGCGTAGGTCTTGGGAAGGATCTCCGAGAAGATCAGCACGAGGGTCGTCATCACCACGGTCGCGATGGCGACGCCGAGATCTCCGAAAAACCCGATCAGGATGCTCGTCGCCAGGGCGGAGGCGAGGATGTTCACCAGATTGTTGCCCAGCAGGATCGCGCCGATCAGATGCTCCCGCGTTTCCATCAACCGCGTCACGGTGCGCGCGCGCCTGTTTCCCTTGCGCAGCAGATGGTGAATCCGCGCCTGGTTCGACGCCGTGAGGGCGGTCTCCGAACCCGAGAACAGAGCCGACAGCACCAGCAGGCCGGCAATGGCGATCAGGGAAAAGAGGAGGGTCAGTTCCAAGCGCGCTGATCCGTATGCGGGACGGCGCAGCGGTCGATCGGACGAAGCGCGGCCGCACCGCGAAGCATCGAGGACGGAGTCCGGAACTCGTTCGTCATCGGGCCGTCATGCCGCCGCCGCCAGATCCTCTCCGAGCAACGCAGTTACCGCTTCCTCTTCGACATCGGATGCGATGAACGCGCGTCCGATGCCCTTGGTGAGCACGAACGTCAGCCGTCCGCCGCGCGCCTTCTTGTCCTGCCGCATGTGCTCGAGCAGCGTCTCGGGGCGGACGGCGTCGAACCCGGGGACCGACGCGACGGCCGTAGGAAGGCCGGCGTCCGCGATGTGGCGACGAACGCGGACAACCTCCCCGGCGGCGCAGAACCCGAGCCGGGACGACAGTTCGAACGCCTTCACCATTCCGATGGCCACCGCCTCGCCGTGCAACAGGCGGCCTTCGTAGGCGGCTTCGGCTTCCAGCGCGTGGGCGAACGTATGCCCCAGATTCAGAAGGGCGCGCGAGCCGGCCTCCCGTTCGTCCGCGGAGACGATTCGCGCCTTGGCGCGGCAGCTCGTCACGACGGCGTGGCGCGTCTCCTCGGCGTCCCCCGAGACGACGCGCGCGCCGTTCGTTTCCAGCCAGGCGAAGAAGTCGGGCCGGTCGATCAGGCCGTATTTCACGACCTCGGCGTACCCCGCCCTCGTCTCGCGCCGCGGAAGCGTCCCGAGCACGGACGTGTCCGCGAGAACCAGTTTCGGCTGATGGAACGCGCCGACGAGGTTCTTGCCCCGGCGGGTGTTGATCGCGGTTTTTCCTCCGACGGAACTGTCGACCTGAGCGAGGAGGGTGGTGGGCGCCTGGATGACGTCGACGCCGCGCCGCAGGACGCTCGCCGCAAATCCGGCGAGATCGCCGATGACGCCGCCGCCGAACGCGACGATCGCGTCGTTGCGCTCGATCCGGAGTCCGATGAGGCGGTCGAGCAGCGCCTCGAGATGCGCGAAGCTCTTGACGCGTTCTCCCGCGGGAAGCGTTATCGAGTCGTGCGTGATCGACGACGAATCGAGCGCGGCCGTGAAGGTCGCGAGATGTCGGGCCGCCACGTTCTCGTCGGTCACCACCGCCACGCGCTTTCGACGAAGCACGGGCGCGAGCAGTCGTCCCGCCATTCCCAGGACGTTGGCTCCGACATGAATACGGTAGCCGCGGTCCCCGAGAGCGACGTCGACGACATCTGGGCCAGTTTGCATCGATAGGTCAGTCAGGCGTTGGCATCCGTTCGGTTCGCCGACAGATATCCGCCCGCCGAGAGTTCCTCCATGATCTTGTCGACGACGGTTCGGTGCGGCTTGTCGCCGGTGTCCACGACGATATTGGCCTCTCCATACACCGGATATCTCCGGTCTATCAGATTTTCGAGGGTTTCGCGCATGTCGCCGTCTCTGAGAAGCGGCCGGTCGTCGCGCCGCGCGCATCGTCGCACCAGGACGTCCAGATCCGCTCGCAACCAGACCGAAACGCCCTTCTCCCTGATGCGATCGCGCGTTTCCTCGTTCATGAAGGCCCCGCCACCCGTCGCCAGAACTCCCACCGGCCCATCCAGCAAGCGCCCGATGACCCGTTTCTCGCCCTCGCGGAACGCGGCTTCCCCGTGGACCTCGAACATGTCTCCGATGGAGCATCCGGCCGCCCGTTCGACCTCGTCATCCGCGTCGACGAACGGAACGCCGAGCCGGGCCGCGAGCCGGCGACCGATGGTGCTCTTCCCCGCGCCCATGAGTCCGACGAGGACGATCATCCGATTCGGGGCGGCCCAGGCTGTCGCTTTACTGGATATCGACATCGGATCAGGCGCCGGGAGGCTTTGCGACTGGAGCGGGAAACCCGCGTCGGGGGACGGTGCCGGGACGTTGAATCCCGACTCGCGAGCCGATAGACTGACTCAACTTCGCCACAATTGCACCTTAGCATATGTGGTCGGAGGTTGTCCCGACCCGCGGCGCGCCTTCCCAGGATTCCATGTAGCTTGATGTCCAAGGCGCCGTACATCGCACTCGTCATCGTGTTGCTGGTTCTGGTTGGCGGAGCCGCGTTTCTCGCCACGTGGGACATTCCACCTCCATCGAAAAGCGTGGAAAAGGTGTTGCCCGATGAGCGCTTTCCCCGCTGATCGACCGTCGCTCGGCCCGTCCCTGCGCCGGTCGATGTTCGGCGCGGCGCTGGTCGCGCTGATCGGTTCCCCGGCTCACGCGCAAGTGGGACCGCCGATAAAGTTGATACCCGACCCCCAGGTCCCGCAGCGGGAGCCCGCGGTTTCAGGCGCGCCGCCCGCGGCGAGTCCGGCCAGCGAACCGTCGTCGTCCGGTTCCTGGTCCAGGACGCGGCCCATCGTACAGGGCGAAGGTGTCGTGGTCGGCAGAATCGCCGCCGTCGATCCGTCTTCCGTCGGCCTTTTGACGGAAGAGGACGGCGGCTTCGGTTTCGACATGTGGGTCGGGAGCGACCGCGCCTTCATCGAAGCGCTGGTGCCGCGTCTTCCGGCGCGAACCCTGTCGCCGGTGATGCAGGATCTGACCCGTCGCCTGTTGCTGTCCGAAGCGCGGGTTCCGGCGGGCGCGCCCATGGCTTCGAGCCTGCTGGGACTCCGGGTGGAGCGCCTCGGCGCCAGCGGCAGGACCGATCTCGTTCAGGACCTTCTGCGCCTGGGGACATCGCGACTCCAGGACGCATCGCTCGCGCGCGCGGAGGTCGACAGTATGTTGCTGTCGGGAAACCACGCCGGAGCGTGCGCCAATATCGAGGCCTTGCTGCGGACGGACGACGATCCCTATTGGCTCAAGGGTCTCACGTTCTGCAAGGCGTTGAACGGTGAAGGCGCCGCGGCCCGGCTCGGCGTTTCCTTGCTGCGGGAGGGGGGCGGGGCCGGGGACGACGTCTTCTTCGAGCTGGTGGAATCGCTCGTGGGAGAAACGAGGTCGCCGTCCGGCGGTCTGATCGATCCCTCGCCGTTGCATCTGGCGATGCTGCGCGCCGCCCGCCTCGAGATTCCCGACGGCGCGGTCCCGGGCGCGCGACCGGCCATACTGCGCGCCATCGCGGTCTCGCCGAACGCGCCGTTGGCGACGCGCCTCGTGGCCGCGGAGCGCGCCGAGGCCGCCGGCGCCCTTTCGCCGGACGCGCTGACGGCGATGTACGCCAGCGTGGATTTCTCACCCGAGGATCGACTGGCGTGGCGGGCCCTGGCGGTCGAGGAGGCCGGACCGCGAGTCAATGCGCTGCTGTACCAAGTCGCCTCCATCCAGACCGATCCCCGGACGAAGGCTCGCGCCATCGTCGCCGCGCTGTCGCGGGCGCGCGCCGCGGACGGGTTCGGCACGGCGGCGCGCATCCTGCGAGACATCTGCAAGTCCATAGAACCGTCACCCGGCCTGGCGTGGGCGGCGTCGGATATCGGGCGGGCTCTGCTGGCCGCCGGAGATGTGGGGTCCGCGCGGCGCTGGTTCGACATGCTTTACCGGAGCGCTACGCCCGAAACCCCCGATGCCGCCGTCGCCATTCTGGATCTCTGGCCCCTCGTCCAGCTCATGGATATCGACGGTTCCCTGGGATGGAACGCCGATGCGCTGGTCAACTGGTGGGCCGGCGAGCAGGAACGGTCGGGAGATGACGCTTTCGAGCGGGCCGCTGTGATTCTGGCGTTGATGGACGCGATCGGTTATGACGTTCCCGAGGCGTCGTGGCGGGAGCTGCTGGAATCGTCCTTGACCGTCACCGCCTATCTGCCCTCGGTGCAACTCTGGCGGGCGTTGGAGATCGCGTCCGCGAACGGCCGTGTGGGCGAGACGGTCCTGTTGTCGTTGCTGGCGCTCGGCGAGGTCGGCCCCGTCGGCGCCGATCCCACGACCCTGCATACCGTCGTGTCCGCTCTCATGGGCGTGGGTCTGGAGACGGATGCCAGAAAACTGGCGCTCGAATCGGCGCTCGCCAAGGGCCTCTAGCGGCGGGTCCGTGAGGGCGGCGAACACCGCGCAGGTTGTCGGCGGGAACATTTGACCGATACGAACGTCGAGCTGTTTCTCGAGATGATGTCTGCGGAGCGGGGCGCTGCGTCGGCGACTCTGAGCAGCTATCAGCGGGACCTGGAGGATTTCGCCAGGTTCGCCGACGAACGCGGCGTGACGGTCTCTTCCGCCGATACCGGACTCGTTCGCGACTACCTCTCCTCCATGTCGGATGCGGGTCTGGCGGCATCGACCGCGGCTCGTCGCCTTTCCGCGCTTCGGCAGTTTTTCGGTTTTCTGTACGCGGAGGGACTACGGAAGGACGATCCCTGTATCGCCGTCGACGGCCCTCGGCGAAGCCGTCCACTGCCGAAAGTGCTTTCGGAGCGCGAAGTCGAGCTGCTTCTGAACACGGCGCGCGAGATGAAAGGCCCTGAAGGCGCGCGATTGCTGGCGTTGACGGAAACCCTCTACGCCACGGGTCTCCGCGTGTCGGAACTCGTCCGCCTGCCCCTGTCCGCCGCGAGATCGGACTCCCGGGTGCTGATGGTGCGGGGCAAAGGCGAGAAGGAGCGGATCGTGCCTCTCAGCGAGTCCGCCAAGGAAGCGATCGTCGACTACGTCGCCGTGCGAAAGCATTTTCTGAAGGAGAACGAGGATTCCCCGTGGCTGTTCCCATCGCGGAGCGGGCGTGGGCATCTTTCGGAGCGTCGGTTCGCGCAGATGATCAAGGACATGGCCTGCGACTCGGGGATCGATCCGACGCGGGTATCGCCGCACGTCCTCAGACATGCGTTCGCGAGTCATCTTCTGGCTCACGGCGCCGATCTGCGAGCGGTGCAGCAAATGCTGGGTCACGCGGACATCTCGACGACGCAGATCTATACCCACGTACTCGACGAGCGCCTGAAGGAGATGGTGACGCGGCATCATCCGTTGAGCGTCGGATCCGGCGCGCGGAACGATTCCTCCGAGAGACGGACATGAGCTTCTCCACCGTCGACGAGGCGACGCCGCGATTGAATCGCTCGGAGCTCTCGGTCCCCGCGATATCGACGCGGTTTCTGGAACGCGCGGCGACGAGTCCCGCGGACGTCGTCCTGCTCGATCTCGAGGACTCGGTGGCGCCGGACGACAAGCCGACGGCCCGCGGGAACGTGATCGAGGCCCTCAACGATCTCGATTGGGAAGATCGAACGGTGTCGGTCAGGGTCAACGGCCTCGATACGCCCTGGATGTATCGCGATGTCGTGGACATCCTGGAAAGAGCCGGCGCGCGCCTCGATCTCGTCATGGTTCCCAAGGTCGGGACGGCGGCGGACGTCTACGCCGTCGACGTGCTGATCTCGCAGATCGAACAGGCCGCGGACCTGAAAAAACGGATCGGCCTCGAGCTGCTGGTGGAGACGGCCTTGGGAATGCGGAACGTGGAGGAGATTGCCGCCGCGAGCAGACGCGCCGAGTCCCTTCATTTTGGGGTCGCCGATTACGCGGCATCGACCGGCGCGCGAACGACCGGCGTCGGAGGGCCGAATCCGAACTACCATACGCTCACCGATCCGGATCATGCGAACCGGCGGGAGAAGCACTGGGGCGACGTCTGGCACTATCCGCTCGCGCGCGTGGTCGTCGCCGCGCGCGCGCGCGGATTGCGGCCCGTCGACGGGCCGTACGGCGACATCCCGGACACGGAAGGATTTCGCTCGCAGGCGCTGCGCGCGGCCGCCCTCGGTTGCGAGGGCAAATGGGCGATCCACCCGAGCCAGATCGAACTTGCGAACGAACTGTTCAGCCCCACGAAGGAAGAGCTCGCCCGGGCCCGGCGCATCCTGTCGGCGATGCGCGAAGCCCGGCGCGATGGCCGCGCCGCCGTGTCGCTGGACGGTCGCATGATCGACATCGCGTCGATCCGTCAAGCCCAGGCCATGGTGAAGAAGGCTCGCCGGATTCGATCGCGGGAGCGGGCGGGCGGCGGCGGCGCCCGGCGCGGGCCTTCCGCCCCCGAGGCGAAGGCGTAAGGGGCGGCCGCGAGATGGAAGCGTTTCTCGATTTCGAAAAGCCTCTTGCCGAGCTCGAGGGCAAGATCAGGGAGTTGCGCCATCTCGCCGATACGGGCGATGCGGACATAGGCGAGGAAGTCGCCAGGCTGGAAGCCAAGGCGGGCGCGTTGCTGGTCGACACGTACGCGAATCTGACGCCATGGCAGAAGACCCAGGTCGCGCGTCATCCCAATCGGCCGCATTTCGGCGACTACGTCTCGCGTCTGATCGATGGTTTCACCCCGTTGGCGGGTGATCGCGCGTACGGCGACGACCCGGCGATCCGGGGCGGATTGGGCCGCTTTCGCGGTCGACCGCTCATGGTGATCGGGCACGAAAGAGGCAATGGAACGGAAGGACGGATCCGACACAATTTCGGAATGGCGCAGCCCGAGGGCTATCGAAAGGCGGCTCGCCTGATGAAGCTCGCCGACCGCTTCGACATCGCCATCCTCACGTTCGTCGATACGCCCGGCGCCTATCCCGGCATCGGCGCCGAGGAGCGCGGTCAATCCGAGGCGATCGCGCGTTCCATCGAAACCTGCCTGTCCCTGAGCGTTCCCCTTCTGTCCGTCGTGATCGGCGAAGGGGGATCGGGCGGCGCGATCGCCCTCGCCAGCGGCAACCGCGTCATGATGCTGGAGCACGCGATCTACTCGGTGATTTCTCCCGAAGGCTGCGCGTCCATTCTGTGGCGCAGCGCCGAACACGCGCGGCAAGCCGCCGAGGCCCTGAAGCTCACCGCGGAGGACCTGATGGATTTCGGGGTCATCGATACGGTGATCGACGAGCCGGTGGGAGGGGCGCACCGCAGCCCGCTCGGCGCCATCGATGCCGCCGGAGACGCCATCGAGGCGGCGTTCACGTCTCTCGACAACCTTGACGGGGAACAGCTCAAATCGGGCCGGAGGAAGAAATTCCTGGAGATGGGACGGAACGGCCTGTACGGCGGCTCGAGCCGGGCTTGAACCGCGCCGGAACCGAACGCCGACCGGCGTCCGCATCGTCCTTCCATTCCGCTCGAGGATCTCGGGCCGCGCAAGCTGCGGCCGCGGCGCTGCTCTTGCGCGAGCGGCGTTGCAGAGCCGCGGTGAGCAACCGGATAGATGGGTAACACTATAGACCGGATACATGGGTGACAGTGTTCCCGGTCTGTCCCGCTTCCGTGCGGCCCGGCCGGGCCGCACGGAAGCGGTGTAGCTTCTTCGACCTCCGATCGATGATCCCGAGGTCGACATCCGCGAAGCGGACGATCCAGTCGCCCCCGTCAGTCTCGGCCACGCCCACAGGCTCACCCCTCAGCGTCTCGCTGACGAAGACCAGATCGCCGCCCCACTTGATGGAGCCATCGGTGCGGACCCGGCGCATCGCGTGCTCGGCATCGTACCAGGGCTCCTCCAGGCGCTCGGGATGACGCCGCGACGACGACCGGTAGAACGCCGCAGGCGGCCTCTGCCCCAAGGCCTCATGCGGACGATGGACGTTGAAGTCCTGGCGGAAGCGGTCGAAGCGGGCCTGTTGCGCGTCCGCCGTCGCCGCCGGCGGCGTCGCGGTCTCGGCCTTCAACGTCCGATGCATCCGCTCATGCCTCCCGTTCTGCTGCGGCTGACCCCGCGCAATCCGCTCCACCGCGATCCCGGCCTTGATCCACTCCACCGACAGACGCGACAGACCCCCAGCCCCCGGACCGGCGAACGGCGCCCCGTTGTCCGAACGGATGGCCTCGGGAACCCCGTAGCGCCGGAACACCCGCCCCACCGCCGCCCCCACCGCAGCGGTCTGCGGCGGGACGATGACGCACGCCAACAGAAAGCGGCTGTAGGCGTCGGTGATCGTCAGCGGATCGCAGCGGACGCCGTCGCGGGTGCGAAACCACCCCTTGAAGTCGATGCGCCACACGTCGTTGGGAGCCGCCACAGGGCGGAACGGACGACACGGAGCCGCCATCCGACGGCGACGGCGACGGCGCGCCACCAGACCTTCCGCGCGCAGCAGGTCGCCCATCGTGCTGGCCGCCGGCCACGCCACCTCGGGGTGCTCACCCACCAACACCGCCCGCAGCTTGCGCGGACCCCAGTGCGGACGCGTGCGGCGCAAGGCGATGATCGCCTCGGCCACCGACGGCGCCATCGACCGACCATGGCGACGCGGCGCCCGCGACCGATCGACCAGACCCTCCGGGCCGTCGCCGCGATACCGTCCAAGCCACTTGTACCCGGTCTTGCGGCTGATGCCGTAGTGCTCGCACAGCGCCGTCATCGACCACTCGCCACGCAGATAGTCGGCAACGAAAACCAGCTTCTCGTCCATCGGACAGGTCTCCTTCCAGGGCATCGGCCGCACCTCCCGCACCTCCCGACCAACCCTCTAACCTGTTACCCATGTATCCGGTCTGAACTGTTACCTTTCTATCCGGTCTGTACCCAGTCCACCCCCCTCCCGACCTCCCCCTGCCAGGGGGGAGGAGTATGGATGGTCAGGGGGGAAGAGCGTCGACGGCTCCCTCCCCCTCTCTTCTTCTCCCTCCCCCTTGCAGGGGGAGGGTCGGGGTGGGGGTCGCGCCTGGGGAGAGGAGCGCGAACGGACCCTGCGGCACCCCCGTCACTGGACGAGTCTTGCGGACGAGCAGGAAACCGCTTTCGGTTCGATGACGGATCGCCCTGGCGCCCGTGCTATAACCGCCGTCGTCCAGCGACGCGGAGTGATCGAGCAGGGTGTCGAGCGCGGCGGAAAATCTTGCCGAGGCCGCCCGCCTCTACCGGGCGGGCGATCGCGAAGGCGCCAAGGGTCTCTGCGAAAGGCTCGCCGCGGCGGAACCCGGCAACGCCGACGCCCTGAACCTCCGGGGCCTGATCGACCACCGGGCGGGCGCCCACGCGGCGGCGGCGGACTGGATCGCGCGGGCCCTGGAGATCGAGCCGGAGAACGCGGCGTTCCACTTCAATCTCGGCGAGACCTTGCGCGCGCGGGGCAAGGTCGACGAGGCGCTGGCCGCCTACTACCGAGCGCTCGGCTTCGACCCCGCCCTCGCCGGCGCCTACACCAGCATCGGGCTTCTCTGCCTGGAGCGCCGCCGCCTTCCCGAAGCGGCGGACGTCCTGCGGCGCGCCGCCGCCCACATGCCCGCGGACGGCGCCGCGCACGCGCGCCTGGGCGCGGCCCAAGCCGAGCGCGGCGAACTCGACGAGGCGCTCACGGCCTTCGCCCGGGCCATCCGCTTCGCGCCCGGCGACCCCGATCACGTCCACCTCTTCCTGCGGACGCTCGACGCCCGTCCGTTCCCGTCCCTGCCCCCCGGGCCCGTCGGGGAGCTCCGGGCCTGCTTCGATCTCGACGGCATCGAGCATCAGAAGCTGGCGCCCGCGGCCGCCGCCGTCCTCAAGAGGGACGAGCGGTTCGCGGGGCTCCTGGCGATGGCCGACGGCGGGGACGTCGACGCGATCATGGCCGCGGCGGCGGGCGGCGTGTTCGACGACCTTCTGTCCGAACCCCTGCTGCTGGGACTGCTCGTCAACACCGTCGTCACCGACGACGAGATGGTCAGAGCCCTGTCGGCGATCCGCCGGGCCATCGTCCTCCAGGGAGAACGGGGAACGGCGCCCGAGGATTTCGTCGTGGGCAGACGCCGGCAGTTCGTCATCGCGCTCGCGCAGCAATGCTTCGCGACCGATTACGCCTGGCCCGAGACGCCGAGGGAAGCCCTGGCGGCCGGATACATGATCTCCGAGGTCCGCCGGGGCCTCGACGCCATCGGCGGCGCCTCCGAGGCGAGCGCGTGGGATCTCGAGATGTGGAATCGCCTGGCCGTCGTCGCGGCCTACCGCCCCATCCGCAGGATCGAGGGGATCGAGAAGCTGCTGGAGTTGGGACTCCCGGCGGAAGCGCCCTACCGCCGCATGTTGATCCGGCGGCAGTTGGCGGAACCCCTGCGGGAACGCGAGCTCGCGGCGGCCATGACGCGCGCCGCCGGCCCGTCGCCGGAGGCCGGCGGAGACGAGGCCGACGCGGCGCCGCGCCCTCGCTGGCGCCGTTCGGCCGAAACCGGGCCGGGAAACCGCGCCGGCGACCCGGAAGAACCGATCCCGGACTTCCTGGCCCCGGAATACGCGCGGGGAGGGCGCGTTCTCGTCGCCGGTTGCGCCACCGGGAGACGCGCGCTCCGGCTGGCGGCGGCTTACGGCGACCTGGAAATCCTGGCGACGGACCCGAGCCTCGCCAACCTCGCCTACGCGGCCCGCATGGCCGCGGAGATGGGCGTCGGCAACGTCGAGTTCCGTCAGGTTCCGCACGGGCGGCTCGATCGCGTCGACGGACGGTTCCACATCGTCCATACGGGGGATGCGATGCTCCGGACGGGCGACGCCATGGCCGCTTGGCGCGCCCTCGCGAACCTCCTGCTCCCCGGCGGCCTGATGCGCGTCCAGACGCGCGGGCGGCGAATTCCGGAGGCCCTCGCGGCGGCCCGAAACCTCGTCCGCGAGAGAGCGCTGGCCGGAGACGCCGAAGGGGTGCGCGAGGCCCGCAAGCTCCTGCTCGATCTGCCCGAAGGAGAGCCCGCTCGCGGGATCGTCGCGGCGGACGGCTTCCACAACCTCCATCAATGCCGCGACCTGCTGTTCCCCGACGGCGAGGAGGCCCTGTTCGCCGTCGCGGACCTGCGGGACGCCCTGCCGGGCCTGAAACTGCGGTTTCTGGCCTACGAAGTCCGGAAACGGGCCGCCATGCAGGATTTCGCGGAGTTGTTCGGCGATTCGGCGAACCCCGGGGATCTGGATCAGTGGGCGGAACTGGAGGAACGGCGGCCCGACTCCCTGGGCGACGCGCACCGGCTCTGGTGCCGGAAGGCGGAGTAGGGGGAGGCGGGCGCCGGATCTGGCGCGCCCGGCCGCGTCATGCGCCAAAGAATTCCCGCAGATGGCGCGTTACAGCGCGCGGTTTCTCGAAGGCGATCCAGTGCTGCGCCTGCGGGAAATAGAACACCTCCATGTCGTCGACCCACGGCGCCGCGATGTCGTTGACCACCGGATCGAGCGCTATGTCCCTTCGGCCCCAGAGCACGCGGACGGGACAGACGATGCGACGGGGGGTCGCGTGGCGGCGGCGGGGGATTTCCTTCACGATCTCGCGGTAATAGTTGATCGCCGCGGTGGCGGCGCCCGGCTTCTCGAAGGCCTCGCGGTACACGGCCACGTCTTCCGGCGGCATGACGCGGGCGAGGCGTATGGAACCGTCGCGGAACTGCGCCCTGTAGTTCTCCTCGGGGAAGTCCGGCAGCAGGTTGAGGAAGACGTACCAGCTCTTGCGCTGTTGCTCGGCGTGGGTCAGCCAGGCCCGGATCCAAGCGTCCGGATGGGGCGCGTTGAGGATGGCGAGCTTGCGGACCCGATCCGGCCAGTCCATGGCCAGCTGATAGGCCACGATGCCGCCCCAGTCGTGCCCGGCCACGAAGGCCGGACCGCCGAGATGATCGATGAGGTCCCGCATGTCGGCGGCCAGGGTCGCGGCATCGTACCCGGCGGCCGGCTTTTCCGATTCGTTGAAACCCCGCATGTCCACGGCGACGACCCTGAAGCGCCGCGACAGCGGGCCGATCTGCTTGCGCCAGGACCACCAGAACTCGGGAAAGCCGTGCATCAGAAGCGCGAGGGGGCCGTCCCCCTTCTCCACCCAATGGAGCTCGACGCCGTTCACCCGCGCCCTTCCGTGCGTGACTCCGTCCAGGGTGGCCGTCATGGCGGATCCTCCAAATCCCGACCGGCGGCGCCCTCTCCTTTTCGCCGCCGCGGCCCCGAGTGTAGCATCACGCCGCGGACGTTGCGAAAGGAGATGCGCGGATAATGTCGGCGGCGGAACGAAACGGCGGCGCGTGGAAATTTCCCGCCACCGTCTTCCTGGGCGCCGCGATCATCGCGGTCGCCGAAATCCTGCTCGTCCTGGACGTCGCGTTCCGGGGCGGCGCCGTCATGCCTTACGAGGCCGTTCCGCCGCCCGAGGGGGCGCTGTCGTCGGTCGCCCGCGGCGCGGCCGTGTTCCTGACCCCGCTGTGCTGGACCGGGCTGCTGTTCCTGCTCGACGGGCTTCTCCATCGCGGCGCGCTCCGGAGCGCCTCGCCGGTCCGCGACAGGCCCTGGCGGTTCGCCGCGACCTATCTGCTCAGCATTCCCGTCTGGCTGGTCTTCGACTGGGTGAACTTCCAGTACATCGACGCCTGGCGGTATCACGGCCTTCCGGAAAACCTTCTCGTCCGGCACGCGGGATACTTCCTGGCATTCGGCGCCATCTGTCCGGGCATGTTCCTGATCGCCGACCTCGCGCAGCGGACGCGGATGGGCCGCCTGCGCGGCCCGGCGCTCGCCCCCAACGCCGTCGTCCGCGCCGCGCTGATCGCGGCCGGTGCCGCGATGGCGCTGTATCCGTTTCTCGCGCGCGATCCCGTCGGCAGCCTGACGTTGTGGCTGGGCTGGTTCTTTCTGCTGGATCCCGTCAACGAGCGGCTCGGCGCGCCGAGCATCTTCGGCGACTGGCGGCAAGGGCGGTACGGACGCACCGTCTCGCTGATGGCCGGAGGCGCCGTCTGCGGCCTGTTGTGGGAGTTCTGGAACTACTGGGCCCTCGCGAAATGGACCTACAACCTGCCGTTCCTCGGCCCGCTGGAGGACGTCGCATACTTCGAGATGCCGGCGCTGGGCTTTCTCGGGTTCCTGCCGTTCGCCCTGGAATGCTGGGCCATGGTTCAGACGATCCTGTGGCTGGCCCGGAGACTCGGCTTCCGGCGCATCGAACCGCTGCCGTCGGGTGATGCGATCACCTGAGCCGGCAGCGTCCCATACTGGCCATGACCGGCGCGGCGCCCGCCGTGCTATGCTGGCGCTCCGGCGGGCGGGGAGCGATCGTGTTGAGGGAGAGTCTCGGACTGGAGGGCAAGGCGGCGATCGTCACCGGCGGCGGCGCGGCGGGCGAGGGGATCGGCAACGGGCGCGCGGCGGCCGTCATGCTCGCCCGCGCCGGCGCCCGCGTGCTGGTCGTCGACCGGTTCCTCGACCTGGCGGAGAACACGGTGGGGATGATCGAGGCCGAAGGCGGCGAAGCGGTCGCCCACATGGCCGATCTCGGCTGCGAAGACCAGTGCCGGGGCATGGTGGACGCCGCGCTGGAGCGGTTCGGCCGGCTCGATGTCCTCGACAACAACGTCGGCGTCAGCAGCAAGGGCAGCGTCGTCGAGGAGGGTCGGGACGCCTGGGAGGCGGTCATGCGGGTCAACGTCGAAAGCGTCTTCCTGGCCTCGAAATACGCCGTGCCGGCGATGGTCGGGAGCGGCGACGGCGGCGCCATCGTCAACATCGCCTCGACGGCCGCCATCCGGCCGCGCGGCATGACGGCCTATTCCACGTCGAAGGGCGCCGTGATGTCGCTCACCCGCGCCATGGCGGTCGATCACGGCGCCGACGGCATCCGCGTCAACTGCATCCTGCCAGGCGCCGTGCATACGCCGCGGCTTTTCCACAAGGGCATGACGGACGAGGCGCGCGAGCGGCGGCGGCGGGCCTCCCTGCTGGAGGTCGAGGGCGAAGGCTGGGACGTGGGCCGCGCCGTCCTCTATCTCTGTTCGGACTGGGCGCGGTACGTGACCGGGCAATGCCTCGTGGTCGACGGCGGCATGAGCCTGACCACGCGCCCGCGGGGCTCGGGGGTCGAGGACCGCCGCGGCGGCGCGCTGGCCTGAGCGCCGCCCGCGGCGTCCCGCGCGCGCTCCCCGAAACGCCCCGAACGTCCGCGTTGCGCGGCGGCGGCGCCCGACCTGTGTAACCCGCCGCGAGGGACCGTATTTCAAGGCGACGGGTGAAGGAGCATGACGACCAGACTGCGGGTGGCGGAATTCATCGAGGGCAGGCGGGCCCAGACGTTCATCACGGCGTTGATCGTTCTCAACGCCATTTCGCTCGGCCTGGAGACGTCGCCCGCGGCCATGGGGAGGTTCGGCGGCGCCCTCGCCGCGTTCGACACGCTCGTGCTCGGCGTGTTCGCCGTCGAGATCGCCGCGAAGCTGTTCGGGCGGGGAGTCGGCTTCTTCCGGAACGGCTGGAACGTCTTCGATTTCCTGATCGTCGGCATCGCCCTGCTGCCGGCCTCCGGCCCCCTGGCGGTGCTGCGCGCGCTCCGCATTCTCCGCGTCCTGCGCCTGGTGTCGGCGTCGCCCCAGATGCGGGCGGTGATACAGGCGCTCATCACCGCCATCCCGGGCATGGTCTCGATCGTCGGGCTGATCACCCTGATCTTCTACGTCTCGGCGGTGCTGGCGACCAATTTCTTCGGCGGAAGCTTCGACGAGTGGTTCGGCAGCATCGGCGCCTCGATGTTCAGCCTGTTCCAGATCATGACTCTGGAAAGCTGGTCGATGGGCATCGTGCGCCCGGTCATGGTCGAGTTTCCCCATGCCTGGGCCTTCTTCGTGCCGTTCATCCTGGTGACGAGCTTCGCCGTCATCAACCTGTTCATCGGCGTCATCGTGGACGCCATGCAGACGCACCATGCTGAGGAAGCCCGGCGCATCGGGGCGCGCGTGGACGAGGATACGGAGTCCCTGCGCCGCGAGATGGCGGGACTGCGCGAGGAAATCGCCGGATTGCGGCGGTCGCTGCGGGCTGGCGAAGGCCCTGAACCGCGCAGCGCCGGCGGGGGATGACCGCCGGATGGGCGGCGAACGAGCGATCATCGTCAGGGGTGGGCGCGTGCTCGACGGCGCCCGGCCCGGGGCGGAACCCGGCGACCTGTTGATCGAGGGCGATACGATCCGCGGCGTCGGCCCTCCCGGCCTCCCGGCGCCCGCGGACGCCGTCCTGCTCGACGCGCGCGGCAAGCTTCTGCATCCAGGACTGATCAACGCCCACACCCACGGATACCACGCGGCGCACAAGGCCACGACGGATCGCTGGACCCTGGAGCGGTTCCTCACGGTCAGCCCCTGGATCAACGCCGACCTGAGTCTCGAGGCGACCCGGCTGTTCACCAGGATCGCGGCGGTGGAGATGGCGCTCAAGGGCTGCACCGCCTGCTACGACCTGCCCCTGCCCTTGCCGCTGCCGACCCTCGACGCGCTGAACAGCGTGACGCGGGCCTACGCCGATGTCGGGATACGCGCCGTGGTCGCCCCGATGGTGGCCGACATCTCCATCTTCCACGCCGTGCCGGGCTTCCTGGACGCGCTGCCGCCGTCGTTCCGCCGGGATCTCGAAAATCGCGCGGCCGAGCCCGAAACGGCGATCCTGGCCCAATACCGGATGCTGTTCCGGGACTGGCGCGAAGAGGGCGGCCTCGCGCGTCTCGCCGTCTCGCCCGCCATCGCCCACCACTGCACGGCGCCCCTGTTCACGGGGCTCGCCGAACTGGCCCGGGAAAACGGCGCCGGACTTCACACCCATCTCGCGGAGTCCAGGATACAGGCCGTCTCCGGCCTCGAGCGGTTCGGCAAGACCGTGACAGCCTGGCTCGACGACCTCGGCGTGCTGGGCCCGAACTTCACGGCGGCGCACGGAGTCTGGCTCGACGACGACGACGTCCGGCGGCTCGCCGACCGCGGCGCCGCAGTCGCGCACAACCCGGGCAGCAACCTGCGGCTCGGGGTCGGGATCGCGGACGTTCGCAAGATGCTCGACGCGGGCCTCGACGTGGGCGTCGGCACCGATGGCGCACGCTCGTCGGACCATCAGAACATGTACGAGGCGACGCGCCTCGCCGCGCTCGTCTCGACGGCGCACGGCCGCGATCGCGAGGCCGGCCTTTCGGCCGCCGAGGCGTTCCACGCGGCGACCGTCGGCGGCGCGCGGACGCTGGGCCTCGACAAGATCGGACGCCTCGCGCCGGGATACAAGGCGGATATCGTCTTCCTGGACCTCGGGCGGATCAACTGGATACCCCTGAACGACCCGTTGCTCCAGATCGTCCACGTCGAGGACGGCGGCAGCGTGGACACCGTCATGGTGGGCGGGAAGGTGGTGGTGGAGAACGGCAGGCCCGCGACCGTCGACATGGCGGCGCTCGCCTCCGAGGCCGACGCGCTGCGCCCCCGGTTCGAGGAGCTGATGTCCCGGAACCCGGAGCTGCTCGGGCAGGCGCAATCGATCGGCGGAGAGTTCTGCGGCGCGCTGGCTGCGGAGCCCTATCACATCGAGCGGCGCATCCCCGCGGCGGGGCATCGGTGAACCGCCATCCTCACGGCGGAGCGAGCGGCCGGCCGCCGCGCGCGTCGATGGCCGGCGCGGGAAATGCGGGCTACGCCAGGATCCGTTCGCGTCCGGGGTCGTGGAAGGGGGCGAGCGACGCCCGCGCGGGAAATCGCTCGCCGGCGATCTCGATCTCGTAACTCCCGGCCTCGATCCATTCCCGCGTGACGCCCGCTTCGCGGCAGACGTAGCCCATGCCGACGGCGGCGCCGACCGTGTGGCCGAACATGCCGGACGTGAGATATCCGACGATCTCGCCGTCGCGGCGGATCGGCTCGTAGTGGTGGAGCAGCGGCTCCGGGTCCTCCAGGGCGAACAGGACGAGACGCTTGCCGACGCCCGTGTCCCTCTGGCGCAGCGCGGCGTCGCGGCCGATGAACCCGGCGTTCTTCCCGTACGCCACGGCGAAGCCGAGGCCGGCTTCCTGCGCCGTGTCCTCGTCGCTGATGTCGTGTCCCCAGTGGCGATAGCCCTTCTCCAGGCGGAGGGAGTTCACCGCATGGAACCCGACGGGGGCCAGCCCGACGTCCCGACCGCGCGCCATGAGCTCGTCGCAGACGCCGGCGGCGAACTCGGCCGGCACGTAGAGCTCCCAGCCCAGCTCCCCGACGTAGGTGATGCGGGTCGCGCGCGCCGTCGCGTAGCCGACGTCGATCTCGCGGGAGGTCGCGAAGGGGAAGGCGTCGTTGCCGAGGTCCGCGCTCGTGACCCGCGACAGCAGGTCCCGGGCCTTCGGCCCCATGACGCCGAGAACGGCGTAGGCGGACGTCACGTCCGTGACCGCGGCTCGCGACCCGTCGGGGATGTGGCGGTTGAGCCAGTCGACGTCCCGCGTCTGACTCTCCACCCCGGTCACGACGAGGAAGCCGTCCTCGGCGAGACGGGTGACGGTGACGTCGGCCTCGATGCCGCCGCGGTCGTTGAGCCATTGCGTATAGACGACGCGGCCCACGGGAACCGCGACGTCGTTGGCGCAGATGCGGTTGAGCGCCGCCTCCGCGTCGGCGCCGGACACCAGGATCTTGCCGAAACTGCTCTGGTCGATCAGCCCGACGCGCTCACGCACCGCCCGATGCTCGTCCGCCGAATACTCGAACCAGTTCTGACGCCGCTAGGAATACTCGTACCGGGGCTCGACCCCTTCCGGCGCATACCAGTTGGGACGCTCCCAGCCGGCGGCCTCCCCGAAGCAGGCCCGGCGCGCCGCGAGCCGGTCGTGGAGGGGCGACTTGCGGATGCCGCGCGCCGTCACGAACTGCCGGAAGGGCCAGCGCATGTCGTAGAGGAGACCCAGCCCCTCGACGACGCGCTCCTCGAGATAGCGGGCATTCCCCTAGAAAGGCTGCATCCGGCGCGGGTCGACTTCCCACAGGTCCATGCCCGGATGACCGTTGACGATCCACTCGGCGAGCACCTTGCCCGCGCCGCCCGACGATCCGACGCCGATCGAGTTGAACCCGCACGCGAGGTAGAAGTTCCGAAGCTCGGGCGCCTCGCCGAGGAGGTAGCGGTCATCCGGCGTGAAGCTCTCCGGTCCGCAGAAGAACGTCTGCACGCCCGTCTCCGCGAGGACGGGAATGCGATGCAGGGCGCTTTCCATGATGGGCTCGAAGTGGTCCCAGTCCTCGGGCAGCTGATCGAACTCGAAGTCTTCGGGGATGCCGCCCATGCCCCAGGGCTTGGCCTCCTTCTCGAAGGCGCCCACGAGCAGCTTGCCCGCGTCCTCCTTGACGTAGAGGCCCGCGTTCTGCTCGCGCAGCGACGGGGTGCCGGGGCTCAGCCCCGCAATCGGCTCGGTCACGACGTAGAAGTGCTCGGCGGCGTGGAGAGGCGTGTTGACCCCCGCCAGCCGGCCGATCTCGCGGCCCCACATGCCGCCGCAGTTGACGACGAACTCCGCGCGGATGTCGCCGTCGTCCGTCGCCACGCCCGTGACCCGGCCGCCGCTCCGGCGTATGGCCGTGACCCTGGTGTTCTCGAAGATCCGCGCGCCGCGCATACGCGCGCCCTTGGCGTAGGCCAACGTCGTGTCGACGGGATTCGTCTGTCCCTCGCTCGGGATGAAGACCCCGCCGATCAGGTCGTCCGCGTTCAACAGCGGCCACAGCTCCAGCGCCTCTCCCGGCGACAGCACCCGGACCTCGAGCCCGAAGCAGCGGCCCATGGAGGCGTTGCGCTTGAGTTCGATGAACCGTTCCTCGTCGGCCGTCACGAGCAACGCTCCGTTCTGCTTGTAGCCGGTGGCCTGACCGGTCTCCTCCTCCAGGGACAGCAGAACCTCGGTCGTGTACTGGGCGAGACGCGTCATGTTGAACGTGGCGCGGAGCTGTCCGATCAGGCCCGCGGCATGCCACGTCGTCCCGCTGGTCAGCGACTTTCGTTCCAGCAGGACGACGTCGGTCCAGCCCGCCCGGGTCAGGTGATAGGCGACGCTGCAACCGATGACGCCGCCGCCGATGATGACGACCCGGGCCTGCTCCGGTAGTTTGTCGGACATGCGCGCCTCATGCGTGCCGGGTGGTCATGGATACGACAGGAGGTCCCCGGTCGGCAACGGGGCGAGCGATTCCGCCCGACCGCAAGGCTCATCCGGCGGCGCGAAGCGGCCAGCCGCCGCGCGCATCGATGGCTTGGTCGATGCGCGCCATGGCGCAGGGCGTTTCGGCGAGGGCGGCGCAGATTCGGCGATAGCGCGCGATGTCTTCGAACGAGAGGAACCGCCCCTTGCGGTCCTTCAGCCATTTCTCCGCCGGGCGGTAGCCGCCGATGGCGAAGGCCCAGACGTCCGGCGACACGCCCTCGAAGTACTGGCCGCCGTTGATCCATACCCGGCCCGGGACGCCGCCGCTCGGCGGGGCGTAGCGGACCTTGTCGATGCGGTTGTCGCCCGCGTCCGGAAAGGCGGGCGCGTCTTCGCCCTCGGCCTCCATCAGGTGCAGGGCGGCGAGGCGCCGGCCCAGGCCGACCAGTTCGGCGAACAGCGCGCGATCGTCCGTGAGCGGCGCGCGCGGGAAATCCGACTTCAGGAAATCCGCGTACCGGCGGCGGTATTCCGGGCTGTGGAGCACCGCATAGATGTAGTGAAACACGTCCTCCGGCCCGAAGACGGATTCGAGGTCGCCCGCGCCGTCGGGGATGAAGTCGAGACCGAGCGCCGCGCGCATCGATTCGACGAAGCCTGGGTCGAGATTGGCCGCGCGCATCTTTCCGAAGCAATCCGTCGCATAGGTGTAGAGGGGAAAGAGGGAATTCGAGTCGTAGGCGTCCAGGGACTTGTTACCAGTGACGGTTTTTGCCGCGAATGCGTTCCATTGTCCCCGACCTTGCCGCGTCGTGACGATGCCGACGTTCGGCCCTCTCAACATATGGCGCATGACGTTCGGCCGCGGCATACAGATGAATCCGCGGCTACGGCCGGTGTAACAGGTGAAGCGCGTATCGAACGGGCGATACAGTATGGGTACCGGACTCCACTGCCCTCCGGGGATTCCGCGGACGTCCCGTTGCGCGTCCTCGACCTTCCAATCGCGAACGTCCCTGCCCAACCGATAAAACGCTCTCGCGTCTTCGGGGTCCCGAGAGGCGAAGTCCTCCACGACGCGACGCATGTCATCCGCCGTCCACTGGATCGCCAGCCTGTCGCGCGCCGTCACGATCCCGATCGAATTGACGGGAAAGACGTCGGTAAGAGCCGGGTACGTTTCGTACTCCTCGCGCAACGCCTCGTCGCGCGGCGCGAACAGATAGAGCGGCGGCATGGGCGCGAGCTCCGTCCACGACGTCGTCCCCACGTCGTTGGCGGAGAGCCATCCGTACTTGCCGCCGTCCGGCCCGGCCTCGCGTTCGCCCCACAGATCGGCATGGAACACCCGCGCCGATCCGTCATCGCTGTCCGCCCTCTTGACGAACAGGCCGATGGCAACGCCCTTCTGGATGTCGAACACGTTCTCGTTCCTGCCGCCGTCCGGCGCGCGCTCCCTCTTCATGGCGTCGCCGTGCAGGTCGAGCAGGTAGATCTCGTCGAAAGCTTCCATCAGACTCTTCCGCATCCCGCGAAAGGTCGGGTTGTCGAGATAACCGTGATTGGTGACGAAGCCGAGCACGCCTTCGCCGGTGCTCTCGATCCGCCACTGCGCGAAGCGGATGAACTTGACGTAATCGTCGTACAGCCACTTCAGGTTCTTTTCGCAGAGCGGTTCGCCGTCCACCTCGAAATAGCTGCCGGTCCTGGCCGCGCCGTCCCTGCCTTGCAGCAGAGCCTTGATCCACGCGCCCTCGTTGGCGGATTCGCCGCGATAGGGCGGGTTGCCGATCACGACCATCACCGGCTTTTCGCGCTTCACCGCATCCGCATCCGCAGCCTCACGAGCGACCTCATGGGCGAACAGCGCGCCGGCGGTCCCCTCGTGCGCCTCTTCAAGCGCGTTGGTGAGAAAGACGCCGAGCCGCTGGCCGTCCGGCATCCTGAAACCCGCGTCCGTCCCGCCGATCTCGAGAGCCAGCTTCAGATGGCAGATGGCGTAGGGCGCCATCAGCAACTCGAACCCGAACAGGCGCGGCAACAGGTGGTCCCGCACGTAGTCCGGCCACGCGCCGCCGAGGCCCTTGCCCTCGATCGTCTCGCGGACCGTGGCGACGGCCTCGCGCAGGAACGTGCCCGTGCCCGCAGCCGGGTCGAGGATCAGCACCCGCGGACTCGCCGTCGGCTGCCCTTCGGGGTCGCGCTCGTCGATCGTCGCGGTGTCGGCAAGCCCGTCCGCCAAGCCGAACCTCTCGCGGAGCAGGCGATCCACGCTCGCCACGATGTAGGAGACCACAGGCTCGGGCGTGTAGTAGACGCCGCGCGCCGCACGCCGTTTCGGGTCGTAGGCGGCCAGAAAGTCCTCGTAGAAATGCACCACCGGGTCTTCGCGGCGGGTGCGGCGACCGAAATCGGCGAGGATCTCCGCCATGTCGGCCCGGTCGAGCAGGCGCGCCAGATCGTCCACGATCCAGGCCAGGCGCGAATCGACGCCGGGGCCGGCGATATGGCCGAAGACCTCACGCAGGAACGGCGTCGTCTCGGCGAAAACGGCGGACCGGCGTGTGAACGGCCCGCTCTTCGGATCGTGCAGGCAGCGGGCCGCGAACAGGCCGTAGGCGGCGGTCTGCGCTTGCAGGTCGGCGAACTCATCGGCCGGCAACTGCAGGAACAACACGTCGCGATAGGCGGCCAGCAAGTCACTCAGGGGTCCCGACTGGCCTTCCCACTCCAAAATGCGTTCGACGCCATCGCGCAACAGCCGCGTCTTGGCCGCCATGCGCTCCGCGAGTTCACGGGACTGGCCGATGGACGGCGTATCGGCGGCGAGGAACGCTTGGAACAGCCCGGTAACCTGGCCCAAACCCTCCCGGTTCGCCACGATTTTGCCGCGGCGGTCGAACCGGCCCAGTCGCGCGGTCTCGCGCAACTCGCCGTCGGCGTACCAGCGAAACTCGAGATAGTCCGTCAGGATCAGATTGGGCAGAGCGGTCCGGTAGCGCTTCAGTTGTTCGTCGCGCTCGTCTTGGTTCAGGTCGGCTCCGACGTCCTTGCATTCGATATGGCCGACCGGAACGCCGCGCCGCTCGACGATGAAGTCGGGCGCGCCGCACGCGACGCGCGACGGCTCGTTGAGGGCGTGAACGCCGGCGCCGCCCAACTCCTGCGCGAGCGTCCGAAGCGCCGGACGGTAGCTGTGCTCGGTCGCCTGCCCGGTGGCGCGCGTTCGCTCCAACTCCCGGCGGTAATCGCGAAGCGCGCCCGCCGCGTCCCGGTCCGTCATTTGGGCGTCTCTCAGGTCGCGCCGCGGGAGGCTCGCGCCCACCGCGGTTCGGCGGGGCGGGCCTCGACGGCCGCCATCGGTTTCGCGTTCGCTCCGTTCATCCTGCATGTTGTCGCCGAGTTCGCCCCGACGTGCAAGGTCGGCATTCCGCCCGACCGCAAGGCTCATCCGGCGGCGCGAAGCGGCCAGCCGCCGCGCGCGTCGATGGCCTGGTCGATGCGCGCCATGATCCGCGGTGTTTCGGCGAGGGCGGCGCAGATTCGGCGATAGCGCGCGACGTCGTCGAACGAGAGGAGACGCCCCTTGCGGTCCTTCAGCCATTTCTCCGCCGGGCGGTAGCCGCCGACGGCGAAGGCCCAGACGTCCGGCGACACGCCCTCGAAGTACTGGCCGCCGTTGATCCATACCCGGCCCGGGACGCCGCCGCTCGGCGGGGCGTAGCGGACCTTGTCGACGCGGTTGTCGCCCGCGCCCGGAAAGGCGGGCGCGTCTTCGCCCTCGGCCTCCATCAGGTGCAAGGCGGCGAGGCGACGGCCCAGGCCGACCAGTTCGGCGAACAGCGCGCGATCGCCCGTGAGCGGCGCGCGCGGGAAATCCGACTTCAGGAAATCCGCGTAACGGCGGCGGTATTCCGGGCTGTGGAGCACCGCATAGACGTAGTGGAACACGTCCTCCGGCCCGAAGACGGCTTCGAGGTCGCCCGCGCCGTCGGGGATGAAGTCGAGACCGAGCGCCGCGCGCATCGATTCGACGAAGCCAGGGTCGAGATTCGCTGCGCGCGTCTTTCCGAAGCAATCCGTCGCATAGGTGTAGAGGGGGAAGAGGTAATTCACCTCCTTGAGTGAGACCGTGTGATGTTGGATGAGATGGCTTGAGGCGAACACGTGTTCCCAGCCGTCGGCAATCTCCGTCGACCTTGTCGTCGAGAGACCCAGGTTCGGCCCCGCCAGCATGTGGCGCATGACGTTCGGCCGCGGCATACAGATGAATCCGCGGCTACGGCCGGTGTAACAGGTGAAGCGCGTATCGAACGGGCGATACAGTATGGGTACTGGATTCCACTGCCCTCCGGGGATTCCGCGGACGTCCCGCTGCGCGTCCTCGACCTTCCAGTCGCGAGCATCCCTGCCCAACCGATAAAACGCTCTCGCATCTTCGGGGTCGCGGGAGGCGAAGTCCTCCACGACGCGACGCATGTCGTCCGCCGTCCACTGGATCGCCAGCTTGTCGCGCGCCGTAACCACGCCGACGGAGTTGACTGGAAAAATTTCCGGGAGCTTCCAGTTGTCCTCGTACTCCGCCTTCAACGCCTCGTCGCGCGGCGCGAACAGATAGAGCGGCGGCATGGGCGCGAGTTCCGTCCACGACGTCGTCTCCACGTCGTTGGCGGAGAGCCATCCGTACTTGCCGCCGTCCGGCCCGGCCTCGCGTTCGCCCCACAGGTCGGCATGGAACACCCTCGCCGGCTTCCCGTCGGCGCCTCCGCGCTTGACGAACAGGCCGATGACGACGCCCTGCTGAATGTCGAACACGTTCTCGTCCCTGCCGCCGTCCGGCGCGCGCTCCTTCCTCTTCGCGTTGCCGTGCAGATCAAGCAGGTGGATCTCGTCGAAAGCTTCCATCAGGCTTTGCCGCATCCCGCGAAAGGTCGGGTTGTCGAGATAGCCGTGATTGGTGACGAAGCCGAGCACGCCTTCGCCGGTGCTCTCGATCCGCCACTGCGCGAAGCGGATGAACTTGACGTAATCGTCGTTCAGCCACTTCGGGTTCCTTTCACCGAGCGGTTCGCCGTCCACCTCGAAATAGCCGCTGCTCCCGTCCGCGTCGTTTCGGCCCCGCAACAGGTCGGCGATCCATGCGCCCTTGTTGGCGGAATGGCCGGAATAGGGCGGGTTGCCGAGCACGACCATCACCGGCTTCTCCCGCTTGACCGCATCCGCGCCAGCGGCCTCCCGGGCGATCTCGTGGGCGAACAGCGCACCGGCGGTCCCCTCGTGCGCCTCTTCCAGCGCGTTGGTGAGAAAGACGCCGAGCCGCTGGCCGTCCGGCATCCTGAAACCTGCGTCCGTCCCGCCGATCTCGAGAGCCAGCTTCAGATGGCAGATGGCGTAGGGCGCCATCAGCAACTCGAACCCGAACAGGCGCGGCAACAGGTGGTCCCGCACGTAGTCCGGCCATGCGCCGCCGAGGCCCTTGCCCTCGATCGTCGCGCGGACCGTGGCAACGGTCTCGCGCAGGAACGTGCCCGTGCCCGCCGCCGGGTCGAGGATCAGCACCCGCGGACTCGCCTTCGATTGCCCCTCGGGATCGCGCCCGGCGATCGTTGCGGTGTCGGCAAGCCCGTCCCCCAGACCGAAACTTGCGCGCAAGATGCGGTCCACGCTGCGCACGATGTAGGAGACCACGGGCTCGGGCGTGTAGTAGACGCCGCGTACCTCGCGCAGTTTCGGGTCGTAGGCGGCCAGAAAGTCCTCGTAGAAATGCACCACCGGGTCTTCGCGGCGGGTGCGGCGACCGAAATCGGCGAGAATCTCCGCCATGTCGGCCCGGTCGAGCAGGCGCGCCAGATCGTCCACGATCCAGGCCAAGCGCGAATCGACGCCGGGGCCGGCGATATGGCCGAAGACCTCGCGCAGGAACGGCGTCGTCTCGGCGAAAACGGCGGACCGGCGCGTGAACGGCCCATTCTTCGGGTCGTGCAGGCAGCGGGCCGCGAACAGGCCGTAGGCGGCGGTCTGCGCTTGCAGGTCGGCGAACTGATCGGCCGACAACCGCGCGATCAACACGTCGCGATAGGCGGCCAGCAAGTCGCGCAGGGGTCCCGATCGGCCTTCCCCCCGCAGGATGCGTTCGACGCCATCGCGCAACAGCCGCGCCTTGGCCGCCATGCGCTCCGCGAGTTCACGGGACTGGCCGATGGACGGCGCATCGGCGGTGAAGAACGCCTGGAACAGCCCGGTAACCTGGCCCAAACCCTCCCGGTTCACCGCGACCCTGCCGCGACGGTCGAACCGGCCCAGTCGCGCGGTCTCGCGCAATTCGCCGTCGGCGTACCAGCGAAACCTGAGATAGTCCGTCAGGATCAGATTGGGCAGGGCGGCCCGGTAGCGTTTCAGTTGTTTGCTGCACTCGACACGGTTCAGGTCGGTTCCGACGTCCTTGCACTCGATATGGCCGACCGGAACGCCGCGCCGCTCGACGATGAAGTCGGGCGCGCCGCACGCGACATGCGAAGGCTCGTTGAGGGCGTGAACGCCGGCGCCGCCCAACTCCTGCGCGAGCGTCTGAAGCGCCGGACGGTAGCTGTGCTCGGTCGCCTGCCCGGTGGCGCGCGTCCGTTCCAACTCCCGGCGGTAATCGCGAAGCGCGCCCGCCGCGTCCCGATCCGTCATCGGGCGTCTCTCAGGTCGCGCCGCGGGAGGCTCGCGCCCGCCGCGGTTCGGCGGGGCGGGCCTCGACGGCCGCCATCGGTTTCGTATCCGGTACGTTCATCCTTCATGTTGTCGCCGAGTTCGCCCCGACATGCAAGGTCGGCGGCATGGGGGGTCGAACCGGTCGGGGCGGCGTGATAGCGTCCCGGCCATGAAGGGGCTCTCGATCGACGCGGCGCGATGACCGGCCGGCCCAACTCCGCCGCCGCCAGAGACGCGGCGGCGGTGCTGCATCCGTTCACCGACCTCAAGGCCCACGAGGAAGACGGACCGTTCATCATCGACCACGGCAACGGCGTGCGCGTCACCGACGAGAGCGGCAAGACCTATATCGAGGGCATGTCCGGACTGTGGTGCGCGTCGCTCGGTTTCAGCGAGCGCCGCTTGGTCGACGCGGCGGCGCGCCAGATGGCGGAACTGCCCTACAACCAGACGTTCCTCGGACGGAGCCACGAAACGGCGATCAATCTCGCCGAGCGCCTTCTCTCCCTGTCGCCGGTTCCCATGTCCAGGATCCTGTTCGCCAGCTCGGGCTCCGAGGCCAACGACACCGCGGTCAAGCTGGTCTGGTACTACAACAACGCCGAGGGGCGGCCCGAAAGGCGCAAGATCATCGGGCGGCGGAACGGCTATCACGGGACGACGGTCGCCACGACGAGCCTGAGCGGCATCCCCGACCTGCACCGGGGCTTCAATTTGCCGATCGCCGACGTCCTGCACACCGACTGTCCGCATCACTACCGCTTCGCGCGCCCCGGCGAGACCGAGGAGGAGTTCGCGGACCGCCTCGCCGCCAATCTGGAGAGGCTGATCCTCGACGAGGGCCCGGAGACCGTGGCCGCCTTCATCGCCGAGCCGGTGATGGGGGTCGGCGGCGTCATCGTGCCGCCGCGGACCTATTTCGAGAGGATGCAGGCCGTGCTGCGCGAGTACGGCGTGCTGTTCATCGTCGACGAGGTCATCTGCGGCTTCGGACGGACGGGGAACATGTTCGGCAGCGAGACCTTCGGCCTCCGGCCCGACCTCATGTGCTGCGCCAAGGCGCTGTCGTCCGCCTACCTGCCGATCTCGGCGACCTTCATCTCCGAGCCGATCTACCGAGCGATGGTGGCGGAGAGCGAGAAGATCGGCGTGTTCGGCCACGGATACACCTACTCCGGCCATCCGGTCGCGGCGGCCGTGGCCCTCGAGGCGCTCGACATCTACGAGGAGCGCGACGTCGTGGGCCACGTGCGGGCCGTCGCTCCGCGCTTCCAGGAGGTATTCCGGTCGCTCGCCGACCGCCCGCTGGTGGGGGAGGCCCGAGGCGTGGGGCTGATGGCCGGCGTCGAACTGGTCGCCGACAAGACCGCCAAGCGGCCCTTCGACCCGGCGCTCAAGGTCGGCGCCTACCTGGCGTCGCGGGCCCGCGAACACGGGTTGATCGTGCGGGCGCTCGGCGACACCGTGGTCTGCGCTCCGCCGTTGATCATCGCCGAAGACGAGATCGACGAGCTCGGCGCGCGCTTCCACCGCGCGCTGGCGGACACGGAGGCGCGGTTCCTCGGGGATACGGCGTAGGACGGGGCGTGTTCGATGACCGGCGATCTCGCGTCGATGTCGGCGGTGGAGCTGGTCTCCCGCTACCGCCGCAAGACGTTGTCGCCGGTCGAGGCGGTCGAAGCGGCGCTTGAGCGGATCGACCGGTGCGACGGCGCCGTCAACGCCTTCCGCCATCTCGATCCCGATTCGGCGCTCGCGTCGGCGCGCGAATCGGAGGCGCGCTGGCGGGCGGGAACTCCCGCCGGCCTCGTCGACGGCGTGCCCACGACGATCAAGGACGCGCTTCTGACGAAGGGCTGGCCGACCCGGCGCGGCTCGCGCACCGGTTCGGCCGATGGTCCCTGGGACGAGGACGGCGCGCCTGCGGGCCCACGGCGCGGTGCTGATCGGCAAGACGACGACCCCGGAGTTCGGCTGGAAGGG
The DNA here is from genome assembly GCA_965242505.1 of Alphaproteobacteria bacterium. Taxonomy (GTDB): domain Bacteria; phylum Pseudomonadota; class Alphaproteobacteria; order UBA2966; family UBA2966; genus UBA2966. The sequence continues at coordinate 2,612,637 of OZ251449.1, forward strand.
CGTCACCGACAGCCCGCTCACCGGCGTCACGCGGAACCCGTGGAACCTGGAACGGACGCCGGGCGGTTCCAGCGGCGGCGCCTCGGCGGCCTGCGCGCTCGGGATGGGGGCGCTGCACGTGGGCACCGACGGCGCCGGCTCGATCCGCATTCCGGCGGCCTTCACCGGCATCTATGGCCTCAAGCCCACGTTCGGGCGCGTGCCCATCTATCCGATGAACATGCCGGGCGCGATCATCCATCACGGACCGATGACGCGAACCGTGGGCGACGCGGCGCTGATGCTCAACGTCATCGCCGAGCCCGACCCTCGGGACTGGACGGCCCTTCCTTACGATGCCCGCGACTGGCGGACGGGGATCGAGGATGGCGTCAGGGGCCTCCGCATCGCCTATTCGCGCGATTTCGGTTACGCGGACGTGGACCCCGAGGTCGCCGGCCTCGTCGAGAAGGCGGTGGACGTATTCGCCGATCTGGGCGCCGTCGTCGAAGAGGCCGACCCCGGGTTCGAGGACCCGCGCGAGGCTTTCGGCGCATATTATTTCCTGCGCTTCCGGCCCCTCGTCGATGCGATGGACGACGAACAGCGCGCGCTCATGGACCCGGGGCTGGTGCGATCGGTCGAGGAATACCGGGACAGGGGCGTCGCCGAGTCGCTGGCCGCCGATGCGGCGCGTCTGATGCTGGGGCGGCGCATGAACCTGTTTCACCAGACCTATGACCTGCTGGTCTCGCCGCAGATGCCGCTCACCGCCTTCGAGGCGGGGGCCGAGGCGCCGGCCGGCCGCGGCATGAAGAACTGGATGGACTGGAGTCCGTTCACCTATCCATTCAACTTCACGCAAGCGCCGGCGGCGAGCGCGCCCTGCGGGATCACCGGCGAGGGCCTGCCGGCGGCGATGCAGATCGCCGGGCCGCGGTATCGGGAGGACCTAGTGCTGCGCGCAAGCCGCGCCTACGAGTCGGCCCGCCCGTTCGTCATGCCGAAACCGCCGGAGGACGGCTGACTGCGATCAAGGCCGACGGTCCGACGGCGTCGGCGAACGGCTCGAATTTCAGATCAGAACACTTCCGACGGGAGCGCCGCAAGGTCCGTCCGCGCCCCTTCCCCCTTGGCGCGACCCCCACCCCGGCCCTCCCCCTGCAAGGGGGAGGGGGGCGGAGGGACCGTCGACGCTCCTCCCCCCTGACAGGGGGGAGGTCGGGAGGGGGGACCGCGGGGTACAGACCGGATAGAAAGGTAACAGTTCAGACCGGATACATGGGTAACAGGTTAGAGGGTTGGTCGGGAGGTGCGGGAGGTGCGGCCGATGCCTTGGAAGGAGACCTGTCCGATGGACGAGAAGCTGGTTTTCGTTGCCGACTATCTGCGTGGCGAGTGGTCGATGACGGCGCTGTGCGAGCACTACGGCATCAGCCGCAAGACCGGGTACAAGTGGCTTGATCGGTATCGCGGCGACGGCCCGGAGGGTCTGGTCGAGCGGTCGCGGGCGCCGCGTCGCCATGGTCGGTCGATGGCGCCGTCGGTGGCCGAGGCGATCATCGCCTTGCGCCGCGCGCGTCCGCACTGGGGTCCGCGCAAGCTGCGGGCGGTGTTGGTGAGTCAGCGCCCCGAGGTGGCGTGGCCGGCGGCCAGCACGATGGGCGACCTGCTGCGGGCGGAGGGTCTGGTGGCGCGCCGTCGCCGGCGCCGTCGGATGGCGGCTCCGTGTCGTCCGTTCCGCCCTGTGGCGGCTCCCAACGACGTGTGGTGTATCGACTTCAAGGGGTGGTTTCGCACCCGCGACGGCGTCCGCTGCGATCCGCTGACGATCACCGACGCCTACAGCCGCTTTCTGTTGGCGTGCGTCATCGTCCCGCTGCAGACCGCAGCGGTGGGGGCGGCGGTGGGGCGGGTGTTCCGGCGCTACGGGGTTCCCGAAGCCATCCGTTCGGACAACGGGGCGCCGTTCGCCGGTCCGGGGGCTGGGGGTCTGTCGCGTCTGTCGGTGGAATGGATCAAGGCCGGGATCGCGGTGGAGCGGATTGCGCGGGGTCAGCCGCAGCAGAACGGGAGGCACGAGCGGATGCATCGGACGTTGAAGGCCGAGACCGCGACGCCGCCGGCGGCGACGGCGGACGCGCAACAGGCCCGCTTCGACCGCTTCCGCCAGGACTTCAACGCCCATCGTCCGCATGAGGCCTTGGGGCAGAGGCCGCCTGCGGCGTTCTACCGGTCGTCGGAGCGGCGTCATCCCGAGCGCCTGGAGGAGCCCTGGTACGATGCCGAGCACGCGATGCGCCGGGTCCGCACCGATGGCTCCATCAAGTGGGGCGGCGACCTGGTCTTCATCAGCGAGACGCTGAGGGGCGAGCCTGTGGGCGTGGCCGAGACCGACGGGGGCGACTGGATCGTCCGCTTCGCGGATATCGACCTCGGGATCATCGATCGGAGGTCGAAGAAGCTACACCGCTTCCGTGCGGCCCGGCCGGGCCGCACGGAAGCGGGACAGACCGGGAACACTGTTACCCATGTATCCGGTCTATAGTGTTACCCATCTATCCGGTTGCTCACGGTCCCGCAACGCCGCGCAATCCTCGATCCCTGCCGGCATCGGAAATGCGGGTCGACATGGCGAATCCCGAATTACGCAGGTGTTTCGGGATTCCTTCACACGCGCGAAAGCGGGAAGCCAGGAACCCTGATGAGAACTCCCCCTCCCGGCCGCTGGCGCGCGGCGCCTCAGCCGTGCCGGACCGAAGGTCCGGAGGTGGTCTCCTGGGTGGAAAAACCGAGATAGTCGAGGGCGATGTCCGCGCCCACGGAGATCACGGCAATAGCCAGAAATGCGATAAGCATGGCTTTCATCGGTTACCTCCCCGCTCCGCCGTCGCGCGCCTCAGGAACGCGATCAGGTCCTTCCTGTCGGCGGCCCCGGTGATCCGTTGCATCGGCATCTTGGAACCGGGAATGAAGCCGTCCGGACCAAGATCGAACAGCGCGTCGATCGTGCCGACGTCCCAGATGATATCGGAATTCCGGAGCGTTGGCGAGTAGCTGTAGTTCGCCAGACTTCCCGCCGGGCGTCCGAATATCCCGAGGAGCGTGGGACCGGCGCGCCGGCGCCCGTCCGTGTTCAGCGTGTGGCAGATCGAGCATTTACGCTGGAACTGGCGCTCCCCGTTGCTCATCCCTGCCGGGTCCCTGAGAAACGACAGCTCGCCGGCCGCCATGGGTTCGTGCTCGCCGAGCGACGCCACGGGCCAGCCATACATGGCGTCGTCGAGGCCGCCCGCGTGTATGTTGCCGCCGTCGGCGGAGAAACGGAGCGCCCAGATGGGGCCGCGCAGGGTCGCGCGAAAGTCCCCGGCGACCCGCCATGTCGCGCTGTCGATGAGCTTGATGAACCCGTGGCCATCGCCCACCGCCAGGGTCGCGAACTCCCGATCGGCCGCCATGGCGAGGATGGGATTGCGTTCGCCGCTGAAATCGGCGATCGTGTCGCCGCTGTCGACGTCCATCACCCGTATCGTCCCGTCCACCGCGCCGTAGGCCAGCCACCCTCCGGCCTCGTTCAGGACGAACGCGTTGACGCCGAACCCGCCCTTCAGAAGAAGCCGCGTCGGCGCGCCGCTCGCCAGGTCCCAGACCCGGATCGTGCCGTCCGCCGAGGCGGAGTAGAGCCGGGTGCCATCGGCGGAGAACGCCACGTCGCTGACGCCGCCGGCGTGACCCTTCAGGAAGCGCGGCGGCGCGCCGCCGTCGAGGGACCAGAGACCGATCGTGCGGTCCCAGCTCGCGGACGCGACGGCGCGCCGGTCCGGCGACAGCGCCAAGGCGATGGCCTTGCCGCCGTGGCCGCCGAGACGCCGGCTCTCGCCCGTGTTCAGGTCCCAGAGGTAGACGTCGTGGTCGTCGCCCGCCGAGACCGCGCGGTTCGCGTCGACGAAGCGGACGGCGTTGGCCGCCGCGCGATGCGCCTCGAGCCAGACCGGCGCGCCGTCCCGCCAGAGGCCCACGGAATAATCGAAGCTCGCCGTCAGGATACGGCTGCCGTCGGGCGAGACGTCGATGCCCTTGATCGGACCGCCGTGACCCTTGAGCGTGAAGAAATCTCCCGCCGCGGCGAGAGAAGGAAACAGGAGCAGGGCAGTCAGGAGCGCCCGAACCGCCATCTCATTCCGCTGGCGAGGGGGCGGAACCGCCCGTCGCGGCCGGTTTTTCGCCGGTCGCCTCTTCGTACCAGATCGAGTGATGCTCCTTCGCCCACTGTTTCTCGACCTCGCCCGACCCCATGGCGTCGTACGCGCCCTCCATGCCGATCGAGCCGAGATAGATGTGGGCGATGATGATCGCCATGAACACGAAGGCGATGATGGTGTGCCAGAGCTGGGCGAGCTGCATCTCCTCGTGGGGCGCGAGGGTGGTGCGGAGTTCTCCCAGCCCGACGGCCTGGGGCAGGCCCATCGCGTTGAGCATCTCGAAGGTCGCCGCGAACATGGGCATCTCGAACGGGAACAGCAACGACAGGCCCGAAAGCGAGATCGAGACCCCCAGCAGGATGACGACCCAGAAGATGATCTTCTGGCCAGCGTTGAACTTTCTGGCCGGCGGGTGACTGTGCTTGGAGAACAGACCGCCGCCCTTGGCGAGCCACGCCAGATCGGTGCGGGTCGGAACGTTGTGAGCCACCCAGAACACGAACACCATCACCAGCGCCAGCATGAACGCCCAGGCGGCGCTGTTGTGCACCCATTTCGAGGCGAGCGCGAGGGTGGCGAACGCCTCCTTGCCGAAGATCGGAATCAGCGCGGCGCGCCCGAACAGGGTGATCAGGCCGGTGATGCCCAGCAGGATGAACGAGCCGGCCAGAAGCCAGTGGCCGAAGCGCTCGACCGCGGTGAAGCGCAGGATCGTCTCCCCCGTCCTCTCGCCCTCGATGCGGATGCGGCCGCGCCACAGCATGTAGAGAGCGAGGACCACGACCATGGCCACGAGCAGATAGCCGCCGTAGACCCGCAGCGGACCCTGGCGGAATTCGAGCCAGCGCATGCCTCCGTCCTGAATCACGACGCCGTCGGCGGGGCCGTGCGCGGAAACCGTGACGTCGGCGCTGCCGTAGCGGAGCGCGCGGAATATCTCCGAGTCCGACGCTCCGCCCAAGGTCCCCAGTTGCGCCGCGATGGCGGCGGCGGTGTCGGGGTCGCCCGTGGCCTCGCGACGGAACGAATCTTCGACTCGCTCGCCCCGCTGGCGGGCGAGTATGTCCTCCAGCGTCTGCGCGCCGCCGGTCGCGTCGCGCCGGACCTCGACCTCGCCGACGGCGCGTTCCTGCGCCATGGCGGCCACCGGCGGCAGCGCGAGCGTCAGAACCGGAAGCGCGACCGAAAGCGCGCGGAATGTTTTCATCATCGGTGGTGTTCTCGACATCGGGACCCTCCGCGACCGGACGAGCGCCCCCGTTCGGGCGCCGCCCGTCCGCATGGACGGATCAAGAGGGGCGGATGGGGAACGGGGGGCGGTCGGCCCGCCCCCCGCCCAAGGCAGCTCAGCTACCCTTCTGGCCGTAGGCCGTACCCCAGCCCCAGGCGCCGGAACCGAAGCCGCGGGCCACCACCCGTTCGCGGTAGATGCCGGACACGACATCGCCGTCACCCGCCAGCAACGCCTTGGTCGCGCACATCTCGGCGCAGAGAGGCAGCTTGCCCTCCGCGATCCGGTTGCGCCCGTACTTGGCGAACTCGGCGGTCGAGTGGGTCTCCTCCGGGCCGCCGGCGCAGAAGGTGCACTTGTCCATCTTGCCGCGGGATCCGAAGTTGCCCGCCTGCGGGAATTGCGGCGCGCCGAAGGGGCACGCGTAGAAGCAATAACCGCAGCCGATGCAGAGGTCCTTGGAATGCAGGACCACGCCGTCCTCGGTCTGGTAGAAGCAGTCCACCGGACAGACGGCCATGCAGGGCGCGTCCGAACAGTGCATGCATGCGACCGAGATCGAGCGCTCGCCCGGCTCGCCGTCGTTGATCGTCACGACCCTCCGCCGGTTGATCCCCCACGGCACCTCGTGCTCGTTCTTGCACGCGGTGACGCAGGCGTTGCACTCGATACAGCGTTCGGCGTCGCAGAGAAATTTCGCTCTTGCCATCCCTGTTCCTCCCTATGCCGTGTAGATCTTGCAGAGCGTCGACTTCGTCTCCTGCATCTGGGTGACCGAGTCGTAGCCGTAGGTCTGCGCCGTGTTGCTGCTTTCGCCCAACACGTAAGGATCGGCCCCTTCCGGATACTTGTGCCTCAGGTCCGCGCCCTCGAAGTGCCCGCCGAAGTGGAAGGGCATGAAGGCGACCCCGGCCCCGACGCGTTCCGTGACCATGGCCATGACCTTGACCCTGGCGCCTTCGGGGCCCTCGACCCAGACCTGCGCTCCGTTCCGCACGCCGAGATCGTTGGCGTCGCGGGGGTTGATCTCGACGAACATGTCCTGCTGCAACTCGGCGAGCCAGGGGTTCGAGCGAGACTCTTCCCCGCCGCCCTCGTACTCCACGAGCCGTCCGGACGTCAGGACCAACGGATACTCCTTCGAGAAGTCCTGCTTCTGGATCGAGGCGTACATGGTGGGCAGACGGTAGAACTTCCGATCCTCGTAGGTCGGGTAATCCGCCGCCAGGTCACGCCGCGGCGTGTAGAGCGGCTCCCGATGCAACGGGATCGGATCCGGGAAGTTCCATACCACCGTGCGGGCCTTGGCGTTGCCGAAGGGCGCGCACTCGTGCTTGATGGCGACCCGCTGGATGCCGCCCGAGAGGTCGGTCTTCCAGTTGGTCTTGGGCCCCGCGATGGCGTCGATGGTCGCCCGTTCCTCGGCCGTCAGGTCCTTGTCCCACCCCAGGTCCATCAGCATCTGCATGGTGAACTCGGGATATCCGTCCTGGATCTCCGAGCCGGCCGAGTAGACGCCCTCGGCCAGAAGGTTCTCGCCGTCGCGTTCCACGCCGAACCGGGCGCGGAAGGTCAGGCCGCCCTCGGAGACGGGCTTGGACATGTCGTAGAGGTTGGGCGTGCCGGGGTGGCCCATTTCCGCCGTGCCCCAGGCGGGCCACGGCATACCGTAGTAGTCCCCGTCGGCGGGACCGCCCACGGCCCGCAGCGTCGTCTTGTCGAACGTGTGCTGGTTGGCCATGTGCAGCTTGATCCGCTCCGGCGACTGGCCGGTGTAGCCGATCGTCCACATGCCCGCGTTGATCTCGCGGGTGATGTCTTCGACCACCGGCGCGTCTTCCCCTTCCATCGCGATGTTGCGGAAGAACCGGTCGGCCCATCCGAACTTCTTGGCGAACCTCGCCATGATGTCCTGATCGGGCAGGCACTCGAACAGAGGCTCGACGACCCGGTCGCGCCACTGAATCGAGCGGTTCGACGCCGTGACCGAGCCGCGGGTCTCGAACTGGGTCGCGGCCGGCAACAGGTACACCCCGTCGGTGCGGTCGTGAAGGACGGCGGAGACGGTGGGATACGGGTCGACGACGACCAGCATGTCCAGCTTCTCCATCGCGGTCTTCATCTCCTTGCCGCGGGTCTGCGAGTTCGGAGCGTGACCCCACAGAACCATCGCCCGGACGTTGTCGGGCTGGTCCATGTTGTCCTTGTCCTCGAGAACCCCGTCGATCCAGCGGGACACCGGAATGCCCTTCAGGTTCATCAGGGGCCTTTCCTTGCCGTCGGCGGCGGTGATCTTGGCGAACTGGCCCTTGAGCCAGTCCAGATCCTCGCCCCACACGCGCGCCCAGTGGGCCCAGGCGCCCGCCGAAAGGCCGTAGTAGCCGGGCAGGGTGTGGGAGAGCACGCCGAGGTCGGTCGCGCCTTGGACGTTGTCGTGGCCGCGGAAGATGTTGGTCCCGCCGCCGGAGACGCCCATGTTGCCCAACGCCAGCTGCAGGACGCAGTAGGCCCGGGTGTTGTTGTTGCCGTTGGTGTGCTGGGTCCCGCCCATGCACCAGATCACGGTGCCGGGACGGTTGTTGACCATGGTGCGCGCCACGCGGCGGAGCTGCTCGCCCGGCGCGCCGGTCACCCGCTCCACTTCATCCGGCGTCCACTTGGCCACCTCCTCGCGGATGCGGTCCATGCCCCAGACACGGGTGCGGATGAACTCCTTGTCCTCCCAGCCGTTCTCGAAGATGTGCCAGAGGATGCCCCAGACCAGCGCCACGTCGGTGCCGGGGCGGAAGCGGACGTACTCGTCCGCGTGCGCCGCGGTCCGGGTGAAACGCGGATCGCAGACGATCAGCGGCGCGTTGTTCTGCTCCTTGGCCCGAAGGACGTGCAGGAGCGAAACCGGATGCGCCTCGGCCGGGTTGCCGCCGATGAGGAAGATCGCGCGGCTGTTGTGGATGTCGTTGTAGGAGTTGGTCATGGCGCCGTAGCCCCACGTGTTCGCAACCCCCGCGACGGTCGTGGAGTGGCAGATCCGGGCCTGGTGGTCCATGTTGTTCGTGCCCCAGTAGGCCGCGAACTTCGTGAACAGATAGGCCTGCTCGTTGCTGAACTTGGCCGAGCCCAGCCAGTAGACGCTGTCGGGTCCGCTTTCCTCGCGGATCTTCATCATGCCGTCGCCGATCTCGTCGATCGCCTGATCCCAGCTGATGCGCTTCCACTGGCCGCCCTCTTTCTTCATCGGGTACTTGAGGCGGCGTTCGCCGTGGGCGTGCTCGCGGACGGAAGCCCCCTTGGCGCAATGGGCGCCGAGGTTGAAGGGGCTGTCCCAGCCGGGTTCCTGGCCGACCCAGACGCCGTTGTTCACCTCCGCGATCACGGAACAGCCGACCGAGCAGTGGGTGCAGACCGACTTGACGGCCTGAACCGCGCCCTGGACCGCCTGCTGAGCGCTCGCCTTGGTCACCGTGCCGCCGACGGCCCCGACCGCGGCCAGCCCGCCGATGGCGAGGCCCGAACCGCGGAGGAACGTCCGCCGGTCGACGGATGCTTCCGAGACGTTGGGCAGGAGCGAAGTCCGCCGGGGGCGTCTCGCAACCCCATTGGTCTTTTTCCTTAACATTCTCGTACCTCCCTTGGCGTCCCGGACATCGCCGGTTCGCCGGGTTTGTCGTCCTTGCGGCCGCGGGGCGTCACGCTACCGTTGGCCGCGCCGGAAGAGAGCGTCCGTCAGAAACGGGCGCTTTCGTAGTAGGCCCGGGTGTGCGCGGTGTCGCGCATCCCGTTGCCGTCGTCTTTCGGAGCGGCCGCCTCCGCCGCCGTTCCCGCCGCCGCGGCAATCGCCGCCGCGGGAACGGAGACCGACGCGAGCTTCAGAAAGTCGCGGCGATTGGTGGTCTCGCCCTCCGTCCTTTCTCCCATCAGCTTCTCCTCCGTTCTCGTGGCCCGCTGGGGCGGGCCGGTTGGATGCGGGACTAGCCCGCGGTCATCTGGAAGGCCTCCTTCTCGATCTCCATGAACACGCGGCCGACGGAGCCGACCGGAGCATAGAACACCGAGTTCCTGGCGCCTTCCAAATCCGTGAAAAAGTGGCTGGCCCAAGGGCCGATGTGCCTGTCGAAGAATTCCCGCGACCGGTCGAGGGGGACGGTTCCGCCGAAGCGGCCCGTGATCATGCCCGCCATCATCTCCAGAAGACTGGCGATGTGGTCTTCCGGTTCGAACACGTCGGGCGAACGGCTTATGCCAAGCATCCTCATGTCGTCCCGAAGCGCGGCCAGCGGCTTCTCGTTCAGGAAACCCGTCAGGTAGTAGCTAGTATACGGCAAGAGCTCGCCCCTGCCAACCCCTATAAAAAGCGTGGTGAACTCGGCCTCCACGGCCTGGAGCGTGGTGGCCGAGGCCACCCGGCTCAGCGCCCGGACCGCCCGGCCGAGCGCGCTCTCGTCGCCGGAGAGGGCGGCGGATTTATCGAGCAGCGCCCGATCCGGCGGCGCGGCCAGCAGCCGGCCGAGAAAGTCGTAGAGGTTGGCCCGCAGCTTGTCCTCTTCCGCTATGGGCGCTTCCGGCGCCGCCGACGTCATCCGGTCTTCCTCCACCGTCCGTCCCTCGGGACGCTCTCGCCCGCCCGCCCGTCGTCCGCGTCTTCGTCCGCGAAGGCGAAGCGCATGTGGCGCCTGGGCCATGGTTCCGCCGCGGCCTCCTCCTCTCGTCCCTCGCCGGTCGGCCCGGAAAGCGTTTCGGGCATGTCCGCGCCGGTCTCGGCCGACGAGGGCCCGGGTTCCGCGCGCTCTCCCGTTTCGTCCGCTCCGTCCGCCGCCCCCGGCGGGGCGTCCGCCTCGGCCGCCTCGGCCTGGGCCCGCACGTGCTCGAGCATCCCCTTGCCCACCCGGTAGGCCGTCTGGAGGTTCTCGACGATCGTCGCGGCGTCGGTGAAGTCCTCTCCGTAGTCGACCAGTTCGTCGAGGTTGGCGAGGACCGGATCGGAGATCCAGAGCCGCCGGAGCGCCCGTCTGCGCAGCCGCTCGGGAACCGTCTTCGCCATGAAGGCCGAGAAATCGTCCCCCCGGCCCAAGGCGTCGGGGTCGGGCAGGTTCAGTTCGGCGAGCGCTTCGGCGTCCGGCTTCTCGTCCAGGGCTTGGCGCTGCCGGTCGGCGCGCGCCGCCGCCTCCGCGGACCGTTCCCGGTCGCGTTCCTCCTCCGCCACCGCCGCCCTGCGGCGCGACCAGAAATCGCCGGGCCCGGTCAATGCAGCCGCTCCCCGTCGGGCCGCCGGGGCGCGCGGTAGACGTCGGACAACTGGCGCACGCGCCGATCGCCCCTGCCGTCCTCGACGAGATCGACCCGTTTCTTGCCGCGCCGGCGCTTGACGAATTCCTCGTCCTCGTGGTGCCGCTCGACGAAATCGCGGACGAAGGCGACCAGCCCCTCGGGCATCGGCACCTGCTCCACGATCTCCTCGCCGCTGTCGAGATAGTCCTGCGCCTCGTAGGGGGAGGCGGTGGCCAGGAGGACTTCGAAGTCCCGTCCCGCGTCGTCGTCGACGGCTTCGCGCAACACCACGTAGACCGCCGGGACGCGCGCCGAAAGGCCGGTCCGGTAGGCTTCGGTGTCGGAAGCCCAGAGCTCCAGCGGCACGGTCGCGGCGTGATATTCCACCACGTCCGCCGCGCGCCGCAGCTCGCGCCAGTCCGTCGCGCCCGCGCCCGGCAGCACGCCGATGACCCTCCACGTCCAGCGGGCCCAGCGGGTCACCCCAGGCGACTTGCGGATGACGATCCCCAGCGGGATCGACGTCGCGCTCGGCTGCATGACGAGCCCTCCCCGACTCGCGGCCGCGCCGGCTCCGGCATCGCGGCCGGTCCGGATGCCCACGCGCGTACAAGTATGCCCACAACGTCCGCCGGCCGCCAAGCGAAAACTTCGTCCCCTTCCATCGCCTTGATCCATCGCCTTGCCACGTCTCGCCCCGCGGGGTTACGCTTGCCGCCGAGCGTCGCGGAAACCCCGGAAAGCGGGAGGGAGAGTTGGCCAAGACGTTGATCCTGTGCGACTGCATGGGGAGTCAGGAGCTCGATCGCGACAGGATCGAGAGCGCCGCCGGCGTCGCCTGCTCGCGCATTCACACCGCGCTTTGCGGCGCCGAGGCCGGGGACGCCGCCGAGGCCATTTCCCGGGGTTTCGCGCTCGTCGCCTGCCAGCAGGAGCGGGCGCGTTTCGAGGAGATCGCCGAGGACGTCGGCGCTCCGGCGCCGGAGTTCGTCGATCTCCGGGACCGGGCGGGCTGGTCGGACGCGGCGAGCGAAGCCGGCCCCAAGCAGGCGGCGCTGGTCGCCGAGGCCCTGTTGCCGATACCCCCGACCCGGACCATCGACGTGACGTCCGAGGGCCGCTGCCTCGTTCTCGGCCGCGCCGCGGTCGCGTTGCCGGCCGCCGAGCGGCTGTCCGGACCCCTCGCCGTCACCGCGCTGTTGTCGGACGAGCCCGACGATCTTCCTTTCCACCGCGGGTTCGAGGTGACCGCCGGCCGGTTGAAGACGGTGAGCGGGGCGTTCGGCGGCTTCCGGCCGCGCATCGACGCCCTGCGCCGGCTCGAACCCGGCGGGCGCGGCGCCTTCACGCTGTCCGCGCCGCGCGACGGCGCGGAGACCGAGTGCGACCTGATCCTGGATCTCTCCGGGAATCCGCCGCTGTTTCCGGCGCCCGGCAAACGCGAAGGATATCTGCGCGCCGACCCCGGGGACCCCAACGCGGTCGCCGCCGCGGTGTTCGAGGCCGGACAGATGGTGGGCGCCTTCGAGCAGCCCCTCTACGTCCGCCTGGAAGAGGCGCTGTGCGCCCACTCGCGGGCCGGGAAGACGGGTTGCGCGAAATGTCTGGACGCCTGCCCGACGGGAGCCATCTCGCCCGCCGGCGACCACGTGGCGGTCGACGCGATGGTCTGCGCCGGCTGCGGGGCCTGTTCGGCGCTCTGCCCGTCGGGCGCCATCGCCTACGACGCGCCGCCGCCGGCGACCCTGTTCAAGCGCATCGAGACCCTGGCGACGGTCTACCGCGAGGCGGGCGGAGAAGCGCCCCGCCTTCTGATCGTCGATGACGGTTTCGGCGCCGAGATGATCTCGTTGTCGGCCCGCTTCGGGCGCGGCCTGCCCGCCGACGTGATCCCGCTCCAACTGGACGCGCTCTCGCGGTTCGGCCATGCCGAGATGCTGGCGGCCCTGGGCGTCGGGTTCGTCGCCGTCGACGTCCTGCTGTCGCCGGGAAGCGAACGCGAGCTGCTGGATCGCGAGGCGGCCCTCGCCGCGGCGATGGGCGGCGGCGAGCGGTTGCGCCTTCTCGACCTGGCCGACCCCGACGCCTTGAGCGAGACGCTCTACGACGCGGCCCCGGCCCCGCCGGTCTCCGATCCGGTGCTGCCGCTCGGATCCCGGCGGCAGGTCGCGCGTCTGGCGGCGAAGGCCCTGAGCCCGGACGCCGACGCCGTCCTGCCGTTGCCCGACGGCGCGCCCTACGGCGCCGTGCGGGTCGACGTCGAGGCCTGCACCCTGTGCCTCGCCTGCGTCTCGCTCTGCCCGCCCGGCGCGCTGGCCGACAATCCGGACCGGCCGCAGCTCCGCTTTCAGGAAGACGCCTGCCTTCAGTGCGGTCTCTGCAAGCGGGTGTGCCCGGAGAGCGCGGTCACCCTCGAGCCGCGCCTGGACCTGTCGGACGCCGCGTTCGCGCAAAAGGTTCTGAACGAGGAGGAGCCCTACGAATGCGTCGAGTGCGGGAAGCCCTTCGGCGTGAAGTCCACCGTCGAGAGGATCGTGGCGGAGCTCGCCGGCAAGCATTCCATGTTCGCCAGCGAGAGCGCGTCACGCATGATCCGCATGTGCGACGATTGCCGGGTCGCCTCGCAGTACCACTCGGAGAACAACCCCTTCGCGTCCGGCGAACGGCCGCGGGTCCGGACGAGCGACGACTACTTCTCGAAGCGCCGGGATCATTGAGGCTCGATCTCCGCCCCGAGGTCCGCCGGGCCGACCCCCGCCGCGAAAGCCAGGATCGCCTCCAGGTCGTCGAGCGTCAGCCGCAGCGGCGCGATGGGCGGCGGCCGGGATTCGTCGAACGGATCGGTCACGTCGGCGATCTGCGTGAAAGCCGGATGCGGGTTGAGCAGATAGAAACCGGTGAACCGGTCCCGCCAGTCGCCCAGCGTCCTGAGCATGGCGAACGAGGGCGTCGAGCCCAGCCCGTTCATGCGGTTTTCGGGTCCGACGACGTGACAGCGCCCGCACAGCGCGAGCGACAACCGTTTGCCGGCCAGCGGGTCGCCGGTGACCGCGGGATCGTCCCGCTCCGTCGGCGCGTCGGCGGCGGCGACGTAGAGCCGCGCGCCGTCCGGCGCGAAGGACTCGACCGCGCGCTGGCCGACGTCCGAGACGATCCAGTCGCAGAAACGCCGGGCGAGCGCCGCTCGCTCGTCCTCCCCGTCGGCCGGCGCGGCGCGGCACAGGTACAGCGCGTCGCCGCGCGCGAACGCCGGGCGGCCCGATCCCACTGTCGTCCGCGGCCCGAGCAGGGCGTCCGCGGCGGCGCCCTCGGCCGGGTCGACCGGCGTGATCCTGATGCCGGTCTTCAGCGAGAACCGCGGGATGACGTATTTCAGGAGCCCGCTCGCGGCCAGATCGGAGTCGGCCGCCAGGGTGAACCGGCGTTCCTGGGCGGCGGACGCCCCGGCCAGCAGCGCGGCGCCGAGCAGCGCGACGCGAAGCGCGCCCAGCCCTGTTCCCGGCCAAGCCGGCATCGGCCTTCCTCCTCCGCGAATGTCTCCGGGTCCGCAGGGGCGTCGGACTCCGCGAGGATTCTGGGTTAAAATCGGCCGGCGGGCAAACTCGCGGACCCCGGCCGGGAACCTCCGGCGTCTCGACGGCGGCGGCCGGCCGCCGCGCCGGCCCGGATCGACCCGCGACGGGAGGGGATGGACGTGACCGACGACCTGAACGACTTCAACATGACGATGCGCAAGTTCCTCAAGCAGGTGGGGGTGACCTCGCAGCAGGCGATCGAGGAGGCGATGCGCGATGCCGGCGTCGGGAAGACCGCCGGCAGGACCTTCGCCGCCCGGATGGTGCTGACGATCGACGAACTGGACCTCGCCCACACGGTCGAGGGCCGGATCAGCGGCAAGGCCGGATGACGGCCACGCGCGATGACGTGCTGGCCGCGCTGAAGGGCGTCTCCGACCCGGTCAGCGGACAGGACCTCGTGTCGGCCGGGCTGGTGCGGGCCCTGACCGTGGAGGATGGCGCGGTGCGTTTCGTCCTCGAGATCGAGGCGGCGCGGGGGGAGGCCATGGAGGCGGCGCGGGCCGAGGCCGAGGCCGCCGTGCGGGCGCTCGCCGGCGTCGAGGAGGTCTCGGCCGTCATGACCGCGCACAAGCCGCTGGAGCCGCCGCCGGAACTGAAGATCGAACGCCGGGCCGAGCCCCGGGGTCCGGGAAGGATCCCCGGGGTCGACCGGATCGTCGCCGTCGCCTCGGGGAAGGGCGGAGTGGGCAAGTCCACCGTCGCGGCCAACCTCGCCGCCGCGCTCGCCGCCGAGGGGCGGCGCGTCGGCCTGCTCGACGCCGACGTCTACGGTCCTTCCCAGCCGCGGATGCTCGGCGTCTCGGGCCGGCCGGCCTCGCCCGACGGCAAGACGATCCTGCCGATGCGGAACCACGGCGTGACCCTGATGTCGATCGGCCTGATGATGGGGGAGGACGAGGCCGTCGTCTGGCGCGGCCCGATGCTGATGGGCGCGCTTCAGCAGATGATGAACCAGGTGCAGTGGGGCGCCCTCGACGTGCTCGTGGTGGACCTGCCGCCGGGAACCGGCGACGTGCAGATGACCCTGACCCAGACGGCGGAGGTGACCGGCGTCATCATCGTGTCGACGCCGCAGGACGTGGCGCTTCTCGACGCGCGCAAGGGCGTCGACATGTTCAGCAAGATGTCGACGCCGATCCTGGGGATGATCGAGAACATGTCGATACACGTGTGCTCGAAGTGCGGACACGAGGAGCACATGTTCGGCCACGGCGGCGTGCGCGCGGTGGCCGAGAAGCTGGGCCTCCCGCTCCTGGCGGAAATCCCCCTCGACCTGGACATCCGGTCGGCCGCCGACGGCGGCGCGCCGATCGTCGTCTCGAAACCCGCGTCGCCCCGCGCCGGGATCTTCCGCGACGTCGCGCGAACCCTGATCGCGGACGGAAACGCGTGAATACGGACGACGAGGCTCCCGTCTTCCCGCCGCTCTTCCACGGGCAGGCGGCGGCGGGGAAGATCGATCCGTTCGCCAAGGCCTGCGCGCAGGCGGCCCTGGGCTGCGACGCCGGGCTGATCGTCTACGACGTCGGGGTCGACCGCCTGGCCGCGGCCATCGTGTTCGCGCCCGAGGTTCCGCTGGAGGACGCCATGGCCATGCTGCCGGCCTGCGGCGTCGGGTTCCAGAACGCGCTGGGTTCGCTCGCCCCGCCGGAGGTCAGCGTGCATCTGACGTGGGACGGCGGCATCCTGGTCAACGGGGCGGCGTGCGGGCGCCTGCGCGTCGCCGCGGCCACGTCCGACCCGGCGGCGGAACCCGACTGGCTGGTCGTCGGCCTCGAGGTGCCGTTGCTTCCCGAGAATCCCGACGCGCCCGGGGCCGCGCCCGAGCGCACGTCGCTGTTCGAGGAAGGCTGCGTCGACGTGTCGCCCCAGCGCCTGCTCGAGAGCTGGTCGCGCCACACGCTCGTCTGGATCAACCGCTGGTCCGACGAGGGAGCGCGGCCGCTGCACGAGGAGTGGCGGGGACTGGCCCGCGACATCGGAGAGGACGTGGAGGTCGACCACCGCGACGGACGCCTCGGCGGCGCCTTCGTCGGGGTCGACGAACGCTTCGGCATGCTCCTGCGGAACGGCGGCGAGACGCGCCTGCTGCCGCTGAGCGGTCTGCTGGACGGGGAGCCGGACTCGTGAACCTCGCGCGCGCGATCCACTTCGACGAAAGCGACATGAGGGTCTTCCACAGCCCCGCGCGCACGGGGGAATGGTGCATCTCGGGCGGGTTCGAGTTCTCCAACTGGAGCGAGGCCGACCTGACCGGCAAGGCGCGCCAGGCCTTCGCGAACGGCTGGCTCGGCGTGGAGACGTTCGGCCGCGTGACCTTCGTGGCCGTCACCTCGATCCAGCAACGGGAGCTCGACGCGCTGGCGCACGGGCTCGCGCGGCACTTCGTCGACATCTACGGCGCGCCCTCGATCGACGCGGCGCTCGGCGTGGCGCGGGAGGAGATGGCCCAGATGGCGGACCTCTGCGAGGACCACCCCACCAACACGCTGCTCACCGTGTCCCGCGAGCTGACCGAGGCGGGGGTCAAGGAGGGCTTCCGCGTCATCGAGGCCCAGGACGCCGGGCTCGAGCAGTTCGCCATCCACGGCGACCCCGAAGGCTTCCATTGAGGCGTCGCCGGCGGGGGCGCCGCAGGGTCCCCGTTCGCGCTCCTCCCCCCTGACGCGACCCCCACCCCGACCCTCCCCCTGCAAGGGAGAGGGAGAAGAAGGGACGCGCCGCCGCGCACTCCTCGATCCCTGCCGGTGTGGGACAATGCGGGCTACTCGGCCCTGGCGTTGTGCGTGAACAGGCGGTCGCCGCCGAGGGTGTAGCCGTCGATCAGGGCCCGGGCGCGGTCGCTCGCCAGCCACACCTCGAGACGGCGCGCCGACGCGCCCTTGACGTGGGGGTGCTTCTCCGCGCTCACCGGCAGGTAGGCGTACTGGTTGAACAGGGCGGGGTCGCCGGCATAAAGCAGCGCCATGTCGCCCTTGTTGCCGAACTTGAGCCAGCTCGCGCGGTCCGACATGGTGTAGGCGTTCATCGCCCGCGCGGTGTTGAGGGTGGCGCCCATGCCGGCGCCGACCGAGCGGTACCAGGTCCCGAAACCCTCCGGATCCCGCCCCGCCGCGCGCCAGAGCGCGCGCTCCTTCCTGTGGGTGCCGCTGTCGTCGCCCCGGCTGACGAACGGCGCCCCGGCCTCGGCGATCGCGGCCAGCGCCTCGGCCGCGCCGCCGGCTCCGGCGACGCCCGCCGGGTCGCGCCCGGGACCGATCAGCACGAAGTCGTTGTACATGATCTCGCGCCGATGGGTCGCGAATCCGGCGGCGACGAAGGCCTCCTCGGCGGCGCGGGAATGCGCCAGGACCGCGTCCACGTCGCCGGCCCGCCCGAGCCGCAGCGCCTGGCCGGTGCCCACCACCAGAAGCCGCACGTCGAGCCCGAGGTCCCGCGCGACCGCCGGCAGCAGGACGTCGGACAGGCCGGAGTTGTGGAACGAGGTGGTGACCGCCACGCGCATCGTTTCGGCGTGGGTCCCGACGGCGGCGAGCAGCGCCGTCGCGAATACAACGGCTCCACGCCGGATCATTCGAGGATGTCCCCGTTCAGAAAGGCCCGGGCCTCCGGCGTCGCCAGCCGTTCCAGCGCGCCGCGGCCGGACGCGGCTTCGCGCATCCGGCCCCGCAGGAGAAAGAGGACCTCCGTGGCCAGGCGCCGCGCCTGGCCCATGTCGTGCGTCGCCATCACGATGCGCGTGCCGCCGTCGCGGGCCGCCGCCAGGATCGCTTCGATCTCGCGCGTCGCGCGGCCGTCGAGGTTGGCGCAGGGTTCGTCCAGAAACAGGATCTCGGGCCGCCGGATCAGGGCTCGCGCCAGGGCGAGTTTCTGCTTTTCGCCGCCCGAAAGCGACGACGCCGGCCGCTCCAGGGCCTCGCCCAGCCCGACCTTCTCCGCCCACTCGGCCGCCCGGCGGCGGGCCTCGGCGCGGCGGACGCCATGGACCAGGAGCGGATAGGCGATGTTGCCGACGACGTGGCGGCGCATCAGGATCGGGTTCTGAAAGACGTAGGCTTGGCGCGTGCGCGCCTCCGCCCCGGGCGCGGCCCAGCGCACGCGGCCTTCCGCGGCGCGTTCGAGACCGTGCATCAGCCGCAGCAGCGACGTCTTTCCCGATCCGTTCGGGCCGATCACCGTGGTCACGCCTTCGGCGCCGATCTCGATGTCGACCGGGCCGACCAGCCGGTTGCCGCCGCGGCGCACCGCGGCCGCCTCCAGGCGCAGAGGCAGGATGGAACCTACCATTGGCTGGCCCGTTCGGTGCGGGACAACGTATGGATGAGGACGTTGACGGCGATGGCGAGCGCGATCAGCACGAAGCCGAGGCCGAGCGCCAGCGCCAGGTTCCCCTTTCCCGTTTCGAGGGCGATGGCGGTGGTGAGGACCCGCGTCGCGTGATCGATGTTGCCGCCGACGATCATGATGGCGCCGACCTCGCCGATGGCGCGGCCGAAGCCGGCCAGGGCGGCGGTGAGGAGGGCCCGCCGGCCGTCCCAGAGGAGCGCGCGGACGCGCTGGGACTTCGTCGTATGGATCGAGATCAGCAGATCGTGATAGTCGGCCCAGAGTTCGCGGACCGCCTGATGGGCGATCGAGGCGACGAGCGGCGTCACGATGATCACCTGGGCGATGATCATCGCGGTCGGCGTGAACAGGAGGTCGAGAACGCCGAACGGCCCCGACCGGCTCAGAAGCAGGTAGACGACCAGGCCCACGACCACCGGCGGCAGGCCCATCAGCGCGTTCATCACGGCGATCGCGTGGCGCCGCCAGCGAAACCGGTTGACCGCGAGCCACGCGCCGAGCGGCATCCCGAGCGCCGAGGCGATCACGACCGCCGTCACCGTGACCCGCAGCGACCGGGCCGCGATCTCGATCAGGTCGCGGTCGAGCGTGGCGACGAGACGCGCCGCCTGGACCAGACCCTCCAGTATCTCGTTCATGGGGCTTTTCTTGCGCCGCTTCGTTGTCGCCGCCGCTTCCTTCGACAACGGGCCGAAGGAATCGCGGCCCCGGAGTCCATACCACGAGTTTCCCGGCGGCCCACCATAGCCCGCATTTCCCATACCGGCAGGGATCGAGGGTTTCGCGGCGTTGCGGAACCGCGTTCACCCCCCTTCCGACCTCCCCCCTGTTCAGGGGGGAGGAGTATGTAATGGCTCCCTCCCCCTTGCAGGGGGAGGGTCGGGGTGGGGGTCGCGGCAGGGGGGAGGGGCGCGAACGGCCCCTGCGGCGTCCCCGTCGCCGGATGAAGCCTGCGGACAATCCGTCACGAGAAATGCGGGATGGCCGTAAGCAGGCTTCCGGCCATGGCGAGCCGGATACCGACCGGCCCGATGGGCCGTGTCTCGCATGCGTCTGAACCAAGTCGCCCGTCTGAACCAGGTCGCCCGGCGCTCGCGGTGGCAGTGGGTCGATTTGAAATTAGGGTTGCCCACCCGGTCCCTTGCCCGCCTGATTCGCCCTCCGGCCCCTGTCCGGCGGGCCGGCCAACCACGGGAGACCGACAATGCAGACAGCCCATGAGATGCGCACCCGCATCATCGACAAGGCAGTGAACGACCCGGACTATCGGGCGAAGCTCCTCGACGATCCCAACGCCGCCGTAGGCGAGGAGCTCGGGGTTTCCATCCCCGACTCCCTCTCCGTCCACGTGCACGAGGAAGGAGCCTCGGACGTTCACCTGGTCCTTCCGCCTTCCAGCCATCTGAGCGAATCCGACCTCGGGGCCGTCGCAGCCGGGTCCGCCGAATGGGCCGAATCCTGGAAGGAGTTCAACTACCTGGACTGGTAGTCCCGCGGCGCATCAACCGATCACGGGAGATCGACAACGCGGACGGCGCATGAGACGCGCACCCGCATCGCGGGCGCGGCGGGGCAGGCCGGGCTCGCGTGACGGTCCGGCCGCGGCAAGGTAAAGTGCGGAGATGAACCCAGGGAAGGATGCCCCATGATCGTCGAACAGGTCTGGACCGCCAACGACTTCCGCAACTTCAACTACCTGATCGCCTGTCCGGAGACCGGCGAGGCGCTGGCCGTGGACCCTCTCGACCACCGGAAGTGCCTGGCCGTCGCCAGGGACAACGGCTGGGAGATCGTCCAGATCCTGAATACGCACGAACACCACGACCACATCGGCGGCAACCGGGCGATGATGGACGCCACGGACGCCAGGCTGCTCGCCCACCGCAACGCCAGGGACAGGATCCCCGACGTCGACGTGGGCCTCGCGGCCGGCGACGTCGTGAAGGTCGGCAAGACGGTCGAGCTGGAGTCGCTCGACACGCCGGGCCACACCATGAGCCACGTGTGCCTGCTGTCGCGCACGGACCGGCCGGCCCTGTTCTGCGGCGACACGCTGTTCAACGCAGGCGCCGGCAACTGCCACAACGGCGGCCATCCCGAGGAGCTCTACGACACCTTCGTCCGGCAGCTGGCGGCGCTGCCCGACGACACGCTGATCTACCCCGGCCACGACTACATCGCGAACAATCTCCGGTTCACCCTCGACCGGGAGCCGGACAATCCGCGCGCGTCCGGACTGCTCGCGGACGTGGAGGACCAGGACCCCGACGACGCCTTCGTCTCCACGCTCGCGCTCGAGAGGGAGGTCAACACGTTCTTCCGGCTGCGAAACCCGACCGTGATCGCGCGCCTGCGCGAGGCATTCCCCGACATGCCGGAAGAACCCGACGCGAAGACTGTGTTCCTCAAGCTGCGCGAGCTGCGCAACGCCTGGTAGGACGCGCCGGAACGCCCGGCGGGACGCGGCTCAGCCCGCCGCCTCCCCGCGGGGCCATCCGGTCCAGGCGTTGAGGCGCCCCCCGTCTTCCGGGACCCATTCCTCGGGCGCGGTGCTCGCGAACGACGGCCGCTCCGAGACCTCGGCGAACCACCCGGCCAGCGCCGGCCGCGGCGCCCGCCAGTCGTGGTCCGGGTGGCGGAAGTCCATGAAACCGAGACCGACCCCGATGGAAATCAGGCCGATGTCGATGCCTGCGAAGGCGGGCGCCTCCTTCTCGAGCGCGTCGAGGCCGCGGTCCACAGCGACCATCTGCCGCGCGATCCACCCCGGCGAGCGTTCGCGCTCCACGCGGCGGCGCTCCCGCAACGCGTCGCCCCCGGCGTCGACGATCCCCTCCCCCAGGGTCTGCCGGCGAATCGCGGTCCAGCGGGCCTCCCCCGGCGCGGGGAACATCCTCGGCCCGTCGTGCAGGGAATCCAGATACTCGCAAATCACCGCGCTGTCGTAGAGGACGACGCCGTCCTCGCGGACGAGCGCCGGCACCTTGCCCAGCGGGTTGACGGTGTGAATGTCGGTGAACTCCGCCCACGGGTGCGTCGGCGCCCGCTCGATCCGGTCCCCGATCCCGACCTCCTCGATCAGGACCGCGCACTTCCGCACGTAGGGAGACATCGGGTTGTAGCGCAGCTTCATCATGGCGGGTTCCTCGGTTCGGTTCGTTCACGGGGCCTGGTGTCGCGGATCGACGGGCGCGACGAGAACGCCTCGCACCACGCCGCGAGGCCGGGACGGTTCTCGCGCCAGGCGAGATCCGGCATCCGGAAATCCAGGTAGCCGAGCGCGACGGCGGTCGCGAGCAGACCGATATCGACGCCGCGCCAGGCGCCCGCCTCCCGTTCCATGGCGTCGAGGGCCCGCGTCACGACGCCGAGCTGGCGGTCGATCCACCACGGGGAGCGCTCGCCCGCCGGACGCATCAGTTCGCGCCGCCGGAGGATCGCGGCGTCCATCAACCCGTCCGCGAGCGCCATCCGCGTCATGGCCCGCCAGCGCGCGGCGCCCGCGGGCGGGAACAGCCTCGGCGGCGCGCGCAGCGAGTCCAGGTATTCGCAGATCACCGGGCTGTCGAACAGGACGCCGCCGTCGTCCAGGACGAGCGCCGGAATCTTGCCGATGGGGTTCTGCTCCACGACGTCGGTGTCGGGGTCCCACGGGTCCGCCGCCTCGATCTCGAGGCCGTCCGCGACGCCCGCCTCCATCGCGACGGCCATGCACTTGCGAACGAACGGGGACGTCGTCGAGTAGCGCAGCTTCATGGAAGGCGTCCGGTCCGGGGGAATCGTCGGGCGACCTCGGTCGTCCGAAGGGCCGCATTATGCGCGTCCGGAGCCGCCGCGTCTTCATGTTACCATCGCCGCGCCATGCGGCCCGACATCGTCGACCTCGACCAGTTCTACGCGACGCGCCTGGGACAGGTGACCCGCCGTCTCATCCTCCGCCGCCTCCGGGAGATCTGGCCGGACGCGGGCGGTCTGCGCATGCTCGGCGTGGGCTACGCGACGCCTTATCTGCGGACGTTCCGCGACGGGGCCGAGCGCGTGGTGGCGGCCATGCCGGCGGGTCAGGGCGTGATCCGCTGGCCCGGAGGGGAGCCGTCACTCGTCGCGCTGTCCGAGGAGGCCGAGCTCCCGCTTCCCGACAACTCGATCGACCGGGTCCTGCTGGTCCACTGCCTGGAGAACGCCGAGCAGGTCCACCCCATGCTCCGCGAAATCTGGCGCGTGACGACCTCCGGCGGGAGGTTGCTGGCCGTGGTGCCCAACCGGCGCGGCGTCTGGGCGCGCTTCGAGAGGACGCCCTTCGGGCACGGGCGGCCCTTCTCGCCGCCTCAACTGACCAGACTGTTGCGCGAGACGATGTTCCTGCCGACCGCCGCGGCGGCGGCGCTGTCGATTCCCCCCGTGACGTGGCGCCCTCTCCTGAACACGGCGCCGGCCATCGAGCGCGTGGGGCAGCGATGGGGCGGCGCGGTCGCCGGCGTGCTGGTCGTCGAGGCCGGAAAGCAGATCTACGCCGTCAGCGCGGACCGGACCCGACGGGCGGCGCCCCGGCGTATCGCCGCTCCCGCCGCCGGCGTCGCTTCCCGTCAGGCGCGCGATCCCGGCAGTCGTTCCGGCGGCTGAGCACGAACACCCCCTGTTCCGCGAACAGGTTGACGAGCGGTCCGGCGATGGCCGCGCGGCGGCCCTGCTTGTCGACCGGGATCCGGCGCTCGATCCCGATCCCCAGGTCGCCGCACAACAGCTCGAAATCCCTGATCGTGCAGAAATGGGCGTTCGGGGTGTCGTGCCACTGGCGGTCCAGAACCTCCGTGACCGGCATACGGCCCGTCAGGGTCAGTTTCCAGCGCACCTTCCAGTGGCCGAAGTTCGGGATCGAGATCAGGCATTCGCGCCCGATCCGCAGAAGCTGATCGATCACGTCGCGCGGACGGCGCACCAACTGCAAGGTCTGGCTGAGGACCACGTAATCGAACGAGTCCGTCGGGTAGTTCACGAGATCCGTGTCGGCGTCGCCCTGAACGACCGACAGCCCCCGCGCCACGCAGGCGTTGACGCCGGCTTGGCTCAGCTCGATGCCGCGGCCGTCCACCCTTTTCGTGCGGGCCAGGTGGCGCAGCAGGGCGCCGTCGCCGCAGCCGACGTCCAGGATCCGCGCTCCCGGCTCGATCATGTCGGCGATCAGCAGCAGGTCGATCCGGAGTTCGCCGCCGCGGGCCGGCCGGGAGTCGGGGGTCACGGCGCGCCGCCGCTCCAGTGCTCGGCCGCGCCCATGAGGAAACCGCGAATCGTCTCGAACATCTCGGGCTCGTCCAAGAGAAAGGCGTCATGTCCCTTGTCGCTGTCGATCTCGACGAAGCTGACGTTCGCCGCGGCGGCGTTGAGGGCATGGACGATCTTGCGGCTTTCCTGCGTCGGAAACAGCCAGTCGCCGGTGAACGAGATGAGGCAGAACCGGGTCGGGCACCCCTCGAAGGCGTCCGCGAGAACCCCGTCGTGTTCCTTGACGAGGTCGAAGTAGTCCATGGCGCGCGTGAGATAGAGGTACGAGTTCGCGTCGAAGCGCTCGACGAAGACCGTTCCCTGGTGGCGCAGGTAGCTTTCGACTTGGAAGTCCGCGCCGAAGCCGTAGGACAACGAGTTCCGATCCTGAAGCTGCCGGCCGAACTTCCGGTGCATGGCGGCTTCCGACAGATAGCTGATGTGGGCGGCCATGCGGGCCACGGACAGGCCGGCCCTGGGGACGGCGCCATGCGACACGTAGTCGCCATCGCGCCAGTCGACGTCCCCCATGATGGCCTGGCGGCCGACCTCGTGGAGGGCGATGTTCTGGGCGGTGTGGTGCGCGGCGCTGCCGATGGGGATCGCCGAGTGCACCCGCTCCGGATAGGTGACGGCCCATTGCAGCGCCTGCATCCCGCCCATCGAGCCCCCGCAGACGCAGAATATCTTCTCTATTCCGAGACGGTCGAGAAGCATCGCCTGGGCCCGGACCATGTCCTTGATCGTGATGACCGGGAACGACAGGCCGTAGGGTTCGCCGGTGCGTGGATTCACCGACGCGGGGCCCTCCGTGCCCATGCAGCCGCCCAGGACGTTGGCGCACACCACGAAGTAGCGGTCCGTATCGAAGGGCAGGCCGGGACCGACCATGAGCGGCCACCAACCCTCCTTTCCGGTGACGGGATTGGGACCGGTCACGAACTGGTCGCCCGTCAGGGCGTGACAGACGAGGACGA
Source organism: Alphaproteobacteria bacterium (assembly GCA_965242505.1). Taxonomy (GTDB): domain Bacteria; phylum Pseudomonadota; class Alphaproteobacteria; order UBA2966; family UBA2966; genus UBA2966. Next base: position 2,637,478 of record OZ251449.1, read on the forward strand.
GGTTGGACCGATCCTCGTTCAGCGCTCCGTAGGTCTGATAGGCGACGGTGAACGGGCCGAGATCGACGCCGCAGTCCAGCGTCAGCGGCGCGTCGGTCCCGAGCTCCGCCGTATGGCCGACTCCGGCGTCGGGGCCGGCGACGGCCTCGTCGTATCGTTGAGTGCTCCTCATGGCTCGACGCCGAACCGCCCGCGAATAGCCCGGATAAAGGCGAGCATTGCTATGGACAAGCATGGGCGATGTCAATGGATCGAGGATCGCGCGGCGTTGCGGGACCGCGGCCCGCCCCCCTGTGAGGGGGGAGGAGCGCGAACGGACCCTGCGGCGACCCCGACGCCGCCTTTGATTTTGCGGGACCTCGGGACTACTACTATCCTGCTCCCCCGACATGTTCTCACCATCGGTCGCGATGAACACGGAACCGGAGACTCTCGGCGCCCTGCGGCGGGAAATCGACAGGATCGACACGTCGATCCACGATCTCCTCATGCGCCGGTCGGAGGTCGTGGGACGGATCGACGCCGTCAAGAAGCGCGGCGGTTCGTCGCCGACGGGGATGCGGCCGGGACGCGAGGCCAGGGTCATTCGCCGCCTGATCGGGCGCCATCGCGGGCCTCTCCCGGCGGTGGTGGTCGCGCGGCTGTGGAGAGAGCTGATCTCCGCGTTCACGCGCCTGCAAGGCCCGTTGACCGTCGCCGTGTGCGCGCCCGAGATGTCGGTGGGTTACTGGGATCTGGCGCGGTCGCACTTCGGCTCCACGACGCCGATGTCCCTTCACCGCTCGCCCTTCGTCGTCATGCGCGAGGTGGCGCGGGGCGAGGCCACCGTCGGCGTTCTTCCCGTGCCGGAGTCCGACGACGAGGACCCGTGGTGGCCGCAGCTCGCGGCCGAAACGAACGACACGCTCAGGATCATCTCGCGCCTGCCCTTCGTCGAGGATCGGAACTCCCGGTTCGGGATCCCGGCGGCTCTGGTCGTGTCGAAAATGCCGCAGGACGACACGAAGGACGATCGAACGCTCGTCGTCATCGCCTCCGACGCGCGCATCAGCCGGGCGCGGATAAACGAGCTCCTGGGGAGCGTGGCGCTGACCGGACGCAGCGTCACGACGCTCGACCCGCGGGAAGACCATCCGGAATGGCTGCATCTCGTCGAAGTCGAGGGCTATCTGACCGCCGCTGACCCCAGGATCGGGGCCCTCGTGGCGGACGCGCGCGGCCGTATCGGCCGAGTCGTCGCCATCGGCGGGTTCGCCAATCCCGTCCACGCGCCGAGCGGCGCCCATCCCGCGGCGACCGCGGCCGAATAACGAAACAACAGGCGTCCATCCTGACGGGTTCCACCACATGAGCGGCCCCACCCCCCGCGAGGGAGTCCTGGAGATTCCCATGTACGTCCCCGGCCGGTCCCGGGTCGAGGGCCGCGAGCGCGTCGTCAAGCTGTCGTCGAACGAATCGGCGCTGGGAACCAGCGACGAGGCCGTGGCCGCCTATCGGGCGATGGCGGGCGAACTGCATCGCTACCCCGACGGCGGCGCCGCCGACCTCCGCGAGGCCATCGCCAGGGTTCACCGCGCCGGCGGCGACGCGCTGGACCCGGAGAAGATCGTCTGCGGCGAAGGATCCGACGAGATCATCCACCTCCTCGTCGCCGCCTACGCGGGTCCCGGGGACGAGGTTCTCCACAGCGCCCACGGGTTCGTCATGTACAGACTGTCGGCGCTCGGCGTCGGGGCGACCCCCGTCGCGGCGCCCGAACGGAACTGGACTCCCGACGTGGACGCCCTGCTCGAGCGGGTGACGGAGCGCACCCGCCTGGTGTTCGTCTCCAACCCCAATCCCACCGGGACCTGTCTGCCGCGCCGGGAACTGGCCCGCCTCCACGACGGCCTTCCCCCGCACGTGGTGCTGGCGGTCGATGCGGCCTACGCCGAATACGTCACCCGGGACGATTACGCGTCCGGCATCGAGCTCGCCGGAGCCGAGGACAACGTGGTCATGACGCGCACGTTTTCCAAGGCCTACGGTCTCGCGGGCCTGCGCCTGGGCTGGTGCTACGGACCGGCGGGCGTGGTGGAGGTCCTGAACCGGCTGCGCGGGCCTTTCAACGTCACCGCCCCGGCCCAGGCCGCCGGGGTCGCCGCGGTCGAGGACCGGGCGTTCGTCGAGCGCGCCCGGCGGCACAACGAAACCTGGCGCGGCTGGCTCCAGGGCGAGCTCCGGCGCCTCGGCGTCCCCTACATTCCCAGCGTCGCCAATTTCGTCTGCGCGGAATTTCCGGACGAGAGCCGGACGGCCGCCGCGGCGATCGAGCACATGGCGAGGGACGGCGTGCTGGCGCGCGACATGAACGCCTACGGCCTTCCCGACCACGTCCGCATCACGATCGGCCTCGAGGAAGAGGTCCGGGCCGCGGCGCGCGCGCTTGAGACGTTCCTGGAGTGAGGCGGTGGCGCGGCCAAGGAAAACCGAACCGCTGTTCGACACCGTCGCCCTCGTCGGCGTGGGCCTGATCGGCTCGTCCCTGGCGCGGGTGATGCGCCGGGAGGGCCTCGCCCGGCGCATCGTGGGCTGCGCCCGCACCCGCCGAACGCGGTCGGTCTGCCGCGAGCTCCGGCTCGTCGACGCCACCTTCGCGAGCCCGAGGCAGGCCGTGAAAGGGGCCGATCTCGTCGTCGTATGCTCGCCGGTGAGCGCCTACGCCGCCATCGCCGAGGCCATGGCGCCCGCGCTGAAACCGGGCGCCATCGTGTCGGACGTGGGCTCGGTCAAGCGGGCCGTCGTCGACGCCCTGGCGCCGCGCGTTCCCGCCGGCGTCCATCTGGTTCCGGGCCATCCCGTCGCCGGGACCGAACATTCAGGCCCGGAGGCGGGATTCGCCGAGATGTTCCGGGGACGGTGGTGCATCCTCACACCGGCGGAGGGGACGGACGCGGCCGCCGTTCGCCGGGTCGCCGACCTGTGGCGCCGCGCCGGAAGCCGCGTGGAGATCATGGACGCCGCGCGCCACGATCTCGTGCTGGCCGTGACGTCGCACCTCCCTCACCTGATCGCCTACAACATCGTCGGCACGGCCGCCGATCTGGAATCGGTCACGGAGTCCGAGGTGTTCAAGTATTCGGCGGGAGGGTTCCGGGATTTCACCCGCATCGCGGCGTCCGACCCGGTCATGTGGCGCGACGTCTTCCTGCACAATCGCGATGCCGTGCTCGAGGTGCTGGGGCGGTTCAACGAGGACCTGTCGGCGCTGCAACGGGCCATCCGCTGGGGCCAGGGGGAGGCGCTCGAGTCCCTGTTCTCCCGGACCCGCGCCATTCGCCGGGGGGTCGTCGAGGCGGGCCAGGCCGAGGCGCCGGCGCCCGGCGAACCGGAGGCCGCGACCGCGATCAGGCGCCCGGGGAGGAAACGACGGGCGGGAGGCGCAGAACCCGCCAGCGCCCGGCGGTAAGCCAGCCGTCCTGGGCGGTGAGCGGAACGACGATGCCCCCGTCTTCCGCCGGGTCCGAGAGCGCGCCGAGCGCGATTTTCGCCGCGGCCCCCTTCACCGCCCCGATCCTTCCCGCCTGCACCAGCGAGTCGATCAGCGCGCGATGGCCGCGGACGGTCGTGGTAACGGCCGCGAGGGGGCGGAAACGGCGATCGAGGCTGAGCGCGCCCTCGGCATCGACCGCCAGGGCGCCCCACCGCAGGGCGAGCGAATCGATCTCGATCGTTCCTCCGTCATCGCGCCAGACGGAGAGGCCCTCCGCTCCCGCGGACGCCGGCAGGGGCGCGACGACGAGATCCCACGTCAGCCGGTCGACGACGGCCCCCAGGGAAATGGATGGCGCCAGCGGCAGTTCCGCCCGCCGGACGCGTCCGGTCAAACGGAACGCGTCCACCGCCTTCGCGCCTTTCTCCCGCGCGCCGAAGACGAACGCGGACTGCGCCGTGACCGAACCGGCCAGTCCGTCCCTCGACGCGGAGACGTCCTTCAGGGCCGCCTTCAGGGACTTCAGTTCGGAATCCGCGATCTCGAAGCTCGCCGTCAGGCCGTCCGCGCGCGCGGTCGTCCGGGAGGCGCCGTTCCGATCCTTCACGCGCCACTCGTGACCGCCGGACAGGCGAACGGCGACGACGCCGGGCTCCCAGATGCGGGCCTGGGCGCGCACGGCGGCGCCGCGCCACGACCAGGCCAGGGGCGGCCCCGCGGCCTCGACGAGAACGGAGGCCGCGCGAACGTCGAAGCGGAGCGGGTAGCCGCCGACCGTGAAGCCCTCGATTTCCACGCGCCCGCCCCGCTCGCGGACGTCGTCGGACCAGCCGGCGATCGTGTCCTCGACCAGCGAGACGCCGGCGCGCCAGTACCAGGCATGGACGATCAGGAGCAGCGCCAGGGTCACGCTCGTCGCGGCCGTGGCGACCTTCGCGAATCGAGAGAAGGCCATGATTCGCACCTGCTGAGGCATCGGCGGGAACGAGGGTCCGGCGCCGATTATACAAGTCCGGCCCCGACCGGACCGGTCCTTCCGGGGCGGCGATTCTCGGCCTGCGCGAGCGGCGGACCCCCCTCCCGACCTCCCCCCTGTCAGGGGGGAGGAGTGTGAACGGAAACCTCCGTCCCCCTCGTTCTCCCTCCCCCTTGCAGGGGGAGGGTCGGGGTGGGGGTCGCGGCTGGGAGAGGAGCGCGAACAGGCCCTGCGGCGCGACGCCAATGGGTGCGGCAGGCCCTCGATCGTGTTTCAGGGCGCGCCGGAGTCTCCCTCGCCGCCGTCGCGCCCGGCTCGGCGTTGGCGGTAGAGCGCGGAGAAATCGATCGGAGCCAGCAACAGGGGCGCGAACCCCCCGTCGCGCGTGGCCTCGGCGATCACGCGCCGGGCGAACGGGAACAGGAGCCGGGGGCACTCGACCATGCATACGGGCTCGACCCGCTCCGGCGGGAAGTCCCGGACCAGAAAGACGCCCGCGTACTTGAGTTCGACGACGAACAGCGTGGCGTCGTCGTGGGACGCGGTCACCGTGATCCCCAGGCTCACTTCGTAGTTGGAGCGCCCCAGGGACCGCGCGTCGACCCCGACGCCGATGCCGATGGCGGGCTCGCCCCGTTTCGGTCGCAAGCTGCGCGGAGCGTTGGGATTCTCGAACGAGAAATCCTTGACGTACCGCGTCCTGACGCTCAGCTTCGGCGCCCCGCGTCCACCGCTTTCGGCGGCGTCGGACATGTCGCCCCCCGTTTCGGATCCCCGTTCGAGCCCGCGACGGAACGGTTTCCCTCGGTTGCCCGGCGGGGCGGTCCTTTCGGAGGTTTCGACTCTGGACCGCGCCCGGACAAACCGTTAGTGTAGCATTCATCGACACGTTCGGAGTTTTGGCGTCGCGACCGGGCCCGGCACGTCGGATCGGGCCATGATCGCGACATGGCTTCTTCCGCAGGATCACGGACAATGGGCGAGGGCTTCCCGTTTCTCGACATCGTTCTGTTCGCCATGGTGGCCGCGTTCATCGTTCTGCGGCTGCGCGGCGTCCTCGGCCGGCGTCCGGGAAACGGTCGGCCCCGACGCCGCGCCGCGCCGTCGCGGCAGGACGCGGAAGAGAACGTCGTCGGCTTGCCGGATCGCACGTCGGACGCTGACGATTCGACGGAGCCGGGGGACGCGCCCGAAGAAGAGGACGCCGTCGCGGCGGGTCTCGCCGGCGTTCGCAGCGCCGACCGGCTGTTCGACGCCGAGGAGTTTCTCCAGGGCGCCCGGGCGGCGTACGAGATGGTCGTCACCGCCTACGCCGTGGCCGACGATGCGGTCCTTCGCCAGCTCCTGTCGGACGGGGTCTACGAGAACTTCGCCGGGGCGATCCAGGAACGGATCGCCCAGGGGCATACGTTGGAAACGACGCTTCTGGCCATTCGGGCCACGGAGGTCGTGGAGGCGGGCCTGTCCGATGGAGTCGCCGAGATCACGGTCAAGTTCGTCGCCGACGTGATCAACGTGACGCGGGAAGAGAACGGGACCGTCGTCGCGGGGGATCCGGATCAGGCGCAGGAGGTGACCGATTTCTGGACGTTCGCGCGCGAGGTCCGGGACCGCGACCCGAACTGGAAGCTGGTCGAGACCCGTAGCCCGCAATAACCCGCGCGGCGACCCATGAACGGGCGGCGTATCGGAGGAGTCGGCGTCTCCGTCGCCGCGTTGCTCGTCGCGCTGGCGGCGTGGTGGCTGTCGAGGCCGCCGCCCGACGGCGAATCGCCCGCCGTCGGCGAGGCGCCCGTCGAGTTCCGTCCCGTCGGGTTCGACGCGTTGCGCGGGTGGGAGGAGGACGATCCGGGTCCGGCGCTCGCGGCTTTCATCAGGTCCTGTGACCGCCTGGACGGGCGCGCGCCTCGGTCTTCCGTCGGGGCCGGCACGGCGGCCTCGGACTGGCGGGGCGTCTGCCGGCGGGCGCGGCGGGTGGACCGCGGCGATCCCGCCGCCGTCCGCCGCTATTTCGAGACCGGGTTCGAGCCGGTCGCCGTCATCGGCGCCGGCGGGGCCGAAGGCCTGTTCACCGGATACTACGAACCGCTGTTCGAGGGAAGCCGCGAACGGACCGACGGCTTCGACGCGCCGGTCTACGGGCGGCCCGAGGATCTGGTCACGGCGAATCTGGGCGACTTCCGTCCCGAGTGGCGCGGGATCCAGTTGGCGGGACGGCTGGTCGGCGGGAGGCTCAGGCCGTTCGAGCCCCGCGCCGCCATCGAGCGCGGAGGCCTGGAGGGCCGGGCCGAGCCCATCCTCTGGTTGCGCGACGAAGTCGATGCGTTCTTTCTCCACATCCAGGGTTCCGGACGCATAAGCCTCGACGACGGCGCCCATATCCGCGTCGGGTACGCCGCCAGCAACGGACGGCCCTATACGGCGATCGGCAGGGTATTGGCGGAGCGGGGCGCGTTGCCGGCGGACGGCGTCTCGATGCGGTCGATTCGACGGTGGCTCGAAGCGAACCCGCGGATGGCGAGGGACGTGATGTCCGCCAACGCGCGGTACGTCTTCTTTCGCGAGGTCGTCGGCGACGGTCCGGTCGGCGCGGGACGGGTCGTCCTGACGCCGGGCCGCTCGCTCGCGGTCGACGTCACCCTGTTGCCGCTTCACGCGCCGGTCTGGCTGGAGACGTCGATGCCGTCCACGGCCGGCGATCCCGACGGCGCGCCGCTGCGCCGGTTGCTCGTCGCCCAGGATACCGGCGCCGCCATTCGCGGAGCGGTGCGCGGCGACGTCTTCTGGGGCAGCGGCCCGGCCGCCGAAGAGGTCGCCGGAAACATGAGCGAGAAGGGCCGCTACCACCTGCTGCTGCCCAAGGGCGCCAGCGAGCGACTCGTTTCCGGCGCGCGACCGGCGGATTGAGGAGGCGTCCCGGTCGGCGCGTTCGTCTTGCGCGGCGGCGCGCCGTGGGATTTATTGGGCGGCGCGTGACGAACCGACGCGAGGATCGGCGGGTGAACGCGGGACGGCCTCCGGATATGCCAGGCGCCTCGGACACGATGGACGGACGGAGCGGCCGAACCCGGCGCGTGGGACTGTTCGTCACGTGTCTGGTGGACCTGTTCCGCCCGACGGTGGGTTTCGCCGCCGTCAAGCTCCTGCGCGCCGCCGGTTGCGCGGTCGAGGTTCCGACCGTTCAGACCTGCTGCGGACAGCCCGCCTACAACTCGGGAGCGCGGCCGCAAGCCCAGGCGATCGCCCGCCAGGTCGTCGCCGCCTTCGAGGGGTTCGACTGGGTGGTCGCGCCGTCGGGAAGCTGCGCCGGCATGTTGCGCCGGCACTATCCCGACCTGCTGCGCGACGACGCCGGATGGGGCCCGCGCGCCGCGGCGCTCGCCGCTCGCGCGCGGGAGCTCGCGTCCTTCCTGGTCGACGTCTGCGGCGTCACGACCGTGGAGGCTTCGTTCCGCGGTATCGCGGCCTATCACGACTCGTGCTCGAGCCTGCGCGACATGGGCGTTCGGGACCAGCCCCGCGAGCTGCTCGCCAGCGTCGGCGGCCTAGAGCTGCGGGAAGTTCCCGAAGCCGAGGCCTGTTGCGGCTTCGGCGGCGCGTTCTCGGTGAAGTACGGGCCCATATCGACGGACATCGCGAGCCGCAAGGCGGACGCCCTGGCCTCGGTGAACCCGGACGTGGTGGTGGGCGGCGATCTCGGCTGCCTGATGAACATCGCGGGCAGAATGCGCCGCGACGAGACGGGCGTCACCGTCCGCCATGTCGCGGAGCTTCTCGCGGACATGACGGAAGACCCCGGGATCGGGGCGCCGGAGGGGGCGGACGTCCGGTGCTGACGAGCCGGACCTTCCCCGAGAACGCGGTCCGGGCGATCGCCGACGACCGGCTTCGCGCCGCCCTGGGCAAGGTGCGCGAGGGGTTCGGCGGCGCCCGGCGCCAGGCCGCGGTGGACCGTCTTCCGGAATTCGAGGCGTTGCGGGACGCCGCCCGGGACATCAAGGACCATGTGATCGCGCATCTCGACCTTTATCTCGAGCGGTTCGAACGCCGCGTCGAGGAGAGCGGCGGGACGGTCCACTGGTGCGAGACTCCGGGCGAGGCCCGCGACCTGGTGCTGCGCCTGTGCCGGGAGGTCGACGCCCGCACGGTCACCAAGGGCAAGACCATGATCGCCGAGGAGATCGGCCTCAACCCGTTCCTGGAGTCGCACGGCATCGCCCCGGTCGAGACCGACCTGGGGGAGTACATCATCCAGCTCGCCGACGAACCGCCGAGCCACATCATCGCTCCGGCGATCCACAAGACCAAGGATCAGGTCGCCGACCTGTTCCACGAGCATCACCGGCGGCACGGCAGGACCCGGCGGCTGGACGATCCGGGCGAGCTCGTCGACGAGGCCCGCCAGATATTGCGCCGGAAGTACATCGAAGCCGACGTCGGCATCACCGGCGCCAACTTCCTGATCGCCGAGACGGGCAGCGCCGTGATCGTGACCAACGAGGGCAACGGCGACCTGACGCAGACGCTGCCCAGGCGGCACATCGTGCTGGCGACGCCCGAGAAGATCGCGCCCACGCTGGAGGACGCGGCGACCCTGTTGCGCGTTCTCGCGCGCTCGGCGACCGGGCAGGAGTTCTCCGCCTACACGACGTTCTCCACCGGACCGCGGCGGCCGGACGACCTCGACGGTCCCGAGAGCTTTCACGTGATCATCCTAGACAACGGCCGAAGCCGGCTGGTCGGAAGCCCGTTCCAGGACATGCTGCGCTGCATCAAGTGCGGCGCATGCCTGTTCCACTGTCCGGTCTACGCCTCCGTCGGGGGCCATGCCTACGGGTCGGTCTATCAGGGACCCATGGGCGCCGTGCTGACCCCCCATCTGATCGGGCTGCCGGCGGCGCGCCATCTGCCCGACGCCTCCAGTCTGTGCGGCCGTTGCGAGGCCGTCTGCCCCGTGCGCATACCGATTCCCCGTATGCTGCGGCGTCTGCGCGAGCGAAGCCATGGCGAGGGCCTGGCGCCGCCGTCGGAACGCTGGGCCGTCGCGGCCTGGGCATGGATCGCGCAGCGCCCCCGGGTCTATCGCCTCTGGTCCCGTTTCCTCGCCGGCGTTCTCCGCACCGCCGCCGGACGGTCGGGACGGTTGCGCCGGCTGCCGCTGTCGAGAGGCTGGACGGCCGGGCGGGACTTTCCGGCGCCCCAGGGGGAGACCTTCATGGATCTGTGGCGGCGGGCCGGGCGCGGCGCGGCATGAGCGCCCGCGCCGCCATTCTCGGCCGTATCCGCGGCAATCTCGGGCGGGGCGATGCCGGAGAGAGCGCGGTCGACGAGCGGCTGGCCCGCCGCCCGGCGGGGCCGCGCCCGAGGCGCGCGGAACTGCCGCATCGCGACCGGGTGGACCTGTTCGTCGCCATGGCGGAAGAGGCCGACGCGACCGTGGCGCGGGTGGAGAGCCTGGACGAGGCGCCGGAGGCGGTGGCCGGTTATCTGGCGGCGCGCAATCTGCCCGCGCGGCTGGTCGTCGCGCCGGACGCGCGCCTCGACGGCGCGCCGTGGAAAACCGCGCCGATGCTGGAGGTTCGCCGGGGCGCCGCCGCCGACACGGACGCCGTGTCGGTCACGCCGGCCTTCGCCGGGATCGCCGAGACCGGCACCGTGATGGTCGTGTCCGGCAAGGACACGCCGACCACCCTGAACTTCCTGCCCGAGACCCACGTGGTCGTCCTTCGCGAACGCGAGATCGTGGGCGCCTACGAGGACGGCTGGCGGCTGCTCCGCGAACGGGCCGCGGCGTCCGGACAGGCCGGAGCCATGCCCCGGACCGTGAACTTCATCACCGGTCCGTCGCGAACCGCGGATATCGCCATGACCCTCTACCTCGGCGCCCATGGACCTCGGCGCCTTCACATCATCCTGGTCGGCGACGGCGATGAGCGATAACCGGCCGACCGGGAAGCGCTCCCGCGCGGAAGCGGAGGACGACGCCGGTCTCTGGCTGCGCGCCATGCGGGACACGACGCCGCTCTCGCCCCGGCGCCGCCATCCGGGGGAAACCGAAGGGTCCCCGGCGGACCGTTCGCGCGACGTGTCGGAGGCGCAGGAGGGCGGCGCGAGTCCCCCCGCCGCTCCGGGCGCCGCCGCCGGTCGGGCGCCGCCGCCGCAGAGGCCGGCGACGGCGGGGAAACTGGACAAGCAGCTGGCCCGCCGCCTCAAGCGGGGCGTCCAGGGCTTCGAGGATCGTCTCGACCTGCACGGCATGACCCAGCGGGAGGCGCACGCCGAGCTGCGTCGGTTCATCCGGGACGCGGCGGACCGCGGCTGTCGATGCGTCCTCGTCATAACCGGCAAGGGAAGCCGGTCGGACGGCGGGTCCGGAGTTCGCGGCTCGGCGCCCGGCGTTCTGCGCCAGTCTGCGCCGCGCTGGCTCGGGGCGGACGATCTGTCGCCGCACGTCGTCGGATTCGAGGCGGCCCTGCCGAAGCACGGCGGAACCGGCGCCCTCTACGTGCAGCTCCGCCGGAGCCGGTCCGGCGGGCGGGACTGAAGCCGGGGCATGGAAGTCCTGCGGCAGCGGATCGGCGCCCGTCTCGAAGGGTTGCTGCGTCCCGTCGCCCAGGTTCTGGCGACGTCGGACATCTCGCCCAACCACGTCACGGTGGCGGGCCTGGTCGTCAACGTCGCCGCCGCATGGCTGATAACGCGCGACGTCTATTTCCTGGCCGGCGCGCTGTATCTGCTCGGCGGCGGCCTCGACGTTCTCGACGGCATGCTCGCGCGGGCGACGAACAGGGTGAGCGTCGTCGGCGCCTACCTCGACTCGACGCTCGACCGGATCTCGGAAGGCGCGGTCTTCGCGGCGATCGCCTACGTGTTCGCCCGCGAGGGCCAGGCCGTCGATGCCGGCGTGGTCCTGCTGGCCCTGCTCGGATCCTTGCTGGTCAGCTACACCCGCGCCCGCGCCGAGGCCCTCAACGTCGCCTGCAAGATGGGGATCGCGACCCGGCCGGAACGGGTCGTGCTCATCGCCCTCGGGCTGATGACCGGATGGCTGGCGCCGGTGGTCTACCTGCTGGCGGCGCTCACCGGCGTCACCGTCGCCCAGCGCATTCGCGCCACCGTGGCGAGCCTGTCGGGACGGGTTTGACGAGGCCGGCGTCGTCGGGTAGACTGTTCCAACGTTCGGTTGCGCTCATATGACAAGTACGGTCCTGCTTATCCACAAAAGTCCGCCAATGGAGCGTGGAGTTTCCTTGTACGTCTCCGACCGAAACGTCATCAGAGCGCAACGATAGCTTCTGGGAGAAAGCCTGTGCGAGTAGTGAAGACCAGCACCGATGACGAGGATTTTCGTACGGACGAGGACTTTGAACGTTTCTTTTCCAAGGAGCTTCCCGCTCGTACTCCACCCGGAAAATTTCGTGTAACAAAGAGACGAATCAGGCTGGGAGGACTTGAGCCAGAAGAACATATACTGTTTCAGTACGGTGGGGAAATTCGGAGAATCGCACGATCGAAAAGCGGACGGGAAGACAATTATGATCATAAAAAGGATCAATATCCTTACTATTTCGTTGTAGACTTGGAATCAATACGCGAAGTGTCGGTGCCTATCTCCGTCATTGAGAACAAGTTTCCTCAAGTCACACTCCAAGGTCGAGCTTGGACCATAATATCTGATCCCGAAGCGACAGAAATTTGGAACTACCTTTGTCCGTAACCACTTGGTCCGGGAAGACGAGGCCGCGCCATATATCGGGCAGCCAAGCGTCCCGGCTCACAGGATAAACTTGGACAGGTCGGCGTTCCTGGCCAGATCCGCGACCTGTTCGCGCACGTAGGCCGAATCGATGACGATCGATTCACCCGCCCGGTCGGACGCGGTGAAGCTGATCTCCTCCAGAAGCCGCTCCAGTATCGTGTGAAGACGCCGGGCGCCGATGTTCTCGACGCCCGAGTTCACCTCCTCGGCCAGGGTCGCGATCTCCTCGACCGCGTCGTCGCCGAACGTCAGCGTCACGTCTTCCGTGCCCATCAGCGCCGTGTACTGCTTGATGAGGCTGGTCTCGGGCTCCACGAGGATGCGCTTGAAGTCCTCGTGGGTCAGAGCCTGGAGCTCGACGCGAATGGGAAGCCGTCCCTGAAGCTCGGGCAGGAGGTCCGCGGGTTTCGCGAGGTGAAACGCCCCCGAAGCGATGAACAGGACGTGGTCGGTCTGGACCGTGCCGTGTTTCGTGGCCACCGTCGTGCCTTCGATCAGCGGCAGCAGGTCCCGTTGCACCCCCTCGCGGCTCACGTCGGCGCCGACGCGTTCGGAGCGGGCGCAGATCTTGTCGATCTCGTCGAGGAACACGATGCCGTTCTGCTCCACCATCTCGATGGCGTCGCCGACGAGCTTGTCCTGGTCGAGGAGCTTGTCGCTCTCCTCGGCGATCAGCACGTCGTAGGACTCGCCGACCGTCATGCGGCGTTTCGTCGTCTTCTGGCCGAAGGCCTTGCCGAAGATGTCGTTGAGATTGATCATGCCCATGCTCGCGCCGGGCATCCCGGGGATGTCGAACGTGGGCAACGAGGCTCCGGCCGATTCCGACACCTCGAGCTCGATTTCCTTGTTCTCCAGTTCCCCGTCGCGCAGCTTCTTGCGGAACGTCTGGCGCGTGCCTTCCGAGGCGTGTCCGCCCACGAGGGCGTCGAGAACGCGGCCTTCCGCCGCGAGCTCAGCGCGCGTCATCACTTCCCTGCGGCTCTGTTCGCGCTGCATGTGGATCGCGATCTCGACGAGGTCGCGGACGATCTGCTCGACGTCGCGGCCGACGTAGCCGACTTCGGTGAACTTCGTCGCCTCCACCTTGATGAAGGGCGCGTTCGCCAGACGCGCCAGTCGGCGGGAAATCTCGGTCTTGCCGACGCCCGTGGGGCCGATCATCAGGATGTTCTTCGGCAGCACCTCGTCGCGCAGGTCGTCGGGCAGCTGCTGGCGGCGCCACCGGTTGCGGAGCGCGATGGCGACGGCGCGCTTGGCGTCGTGCTGCCCGACGATGAAACGGTCGAGCTCGGAGACGATTTCGCGGGGGCTGAACTCGGTCATGCCGTCAAAGGGTCTCGAGGATCACGTGGTCGTTGGTGTGGACGCAGATACCGGCGGCGATCTTCATGGCCCGACGGGCGATGTCCTCGGCGCTCATCTCCTCGCGGTCGATCAGCGCGCGGGCCGCCGCCAGGGCGTAGTTCCCTCCGGACCCGATGCCGATGAGGCCGTCGTCCGGCTCCAGGACGTCGCCGGTCCCGCTCAGGATCAGCGAGATCCTGTCGTCGGCGACGGCCATCATGGCCTCGAGGCGGCGGAGGTAGCGGTCCGTGCGCCAGTCCTTGGCGAGCTCCACGCAGGCGCGCGTGAGCTGGGCCGGGTACTGCTCCAGCTTCGACTCCAGCCGTTCGAACAGGGTGAAGGCGTCGGCCGTCGCGCCGGCGAACCCGCCGACGACGGAGCCGTTCCCCAGACGGCGGACCTTCCGCGCCGAGGACTTGACGACGGTGCCGCCCATCGAGACCTGGCCGTCTCCCGCGATGACCACGGAGTCCGATTTCCGGATGGAAAGGATCGTGGTGCCGTGCCAGACAGCGGTCGCCGCCTCGGTCATGATCAACTCCGCAAGCCGGGCCGCGATGGCGTCCGGTCCCGGGATTTCGGGCGCGGCGAACCATGTGGCGTTTGCCGCGCCCCGGTCAAGTGGTCCCGGCGGGCGAAGGCGCCGCGGGCCGCCCGGCTGGCGTCGGATGCCGCGTTGCTGCTACAAGGGCGCCGATTCTCGCGGAGGTCGTCATGCGCAAGGCCGTGGTCGAACGCGCCACCAGGGAAACGCGGGTTACCGCCGAGGTGAATCTCGACGGAACGGGGCGGTACGAGGTCGCCACCGGCGTCGGGTTCCTGGATCACATGCTGGAGCAGCTGTCCCGGCACTCGTTGATCGATCTCGCCCTCCGGGCCGAGGGCGATCTTCACATCGACTTCCACCATACGACCGAGGACACGGGAATCGTCATCGGCCAAGCCATCGCCCAGGCCCTGGGAGACAGGCGCGGCATACGCCGGTACGGGAACGCGACGATCCCCATGGACGAAACCCTGACGCGGGTTTCCGTCGACGTGTCCAACCGTCCCTATCTGATCTGGCGCGTGGCGTTTTCCCGCCCGAAGCTGGGAGAGATGGATACCGAACTCTTCAAGGAGTGGTTCCAGGCCTTCGCCCAGAACGCCGGGATCACGCTGCACGTCGAGAACGCCTACGGCGAGAACACCCACCATATGGTCGAGTCCTGCTATAAGGGCCTGGCGCGCGCGCTGCGCGACGCCATCGAGCGGGATTCGCGAATCGCGGGGGAAGTCCCGTCGACGAAAGGCGTGCTGAACGCCTGAAGCCGACGGCCGACCCGGCGCCGGGAAACGGTCATGACGGTTGCCATCATCGATTACGGAGCCGGCAATCTGCGTTCCGCCGCCAAGGCCTTCGAGCGGGCCGTTCGCGAGAGCGGTCGCCCCGAACCCGTCGTGGTGACGAGCGCGGCCGACGACGCCCTGTCCGCGGACCGGATCGTCCTGCCCGGAGTCGGCGCGTTCGCGGACTGCCGCCGCGGACTCGACGGACTCGACGGCATGGTCGAGGCGCTGGAAGAAGCGGTCATCGTCCGCGGCAAGCCCTTCCTCGGGATATGCGTCGGCATGCAGCTGATGGCCACGACGGGCCGCGAGCATGGCGAGCATCCGGGACTCGGCTGGATCGACGGCGAGGTCGCCGCCATCGACGCGGGACCATCCGCGCGCGCGAACGGAGCCAAGCTGAAAATTCCTCATATGGGGTGGAACGACATGGTCCTGGACCGGGCGGACCATCCGTTGTTCGCAGGGCTGCGGGACGGACGCCACGTCTATTTCACGCACGGCTATGCGATGGTCTGCCGTCGGCCGGACGACCGGCTCGCCCACGTGGACTACGGCGGTCCCCTGACGGCCGCCGTGGGCCGGGACAATCTGGCGGGGACCCAGTTTCACCCCGAGAAAAGCCAGGCCGTGGGACTGCGGATCATCGGCAATTTCCTGTCATGGCGACCGTGATGGAACGGACCGGCGTCGAATGGATCGCCGAGCTCGTGGATCGGGATCTCCAGGAGCTCTGCGGCGCCACCGAAGAGGCCATTCTGGACGGGAACGGCTTCGGCTGGCTGACTCCGCCGCCGCGGCGGGTCCTCGAATCCTACTGGCGCGGCGTTCTGCTGGTGCCCGAGCGGGACCTCATCGTGGCGCGGCTGGAGGGGAGCATCGTCGGATCGGCCCAGTTGTTGCGCCCGCCGCCCAACAACGAGGCCCAGTCCTTCGCCGCGCACATCACCACGTTCTTTCTCGCGCCGTGGGCGCGGGCGCACGGGCTCGGCCAAGCGATGCTCGAGTCCATGGAGCGGCGGGCGCGGGACGCCGGCTTCGGCGTGCTCGATCTCGACGTCCGCGCCACGCAGACCGCGGCGATTCGCCTGTACGAACGCGCCGGCTTCAAGAAATGGGCGACGAAGGACAAGTACGCTTTCGTTGGCGGCGAGTTCGTGCCCGGATATTTCTTCGAGAAGGACCTCGGGGCGTCGTCCAGGTGATCCTCTACCCGGCGATCGACCTCAAGGACGGGCGGTGCGTGCGCCTCCTGCGCGGCGACATGGAGTCGGCCACCGTCTTCAACGACGACCCGGCGGACCAGGCCCGGGCATTCGAGTCCGCGGGCTTCCGGTGGCTTCATCTCGTGGATCTCGACGGCGCCTTCGCGGGAAGGCCGGTCAACGCCGCCGCGGTCGAGGGCATCCTCGCCGCCGTCTCGATCCCGGTGCAGCTCGGCGGCGGCATCCGGGATCCGGAGACCGCCGCCGCGTGGCTCGACCGCGGCGCGCGGCGGGTGATATTCGGCACCGCCGCAGTGGAGAACCCTGGCGTCGTGCGCGCTGCCTGCCGCGCGTACCCGGGGCGGATCGTCGTCGGTATCGACGCGCGGGACGGCCGGGTCGCCACCGGCGGCTGGGCGGCGGAGTCGGGGATGGCCCCCGCCGAGCTGGCCGCGGAATTCGAGACCGCCGGGGTCGCCGCGTTCGTCTATACCGACATCGACCGTGACGGCGCGATGGCGGGTCCCAACGTCGAAGCCATCGAGGCCTTCGTCGAACGGACCGGAGCGCCCGTCATCGCGAGCGGGGGCGTGGCGTCCCTCGACGATCTCGCGGCCCTCAAACGCCTCGGTCCGCGCGGCCTCGACGGCGTCATCTCGGGCCGGGCGTTGTACGACGGGCGCATCGCTCCCGCCGCAGCCCTCGAGATGATGGCCGCCTGAGGACCGGCCTCCGTGCTGAAGCCGCGCATCATTCCCTGCCTCGACGTTCGCGGCGGCCGCGTGGTGAAGGGAATCAACTTCGTCGACCTCGTGGATGCCGGCGATCCGGTGGAACAGGCCGGCGTCTACGACTCTCAGGGCGCCGACGAGCTGTGCTTTCTCGACATCACCGCCAGCCACGAAGGCCGCGAACCGCTCCTGGACGTCGTCGCGCGGACCGCGGAGCGATGTTTCATGCCGCTGACCGTGGGCGGCGGCATCCACGCGCTCGAGGACATCCGGGCGTTGTTGCTCGCCGGCGCCGACAAGGTCTCGATCAATACGGCGGCCGTGCGCCGGCCCGAGTTCATCGCCGAGGCGGCCCACAAGTTCGGCAGCCAGTGCATCGTCGCCGCCGTCGACGCCAAGCGCGACGCGGCCGGGCGGTACGAGATCTTCACGCACGGCGGGCGCGAGGCCACGGGGATCGAGGCGATCTCCTGGTGCCGCCGCATGGCCGCGTTCGGCGCCGGGGAGATCCTGCTCACGTCGATGGACCGGGACGGCACGCGCCAGGGATTCGACATCGCGCTCACGCGGGCCGTCGCCGATTCGGTGCCCGTTCCCGTCGTCGCCAGCGGTGGTGTGGGAACGCTCGAGCATCTGGTCGAGGGCGTCCGGTCAGGCCGCGCGGCGGCGGTCCTCGCCGCCTCCATCTTCCATTTCGGCATTTTCAGCATCCCGCAGGCGAAGGCCCGTCTGGAGGAAGCGGGCATTCCCGTGCGGCCGTAGCGCGCCGGTGATGACACGGCCGCCGCGATCTGGTACCCAAACGCGCCCCATCGTCGGGGCGACGACCGCGGATCGGTGAGGCGCATGACCGGGGACGTGCCGGATGGCTCGGTGATCGATCGCCTGTTCGCCGTCATCGAAGATCGGAAAACCGCCGATCCGGAAGAGAGCTACACGGCCAGGCTGCGCGCGGGCGGGCGGGCCGGGATCGCCCGGAAGACCGGCGAAGAGGCGGTCGAGACGATCGTCGCCGCGATGGCGGGAGACGCGGGGGAGGTGGCGAGGGAGAGCGCGGACCTGCTCTATCACCTGCTCGTGCTCTGGTCCGATGCGGGCGTTCGCCCGGCCGACGTCCGCGCGGAGCTCGCGAGGCGCGAGGGCGTGTCGGGCCTGGAGGAGAAGCGGCGCCGGAGCGGCGGCCGGGATCTGCGCGGTTCCAGTTCAAGGGGGAGGGATCGGATGGCCTACGACGACGAGAACGTTTTCGCCAAGGTGCTGCGCGGCGAGATCCCGTGCGACAAGGTGCACGAGGACGACCACGCGCTGGCGTTCAACGACATCGATCCCCAGAGGCCGGTGCATGTGCTGGTCATTCCCAAGGGCCGATACGTCGACGTCGGCGACTTCGCGGCGAACGCCTCGGACGCCGAGATCGCCGGACTGTTCCGGGCCGTCGGCAAGGTCGCCGAGAAGACCGGCGTCGCGAAGGATGGTTACCGCATCCTGTCCAACGTCGGGGCGCACGGCCACCAGGAGGTGCCCCATCTCCACGTTCACGTGTTCGGCGGCGCCGACGCCGGCCCGATGATCAAGCGCCAAGACTGAGGGTCGCGAGCAACGGAGGCCGCATGGCGGACGTCGTCATCAGCGAGTTCCTCGACGAGGAAGCGGTCGACCGCCTGTCGGCCGACTTCGACGTCCACTACGACCCCGGTCTGGTCGACCGCGTCGGGGAACTGCGCGAGCGGCTGCGGGATTGCCGGGGCCTCATCGTGCGGAACCGCACCCAGGTCCGCGCGGCGCTTCTGGACGCGGCCCCGAACCTGGTCATCGTCGGCCGCCTCGGCGTGGGCCTCGACAACATCGACCTGGACGCCTGCGAACGCCGGGGCGTCAAGGTCCAGCCGGCGCGCGGGACGCTCGAGGAGTCCGTCGCGGAGTACGTCCTGGGCGCCATGCTGGTCATGCTTCGGCGGGCCATGTACGGCATCACCGAGGAGGTGCGCGCCGGCAACTGGCCGCGCACGAAGGTGACGGGCCGCGAGGCCAGGAGCCAGACGCTCGGCCTCGTCGGCTTCGGCGTCATCGGCCGCGAAGTCGCCAAGCGGGCGGCGGCGTTCGGCATGCGGATGCTGGCGTACGATCCGTTCATCGAGGACGACGATCCCCTGTGGGCGGAGCACGGAGTGATCCCGGCGACCCTCGACGGCGTCCTGGCCGATGCCGACGTGGTCAGCCTGAGCGTGCCCCGCGCCGAAGGCACGCGCCACCTCATCGACGCCGAGGCGTTGAGGAAGATGAAACCCGATTCCATGCTCATCAACACCGCCCGAGGCGGCGTGGTCGACGACGCGGCCCTGGCGGCGGCGCTCGGGAGCGGCGTCATCGGGGGCGCGTTCATCGATGTCTTCGAGGACGAACCGCTGCCGCCGGACAACGTGTTCGAGGGCGTCCCCAACGTGATCCTGACCCCCCATTGCGCCGGATTGACCCGGGAAGCGTTGTTGCGCTCGAGCCTGATGATCGCCGAGTCCGTGCGCGACGCCCTGGGTCCGGGAGGCTAGGCGTTTGCCCGAGATCCCGGACGACGCGACGGCCGGTCCGCGGCGTGTTCCGCGCTCGGCGCTGACCTCGTGGCTGGCCCGGGTGTTCGCCGCCTGCGGCATGTCCGACGGCGACTCGCGACTGGCCGCCGAGGTCATGGCCCGTTGCAACGCCCGCGGCTACGAAACGCATGGCGTGACCCGTGTCATGACCTACGTTCAGAAGTTCGAGGCCGGCGAGATCAATCCCACGCCCGGCATCGCCTTCGAGCGCCGTGACAACATCCTGATCGTCGACGGAAACGACGGACTTGGCCAAGTCGTGGGCCCCAGGGCGATGGACCGCGCCATCGACCTGGCGCGCGAGACCGCCTTCGTGCCGTGCTTCATCCGCGACGGCGGGCACCTCGGCGCCGTCGGGATCTTCCCGCTGCGCGCGGCGGAGGCGGGCATGGTGTCGGTCCTGATGCAGGCGACGTCGCCGATCATGTCGCTGCCTGGCTCGAAAGAGAGGGCGATCGGCAACAACCCGCTGTCCTTCGCCGCGCCGCTGCCGGGACGCGACCCTCTGGTGTTCGACATGGCGACGTGCGTCACGTCCCGCGGCCGCGTCCTGATGGCGCACCGC
This sequence comes from Alphaproteobacteria bacterium, assembly GCA_965242505.1. Classification (GTDB taxonomy): domain Bacteria; phylum Pseudomonadota; class Alphaproteobacteria; order UBA2966; family UBA2966; genus UBA2966. Next base: position 2,657,450 of record OZ251449.1, read on the forward strand.
GCCGGCCGCGACATCCCCGAGGGGTGGGCCATCGGCCCCGACGGCGAGCCGACCACGGACGCGGAGCAGGCCCTGCTCGGCGCCATGCTGCCGGTCGGTGGACCGAAGGGTATCGGACTCGCCATGATGGTGGAGTGCCTGGCCGCCAGCCTCTCGGGGACCTTCGCGCCGGTCATGCGCGGCGCCGCCGGCGCGATGGGCAGCGCCGCCATGCATGTCGGCGCCTTCTTTTTCGTCGCCAATCCGGAGCGCATCGTCGGTCGCGAGACTTTCGAGCGCCACGTCGAAGGCTGGGTTTCCCGATATCTGACGGCGACGGGCGCGGACGGGCGCTTCCCCGGCCAGCGGGCGGCCGACACCGAACGGGAGAGAACGGCGAATGGCATTCCCATCCCGCCGGAGGTCGTCGCCGAGCTGCGCGAGGCGGGCGAGAAAGTCGGCGAACCGTTCGACGCGCCGTTGTCGTAGAGGGAGGGCGCATGAGTCACTGGATGCGGATCCACGAGACCGGCGGGCCGGATGTCCTGACCTGGGAGGAACGGGATGTGGCCGCTCCCGGCCCGGGCGAGGCCCGCATCCGCCACGCCGCCGTGGGGCTCAACTTCACGGACGCGCATCGGCGGCGGGGCGACCACCACTTCCCGACGCCGGTTCCCTGCGGCCTCGGTCTCGAGGCGGCGGGAGTCGTGGAAGAGGTCGGCGACGAAGTCACCGAGGTGAAGATCGGCGACCGGGTCGCCTATGCCGCCATGCCTCTGGAGGCCTATTCCGACGAGCGTATCCTCGCGGCGGAGCGGCTCGTGCCCCTGCCCGACTCCATCGACGAAAAGGTCGCCGCGGCGTCGATGGTCAAGGGTCTCACCGCGCGGTTCCTGATCCGCCAGACCTTTCGCGTGGAGCCGGGTCAGGTCGTGGTGTTCCATGCCGCGGCAGGCGGCGTGGGACTCATCGCCTGTCAGTGGCTCAGGCATCTGGGCGCGACGGTCATCGGAACCGTGGGCAGCGAGGCCAAGGCCGAGATCGCGCGGGCGCACGGCGCGGACCACGTCCTCGTTCACGGCAGGGATTCCGTGGCGGATCTGGCCCGGGACCTGACCGGCGGCCGCGGCGCGCCCGTGGTTTACGATTCCATCGGCCAAGCCACCTTCGACGACTCCGTCCGCGCGCTGGCGCCGCGCGGGATGCTGGTCAGCTTCGGCAACGTGTCCGGTCCTATCGAGCCGGTGCGGCTCGGCGAGGTCTTCGCGCCCGGGTCGCTGTTTTTCACCTGGGCGCGTCTGCACCAGTACATCGAGACGCGCGGAGCGCTGCTCGACGCCGCGCGGGACCTGTTCGACGTCATCGAGGGCGGGGCGGTCGAGATCGAGATCGGCCGGACCTATCCGCTGCGGGAAGCGTCCCGCGCCCACGCCGATCTGGAAGCGCGCCGGACTACCGGTTCGAACGTCCTGATTCCATGACGCTGGCCGGAACGCGGCGGCCGATCGGGAATGCCCGAACTTCCCGAAGTTGAAACCGTTTGCCGGGGCCTCCGCGCCAGGCTCGTGGGCAGGCGGATCGACCGCGTGGAGGTTCGCCGTCCCGACCTGCGGATCCCGTTCCCGAGCGACTTCGCGTCCAGATTGACGGGAAGGCGTGTCCGTTCCATCGACCGCCGGGCCAAATATATCCTGATATGCTTGGATGAAGGGTCGGTCGTGATCTGCCACCTGGGGATGTCCGGTCGTCTGTTGGTGGTCGGGGAGCCGCCGAACCCGGGCGCGCACGATCACGTGCTGATCGGAATGGACGACGGAACTCGCGTCGTGATGCACGATTCGCGCCGGTTCGGTCTGATGACGTTGGCATGGGAGTCGGAATTGGAGGCGCATCCCCTTCTCGCGGAACTGGGTCCGGAGCCTCTGTCCCCGAGCTTCGACGGCGCCTATATGGGCCGCGCCCTGAAAGGGCGTCGCGCGCCGATCAAGGGAGCGCTCCTCGATCAGCGCGTGGTGGCGGGCGTAGGCAACATCTACGCCTGCGAGGCGCTGTATCGCGCGCGGATCTCTCCGCGTCGACCGGCGGCCACGGTTCCGGGACGCCGCGCCGAACGCCTGGCGGCGGCGGTGAAGTCCGTTCTCGAGGAGGCGATCTCCGCCGGGGGCTCCAGCCTGCGCGACTACGTGCGGACATCGGGCGAGCTCGGGTACTTCCAGCATCGGTGGGCGGTCTACGGCCGCGAGGGCGAGCCCTGTCCGGATTGCGACTGCGGATCGGGGGTCAAGCGGCTCGCGCAGTCGGGCCGCTCGACGTTCTACTGTCCGGCGCGGCAGCGTTAGGCGGGAACATGCGCGTCCGGGCGAAGAAGATCGTCGAACGGTCCTTGGGAGGCCGGCTGGTCGGCTTGGCCATGGGCCTGCTCGTCGCCGGCGAGGCCGCGGGTCAGTCCGTCGCCCCGGCGGTCTTCTTCTCGACCTTGGAGGACCTGCCCCTCATGTCCGGACTGGTCGAGATCGTGGGCGAGGGAATGGTGTTCGACAAGCCGGAGGGACGCGTCGTCGAGGCCGCGGCCGCGGGCGCCGCGCCCCGTGAAGCGGTCGTCGCGTACTACGAGGCGGTCCTGCCCGAACTCGGATGGAAACGGCGGGGGAATGCCGAGTTCGCGCGGTCGGGAGAGATACTGCGCTACCATATCAAGACCGTCGGCGGAACGACGGAGATCAGGTTCACCATCGTGCCGAACGAACAGACCGGACGTGACTGAACAGGAAGGCTGAACCATGGCGTTCGAGAACGTTCTCGTCGAGACCCGCGAGTCCGTGGGCGTGATCACACTCAATCGGCCGGATGCCCTGAACGCGCTGAGCACGCCGCTGATGAAAGAGCTCTCTCGAGCCGTGGAGTCGATGGAAGACGATCCCGCAATCCACGTCATCGTCATCACCGGCAACGAGAAGGCGTTCGCGGCCGGGGCCGACATCAAGGAAATGCAGTCGAAGTCGTACATGGACGTCTACAAGGAGGACTTCGTCACCCGCGATTGGGAGCGGGTTTCCCGGTGCCGCAAACCGACCATTGCGGCCGTCGCGGGGTTCGCCTTGGGCGGCGGCTGCGAGCTGGCGATGATGTGCGACGTCCTCATCGCCGCGGAGAACGCGAAGTTCGGACAACCGGAGATAAAACTCGGGATCCTGCCGGGTTCCGGAGGAACCCAGCGACTGCCGCGCGCCGTCGGCAAGGCCAAGGCGATGGATCTCGTGTTGACCGGACGCATGATGGGCGCGGAGGAAGCCGAGCGCGTGGGCCTCGTCAGCCGGGTCGTCCCGACCGAAGCCCTGTTGGAAGAGGCATGGAAACTCGCCGGAGAGATCGCCGCGCATTCGTTGCCGAGCGTCATGATGGCGAAGGAGTCCGTGGGCCGCGCCTTCGAAACCACTCTGGCGGAGGGAATTCGCTTCGAGCGGCGGTTGTTCCATTCGGCGTTCGCCACCGACGATCAAAAGGAAGGGATGGCGGCCTTCGCCGAAAAGCGCAAGCCCGACTTCAGGCAGCGATAGCTCGAGCGGCGACGGGGATTCCCCCGGGAGGAACCCGCTCGGCGCCCGGAACGGTTGACCCCATCCCCACTCGGCGATATAAGCCGCGTTCCGGTCGGCGGAAGATCCCGAGGAGACACGATGGCGCATCACAAATCGGCCAGGAAGCGCATCCGCAGAAACGGTCGTCGCCGGACGATCAACATGGCTCGGCGCAGCCGCATCCGCACGCACGTGCGGAAGGTCGAGGAGGCCATTTCGGGGGGCGACCAGGAAGCCGCGCGGGCGGCCCTGCGGTCCGCGGAGCCGGAAATCATGCGCGGCGTCAAGGCCGGAATCATCAGGAAGAACACGGGTTCCCGGAAGATCTCCCGGTTGTCGGCGCGCGTGAAGGCGATGGACGCCTGAAGCACGGCGCCGGATCGTCTCTCCCGTCGCGCCCCCTCGTGGCACTCGCCGGGCTCCGCGACCGCCGGTTCGGGTTTTGGCGCCGGCCGCGGAAGCGTCTTCGCCGCATCGCGGAGAACATGCCCATATGTGGTAGCCGAGGGCGAATCGAGACCGACGCGAGCGTATTTTTTGGATCGAGGCGGCGCGCCGCTATTGTCCTCCCGCTTCGATGGAATTACTCTGACGGCTGGATGGCGATGGCATTCGTCAAGTAGTAAGCGCAAGTCGTCTACAAGAATTTGTCCTTATATGCGTGGTAGATACTTTGTATTTACCGAAATGTGGTCGTGTTCCCGCCATGTATCGGAAGTATTCATCGAAACGAACAAGATAACCGACCCGGCATCGGCGTTCGGTGTCGAGGCTCGGGGCAGACGCGGGTTCCGCCAGCTGTCGGATGTTCGGGTTCTCGGTCGATGTTCCGAGGCGTCGGACCGATACGGCGGTCAGGGGGGAGGGGCAACTGGACGGAACATCCTTTGTCGGCGATGTCCCGGTCGAAACCGCTTGGGCCATTCTCCGGGACGAGTCGGACGCCACGCTGATCGACGTTCGGACGGACGCCGAGTGGTCGTTCGTGGGGACTCCCGACCTCACGAGGCTCGGGAAGCGTCCCTTGCTGGTTTCCTGGCAGCGTTTTCCCGACATGGCGTTCAATGCCGGGTTTGTCGAAACGCTGCGCAATGCGGGTCTCGCGCGCGACGCGGCGAACCTTTTCCTGTGTCGAAGCGGCGCCCGGTCGCGTGCGGCGGCGCTGACCATGGCCGCCGAGGGGTTCGCTCGCTGCTACAACGTGGCGGAGGGTTTCGAGGGCGACAAGGACGCGCGCCAACACCGGGGGACCACGGGCGGCTGGAAGGCCGCGGGCCTTCCCTGGACGCAAGGTTAGGTAGATGAACGACCCGTCCGAAACGGCCCATGACGCCGAGAGTCAGTGGAGGCGTGTGCGCGCGCGACTCAGATCGGAAGTCGGCGAGGCGGCATTCAATAGTTGGCTCAAGCCGCTGTCGCTGATGCGGATGGGGGACGGCGAGGTCGAGCTGGCCGTGCCGACCCGGTTCATGCGTGATTGGGTCGTGTCTCATTACGCCGACCGGCTGCGTTCGTTATGGAGCGACGAGAGTCCGTCGGTGCGCGCCGTCAACGTGCGGATCAATCCGCCGGCCAGACCGGCGGCGCGGCCCATGGACGAGTCCGAGGAGACCGACGAGTCGGACGACCGGACGGACGGCGGGCGGTCCCGGGAGCGGGAGTTCGATATCGGCGCGCCGCTCGACCCGCGTTTCACCTTCGAGAATTTCGTCGTGGGCAAGCCGAACGAGCTGGCGTTCGCCGCGGCGCAAAGAGTCGGCAACGCCGCGACGGCACCCTTCAATCCGCTGTTTCTGTACGGCGGCGTCGGACTCGGCAAGACGCACCTGATGCACGCCATCGCATCGCACATCCGCGGCGAGTTCCCGGATCGGGAGGTCGTCTACCTCTCGGCCGAGAAGTTCATGTACCAGTTCATCCGCGCGCTGCGTTTCAAGAACGTCATGACGTTCAAGGAGCAGTTCCGCTCCGTCGATGTCCTGATGATCGACGACGTCCAGTTCATCGCCGGAAAGGACGCCACGCAGGAGGAGTTCTTTCACACCTTCAACGCCCTCGTCGACCGGAACCGCCAGATCGTGATCTCCGGGGACCGGTCGCCGTCGGACCTCGACGGTATCGAGGAGCGCATGAAGTCCCGGTTGGGCTGGGGACTGGTGGCCGACATTCATGCGACGGACTACGAGCTGCGACTCGGCATACTTCAGAGCAAGGCGGAACAGGCCGGCGCCGGGAACGTGCCGACCAGGATTCTCGAGTTCCTGGCCCACCGCATCACGTCCAACGTGCGGGAACTGGAGGGAGCGCTCAACCGGGTGCTGGCTTATTCCAATCTGGTGGGGCGTCCCGTCACGATCGAAACGACGCAGGACGTGTTGCGCGACCTCCTGCGCGCCAACGACCGCCGGGTGACCATCGACGATATTCAGAAGCGCGTGGCGGAGCACTTCAACATCCGCCTTGCCGACATGCACTCGGCGCGACGCGCCCGCGCCGTCGCGCGTCCCCGTCAGGTCGCCATGTACCTGGCGAAGCAGTTGACTTCACGGTCCCTCCCCGAGATCGGTCGGAAGTTCGGCGGGCGCGACCACACGACGGTCATGCACGCGGTTCGCAGGATCGACGAGTTGATGCAGAACGACAGCGCGCTGTCCGAGGATGTCGAGCTGCTCCGCCGCATGCTCGAGGTGTAGATACGCGGCGAACCGACTCGTCCGGGTAAGGCCCGGAAGGGACGGTGGATTCGGACCGGAGCAAGAGCGGAAGGCCGCTTCGTCGGAATCGGCCTCGTGGTCGCCGACGCCGATCTTGACCGCCGCCCTGTTCAGGCTGCCGTAGGCCGCCCCGTGACCGCCTCCTGCGATACGCCCGGAACCGTCCGCGACGAAGGCGTCAGGTCACCAGTTCCGGGCGGTCGCGGTAGTGGTCCAGGGCTTCGGGATTGGCCATGGCGTCGGTGTTCCTCACGGGCCGGCCGTGAACCACCTCCCGCACCGCGAGCTCCGTGATCTTGCCCGAGATGGTGCGCGGCACGTCGGGCACTTGCAGGACCTTCGCGGGCGCGTGCCGGGGCGAGACGTTCCGGCGTATCCGCGCCTTGATCCGGTCGGCCAGATCGTCGTCGAGCATCAGTCCCTCGCGCAGACGGACGAACAGGACGACGCGGATGTCGCCCCGCCACTCCTGGCCGACTGCCAGACCCTCCTCGACCTCGTCCAGCTGCTCCACCTGCCGGTAGATCTCCGCCGTGCCGATGCGCACGCCGCCGGGGTTGAGAACGGCATCGGAGCGTCCGTGGATGATCATGCCGTCGTGGTCGGTCAACTCGCACCAGTCACCGTGCCGCCAGACCCCTGGATAGACCTCGAAATAGGCTTCGCGGTACCTGGAGCCGTCCGGGTCGTTCCAGAACGAGACCGGCATGGACGGGAAGGAGGACGTGCAGACGAGCTCGCCGCGCTCTCCCCGCGCGGGGTTCCCGTCCGCGTCGAAAACATCCACCGCCATGCCGAGCGCCCGGGTCTGGAGCTCGCCTCGCCAGACGGGACCCGCGGGATTGCCCCCGAGGAAACATCCCATGATGTCCGTGCCGCCCGAGATGGAGGACAGGCAAACGTCCCTCTTGATGCGCTCGTAGACGAAATCGAACGACTCGGGCGCCAGCACCGACCCCGTCGTCAGAATCGCCTTCACCGAGGACAGGTCGTGCGAATCGATGGGCGACAACCCCCGATTCCGCACCGCGTCGATGTACTTGGCGGACGTCCCCAGGACGGTCATCTTCTCGGCGTCCGCGTAGTCGAAGACGGCGTTGCCGTCCGGATGAAAGGGCGATCCGTCGTAGAGCAGCAACGTCGCCCCGGACGCGAGGCCCGCCACGAGCCAGTTCCACATCATCCAGCCGCAGGTCGTGAAGTAGTAGAGCCGATCGCCCGGCTTGATGTCCGAGTGGAGGCGGTGTTCCTTCAGGCTCTGCAGGAGCGACCCGCCGTGCCCGTGCACGATGCACTTGGGCAGGCCCGTCGTGCCCGACGAGTAGAGGATGGCCAGGGGATCGTTGAAGTTCACTTGCGCGAAGTCGATGTCGCGGGCTTCGTGGCCAGCGATCAGATCCTCGAACAGGACCGTCCCGGGAAGGCCGTCGAGCGGGGGTTCGTCGCGCGAATACGGGACGATCACGGTCCGTTCGAGATCGCCGAGTTCCCTTTGCAGCGCGGCGACGCGTTCGAGGGAATCGAACCGCTGGCCGTTGTAGAAATATCCGTCGCCCGCAAACAGGACTTTGGGGGCGATCTGCCCGAAACGGTCGAGCAGGCCCTTGACGCCGAAGTCCGGCGAGCACGACGACCAGATCGCGCCCAGGCTCGTCGCCGCCAGCATGGCGATGACGGTCTCGGGCATGTTGGGCATGAAACCCGCCACCCGGTCGCCCTTCGCGACGCCCATGGCCGCGAGCGCCCGCGCCGTTCGCGAGACCAGGTCGTACACTTCGTTGAAGGTGAGTTCCCGGCGGATCCGGTCCTCGCCCCGAAAGACCATGGCGACCGTGTCGTCTCGCCGCCGCAGCAGATTTTCCGGAAAACTCAGCCGGGCGTCGGGAAACCAGCGGGCGCCGGGCATTCGATGCTTGTCGGCGACGACGCGCTCGCCACGCGTCTCCGCCACGACTCCGCAGAAGTCCCAGAGCGAAAGCCAGAACTTCTCGTCCTCCTCGACCGTCCAGCGCCGGAAAGCCGGAAAATCCCGGAAGGCCACGTCCCAGCGTTCTTCCATGGCGCGCATGAACGCGCGCATGTTGGTCCGCTCGGCGCGGTCAGGCGCCGGCGTCCACAACGGTCGGATATCGTCCTGCATCGAGCTCTCTCCCGTTCGCGAGCCCCGGTCGATCCGGACAACGTTCCGTTGGCGAATCTAGCCGCCATCCGCGGGCTCGCGCTCGCCGGTATCGGCGAGGCGCCCCAGGACATCGCGGGCTCGCGCCCGGTGACCGTCCGTGACGTGGCGGCGCACGGCGCCGATGGCCGCCGCCAGAACCGCCGCGTCGTCGGTGAAGCCGAGACCGGCAATGAAGTCCGGGATCATGTCGGCGGGAACCACGAAATAGCCGAGCGCCCCCAACAGCACCGCCTGGACGCGGCGCGGGGTCTTGGGATCCGCGGCGCAGTAATAGGCGGCGACGGCTTCGTCCAGGAACGGCACGCGCCCCAAGGTGCGCCGGACCTTGTTCCAGAATCCTCCCGGTTCGGCGCTTGAACCGGCCCCATGATCGGAAGGCGGCATCCTTCACATATAGGAAGGGGCGACGCGGTCCGCAACGGATATCCTGTCGCGCATCGGAATGCGATCTGCTAAACCAGCGCGCCGACGAACGACATCGGCCGGAAACGAGGGGGATATCCATGGAACTCGGAGGAGCGGCCGCCATCGTGACCGGCGGCGCATCGGGTCTCGGGGCCGCGACGGCTCGCGCGCTCGCCGCGGCCGGCGCCAAGGTCGCGATCTTCGACGTCAACGCGGAGGCCGCCAGGTCGGTCGCCTCCGAGATTGACGGGCTGGGCCTCGAATGCGACGTCGCGAGCGACGAGGCGGCGCGGGCCGCCGTCGCGTCCGCGCGGGAGGCGCACGGCGCCGCCCGGGTGCTCGTCAACTGCGCCGGCATCGGCCCGCCAGGCCGCGCCGTCAGCCGCCGCGGGCCTCTTCCGCTTGACGATTTCCGCAGGATCATCGAGATCAACCTGATCGGGACGTTCAACTGCGCGCGTCTCGCGGCCGCCGACATGCTCGAACAGGACCCCGTCAACGACGATGGCGAACGCGGAGTGATCGTGAACACCTCGTCGGTCGCGGCCTACGACGGTCAGATCGGGCAGCCGGCCTACGCGGCGTCCAAGGGCGGCATCGTCGCGCTCACCCTGCCGCTCGCGCGCGAATTCGCCCCGCGGGGCATTCGGGTCATGACCGTAGCCCCGGGGCTGTTCGCGACGCCGTTGATGTTTTCGTTGCCGGAAGAGGCACAGAAGGCGCTCGGCGAGAGCGTCCCGTTCCCGTCCCGGCTCGGCGACGTGGAGGAGTACGCATCGATGGTCCTCTACATCTGCGGGAACCGGATGCTCAACGGCGAGGTCGTCCGGCTGGACGGGGCGTTGCGCATGGCGCCGAAATAGGGCGTTTCGCCCCACTCCGCGCGAGACGTATCCGCGAATGGGGCAGAACGGCCCGCCCCCGGTCGACGCTCCGCCCAGCGCGGCGGATATCGAAGCGTCGGCGTCCGCGATCTACGAGTCGCTTCCCGAGGGGTTTCGCGCGCTGACGAGCGCCGTCGTTTTCCAGGTCGTGGAATTTCCCGATTCGGAAACCATGAAGGATCTGGGCGTCGACGACGCGTTCGATCTGCTCGGTCTCTACCGCGGCGTGAGCCTCGACCAGCGAAGCGTTCTCGATACCCCGACCGACGTCGACATCGTATTTCTCTACCGCCGCCCCATCCTCGATTACTGGTGCGAGACGGGCGAATCCCTCGCGGCGATCGTGCGCAACGTACTGGTTCACGAAATCGGCCACCATTTCGGACTGTCGGACGCGGACATGGAAGCGATCGAACGCGAGGATTGACCCGCATTTCCCATACCGGCCGCTCTCCGTCCGCTGGTCGTTCCGAACCACCCGGGGGACCATGGCGGGCGAGGTCCTCGCGGCCGCCTCGGAGGCCGACATCGTCATCGTCGGCAAATCGGACCGGGCGTACCCGCAACGCGCGAAGCTCGGCTCTGCGGCGCGGACCTTGAGCGCCCGGTCTCCCAGCGCCGTGCTTATCGCGCACCACCGTTTCGTCGCCGCGGAGTATTCGCCGACCGGCGCCATTCTGGCGGCTTACGACGATACGCCGACCGGGGACCATGCGCTTCGCCTGGCCGCCCGGGTCGCCCTGAGCGAGAGGCGCCCCGTCACGGTCCTCCTCCCGGCCTCCAGGCGAACGGCTCCGAGACTGGAAGAAGCGGCGACCGCCCTGTTGGCGACCTTCGGACTGCGCCCCCGTTTCCGCCGGGTCGGCCAGCGTGAAGCCGCCCGACTCGCGGCGATCGCGCACGCGGAACACGGTGAACTGTTCGTCCTCGGGTGCGAAAGCCCGCTGCTGCGAGGCCGGTCCACCGACGTCGTCGTCGGGGACCTCGAAATCCCGGCGCTGCTGATCCGTCCCGGCGCCGGCGGGCCCGAAACGGATCAGGCGGATACCAGGGAGTAACCGGCTTCCCGGGTATAAGAGGCGCCGCCGCGCCCCAAACGGCTCGAATACAACGCGAATTCGCCGATCGGAAACTCTTCCGTGAGAAAGGAGCCATGCGCCTCGAGATACCTCGCCAACCGGTCGGACTTCGCGCCGTTGAGCCGGGCGAGGGTAACGTGCGGGTGGAACTTCCGTGTTTCGGCCTCCAGCCCCGCGCGCGAGAGAGCCGCTTCGGTTTTCGACCGCAGAACGGACAGTCTCTCGCACGGTCGCACGCCGGCCCAGAGAACTCGGGCGCGACGGCGGTCGCCGAAACAGTCGACTCCATCCATGACGAGCGAAAAGGCGGGTGATCTGATCGAGGACAGCGCGGAATCGATTTCGGGAAACTGCGGTTCCTCGACCTCGCCGATGAAGCGCAGCGTCAGATGCAGGTTCCGGGGTTCGACCCACCGCGCCCCGGGTAGCCCGGCGCACAGGCGGGCGAGCCGGTCGCGCGCGCTCTCGGGCAGATCTACCGCGACGAACAGCCGGATCATGCCTTATTCGGCTTCGGCGTCGATGACGCGGATGACGTAAGGGAATATCCCCTTCACGATGCGTTCAACGCCCTCGGCGGTCGGATGAACGCCATCCGCTTGATTGAGCTCCGGATTCGCCGCGACGCCGTCGAGAAAGAACGGGTACAACAACGCGTCGTGCGCCGCCGCAAGCGCCGGGTAGATGGCGTTGAAGGCCCTGGCGTAGCGGTCGCCAAGATTCGGCGGCGCCAACATGCCAGCGAGCAACACGCGAACGCCGCGCTTCTTCAGGGCCTGGAGAATGACGGCGAGATTTTTCGACGCCTCTTCGGGATCGATCCCGCGCAGCGCGTCGTTGGCGCCAAGCTGGACGATCGCGGCGTCGGGCTCTTCGGCCAAGACCCGATCCAGCCTCGCACGGCCGCCGGCCGTGGTATCGCCGGACACGCCGGCATTGATCACGCGGACGCGCTTTCCCGCCTTGCGCAGCGCGGACTCCAGCCGGCCGGGAAAGGCGTCCGCGGCCACGAGACCGTACCCGGCCGTCAGACTGTCGCCCAGCGCGACGATGACGAACTCCGAGTCCGCCGACGGCGAGCGGACGCCGATTCCGAGCACGAGACACGCGGCAAGGATGGCGAAAGTCGAAATGCGGCCTATATGGTAGAGGCGCGCGCGCCGCCCGGGCGCCCCGCGCGACCCCATCGAGACCATTCGACATCGCCTGAACATGTCCGCCCGCGCCGCCCTCGATCGCTCGACCATGCCTTCGCAACCGATGGTCGTTCTGGAAAACGTGCATCTCACTCTGAAAAGCCGGGCGGGCGAGGTCAACATCCTGCGCGGTATCGACCTCGCCATCGACACGGGAGAATCCGTCGGCGTGGTCGGACCGTCGGGCTCCGGAAAGTCGACCATGCTTGCGGTGATCGCCGGACTGGAGAGGGTGAGCGCCGGCCGGGTGGCGGTCGCCGGCGCCGAACTCACCGGACTGGACGAAGATGCGCTGGCTCTGTTCCGCCGCCGTCACGTGGGTATCGTGTTCCAGTCGTTTCACCTCATCCCGGCGATGACGGCTCTCGAGAACGTCGCCGTGCCGATGGAGCTGTCCGGTTTTCCGGACGCGTTCGACCGGGCCCGCGCGGACCTGGCCGCCGTCGGACTGGACGATCGCATCGACCATTATCCGGCGCAGCTCTCCGGCGGCGAACAGCAGCGCGTGGCCCTGGCGCGCGCGTTCGCCACGAAACCGGCTTTGGTCCTGGCCGACGAGCCCACCGGTAATCTCGACACGGCCACCGGAGCCCGGATCATCGACCTGATGTTCGAGGTCAGGGCGCGCGAGGACACGACCCTGGTGCTCATCACCCACAACTCCGCGGTGGCCGACAGGTGCGACCGCGTCGTGCGCATGAACGACGGGCGCATAGCCCGGCCTGCGGATGCCGAGCCCGCCGCGGCGACCTCCGGGGACCCTCGATGAGTTTCCCGCAAGCGGGCTCTCGGTCCGCCGGCGTTTCCGCCTCCGGCCCCCGGCCCGCCGAATGGCTCATCGCGTGGCGTCTGGCGCGCCGCGAGCTCAGAGGCGGAACGAGGGGCTTTCGTATTTTCCTGGCCTGCATCGTCCTCGGCGTCGCCGCCATTTCGGGCGTGGGTTCCCTGGCCGAAGCGTTCCGCGCCGGACTGGCCGGGAACGCCCGGGCGCTGTTGGGCGCGGATGTGGAAATCCGCGTCGCCGCTCGCGGCGCCGCGGAAGATCAACTGGCCTGGCTGAAGGACAACAGCGAAACGCTGACCACCGTCCGTGAAATGCGCGCCATGGCCTACGCGGCAGCGTCGCCCGCGCGGACGTTGGTGGAACTCAAGGGAATCGATCCGGCTTATCCGCTCTACGGCTCGGTCGCGCTGTCGCCGCCCATCTCCCTTGCGGAGGCGCTGGAGATTCGCGGCGGCGCGCCGGGCGCAGTGGCGGAGAAGACGTTGCTCTCTCGTATCGGTCTCGCCATCGGAGATCGCCTGCAGGTCGGAGACGCGGAAATCGAGGTCCGCGCGACGATCGTTCGCGAACCCGACCGCGTGTCGGGCTCCTTCACGCTCGGACCCCGCCTCATGGTGGCGAACGAAACGTTCGACGCCACGGGTCTCGTCCGTCCCGGCAGCATGTTGCGGCACAAATATCGCGTGCGCCTCCCGGCCGCGGAGACGGCGGGACCGTGGGTCGAGAAGCTCGACTCGGCCTTTCCCGACGCGGCGTGGCGCGTGTACGACCTCGACGACGCGCAACCCTCGGTCAAAAGGTTCGTCAATCGCCTCGGCACGTTCTTGACGCTTGTCGGCCTGACGGCCCTGGTGATCGGCGGCGTCGGGGTCGCCAACGCGGTGGCGAGCCATCTCGCGGGCCGGATGGAGACGATCGCCACGCTCAAGTGCCTCGGCGCCACGTCGGACGTCGTCTTCCGGACCTACTTCCTCGAAGTGGGCGTCCTGGCGCTCCTGGGTATCGCGCTCGGGCTCGGGCTGGGGGGCGGGACGGTGGGCCTGGCGGCCTCGCTGACCGGCGACTCCCTTCCCGTATCCCCCGTGGCGGGCCTGTATCCCGCGCCTCTCGCCGTCGCCGCGGCGTTCGGAATACTGACCACGATCGTCTTCACCCTGTGGCCTCTGTCACGGGCGCGCGACGTGCCGGCCGCGGGCCTGTTCCGAGGCGTCGTCGCGCCCGCGCGGCGCATTCCCCCGATGCGTTACGTGTGGGCCGCGGCGCTCGCGCTCGCGGCCTTGGTCGGACTGGCGCTGTCGACGACGGCGTATCTCCTGGTCGCGCGCTGGTTCATCGCCGGCGTGGCGGCCTCGCTGGTCGCGTTCTGGATCGTGGCGAAGCTGATCGTCGCCGGCGCCGCGAGGATGCAGCGGCCGCGGTCGCCGGCATGGCGCTTGGCGCTCTCCAACTTGACGCGGCCCGGCGCGCCAACGGCCGGGATCGTCATGTCGATCGGCGCCGGCCTGTCGGTCATGGTCACCGTGGCGTTGCTCGACGCCAACCTCTCCCGTCAGATCGCGGATCACATCCCGGAGCGGGCGCCGTCGTTCTTCTTCATCGATATCCAGCCGGACCAGGTGCGGGCATTCGAGGACATCGTCGCGCGCACCGATGGCGCGGACCTGCTTCAGCGCATGCCCAATCTGCGGGGACGGCTGGCGCTGATCGACGGCACGCCGGTGGACGAGGCCGCCTACGACCCGCGGGCCTCCTGGTTCGTGAACGGCGAACGGGGCCTCACGTACGCGGCGGCGGCGCCCGAGGACGCGGACATCGTCGCAGGCGCCTGGTGGCCCGAGGAATACTCGGGCCCGCCCGCCATCTCGCTGGAGGTCGATATCGCGGAAGAACTCGGCATCGGCGTCGGCGATACCCTGACCTTCAACGTCCTGGGCCGCCGCATCACGGCCGAGATCCACAATCTGCGTGACATCGACTGGGGTCGTATCCGGGCGGAGTTCGCGACGATCTTCGCTCCCGGCGCGCTCGAAGACGCGCCGCAGACCCACGTCGCCGCCGTCGGCGTCACTCCGGAAGCGGAGGACCGGCTCCATCGCGCGGTGACCGACCGGTTCGCCAACGTCTCCGCGGTCCGCGTTCGCGACGTGCTGGAGACGGTCGCCGACGTGTTCTCGCGCATCGCCATGGCGGTCAGGGCCAGCGCCAGCGTCACCGTCGCCGCGGGGTTCCTCGTCCTCGCCGGCGCCGTCGCCGCCGGATATCGCCGCCGCGTCTACGACGCCGTCATCCTCAAGGTCCTCGGCGCCACGCGGGCCGACGTCACGCGGGCGTTCGTCATCGAATACGCCGTCCTCGGGTCCGTGACGGCGTTGCTCGCCGCCGCCGTAGGCGCCGCCGCGAGCTACGCCGTGATGCGCTTCGTCATGGAAGGCGACTGGGCGTTCGATCCGTTCGCGGTCGTTCTCACCGTCGCCGCCGGTATCGCCGTGACGGTCCTGCTCGGGTTCGTCGGCACGTGGAAGGCCCTCGGGGAAAACGTCATGGCCGTTCTCAGGGCGGAATGACAATGACGGGGCGCGCGGCCCCGGCGGTCCGTCGTGGGCGGGAGATCCGCGCCATCCTTGAATCGCCGCGATTGTCTCCGATATATTGTCCGTAACACTGGAAGGCCGGACAAGGGGGCCGAAGACCATGGCGGAAAACATCAAGGCGCGCCTCTCGCTTGGCGCGACCGCAGTGGAGCGGGCGGCGATCGACGAGGGTCTGCGCGCCTACATGCTCCGGGTATACAACTACATGGCGTCCGGCGTGGCGCTGAGCGGCATCGTCGCCGCTCTCGTGGCGTCCTCGCCCGCATTGTTGCAGGCGATCTATGGGACGGGCCTGCATTGGGTCGTCATGCTCACTCCGCTGGGGTTCGTCCTGGTGCTCAGCTTCGGCCTGAACCGGCTCAGCGCCACGGCCACGCAAGCCCTCTTCTGGGCCTTCGCCGCCACGATGGGCGCGTCGCTCTCGTGGATTTTCGTGGCCTACACGGGCGCCAGCATCGCGCGGGTGTTCTTCATCACCACGGCGACCTTCGGCGCCATGAGCCTCTACGGCTACACGACGAAGCGCGACCTGACCGGCATGGGCTCCTTCATGTTCATGGGCCTGATCGGCATCATCATCGCCCTCGTCGTGAACGCCTTCCTCGCGTCTTCGGCGCTCCATTTCGCCATCTCCGTGATCGGCGTGCTCGTGTTCGTGGGGCTGACGGCCTACGACACCCAGAAGATCCGCAACATGTACTTCGAGGCCGATGGCGCCGACGTGGCCACCAAGAAGGCGGTGATGGGGGCGCTGGCGCTCTATCTCGACTTCATCCTCCTGATGGTCATGCTGCTCAGGCTGTTCGGCGAACGGCGCTGAGCGCCCGGACGGCGTACCGATCCGGAAAACCGAAAGGCCCGGCGACGTCGCCGGGCCTTTTTCATACGAGCCGCAGTCCCCTGGCGTTCAACGCGGCGAGCACGGGGCCCAGTTCGCGTCCGCGCCGCAGAATCCGGCCCCCGGCCGAGACCACCGCGAACGACCCCCGGCGCCGGGACGGTTCGCGGGTCTTGACGATGCGGTAGAGGGCGTCTTCCGACGCGCGCCGGAAGATCGAGAAGGTGGCGCGGTCGGGTTCGAATTCGATGGCGTAGTCCCGCCACTCTCCCGCTTTCACCATGCGGCTGTACACCTGCAACATGGCGTCGAGCTCGTGGCGATCGAAGATGACGAGGGGTGTTTTGCCCGTCCGTCCGCTCGTCGTCGGCCGGACGGGACCGCGTCCTCCGAAGGCGACAACCTCGCTCATGTCAACGGCCTCCCGGATTGTCATCGCGCTGCCACGAAACATGCCACGCCCGGCATCGGCGGGACAAGGGAAGGAAGACGGCCCCGCCCCGGCCTACACGAGATGACAGGCCGCGCCGTGTCCGGGCGCCGCCTCGCGCCACTCGGGCGCCTGGAGACGGCATCGCGGTTCCGCCAGCGGACAGCGGGCGGCGAACGGGCAACCAGGGACGATTTCCGCAGAGTCGGGAACCGCGTCCTTCGGCGTCGTTCGGGCGCCCCGGCGCCCCGGCGACAACCTGGGGACCGCGTCGAGCAACTCCCGCGTGTAGGGGTGAGCCGGGTTGGCGAGAATCCCTTCCGTGGGTCCGTACTCGACGATTCGGCCCATGTGCATCACGGCGACTTGGTGGCATACGCATTCCACCACCGAAAGGTCATGGCTGATGAGGAGATAGGTCACGCCGTACAGCTCCTGGAGATCCTGGAGCAGGTTCAGGACCTGAGCCCGCACGGAGACGTCCAGCGCCGAGACCGGTTCGTCGGCGACGATCAGCGCCGGTCGCGTCACCAGCGCCCGGGCGATGGCGATGCGCTGGCGTTGGCCGCCCGAGAACTCGTGGGGGTGCTTCGACACGTCCGTTCCCCGGAGGCCCACCGCCTCGAGGACCTCCCGGACGCGGGCGCGTCGTTCGTCCGGTTCGAGCCGTTTCTCCGCGGCCTCGAGAGGCTCCGAGACGATGCGCCCGGCCGTATGCCGCGGGTCGAGAGAACCGAAGGGGTCCTGAAAGATCATCTGGAAATTCCGGCGGTGTCGTCGCAAGGCCCGACTCCGCATGGCGTGAGGATCCTTTCCCAGGATGCGCAGGGTTCCGGCCGTGAGGGGCTCCAGCGCCATCACGCAGCGCGCCAGGGTGGATTTTCCGCAACCGGATTCGCCCACCACGCCGAGGCTTCGGCCCGCCCGCACGGTCAGCGAAACCCGGTTCAGCGCGAACACGCGCCGCGGGGCGGCGGTCAGGCTCTCGCGCGGCAACGTGTAGTGCCGCGTCAGCCCGTCGGCGTCGACCACCGGGGTATTCGGCGAGATCATCGGCGCGGCGCGAAGGACGCCGCGGCGTCGAGGCGCAGACAGGCCGCGGAGTGGCCGTCGCCGACCGGGCGCATGTCGGGAGGCCGCGAGCGGCACGTCTCGCGCGCCAGGGAACATCGTTCGGCGAACGCGCAGCCGGCGGGCAGGTCGGCGAGCTCGGGCACCGTCCCGGGGATGGTGCGGAGCCGGCGACGCCCCTCGCCGAGTCGCGGCATGGCGGCGAAGAGGCCCCGCGTATAGGGATGGGCGAGCCTGGCGAAGACGTCCCGCGTCGGTCCCTGCTCGACCACCGCGCCGCCGTACATCACGACGACCCGATCGACGGTCTCGGCAATGACGCCGAGATCGTGGGAAATCAGGATGAGCGCCATTCGACTCTCGCCAACGGCTTCACGAATCAGATCGAGAATCCGGCTCTGAACCGTCACGTCGAGCGCAGTCGTCGGCTCGTCCGCGATCAACACCTCCGGACGGCACGACAGGGCCATTGCGATCATCGCGCGCTGGCGTTGGCCCCCGGAGAGCTGGTGCGGATAGGTCGCGTAGAACCGGCGCGGGTCGATCAGCCCGACGCGCTCCAGCAACGAGAGCGTTTCGATCCTGGCCCGGCCCCGGTCCAGACCGAGGTGCAGCATCAGGGGTTCGGCGACCTGTTTTCCTATGGTGAGCAAGGGATTGAGCGACGTCATGGGTTCCTGAAACACCATGGCGATGGCGTTGCCGCGAACGCGGCGCATCGCTTCCTCGTCGAGGGTCCGCAGGTCGCGACCGTTCAGGACGATACCGCCTTGCGTGTCGGTTCCCTCCGGCAACAACCCCATCAGCGCGAGAGCCGTCATCGACTTGCCGCATCCGGACTCCCCCACGATGCCAAGCGTTTCGCCGCGTTCGAGCCTGAAACTCACGTCGCGAACCGCGCGCTCCGGGCCCGCCGGCGTGGGAAACGCGACGGTCAGACCATCGACCTCGAGCATGCTCATCGCAGGTATCCCGCCAGCCGTGTCCGGGACAGACGCGGGTCCAGGAGGTCGCGCAGTCCGTCGCCCAGCATGTTGAACCCCAATACGGAAATCACGACGGCCAGACCGGGAAACAGGACGAGGTGCGGAGACAGATGGAGGAAGGTCTGCGCCTCGTTCAGCATTCGCCCCCAACTCGGATGCGGCGGCTGGGTTCCCAGCCCGAGATAGGAGAGGGCCGCTTCGGCGAGGATCGCGATGGCGAAGAAGATCGTCGCCTGCACGACGATCACGCCGAGAATGTTGGGCAGCACGTGCTCCAGGGTGATCCGGGCATGGCCCTTGCCCGCCGCGCGCGCCGCCAGGACGAACTCCCGCGCCCAGATGGCCTTGGCGGAGCCCCGCGTGACGCGCGCGAACACCGGGACGTTGAAGATGCCGATGGCGAGGATCGAGTTGACTGCGCCGGGCCCGAGGATCGCGGTAATCATGATCGCGGACAGAATGGCCGGGAAGGCGAACGCGAAGTCGGAAAACCTCATGATCAGTTCCTCGACCCAGCCCCGCCGGGCCGTCGCCCACAGACCGAGGAACACTCCGACCGTGAGTCCCGCGCCCACCGCGACGAATCCGACGAGCAGGGAATTTCGCGCGCCCACCATGATCATGGAGGCGACGTCGCGGCCGAAGTGGTCGGTGCCCAGCCAATGCGTCGGCGACGGGGGCTTCAGCTTGTTGGCGATGTTCAGCTCGTAGGCCGAATGCGGCGTCCACGCCAGGGAGACCAGCGCGAGCAGCGCGACGAGGCCGCCGAGAACGCCGCCCAGAAGGAAACTCCTGTAGCGCAGTGCGAGGGCCAGGGGGTTCGGTCGCCGGGAGGCGTTCATGCGTCGCGCGCTCCGAGCCGCGGGTCGATCGCCGCGTAGGCGAGATCCACGATGAAATTGACGACGACGACCATGGCCGCGAGCAGCAGGACCACGTCCTTCACCACGACGAGGTCCCGATTGGCGATGGCCTGGAACACGAGCCTGCCCAACCCCGGAAGGAAGAAGACGTTCTCGATGACGATCGTTCCGGCGAGCAGGTTGGCGAACTGAAGGCCCATGACGGTCACCACGGGAATGAGCGCGTTCCGAAGCACGTGTCGCCACAGGGTCGCCCGCCGCGTCAACCCCTTGGCGCGGGCGGTCCGGACGTAGTCCTCGCGGATCGTCTCCAGCACGCTCGACCGCGTGACCCGCGCCAGGATGGCCGTCTGGACCGTCGCCAGGGCGACCGCCGGCAGGAGCAGGGATTTCAGCGCAGGCCACGCCCCGGCGCCCCAACCCGGAAATCCACCCGATGAGAACCAACCCAGATGGACCGAGAAGAACAGGATCAGAAGAATACCGAACCAGAAGTTCGGCAGGGCGATGCCGAGCTGGCTGAACGCCATCACTCCCCAATCGCCGATCCCGTTGTGGCGAGTGGCCGCATAGAGTCCGAGACCGATGGCCGCGACGACGGTCAACGCCATGGCGAGCACGGCGAGGGGCGCAGTCAGGGCCAGGCGTTCGACCACGAGTTCGAAGACGGGCACGGAGTAGGTGTAACTTACGCCGAAATCGCCCGTCACCATTCCGCCGATCCAGCCGAGGTAGCGGTCGACGGCGGGCCGGTCCAGACCGAGCTCGCGGCGCAACGCTTCATAGGCCGAGGGTTCCGCGTCGGCGCCGAGAATGGCGTAGGCCGGGTCTCCCGGAAGAATCTCGAGCGCCAGGAAGACGACGATCGACGCGCCGAACAACGTGGCGACGAAGATGGCGAACTTCTTGGCGAGAAAGACGCTCATGGCGAGGTCGCGCGAGTCGCTCGGGGCGGCCTTCGCGCGCGCGCCGGGAAATGCGGGCTAACCATCCCGCTCCGGCAACAGGAGACCGGTCACCGACGCCCGGTCGTCGAACACGTGCCGCGCCGCCGCCAGAACGTCTTCGGCGGTCACGGCGGCGACCAGGCTCGGCCAGGCCTCCACGTCCTCCGCGGCGCGACCGACCGCCAGCGCGGCGCCGAACAGGCGCGCGCCGGTCGCCAGACTGTCCCGAGCGAACACGGCGTCGGCGGTCATGCGGGCCTTCGCCCGTCGCAGCTCTCGCTCCGTCACCCCGGATTCCAGCAGCCTGGCGATCTCCTCCTCGACCATCGCCTCGATGGCCTCGAGATCCCCGCCGCGCCGCGCGCCGCCATAGAAGTAAAAGCGCGAGAGGTCCATCGAGCTGCCGCTGTACGACGTCCCGGCGCCGCTCGCCACCTTCTCCTCGACAACCAGACGCCTGTAGAGGCGCGACGTCGTCCCGCCTCCGAGAATTTCCGAAAGAACCTGAAGCGGTATCGCGTGTCGCGTCGCGCCGGCCGTTCCGCTGGGCGCCAGATAGGTCCGCCTCCAGGACGGGACGCGGACCCGGGGGTCGCGCATCGTGACGCGCCGGGCGGCCCGATGCGGCGGCTCCCGCGGACGCTCGCGCGCCGCGGTCTCTCGCGCCGGAATGGGGCCGTAGTGTTTCTCGGCCAGCATATGCGCCTGGCGCGGGGTCACGTCCCCCGCGACGACCAGCAGAGCGTTGTTCGGCGCGTAATGGCTGGCGTAGAAGTCGAGAAGGGCCTGCCGTGAGAGTTCCGCCACCTCGTGCTCCCAGCCGATCACGGGGCGCCCGTAAGGATGCGAAAGGAACTGCGCAGCGCTCATCTGCTCGGCCAGAAGAGCGCCCGGATCGTTCCCCAGCCGCGACCGGCGCTCTTCCCGAACGACCTCGCGCTCGGCGGCGATGTCCTCTTCGCGCACCACGAGATTGGTCATGCGATCGGCTTCCAGCCGCATCACCGTCTCCAGATGCCGGGAGGCGATCGTCTGGTGATAGCCCGTGTAGTCGTACCCCGTGAAGGCGTTCTCCCGGCCGCCGAGTCGGGCCACGGTCCGCGAGAATTCGCCTGCCGGGACGTTGCGCGTCCCCTTGAACATCATGTGTTCGAGGTAATGAGCGAGACCGGACCTGCCTGGCGGATCGTCGGCCGCGCCCACCTTGTACCAGACCATGTGAGTGACGACAGGGGCCCGATGATCCGAAATCACGACGACCCGCAGCCCGTTGTCGAGGGTGAACTGCCGCGGATCGAACAGACCCGCCCGCGCGTCGCCGCGGACGTCCGCCGCAAAAAAGACCAGAAACAGGACCGCGACGACGGCCGGAAGGCGCGGGCGTCGCCTTCCCCCGAACTGCCGTGGCGGGACTCCGCTCATGTCGCCATCCGTCCCTTCCGTCGGCGGACGTCGCGCGCGGCCTCCGGAGAACGGGTGGTCGCGAGAGACGGCCGCAAGCCGCAGAGTCTCCCGCCCCCGGGTCCGGGCTGCAAGGCGGGCGGTCGCTGGCCGCGCGGAATCGATCAGAAGGCGCGCTTGAAGATCGAGCTCTTGCGCTCGATCACGGGGGTCTCGCCCTCGGCCGGAGATTCGCCCTTCTCCGCCGCCCCCCGCAGGCGTTCGGCCTCCTTCTTCGCGTCCACGACCGGCTCTTCCCCGGAACCATCCCGCCAGAACATCAAGCGACGGATGAACGAGGGGTCCTTTTCCGCCAATGCCAGGGTCTCGCGGCGAATGACGGTTCGGATCTGCGGATCCGCCTTGTCCGCGCCCGCTCTCTTCAGGAAGAGGGTCTCCGCGCGGCTGTCGGCCGGCTGCGCGGCGGTTTCCGGAGCGGCGCGGGATTGGTCCTCCGCGGCCCCGATCAGCGCGCGCCGGGCCTGCTCGCGCGCCTGAACGTCCTGCGGCCCGCTCGCCCCCGGCCTCGGCGGCCGCAGGGTGAGGTCCGGCGGGATGATGAGCGGCGCCTTGGCGACCACGGTAAATTCGTCCGGGGCCGACTTCGTCAGCCCGAGCTGCTTCTTGACGCCGGTGCAGGAGGACAGCGCCGTCCCCAGCAGGACGACGGCGAGGAGAGCGACAGGGCATCGGGATGTCGGTCGTATCGTCATCTTCGGGAACTGGCTCGCTCGATCGGAATTCAGGCCTCGTCCGTCCGCGCGCGGAACAGACCGTCATATAACAGCGCAATCACGCCGACGACAATCGCCGAATCGGCGACGTTGAAGGCGGGCCAATGATATCCCGCCACGTGGAAATCCAGAAAGTCGAGGACGGCGCCAAAGACCAGACGGTCGAACGTGTTGCCGAGGGCGCCCCCGATGACGAGACCGAGAGCGCCCGCCACGAGCCGGTTTTCCGCCCGGCGCAGCCAGACGGCCAGCGCCGTGACGATGGCGAGGGCGATCCCCGACAGCAACAGAGGCGCCAGCGAGGATCCGCTTTGCAGCAACCCGAAGCTCACGCCCGTATTCCACACGATCACGACGTTGAAGAAAGGCGTGACCGCATGTCGCGCCTCCCAGGGGTTCCAGACGTCGAGGATCAACCACTTGGTCAGGCGGTCGCCGGCGAAGATCGCGGCCGCGACCCCGAGGCCCATGCGCGACCCTCCCGAGCGCGCGGCATCAGGTATTCGCCGCAACGACCGATGGCGCGGCATCGACCGCGTCCCTGCACCGGCGACAGAGATCGGGACGATCCGGATCATCGCCCACTTCCGGCAACACCTGCCAGCACCGCTCGCACCTGGTCCCGTCGGCAAGATCGGGCGCAACGGTCACGCCCGGCGCTTCGTCAAGGCGGAAACCGTCCGCCGGCCCTTCGGCGACGACGAGCTCGGCGCCCGACGTGATGGCGATCTCGCCCAGGTCGAGTCCTTCGAGGGCCTCGGCGAACTCCGGGGTGACGTAGACCTTGGGCCGTGACTGAAGGCTGGAGCCGATCCGTTTTTCCCGGCGCTCCACTTCGAGCCCCCCCATGACGACCCGCCGCAGGTTGCGGACCGTTCTCCACTTCCGCGCCAAGGCGTCGTCGCGCCACTCTTCCGGCAGGTTCGGGAAGGTCCGGAGATGGACGCTGCCGTCCTCGCCCGGATTCCGGGACAGCCAGGCCTCTTCGGCCGTGAAACACAGGATCGGCGCCAACCAGGCCGTCAGGCAGTCGAACAAGGTATCGAGCGCCGTGCGGGCCGCCCGGCGGCGGGGCGACTCTCGCCTGTCGCAATAAAGCGAGTCCTTGCGGATATCGAAGTACAGCGCCGACAGGTCTACCGTGCAGAAGTTGTAGAGAGCGACGAACATGCGATGAAAATCGAAGTCGCGGCACGACTGGCGGACGAGCCGGTCGAGCTCGTGGAGCCGATGCAGCACCCAACGCTCCAGCTCGGGCATCTCGCTCGCCGGGACGCGCTCGGACTCGTCGAAGCCCGCGAGGTTGCCGAGCAGGAAGCGCAAGGTGTTGCGGAGTTTCCGATAGGCGTCCACCTGCGCCTTGACGATCTCGGGGCCGATCCGAAGATCTTCCGTGAAATCCGAGCCGACCACCCAGAGCCGCAGGACATCGGCCCCATGCCGGTCGATGATCTCCTGGGGACCGATCACGTTGCCGAGCGACTTCGACATCTTCCGTCCGTGCTCGTCGAGAACGAAGCCGTGGGTCAACACCGCGTCGTAGGGCGCCCGGCCGCGCGTGCCGCAGGACTCGAGCAGCGAGGAGTGGAACCAGCCGCGATGCTGATCGGATCCCTCCAGATAGAGCGATGCCGGCCACGAAAGGTCTTCCCGGACCTCGAGCACGAAGCTGTGGGTCGATCCCGACTCGAACCACACGTCGACGATGTCGTCGACCTTGTCGTAGTCGGCCGGGTCATGGTCCGGCCCGAGGAAGCGTTCCGCGCCGCTGGTGAACCAGGCGTCCGCGCCCTCCTGTCTGAAGGCCTCGACAACCCGCTCGTTGACCTTCTCGTCCCGCAGCGGCTCGCCGGTCCTCTTGTCGACGAAGACGGCGATGGGAACGCCCCAGGCGCGCTGACGCGAGATCACCCATTCCGGTCTCTGCTCCACCATGGAACGGATCCGGGCATGGCCGCTTTCCGGCACCCATCTCACTGCGTCGATGGCCGTCAGCGCGGTCTTCCTCAGGTCGTTCTCGGACATGCCGATGAACCACTGCGGCGTATTGCGGAAGATCAGAGGGGCCTTCGATCGCCATGAATGCGGGTAGGAGTGGGTGATCGAGCCGCGTCCCAGAAGCCCGCCGGCGTCTTTCAGCGCCTCGCACACCGGATCGTCGGCCTCGAACACGTGGATACCGGCGAAAAGCGGCACGTGATCGAAATAGGCGCCGTCCTCGTCCACGGTGCGGGGCGCCTCGATACCGTTGGCCTGGCCGAGCTCGAAGTCCTCGGCCCCGTGGCCCGGGGCGATGTGCACGAACCCGGTGCCCTGCTCCATGTCGACGAAATCCGCCGGCAGCACCGGCGCGTCGAAATCGTAGCCCCGCCCGTGGAGCGGATGCCGACAGAGCGAGCCGGCCAGATCGGCGCCGCCGAACCGCTCCACCGTTTCGTACCCGGTGATTCCCGTTCGTCGGCACACGTCGTCGACCAACGCCGCGGCCACCACGATCTCCTCGCCGACGACGGCGAGACTCTCATCGCTGGCCTCGATCACGCGAACCCGCGCGTACCGGGCCTTGGGCGAAACGGCGAGCGCGCGGTTCCCGGGCATGGTCCAGGGGGTCGTCGTCCAGATCACGATGCTGGCGCCCGCCGCCGCCGAGGCCGGAGACGAGTCGGAAACGGGGAACCGGACGTAGACGGTCGTCGACTTGCGGTCGTGATACTCGATCTCGGCTTCGGCGAGCGCCGTCTTCTCCACGACCGACCACATGACCGGCTTCGACCCCTTGTAGAGGCCGCCGTTCATCAGAAACCGGCATATCTCCCCCGCGATGACGGCTTCCGACTCGCGATGCATGGTGGCGTAGGGGCGCTTCCAGTCGCCAAGCACCCCGAGCCTCTGGAACTCCTCGCTCTGGATCGCGATCCACTTCTCCGCGAATTCCCGGCATTCCCGGCGGAACTGCGCGACCGGCGCGTCGTCCTTGTCGCGGCCCGAATCCCGGTACGCCTGCTCCACCTGCCACTCGATGGGCAGGCCGTGGCAGTCCCATCCGGGGACGTAGTTGGCGTCCTTTCCCATCATCTGCTGCGACCGGTTCACCACGTCCTTGAGTATCTTGTTGAGCGCCGTGCCGATGTGGATGTTGCCGTTCGCGTAGGGCGGGCCGTCGTGAAGGATGAACGCCTCGCGGCCCTTCGAGGCTTCCCGCAGCCGGGCGTAGAGGTCGAGCCTGGCCCAGCGCTCGAGCAGCTCCGGTTCGCGCCTGGGCAACCCGGCGCGCATGGGGAAGTCGGTCCTGGGCAGGAATATCGTCGACCGGTAGTCGGGGCCGGAACGGTCGGAAACTTGTTCTTCGATGGACATCGTCGATGCGGCTTTCGCGGACGGGATGCGAAAAAGGCGGAAAGGCTCGCGGCCCGACCCTCAATGAAGGGCCGGGATCGTAATTCGCCCGTTTTCCGAGACTTGTTTGCGCATTGCCGACGACACGACGTTCTCGTGAGCGCCCCTGTCTAACAGCGTCTCGACCCGGTGTCGAGCGGGCTGTCCTCGTTCACTGCATATGAGACACTGAGCGAGCCGTTGCGGGGCCGCGGACCCCCCTCCCGACCTCCCCCCTTCTTCTCCCTCTCCCTTGCAGGGGGAGGGTCGGGGTGGGGGTCGCGCCCGGGCGTCCGGCTCATGCGGCCCGCCGCGGCGCCTACCGGTCGGGACGAAGAGCGAAGCGGTCCTCGGAATACGCCGGGTCGGCGAGGATCGCCCGGGCGCCCTCGCAGTCGGCCGCGATCTGCGCCCTCAGCGCGTCCAGCACGTCGAACTTGCGCTCGGGCCGCAGGAAGTCCAGGAACGCCACGCGCACGTCCCGGTCATAGATGTCCTCTTCGAAATCGAAGACGTGGACTTCCAGCAGCGTGCTCTTGCCGTCGAACGTGGGCCTCCGGCCGAGATTGGCGACTCCGCCGCGCCGGGTTTCCGATCCCTCGCGCTCGATGACGATGCGGACGGCGTAGACTCCGAGGGCCGGCTCCAGATGGTCGCCCAGGGCGACGTTGGCGGTCGGAAAACCCAGGCGGCGGCCGCGCCGGTCCCCGGGAAGAACCGGGCCGCAGATCTCCCACCAGCGGCCGAGGCGGGCGGCGGCGGGCAGCGGCCTGCCCGCCATCAGGTACTCCCGGATACGGCTGGAGGCGTAGATCTCCCCCCCTTCCGCCGGGTCCCCGTGCGTGACTCCCTCGACCACGGTCAGTCCGAAACCGCTTTCGTCGGACATGCGCGCGAGAAGTTCGCGGTTCCCCGCGCGCCCGCGGCCGAACACGAAATCATAGCCGACGACCACCCACCGGACTCCCAGCGCGCCGACGAGAACGTCGCGAACGAAGTCCTCGGCGGCGATGGACGCGAATTCCCTGTCGAAGCGGACGGCCACCATGAACCGTGCGCCCAACCTCTCGATCTGGCGGGCCTTGGCGCGCGGCGGCGTCAGGCGGAAGGGCGGGAAGTCGGGCTGGAACACCGCGCGCGGGTGCGGCTCGAAGGTGAGCACGCCGAACGGGATACCCATATCCGCGGCCAGGCGGCCCGCCTCGCCGATGACCGCCCGATGGCCGTGATGCACGCCGTCGAAGTTGCCGATCGCCACGGCGGCGCCGCGCGCGTCCCCGGGCAGGCCGGCGTAATCGCTGAAGACGCGTATCGACTTGTCGGCCATTCGAGGCGCTGCCTTTCGTCGCGGGCTTTCCGTTGGCATAGCACGAATGCGGGGTCCGGCGCGTCACGTCTCCGTCGCGCCCCAGCGCCCGAGCACCCTCTGGAACCTCTCGCGCGCGTCCCTGTCGAGCGGGGGATGCGGCAGATGGGCATGCAGACAGACGGCGTGCGCCGGCGGCGTGAGTGGGGCCCACGGCGCGTCTTCTTCGCCGCCGAAGAGACCGGGCAGGAGATGCGTGTGGGGACCGTCGAGAAGGCGCGCGTCGTCGCGCGACCTGGGGATCGGCTGATAGACCTCGATGCGACCGAGGGCCGACATGAATATCCGGTGGGGGCTGGCCTCGATGATGGCGCGACCGAGCGCGCCGCCGGGCGCGAGCGCGGACATGCCCGACATCGCCCGCAGGCGCTCCGCCAGGTTCCGATCGTCCGTCCGGACGCAGGCCCGGATGCGGTCCGTCGGAAGGCCGAGATCGAACAGCGCGGAGTCTCGGTCCCGCTCGCGAACGGCGCCCGCGTCGGGGCCGAGGTCCGCGAGGCCCTCCGGGCCGGCCATGCGCGCGGCGCGCGCGGGCAACGCGACGACGAGTCCGCGCCGACGGCCGCCGCCCCGTTTCGACGGCGCGTCGTAGGCGATCGGCCGGATTCCCGGCCGCGGGCGGATACGGATGGCGCCGCGGCCGGTCGCGATGACGAGATCCTCCGGGGCATGGACGTGGTAGGCGTCTCGATCGCCGTGGAAGAACTCGGCGATCGCGCCGGGGACCCCCAGGCTCCACCCCGTTCCGGGATCCCGCAGGAGATCCGCCAGGGTCGTCCGGGCGTCCGGAACGTCGTCCGGCGGCGCATGGTCCGAACCGGTCATGCGATCCCCTCTCGATCTTGTCCGCAAGCTCCGTCCGCCGCCGCCACCGCAGGGGCCGTTCGCGCTCCTCACCCCTGGCGCGACCCCCCTCCCGACCTCCCCCCTGTCAGGGGGGAGGAGAAATATAAAGGAAAGGGCGGGAACCATCGACGCCCCTCTCCCCCCGCCACCCACACTCTCCCCCCCGGCCACCCACGCTCTCCTTCCCCCTGGCCACCCATACTCCTCCCCCCTGGCAGGGGGGAGGTCGGGAGGGGGGGCCGGATGGGTACAGACCGGATAGAAAGGTAACAGTTCAGACCGGATACATGGGTAACAGGTTAGAGGGTTGGTCGGGAGGTGCGGGAGGTGCGGCCGATGCCCTGGAAGGAGACCTGTCCGATGGACGAGAAGCTGGTTTTCGTTGCCGACTATCTGCGTGGCGAGTGGTCGATGACGGCGCTGTGCGAGCACTACGGCATCAGCCGCAAGACCGGGTACAAGTGGCTTGATCGGTATCGCGGCGACGGCCCGGAGGGTTTGGTCGATCGGTCGCGGGCGCCGCGTCGCCATGGTCGGTCGATGGCGCCGTCGGTGGCCGAGGCGATCGTCGCCTTGCGCCGCGCGCGTCCGCACTGGGGTCCGCGCAAGCTGCGGGCGGTGTTGGTGAGTCAGCGCCCCGAGGTGGCGTGGCCGGCGGCCAGCACGATGGGCGACCTGCTGCGCGCGGAGGGTCTGGTGGCGCGCCGTCGCCGGCGCCGTCGGATGGCGGCTCCGTGTCGTCCGTTCCGCTCTGTGGCGGCTCCCAACGACGTGTGGTGCATTGACTTCAAGGGATGGTTTCGCACCCGCGACGGCGTCCGCTGCGATCCGCTGACGATCACCGACGCCTACAGCCGCTTTCTGCTGGCGTGCGTCATCGTCCCGCCGCAGACCGCAGCGGTGGGGGCGGCGGTGGGGCGGGTGTTCCGGCGCTACGGGGTTCCCGAAGCCATCCGTTCGGACAACGGGGCGCCATTCGCCGGTCCGGGGGCTGGGGGTCTGTCGCGTCTGTCGGTGGAGTGGATCAAGGCCGGGATCGCGGTGGAGCGGATTGCGCGGGGTCAGCCGCAGCAGAACGGGAGGCATGAGCGGATGCATCGGACGTTGAAGGCCGAGACCGCGACGCCGCCGGCGGCGACGGCGGACGCGCAACAGGCCCGCTTCGACCGCTTCCGCCAGGACTTCAACGCCCATCGTCCGCATGAGGCCTTGGGGCAGAGGCCGCCGGCGGCGTTCTACCGGTCGTCGGAGCGGCGTCATCCCGAGCGCCTGGAGGAGCCCTGGTACGATGCCGAACACGCGATGCGCCGGGTCCGCACCGACGGCTCCATCAAGTGGGGCGGCGATCTGGTCTTCGTCAGCGAGACGCTGAGGGGCGAGCCGGTGGGCGTGGCCGAGACTGACGGGGGCGACTGGATCGTCCGCTTCGCGGATATCGACCTCGGGATCATCGATCGGAGGTCGAAGAAGCTACACCGCTTCCGTGCGGCCCGGCCGGGCCGCACGGAAGCGGGACAGACCGGGAACACTGTTACCCATGTATCCGGTCTGTAGTGTTACCCATCTATCCGGTTGCTCAGATGAAGATGAACGCGCGCTTGCGGACGGCCCCCGCAACGGCGTAGCCTTCGGCCCATGACCGCGACCGTGCGCGTGACCGGCTTCGACACGCTGTCCTACGCGCGCCGCCTCAAGGCGGCCGGCGTGAACGAGGCCCAGGCCGAAGCCCACGCCGAGGCCGTCCGCGACGCCGTGACGGAAGGCGTCGCCACCAAGGATGACCTCGCCGAACTCAAGGCCGACGTCGCCGCGGTCAGGGCCGACCTCGATACCGGACTCGCCGCAATCAGGGCCGACCTCGATACCGGACTCGCCGCGCTCGAAACGCGGTTGACGGTCCGCTTCGTCGGCATCGCCATCGGCATCGTGGTCGCCAACGCCGGCATGATCGTCGCAGCCATCGTGGCGCTCGCGCAGCTGCTCCCGTAGGGACGCCCGCCCCGACCCTCGACGCCCCTCCCCCCGGCCACCCACGCGCTCCTACCCCCTGACCACCCATACTCCTCCCCCCTGACAGGGGGGAGGTCGGGAGGGGGGTCCGGACGCAACGACGACGCCGCCGCGACCCCCACCCCGACCCTCCCCCTGCAAGGGAGAGGGAGAAACAAAAAGGAAGGGCGGAGGGGGGGAGCCGCAGGGACAAATGCGGGTCAGGACCGATCGGCCAGACCGTCGAGGGCCTGCGTCCGGCCGATCGAGGCGCCGTCGAACTCCTCGACGGAATAGTCGAAGTGGACGACGCCGCCGCCGAATTCCGAAGCGAAGCTGAACTCCGTCTTCATGTCCTCGATACGCATCGGATAGAGGACGCCGTCGAGGTGGTCGCACTCGTGCTGAAGGAGCATGGCGTGAAACCCGCTGGCGACGCGCTCTTCCCTCGTTCCGTCCAGCGTCGAATAGGTTATCCGAATGTCCCGGAGCCGTTTCACCTTGCCGAACAGGCCGGGCAGCGAGAGGCAGCGTTCCCAGATCGTCTGCGACTCGGCGCTCAGCGGCTCGATGACCGGGTTGACCATGGCGGTCCAGGGCACGGGCTCGGTCGCCGACCCCTCGGGTATGTGCTCCGCGGGGAGGCGGTAGATCACCAGCCTCCGCCCGACGGAGACCTGCGGCGCGGCCAACCCTCGGGCGTCGATGTCGGTCAGGGTGTCCTTCATGTCCTCGGCAAGGCGCGCCACGTCGTCGGCGCGAGCGTCCGCCACCGGCGCCGCCGTTTCCCTGAGAAGGGGATTGCCCATCAGAACGATCCTGCGAACCGCCATCTCCGTGTCTCCTCCGTCCGCCGCGCGATGCCGTTTCCCGGCCCATGCGCATTCTACCGAGGTTCGCCCCCGGATGGCGTATCCCGTCCGCCGGCGTCGTTCCTCACCCCCGCGCGGCCTGCGCCTCGAGGGACGAGGAGATGCCGCCCAATCGGCGCCACGCCCAGGTCAGGGACGACAGCACCAGCAGGGCTCCCATGGCCAGCGGCCAGCCCATCCCGACGCTCTCCGACGCCGCGCCCATGATCAGGGCGCCGAGCGCGGGCACGCCCCGGAACGTCAGGCCGAAGATGCTCAGGACCCGTCCCCTGACCGAGGCGTCCACGGTCAGTTGCATCAGGGTCTGCACGCCGATCCCGGTGATCGTCATTCCGAGGCCCGCGACCGTGACGGCGGGGACCGCCACCCAGAGAGAGTCCGTCGCGACGAACGCGAACATCGCCAGGGCCTGGATGACCGTCGCGATCAGGATCAGCCTCGCGAGGCCCTCCGGTCCGCCACGCTGCGCCAGCCACAGGCCGCCGGTCACGGCGCCGGCGCCCGTCGCGCAGGTCAGCACGGCGAGGACGTCCGCTCCGCCGCCGAACACGCGGTCCGCGAAGCCCGGAAGAAGCTCCTGGAACGGACGAATGCCGAGGCAGACCACGATCAGGATCATCAGGATCGGGGCGACGCCGGGGTGGGACGCCACGTAGCGGACCCCGTCGCCGAACTCGCGGATGAGGCCGGGGCGGTCCTGTCGAGGCAGGGGCGCGGCGCTCTCGATACGGACGCGGCCGAGCGCCCACAGGAACACGGCGAAGCTCAGCGCATTGAGGCCGAAGGTCGCGCCCGTCCCGAACGCGAGGATCGTCACGCCGGCGAGGGCCGGGCCGACGAAGCGCGCCAGATTGAAGGATATGGAGTTCAGGGCCACTGCGGTGGGCAGGTGCCTGCGATGCACGAGGCTGGGCACGAGGGCCATCCGCACGGGCTGATGAAACGCGTTGACGATGCCCAGGAACAACGTCAGGGCGAACAGGATCTCGATCGTGATCGACCCCGAGACCGTCAGCCCGAAGAGCGCGACGGCCTGAAGAAGCGACAGCGCCTGGTTGATCCTGGTGAGTTTGAGGCGGTCCCACCGGTCGGCCGCGGAGCCCCCGATAGGCGCCACCAGGACCGCCGGGAACAGGTCGGCGAAGGCGACCGCCCCCAGCCAAGCGGCGGACTCCGTCAGTTCCCAGGTCAGCCAGCCCACGCCGACCCGCTGCATCCAGAAGCCGACCATGGATACCGACATTCCCGCCATGTAGACGCCGTAATTCGGTTGTCCGAGCGTCTGGACGATCCGCGCGAGGCCCGAGAGGCGGATCACCGGGCGCTCTTCTCAAGCGGGATGGATTCGACAACCATGGATGCACGACAGGAGCGACGGACGCCGACGGCCGGCCGCGCCCGGCTGGCCAGTGACGGGCGTTTGTGCCACCATCGCGCGAACGGCGCAAACCTCGCGCCGGATACGCCCCCCGGCGCGGCGCGAGGAAAAGCCGGCGCGCAACAGGCAGGACCGAAGGCATGAGCGACACCGTTCTGTGCGAAACCGACGGCGCCATCGCGACCGTGACCCTGAATCGCCCCGACAACATGAACACGATGAACGGCGATCTGCTCGCGACCGCGACGGATGTTCTCGAGCGCGTCGCGTCGGAGGACGCGATCCGGGTCGTCGTCCTCACGGGCAACGGTCGCGCGTTCTGCGCCGGCGGGGATCTCGGGGGCGGCGCCGGCGGCGGCGTCTTCGACGACCGGCCCGTCCGGCAACAGGTCGAGAGCCTGCGCCGCGCGATGCGGACGTCCCAGCTTCTGCGCGAGATGCCCAAGGCGACCGTCGCCGCGATCAACGGCGCCTGCGCGGGCGCCGGTCTGTCGTGGGCCTGCGCCTGCGATCTCCGGTACGCCGCGGAATCGGCCAGGTTCAATACCGCGTTCCTGTCGGCGGGCGTCTCTGGAGACTTCGGGGGGACGTGGACCTTGCCGCGGATCGTCGGTCCGTCGAAGGCCCGGGAGCTGTACATGCTGCCCGAGCGTTTCACCGCCCGGGACGCCGAGCGTATCGGACTCGTGGCGCGGGCCCTGCCTGACGACGAGCTCATGCCGTTCGTCCGTCGCGCGGCGGAGAGGCTGTCGAAATCGGCTCCGCTCGCGCTGCGGCGGATCAAGGCCAACTTCAACGATTCCGAGCGGCTGAGTTTCAGCGAAGCGCTCGATCTGGAAGCGGACCGTCATACGCGCTGCGCCCTGACCGAGGACGCGACCGAGGCCGCCGCCGCCTTCATGGAGAAGCGGGAGCCCGCGTTCAGGGGCCGTTGAGGCCGGGACGGACGCCGCCCCCGCTCGTGAAGTCGTCGTGCCCGGCGCCGCCGAGACCCTGAAGCGGCCGCTCACCAACTCTCCGGTCGTGGCGGCCTATCGGGAGAAGACGCCGACGTCCGGGCGTCTGGCCGCCGAGGCGCATACGCTGTTCCCCAGCGGACTGACCCACGACAGCCGCCGTCTGGCGCCCTACGGCATCTACGTGGAGAGGGCGGAGGGGGCGCGCAAACGGGACGTCGACGGCAACGACTACGTCGATTACTTCGGCGGCCACGGGGCCCTGATCCTGGGCCACGGCCACCCGGAGGTCCGGGCCGCCGTCCACGCGGCCCTCGATGGCGGCACGCACTTCGGCAGCGGCCACGAGATGGAGATTCGCTGGGCCCGGCTGATCGCGCGACTCGTGCCGTCGGCGGAGAAAGTGCGCTTCACGGCCTCGGGCACGGAAGCGACCCACATGGCCGTGCGCATCGCGCGGGCGTTCACCGGACGACCGCGGATCCTGAGGTTCCTGGGACATTTTCACGGTTGGCACGACCACATGGCATCCGGCGTCCACGGCCATTTCGACGGATCGCCGCCCCCGGGCGTGCTGGACGAGGTGGCCGGCGCCGTGGTCCTGTGTCCGCCCGGCGACATCGACGCGGTGGAGAACGCCCTCCGGACGCATGGCGACGTCGCGGCGGTCATCCTCGAACCCATCGGCAGCCAGACGGGCCAGGTCCCGCATCCTCCGGGATTCCTCTCCGGGTTGCGGGAGGTCACGCGGGCCTGCGGCGCGCTCCTGATCTTCGACGAAGTGGTGACCGGATTCCGCGTATCGCGCGGGGGCGCGCAGGCGCACTATGGCGTGACGCCCGACCTGACGACGCTCGCGAAGATCGTCTCGGGCGGCGTCCCCGGCGGGGCCGTCGTCGGGCGGGCGGACCTGCTGGAGCTGCTGGACTTCGAGGCGGCCGTCCGCCGCGGCAGGGCGAAGATCGGCCACCAGGGAACCTACAACGCCAATCCCGTGACGGCGGCGGCGGGCGTCGCGGCGCTTGCCGTCATAGCGGAAACGGACGCCTGCGAGCGCGCGAGCCGCTCCGCGGCGTCGTTGAGAAACGCGCTGAACACGGTCATCGAGGACGCGAACGCGCCGTGGGCGGCATACGGCGAGTTCTCCGTGTTTCACATCTTCACGAACCCCAGGGGCCGGGCGATCAGGGCCGGCGATTTCGATCCCCTGGACCACGGTTTCGAGGAGCTCGCCCTGAAGCCGAAGGAAACGATCGACAAACTCCGACTCGCCCTGTTGATCAACGGCGTCGACGTCACGGGTTGGCCCGGCGGCGCCGTGTCGATCGCCCATGGCGAGGCGGACGTATCGCGCACGGCGGAAGCGTTCGCCCGGGCCCTGCACATGCTCAGGCGGGAAGGCGAGCTCTGAAACGGTTCCGGTCCGGCCGAACCCGGCCGCGGAGTGGACCGTTCATTCCCGCGGCCCGCCGGCCGGAGCGATCCGTTTCCTCAGCTTGCCGAGCTCGGTCCGCTCGAACCGCAGATGGCGCCGCCGCTCCGCGTCCTCCTCCTCGTCGGCAATGGTTTTCGACAACTGCGCGATCACTTCGCCGATCGTCTGGCCGAGCTGCCCTCTCTGGTCTTCCGGGAACGGCAGGACGACGTCGTGATC
Source organism: Alphaproteobacteria bacterium (assembly GCA_965242505.1). GTDB lineage: Bacteria > Pseudomonadota > Alphaproteobacteria > UBA2966 > UBA2966 > UBA2966. Next base: position 2,692,587 of record OZ251449.1, read on the forward strand.
CATCATCAGGTCGGCGAAGGCGCCGGCATCGGATCTGCCGAAATGCGCGAGTTTCCGGTCTATCTCGTCCCAGGGCGCGCGCCACGCCCGATACAGGCGATCGCGCGAACCGGTTCCGCGGACTTCGGCCGTTTCCTCGAGACGCACCATGATCCGCACGAACTGCCAGACGTCGAGGGAGACCTCTCCGGCGGACGCGTCGATGCCGCGCCGACGGGCCGCCACGCCGGAGGTCCCGGTCGTTCGGACCGGCGGCTAGAAGTAACCGACGAGGAACGGGATGACGCGAATGAACAGGAAGCCGAAGATCAGGAACGACAGCAGGATCAGCCCGATCGCGCCGAAACCGTATATCGCCCAGGTGGCGGGCTCGCTCCAATCCAGGACCATCTTGCGGTCCTGATGCGTCCGCGCATCGAGCGCCGCCTGCGCCTCGGACGTCGCCGCGTCTTCTTGTGACATCGCCTGCCTCCGTCCCCCGCGCGCCCCGAGGACGCCACAGGGTTCAAAGCCTTCGGGAACCCTCCCGATCTCCGGATCGACGCCAGTTTACGTCTTTGGACGCGACGCGCAAGTGGGCGCCCCGAACCAGGATGCGAATGACCAGGTTCGGACACATGCGAGACGCCGCAGGGGCCGTTCGCGCTCCTCCCCCGCGCGACCCCCCTGCCATCCACACTACTCCTCCCCCCTGGCAGGGGGGAGGTCGGGAGGGGGGTCCGCAGCCCCGCAACGCCGCGCGCCCTCCCCCCAGGCGCGACCCCCACCCCGACCCTCCCCCTGCAAGGGAGAGGGAGAAGAAGAGGGGACGCGCCGCGCGCGCTCTCCTCCCCCCTGCCATCTACACTACTCCTCCCTGACAGGGGGGAGGTCGGGAGGGGGGTCCGCGGCCCCGCAACGCCGCGCTCGGCGTCTCATGCGCATTGAACGAGGACGGCGAATTGCGCCGCCGCGGGGCCCTGGGGTAACGTCGGCCTCGGCACCCGTAGCTCAGTTGGATAGAGCGCTGCCCTCCGAAGGCAGAGGTCACAGGTTCGAATCCTGTCGGGTGCGCCACGCCCCCCGGAGATACGGGGTTCCCGTGAATCGTCGGGACCCGCGCCGGAGGTCAGGCGCCCCTGAACACCGGTTTGCGCTTTTCGTGGAATGCCTCGACGCCTTCGCGGAAGTCGTCGGACTGCCGCAGCCGCGAGTAGCAGTGCCCCTCCGCCTGAATGGCGGCCGACAGAAACATGTCCTCCGTTTCGTTGAGCAGGCGCTTGGCCGTCCGCTGCGCCAGCGGCGCGAACTCGCGGAGCTCGGCGACGAGCGCGTCCGTGGCCGTCTCCAGCTCGTCGTCCCGCGCCACCTCGGTGACGATGCCCCAATCGAGGGCCTGCCGGGCGGAGATGCGCCGGGAGCGCATGACGACGTCCTTGGTTCGCGCGATGCCGATCATCTTCTGGAGGCGCGCCGACCCGCCCGATCCCGGAATCTGGCCCAGCCGCTGCTCGGGAAGGGCGTAGAGCGCCGTCTCGGAGGCGATGCGGAAGTCGCAGGCCAGAGCGATCTCGAAGCCGACGCCGAAGCAGTAGCCGCGACTGGCGGCGACGACGGGCTTTTCGCACCGCGCAGGCGCGGCCACGTCGTCGGCGAGCTTCGAGACGCGCTCGGGGGACGCCTCCATGAACCCGCGGATGTATCCACCCGAGGAAAAGTTCGGACCGAGGGCGCGAAGCACGATCACGCGAACCCGGTCGTCGCGGTCGAGCGTCTCGAACGCCGTTCGCAGTTCCGGTCGCTGGCTCATGGAGACCGTGTTCATGTCGCCGCGGTCGAGGACGATGTCACCGCGTTGCCGTCCGGCGTCCACCTCGACCGTGAAGCCGTCAAAGGCCTCGCCGCGCGGTTCTTCCGCCGTTTCCATGGCCGACGCCCCTTCCTCCGCTCCGGTCCCCGGTTTCACGCCGCCGGCGCCATGTCCAGCAGCCGCTTCTTGTCGATCTTGTTGCCGCCGACTCGGGGAAATTCGGCCAGTTCGACGAATCGCGCCGGTATCTTGTAGGTCGCGAGGCCGCCCGATCGCAGGACCCCCGCCAGACCTTCCGCATCGAGCGTCTTGCCGTCCCGCGCCTGCACGAAGGCCCACGGCACCTCGCCGTACTCGGCGTCGGGCGCCGCGACGACGGCGCATTGGAACACGTCGGGATGCCTGGCGATCTCCCGCTCGACCTCGATCGGCAGTATCTTGTGCCCGCTGCGGTTGATGACCTCTTTGGAGCGCCCCAACAGCGTCAACCGTCCATTGCCGTCGAGAACGCCCATGTCCCCGGTCGCGTACCAGCCGTCCGACCAGACGGCCCGCGTGGCCTCGGGATCGTTCCAGTAGCCGAGCGCGGCGAAGGGCGCGGAGACCCTGACGTGACCGATCTCGCCCGCCGGAAGCTCCGCGCCGTCGTCGCCGTCGATCCGCAGACGGCAGCCCGGAAGCGGCAGGCCGGTGCTTCCGTCGAGCCGCAGCGCCGCCGGCTCGTCGACGTCCGCATGGCCGAAACCGGGACACTCCATCGCGCCTGAAGCGACCACCACCCGGCAACCGGTCAGGTCTTCGATACGCCGCGCCGCCTCGAGGCCCGCGGCCCCCGTGCCGACCCGCAGGACCCGCAACGAGCTCAGGTCGAACGACCCGAGGTCTTCCCGGGCGAGGCGGGCGAGGACGACCGGCACGGTCGTCGCGACCGTGACCCTCGCGTCCTCCATCAACCGCAACAGGGCGCGCGCCTCGAACGTCGGGGGGAATACGCAGGCGAAGGGCAATGCGCCGGACATCGTCCACGCCAGCACGCCGGCCGCGCCCGACATCGGCGCGAACATGCCGACGACGTCGTCCTCCCGCATCCCCAGCCGTTCGGCGATGCCGCGGCCGATGCAGACCTGCGCCGCCTCCGGCCATTCATTGAGCTTGGCGAGGCTGCTGGTCCCGCTCGAGGCGGTGATCAGGGATACTTCGTCGAACCGGAACCGCCGCTCGGCGATCTGGTCGTAGCCGTCGCCGCCCTCGGGCGGCGCTTCCAGGTCGGACCAGCTCGACCACTCGTCCGGCGGCGGCTCCGGCGCGAGGGCGACGCGCAGGATCGTCGCCGACCGGCTGGCGGCCATCTCCTCCAGCCACGTCCTTCGGCCGTCGTCGCCCAGGGAGTCGAAATCGACGAAGACGGCGCTCGGGTCGATCCGCTCGAAGGTGTGCTCGAGCTCCCGCCGGCGCCACTGCATCGGCGCGAAGCAGCCCAGGACGCCGGCCTTCTTGAAGGCGATCCGCAGCACCGTCTCGCGGGCCGACGACGGGATCTGCGCGAGCGCCCGGCCATCGCGAGGGATGCCGCGAACGATCAGGTTGGCGGCGATCCGGTCGGTGGCCTCGTGGAGCCGCCGCCAGGTGAATTCGGTCCCCCCGTCACGGCAGGCGATCCCGTCGGGAAAGTCCCGCGCGTAGGCGGCGTAGCGGTCGACCATGGTGTCCCGGGACCAGTGGCCGGCGGCGAGACGGGCCTCGACCTTCTCCCGGTCGATCCGGGTCGGCCGCATGTCCGATCCTCGGTTCACCGGCCCCGCGCCGCTACCGGCCCGTGTACTCCGGGGAACGCTTTTCGGCGAAGGCCCTCAGGCCCTCGCGACCGTCCTCGGTGCCCATGCAGATGGCATAGAGCTTGCGCTCGTAGTCGATGCCGGTCAGGAGGTCCGTTTCCGTCGATCGCAACACGGCGTCGCGTCCGGCCGCGAACGCCACCGGCGCCTGGGCTCCCAACCGACACGCCAGTTCCTTCGCCCGCGGCAGCAGGTCGGCCAGCGGCATGACCTCGGTGACGAGGCCGATGGACGCCGCCGTCCGGGCGTCGATGCGCTGCCCGGTCAACACCATCTGCATGGCCCAACCGAGGCCGACGAAACGGTAGAGGCGTTGCGTCCCGCCGCTGCCCGGGATCTGGCCCAGGGTGATCTCCGGTTGCCCGAACACGGCGTTGTCGCCGGCGATACGGACCGTGCACCCCATGGCGAACTCGAGGCCGGCGCCGAGGCAGTAGCCGTTGACGGCGGCGACGGTCGGCTTTCCCAGGCGCTCGATCGCGGTCGGCAGATCCTTGCGGAGCGTGGCCGCCGGGCCCATCTCCGACACCAGCGTCCGCCGTTCGAGCTCCGGGATGTTGGCGCCGGCGCTGAACGACTCTTCGCCGTGCCCGGTGAACACGATGGCCTTGACCGCGTCGTCGGTCTCCGCGCGGCGGGCGCAATCCAGCAGGTCGACCCGCATCCGGTGACTCAGGGCGTTACGCCGCTCGGGCCAGCGCAGCGTGACGATCAGCAGATCGCCATCCATTTCGGTCAGTACGTTCTCGTATTCCATCGCGGACCGGTCCCCTTCCCTCGTCCATTCGACGGCGCCTCGATCCGGACCATCCATAACGATCGCGGCGCGAAACCTCAATCCGACCGCATCGGGAAATCGGGTGACGCGCATGGCCCCGAGGCGTTACCCTCCGGAATCGTTCGAGCGGGCGCGCCCCGCCCTCCGGCTCCCCATCTCGGGGCCGCGGGTCCAGTATCGCAGGGCGTGTCCGGATTCGGGCATAAGGGCATAAGGAGTGCGTCATGCGTCCGTTCGACGGCATCCGCATCGTCGATCTCACCCAGATCCTCGCCGGTCCTTACTGCACGTACCAGTTGGGCCTGCTCGGGGCGGAGGTGATCAAGATCGAGCTCCCCGGCCAAGGCGACTGGATCCGCGTCACCGGCCTCGACCCGGAACTCCGCGCGGCCCGCATGGGAACGCACTTCCTGTCCCAGAACGCCGGAAAGAGGTCGGTCACCGTCAACATGAAGGACGCGCGCGGCCGGGACATCGTGAAGAAGCTGGTCGAGACGGGCGACGTGTTCGTCGAAAACTTCCGTCCCGGCGCGGCCGAGCGGCTCGGCCTGTCCTACGAGGAAGCGCGCGCCATCAGGCCGGACGTCATCTATTGCTCGCTGTCGGCCTATGGCCAGGACGGCCCGTGGTCCCGCCGCAAGGGCTACGACCATGTCCTGCAGGGAACAACGGGGATCATGAGCCTCACGGGCACGCCGGAAACGGGTCCGCTCAAGGCGGGCCTGGCGTTCATCGACTACGCCACGGGGCTCAACGGCGCCTTCGCCATTTCCGCCGCGCTGTTCGAACGCCAGAAGACCGGCGAGGGCAAGCGCATCGACGTCGCCATGCTCGATTCGACGCTGCTGTTGATGTCGAACATCATCGCCGACTATCTGGTGACGGGAATCGCGCCCGAGCTCGTCGGCAACGAGCCTCAAAGCCGCAGCCCCACCGCCGGCGTCTTCGACGCGAAGGATCGGCCGGTCCTGATCGCGGCCAACTCCGACACGCAATACCGCGCCCTGATGACGGCGCTGGGGCTCGAGGACCTGATCGACGATCCCAGGTTCGCCGATCACCGTTCGCGACTCGCCAACAAACCCGAGCTGCGCCGGATCGTCGACGACGCGCTGAAGGCCAGGTCCGGCGAGGCGTGGGAGGAGATCCTGGACGGCGCGGACGTGCCCGCCGGGCTGATCCGCAATATCGCCGAGGTCATGGCGGAGGGGGGCCAGGCCATGTCGCGGGGGATCTCGCAAGAGATGGTCCTGCCCGGCCACGACCGCAGGATCGGCGTGCCGACGGCGGGCTTCAAGGTGGACGGCGACGTCATCGGGGCCGACCGCCCGCCGCCCGAGATCGGCGCCGATACGGACGCGGTGCTCGCCGAGCTCGGCTACGGCGCCGCCGAAATCGCAGGGCTTCGGGAAGCGGGCGTCGTCTGAGGCCGGGCGTCTTCCGAGGTCCTCGGCCCAGGCCGGCCCGCGCCCCGGTCGCGTCGTGACGCGCCTGATCTCCTGGAACATCCGCCACGGCGGCGGCGCCCGCACCGAGGCGATCGCCGAGGCGATCGCGGGCCACCGGCCCGACGTCGCGGTGCTTTCGGAATTCCGGCGCAACCGCTTCGGCGCCCGCCTGCACGAGCGCCTCGCCGGGATGGGTCTCGTTCACCGCCGGTCGGGGCGGGCGGCGGCGACAGCCAACACGGTCTCCGTCGCTTCGCGGTATCCCCTGACGCCGCTTCCCCGGACCGGATGCCCGGGAGACTGGTCCCATCGGGTGGTCGCGGCGCGGTGCGGGGATTTCCGGCTCGTCGGGCTCTATCTCCCCAACCTGAAGGCGAAGCTGCCGCTGCTCGAATACCTGATCGCCCTGCCGCGCGCCTATCGCCGGGAACCCTCGTTTCTGGTGGGCGATCTCAACGCCGGCAAGCAGGGGATCGATGGCCCCGACACGTTCGCGTTCTTCGAGGGAGCCTACCTCGAGAAGCTCGAATCCCAAGGCTGGACGGACGGGTTTCGTCATTTCCACGGGCTCCGGCGGGACTTCACCTGGTACAGCCACCGGCGAAACGGCTACCGGCTGGATTACGCGATGTCGTCGCCCCCGATGACTGGCCGCCTGCGCGGCGTCCGGCACTCCCATCGGGAACGCGAGATCGGCCTGTCGGATCATTCGATCCTGATCGTCGACTTCTGATTCCGGGCGCCGCGGCATTGGCGTGGACGCCGTCGTCCGCGCCCTTGCGGGCGACGCGATGGCGACAATCTTTCCGTAGCCTGCATTTCTCGTACCGGCGGAGGGTCGAGGAGTGCGCGGCGTTGCGGGACCGCGATCCACCCCCTCCCGACCTCCCCCCTCTTCTCCCTCCCCCTTGCAGGGGGAGGGTCGGGGTGGGGGTCGCAGGGGAGGAGCGCGACGACGTCGGCGGCCGGAACGGCGATGTCGATTCAGAAGCTCTTCAACGTGACGCCGCCGTCGACGACGATCTCCGCGCCGGTGACGTATCGCGCCTCGTCCGAGGCGAGGTACAGGGCCGCGTAGGCCACGTCCCAGGCGTCTCCCATCCTGCCGGTCGGGCACATGGCGTCGCGGTCGGCGATCGCCTTCGCCACGTCGCCGCCGTAGGCCTGCCCGGCGACGCGGGCCGCGACCAGCGGCGTGCGCATGAGGCCCGGGACCACGCAGTTCGACCGCACGCCCTTGTCCGCGTACTGGAAGGCGACGGCGTTGCTGAACTGAACGAGGCCCGCCTTGGCCGCCTGGTAGGCGCAGAGTCGCCGGCCGATGTTGGTCCGGCTGGCGATGGACGAGATGTTGACGATGGCGCCGCCGCCCTGCGCCTCCATGATGGGCAGCGCGTACTTGCAGGCCAGGAAGGCGGTCTTCAGATTGAAGTCGATCTGAAAGTCCCAGTCTTCCTCGGAGAGTTCCACGGGCCCTCCGGGGATCGATCCCCCGCAGTTGTTGTGAAGGATGTCGATGCGCCCGTATTCCGCCATGCAGGCGTTCGCCATGGCCGCGACCTGGTCGGCTTTCGTGGCGTCGCCCACATGGACCGCGCAGACGCCGCCCTCCTCGTCGATGATCCTCCGGGTCTCGGCGACGGCGTCGCCGTCGATGTCCACGGCGAAGACCCTGGCGCCCTCGCGGGCGTAGAGAACGGCGGCCGCCTTGCCGTTGCCGTAGCCCTCGCCGACCGAGCCGGCGCCGACCACCATCGCCGCCTTGCCCTCGACCCGCCCCGTCATCGCCGCGTCCTCCCCGCGAACGTCGCCGCTTTCCGGCGCGACTGTAACACCGACGTCCGGGAGTGGCGAAAGCCCGCGCGGGACGACTTCCCGACGGACGGGCGCAACGGATCACCCCATACCGCGCGGTCGCGGTCGCGTCGATGGCAAGTGGAACCGTTCGATTTGCAGTGGCGCATCGAGTGTCTCATCGAGTATGTTGATGGGCATGGTCGTCGCCATTGGCGGCGAGTCGGTCGACAAGGGGGGAGGTGGAACATGAGTTCCATTACCGAAGAGGTCCCGATTCTTCCACTTCGCGCGCTTCGTCGACCGCTCCGCGCCACGGAGCGGTCCGCGATTTGGGGGGACCGACGGGACCTGGCGAAGGAAACGGAGCGGACGCTCCGGGCTGTCGCCGACGAATACGGGGAACGGACGGCGGAAGAAGCGGCGCGGGAAGTGGTCCGCGTCTTGATGCTGAGGGCCATGACCGCCCGACTGCTTGACGCGAAAAGGGGAACGATACCGAAGGCCGTCGGACGGATGGAAAAGGCGGCCCGTTCGTTCGAACGGCCGCTTCGCTGAACCTGGGATGGCGATGGATAACACAGACCCGAGCCAGGAAATGGCCGAACGGGACGAACCGCAGGATCCCGGTCAGCTACGGGCCCGCGCGGTGGTCGGGCAGCTCGTGGCTGGAGTTACACGGCCCTCCGAACCCACCCATCATCCCCTGTTCGACAAATTCGAGAGTGCGCACGTCACGCAATTCCTCAATCACGCGCATGAATTGGAGAATGCGGACCGTAAATTTCAACGGGGTAATCGCTGGTTCAAGCTCCTTTACACCTTGGTAGGCGTTGGCGTCTTCGTGTTCCTGTCGGTATGGCTTCTGCCCGAACAGTCGGACCTGTACCTCGAAATACTCAAAGGCCTTGTTTTCGTCGTCGCCGGCGCGGGCGGCGGCTACGGTCTCAAGGCGTATCGGGACCAGCATCGAGAGGACGGATAGTTCGGACGGGTCGTCAGGGCCGGGACGGGGCCATGACGACCGGTCCGCTCCCGCGGAGAGGAACGTGAAGCTCCATATCTCGCCGAGCTCGCCTTACGCGCGCAAGGTTCGGGTCGCGGTTCGCGAGCTCGGACTTGAGGACCGGATCGAGGAGGCGGTCACCATTCCCTGGGACGAGGGCGCCGACGCGGTCATGCGCAATCCCACTGGCAAGGTCCCCGCGTTGATCACCGACGACGGCGACAGCCTGTTCGATTCGCCCGTCATTTGCGAGTACCTCGATTCCCTCGGCGGGCGGGTGTCGCTGTTCCCGTCGGCCGGTCCCGCGCGATGGGCGGCCCTGCGCCGACAGGCCCTGGCGGACGCCATGCTGGATGCGATGGTCGCGCGGCGCGTGGAAGGCAACCGCCCCGGCGACGCCGATTCGGAATACTGGATCGACCGGCACTGGTCGGCGGCGCAACGGTGCATCGACGAGATGGAACGCACCTTGCCCGATGGCGACAAGCCCATCGACATCGGCGACATCGCGGTCGCCGTGGCGCTCGCCCAGATCCTGTTTCGTTTCGGCGACCAGGACTGGCGGCCGAGCCGGCCCAGGCTCGCGTCCTGGTTCGACGAGATCGCGCGTCGTCCCGCGCTCGCCGAGACCCGTCCGGTCGACCACGAACGGTCCCGCTGACGCGATCCGGACGGGACGGCGGCGGGGGCGCCGCAGGGTCCGTTCGCGCTCTCCCCCCTGGCGCGACCCCCACCCCGGCCCTCCCCTTGCAAGGGGGAGGGAGAACGAGGGGGACGCGAGGCGCCTTCCCGTCATCCCGCGAACCGGAGCATCGCGCGCAACAGCACGTTGCACCCGGCTTCGAGGTCTTCGGGCGTGGCGCTCTCCATCTCGTTGTGGCTGATCCCGCCTTCGCAGGGCACGAAGATCATGCCGGTCGGAGCAACCCGCGCGACGTGGCAAGCGTCGTGTCCGGCGCCGCTCACGACGTCCATGGACGCGTAACCGCACGCGTCGGCCCCCGACCGAACCGCCTCGAGGCAGGCCGCGTCGAACACGATGGCCGGAGAGCGCCAGATCCGCTCGAATTCCAGCTCCAGTCCGGCGTCGGCCGCGATGGCTTCGCAGGCGGCCCGGAGCTCCCCGTCCATGGCGGACAGGACGGAATCGTCGGGGTGGCGGAGATCGACGGTGAAGAAGACCGACCCGGGAACGACGTTTCTGGAATTCGGTTCCGCGTTCAGCGCGCCGACGGTGGCGCGGCCTCCCGGCCGACGGGAGAGGCCGATGCGGTTCACGGCCTCCACGGCCCGCGCCGCGCCCAGCAGCGCGTCCCGGCGGGCGGTCATGGGCGTCGGGCCAGCGTGCGCCTCCTGTCCGGTCATGACGACCTCGTACCAGCATTGCGCCTGGCCGCCGGACACGACCCCGATGGTCTTCCCTTCGTTCTCCAGGATCGGGCCCTGCTCGATGTGGGCCTCGAAATAGGCCGCGAGCGCCCGACCGCCGCATTCCAGGTCGCCGGCATAGCCGATGCGCGCGAGTTCCTCGCCGAGCGTATGGCCTTCCGGGTCCTGGCGCGAGAGCCCGTATTCGACGTCGAAGACGCCGGCGAAAACCCCGGAAGCGATCATCGGAGGCGCGAACCGCGAGCCCTCCTCGTTCGTCCACACGGCGACCTCGACCGGCGCCTCGGTCTCGACGCCGAGGTCGTTGAGGGTGCGGACCACTTCGAGCCCCGCCAGCACGCCGTAGGCGCCGTCGTACTTGCCGCCGGTCGGCTGGGAATCGAGATGGCTGCCGGTCATCACGGGCGGCGCGTCCGGATCGCGGCCCGGACGCCGGGCGAAGACGTTGCCCATGCGGTCCACCGAGACCGCGCAACCGGCCTCCTCGCACCAGCGGACGAACAGGTCCCGCCCCTCCCGGTCGAGATCGGTCAGCGCGAGGCGGCGGACGCCGCCCTTGTCGGTGGCGCCGATCCGGGCCATGTCCATCAGCGACCGCCAGAGCCGGCCGCCGTCGACGCGGAGATTCCGGTCTCCGCCCGCCGCATCCGCCATCGTCAGGCCCCTTCCCGCCGTCACTCCGACGTCTCGCCGCCGATGAAGCGGACGATGGACGAGACGTCGAGCTCGCCGCACCCGGCCTCGCAATAGAGCGCGAAGAGGGCGTGCGCCTGCGCGCCGAGCGGCGTCGACGCGCCGTTCTCCTGCGCCGCCTGCTGGGAGAGGCGGAGGTCCTTGCGCATCATCGCGGCGCTGAAGCCGGGCCGGTAGCCGTTCTCCGCGGGACAGCCCTCGACCATGCCCGGCAGCATTCCGTAGCTCACCAGGGGCCAGTTCGCGCCCGACGATTTGGAGACGATCTCGAAGAACCTGTCGACGTCGAGACCGACGCGCCGCGCCAGCGTCAGACCCTCCGAGGCGCAGAGGAAGTTGATGCCCATCATCATGTTGTTGCAGATCTTCGTGGCGCATCCGGCGCCGGGCGGGCCGGTGTGAAAGACGTCGGCGCCGAGCACGTCGAAGTACGGTCCGGCCCGCGCGAAGCCGTCGTCCGTGGCGCCGGCGATGATCACCAGCGTTCCTTCCCGCGCGCCCCTGGTCCCGCGGGACACGGGCGCGTCCAGCATCTCGAAGCCGCGCTCCCGCGCCGCGCCCTGGACCGCGTGGACGGTGGCGAGGTCGATGGTCGACATGTCGATGAGCAGGGTGTCCGGCGCCGCCGAGTCGAGCACGCCGCCCTCGTCCAGATAGACCGCGCGCACGTGGCCGCCCTCGGGAACGATGGAGATCACCGCCTCGGCGCCGTCGCAGGCCTCGGCGATGGAACCGACGGCCACGCAGCCCGCCTCTTCCCCCCGCTTCGCGTTCTCCGGGATCACGTCGTAGGCGCGAACGGCGTATCCCGCCCTGGCGAGGTTCGCCGACATCGGCAGTCCCATGTTGCCGATGCCGATAAAGCCGATCGCGCTCATCGCGTCTTCCCCCGACTCGTCCCGGCCTATCGCAGGGGCGAGAAGGGGGCGGGCAACAGTATCTTGCTCTCCTGCCTGAGCGAGAACTGGCGACCGCCCCTGGGCGGCCAGACGCCCGTCGCCTGCGCCCTGGCGCGGACCTCCGCGCGATGGTCGAGGCTCTCGTACGGCCAGATGTGGATGAACTTGTTGAGGCCGCCATGCTCCGTGACGCCGGCGAACGCCAGGGGCGACAGCTTGAGACGCTCCTCGAGCGCCGACTCCCAGCGCCTGGCGACCTCCGGGAACGACCCCGGTTTCAGGGTGTAGGCGCGCATCTCGTAGACCGGGCCGAGATCGCCCCTGGGCGTTTCGGGACAGAACGGCACCGGCAAGCAGATCTCGGACTGCATGTCGACGACGAGATGGGAGACGTCCGGCGGCCAGTTTTCGTCCTTCGCCGCCTCGCCCCGGACTCGCAGCCGGTCGTCGAGACTCTCGTAGGGCCAGAGGTGCACCACTTGGTGCAGGGGGCCGATGTCGGTGCGCCAGAAACCGGCCACCTCCGAATACCTCGCCCGGTGCTCGTACTTCTCGCCGATCCCGTCGATGAGCTCCTCCGCGCCGCCGGGGATGCAGTCGTAGGTCCGGATTTCGTAGATCATGTGGTCGCCCTTCCTTTCAAGCCTGTGGACGAGCCGCGGCGCGAACGCCGCGCCGGGGCTATCCGGATTTCGAGCGGCCGCCGCGCCGCGCCGCGCCGCCCTTCGCCTTCTTCGGGTCGAAGCTGTTGACGCCCCAGGCGGCGCGCGGCCTGACCGGGCGGACCGGCAGGCCGTGTTCGCGCGACAGGTCGAACAGGGGAACGCCGGGCGCCAGCATGGAATTGAAGAAGAACATCAGCGCCTGGGTCATCTCCCTCGGGCGCTCGCGTGTCACGAAGTGTCCCGCGTCCAGCATCATGACCGCCTCGAGGCCGGGGATGTGGTTCTCGAGGCCCCGGAAGTACTCGATGGGCTGGCGCGGGTCGTGGGCGCCGAAGACCTGGACCACGGGGAAGGTGAACTTCGCGTAGTCCACCGGCTTGTTCTTCCGGAGATCCCGGAAGTAGCGCGGCACCGCCCGCGCCGTTCCCGGGCTGGAGAACTCGGCCGCGATCTCCTCGATCTCGGCGTCGCCGAGCTGCGTCCCGGCGCCGCACGAGCTCTCGAACCAGACGCGCACGTAGGCGGCGGGCCGGGCCATGAGCCTGGCGCAGTCCTCCGGGTTCGTGGCGTTCCACTGATGGTGCAGCGAATTGCGGACGTCGTATTCGTGCAACGAGATGGAGCAGCGCATGTAGCGCTGGATGCGTTCGGGGACGTGGTCGCAGACGTGATCGCCGATGATCGATCCCCAGTCGTGGCCGGCGAGGCGGAACCTGTCGACGCCGAGCGAGTCGAGGACCGCGACGAGCTCGCGGGCGACGTTGGCGCCGGTGTAGTCGCCGTCCCGCTTGTCCGACTGGCCGTACCCCTTCAGGTCGAAGGCGAACACGCGGAACTGCGTGGCGAGGGTCGGGATCTGGTGTTTCCAGCACTGCCAGCTCTCGGGGATGCCGTGCAGCAGGACCACCGGCTCGCCGTCGCCGGCCTCCGCCCAATGCCATTTCACGCCGTCGACCCGCTTGGTGTGGTGGGTGAGGCCGCTCATCCGTATCCTCCTCGACCGTCGTTGACACCGGCCCGCCGCCGGGGGCGCGCGGAGTATAGCGACGGAACCCCGGCGGAGTCAGGTCGCATGATTGACGAACGTAGATTGGATTTCCCATTGCCGGCGGAGGCGATATCGCCTAAATTGCTTGCATGTCCTGAATCGCAACAACGCATGCAGCGAGGAGGTTCCGGTGACGACGCGGCTTATCGGCGCGCGGATCAAGGCCTTGCGCGAGGAGCGCAAGCTCTCCCAGGACGATCTAGCGCGGCTGTTCGGATTCAAGGACCGACAGACCGTCTCGGCGATCGAGACCGGCGCGCGCCGCGTGACCGCGGATGAACTGGTGCTCGCGGTCGAGAGGCTGGGCGCGCCGCTGGACTATTTCACCGATCCGTTCCGGCTCGCCGGCGAAGGCCGCTTCTCGTGGCGGCAGACAGGCGTCGGAGCGGAGCGGCTCGGCGAGTACGAACGAGGCGCCGGCCGCTGGATCGCCGCATACCGCGCCTTGGCGCCGCGGGTCGGACGCGAGGCCCCGCTCATGCGTCGGGCGCTCGGTCTTACCCGGCATTCCCGTTTCGAGGACGCCATGCTGGCCGGCGAGCGGTTCGTCGCCGAGTTCGGCCTCGGCGAGGCGCCGGCGATCGGTCTGGCGGAGGTCATGGAACGGGAGCTCGGCATCCTGGTTCTCATGGTCGACGCCGATGACGGTATCTCGGGCGCGGCCTGCCGCCTGCCCGAATTGGACGCGGTGCTGATCGCGCGCCGCGAGGTCGTCGGCCGCCGCCATTTCGATCTCGCCCACGAGCTGTTCCACATCCTGACCTGGGACGCGATGCCGCCCGAGCACTCCGAAGAGGCAGTGGAGACCGGGGGCAACCGCGTGGAGCAACTTGCAAACAATTTCGCGGCGGCGGCGCTCATGCCGGGCGGCGCGCTGGAACGGTTCGGCGGTTGGTCGAACTTGGCCGAAGAGGAATTGATCGCGCGGCTGAACGCCGCGGCGGACGAGCTTCACGTGACGTCCTCGGCGCTGCGGTGGCGGCTGGCCGCGCTCGGTGAGATGAAGCCGGCCATGTCGCGTTCGTTGCCCGAGGCGGCCCTGCGCAACAACGGACGCGCCGTCGTGGAGGACGCTCCGCCCGCCCTGTTCTCCAAGCCTTTCGTCGAGGTCCTCGCTCTCGCCATCGACGGAGGCCATGTCTCGCTCCGCCGCGTCGCCGGCCTGCTCGATTTGACCGTCGAAGACTTGACGGACCTGTTCGCAGCGCATGGCGTCGCGCATCCGGTCGATCTGTGAGGTGGCGCGGCACCATGGCCCCGTGCTCGTCGACACGAACGTCATCCTGGAGTCCCGCCGGGTCGGTTCGTGGCGCGCGCTCACGGGCGGCTATCGCGTCGAAACCGTGGAGGACTGCGTGACCGAAACGCAGACGGGGTTTCAACGGCGGCGACCGGAGCGACAAATCGATGCCGGGGAGCTGCGCGCGTCGCTCGCGGCGGTTCATGCCGTCGGGGATCGCGAGCGCGCGGAATTGGCGATTCGGGCGCACGACATCATATTGGACAGGGGCGAGGCGTCGCTCTGGGCTCACGCGCTTCATCGGGACGACGCTTGGGTGCTGTGCGGGCCGGACAAGGCCAGCCTCCGTTTCGGGGTGCGGATGGGGTTCCGCGAGCGGCTCGTGTCGTTGGAGCGCCTCCTCGATGACGTCGGATATCGGCCAAGGCCGTCCCTGCGAACGGCGTACACGAGGAGATGGCTGGACGGAACGCTCTCCGAACTCGTTGTCGCGGAAGGAAACGGGTCTGCGTGAGGGTCCGATGTCGATATCTGCTTGACAAGTGCTGAAACCGTAACCCATAGATTTGCAAGGCGCTCAACGCGCCGTCGTTTCGAACTGGCTCCCTGTGGAGGGGGAGGCCAGCGTGCGTACGTCACAGGCGAGAGGAAAGATGTCGTCCACTAATCCCCCGGAGTGGGAAGCATACGCCTGCGGGAGACCGAAGAAGGCTGCCGACCCTTCGGACCGGTCATGCTGGGAACTGACCGAGGTTCACCATGTGGTCCATGTGCCCGAAGCGCGGCGGATACTTGAGGACGAGCGGATCAAGGCAGGTCTCGTTCATGACGAAAGCCGGCTCAAGAGCTCCCGGGTGTGCGTGACATGGCTGTCCGCTAACACATGGCGTTATGGTTCCATTTACGGTAACGTACAATTCACTTTCGACTGGCGCAGTATCGTGAAGGGTCGGCGCGTCTATTGGGTAGAGGCGATGGAGGGCTATAAGCCGGCAGCCTATCGTTTTCTGCTCACGGATCGCGACCTTACTGGATCCAGTTATGTCAAATCATACGACCCAGAAATCGATAACGGTCCTTTGAAACAAAAGGGCAGCAAGTGGTACTGGAACGGAAAATATACATCGGAATTCATGATCGATGAAGATCTATTGTTGAAAAAGTGTAAAAAATAGAATTCGTAGATCATCACAAAGACTTTTGCCGACACAATCGCAATTCATGTCCATATTTGGGAGTTATATCGCATGAAGTCAGAGGGATCATGATGGCTTTGATTCTCGGCAATTCAATCCATATTATCGACTCGGCTCTGTTGCCCCATGTCAAGAATAGTACGCTGACTTGGATCGATATCGATATTGTCGTAGGTGAAATTCGAAGAGCCTTTGGGGGTAATTTCACCGGTAGGATCAAAGATTCGAAATCTCGAACAACCATCCTGCGTGGAGCATTATCTCTTTACGGATCGGGTCAAGGTACGACAGCCAAAAAGTTGGTTTCTCTACTCGCGGATCAGGACGTTTTTGAAAAGACTCTCTGTGAACTTGTCGTCGATCATTTCGGCTAGCCGGATAACCAGATGCCGGATTGATATCCTGATTTCCGAAAATCTTTATCAGTGAAGAAGATCAGCGTGGGAGATAGATGTGATATTCCCATCGGTAAGGCCGAGAGGAAATACTGCAATACGGGTATTATCCCGATTCTCTCGTTCCGCCGCCGCCGCCGCGAGCGCGGCGCGTCAGCGGTTCATGCGGTTTTCCACCAGATCGGACACGACCGCCGGGTCCGCGAGGGTCGAGGTGTCGCCGAGGTCGCCGGACTCGTCGGCGGCGATCTTGCGCAGGATGCGGCGCATGATCTTTCCCGACCGGGTCTTGGGCAGGCCCGGCGCCCACTGGATCAGGTCGGGCGACGCGATGGGCCCGATCTCCTTGCGCACCCAGCGCGTCAGTTCCTCCCGCAGGCCGTCGGAGGGCTCCTCGCCGGCCATCAGGGTGACGTAGGCGTAGATGCCCTGCCCCTTGACGTCGTGGGGGTAACCCACCACCGCCGACTCCGACACCTTCGGGTGCGCCACCAGCGCGCTCTCGACCTCGGCCGTGCCCATGCGGTGGCCGGACACGTTGATCACGTCGTCGACGCGGCCGGTGATCCAGTAGTAGCCGTCCTCGTCCCGGCGGCACCCGTCTCCGGTGAAGTACCGGCCCGGATACTGGCTGAAGTAGGTCTGGACGAAGCGCTCGTGATCGCGGAACACCGTTCGCATCTGTCCCGGCCAGGAATCGGCGATGCACAGGTTGCCCTCGCAGGCGCCCTCGATCTCGTTGCCGTCCGCGCCGACGACGATCGGCCGGACGCCGAAGAACGGCCGGGCGGCGGAGCCGGGCTTGAGGTCCGTGGCGCCGGGCAGCGGCGTGATGCAGATCCCGCCCGTCTCCGTCTGCCACCACGTGTCGACGACGGGGCAGCGGCCGTCGCCGACGACGTCGTAGTACCAGTTCCAGGCCTCCGGGTTGATCGGCTCGCCCACGGTGCCGAGGAGCCGCACGGATTGGCGGCTCGTTCTCTTCACCGGCCCGTCGCCCTCCCGCATCAGCGCGCGGATGGCCGTCGGCGCCGTGTAGAAGACGTTGACGCCGTGCTTGTCGCAGACCCGCCAGAAGCGCGACGAATCGGGGTAGTTGGGCACGCCCTCGAACATCACCGTGACGGCGCCGTTGGCGAGCGGCCCGTAGACGATGTAGCTGTGCCCCGTGATCCAGCCGGCGTCGGCGGTGCACCAGTACACGTCCCCGTCGCGGTAGTCGAAGACGTACTCGTGGGTCATCGAGGCGTACACGATGTATCCGCCGCTCGTGTGCAGGACGCCCTTCGGCTTTCCTGTGCTGCCCGAGGTGTAGAGGATGAACAGCGGGTCCTCCGCGCCCATCTCCTCGGGCTCGCAGGCGGTCGGCTGGTCCGCGACCAGGTCTTCGTACCAGACGTCGCGTCCTTCCACCCAGCCGACGTCGCCGCCCGTGCGCTTGACCACGACGCACTTCCCGATCGTTGGGCAGCTCTCCAGGGCGGCGTCGACGTTGGCCTTGAGGGGAATGGGACGGTTGCCGCGAACGCCCTCGTCGGCGGTGATGACGACGCTGGAATCGCAGTCCCGGATGCGTCCCGCGAGCGAGTCGGGCGAAAAGCCGCCGAAGACCACCGAGTGGATGGCGCCGATACGCGCGCAGGCGAGCATAGAGAAAGCCAGCTCGGGGACCATCGACAGATAGATCGTGACGCGGTCGCCCTTCTTCACGCCGATGGACTTGAGCCCGTTGGCGAGCCTGCACACCTCGTCGCGCAACTCCCGGTAGGTGATGGTCCTGTCGTCCCCGGGATCGTCGCCTTCCCAGACGATGGCGGGCCTGTCGCCGCGGGACGCGAGATGCCGGTCGATGCAGTTGGCGCTGACGTTCAGGGTTCCGTCGTGGAACCACCTGATGCGCAGATCGTCGGCCGCGTAGGAAACGTCCTTGACCTTGGCGTAGGGCCTGATCCAGTCGATCCGCCTGCCGTGCTCGGCCCAGAAGGCTTCGGGATCCGCGACCGATCGTTCGTACATGCTCCGGTAGGTCTCGCCGTCGCACAGCGTTCCGCGCTTCCATTCCTCGGCGACCGGATAGAGGGCTCGTTCCGACATGGCTCGGGCGTCTCCCTGGGGACGGGCGCCGCGCCGGGGAAATGCCGGCGCGGCGCGGGCGTTCGTTTCGTCCGGATTATTGATTCGTTTCGGACGGCGCCGCAAGATGGGGCTGACGCGCATTTCTCGTATCCCCCCTGGCGCGACCCTCCCCCTGCCAGGGGGAGGGAGAACGAGAGGGGGGCAGGAGGCCGGGAGGGGGTGGATTGCGGCCGCGCGATCCGAGGAAGGTTCGGCCGGGGAGGCGGCAACCATGCTCCTGCACCTCATGACGTGGCGGGAGGTCGAGGCCTATTTGAAGGCGTCGACCGGCATCATGATGCCCATCGGGTCGACCGAACAGCACGGCCCCACCGGGCTGATCGGAACCGACGCCATCTGCGCGGAGGCCATCGCCGCGGCGGCGGGAGAGATCGCCGGGGCCGCGGTGGGTCCCACGATCGGCGTCGGCATGGCGCAGCACCACATGGCCTTCGCCGGCTCGATGACGCTTCGGCCCTCCACCCTGGTGTCCGTCGTCTCCGACTACGTCGACTCGCTCGCGCGGCATGGATTCGAACGCTTCTATTTCATCAACGGCCACGGCGGGAACGTCGCGACGGCGCGGACGGCCTTCCAGGAGGTCTACGCCCGGACCAGCATCGACGGCGGCGGCAACCGGCCTCGCGTGCGTTGCGCGCTCCGCAACTGGTACCAGCGGCCCCGCGTGCAGGCGCTCGCCAGGAAGTTCTACGGCGACAAGGAAGGGCATCACGCCACGCCGTCCGAGATCGCCGTCACGCAGCACGTCCGTCCCGACGCCGTCAAGACGGCGGAACTGCCCCGGCTGGCGCCGCCCGCCGGGGGCCTTTCCTTCACCGACGCGGAGGACTATCGGCGCCGGTTCCCGGACGGGCGCATGGCCTCCGATCCGTCCCTCGCCAGGCCCGAGCACGGCAGGGAGCTTCTCGAGCTCGCCGCCGAGGACCTCGCGGCGGATTACCGGGAGTTCCTGAGGGACTGACGTCCCTCCGGCGCCGTCGGGCGGGAGCGGTTCCGCCCGCCGAAGGCCGCGTCAGCCTCCGACCGGGCCCGCGACGACGACGTCGCCGTCCTCGACGGCGACGGGCACGGGCGTCAGCGACGCCCCCGGACAGGGACCGGCGACGCAGAACCCGTCCTCGATCCGGAACCGGGCGCCGTGCGTGGCGCAGAGGAGGTTCTCCCCGTCGCGGGTCAGGAACCGGTCGGGCGTCCAGTCGAGCGGGGTCCGCGCGTGCGGACAGACGTTGACGTACCCGAACACCCGGTCGCCGCGGCGCACGACGAACATCTCGAAACGCTCGCCGCCCGCGCCGAAGCCGAACCCCTTGCCGCTCCGGTCCGCGAGGTCGTCCAGGCGGCAGAGCGCGCGCCCCGGCGGCGGGGCGTTGGCCGGGTCGCCTTCCCCGACGAAACTCTTGGAATCCGACTTATGCGGAGGTCTCATGCCGCTTGTCCGCAGGTCTCGTTCGGCGACGGGGGCGCCGCAGGGTCCGTTCGCGCTCCTCCCCCCTGACGCGACCCCCACCCCGGCCCTCCCCCCTGCCGGGAGAGGGAGAAGAGCGGACGCGCCGGGCCGTCCCGGCTCAGGGGTCGATACCGCCCATCTCGCAGATGCGCCTCCAGTGATCGGGCTCGACCGGCATGACCGAGAGACGGGACTGGCGCACCAGCGGGAGTTCGCCGAGTTCGGGACGGGCCTTGATGTCGGCGAGGCTCACGGGCGTCTTCAGGGGCTCGACCGCCTCGACGTCCACCATGCCGAACCTTCCGGTCGGATCGGTGTGGTCCGGATAGTACTCCCTGACGACGCGGACGACGCCGACGATCTCCCGGTCCTTGACCGAATGGTAGAAGAAGGCCTTGTCGCCGACCTTCATGGCCTTCATGTTGTTGGACGCCTGATGGTTGCGCACGCCGTCCCATTCCGCGGGGCCTTCCGCGACCTGATCGTCCCAGGACCACGTCCCGGGTTCGGACTTCATCAACCAGTACGCCATCCGTAGGACCTCCCTCCGGCCTTCCGCGGGCACATAGGACGCGATTCTAGAGCGCTTCCGCGGCCGCGCCAATCGACGCGGTCCGGCTCAGGCCACGTCGTCGCCCAAGGGCCGGGACAGCAGCTTGCGGATCTCGTCCTCGACCGGCGCGCCCTCGTGGAGAATGGCGTCGACGGCCTCGCAGATCGGCATGTCGATGGACAGGTCGCGCGCGAGCCCGGCCACAGCGCGCGCGTTGAACACGCCCTCCGCGACCGAACGCCGGCGCGCCACGACGTCCCCGAAACGCTCGCCCCGGCCGAGCGCCGCCCCGAGGCTCATGTTGCGCGACTGCTCCGACGAGCACGTCAGCACCAGATCGCCGAGACCGGCGAGACCGAAGAGGGTCGCGCGCCGGGCGCCCTTGGCCTCGCCCAGCCGCAGCATCTCCACGAGGCCCCGGGCGATCAGGGCCGCGCGGGCGTTCGATCCCAGTTCGAGCCCCGTCGCGATGCCGCAGGCGATCGCCAGGACGTTCTTCACGGCGCCCCCGATCTCGGCGCCGACCGGATCGTTCGAGCGGTAGACCCGGAAGGTCGTCGAGCCGAGGGCGTCGATCAGGGCGCCGGCGATGGAATCGTCCTCGCAGGCGACGGTGACGGCCGTGGGCAGGTCCTTCGCCACCTCGGCGGCGAACGTCGGACCGGACAGGACCGCCTGGGACGCGCCCGGCAGGGCGTCCGCGACCACCTCGGTCATCAGGGCGCGTGTGTCTTCCTCGATGCCCTTGGCGCAGATCACCGCCGGCGCGCCGCGGGGCCAACCCGGCGCCATCGATTCGCAGACGCCGCGCAGGAACTGGCCGGGCGCCGCCAGCAGCACGGCGTCGGCGTCGCGGACCTCGGCGAGGTCGCCCGTCGCCCGGATCCGCGGGTCCAGGGAGACGCCGGGCAGGAAGGCCGGGTTGCGATGCTCGTCGTTGATGGCCTCCACGACGGCGGACTCGCGGGCCCAGACGAGGACCTCGCGGTCCCGCCTTCGGGCGACCGTCGCCAACGCCGTTCCCCACGCGCCGGCGCCGACGATGCCGATGCGCCCATAGCGCGCGTTTCTCATGCCGTTCGTCCGCACGCTTCGTCCGGCGGCGGGGGCACCGCCGGAGGGTCCGTTGGCGCTCGTCCCCCCTGGCGCCGCGACCCCCACCCCGACCCTCCCCCTGCAAGGGGGAGGGAGAACAGGGGGGAGGTCGGGAGGGGGGTGGATCGCGGTCGCGCAACGCCGCGTAGCCCTCGATCCTCCACCGGTACGAGAGATGCCGGACAGCGCGCCGTCATACCGCCCTCCCCGTCGTCGGCGACCCGCGGTCAGGCGCCGAACGAATGTTCCCGCACGACGTCGGCGACGCGGATGCGATAGCTCGCGAAGATACCGCCCTTGCCCTTCGCCTGGGCCGCCTGATGGCTCGCGTTCCCGCGCCAGGCCCTCACGGCCTCCTCGTCGCGCCACAGCGACAGCGACAGGTACTTGCCCGGCGTGGCCAGGCTCTCGAACCGTTCCACGGAGACGAATCCGTCGATGGCCTCGACCTCGTCCCGGAGCGCCGCGGCCAGGTCGAAATAGTCGCCGGTCCGGCCCTCGTCCGGCGTCACCTCGAAAATCACGGCGATCATGGGGTGTCCTTTCCGTCCTCAGTTCATGGAGCGGAGCGGGCGCGCCTCGTCGAGGGGCCAGCGCGCGCGCGCCGGCGCGTCGAGCGGGTCCGTCAGGCCGCGCCGCAGGCGCTCCACGCCCGCCCAGGCGATCATCGCGGCGTTGTCGGCGCAGATCTCCGGCGGCGGCGCCCACATGGAGAAGTCCGCCGCGGCGCACGCGGCCTCCAGGCGCCCGCGCAGGTAGCCGTTGGCCGCGACGCCGCCCGCGATCACGAAGCGGCGCGCGCGGGGGCGCCGCTCCGCGTAGGTCTTCAGGGCGTTCGCGGCGCGGTCGACGAACACGTCGCCCACCGCGGCCTGGAACGACGCGGCCAGATCGGCCGCGTCCCTCGTCCCGGGAACGCCGTCGGCCAGGCCGGCGACGGCGTGGCGCACGGCGGTCTTCAGTCCCGAAAACGAGAAGTCGCAGCCGGGCCGGCCGCGCAGCGGCCTCGGAAGGTCGAAACGCGCCGGATCTCCCTCGCGGGCCGCGCGTTCCACCGCAGGTCCGCCCGGGTATCCGAGGCCGAGCATCTTCGCGGTCTTGTCGAACGCCTCGCCGGCGGCGTCGTCGATCGTGGCGCCGAGCCGCCGGTAGGCGCCGACGCCGGCGACCTCGACGAGTTGGCAATGGCCGCCCGACGCGAGCAGCAGCAGATAGGGGAACTCGATACCGTCGGTGAGCCGGACGGAGAGCGCATGCCCCTCGAGATGGTTGACCGCGACCAGGGGCCGCGCGGTCGAGGCGGCGATGGCCTTGCCGGTCACCAGACCCACCATGACGCCCCCGATCAGGCCCGGCCCGGCCGTGGCGGCGACGCCCGAGAGCTCCGCGTAGCGGGCGCCGGCCTCGCGCATGGCCCGGTCGACGATGCCGTCCAGATGGCGGACGTGGGCGCGCGCGGCGATCTCGGGCACCACGCCGCCGTACGCGCGATGCTCGTCGAGTTGCGACAGGACGACGTTCGACAGGATCCGCCGCTCGCCGTCCACCACCGCGGCCGCCGTCTCGTCGCAGCTCGTCTCGATGCCCAGCACGACCATCGCGCGCCCCTCGATTTCGCTTGCCCTCTTCCGCGTCACGCACTAGCACCCCAGCCATGACGGCGCAACGCACGGACGCGCGCGCGCGCGCCGCGGTGCGCATCGGCACCCGCGGCAGCAAGCTGGCGCTCGCCCAGGCCGAGCAGGTCCGGGGCGGATTGGCGGCGGCGCACGACGCCTTGAGGGCGGACGACATCGAGATCGTGGCCATTCGCACCACGGGCGACCGCGTGACCGACCGGCCGCTCGCCGAGATCGGCGGCAAGGGCCTGTTCGCCAAGGAGATAGAGGAGGCGCTGCTGGCCGGCGACGTCGACATCGCGGTGCATTCCATGAAGGACCTCGAAACCGCGCTTCCCGACGGCATCTCGGCGCCCTGCGCGCCGCCGCGGGAAGATCCCCGCGACGCGCTCGTCAGTACGGTCGCGGACAGTATCGCCGCGCTGCCGGCGGGCGCCGTCGTGGGCACCGCATCGCAGCGGCGGAGGGCGCACCTCAAGCGCGCCCGCGAGGACCTCGAGGTCGTCGCGTTCCGCGGCAACGTCGATACGCGCCTCGCCAAGGTCGAGCGCGGCGACGTCTCCGCGACGCTGTTGGCGCTGGCGGGCCTCAACCGCCTCGGGCTCGCCGGACGGGCCGCGGCCGTGCTGGAGCCCGAGGAGATGCTGCCGGCCGCGGGCCAGGGCGCCATCGGGGTGGAATGCCGAAGCGGCGATGCGCGCGCCCACGAACTGCTGGCGCCCCTCGACGATCCCGACACCCGCGCCTGCGTCACCTGCGAACGGGGCGTCTTGGCCGCGCTTGACGGAACCTGCCGCACGCCCATCGCCGCATACGCGCGACTCGTCGGGGATCGCCTGCACCTCACGGCGCGCGTGTTCGGAGCGGATGGGAGCGACATGCTCGAAGCCCGCCGCGACGGCGTTCCCGCGGACGCCGAGGCGCTCGGACGCGACGCGGGCGTGGAGCTCCGGGCGCGCGCCGGTCCCGGGTTCCTCGCCGGACCCTGAGCCGTGCGCGTCATCAACACCCGCCCCCGCCCGGACGCCGCGGCGCTGACGGAGGCGCTCGCAGGATCGGGCCACGAAGTGATCGAGGCGCCGTTGCTGGAGATCAGGTTCGAGCGGCGAACCGGGTCGCTCGATCTTCGGGGCGTGCAGGCCGTGGCGGCGACGAGCGCGAACGGCGTCCGGGCGCTCGCGGCGGCGACGGAGACCCGCGACGTGGCCCTCTTCGCCGTCGGCGATACGACGGCGCGCGTGGCCGCCGAGCTGGGCTTCGCCCGGGTGACTCCGGCGGGCGGCGACGTCGAAGCCCTGGCGGCCGCCGTCACGTCCGCGCTGGACCCGAGCGCCGGCGCGCTGTTGCACGCCGCGGGCGCCGAGGTCGCGGGCGACCTCGCGGGCGCGCTGGCCGCCGCCGGGTTCGCGGCTCGCCGCGCCACCCTCTACGACGCCCGGGCCGCCGCCGTCCTCCCCGCCGCCGCGGACGCGGCGCTTCGGTCCGGCGCCGCCGACGCGGCGGTCTTTTTCTCTCCCCGCACCGCGAAGACCTTTGTTAGGCTCACGCGCGATGCGGGATTGGCCCAGGCCTGCCGAATGTTGAACGCGTACTGCCTCAGCCGGGCGGTCGCGGAGGAACTGCCCGCCCTCGAATGGCGCGGCGTTCACGTCGCCGAACGGCCGGAACGGGACTCCCTCCTGGCCCTCCTGTCCGGGACGGCCGGTCCATGACCGCCCCGACGGGGCCCGAGGGCGCGCCCGAACCCGATCCGACATCGGACCGGCAGCTGGTCAGGGCGGCCATGGCGACGGGCGTCGCCGCGCTGATCGTCGGCGCGTTCGCCGTCGCCGCCCACGTCGAGCCGCGGCTGCTCGGCGGGTTCGGCGCTCCGGTCCACGATCCGAAGCCCCAGGCCGCGGCCCTCGCCGCGCTGTCGGGCCGCGTGGACGCCCTGGAGGACCGGCTTGCCGAAGCCGCGCGGTCCCTCGACGGACTGGCGCTCGAGCGGGCGCCCCTGGCGGCGATGGCGGGCCGCATGGACGCCGTCGTCCGGGAGGTGGACGCGTTGACGGGCCATCTCGACGACGTGCGAGGCCGCGTCGAGGCCGCGGCCCGGGAAGCGCGCGCCGGCGACGCGAGCGAACGGGTGGAGTCGCTGGCGAACCGGATCGGAGCGCTGGAGACGGCGCTTTCCGGCGCGGACGCCGCCGTTCGGACGGCGGAGATCCGTCTCGCCGCGTCGCTGGCGGAGCTGGAATCGCGAATCGACGGGCTCGCCGGCCGCACCCGCCTCCTGGAGGTCGCGCAACCTCGTCACGTCGCGGGCGCCGCCGCGCTGGCGCTGGCCGTCGGCCAGCTGCGCGACGCAGCGCTCGACGGCCGGCCGTTTCTGGAACCGCTTTCCAGCGTCAAGGCCCTGCTGGCGGCGGAAGGCGGTATCCCGTCCGGCCTGGCGCGCGCGCTCCGCGAACTCGAAGACCACGCCGCCGCCGGCGTCGCGACGCCGACCGTTCTGCGCCGGAAGCTGGGCGCGGAGGCCTCCGCCATTCTGCGCGCCGATGCGGACGAAGCCGGCGGCTGGGTGGACGAGGCCCTGCGGCGTCTCGCCGCGGTCGTCACCGTGCGGCGCACGGGCGACGTTCCCGGCGCGGACGTCGACGCGCGCCTCGCGCGCGCCGAGGCGGGGCTGCTCTCCGGCGACCTGGCCGCGGCCGCGGCGGAGCTCGCCGCGTTGACGAACGGGGCGGCGGACGCCGCCGCCGCCTGGCTGACGCTCGCCCGCGCCCGCCTCGCGGTGGAGTCCGGGCTGGCCAGCCTCCACGCCGAGGCGGCATCGCGCGTCGCCATGATCGGCGAGGCGGCGGGCGAGGGCGGTTCCCCGCGATGACCCGGGCCCTCCAGTGGTTCGTCGGCCTCGCGCTGGTCGCCTCGGCGTCGGCGTGGCTGGCGGACCGGCCGGGCGACGTCGTCGTCGACTGGCAGGGCTGGCGCATCGAGACCTCGGTCGCCGCGGGGGCCATCGCCTTCGCCGCGCTGCTCGTGACGGGAGCCCTCGCCTATCGGGGCTGGCTCTGGCTCCGGCGCGGCCCGCGCGCCATCGGCCAGGCGCGCCGGAACCGCCGCCGCCGCCGCGGCGAGGCGGCGCTGTTCGGCGGCATGACGGCTCTGGCGGCCGGCGAGGGCGACGAGGCCCTGAAGCTCGGACGCCGGGCGGCGGCCCTGCTCGACGAGTCGCCGCTCCCTCTGATGCTGTCGGCGCAGGCCGCGCAGCAGGCGGGAGACGCTTCGGAGGCGGCGCGTTTCTACGAGCGCATGCTCGACGCGCCCGACACCGAATTCCTCGGCGCGCGAGGGCTGTTGATGCTGGCGCTGCGTTCCGGCGACACCCAGACCGCGCTCCGCCACGCCCGGCGGGCCCACGCCCTGCGGCCGGCCTCCCCCTGGGTTCAGAACCTGCTCTTCGACCTGCACTCGGCGGCGGGCCTGTGGCGCGAGGCGCTGGCCGCCCTCGAGGACGCTTCCCGCCGCAAGGTATTCGACAAGCCGACGGACCGTCGGCGCAAAGCGCTGACCCTGTTCGCGCAGGCGCGCGACGCCGACGCGGCGGGGGAGACGGAGACCGCCGCCGCCCTGGCCCGGGACGCTCACGCCCTGGCGCCGGAATTCGTCCCCGCGGCGGCGCTCGCCGCGCGCCACTATCAGGCCGACGGCGAGACGGGCAAGGCGGCGCGGGTCATCGAGGCGAGTTGGCGCAAGTCGCCGCACCCCGAACTGGCCGCTCTCTACCTCGCCCTTCATCCCGAGGACGATCCGGCCCGGCGGGTGCGGCGGACGGCGCGGCTCGACCGCCTCCACGCCGGACATCGCGAGGGGCGCGTGGCGCTGGCGGGAGCGCTGATCGCCGCGCGCCGCTGGCGCGAGGCGCGCGGCCATCTCGACAAGGCCCTCTCCGAGCGTGAGGAAAGACGCCTGTTCCGGCTCATGGCTCGGGTCGAGGAAGGCGAGCACGGCTCCGCGGACACGGACACGTGGCTCCAGAGAGCGTCGTCCGCGCCGCCCGACGACGCCTGGGTGTGCCGGGGGTGCGGCGAGGCGGCGGCCGATTGGTCTCCCCACTGCGAGCGGTGCGGCCGCTTCGACTTCCTCGTCTGGGGCGCGCCGCCGGAACCGCCGCCAGGGGCCGCCGCGGCCGTAACCGGGGCGGACGGGAACGGCGGCTCGCCGGCGGCCCTGGCGCGGCTTTCCAGAACCCTGCCGGATTCCGCCGACCCGGCGCCCGCGCCGCCCGCGATCCGGGAGCGGGGCGGAGACGTCGTTGACCCCTCACCACCCAGGGCGTAGCTTCGCCATCGGCGGGCGGCGCGCTGACGCCGCCGCCCCCGTCCTCGCGCTGCGGTAGCTCAGCTGGCAGAGCAGCTGATTCGTAATCAGCAGGTCGGAGGTTCGAGTCCTCTCCGCAGCGCCATTCTTCTTCCCGGGTCGAGAAGTTGCGGCGGGTTGCAGTCGGCGGACTCCGAGGCGGTCAACATTCGATCCCGCCGCGCCTCAATGAATGCCGTTGCCCCTGATACGCGTCCGAGTCTCTCGATCCGTAGGCGTGGCCTAAAGACGCGACCCCCACCCCCTGCAAGGGGGACGGAGGGGCCATTTGCGCTCCTCCCCCCTGACAGGGGGGAGGCCGGGAGGGGGGTGGACCGCGGCCCCGCAACTCCGCGCGATCCTCAATTGCAATACGCTGCATCATATGGCGAGACGTTGTAGAATCAAGGCGCGCGTCGATCCCCGAACCTTTCAGGAGGCGAGAACGACATGGAGCAAGCGCCCTACATCACCCTCGATCAATGCCAAGCCGCCATGGCCGCCATGCTCGAAGCCGCGCGGAAGAAGCCCGAGCACCCCGTGGCCATGGCCATCGTCGACGACGGCGGCGTCCTGCTCGCCTACCGGCAGATGGACCGGCTCCGCATGTTCACCCGCACCCACGCCATCCGCAAGGCCTACACGGCGGCGATCACCGGCATGAACAGCGGCGCGCACGGCGAGTGGCTGGCCTCGCGCGGGCTCGCCGTGCGGGAGCTCGGCGGCGACCTCCAGCTCACCCCCGGCTTCGGCGGCGTGGTGGTGCGCTCGAGCATCCACGACCAGGACGACTTTCACACCAACGTCATGGGCGGGATCGGCGTCGGCGGCTATCTGTCCGGCAAGGAGGACGAGGAGCTCGCCCTGATCGGCCTCGCGGCGATGGACGCGTAGCTGGGGGTTCGCCACTCGATTGTCGACGGGCCGCGAGCCGCGCTATGTTGACGGGTGCCTCGGCGCCCTCGACGCGCGCCATCAGGGAGGAGACGGGATCATGTCGTCTGGTTTGAGCGCCGCGGAGATCCGCGCGAAGTTCGATCATCCGGTCATCGACGCGGACGGACACGTCGTCGAAGTCGCCCCGGTCTACGAGGAATACATCGCCAGGGTGGCCGGACCCGAGGTCCGCGCCCGCGCGGTCGCCGACATGAAGGGGGCCCTTCGCCTCTGGTACGACTCGAGCGAGGAGGAGCGGTTCGCCCGCCGCCTCACCCGCCCGCCGTTCTGGATCCACCCGGCGTCCAACAGCTACGATCTGGCCACCGCCGTGCTGCCGGGCCTCATGCGCGCGCGCATGGACGAGATCGGCGTCGACCTCGGCATCGTCTATCCGACCTTCGGATTGCAGGTCCCCCGCGTCGCGGACAACGAGATCCGCCGCGCCACGTGCCGGGCGCTCAACCTCATGCATCACGAGCTGTTCGCGGGCCACGCCGACCGCCTGATCCCGGCCGCGGCGATCCCGATGCAGACGCCCGACGAGGCGCTCGACGAAATCGCGTACGCCTGCGACGAGCTCGGCTACAAGGCGGTCATGCTCCAGGGCGTCATCCGCCGGCCGTTCCTCGGCCAGGACGGCAAGCCCGTGCCCGGCAACCCGGTGTGGATCGACCCCCTCGGCGTCGACAGCCTCTACGATTACGACCCGCTGTGGCGGGCGCTGGTCGACCGGGGCATCCCGGCGAACATGCATACGGGCGCCATGAGCGTCGGCATGCGCGCCTCGCCGAGCAACTACGTCTACAACCACATCGGTCATTTCGCCTCGGCGCACGAGGCCTGCTGCAAGGCGCTGCTGCTCGGCGGCGTGACCCGGCGCTTTCCGGACCTCGCCTTCGGGTTCCTGGAAGGCGGCGTCGGCTGGGCGACGACGCTCTACGGCGACCTCATCGCCCATTGGGAGAAGCGCAACGGCGACGCCATCCGGTCCCTGAACCCGAAGGCCATCGATTCCGCGCGCTTCCGCGAGCTCTGCGATGAATACGCCGCGCCGGACCATCGCGCGGCGCTGGAATCCTTCGCCGAGAACCGCCACTGGTTCTTCGCGGCCGACCTCGAGCAGGCGCCCGGGGCCGAGGACGAATGGGCCGTGAGCGGCATCCGCAGGGACGAGGACTTCGCCAGGGTCTTCTCCCGTCATTTCTACTTCGGCTGCGAGGCCGACGACCGCGCCGTCGCCGGCGCCTTCGACACCAGGGTCAACCCGTTCGGCGCCCGCCTCAACGCGCTGTTCAGCTCGGACATCGGCCACTGGGACGTGCCCGACATCGCCGGCGTGCTGGCCGAGGCCTACGAGCTGGTCGACGACGGATTGATCGACGAGGCCGATTTCCGCGATTTCGTGTTCACCAACGCGGTCCGCCTTCAGACCCTGAACCGGCCCGACTTCTTCGAAGGCACCGTCGTCGAGGACGAGGCGAACGCGCTCCTGGCGGCGGAATCCCGGGCCCAGGCCGCGGAGTAGGCGCGCGACCGTCCCGGCCTGCAAGAAGCGCCGTGAAGCTCTACAACACCTACATCTCGTCGGCGAGCTACCGGGTTCGCATCGCCCTCGCCCTCAAGGGGCTGGAGTACGAGTTCATCAGCGTGAACCCGTTCAAGGGCGACAACCTCAGGCCCGAATATCTGGCGGTGAACCCGCAAGGCGTGGTCCCGACCCTGATCGACGGCCGACACACCCTGACCCAGAGCCTGGCGATCATCGAATATCTCGAGGAGACCCGACCCGACCCGCCGCTGCTGCCGGCGGATCCCGGGGAGAGGGCCCGCGCGCGGGCGCTGGCGCTGACGCCCGCCTGCGACATGCACCCCATCAACACGCCTCGCGTCCGGCGCTACCTCGCCGACGATCTCGGCCTCGACGGGGAGGCGGCCGCCGCCTGGGGGAGTCACTGGAACGGGCTGGGGTTCGGCGCCCTGGAGGCGCTGCTCGCCGACGGCCCCCGCGCCGGCAGGTTCTGTCACGGCGACGCCCCGACCCTGGCCGATGTCTGCCTCGTGCCGCAACTCTTCGTCGCGCGGGCCGTGAAGACCGACGTCTCGCCCTACCCGACGCTGCTCCGGATTGAGGAGGCCTGCCTCGCATTGCCCGAGTTCCGGGCCGCCATGCCCGAGAACCAGCCGGACGCGCCCTGACCCGCATTTCTCGCACCGCTCGTCCGCAAGCTTCATCCGGCGACGGGAGCGCCGCAGGGTCCGTTCGCGCCCCTCCCCCCTGACGCGACCCCCACCCCGACCCTCCCTCTGCAAGGGGGACGGAGGGGACGGCGGCGCGAGCTCCGCGGCGCCCACGCGCTGACCGGGGAACCGGGCGGGTTTCGAGCGGCGGCGGCCCGGCCGCGAATTGACAAGCCTGCGGAAACGCCGACATTCTTCGCGTCGAGAGCGGATACGCGCGCCTTGACGGGAAGCCCCCATGAACATGGATATCGGATTGCTCCTTGCCGATTCGATGAGTGCCGTGATCTCGGTATTGGTCGTCCTGTTCTCACTGCTCGTCGTGTTCAAGGGGATCAAGGTGGTCCCGCAAAGCAACGTGTTCGTCGTCGAACGGTTCGGGAAGTTCACGAGAACGCTGGACGCCGGGCTGAATTTCATCGTGCCGTTCCTGGACAGGATCGCGCACAGGATATCCATCCTCGAACGCCAGTTGCCCGAATTCAGGATCTCGGTCATCACCCGCGACAACGTGGAGGTGCGGCTGGAATCGACGGTGTTCTACCGCGTCACCGACGCGGCCTCCTCGGTCTACCGGATACAGGACATCGACCGGGCCCTGCACACCGCCTCGGAGTCGATCATCCGGTCCGCGGCGGGCAAGCTCGAACTCGACGAGTTGCAGTCGAGCCGCGAGTCGATGAACGGCGAGATCGCGCGCAACCTCAAGGAAGCGGCCGCCGTCTGGGGAATCGACATCACGCGGACGGAGATCACCGACGTCATCATAGACGAGCAGACCAAGGAGGCGCAGCGCCAACAGCTCAACGCCGAGCGCGAGCGCCGCGCGGTGATCGCCCGGGCCGAAGGCGAGAAACGAGCCATCGAGCTCGCCGCCGAGGCCAAGCTCTACGAGGCCCAGAGAGAGGCCGACGCCGTCAAGGTCCGGGCCGACGCCGACGCGTACGCCGTCAAGGTCAAGGCGGCGGCGGACGCCGAGCAGACCCGCGTCGTGGCCGCGGCGATCTCCGACGACGGCCAGCCCGCCATCGAGTTCGAGATCATGAAACGCCAGGTCGCGGCGTTGTCGGAGGTGGCCTCGGCGGACAACGCCAAGACGATCATTCTTCCGACCGACGTCACCGGCGTTCTCGGCGCGCTGGAGGTGTTCGCGGAAAACATCAGGAAGTAGCGGGATGGGGGTCTATCAGTCGCTGTCGTACTGGCTGTTCCAGCCCGAGGCGTGGATCATCCTGGGCCTCGTCCTGATCATCGCCGACGTCCTGGTCGGATTCGGAATGGTCATCCTGCCGGTAGGCGTGTCCGCGCTCCTGATCGCGGCGCTGCTCTACGGCCATTCCGGGCCGCTGTTCGGCGACGCCGACCTGTTTCCGTCCTGGCGCGCGGTCCTGATCTGGTTCGCGAGCCTGTCAATCGTCGCCGTCGGCCTGATAAAGGGCCTGTTCCAGCGTTCGAGAAAGAACGGAACCGACATCAACAAGTATTGAGCCGCGTCCGCCTCCGCCGCGACGGCGCGCGAGCCCTCCCTTCAGTCGCCGACGATCTCCGGACGCCGGTCGGTCCACGGACGCGCGGCCTCGAGTCGGGCCGCCAGCCGGATCAGCGTGGCTTCGTCGCCGTAGGGAGCGACCAGTTGCACGCTTATGGGCAAGCCCGTCTCGCTCACCCCCATGGGCAGCGCGAGGGCGGGCTGTCCGGTGATGTTGAACCACACCGTGAACGGGCTGAAGCCGAACACCCGGTTCCAGTATTCGTCCGCGTCCTCCAGCATCATGTCGATCCAGCCGAGTCTGGGCGGCAGCGTCCCCAGGGCGGGCGTCAGGAGCGCGTCCCAGGATTCGTGAAACGCCGCCATCCGGCGCCCCAGCCGGTGCGCGGCCTGCGTCGCCCGCACGTAGTCGGCGCCCGACATCTCCTCGCCCAGCCTGGCGGCGGCGGCGGTGACCCGCTCGACGTCGCCGGGTCCGGCCTTCCGACCGGCGGGGTGGCTGCGCAGGGCCGCCGCGACGTTCGCGGCGCTGATGGCGCGGAACGTGGGGATCACGCTCTCGCGGTCGATGTCGGGGTCGGCCTCCTCGACGTCGTGGCCGAGATCCTGGAGCAGCCTGGCGGCGTCCTCGAAGACGTCGAGGAGCTCGCGTTCGACGGGCGCGCCGTTGGGCGCCCGCGAGGTCATGGCGATGCGGAGCCGGCCGGGGTCGGCGCCGACCTCGTCGAGAAAGGGACGCTCGGGAGGAGGGGCGACGTAGGGATCGCCCGACCCGGGCCCCGCCGTGGCGTCGAGGAGCGCCGCGGAATCGCGCACGGAACGGGTCAGGGCGTGTTCGGTGGTCTGGCCCGCGTTGCCTTCGCCCGAATACGGATCCTGGGTGTTGCGCGCCCGGGTGGGCTTGAGGCCGACCAGGCCGCAGCACGACGCCGGCGCCCGTATCGATCCGAAACCGTCGCCGCCGCTCGCCATCGGCGCGATATACGCGGCGACCGCCGCCGCCGACCCGCCCGAGGATCCGCCCGGCGTCCGCTCGCGATCCCAGGGGTTGCGCGAGGGGCCGAACAGTTGCGGTTCGCACGTCAGGCTGAGGCCGAGCTCGGGCGTGTTGGTCTTGCCGAAGATCACCAGCCCGGCCCGCTTGCCGCGTTCGACGATGACGCTGTCCCGGGGAGGCGCGAAGTCGTCGAAGAAGCGGCTGCCACGCGTCTGCGCGTGGCCGCCCAGCGCCCCGCCGATGTCCTTCAGCAGATACGGGACGCCGGTGAACGGCCCGTCGGGCAGTCCGGCGGCGATGGCGCGGCGCCCGTGGTCGTAGAGCCTGGCGACGATGGCGTTGACCGCCGGATTTCGCGCCTCCGCCCGGGCGATCGCCGCGTCCAGCAGCTCCGCGGGCGTGACCTCCCGGTTCCGGACGAGTTCCGCCAGACCGAGCGCGTCGTGGTTCTCGTACTCGGGGAACGGCTCCACGGCGTGTCCTCCGTATCCTCGCCCCGCCGACTCCCGGGCGCGCGCCGGACTCTGGCCGAACGGCCTCGACCGCGCAAACGTCCGAGCCTGATCGGAAACCGCCGTTCCGGGGTCGCGAGCGGCGACCGGTTCACGAGATCGTCGACGTCCGGTCACACCGGTGTAACGTTCCTTCCGCAGGGTTCGCCTTCCGCGGGATTCACCGCGCGTCGAGCCTCGACGGGTCGGTCCCGCCCCCGCCGGTTCCGGCGTTCGCGCCGCGAGCGCGCGGAGAGAAGAGGAGAGGAGAAGAGAAGACATGTCCCAGGATCGAACCGACGCGACCCACGATCTCTCGTTCGACGAATTCGACGAGATCCACTCCCCGCGGCCCCTCGAGACCGAGTTCGGCGCGCTGGCCGAGAAGGCGGTCTCGCGGCGCGGATTCCTGGGCGCGGGGGCCGCGTTCGGCGCCGCCGCCTTCGTCATGGGCGCAGGGGCGCTCAGACCCCTCCCGGTCGCGGCGGCCGCCGCGGCCGACCGGTTCGGATTCGAGCCCGTCGCCGCCAACGGCCTCGACACGGTCACCGTTCCTCCCGGATACCGGTGGCAGGTCGTCGCGAGATGGGGCGATCCGATGTGGTCCCGCTCCGTCGAGTTCGATCAGGCGACGCGCGGTTCCGGCGAGAGCCAGGAACTCGCCTTCGGCGACAACGTCGACGGCATGGCCCTCTTCCACCGCGGCGGGCGGAACGTCCTCGCGGTCAACAACGAATTCGTGAACCGCGGCATCATCTACGGCGGCGCGGGCGCCGGCGAGCCGCGGAACGCCGACGACGTGCGCAAGGGCAAGGCCGGCCACGGGGTTTCGGTGGTGGAGATCGAACTCGGGGACGGCGCGTGGTCCATCGTCGTGGATTCGCCCTGGAACCGCCGCATCACCGCGGATACGCCGATGGAGATCACCGGGCCGGCCCGCGGCCACGACCTCCTCAAGACCGCCGCCGACCCCGCCGGAGTCGAGAGTCTCGGCACGTGGAACAACTGCGGCAACGGACGCGCTCCGTGGGGCGCCTATCTCGCGTGCGAGGAGAACTTCAACGGCTACTTCTCGTCGAGCGACCCGGACATCGAGATCGGTCCCGCGTTCAGGCGCTACGGCATCGGCCCCGAGGATTGGGGATACGCGTGGGCGACGGCCGACGAGCGGTTCGACATCGCCAGACATCCCAACGAGCCGAACCGGGCGGGCTACGTCGTCGAGATCGATCCCCTGGATCCGGCTTCGACCCCGAAGAAGCGCACCGCCCTCGGACGCTTCAAGCACGAGAACGCGGAGCTGGTCCTCGCCGCGAACGGACAAGTGGTCGTCTACATGGGGGACGACGAGCGGGGCGAGTTCCTCTACCGGTTCGTGAGCGACGGGCGCTACGCGGAGGGCGGCGACAACGCGGATCTGCTGGAGAGCGGACGGCTGTTCGCGGCGAAGTTCGCCGATGGGGGCCGCGGAGAGTGGGTGGAGCTCACCCCGGAGGCCGCCGGCATGGCCTCGCAGGCCGAGGTCTGCATCCACACCCGCATGGCCGCTTCCGCGGTCGGGGCGACGACGATGGATCGCCCGGAATGGGTGGCCGCGAATCCGAACGAGGCCGAAGTCTACTGCTGCCTCACCAACAACAGGCACCGGGGCAGGAAGCCGAACAAGGGCGGCGACCCGACCCCCGTCGGAGGGCCGAATCCGCGCGCCGGCAACCTGTACGGCCAGATCGTCCGGTGGGCGCCGGACGGGGGCGACCACCTCGCGAGCGGCTTCGCGTGGGACCTCTTCGTGGTGGCCGGCAACCCGGCCGTCCACGACGGCGCCGACGCGGGATCGGGAAACGTGACCCCGGACAACATGTTCAATTCGCCGGACGGCCTCGCCTTCGACCGTAACGGCCTGCTGTGGATCCAGACCGACGGCGACTACTCCGACGCCGGGGATTTCGCGGGACAGGGCAACAACCAGATGCTGGTCGGCGACCCGGCGACGGGAGAGATACGGCGTTTCATGGTGGGTCCGAGGCAGTGCGAGGTTATCGGCGTCGCCTGGAGCGCCGATCGGAGGACGCTGTTCGTCGGCATCCAGCATCCGGGCGAGAAGGGCGGCGACAGCCACTTCCCGGACGGCGGCGACACGGTCCCGCGGTCGGCGGTCATCGCCATCAGCCGCGAAGACGGGGGCCTCGTCGGCTGAGGCCGCCGCGCCCGGCGACGGGAACGCCGCAGGGTCCGTTCGCGCTCCGCCCCCCTGGCGCGACCCCCACCCCGACCCTCCCCCTGCCAGGGGGAGCCCTCCATGCTCCTCCCCCCTGACAGGGGGGAGGTCGGGAGGGGGGTGAATGCGGGACACTCGCTTGCGCGTCCCGGTCGGGGGCGGCATGGTTGCCGCGCCATCGTCGGGAGAGGGCTTCGACATGCGGTACGACGTCGCCGACCGAAAGGTCCTGATCACGGCGGGCGCCGACGGGATCGGCGCCGTCGCCGCCCGCGAATTCCTCGACCAGGGGGCGAGCGTGTACGTGTGCGACGTTTCGGACGAGGCCGTAACGCGGTTCCTGTCCGAACATCCCGGGGCCGGCGCCACGGTCTGTGACGTCGCGGACGAGCCCGCCGTCGGCGAGATGGTGGCGTCCGCCGTCGACGCCATGGGGGGTCTCGACGTGCTGGTGAACAACGCCGGCATCGCGGGACCGATCGCGCCCGTCGCCGACGTGGATCCCGACGACTGGCGGCGCTGTATCGAGGTCGATCTCAACGGCATGTTCTACGTCTGCCGTCATGCCGTCCCCCATATCGAGCGGGCCGGGAACGGCGTGATCGTCAACATGTCGTCCATTGTCGGCCATCTCGGCGCGGCGGAGCGCTCCGCCTACGCCGCCGCGAAGTCCGGCGTCGTCGGCTTCTCGCGGGCCCTGGCGGTGGAGCTCGGTCCCAAGGACATATGCGTCAACTCGATCCTGCCCGGGTCGGTCGACGGCCCCCGCATCCGGCGCACGATCCAGCGTCACGCCGCGGCCGCCGGCGTCGGCGCGAACCGAATGACCGAACGGTACGTCAGCGGCAATCTCCTCGGCAGGATGCAACGACAGGAGGAGGTCGCGGCGATGATATTGTTTCTCGGCTCCCCCATGGGCCGATCGATCACGGGACAATCCATCCACATCGACGCGGGCCATCAAACGTTGCGGTAAGCGGCGCCGGAAGCCCGCCGCGCCGACGCGGATCGATCCATCGAACGCTGCTGTCACACGGGAAACTCGGGAGACGACGGAATGTTGCGCATGACCCACTCGATATGGCGAAACGCGGCCGCGGCGTTGCCGACCGCCCTGACGCTGGCCGCCGGCGCTCCGGGCGCGGCCGGACAATCCCTGGACGCCTTGCCGGCGGGCGCCGTCTATGGCGACTACGCCGTCGGCGCCGCCACCGGCTTCGCCGTCGACAACCACCAGCGCTTCGATCCCTGGAACGGCGCCTACGGCCACCCCGAATACCGCGCCCTGCTGCGACGGGTCGAAGCCGCGGGGCAGACGCGGACGGTCGTGTTCCATCTCTGGTATCCGGCGGCCCCGGACGCCGCGCGCGGGCGGCTCGCCGGACCCCGTTCCCCCTTCCCCGCGGCCAGCGGACGGCGCGCCAACTACTTCGACTTCTTCTTCCAGGAAGGCGGCCCGCTGTCGCGGCGGATCGGCGCCGCCGCCCAGGTGGTCATGCCCCAGTTCGTCCGCCTGCCGGACGGCGGCGTCCTGTCCGCGGCCGACGACGAGACCCAGGGCGCGGTCCATGCCGACATCGGCCGGCGGATTCTCGACATGCCGCGCGGCGCCTGGCAGGACGCGCGGCCGGCGGAAGGCAGGTTCCCGTTGATCCTTCTCGCCCACGGGCTCGCCGGCAACCACGGCATGTGGAGCTCGCTGGGCGAGTTTCTCGCCTCCCACGGATACGTGGTGGCGGCGCCCACGTTCGTCTCGGACGGCGGCTTGCCGCTGGTGTTCCACGACCCCGATTCGCCGTTCGCGAAACAGGCGTCGGCCGAGGAGCTGGAGCGGGCCTACGCGCTGCTTCTGGGCGAGGTCAAGGTCGTGCCCTACTTCTACCGCCTGCTGTTCGGGCGCGAGGGCCGGGGGTTCGCGCCGCCGCCCGGGTTCGACCCGCCGGCGGAGAAGATCGTTCCCGGCGGCGTGACGCGCGCCACCACCATGATGCGCAACCTGTTCCGCCAGCGCGTCGCCGACCTGGGGTTGCTGCTGCGCACCGCGCGCCTGCTCGGCGCCGACGCGGAGGTCTGCCGCGCCGCCCTCGTCGCGAGGGGCGCGACCAGCGCCGCCCGCGACCTGTGCGGCCTGCTGGCGGGGCGCATCGATTCCGAACGGGTGGGAGTCGCCGGACACTCGCTCGGCTCCATGACCGCGCAACTGGCGTCGAACCACCTGCCGGGTGTGGCCGCGGCGATGGGCCTCAACAACGCTCCACCCTTCACCTGGACGCCCGAGGAGATGTTCGGCGCCGGCGAAACGCGGGACGGCGGCGATACGCTGCCGACGGGCAGCCGCAAGCCGCTGCTGATCATGATCGGCGACGAGGACGACTTCGTGCAGAGGATATTCGCCGGGTTGTTCGGGTCGGCGGTGGCGGCGGCCGGGGGCGACCCCGCGGAGGCCTTTCCGCTGGCGCCCGAGCGCGCCGCCCCGGACCGGACGGAGAACCCGCAGCCGGTGGCGCTGAGCGCGTGGCGACGCGCGACCGCCGACCGCGTGCTGGTGATCGTGCGCGACACCGACCACTTCACCGTCGCCGAGGACTTCGCGCGGCTGTTCCCGTGGCCGGCGTTCCGGCGCGGCGAGTTGCCGTTCGGCCCGTCGCCGGAGCGCGCGCGCAAGCCGACCGGCGCCGCGGCTTTCGGACCGCCGGGAGCGGAACCCGGCGAACGCTACACCCAGCTGGGCTGGGCCGAGGTCGGCGAAGCGGGCGAGACGTACCTGCCGCACGTGATCCGCGACTGGTACGCGAAGGCGTGGTTCGACTGGCGCCTGAAGGGCGACGGCGAAGGCCGGGAGCTGCTGCGGAACCCGGACCCGTTCGGCGCCATGACCTCGGTGCGGCGGCGGATACGGTAGCGCCCGCTTCGCTTCGGCGGGCGCGGGTGTTACCGTGATTCCGAAATCGTCAAGGGAGGGAGGCCGAGCCATGGCCCAGGCCGAAGCCCGCGGCGGCGTCGAACCGTTCGCGCCGCCGGAGCCCGTCTGTTTCGTCAACCACGAGCGGGCGAAGGGAATCATGGCGGAGGACGGCCTCGACGCCCTGTTCGCGTCCGAGGACGAGAACCTCTACTACCTGTCCGGACACGCGCCCGATTCGGTGCTGGCCCATTTCTACGAACCGTGGGCGTGCGCCATCTACCCGCGCCACGACGGCGTCCCGCCGACGCTGATCACCGGCGAGTACGACATGACGTACTGCCTGACCCATCCGACGTGGATGGAGACGCGCTTCTACGGGACGGAGTGGACGGCGATCTCCACCATGCTCAGGAAGGTCCACGGGGGGATGGGACTCGGGACCGAGCTGCACGGGCCCCTCCGGGAGCTCTACGAGGCCACGCTGCCCAGGCGCAAGGCGACGTATTTCGATTCCGTGATCGACTTCCTCGAGACGGAGATGCCCGGGGGCGGCCTGCGCATCGGTTTCGACGATCTGCGCATGGGCGGGGAAGTCCGGGAAAGGATCGGCCCGCGCCTTCAGGTCGT
The DNA here is from genome assembly GCA_965242505.1 of Alphaproteobacteria bacterium. Classification (GTDB taxonomy): domain Bacteria; phylum Pseudomonadota; class Alphaproteobacteria; order UBA2966; family UBA2966; genus UBA2966. The sequence goes on from OZ251449.1 coordinate 2,731,857, forward strand.
CGACGGCAAGCGGGCGCTCAGGCGTATCCGTCTGGTCAAGACCGGGCCCGAGATCGAGATCCTCAAGCAGGGGATCGTCGTCAACGAGAACGCCGTTCGCGCCGCGGGCGCCGCCGTCAAGGAGGGCCGTTCCTGCATGGAGATGGTGAACGCCTATCGCGACGCGGTGCAGCGCGGCGGCGGCAAGTGGCTGGGGGAGCGCGGCATGCTCTTCGGCGCCGGCCCGGACGGGTCTTTCGTCCTCGACCACGACTACACCGAACGCATGACCTTCGAACGCGGCCAGACGGTGATCCTCGACTGCATCTGCCTCTACCGGATGTATCATGCGGACAGCGCCCGCACCGCCTCGGTGGGAGAGGCGAGCGCCTACCAGAGGATGATGTTCGACGTCGTGAAGGAGGCGGTCGCGGCGGGCGAGGACAACCTCAAGGCCGGCGCGCACTCCGCCGACCTGGAGCGTCTGGGCATGGAGGTGTTCGAGAAGAGCGATCTGCCCACCGAAGGCGCCACGGTGATCTACCACCCGATCGGGCTCAACGTCTTCGACTTCGGAACGCCGGAGGAGGCGGCCGACGGCTGGGTCATGGAGACCGACACCATGGTCAACTTCGAGGTCTTCTATCGGCACCCCGAGCACGGCGGGATGCACATGGAGGACACGACCCGGGTGACCGAAACCGGACTGGAGCGCTTCACGACGCTGCCCCGCGAGATCATCGTCGCAGGGTAGGGGCGCGCGTTCGCGCGCCTGATCCGCATTTCTCGTACTGCCTGTCCGCGAGCTCCATCCGGCGACAAGGGTGCCGCAGAGTCCGTTCGCGCGCCTCCCCCCTGGCGCGACCCCCACCCCGACCCTCCCCCCTGCAAGGGGAAGGGAAAACGAGGGGGACGGAGACACCGTTCGCGCTCCTCCCCCCTGACAGGGGGGAGGTCGGGAGGGGGGTGGACCGGGCCGCGCCGCCCCGCGCGCGCTCCTCGATCCTCCGCCGGTATGAGAAACGCGGGCTATTCCTCGCGTCCCGGTTCCAGACGCGCCTTGAGGTGCGAGAGGATCGGATAGAGGCCCGCCATCAGCGCGATCAACAGCCCCCAGGCGCCCTCCCGGTAGCCGCGCCGGGAGACGTAGCACTTGTGGAATCGGGTGAACATCCGCCGCAGGTTCCGGCCCAGGCCGCCGATGTCCCCGGACTCCCGGAGGTCCATCGCCCGCAACGTCGTGTAGCGGTCGAGCCGCGCCAGCATGTCGGAGATGTCGCGGTCCACGAGATGCTTCAGCGGCGTGTTCAGCCGACGCCGGGGGCCCGTGAGAACGACGTTCGGGTGCACCCTCTGGTTCCCCCAGGTCTTGCAGCCGCGCGCGAAAAGACGCGCCACAGAGGATGTGCCGAAAGACCCGCCCCAGCCGTGGCGCACCAGCCGGTCGCCGACGTAGTTGTCGATAGGGACCAGGAAGTATCCCTCCCCCCCCCGCCATCGCGATGGCCTCGCGGATCTCCGTCGCGAGGTCATCGCCGACGCGCTCGTCCGCGTCGACTTCCAGGATCCAGTCGCCCGAACAGGCCGCGATGCCGGCGTTGCGGCGCGAACCTTGCAGCGGCCACGATCCTTCGACGAGCGTGGCGCCGTATTCCTCGGCGATTTCCCGGGAGCCGTCGCTGCAACGGTCGAGGACGACCACGAGCTCGTCGGCGAACCCGAGGCGGGCGAGGCAGCCGCGCAGCTGCTCCTCTTCGTCGTGAACGACGACCAGGGCGGAGAGCCTGTTTCCGGGGTTCATTGGTTCTATGTCCTCCAGAAAATTTGCAAGATTTTCCACATTTCACCAAATAAACATATTGACAGGGTGAAATAGATCGTGTAGAATACGAGGAATATATGGTATGAACACTGAACTAAGAAAGGAAGGTGAAAAACGTTATGAAAATATGTCATATAAAGGACATCAACTCAATACTAGATTTAGTTATCAAGGTAATCAAAATTGTACGGTTGTTGATAGAAGTATTACAGCATTTCTCCAAAATGCTGTAGATGACCAAAGACCCCGTGTGGACCTTCCTGGTTCATACGGGGTCCATATCCATATATTAAGTCTGAAGCAAGCGATATCGTATCTGGCGGCGCAGAAACACGAATCCCTCGCTTTCATCTTCCGGCATGAGCGTTGTCCGCCCGCAACCGCTGGAAATCGGCCCATGTCAGCCCCGTCCGGATGCGCCGCCCGTCGGTGGTCGGCAGATCGAATACCGGGTCTTTTATACCCGCCAAATGAACGACCTTGATCGGAGGGTGAGGCCACGCCGGATCGAGAAACGCGGGCTAACCCTTCCTGTTTTCCCGCCAGACCTCGTCGACCACGTTGTAGAGGTCGCTCCAGTCGTTGTCTCCATGGCCTCGCTCCAGCGCGGCGTCGTAGGCCGCGAGCGTGGCGGTCGCGGTGTAGTCGGGCAGGCCCTCCCGTTTCATCATCGTGCGCGCGATGTTGACGTCCTTTCGCGCGTGCTTGACCGCGAAGCCGGGATCGAGGTTTCCCGCCAGCGCCTTGTTCGGGAAATGCTGCCGCGAGTGCCCGTTGCCGGCGATGGTGCCGTTGACGACCTCGAGCGCCTTGTCGGGGCCGACGCCGCCGGCTTCGGCGAGCCGCAACGCCTCGGCGACCGTCACGGCGCCGACCGTCGACATGAAGTTGTTGACGATCTTGCAGGTCATGCCGTGGCCCACGTCGCCGCAGTCGATGATCGTCTCGCCCATGGCCTCGAGCGCCGGCATGGCGGCGGCCTTGTCCTCCGCCGAACCGGCGACCATGAACATCGACGTGCCGTCGCGGGCGTCGTCCGCCGTCCGGCCGACCGGCGAATCGACGTAGCCCCAGCCCGCGGCCTTCGCCTGCCTGGCGAACCCGAGAACGGCGCCCGGATCGATCGTGCACATGACCACGACGATGCGTCCGTCGCCGGGGCTCTTCAGCAGCCCGTGGCCGCCGTTCAGCACGGCGTCGACCTCCGGCGCGTCGGGCACCATGACGATGACGAGCTGCGACCCCTCGCCGGTGGCGCCGGGAGTGTCGACGATCTCGCCGCCGTTGGCCTTCACCTGGTCGCCGGCGCCGGGAAGGGGGTCGTATCCCTTCACCCTGAAGCCCGCCTTGAGCAGGTTGTTGGACATCGACGCGCCCATGAGGCCGAGGCCGATGAAACCCACCTGTTCGATCCTGTTCATGTATCTTCCCCCCTCTTGGCGGTTGCCGTATCGGTCTCGATCCTTCGGACCGGCGCATCGGAACGCGTGAACCTACACGGCGACCGCCCGCGCTTCAACGGCGCGCCGCATCGGGTTCCCGGGTCGACGACGACGGCGCGGTCGTCGGCGAAGGTCCCGCAACGGACGGCGTAGACCTCGCAAGTCGCGGAATTGCCCGGCATGACCTCCCCCGTCCTCCGAACCGGTCCCGGACGTGCATTGCCAAGCGCCGCTCGATTGTATAGGGCGACGACGGAGAGCGGCGGAACGGCGGAACGGCGGAACGGCGGAACGGCGGAACGGCGGAACGGCGGAACGGCGGAACGGCGGAACGGCGGAACGGCGGAACGGCGGAACGGCGGAACGGCGGAACGGCGGAACGGCGGAACGGCGGGACGGCGTCGCCGGCCACCCCCTTCGCGGGAGGAGACATGGTCAGGCTGAACGACGAGGAACGGGCGATGCTCGCGGGCGAGCTGGGCGAGCCGCGCAGGCTCTCCATGGAGCATCTCCTCGAGGTCGGCGAATTCTTCGACGCCGAAGATCTGGTGGAGGTCAGCCAAGTCCATCTCATGGCCGATACCGAATCCACCGGCGAGGCCGGGCTCGAGTACCTCGAGATGCTCGGCGCGTATCCCGAAGACGAGCGGCGGGTGCTGGCGCCGACCGTGACCGATCCGCTCGGATGCGACTTCGGCAAGGCGGATCGCATCAACCATCCGCGGGAGTTCATCGCCCAGGAACGGCGCCTCAACGCCGCCCTTCAGAACCTCGGCATTCTCATCACCCAGACCTGCATCAACTATCAGACCATCCTGCCGCCGGTCCTGGGCGAGCACCTGGCCTACGGCGACACGGGCTCGTCGATCTACGCCAACAGCGTGATGGGCGCGCGCACGAACTTTCAGGGCGGCCCTTCGGCCCTGGCCGCGGCGCTCACCGGCCGCGCGCCGCGGTACGGTTTCCATCTCGACGAGCATCGGCGCGGAACCAATCTGTGGGAGCTCCGATGCCGGCCCGAGTCCCTGTCGGACTGGGGCGCGGCCGGGGCCATCGTCGGCCGCGCGCAGGGCTCGTACTGGGAGGTCCCGGTGATCGTCGGCGTCGACGGCGCGCCCACGTCCGACCAGCTCAAGCATTTCGGCGCGGCGCTGGCGAGCTTCGGTTCGACCCCCCTCTTCCACATGGTCGGCGTCACGCCCGAGGCGCCGGACCTCGCATCGGCGTTCGACGGCCCGCCGCCCGCTGCGACGGCGATCGCCCGCGCCGACGTCGACGGGGTCTACGGCGCCTATCGGCCGGACGACGACGGGCTGGACGTGGTCGTCTTCGCCGCGCCGCAGCTGTCCCTGGTCGAGATGCAGCGGGTGGGGCTGCTGCTCCGCGACCGCTCGGTTCATCCCGACGTCACGGTGCTGGCCGCGACGTCGCCCGAGATCAAGGCGGCGTGCGACCGCATGGGCATCACCGAGACGATCGAGGCCTCCGGAGCCGTCGTGCTCGAAGGCGTGTGCTTCTACCAGATGCACGCCCGCGAGATCGGCGAGGCCAACGGCTGGCGGCGCCTGATGAGCAACTCGGCCAAGATCGTCAACATCCTCGGCGGCTACGGCTACGAACCGGTGCTCGGCGCCATGGAGCACTGCATCGATTCGGCCGTGGCGGGAAGGATCGTGTGATGGCCGACCGCATCGTCAGAGGCCACGTCGGGATCGGCCCCAGGGTGACGGGCGAGGCGCTGGCGGCGAGCGACAACTTCAGCGCCCGTTACGATCTCGATCGCCTGAGGGGCGTCTTCTCCCGACCGACGCACGAGCTCGCCGGGCGGAGCTACGTGGGCAAGGTGCTGGCGCTCAACGCCGCCAAGGGCGGCGTGGCGACGGCGTGGATGCTGCGGGAAATGGCGGCCCGCGGCATGTGCCCCCTGGCCCTGCTGCTGAACTTCGCCAACCCGATCATGGCCCAGGGCGCCGCGTTCGGAGGCGTCGCCCTGATCGATCGCTTCGAGGTCGACATCACGACCGCGATCCGGACCGGCGAGCGGGTCACGGTCGATCCCGAGGCGGGCGCGGTGACGATTCACGGCCGAGAGCCGCATTGACCGGGGCGGACCGGATTCCTACAGTCGGGGCGAGGAGAACGGCTCGGGAAGGGTGGCGCCATGAAGATCGAATCCCACTTCGAGAAGATCGAGCGGTTCGAGGCGCTCAGGGACCGTCTCGACCGGTTCGAGGACTTCGAGATCTGGTTCTGGACCACCATGAACGCGGGGACCAACGCGGTGAACGCGGCGTTGCACGCGGCGGGAGTCACGGAGGACGGCCCCTGGTATCCCCAGCAGCCCGGCGTGTACATGGTGGCGGGCGACGAGCCCGACACCTTCGCGCCCGCCTTCAGGCCGTTGGGCGACGTGCTGCACGTGGGCCGGCCGAAGATCGAGAAGCCGATCCCGGAGAAGGTCCAGCGCATCGCCGATCTCATGGACGTCATCGAGGAGTGGCGCGACCCCTGCGTGCGGGACGGCGTGGCCGTCACGCGGGAGATCGTCGACACGGTGGACGCCGCGTACCGCGAGGCCATCGCCCTAGCCCGCGAGGTGGCCGCCGAGGCGGCGGGAGGCTGACGTGGACAGCGCAAGGCACCGGAAGTCCGCCGAGCGGATCATGGGCACCATGGAGAAGCTCGGACCCGAGGACCACGAGATGGCCATCGAGGGCGCAATGCTCGCCGCCACCCACTGGTTGAATTACGCACTGCACGAATTCGGGGTCACGGAAACCGGCGACGACGTCCAGCACACCTACTTCCTGACCGGCAACGACTGGCAGAAGTACGGCATCGTGGCCGGGGAGCTGCTGCGGGCGCTCGACGAGATCGAGAGGACGAGGCCGATGCACGTGCGCGGCGACGCGGCGGGCGGCGACAAGGCGGCCGCCCGCGCCCGCGCGCTGCTGGCCCGCTCGAAGGACCTGGCTCTGGCCGCGGGGCCGCCGCCGGCGCCCTGACCGCCACGGGCATCGCGGGGAGGAAGCCATGGAACGCATCGGGTTCATCGGCATCGGGGCCATGGGACGGCCGATGTCCGCCAACCTCGTCAGGGCGGGCTATCCCATGACCGTCTACGACGTGGCCGCCGACGCGGCCGCGCCGCTCGTCGAGCTCGGCGCGCGCGCCGCGGGATCGATCGCGGAACTGGCCGGGGCCAGCGACGTCGTCTTCACGATGGTGCCCGACTCGCCCGACGTCGAGGCGGTGGTCCTCGGTCCCGACGGCATCGCCGAGAACGGCCGGGAGGGGCTCATGGTCGTCGATACGAGCACCATCTACCCGGAGGTCACCGACAAGGTCGCCGCGGGCCTCGCCGACAGGGGAATGGAGTTCGTCGACGCGGGCGTCGGACGCCAGCAGGCGCACGCGGAAACGGGCGAACTGATGTTCATGGTCGGCGCCACGGACGCGGGCATGGCGCGCGTCCGGCCTCTGCTCGAGATCATGGGCGACGCCATCGTCCACGTCGGCCCGCCCGGCCAGGGCATCCGCATGAAGCTGATCAACAACCTGCTCGCCGGCTTCACCAACCAGGCCAGCGCCGACGCCATCGCCTTCGCTCTCAAGCTCGGCCTGCCCTTCGGCAAGGTCATGGAGGTCCTGACCGGCACCGCCGCCCGGACCGGCCATCTCTCCATCACCTGGCCCAACAAGATCTTCAAGGGCGACGACGCGCCCGGTTTCTCCATCGCGCTTCAGGACAAGGACGTGAACCTGGCGCTGCGGCTCGCCGAGAGCATCGGCGCGCCTCTCGACTTCGGCGAGGTGGTCCGGGAGTCGTTCGCGTCGATGATCGAACGCGGGTACGGCGGCAAGGACTTCTCCGCCGCCTTCGCCGCCGCCTGCGAGAAGGCGGGCGTCCCCCTGCCGCCGCCCGGCGCCGAGAAAGGGTAGCCCGCCTTTCTCCTACCCCCCCCCTGACGCGACCCCCACCCCGACCCTCCCCCTGCAAGGGGGAGGGAGAAGAAGGGGGACGGAGGGGCCGTCGACCCTCCCCCTGACCATCCGTACTCCTCCCCCCTGACAGGGGGGAGGTCGGGAGGGGGGTTCCCGCGGTCCCGCAACGCCGCGAAACCCCCGATCCTCCATCGATACGAGAAATACGGGTAGCGGCCCCGACCGTTACGCCGCCGCCGGCATCTCGGCGTCGTCGAGGCCCGCGTCGCGCGCCGCCCGGCGTATCTCGGCCCAGGTCGCCGCGTCGATGGGCACGCCCGACTCCGTCCGGGCCGCGAGCGACATCCGCTCGGGGTCGCCCGGAACCAGGACCGCCTCCACGCCGCGCGCCGGGGGAGTCGACCTCAGGTATTCGTAGAACGCCTCGATCTCGGCGTCGTAGAAGGCGCGGTCGACCATGAGTTCGGGATCGAAGATCACCGAGAAGAGGCCGTTGAGGGTGGCGCCGTCGCCATGGCGCCCGGCGAGCATCACGCCGCCGCCGGTGAGCGCGCCGGCGAACGTCTCCGCCGCGACGCCGAGGGCGTACCCCTTGTGGCCGCCGGCGGGGAGCAGGGCCCCGGTGGGCGGGCGGTAAAGGGCGGCGGGGTCCGTCGTCGGATTGCCCTCGCCGTCGATGATCGCGCCCTCCGGCATCTCGACGCCCCGGTTGAGCGCCACGCGCACCTTGTTCATGGCGACGACGCTGGAGGCCATGTCGACGAGGATCGGCGGCGCGTTCCGGCGCGGGAAGGCCGCCGTATAGGGCGCGGTTCCCATCCGGGCCGCGGCGCCGCCGAAAGGCGCCACGATCGGCGGGCGGTTCGTTCCGTTGGAGAAGTGCATGGAAACGAAGCCGGCTTCGGCGCACGTCTCCGCCCACTCCCCGATACGCCCGAGGTGATGGGTGTTGCGGATGCCCATCAGGACGAAACGGTCGGTTCGCGCCTTGTCGATGGCCATGGCCATCGCCTGCCGGCCGATCGACTGCCCGTATCCTCTCCGGCCGTCGATGACGAGCGCCGGCCCTTCGTTCCTGACGACCGCGACGTTCCGGTTGGGCGCGATGCGTCCGTCGAGCGCCCGCTCCACGTAGCTCGGCACGATGCCGACGCCGTGCGAGTCGTGACCCATCAGCGAGGTCTCGACGAGCGACGTCGCGATCGCGTCGGCCTCGGCGTCGTTGGAGCCGAGTCTCGCGAATATCCTGCGGATGAAGTCGACGAGGACCGCGGGCTCGATATGGACGTCGGCTCCGCTCATGGGTGCTCCCTTCCCGGTTCGCGCGTGGACCGGACCGTCACTCGCGAGAATGTGAATTGGCGGCGACCGGCCGGAGAGGTATGCTGGCGCGCATGAGAAAGTGGCTCACGGCATTCGTCGTCGCGGTCGGCCTTCTTGGATTGAACATGGCATCTTCCGAGGCGCGGCAGGAAGACCCCCGCCTCGACGCGCTCTTCGATCGTCTTCACAGCATCGAGGAGGGCGACGAGGCGAAACTCGTGATGACCATGATCTGGAGGATATGGGCGAAATCGGGGAGCGACACGGTCGACCTTCTGTTCATGCGCGGCATCCGGGCCATGAACCGGCGGGAGTTCGACACGGCGCTGGCCATGCTCAACGCCGTGGTCGAGATCGATCCCGAATTCTCGGAGGGATGGAACGCGCGGGCCACGCTCCACTACGTGATGGGGAACTACGAACATTCGCTTCGCGACATCGATCGCACCCTGGCGCTGGAGCCGCGCCATTGGGGAGCGTTGGCGGGCATGGGCATGATCTACCAGGATACCGAGCGCGAGGAGGAGGCCGTCGAGGCCTATCGCCGCGCGCTGGCGGCGAACCCGCACCTGCCCGGCGCCAGGTCCGCCATCGAGTTCCTCACCCGCAAGGTCAAGGGCCGCGAACTCTGACCCGCATTTCTCGCACTGCTCGTCCGCGCCCCTCTCCCTCGGCGCCACCCCCACCCCGACCCTCCCCCTGCCAGGGGGAGGGAGAAAAGGGGGGACGGGGAGGAGCCATCGATCGGCCCTCCCCCCTTGACCATCCACACTCCTCCCCCCTGACAGGGGGGAGGTCGGGAGGGGGGTCCGGAGCGCCCCGCACTCCCCGATCCCTGCCGGTATGAGAAAAGCGGGCTACCCCGGCCGCCGCCGGGAGCGCACGGACCCCGCCGGCTACATCAGCGCCGTCCGGGGGCGGGCCGCGTCGATCAGTCCCTCCCGAAGGTCCACGAGTCGATGCAGCCTGCGCCGCATCCGCAAGCAGGCGGTCCGGCGCACCCCCCATAGCCGGCGGTGCCGCCGCCGCCGCAGCCGCTGGCGCTCTTGCCGCCGCCGGCGACCGAATTGAGCACCTCGTCCCCCACCCCGACGTTCCAGTCGGGCGGGAAGACGAAATGGAAGACCTCGTCCGTGTCCTCCACGATGCTCACCTCCGTATCGGGCCGCACCTCGACGTCGTGCTTGGCGAGGGCGGCGGCCGGATCCGCGTCGGCGAGCGAGCGAAGGTCCGGATCCTTGCGGTGCGCATCCGCGAAGGACAGGAGCTTGCGCGCGCTGTACTGGACCGCTTCGGACCTCATCGGCACGTGAAGAACCGTCGTCAAGTTGATCATGTCTTCGTTCCTTCTTCTCAAAGACCCATGTGACCCTTCTTCTCAAAGACCCATGTGACCACGCCCAACGGCTCCTCACGAGGATACTGCCATTAAGCGCCGGAAGCGCCGGAAGCGCCATTATAGCGCTCCGCCATTACCGCGCCCGGCGCGCCCCGTCGTCAACCCCGAGTTGACCCTAATTTCGAGCTTGGGCCATGCCTGTCCGGGCGCCGCCGCATGCGTCATGAGGGGTCCGTTCGCGCTCCTCCACCCCGGCGCGACCCCCACCCCGACCCTCCCCCTGCAAGGGGGAGGGAGAATAAGAGGGGATGGGAAAGGGCCATTGACGCTCCTCCCCCCTGACCATTCACACTCCTCCCCCCTGACAGGGGGGAGGTCGGGAGGGGGGTCCGGAGGGGGGTCCGGAGCGCCCCGCACTCCTCGATCCCCGCCGGCAGGAAAACGCGCCCTAATCCTCGGGGAGGTCGATCCCGTTCTGGCGGCAGCAGGCCGTCACGGTATTGCACAGCAGGCAGGCGATGGTCATGGGGCCGACCCCGCCGGGAACCGGCGTGATGGCGCCCGCCACCGTCACCGCCTCGTCGAAGTCGACGTCGCCGACGAGCCGGGTCTTCCCGTCCTCCCCGGTCGGCGCCCGGTTGATGCCGACGTCGATCACCGCGGCGCCGGGTTTGATCCAGTCCCCCTTGACCATCCGGGGACGGCCGGCCGCGGCGACGAGAATGTCCGCTCGCCGGACTTCCGCCGGAAGGTCCCGCGTCCGGGAGTGCGCCACGGTGACGGTGCAGTTCTCCCTGACGAGCAACGTGGCCATCGGCTTGCCGACGATGTTGGAGCGGCCCAGGACCAGGGCCTTCCGCCCCTCCAGATCCCCGAGGGCGTTCCTGAGCATCATCAGGCAGCCGAGCGGGGTGCAGGGCGCGAGCGCGTCCTGGCCCGTCGCCAGCAGTCCGGTGTTGATCGTATGGAAGCCGTCCACGTCCTTGGCGGGATCGATGGCGTTGATGACCGCATGTTCCTCGATCCGGTCGGGAAGCGGGAGCTGGACGAGGATGCCGTGGACCCTCGGGTCCTCGTTGAGTTCGGATATCTTGCGAAGCAGGTCCTCCTGGGTCGTTTCCGCGGCCAGGTCGAACTTGAACGACGCCATCTCCGCCTCGACGGCCTGTTTCGTCTTGTTGCGCGTATAGACCAGGCTGGCGGGATCGTCGCTCACCTGCACGACCGCGAGGCCCGGAGTCACGCCGTGGTCGGCCTTCAGGAGCGCGACGCGGCGCGCCACCTTCTCGCGAATCTCCGCGGCGAACGCCTTGCCGTCGATGATCCGGGCCGTATCCACGTCAGAAGCCGCCCTGGCCCAGGAATATCTCGAACAGGAGATTGCGCGCGAAGATCAGGACGAGGATGAGCACGACGGGCGAGACGTCGATACCGCCCAGGAGGGGAATGAATCGGCGGATGGGCCTCAGGGCCGGCTCGGTGACGCGATACAGGAAATCGCCCACCATGTAGACGAAGCGGTTCCGGGTGTTGACCACGTTGAACGCCACCAGCCAGCTCAGCACCGCGGAAACGACGAGCGCCCAAATGTAGAGCGTGATGACGGTGCTGATGAGTTGGAGAAGCGAATACATGACCCCGCTCCGAGCCTCCGCGTCCCGATGATGGACCCATCTATAGCACCTCGCCGCGCGGCTGTCGCACGCCTTGACACCGGTCGGGGGCGCGCCCACTATCCGCGCGCTTCCCGCCATCCGGCGGGTGAACGCGTGACGTTCGGGGCCGTAGCTCAGTCGGGAGAGCGCGACGTTCGCAATGTCGAGGTCAGGGGTTCGACTCCCCTCGGCTCCACCACCGCCGCTTCCCGGGCGCGTTCCCCTGCGCCCGCGCATGGCGTCGGGGAAACCGTCGGGATGGGGAGAATCGCCGCGCTTCGGCCCGCATTTCCCGTACCGGCAGGGATCGATGATTACGCAACGTTGCGCGACCGCTGTCACCCCCCTCCCGACCTCCCCCCTGTCAGGGGGGAGGAGTATGGATGGCTCCCTCCTGGATGGAGAGAGGAGCGTCGACGGCCCCCTCCGTTCCCCTTCTTCTCCCTCCCCCTTGCAGGGGGAGGGTCGGGGTGGGGGTCGCGCCAGGAGGGAGGGGCATGAACGGACCCTGCGGCGCCCCGCCGCCGTTCGGCGTGGGACGGTAGGCGCCCGGTGAGCGCGCCCTCGTCGCGAGGAGAGTGGGCGGCGCGCGCCGCCTTCTGGGACAGGCACGCGCCCGAGGGCGAGTCGGTCGCCGACGAACTCAACCGGATTCTCATCGAGCTCGCCGGTATCGGGCCGGGGGACGACGTGCTCGACCTCGCCTCCGGCAGCGGCGAGCCCGCCATCAGCATCGCCCTGAAGGTGGGGGCCGGCGGCTCGGTGACGGCGCTGGACGCGCACGGCGAAATGCTCGCGGGCGCGCGGCGCCGGGCGGCGACGCTCGAGCTGGACAACGTGAAGTTCCGGATCGCGCGGATGGAAGACCTGCCGTTCGCCGACGATACGTTCGACGCGGTGACGTGCCGCTTCGGGCTTCAGGCCTCGGAAGACGCGGCGCAGACCCTCCGTGAAGCGAGGCGGGTCCTGAAACCGGGAGGCAGGGCGGGTTTCATGACCCACGGAGTCGAGGAACGGAACACCCTTTCGGCAGTGCTGGCGAACGTGGTCCGCGGCATGTTTCCGGAGAGGGCGGACGCGGCGAGGCCGGGACGGCCTCGGTTCCGCGAACCGGGTTCGCTGAGGGCCGTGTTCGACGCCGCCGGGTTCGACGGGGTCGGGGAGCGGGAAATCCTGCGGGTCGTGACCCGGGAAGCCGGTTCCCGGTTCTGGCGGAGCCTGCTGGAACGGCGGTACGGGTCGTGGCTGGAAACGCTCGACGCCGGGGACAGGTCCCGTCTGGACATGGCCGTCGAAGAAGCGTTCGCCGCCTATCTCGTCGGGGATCGTTACGAGCTCGAGTCGGCCGATATGGTCTCCTGGGGCGCGAAGTAGGAACCGGACCGCGCAGGCCCCTACGCAAGACCCAGTTCCCTTCGCTTTCTCCGGCTGAGACCCCGGGCGACGATCCGGTGAGACTGTCTCAGATAGTCCTTCAGGTCCGCGTCGGACAGTCCCGGCTCGGAATAGTGCTGGATCCACTTCATCCCGCGCGACGCGAGATAAGGCGCCGGACGCAGGCCCGGCTGGTCCCTGAGCATCTCGTACGCGATCTCGCTCACCTTGAACGTGTACGCCTCCCGGTCGACGGCCCAGCCGCCGATGGCGAACACCTTGCCGCCGACCTTCCAGACGTGCGACCCGCGCCACTGCATCACGTACGTGGTGGCGGGGAGCGACCCGCAGAAGGCGTTGAACTCGTCGTAGGTCACTCCCAATCCCCCGGATCCGCAGATCCGGAACGCCCCGGGCGACCGGCGCCCGGAGCCCGAAACGCCATGGATCGAGCGGTGGCGACTCCGGGCCGGAAGCGCCGCGGCGTCACAGCGGCGGGGCCGAACGGTGCCAGTCCGTCGCCCGCTGGTACGCATGGCCGATGCGGAACAACAGAGCTTCGGAGAATGGCGGCCCGAGAAGCTGGAAGGCCGTCGGCAAGCCGTTCTTCGTGAACCCGCAAGGCACCGACATTCCCGGGATTCCCAGATAACTGGCGAAGCGAACGCATCCGGCCGACCTGGTGAAGGTCCGCTCCGACTCGTTCGCGTCGACGGTTTCGATTTCGGCGATCTCGGGTACGGGGGTTGCAATGACGGGGGCGAACAGCACGTCGGCTTCGGCGTGGACGGCGGCGAGATGTTCGCGCAACAGGGCTTCGCGAAGGGACAGGGCCTCCAGATAGCGCGTGGCCGGAATCAGGAACCCCTCGTAGAGAACGCTGCGCGCGACGAAGGAGACCCGATCGGGCCTGGTCCTGAGCGCGCGGCTGTAGATCGTCGCCCGCTCGGCCTTGGTCAGCACCTGCTGGAGGTCGTTGAGCCGTTCCACGTCGGGGAGGGCGACGTCGATGACCCTGGCCCCGAGATCCCTCAACCGCCCGAGCGCCGCCTCCATGGCCTCGGCAACCTCGTCGTCGACGTCGGAGAGGAGAGAACCCGTCGCGCGCGCGACGGTGACGCCCCGCAGGTCGCCGACGAGCGCCCGGCCATAGTCCGGAACCTCGACCCCCGCCGTCGTCGGATCTTCCGGATCCGGGCCCGCGATCGCCTGAAGCATCAGCGCGCAGTCCTCGACCGAACGGGCCAGCGGACCCAGACAGTCGACCGACCAGGTGGTATGCGCGTTGCCGTAGCGGCTGACCAGGCCGAAGGTGGGCTTGAGGCCGACGACCCCGCACATCGCCGCCGGCATGCGTATGGAGCCGCCGGCATCGGAGCCGAGCGCGCCGGCCGCCAGCCGCGCGGCGACCGCGGCCCCCGATCCGCTGGAGGAGCCGCCGCAGACGTGCTTCGGGTTCCACGGATTGATGCAACGTCCGAAATGCTCGTTGTTCCCGAGTCCGGCGAATTCGTCGAGGGTCAGGCGGCCGAGATTGACGGCTCCCGACCGTTCCAGGCGGTCGATCGCCGTCGCCGTGAAGGCCGCGGGCGCGTCGAGCGCGCGCATGCCCGAGGTGACGGGAACACCTTCGCGGCAAAGGACGTCCTTGTGCGCGAGCGGGATACCCTGGAGCTCCCCCCGGCGGCGCCCGTCGGCCCCGTCGCGGTCCGACCGCGCCGCGGCGGCGCGCGCGCCCGCCGCATCCCACGCGATGAAGCAGTTGATCGCCGGTTGATGGCGCTCGATACGCTCGAGATGCGCCTCGGTCAGGGTCCGCGCCGTCAGGTCGCCCGCCGCGAGCGCCCGGCTCATTTCGGCGATCGACAGCGCGCATGGATCGTGCGATCGGGACAGGGTTCCCCTCCGCGGACGTATGCTCGCGCCGGCCGGACGAATCGCGCGCGGCGCCGGCGTCGTCGGCCGCGTCCCGCGTTGACGGACCGGAACCCCATTACTACATTCGTTTTCCCGCGAGGCGAAGACGCGCGCCGCCTGTCATCCGGGGTTCGCGACGAAGATGATCACGGAGCTCAGTGAACGCTCCCGCGAGATTCTGCGCCAGATCGTCGAAGTCTACGTCGAGACCGGCGAGCCGGTGGGGTCGAAAACGATCGCCAGCCGTCTGCCCGTCACGCTGTCTCCGGCGTCGATCCGGCATGTGATGGCCGATCTGGAGCGTTTCGGCCTGCTGTTTTCGCCGCATACCTCGTCCGGCCGCCTGCCCACCGAGGCGGGCCTGCGGTTTTTCGTCGACGGCCTTCTGGAAGTCGGCAACCTCACCGAGCGGGAACGTTCGGACATCGAGGCGCGGTGCGCGGCGTCCGGACGGGGGACGGACGACGTCCTGACCGAGGCGACCCAGCTTCTGTCCGGTCTTTCCCACTACACGGGCCTCGTCGTGGCGCCCAAGCGCAAGGACCCCGCCCTCAAGCACGCCGAGTTCGTCAGTCTCTCGCCGGGACGCGCGCTGGTCGTCCTCGTGAGCGACGATGGACTCGTGGAGAACCGCGTGATCGAGGCGCCGCTCGACCTGCCGCCGTCGGTGCTGGCCGAGGCCTCGAACTATCTGAGCGCGCGCCTGCTGGGCCGGACCCTCGACGAGGTCCGCGCCGGCGTCTCCGAGGAGCTGGAGGCCGATCGCACCGAGCTCAACGAGCTCACGGCGCGGATCGTGGAGGCCGGGCTCGCCACGTGGAGCGGGGACTCGAGCCGCGAGACGCTCATCGTCCGGGGACAGGCGCGCCTGCTCGAGGACGTCAGCGCGATCGAGGACCTCGAACGCGTGCGCGAGCTTTACGACGCCCTGGAAACCAAGAAGGAGGTCATCCGGCTGCTCGAGCTGACGGAGAGCGGCGAGGGCGTCCAGATCTACATAGGGGCGGAGAACAAGCTCTTCAACATGGCGGGCTGTTCGCTGGTCGTCGCCCCCTACCGCAACTCCCGGAACACGGTGATCGGCGCGATCGGGGTCATCGGGCCGAAACGCCTCAATTACGCCCGCATCATCCCGATGGTGGATTATACGGCGAAGGTCGTGGGGGACCTCGTGGGTTGACCCTTCCGGGTCGACTCGTCATGGAACGCTTGGAAACGCCCCGGGTCGCAGCGAACGGCGCAAACGACAACACAGGAGATCGGACGCTTGAAAGACGAGAAATCGGACACCGAAACGAACGAAGAGGATGCCGCGGGGACCGAAGAGGGCTCCGTGGAGGACGCCGTTTCCCGACCCGGGGGTGAGGACGTCGAGGACGGAGACCCGGCACCCGAGGCGGAGGCGCCGCCCGAGGATCGCATCCGCGACCTCAGGGATCAGCTGTTGCGGGCGCTTGCCGAGGCCGAGAACACGCGCCGCCGCGCAAGGCGGGAGAAGGAGGACACCGCCAGGTACGCGATCGCCAATTTCGCCCGCGACGTTCTCGCCGTGAGCGACAATCTCGCCCGGGCGATCGAGGCCGTGCCGGAAGACGCGCGCGCGGGCGACGACGCCATGGAAACCCTGTATCAGGGTGTCGAGTTGACGCAACGGGAACTGCGAACCGCGATGGAGCGCCACGGGATACGGCCGGTGGACCCCCGCGGGGAAAAGTTCGACCACAATTTCCATCAGGCCATGTTCGAGGTCGAGAGCCCGGACGCCGAGCCGGGGACGGTGGTCGAGGTCATGCAGCTGGGCTACGTCATCGGCGAACGGCTGTTGCGTCCCGCGATGGTCGGGGTGGCGAAGAAGTCGGAGGATCCGGGCGGCGAGCCCTCCTGAAAGCGGTCGTTTCCGGGATTCGGCGGGATTCGGCGGGATCCGGACGCCCCCAGGGCGTCGGCGCTCGCGTCGCTCCGCCTGAACCGCTCCGCCGCCTTGTCCCTGTCGCTCACGGCGTAGCAGTACGCGCAGCCGTGGGGACACGTGTCGTAGGCTCCGATGTCGCGCGCTTCGTGACAGAGGCATCCCGGCCTGTTGCCCTTGCGCCGGGCGGCGATGCGGGAGCCGGCGACGCGGGACAGCCGTTCCGCGTCGATGCAGCGGGCGGCGCGGACGGACGGGACCCGGAACCCGGGTTGGGAGCAGACGGTGACCCTCATCCCGCTGGCGGCGGCGATGCGGGCGAACTCCCCGGCGAGGTCCGCCGCCTCGGACGCCGCGGCCTCCCGCCAGCGGAAGCCGTGCTTCCGTGACGCCGCGTCCAGGTTCCGCCGGGACTTGCGGTAGGGGGTGACGAAGGAGATCACCGCCTCGTCGGTCAGGCCGGCCAGCCGCCGGCAGAGGGCCGCGAAGTTGCCGCGGTGGAACGCGGGAGGCGTCAGCGAGCTCAGGAGCACCGGGTCGTAGCGCCAGACCAGGGCGTCGGGTCCGTACGCCCGGGCGAGCCGCCGGAAGGTTTCGACCTGGAACCCGGCGGGCGGCACGGAACGGTCGATGGCCGTCGGGTAGCCCAGCACGGTGAACTGGACGGCGAACGGATAGCCGAGGTCGCGGACGCGCTTCAGACGGGGCAGGAACGGGGCCGGGTTGCGCGTCCAGAACACGAACCCGTCGACGTCCTTGATCGCCAGCGATACCCTGTATCGAGGCCCGCCGTAGGGGTTCGCCACCATGCACGCGCCGGCGGCGAGGCGCCTCATGAACCAGTCGCCGTAGAACGCCGGTATGTCCGTGCGGTAGCTGGCGGAGACGATCATCGCCGTCGGTCCGTGGCCGGGGCGCGCCCGTTCATTGGGGTCCAGGCGCTCGCGAGGCTCGAACGGCGGATGTCCGGGCGGAAATCGGCGTCCCGGGTCCTTGCGAGACCATGCCCCGATAACTTATATACGCTACAGGCCGAAGGCGCTTCGGCGCGGGCCACGGGACGCCGAACGGCTCGGAGGCCTCGGGCGGGGCCTGTCCGGGTCGCTCGGGCTCTTTGGTTACGAGTCCCGAGCCTGAACATTGCAGGAAAGACGACCATGCATATTCACCAGGAAGACATCTACCGACATGTTCGCCGGCAGGGCATCATTTATCAGGGCCTCGCCGACGCCTGCCGTTCCGACGAGGATCGGCTGCGCGAGGTCGAGGAGCGTCCGAAGGACGTCCTGCGGGAATATGGAGTCCACGTGCCGATGGACATGGACGTGAACATCGTCCTCAACACCCGCGACACCTTCCACCTGGCCATGCCTCCCGACCCGAACCAGGCGCTCCAGGACGAGGCGCTGATGGCGATCGCCGGCGGCAAGGCCCCCGGCACGGCGAGCTCGGCGGCAACCATCGGGACCTTTCCTTCCACCGCGGGTTCGCTCAGCTCCGTGGGCAGCGCGGGGATTACTTCGGATCCGACCACGCAACCCTATAACCCTTGACCGCGAAAGGAGTTCGTCATGGGTAGAATCATCGGGATCGACCTCGGCACCACCAATTCCTGCGTCGCCGTCATGGAGGGCGGCGACGCGAGGGTCGTCGAGAACGCCGAGGGCGCGCGCACGACGCCGTCCATGGTCGCCTTCGCCGAGGACGGCGAGCGCCTCGTCGGCCAGGCCGCCAAGCGCCAGGCCGTGACGAACCCCGAGAACACCCTGTTCGCGATCAAGCGCCTCATCGGGCGCACCTTCGACGACCCGATGACCCAGAAGGACGTCGACATGGTGCCCTACAGGATCGCCAGGGCGGACAGCGGCGACGCCTGGGTCGCGGCGCGCGGCGAGACCTACGCGCCGAGCCAGATCAGCGCCTTCATCCTGCAGAAGATGAAGGAGACGGCCGAGTCCTATCTGGGCGAGACGGTGAACGAGGCGGTCATCACGGTGCCCGCCTATTTCAACGACGCGCAACGGCAGGCCACCAAGGACGCCGGACGCATCTCCGGCCTCGACGTGAAGCGCATCATCAACGAACCGACCGCCGCGGCGCTGGCGTACGGCCTCGACAAGGGGGACAATCGGACCATCGCCGTCTACGACCTGGGCGGCGGCACCTTCGACATCTCCATCCTCGAGCTCGGCGACGGGGTGTTCGAGGTCAAGTCGACGAACGGAGACACCTTCCTCGGCGGCGAGGACTTCGACAAGCGCGTCATCGACTACCTCGCCGACGAGTTCAAGAAGGAACAGGGGATCGACCTCCGCCAGGACAAGCTCGCCCTGCAACGGCTCAAGGAGGCCGCCGAGAAGGCCAAGATCGAGCTGTCCAGCGCGACGCAGACGGAAGTGAACCTGCCGTTCATAACGGCCGATCAGTCGGGGCCGAAGCACCTGACCATGAAAATGACGCGGGCCAAGCTGGAGGCCCTGGTCGAGGATCTGGTGGAGCGGACCGTCGAGCCCTGCAAGCGCGCGCTCAAGGACGCCTCCCTCTCCGCCGGCGACATCCACGAGGTCGTGCTCGTCGGGGGCATGACCCGGATGCCCAAGGTGATCGAGACGGTGAAGAACTTCTTCGGCCGCGACCCGCACAAGGGCGTCAATCCCGACGAGGTCGTGGCGCTCGGCGCGGCCATTCAGGCCGGCGTGCTCCAGGGCGACATCAAGGACGTGCTGCTCCTCGACGTGACGCCGCTGTCGCTGGGCATCGAGACGCTCGGCGGGGTGTTCACGCGCCTGATCGAGCGCAACACGACCATCCCCACGAAGAAGAGCCAGGTCTTCTCCACGGCGGAGGACGGCCAGAACGCCGTCACCATCCGGGTATTCCAGGGCGAGCGCGAGATGGCGTCCGACAACAAGCTGCTGGGCCAGTTCGACCTTGTCGGCATCCCGCCGGCGCCCCGCGGAGTTCCCCAGGTCGAGGTGACGTTCGACATCGACGCCAACGGCATCGTGAACGTTTCGGCCAGGGACAAGGGCACGGGCAAGGAGCAGCAGATCCGCATCCAGGCGTCGGGCGGGCTCTCCGATTCGGAAATCGAGCAGATGGTGAAGGACGCGGAGGAGCACGCGTCCGAGGACCAGAAACGCCGCGAGCTCGCGGAGGGCCGCAACCAGGCCGAGGCGCTGATTCACGCCACCGAGAAGAACCTCTCGGAGTTCGGCGACCGGATCGGCGCCGAAGAGAAGTCGGCGGTCGAGAGGGACCTCGAGGCCCTGAGGTCGGCGATGGCGGGCGAGGACGCCGAGGACATCCAGAGCAAGTCGCAGGCCCTGGCCCAGTCGTCCATGAAGCTCGGCGAGGCCATGTACAAGGCGCAGGCGGAGGAGGCCGGCCCCGGACCCGGCGCGGGCGACGGACCGTCGGCGGACGCGGGCGGCGGACCCGCAGGCTCGACGGCCGGCGCCGGCGACGACAACGTCGTGGATGCCGACTTCGAAGAGGTCGACGACGAGAAGAAGCGGGACGGGTCGGCCTAGCGCGCCGCGGACCGCGCCGGGCGCCCGCCCGCCCGGACCGTGTCCGGACCGCGAACCGCCGCCCGTCGAAACCTGACGCATGGCCAAGCCGGATTACTACGACCTGCTCGGCGTTCAGCGCGGCGTGGCGCCGGACGACCTCAAGAAGGCCTATCGCAAGCTGGCGATGAAGTATCACCCGGACCAGAATCCGGGCGACGCCGACGCCGAGCGGAAGTTCAAGGAAATCAACGAGGCCTACGACGTCCTGTCCGACGAGCGGAAGCGCGCCGCTTACGACCAGTTCGGCCATGCCGCCTTCGACCAGACCGGGGGGGGGCGGCCCGGCGGCTTCGAGTTCTCCTTCGGCGGCGGGTCGTTCGCCGACGTCTTCGACGACCTGTTCGGCGAGTTCATGGGCGGCCAGCAGCGGTCCCGGGGCGCCGACGCGCGCGGGGCCGACCTCCGTTACAACCTGGAGATCTCCCTCGAAGACGCCTTCAGGGGCCGCAAGGCGGAGCTCGACGTGCCCTCCACCGTGTCCTGCGGCGACTGCCGCGGCAGCGGGGCGCGCAACGCCGCGGAGCCGACGTCCTGCGGCGCCTGCCAGGGCGTCGGCAAGGTCCGCGCCCAGCAGAGCTTCTTCACCATCGAACGCATCTGCCCGGCCTGTCAGGGCGCGGGCTACGTCATCGAGGACCCTTGCCCGACCTGCCGCGGCAGCGGCCGGACGGCCAGGACGAGGACTCTCAACGTCGACATTCCCCGGGGCGTCGAGGACGGGACGCGGATCCGGCTCTCCGGCGAGGGCGAGGCCGGCGTGCGCGGCGCGGCGCCGGGCGACCTCTACGTTTTCGTCTCCGTCCGGCCGCACGACCTGTTCCAGCGCGACGGCATGAACCTTCATTGCCGGGCGCCGATTCCGATGACCACCGCCACCCTCGGCGGCGACATCGAGGTGCCGACCCTCGACGGCAGGCGCTCCCGGGTATCCATCCCCTCCGGCACGCAGACGGGCACGCAGTTCCGACTCAGGAGCAAGGGTATGCCGGCTCTGCGCGGACGCGGCGTGGGCGACCTTTACATCCAGGCCACCATCGAGACGCCCCGCAATCTGACCTCGCGCCAGAGGGAACTGCTGCGCCAGTTCGAGAAGGGAGGCAGCGAGAAGACCAGTCCCGATTCGGAGAGTTTCCTGTCCAGGGTGAAGGACATGTGGGAGGACCTCACCGAATGACGACCGCCGGGGAGGCGAACGGGATCAGGATCGGGATCGCCGGTTGCGCGGGACGCATGGGACGGGCGCTGCTGCGGCAGGCCGCCGGACACGGGCGGTGCATCGTCGTCGGCGGCAGCGAACGCGAGGACAGCGACGCCATCGGCCGCGACCTGGGCGAGCTCGCCGGCATCGGGCCTCTGGGACTCGCCGTCGGGCGGGATCCGGTCCCCGTGTTCGAGGCGGCGGACGTGGTCCTCGATTTCACGTCGCCGGCGGCGACGGCCCGTCATGCCGGGCTGGCGGCGGCGACCGGCGCCGCGCTGGTGGCCGGGACCACGGGACTGGACGGCGAACAGGAAAAGGCCATCGGCGACGCGGCCGCCAGGACGGCCGTCGTGCGCGCCGCGAACATGAGCGTCGGCGTCAATCTCCTGCTCGCCCTGACCCGGCGCGTCGGCGCCGCGCTCGGACCCGACTTCGACGTCGAAATCCTCGAGATGCACCACCGGCGCAAGGTGGACGCGCCGTCGGGCACCGCGCTGGCGCTCGGCCGCGCGGCGGCGTCGGGCCGCGGCGTCGATCACGACGACGTGGCCGACCGGGGACGCGACGGCATCTCCGGCGAGCGTCGACGCGGCGCCATCGGGTACGCCGCGCTGCGCGGCGGCAACGTCGCGGGCGAGCACGCCGTGATCTTCGCCGCCGATGACGAGCGCGTGGAGCTCGTCCACAAGGCGACGGACCGGGCGATCTTCGCGCGCGGCGCCCTCGCCGCCGCGGTCTGGCTGCGGGGCAGGCCGCCGGGGTTGTACTCGATGGCCGACGTTCTGGATCTGAGGATTTGAGAACGGCGATCCCGGTCGTCAACCCGGAACGATGTCGCCGACCGCGGCCGTGTACGCGTCCACCGCCTCCGCGCCGAAACACGCGAACGTAACCCTGGCGAGGGAACTTCCCCGCGCGAGATGGTCCCTGGTTTCAGTGACGGCGATGCGGGCGGCCGAGTCCAGCGGGTAGCCGTACACGCCCGCGCTGATGGCGGGAAACGCGATCGACGCGAGTCCCTTGCCGTCGGCGATCGCCAGGCAGCGGCGATAGCAGCTCTTCAGCAGGCCCGCCTCGCCCTGCCCGCCGCCCCGCCACACCGGCCCGACGGCATGGATCACGTACCTGGCCGGCAGGTCGTAGCCGTCGGTGATCCTGGCGTCTCCCGTCTCGCAGCCGCCGAGAGCGCGGCAGGCCTCCAGGAGCCGGGGGCCCGCGGCCCTGTGGATCGCGCCGTCCACGCCGCCGCCGCCCGACAGCGCGCTGTTCGCCGCGTTGACGATGGCATCGACCGGCAGCGTGGTGATGTCGCCCCGGAATATCTCCAGTCGCTCGCGCATGATATTCTCTCCGCGCGGGGTTCCCGCGATCCCGGACCGAGGGTAGCGCCCCCGTCGGGCCGCGTGAAGAAGATGTCCTCGTTCACTACATATGAGACACCGCGTGGGCCGTTGGGAGCGGCGCGTCAAGCCGCTTCGCGGCTCCTCCGCTCCGCTCCGGCCCTTCGGGTGACCCACCGCTCCCAACGGCTCCGAGGGCGACCATGGCCGTAAGCAGGCTTCCGGCCATGGCGAGGCCGGATACCGACCAACCCGATGGGCCGTGTCTCGCATGTATCTGAACCAGGACAGAAGACGGGACTCGCGGGGCCTGCGGAATTTCGCCGAAAAGTCCGCTGGAAGGCCGTGCGGGATCGTGTGGATTCTGTTATAGTTCCGGACCGGTCCGCGATCGTCGATGACGATCCGCAGCGATGCGCGTCGGGGCCGGGAAACAGCTCTCGATTCGATCGCCATTTGGACCTGCATACGACATGAAACTGACCATTGAACGTTCCGCTTTGCTGACCGCGTTGACGCACGCGCAGAGCGTCGTCGAGCGACGCAACACCATTCCCATCCTGTCGAACGTTCTGGTGGACGCCGACGGCGGGCGACTGCAGCTGACGGCGACGGACCTCGATCTCGCGATCGTCGATCTCGCGGAGGCGGACATCGCGGTCCCGGGGTCGACGACGACCACCGCGCACACCCTGTACGACATCGTCCGGAAACTGCCGGAGGGCTCCCAGATAGAGCTGACGCTCGCCGAGGGGTCGGACGAGCCTCGGGTGTCGCTCACGGCGGGACGGTCGTCCTTCCTGTTGCCGTGTCTGCCGAAAGAGGACTTTCCGGTCATGGCCGAAGGGGAGCTCCCCCACGGCTTCACCTTGTCGGCGGAGAGTCTCGGCGACGTCATCGACAAGACGCGCTTCGCCGTCTCGACGGAAGAGACCAGGTACTACCTCAACGGGATCTATCTGCACACGGCCGAAGTCGACGGCCGGCCGGTGCTGCGGGCCGTGGCCACCGACGGCCACAGGCTGGCCCAGGTCAACGCGCCGTTGCCCGACGGCGCGGACGGGATGCCCGGGGTCATCGTGCCGCGAAAGACGGTCGCGGAGGTCAGGAAGCTCATCGACGAAAGCGGACAGGACGTCGAGATTTCCCTTTCCGAATCGAAAATCCGCTTCTCCGTCGGCGAGTCCGTCCTGACCTCCAAGCTGATCGACGGCACCTTCCCCGACTACCAGCGGGTCATTCCCGACGGGAACGACAAGGTCATGGAGGTCGACGCCAAGGTGTTCGCCGAGTCGATCGACCGCGTGGCCACGGTGTCCACCGAGAAGTCCCGGGCCGTGAAGATGTCTCTGGAGGGAGGGAAGGCGACGATCGCCGCCCACAGCCCCGACAACGCCAGCGCGTCCGAGGAGATCGCCGTCGAGTACGGTTCGGACCGCCTGGAGATCGGGTTCAATTCCCGATACCTGCTGGACATCGCCTCCCAGATCGACGGCGATATGGCGCGGTTCTTCCTCGCCGACGCGGTGTCCCCGACCCTGATCCGGGACGGCGGGAACGCCGATGCCCTCTACGTCCTGATGCCCATGAGGGTGTGAGGCGCGTTTGACGGTGGGGATCGCTGTCGCGGCGTCCGACCGACCGTTCCAGAGACCGGCGTCCCGCGACTTCGGCTCCGGGCGGACGGAGTGGGCGGCCGGCGACTCGCCGGCCGTCGCGGTAACGCGTCTCGACCTGACGGACTACCGCAACATCCGCCATCTTCGGCTGGAGACCGAGGCGAAGGTGGTGGTTCTGTCGGGACCCAACGGGGCCGGCAAGACGAACGTCCTCGAGGCGCTGTCCTTCCTGTCTCCGGGGCGAGGGCTGCGCCGCGCGCGGCTGGCCGACGTCCCCCGCCGCGGCGGCGCGGGGATCTGGGCCGTGGCCGCGCGGGTCCGGCATCCGCGGGGGATGGTCGAGATCGGAACCGGGGTGGCCCCGGACCATCAGGTCGGGGAACGCCGCCTCGTAAGGATCGACGGCCAGGCGGCGCGGGGAACGGCGGCCCTCGGCCGCGCGCTGACGGTGAACTGGCTGACCCCGCCGATGAACCGGTTGTTCGGCGACGGACCGGGGCCCCGCCGGCGATTTCTCGACCGGCTCGTCTACGGATTCGACGCGGACCACGCCGCGCGCGTATCGGCCTACGACCGCGCGCTGCGGGAACGGTCCCGGCTCCTGCGGGACGGCCGGAGCGATGCGGCCTGGCTCGACGCGCTGGAGGAGACCATGGCCGACTACGGCATCGCCGTGGCGGCGGCGCGCCGGGAGGCCATTTCCCGATTGCGGAGCGGCATGAAGGCCGGCGTCTCGCCGTTTCCCGCCGCCGCGGTCGCCGCGGACGGGGACGTGGAGCGCTGGCTCGACGTCATGCCCGCGGTCGATGCCGAGGGTCGGTTCCGGGCCGCCCTCGCGGCGGCGCGGGAGTGCGACGCGCGGTCCGGCGGCGCGGCCGTGGGTCCTCACCGCACCGACCTCGCCGTGCGTCACGCCGGGAAGGACGCGCCCGCCGGAGACTGCTCGACCGGAGAGCAGAAGGCGCTTCTGGTGTCGATCGTGCTCGCCGACGCGCGGTTGCAGGAAGCCCGGCTGGGGCGGGCGCCGCTTCTGCTGTTCGACGAGGTCGCCGCTCATCTGGACGCGGCGAGACGGGAGGCGCTGTTCGAGTTGCTGATCGACCGGTCCGCCCAGACCTGGATCACGGGAACGGACCGCGCGCTGTTCGACGGGCTGGGCCCGGCCGCGCGAAGATTCGGCGTGGAGGACGGCCGAATTTCGGCGAGTCCCGAATAGGCCTCGACGGAACCGGACGGCATGGACGAACGGATGGAACCGGCGGCGGCGAACGGCGGCGGCGAATACGGCGCCGAGTCGATCAAGGTGCTGCGGGGCCTCGACGCCGTGCGCAAGCGGCCCGGCATGTACATCGGCGACACCGACGACGGCTCGGGCCTGCATCACATGGTGTACGAGGTCGTCGACAACGCCATCGACGAGGCGTTGGCCGGGTTCTGCGACGGGATCGAGGTCCGCCTGAACCCCGACGGGTCGGTGACCGTCGTCGACAACGGCCGCGGGGTGCCCACGGCCATCCACGAGGAAGAGGGCGTTTCCGCCGCGGAGGTCATCATGACCCACCTCCATGCCGGCGGCAAGTTCGACCAGAACTCCTACAAGGTGTCGGGCGGGTTGCACGGCGTCGGCGTGTCGGTGGTGAACGCGTTGTCGGAGACGCTGGAGATGCGCGTCTGGCGCGACGGCAAGGAACACTTCATCCGATTCGTCGGCGGAGAGCCCGAGGCCCGGCTGGCCGTCGTCGGCGACGCCGGGGACCGCACGGGAACGGAGATCACCTTCGTTCCCTCGAACGGGACGTTCACGAACGTCGAGTTCGATTACGCGCGTCTCGAGCACCGGCTGCGGGAACTCGCGTTCCTGAACTCCGGCGTCCGGATCGTCCTCGAGGACGCGCGGGGCGTGGAGCCGCAACGCGCGGAGCTCTCCTACGAGGGCGGCGTCGGGGCGTTCGTGAAGTACCTCGACCGGAACAAGTCGGGACGGCACGGGGACCCCATCGCCATCTCCGGCGAGCGCGACGACATCGTCATCGATGCGTCGTTGCAGTGGAACGACAGCTATCACGAGAACGTCCTGTGCTTCACCAACAACATCCCGCAACGCGACGGCGGAACCCATCTCGCCGGGTTCCGGGCGGCCCTGACCCGGTCGGTCAACGCCTACGCCGCGGCGAGCGGGATACTGAAGAAGGAGAAGGTCACGCTGACCGGCGACGACGTGCGCGAGGGCCTGACCTGCGTGTTGTCGGTGAAGGCGCCGGACCCCAAGTTCTCCTCGCAGACCAAGGACAAGCTCGTGTCCTCCGAAGTGCGCCCCGCCGTCGAGAGCCTTCTCGGGGAGCGGCTGAACCAGTGGTTCGAGGAGCATCCGAACGAGGCGCGCGCCGTCGTCTCGAAGGTGGTCGAGGCGGCCACGGCGCGCGAGGCGGCCCGCAAGGCGCGGGAGCTGACGCGGCGCAAGGGCGCCCTCGACATCTCCAGCCTGCCCGGCAAGCTCGCCGACTGCCAGGAACGCGACCCGTCGAAGGCGGAGCTGTTCCTCGTCGAGGGGGATTCGGCGGGCGGCTCCGCCAAGCAGGGGCGCGACCGGGCGACCCAGGCCGTCCTGCCCCTGCGGGGCAAGATACTCAACGTGGAGCGCGCCCGCATCGACAAGATGTTGTCCTCGGCCGAGATCGGCACCCTGATCACGGCCCTGGGGACGGGCATCCACGACGAGTTCGACCTGTCCAAACTCCGCTACCACCGCATCGTCATCATGACCGACGCGGACGTCGACGGAGCCCATATCCGCACGCTGCTGCTCACCTTCTTCTATCGCCACATGGCGCCGATCATCGAGGCCGGTTACCTCTATATCGCCCAACCGCCGCTCTACAAGGTGAGCCGGGGACGCTCGGAGCGCTACCTGAAGGACGAGAAGGCGTTCGAGGACTTTCTCATCGACAGCGGCCTCGAAGGCGTGGTGTTCACGGACTACCGGGGGGTGGAGCGCGCCGGCGAAGACCTCCGGCGCCTCGTCCAGCGCGCGCGGGTGTGCCGCCGGCTGCTCGATTCGGTGGGCCGCCGCTATCCGAGCTGGATCGTCGAGCAGGTGGCCATCGGGCAGGCCCTGAACCCCCAGGCGTTGTCGGAGCCCGAGCAGGCCATGCAGGCGGCCGGATACGTCGCGAAGCGGCTCAACGCCTATTCGGCGGAGTACGAGCGGGAGTGGACGGGCGAGCCGACCGACGACGGCGGGCTGCGGTTCTCGCGCGAGGTGCGGGGCGTGCAGGAGGTTCACGACATCGACGGGCGGCTGATCGAGTCGTCGGAGGCGCGCCAGATGCACGAGATGCGGGACGAACTGTGGGAGATCTACGCCAACCACGGAGAGCTCCGGCGGAACGACGAGACGCTGGAGATCGCGTCGCCGACCGGGCTGCTGGAAACGGTCGTGACGTTGGGCCGCAAGGGGCTGTCCATCCAGCGCTACAAGGGTCTGGGCGAGATGAACCCCGATCAGCTGTGGGAGACGACGCTCGATTCCAACGTCCGCACCCTGTTGCAGGTCAGGATCGAGCACGCCGACGAGGCCAACGACCTGTTCGGAGACCTCATGGGCGACGCGGTGGGGCCGCGCCGGGACTTCATCGAGCGAAACGCGCTCAAGGTCGCCAATCTCGACATCTGAGCCGAGACGTCCTCAACCGTAGCGGTGGAGGTCGGAGCCGGACCGGCGAAGCCAGGTTCTGGCCTCGTCGACCCGGTCGGCGAGGCGTTCGACGCGGCGCCAGAACGCCTCGCCGTGGTTCATCTCCAGCAGATGGGCGACCTCGTGGGCGACCACGTAGTCCATGACCCATTCGGGCGCCATGAAGAGGCGCCAGGAGAACGACAGCGCGCCCGCCGACGAGCAGCTTCCCCACCGGGTCCGCGGGTCCCGGACGCCGACGCGGGCGACCTCGGCGCCGATGCGATCCGCCGCCGCCATGGCGCGGCGCGCGAGGGTGTCGCGGGCGCGGGCGCGGAACCACTCGTTCACGCGGGCCGGCACGTCGTCGGGATGACAGGCGACGAGCAGTTCGCCGGCCTCCCGCCGGACCTCGGCGCCGAAGAGATCGGTCCCGGCGGTTCGCCGGATACGGTGCGGCCGCCAGAGGATCGGAACGACCGCGCCGTCGCGGAACGGGACCCGGGACGGCAGACGGGCCAGCCGGTCCCGGAGCCACGCCGCCTTTCCGGCGGCGAACGACAGGGCCTCCCGGCGGGAGACGCCCCGCGGGATGACGAGCTGCGCCCCCAGCCTCGGATCGACCTTCAGCAGGATCCGGCGCGCTCGCGGACTCCGCCGGACGTCGAGATCGACGACGACGCCATCGACGTCGAGCCGGACGCGGCGACTCATGGCCCGGCGAGCGCGCTCCGGGGACTCGATCCCGGATCCGCGGCCCCGAGGTCGAACCCCGCGGCGGCCAGGGACTCCCGGAGCTCCCGCCTTCGGGCGGGCTCCAGCGGCGTCAGCGGCGGGCGGACCGCCCGCCAGCCGGGCCTGTCCGTGATCGCCGCTATCGCCTCCTTGAGGGCCGCGACGAGGGGAAAGCCGTCGAACGCCCGCCGCGCCGCCGCGAGCCGTTCCTGCCGGGCGTCCGCGTCGCCGCCGGATCGCTCGTGGGCGCGGAACACGCCGGCCGCCATCGGACTGGTCACGTTGGCGGTCGCCGAGATGCAGCCGGGCCCGCCAGCCCGCAGGACCGGCAGCAGATATCGCTCCGTTCCCGCGTAGACGCCGAACCCCGGGAACGCCTCCAGCAGGGACGCCGTGTTGCCGAGGTCGCCGGAACTGTCCTTGAGGCCGACGACGACGTCGGGATAGTCCCGGCGCAGGAGCTCGATGGCGCCCGCGGTGATCGGCACGCCGGTCATCCCGGGAAAATGGTACAGGATCACGCGCAGGCCGCCGTCCGCCACGCGGTCGATGATCCGCGCGAAGGACTCGGCCAGACCCCGGTCGGCGATCCCCTTGTAGTAGAACGGCGGCAGCATCAGCACCGACCTGACGCCCGCGGCGAGGGCGGCGCGCGTGAGCGCCAGCGTATCCGGCTCCGCGCACGTCCCGGTCCCCACCATCAATCGGTCTTTCGGCAAGCCGCTCTCCCCCACCGCGTCGATGATCGACAGGCGCTCGGCGACGCTGAACGAGTTGGCCTCGCCCGTCGTCCCCAGGATGCCGAGGCCGTCGCATCCGCGGCCGAGCAGCCATCGGAAATGCGCGATCATGGCCGGCAGGTCGGGCGCGAGGTCCGCCGTCAGGGGCGTCAACGCGGCGGCGAGAACGCCGCGCGCGGGTCCGGGACCGGTCATCGTCGCCGCGCGCGACGCCTACGCGGGCCAGTTCACGACCCGGGCGCCGAGGTCGTGAGGGTCGTCCTCCGAGATCGCCCTGTCCCGGACCGAAACGCCGGCGAGGTGAACCGTTTCCGGATCGCCCGAGACCAGCGGGTGCCACCAGTGGAGGTCGCGTCCCTCCGCGATCAGCCGGTAGGCGCAGGTGGACGGCAGCCACGCGAGCGCGCCGACCGTCTCCGGCGACAGCGCCAGGCAGTCGGGCACGTGCTTCGTCCGTTCGGCGTAGCGCCGGCAGCGGCAGGTCCGGAGATCGAGCAGGCGGCAGGCCACGTCCGTGTATTCGATCTCTCCCGTGTCCACCCACTCCACCTTGTTGAGGCAGCACTTGCCGCAACCGTCGCAAAGCGACTCCCACTCTTCGCGGGACATCTCGCCGAGCGATTTCCGCCGCCAGAACGGGGGGTCCGCGTCCGCCCCCGCCGCCGGGTTTCGGGTTCCGGTCGTCACGGTCCCGTCAACCCAGAAGTTCCGAAAGGCGCGCGGCCATCTCGTCCGGCGGCGTGCCGAACGTGAAGTGGGCGACGTAGGCGCCGTCGGGCCCCATGACGTAGATCAGCGACGTGTGGTCCACGAGATAGTCGTCGCCTTCCTCCGGACCGTCGGTCTTCCTGAAATAGGCCCGGTAGGCGCGCGCCGCGGCGCGGACCTCCTCCGGCGTTCCCGTGAGGGCCCGCAGGCTCGGATGGAAATGCCGGGCGTAGTCCGCCATCGCCGCCACCGTGTCGCGCTCCGGATCCACGGTGATGAACAGCGGCGCGACGCCGGCCGCCTTCGGCCCCAGCCGCTCCAGCGCCTCGGTGATGGATTGCAGTTCCATCGGGCATACGTCGGGGCAGAACGTATAGCCGAAGTAGACGAGCGTATGGCGCCCGAGGAAGTCCGCCTCGGTCACGGTGTTTCCCTCGTGGTCCGTGAGCGTGAAGGGGCCGCCGATCGACGCCCGGCCCGTCGTCGTCGGGCTTCCGGGGGCGTCCGCGCCGCCGCTCCCCGTCCAGCGCCAGCCGGCCAGCGCCGCCAGCGCCGCCAGGACCACCACGGCGGCGCAGACGAGCGCGAACGTTCGCCTGGTCCCTGAACCGAACAACGGCGCCTCCTTTCCGGCTTCCGGCATGTTCCGTTTCCTCCGAATATACGCCCGGTTCCCGGCCGTGTCCGCCCGCCCGTCGCCCGTCGCGGCGCGCCGTCATTCCCCGACCTGGAGGATCACGCCGCTGTTGCGGGCCGACCTGAAGAAGGCCAGGAACGCCGCCATGCCGGTCGCGAGGTAGGCGACGTTGAGCAGGGCCGCGTTGATCATCAGGTCGGGTCGGAAGGCGCCGTCGACGAGGATCGCCCTCATGCCCTCGAATACGTGGCTGGCGGGCAGGAAGAACGCGATCGATTGCAGCCAGTCGGGCAGCACCGCGACGGGATAGTAGATCCCGCAGATCGGCGCGATGGCGAAGATCGCCGCCCAGGCCATGCTTTCGGCTCCGAGGCCGGCCCGCAGCACCAGACCCGAAACCGCGAACCCGATCGACCAGCCCATGACGATCAGGTTGAAGAAGAACCCGATCAGCGGGATCCCGAGGGAGTACATGGAGAATCCGAAGAACGTCTGCGCCAGCAACGACGCCGGGACCAGACCGATCAGCGTGCGGATCAGGCTGACCGCCATCAGGCTGACCAGCATTTCGTAGGGCCGCAGGGGGCTGACGAACAGGTGCCCGAGGTTGCGCGACCACATTTCCTCGAAGAACGACATGGAGACGCCCAGCTGCCCCCGGAACAGCACGTCCCACAGCAGCACGCCGGAGATGAGGACGCCGAAGGCCTGCGCGATGAAGCTCGAATGTCCGATCAGGAACAGCGTGATGAACCCCCACAGGATCATCTGCATCGTGGGCCAGTAGGCCATTTCGATGATCCGCGGCCAGGACCCCCGTATCAGGAAGGCGTAACGGAGGACCATGGCGCCGACGCGCCGGGACGAGAACGGCGGGTCGCGCCGCATCGGCGCGCCGCTCATCGCGCCGCCCCCCTCCCGACCTCCCCCCTGTCAGGGGGGAGGAGCGTCGACGGCCCCTCCGTCCCCCTCGTTCTCCCCCTCCCTTGCAGGGGGAGGGTCGGGGTGGGGGTCGCGCCGGGGGAGAGGGACGCGAACGGACCCTGCGGCGCCCCCGTCGCCGGATGAGGCCTGCGGACGAGCGGTATGGGAAATACGGGGTGGCGGTCCACGAATCTCCCGGCGCGCATCATGGCCGCGTCGTCGCACATGCGCTCCACCTCGCCTTGCGTTCCGGGAGGCCGGCAGGATCGAAACCCGACTCCGCGACCGGATCGTTCCCCGTCCGAACGACGCCTGCAATACGGGGAACGCGGGATGCCGTGATAGAATATCACACGTCGTGATCGGGGCTTCGTGGAACGATGGGTGATCGTATCGAAGATCGGCCGACAGGGTTCGCCAGAGGCGACTTCATCGCGCCGCCGGAGACCGACGAGCGGGACGGGCGCGCGGCCGCGCCGCCCGAACGGGAGGAGTTCCGGCGCCCGCCGGTGGAAAAGGAGCCGCCGGGCCGGGACCCTGGCCATTCGACGGCGGCCCGATCTGGAAAGGCGCCGCCATCAACCGGAGACGACCCCCATGAAGTGGCGTGACCATATCCACAGCGATCCATCGATCCTGATGGGAAAGCCGGTGATCCGAGGCACTCGGCTGTCGGTGGAATTCCTGCTTGGTTTGCTGGCCGAGGGATGGACCGAACGGGACGTTCTGGAGAATTACCCACGTCTTTCATCCGAGGAATTGCGAGCGGTGTTCGCCTTTTCCCTGGAATGTATGCGGGACGATCTGATCTACGCCGTTGGCGACGGAGTGGCGGATTGAAGTTGCTTGCCAACGAGAACGCGCCGCTGGAAAGCGTGCGAAGCAAGCCGTCTCCGGCTTCTCCCGTTCGACGTCCTTCGGGGCGGCGCGCCGCTCATCGGGCCGCCCCCCGCTCGTCGCCGTCCCGGTTCCGCCCCCGGGCGATGTCCAGAAAGACTTCCTCGAGGCTGGCGCGGCCGTAGCGGTCGACGAGCTCCGCCGGCGCGCCGCGGTCCACGATTCTCCCGGCGCGCATCATGATCGCGTCGTCGCACATGCGCTCCACCTCGCCCATGTTCTGGGAGGCCAGCAGGATCGTCGCGCCCCTCTCCGTCCGGTAGTCCTGGAGATAGCCGCGCACCCAGTCGGCCGTGTCCGGGTCGAGCGACGCCGTGGGCTCGTCGAGCAGCAGCAGTTCGGGCGTGTTGATCAGGGCCTTGGCCAGGGCCACGCGGGTCTTCTGTCCCGCGGAGAGGCCGGCGACCCGGCGATCCATGACGTCGCCGAGATCGAAGGCGTCGGCGACCTCGCGCAGGCGCCGTCCGACGTCGGACAGGCCGTAGAGTCGGGCGTAGACCTGAAGGTTCTCCGCCGCGGTCAGGCGCCTCGGCAGATCGACGTAGGGCGAGGAGAAGTTCATTCGGGGCAGCGCCCGGTAGCGATGCCGCAGCATGTCCTCGCCGAGCACGGCGACGGACCCCGCCGTGGGCAGCAGGAGGCCCAGAAGCATGGAGATCGTGGTCGTCTTGCCGGCGCCGTTGCCCCCGAGCAGCGCCGTCACGCCGCCCGTCGGCACGCTGAAGTCGACGTCGTCGACGGCGACGACGGGGCCGAAACGCTTCGCCAGGTTCCTGACTTCGATGGCCGGCTCGGACATGCGGCCCACTATGGGGTCTTCGCGCCTCCGCCGCCAGTGGCGCGGCGGACGCCGGGGCGCCCGTCCGGACCTTCAGGCGGCGGTCGCGCCCGAACGTTTCGCGAGGACGTCCAGGATGTCGCCGGGCGCCCGCGATACGTCCCAGGACCAGCGGCCGAAGCCGCCGTGGGCGTTGACGGCCTCGACCCATTCGGCGAGGAACCGCCGCTTGGTCAGGTCGCGGTCGCCGTCCCGGCCCTTGGTCTCCAGCACCAGCATGTCGCCCGACTCGAGCCGGACGAGGAAGTCGGGGCGATACTTCCGCACCGCGCCGCCATGGACGTAGGACACCTCGAAGCCGAGATGGTCGTTCTTCGCCCACGCGGCCACCTCGGGCGCGCGGTCGAGGACGAAGGCGTCCGACGCCTCCCACGCGCTGTCGAGGACGCAGCAGTTGACGTGGCTGCGCTTCGTGTATTCGCACGGCCTGCCGGTATGCCAGGCGCTCATGTCGCCGGTGGAGCGGATGGGGCGGTCGCGGTCGAACACCGGCTCCAGCCTCTCGGCGTTCTCGAAGCGGACGGCTTCCCAGATGTGCTGGACCACCCTGGCCATGTTGAGCGTGACGACGAGGCGGCGCTTGAGATCGTCGTCGTGGAACGAAGCGGGCGCGACGACGATCCTGTCCGAGCGGACGAACCGCTCGATCAGCCGGGCCAGCTGCGCCAGCAGGAGCGTCCGGTCGCCCGGCCAGTCCGGCAGCATCCGGTCGTACACGTCCCGCGCGGTCTCGAAGACGATGCGCTGGGTGCGGAACTCGCGCGCCAGCGCCTCCAGGTCGATGGCCTCGATCTTGGCCGCGTCCGGCTTGCCGTCGACGACGGGGGCGAGCTCGGCGAGCCGGATCGTCCGGGCGGCGTCGAGCCGCAGCGGCTCCACCTTCTCCACGTCCAGGCTCAGCCTCGGGCGCCAGGAACGATCGATGCGGACGACGTTCGGCCAGGAGATCTCGAACGCCGCCTTGTCCGCCGCCGGCTCGATGGCGGTCTTCGGTTCCGGCGGCGGGGGCGGGCCGTTCTCTCCGCCTTCGTGCGGCAGGAAGGCGAAGGGCACGCCGAAGACGTTGACGTATTCCGGCTCGAACAGGCCGGTTTTCGGATCCACGTCGTAGGAGGTGCGGCGCAGGCCGCGTCCCACCACCTGCTCGCAGAGCAGCTGGCTGGCGAAGGCGCGCAGGCCCATGATGTGGGTGACGGTCTTCGCGTCCCAGCCTTCGGTCAGCATCCCGACCGAGATCACGTTCCGTATCCGCGCGCCCGGCTTCCCCGGCCGGCCGACGGTGTCCACCTGAAGGCGCAGCAGCTCGGCCCGCCGCTGCTTCCCGGTCGGCCCGCCGCGGCCCCTGTCCGCGGCGCCCCCTCCGCCCTCGCCGGCCGCGGCCCCGGCGATCGGTTCCGCGGCGGCCTCCGCGGCGTCGAGTACCTTCGAATCGATGTGAAGGACGCCTTCCGGGTCGCACAGTTCGTCGATGCGGATTCGCCTGCGGTCGAAGGCGCGCTTGACCCGCGCCGCCGTTTCCGTGCGGTTGGCGACGGTGATCATGACCGGTGGAGTGGCGCTCCCCCGCGCCTCCCACTCCCGGGCGGTCTCGCGCCAGTCGTGGCCGAGCAGGTGGTAGCCGTTCGTCACCAGGTCCGGCAGCGGTTCCTCCGGTCCGGCGCGGCGGTTCAGGTCGTCCCTGACTTCGGGATCGTTGTAGATGTGATAGAGGCGGGACCGGTAGGTTCCGGCGTCGGGCGCGGCGTCGTCGCGGACCACGACGCGCGGGGTCTTGACCAGACCCGACTCGATGGCGTCGTTGAGGCCGAAATCGCTCACGATCCAGCCGAACAGCGACTCTTCGGCGTTCCGTCCGCCCGACGGCGCGAAGGGCGTGGCGGAGAAGTCGTAGCAGACGAGGACGCCGCGCGCCCGGTCGATCCGGTCGAGGCCGCCGATCCATCGCGTCGCTTCCTCGACGTCGGCCCTGGCGACGCCCCGGGTCCCGGAACCGGCGGGAACGCGCCAGGCGTGGTGCGCCTCGTCGTTGACGATCAGGAGGTTCCGGGCGTTGGCCATGTCGGCGAGAACCTCGCGGACCCAGGCTTCGTCGCTCTTGGCGCCGCGCTTGTCGACGCCGAACTTCGCCGCGGTCTCCTCCTCGCTCTCCCAGTCGAGCGCGTGGCGGTTGCGGATCAGGACCCTCCCGCGCCGCAGCGCGTCGAGCAGCGGCGGCGGAACGACGCCGAAGGCCTGGTAGTAGTTCTCGGGATGGGAGGGCGCCAGCACCGCCAGCCGGTTCCTGACCGTGAGGCCGGGGGCGACGACCAGGACGTTCTTCGCGAACCGGTCGTCGCGCGGGTTCGCGGCCTTGTTGAGGATGTGCCATGCGAGGACCATCGCCATGACGACGGTCTTGCCGGAACCGGTCGCCATCTTGGCGCACAGCCGCGCGAACCGTCCGCCGTCGGACGGGACGTCGAGGCCGGCCCTGTCGGCCGGCGGCGCCTCGGCGAGCCAGATCAGCGTCTCGGCGGCCTCCAGCTGGCAGAAGAAGAACCGCCGGCCGTCGAACTCCTCCGGGTCGTTCCAGTATTCCAGCAGGCGTTTGGTGACTGCCGTCACGCCCGGATAGCCGGCCTCGCGCCATGCGCGCACGCGCGGGCGGACGAGGTTGACCAGGGGGATTTCGACGAACCGGCCCGGGTCGTCGAACGACCGCGAGTCCTTCGACGCGACCAGATAGCCGGCCGGGCGGCGACCGTCCGCGAGATCGAACAGGCGGGTCGTCCGGTCGTAGCGCCAGTGCCGCGCCGGCTCCTCCCAGGGCGAGTTGACGATCAGCCGGTCGATGGCCGCGCGCGGCGTCATTCGGGCTCCGGCGGGACGAGCGGTTCGAGTCTGGCGATCAGGTCGGGAATGTCCTCCCGCACGGTGCTCCAGACCGTATCGAGCCGGACGTCGAAACAGCCATGAACGATCCGGTCGCGCATCCCGACGATTCGCGCCCAGGGGATCTCCGGGTGCGCCGACTTCGTATCCTCGCCGACGCGCGCCGCGGCATCGCCGACGATTTCGGCTGCCTTGACCAACGCCAGCAAGAGCTGGCGGTCCTCGTCGAGGTCATCGCGGGTCCGCCCATCCGCGAACGCCGCGGCGTCGCGCGCCGCCAACAACATGTCGAGCAGCAGGGCGTCGTCACGCCGCATAGATGACCTCGGCGGAGTCGAGAATCTCCTTCCGGCGGATGTAGTTCAGACTCCGTTCCACCGATGAATGCGTCAGGACGTCGACGGGCCTGCCGAACAGTTCCGACAGTTCGGCGGCGATGCCGACGAAACGGAACCCCGGCGTCCGGCCGGGCGCGAACTCGACCAGGACGTCGATGTCGCTTTCGGAGCCGAAGTCGTCCCGCAGCGCCGAACCGAAGACCGAAAGTTTCCTGATGCCGTTCGCCCGG
Organism: Alphaproteobacteria bacterium; assembly: GCA_965242505.1. Lineage (GTDB taxonomy): Bacteria > Pseudomonadota > Alphaproteobacteria > UBA2966 > UBA2966 > UBA2966. The sequence goes on from OZ251449.1 coordinate 2,768,888, forward strand.
CAGAACGCGGCGAGCCGATCGGCGGGAATGGACACGGCAGGGTTCATCGAACAGTCATCCTACCTTTAGGAACTCACGAGTTCCCATGATTCAACACGGACTTGATCATTAACCAATTCTTCTAGAATTAGTGCTCTTTCTAATTTCAAATTTCCTTCTTCCTTAAGAAATTTTACAATCTCTTTGAGGTAATTTTCATTGACAACAGATTCGGTCATATTGTACAACTCCTTACCTTGGGGAGATAGAGGACAGCAACGGAAACTCAGATATTCGCCTCCATTTTCCCCTGAAATCCTATACACTGTTTTACTATCCCTAACAATAATATGGCTATTCGATTTCAAATCGTATATCCTTGCCGCATTGACATCGACTACTAGAAGTCCATAACTTTGTAGTTTGATAAGAGAGTTATAGTCTGGATATCCAGAAATGATTTTCTGCATACTAATCGGCCCTATTTTTCCTCCAAACACATATTCATCGAAAATAAATGACGATACTGTCTCGAACAATTCAGCATCTTCCTGCGTCATGTTCTTGAGGATCGCCAAAGTATGCAACGATGTACGCCCCGGCGCCTCCACTTCTCCGGCAAGTATTTTCGACCATATCTCCTGCATTTTTTCCGACGTCACGTCCTGAACGTCGGCAAAGAAACGCGCAACCCAGTCATGGTCGACGTCACGATCCTCGACCTCTTTTTCCTTGAGATCGTCCGCCGACATTCCGACGACCGCCCCGATGTTCCTCAGACGTTTCTCCTCTTGAAAGTCAAGGCGCGCCTTGATTTCTCGGTCAACGGACAGCTCTCCACGGGTCGATAGTTCCCCTCCGGCGAAGTTGTTCCGCGCTTCGGCCTGCGCTTTCGCAATCAGGCGCATCGAATCCGCCTTGCCTTGCGCCGAAATGCGTATGGCGTCGGTGTCCGCGCGCGCCTTCCAGCGGGCCAGCATCGGCCCGCCGACGGCGCCGATGCCGCTTGCCACGTAATCGAGCAGCTTTTCGAGCGCCGGAACCTTCAGATTCACGTCGACCATGCGCGTCTCCCGATCCAGGAGGTTATACCAACGCGCGATCTTGGCGCCATCACTCCAGCTCCACGATCTTGAGGCTCTCGATGCCGCGGTCGTCGACGATCTTGACCGCCGCGCGGCGGTGTTCGCCGGCCTCGAAGGGGAGGGACACGGCGCCGCGGTAGGCCTCGATCCGGCTCTCGTCGATCCCGGCCCTGAGGTTGCGCGCGAGCCTCGCCCAGCCGTCCCTGGCGCCGGCCATGGGGAAGAACACCTGGCGCGGGAACAGGCTGCGGCCGTCGTAGTCGGGATCGAGCATCCACACGGCGATGCGCTCCGCGCCGCCGGACTCCAGATCGCCGGTCCGGGTGTTGTAGTAGTCGAAGCCCCGCACCTCGACCCGGAACCTGCCGGCGTCCTCGCCTTCGGCGATGCGCGTCGTCTCCACGTCGGGCTGGCCGATCAGCCAGAAGCTCTCGTTGCCCGCCCGCTTCTTCTTCAGGTCTTCCGTCAGCAGGTCGGCGTTCATCTGCGCCTTCAACAGCGCGACGCCGGGCCAGTTGGTCTCGTCGATGTCCTTCGCCGCCTCGGGGTCGAACTGGAAGGCGGCGAAGACGATGACCGCCGGTCTGGGCGCGAGGCTCTGCGCCTCCTCGATGGCGCGCGCCACCTGCCGCTGCTCCAGCGGCGCGTGGTCCGGGCCGAAGGAGACGACGGCGCGGGCGGCGTTCCAGGCGGTCGCCGGGTCGTCGAAGCCGTCGGCGCCGGCCTCGTCGGGCCGGGTCTCGCCCTCGGCGTGCAGCCAGCGCGTACCCGGCAGCGGCTCCAGCCGGGCGAAGGAGACGCGTTGCCCGGCCTTGCCGCGGATGCCGGTCTTCAACAGTTCGTCGCGCCAGTCGCTCTGCCGCAACGTCTCGCCGGAGCGGGCGACGGACTCGTCGGCGGGCGGCGCGGCGGCGGACTCGGAGTCGTCGAGCGGCTTCACCGTCGGCGCGGGGACCGCCTCGACGGTGAACGGCCCCGTGACGCGGGCCCTGGCGCCGTCGACCTCGGGTTGATCGTAGAGCGCGGCCTCCCTGGGCGGCTCGTCATAGGCCAGGGTCCCCGCCGATACGTTTGCGACGCTCCGGTAACGGAACCCGGACCCGACCCCTTCGTCGGGATGCGCCAGTTCGTAGTAGTCGAAGTTCGCCGTCGTCAGCCGCTGGCGCGCGATGGCGACGGCGACGCGGGAGGTGTCGCAGACGATCCAGCGCCGGCCCCATTGCTCGGCGACGTGGGCGGTCGTGCCCGAACCGCAGGTCGGGTCGAAGACCAGATCGCCCGGGTCCGTGGTCATCAGGATGCAGCGCTGAACGGGTTTCGTGTCCGTCTGGACGACGTAGCGCTTGTCCTTCGCCGACATCGGCGCCGCCCAGACGTTGGTGATGCGCCGCCCCGGCACTTCGTCCTCGTAACGCTTCCACATCAACGACGCCTGTCCCTCCAAGGCCTCCAGGCGGCCGAGTTCGGCGAGCCGGTCCATCCCCTCCCTGGAGACCGCCCAATGCCGGTCCGCGCCACAGCGAAAGACCCGACCGTCGTATTCGTAGGGTTCGGAGCGATCAGTGGAGCCGCTTTGCGAGTCGAGAGGCATGCGCCGGTAGAGGCGCGCGCCCTTCGGCAGGTTCCGGTCGGGATCGAAACGCTCCTCCGGGGTCGGCTTGCGGCGCCCGCCGTCGGGCAGTTCCACCATCGCGTGCCAGCTGAAGGATTCGATCACCTCGGCCCGCGTCAGCGGCTCGTACAGCTGCCGGTACTTCACGCGCGCGCGGTCCCGGGCGTACCACAGCAGATAGTCGGCGACCTGCGGCAGGGTCTTGGCCGAACTGCCGCCGGTGGTGGCGTAGGAGATCGTCGCCATCCGGTTCGCCGCGCCGAAGACCTCGTCCATCAGCACGCCGACGCGGTGGACGTTCTCGTCGCCGATCTGCACGAACACGCTGCCGCTCTCGCGCAGGAGCTCGCGGGCCAGCAGCAGGCGGTCGCGCAGGTAGGCGAGATAGGAATGGATGCCGAGCTCCCAGGTGTCGCGGAAGGCGCGTATCTGCTCGGGCTCGCCCGTCAGGTCGCCGTCCCCGCCGCCGGACGCCCCCTTCCGGCCCACGAAGGGCTGGAAGTTGGAGCCGTAGCGGATGCCGTAGGGCGGGTCCATGTAGACCGTCTGCACCCGCCCGCCGAGGCCCTCCTTCTCCAGCAGGCTGTTCATGACCAGCAGCGAGTCGCCGGCGACCAGCCGGTTGGTCCAGTTGCGCCGATGCCTGTAGAACTCGATCGCGCGGCGGAGCGGCGGGTTCTCTTCCGGCGCGGCGAACAGCGAGAACTGCGGCGCGGCGCCGTTCCCCTTGCGCGCCGCCTCGACGATCGCGCGCGGATCGATGCGCTCGTGAACGTGCAGGGAGACGGTCGGCGTCTCGAACGACGCATGCTCCGCCTTGCCGGCCCAGGAGAGTTGCGGATCGACGTGCGGGTCGTGCGCCCAGGCCCGCCCGCCGGCGTCGCGGTCGGTCTCCGGCGTGACCAGCCCGACCGGCGGGTTGTTCGCGCGCTTCTTGCCCGCGTGCGCGTAGGACTCGATGCTCCGCTTCATGCTCCTGGCCCGCCTCCGCGATCCGGAACCGCGCCGTTGTAGCCGATGCCGGGAGGGTCCACAATCGAGAGGGGCGATCGTCGTCCGTGTTCCTCTCCCCTGGCGCGACCCCCACCCCGACCCTCCCCCTGCAAGGGAGAGGGAGGGAGCCATCCACACTCCTCCCCCCTAGACAGGGGGGAGGTCGGGAGGGGGGTGGACCGCGGGTCCCACAACGCCGCGCAACCCTCGACCCCCCGCCGGTATGAGAAATGCGGACTAATATCTCGTGGCAATGGTGAAATGTGCAACAGCTTCCAAGATGGTATAAGGATGTCGAGCCGGTCTCGGCCCCCCGACTGGTGGAGGCGCTGATGGCGATCGCTGACCATTACGACGACATGAACGAGTCGGCCCACGGTGCGCTCCTCATCCACCCGTGGACGGCTTTCCCAGACTTGAGAAAGCGATGTCTGGACAGGGTTGTGGCCGTGCTCGCTGGCGGATGATTGGGAACAGGAAGAAGACGCATGGCGACTGAGTTCGAAATCAGGAACGAGGAGGATCTGATCCGGGCCATCGAGATGATCGAGGCGCGCGACTGGCCGGATGACCTGACCCCCCGCTTCGTAGACTGGCCGCGTTACGAGATCACTCTGCGCGGCGAGGATTTCGATGGCGGCGTGCCGACCCGTATAATGCCGGTCCTATTGAAGTTACAGCGGGCGATCGAGCGAGGTTATGCGAGAGGCGCCTACGGCGAGGAAAGGCGCCTGAGTCGACGAGAAAAGAGGCAGGTCGAATTTGTTGTCCGCCTCGAACCCGGTTCGACCAAGTTCGTTTCGGATCTTTCGAGCGCCTTAAACAACGCGTTGATGGAAGCGATAAAAAACATGAGCGGCACCGAAAGCGTCATCGTCGTTTTGAGCCTTGCCGCGCTTGCTGCCGGAGGCATTTCATGGAAGATGTATCTCAACGCGCAGGCGAAAAAACACGAGCTGGATCATCGCGTGAGACTGAGCGAGGAGGAGACTAAGCGTCAGGATATGTTGACTCGTCTCGTCGAGCGGTATCCCTCCATCGCTGCGAATCAAGCCGACATCGACGACGGCCGATCTGAACTCATGAAGCGGCTCGATGACCGGGATGTGCTGATGATCGACGGGGAAGAGCTGGTGGACGGCCGGATTGGAAGGGATTTGGCGCGAAAGGAGAAGCCGCAATCCGTACAGGATCGGCTGGACGGGACGTTCGTAATCCTGTCCGTCGAATCCGGACGGATCCGCGATGGCTTCCGGGTTCGGGTGCGCGAGTTGGGGACGGACAGGGAGCTTGCAGTTTCGATACCAGAAGGCACGTTACCGAAAGAACATATCTCCGATCTCCAGAGCGGAGAATGGGAAAAGCGCCCGCTGGACATGCGCATCAATGTCGAGCGTGTCGGCGAAAAGATTTTGAAGGCGACTCTGATATCGGCTGGTCTTACGCGCGACTGAGGCCCACAACAGATAAGGCGCTGCCTCGCCCCAGGCGAGTGCGTCAGATGGCCACGGGCCACTCGATGCCGTAGGCGACTCACACTCGCCAATTATGTAGAGGCCTCATCCGGCGACGGGGGCTCCGCAGGGTCCGTTCGCGCTCCTCCCCCCTGGCGCGACCCCCACCCCGACCCTCCCCCTGCAAGGGAGAGGGAGCCATCCACACTCCTCCCCCCTGGCAGGGGGGAGGTCGGGAGGGGGGGCGACACGGCGCCCGTTTTCGAGGGCGTCACCCCCGCATGGCTTCCCCGACAGCCGCCTCCATCGCCGAGATCTCCGCATCCTCCAACTCGGAAAAACCGTCGCGTCTGGCCGCGGAAAGCCGCCCCCCGTTCTGCATGCAGAGGCGCACGAACAGGGAAGCCCGGCGATCCGGCATGTCCACGATCTCGCGCACCGCCTCGAAGGCCCGGTCGAAGACCGCGATGAAACCGAGTTCTTCCTCGAGGTCCCGGCGAACGGCGTCGGCCACGCGGTCATGCAGGTACTCGACGAACGTGGTCGCGTCGAAATAGCGATAGAGATCGGACGTCTCGTTCTCGACGACGATCTCCCGGCCGACCGTCCAGCGCCAGCGGATGAATTCGAAAAGCGGCCGCGAGAAGGTTTCGAGCATCGCGTCGTAGCCGCGCCGGTCGCGCAGAATGGCCGCCGACACCGGAAGGATCACGCCGGGAGGACTGTAGCCGCGCTTGGCGAGCACATGGTGCATCAGGAAGCGGTGGATACGGCCGTTTCCGTCCTCGAACGGGTGGATGAAGACGAAGGCGAAGGCGGAGACCGCCGCCGCCGCGACGGGGTCGACGCCGCCTTCGACGACGCGCCGCGTCAAGGCCATCCAGGCATCCATGAGGCCCGGAACGTCCTCGGGCCGCGGGCAGATGAAATGCGCCTCCTCGCGGTATCCGCCGACGGTCGCCCCCACGAAGTTCTGGAAACGGCGCCAGTCGGATGCCGCATAGCGGCGGTCGACGATGTCGCCTTGCAGACGAATCAGCATGGCCTTGTCGGCCGGATCGAAGTCCGGCGCCGCCCTCAGCGCGGCGACGAACCGCTCGGTGCGCGAGGCGTTCGGGGTCTCGCCCTCGATGGCGAACGAGGAGCGCGTTTCCTTCGTGTAGAGATAGCTGACCGCCCGGGTGAGGATGACGGGATCGTAGCCCTCGATCAGCGCGCGCGCCTTCTCGTCCACGCGCAGGCGCATCGCCTCCGCCAACCGCGGCGTGCGCCGGACCGTCGGACACAGACCGGGGCCGCCGAGCAGGTTGTCGGCGACGCGGTGGCGCCGCGAGTTGCGGCGCTCGGCGACGACGTGCCTGCTCGGATCCAGGGCATCGACGTATCTGCCGGCGCGCGCGTTCTCGAGGTCCAGCGTCCGGCCCGTGACCATCTCATGGAAGAACCACGCTCGCCTGCTGAAGGCGCTCGTGGGTTCCGCCCGGACCCAGGCCTCGACATGGGCGGCCCCGATCGTCTTGAAGGCGGCGGCCAGCACGCCGAGGTCGACGGGCTCGTGGCGCAACGCGAATCTCAGATGAGACGCCACCGATCCATCCGTGGCGTATTGTCGGGGATAGAGTTCCACGATTCGGGAGCCGCGGGTCTCGGTCCGCCGCGCGCCCGCGACGACGTAGCTTTCCACCGCGGGCGGCGGGACCGGCAGGCCCAGCTCGCGCCTGAGCCAGGCATGGCCGATCGGATGCCGTTTCTTGCCGGCCGCGGGTTCAGGCATATGGAATCGGTCATCTTCGTGTAAACGGAGTCACAATACGCCATATCCGTTCAAATGCGATTACCAATTCGATGCTTGCTCGTCCGCAAGCTGCATCCGGCGACGGGGGCGCCGGGTCCGTTCGCGCTCCTCCCCCTGGCGCGACCCCCACCCCGACCCTCCCCCCTGCAAGGGAGAGGGAGAACGAGGAGGGAGGCCGGGAGGGGGGGTGGACCGCGGCGCCGCAACGCCGCGCGCTCCTCGACCCCCCGCCGCGAAGATCGTCCGCCGGCGGCGGTTTCCCGCCTTCCCGCCGGGTGCTATCGTCTCGCGGCGATGGCGAAATGCGCGGCAGTCTCCAGGGCGGCATGACCGAACGCCCGGCCCGCTCCCCGGCGCGCGCGCCGGCCGGCCGGCGCGTCTACGCGGTCGGAGACGTCCACGGACGCATCGATCTTCTCCGCCGCCTCAACGCCCGCATCCGCGCCGACGCCGACGCGGCCCCCGCCGGTTCCCGCGTCGTCGTCTATCTCGGCGACTACGTGGACCGCGGCGCGCGCAGCCGCGGCGTCCTCGACTGCCTGATCGAGGATCCCCTCCCCGGGTTCGAGACCGTCCATCTTCTCGGCAACCACGAGGCGTTCCTGCTGGAGTTCCTCGACGACCCGGCGAGCGGCGACCTCTGGGTCTGCAACGGCGGCGACGCGACGCTGCGCGACTACGGCGTCGATCCGGAGATCCGCGCCGGCGGGTGGAAAGGGGTGCGGGACCGGTTCCTCGACGCCCTCCCCGAACGCCACCTCGACTTCCTGCGCGGCCTCCCCCTGGCGCGCGTCGAGGGCGACTACGTCTTCGTTCACGCCGGAATCCGGCCCGGCGTTCCCCTGGAGGAGCAGGAACCGAGCGACCTGCTGTGGATCCGGGAGGGTTTCCTCGACTGCGAGGACGACCTCGGCAAGGTGGTCGTGCACGGACACACGCCCTCCGGGGAAGTTCAGGTCCGCCCGAACCGCATCGGCATCGACACCCGCGCGTGGACGTCGGATATCCTTACCTGCGTCGTCCTCCACGATGGCGAACGCGCGTTCATCCAGACATGATCGCCGGCGCGCCCGATCCTTCCCGCCTTCTCGAAATGCCGGCGACGCTCGGCGCGGGCCGGGTCCTCGTCGTCGGCGACCTGATGCTCGATCGCTACGTCGCGGGCGCGGTCGACCGCGTCTCGCCGGAAGCGCCGGTCCCCGTCATGCGCGTCGACCGCGAGACGGAAATGCCGGGCGGCGCGGGCAACGTGGCGCGCAACGTCGCGAGCCTGGGCGGGCGGGCCGCCCTGGTGGGGTCGATCGGCGACGACGCGGCCGGCGCGCGCCTGGCGGGGCTGCTGACGGACGAGGAGGGCCTGACGCTTCACGCCGTGGTCCGCCCGGACGCGCCGACGACGGTGAAGACCCGGTATCTGGCGTCCGGCCAGCAGCTCCTCCGCGCCGACGTCGAGAGCGCCGCCGCGCCGCCGCCGGACGTCCTGTCGCAGGTCGTGGACCGGGCCCGCGCCGAACTGCCGAAGGCGGACGTCGTGGTGTTGTCCGATTACGCCAAGGGCGTCCTGAGCGACGGGGTCGTCGCGGAGATCGTCGCCGCGGCGGCGTCCGCGGGCGCGCCGGTCGTCGTCGATCCGAAGAGCCCGGACCTCGCGCGCTACCGCGGGGCGTTCCTGGTGAGCCCCAACCAGGACGAGCTGTCCCGGGCCACCGGAACGGCGATCGGGGACGACCGGAGCGCGGCGTCCGCGGCGGGCAGGGCCGCGGCGGAAGCCGGCGTCGGCGCCGTCCTGGTGACGCGCGGCGCCCGGGGCATGACGCTGGTCGCCGCCGGCGGGGAGCCGCTGCACCTGCGCACCCGGCCGCGGCAGGTCTTCGACGTCTCCGGCGCCGGCGACACCGCGGTCGCGACCGTCGCCGCGGCCCTCGCGGCCGGGCACGGGCTCGAGGAGGCCGCGGCCCTCGCCAACGCGTGCGCCGGGATCGTGGTCGGAAAGGTCGGGACGGCGACGGTCGACGCCGGCGAGCTCGCCGACGCCCTCCGGGCCGACGCCCCCCCGGACCGGGGGGAGCCGGAGGGCAAGGTCGTGTCGCGGCGCGCGGCGCGCGACCGGGTCGCCCGCTGGCGCCGCTGCGGCAAGCGCGTGGCCTTCACGAACGGCTGTTTCGACCTCGTGCACCCGGGACACGTCTCCCTTCTCGACCAGGCCCGCGCGGCCGGCGACGCCCTGATCGTGGGCCTGAACTCGGACGCCTCCGCGCGCCGCCTCAAGGGCGCCGGCCGGCCCGTCCAGACGGCGGCGGCCCGCGCCTCCGTCCTCGCGGGCTTCTCCGCCGTCGATCTGGTCGTCGAGTTCGACGAGGACACGCCGCTGTCGTTGATCGAGGCCGTCAGGCCGGACGTCCTCGTCAAGGGCGCCGACTACGCGGAGGAAGACGTCGTCGGCGGCGACCTCGTGAGGTCCCGCGGCGGCCGCGTCGTGCTGGCCGAACTCGTCGAGGGCCACAGCACGAGCGGCGCCATCGGCCGGATCGCGCGGCGCGCCGGGGGCGATACGTGATCGTCGTCACCGGCGGGGCCGGCTTCATCGGCTCGAACGTCGTCGCCGCGCTCGAGGAGAGGGGAGAGAGCGAGATCGTGGTCTGCGACACGCTCGGCGAGGGGGACAAGTGGCGGAACGTCGCCCGGCGCGAGCTGGCGGGAATCGTGGCGCCGGACTCCCTGTTCGGGTTCCTGGAGGAACGGCGCGGCGCCGTCGACATGGTCTTCCACATGGGGGCCGTGTCGTCGACCACGGCGACGGACGCCGACCTCGTCGTCGCCAGCAACTTCGGTTTCTCCCTCGGGCTGTGGGAGTGGTGCGCGCGCGCCGGAGCGCGCCTCGTCTACGCCTCGTCGGCGGCGACCTACGGGGACGGCGCCGCCGGCTTCGACGACGACGGCTCGGTCGACGGCCTGCGCCGGCTCCGCCCGCTCAACCTCTACGGCTGGAGCAAGCACCTGTTCGACCGCCGCGTCGCCCGCCTGTCCGCCGAGGGCGGCCCGGCGCCGCCGCAATGGGTCGGACTCAAGTTCTTCAACGTGTTCGGCCCCAACGAGTACCACAAGGGACCCATGCGCAGCGTCGCCCATCAGATCTACGAACGGGTCGCCGCCGGAGGCCCCGTCCGCCTGTTCCGCTCGCACCGTCCGGACTACGAGGACGGCGGCCAGATGCGCGACTTCGTCCCGGTCGACGAGTGCGTCGAGGCCATGATGTGGCTCCGCGACCGCCCCGACGTCTCCGGCCTGTTCAATCTCGGCACGGGGGCGGCGAGGTCCTTCTCCGACCTGGCGCGGGCCGTGTGCGCGGCAATGGACGCGGAGCCCCGGATCGAGTTCGTCGACGCGCCGGAGCGCCTCCGCGACGGGTATCAGTACTTCACCGAGGCCCGCATGGAGAAGCTCCGCGCCGCCGGGTACGGGCGCCGGTTCCGCCCGCTCGAGGACGCGGTCGCGTCGTACGTGCGGGACTACCTCGCCGAGAGCGACCCGCACCGCTGAGGCCGCCAGGGAGGAGGACGTCTCGATGGCATCGCAGGGGAAGGACGCGGCGGCTCCGGACCGACGGGCCGCCGACCGGCTGCGCGGCCTCCTGCGCGAGGCGCGCCGTGTGGTCGTCTTCACCGGGGCGGGCATCAGCACCGAGTCCGGGATTCCCGACTTCCGCGGCCCCGGAGGGCTGTGGGCCCGGAACAAACCGATCGACTTCGGGGACTTCCTGGCCTCGGAGGAGATGCGCCGCGAGAGCTGGCGCCGCAAGATCGAGGTGGACAGGACGATAGGGCCGGCGGAGCCCAACCGCGGCCATCTCGCCGTGGCCGCGCTCGTCCGCCGCGGGCTGGCGACCGCCGTCATCACCCAGAACGTCGACGGCCTGCACCAGAAGTCCGGCGTTCCCGACGAGCGGGTCGTCGAGCTGCACGGCAACGGCTCCTACGCCGCCTGCCTGGACTGCGGCGCGCGGCGCGAGCTGGACGCCATCAAGGCGGCGTTCGAGATCGACGAAACGCTGCCGACGTGCGCGTTCTGCGGCGGGATCGTCAAGCAGGCCACGATCTCGTTCGGGCAGGCGATGCCGGCGGACGCCATGCGGCGGGCGCGGGAGGCGACCTTGGAGTGCGACCTCTTCCTCGCCGTCGGGTCCTCGCTCGCGGTCTATCCGGCCGCCGGTTTCCCCGTCATGGCCAGGGACAACGGATCGACCCTGGCCATTCTCAACCGCGAGCCGACCGACCTCGACGCCGTCGCCGACCTCGTCCTCAACGAGGAGATCGGCCCGACCCTCTCGGCCGCCGTCGGCCTGAACTGACCCGCATTTCCCCTCTTCTCCCTCTCCCTGGCAGGGGGAGCGCGCGGCGTTGCGGGGCCGCGGTCCACCCCCCTCCCGACCTCCCCCCTGTTATGGGGGAGGAGTGTGAAAAGGGGATCCGCACACTTCGCACACCCTCCGTCCCCCCTCTTCTCCCTCTCCCTTGCAGGGGGAGGGTCGGGGTGGGGGTCGCGCCAGGGGAGAGAAGCGCGAACGGATCCCGCGGCGCCGCGGACCCCCCTCCCGACCTCCCCCCTGTCAGGGGGGAGGAGTATGAATGGTCCCTCCGTCCCCTTTGTTCTCCCTCTCCCTTGCAGGGGGAGGGTCGGGGTGGGGGTCGCGGTCGCGCCGGGGCGGAAGCGGCTCCCGGCCTCACGGGTCGGGCGCCCAGCGGCAGCCGTCCGCGGTCCCGGTCACGAAGCCCGCCGTCGGGGCCGCGAAGTGCGCCGGAAACACCTTGACGCCGGTGTCCGCGTGGCGCTCCACGAACGCCCGCCGCGTCGCCGCCGATCTGGGCGGATCGATGCAGGCGGCGCTGTTGACGTGGGGCATCGCGCACTGGATGGGGTGGTGTATCAGGTCGCCCGTCAGGACCGCCTCGGCGCCGCGCGACCGCAGGCGCACCGAGCAGTGGCCCGGCGTATGCCCCTCCGAGGGCTCGAGCCATATGGAGTCGTCCAGGGCGTAGTCGCTCGCCACCTTCACGGCGTTGCCGGCCTCGATCACCGGCAGCACCGAGTCGCGGTATCCCCGCCAGTGGTTGCCGTCGTCCTCCGGGATGGCGGAGAACCACTCCAGGTCCTTTTCCGAGAACAGGTATCTGGCGTTGGGGAAGGTCGGCGTCCATTCGCCGTTCTCGAGCCTGGTGTTCCAGCCCACGTGGTCCCCGTGCAGGTGCGTGCACATGACGTAGTCGACCTCTTCCGGAACGACCTCCGCCGCAGCCAGTTCCCGGAGGAAGCGGTCGTCGTCGCGCATGTCGAAGATGGGCCGGGCCTCGCGGCTCTTGTGATTGCCGATGCAGGTGTCGACCACGACGGTGTGGCGTTCGGTCCTGAGGACGAAGGCGTGGAAGCTGAATCTCATCTGGCCGGCGCCGTAGTCGAAGAAGTGCGGGTCGAGCCAGTCGCGATGGGCGTCGAAGTCCTCCCGGGAAAGATCGGGGAACAGTCCCTGGTAGCGGAACTCGGTGCCCTCGAGCTCGACGACGCGCGAGATCTCGATGTCTCCGACCGACTTCTTCTTCATTGCCTGCGCCTCCCTTTCTCCGGGTCCGGCGGTCCGACCGGGCCGGGCCGACCGCCGGAACCGGATTGTAACGACCGGGCCGCGGACGCGCCACGCGGTGTCCTCGTTCAATACATATGAGACACTGAGCGAGCCGTTGCGGGGCCGCGGACCCCCCTCCCGACCTCCCCCCTGTCAGGGGGGAGGAGCGTCAATGGTTCCTTTCCGTCCCCCTTCTTCTCCCTCTCCCTTGCAGGGGGAGGGTCGGGGTGGGGGTCGCGCCGGGGGAGGAGCGCAAACGGCCCCTGCGGCGTCTCGCATGTGTCTGAACTTGGTCAGGCGGACGCGCCACGCGGGGCGTCCGGCGCCGGACGAGGGATTCACGCCTCGAGGAACCCGGCGACCAGGGCCGCCGCCTCGCCGGGCCGCTCGATCCAGGCGCTGTGACCGGCGCCCTCGAGCATCTCGAGCCGGGCGTCTCCCAGGCCCTCGACGTAGGCGTCGGCGTGAGCGCCGGGCGCGAGGCGGTCCTCGCGGCCCCAGACGACCAGCGCCGGCCGGTCGTAGCGGTAGAGCCGGTCCCGCAGGGTGCGGTTGTAGAGGTACGGCGGCCGGAAGCCGACGCGCGACAGGAAGCGGAACATCCCGTAGCGCAGCATCTCGTTCGCGATCTCGCCGCGACCGTCGGGGAACAGGGCGAGCGCCTCGGCCCCGTCCTCGTCGGCGAACAGCATCCTCCGAAGATCCGGGTATTTCCCGCCGTCCGTCGACTGCGCCGCCATGAAGACGTCGCCGATCGGTTGGCCGGGCACGTACAGGCCCGTGGCGCCGAGAAGGACGAGGCGGGAGACGCGGCCGGGATGGCGGACCGCGAACTCGGCGGCGAGCCAGCCCCCGACGCCGGCGCCGACGAGCGCGAAGGCGTCGAGCCCGAGCACGTCGAGGACCTCCAGCAGATGGAACGCGACGTCCTCGATCGTCTCGACGTCGTCGTTCTCGTCGCTGTCCGCGCACCCCGGATGGGCCGGCGCGACGACGCGGAACTCGCGCGCCAGCGCCTCGTGGAACGGCAGCAGGCCGGGCCGGGCCGCGTGGACGTCGGCGATGTCGTGCAGGTAGACGAGGGGGTCCCCGCCGCCGGCCTCGACGATCCCGACGGCGCGGCCGCGAACGTCCGCGACGCGGGCGCTCACGCCGCCGCCTCGCCGAGGGCGGGAAACGCCTCGGCGAACAACGCGCCCGAGTCGGACCGCAACCCCGGCGCCACCTCGGTCGCGAACAGCCTCATGCTCTTGCGCGTCAGGTCGTCGGGAAGGTTGCCGAAATGGAACTGGATCAGGATGACGCCGAGCCTGAACGACTCGATCATCCGCCAGAGCCGCTCGCGCACGGTGGCGGGCGAACCGACGATGACCGAACTCCAGCGGTCGAGCTCCTCCCACGTCTCCGCGTCGCCGAAGTTGTTGGTCGCCGGGTCGGCGCGCTCGAGATAGGCCCGCCACGACGCCATCGACGCGGACGGCGCGCCGGGACCGAAGGTGAGGTTGCGCCCGCGGCTCCTGAGATGTCCCTTGACGCAGTTCCGCAGGAAATACCAGATGCCCTCCCGGGACTCCGCGCGCGCCCGTTCGTCGCTCTCGCCGACGTAGACGGACAGCAGGATCCCCATGCGATAGGGGTGGAAGGTCCCGCCGTGGGCCTCGATGCGGTCCGCGAAGCGCTCCACCGCCATGCGGGTCGCGGCGTCGTGGCGCCGGGACGACAGGAAGAAGTCGTAGCCGCGCTTCGCCACCTCGTCCATGGTCTCGAGGCTGAGGGCGCCGGGAATCCAGATGGGCGGATGCGGCCTCTGTAGCGGGCGCGGCCACGGGTTGACGTAGCGCAGCGGGTAATGGCGTCCCTCGTGGCGGAAGGGGCCGTCCTCCGTCCAGGAACGGGCGATCAGGTCCACCGCCTCCCAGAACTGCCTGCGGGCCTGGGGTTGGGGGACGTCGTAGTTGAACGCCTCCGGTCCGCCGCCGACGGCGAAACCGGCGACGAGGCGGCCGCCCGACATGTTGTCGAGCATGGCGTATTCCTCCGCCACCCGAAGGGGATTGAGGTGCAGCGGCAGGATGTTCCCCAGGATCACCAGCCTGGCCCGCTCGGTCCGCTGGGTCAGCGCCGCCGCGATCAGGTTGGGGGCCGGCATCAACCCGTAGACGTTCTGGTGATGCTCGTTGAGCACGAGGCCGTCGAAGCCGAGCTCCTCGGCGTAGACGAGCTGATCGATGTATTCCTGATAGACGGCGGCGGACCGCTCGCGGTCCCAGAGCGCGTTGGGAACCGTCACCCAGCCCGACTCGTACCTGTCGTCGAAGTCCGGCGGCAGGTGCGGATAGGCCATGAAGTGCCAGCAGTAGAGGCGCACCCGATGCATGGCGCTGGTTCCGGGGGAACCGGTTCCGGAGGCGTCCGCCCGGCGGCGGCTCTCCTCCGGCCGGGGCCCGCGCGCGGTCACGTTCAGGGTAATGGAAACTCCGAACGGCCGACCACAGAGGGCAGCGGGAGCTCGATTTCCGTGACCACGTTCAGGACCGTGATCACGCGGTCCTTCACCATGTGGGCCGTGTCCGAACGGAAGGCCTTCATGTGGGCGGAGTCCATGTGCGCCGCGATGGCGTCCTCGTCGACGTAGATCTCGTACATGACGTAACGGTTGGGGTTGTCGGCCTCGGCGTTCACCTGGAACATCAGGCAGCCTTCCTCGTTGGCCTGGGAGTCGGCCGCGTGACGGCGGGCGCGGGCGTCGAACGCCGCCTTGTGGTCGGGGTCGATGTCGACCTGGGCGAGAACCGCGACTTGAGCCATGGGGTTTCCTCTCCGTTGTCGGTTGCGGGTCGCCGACAACGATTAGCCGGTCGCGCGCCGCGCGTCCAGCGCCCCATGTCCGACCCGCCTTTCCCCCCCCCTCGTTCTCCCTCCCCCTCTTCTTCTCCCTCCCCCTGGCAGGGGGAGGGTCGGGGTGGGGGTCACGCCAGGGGGGCGAAACGCGGGCTACGCCTGGGCGCTGGGCCGGGCGGCGACCGTTTCGCGCCAGCGCTCGACGTTGGGGTGCCCGGCGGGGATCTCCTTCTCGACCCGGGCGGCGAAATCGACCGTCGCCAGCGCCGTGATGTCCGCCGCGCTGAAGCCGGGTCCGGCCACGTGCTCGCTCTCGCCGAGCCGTTCGTCCAGCAGGTCCATGAAGTAGGCGATGCGCCGGCGCCCCCGGTCCGCCAGCGCCGGGATCTGCTCGTGGGAGACGGGTCCCGGCAAGGCGCGGCCGGCGAACGCGTCGACGGAGTTGCGCAACACCTCGCCGACGGCGATCAGGCCATCGACCTCGCACTTGTGCTCCCACGCGCCTATGGCCGCCTGCTCGACCGGCGTCGTTCCGAGGAGCGCGGGCTCGGGATGGATCGCCTCGACGTAGCGGCAGATCGTCGCGGCCTCGCGGACGCATACGCCGTCGTCGAGTTCGAGCACGGGCACGGTGCGCCAGGGATTGACGGCCCGGTACGCGTCCCCGTGCTGCTCCCGGGCCATCAGGTCGACCTGCTGGACCGGAATCGAGAGGCCCTTCTCGGCCAGGAACATCCGCACCCGCCGGGGATTGGGGGCGCCCTTGAAGTCGTAGAGTTTCATTCGGTCATCCTTTCCTGCGCCGCCGGCCGCGCGGGCCGCCGGATATTTCGAGTGAGTTCGGTCGGTTGCCGCCCGTCGCGCCGGTCATCTCTCAGGAACGCCGCGCAGGCCGCCGCGCGGGCGGGAAACATGGCGACCGCGCAGGGCGCGTCCATGCCTGCGCGGAGGCCATCCCGGACGTGTTTTCGGACGCTTGCTCAAGGCGTTGACTGCTTATCCACAAAGGACCGGCGAGCATGGACGGTCCCCGGCGCGGCGGGATCGGCCGCGCCGCGCGGGGCGCTCCATGCCCGGCGCCTCTACGCCGCCCGCCGTTCCCGCGCCAGGGCGTTCGCGAGAGCCCCCAGATTGGGAACGGTATAGGTCGGCGTGACGCCGATCGGCAGGGCCGGATGCCGGGCGCGATTGGTCCACGCGGTATCGAGGCCGGCGGTGTCGGCGCCGGTGACCTCCCAGAAATGGCCCGTGACCCACAGGACCTCGCTCTTCTTGCAGCCGGCCTTGCGGACGCCGAGGCTGAAGACCTTGGGCGACGGCTTGAACGCCCGGGCCTCCTCGCCGCTCGAGATGATGTCGTCGAAATACTCCTGGATGCCGGCGTACTCGGTGTGATCGAGCAGCATCCGCCTGGTGGGGTTGGCGACGATCTTCAGCTTGAGGCCGAGGCTCTTGAGCTTGCGAAGCGCGCCCGGGACGTCGGGATAGGCCCGCAGCTTGTGGTACTGGGACATCACGTCCGCGATGGCCTTCTCCGACAGCTTGACGTGGTGGTAGTCGAGAGCCCAGCGGAGCGCGGCCTCCGTCAGGCCCGGGTGCGGCACGAAGCGGTCGGAGAGCGTGACGTAGAACATCGCCCACTTCTGCTGGAAGCGCCAGTCGCGCGCGATCTCGTTCGACAGGTTGCTCTCGCCGACATGGGGCTCGAGCGCCTCGGAAATCGAGTAGTTGTCGACGAGGGTCCCCCAGCTGTCGAAGAGCAGAACCTTGTACTTCATCGGAGCCTCCCTGGTCTCATGCACGGTGATCGGCGCGTTCGACCGCGCGGTTCGCGGCGACGCCCGTTCCGATCCCGGAGTCTGCACGCCGACCCGAGGCGCTTCAAGGGTGAGGACAGCGACCGGCCTCCCCCTCGTTCTCCCTCCCCCTGGCAGGGGGAAGGGCGGTCACTCGGCGGGCGCGGAGCGGCGGAGCAGTTCGTCGAGGGCCGCGGTCTGGCGTTGGCTGGCCTGGATCGATTCGTCGAGGGCGGCGGCCTGGCGCTGGCCGTCCCGGACCAGTTCATCGAGCGCCGCCATGGCTTCCTCGTGGCGCTTGTCGTCGGCCCGAGCCGATTCGGCGAACGCCGCCATGGTTTCCTCGTGGCGGCGCGCCCCCTCGGCCATGGCCTGCTCGTGGCGGCGGGCCCCCTCGGCCATGGCCTCCTTGTGGCGGCGTTCGTCGGCCTGATGCTGTTGGTCGAGGATGACGGCGCGTTCCCTGTTGGCGCGGATCATGGCGCGGATGCCGTACAAGACGACGGCGATCTGGCCGCCGCCGATCAGGACGGTGGCGGCGACCTGTCCGTAGGCGGCCCAGAGAGCGTAGGTCCGGATCGCAAGCGTGGCGGCCTGGTATTCGTCCATGAACGTTCTCCTTCAGGCCGGGACGCTACCGGATTTCCGCGCGAACGGGAAGTCGCTTCGGGCGGGCGGCGCGGGAAAGAAAAAGGGCGGGGGATGGCCGGCGCGGCTCGCCGCCATGATCGCGCCCGCCGAGTGGCCGCTCTTCCCCCCTGACCACCCAATACTCCTCCCCCCTGGCAGGGGGGAGGTCGGGAGGGGGGTCCGCGCGGCCCCGCGACGCCGTTCGCGCTCCGCTCCACCGCCGCGACCCCCACCTTGATCCTCCCCCTGCAAGGGGGAGGGAGCAGGAAGGAAGACGGAGGGAGCCATTCATACTCCCCCCTGACCATCCGCACTCCTCCCCCCTGACAGGGGGGAGGTCGGGAGGGGGGTCCGCGCGGCCCCGCGACGCTACTCGCGCCCCGCTCCGCCGCCGCGACCCCCACCTTGATCCTCCCCCTGCAAGGGGGAGGGAGCAGGAAGGAAGACGGAGGGCGCCATTCATACTCCCCCCGGCCACCCAATACTCCTCCCCCCTGACAGGGGGGAGGTCGGGAGGGGGTCGCGCGGCCCCGCGACGCCGCGGGACGTTCAGTCGATCGAAAGACGCCGTTTGATCTGTTGCAGTATTTCCCGGCGTTGCTCTTCCGTGTACTTATCCGGGTCGGGCACGTTGTACGTCATCCCGTCGTCGTCTACATACACGGTTCGAACGTTCGACGGTTTCAAGCCGAACGCGCGCACCCTGGAATAGTAATCATCCTTGGTGATGCGCCGTCTCCGGCCCGGCCCGTTCGGCGAGGATTTGCTCCGGAATGGCCGCGACCGGAATGGCGGCGAACGGATAGGTGTCCGGGTCCGAGTCCTCCACGCGGGTCACGACGACCTTCTCTCCCACCGCCTCGTAGAGGTCCCTGATCGCGCCGGGGACTTCCGCCCACAAGGAGGACATGTCCGGCGCGGCGACCAGGAGGCCCCTCAACTCCGAGCTCTCGGCATAGAACAAGCCGGTGTTCCCTTCCCTGACCCGAACGCGGACGATTCGCCCCATGTTCTTCGATCCGCCCATATGGTTTTCCCTCCCATGCTTCGGGTCGCGCCGCAACGGCGCCGAACCGGCATATTCACAGGGTCATACTGCATGGAGCCATGGTGTCAACCCCATTCCGGCAGGGGATGGCCGTTTCGGCCCGCGCCGGCGCGGCAAAGAAAAGGGGCGGGGGATGGCCCCCCGCCCCTGGCGGCTTCCGCCGGAAGCCGGGTCAGAAGTTGACCGCGACGCCCGCGGTGAATGCCGAACCCTCGTTGCTGCCGCCGAGCTCCGAGGTCACCTCCGCGTTCTGGTACGACGCCAGGAGGCGCACGCCCGGACCGAGGGTGTATTTCGTGCCCAGGGCCCACACCGACAACTCGCTGCTGTCGGGGTCGGCGACGGTGCCGTCGACCTCGCCATCGTGGAACGTCGCGCTCACCGCCCACGGGCCCTGCCCGTAGCTCGCGCCGACGCTGTACGCCGTGCCGGTGGCGTTGTTCATGTCGTCTTCCACGTCGGCCATGTGGCCGCCGAAGCTGAAGCCGCTGGCGGTGACCTTGGCGCCGCCGTTGACGACCTGGTAGTCCTCCGCGCCGTCCGGACCGCCGGCCGAGCCCGCGCCGAGCACGAGGGCGACCTTCATGCCGCCCACGTCGCCGGAGTACTGGACCGAGCCGTCGAGCGCGTTGGTGTAGTTCGCCGTGTCGTCCGACCCGCTCGTCCCGATGTTCTTGCCGCCCGTGTTCTGGATTTCGGGGCGGTGGGTCACCGAGATCTGGAAGCCGTTGAAGCGCGGCGTGAAGTAGGTGAGGGCCGGGTCGTCGTTCGAGACGTCGGGGTGGGCCGAGCCGAGCGGCTTGCGGAAGAAGAGGCCAGCGCCGACACCCTCAGGGAGAACCAGCCATTCCGTCGTCACGCCCGAGGTGACGCCGTGGGACACGTTCGGGCCCGTCGCCGACCAGCTGTGGACGTAGCGCCCGGAGTTCTTGTTCCCGAACCTGAGCATCCCCCACGCGCCCGAAAGGTCGAGCCAGGTCTCGTCGATCTGGTCGCCGCCGGTCTGGCTCTCGAGCTCGATGCGCCCGCCGATCTTGAGGCCGTTGTCGAGCTCGCCGGCCAGCTTGAAGTGGACCTCGGAGTCGACATGGTGCAGGACGGAGCTCTTGTTCTCGTCCATGTCCTGGCTGGCGAAGTGGGTGTCGTGCCAGAGGTAGCCGCCCACCGAGAGGGCCGGCTTCATCATCTCGGCCGCCGCGACGCCCGGAAGCGCCATCCCGGCGCCCGCCAGAGCGCTGGTGGCGAGAAGCCTGCTCTTGTGCGTTTTCATTCGTGATCCTCCGTAACCAACAGGGTTGTTTGGCCAAAAACCATACGACGCGTCTTTGCGCCCTTCAACGTAAGCACGCGCCGTTCCGCCGAATCAACGGGAATCCGCGGGTTCGGCGGCGGAACCGCGCGCCGCGGGCGAGAACGACACGGAATGTGGCTTTTTCGCCACACCCGGCGCAGGCGGCTTGGCGTTCGGCCTGCTCAAGCTGCTGCTCCCCCGCCGCCGAACGACCCCCGCCCCGCGCACTCCTCCCCCCTGGCAGGGGGGAGGTCGGGAGGGGGGTCCGCGGCCCCGCAACGCCGCGCAATCTCCGATCCCTGCCGGTATGAGAAATGCGGCCTAAACGATCTCCTCGCCCTCGCAGATGTTGACGAGCTCGGCCAGGACCAGGATTTGGGCGCGTCTTCCCCGACCTTCTCGCAGGACCTTCAGGATGCCGCTGCTGCGCAACTGACGAAGCAGATGGGACACGGCCTGCCGACTCGGCGCGAGACCGTCGGGAAACCGAAGCATCGCGCTCCGGAACAACGGGCGCTCGAACATCTGGTCGAGGAGCGGGATGGCGTATTGTGAGTGCGTGAGAGCCAGCACCCTCTCCTTCAGGTCCGCGTAGAGGTCGATGATCGCTTTCGCCTTGTCGGCGTTCGCTCGCGCTTCCTCCTCGACCGCGCGCAGAAAGAAGCCTATCCAGAGGTTCCAGCCATCGTTCCGTCGGCTGAGGGCGCGCAGCCCCGAGACGTATTCGTCCCTGTGTCGTTCAAGGTACGACGATAGATAGAACATCGGGCGCGAAAGGAGTTTCTTCTCCGCGAGAAACAGCGGTATCAGAATGCGTCCGATACGCCCGTTGCCGTCCAGGAAGGGATGGATGATTTCGAACTGAGCGTGGACCACGGCCATTTGGACGAGTCCGTCGGGGGATTCCGCGTGATAGTACTTCTCCCACGCATCCAGTTCGGGCATCAGGGTCTCCGGGGCCGGCGGGACGAAATCGGCCTTTCCTATCGGGGAGCCCGGGGCGCCGATCCAGTTCTGGATTTTCCGAAACTGGCCCCGCCCCATGTTTCGGCCACGCACGTTTTGGAGAAGTATCGAGTGAAGCTCCAGCAGTAGGTTGAGGTTGAATGGTTTTTCGCCGAGCGCCTTCTCGCCGCGGCGGAGCGCCTGGCGGTAGTTGATGACCTCCTCGAAATCCCAGCGTCGTGTTTCGTGCTCGGGTTCTTCCCCCGCTTCGAATTTGAGGACTTCACCAAGAGTTGCCTGTGTGCCTTCTATGCGTGACGAGAGCACTGCTTCCCGGGTCGTGAGTGGGGACAACAGGACCTCGGGGTTGGGCACGCCGTAGAGGACTCCGTCGTAGAGGGCGAGCGAACGGTTGGCTCGCCCCATCAGCGGAATGAGAGGCTCCCACTCGATATTCCCGATTGGCAGCCCCTGTGGCTCGAACGGTTTCATTTTATGTCTTGGCTGTTGGGCGCAAAACGGTTTGTGTAACGTATACCTCCCGTTTGCTTTACACAAACGGATTTGTGTCAATCCGACATGACATATCGGTTGTGTCCGGCAAATGGCGAGGCGCGACATGTGGATCGGGGTCGCCGCGCGCGAGGTCGCGTCCGATCCACCCCCTCCCCTCCTCCTCGTTCTCCCTCCCCCTTGGGGGAGGGCCGGGTCAGGGGTCGCGCCGGAGGGAAGGAGCGCGCGAACGGACTCGGCGGTCCGCGCCGCCCGCGGACGGGCCCCTACCGCGCCCGGAACACCGTGGAGCCGGTGGTCCTGCGGCCCTCCAGGTCCTTGTGCGCGCGGACGGCGTCCTTGAGGGGGTAGGTCTGGTTGACCTTGATCTTGACCGCGCCCGACCCCACCACGTCGAAGAGGGCCCTGGCGCTGGCCTCGTATTCGCGGCGCGAGGCGTTGTAGGCCATCAGCGACGGCCGGGTGAGGTAGAGGGACCCCTTGGCGGAGAGGACCGCCGGGTCGAGCGGCGCCACGGGTCCGGAGGACTGTCCGAACAGCGCCATGACGCCCCGCGGGCGAAGGCAGTCGAGGGAGGCGTCGAAGGTCGTCCTGCCCACCGAATCGTAGACGACGGGAACGCCCTTGCCGCCGGTGACGTCCATCACCGCCTCCTTGAAGTCCTCCCTGGTGTAGTCGATCGGGTGGTCGCAGCCGTGACGCCTGGCGAGGCGCGCCTTCGCGTCCGAGCCGACGGTCCCGATCACCGTCGCCCCGAGGTGCTTCAGCCACTGGCAGGCGATGAGGCCGACCCCGCCGGCGGCGGCGTGGAACAGGACGGTGTCGCCGCGCTTCACCCGGTAGACGCGGCGGACGAGGTACTCCACGGTCGTTCCCTTCAGCATCATCGCGGCCGCTTCCTTGTCGGAGACCGTCGACGGGACCTTGACGATCCTGCTCGCCGGGATGTTGCGTTCCCGGGCGTAGGCGCCGAGCGTCGGCGCGTAGGCGACCCGGTCGCCCTCTCCGAAGTTTCCGACCCCGGGGCCGACGGCCTCCACGACGCCGGCGCCCTCCATGCCGATGACGGCCGGGAATCCGGCCAGCGGGTACAGGCCGGAACGGAAGTAGCAGTCGATGTAGTTGAGCCCGACGTAGGTGTGCCTGATCCGGACTTCTCCGCGGTCCGGGGCGGGGAGGTCGACGTCCCGCCACTTCATCACCGCCGGTCCGCCGGTCTTGCTGATCTGGATCGCCTTGACCATGGGTTCCTTCCTGTCTGGTGGGAGGCCGCGGCCTCGCGCCGGGAGCGGCGTCCCGGCCGGTTCGGCCGGCAGTGTGTCCCGGGACGCGGCGCCCCCGCAACCGTCCGGCGCGGCGGCCCCGCCGGACGCGCCGGGAATCGGGGGCGTCAGGACCGCGCCGCCGCGGTCGACGCCCCGACCGGGTCGGCCAGGGCCGCGCGCAGGCTCGCGGGATCCGTGATGGGCAGGGAGCAGGAGGTCCCCGCGCAGACGTAGGCGGTGGCCTTCCCGTCGACCAGGCCCTTGCCGGACGCCGGGTGGCCCTCCGGGAGCCGGGCGCCCGGTTCGATCACCTGCAACACGCCGGTCGGAACGGGGCTCTCGAAGTACGTCCGCGTCAGGGCCCGGGTCCCGTCGCCGCCGCGCTCCCCGATCACCGCGACCTGGACGGCCGCCGCCAGGAGCTCGAAACCGCCGAGCAGCGACGTGACGCCCAGGAAGTTGCGCCGGGTCTCTCCCGCGAAGGCCCGGCAGACGGCTTCGGCGCGCCGCCGGTAGGCGTCGTCTCCCGTGAGGTGGTAAAGGCGCGCCAGAACGTGCGCCATGACGCCGTTTCCCGCCGGCGTCGCGTTGTCGGCGGCGTTCCGCGGGCGGGTGATCAGGGCTTCGGCGTCGTCGTCGGTGAAGAAGTAGCCGCCGTTGTCGGCGTCCAGGTAGCGGGCCTCGACCGTATCCGCCCAGGCGCGGGCGCGTTCCAGGTACGGCGGCGCGCCGGTGACCTCGAACAGGGCGAGGGCGCCCTTCGACATGTTGGCGTAATCGTCCAGGAACGCCGCCTCGGTCGAGCGGCCGTCGCGGTAACAATGCAGGAGCCGGTCGCCGGCGCTCATCCTGTCGCCGATGAAGGCGAAGGCGCGCTCCGCCGCCGCGATCCATTCCGGCGTCCGGAACGCGGCGCCGGCGCCGGCCAGCGCCGAGATCATCAGCCCGTTCCAGTCGGCCAGGACCTTGTCGTCCCATCCGGGCCTGACCCTCTCGCCGCGCGCGGCGAAGAGGATCGCGCGCGACCGCGCCAGGCTCGCCTCGGCCGCGTCGTCGAGCGGGTCGGGACGGGCGGAGCGGTTGAGGATGTTGCGTCCCTCCCAGTTGCCGCCCGGCGAGACGTCGTAGACGTTCTTGAACAGGCCGCCGTCGTCGAGGAGCGAGTCGATCTCCCGTTCGCTCCAGATGTAGTAGCGTCCCTCCTCGCCCTCCGAATCGGCGTCCTGGGAGGCGGCGAAGGCGCCGCCCTCCGCCAGCATCTCGCGCAACGTCCAGCCGACGGTCTCGCGGATGCGGTCGGCGTAGAGCGGGCTTCCC
The DNA here is from genome assembly GCA_965242505.1 of Alphaproteobacteria bacterium. Lineage (GTDB taxonomy): Bacteria > Pseudomonadota > Alphaproteobacteria > UBA2966 > UBA2966 > UBA2966. Next base: position 2,793,069 of record OZ251449.1, read on the forward strand.
GTCTTGCGCCAGACGTGCGTCATCAGTTCGACCAGCTGCGCGTTGTCGTACAGCATCTTCTCGAAGTGCGGCGCCAGCCAGGCCTCGTCCGTCGAATAGCGGGCGAACCCCCCGCCGAGATGATCGTAGATGCCTCCCTGGCACATGCGGTCGAGGGTGAGCGAGACGGCGTGCCCGAACATCTTCTCGCCGCCGCGGACGTGCGCCCGCCACAGGAAGTCGAAGATCGACGGCTGGGGGAACTTGGGAGCGCCGCCGAGGCCGCCGTTGACGGGATCGAGGGCGCGGAGGAACTGGGTGGCGGCGTGGTCGAGGACGGCCATGGACAGCCGCGCGGAGCCGTCGTCGTCGGGCGGCCGGGAGAGCCTGTCGAGGGCGGACTTGACGGACTCCGCGCTCTCCGCGACCTTGTCGCGCCGGGTCCTGTAGATCTCGCGCATCCGCCGCAGGACCTCCGGGAACCCCGGCCGTCCGTACCGCGACTCCGGCGGAAAGTAGGTGCCCCCCCAGAAGGGCGCGCCCTGGGGCGTGAGGAACATGGTGAGCGGCCAGCCGCCGTGCTGGCCCAGAAGCTGCAACGCCTGCTGGTAGATGGCGTCGACGTCGGGGCGTTCCTCCCGGTCGACCTTGACGTTGACGAAGAGCTCGTTCATCAGCGCCGCGACGTCGGCGTTCTCGAAGCTCTCGTGGGCCATGACGTGGCACCAGTGGCAGGCCGCGTACCCGACGCTGAGGAGGATGGGCTTGTCCTGCCGGGCCGCCGCCTCGAAGGCTTCGGGTCCCCACGCCTGCCAGTGCACGGGGTTGTCCTTGTGCTGGATGAGGTACGGGCTGGCGGCGGTGTCGAGGGCGTTGCGCACGGGCGTTCCTTGCGTTATTGCACGGGTCCGGTTTCACGGCGGAAACGGGAACGAGGCCAGGATACGATGAACGACGTTGACGGCGGCGATGTCAATGGCGATCCGCCCCTGTTCTACCGGCGCCACGTGTTCTGCTGCGTCAACGAGCGCGCGGCCGATCACCCGCGGGGGTGCTGCAAGGCGAAGGGCTCCCAGGCGCTGCGCGACTACATGAAGAACCGGGCGAAGGAGCTCGGCGTCAAGCGCGTGCGGATCAACAGTTCGGGTTGCCTCGACCGGTGCGAGCTGGGTCCGACCATGGTCGTCTATCCGGAAGGCGTCTGGTACAGCTGCGCGACCGAGGAGGAGATCGACGAGGTGCTGCGCGTCCACCTGATCGAAGGCGGGCGCGTCGAGCGCCTCCGGTTGCGGCCGGGCCAGGCGGCGCGCGGGGAACCGGAAGCGTGACCGGGACGGCCCTACAACCCGAAGTCCCGGGACGTGAGGATCGCCCGCAGGGCGACGTTCTCCCTTCCCAGGGCCTCCGCGGCGCCCTCCATGCGGTCGAGGACGGTGACGACCACGGGCGCGGACGCGCCTTCGCCGCGCGCGGCGGCCACCGCCCTGAGCGCCGAACCCCCGGTGGTCGTCACGTCCTCGAGCAGCGCCGCGGTCCTGCCGGCGAGGGAGTCCTCCGGGCCCAGTCCCTCGATCAGGCGGCGCGTGCCGTGGTCCTTCGGCCGCTTGCGGACGAAGAACCCGCGCAGGCGGCGGCCGGAAAGGCTCCGCTGGACCGCGCAGGCGACGAGCGGCACGGCGCCGATCTCGAGGCCGCCCACGTAATCGACGTCGATGTCGGCGAGCTCGTCGAGGACGAGCCGGGCCATGAGGCTCGCGCCCTCGGGGTGGAAGGCGGTGCGCTTCATGTCGAAATAGAAACTGCTGCCGGCTCCGGAGGCGAGCGTGACGTCCGCGTCCCGGATCAGCGACCTCTCGGACACGATCCGGATCAGCCGGCGGCGGTCGCGTGACCGGGTGGCGGGCGATCTGGGTCGCCAAGTGTTCGGCATCGGCATCGCGCCTCCGTCGTTTTTCGATATTTAGTGTATTCGGGTAGACATGTCCACCAGATATCGTATTCGGGGACGCAGCCGTTCCCGCGCGACCGTAGCGTGAGGAACCCGGATCGGGAATTGCGCCGTCTCCCCGCCCACCATTCCGACATGACGATCGCCGCCCTCGCGAGCGGGCGCGGGCGGGCCGGGATCGCCGTCGTCCGCGTCTCGGGGCCGGCCGCGGGAAGCCTGCTGGCGGAAGTGGCGGGCGCGGTCCCGGCGCCTCGCGCGGCGACCCGCGCGGCGCTGCGCGACCCCAGGGACGGGCGCGCGCTCGACGACGGTCTCGTCCTGTGGTTTCCGGCGCCGGCCAGCTACACCGGCGAGGACGTCGCCGAGCTGCACGTCCACGGCGGCGCGGCGGTGGTGTCCGGCGTGCTGGACGCGCTTCGCGCCCGGCGGGACGTCCGCATCGCGGAGCCGGGGGAGTTCACGCGCCGCGCGTTCCTCAACGGCAAGCTGGACCTCGTTCAGGCCGAGGCCGTGGCCGACCTCGTCGACGCCGAGACGGAAGCGCAGCGCCGCCAGGCCGTCGACCAGCTCGAAGGGCGCCTCGGCGCCGTCTACGACTCGTGGCGGGCCCGCCTGCGGGACGCCCTGGCGCGCCTGGAGGCCGTCATCGACTTCCCCGACGAGGAACTGCCCGCGGATCTGATATGCTCCGTCCGCCGGGACGCCGGCGACCTGCTCGGCGAGCTCGTCGCGCATCTGGAGGACGGGCGGCGCGGCGAGCGCCTGCGGAACGGCCTGTATGTCGTCATCGCGGGCGCTCCCAACGTGGGCAAGTCGAGCCTGCTGAACGCCCTGGCGCGGCGGGACGCGGCCATCGTCTCGGAGCGGGCGGGAACGACCCGGGACGTCGTGGAGGTCCGCCTCGACCTCGGCGGCCTCCCGGTGACCGTCGCCGACACGGCGGGCCTGCGGGAGAGCCGCGACGAGATCGAGGCCGAGGGGGTCCGGCGCGCGCTGGCGCTGGCCGCGGCGGCGGATCTCAGGATCGTCATGGTGGAGGCGGCGCCGGTCATCGAGATGGAGTCGCGGATCGAGTCCCTGCTGGACGAGGACGCCATGATCGTCGTCAACAAGATCGACCTGCGCGAGGTCGCGGCGGGAACCCGGGTGAAGGGCCGCCGGGCGTGGCCCCTGTCCGCGGCCACCGGCCGGGGCCTCGGCGGTTTCCTGGAGGCGCTCGAAGGGGAGGTCGAGCGGCGCGTGGGCCGCAGCGAGGCGCCGCCGCTCACGCGGGAGCGCCATCGGTCGGCCGTCGAGGAAACCGCGGCGTGCCTGCGGCGGTTCCTGGCCGGGTCGCGGGACGGCGGCGCGGCCGACGCCCGCGTCGAGCTCCTGGCGGAGGACCTGAGGCTCGGCGCGCGGGCGCTCGGCCGGATCACCGGAAGGATCGACGTCGAGGAGCTTCTCGACGTCGTGTTCCGGGACTTCTGCATCGGCAAGTGATCGGGCGGGTCCCGACGCCGGGGGAGGGGAACGATGGACGTTTCACGTGAAACACGGCCGGGTTCCGCGCGCCCGGCGGCGGTCGGCGTCGCCCGGGTGTCCGACGGCGCGGTCTTCGACGTCGTCGTGATCGGGGGCGGCCACGCCGGGTGCGAGGCGGCGGCGGCGGCGGCGCGCCTCGGCGCCGCGACCCTGCTGGTGACGCACCGGGCGGGCGCCATCGGCGAGATGTCGTGCAACCCGGCGATCGGCGGCCTCGGGAAAGGCCACCTCGTCCGCGAGATCGACGCGCTGGACGGGCTCATGGGCCGGGTGACGGACGCCGCCGGGATACAGTTCCGCCTGCTGAACCGGCGCAAGGGTCCGGCGGTCCGGGGCCCCAGGGCCCAGGCGGACCGCGCCCTCTATCGGCGGGCGATGCAGACCGCGCTGGACCGGATCGGGAACCTGACGGTCGCCGAGGCCGCGGTCGAGGACCTCGGGATCGCCGGCCGGGGCCGGACCCCGGAGGCGCGGTCGGTGACGCTCGCCGACGGGCGGAGCATCCGCGCGGGCGCCGTGGTCCTGACCACCGGCACCTTCCTGCGGGGCCTGATCCACGTGGGCGGGGAGCGGACGCCGGCGGGGCGCGCCGGCGAGGCGCCGGCGCTGGGCCTCGCCGACACGCTCGGGCGGCTGGGGTTCCGCCGCGGGCGCCTGAAGACGGGCACGCCGCCGCGCCTCGACGGGAGGACCATCGACTACGCCGGCCTGGAGGCGCAGCCGGGCGACGACCCGCCGACGCCGTTCTCCTTCCTGACCCGGGAGATCACGACGCCCCAGGTGAGCTGCCACGTCACCGCGACGACGCCGGCGTCGCACGCGCTGATCCGGGCCAACCTCGACAGGTCCCCCCTGTATTCGGGCCGCATCGAGAGCGCGGGTCCCCGCTACTGCCCCTCCATCGAGGACAAGGTCGTGCGCTTCGGCGACCGGAGCGCGCATCGGATCTTCCTCGAGCCGGAGGGGCTGGACGACGACACGGTCTATCCCAACGGGATCTCCACCTCCCTTCCCAGGGACGCGCAATCGGCGCTGCTGAAGACCATTCCGGGGCTCGAGAGGGCGGAGATGACGCGGCCGGGATACGCCATCGAGTACGACTTCGTCGACCCGCGGGAGCTGTTTCCGACGCTGGAGACCCGCAGGACGCGGCGGCTGTTCCTCGCGGGCCAGATCAACGGCACCACCGGCTACGAGGAAGCGGCCGCCCAGGGACTGATGGCCGGACTGAACGCGGCGTGCCGGGCGTCCGGCGCCGCCGCCGTCACCGTCGACCGCGCCGACGGCTACGTCGGCGTGCTGATCGACGATCTGGTCACCCGCGGCGTCGACGAGCCCTACCGGATGTTCACCTCGAGGGCGGAATACCGCCTGACCCTGCGGGCCGACAACGCCGACCGGCGGTTGACGCCGCTGGGGATCGAGAGGGGGTTCGCGGGCGCCGAGCGGGCGGCGGCGTTCGAGGCCGGGTCGCGGGCCCTCGAGGCGGCCCGCGGGCGGCTGGAGGCGTTGTCGCTGACCCCGGGCGAGGCGCGCCGGCATGGAGTCGCGGCGACCCGCGACGGCGCGCGGCGCAGCGCCTTCGATCTGCTCGGCGGCTACCGCATGACGGTCGCCGACCTGGCGCGGATATGGCCCGAGCTCGAAGGGATGCCGGCCCGCATCGCCGAGCAGCTGGAGTGCGAGGCCCATTACCGCGGATACCTGGCCCGGCAGGAGGCGGACATCCGGGCCTTCCGGCGCGAGGAGGCGTTGCGCGTCCCGCCGGACCTCGACTTCCGCCGGGTGGACGGCCTGTCGAACGAGCAGCGCGAGAAGCTGGCGGCCGCGCGGCCCGCGACGCTCGGCGCGGCCGCCCGGGTGCCCGGCGTCACGCCGGCGGCGGTGAACCTGCTCCTCGTCCACGTCCGGCGCCGCGGGCGGGCGGGCGGAGACCGCCGGGGCGCGCCCCGGTCGGCGCCCGAACCGGCGGGGCCGTGACCGTGGCCGGGGACGGGACCTATGACGCCGACGCCTTTCGCCGCGACACCGGCGTTTCACGTGAAACACTGGAGCGCCTGGAGGCCTACGCCGCGCTGGCGGCCAGGTGGCGACGCCGGATGAACCTCGCGAGCTCCCGATCGCTCGCGGACGTCTGGCGCCGCCACATGCTCGACTCCGCCCAGCTGGCGGACCTGGCCCCGGCGGGCGCGCGGGTGTGGGTCGACGCGGGAAGCGGCGCCGGGTTTCCGGGCCTGGTGCTGGCCATTCTCGGCCGCGGCCGCATGTTCCTCGTCGAGAAGGACGCGCGGAAGTGCGTCTTCCTCAGGGAGGCGGTCCGGCTGACGGAGGCGGACGCCGAAGTGGTGGAATCCCGGGTGGAGGCGCTCGGCGCGGCGCGCCCGGAGGAGCGGCCGTTCCCGCCGCCCCGGGTCGTCACGGCGAGGGCCCTGGCGCCGCTCGACAGGCTGTTGGCGATGGTGGCCCCGCTGTGCGGCCCGGAAACGGTGTGCCTTTTCCCGAAGGGCCAAGATGTTGGGGCTGAATTGACGAAGATCACAAGATATGCGAACATCGACATGGACAGGTTGCCGAGCCGGACGGCGGCGGGCGCGGCCGTCCTGCGGATCGAGGGACTGGGGACCGGGGGGCTGGCGGATGACGGGCGGTGACGGAGAGCGGGCGGGCGGCGCGGCGCGGCCGCGGTCGAACGGGGGCGGCAGGGTCATCGCGGTGGCGAACCAGAAGGGCGGCGTCGGCAAGACGACGACCGCCATAAATCTGGCGACCGCCTTCGCCGCGGCCGGCTGCCGGCTGCTGGTCGTCGATCTGGACCCCCAGGGGAACGCGAGCACCGGCTTCGGGATCGACCGGAGCGACCGGTCCTCGAGCAGTTACGACGTCCTGACGGGCGCGGCGACGGTGGGGGAGGCGGCCGCGGCGAGCGACGTTCCCGGGCTCGACGTCGTCCCGTCGACGGTCGACCTCTCCGGGGCCGAGCTGGAGCTCGTGGGCGCGGCGCGGCGCGGCCACCGGTTGCGCGACGCCATCGGCGGCGCGGTCGCGGAGTACGACTACGTCCTGATCGACTGCCCCCCCTCGCTCGGGCTCCTGACGTTGAACGCCCTGGTCGCCGCGGACGCCGTGCTCGTGCCGTTGCAGTGCGAGTTCTTCGCGCTCGAGGGGTTGAGTCATCTCATGCGGACGATCGAGCGGGTGCGCGCCGGGTTCAACCCGACGCTGGACATCCAGGGCGTGGTGCTCACCATGTTCGACCGGCGGAACAGCCTGTCGGGCCAGGTCGCGACGGACGTGCGCGGCGTTCTGGGCGACAAGGTGTACGACACGGTGATCCCGAGGAACGTCCGGGTCTCCGAGGCGCCGTCCCACGGGAAGCCCGCGCTCCTGTACGATTTCCGGTGCGCCGGCAGCCGCGCCTACGTCAGCCTCGCCGGCGAGATGCTGCGGCGCGAGGGGGCCCCCGCCGCATGACCGGGGACGCCCAGGACCGGCGGCGCGGCCTGGGCCGGGGGCTGTCCGCGCTGTTCGAGGACGGCGGGGACGAGCGCGCGGGGACGGACCGGGCGCGGTCGCCGAGGGTCGTTCCCATCGAATGGCTGCGCCCCAACCCCTTTCAGCCCAGGCGGCGGTTCGACGAGGCGGAGATGGAGGCCCTGGCCGCCTCGATCGGCGACGTCGGCGTGTTGCAGCCGATACTCGCGCGGCCCGTCGGCGACGGCGGGGAGGCGTTCGAGATCGTCGCCGGGGAGCGCCGGTGGCGCGCCGCCCAGAGGGCGCGGCTGCACCGGGTTCCCGTCGTCGTCAGGGACCTCGACGACGCCCAGGCGCTGAAGATCGCGCTGGTGGAGAACGTCCAGCGCGAGGACCTGAACGCGATCGAGGAGGCGGAGGGATACGACCGCCTGATGGAGGCGTTCGGGCTCACGCAGGAGGCCGTCGCCCACGCCGTCGGCAAGAGCCGCAGCCACGTCGCGAACACCCTGCGCCTGCTGGGCCTGCCCGGTTCGGTGAGGCGGTTCGTGGAGGACGGGCGCCTGTCGGCGGGACACGCGCGGGCCCTGCTGACGGCGGCGGACCCGGAAGGGCTCGCGGCGCGCGCGGCGGACGGGCGGATGACGGTCCGCGAGGTGGAGGCCCTGGCGAAGGAACGGGCGGGGGGCGAGGGTCCGGGGAGCGGCGGGAGACGGCCGGCCGGCGGGAAGGACGCGAACGTCCTGGCGCTGGAGGACGATCTCTCCATGGCCCTCGGCCTTCCCGTCGACATCCGCCACAAGGGGGACGACGGCGGGACGGTCGGCATCCGCTACTGGACGCTCGAGCAGCTGGACGACGTGTGCTGGCGCCTGCGCCATGACGACGAGCCGTAGGGCGCCGGCCCCGGCGGGCGGCGTCTCTCCGGGCGGGCGCGCCGCGGAGGCGCCGCCGCTCCGTCCGCCGCCGCCGCTGAAGCCGAACGCGCGGATCGTCATGGACGGGCGCGAGTTCCTGTCCCTCCTGCCCGCCGGGGCGGCGCCCGTGGCGTTCCTCGATCCGCAGTATCGCGGGGTTCTGGACAAGCTGGCCTACGGCAACGAGGGCGTGGCCCGCGGACGGCGGCGTTCCGCCCTCCGGCAGATGCCGGAGGCGACGATCGCGGAGTTCGTCCGCGGCATCGACCGCGCGCTGGCGCCGTCCGGCCACCTGTTCCTGTGGATCGACAAGTTCCACCTGTGCGAGGGGTTCAAGGCCTGGCTGGAGGGGACGGCGCTCGGCCTCGTCGACCTCGTGACCTGGGACAAGGGCAGGATGGGGATGGGCTACCGCACCCGCCGGACGGCGGAGTACTGCGCCGTCCTGCAGAAGGAACCGCGCAGGGCGAAGGGCGTGTGGAAGGCCCGTCACATTCCCGACGTGTGGCGCGAGAAGGCGCCGCGGACGGATCATCCGCACGGCAAGCCCGTCGAGCTGCAGGGCGAGCTGATGGCCGCCGTGTCGAACGAGGGCGATTACGTGATCGATCCGGCGGCCGGTTCGTTCTCCGTCCTCCAGGCGGCGCGGGACCGCGGCCGCGCGTTCCTGGGTTGCGACCTGGAGGGATGACCGCGCGCGTTGCGGGGCGGCGGAGACCCCCCTCCCGACCTCCCCCCTGTCAGGGGGGAGGAGTATGAACGTGTCATGGAGGAGGAGCGTCAACGGCTCCCTCCCGCCTCCCTCGTTCTCCCTCTCCCTGGCAGGGGGAGGGTCGGGGTGGGGGTCGCGCCGGGGGGAGGAGCGCGAACGGGGCGCGCCCGTTCAGCTGCGCCGCGCGGCGCCGGCGATGCGGAAGAGCGTCCGTTCGCAGACGAGGGCGCCGGGCGTCCCCGTGGTCTTGCACGACCGCTCGGCGCGCAACGCGGCGTCCAGCGCCTCCTCGATGCGGACGGTCGTCCATCTGGCGACCTGCGCCGCGAACGCCGCCTTGCTCTTGAAGAACACTGGCGGCCGCAGCGACGCCATCGCCCTCTCGACGCTTCCGCCCGAATCGCGGACCACCGACACCGCGTGCAGCCTCTGGAGGTGGCGGGCGAGCGCCCGCAGCGCCGCGACGTCCCGCTGCCCCGCCGCCGCGACGCGGTCCCAGGCCCGCGCCAGTTCCGAAACGCCGCCCGCGGCGGCGGCGAAGGCCACGTCCTCCAGGGCGCGTTCCGCCTCGTCGCCGACGCAGTCGGCCGCCATCTCCCTGGTCACCGGGCCGTCGCGGTCGAGGGCGTAGAGGACCAGCTTGTCCAGCTCCCGGCGGGCGAGCGCGCGGTCGCCGCCCAGGCGCCGCGACAGATACTCCAGGGCCGGCGGTTCGATCTCCTTTCCGTCCGCGCGCAACGTCTCCCGGATCAGCCGCGCGCGCGCGCCGTCGTCGTCCGGGTAGCACGGAACCGCCGCGCCCCGGGCCGCGTCCTCGAACAGGCGGCGCACCCGGGAACGGGGCCCGAGGTCCCCCGCCTCGACGACGACGAACGCGCCTTCGGGCGGACGCTCGAGAAGCGGGGCCAGCGCCGGCGCGAGGGCGTCCGACGCGCCCCGGACCCGGACGACCCGGACGCCGCCGCCCCAGGGGACGGTCGCGGCCTCGTCGAGCAGGCGACCGGGCGACCGGGCGAGGTCCTCCTCCCGCAGCGTCGCCGCGGCGAACGGATCGTCGGGGTCGGCGCCGCCGGCCCGCGCGAGCGTCTCCGCGCGCTCGCCGACCAGTCCGGAATCCGGTCCGTAGACCAGAACCGCGCGGACGTTCGGGCCGGGGTCGCGCGCGAACGAGTCCGCGTTCCCGCCGCCGATCTTCACGGCGGTCCTCCGGAACCGCCCGGCCGCCGCCGGGCGTCCCGCGCCAGGAAGGCGGCGACGCGGGTCTTCAGCTCGTCGGCGACCTCCCCGGCGGCCCGCCGTTCCGCGTCGCGTTCGGCGACCACGTTGGCGTAGTCCGAGGCGACGACGTTGTAGGCGGTGACCGACCTCGCCCGGCCCCGCGACACCGCCTCCCCGGTCGCGACCGACGAGAGCGCGTAATCCGCCTCCAGGGACACGTTGAAGCGCGTCGTCGCCGCCGCCCTCGTGATCGCGAGGGCTTCCCTGGACACGCGCAGCGTGACGGCGAGCCTGTAGGCCGGCGCGGCGGAGGGCCCGCGGGGCGCCAAATGGTCCAGCAGGCGGTTGCGCACGATCCGCCCCAGACGGTCCGGTATGGGGGCGATCTCGATCCCCGCGAGGACCTCGGGCGCGGCGCCGCCGCCGGGCGCGTGGAGCGGGCGGAACCCGCACGCGGCGACCGAGGCCGATATCAGCGCCGCGGCGACGGCCGGGCTAGCGCGCATTTCTCATGCCGGCGGAGGATCGAGGATCGCGCGGCGTTGCGGGGCCGCGGTCAACCCCCCTGGCGCCGCGACCCCCACCCCGACCCTCCCCCTGCAAGGGGGAGGGAGAAGAAGAGAGGGGGAGGGAGAAGAAGAGAGGGGGAGGGAGCCGTCGACGCTCTTCCCCCCTGACCCTCCACACTCCTCCCCCCTGGACAGGGGGGAGGTCGGGAGGGGGGTGGACCGCGGTCCCGCAACAATGCGGGTCAGAGGACCACATTGACGATCCGGTTGGGGACCACGATCACCTTCCGCACGGCGCGGTCGCCGACGTTTCGCCGCACGTTGGCGTGCGCCAGCGCCGCCTCCCGGACCGCCGCCTCGCCGGAGTCGCGCGCCATCTCGATGGCGCCGCGCAGTTTCCCGTTCACCTGGACGCCGATGACGACGTTCTCCTCCGCGGCCAGCTCGGGGTCCGCGACGGGCCAGGCCGTGTCGGCCAGCAGCGTCCGGTGGCCGAGGCGCCGCCACAGCTCCTCGGCGATATGGGGCATCATGGGTCCGATCAGCCGGACCAGGGTCTCCAGGGCCTCCCGGAGCGCGGCGGCGGCGTCCGGCCGTTCCTCTCCGTCCGGCGGCGTCCACGAACCCAGGACGTTGACGAACTCGTGGATCCGCGCCACCGCCTTGTTGAAGCGGAACGCCTCGATGTCGGCGCCGACCGCCGCGATCGTCCGGTGGGCGGCGCGGCGCAGCTCGCCGTCGGGGCCGTCCCCGGCGGCCGCCGGCCGGCCGCTCCCGGCCTCGCCGGCGTGGACGCCCAGTTCCCGCGCCAGCCGCCACACCCGCTGCGTGAAGCGCCAGGCGCCCGCCACCCCGGCGTCCGTCCATTCCAGGTCGCGCTCCGGCGGACTGTCGGACAGCACGAACCAGCGGGCCGTATCGGCGCCGTACCGGTCGATGATGGAGCCCGGGTCGACGACGTTCTTCCTGGACTTGCTCATCGACTCCGAGCGGCCGACCTCGACGGGCGCGCCCGACTCCGCGAGCGCCGCCCGGCCGTCCGGGCTCCGCGCCACCTCCTCGGGATAGCGCCAGTTCCCGTCCCCGTCCCGATAGGTCTCGTGGCAGACCATCCCCTGGGTGAACAGCCCCGCGAAGGGCTCGTCGAACCCGAGGTGGCCGCGGTCCTTCATGGCCCGCATGAAGAACCGGGAATACAGCAGGTGGAGGATGGCGTGCTCGATCCCGCCGACGTACTGGTCCACCGGCATCCAGTAGCGGATCGCGTCCCGGTCGACGGGGGCGTCGGCGCGCGGGCAGCAGAAGCGGGCGAAGTACCACGACGAGTCCACGAAGGTGTCGAGGGTGTCCGTTTCGCGCAGGGCCGGCTTCCCGCACGCCGGACAGTCCACCCGCCGCCAGGCCATGTGGTCGTCGAGGGGGTTTCCGGGCCTGTCGAAGGTGACGTCCTCCGGCAGGGCGACGGGCAGGTCCTGCTCGGGGACCGGCACGACGCCGCAGCCGTCGCAGTGGATCATGGGGATCGGGCAGCCCCAGTACCGCTGCCGGGACACTCCCCAGTCGCGGAGGCGGTAGTTGACCGCGCGCCGCCCCCTGCCCGCCCGTTCGAGCCTTTCGGCGACCGCCTCCTTCGCCGCGTCCACGGAGAGGCCGTCGAGGAACCGGGAATTGGCGAGGACGGCGCCGTCGGTCTCGAGGAAGGCCTCGCCGCCGACCCGGAACCGGGCGGCGTCCGCATCCTTGGGGACGACGACCGGCAGCACGGGAAGCCCGTACGCGCGCGCGAAGTCCAGGTCCCGCTGGTCGTGCGCGGGACAGCCGAAGACGGCCCCCGAGCCGTACTCCATCAGCACGAAGTTGGCGATGTAGACGGGCAGCTCCCTGCCTTCGTCGAAGGGGTGGCGGACCCGGAGGCCGGTGTCGCAGCCCTTCTTCTCGGCGGTCTCGACGGCTTCCTCGCTGGTTCCCATGCGGCGGCACTCGGCGACGAACGCCGCCGCCTCGGGGTCGCGCTCCGCCGCCTCGGAGGCGAGCGGGTGGTCGGCCGACAGGGCCATGAAGCTGGCGCCGAAGATGGTGTCGTGCCGCGTCGTGTAGACGTCGAGGACGTCGTCCCGCCCGACGATCTCGAAGGACATGGCGAGGCCCTCGGAACGGCCGATCCAGTTCCGCTGCATGGTCCGCACCCGGGGCGGCCAGCGGTCGAGCGCGTCGAGGGCCTCCAGGAGCTCGTCGGCGAACGCGGTGATCCTGAAGAACCACTGGCTCAGCCTGCGCTTCTCGACGGGAGCGCCGGACCGCCAGCCGCGGCCGTCGATCACCTGCTCGTTCGCCAGCACCGTGCGGTCCGCCGGGTCCCAGTTGACCCACGATTCGCCCCGGTACGCGAGGCCGGCCTCGTACATGTCGAGGAACAGCTTCTGCTGGTGGGCGTAGTATCCGGGATGGCAGGTGGCCAGCTCCCGCGACCAGTCGAGCGACAGCCCCATCGCCTTGAGCTCGTCGCGCATGGTGGCGATGTTGCCGTAGGTCCACGCCGCCGGATGGACGTTCTGCTCCCGCGCCGCGTTCTCGGCGGGCAGGCCGAAGGCGTCCCAGCCCATGGGGTGCAGGACGCTGAACCCCATGGCCCGCTTGTGCCGCGCGACCACGTCCCCCAGCGTGTAGTTGCGGACGTGTCCCATGTGGATGCGCCCGGAGGGGTACGGAAACATCTCGAGGACGTAGTACTTCGGCTTGCCGGGGTCTTCGCGGGCCTCGAACGTGCGGCGCTCGGCCCAGATCCGTTGCCACTTCGCCTCCGTCCGCCGGGCGTCGTACCGGTCGCCGCGGGGGGCGGGCGGGTCCGCGGCGCCGGTCGGCGGGGCGTCGGCGGCCGCGGTCTCGGGGAGCGCCGTCACGGGGAGGAGCGTTCCGCGGGCGCCGTCACGCCGGCGTCCTCCGCTCCGCCGTCCGCCTCCGGCGAAACCTCCGCCGTTCGCCTCCGGCGAAACCTCCGCCGTTCGCCTCCGGCGAAACCCGTTCACGCCGCGTCCTTCCGGCCGGTCACGGCGTCGCGCAGGCCGTCGATCAGGCCTTCGAGCCGGGCCATGCGCTGCTCGACGCCACCCATGCGCTGTTCGAGGCCGCCCATCCGTTGTTCGAGGCCATCCATGCGCCGCTCGAGACCGTCCATGCGCTGTTCGAGGCCGTCCATGCGCCGCTCGAGGCCGTCGATGCGCTGGCCGAGGCCGTCGATGCGTTGCTCAAGGCCGTCGATGCGCTGGCCGAGGCGCTGTTCGAGACCGCCCATGCGCTGCTCGACGCCGTCGATGCGCTGGCCGAGGCGCTGCTCGATCTTGCCCACGTCCGCCCGCAGCCAGGCGAAGACGGCGACGATCAGGGTCGCCAGACCGAGGAGGCCGCCCAGTTCCGGGGTCATGGCGGTTCCCTACTCCGGCGGAACGGCGTTCGCGCGCAGCTCGCGCGCGCGGGTGAGGATCGCGTTCTCCAGGTCCGTCGCCGTTCCGTCGCCCACGCCGCCGTCGACCCAGCGGTCGCCCGCCGCGAGCCGCTGCCGGAACACCGACACCTTCACGCCGTCCGCGCGCAGCTGGCGGTCGAGGATGTAGACCGTCATCTTGAAGCGTTCCGAGGGCGTCTCGGGAGGCGAGTACCAGTCGGTGATGATCACGCCGCCGAAGGGGTCGGCGGACGAGAGCGGCATGAACGAGACGGTGTCGAGCGAGGCCCGCCAGAGGAACGCGTTGACGCCGATGCCCCCGCCGTCCGACGACCGGGCGTCCGGGCCCCCGAAGAGGGGGATCCCGCCGCCGAACAGCCCGCCACCGTCGTCACCCTCGAACCGGGCCTTCCTGGGATCGTTGTCGACGTCGCCGACCTCCTCGATCGTCGGGTTCCCGCATCCGGCGGCGAGCAGCAGGACGCCGCCGAGAACGCCGGCCAGCAGGGGCCGCCCGCGCCGGGGTCCGAACGTCTTCATGGGCGTCTCCCGTCCCTGGGGTTCCGAATCCGTATCCGTCCACGGACGGCCTGCGGCGGCCGGAGCGCGCCGACGGCCAGGCCGGCGTCGGCGCGTTCTTCCCCGCGGGGCCCGATTGTGCGACGGCCGGCCCCGGCGCGCAACCGGCTTGTCCTCGTTCAGGACATTCGCATCGTTCCCGCCCGACCCCCGCCCCCGACGCGACCCCCCCTTCCGTAGCGCGCGCGGCCGGCGGGGGGATGGGGCGCGGGTCAACCGGCGGCGGGGAGCAGCAGCTTGAGCAGGCCGAAGGTCAAGCCGGCGTTGGCGAGCACGATCCCGACGGCGATGCCGACGAAGCGGACCGTCAACCGCGTTTCGAGGTTGGCCACGTCGGTCTTGAGTTCGGCCTTCGCTTCAGCGAGCTCGGCCTTCACTTCGGCGAGCTCGGCCTTCGTCGCCATCCTGTTCTCGACGCGGGCGATGTCGGCTTTGACGGCGGCGAGTCCATTGTCCAGGTCGGTCCTGAGCGCGGTGAGGCCGGTATCGAGGTCCACCTTGGCGGCGGCGAGTCCCTTGTCGAGGTCGTCCTTGGTGGCGACGCCTTCCGCCACGGCGTCGCGGACGGCCTCGGCGTGCGCTTCGGCCTGGGCCTCGTCCACGCCGGCCGCCTTGAGGCGACGCGCGTAGGACAGCGTGTCGAAGCCGGTGGCGTGCGTGATCTTCATGGCCATGGGGCCGAGGCTACACCGTCGCGGGGCCGTCCGCAAGCGCGCGTCCATGCGGACCCCCCTCCCCCCTCGTGTTTCTCCCTCCCCCCTGCCAGGGGGGAGGAGTGTGGATGGTCAGGGGGGAGGAGTGCGCGGGGCGAGGGTCGTTCGGCGGGTTCGGCTGGCGGTCCGGGCCTCGCGCGCCGCCATGGCCTCCTCCTGGCGGCGGAGCCTCTCCTCCTCGTAGCGGCGTTCGTCTCGGCCTCGCGTTTCCGCCTCATGTCTTCGTTGAAGCGGTCCATCCCGCGGAGGTCACGGCAGATGCCGATGATGATGATGACGTAGACGGCGACGGCGGCGGCCGCGATCCAGACGCCGGCGGTCGAGATCCAGTGGATCGTGTGTTGCGCGGTGAGGATGGCCTGTTCGGGCTCGGTCATGGGCGTCTCCCTTCAGGCCAGGATGCTGCCGGATTGCCGCGAAGGCGGGAACCCCCCTCCCGGCCTCCCCCGCCAGGGGGGAGGGGCGCGTCGGGGCGCGGGTCAACCGGCGGCGGGGGGCAGCAGCTTGAGCAGGCCGAACGCCAAGCCGGCGTTGGCGAGCACGATCCCGACGGCGATGCCGACGAAGCGGACCGTCAACCGCGTTTCGAGATTGGCCACGTCGGTCTTCGTCGCCATCTTGTCCTCGATGCGTTCGACCCTGCCTTCGAGGCGGGCGACGTCGGCCTTGAGCTCGGCCTTCACTTCGGCGAGCTCGGCCTTCGTCGCCATCCTGTCCTCGACGCGGGCGATATCGGCCCTGGTGGCGGCGAGTCCATTGTCCAGGTCGGTCCTGAGCGCGGTGAGGCCGGTATCGAGGTCCACCTTGGCGGCGGCGAGTCCCTTGTCGAGGTCGTCCTTGGTGGCGACGCCTTCCGTCACGGCGTCGCGGACGGCCTCGGCGTGCGCTTCGGCCTGGGCCTCGTCCACGCCGGCCGCCTTGAGGCGGCGCGCGTAGGTCAGCGTATCGAAGCCGGGAACGGGCGCGATCTTCATGGCCATGGGGGCGAAGCTACACCGTCGCGGGGCTGTCCGCAAGCGCGCATCCATTGAGCAACCGGATAGATGGGTAACACTATAGACCGGATACATGGGTAACAGTGTTCCCGGTCTGTCCCGCTTCCGTGCGGCCCGGCCGGGCCGCACGGAAGCGGTGTAGCTTCTTCGACCTCCGATCGATGATCCCGAGGTCGACATCCGCGAAGCGGACGATCCAGTCGCCCCCGTCAGTCTCGGCCACGCCCACAGGCTCACCCCTCAGCGTCTCGCTGACGAAGACCAAGTCGCCGCCCCACTTGATGGAGCCATCGGTGCGGACCCGGCGCATCGCGTGCTCGGCATCGTACCAGGGCTCCTCCAGGCGCTCGGGATGACGCCGCGACGACGACCGGTAGAACGCCGCAGGCGGCCTCTGCCCCAAGGCCTCATGCGGACGATGGACGTTGAAGTCCTGGCGGAAGCGGTCGAAGCGGGCCTGTTGCGCGTCCGCCGTCGCCGCCGGCGGCGTCGCGGTCTCGGCCTTCAACGTCCGATGCATCCGCTCATGCCTCCCGTTCTGCTGCGGCTGACCCCGCGCAATCCGCTCCACCGCGATCCCGGCCTTGATCCATTCCACCGACAGACGCGACAGACCCCCAGCCCCCGGACCGGCGAACGGCGCCCCGTTGTCCGAACGGATGGCCTCGGGAACCCCGTAGCGCCGGAACACCCGCCCCACCGCCGCCCCCACCGCAGCGGTCTGCGGCGGGACGATGACGCACGCCAACAGAAAGCGGCTGTAGGCGTCGGTGATCGTCAGCGGATCGCAGCGGACGCCGTCGCGGGTGCGAAACCACCCCTTGAAGTCGATGCACCACACGTCGTTGGGAGCCGCCACAGAGCGGAACGGACGACACGTGCGTGGCCGAAACATGGGGCGGGGCCAGTTTCGGAAAATCCAGAACTGGATCGGCGCCCCGGGCTCCCCGATAGGAAAGGCCGATTTCGTCCCGCCGGCCCCGGAGACCCTGATGCCCGAACTGGATGCGTGGGAGAAGTACTATCACGCGGAATCCCCCGACGGACTCGTCCAAATGGCCGTGGTCCACGCTCAGTTCGAAATCATCCATCCCTTCCTGGACGGCAACGGGCGTATCGGACGCATTCTGATACCGCTGTTTCTCGCGGAGAAGAAACTCCTTTCGCGCCCGATGTTCTATCTATCGTCGTACCTTGAACGACACAGGGACGAATACGTCTCGGGGCTGCGCGCCCTCAGCCGACGGAACGATGGCTGGAACCTCTGGATAGGCTTCTTTCTGCGCGCGGTCGAGGAGGAAGCGCGAGCGAACGCCGACAAGGCGAAAGCGATCATCGACCTCTACGCGGACCTGAAGGAGAGGGTGCTGGCTCTCACGCACTCACAATACGCCATCCCGCTCCTCGACCAGATGTTCGAGCGCCCGTTGTTCCGGAGCGCGATGCTTCGGTTTCCCGACGGTCTCGCGCCGAGTCGGCAGGCCGTGTCCCATCTGCTTCGTCAGTTGCGCAGCAGCGGCATCCTGAAGGTCCTGCGAGAAGGTCGGGGAAGACGCGCCCAAATCCTGGTCCTGGCCGAGCTCGTCAACATCTGCGAGGGCGAGGAGATCGTTTAGGCCGCATTTCTCATACCGGCAGGGATCGGAGATTGCGCGGCGTTGCGGGGCCGCGGACCCCCCTCCCGACCTCCCCCCTGCCAGGGGGGAGGAGTGCGCGGGGCGGGGGTCGTTCGGCGGCGGGGGAGCAGCAGCTTGAGCAGGCCGAACGCCAAGCCGCCTGCGCCGGGTGTGGCGAAAAAGCCACATTCCGTGTCGTTCTCGCCCGCGGCGCGCGGTTCCGCCGCCGAACCCGCGGATTCCCGTTGATTCGGCGGAACGGCGCGTGCTTACGTTGAAGGGCGCAAAGACGCGTCGTATGGTTTTTGGCCAAACAACCCTGTTGGTTACGGAGGATCACGAATGAAAACGCACAAGAGCAGGCTTCTCGCCACCAGCGCTCTGGCGGGCGCCGGGATGGCGCTTCCGGGCGTCGCGGCGGCCGAGATGATGAAGCCGGCCCTCTCGGTGGGCGGCTACCTCTGGCACGACACCCACTTCGCCAGCCAGGACATGGACGAGAACAAGAGCTCCGTCCTGCACCATGTCGACTCCGAGGTCCACTTCAAGCTGGCCGGCGAGCTCGACAACGGCCTCAAGATCGGCGGGCGCATCGAGCTCGAGAGCCAGACCGGCGGCGACCAGATCGACGAGACCTGGCTCGACCTTTCGGGCGCGTGGGGGATGCTCAGGTTCGGGAACAAGAACTCCGGGCGCTACGTCCACAGCTGGTCGGCGACGGGCCCGAACGTGTCCCACGGCGTCACCTCGGGCGTGACGACGGAATGGCTGGTTCTCCCTGAGGGTGTCGGCGCTGGCCTCTTCTTCCGCAAGCCGCTCGGCTCGGCCCACCCCGACGTCTCGAACGACGACCCGGCCCTCACCTACTTCACGCCGCGCTTCAACGGCTTCCAGATCTCGGTGACCCACCGCCCCGAAATCCAGAACACGGGCGGCAAGAACATCGGGACGAGCGGGTCGGACGACACGGCGAACTACACCAACGCGCTCGACGGCTCGGTCCAGTACTCCGGCGACGTGGGCGGCATGAAGGTCGCCCTCGTGCTCGGCGCGGGCTCGGCCGGCGGTCCGGACGGCGCGGAGGACTACCAGGTCGTCAACGGCGGCGCCAAGGTCACCGCCAGCGGCTTCAGCTTCGGCGGCCACATGGCCGACGTGGAAGACGACATGAACAACGCCACCGGCACGGCGTACAGCGTCGGCGCGAGCTACGGGCAGGGCCCGTGGGCGGTGAGCGCGACGTTCCACGATGGCGAGGTCGACGGCACCGTCGCCGACCCCGACAGCAGCGAGTTGTCGGTGTGGGCCCTGGGCACGAAATACACCCTCGGTCCGGGCGTGCGCCTCCTGGCGTCGTACCAGAACGCGGAGGTGACCTCGGAGCTCGGCGGCAGCAACGAGGGTTCGGCATTCACCGCGGGCGTCGCGGTCAACTTCTGACCCGGCTTCCGGCGGAAGCCGCCAGGGGCGGGGGGCCATCCCCCGCCCCTTTTCTTTGCCGCGCCGGCGCGGGCCGCCGTCCGGTCCACCGGCGGGCGCGACCGAATGGCACCGTCGTATCCGCGGGGCTTGGCGCGGCGCGCGGGCCGCGGTAGTCTCCGGACCGGTGGAGATGGGCGAGACCTGCATTTCCCGGAAGAGTCCCTGATGCCGACATATCTCATCGCCTTGAATGCGCCGGATTCCGCGGTGTGGAAACGAGTCGAGTCGGTTTGGCCCGACGACCATTTCCTTCTCACGGATTGCCTGGCATTCGTGTCCGAGGATGATCCCAACCTTCTTACGCAGGACATCGCCGAAAACCTGGGGATGACCGCGGAGGGGAACGTTCTCGGCCTGGTGACGGAGGTGAAAGGCCTGGCGGGACGCAACTCCACGTCGTTTGCCGAGTGGTTGAGTAAACGCTCATGAGCGACCGCAGCGAAAACGTGGTGGATCTGGAAAAGAATCCCAGGAATCTCCAAGGGTCAGGCAGTGGCGGCGGGAACGGAAACCTCACACGGCACAGGCTGAACGACCTGGAACGCCGCATGGAGAAGCTGGAAAGCAAGGTGGATGATCTGATCGGTCTTTGCGCCAGGATCGACGAGAAACTGAATGAAGTCGCGAGCAAGAGTTACGTCTTGCGGATCCTGTGCGTAACCGTAGTGGTAACCATAGGGGGTTCACTCGCGACCGTCATCGTCCATGCCATCATGAGAACCTTGGTCCCTGTTTCCTGAACCCGTTCATCCATGAAAGCCCGCCGGGGTGGAGGATTTTCGCGGCGCTCCCGACCGGAACGTCATGGCGGCGGTTCCCCGGCCGGCGTCGGCGTCGGCGGGCGCGATCATGGTGCCGGCGCGGGCCGAAACGGCTTCCCGTTCGCGCGGAAATCCGGTAGCGTCCCGGCCTGAAGGGAGAGCCGCCATGGACGAATACCAGGCCGCCACGCTTGCGATCCGGACCTACGCCCTCTGGGCCGCCTACGGACAGGTCGCCGCCACCCTCGTGATCGGCAGCGGCCAGATCGCCGTCGTCTTGTACGGCATCCGCGCCATGATCCGCGCCAACAGGGAACGCGCCGTCATCCTCGACCAACAGCATCAGGCCGACGACAAGCGCCACGAGGAGGCCATGGCCGAGGGGGCCCGCCGCCACGAGGAGGCCATGGCGGCGCTCGCCGAACTGGTCCGGGACGGCCGGCGCCAGACCGCCGCCCTCGACGAATCGATCCGGGCCAGCCAACGCCAGACCGCGGCCCTCGACGAACTGCTCCGCCGCTCCGCGCCCGCCGAGTGACGCTCCGAAGCGAAGGCGGGGGCGGTCCGCCCCCCTCCCGACCTCCCCCCTGTTAGGGGGAGGAGTATTGGGTGGTCAGGGGGGAGAGGCGTCGGGGAGGAGAGCGCGGGGGGCGTTCAGGTGTTCATCGAGTCGAAGAAGTCGGAGTTGTTCTTCGTCTGCTTGAGCTTGTCGAGCAGGAACTCCATGGCGTCCGTAATTCCCATCGGCATCAGGATGCGCCGCAACACCCACATCTTCGAGAGCGCCGCCTTGTCGACGAGCAGCTCCTCCTTGCGGGTGCCGGACTTGGTGACGTCCATCGCCGGCCACGTCCGCTTGTCGGAGAGCTTGCGGTCCAGGATGATCTCGGAATTCCCCGTCCCCTTGAACTCCTCGAAGATGACCTCGTCCATCCGGCTGCCGGTGTCGACCAGCGCGGTGGCGACGATGGTCAGCGAGCCGCCCTGCTCGATGTTGCGGGCCGCGCCGAAGAACCGCTTCGGCCGTTGCAGGGCGTTGGCGTCCACGCCGCCGGTCAACACCTTGCCCGACGAGGGAACGACCGTGTTGTAGGCGCGGGCCAGACGGGTGATCGAATCCAGCAGGATCACCACGTCCCGCTTGTGCTCGACCAGACGCTTGGCCTTGGAGATCACCATCTCCGTGACCTGCACGTGCCGGGACGCCGGCTCGTCGAAGGTCGAGCTGATCACCTCGCCGTCGACCGACCGCTGCATGTCGGTCACCTCCTCGGGCCGCTCGTCTATCAGGAGGACGATGAGATAGACCTCCGGATGGTTGGCGGTGATCGAGTGGGCGATGTTCTGCAACATCATCGTCTTGCCCGTCCGGGGCGGCGCCACGATGAGCGCCCGCTGCCCCTTCCCCAGCGGCGCGATCAGGTCGATCACCCGCGAGCTCATGTCCTGGCCCGCGGGATCTCCGGTCTCCAGGTTGACCTTCTCCTCCGGATACAGCGGCGTGAGATTGTCGAAGTTGACCTTCTGCCGACCCTTCTCCGGGGCCTCGAAGTTGACGTCGTTGACCTTCAGCAGCGCGAAGTAACGCTCGCCGTCCTTCGGAGCCCTGATGGGCCCCGCCACCGTGTCTCCCGTCCGCAGGGCGAAACGCCGGATCTGGCTGGGCGAGACGTAGATGTCGTCGGGGCCGGGAAGGTAGTTGGCCTCCGGCGACCGGAGGAACCCGAAACCGTCCTGCAGGATCTCGAGCACCCCGCCTCCCGAGATCTCCTCGTCCTTGTCCGCGAGCTGCTTGAGGATCGCGAACATCATGTCCTGCGTCCGCATCGCGCTCGCGTTCTCGACCTCGAGCTCCTCCGCGAACGCGAGGAGATCGGTGGGCGACTTCTTCTTCAGTTCCTGTAGATGCATGGCCAGCCTATTCGGACTCGACGGTCGCGCGCGAGGCCTCGGGTTCGATGACAGGATACGCGTCGATCGATGCCGGGACGGGCGGATGTCTGAGAGATTCGGGGCGGGAGCGGATTGCCCAGCCATCCCGCCGAAGATCGGCCCGACAGGGTTAACCGAAGACGACGCGGGAGTCAAAAGGAAAATTCGGCCCGCGTTTTTCATGTCGGCGCTGGCGGAGAATCGAGGAGCGCGGCGTTGCGGGACCCCCCTCCCGACCTCCCCCCTGCCAGGGGGGAGGAGTATCAGTGGGGCTCCCCCCTGTCATGGGGGAGGAGTATGAATGGCCAGGGGGAGGAGCGCCGACGGCTCCTCCCGTCCTCCTCGTTCTCCCTCTCCCTGGCAGGGGGAGGGTCGGGGTGGGGGTCGCGCCAGGGGGGAGGAGCATGGATGGCTCCGTCACCACGGTTTGACGACGACGACGACGACGGTCGCGATCAGGAGCAGCGTGGGGACCTCGTTCGCCGCGCGGTAGAAGTTCCGCGAACGGCGGTTGGCGTCGTCCGCGAAGCGCCTCCGCCACCGGGCGAAAAGCCCGTGGACGGCCGTCATGGCGGCGATCAGCGCCGCCTTCGCCCAGGGCCACGCGTCCGACCAGTCGACGACCCCCGGAGTCACGGCCAGCGCGCCGCCGAACAGGAAAGCGCAGAGCATCGCCGGGTTCATGACGCCCCGCAGCAGCCTGCGCTCCATCGTCTTGAAGGTCTCCGACTGCGCGGACCCCGCCTCCGCGTCGCAGTGATAGACGTAGAGGCGCGGCAGGTAGAGCATGCCCGCCATCCACGCGATCACCGAAACGACGTGGAGGGCCTTGATCCACAGGTAGGCGCCGGCGAGCCAGGTCACGCGCCGCCCCCCTCGCCGGCCGCGGCCATGGCGCAGCGGACGAAGGCCCCGGGGCACGTCCGGCCGCCGGTCGCCGACCGGATCCGGCGGACCGGACCGGCCGCGCCGGCGCCGTCCTCCGGCGGGCCGGCGGCCAGCGCGGCCAGCCCCTCCATGAACTTCGGGTGGGTCCGGACCGCGGCCGCCCGTTCGTAGGCCGGCGCGCCGGCCGATTCGGCCAGCCGCCGATACTGGATATCGAGCTCCACGAGAGTCTCCGAATGTTCGGAGACGAACGAGACGGGGACGACGACGATCGGCAGGCCCTCCGCCCCGGCGCGCTCGGTCTCCGCCGCCGTGTCCGGTCCGATCCATCGCAGCGGACCCACGCGGCTCTGGTAGCACACGACCCAGGACCCCGCCGCGACGTTCGCCTTCCCGGCCACCGCCGCCGCCGTCCGCTCGACCTGCCACCGGTACGGGTCGCCGCCGGCGACGACCCGCCGCGGCAGGCCGTGCGCCGAGAACAGGACGCGCGGTTCCCGCCCGCCGCTCGCCAGGGCGCACCGCGACATCGCTTCCGCAAGGGTCTCCGCCTGGGCCGAGACGAAGCCCTCGTCGGTCGGGTAGCAGCACACGGCCGTCGTGGGCGCGTCGATCCCCGCGGCCCGCGCGGCCCGCCGCCACGCCTCCAGCGCCGACGCCGTCGTCGTCGTCGAGAACTGCGGGTAGAGGGGCAGCAGGCGCACCCGGTCGGGCGCGTAGCGGGCCACGTCGCGCGCCGCCTCCTCGCTGAAGGGACGCCAGTGGCGCATCGCGACGAAGACGCGGTACTCCCCGCGCCCGTCCAGAACGCCCTGCAACGCCTGCGCCTGCGCCCGGGTCTCCTTGAGGATCGGCGACGCGCCGCCCAGCTCGGCGTAGATCCGGGCCGCCTCGGGCGCCCTGCGCCTCGCGATCCACCGCGCGAGCGGAACCCGCAGGGGACCCGGCATCCGCAGGATCGCGGGATCCGCGAAGAGGTTGGCCAGGAAGGGGCGCACGGCCGCAGGACCGTCCGGCCCGCCCAGATTGAACAGGACCACCGCCGTCTTCAAGACGCGCGCACCGCCGCCACCAGGTCCGCGACGTGCCCGGGCGGCGTCGTCTTGAGCACGCCATGCCCCAGGTTGAAGACGAACGGCCCCCGGCCGAGAACGGACACGATCTCCCGGGCGCGCGCGGCCATCGCCTCCCCGCCCTCCAGCAGCGCAACGGGATCGAGGTTCCCCTGCACGGCGCAGACGCCCTGAAGGACGTCCGCCGCCCAGCACAACGGAACCGAGCCGTCGATGCCGACCGCGTCGACGCCCGTCGCCCTGGCATAGGCCTCGTATCCCGTCCCGGCGCCGCGCGGGAACCCGATGACGGGAACTCCGGGGCATCGCCGGCGCACGCGCGAAACGATCTCCGCGACCGGCTCCACGCACCAGCGGACGAACTGCGCCGGCGGCAGGACCCCCGCCCAGGTGTCGAATATCTGGAGGACGTCGGCCCCGGCGTCGGCCTGGGCGGCGAGGTGCTCGGCGGTCGCGTCGACGAGGACGTCGACGAGCTCGCCGAACCCCCCTTCGTCAGAGAAGGCCCAGCCCTTCACGGCGGCGAAGTCGCGGCTGCTTCCCCCTTCCACCATGTAGGTCGCGACGGTCCACGGAGCGCCGGCGAACCCGATCAACGGGACCGCGTCCGGCAACACGAGGGACACCCGCTCCAGAACGGCGTACACGAACGACAGGCGCTCGCCGAGGCCGTCCCGGTCGAGACTCTTCAACCGTTCGCGCGAGCGGATGGCGTCCAGGACCGGGCCTCTCTCCTCCTCGAACCTCACGCCCTGCCCCAGGGCGTGGGGGACGACCAGGATGTCGGAGAAGACGATCGCGGCGTCCAGCCCGAACCGCCGGACGGGCTGGAGCGTCGCCTCGGTCGCGAGCTCCGGCGAGCGGCACAGCGCGAGAAAGCCGCCGGCCGCCTTCCTGAGCTCCCGGTATTCGGGCAGATACCGGCCGGCCTGCCGCATCAGCCAGATGGGCGGCGGCGAGACGGCCTCGCCGCCGAGCGCCCTCAGGAGCGGCCCGCCGCGGTTCCCGGCGCGCGCGTTCGAACGAGCAGGCGTGTTCATCCATCGCAGGGTAACGGTCGCGCGCCTGCTCCTCCAGCGGCTTCGTTCGCGCCCCGCTCCGCCGCCGCGACCCCCACCCCGACCCTCCCCCTGCAAGGGGGAGGGAAAACGATCAGGGAAGGGAGGGGGAGGAGCCGTTGACGATGACGCCTCTCCCCCCCTGACCATTGATACTCCTCCCCCCTGACAGGGGGGTCCGCGCGGCCCCGCGACGCCGTTCGCGCTTCGCTCCACCGCCGTGACCCCCACCCCGACCCTCCCCCTGCAAGGGGGAGGGAGAACGATTGGGGAGGGAAAAGGGAAGGGGCCGTTGACGATGACGCCTCGCCCCCCCCCCTGACCATTCATACTCCTCCCCCCTGACAGGGGGGAGGTCGGGAGGGGGGTCCGCGGGGTACAGACCGGATAGAAAGGTAACAGTTCAGACCGGATACATGGGTAACAGGTTAGAGGGTTGGTCGGGAGGTGCGGGAGGTGCGGCCGATGCCTTGGAAGGAGACCTGTCCGATGGACGAGAAGCTGGTTTTCGTTGCCGATTATCTGCGTGGCGAGTGGTCGATGACGGCGCTGTGCGAGCACTACGGCATCAGTCGCAAGACCGGGTACAAGTGGCTTGGACGGTATCGCGGCGACGGCCCGGAGGGTCTGGTCGAGCGGTCGCGTGCGCCGCGTCGCCATGGTCGGTCGATGGCGCCGTCGGTGGCCGAGGCGATCGTCGCCTTGCGCCGCACGCGTCCGCACTGGGGTCCGCGCAAGCTGCGGGCGGTGTTGGTGAGTCAGCGCCCCGAGGTGGCGTGGCCGGCGGCCAGCACGATGGGCGACCTGCTGCGCGCGGAGGGTCTGGTGGCGCGCCGTCGCCGGCGCCGTCGGATGGCGGCTCCGTGTCGTCCGTTCCGCCCTGTGGCGGCCCCTAACGACGTGTGGTGTATCGACTTCAAGGGGTGGTTTCGCACCCGCGACGGCGTCCGCTGCGATCCGCTGACGATCACCGACGCCTACAGCCGCTTTCTGCTGGCGTGCGTCATCGTCCCGCCGCAGACCGCAGCAGTGGGGGCGGCGGTGGGGCGGGTGTTCCGGCGCTACGGGGTTCCCGAGGCCATCCGTTCGGACAACGGGGCGCCGTTCGCCGGTCCGGGGGCTGGGGGTCTGTCGCGTCTGTCGGTGGAATGGATCAAGGCCGGGATCGCGGTGGAGCGGATTGCGCGGGGTCAGCCGCAGCAGAACGGGAGGCATGAGCGGATGCATCGGACGTTGAAGGCCGAGACCGCGACGCCGCCGGCGGCGACGGCGGACGCGCAACAGGCCCGCTTCGACCGCTTCCGCCAGGACTTCAACGCCCATCGTCCGCATGAGGCCTTGGGGCAGAAGCCGCCTGCGGCGTTCTACCGGTCGTCGGAGCGGCGTCATCCCGAGCGCCTGGAGGAGCCTTGGTACGATGCCGAGCACGCGATGCGCCGGGTCCGCACCGATGGCTCCATCAAGTGGGGCGGCGACTTGGTCTTCGTCAGCGAGACGCTGAGGGGCGAGCCGGTGGGCGTGGCCGAGACTGACGGGGGCGACTGGATCGTCCGCTTCGCGGATGTCGACCTCGGGATCATCGATCGGAGGTCGAAGAAGCTACACCGCTTCCGTGCGGCCCGGCCGGGCCGCACGGAAGCGGGACAGACCGGGAACACTGTTACCCATGTATCCGGTCTATAGTGTTACCCATCTATCCGGTTGCTCACGGCCTCGCGACGCCGTTTGCGCTCCGCTCCTCCGGCATGACCAAAACAGAATCAGATAGAATAAAAGAGATAGTGGCTGTAGATGCGCGGTGATCCATGGGGATTCTTTTCGGTTCGGGACTTGTCCAGCGGCCGGTCGGGACGCGGTTCGGGGCGGCGGGCTCCGCGGGAGTCCGCGTGGATATCTTCCGGGAGCCGCGGAACGGGAGGCGGGAGCGGGCGCGTGAAATCCGGTGACAACGTGAACGCGGTTCGCGGCCCGGCGGGTCGTTCACGTATTCGGATGCGTACGGGACGTTCCGTCCACAGCTTGACGGACCGGGGAGAGGATTCGCGCGTCCGGGGATCGATTCGCCGGCGGCCCGGCCCGGCGGAGTTGTCCCGATCTTCCGGGCCGGTTGTCCACGGCCCGCGTCTCCCATGCCGAACGGGGCCCGCGCCGCGGTGACGACGTTCCATCTGCATCTGGTGTCCGACGCGACCGGCGAGACGCTCATCGGCCTCGCCCAGGCCGTGGTCGCGCAGTTCGACGGCGCGCGGCCGGCGCAGCACCTGTCGACGCTGGTGCGGAGCGCCGAGCAGGTCGACAAGGTGCTGGCGGAGGTGGACGCCAATCCGGGGATCGTCCTGTTCACCCTGGTCGACGCCGGGATGCGGGACGCCCTGATCGAGGGCTGCCGGAAGCTCCAGGCGCCGTGCGTCCCGGTCCTGGAGCCGCTGTTCGCGGCGTTCAGCCAGTTTCTCGGCCAGCAGCCCCGGCACCTGCCGGGCCTTCAGCACGCGCTCGACTCGACCTACTTCGACCGCATCGCGGCGATGGGGTTCTGTCTCGCGCACGACGACGGACAGTCGCTCGAGACGTTGCGGGAGGCGGACATCGTCCTGGTGGGCGTTTCCCGGACCTCCAAGACGCCCACGTCGGTCTATCTGGCCAACCGGGGCCTGAAGGTCGCCAACGTTCCCCTGGTTCCCGGCATCCCGGAGCCGCCGGAGCTCGCGGCGCTCGACGGACCCGCCGTCATCGGCCTGACGACCAACCCCGACCGTCTGGTCCAGCTGCGCCTGAACCGGCTCTCGGTGCTCAACCGCGACGAGGAGACGGACTACGTCGCGCTGGATTCGGTCCGGGAGGAGGTGTCCCGGGCGCGGAGGATCTTCGCCCGCCACGGCTGGCCGGTCATCGACGTGACGCGGCGGTCCATCGAGGAGACGGCGGCCACGGTCCTGAACATCCACAACGAACGGCGGCCGGCGTGAGCGCGCGCCGCGCTCTCGTGCTCGCCAGCGCGAGCGCCGTCAGGCGCCGCCTCCTCGGGAACGCGGGCCTCGCCTTCGAGGTCGACCCCGCCGGGATCGACGAGTCCGGGATCAAGGCGGAACGCCGCGCCGCGGCCGCGCCGGAGGTCGCGAAGGCGCTCGCCGAAGCCAAGGCGCTGGCCGTGTCGCGCCGCCGGCCCGAGGCCTGGGTGATCGGCGCCGACCAGGTCCTGGCGTTCCAGGGTGCCTTCCTCGACAAGCCCCGGGACATGGCGGAGGCCGCGTCCCGCCTGCGCCGCTTCCGGGGCCGGTCCCACGATCTCGTAAGCGCGGTCTGCGTGGCGTCCGGAGGGCGGCCGCGGTGGCTGTATTCGGAGGCCGCCACGCTGCACGTCCGGGACTTCTCGGACGCCTTCCTCGATGCGCACATCGCCGACGCCGGCGAGGGCGTCCTCGCCTCGGTCGGCGCCTACCGGCTGGAGGGGCCGGGCGCGCAGCTGTTCTCCAGGATCGACGGGGACTACTTCACCGTGCTGGGGCTCCCGCTGCTGCCGCTCCTCGGCTTCCTGCGCGGGGCGGGGGCGGTCGCGGCATGAGGAACTCCGCCGCGGGACGGATCGCCGGCATCTTCGGCTGGCCCGTCGCGCACTCGCGCTCGCCGGTCCTTCACGGGTTCTGGCTGGACCTGCACGGAATCGACGGCGCCTACGTGCCGCTCGCCGTCGCGCCGGAGCACTTCGAGCAGGCGCTCCGCGTCCTGCCGAAGCTGGGGTTTGCCGGCGCCAACGTCACCGTCCCGCACAAGGAAGCGGCCCTGGCGGCGGTGGACGAGGCGGACGAGGCGGCCCGGAGGATCGGCGCCGTCAACACCGTCGTGGTCCGCGGGGACGGCAGCCTCCGCGGATCGAACACCGACGGCTTCGGGTTCCTCGAGAACCTGCGCGAGTCGGCGCCGGAGTGGACGCCGGCCGGCGGCCCCGCGGTCGTCGTCGGCGCCGGCGGCGCGGCGCGGGCCATCGCGTTCGCGCTCGCCGACGGCGGCGCGCCCGAGGTCAGGATCGTCAACCGGTCGGCGGCGCGGGCCGACGCCCTGGCCGGCGAACTGGGACCCGCGGCGCGGGCGTGGCCGTGGGCCGACCGCGCCGGGGCGCTGAACGAAGCCGGGCTGCTGGCCAACGCCACGAAGCTCGGCATGAAGGGCGAAGCGCCCCTCGACCTGCCGCTCGACGCTCTGCCGCGGGAGGCCGTCGTCACCGACGCCGTCTACGTCCCCCTGCATACCGCTCTTCTCGCCGGGGCGGCGGCGCGCGGCAACCGCGTCGTCGACGGGCTGGGGATGTTGCTGCACCAGGCGCGGCCGGGATTCGAGGCCTGGTTCGGGGTGGCGCCCGCGGTCACCGGCGAACTGCGCGCCCGCGTCGAGGCCGACCTGGCCCGCGTTTCTCATGCTCCTTCCCTCTGACGCCGCGACCCCCACCCCGACCCTCCCCCTGCAAGGGGGAGGGAGAACGTATGGGAGAGGTCGGGAGGGGGGTGGGCCGCGGCCGCGCGGCGCCGCGCGATCGTCGATCCCGTGATCGTGCTCGGCCTCACCGGCTCGATCGGCATGGGCAAGACCGCCGCCGCCGCCGCCTTCCGCCAGGTCGGGGCGCCCGTGTTCGACGCGGACGCGGAGGTCCATCGCCTGCTGGCCGGGGGCGGCGCCGCGGCGGAGGTGGCGGCCGCGTTCCCGGGCGTCGTTCGCGGCGGCGCCGTCGATCGCGAGGCGCTGGGACGGCGGGTGTTCGGCGATGCGGAGGCCCTCGCGAGGCTCGAGGGCATCGTCCATCCGAAGGTCCGCGCGGCGCGGGCCCGGTTCGTCCGTCTGGCCGGGTCCCGCGGCGAACGCCTGGTCGTGCTCGACGTCCCGTTGCTGTTCGAGACCGGCGGGGAGGCGGAGTGCGACTTCGTCTGCGTGGTGAGCGCCCCGCGGTTCGTGCAGGCGGGCCGCGTGCTGCGGCGTCCCGGCATGACGCCCGAGAAGTTCGCGGGCGTCCTGGCGCGCCAGACGCCGGACGCCGAGAAGCGGCGGCGCGCCGACTTCGTCGTTCCGACCGGGAACGGAAAGCGCCACGCCTTGCGGCGGATCGGATCCATCGCCACACTGCTGCGGCGGCGCGCCGGAGCCGGACGCGCGCGGCCGCCGATGCGGCACCGCCTGGCCTGAACGAATGCGTGAGATCGTCGTCGACACCGAAACCACGGGGCTGAACCCCGAGGCCGGGCACCGGGTCATCGAGATCGGGTGCATCGAGCTCGTCAACCACGTGCCCACGGGCGCGGTGTTCCACGAGTACCTGAACCCGGAACGGGACGTGCCGGAAGAGGTCGTGCGGATCCACGGCCTCACGGGCGAGTTCCTGGCCGGGAAGCCGCCGTTCGAGTCGGTCGCCGACGCCTTTCTGGACTTCGTGGGCGACTCCCGGCTGGTCATCCACAACGCCGAGTTCGACCTCGGTTTCCTGAACGCCGAGCTGGCGCGCGCGGGCCGGGACGCCCTGCGGAACGGCGTGGTCGACACCGTCGCCCTGGCGCGCAGGAAGTATCCCGGCGCGCCGGCCAACCTGGACGCGCTGTGCCGGCGGTTCGACGTCGACAACTCGGAACGGGTCCAGCACGGCGCCCTGCTGGACGCCGAGCTGCTGGCGGAAGTGTATCTGGAGCTGATCGGCGGGCGGCAGCCGGGCCTGACGTTCGGAACCCGCGCGGCCGCCGCGGCGGCCGGCCGCGGCGCCGCGGCGGCGTGGACGCCGCGCCGCCACGAGCCGACGGCGGCGGAGGCCGAGGCTCACGAGGCGTTCCTGGACACGCTGCCGAACCCGATCTGGCGCCGGTAGCCCGCGCGCTCCCCCCGGCGGCGCGACCCCCGCCCCGGTTCTCCCCCTGACGCGATCCACGCTCCTCCCCCTGGCCGTCCATACTCCTCCCCCCTGACAGGGGGGAGGTCGGGAGGGGGGTCCGCGGCCCCGCGACGCCGTTCGCGCTCGGCTCCACCGGCGTGACCCCCACCCCGACCCTCCCCCTGCAAGGGGGAGGGAGAAGAGAGGGGCGCCGGAGAGTCCGTCGGCGTTCCTTCCCGCTGACCGTTCATACTCCTCCCCCCTGACAGGGGGGAGGTCGGGAGGGGGGTCCGCGGCCCCGCGACGCCGTTCGTGATCGGCTCCACCGGCGTGACCCCCACCCCGACCCTCCCCCTGCAAGGGGGAGGGAGAAGAAAGGGGAGGGGGAAGGGGGACGGAGGGGGGTGGACCGCGGCGTTCGGCGCGATTCCCGATTCTCCGGATCCGGGGGGTGCGGGAAGCGGAAAACCCGCATAGAGTAGGGCGCTCGATCGGAGCGGTCGGCCATCCGCCGGAACGACGGCGGGCCGGCGACGTTCATCAACTTACGCCCGGAGTCGTCCGGAGCGCATGGAGGGGAGGAGTACGGATGTCGAAGTTCGAAGGTCTCCGCAAGGAGAAGAGAAAGGCCGCGGGCGCGGGCGGGGATCGCCGCCGCTTTCTGAAGGGCGGCGCGGCGGCCGCCGCGGCGGCGACCGCGGTCGCGGCGTTCCCGCAGGTCTCCAGGGCCCAGACGGCGACCCTGAAGATGCAGACGTCGTGGGGCGCGACCAGTCCGTTCCAGGAAATGGCCAAGCAGTACGTCGACCGCGTCGAGGCGATGGCCGGCGGCCGGCTGAAGATCGACCTGTTGCCGGCGGGCTCCGTCGTCAAGGCGTTCCAGGTGCAGGACGCCTGCCACAGCGGCGTGCTCGACGCCACCCACACGGTGACGGCCTACTGGTACTCGAAGAACAAGGCCGCGTCCCTGTTCGGCACCGGCCCCGTGTTCGGCGCCAACGCCGCGCAGATCCTGGCCTGGATCCACTACGGCGGCGGCAAGGAGCTGCTGACGGAGCTGCAACGGGACATCCTCAAGCTCGACATCCTCAGCTTCTTCGCCATGCCCATGCCGACGCAGCCGCTGGGCTGGTTCAAGGAGCACATCGAGAGCGTCGAGCAGCTCAAGGGCCTCAAGTACCGCACGGTGGGCCTCGCCACCGACATCATGCAGGGCATGGGCCTCAAGGTGACCCAGCTCCCCGGCGGCGAGATCATGCCGGCCCTGGAGAAGGGCGTGATCGAGGCGTTCGAGTTCAACAACCCGACGGCCGACAGCCGCTTCGGAGCGCAGGACGTCTCCAAGCACTACCACATGGGCAGCTACCATCAGGCGGCGGAGTTCTTCGAGCTCATCTTCAACAAGACGAAGTTCGACTCGCTGCCGAAGGAGCACCAGGCGATCCTCGAGTACGGCGCCGAGGCCGCGAACACGGCCAACTACGGCTGGGCCATGGACCAGTACTCCAAGGACCTCCAGTGGCTCATGGCCGACCCGCAGAACGTCAACGTCTATCGCACCGACCAGTCGATCATGAACGCCCAGCTCGACTCCTGGGACAAGGTGCTCGGCAAGCTCATGGAGCAGGACCCCTTCTTCAAGAAGGTGGTCGAGAGCCAGAGGGCGTGGTCGGAACGGGTGGCGTTCTACGACCTCGTGAACTCGGCCGACTACAAGCTCGCCTACGAACACTACTTCCCGGGCAAGCTGCCCTTCTAGGCGGGGGATCGAGGAGCGCGCGGCGGCGCGGGACCGCGTTCGCCCCCCTCCCGGCCTCCCCCCTGTTCAGGGGGGAGGAGCGCGGACGCTCCCTCCCCCTTGCGGGGGAGGGCCGGGGCGGGGGCCGCCGCCCGCCGCGACGGGCGTCTCCGGGGCTTCGGCATGGACCGGTTCATCCTCTTCGTGGACGGCTTCACCGCCTGGGTGGGCAAGGCCTTCGCCTGGTGCATCCTCATCCTGACGTTCGGCGTCGCCTACGAGGTCTTCGTGCGCTACGCGCTGCGCGACCCGACGTCGTGGGCGTTCGACCTCAGCTACATGATGTACGGCACCCTGTTCATGATCGGCGGCGCCTACACGCTGGCGCGCGACGGCCACGTGCGCGGCGACGTCCTGTTCCGGCTGTGGAAGCCGAAGGTCCAGGCGGCCATCGAGCTCGTCCTCTACTTCCTGTTCTTCTTCCCCGGCATCCTCGCGTTCATCGTCGCCGGCGCCGACTACGCGGCCGAGTCCTGGTCCTACAACTACGGAAGGGGCGAGGTCAGCATCAACAGCCCGGCCAACGTGCCGATCTCGCAGTTCAAGACGATCATTCCCGTCGCCGGCGCGCTGCTGCTCCTTCAGGGCGTCGCCCAGGTGCTCCGCTGCGTCGTCTGCCTGCGCACGGGGGCGTGGCCGACCCACCTCGAGGACGTCGAGGAGCTGGAGAAGGTGCTGCGGGAGCGGCGCGAGGAGGAGCTGCGCGAAGCGGCCGACGGAGGCGCCCGATGAGCAATCCCGAAATCGCGGTGGTCATGCTCGGCATCTTCATCCTGACCATCATGCTGGGGTTCCCGATCTGCTTCACCCTGATGGCGATGGGCATCTTCTTCGGCTACTACGCCTACTACGATCCGGAACGGATGCAGAGCGTCTTCGACAACCGGGTCTTCGACCTGCTCGTCAACCAGACCTACTCGGTGATGGCCAACGACGTGCTCGTGGCCGTGCCCCTGTTCCTGTTCATGGGCTACATCGTCGAGCGGGCGAACCTCGTCGACCGCCTGTTCTTCACCCTTCAGATCGCCGCCCGCCACATGCCGGGGTCCATGGCGATCGCGGCGCTCGTCACCTGCACGCTGTTCGCCACGGCCTCGGGCATCATCGGCGCGGTGGTGACGCTGATGGGCCTGCTGGCCTTCCCGGCGATGCTGAAGGCGCGGTACGACACCGGCTTCTCCTCCGGCGTGATCTGCGCCGGCGGCTGCCTCGGCATCCTCATCCCGCCGTCGATCATGCTGATCGTCTACGCCGCGGCCGCCAGCATGTCGGTCGTGCGGCTCTACGCGGGCGCCATCCTGCCGGGCCTGCTGCTGGCCGGACTCTACGTCCTCTACGTCTCGGGCCGGGCCATGCTGAACCCGAAGATCGCCCCGCCGCCGCGCCCGGAGGACGTCGAGGCCATGCGCACCGGCAACATCGTCGTCATGATGATGACCTCGTTCTTCCCGCTGGCCTTCCTCATCCTCTCGGTGCTCGGCGCCATCCTGTTCGGGCTGGCGACGCCGACCGAGGCCGCCTCGATGGGGGCGGCCGGCGGGCTGGTCCTGGCGGCCGGATACCGCATCGCCGAGATCCGCGCGGGGAAGGCCAGACCCGAGTGGGTGGACGCCGACGGCGCCGCGCGGCCCGAAGACCCGTGGCGCTACGCCATCGGCGCCGGCGGGGTCCTGACCGTCGCCCTGTACGCGGCCTATTTCCTGATCCGGTTCCTGGCCAACTGGGCCTTCGACGCGCCGCTGCCGGCGGAGCGCACGCTGCCCTTCGCGCCCGGCGTCGCCGTGGGCATCGCCCTCGCCCTCGCCGCGGCGATCCGCCTCGGCGGCGGGCGCTGGCCCCTGATCGCGGTCCTGCACCCCCGGGTCCCGGCGCTGAAGCCCCTCTACGCCTACGGCGGCGAGGGCGCCCTGTTCGGCCTCGCGGTGGGCGCGGTCTACCTGTTGATGTTCCCGGTCCTGGGGCTGAACGAGGCCTTCGCCGAGCACGAGCACAGCCATTGGGCCCTGGACGTGGGCTTCTTCACGGCCCTGCTCGGCCACATGGCCTGGCGCGGCATCGACAAGGAGGCGCTCAAGGAGTCCGTCTACCTGACGGTCCGCACGTCGGCCATGGTGTGCTGGCTGTTCGTGGGCTCCTGGACCTTCTCCTCGGTGTTCTCGTACCTCGGCGGGCACGCGCTGATCGAGGAGTTCGTGCTCGGGCTGAACCTGTCCCCGATCACGTTCCTGATCCTCGCCCAGGTCATCATCTTCCTGCTCGGCTGGCCGCTCGAGTGGTCGGAGATCATCATCATCTTCGTGCCCATCTTCCTGCCCCTGCTGCCCCACTTCGGCATCGACCCGCTGTTCTTCGGCATTCTGGTGGCGCTCAACCTGCAAACGTCGTTCCTGACGCCGCCCATGGCGATGGCGGCGTACTACCTCAAGGGGGTGGCGCCGCCGCACGTCCAGTTGATCCAGATATTCAAGGGTTGTATGCCGTTCCTGTCGATGGTCTTCCTGGCGATGATCATCCTCTACGCGTTTCCGGAGATCGCCCTGTGGCTGCCCGAGATCGTCTACGGCAGGTGACCGGAAGGAGCGCCCGGCGGGCCTCGCCGCCGGCGTCGGCGCGGCCGGCGTGAGCCTCGCGGACCTCGCCGCCGAAGAGGCCGCCGCCGGCGCCGCGGCCGGCGCGTTCGGCGCCGTCGAGCTCGTCGAGGCCTGCCTCGAGCGGGTGGCGGAGCGCGACGGCGACGTCGGGGCGTGGGCGCACCTCGACCCGGACTACGCCCTCGCGCAGGCGCGCGAGCGCGATGCCGACCGCGCCGCCGGCCGGGCCCTGGGGCCGCTCCACGGGGTTCCCGTCGGCGTCAAGGACGTCGTCGACACCCGCGATCTGCCGACGGAGAACGGCACCGTCCTCGACGCCGGGCGCCGCCCGCCGCGCGACGCCCGCGTCGTCGCCCTGCTCAGGGAGGCCGGCGCCGTGATCATGGGCAAGACCGTGACCACCGAGCTCGCCGCCCTGGCGCCGGGCAAGACCCGCAACCCCCACGACCGGGAGCGCACGCCGGGCGGCTCGTCCAGCGGCTCGGCGGCGGCGGTGGCCGCCGGCATGGTCCCGCTCGCCGTCGGCACGCAGACGAACGGCTCCATCGTCCGTCCGTCCGCCTATTGCGGCGTCGTCGGGTTCAAGCCCACCCACGGGACGATATCCCGCCGCGGCGTGCTGGCCCAGTCGCGCCCGCTCGACACCGTCGGCGTCATGGCGCGCACGGTGGCGGACGCGGCGCTCATCGCCGACGCGCTCGCGGTCTACGACGACGGCGACCCCGACATGACCGTCCGCGCGCGTCCGCGGCTGGCCGGGACGGCCGCCGCGGACCCGCCGCTGCCGCCCACGTTCGCCTTCGTCCGCACCCCCGTCTGGGACGAGGCCGACGAGGAGACCCGCGCCGCCTTCGAGGAGCTCGCCGCGTTCCTGGGAGAGGCCTGCGACGAGGCGCCCCTGCCCGAGCCGTTCGACCGCGCCGTCGGCTGGCATCGCGCGGTGATGTGCGCGGACCAGGCGAAGAACTACGCCGCCTACTACGAACGCGGCAAGGCGGAGTTGAGCGGCGTCCTGCGCGGCATGATCGAGGAGGGGCGGGAGACGACGGCGGTCGACTACAACCGCGCCGTCGAATGGCGCGACGTGCTGAACGCGGGCCTCGACAGGATCTTCGACCGCTACGACGCGATCCTGACGCCGGCCGCGACCGGCGTCGCGCCCGCCGGCCTCGACTCGACGGGAAGCCCCGTCTTCTGCACGCTCTGGACCTTCTGCGGCGCGCCGGCGGTCTCGCTGCCGCTCCTCGAGGGGCGCGACGGGCTGCCGCTCGGCGTCCAGCTCGCGGGACGCCGCGGCGACGACGCCAGGCTGTTGCGGACTGCCCGCTGGCTGGCCGATCGAGTCGCCGGGGAGGCGGACGGATGAGGAGTCTCGCGGACGGCGACGGAGGCTGACGTGCTGGACAGGATATTCGCCGCGGCCGGGATGCTGGGCCTCGCCGCCTTCATGGGCATCGTCGCCGTCTACGTGATGGAGCCGGCCCTCTGGCTCGTCGTCTTCGTCGGGGTGTCCATCGCCGTCTTCTTCGTCTGGCGCGACGCCGCGGCGGCGGGGAACGGACCCGGCGGGCCGCGCGGGGACGGGGACGGCGCATGAGCGTCGGAATCGGAGTCGGCCTGAGCGAGTTTCCGTTCGAGACGGCGCGGGGGTTCTGGCGCTGGATCGAGGCGTGCGAGGACTCGGCCGTCGATTCGGTCTGGCAGACCGACCGGCTGATCACCGACGCCCCGATGCTGGAGAGCCTGACCACGATGGCCGCCGTCGCCGGCGCGACCAGGCGCCTCAAGTTCGGCATGAACGTCGTCGCGCTCGGCTGGCGCGACCCGCTGGTCGTCGCCAAGCAGTGCGCCTCGATCGACTTCCTCAGCGGGGGCCGCCTGTTGCCCGCCTTCGGGATCGGCGCCTCCCGCGGCGAGGAGTGGCGGGCGACGGGCCGCGACGCCGGGAGGCGCGGCGCGCGGACCGACGAGGCGCTCGACGTCATCGCCCGCCTGTGGGCCGGGGAGAGCGTGGATCACGACGGCGAGCACTTCCGCTACTGCGGGGTCCGGATCTCGCCGTTGCCGGTCCAGAAGCGCCTGCCGCTGTGGATCGGCGGCGGCAGCAAGGCCGCCGTCCGCCGCGCCGCCCGCGTCGGCACCGGCTGGCTGGGCGGCTTCCAGTCCCCGGACGAGGCGGCGCCGGTGGTGGCCGCCATCAAGGCCGCCGCCAGGGAGGCGGGACGGCGCATCCCCGACGACCATTACGGCGCCGGCTTCCACTTCCGCTTCGGCTCCTGGGACGACGCTCCCGTGGCGCCGCGGGCGGAGGCCGTCGCCAGGCGCAACGCGCGGAAACCCGAGGACTGCATGGTCGTCGGCGGGGCCGCCGACGTGGTGGAGAGGCTCCGGCGGTTCATCGCCGGCGGGGTCTCGAAGTTCGTGCTCCAGCCGATCGCGGCCGGCGACGAGGACACCCTCGACCAGACCCGACGCCTGATCGGCGAAGTGCTGCCCGAGACGCCGAGCCTCGACGAACTGGCGCGGGGCTGACCGCGGTGCCGGAGCGTCGGCGCGGCGTTGCGGGACCGCGGTCCGCCCCCCTCTTCTCCCTCTCCCTTGCAGGGGGAGGGTCGGGGTGGGGGTCGCGTCGAGGGGAAGGAGCATGAACGGGGCCGGCTGTCCCGTCGCTGGAGCGGGCGAAGGGATTCGAACCCTCGACTTCGACCTTGGCAAGGTCGCGCTCTACCCCTGAGCTACGCCCGCGTTCCGGCGACGACGGCCGCCATGGCGTCGGCGGCGCGCGACCGCAACCATACCCGGGCGCGGCGCAAGCGGCAAGGGACGCGGGTGGTGTCTCAATCTGAAAGCCTCGTTCCTGCGGTAGCGGCGGGAGTGCGCGCCGGCCCCGGCCGCCACCCGGGAAGAGGCGGCGTTGACGGCGACGGTCGTTTTCGACTATGGGTCAAGGGGTTCGGGCGCACGGCGAGAGGAAGCGGCGCGCCCCGGCCCGGACGCGCACTCACCCGGAGGACTCGAGCCCGTGAACGCGCGCGACTTGATGGCGGCCGCCTGCGCCTTGGCCGAATCCGGCCGCGGGAACCCTTCGCAGGCGCGGCTCCGCCGCGCCGTCAGCACCGTCTACTACGCGATGTTCCACTGCCTGGCGGCGACGGCGGCCGACCTGTTGATCGGCCCGGCGCGCGGCCCGGCATGGCATCGGGTGTACCGCGCATTGGAGCACGGCAGGGCCAGGGGCGCGTGTCGGCAAGGACAGACGATGCGGGAGTTTCCGGCGGAGGTCCGCAACTTCGCCGAGACGTTCGTCGTGTTGCAGAAGGTGCGGCAGCAGGCCGACTATGCGCTGGACGTGGAGGCTTACCGGACGTCCGACGTTCTGGAATACATTGCCTCCGCAGAGCGCGCCATCGACCGGTTCGAGCAGGTGGACGCCGCGGCCAGGCGCGCCTTCGCCGCTCATGCGCTGTTCAGGCAACGATCGCCCCAGGAGATTCCGGGATGAACGAGCAGCAGGTTCGCGAGATCGCGGAGGCGGCCTTCAAGGCCCGCTTCGCCGACATCCCCATCGTCAGCGTCGACGTCGAGCCCGGCTTCGACCACTACGACGACCCCATGCTGGACGTGAAGATCGTCTACGACGGCGAGGTCGAGCAGTTGATCGGCCGAGGGCGCTCGATGGAGGTGCGCTCGGAGATCATCGAGAAGGTGTGGTGGAAAGCCGAGGATTCCCCTGTCTGGCCGTTTGTCCACTTCATCGCCAGATCCGACCTCGAGCAACCCGACCCGGCCGCCGCCTGATCCCCATCCCTGCGGAGGCGGGCGCCGCGCGCCTGCGCCGCCGTTACCGGGACGCGACTCGCGACGCTTGGCCGCCCCCTCCGCGTCGGCTATCGTCGCGCCTGCACCGGCCGCCTGCCGACGATGGGACCATGCCCGCGACCGAGCGCGACCTGTACGACCGCCTTGCGGAACTCGACATCGCATGCGCGACGCGCCGCCATCCCGCGTTGCGGACGGTCGAGGAGAGCAGGCGTCTGCGCGGCGACCTGCCCGGCGGTCACTGCAAGAGCCTGTTCCTGAAGGACAAGAAGGGCGCGGCGTACCTCCTGGTCGCCCTGGAGGACCGCGGGATCGACCTGAAGCGTCTGCGCCGGGCGATCGGAGCGGCGCCGCTTTCGTTCGGACGGCCCGAACTGCTGATGGAGCTCCTCGGCGTGATCCCCGGAGCGGTCACGCCGTTCGGGCTGATCAACGACGCGGACGCCCGGGTGCGCGTGGTTCTCGACAGGGAGATGCTGGAACGGGACCCGCTCAACTACCACCCGTTGACCAACGAGGCGACGACGGCCATCGCGCCGGGCGACCTGTTGAAGTTCATCCGCGCCTGCGGCCACGAGCCGCGAATACTGGATTTCGGGACGCTGGACGACTCCGGCGGCTGAGATTCCGACTCCGCCCGCGCCGGGCGTGCTATCATGCCCGGCGAGCCGCGGCTTCGGGGGCCGCGCGCCGACGACGAGCCGAAGGGACATCATGGAACAGATCATCGGGGGCGAAGGACCGCCCGGTCCGGGCGGCAACGGGTCGCTGGTCAAGGACGGCGACGCCGCGTCCTTCGGCGAGGACGTCATCCAGGCCTCAATGGCGGCGCCCGTCGTCGTCGACTTCTGGGCGCCCTGGTGCGGCCCCTGCAAGCAGCTCGGGCCGGCGATCGAAAAGGTGGTGAAGGCCGCCGCGGGCGCCGTGAAGCTCGTCAAGATCAACGTCGACGAGAACCAGCAACTCGCCGCGCAACTGCGCGTGCAGTCCATTCCGGCGGTGTTCGCCTTCAAGGACGGAAGGCCGGTCGACGGCTTCGTCGGCGCCCTGCCCGAGAGCCAGATCAAGGCGTTCGTCGAGCGCCTCGCCGGCAAGATCGGCCCGTCCCCCGTGGAAGAGGCGATCGCCCAGGCGCGGGCGCTTCTCGAGGGCGGCGATGCCGCGTCCGCGGCGGGGCTGTTCGGCGAGGCGCTGAAGGCCGAACCCGGAAATCCCGACGCGGCGGCCGGACTGGCCAGGTGCCATCTGGAGAACGGCGACCCCGAACGGGCGCGCCAGACCCTGTCGGTGGTGGCGCCGGAGCATCGCAACCATGCCGAGGTCCGCGGCGTCGAGGCGGCGCTGAAACTGGCGGAGAACGCCGGGGATACGGGTGACGTCCAGGATCTGCGCGCCCGGCTCGCCGCCGACCCGGCGGACCATCGGGCGCGCTTCGAGCTGTCGGAGGCGCTGATCGCGGCGGGGCGGCGCGAAGAGGCGGTGAACGAACTCCTCGAGATCGTTCGCCGGGACCGCAACTGGAACGACGAGGCGGCCAGGAAGCAGCTCGTCACGCTCTTCGAGGCCTTCGGGCCGACGGACGAGCTCACCGTCGGCGGTCGCCGCCGGCTGTCGTCCCTCCTGTTCTCGTGAACACGCCGCCGGCGACCGCGCCGGACACGCTGTCACCCACCATCCCGGTGTTTCCGTTGCCCGGCGCGCTGCTGTTGCCGCGCGGCGAGCTCCCCCTCCACATCTTCGAGCAACGCTATCGCGACATGGTGCGTGACAGCGCCTCCAGCCACGGCCTCATCGGCATGATCCAGCCGACGCGGCCCGAATCGACGGCGGACCGCTCCGACCTCTACGGGACCGGCTGCGTGGGCCGCATGTCCGGCCTGCGCCGAACGGACGACGGCCGGTACTACCTGACGCTGGTCGGGCTGTGCCGGTACGACGTCGCGGAAGAGCTTCCGATGACGCACGCCTATCGCGAGGTCGTCGCGGACTATCGGCGATATCTCTCCGACATCGACCCGGCCGAGCCGGCCGCGACGGACCGCGAGAGGCTTCTGTCCGCCCTGCGGAGCTACCTCGACGCGCGGGACATGGAAACGGACTGGGACCGGTTGCACCGGGTCGACGAGGAAACGCTCGTCAATGCGCTGGCCATGATGTGCCCGTTCGATCCCCGCGAGAAGCAGGCGCTTCTGGAGGCGGCGGACGTCCGCGAGCGTTCCGAGATCCTGACGTCCCTGTTCACGATGGGCGGTCTCGCCGCGCGCGGAACGGCGCCGTCCTCCATGCAGTAACCCGCGTCGGGACGCATGGCCGAGCCACGCCCGCGGGACGCCGGAGCGCGCGATGGACGATAGCGAAGGCGCGATCGACCCCAAGCTCCTGGAGATCCTGGTCTGTCCGCTGACCAAGGGGCCCCTGCGTTACGACCACGCGGCGCAGGAGCTCGTCAGCGAGCAGGCGGGGCTGGCCTATCCCGTTCGCGACGGCATTCCCATCATGCTCGTCGACGAGGCCCGGCGGCTCGACGACGGGGAGGACGTCCGAAACCCGTCCCGCGAACGATGAGCGAGCGGTCGAGGCCGGTTCCGAGACCCACCGAGGTCCGGCTCAGGAAGGAGGAGAAGGCGCTCGAGATCGATTTCGACGACGGGAGTTCGTTCCGCTATCCGGCGGAGTTCCTTCGCGTCGAAAGCCCGTCGGCGGAAGTCCAGGGGCATGGCCCCGACGGGAAGGTCGTCGTCTCCGGCCGCCGGAAGGTGGGGATACTCGAGCTGGAGCCGGTCGGCCGCTACGCGCTGAGAATAAGGTTCGACGACCTCCACGATACCGGCATCTATTCGTGGGAATACCTCTACGGCCTGGGCCGCGACCGGGACGAGATCTGGCGGCGTTACCTGGACGCCCTGGAATCCCGGGGCCTCGACCGCGACCCGTGAACCGGGGATCCGGTCCCGCGAAGGGGTCTCACGGCGCCGCCCCGCGCAGCATCCGCGGCAGCTTGCCCACCGTGCCCCGCGCGTGGCGCATGAAGAACCTCTTCAGCGGCGGCATCCGGTTCACGGCGGCCAGGCCCGCGTCCCGCGCCATCCTGACGGCGCCGACGTCGTTGGAGAACAGGCGGTTGAGTCCGTCGGTGACGGCGAGGAGCGTCATGGAGTCGAACCGCCGCCAGGCCTCGTAACGGGAGAGGACGTCCGGGCCGCCGACGTCGAGGCCGAGACGCGCGGCGTCGACGACGACTTCCGCCAGCGCCGCGACGTCGCGAAACCCGAGATTGAGGCCCTGTCCGGCAATGGGGTGCATCGCGTGCGCGGCGTCTCCGACGAGCGCCAATCGTCGGCCGCGGTACGTTTCGGCGTTGTGCAGCGCGAGCGGATAGCTCCAGCGCGGGCCGACGCTCGCGACGCGTCCGAGGAAGTCTCCGAACCTGTCCCGCATCTCGTCGTCGAAGGCGGGCTTGTCCAGCCCGAGCAGTCGGGCGGCCGCGGCCGGGGGTTCGGTCCACACGAGCGACGAACGGTTGCCGGCCAGGGGCAGGATGGCGAACGGCCCGGCGGGGAAGAACCGTTCGTGGGCGATGCCGCGGTGGGGACGTTCGTGGGCCACCGTGCAGACGATCCCGGACTGCGCGTAGGACCAGCCATGGACGCGGATGCCCGCCGCCTGGCGGAGCGGCGAGGCGCGGCCGTCGGCCGCGGCCGCCAGACGGCCGCGCAGGACCTCGCCGCCGGCGAGGCGGGCGACCGCGGTCGTCCCGGACCGGTCCAGGGCGCTCAGTTCGACGGGCGCGAACAGCTCGACGTTCGCGGTCGCCGATATCGCGGCGCCCAGTCCCCGCCGCAGGTGGCGGTTCTCCAGCATGAACCCCAGGGGGCCATCGCCCAGCTCGCGGTGGTCGTAATGCAGGAACAGGGGCGAGTCGCCCTCGCTGACCCGAATGCCGAGAATGGGTTGCGCGTCGTCCGCCAGATGCTTCCAGACTCCGATCGCGTCCAGGGCGCGGCGGCTCGCATGGGAAACGGCCGATGCCCGCCCGTCGAACGGCTCGTCGGCCATGGCGGACGGATCCAGCCGGTCCATCAGCGCCACGCGGAGCCCGGCCCCGCCCAGCGCCACGGCGAGCGTGGACCCGATCAACCCGCTCCCGACGATGACGACGTCGAAGTCCCGTTCGATCGCGTTGCGCTTCGCCGCGGCCATGGACCCAACGTCGCGCTTCCGGCGCGCGGTGTCCAGCCCGGACGAGTCGCGCGCGCCCCCCTCCCGACCTCCCCCCTGTCAGGGGGGAGGAGCGTGGATGACTCCCTCCGGGACAGGGGGGGGGGAGCGCGCGGGGCAGCGCGTCCCCCTCGTTCTCCCTCCCCCTTGCAGGGGGAGGGTCGGGGTGGGGGTCGCGCCAGGGGGGGGGATATGAGAAACGCGGGTCGATCTGCAAGGATGATCCGCGGGCCGGGGAACGGATGCCGTCCCGTGGAGCCCGTCGGAGCGACATGCAGGATCCACCCGTTGCCGGCTTCGCGCGGCATCCC
This sequence comes from Alphaproteobacteria bacterium, assembly GCA_965242505.1. Classification (GTDB taxonomy): domain Bacteria; phylum Pseudomonadota; class Alphaproteobacteria; order UBA2966; family UBA2966; genus UBA2966. The sequence goes on from OZ251449.1 coordinate 2,836,468, forward strand.
GGAATCGCGGCGGAAGACGAGGCGCTGCTGGCCGGCGTTCCGCTGTTCTCGGGGATCCCGCGCGACTCCCTGCGGGCGCTGCTCGCCGACGCCCGGGTCTGCCGCCGTCCGCGCCACGCCGTGCTGTTCCTGCAAGGGGAGCCCGCCGGGCGCTTCTACGTCGTGCTGGACGGGTGGGTGAAGTTGTTCCGCTCGACGCCGGACGGACAGGAGACGGTCATCGCCGCGATCGCGCGCGGCGAATCCTTCGCCGAAGCCGCGAGTTTCGCCGAAGGGGTCTTCCCCGTCGGGGCGCAGGTCGCCGAGGCGGCGCGCCTGCTGGTCGTTCCCGCGCTCTCGTTCACCGACCAGTTGAAGCGAAACCCGGCGTTGGCGATCAACATGCTGGCCGGGATGTCCCGCCATCTGCGCGGCCTGGTGGAGGAAATCGAACAGCGGACCGTCAAGTCCGCCGCGCAGCGGCTCGGCGCGTTCCTGCTGAAACGGTGCCCCGACGGACGCGAGGCGGCCGTGATCGACCTTCCCACCGACAAGAGTCTGGTCGCGGCGCGTCTGGGAATGCGTCCGGAAACGCTCTCGCGCGCGCTCGGGAAACTCCGGGCGGTCGGAGTGTCCACCCGCGACCGCCGGGTCGCGGTCTCCGACGTCGGCGCGCTGCGCCGCTACGCCGAAGACGGGCCCGACGGCGCCGACCGACCGCGCTCCCTCCCGTCTTGACCACGATCAAGGCGAGGACGCGACCGCGGGTCTACGAAACCGGGACGGACCCAGGGAGGCGCGTCATGACCTACCGCGAAGTCTTCACGCTCAAGAGGCTCTGGATTTCGTTCGGCGCCTTGCTCGCCGTGACGTTCGGAGTCCTGCTGCTGGTCGGCGGACGAGCGTTCCAGGAAGCGCCGCCCCTGCCGGCGACGGTGGCGGTGGTGGACGGCGGGACGTCCTCCACGCTGTTCGACGCCGACGACATCCACGACGGGCGCGACGTCTGGCGCCGCCTGGGCGGCATGCAGCTGGGGTCGGTGTGGGGGCACGGAGGCTATCTGGCGCCCGACTGGACGGCCGACGCGCTGCATCGCGAAGCGCTGGCCATGCTCGACGCGGACGGCGACTTCGCCGCGCTCTCTCCCCCGGACCGGGCGGCGCGGATCGCGGCCCTCGCCGCGCGCATCCGCGTCAACACCTACGACGCCGAGAGCGGGCGGATCGCGATCTCGCCGGATCGCGCGCGGGCCATCGAAGCGGTCGTGGCCCATTACACGGCGTTGTTCGGCGGAACCGGCGACGGCCCCGAGGCGGCGGCCCTGCGCGAGGCCTACGCGATTCCGGAACGGCCGCTCGGCCCCCGGCCCGACGCCGAGATTCGCAAGCTCGTCGCCTGGTGGTGGTGGACGGCCTGGGCGGCGGTGACGCTGCGTCCCGACGACGGCGTCACCTACACCAACAACTGGCCGCACGAGCCGCTGGTCGGCAACCGGCCGAGCGCCGCGACGTTCGTCTGGACGTTCGTGTCGGTGGTCCTGCTGATCGCCGCGACGGGCGCGCTGTGCTGGTTCTTCCTGCGCGAACGCGACGAATGGCGAAAGGACACCGAGCCTCCGGCGGGCTATCCGGAGGCCAACCCGATCGACGCGGCGCGCCCCACCGCTTCGATGCGGGGCGTGATCAAGTACATCTGGATCGTCGCCGTTCTGCTCACCCTCCAGATCGCCTGCGGAGCGGCGACCGCGCACTTCGCCGTCGAAGGCCAGGACTTCTACGGCCTGCCGTTGTCCGAGATCGCCCCCTACGCGCTGACCCGCACGTGGCACGTGCAGCTCGCGGTGCTGTGGATCGCGACCGCGTGGCTCGGCGCGGGGCTCTATCTCGCGCCGATGATCGCGGGGTTCGAACCGCGCTGGCAGCGGCTCGGCGTGGACGCGCTGTGGGCGGCGCTCGTCATCGCCGTTCTGGGCTCCCTGTCCGGCGAGTGGCTCGTCCTGACCGGACGCATGACCGATCCGACGCTGGTCTACTGGTTCGGGCATCAGGGCTACGAGTTCCTCGACATGGGACGCTTCTGGCAGGCGCTGATCTTCGTCGGCCTGCTCTTCTGGCTGGTCCTGATGACGCGCTGCCTCGCGCCCGCCATCCGCAAGGCGGGCGAGGATCGGCACCTGCTCATCCTGCTTCTGCTTTCCTCGGCCGGCATCGCCGTGCTGTTCGGAGCCGGGTTCCTCTACGAAAGGGACACCCACCTCACGATCGCCGAATACTGGCGGTGGTGGGTCGTGCATCTGTGGGTGGAGGGCGTGTTCGAGGTGTTCGCGACCGCGTGGGTGGCGTGGGCCTTCGTGCACATGCGGCTGCTGCGGCCCTCGGCGGCCGCGGTCTACACCATGTTCTCGGCGATGATCTTCCTCGGCGGCGGAGTTCTCGGAACCTTCCACCACCTGTATTTCGCCGGAATGCCGGAATCGGTGCTGGCGCTCGGCGCGGTGTTTTCGGCCCTCGAGGTCGTGCCGCTGGCGCTGATCGCCTTCGAGGCTCACGACCATTGGCGGGCGGAACGAAAGGCGCCCTGGACGCGCCGCTACCACATGCCGCTGATGTTCTTCCTGGCGGTCGCGTTCTGGAACCTGGTCGGCGCGGGGGTGCTCGGTTTCCTGATCAACCCGCCGTTGTCGCTCTACTACCTGCAGGGGCTGCTGACCACCCCGGCGCACGGCCATGCGGCGCTGTTCGGGGTGTACGGCATGCTCGGCATCGGCCTCCTCCTGCTGTGCCGCCGCGACCTGCCGCAGGCCGCGGGGGCATGGTCCGACCGGACCCTGCGGTGGGTGTTCTGGCTGTTCAACGGCGGGCTCGCCCTGATGGTCTTCGGTTCGCTGCTGCCGCAGGGCATCATCCAGGCGCTGGTCTCGTTCGACCGGGGTTACTGGCACGCGCGCGCGCCCGACCTCCTGCATTCGCCGCTCATGGAGACGCTGGTCTGGCTGCGCGTGCCGGGCGACGTCGTGTTCGCGCTCGGAGCGCTGCTGCTGCTCGTCTTCCTGGCGCGGATCGAGTTCGGGCCGCGCGCGGCGCGCGACTCCTGAGGGTCGTCCGCGCGACGCGGACGCCGGGGCCGGACCGCAGGGGCGCGCCGTTGTCGGCGCCGGGCCGGCCGGGTACGCTCGCGGCGTTATGAGCGCATGGCGCGAAATGACCGCCCTGGAACTGGGGGCCGGTATCGCGGACGGCGGGATCGACGCGGTCGAACTCGCCGAGCACTTCCTCGACAGGATCGAGCGGGAGGACGCGGACCGCGACGTCTACATCCGGGCGACCCGCGAGCGGGCGGTCGCGGAGGCGACCGCGGCCCGGAGCCGCGCGAGGGCCGGGCTGCGCCGGGGTCCGCTCGACGGGGTCCCCATGTCCTGGAAGGACCTGGTCGCCATGGCGGGCGAACCCACGACCGGCGGATCGCCCCTGTTCGCGCAACGGCCGCCGGCGGCCCGGGACGCGCCGCTCCTGGCGCGCGCCGCCCGCGCGGGGATGGTGTGCCTGGGGCGGACCAACCTGCCCGAGTTCGCGTTCTCCGCCATGGGAATCAACCCCCATTTCGGAACGCCCCCGAACCCCTTCGATCCGGATATTCCCCGCCTGCCCGGCGGTTCGTCTTCCGGCGCGGCCGTCTCGGTCTCGCGCGGGTTGGCGCCGGCCGCGATCGGGTCCGACACCGGCGGTTCGGTGCGCGTTCCCGCCGCCTGGAACGGTCTGGTCGGCCTCAAGACGACCGCCGGCGTCCTGCCGAACGACGGCGTGTTGCCGCTGGTCCGACATCTCGACACCGTCGGCCCCCTGACTAGGGACGTCGCCGACGCCGCGGCGATCTTCGCGGTTCTCGCGGCGGAGGATCCGGTCGATCTTCGGGGCGCCTCCGTCCGGAACGCGCGCTTTCTGCTCCCGGAGATGCTGTGGCGCGACGTCGCCGACGACGTCGCCGGGGTCATGGCGCGGGCGCTCGAGCGCCTCGAGGCCGCCGGCGCCCGGATCGTCCGCGAGGAAGTCCCGGAGCTCGACGAGGCGACGGAGATATTCCTCTCTTTCGGCGACCTGTTCAGCGCGAGCGCCTACGCCGAGCTCCGGGAGGAGGTCGATGCCCGGCCCGATCTGGTCTACGAACAGATACTCCGGCGCCTCCGTCTGTCCGCCGGCGCGGCGGCCGTCGACGTCCTTCACGCCTGGTCGGAGATCGACCGCCTCGCCGCGGCGTATCACGCCCGGACGGCCCCCTACACCGCGGCGCTGTGCCCGACCAGCGCGATCTCTCCGCCGGCCATCTCCGAGGTGGAGAACGACGCCGAGGCCTACGCCGACGCGCAGCGGCGGATCCCCGTCAACACCAGAATCGGAAACCTGCTGCGGCTGTGCGCGGTGACGACGCCGGCCGGCCTCGCGAACGGCCTCCCCGCGGGCCTGATGATCTACGGCCCGCCCAACCGGGACCGCTACGTCCTGCGGGTGGCGAAGGGGGTGGAAGAGGCGCTTCGCGCCGCCTGACTTTTGGGCGATTTCCCCGCATTTCCCATGCTGGCGGGGATCGAGGAGCGCGCGGCGTCGTGGGGCCGCGGCCCACCCCCCTCCCGACCTCCCCCCTGTCAGGGGGGAGGAGTGTGGATGGCGCCCTCCGTCCTCCTCGTTCTCCCTCTCCCTTGCAGGGGGAGGGTCGGGGTGGGGGTCGCGCCAGGGGGGATACGAGACGCGCGGTCCATGTCTCCCTTTTCGAGGGCCGACGCGCGGCTTGAACGGTCCGCTCGCATCGTGATACACGGCGCGCCGACCGCGGGGCGGAACTCCAGGCGCCGCGTAACTCGCATCGGGAGAAGTCCATGAAATTCGTAATGGCCGTCATCAAGCCCTTCAAGCTCGACGAGCTGCGCGAAGCGCTCACCGAGCTCGGCGTTCAGGGCCTCACCGTCACCGAGGTGCAGGGTTTCGGACGACAAAAGGGCCACACGGAGTTCTATCGGGGCGCCGAATACGTCGTGAACTTCGTGCCGAAGATCAAGATCGAAGTGGCGGTGACCGACGACATGGAAGAGCGGGTCGTCGAGTGTATCCAGCAGGCGGCCCGGACCGGTCGGATCGGCGACGGCAAGATCTTCGCCTACGACCTCGATACGGCCGTCCGGATACGGACCGGGGAAACCAACGAACAGGCGTTATAGGAGCCGGACATGACAAGACTCGTACGAAGCGTTTCCACCTTGGCGGCCGCTGTCGGCGCGGCGGCGACGGCCGGTCCGGCATTCGCCCAGGACGACGGGCTCAGCTCGGGCGATACGGCCTGGATGCTGACGTCGACGGTCATCGTCCTGATGATGACCATTCCCGGCGTCGCCCTTTTCTACGGCGGCATGGTGCGCAAGAAGAACGTGCTCGGCACCGTGATGCACAGCTTCGCGGCGGCCTGCCTGATCACGGTGGTGTGGATGATCGCCGGATACAGCCTCGCGTTCGCGGAGGGCGCCGCCTACGTCGGAGGGCTGGGCAGACTGTTCCTTCACGGCATGGCCGTGGACTCCATGAACGGCTCGATCCCGGAATCGGTCTTCATGACCTTTCAGATGACCTTCGCGATCATCACGGCGGCATTGATCGCGGGCGCGGTCGCCGAACGGATGAAGTTCTCGGCCCTGCTGTTGTTCCTCGGCCTGTGGTCGATTCTCGTCTACTCGCCCATCTGCTATTGGGTGTGGGGCGGCGGATTTCTGGGCGACGCGGGCGTCCTGGATTTCGCGGGCGGCACCGTCGTGCACATCAACTCCGGCGTCGCGGCGTTGGTCGCCGCCATCGTGCTGGGCAAACGGGTGGGCTACGGCCGCGAGAATCTCGCTCCGCACAACGTCGTGCTGACGGTGGTCGGCGCATCGTTCCTGTGGGTCGGATGGTTCGGATTCAACGGCGGTTCGGCCGTCGCCGCGAACGGCGCGGCCGGCATGGCGATGGCGGTCACGCAGATCGCGGCGGCGGCGGCGGCGCTCGCCTGGATGTCCGCCGAATGGTTGACGCGCGGAAAGCCGAGCGTCCTCGGGATCGCGTCCGGCGCCGTCGCGGGCCTCGTCGCGATCACGCCGGCCTCGGGATTCGTCGGACCCGGCGGCGCCCTCGCGATCGGCCTGGTCGCGGGCGTGGCGTGTTTCTGGGGCGCGACGTGGCTGAAACGCAGGATCGGCTACGACGATTCCCTCGACGTCTTCGCCGTTCACGGCCTCGGCGGCATCGTCGGGGCGATCCTGACGGGCGTCTTCGCCGTCGAGGCGATCGGCGGCGCAGCGGGAGCGCTCGAAGGCAACGTCGCGCAGATCGGCGCGCAGATATATGGAATCGCCGTGACGATCGTCTATTGCGCCGTGGTCTCCTTGGTCCTGCTCAAGGTCATCGACGCGACGATCGGTCTCCGCGTCAACGAGGAACAGGAACGGGAGGGCCTGGATATCGCCCTCCACGGCGAAAGCGTCTCGTAAGGTCCGGGTTTTTCCGAGCCTTCCCCGCGCCCGGGGCGGCCTCGCGCCGCCTCGGGCGCGTTCTCGTTCGACCGCCCCGGCGGCCGGGGCCGCGCTCTCCGAATTTCTCCGGGAATGGATCGGCCCGGGCTATTGCGCCTGTAATCTCGTTTCAATATCCTGTAGGTTCAGGAGAATTCGGAACCAGACCTTGCGCCCGCGCGCCTCCGATCCGTCATGACGCGCCAACGCGTGCGCCTGTCGGAGACCATGACCGAAACATCCGGGCGCGTCGTCGATGCCCGGTCGCCGACGTGATTCGACCATGACGCAGACATCCAACGTCCACGGCAAGGCCCCGATCCTGCCTCGGGGGTTGGCCGACGTCGTCTGGCGGCGCGCCGTGGAGGCCGCCGGCCTGGGCCTGTTGATCGTCGCCGTCGGCTTCGCGTTGTCGTTGCTTTCCTATGCGCCCGAAGACCCGAACTTCAACCACGCGACGGCGAGGCCCCCCGAGAACCTTCTCGGTCTTCCCGGCGCCCACGTGGCCGACTTCTCGTTGCAGACGCTCGGCGTCATGGGCGGATTGGCGGCGCTCGTCCTCGCCTGCTGGTCGTGGCGCCTCGTTTCCGATCACCGGGTTCCCCGGTTCTGGTTGCGTCTGACCTTGCTGCCCGTCGTGCTGGTCTTTTCCGCGATCGCGGCCGCCAACGTCGAGCCGCCCGGCGCCTGGCCGCTCTCGACCGGTCTGGGCGGAGTGATCGGAGAGGAAATCGACAGCCGGATCGCGGAGGCCGGACGCGCGTATCTTCCGGCCCTGCCGTCGGGTTTCCATGCGATCGCGTTCGGGCTTCTGGCGCTGTTCTCGCTCGTCTTCGTCATGGGTCTGACCGTCGCCGAGTGGCGCGCGATGTGGCGTCGGGGGGCGCTCGTCGCGATGGGCGCGCTGCGGGCGGTCGGCGCCCTCGGACGCGCCGGAGAGTGGCTGAGCTTCCGGCGCCGGTCGCGCGGGGCGCGGAACGACCCGCTCGAACGAAGCGAGCCGGCCTTGGAGCGCGGGGCCGCGGACGCCGCGGACGATACGCGGTCCGGAGACGGCGATCGGGAAGACGACGACGCCGCAGCGCCGCAGCGCGTGCGCAAGCGGATGGCCAAACCCAGGCAAGGCAAGCGCACCGGCGCCGAACGCCAGCCGACGCTGGATCTGGTCCCGACGAACGAATATCAGTTGCCCGCCCTGTCGCTGCTGTCCTCGCCGCCGGCGGGCGGGTCTTCCCGCGCCGTGAGTGACGAGGCGCTCGAACAGAACGCGCGCCTGCTCGAGTCCGTTCTGGAGGAATTCGGGGTCAAGGGACAGATCAGCGAGGTTCGGCCGGGGCCGGTCGTGACGCTTTACGAGCTCGAGCCGGCGCCGGGCACGAAGACCTCGCGCGTCATCGGCCTCGCCGACGACATTGCGCGATCCATGAGCGCCGTGTCGGCCCGGATCGCCGTGGTCCAGGGCAAGAACGCCATCGGGATCGAGCTCCCGAACAGCGACCGGGAGACCGTTCACCTTCGCGAGCTTCTCTCCTCGGCGGCCTACGAGAGCACGGCGGCGCACCTGACCCTCGCCCTGGGAAAGGACATCGCCGGCGCCCCGGTGACCGTCGATCTGGCGCGCATGCCGCACCTGCTGGTCGCCGGCACGACCGGGTCCGGCAAATCGGTCGGGATCAACTCGATGATCCTGTCGTTGCTGTATCGCCTCCCTCCGGACCGGTGCAAGCTGATCCTGATCGATCCGAAGATGCTCGAGCTCTCCGTTTACGACGACATCCCGCATCTGCTGACGCCCGTCGTCACGGAACCCGGAAAGGCCGTCGTCGCCCTGAAGTGGGCCGTGCGCGAGATGGAGAACCGCTACCGCGCCATGTCCCAGCTCGGGGTCCGGAACATCACGGGATACAACCAGCGCATGACGGAGATCCTCGCCAAGGGCGACGGGCTCAAGCGCACCGTGCAGACCGGTTTCGACACCGAGAGCGGCGAGCCGGTGTTCGAGGACCAGGAACTCGACCTCCAGCCGTTCCCCTACGTCGTGGTCGTGGTCGACGAGATGGCCGATCTCATGCTGGTGGCGGGGAAGGAGATCGAAGGAGCGATCCGCCGTCTGGCGCAGATGGCGCGCGCCGCGGGAATCCACCTGATCATGGCCACGCAGCGGCCATCGGTGGACGTCATCACCGGAACGATCAAGGCGAACTTCCCCTCGCGGATCAGTTTCCAGGTCACCTCGAAGATCGACAGCCGGACGATTCTCGACGAGCAGGGCGCCGAGCAACTGCTGGGCGCCGGCGACATGCTCTACCAGGCGAGCGGCGGCCGCGTGCAACGGGTGCACGGACCTTTCGTTTCCGACGGAGAGGTCGAGAACATCGCCGCGGCGTTGAAAAAACAAGGCAGTCCCGAGTACCTCGACGCCGTGACGGAGGACGTCGAGGCGGGCTTCGAGTCGCAGGAAGGCGACGCGAACGGCGACGAGCTCTACGACCAGGCCGTGGCGCTCGTGAAGCGGGAACACCGCGCCTCCACCAGCTTCATCCAGCGCCATTTGCAGATCGGCTACAACCGGGCGGCGCGCATCATCGAACAGATGGAGGCGCAAGGCGTCGTGTCGCCGGCGGACCGCGTGGGCAAACGCGAGGTTCTGACGCCCGACGGCGGCGGCTTCGAATAGCCCCGGGTCCCCCGGCGAACCGCCCCTCCGTCGCCCGGAACCCGATGGCCGCAGGACTCCGCTTGCCCCTCGCGGTTGCCGTACTGGCCGCCGCCGTTTGCGCGCGCGACGCCGGGGCGGCGGAGCTCTCGTCCCAGGACCGGCGGGACATCCGCCGGATCGAGGCGCACCTCAACGACATTCGCACGCTCTCCGCCGACTTCATCCAGATCGCTCCGGACGGTTCCATCGCCCGCGGGCGCTTCTATCTCAAGCGCCCCGGCCGTCTGCGTTTCGAATACGAGCCGCCTGCGCCCGTCCTGGTCGTCGCCGACGGAACCTACGTGAACTACTTCGACGCCGAACTGGGCCAACTCAGCCAGATCGGGGTCTATTCCACCCCGCTCGGCGCGGTCGTCGCCCGGGAAGTCCGGTTGAGCGGCAGGATCGCGGTCACCTCGGTCGAACGCGGGTCCGCAGTCGTCTCGCTGCGGACCATCGACACCGAGGAACCGGACCGCGGAACGCTGACCCTGATATTCGGCGAACGTCCTCTCGAACTCAGGAAATGGGAGGTGACCGACTCCCAGGGACTGACGACCACGATCGCCCTCGACGACCTGTTGATCAATCCCGACCTCGATCCGGAACTGTTCGTCTTCCGGCAACCCGGCGTCGAGGACGGCTTGGGCGGCGATTGAGCGTCGGCCCGGAGCGCGTCGCCTCGCGATCGAACTGGACGGGAGCGAACGGCGCGTCTAAACAACGTGTCGTCGATCGCCGGCGTCCGGGAGATTCGGGGGCCGGAGAGGCAAGGCGAGGCATAGCGACGGATGGCGCGAAAGAGCCGGCCCGCGGTCGTGGGCATTCCCGCGAGCGTCAGGCGCGTGAACGGAAACGAGTTTCACGCGGTCGCGACCCGCTATATCGAGACGGTCGCCCGCACTACGGGGGCGGAACCGGTCCTCGTTCCCGCCATCGGGGACCGTCTCGACTTCACGGATCTGACGCGGCGGGTCGACGGCCTCCTCTTCACCGGGTGTCCGTCCAACGTCGAGCCCCGTCACTACGACGAACCCGTCAACCTCACTCCCGACAAGCGCGACCCCGACCGCGACGCCACGACCCTGCCGTTGATCCGGGCTGCGCTCGCCGACGCGGTCCCCCTGTTCGCCATCTGCCGGGGCTTCCAGGAGTTGAACGTCGCGCTCGGCGGCAGCCTCCACCAGCTTCTGCACGAGGTTCCCGGGAAATGGGACCACCGGGGCGGCGGCGACAAGCCGCTGGCCGAGCGGTTCGCCCCCCGGCATCACGTTTCCCTGACTCCGGGGGGCCGGCTCGCCGACCTCGCGGGGTCGTCGCGGATCGTGGTGAACTCGCTCCACGGTCAAGGCGTCGATCGCCTGGGATGCGGTCTGCGCGTCGAGGCCATCGCCGACGACGGCACCGTCGAGGGGTTCCGGGTGGACGGGGCGGAAGCGTTCGCGCTGGGCGTCCAGTGGCATCCGGAGTGGCGCACGGAAGAAACGCCCCACTACGGTGCCCTGTTCGGCGCCTTCGGCGCCGCCGTCAGGGAACGGGCCCTCGCCCGTCGATGAGCGCCGCCGTCAGGGACCTTGGCGACCTCGGGTCTTCGCACCCCGACGACTTTCCCACGCTTCGGGCGGTGGCGCGGTTCGCGCGAGCGGCGCCGCACGTGTCCTGGTTCCTGCGCCTCGGCGAGCCGTTGACGGAAGAGGTCCGCCGGACCGGCGATTCCTACGTCCACGCCCTGGGATTTCCCAGTTGCGCGGTCGCCGCCATCGGCGACTGGGAAGAGGCCGCGGCCGCGGCCGAGGATTCCGGCTTCGACGAGCCCTCGTGGGACGCCGAGGAGCAGCTCACCGCGGGGCTCATGGACGAAGCCCTCGCCGTCGTCGAGCGGGAGGAGCTGGCGGCCGCGCTGGCGCACGTCTCGGCGGCCGCGGGCGTCGCCGCGAAGCTGGCGATAGAGGAGGCGGCCGCGCGCGCCGGGCATTCCGACCCCGCGCTTCTCGACGCGGCTGCGGGCGCCGCGACGAAAGCCTGTTATCAGGCGGCCCTGCTGCTGGCCGGCGGCGGAGACGAGGATCACGCCGTGGCTTTCAAGTACCGGCTGTTCGAGAGCGGCCGCTGGCCCCTCGGCGTCATCGGCGGCACCTTCAACATATTCTGATTCCGGGCCGCCCTCTCCGGGCGCTTGGTGGAGAGAGGCCCAGGGGCTCAGGAACCGAGCGTCCGGGTCAACTGGCCGGTCGTCCTCTCGAGGCGGGTCGCGAGCTCGCGCATGATTTCGACCGCCATCCGCGGGAATTCCTCCACCATGCGGAAGAACAGTTCCTTGGAAATCTTCAGGACCTCGACGTCCCGGTCCGCGACCACCGTGGCCGTCCGCGGGACGTCGCAGAGAATGGCGATCTCGCCCACGATGTCGTTCTCCCGCGCCTCGGCGACCCTCGCGTCGCCGTTGGGCGTCGAGACCATGATCCCGACGGAACCCTCGATGATGATGTAGGCGGAATCGCCCACGTCGCCCTGGCGGCAAAGCTCGGCGCCCTTCCTGAAGGTCAGGCGTTCGCTCGCGAAAGCCAGGAGCTTGAGCTTCGACGGCTCGATGTTCGAGAACAGCGGAATCCGCCGCAGAAGATCGACCTCCTCGTTCAGGCTCATCGTTTCCGTCCCGTCGGCTATCGAGCGCTGTCGAGCAGCCGCCTGAAATGCGACCCGTCCCGGTCGAGCTCCTCGAACGCGCCCTCCTCCACGATCCTTCCCGACCGCATCACGAGCACGCGATCGAACCCCTTCGCCAGATCCGCCTTGTGCAGCGCCCAGATCAACCCGCGACCGGCGAACTCTTCAAGCAGGTTGCCCATTATCAGCCCCTGACTCGCGGTGTCCAGCGCGGCCGTCGCCTCCGCGAGGAACAGTATGTCGGGCCGCTTCAGAACGCTGCGCGCGATCGCGAGTTTCTGCCGCTGTCCCGATGACAGCCGCGAACCGGATACGCCGACGTCATACCCCAATCCGACCTCGACGATCGTGTTCCTGAGGCCGAGTTCCGAGATGACCTCCGTGATCAGCGCGCCGACGCGGTCCGCGGCCTCGGGCCGTCCGTAGGCGATCTTCCCGAAAAGGATGTTGTCCTGAATGCTCGCCGTGCTCGCGTAGGCGTCGGGGTCCAGGAATTCGACGGAGGTTCCGATTTCCTCGGGAAGGTTCCTGGCGAACGCCTCGCGGGCGTCCAGCAGCCTGGCCTGAACGTCGTCGTCGATCATGCCCAGGCGGTGCCGCGCGGGAACGAGCTTGAACGGCAGCGACATGATCGGGGCGCGCTCCTCGACCGACAGGTCCTCCAGCCTCTCTCGGTCGACTCGCGTGAGCCACTGCTGGAGCTCGCCCAGCTCCTCCGCCGATACGAAGCTGTACCGCTGGAACAGTTCGTGGTCGGGTGGCACGTCGGCGAAAATTTCGACCATGGTGGCGGCCGTGTCGTACCCGATCCGCAGGATGGCCTCCGTCAGGCCGACCCTTTTCAGAATTTCCAGGACGTACGGATCCTCGCCGAGCCGGTTCATGTCGAAGGCGTCTCCGACGACGTTGCCGAACAGAAGGTTCTCCCCGACGGTCGCGTTGGCGTTGTAGGCGGACCGGTCGAACGCTTCGACCAGGTCCGCCATGCCCTCCTCGTCGACCAGGCGTTCACGGAATGCCGCGCGGGCGCGAAGAATCGCGTCCGCCGTGTCGCCGTGCGTCTCGGGATCGATGGTTCCCCGGAGTCCCAGCCGGTACACCTCGTCGTCCAGACCCACCATTTCGAGGACGCGAAGCCCCTGCGCCCGGAGGGCTTCGGGCGTGTCGGCGCCGGCGGACTCCATGTCCATCCAGTCCGCCTTGACGTCGAGGGTCGTGTTGCCGGCGGCCCGCGCCTCGTTCTCGTGCCAGCGGCGTTGGCGCATGGCGTCGTCGTCGTACTCGAACTCGCGCACGGGACGGTGCTTCAGGCCGTAGAACAGGTTGGAGCCCAGAGAACCGGCGAAGACGTACCCCTGCTGGCCTACGTAGGCGAGCCGACGCCCCGTGATCGCCTCCGGCAGACCCGCGAGCTCCAGTCCGCCGATCGAGACGCCTCCTCGCGTCGGATACAGGAGCCGGCTCAGCAGCTGCGCCAGATCGGTCGCGCCGCTTCCGGACTCGCCGACGACGGCGACTCGCGACGGCATCGACAGCCTCAGCGAAACACGGTCGACGACGTTCTCCCCGACTTCGTCGGTCAGCGTCAGGTTGGCGGTCGCCAGGTCGCCGGTCAGCGGATCGATGGACTCCGGTTCCTCCGTCTGCACGCTCTCGTCCGGCATCCCGACCGGGTCGAACTGACTGACGACCTGTTCGTACTTGATCTTCGCGTCCTCCCGCCTCTGGTAGAACGCGAGGAGTTCCTTCCAGGGCGCCCCCAGGTCCTTGTGCGCCGCGATCGCGGCGACCAGCGTCCCCATTTCCAGAGATCCGACGATGACGAGGTAACCGCCCAACGAATAGAAGAAGAACGGTCCGAGCTGCTGGATGAAGTTGTTGATGAACTTGATGACGAACTTCTGGCGGTAGATGCGATACCGCACATGGAAGATTCGTCCCAGCCGATCGGAGAAATCGGCCAGCGCGAACCGCGACGTGTCGTGGATGTGGACCTCGGGAGCTCCCTGGACCGTCTCGCCGATACGGTCCGACAGGCGGCGCACCAGACGCACCCTTTCCTTGCCCAAGGCGTTCACGCGCTTTTGCATGCGCGGGATCAGGTACAGCTGGATGGGGTAGAGCGCGACGGCCGCCGCCGCCATGATCCAGTTCTGGTAGAACAGGAACGCCAGGATGACGATGAGCGTGCCTCCCTGGAACACCGGCAGCGCGAAGGCCTCGCCGATGAATCCGCCCAGAGGCTCCACCTCCGAGGTGATCATCGGAATGATCTCGCCCTGGGACACGTTCCTGAAGGTCGGCTGCGGGAAGCGGAGCACCCGGCCGAACAGTTGATACCGCAGCCGACGCAGCATCCGCTCGCCGGTCAGGCCCTGGTAGACGTTGATGTAGTATTTGAATGCCTGGTTTATCAGGACGAGGATCAGAAAGACCGCGCACAGGAGGAACAGGTAGCCGGTCCGGTCGAACTCGACCCCCAGAAGGCCGACGGGGAAGTCTTCCGGGTTCCCCTGGATCGCGCCGTTTATGATGCGCTTCGGCAGCTCGTAGAAGGCGTACAGGAAGGGGAACGACAGGGCGGCGAGGGCGGTGAGCCAGACCTGTTGCCGCAGACTGTGGCGAATCAGGTATCTGTAGACGGTTTTTTCCATGTGACCCGCACGTCGCCGGATAGCGAACCGGAGGACGATCCCGGACGCCGGAATCGCCGGCCCGGGAGTTTTCGGCGCTCCCCGCCTTCGACCGTGCCGGAAAACGCGGGGCCAAGGCAACCCGGAAAGTTGGCGCGCGGCGCAATCCGCGCTTTCTCGCCGGCGATCCGTATGCGAGAGTCGCCGCCATGTCGCGGGGAACCCACGATCCCGTGATGGCTTCGCGAGCCGGTCGTGGCGCCCGGGTGTTGATTTACAGCCACGACACCTTCGGGCTGGGCCATCTACGCCGCTGTCGGACGATCGCCCACTCGCTGGTCGAGACCCGCGAGGATCTGTCCGTACTGATATTGTCCGGTTCGCCCATCCTCGGCAGTTTCGATTTCCGGCGCCGCGTGGATTTCGTTCGCGTGCCGGGCGTCATCAAGCTGCGCAACGGAGAATACACGTCGCTCAATCTCCAGTTGCAACTGGAGGAGACCCTCTCGATGCGGTCCTCCATCATCAAGCACACCGCCGACATTTTCGATCCCGACGTGCTCATCGTGGACAAGGAGCCGTTGGGGCTGCGCGGAGAGATGCAGGGCGCCCTGGAAATGCTGCGCGCCCGAGGGAAGCGCCTCGTGCTCGGATTGCGGGACGTGCTTGACGACCCGGACACCCTGTCCGTCGAGTGGGAACGCAAGAACGCCCTTCCCGCGCTCGAGGAGTTCTACGACGAGATCTGGGTCTACGGCTTGCCGCAGATGTGCGAGCCCCTGGAGGGTCTGCCGCTGACCGAGGACATGCGGCGCAAGGTCACCTATACGGGCTACCTGCCGATCGTCGTTCCCGAGACCGCGTTCCCCGCCGAGGTCCCGGAGATCACCAACCGTCCGTTCCTGCTGGTCACGACGGGCGGCGGCGGAGACGGAGACGTCCTGATCGAGTGGGTGTTGCGCGCCTACGAGTCGGAACGGATGCTGCCCTATCCGGCGCTGCTCGTCCTGGGACCGTTCCTTCAGCCGGAAAAGCAATTGCAGTTCATGGCGCGCGCCGCCAGGCTCGATGCCGTCGAGGCGATCGTCTTCAACCCGTGTATCGAGCGGCTCGAAGAAAATGCGGCGGGGATCGTCGCCATGGGAGGATACAACACCTTCTGCGAGATCCTGTCGCTCGACAAGCGGGCGGTCGTCGTTCCCCGGACGGCGCCGCGTCGGGAACAGTCGATCCGAACGTCCCGGGCGCAGGAACTCGGCCTCGTGCGCATGCTCGAGGACGACGGTCGCATGGACCCGGAGGAGATGGCCCAAGCGTTGCGGGACCTGCCGCGCCAGCCGAAGCCTTCGGAAACGATCGTGCCCGGTTTGCTGGAAGGACTGATCAACGTGAACCGGTTGATCGGTCCCTGGCTCGATCGCCGGCCGACGCCCGAAATGGGGAATATCGTTACGGCGCTTCGCCCCACCTGAGCCAGACCCGTTCCCGCTTGTCCGCAGGACTCGTCCAGAGACGGGGGCGCCGCAGGGTCCGTTCGCGCTCCTCTCCCCTGGCCCGGCCCCCACCCCGACCCTCCCCCTGCCAGGGGGAGGGAGAACGTAGGGGGACGGCTAACCCTGCCGCGCCTTGAATCGCCGGTTCGTCTTGTTGATCACGTACACGCGGCCGCGGCGGCGCACCACCCGGCAGTTGCGGTGCCGCTTCTTCGCGGTCTTCAGCGACTTGAGAACCTTCATGCGCTCACGGGGTCCCGGCGGCGTCCAAGTGGGCGCGATACATAGGCCGGGACGGCGGGGCCTGTCAAGTTCACGTCCTCGTTCGATACGTCATGAGGCGCCGCGCGCCCCGAGGGGAACGCGGCGGACCATTCCGCCCGGACGGGCGGCTTCAGTTCGACGGCGCCGTCACGCGGCACTCCTCCGCCTGGCAGGCGCCGAAGCTGCCGAACGCGGCCACACGCCGGTTCTGGTGGGTGGAGTCCGTCTCGATGCGCCACCAGCCGGCGGTTTCGAGCTTGTCCGCGGGACCGTAGAGGGCGCCGCCGTACTCGCCCTTGTTCCACGACGTATCCCACGGGTCCGCATGGCCCGTGTAGCTGCCGTCGGCTGCGATGTCGCCCTCCGCCAACAGGATCGCGAACCCTTCATGGGAATGGCCATCCCCTCCGTTTCTGAGGAACTGGTTCTTCTGCCAGATGCCGTTTTCGAGCGCTTGCAGGTTGGCGACGTTACCCATGATCTTGTTGGCGCCGGTGGGAATGCCTTCGCCCGTGCAGGCGCCGGCGCCGATGCAGGCGTTGAGGGTCACGTCGCCCCGCAGGCGGGCGAAGTGGAGGACGTGCGGCGCGCTTTCGCTGCCCACCGAATTGCTCCTGGGATGCAGGATCATCCCCATGGTCCTGCCCCGGAACGTGGCCTCGATCGAGGTCGCGCGGTCGGTCGTCTTCGCGTCGTCCGCGTCGCGGAAGGCGTCGTAGCCGAAGTGGAAGCCCTGCAAGAGGCCCGGCCGGGGATACTCGTCGATGTAGTCGGTGTACATGAACAGGCCGTAGGCCGCATAGGACAGGTAACGGTCGGCGTCGTCGCCCGCATCGTCCGCATCCGCGCCCGCGTCGAGGCCGCCATGGTTCGACAGCCAGACCCGGAGGTCGCCCAGCGCGCCATGGGCGGCGAGGCGGCGGCCGTCGCTGTCTTCGGGGTCGGGCTGGGGCTGGTTTCCGCTCAACCCGTAGCGCGAGGCCCAGTAGTAGTTGGGTTCGCCGTCGGGGTCGGCGTAGGGCGCGCCCCAGGAGATCTCCGCGTCGCTGCGGTTGAAGTCGTAGCAATACGCCGGATAGGCCCCGCTGCAATCGTCCGACATCACGTTGTTCCCGGAGTCCTGCGTCCCCCAGGCGCCCGGCGAGTTGATCCCGTCCCGGCCCCGGCTCGACGACCTGTCGAGGTCGTGCTTGAAGAGGCTCATGACGGCGCCTTCCCCGCCGGTCCTGAAGACCATGCCGTCGGGCGTGAAGCGGACCGAGCTGGTCACCGGATTCAGGTAATGGCGTTGGTAGCTACCCGACGGGGTGATGGCGTTGCCGTCGGTGTCGGTCGTCGCGCCCTGGACGACCGGGATCTTCGGCGTGGCGCCGCCTTCGTCGTCGGTGGCGCCTTCGGGGCTGGGCCTGATGTCGCCGCGCATGGAGACCGCCCGCAGCGGGAAGTGATCGCTCTCGCCCGTCGCGGCGGGCGAGAGCACCGTCTTGCCGGCGGCCCAGGCGACCGCCTCCGTCTGGATGTCCAGTCCGTTCGGGTTCGGGCAGGGCATGTTCACGGTGCAGTCGGCGAACGCCGCCTCCCTGGGCGTGAGCGTGACCCGCGCGGTGAAGGGCGCGCCCCCCGTCTGTCCGGGGGGGACCTGGTTCAGGATCGAGGGAGGGGCCGCCAACCCGGGGTCGGCGGCGATGCGGGTGGCGGCCCAGGCGCGCGTCGCGGTCTCGGCCGCCATCGCCGCCGCCGCCCCTGCGTCGGCCTCCGTCCGCTGGTCGTCCGTGGCCGCCGCGGCCAGAGCCGAGGCGGCAGCCGTTGCGAGCGCCGCCGCGGCCGTCCTCTCCGCCTCGCGCGCATTCACGAAGGCCGTCTGCGCGGCCGCCAGCGCCGTCTGCGCCGCCTGTCTCCGCGTCTGGGCGGCCTCGCGGTCCGCCGTTTTCCGTTCGTCCGTGGTGTCGCCGTCCCAGGCCGCGGCGGTCGCCTGGAAGTCCGCCTCCGCCTTCTCCAGGGCCGCCTGGGCCGCCGCCAGCGCCGTCCCGGCCTGCCCGGTCGCGGCCTGCGCCGCCGTCAAACCGGTCTGCGCCGAACGCAACGCCTCCTCCTCCGCTGTCGGAGTCGGCGGCTCCGGCGCCGCCGGCGGTCGCGCTCGCGCTTCGGCCAGTTCCTCGCGCAGCAGCGGCACCAGGGAGACTTGAGCGGTGGTCAGCAAGCCCTGGGCCTGCAACAGCACGGTTTCGACCGCGTCGGTGGGGTTGGCCTCCAGCGCCGCGGTTATCTGGGTCTGGGCGGCGTCCAGCGCCGCCTGCGCCTGGTCCAGCGACGTGTGCGCGCTGTCGAAGGAAACGGTCCCCCCCGACCCGAACGCCGTATTGGTCGTATCCAGGGCCGCGATGACCGCCCCCAAGGCGTTGTCGACCACCATCAGCACCGTGCGGACATTCTCCGGCAGCTGCGGCAGATTATCCCGGAGATTATCCCGGCCCTCGTTCAGCTTCTCGCGGGCTTCCGGGCGCCGTTCGGGGTTGGTGGCCGCCGCCAGCGAGTCGCGAAGGTCCGCCAGCGCGGTTTCGGCGGCTGCCGTCTTCTGCCTCTCGGCCTCGAGGGTGTCCTCGCCGATGCGCACCGTCCTGGTTTCGGTGCAGGCGCCCAGCGCCAGAGCCATGCCGCAAATCAACACCGCCGTAAGTCTGGAGATCGTCATCGAACGGGAACCCCCCCTCATTACGTGAAGAGGCCCCGTGAAGAGGCCCCGTGAAGAGGCCCCGTGAAGAGGCCCCGTGAAGAGGCCCCGTGAAGAGGCCCCGTGAAGAGGCCCCGTGAAGAGGCCCCGTGAAGAGGCCCCGTGAAGAGGCCCCGTGAAGAGGCCCCGTGAAGAGGCCCCGTGAAGAGGCCCCGTGAAGAGGCCCCGTGAAGAGGCCCCGTGAAGAGGCCCCGTGAAGAGGCCCCGTGAAGAGGCCCCGTGAGGCCCCGTGAAGAGAGGCCCCGTGAAGAGGCCCCGTGAAGAGTATGACCCTATCCTATCACGAACGACGCCGCAAGGTCAAGATTCGTCCCGGTTCAATACATAAACATACGAACATATGAGACGCCGCGCAGGCCGCATTGTCTCATGCCGGGGGTGGGCCGAGGATCGCGCGGCGTTGCGGGGCGACGGAGACCCCCCTCCCGACCTCCCCCCTGTCAGGGGGGAGGAGTGTGGATGGTCAGGGGGGAGGAACGCCGCTGGACCCCCGCGGGCCGGTCCGGCATTATCGACCGCGAACGGACTGCGCAGGGAGGACTGGCGGCCATGGCGAGGCTGGACGGAAAGGTCGCGCTGATCACCGGCGCGGGGGCGGGCATCGCGCGCGAGGCGTGCCGCCTCTTCGCGAACGAGGGCGCCGGGGTCGGCGTCGTCGAGATCGACCCGGAGACGGGCGGACGGACCGCCGACGCGATCAGGGCGGACGGCGGCAGGGCGGTGGCCATCCAGGCCGACGTCACCCTGCCCGACGACGTCGAGCGCGCCGTCGCGCGGACCGTCGAGGCCTTCGGCAGGCTCGACGTCCTCTACAACTGCGCCGGCGGCTCCGCGCCCCCCGACGACTCCGTGACCGAGATGCCGATCGAGGCCTGGGACCGCAGCATCAGGCTGGACCTCTACGGCACGTTCCTCGGCTGCCGCTTCGGCATCCCGGAACTGAGGAAGGTCGGCGGCGGCTCGATCATCAACATGAGCTCGGTGATGAACTTCCTCGGCGAGATGCGCGGCTTCCCGCCGCGGCATTCCTATTCCGCCGCCAAGGGCGGCGTTTCGGCGCTCACCCGCTGCGTCGCGGCCGAGTACGCCAGGGACAACATCCGCTGCAACGCCATCGCGCCCTGTTTCGTGGAGACCGACCGCAACGTCGCGGTGAAGGCGGGCTGGACCAACGAGACGACCGCCACCGTTCTCCGCCAGCACCCCCTGGGCGCCGGCCGGCCGATCGACATCGCCAACGCGGCGCTGTACCTGGCCTCCGACGAGTCGCGTCTGGTCAACGGCGTCATCCTTTCCGTCGACGGCGGCATGGTGGTGACCTGAAACGTTCCCGTCGGGACCGACGGTCCAAAGGGTGAGGTCGTGAAACGCCTCGCCGCCGCCGCATCACCGTGAAACAGCCTCCCGCACGGGCCGGAACGAACGCCGGTGGTGAGGGGTCGGCCCGAGGGCGTCGAGCGCCCGGGCGTGTTCCGGCGCGCCGTAGCCGGCGTTGCGTTCCCAGCCGTAGCCGGGATACAGCCGCGCCAGCCGCCGCATGATCCGGTCGCGGGTCTCCTTGGCGACGATCGACGCCGCCGCGATGGAGAGCGAGCGTGAATCGCCGCCGACGACCGCCCGGGCGGGGCAGGCGAGAACCGGCAGGCGGTTGCCGTCCACCAGGGCGTAGGAGGGCGGCGTCGCGAGCGCCTCGACGGCCCGCCGCATGGCCAGCATCGTGGCCTGGAGGACGTTCAGGGAGTCGATCTCGCCGACGCTGGCCTCGCCGACGCCGACGGTCGCCGACGCCCGGATTCGCTCGCACAACTCGGCCCGGCGTTCGCGCGACAGGCGTTTGGAATCGTCGATCCCGTCCGGCGCGCGGTCCGCGGGAAGGATCACGGCGGCGGCGACGACCGGTCCGGCCCAGGGGCCCCGTCCGGCCTCGTCGATGCCGGCGACGGGCGGCGGCAGGGAAGCCTCCAGGGAGAGATCGGGCGCGGCGCGCGGCGGGGGCGCATCCACCGTCGCCGTGACCATCGCCGCCGCGTCCGGGGCGCGCGCCGCGATGGCCACCGTCGCCGTCACCGCTCCGGGCGCGGCGTCCGTCACCGTCATCGTCTCCATCGCCGGGGCCGGGGCCGCGAGAGGCCCCCGCTCCGCCTCGCCGCGGAACCTCCGGGCCGCAGCCGGGAACATGTCCGCCGCAGCGGCCTCCGGAGCCGGGGTCGGCGCCGGAGGCCGGTAGTTGTCGCGGTAGCGTTCCGGGCGGTGGGCCTTGAGCAGGAACATGGCCAGGGCGTCCGAATAGTGGCGCGTCGTCCCCACCTGCTCCCCCTTATGCCAGACCGGCTTCTCCACCCCCTCGAAGGCGCGGCGGTGGAGCATGGCCTCCAGCAGGTCGATGCCGTCGTCGAGGGCGTCGTTCCACCTGCGGGCGAAGTCGGGGTCGGCGTCGCGCCAGTCGTAGACGGTGCGTCTGGGGACGCCGGCGTCGCGGCAGGCGGCGGCGACGTTGACGGTGTCGGCGAGGGCGTGGAGGAAGGCGCGTTTGCGGCGCGGGCGTTTGTCGGCGGCGGCGGTGTCGTCGTGCATGGGGTCGTCTCCCGTTCCGGTGTGGAAACAATATGGGAACATACGCGATGCGAGTCAAGAGGAAAATTCCGATATGGAGAAAAAATCTCTACGGCCGTGATTCGTCTCCGTTGGGGGGCGGGTTCGGCGCGCCGATCCGCACACTTCGCACACCTTCCGGGACCTCGTTCTCCCTCTCCTGTTCTCCCTCTCCCTTCCAATCCGCACACCTCGCACACCGGCAGGGACCCCCCTCCCGACCTCCCCCCTGCCAGGGGGGAGGAGTTTGAAAGGGGATCCGCACACTCCGCACACCCTCCCGTCCTTTTTATTTCTCCCTCTCCCTTGCAGGGGGAGGGTCGGGGTGGGGGTCACCGGCGTTGCGGCGGGGCGCGTCCATCCGGACCCCCCTCCCGACCTCCCCCCTGTCAGGGGGGAGGAGTATGGATGGGCAGGGGGAGAAGTGTGGATGGGCAGGGGGGAGGAGTTTGAAAGGGGATCCGCACACTCCGCACACCCTCCCGTCCCTTTTATTTCTCCCTCCCCCTGGCAGGGGGAGGGTCGGGGTGGGGGTCGCGCCGATCCGCACACTCCGCACACCGTCGGGGCGCCTCGCGGATTGCGGCGCGTCCCGGGTCCGTGGTATACGTCGCGGACGACGCCATCAAGGAGGAAGAGGACATGCCGTTCGTCAGAGTCGACGTTCCCGAGGGCCTGAGCCGGGAGAGCAAGGCGCGGATCCGCGAGGGTCTCCACGACGCCATCGCCAGGAGCTGGTTCAAGGAACACATCTGGATCGCCATCCGCGACATGTACGCCGAACCCGGCGACAAGACCGTGCTGCTGTCCTGCGGCGTGCGTCCCGGGCGCGGCCAGGAGGCCGAACGGACCAAGGCCCTCTTCGACTACGCCCACAAGGTCATGGAGAAGGAGATCGGCACCTCGCCCGAGGAAATGATCTGCATGACGCACGAGTTCGAGCAGCACATGTGCATCTCCGGCGGCGGCCAGCTGCCGCCGCTCGGCGAAGGAACGCCGGCGCTCGAAAGAGCCTCCGAACCCGAAAGGGTCCTCGAACCCGCGTGACCGCGAGGCGCGGCGCCGCCGCCCGCGCGAAGGCGGAAGGGGCGCCCGCTTCAGGCGGCGGCGACGACCGCGTCCCCGGTCACCTGGGTCCGGTGCATCGTCCGGCGCGACTCCGCGGGAAAGGCGTTGCGGCGGTGCATGACGCAGCGGTTGTCCCAGACGATCAGGTCGCCGACCCGCCATTCGTGGGTCCACACGTACTTCCGCTGGGTGGCGTGCGCCCACAGCGCGTCGAGCAGCGCCTCGCCGTCCTCCTCGTCCATGCCGACGACGTACTGCCCGGGCCGGCGCCCCAGATAGAGCACCGGCCGGCCCGCGCCGGGGTGAAGGCGCATCAGCGGGTGCCGCGCGTGCGGCGGCTCCGTCCGCGCGCCCGCCACTTCCACCGCGCGCTGAGGGGCGCCGGCGCTGTCGCAGGAGCCGTCGTGGTGCGCCCACGCGCCCGCGACCGCCGAGCGCAGGCGCGCGGGCAGGTCCGCCGTGGCCGCGTGCATGTTGCAGAATTCGGTCTCGCCGCCCTCCGACGATACCTCCAGGGCATGGAGGATGCTGGCCTTGGGCGGCGTCGGGTGGTTGGACATGTCCGTGTGCCAGCGCAGCTCGCCGTCGCCCAGGCTGCCCAGCGGCTCGCCGTCGACGACGACGTTGGAAACGACGACGAGTTCCGGGTGCTCCGCCGAATACTGCTTCCCCGTCGCGTTGGGAGGGCAGAGGTCGAGATCGCCGAAATGGCGGCTGAACGCGATCAGTTCCGGATCGGAGACTGACTGGCCGCGAAAGAGCAGAACGAGATGCTCGGACCAGGCGTCCAGCATCGCCCCGACGTCCGCCGGGTCGAGCGCCCGCGAGAGGTCCGCGCCGCGAATCTCGGCCCCCAGCGCCTTGCCGGTGGGAACGACTTCGATCATGACCCTGCCCCGTGACGGTCGCGGCGGCCGGCGCGCGACGCTCGACCCGCACCCTACCCGAACCCGGCGGTCGGGGGAAGGGATCGCGCGCCGGAGCGGCGGACGGCGCCCTCAGTCGTCCAGGGTCCGTTCGCGCTCCTCTCCCCCGGCGCGACCCCCACCCCGACCCTCCCCCTGCAAGGGGGAGGGAGAACGAGGGGGACGGGGGGCCGTTGACGCTCCTCCCCCCTGACAGGGGGGAGGTCGGGACGGGGGTGGATCGCGATCCCGCAACACCGCGCAATCCTCGATCCCTGCCGGCATGAGAAATGCGGGTCAGTCGTCCAAGGTCCGCGCGACGCGGAACCCGAAGTTGTCGTTGCGGTACTCCAGCGGGAACCGGACCCGCTTGGCGGAGCGGACGTCCTTCGGATGGCTCCTCCAGGAACCGCCGCGCATGACGCGATGCCCGCAGTTTCCGCTCAACCTCGGCGATCCGTCGGCGGGCGCGCCCCGGTAGCTGTCGTTCCAGCAGTCCTCGACCCACTCCCAGGCGTTTCCGTGAACGTCGTGCAGTCCGAAGGCGTTCGGCGGGAACCCGCCGACGGGCAGCGTCCGCTTCCGGTACGCGCCCGTCCCGCCCTCTCCATACGACGACGTCCCGTTGTAGTTCGCCTGGTCCGGCGTGATCGTCGAACCCGTGTGGAACGGCGATCGACCGCCCGCCCGGGCGGCGTATTCCCATTCCGCTTCGCTGGGCAGGCGATAGGCCCGGCCCGTCTTCTCGCCGAGCCACGCGGCGTAGGCCCGCGCCGTGTTCCAGTCGACGCAGACGGCGGGATCGTCCTCGCCCTGCGGATATCCGGGATCGCGCCAGCTCTTCGAGGAGTCCCGGCGTCCGCCCGAGCCGGTTCGCACGTAGCAGGAATCTCCCGCGTCGTGCCCCGTCTCCTCGACGAAGGCCGTGAACTCCCTTCGCGTCACCTCGAACCGGCCGATGGCGAACGCGGCCACGGCGACCTCGCGCGCCGGTCCCTCCGCGGCGTCGCGGGCCGATTCGCCCGGCGGCGAACCCATGACGAACGCGCCGCCCGGCGCCGTCACCATCTCCGGACACGTCTCGCAGTCCCTGAACGCCGCGCCCGGCGGCCGGTCCGGCAACGACAGCATCAGGAAGGCCGCGAGGCCGCCGAGGGCCAGGAGCGACGCGCCCGACCATGCGAGCCGCCACCCGGGGATACGGACGGGTCCCGCGGCCAGGGGGACGAGGTCCCGCGCGCCGGCGGCCGGGACGGCCGCGGGCTCCAGCCCCACGTGGCGCAGGACCTCGTTGGCGTCGCGGACGCCCAGGACCTCGCCGATGCCGGACGCGCCGTGATCGGCGGCGTCTTCCAGGTTCGCCGCGGGAACGACCAGCGTCACGGGAGCGGAGCCTTCCGCGGCGCGGCCGGCGAAACGCTCCCGCGTCGCGCGGAGCTTCTCCCCGACGAAATCCACCTCCCCCACCCGCAGATCGACGTCGACGGTCCCCGTGGCCCACAGGACCGCGTCCGCGCTTTCGCCGGGCCCCGCCAGGCGCCCCGCCCGGTCCAGCGCGTGCGCGACCAGTACGGACAGCTGCCAGGAGTGGCCGTCGCCGATCTCGCCGGAGGCGTCCAGCCGGAAGCCGCCGGGCCCGAAGGGGCCCAGGGCCCGCTCGATCACGCCCGAGGGCTGGCGCACGAACGCGTCGTAGTCGGCGCTGATGGGCAGGACCGACGTCGTCCGGCCCAGGCAGATCTGCGAGACGGGCGCCGCCTCGCGCGTGATCCGCTCGATCTGAACGGGTCCCCTGGTGGTCGCGGCGAAGACGTGGACCTTCATCCGTCGATGAATATCTCGCTTCCGGGGTCGCGAAGCGCCGCCAGCACGTCCGACCCGTTCTCGACGAGGATCTGGATCGTTCCGGCATGGGGCTCCGGCAGCGCGATCCGGCGGCACGTGTCGTCGCCGACGAACACCGCCAGCCATCTCGGATGACGGCCCGGCTCGTCCAGGGAGATGACGACGTAGGTCTGCGCCGGTTCGGCGCGCGACTGCTCGAAGCGGATGCGGCAGCCGGGGGCGGCGCGGCGCGCGACGGTCCCCGCCGCCGCCGCCGCGAGCTCGGGGATGCGATAGCCGGCGATCTTTCCGGTGAGGCGCCGCAGTTCGGCGCGAAGCGCGGGACTCTCGCGCAGCGCGGCCTCGAGGCCCGGGTCTTCGGCGCGCGCGCCGGTGACGTAGAGGTACAGGCGCCGCGGGGTGACGCGCCCGCCGGGCGCCGCGCCGGCGGCGGGGCTGCCCAGCGACGCTTCCGCCACGAGCGCGTCGAACACGCGTTCCGCGACCGCGAGGGCGTCGTCTCCGGGCGTCTCGATCCGTTCGTTCATCGCGCGACTCCGTAGATGCGGGCGAACTGTTCGCTGAACACGCCGCGGTCGCGGGCGAACCGGCCGTCGAGACCGGCCTCGTCCTCCTCCGCCCGTTCGGATACCCGCAGGAATGCGCGGATCTGGTCGCTGATCGTCGCCAGCGCCCCGGCGCCGGCCTCGTACAGGGCGTCCGATCCGGGCCGGCCCACGACCGTGTTCTCGAATCCCTTGCGCGAGAGTCCCGCGAAGGCGCGCTTCGCGAGGTCGCGCGCGACCCGCGACCGCTCGTCCCCGGGAACCCGTTCCGCGTCCTCGTCCGCCCGCAGCGCCACGTGCAGCGCCGCGCGCAGCGCGTCGTTGACGCGCGCGTCCAGCGCGGCGAGCCGCTGGCGCCATTCCCGGTACGTCTCGGCGCCGGCGCAGGCGACGAGCTCGTTCAGGGCGTCGCCGGCGTCCCGCCGCCTCGCGGCCTGCGACAGCCGGGCCTGGACGTCTCCGAAGACCTCGGCGCGCATCAGGGACCACGGCAGCCGGCGCGCCCGCGGGCCGTGCTCCATCAGACGGTCCAGGGCGGCCAGGTCCACCTTGTTCAGGAACCGGACGCCATCGAGAGGCTGCTCCCGCAGGAGCGAAAGCGGGGACGCCCACGCGGCGGTCGTCTCCGCGTCGTCCAGGAGCCGGGCGACGTCGACCTCGCCCGCCTCGCGGTCGGGGCCGACCGGACGGGCGCGTTCGACGGCCTCGCGGTCCATCGCGACGTCGAGGGCCGAAAGGAACGCCATGTAGGCGTCGAACACGCTTCGGAACAGACGGAAGTTCCTCGCCTCGTCGTCCACGGACTTCTCCCGCCAGAACGCCAGGACCGTGGCGTCCTCGACGACCAGCGTCGCCGCCCCGGACCTCGCGTAGTCGAGCAGCTCCCGGAACTTGCCCTGCGTCTGGATGCTCGGCAGGTGCTCCCTCAGGTACGCGTACAGGCGCCGTTCGATCCCGTTCGCCGCGTCCCGGACACCGCTGCCCGTCACCGGCGGCTTCAGCATGGCCTGGAACTCGTCGTCGACGGCGGCGTAGCCGACGGCGCCGCAGAGGAACTCGAACAGGGCGGCGAGGACCGGCATCCCGGAGAAGCCGACGTTGAAGACGCCGTCGTCGTAGCGCGCGGCGACCCCCTCCGCCGTCAGCTCGCATCCGGGACGCCGCCAGCCCGAGGCGGCCACGGCGTTCTCTATCCAGCCCCGGAACCCGGGACCGGTGGCGCGTTCCGGCCCCAGCAGCAGATGTTCGTAGGAACCGCGGCGCGGCGCGCACGAGTCGGCCACGTTGACCAGGTGGCACAGTTGCAGGACGGGCGCGGCGTAGGACCGGCAGACGATCAGCCGGT
This sequence comes from Alphaproteobacteria bacterium, assembly GCA_965242505.1. Taxonomy (GTDB): domain Bacteria; phylum Pseudomonadota; class Alphaproteobacteria; order UBA2966; family UBA2966; genus UBA2966. Next base: position 2,863,763 of record OZ251449.1, read on the forward strand.
TGAGGCGGCGGCACGCCCTGGCGGAATAATGGGCGGCGCCGTCCGGGGTCGTGGAGTCCGCCACCGCGCGGAGGGCGGCGCGCAACTCGCCGCTCTGTCCCGCCTCCAGGACGAGGCTCGCCGCGCGTTTCACTTCGAGCGACATGTCCGCGTTTCACCTCGGCGCTCTCGATACCGACGGGACCGCAGAGTACAGGAACCGGGCGGACGTGTGGCGTCGAAGATCGGAAACCCGCGCGCCTGGCGCGACCGCCGCCGGTGGGTTAACTTCGGCGCCCGGGGCGCGGCCCGCGCCGCGTCCGGGCCGGAAGGCCCCGGAGGGAGCATCCATGCCGTTCTACAAACCGGACCTCGGCGCCAACCCCGACGACCCGTTCGCCCGCGACGCCGACGGCAGGCTGGTCAGGCGGACGTTCTGGCTCGACATGAGCGACCGCTCCCTGGCGCTCGCCATGACCCGGGGGGTCGGCGCCGCTCTGACCGCGGCGGAGAAGCGCGCCCATCTCGAGGACGTCGGCCGTTCCCACCTGATCGACGAGGTCTGCGCGCCGGAGATCCTGCCGCCCGAGCGCGGCTGACGCGGCGCGGCGGGCCGGGGCCGTATGCGCTCCTCTCCCCTGCCGTGACCCCCACCCCGACCCTCCCCCTGCAAGGGAGAGGGAGAACAAGAGGGGACGGGAAAGGGCCATTGACGCTCCTCCCCCCCTGACCATCCATACTCCTCCCCCCTGACAGGGGGGAGGTCGGGAGGGGGGTCCGCGGCCCCGCAACGCCGTTCGCGCTCCGCTCCCCTGGCGTGACCCCCACCCCGACCCTCCCCCTGCAAGGGGGAGGGAGAAGAAGGGGGGACGCGGAGGGAGCCGTCGACGCTCCTCCCCCCTGACAGGGGGGAGGTCGGGAGGGGGGTCCGCGGCCCCGCAACGCCGTTCGCGCTCCGCTCCCCTGGCGCGACCCCCACCCCGACCCTCCCCCTGCAAGGGGGAGGGAGAACGTAAGGGGACGCGGAGGGAGCCGTCGACGCTCCTCCCCCCTGACCATCCATGCTCCATCCCCCCCTGCCCCCCTGACCATCCATACTCCTCCCCCCTGACAGGGGGGAGGTCGGGAGGGGGGTCCGCGGCCCCGCAACGCCGCCGTTCGCGCTCCGCTCCTCTGGCGTGACCCCCACCCCGACCCTCCCCCTGCAAGGGAGAGGGAGAACAAGAGGGGACGGGAAAGGGCCATTGACGCTCCTCCCCCCTGACCATCCATGCTCCATCCCCCCTGACCATCCATACTCCTCCCCCCTGACAGGGGGGAGGTCGGGAGGGGGGTCCGCGGCCCCGCAACGCCGCCGTTCGCGCTCCGCTCCCCTGGCGCGACCCCCACCCCGACCCTCCCCCTGCAAGGGAGAGGGAGAACAAGAGGGGACGGGAGGAGGGCGGACCGCGGCCCCGCAACGCCGTTCGCGCTCCGCTCCCCTGGCGGGACCCCCACCCCGGCCCTCCCCCTGCAAGGGAGAGGGAGAACAAGAGGGGACGGGAGGGGGGTGGACGCGGCCCGCAACGCCGTTCGCGCTCCGCTCCTCTGGCGTGACCCCCACCCCGGCCCTCCCCCTGCAAGGGAGAGGGAGAAGAAGGGGGGAGGTCGGGAGGGGGGTGGACGCGATCCTGCAACGCCGTTCGCGCTCCGCTCCCCTGGCGTGACCCCCACCCCGACCCTCCCCCTGCAAGGGGGAGGGAGAACGTAAGGGGATGGAGGGGTGGACCGCGGTTCTGCGACGCCGCGCGGTCGCCTACCGCGCGGCGGCGAGCAGGATGCCGGTGGCTTCCGCGGTGGCGATGGTGATGGAGCGCAGGTCCTCGGGCTCGATGTTGTGGACGTTCGTCTTGCCGGCGCAGCGCGCCATCATCGAGCACTCGCTGTTGGACGCCTTGAGGTAGTTGGCGGCGCCCGCGCGCAGCTCCTCGCGCGTCAGGTCGGGCGGGAAGACGATGGCCTGGCGGTTTCCCGACGGCGCGATCTCGCCGCCGAGCGCGAGCCCCATCGAGACGCCGACGATGCCGACGCGGCAGCCGAGCCCGAGCAGCTTGGCGAGGTCGGTCCCCGACCGGATGCCGCCGAAACAGGCGATCTCGATGTCGCCCTCGCGCTTCAGGGCGCGCAGCCTGCGCACCGTGTCGCGCACCGCCGACAGGTCGGGAGCGCCTTCGAGCTCGGGCCACTCGCTCTCGATTCCGATCGTCGAGTCGACGACCAGAAGATCGAAGCCGTTGTCGAGGGCGAACGGGACCGCCGCGTCGACGTTGGATGCGCGGACCACGAGCCCGAGGGCCTGTCCCTCCCGCGCCCGCACCGCCGGCGGCGGGCGGAAGGCCTCGCCGGTCACGTGGACGACGGCGGCGGCGTCCGGGTCCGGCGCGCTCTCGCCGGGCGCGGCGAGCTGCAACCAGGGGACGTCCCGATGCAGGCGGCGGAAGCCCACGTAGGCGACGCCGGAGTCCACCATGCCGGCGGCCAGTCCCTCGCGGACCTCGTCGGGGGCGCCGTCGAAGCCGGTCGCCATCAGGGGGTACTTCATCGTCAGGGACCCGCCCGCGACGCCGGTTTCCGTGACGCACGAGTCGCGGTAGGGGTCGATCACGAGGCGCGACAGGTTGGCCGAGAGGAACACCAGGTCGTCGATCGTCGGCGGGCGGTCCTCCGGGAACGGGTTCTCGCGGTTCTGCATGCGCTTGAACAGCATGGCCCGCTGTCCGGCCTCGTCGGACGGCTCCATGCGCGCCATGGCGAAGATGTCCTCGCGGTTCCACACCGTGTAGTCGGCCGAGCCGTTCTCCGCGTCGCAGCGGTAGCAGCGCGCCGCCTCGTCGCGCGCCGTCCGGGCGTCGTAGCGCGACTCGATCTCCGGGAACGCCGCCGGGTTCTCGCCGAGGCCGTGGAACTCCTGCTCCTGGCGCGGAAAGAGCTCCCACTTGGGATCCTGGGCGACGGGCGCGCGCCGCGTGCGATAGGGGGTGCGGTAGGGCGCGGGGTTCTCGTCGCCTTCCAGATACGCCTTGACGTAGTAGGCCGCGCGATGGCCGTGGTTCATGGCCATGACGATGGTCGAGCCCCCGAAGGCGCCGTCCCCGGCCGCGAAGACGCCGGCGTCCGCCGTGCGCATCGAATCGAAGTCGGCGCGGACGCGGTCCCGGTCCATGAGGCCGAGGCGGTCGAGGTGGCCGCTCTCCGCCTGCTGGCCGACCGCGGAGATCACCATGCCGCAGGGGATGTCGCGCTCCGTCCCCGCCACGGGGATGGCCCGGCGGCGGCCGTCCTCCTCCGGGTCTCCCATCCTGGTGATGACGCACCGCAGCGCGATCTCGTTGCCGCTTTTCACCACGGCGACCTGCTGGGTGTTGTAGACGAACTCGACGCCTTCCTTGACGGCGCCGTGGAGCTCGTCCTTGCGGGCGGGGATCTGCTCCGGTCCCCGGCGATAGACGACCTTGACGCGCTTGCAGCCGGGCAGGCGCCTGGCCACGCGGCAGGCGTCCATGGCGACGTCGCCGCCGCCGACGACCACGACGGTCTCGGGCAGCTCCGGCCGCTCGCCCCCGTTGACGCGCCGCAGGAAGGACACGCCGTCGACGACGCGCGGGTCGTCGTCGCCGGGCACGCCCATGGTCTTGCCCCACCAGGAGCCGATGCAGAGCAGCACCGCGTCGTGCCGTTCCTTGAGCTGGTCGAGGGTCACGTCGCGTCCGAGCGCGGCGCCGAGGTGGACCTTGACCCCTGGACAGCGGTCGAGGATCCGGTCCATGTCCTCCTGGATGATCCCCGCCGGAAGCCGGAAGGCCGGGATGCCCCAGACCATCATGCCGCCGAGGCGGTCGGTCATCTCGTAGAGGTGGACTTCGTAGCCCGCCTCGGCCAGGTCCTGCGCGGCGGTCATGCCGGCCGGTCCCGAACCGACGATGCCCACGGTCTCGTCCCTGGTGACGGCGACGGGGGGCTGGCGGCGGTCCCTTCCGAGCTGGTCCATGACGAAACGCTTGAGGTTGCGGATGGCCAGGGGGCCGTCGGAGTCGGCGCGGCGGCAGGCCGGCTCGCACGGGGCGTCGCAGACCCGGCCGCAGATGGAGCTGAACGGGTTGGTGGCGGTGATGGCCTCGAAGGCCTCCTCGATCCTGTCCTCCCAGATGTGGGCGATGTAGGACGGCGCGTCCGTGCCGATGGGGCAGGCCACCTGGCAGGGCGCCGGCACGAAATGGGTGTCGTCGGCGTCGCCGAGGAGCTCGGGCGGGTATTCGACGTTCGCCCGCGGCGGCGCTTCCCGGACGCTCATTGGAGCTGCGGCCCCGAGCGCCGGACGTCCACGGTCTCCCGGATCTGGCGCTCGCCCGACCGGCGCTCCGGGACGAGGGGGAGCCTGGCGATGGCCGCGGCCTCGGGCGTCAGCGCGACGAGGTCCCCGCGGTTGAGCTTGCGCGCGTCGTCGTAGCCGAGCGCGTGGGTCAGCGCCGCGATCTGCCAGCGGACGCTCTCGAGGAACCGCGCCGCGTTCCGGGCCTCGACGTCCACGTCGTAGCGCTTCTCGTGCTCGGGGTCCTGGGTGGCGATCCCGACGACGCAGGAGCCGACGTGGCACTGCATGCAGGCGATGCAGCCCGCGGCGATGATCGCCGAGGTTCCCATGCCGATGGCGTCGGCCCCCAGCGCCAGCGCCTTCACGGCGTCGATCCCGTCCTTGACGCCGCCCATGAGCACGATGTCGACGTCGCGCCGCCGGCCGATCTCCGCCAGCGCTTCCTCGGCCTCCTGGATGGCGGCGATGGTCGGGATGCCGCAGTAGTCGAGCACCTCGTTGCCGGCCGCGCCGGTGGAGCCCTGCATCCCGTCGAGCTCGATGAAGTCGAAGCCGTCCTTGACGGCGATCTTGACGTCGTCGCGGACGCGTCCGGCGCCGAGCTTGACGGCGACCGGGATGCGGTAGCCCGTGGCCTCGCGCAGTTCCTCGATCTTGATGACGAGGTCGTCGGCGCCGAGGATGTCCGGGTGGCGCGACGGCGAGCGCAGGTCGATGCCGTGGGGGATGCCGCGGATGCGCGCGATCTCCTCGGTGACCTTCGCCGCCATGAGCTGGCCGCCGAACCCGGGCTTGGCCCCCTGGCTGATGTAGATCTCGAGGCCGTCGGCCCGCTGCATGTCGTGGACGTTCCAGCCCAGGCGCCCCGACAGCATCTGGAAGATGAGCTGGTCGGCGGCTTCCCGCTGCTCGTCCATCATCCCGCCTTCGCCGGTGTTCTCCGAGATCCCGGCCAGGGCCGCGGCCTTGGCCATGGCGAGCTTGGTCGACTTGCTCAGCGCTCCGTAGCTCATCGGCGAGATCATCACCGGCATCGAGAGGCTCAGCGGCCTGGCCCCGTGGCGGCCGCCGATCTCGGTGCGCAGGTCGACCTTGCCGACGACGTCCGGGTCGCCGCCGGCGGCGCTCAGGTCCTTGCGGAAGGCGATGTCGTTGAGGTGCGGCAACGCCCGCGCGCCGCCGTAGCCCCGGATGCGGTAACGGCCGATCCTGGACTTGACGTAGATGTCCTCCTGGACCTTCTCGTTCCAGTAGCTCGACTTGCCCGAGAAGGTGAAGAACGGGATCGCCCGGCGCCGGGGCTCCGGGGCGCCGTAGCGCAGGTTGCCGCCCTCGTTGACGATCTTGCCGAAGGTTCCCTTGAAGGGGATCTCGTGCCTGTCGAGGAGCGCGCGCAGTTCGTCGTCCTCGGCGCCCTCCATGTCGGTTCGCATGGCCGCGGCGCCCAGGGACTGGACCTCGCCGCCGACGAAGATCTCGCCGCCGGTCATGTCCTCGCCCACGCGCTCGCCGGAATCGCCGACGATGACGATGCGCCCGCCGTACATCATGTAGCCGGCCATGAAGTTCGCGTTCCTGGCGCAGAGCAGCGTGCCTTCCTTCATGACCTGGCCGGCGCGCGACCCGACGTTCCCCTTGACCACGACCTCGGCGCCGCGGATGGCGACGGCGGCGATGGCGCTGGCGTTGCCGCCGACGACCACCGAACCCCGGTGCATGTTGTCGGCGAGGCCCCAGCCGGCGTTGCTCTCGACCTCGAAGCGCGGCCCGTCGGTCAGGCCGGCGCAGAAGTAGCCGGCCGATCCCCGGATGCGCACCGTGACGGGGTGGGTCAGGCCGACCCCGATGTGGTGCCGCGCGTCCGGGTTGAGGACCTCGACGTCCTCGCCGTCCGCGCCCGCCTTCCGGATCAGGTCGTTGGCTTCGCGGACCGGCAGCGCGCCGAGGTCTACCGTGACCATGTGGCGCAGGTTCCGGGCGGAGGCTCGGTCGTATCGAGCGCCCGGCCCGGGAACAGGCGGTTGAGCGAGACCTCTTCCGAGGCGATGGCGATGAGGTCGTCGTTCTCGTAGAGCACCATCGGCTTGGCGGCGAGGCGGTCCTTGGCGTAGCCCATCTCGTCCCTGGTCGACGCCAGGAACGAGAACGTTCCGTCGAGGTCGTCGATCGAGGTCTCGAGGGCCTGCCGCAGGGTCTCCCCGTGCTCGAGCCTGTCGGCCAGGTAGACCGCGATGAGCTCCGAATCGTTGTCCGTGTGGAACTCGTAATCGCGCTGCTCCAGCAGCCGGCGCATCTTCCAGTAGTTGGTGATCTGGCCGTTGTGGACGATCGCCACGTCGGAGAACCCGGTCGCCCAGAACGGGTGCGCCGCTTCCGGCTTGACGTCGGACTCCGTGGCCAGCCGCACGTGTCCGAGGCCGTGGCTGCCGTCCGCCGAACGGACGTCGTAGACCTCGTCGACGTCGCGGGCGCCGCCGACGTCCTTGACGATGTCGAGGGCGCCGCCGATGGAGAACAGCTTCGCCGCGCGCTCCATGGCGTAGGCGAGCTTCCGGACGTCGCCCCCGTAGCGCACCGTCGCCCGGTAGGTTCCGCCGACGCGCCGGCCGTCGACGATCCGGGCGTCGAACGCCTCCAGCGCCCGCGTCACGCGGTCCACGTTCTCGGCGCCCTCGTCCCCGGCGCCGACGTGGAACCGCAGGACGAATTCGTCCGCCTCCGCGCCGTCGCCGTACAGCGCGAACCCCGTCGAATCGGGTCCGCGGTGCTGGCATCCGTCGAGCATCTCGATCAGGGTCTCGCCGAGCGTCGCGTTGAGTTCGGCGTTCTTGAAGAGGACTCCGGCTATTCCGCACATGGCGCGCCTCCCGCATGAGATGACGCCCGAAGAGTAAGGGACGGAGCCTGCGGAATCAAGTCATGACGGGAAAAAAAGTTTCCTCTCGTGAAATTCCCGTCACTCGGAGTCCCTGGAGTACGCGATGACGGAGAGGAAGCGGATCGGCAGTGCGCGCAGCTCTTCCGGTCCGTGGGGCGCGTTCGCGTCGAAGAACAGGGAATCGCCGGGGAGCAGCGTATAGGTCTCGCCCCCGTGCCGGTAGCTCACCTCGCCTTCCAGCATGTAGATGAACTCCTGCCCCGCGTGCTGGAACAGAGGGAAGACGTCCGACTCCTCCGTCAGGCTGATCAGATACGGTTCGACGGCCACGCTCTTGCCGACGCTGTGGCCCAGGAGCCGGTACTGGTGGCCCGCGCGGGTCCCCCGCCGCTCGATGGCGAGGCCCCGCCCCGCCCGCACGTAGGTGGCGTCCAGCTCTTCCTCGAACTTGCGGAAGAACGCCGTGACGGGCACGTGCAGGGCCCGCGACAGGGCCCGCAGCGTGGCGAGCGACGGCGACGTCACGCCGTTCTCGATCTTGGACAACATGCCCGCCGAGAGCCTCGACGCCTTGGCGAGTTCGGCCACCGTCATGTCGAGCTTCTTGCGGAAGTCGCGCACCTCCCCGCCGATCGAGACCTCGAGGCTGCTGTCGTCGGCGTCGGTCGCGTGGGGGTGCTGATAGCCCGCGTTTCTCATGTCATGCCGCTCGTCCGCGCGCCTCGTCCGGCGGCGGGGGGCCGCAGGGTCCGTTCATGGGCTCTTCCTCTGGCGCCGTGACCCCCACCCCGACCCTCCCCCTGCAAGGGAGAGGGAGAATGAAGGGGGGCGGAGGAACCGTCGACGCCCCTCCCCACTGGCGCCGCGACCCCCACCCCGACCCTCCCCCTGCAAGGGAGAGGGAGAACGAGGGGGGCGGAGGAACCGTCGACGCCCCTCCCCTCTGGCGCCGTGACCCCCACCCCGACCCTCCCCCTGCAAGGGAGAGGGAGAAGAAGGGGGGAGGTCGGGAGGGGGCGGGCCATCGTTCGGGAGGGGGGCGCGCGGTCCAGCCGTCAGCCCGACGCGCGTTCCCGGATCAGGGCCGCGATCTCCGAGAGCGGTTCCTCGACGGCGTTGCCGGGAATCAGGAGATGGTCGTCCTTGACGAGGGCGTTGCCGCGGCTCTTCCGGCTCGCGTCGACGTCGAGCGTGGCGAAGAACAACTCCGCGTTCCGGAGGTCGACGCGCAGCAGGGGCCGCAGCCGAACGCCCGCGGTTCGCGCCCCCGACACGTGCCGCCAGGGCACCGCGGGGAGGTCCCAGTCGCGGCACCAGAGCCCCGCGTCGTCGATGGTCATCACCGTCCCGCGCGACCATGCGCCCCAGGAGAAGAGAAGAACGGCGACGGAGAGCGCCACGCAGACGGCGGAGATCAACACGTGGTCGCGCACGTGGCCCTCGCCGAACAGGACGACTCCGAGCCCGATCATCGACAGCAGGAACGCCACGACCGAGGCGTGCAGGCGGCGCGCCCTGGAGACGCGGAAGGCGTACGCCTGCGCCGGGCCCCGTTCGCCGGGCGTCCGTCCGGTCAATTCCGGCCCTCCTCGCCGTCGGCGGGGGAGGCCGCCGACGGAACCCGCTCAGTGATGGTCGTCGATGGCGTCCTGCAACGTCGCCTCGTCGCCGTACTTCTCGACGCTGTCCTTGAGGATCTCGTTCTCGTGCCTGACCTGCCAGACGTGCCAGGCGAGCCACAGGACGATCCCGATCAGCGCCATCAGGCCCTCGGCGCCGACGAACGGGTAGATGCTCGTCACGTCCGCCAGGTCGACGGCCCAAGAGTCGATAGGTGTGGTCGACATGCCAGTGCTCCTCCGTTCCCGTTCCCGTTCCCGTTCCCGTCGTCAGGCGCCCGCCGATTCCGAGCGGACCGCCGCCGCCACGTCCGCGCGCGCGGCCGCGGCTTCCTTGTTGTCGTGGAAGTCGAGGCCGAGCACCTCGATCTCGCGCGGGATGCGCAGCAGCCCCCGCGAGTGGAGGATCCTGGCGACGATCCACGCCGGAACGAAGCCGAGGACCCAGAACATGATGACCGCGCCCACGAACTGCCCGAGCGGGTTGATCGCGGCGAAGCCCTCGTAGGGCGACGAGGGGTGCCCCCAGAGCACGAAACCGGCGATGACGAGGCCGATGAAGCCGGCGTAGCCGTGGACCGCCACGGCGCCGACCGCGTCGTCGACCTTGAACCTCCGTTCGACCCAGTGGTGGATCCTGTACATGAGGAAGGTGCCGACGCCGGCCACGATCATGGCCTGGATCGGGTGGTAGAGGTCGTTGCCGGCGGACGCCGTGATGATGCCGGCGAGGCCGCCCGAGTAGGTCCAGAAGGCGTCGCCCTTCGAGGCCATGTAGCCGACCAGCATCCCCCCGGCCAGCGACATCAGGAAGTTCACCGTGATGGCGCTGAGCGTCGTCGGGGTGAGGTAGATGGTGGTCGCGGTCTGGGTGGCGCCGGTGATCTGGCCGTCGATGAAGGCGGTCGTCGCCACCGGCACGTTGCAGGCGACGTAGAACCCCCAGAAGCCCGTGTAGATCAGGAACAGCCCGATGCAGACCAGCCACGTGTTGTGCGGCAGGATGTCGCGCGGCGTTCCGTCGGCGGCGAACTTGCCGAGGCGCGGCCCGAGCACGACCAGGACGCCGAGGGCGGTGCCGCCGGCGATCGCGTGGATGACGCCGGACGCGTAGGCGTCGTGATACCCGAGGATCTCGACCATCCAGCCGTTGAAGTGCCAGCCCCAGGCGGCGTCGATCGACCACGTGACGGAACCGATCATGATGGCGAAGATCCAGAACGCGAAGTGGCGTATCCGTTCGATCACGGCGCCCGAGACGATGGAGGCCGCGGTCCACGCGAACAGCAGGAACGCCGCCCAGAAGACGCCGCTGATGCGGTCGTCGAGGCGGGGCCCCATGCTCTCCCCCCACGGCGTGTAGGCCGCCGCGACGGACGGGTCGGGATGGCCGAGCGGGCCCGTGATGCCCGGCCCGCCGGGCAGCGCCCAGTAGATCCACCAGCCGAAGAAGAACCACGTGATCGTGACCAGCGGGATCAGCATGGAGTTCTTCATCAGGGTGTGCATGTGGTTCCGGCGCCGGCTCGCGCCCACCTCGTACATGCAGAAGCCGACGTGGATCAGGAACATCAGCGCGACCGTGATCCAGTAGTAGAACTCGGTGAACACCGTCGTGATCGCGGCGACGTCCGTATCCATGAGGGTTCCTCCGCGGGGCGTGGATGGGGTTGCCGCCCGCCGCGCGCCCTGCTCGCGCGGCGGGGCGTGGCGTCGGTTCAGTCCGGGATGCGTGTCGGGACGTTCGCCATGCCCGCCAGCTTTCTTCTCGGTATCGACGCGCATGTTCCCCGATTCCGCGTCGGGAAACAAGCATTCATTTCACGCGGCGGCCGCGGCGGCTTTCGGACAGCGAATCCGGCGCGGCGATCCGCACACTCCGCACACTCTTCGGGGGGCGGGTGCGGCGCGGCGGTCCGCACAGTCCGCACACCCTCCGGGGGGTGGGCGCGGCGCGTCGCGGCGGTTCGCACAGTCCGCACACTCTCGCAGCCGAGCACCGTTTCGGTGTATGCGACCGTCAGCGCCCGAGCCAAGACCTGGACCTGCGGCCCCGGCCGCACGAGGAGGCTTTGGGCGCCTCCGGGCGCCAATGTCCCGCCACCGCCCGAATGGGCCGACCAGATACCGCGACAAGCCGCGCCAGCCGTTCCAATGAAGCCGGGCCTCGCGGCCCGGAAGCATGCGCACGGGCGCACGTAAACCCGCCTAGTCCGATGCTGCAATTCAGCTCCCTTCCCATCGGCAGGCCAAGGATTGACGGGTGGCGGGAGAGCGATTATACTTTATTGGTTTAGGGGGTTTCAGGGGGACTTGATTGACCGTCCAATCCATCTATATGGTCTGATCGTTCCATAGGTCAAGAAGTGCGCACCATGAAACGTCGCTGCCATATCACCCGCACCACGCTCAAGATCGAGACGACGCGCGTCTCGGTGGAAGTCCTTGATGACGACATGAATCCTTGCAATGCGTGGTTCCGACCAGACGGTCACGCCCGGCCGACATCGGCGGACACGCCAAAACCTATCCGGCGCGACGAGCGCGATCGGGTAATCGATTGGAGAGACAGACCATGACGATCGATCTGCAAACCTTGAGAGAAGCCGTCGGCAAGGATGCCGCGTTCCGTCGCGTTCGCCGACTTCAGCCCATTGGCGGGCAAGGCGACAAGATATTCCCGCCGACCTATCCGCCCGAACGCCGTGGCGCTCCCCCACGCCACGTGTTCGAACAACGGCGTGTGGATGGGACCGAAATCTGGTGCGTCCTGATCGACAGTGTCCAGAGCCAAGCCAACCGGTTGGAAGAGGCGCTGCTGGCCGCTGCCGAGGAAGACGACGAAGGCGAACGGGCGCTGTTGCCCTATGTCACGGTGGATTTCGGCGGCGCCGGACTGGAGCCGCTGGAGCGCATCACGTCGCTGGACGCGCCGCACCGGGTCTATGACGCCATCCTGCGGGACAGTCTTTTGAATGGCGCACCCTTCATGCGAAGCGATGAAGGGCGCCGCCTCGCGGCGGCGAAGCCCGCCGATGCGACGGCGTTGCTGGAATTGTCTCCCACGGCTCTTTTGTTCGGCGCCTGGCACAGCCAAGGCGAGGGCGGCGCTCTCGGAGCGAAGTTCCCGCGGGCGCTCGTCTCCGAGATCATGGGCATCGACGCGCCGGTCGAGGAAATCGTTGCCAACCGGCACACTGGCGAAATGGAGGCTCGCACCTCGGGCCGACGCACGGGAAGCCGGATCGACCCGCTCGGCATCCTCCGCAAGGTGGAGGTCTTCAAGGGCGCCTCCGCTTCCGATTGGAGCACAGACAAGAGCGGCGTCGGCAAGGGCGCGAAGAAGGTCCGTCCTTCCGAGATAAATCACAGCAATATCATGCCCACCGTCGAGCCTCTCGGCGTCACTTGCGACCATGTGGAACACCGGGCGACGATCACGCTGGCGGGATTGAGGGGGTTGCGTTTCGGCGGCGGCGCAAGAGATGAAGCCGGACGCGCACTGATCGCGTCGCTCGGCCTCCTGGCGTTGACCGAACAGGACGCGCGCGGCTACGCGCTGCGCTCGCGCTGCGATCTGGTCTGTGACGGCCCGGCGCCGCTCGAACTGGTCCGCGCCGACGGCCTGACGGAGGCCCTTGAACTCGACCGCGCGGCGGCGCGGGCGCTCTATCGGAAAGCATACGGACAAGCCGAAGAGGCGGGCTTCGGGTTCAGATCGCTCACCCTCAAGCCGCAGGACAAGCTGATCGAGATCATCCGCCGCAGCCGTGAACTGGCGCTGGAAGGCCAAGGTGATGAAGGCGAGGATGACGAATGAGTCTGATCCTCGAAATCGAGTTCCTGACCGGCGTCTGCCGCGTCGCGCGCGAACCCGGCGACGACGCGCCCGACTGGCCGCCGCAACCCGACAGGGTGTTCTCCGCGCTCGTTTCCGCTTGGGCGGCCCGAGGCGAACGGTCCGAGGAGCGGGAGGCGCTTGAGTGGCTGGAACGGCAACCACCGCCAGTCATTCACGCGAGCGGCCACACATCAAGGACGACGCCTAGCGTGTTCGTGCCGCCAAACGATTTTCAGACCCCGAAGAACGATCTCGATAGACAGAGATGGTATCGCGATTTCCTGGCTCGGGGCAGGCGCCCTCCTGAAAAGGGCGGCCACGAGCGTAGTTGGAAACAGGCGCTTTCCACTCTCCCGGAAAGCCGACAGAGAAAAGAACGCCGCTTCCCCGTCGCCCGCCCGGACGATCCGCTCATGGCGTTGGCCTGGCCGGCGGAACCCGAACCAGCACTGTTCGATGCATTGGGCGCCCTCGCCCACTGCATCGGGTATCTGGGCCACTCGGCCAGCTTGGCGCGATGCCGATTTCTGTTGGACGATACGCCGGACCGTGGATTTCCGGCCATGCCAGCGCGTCGGCGCGTTTATCCAGGACGGATGCGCGAGTTGGAGGAGGCCCATCGCGCGAACCCCGTTCGCCCGACGATCCGACCCGGCGCGCCCGTTTTCGCCGAAAGGACGCCGAACCCGGAACCGTTGGACGACTGGCTGATACTTGAGGCGGTCGATGGCGAGATCCCGGACGTTCGCGCCGCAGCTCCTGTCTGCCGTGTGCTGCGACGTGCGCTGATGAGCGGTTACCAGAGGACAGGTCTGGCGGACGCCATACCCGAGGTCGTCTCCGGTCATGCTCCGGGCGGCGCGCCGACCCGGCTCCCGCATCTTGCGATCGCGCCGATGGCCTTCGCTGGTTTTCCCCATGCCGATGGGCATCTCTTGGGTTTCGCCCTGATCCCACCGCGCGGGACGGCGCTTTGCCAAATCAAAGGCTTCCGCGCCGCGTTCGAGAACGTGGCGCCTTACCGTCGAGACGAAGAACGGCGGATATTGACGCTGCAAGGTCCGCCCCTGAACAAGCCGCTGCGCCTCGCGCCCGCACCGGATGACATGGAGCGGAAACGTTCGCTCTCCTCCGAACCCTATCTGAGACCGTCGCGTGTCTGGGCCAGCACCACGCCAATCGTGCTTGAACGACATCTGAAGCGGAAAGACGATGCCGAGATACGAGAACTTGTCGCGAGCGCGTGCGAAAACGCCGAACTGCCGCGCCCCGACCTGAACCGGATCCGGGCCGGGAAACATTCTGCGATCGAGGGCGTCCCCCCCTCCCGGTCCTTGGCGGGAGAGCCGCCATGGACCCGATGGAAGACGCCAAAATCGCTGATGAGCCGACAACTGGTTCATGCGGTCATCGACTTTGGGGAAGAGGTACGCGGCCCGGTCCTCCTCGGCGCCGGGCGGTTTACCGGTCTCGGCCTCTGCCGCGGCATGGGGTGTTGACCGTGGAGCTTCGTCCCGTCGATTTCGGCGATTTCTTTCGGGCTGTTCATGGCCACGACCCGTTCCCTTGGCAGCGGGCTCTGGTCGACCGTCTCGCCAAACGCGACGAATGGCCGGACGTGTTGGATCTTCCGACCAGCGCGGGAAAGACGGCGGCCATGGATGCGGCCGTGTTCCATCTGGCGTTGCGCGCCGATGCGCCGGGGAGAGCCGCCCTCCGGATCGCCTTCGTCGTGGATCGGCGCCTCGTGGTGGACGATGCGTTCGAGCGAGCCGAAAAGATCAGTAAGGCGCTTCGCTGCGCCCTGTCCGCCGATGCAAATCAGAACGAGATCGTCAAGGAAACCGCTCGCCGCCTGCGCCGGCTGGCGGGCGACGATGCGCCGCCCCTGATCGCACGGCGGCTTCGCGGCGGCGCGCCGCTGGAACACGATTGGGCGCGCACGCCCACGCAACCGACGATCCTCTGCTCCACCGTCGATCAGATCGGCTCGCGGTTGCTGTTTCGCGGATACGGCGTGTCTGACCGCATGAAGCCTATCCATGCGGGCCTGCTCGGGATCAACAGTCTGATCCTGTTGGACGAGGCCCATCTGTCCGAACCGTTCCGGCAGACTCTTGACGCTGTACAACGCATCGGACGAGCCGGAGTGCGAACGGCGCTCCTGTCCGCCACGCCGGGGGTCGGAGCGGAACGGCGTTTCGAGCTTTCAACGATGGATCGTGCCCACCCCGTGCTGAGAAAACGGATCGAAGCATGCAAACCGGTGAGATTGGTGGCGCGCGGGAAGGCCACGGCCATTGTGGGGGCTTTCGCCACGGCCGCCCGCGAGATGGTGAAACGGTTACGGAAGAAAGGCGTCTCGCCGCCTTCCGTCGGCGTCGTCGTCAACCGCGTCGCCTTGGCGCGGGATGTCTTCGACGCTCTGAATGGTGAAGACGGGTTCGACGCGACGCTGATGATCGGACGGTCACGGAGCACGAACCGAGACAGGATTGTCGAAAAGCTCGCTCCCTTCCGAACAGGCGCCAAGAACCGTTCGCAAGCCAAGCCTCTGTTCATCGTCGCGACCCAATGCCTGGAGGTCGGGGTTGACCTCGACCTCGACGGCCTCGTGACCCAGGCCGCTTCCCTCGACGCGCTTCGCCAGCGTTTCGGCCGGCTGAATCGCGCCGGGCGGCCGGTTCCCGCCGAAGGCGAGATTCTGGCGCGTTCCGAGGATATCGCCAAGAAGGCCGACGATCCGGTCTATGGCGACCGCATCCGCCTCACTTGGGAAGCACTGCAACAGGTTGCCGAAGGCGGAACGGTGGACTTCGGTGTCGAGGCGCTGCCTAGCCGCCTGGCCAAAGCCGGTATCGATCCAGGCGGACTCTCGGCAGGACGACCGGACGCCCCGGTCGTCATGCCGGCCTATCTCGACCTGTGGTCGCAGACCTCGCCGCGGCCAGCGGCTGACCCGGATGTCGGACTGTTCCTGCACGGAGCCGAACGGACGGCCGCCGGAGTCTCCATCGTCTGGCGCGGCGATGTTTCGGAAGACGATATGGAGGACGCGAAACAGAACGATCCAAGTGAACTGCTTCGACTGGTCCCGCCTCGCGCCTCCGAGGCGGTCGAGGTCCCGCTCTGGGCCGCGCGGGCGTGGTTGCGACGCGAACCGCGGGATTCGGGACCCGTTGACGCCATGTCCGATGCGCCCGAGCGCGAGCGCGAAGACGAAACGCCGAGGACAGCTGCGATCCGGAGAAAAGGGCGGCCCGTCTTCCGCTGGGCCGGGGCGGGCGACGAGCGCACCGGCCTCGTGCGGCCGGATAAGTTACGGCCAGGAGACATGCTGATCGTTCCCGCCGAGTACGGCGGCTGCGACGAGTTTGGTTGGGCGCCCGACTCCCCCGACTCCAGTGAGCGCGTTGAAGATGTTGCCGACGACGCAGCCAAACCCTATTGGGGGCGGCGCTGTGCGGTTCGGGTTGCGCCCAGCCTTGTGCAAGACGGCGTTCAATGGAGCCGTGTGTCGCAGATACTCCAGGACGAAAGCGCCGCCGTTGGAGACTTGGTCGACCGGCTGCTCGGCGCGCTGCCGCCCGAGAACTCGGTGCGGAATGGGCTGAAAGCGCTGCAACGCGCCAGAGGGCGGCTCGATGTTCACTTCCCTTATTCCGGGGGGCGGGATAGGGGCGCGGTCATCGTGGCGGAACGGGGGGTCGAGGGGGAATCGGCAGGCGATGCCGCCGTGCCCGCGACCGAGGACGACCACGCGTCGCATACCTCCGGCAAGCCCGTGCCTCTCGACGACCATGGCCGCCGGGTCGCCCGCTTCGCCGAACGTTTCGCCCAAACGCTCGGTCTCGGAGACGTTGCGGGCGACCTCCGCCTCGCGGCGTACCTGCACGATGCCGGCAAGGCCGACAAGCGATTTCAGGTCATGCTGTCGGGCGGTGATCTCTGGAACCGTCCCGACGGCCCGCCCTTGGCCAAAAGCGGACGGCCATCGCGGGGGAATGCATGGGACCGCGCGAGACTTCCGAAGGGTTGGCGCCACGAAGCCCTGTCCGTAAGGATGGCGCGGACACACCCGCGTTTTGCGGACGCACACGACCCCGCTCTCGTCCTCTGGTTGATCGGGAGCCATCACGGGCTGGGCCGGCCATTCTTCGACTTCCTCGATCCGGTCCCGGATCAGGAACCGTTCCCATGCCTTGGCATTGATGCCGCCCATTGGCGGACCGCGGCGGAGAAGCCGGGACCGCAATCATTGGCTTTCGAGTTCCGCGGCGCCGACTGGCCGTCCCTGTTCGAAGACCTCAGGCGGAAACACGGAATATGGGGATTGGCTCATTTGGAAGCGATCCTGCGTCTCGCGGACCACCGGGCGTCGGAAGAGGAGCGCGGGTTGTGAGCGGACACGCGACTCACCGTCTCGACGGGCTGGAGCCCGACAACCTGCTGGCCTTCATGGCGTTACTGGGCTTGCTGCGCGCCCTTGAAAAGGCTCGTCCAGACTGGCGTCCCCGTGTGTCCTGGACGGTCAATGAGCCGCCCCTTCGTCCGGCTCTGCGGACGCCGGAAACGGTGGACGAGATCGCCGTTGTCGAAGCGGCGGCCGAAGGGCTGGAGACTCTTGCCCGACGCCACGATTTCGAGGGGCTTTCGAACCTGACGCTACCTCCCGACGATGCCACGCGGAGACTTCAGAGCGCAGCTGCCTCGGATCGATACGTGGCCGACTTGTGGTCGGCGCTCGTTAGCGACGCCGCGATTGTCCGCGACGGCAAGAAGGTCGAACGGACGCCACTTTGCCTCATGTTCGGTCAGGGCCGTCAGGATTTCCTGTCTCGCCTCGCTTCGGTTCCGCGGGAAGCAATGCCGCCGAAGCGGGGTTCCGGCCGCAACAAGTCCGAGATATCCGAGACGGAGTGCTTGCATGAGGCGCTGTTCGCGCCGTGGCAACGCCCCGACGACGCGACGCGACGTTCATTCCGATGGGATCCCAACGAAGACACACGTCATGCTTTGCGTGCAAGAGATCCAACCGACTCGAAAACCAAGGAAACCACACAACACGGCGCCAACCGACTCGCCTCGGTTGGCCTTTCCGTATTTACCGTCGTGCCAAGGCGGCGATCCTCCAGGGTAAATCTGGAAATCCTTGGCGGCGGTCGCGAACCTAATGGAGACCACACTTTCGGATGGCCGATCTGGCGTGAGCCGATCGGTCTTGCCGCAATTCGCGCCTTGCTCGCCCACCCGCATCTTGACCGTCCGGGGACACGCGCGGCGCTCGGCGTTGTCGAACACCGTCGCGCACGGAGGATATCTGTTGGAAACTACATGAACGTCACAAGAGCCGAGGAGGCGCCCGAACGGGAATAACCTCGGTGACCCCCAACCAAATCGAGCTCCATCTCCCCGCGCCGCCGGCGACCGGCGACATGCCGCTGGCGCCGGCGCGAATGGTGAACGAGTTCGTCTACTGTCCGCGCCTCGCCTATCTCATGTGGGTTCGGCGGAGACCGGCGACACGGTGGACGGCAAGCGCGTCCATGCCCGGGGCGACCCCGCCAACGCGCCCCTGCCGGCGCCCGAGGCCCTGGAGGACGAGCCGGAGAAGGTGGTCAGCCGTTCGATGACGCTTTCCTCCGAACGTTTCGGCGTGATCGCCAAGATCGACGTCGCCGAGGCCCGGCGCTGGCGCCGGGTCTTCAAGACCATGAATGGCTTCGGCTCTCGGTCTTTCAGTGCCGCCTGTCGCGCCGCCGCCGGGCGGGACTGGAGACGCGGCTGCGCCGGTTCGTCAAGGCGGGAGAGGACCACGTTCTCCTGATCGACGTCGGACCGGCCGACAGGATCGCGCTCATCGTGGAAAGCATCGGCAAGATCTTCTCGGGCATCGAGCGGAACGCGGTCGTGATATGATGGCGTCGACCGTCGGCGCCGCGCGGACCGCCGGATGCATGTTTCCGCCGCGACGTTTCGAGAGGCGCGGTGACGGCGGTTGCGCGGGGGACGCTCGAATCCGCGCAGGTTGCTGATCGTCTCGCGCTCTTTGTCATCGTGAACAGGTTGATCGAAGCCATGGGGGGACGCCTGTGGCTTCTTGTCCCGAGGCGCTCGAAAACGAGCGCATTTCATCCTGATCGGGAACGGGTTACGAGAAAGGTAATTTCCGGGGCGATATCGCTCCGGTCTCATTGAAGCCTGCTCGAGGAGCAGACCGAGGACTATGTGGTCTCAGCATTTCCGGGGTGATATCGCCCTGGCCTCATTGAAGCAAGGGACAGGGAGAAATCGATGCTGCGGCATACTACATCTCCGGGGTGATATCGCCCCGGCTTCATTGAAGCGCCTGAGTCATCGCCGTATCGCTCTCCCACGCGCAATTTCCGGGGTGATATCGCTCCGGCTTCATTGAAGCGGAGGCATCGGGGTGAACCTTGCGACGGAGCAGCACATTTCCGGAGCGATATCGCTCCGGCCTCATTGAAGCGCCGTGGACACGACCGGCCAGCTGCGGTTCGCCGCGGGATTTCCGGAGCGATATCGCCCCGGCCTCATTGAAGCTACCCAGGCACGAATCCATGGGAACGACTCGGGGGCATTTCCGGGGTGATATCGCCCCGGCCTCATTGAAGCCGGCCTGATCTCAAGCCGCACATCGAGCGCGCGCTCGACTCCGGGGTGATATCGCCCCGGCCTCATTGAAGCCCGCACCGCTCGCATCGATACTTCGCGCGGCTCAGCACAATTTCCGGGGTGATATCGCTCCGGCCTCATTGAAGCAATCCATGTCCGGCGATGCTGCTCAGGCCGCCGTTGAATTTCCGGGGTGATATCGCCCCGGCCCCATTGAAGCCCGACTTGCCGCGACCACATCCCGATCTTGTGGCGCATTTCCGGGGCGATATCGCTCCGGCCTCATTGAAGCGACCAGGCGTGCATCGCGTTCGAGCACGTTCTCGCCTATTTCCGGGGCGATATCGCTCCGGCCTCATCGAGGCCAAGTCGACGACGTTCGGGCGCGCGTTGACTCGGCCCGCGGGTGAATCTATCCTGAATCGCGAAACCGGCGGAGGATCCGCCGGTTTCCCGGCTTTTCGGGCGCCGCGCCGCGCGCGCCGCCCATGCGCGCCATCGTTCCGGAGCAGGCCAGACATGAAAGTGCTCGTCGCGGTCAAGCGCGTCATCGACTACAACGTCAAGATCCGCGTGAAGGCCGACGGAACGGGCGTCGAGATGGCGAACGTCAAGATGTCGATGAACCCGTTCGACGAGATCGGCGTGGAAGAGGCGCTGCGGCTCCGGGAAGCCGGCAAGGCGGAGGAGGTCGTCGCCGTCGGCCTCGGCCCCCAGAAGTGCCAGGAGACCATCCGCACGGCGCTGGCCATGGGGGCGGACCGCGGCATCCACGTGAAGACGGACGAGGAGTTGCAGCCGCTGGCGGTGGCCAAGCTGCTCAAGGCCGTGATCGAGGAGGAACGGCCCGGCCTCGCCATCCTCGGCAAGCAGGCCATCGACGACGATGCGAACCAGACCGGACAGATGACGGCGGCGCTGCTGGGCTGGCCCCAGGCGACCTTCGCCTCCCGACTCGACGTCGGGGACGACCGCGCCCGCGTCACCCGCGAGGTGGACGGGGGCCTGGAGACGGTCGACGTGAAGACGCCCTGCGTCGTGACCACCGACCTGCGCCTGAACGAGCCGCGCTACGCCAGCCTCCCCAACATCATGAAGGCCAAGAAGAAACCCATCGACGAGAAGACCCCGGAGGAGCTGGGCGTCGACGCGGCGCCGCGCCTCGAAACCCTGAAGGTGGCCGAACCGCCCGGCCGCGAGGCCGGGATCAAGGTGGAGAGCGTCGCCGAACTCGTCGACAGGCTCCGCAACGAGGCGGGGGTGATCTGATGGCCGTCCTCGTCGTCGCGGAGCACGACAACGCGGAGCTCAAGGACCCGACGTTCAACACGATGACCGCGGCCGCCGAGATCGACGGCGACGCGCACGTCCTCGTGGCCGGGGCCGGCTGCCGGGCCGTCGCCGACGCGGCGGCGGCCATCGCGACCGCGCGCAAGGTCCTCCTCGCCGACGACGACGCCTACGAACACCGCCTCGCGGAGGCCATGGCGCCGCTACTCGTTTCGCTGGCCGACGGCTACGACGCGATCCTGGCGCCGGCCGACACCTTCGGGAAGGACTTCATGCCCCGCGCCGCGGCCCTCGCCGACGCCGCGCAGATATCGGACGTCCAGGAAGTGGTGTCCCCCGACACCTTCGTGCGGCCGATCTACGCCGGGAACGCGCTGGCCACGGTCCGGAGCGCCGACGCCACCAGGTTCATCACCGTCCGCGCCACCGCCTTCGCCGCCGCCGAGGCCGCGGGCGGAAGCGCGCCGGTGGAGGAGGTCGCGGCGGCCGGGGACCCGGGCCTGTCGACCTACGTCGGGAGCGAGGTCAGCGGGAAGGAGCGCCCCGAGCTCGCGTCGGCCCGCGTCGTCGTCTCGGGCGGGCGCGGGATGCAGAGCGGCGACAACTTCCGGCTGATCGAGAACGTCGCGGACAGGCTGGGGGCCGCGGTCGGCGCGTCCCGCGCCGCGGTCGACGCGGGCTTCGTCCCCAACGACTACCAAGTCGGCCAGACCGGCAAGATCGTGGCGCCGGAGCTCTACGTCGCCGTCGGCATCTCCGGGGCGATCCAGCACCTCGCCGGCATGAAGGACAGCAAGGTCATCGTCGCCATCAACAAGGACGAGGAGGCGCCGATCTTCCAGGTCGCCGACTTCGGGCTGGTGGCGGACCTGTTCGACGCGCTGCCCGAACTCGAGAAGGAGCTGGAGAAGATTGGCCTCTGACGACGCGGGAGAGGGCGCCGCCGCCGGAATCCGGACGATCGGCGTCATCGGCGCCGGCCAGATGGGCAACGGCATCGCGCACGTGAGCGCCCTGGCGGGCTACGGCGTCGTCCTGAACGACGTCGGCCAGGACCGGCTCGACGACGCCCTGGCCACGATCGGGAAGAACATGAGCCGGCAGGTGTCGCGCGGGACGATCGCCGAGGACGAATCGGCGGCCGCGCTCGGCCGCATCTCCGCGTCGACCGACCTGGCCGCCCTCTCCGACGCCGATCTCGTCATCGAGAGCGCGATCGAGAACGAGCAGGTCAAGATCGACATCTTCGCGGCGCTCTGTCCGCTGCTGAAGCCCGGCGCCCTGATCGCCAGCAACACGTCGTCGATCTCGATCACGCGCCTCGCGGCGGCCACCGACCGGCCCGAGAAGTTCGTCGGGATGCACTTCATGAACCCGGCGCCGATGATGGAGCTGGTCGAGGTCATCCGCGGCATCGCCACGGACCGGGACACCTACGCCTGCGTCACCGCCGTCGCGCGCCGGATGGGCAAGTCCCCGGCGAGCGCCGAGGACTTCCCCGCCTTCATCGTCAACCGCATCCTGCTGCCGATGATCAACGAGGCGGTCTACACGCTGTACGAAGGCGTGGGCAACGTCGAGGCCATCGACACGGCGCTGCGCCTCGGCGCCCGCCACCCCATGGGGCCTCTCCAGCTCGCCGACTTCATCGGGCTCGATACCTGCCTCGCCGTGATGCAGGTCCTGTACGAGGGCCTCGCCGACACCAAGTACCGGCCCTGCCCGCTGCTGGTGAAGTACGTGGACGCCGGCTGGGTGGGGCGGAAATCGGGGCGCGGCTTCTACGACTACTCGAGCGACCCGCCGACCCCGACGCGATAGAGGCGCGCCGAGCCGGACCCCCGGACGACCGTCTTGATCAGGCGGGCGGCCTCGTCGGAATCCCATTCGGCGGGGCCGATCAGGCGGCCGACGATCCGGCCCTCCCGGTCAAGGAGCACGCTGGTGGGCAGGCCGACGGCGCCGAGCCGGCGGGCGGACCGGGCGGAGGGATCGACGTAGACGCCGAGGCGCCGGGCGCCGATCTCCGCCAGGAACTTCTCCACCACGCCGGGCCCCTTGCGGTCCTGCGACAGCGCGAGGACGGTGAAGTCCCCCCCGCCGAGGCGCGCCTGCAACCGGTCGAGCGACGGCATCTCGCGGCGGCAGGGGCCGCACCACGTCGCCCAGAGATTGACAAGGACGAACTTGCCGCGAAAATCGGCCAGTCCGAGCCCGCGGCCCCGGGCGTCGACGAACGCGACGTCGGGCGCGGCCTGCGGAGGGTCGAGGAAGGTGAAGTTCCGCATCTCGCCGACGGCCAGCTCGCCGCGCTCGGGCGCGGCGTGCCCGGCGGCGGCCGAAGCGAGCAACCCGGCGACCGCGAGGGCCGCCCCCCACGCGGCCGTCGAACCCCGTGTCCTGGAACCGTGACTCATGCGTAATCCGGCAGGCGGCGAATGCGGCATCGTGGCGAACGCGGTCGGATCCGAGACGGCGCAATGAACGACGACTCGACCGCCGCGTCAAGGGGGAAACGCCCCGGCGGGCTGCTGCGCGACCGCTTCGCCGGCGAGCCGCACGCGGTCATGGAACGGATCAACGCCTCCATCGGCTTCGACCGGCGCCTCTACGCGCACGACATCGAGGCGTCGCGCGCGCACTGCGCCATGCTGATCGCGCGGCGGATCATTCCCGAGGCCGACGGCCGCGAGATCCTGAAGGGCCTCGACGAGATCGAGGAGGAGATCGCCTCGGGCGCGTTCGCCTTCTCTCCGGCCCTCGAAGACATCCACATGCACGTCGAGGCCCGCCTCACGGAACTGGTCGGGGACGCGGGCGGACGGCTCCACACCGCGCGGTCGCGCAACGACCAGGTCGCGACCGACCTCCGGCTCTGGGTCCGGGACGCCATCGACGAGACCCGCGCCGCGCTCGCGTCGTTGCAGGAAACGCTGCTGGCCCGGGCCGGGGAACACGCGGCGACCATCATGCCCGGGTTCACGCACCTCCAGAGCGCCCAGCCCGTGACGCTGGGCCACCACCTCCTGGCGTACTTCGAGATGTTCGACCGCGACCGCTCGCGGCTGGCCGACTGCCGCAGGCGGCTCAACCGGTGCCCGCTGGGGTCCGGGGCGCTCGCCGGCACGTCGATCCCCATCGACCGGGACATGACGGCCGAGGCCCTGGGCTTCGACGGGCCGACCGCGAACTCCATGGACGCCGTCTCGGACCGCGACTTCGCGGTCGAGTTCCTGGCCGGCCTGTCGCTCGTCTCGACGCACCTCTCGCGGCTCGCGGAGGAGATCGTGCTGTGGTCGACGGCCCAGTTCGGGTTCGTCTCGCTGCCCGACGCGCTGGCGACCGGCTCCTCCATGATGCCCCAGAAGCGGAACCCGGACGCCGCGGAGCTCGTGAGGGGCAAGGCGGGGCGCGTCGTCGGCGCCCTGAACGCGCTGCTGATCCTGTTGAAGGGCCTGCCGCTGACCTATTCCAAGGACATGCAGGAGGACAAGGAGCCCGTCTTCGACGCGGCCGACTCGGTGTCGTTGTGCATCGCCGCCATGACGGCGATGGTCGCCGACATGACGGTCCACGCGGCGGCGATGGAAGAGGCCGCGGGCCGGGGCCACGCGACGGCGACGGACCTGGCGGAATGGCTGGTCAAGGAACTGTCGATGCCCTTCCGCGAAGCCCACCGGACGACCGCGCGGATCGTGCGCCTCGCGGACTCGAAGGGGGTGGCCCTCGGGGACCTGTCCCTCGACGAAATGCGGGAAGTCGAACCGGGGATCGCCGCCGGGGCCGTCGCCGTCCTCGGCGTCCGGAACTCCGTGGCGAGCCGCGCCAGCCACGGCGGCGCGGCGCCCGAGCGCGTCCGCCGGGCGGTCGACGACGCCCGGCGGCGGCTGGCGGAAACGTGACCCGCCGTCCGCCGCGCGGGCTGCCGCTCCTCGCGGCCGCCGCCATCGCCGCCATCGCCGCCGGCGCGCTGTCCGCGTGCGGCAAGAAAGGCGGGCTGGACCTGCCGCCCGCGAAGGAGGCGGCAAAGACGGCGTTGGACGAATCCCCCTCCATGCCCCATGCTGACGGCCGGAGGGCGGGACGAAGCCCCGAAGCCGGTACGCCATGGATCATTTCGCATACCGCGACGGCGAGCTCCACGCCGAGGGCGTAGCGGTCGCCCGGATCGCGGCGGCGGTGGGGACCCCGTTCTTCTGCTATTCGACGGCGACCCTGCGGCATCACTACGAGGTCTTCGGCGCCGCGCTCGCGGGCCTCGACGCGACCGTCTGCTACGCCGTCAAGGCCAACGCCAACCTCGCCGTCATCCGCACCCTGGCGCGGCTCGGCGCGGGCGCCGACGTGGTCTCGGGCGGCGAGCTGGAACGCGCGCTGGCGGCGGGCGTCGCGCCCGAAGGCATCGTCTTCTCGGGCGTCGGCAAGAGCCGGGACGAGCTGGCCCTCGCCCTCGACGCCGGCATCGGCCAGTTCAACGTCGAGTCGGCGGACGAGCTCGCGGCGCTGTCCGGGCTCGCCGCCGCCAGGGGCGCCGCCGCCCGCGTCGCCGTCCGGGTCAACCCGGACGTCGACCCGAGGACGCACGAGAAGATCTCCACGGGCCGGCGCCGCGACAAGTTCGGCGTTCCCTGGCCCGACGCCCGCGGCGTCTACGCCCGCGCCGCCGCCCTGCCCGGCGTCGAGGTCGTCGGCGTGGCGGTTCACATCGGCTCCCAGATCGTGCGGCTGGAGCCGTTCAGGGCGGCGTTCGAGAGGGTCGTGGACATCGTCGGCGAGCTGCGCGCCGACGGCCACGACATCCGCCGCCTCGATCTCGGCGGCGGCCTCGGCGTGCCCTACGACGGCGAGACGCCGCCCAGCCCCGCCGAGTACGGCGAGATGGTCCGGGAGGTCACGTCGGGCGTCGGCTGCGAACTCGTGTTCGAGCCCGGCCGGGTCATCGTCGGCAACGCCGGCGTGCTGGTGAGCCGCGTGCTCTACGTCAAGGACTCCGCCGGCCGCGCCGTCACGGTGCTCGACGCGGCCATGAACGACCTGCTGCGGCCCAGCCTCTACGACGCGCGCCACGCGATCGCGCCGGCGCGGGAACCGGCCGCGGACGCGGAGCCCCGGCCCATGGACGTCGTCGGCCCGATCTGCGAATCGGGCGACGTGTTCGCGCAGGGACGCCCCATGCCGCCGGTCGCCGCGGACGACCTGCTGGCGATCCGCACCGCCGGCGCCTACGGCGCCGTCATGTCGTCGAACTACAACGGCCGTCCGCTGGCCGCCGAGGTCCTGGTCAACGGCGATGCGTTCGAGATCGTGCGCCGGCGCCAGACCACGGCCGAGATGCTCGCCCTGGAGCGCATGCCCTCGTGGCTCGACGACGGCCGGGAAAGGGGCGCCGCGTGAACCCCGGACCGCCGCCGGACGGCGAGATCGGCGCGTCCGACCGCCGCCGGCTGGCGCGCAAGCTCGCGCTGGCCCGCGCCGCGGCGTCGTGGGAGCGGCTGTGGCCCGCGCTGTGGCCCGCCGCGGGGGTTGCCGGCCTGTTCGCCGCGCTGTCCCTGCTGGACGTCTGGGCGGCGGTCGGAGGCTGGGTCCACCTCGCCGCCCTGCTCCTGTTCGCCGGCGCCTTCGGCGCGGCGCTGTGGCGCGGACTGTCGGGGCTGTCGATTCCCGATCGCGGGGACGCCCGGAGACGCCTCGAGACGCCCAAGGCGGGCGCCGCGCCTCCCGGCGGGTCGCTCCACCGGCCGCTGACCGCCCTCGAGGACGTCCTGGCGACGGGGGACGGCGACGAAGGCGCGCGCGAGCTCTGGCGCCTTCACCGCCGCCGCGCGCTCGCCGGCGTCCGCGGGCTCCGGGTCGGCCTTCCCAGCCCCGGCCTGGCCCGGTCCGACGCGCTGGCGCTGCGCGCCGTCGTGGTCCTGCTTCTGGTCGTCGGGGGCGCGGCGGCGGGCGGCGAGTCGTGGCGGCGCCTCGCGGCGGGCGTGATCCCCGACTTCGCCGGCGACCCGGTCCCCGCCGCCGCCGTCGAGGCCTGGATCGCGCCGCCCGCATACACCGGGCTCCCGCCGGTCCTGCTCGAACCGTCCGGGTCCGGACCCCCCGCGCCCGCGGACCCGGAAGCGCCCGGAACGCCGCCCGGCGCGTCCGGGTCCGTGGAGACCGTCCGGGTCCCCGAAGGCAGCGAGATCCTCGCGAAGGTCAGCGGCGGCGGGGGCCTGCCGGTCCTCGACCTCGACGGGCGCGCGATTCCGTTCGCCATGGTCGAACCGGAGGTCTACGAGCTCCGGACCGCCGTCGACTCCGCGCGGCGCATGGCCATCGGCCAACCGGACCGGGAGCTCGGCGCATGGCGGCTGGACGTCGCGCCCGACCTGGCCCCGACGGTCGCGTTCCAGAGGCCGCCCTCCGCCACCCGGCGCGCGGCCCTCAGGGTCGATTACGGCGCCGAGGACGACTACGGGCTGGCCGCCGTGACGCTGGAGATCCGCCTGGCCGCGACCGGCCGGCTGCGCGAGATCGAGTTCGTCCTCCCCGGCCCCGACGTCAAGACCCACGAGGACACCGTATACCGCGACCTGACGCCCCACGCCTGGGCGGGGCTGCCCGTGCGCCTGCGCCTGCGCGCCGACGACCGGACGGGGCGGTCGGGGTTCAGCGAAACGTTCGACGCGACGCTGCCCGAGCGCCGGTTCCGGCATCCGGTGGCCAGGGCCGTCGTGGAGCAGCGCAAGCGTCTCGCCTCGGAGCCCGGCGCCCTCCGCGACATCGCCCGGGCGCTCGGCGCGATCGCGGACGAGGTCGCCGCGGGGGCGGCCGAACGCCGCGGCGACTACGCCGCCTTCCTCGCGCTGAACTCGGCGCGCCGGCGGCTGGAACGCGGCGCGGCGCCGGGCGGAAGCGAGGAAGAGCTCGTGGACGACGTGCGGCGGATGCTGTGGGAGACGGCGCTGCGCATCGAGGACGGCGCGCTGTCCGTCTCCGAACGCGAGGTTCGCGCGCTCGAGCAGGCGCTGCTCGAGGCGCTGGCCCGGGACGCGCCCTCCCACGAGATCGAGCGCCTGATGAACGAACTGCGGGAGGCGCTCGACCGGTATCTGCAAGCGCTGGCGCAACAGGCCCTCCAGGCGGGGAGGGACGCCGCCGATCTCCAGGGGACGGAGAACGACGTCCTGTCGCTCACCCGCGACGACCTGCAACGCCTGCTGGACCAGGCCCGCGAGTTGAGCCGCACGGGCTCCAGGGACGCGGCGCGGGAGCTGCTGTCGCAACTTCGCGGGATCCTCGAAAACCTTCGCGCCGGCGTCATGTCCGACCGCCAGCGGGACGCCCAGCGCCAGGGCCAGCGGACCCTGCGGGACCTGGGCGACCTGATGATGCGCCAGCAGCAACTCCTGGACCGGAGCTTCCGGCGGACCCAGCGCGGGACGCAGGGCGCGGACGACCTGCCGGGTCCGGGCCAACGCGGGGCGCAGACCACGCCGGACGCGCAGGCGGACGCCCGCGTTCAGGAGTCGCTGCGCCGCGTCCTGGGCGAGATCATGCGGCGGCTGGGAGAGGGCGGCGGCGACATCCCCGAGGCGCTCGGCGAGGGCGAGTTGTCGATGCGCGCGGCGCGCGACGCGTTGTCGCGCAGCCGCGACGACGAGGCGATCGGTCCCCAGACCAGGGCGCTGGACCAGTTGCGGGAGGGCGCCGGCGCGGTCATGCAGCGGATGCTGGGCGACGTCGGCATGGACGACGGGCCCATGGGCGACGACGTCGATCCTCTCGGCCGGCCCATGCCGGGCGCGCGCGTCGGCCTCGGCGACGACGTCGAGGTCCCCGACAAGGCGTCGTTGCGGAAGGCCGACGAGATCCTCGGCGAGCTGCGCCGGCGCGCCGGCCAGCGCGCCCGGCCGCGGCCCGAGCTCGACTACATCGACCGGCTGCTCAGGCGTTTCTGACCCCCCTCCCGACCTCCCCCCTGTCAGGGGGGGAGGAGTGTAGATGGCGCCCTCCGTCCCCCCCTCTTTTCCCTCTCCCTGACAAGGGGGAGGAGCGTCGGCGGCTCCCTCCGGCGCCCCCTTCTTCTCCCTCCCCCTGGCAGGGGGAGGGTCGGGGTGGGGGTCGCGTCAGGGGGAAGGGGCGCGAACGGGGGGCGTCTCCCGCGCGGGTCCGCCGCTCTCGGGCGGGGGATCGTCGAGGACTCCGATGAAGGGCAGTTCCCGGTAGAGGTTCGCGTGGTCGAGTCCGTAGCCGACGAGGAATTCGTCGGAACACCGGAAGCCGAAGAAGTCCGCCTCGATCCGCCGCGCCCGCCGCACCCGCTTGTCGAGGAGGACGCAGATCCGCGCCCGGCGCGCCCCGGTCCGCAGCAGCCGGTCCCGGGCGAAGAAGAGGGTCCGGCCCGAATCGAGGATGTCGTCGACGAGCAGGACGTCGCGCCCTTCCACCGGCTCGGCGAGGTCGCGGACCACTCCGACCCGTCCGGAACTCTCCGTTTCCGCGCCGTAGCTCGAAAGTTGCATGAAATCGACCCGGGGCCGGGCTCCGGCGCGATGGAGCGCCCGCATCAGGTCGGCGGTGAACACGAAACTTCCCTTGAGGATGGCCACCATGAGGAGGTCGTCCCCGCCCCCGTCGGCCACGTCCCGCGCGATCCGGTCGACGCGCGCCGCGATCTCGGCCTCGCCGAAGAGGGGCCGCACGCGGCGCGCGGGCGCAGTCACCCGGAGGTTTTCGGTTTTCCCGGAAGCCGCGCCGGACGCAGGGCGGTCCATCGAGGCGCCTCAGCCCTTTCCGCCCCCGGCGAAGGTGATCCGAAAGTTCCGCACGCCTTCCGGGGGGTTCGGCACCCGCGCGTCGAACGGCCTCGTCTCGCCCGCCGCCAGCTCGCCGAGGGCCGTCGAGAACGTCCAGCTGTGGATGTCGTTCTGGTCGGCGTCGAGCAGGCTTCCCTGGAGCATGGGCACGAGCCGGGGCCGGGACGAGACGTTCACGATCTCGCCTCTGATGACGAGAATATCGGCGCCGCCGTCGCGTTTCTGGACCTCCGCCTCGGTGCGGAGCGCCAACCCG
The DNA here is from genome assembly GCA_965242505.1 of Alphaproteobacteria bacterium. Taxonomy (GTDB): domain Bacteria; phylum Pseudomonadota; class Alphaproteobacteria; order UBA2966; family UBA2966; genus UBA2966. The sequence continues at coordinate 2,893,408 of OZ251449.1, forward strand.
AAGCCGGGCTCGGGAGCGAGGCCGACCTTCTCGTAGAGCATCGACGCCGGCGGCCACATGTCGATGATCGCATCGCGGGCGACGAAGCCGCCGCCGAGGACGACCGTGACGACGGCGGCGACCGCGACCCACCCGATCGTCGAGCCGCGGCCCTTGCCGCGATGTTGCGGAGCCTGGTATTCCGGAACCTGGCGTTCCCCGGCGTGGATGTCGAGGCCGTCTCCGTCCGGCGCCTCGCCCCCGACGCTCTCGAAGTCGGGAATCCCGACGTCGCCGTCGTCGGCGTCGACCGGTTCGGGGACGTCCGGCGCCGGCGGCTCGACCGCCTCGACCCGCTTCGGGATGTCCTCGGGGGGCATCTCCTTCCAGGTGTGGGCGCACTTGCCGCAGCGGACGGTTCGCCCGTCCGGCAGCAGAGCGCCGGGATCGACGTTGAAGCGCGTCTCGCACGAAGGGCAGGTCAGTATCATTCCGCAATCCCGCGGCCCCGGAACGCGCCCTTATAGGCGTTCGCGGAATGCCGGGCAAGGTCGTCCGGCCCCACTGGACGCCGGGTTCCCCCCTGTGGAATCCTCCGTTTCCGGCCGTCGTCGGAGCCGTTCACGCATGGCGGGAGCGAACCGTTTGGTCCGTTTCGAGAATGTCGGCCTGCGCTACGGGGACGAACCCGAGGTGTTGCGCGACATCACCTTCCATCTGGGGCCCGGTTCCTACCACTTCCTGACCGGACCGAGCGGCGCTGGAAAGACGTCCCTGCTGCGCCTGATGTATCTCGCCCACCGGCCCTCCCGCGGCTCCGTCTCGGTCCTCGGCCGCGACGTGGCGATGACGCCGCGCGGCGAGCTGCCGGGCCTGCGCCGCCGCATCGGCGTGATCTTCCAGAACTTCCGGCTCCTCGATCATCTCTCGGCCGTGGACAACGTGGCGTTGCCGTTGCGGATCGCCGGGGCCCCCAAGGACGTGGTCCGGGAACGGGCGGCGGAGCTCCTGACCTGGGTCGGCCTCGGGGACCTTCTCGACGCGCCGCCCCGGACGCTGTCCGATGGCGGGAAGCAACGGGTCGCCATCGCGCGCGCCGTGATCAACCGGCCCAGCCTGCTGCTCGCGGACGAACCCACCGGCAGCATCGACCACAACCAGGGCAGCCGCATCCTTCGCCTGTTCGAGGAGCTCAACAAGATCGGCACCACGGTGGTGCTGGCCACGCACGACCGGGCCATCGTCGAGCGCCATGCGCATCCCGTCCTGCGTCTCGAGCGGGGAACGCTGTCGATCCGCCGCAACGCCGGCGCGGCCGGGAGCGGGGCGTAGATGTTCGCCCGGCGCGCCGACCTCGCTCCGGACCGGGACGGATCGAGCCGCTTTCTCCCCTGGATCATCGCGCTGATGGTCTATCTGGCCGGGCTGGCGGTCGCCGCCGCGACGGTTCTGGAGCAGATCGCCGGTCGCTGGAGCGCGGGCCTTCGGGGTTCCGTCACCGTGGTCGTCGAACCCTCCGTCGGGGACGACGGCGCGGACGCCGACGCGCGCGTCGAAGCCGCGCTGGGCGTCATCCGGACGACCCCCGGCGTGCTGTCCGCGACGCCCCTGGCGGTGGACGACCTCGCCGGGCTCGTGGAGCCCTGGCTCGGCGAGGACCTGCTCTCCATGGACCTTCCGATCCCGCGGTTGATCGACGTCGCGGTGGACGGCGACGGCGGCCTCGATCTCGCGGGCCTGGCCGAACGCCTGGAAACCGCGGCGCCCGGGTCGCGGATCGACGACCACGAGATATGGCTGCGGAAGGCGTTCCGTCTGACGCGCGCGGCCGAGCTGGTCGCCGTCGCCGTCGTGGCGCTGATCGCGCTCGCCGCCGCCGCCACCGTCACGTTCGCGACCCGGACCGGTCTCGCCGTCCAGCGCGACGTGATCGAGGTGCTGCACCTGATCGGGGCCCGCGACTCCTACGTCGCGCGCCAGTTCCAGGGGAGGGCCGCGTCCCTGGCGCTGCGGGGCGGCCTGCTGGGCCTGACGATGGCCGGCGTCACGGTCGCGGTCCTGTGGCTGGCCGCCCGCGACCTCGAAGGCCCTCTGCCGTCGGCGGTGCGGTTGACCCCGCCCTTCCTGGCCGGCCTCGCCGCCCTGCCGCTCGCCGCCGCCGCCATCGCGTCGATCACCGCGCGCGTGACCGTGATGCGGTTCCTCGCGCGGATGCTCTAGGCTCGTCGCGGAGGCGCCATGCTCGTGCTGCTGGACCGCGACGGCGTGCTCAACGAGGATCGCGGCGACCACGTCAAGTCGCCCGGCGAGCTGGCGATGATCGGCGGCTCGGCGGAGGCCGTCGCCGACCTGAACGCGGCCGGCCATCGGGTCGTGCTGGTCACCAACCAGTCGGCGGTCGGCCGGGGCGTGATCTCCCGCGAGATGCTCGATCGCATCCACGACGCGCTCAGGGACGAGCTCGCGCGGGCGGGCGGGCGGCTCGACGACGTCTTCTTCTGCGCCGACCCGCCCTGGGCCGCCACGGAGCGGCGCAAGCCCGGCCCCGGGATGCTGCGCGAGGCGTTGTCCCGATACCGCGCGGCGCCCGGCGAGACGCCGATGATCGGGGATTCCCTGCGCGACCTTCGGGCCGCCGCGGCCGCGGGGTGCCGCCGGGTCCTCGTGCGCACGGGCAACGGCGCCGCGACCCAGGCGCGGGGCCTGCCGGAGGACGTCCTGCCGGTCGCGGTCCACGAGAACCTGCGCGGCGCCGTCGACGCGCTGCTGAAGGGCGGGCCGTGAGGCCGCGCCGCCGCCGGTGGCCGACGGCGCGCGCCGCGGCCGCGGTCGTCGCCGCAGTCGCCCTGGCGTGGACCGGCGGACTCGTGTGGTTCGCGGCGGGGCTGCCCCGCGACGTCGAGGACCCGGCGCGCGCGACGGACGGCGTCGTCGTTCTCACGGGAGGCAGCGACCGGCTGGCGTCCGGACTGGACGTCCTGGCCGCCGGCAAGGCCAAGAAGCTGTTCGTCACGGGCGTGCACCGGCGGACGTCGGCGGCGCAGCTGCTGCGGCTTCAACGGCGGGAGCCGGGGATGTTCGAGTGCTGCGTCGCGCTCGGCAAGGTCGCGTCGAACACGTCCGGCAACGCCCTGGAGACCGCGCGCTGGGCCGCCGGGGAGGGCTATCGGTCGCTGCGGGTGGTGACGGGCGCCTACCACATGCCGCGCAGCCTGATCGAGTTCCGCCGCGCCATGCCCGGAGCCGTCCTCGTCGCGCATCCCGTGTTCCCGGCCCACGTCAAGCTGTCGCAGTGGTGGCGCTGGCCGGGGACCGCGAGCCTCATCGCGACCGAGTACAGCAAGTACCTGACGAGTCTGGTCCGGATCCGGATCGCGGACGGTCCATGGGACGGCCGGCGGGACGGAACGGGTTCGGACGCATGATCGCCGTCCGTTCGCTCCTCTTCAACCTCGTCTTCTACGCCTGGACGGCGTTCATGCTCGTCGTCTGCGCGCCGGTCCTGGCGTTCGACCGGCGGGTCACCGTCCGTTGCCAGACCTTCTGGGCCAAGGGGGTGCTGCGGTCGATGCGCGGTCTCGCCGGTATCGCGCTCGACGTGCGCGGGCGCGAGAACCTCGGCGAGGGGCCGGTCATCGTCGCCTCCAAGCACCAGTCGACCTGGGACACGCTGATCTGGCACGTGATCGTCAACGACCCGGCGGTGGTGATGAAGAGCGAGTTGCTGCGAATCCCGTTCTACGGCTGGTACTCGCTCAAGGCCGGCATGATTCCCATCGACCGCAAGGGCGGCGCGACCGCGGTGAAGTCCATGCTGCGGGCGGCGCGGCGGGCGGCGGAACGCGGCCAGCCGATCGTCATCTTCCCGCAGGGGACCCGCGCGGCGCCGGGGACGCGCGCGCCCTACCGGTCCGGCGTCGCCGCGATCTATCGAGGGCTGGCCCTGCCCGTGGTGCCGGTGGCCCTCAATTCGGGCCTGTTCTGGCCGCGCCGTTCCCTGCGCCGCAACCCCGGCGCCATCGTCGTGGAGTTCCTGCCCCCGATCGGGCCCGGGCTCGAGCGGGGGCGGTTTCTCGCCGAGCTGGAAGAGCGGATCGAGTCGGCGACGGACGCGCTGGAGCTCGAGGCGTCCCGGGCTCCGTGACCCTCGCCGGCTCCCGGAAAACCCGGGGGTTCCGGGGGCCTGCCGCGCCGCTACCTGCCGTCGCGCAGCAGGGCCGCTCCGAGCGCGCCCGAGAGCAGCGGGAACGCGACGTCGGTGACCTTCCACGCCAGCCCCGGCTCGGCCCCCCCCAGCACCGTGTAGGCGTCGTTGAGGGAGTAGAACCAGTTCCAGAAATACATCAGTCCGACGCCGACGAAGCCGTAGAACAGCACGTTGGCGACGAGCGGCCCCCAGGTCACGGGCCCGTTCGCGTCCAGGCTTCCGGCCTCGCGCCTGCGCGCGTGCGAGAACCCGATGCCGAGCAGGATGGCGAGCCCGGTGAACGGGTTGATGTACTCCCATATCGGGCTGTAGAGCGCGTCCTCGGTGGAGGCGTGGAACAGCGGCTCGACCACCGAGAATATCCCGACCACCGCCGCCATCAGCAGCAGGTATCCGCCCACGACCCGTTTCGATGCGTCCATGTCGGCCTCCTTCCCTGTCCCGTCTCCATCCCGTCTCCCGACGCGCGACCATAGCATGTCGCGGCGCGCGGCGGCGCCTGTGATATAACCGTTCCGAGTCGGCGGCGCCGCCGGTTCGCGCCGCGAGATCCCGCGGCGGCGCCCTGGCGGACGGCGATGCGGGAACCCCGGAGTCCGGATGACGACGACCCTCGAACCGATCTCCCGTCAGATCTGGGACATGAAGTACCGCCTCAAGTCCGCCGACGGCGCGCCGGTCGACAAGACCCTCGAGGAGACCTGGCGCCGGGTGGCGGGGGCGCTCGCGGCCGTCGAGAAGACTCCGGCGGACTGGGAAGGGGCGTTCTACGAGGCGCTGGAAGGGTTCCGGTTCCTGCCCGCCGGCCGGATCCTCGCCGGCGCCGGCGCCGGGCGCGACGTCACCCTCTTCAACTGCTTCGTCATGGGCGCCGTCCCCGACGACATGTCGGGAATCTTCGAGCACCTGAAGGAAGCCGCCCTGACCATGCAGCAGGGCGGGGGGATCGGCTACGACTTCTCCACGCTGAGGCCCAGGGGCGCGCCGGTCCGGGGGGTCGGCGCCGACGCGTCGGGCCCCATCACGTTCATGGACGTCTGGGACGCGATGTGTCGCACCATCATGAGCGCCGGGCACCGGCGCGGCGCGATGATGGCGACCATGCGCTGCGACCACCCGGACATCGAGGCCTTCGTCGACGCCAAGCGGGACGCGGGCCGTCTGCGCATGTTCAACCTCTCGGTTCTCGTCACCGACGCGTTCATGGACGCCGTGAGGGACGACGGTTCCTGGGAGCTGGCGTTCGACGGCGCGTGCCACAAGAGCCTTCCCGCCCGCGAACTGTGGGACAGGATCATGCGGGCGACCTACGCCTACGCCGAGCCCGGCGTGATCTTCATCGACCGGGTCAACCGGACCAACAACCTGCACTACGCGGAGACGATCAGCGCGACCAATCCCTGCGGCGAACAGCCCCTGCCGCCCTACGGCGCCTGCCTGCTCGGCTCCGTCAACCTCGCCGCCCTGGTCCGGGCGCCGTTCGCGCCGGAGGCGGACATCGCCATCGACGAGCTGTCGGACCTCGTCGCCGTCGCCGTGCGCATGCTCGACAACGCCATCGACGGCTCGCGCTTCCCGCTGCCGCGGCAGGACCGCGAGGCGAAGGCCAAGCGCCGGATCGGCCTCGGCGTCACGGGCCTCGCGGACGCCCTCATCATGTGCGGGGCCCGATACGGAGGCGCCCGCGCCGTCGAGCTGACGGAACGCTGGATGTCGGCCCTGCGGCGGGCGGCCTATCTCGCCTCGACGGCGCTGGCGGAAGAAAAGGGGGCCTTCCCGCTGTTCGAGAGGGAACCGTTCCTCGCCTCGACGACCGCGCAGGACCTCGACGGCGACGTCCGGGAAGCGATCGCGTCGAACGGGATACGCAACGCCCTGCTCACCTCGGTGGCGCCGACGGGAACCATCTCGATCGTCGCCAACAACGTTTCGTCCGGACTCGAGCCGGTCTTCAGCTTCGCCTACGCCCGCAGCGTGCTGATGCCGGACGGAACCCGCCGCGAGGAGCAGGTCAACGATTACGCCTTTCGCCTCTACAGGCGGCGCTTCGGCGAGAACGCCCCGCTGACCGACGCCTTCGTCGATGCCGGATCCCTGACGCCGGCGGATCACGTGCGTATGCAGGCCGCGGTTCAGAAGTACGTCGATTCGGCCGTCTCCAAGACCATCAACGTGCCCGAAGGCATCCCGTTCGAGTCGTTCAAGGACGTCTACCTCGACGCCTACGAGTCCGGATGCAAGGGATGCACGACCTACCGGCCGAACGACGTCACCGGCGCCGTGTTGCGGGCCGACCGCCGGGGCGAGGCGGGCGATTCCCAGGCCGAGCTGCCGCTGGAGGAACCGCGGGCGCGGCCGAAGGACATCTACGAGGCGGGCGGCGTGGTCTACATGACCAGGCCTCTGGACCGTCCCGAAGCGCTCCCGGGCGCCACCTACAAGGTGCGCTGGCCCGAGAGCGACCACGCCATGTACATCACCATCAACGACGTCGTCGCCGACGGCCGGCGGCGGCCCTTCGAGGTGTTCATCAATTCCAAGAACACCGAGCATTACGCCTGGACGGTGGCGCTGACCCGCATGATCTCGGCGGTGTTCCGCCGCGGCGGAGACGTCTCCTTCGTGGTCGACGAACTGAAGGCCGTGTTCGATCCCCGCGGCGGCCACTGGATGGCCGGGCGCTACATCCCGTCCCTGCTCGCCGCCATCGGCGAGGTGATCGAGCAGCACCTCGCGGAGATCGGTTTCATCCAGCAGCCCGAACCGGGCGCCGACGCCGGAAGGCTCCGACTCGCCGCCGCGGCGGGCGGCGGGCCGGAGGTTCCCGGATTCCGCCCCTGTCCGCGCTGCGCCCAGGCCAGCGTCGTCCGCATGGAGAACTGCGACACCTGCACGTCCTGCGGTTATTCGAAGTGCAGTTGAACGGGGGGTGGCGTTCCCGATTCGGCCACGCGCCCGAAAACGCCTCCGGAGCACCGCGCGGCGGCCTTCTTCCGAAAACGAGGCCCCAGGGTCCGACGGCGCCGTGAAGGGGCCTTGCGGGCGCTCTGTGCGGCTCCTGGAGGCATTCAGAGCGTTCCGCGCCATATGAGTGAAAATATCTCTTCTGGAACGTTTCTCCAGCTCAGGTCGATCCCGAACCGCCCCGGGAGTCCGACCTCTCGAGCGCGGCGCTCCACGCCTGCTCGGCCGCGACGACCCTGGCCGCTTGCGTCCACGACCCCGTGTTCTCCAGAAGGGGGGAATACTCGCCGAAGGCGAATCGCAGAGGCAGGCTGCGCTCGACCCGGACGACCTCGTCGGCGGAAAACCGGATCAGACGTTGCGCGCCCCTGAACGCCTCGACCGTCCCGCCGTCCCAGACGATCTCCGCTCCGCCGGTCATGTAGACGAGATCGCCCGTCTCGAATTCGACGAACAGAAAGCCCGCCTTCGGGTTGAGCAGGATGTTGCCCACCGTGTTGAAGTGGAAGTTTCCCGAAAAGTCCGGGAACACGAAGGACCGCTCGTCTTCGACCTTGACGAAGCCGGGCTTGCCGCCCCGATGGGAGACGTCGGCGCCCCGCGACCGGGCCTCGCTTCCGTCGAGATGCGCGGTGGCGATGAACAGGGTGTCGGCCCGCTCGACGATCCGCTGCGCCGCCGCGTCGATCGCGTCCGACCGGCCGACGGTCCGCGCCGCTTCCGGACGGTCGATGCCGGGTCGGACCTCGACCGCGCGGGTCTGGATGTACTGGGGACAGTTTCCGAAGGCGTGAGTGACCGATATGGTGAAACCATCGGGCCTCACGGACGCGATGCGGCCGACCATCCGGTTGCGTCGGCGGCTGTGGAGCTGGATGCCGAGCACGCCGACATGCGCGCCCTCCGCCAGCGTCTCGTCGAGCGGGTCGCCGAACAGGGGCCGCGCCGCGACGTCCAGGGTCCGGTCGTCCGGGGCCGTCATGAATCCGGCGCGTCCCGGGACGATCGACGCCCAGGGCCGTCCCCGGCCGTCCACCGCGCCGACGAGCGCGAAGGGCAACTCGGCGTAGAATTCGCGATGTTGATCGGGCAGATGGTCGTGAATCGCCCGCCGCCCGATCTTTTCCATCCTGTCCCGCACTCCCGCGCGCTCCTGAGCCAGGCGCTCTCCCTCGTGGAAGGGCGATGGCGGCGGCGCGTCGACTTCGGTCACGGGTTCGCCCAGGTCAAGGGACGATCCGGAGAATACGGCCAGGGAACACGGATGGCCGCATCGCGGACGGCCGCGAGGTCGGGCGCCCGCGGACCGGGCGGGGCGCCGGGGCCGGCGTTACGGCTTCCCGGTGACGGCGTCGAGGAGCGCAGGCCCTTGGAAGGAAGGGCTCCGCCGGGTATCCTGACGTTCGATTTTCTCCTCCCGTCCGATGGGGAAACCATGTTGGAGAGTCCGTCACGCGCCCGCCGCGGCGTCTCCCCGTCCCGCCCGCGCGGCGGAAACGGGTCGTGATCGGCATGGCCGGGTCGGAAGGGCCTTCGATCACCCTCGGGGTCGAGGAGGAACTGTTCCTCGTCGATCCCCACTCCCGCGACCTCGTCGTCGAACCCGACGAAGGCATCTTCGAGGCCTGCAAGGAGACTTGCGGGCCCCACAAGGTCGTGCGGGAGCTCCTGCGTTCCCAGATCGAGACCAACACCAGGGTGTGCGACTCGATCGCCGAGGTGCGCGTCGCGCTGCGCGAAACCCGGCGGATCGTGGTCGAGGCGGCGGAACGGCACGGGACGGCGGCGATGGCCGCCTCCATTCATCCCTTCGCGTCGTGGCGGGCGCAGGCGATCACGCCGGCGGAGCGTTACGTGCGGTTCGCGACCACGTTCCAGGAAGGCGTGCGGCGCTTCGTCATCGGCGGCATGCACATTCACGCAGGCTTCGCCGACCCGGATACGCGCGTCCGGGTCATGACCGCGCTCCGGCGCTACCTGCCGCTTCTGCACGCCCTGTCCACCTCGTCCCCGTTCAACTCCGGCCACGATACCGGGTTCAAGTCCTATCGGCTGAACCTCGTCGGCGGCATTCCGCGCACCGGCGTGCCCGGTCCGCTGTGGTCGTGGGAGGAGTACAACGGCCTCGTCGACGATTACCGGCGCATGAAGTTCATCGACGACGGCAGCGAGCTGTGGTGGGACATTCGCCCGTCTCATCATTACCCGACCGTGGAGATGCGGATCTGCGACGTATGCACGCGCATCGAGGACGCGGTGTGCATCGCGGCTCTCTATGCATGCCTCATTCGGTTGCTGGCGCGCCAGAACCGGGAAGGCGCGCTGCCGCCCGAGCCGCTCACGGAGCTCATCGCCGAGGACCGGTGGATCGCCCAGCGTTACGGCGTCCTCGCTTTCTTCGGCGACAGAACGTCCGACGGCGGGCGGATGGACATCGACGATTACGTGGCCGAGCTCGTGGACGCGCTCGCGGACGACGCGCGGGCGCTCGACTGCGAGGCCGAGATACGCCACGCCACGACCATCGTCAGGGAGGGCGCCGGCGCGGATCGCCAGATCGACCTCTACCGCCTGCGCCGCCTGGAAGGGGACACGGAGGAGGAGGCGTTGCGCCGCGTGGTCGATCTGGTGCTCGCCGAAACCCGGGAGGGTCTGGGGACCGCATCCGGGTGAGGAGAGCCCGGACCGCGCCCCGCGAGCGCCCGGGACGTTCATCCCCCCGCCGGGCCTTTCTGGACCTTCGGGACGGACGGCAGGTCATCCACCCAAGGCTGGGCCGACCGGAACCATATCTGGCTTCTGGGAACGAGCGCCTCGCGCTGGCGGATCGTGCCCGTGCGGAGGTTGTACACCCTCGGTCCGTCGCCCACGGACGTCGAATAGATCTGCGATCCGCACTCGGGGCAGAACGCCTGGATCCGCCGGGCGCCGCTCGAACCGACCTTGACGTACTCGCTGGGCTCTCCGGCAAGCTGGGTGAAGGCGCCCTCGTAGGTGCGGGCGGATACCCGGAACGCCGCGCCCGACAGGGCCTGGCAGTCGGTGCAATGGCATACGGAGACCTTGGTCTCGTCGATTTCCGCCTCGTAGGCCAGATAACCGCAGTGGCAACCGCCGTCGATCTTCATGTCGCTTCCTCCCCGTTTCCTTCCGGCGTTCCGCGCCGTTTGCGGCGTCGGGTCTCCGGAGCGCGGCCCGACGCGAGACCCGCCGCCTTCCCGCCGATCGTCATGGCCGGCGCATCGGCGTCGCCGCCCGCGATGACCGGCGCGATCGAGGCGTGGGCCGTCCGGAGGCGGTCCACGCCAACGTCGAAATAGTAGCGTCGCCGCGCCATCGCTTGAAGGGCGTGCCCCGGTTCGCGGAGCCCCGCCAGCGGCTTCGCGCAGGCCGCGGGCGGTCTTCGGCGTGGTGGGCGGCTATTTCGGGTAGGCGTTGTAGGTGCTGGCGACGAGGTATCCGCAGTCCACCGGAAGCGTCACGCCGGTGATCGCCCTGGCCTCCGGCGAGCACAGGAAATGGATGGCCTCGGCGACGTCGACGACCTCGACCATGCGCGGCAGCGCCTGCTGGGCGACGATTTTCGCGGGGTCGCGGTCGCCCGAATCGATGCGGGCCTGGATGGCGGGCGTCGGCGTGACGTGCGGGGCCACGGCGTTCACGCGGATGCCGCTCGGCCCCAACTCGCCCGCCAGCACTTCCGTAAGCATCTTCACGGCGGCCTTGCCCGGCGCATACGCGGTCAGCGGCCAGGCGTTGAAGCTCGTCGACGAGGCGATGTTGACGATGCAGCCCCGGCCGCGGCCCTTCATCCGCGGCGCGACGGCCCGGCAACACAGGTAGAGGCCGCGGTTGTTGACGCGCCACATCCGGTCGTGGTCTTCCATCGGCATCTCGGCGATGGACATGGGGTTTTGCAGAATTCCCGCGGAATTCACGAGGACGTCGATCGGTCCGATTTCCGACTCGGTCCACTCCACGAGCCGGTCGATCGATTCCTCGTCCGTAACGTCGAGATCGTGGAACGCCGCCCGGCCCTCGGCGCCTTCGATCTCCTCGGCGGCCCGCCGTCCGAGGTTCGAGTTGACGTCCGCGAGCACCACCCGGTCGCCGCCGGCGGCGAACGCTTCTCCGGTCCCGCGGCCCATGCCGCTGGCGCCTCCCGTGACGACGACGACTCTCGGCTCCGACATACGCGCCTCCTCCGATCCGGACGTCCCCAACCTAAGGGATCGGGGGCGCGCCGCCAAGAACCCCGCCGCGCCGGCGTCGAGAACGTTTCGAGTCGACCGGTTTGTACCCCCCTCCCGACCTCCCCCCTGTCAGGGGGGAGGAGTGTGGATGGGATAGGGGGAGGAGCGTCAGCGGCCCCTCCGTCCCCCTTGCGGGGGGAGGGGCGCGAACGGCCCCTGCGGCGGCGCCGTCGCCGGATGAGGCTTGCGGGCAGGCAGTACGAGAAATGCGGGATAGACTGAAAGGCCGTCGTTCCGTGTTCGGCGAACGCGCGGAATGGGATACCGTCGCGAGTTCCTTCGCGCCGATCCCCGAAGGGGTAAAGTCCCCGTTCGATCGGAGCGGGCGCGGCGGCGCGGAAGAGCCGGGGCCGTTTCGTCGTGGGTGCAGCGGACGCCGCCCGGTCCGCCGCGGCAGAGGGTTGAAGACATGATTTCCAGATTGCTCGGGCTCTTCTCTTCCGACATGGCGATCGACCTCGGCACCACCAATACGCTCGTCCACGTCCACGGCCGGGGCGTCGTCCTGAACGAGCCGGCGGTGGTCGCCGTCGCCGACGAGAAAGGCAGGTCGCGGGTCCTCGACTTCGGCGAGCGGGCGAAACGCATGATGGGACGCACGTTCGGGAACGTCCGCACCGTCCGGCCCATGCGAGGCGGCGTCATCGCGGATTTCCCGATCGCCGAGGAACTGATCAGGCACCTGATCCGCAAGGTCCACAACAGGGGCCGGTTCGCCAGGCCGCGGGTCGTCGTCACGATACCCTCCGACGCGACGGCCATGGAGCGTCGCTCGGTGCGCGAAGCCGCGGAGGCGGCGGGCGCCCGGCGCGTCTACCTGATCGAGAAAGCCATGGCCGCGGCGATCGGCGGCGGCCTGCCGGTCACGGAAGCGCGGGGCTCGATGGTCGTGGATATCGGGGGCGGCACCACGGAAGTCGCCGTCCTGTCGTTCGGCGGCATCGTCCACGCGCGGTCGGCGGGAGTCGGCGGTCGCGTCATGGACGAGGCGATCGTGGCCTATGTCCGCCGCGCGCACAACATGTTGATCGGCAATGCCGGCGCCGAGGAACTCAAGCATGAAATCGGCGTGGCGAAAGCGCCGGGCCGGGGCGAAGGGCGTTCGCGCGAGGCGCGCGGGCGCGACCTGATGAGCGGCGTTCCGCGCGCCCTAGCGATCAGCGAGCGGCAGATAGCGTCGAGTCTGGCGGAACTCGTCGGAGCCATCGTCGAAACCGTGAAGACCGTTCTCGAGTCCACGGCGCCCGAACTCGCCGCCGACATCGTGGACGGGGGTATCGTGCTCACCGGAGGCGGAGCGCTCCTCGGAAAGATGGCCGACGTTCTCCAGGAGGAGATCGGCGTGCCGGTCACGGTCGCCGAAGACCCTCTTCTGTGCGGGGTCAAGGGCGCGGGGCGGATCCTTGAAGAGATGAAACGATGGGAGTCGGTGATGGTGGACGCCTGACGGCGAGGCCGGGTCCGCGGGCGTCGCCCGTCGGAACGGCGGCGATGAATCCGTCCGGGGCGCCGGAGGATCGCGAGAAGACGGGACGCCCCGTTCGCGTGGGTCTCGTCGGCGCCGGGAAGTTCACGATGCGCGGGTGAGGCCCATCTCCCAGAAATCCGCCTCGAGCCGGGTGGCCAGACGGAAGGTCGCGGCCAGCTTCGGAAGCCGCGCGTCGGTCAGCCGCTCCCGTCCCAGCTTGTCGAGATGGTCGCGGGCGTCCCGCGCGACGCCCTGGTAGGCCTCTCCGGCGTACTCCTCGATCCACGGCCTGTACGGGTTTCCCTCCAGGACCGTCTCGGGGTCGGCCACGATCCATCGGGCGATTTCGGCGTATCCGACGACGCACGGCGACAGCGCCGTATGCAGGTCGAGAACGTCGCCGGCCGTTCCCGCCTCGAGAACGAACCGGGTGTAGGCGAGGTTGGCCGGGGCTTCCTGCGCCCTCTCCAAGTCCCGCGGCGAGAGGCCCCAGCCCTCGCAGAACTTCACGTGCAGTCCCATCTCCGTATCGATGATGGCCGAGACCGCCGCCGAGGCGCACCGCATGTCCTCCAGCGTGTCCGCCTTGTACGCGCCGAGGGCGTAGGCCCGCGCGAAGTGGATCAGAAACAGATAGTCCTGCGCGAGATAGTGGCGAAACGAGGCCTCGGGCAGCGAACCGGCGGCCAGTTGCCGAACGAACCGATGCCTCGTGTAGGCCGCCCATTCGTCCCGGGCGGACCGCTTCAGCCGCTCGAACAGCGGTATCGACGATTCGGACATCTCGCGCTCCGTCGGCCTGTCCCCTGAACCGGAACGTCGGGCGCGCCGGCCGGCGAGGCCGACCCGCGCCGCCGCGCCGCGGGCCAGTGTCCCACAATGCGCGAGGACCCGCCAGCCCGCCGTCGTTTTGGTGTAGGCTCACGTCCGTACTGGGGCGAGAAGTTGGGAGAGGGACGATGCGGTATCGAGTCGGAGTCCTGTTTGTCGCCGCGCTTTTTCTGATCTCCGGGAACGTCGGCGGCGCGTCGGCGGCGCCGGATGGCCTCGTCATCGAACTGAACAAGGCCGAAACCGCGCCTTCCGGGTGCCGTCTTCACTTCAACGCGCACAACGCCACGGCCGTGAAATTCAGCGTACTGAGCGCCGATCTCGTGTTCTTCGGTCCGGACGGGGTCATGTCGTCGCGGTCGCTGGTCAGCTTCGGCGCGCTGCACCCGAACAAGCGCCGCTTCTACAGTTGGGAATTTCCCGGCACGGATTGCGGCGAGGTGAGCCGGATCCTCGTGAACGGCTTCGAGCAATGCCGGCACGACGGGGGAGAGTCGTTCGACTGCCTCTCGGTCCTCTCCACGTCGCACAGAGGTCCCATCGAGCTCGTGAAATAGGATCGCGGCGCCGGTTCTCAACACGCGCCGGCGAGAAGGCGGCGCAGGGCGGTCTTTTCCGGCTCCGCCATCAACCCGCTTTCAAGCGCCCGGCGCGGCTCCTTGAAGGCGAGTTCCAGCGGCTCGTGGGCGGGAACCTCGATTTCGCCCGAACCGGAGACCTGAAAGTAGACCGGCGTGTAGTTTCCGTTCGTCCAGGGACTGAACAACGTGCCCGGAGAATGCAAGAGACGCTCGACGCGCGCGTCGAGCGTCGCCTCCTCCCTGAACTCCCGGATCACGGCGTCCTCGGCCGACTCGCCGTCCTCGACGCGTCCTCCCGGAAACTTCCAGCAGAAGACGCGGCCCACGCGTTCGGCCGCGACGAGGACGCGGCCTTCCCGCATGAGAAGTCCGTATGCGCGCAAGTTCTCGGGCCGGGGCCCTCCGTCCGCTCCCGGGCCGACGCGCCCGGAGGAGACCGGACCGCGCCGGGACGCCGGCTCTACTCCAGCCCCTCGACGATGCAAAGGTTGCGGACCGAAGACCTCGCCGAATGCTCGAGGGCCTTCCGGTATTCCGGCGAGTCGTAGCAGGCGACGGCCCGCTCCAGGCTGTCGAACCGGACGATGACGTTGCGCGCGTACTCTTCCCCCTCCAGGGATACCGTCTTGCCTCCTCGGGCGAGGAACCTGCCCCCGTATTTCTCGATCGCCGGCCCCGCCAGCTCGGCGTACCTTCCGTACTCGTCCGGGTCCGTGACGTTGACGCGCGTCATCCAATAGGCCGTCATGTGAGTGTCCTCCCCTTGCCGAACGGCTGCGTCAGGCGCCGACGAGATGCAACAGCACCTCGCGGTCTCGGGGCGCCCGGCGGTGCTCGAACAGGAACACGCCCTGATACCGGCCGAGCGCCAGGCGTCCGTCGAGAACGGGCACGTTGAGATGGGTCTGCGTCAACGCGCCCTTGATGTGGGCGGGCATGTCGTCCGGTCCCTCCTCGACGTGGCGATAGAGGGCCTCGTCCTCGGGGACCAGCCGCATCAGGAATCGTTCCAGGTCGTGGAGCACGTCCGGACTCACGTTCTCCTGGATGAGGAGGGACGCCGACGTGTGGCGAATGAAAAGCGTGAGCAGGCCCGACTCGACGGACTGGCCGCTCGTCCACCCTTCGACCTCGTTCGTGATCTCGAGCAGGCCCCGCTTGTCGGCGCGCACGGTCAACCGGTGCTGGTGCTGTCTCATGATTCATCGCGTGGCCGGCCGGAAAGCCCGTAAGCCGCGGCATGGCTCGCCATGGGGATGGATCGGTGGGCCGATGCGCCGCGCCCGAGCCATCATAGCGGGGAAGCCGCGGTTTGACGATGCCGAAAAATTCTCCGGCGGGGTCTTGAATGCCGGCGGGGGAGCGCATATCTCTCTCACTGGCACTCCAAGGTCATGAGTGCCAAAAATTCTGGCGCTCGACGCGTGAGAGTGCTAAACCACCAGCAACCACACCTTGCGGAATTCCGCCAAGTAGGGAGAGAACACATGAGCTTCAGGCCATTGCACGACCGGGTGCTCGTGCGGCGAATCGAGGAGGAGGAGAAGACCGCCGGCGGCATCATCATCCCGGACACCGCCAAGGAGAAGCCGATGGAGGGAGAGATCCTCGCCGTCGGTCCGGGCGTCCGCAACGAGCAGGGCGCGCTGACCCCGCTCGACGTCGCGAAGGGCGACCGCGTCCTCTTCGGGAAGTGGTCGGGCACCGAGGTGACCATGAACGGGGAGGAACTCATCATCATGAAGGAGTCCGACGTCATGGGCATCATCGAAGACAAGTCCAAATCCAAGAAGAAGGCCGCCTAGGTCGAAGGAGAACAGAAAATGGCTGCCAAGGAAGTCAAACATTCGTCGGAGGCCCGTGAGCGCCTGATGCACGGCGTCAACATTCTGGCCGACGCCGTCAGGGTCACGCTCGGTCCCAAGGGCCGCAACGTCGTGCTCGACAAGTCCTTCGGGGCGCCGCGAATCACCAAGGACGGCGTGACCGTGGCGAAGGAGATCGAGCTCAAGGACAAGTTCGAGAACATGGGCGCCCAGATGGTGCGGGAAGTCGCCAGCCGCACGAGCGACGAGGCGGGCGACGGAACGACGACGGCCACGGTTCTCGCGCAGTCCATCGCGCGCGAGGGCATGAAGGCGGTCGCCGCGGGCATGAACCCGATGGATCTCAAGCGCGGGATCGACACCGCGGTGGAGAGCGTCGTCGGCGACGTCGGCAAGCGTTCCCGCAAGATCAAGGGCCGCGACGAGATCGCCCAGGTCGGCACGATCTCGGCGAACGGCGATACGGAAGTCGGCGACATCCTCGCCGAAGCCATGGAAAAGGTCGGCAACGAGGGCGTGATCACGGTCGAGGAGGCCAAGGGCCTCGCCACCGAGCTCGACGTCGTCGAGGGAATGCAGTTCGACCGCGGCTATCTCTCGCCCTACTTCGTGACCAACGCCGAGAAGATGCAGGCGGAGCTGGAGGACCCCTACATTCTCCTTCACGAGAAGAAGCTCTCCAACCTGCAGGCCATGCTGCCGCTGCTGGAAGCCGTGGTGCAGACGGGCAAGCCGCTCCTGGTGATCGCCGAGGACGTCGAAGGCGAAGCCCTGGCCACGCTCGTGGTCAACAAGCTGCGCGGCGGCCTCAAGGTCGCCGCCGTGAAGGCCCCGGGCTTCGGCGACCGCCGCAAGGCCATGCTCGAGGACATCGCCATCCTGACCGGCGGTCAGGTGATCAGCGAGGATCTCGGCATCAAGCTCGAGAACGTCACGCTCGACATGCTCGGGCAGGCGAAGCGGGTGCTCATGGGCAAGGACGACACCACGGTCGTCGAAGGCGCCGGCAAGAAGACCGAGATCACCGGCCGTTGCGGCCAGATCCGCGCCCAGATCGAGGAGACCACTTCCGACTACGACCGCGAGAAGTTGCAGGAACGGCTGGCGAAGCTGGCCGGCGGCGTCGCGGTGATCAAGGTCGGCGGGTCGACCGAGGTCGAGGTGAAGGAGCGCAAGGACCGCGTCGAGGACGCCCTTCACTCGACCCGCGCGGCGGTGGAGGAAGGCGTCGTGCCGGGCGGCGGCGTCACCCTTCTCTATGCGACCCGGGCCCTGGAGAAGCTCAAGGGCGACAATTCCGATCAGCAGGTCGGGATCGACATCGTTCGCCGCGCCCTCCAGTCGCCGGTTCGCCAGATCGCCGAGAACGCGGGCCTCGACGGCGCGGTCGTCTCCGGCAAGCTCCTCGAGCAGAAGGACACCAACTACGGGTTCGACGCCCAGTCGGAGTCCTACGGGAATCTGATCAAGGCGGGCATCATCGACCCCGCCAAGGTCGTGAGGATCGCGCTGGAGGACGCGGCGTCCATCGCCGGTCTGCTCGTGACCACCGAGGCCATGGTCGCCGAGAAGCCCGAGAAGAAGGACGCGCCGGCAATGCCTCCGGGCGGCATGGGCGACATGGACTTCTAGTCCGCTTCCGCGGCCCTGCGCCGCAACTCGTTCGGGGCGCCTTCGGGCGCCCCGACTTTTTCGGGCATGGACCCCCGGCCGGCGTTCCGGGCGTCGGGGGATGGTTCGCCCGCCTATCTCAGCATTCGCGCGAACGCCCGGATGTCTTCGACCAGCAGTTCCGGCTCTTCCATGGCCCCGAAGTGCCCGCCCCGCGGCATCTCGGTCCAGTGGGTGACGTTGTACAGCCGTTCCACGTAGCTGCGCGGCGGCCAAGCCAGGAGCTCCTTGGGAAACAACGCGCACCCCGTCGGTACTTCGACCCGCCGGCCTTCCGGGGAGAGGATGCGCCCCCCTTCCTCGCGCCGGCCGTAATAGATCCAGCTCGCCGTGTTGAAGGCGCCCGTGACCAGATAGATCATGACGTTGGTCAGGAGCTCGTCCTTGGTGTGGGCGCTTTCGACGTCGTCGCCGTCGGTGTCCGACCACGAATTGAACTTCTCGATGATCCAGGCCGCGACGCCGACGGGACTGTCGTTCATGGCGTAGCTCAGCGTCTGCGGCTTGGTCGCCTGGATCGTGCGGTAGCCGTTCTCCATCTCCTGTTCCCGCTCGAAGCGGGCGGCCCAGGCCTCCTCCTGCGGGCCTTGCGGACCGTCCGGGTGGCGCATGGTCAGGATGTTGATGTGAATGGCCCGGCACGCCGGCGTGTGCTCGAACCCGAGCCAGCTGGAGATGGCGCCGCCCCAGTCGCCGCCCTGGGCCACGTAGCTCTCGTATCCGAGGGCTCCGGTCATCAGCCTGGCGAACACGCCGGCCATGCCGCGCGGTCCCATCGGCCTCGACGGGCGGCCTGAAAAGCCGAAACCCGGCAACGACGGGGCGATCACGTCGAACGCGTCCTCCTCCCGGCCGCCGAAGCGCTCGGGATGGGCCAGCGGTTCGACGATCCCGTCGAATTCCGAGATCGAACCGGGCCAGCCGTGGCTGATGAGCAGGGGCAGGGGGGCCGGCCCGCTGCCCTTCTCGTGAATGAAGTGGACGTCGATCCCGTCGACCGGCGCGATGAAATGAGGGAACCGGTTGAGCCGTTCTTCCTGCGCCCGCCAGTCGAACCCGTCCAGCCAGTAGGCGCAGAACTCCTTCATGTAGTCGAGGTTGGCGCCGTAGTCCCAGCCGCCGTCGTCCGGCATCTCGTGCCACCGGTAATCGGCGACCCTGGTCCGTATGCGTTCGAGGGTCTCGTCGGGAACCGAAATCCGGAACGGCCGGGGCGAGGTCATGCGCATGTCCGTCCGATGAGAGGGCCAGTTCGTCTCGGTTTCGATCATGCCGGGCCGACCCCCGCCGGCGCAAGGCCGTGTCCGTCGGGGAAAGGGCAGGCCGTCGAACCCATGCGCCGCCTCGCGACACGAGCGGTCATTATACTCCACGAAGTATATTGACCATCATACGCGAAGCCGTATATTCGATTTGATGCGCCAGAAAGTATATCGTCAATCATACGCCAGACCGTATCCAACCGACGAGAAGAGGCCCTCCATGGAACAGATCGCCCGGACGCCGAAACAGATCGGCGCCGCGATTCGCCGTCGCCGCCGCGGGTTGAATCTACGCCAGGGCGACGTGGGCGCCAGAACCAATTTGCGCCAGGCGACGATCTCGACCCTGGAAAACGGCGAACCGGGCGCGCGGCTTCAGACGCTGATCAGCGTGATGGCGGCGCTGGGCCTTGAAATGGTCATCCGCGAGCGTTCGAAGGCCAGCCGGGAAATCGAGGATCTGTTCTGATGCCGCGCCAGCGGGCCCGCCGCCCTCTCGACGTATTCCTGAACGCCCGTCTCGTGGGCCGACTCCGCAGGCTGGCGAGCGGCGCGATCGATTTTCAGTACGATCGCAGCTGGCTCGACTGGGAGCACGCCCTGCCGATCTCGGTCTCGCTGCCGCTGCGCGAGGATCGCTATGGTGGCGATCCGGTAATCGCCGTCCTGGACAATCTGCTGCCCGATGCCGAGCCGGTCCGTCGCCGGGTCGCCGAGCGGGTCAGGGCCGAGGGTTATGATGCGTACAGCCTGCTGGCCAGGATCGGGCGCGACTGCGTGGGCGCGCTGCAATTCCTGCCCGAGGGGCGGGAACCCGGACCGGCCGGGATGGTCGAAAGCCGCGCGGTCAGCGACGACGAGATCGCCGGAAAGATCCGGGATCTGGCCAATGCGCCGCTCGGGTTGGACGGAGACGAGGAGTTCCGGATCTCGATCGCGGGGGCGCAGGAGAAAACGGCCTTCCTTCACTGGAAGGACGGGTGGCGCATCCCGCGCGGCGCGACCGCGACGACGCATATAATGAAACCGCAAATCGGCGCCCTGCCGAACGGCGTCGATTTGAGCCGGAGCGTGGAGAACGAACATCTGTGCCTCAGGCTTACGGCCGCGTTCGGCCTGCCCAGCGCGAACACTGAAATCGCGGAGTTCGACGGCGAGCGCGTCCTGGTGGTCGAGCGTTTCGACCGAAGGTGGACGAAGGACGAGCGGCTGCTGCGCCTGCCGCAGGAAGATTGCTGCCAGGCGCTGTCGGCGCCGCCGACTCGCAAATACGACGCCGAGGGCGGCCCCGGCATGGCCGATATTCTGGACTTGCTCGGAGGGAGCGATGAACCCGAGGAGGACCGGCGCCTGTTCGTCAAGGCCCAGATGGTGTTCTGGTTGCTCGGCGCGACCGACGGTCACGCGAAGAACTTCAGCATCTTCCTGAAGCCCGGCGGACGGTTCAATCTGACGCCGCTCTACGACGTCATGTCGGCGCAGCCCGTCGTCGATGCGGGCCGACTCCGGAAAAACAGGTTCAGACTCGCGCTCGCCGTCGGCGACCGACACCATTACGTCATCGGCGACATCCTGCCGCGTCACTTCGCGCAAACCGCGGCGCGGAAGGGCGCGCCCGCCCGAGTGATCGACGAGATATGCGCGGAGCTGGCGGACACGGGTGAGGCGGCGATGGAAACCGCCCTGGAATCGCTGCCGGAAAAATTCCCGGCGCATCTCGCGGAGTCGATCACCGGAGGCGTGCGTGCGCGGTTGAAACTGATCGGACGCTCTTCGGCGTAACCCTCCCGCCCGCCGCGGCGGCCCGTCCATCGAGTTGGGATGCATCGCCGGTTGTCGGCGAGACTACGTTCGACGCGGCCGCGCGCCGCGTGACGTTTCCGCCACGGGCGGGAAGCTGTTATGTATGAGGATCGCCGGACCGACCGCGGCCGGCGGGATTGCGGAGCGGGTCCGGTCCCGGCGGCGTCTCGGGGAGCATGGAGCTTGAGCGACGGCTTTCAACGGGTGCTGGAGCACATACGGTCCGTCGCCGACACCCAGGCCGGCAAGGGACGCCTCTTCGAGAGGCTGATGAAGGCGTACTTCGCCAGGGACCCTCTCTACGCGGAACGCTTCTCCAGCGTCTGGTTGTGGTCCGAATGGGCGGTCCGGCAGCCGGGCTCCGGCGCCGCGGACATCGGCGTCGATCTGGTGGCCGAGGAGCGCGGCGGCGGCGTCTGCGCCATCCAGTGCAAGTGCCATGCGCCGGGCACGCGGATATCGAAGCCCGACCTCGACTCGTTCATCGCCGCCTCGGCCCGCGACCCCTTCACGGCCCGCATCGTCGTCGATACCGGCGACGGATGGGGGCCGAACGCCGTCAAGACCATCCGGCATTTGAAGCCCGCCTGCGCGGTGCTCCGCTTCGGCGATCTCGCGAGCCGCCCGTTCGACTGGCCGGACCTCGTGCGCGGCGAACCGGAGGACCTGTCCTTCCGGGGCGAACCCTACAGCCTGCGCCCGCACCAACGCGCCGCGTTCGACGACGTGATCGGCGGCTTCGCGGAGAACGATCGCGGCAAGCTCGTCATGGCCTGCGGGACGGGCAAGACCTTCACGGCTCTCCGCATCGCGGAGGCGGTCGCCGGCGTCGGCGGGAGGGCGCTCTATCTGACGCCGTCGATCTCGTTGTTCGCGCAGTCGATGCGCGAATGGGCGACGCAGAAGGCGGTCCCGCACCGTTACGTCGGCGTCTGTTCGGACACGCGCGCCGGGCGCAACGACGAGGACGCCTCGCTTCAGGAACTGGAGATACCCGTCACCACGGACCCGGCGGCGATCTCCCTGGCGCTGCGCGAGGCGCGACCGGACGCGATGACGGTGGTCTTCTGCACCTACCAGTCGCTCGGCGTCGTCGCGCGGGCGCAGGACGAGGGCGCGCCGGCGTTCGATATCGCGCTGTGCGACGAGGCCCACCGGACGACCGGCGTGGAACGCCCCGGCGACGGGACGTCGCCCTTCCTGCTGGCGCACGATGCGGGGCGCATTCGGGCCGCGAAGCGCCTCTACATGACCGCCACGCCGCGCCTCTACACGGAAGGCGCCAGGGCCAAGGCGGCCCGTCACGACGTCGAGGTGTTCTCGATGGACGATCCGGCGACCTACGGGCCGGAGTTCCATCGCCTGCCGTTTTCCAGGGCCGTCGGGCGGGGCCTGCTTTCCGATTACAAGGTCGTGGTTCTCGCCATGTCAGAGCAACGGGTCGATGCGGCCTTGCAGGCGCACCTGGCGTCGAGCGAAAGCGAGATCAACATCACGGACGCGGCCAAGATCGTCGGCTGCTGGCGCGCGTTGCGGAACCCGGAGAACGAGCGTCCCGGGAACGGTTCCGCCCCTTCCCTTTCGCGCGCGATCGCGTTCACCAACACCATCGCCTCGTCGAAGCGTCTGGACGCCCATTGGGACGACGTCGTGAGCCGCGCCATCGCGCTTCTGCCCGAGGCCGAGCGGTCCGGCGCGTTCCGCTGCGAGACGCGCCACGTCGACGGGCAGCACCATGCGCTCGAACGCAAGGCGCGGATCGAATGGCTCGAGGCCGGCTCCGACGGCGCCTGCCGCATCCTCTCGAACGCGCGCTGCCTGTCGGAAGGCATCGACGTGCCGGCCCTCGACGCCGTGCTGTTCATGAGTCCGCGCAACTCCCCGGTCGACGTGGTGCAGGCCGTGGGCCGCGTCATGCGCAAGGCCGACGGCAAGGAGTACGGCTACGTCGTGCTGCCGGTCGCCGTGCCGGCGGGCGTCGATCCGGCGGACGCGCTCGACGACAACGAACGCTTCGCGGCGGTGTGGAGCGTGCTGCGCGCGCTGCGTTCGCACGACGATCGCCTCGACGCCGAGATTGCCAAGATCGACCTCAACAAGACGCCGCCCGACCGCATCATCTTCACCGGCGACGGGGACGACGCGGCGGACCCCCTCGACCTGCCCTTCCCGCCGCTCGACCTGCCGCCCGACGCCATCTACGCCAGGATCGTCGAGAAGTGCGGCGACCGGAAATACTGGGAGACCTGGGCCAGGGACGTCGCCGACATCTTCGGGCGGCTCGTCCACCGCATCGGTGGGCTTCTGGCCGATCCCGGCAACGACGCCCTGCGCGAGTGGTTCGGCACCTTCCATGATGAGTTGAGGGTGTCGATCAACGAATCGATCGACCGCGCCGGCGCCGTCGCGATGATGGCGCAGCACGTGCTCACGCGGCCGGTCTTCGACGCGCTGTTCGAGGGCTACGACTTCGCCGGCGGCAACCCGGTGGCCCGCGCGCTCGACTCGCTGCGGGAGGACTTCGGGGAGTTCGGCCTCGAGAACGAGACCCGCGACCTGGAGGGCTTCTACGAAAGCGTGCGGCTGCGGGCGCAGGGCCTCGACAACAGCGAGGCGCGCCAGCGCGTGCTGATGGAGCTCTACGAGAAGTTCTTCTCCACGGCGCTGAAGAAGGACGCGGACCGCCTCGGCATCGTCTATACGCCGGTCGAGGTCGTGGACTTCATCCTGAACAGCGCCGACCGCGCGTTGCGGGACGAGTTCGGCCGGGGCCTGAGCGACGAGGGAGTCCACGTCCTCGACCCCTTCGCCGGGACCGGCATCTTCCCGGTCCGGCTGCTCCAGTCGGCGCTGATCCAGGAGGCCGACCTCGCCCGGAAATACCACGAGGAGCTGCACGCCAACGAGATCGTGCTGCTCGCCTACTACATCGCCGCCGTCCACATCGAGGAGGCGTATCACGGCCGCCGCGAGGGGAGCGCCTACGAACCGTTCGACGGCATCGTGCTGACCGACACGTTCAACCTGCATACCGACCGGACCGGCTTCCCGAAGGATTGGCTCCCCGACAACAGCGCCCGCGTGGAGCGCCAGCAGAAGGCGCCGATCCAGGTCGTCGTCGGCAACCCGCCGTGGTCGGTCGGGCAACGGAGTTCGGCGGACGACAACCCCAACGTCGAGTACCCGGAGATGGAGGGGCGCATCGCCGAGACCTACGCGGCGCGGTCGAAGGCGACGCTGAAGAACAGCCTCTACGACAGCTACAAGATGGCGATCCGCTGGGCGTCCGACCGCATCGGCGCGCGCGGCGTCGTCGCCTTCGTCACCAACGGGTCGTGGATCGACGGCAACGTGGATTCGGGGGTGCGCGCCTGTCTGGCCGAGGAGTTCACCTCGATCCACGTCCTGAACCTGCGGGGCAACGCGCGGACGTCTGGTCAGCGCCGCCGCGCGGAAGGCGACAACGTCTTCGGCCAGGGCTCCCGCGCGCCGGTGGCGATAACGGTCCTGGTCCGCAACCCGGAGGCCGCCCATGACGGCTGCCGCATCCTCTATCGCGACGTCGGCGACTGTCTCACGCGGGAGGAGAAGCTCGCGCGGCTGCGCGGATGGGAATCCATCGCCGGCATCGACGACTGGCGCGAGATCGCGCCCGATTCGCACAACGACTGGATCAGCCAGCGCAGCGACGAGTTTCAGGCCCTCTACCCGCTGGGAACGAAGGACGCCAAGGCGGGGAAGACGGACGAGGCGGTATTCGCGTTGTTCAGCAACGGGTACAAAAGCGGACGGGACGTCTACGTCTACAACTTCTCCCGCGACGCCTGCGCGGAGAACGCTCGCAGGATGGTGGGCGACTACACGGCCGCCTTGCGCGAGTGGGAAGCGTCGAACGGCGGCGCGCCGGGTGGGGTGGACGGCGTGGCGCGCCGCCATTCCGCCAATCTGCGATGGGACGGCAAGCTCAAGGACCGTTTGCGGCGGAAAACGGGCGCGGCGTTCTCGGGCGCTCGTATCCGCAAGGTCGCCTATCGCCCCTTCGTGGCGGCGTGGTGCTATGCGGACGACGCTTTCGCACAGCGCCCCGCGCAAACGGAGTCGCTATTCCCGAACGACTCCAGCGAGAACCGCGCCATCTGCGTTCCGGGGGTAGGTTCGACCAAGCCGTTCTCCGCCTTCATGGTTGATACCATGCCGGACCTCCACTTTATCGCGTTCGGCCAGTGCTTCCCGCGCTATCGGTATCAACGGCCATCGGACGCCCAAGGGAAGCTTCCGGGAATCGAACCGGGGCTGGAGCGAGTCGACAACGTTTCCGACACGGCCTTGCGCGCCTTCCGCGTGCGCTACGCCGACGCCGGGATCGGCAAGGACGACGTCTTCGATTACGTCTACGGCGTCCTGCACGCCCCCGACTGGCGCGAACGCTTCGCCAACGACCTCGCCAAGGAACTGCCCCGCGTTCGGTTCGCGGAGGATTTCCACGCCTTCGCCCGCGCCGGACGCGCCCTCGCCGCGCTCCATCTCGGTTACGAGACCTGCGCGGAACACCCCCTGGAAACCGTGTTCGCCGGATCCGGCGAACCGCGCCCGGAACGTTTCCGCATCGGCGAACAGGCGATGCGCTTCACCGACGCCGCCCGAACGACCCTCCGCGTCAACGAACACGTGAGCCTGCGCGGCATCCCCGCCGAGGCGCACGAATACCAGGTCAACGGGCGGACCCCGCTCGAATGGCTCATCGACCGCTACCGCATCGCCCGCGACAGGGAGAGCGGCATCGTCAACGACCCCAACGCATGGTTCGACGATCCGCGCGATCTCGCCGCCGCCATCCGCCGCTCCGTCCACATCGGCATGGAAACCGCCCGCATCGTCACCGCCCTGCCCAGATCACTGACCGACGACGAATCCGACCCTGCCTGCGCCGCATCCGCCTTCCGGGCCGAAGCCCACCGCCAGTCCCTCGCCGTCGCCCGCAGCGCAATGGAACGCGAGGACCAAGCGTTCGTCGATGCCGTCACCGACTGGAGCGACGAATGAAGCGCGGCGAGATATGGACGGTCGCCGGCGGCGCGGATTACGCAGGCAAACCCCGCCCCGCCGTGATCGTTCAGAATGACAGCTTCGACGGCACGGCCTCGATCACGCTCTGCCCCTTCACGACCGACACGACCGAAGCGCCGTTGATCCGTCTCCCGGTCGAGCCGAACGAGCGAAACGGCCTTGGCTTGCCGTCTCGCATCATGGTGGACAAAATCACCACCGTACCGAGGGGCAAGATCGGCGAGCGGATCGGCGAACTCGGCGGCGAGGATGTCGCGCGGCTCGACCGGGCGATGGCGACGTTCTTGGGCTTGGCGGTTTCGCAAGGAGCGATGCGTTGATGAAAGATGGACCGAGGAAAATTGGTTCCGAAGGAAGCGGCTATGAGGAACGTATAGACCACCCAAACACCAAGGAACAAAAGGCTGTGCGGCTATTGATTTCTATAAGCGAGCAGGATGCTCTCAAGCGAGGTTGATTTTGAACCGTCCTGGGCGATCCCATGCTATGGACAACAGAAGGAAACGCTAAATGCCTGAACATAGTACGGACCCGTCTCAACTTTTTGAATCCTTTTTCGAGGGACTTGAACCTCATCTCGAAAAGCTGTCGGAATATCTCAGAGAGAATGAAGAGGAACTCGGCCCTCCGTTCAAGGCATTGGAAGCTGCCATGCCGGAGCTCGCTCGCGCGTTGGAACCATACCTCGTCCCGATGGCAAAACAGGCGGAACTGATCAGGGTCCTCGACGAGACTGGCTGGTTGCCGTTTGGTCATGCGCCGTACCATTGTATGGAACAACATGGTGGTGATGCCGGGCGCATCGATGTCTGCATGTCGTCGTACTACCTTGAACATTGGCACGAAATACGAATCTCTTTGGAAGAAAATATGAAATCCTATTGTGTTGATGATGAAGCGAAGTCGACATTTTATGAAGCACTGTCAGCTCATGAAGCAAGACTTTATCGATGCGTATGCCGGTTGCTGTTTCCAGAGATCGAACGGGTGTTGAGAGCCCGAATTCCGAATCATGTGCCATTTGATCGTATTGGCTCGAAAAAGTTGACTCAGATGCTCATTGGACCGGAATCGTCAGATAAAATCTCCGAAAGTAAATTCTTCGGATTTCTCCTGATGGATCGGTTGTTCCAACACCTTTACGAGAGGGTGGATCAGAATAACATCGCCAATATCAAGAAGGATTTCTTGCCGAATCGACATGCCGCCATTCATGGATTTGTCGCGTATTCGTATCACAAGAACAGTATGAATATGCTTATCATGACCGACTATATATTTCAGATACTGTCGTCGATCGAGCCGGCCCATTAGTGTTTCATTTGCCCGTATAGGAAGGCGGATTTGATTGCGGATTTGGGTGCTGGATCGGGCTTCGAGGCGTCGATGATGTGCTGATTTCACCATCCATGCCGTCCCGGCGTTGCGACGCTTGTCCGCCTCGTTCAACGGAGCGTCGACGTCGTTTGGGAATGTGAAGTCAGGAATCCGGTTGAACTCGAACGGCGCTTGACGTCCTTTCTTGAGGACGACACGTGATTGCAGATACCAAATCGTTCGCCCTTCCTCCCCTGGCGCGTGATCCGATACGTCACTCGCGCCCGGCGGGTTTCCGCATCGCGGTTCCCGTCGTGGTAGGGTTGCGCGCGGACGGGCGGAGGACCGTCCGCCGCAGGCTTCGCGCGCAGGCATCCGCGATTCGCATGACCATTCGACGCCTTCCCGACCCGCTCGTCAGCCGCATCGCGGCCGGCGAGGTGATCGAACGGCCCGGCGCGGCCGTCAAGGAGCTCGTCGAGAACGCCATCGACGCGCGCGCCCGGCGCATCGACGTGACGGTGACCGGCGGCGGACGCGCGGGAATCGTGGTCGTCGACGACGGCGTCGGCATGACGCCCGAGGAACTGCTCCTCGCCGTCGAGCGTCACGCGACGTCGAAGCTCGCCTCCGACGACCTCCTGGACATCGCGACCCTGGGCTTCAGGGGCGAGGCCCTGCCCTCCATCGGGGCGGTCAGCCGCCTGTCGCTGACGAGCCGCCCGCGCGGCGCGGAGTCGGCCTGGACCCTGAGAGTCGAGGGCGGCGCGACCGGTCGCGTGGAGCCGGCCGCGCATCCGCCGGGAACCCGGATCGAGGCGCGGGACCTCTTCTACGCGACGCCCGCGCGGCTCAAGTTCCTCAAGACGGAGCGGACGGAGTTCGGCCATGCCGTGGACGCCGTGAAGCGCCTGGCGCTCGCCCATCCCGGAATCGCGTTCTCGGTCGGCGACGGCTCCCGCGAGGTCGTTCGCGCGGCGGCTCACCAGGAAGATCTGTTCGCCGCCCGCCTCGACAGGTTGGGCGAGATCGTCGGTCGGGACTTCGTGGAGAATGCGATCCCCGTTCGGGCCGAGCGCGGCGGCATCGCCCTGTCCGGTTACGCCGGTCTGCCCACGCTCAATCGGGGCAACGCCCTGATGAGCTTCCTGTTCGTGAACGGACGCCCGGTCCGCGACAAGCTGTTCGGCGGCGCCGTCCGGGCCGCCTACCAGGATTTTCTCGCCCGCGACCGGCATCCCATCGTCGCGCTGTTCCTCGAGTCGCCGGCGCGCGACGTCGACGTGAACGTGCATCCGACGAAGGCCGAGGTCCGGTTCCGCGATTCGGGGCTGGTGCGGGGCCTGATCGTTTCCGCCCTCAAGCACGCCCTCGCCGAGGCGGGACACCGCGCGTCGACCACGGTGGGGCAGGCGGCCCTGGGCGCCGCCCGGACCCGGTTCGGGACGCCGCCCCACGCGCCGTTCATGGCGCCCGACGCGCGTCACGTCCCGCGTCGTGGAACGGGCTTCGAACAGTCCGCCGCGGCGTTCCAAGGTCCGCTGGAAACCGGCGCCGACGCCGTGTTCGCGCCTTCGGCGCCTCCCGGCGCCGTCGAACCGGCCGAGGGGGACGATCCCCGGCCCGACCATCCCCTGGGCGCGGCGCGCGGCCAAGTGCACGAGACGTACATTCTTTCGCAGACCGGGGACGGCATCGTCATCGTGGACCAGCACGCCGCCCACGAACGGCTCGTGTACGAGCGCATCAAGAAGGAGCTCTCGAATGCCGGCGTGGCCCGCCAGATGCTGCTCCTGCCCGAGGTGGTCGAGCTGCCCGACGGCGACGTCGCGTTGCTGGGGTCGCGCGCCGAGGAGATTTCCGAGCTCGGGCTGTCGGTCGAGCCGTTCGGTTCCGACGCGGTGGTGGTTCGCGAAACCCCGGCGGTTCTCGGGGAGGTGAATGCGGCGTCCCTGGTGAGGGACCTGGTCGACGGTCTTCGCGACCTCGACGACACGCTGGCCCTTCGCGAACGCCTCGCGGACGTGTGCAGCACCATGGCCTGCCATGGCAGCGTGCGCGCGGGCAGGCGGCTTTCGGTGGAGGAGATGAACGCCTTGCTTCGCGAGATGGAGGCGACGCCGCACTCCGGCCAATGCAATCACGGCCGCCCCACCTACATCGAACTCAGGCTCTCCGACATCGAACGCCTCTTCGGCCGCCGCTGACCCGCATTTCTCCTGCCGGCAGGGATCGGGGGTTGCGCGGCGTTGCGGGACCGCGGTCCACCCCCCTCCCGACCTCCCCCCTGTCATGGGGGAGGAGTGTGGACGGCCCCTCCCTCCCCGGCCGGCCCTTCGCACGTCAGGAACAGGAGAACGGTGCCGCCGTGGCGCCGCTCGTCGGCGAGCGCGAAACCGCGCGGCGGCTGGAGAGAATCGTCCGCCGCCGCCTCGACGACGCAGACGCCGCCCCGCGCGATCCATCCGCGGGCGCGCAGGGCCTTCAGGGCGGGCGCCGCCAGACCCGAGCGATACGGCGGGTCCATGAGAAGGACGTCGGCGACGGAAACGCCCGGCGGCGCCGCGGGGCGCAGCGCGTCGCGCCGAAGGAGGGTCGTCCGCTCCCTGACCCGCAGCGTCCAGGCGTTGCGTTCGATCACGCGGCAGGCCGCCGGGTCCTTCTCGATGAACGTGACGTGGCTGGCGCCGCGCGACAGGGCCTCCAGTCCGAGCGCCCCCGTTCCCGCGAAGACGTCGAGCACCCGGGCATCGTCCGGCAACGGTCCCGACCGGGTCGACCGCAGGCCGTGCCGGAGAACGTCGAACAGCGCTTCGCGAACCCGATCCGACGTCGGTCGGACCGATCGCCCCCGAGGCGCCGCCAGACGCCTTCCCCGGAACGCGCCGCCGCCGATGCGCATGCGCGGTCCCCGTTACCGGCGGATTTCGATCAGGCCGCCCAGCTGCTCCCGGATCACCTTGCCGGGGACCTCGCGGACGTCGCCGGGCGGGAGGCGACCGAGCTGGAAGGGGCCGAACGCGGTCCGGATCAGGCGGTTGACGCCGAGGCCGAGGTGCTCCATCAGGCGGCGCACCTCGCGGTTCCTGCCCTCCTTCAGGGCGACCGTGAGCCACGCGTTGGCGCCCCGGACGAGGTCGAGCCTCGCGGCGACGGGACCGTAACGCGCGCCGTCCACGGTCACGCCGCCGGCGAGCGCGGACAGCGCCCGGGCGTCGGGGCGCCCGAACACGCGCACGCGATAGCGACGGGTCCAGCCGGTCGAAGGCAGTTCCAGAAGCCGGGCGAGGCGGCCATGGGTCGTGAGCAGCAGGAGCCCTTCGCTGTTCATGTCGAGGCGCCCCACCGACACCACCCGCGGGAGGTTTCCGGGGAGCGAGTCGAACACCGTCGGCCGGCCCTGCGGGTCGCGGTGCGTCGTGATCAGCCCCCGGCGCTTGTGAAGGCGCCAGACGCGCGGGGACGGCTCGCCGGGAAGCGGCTCGCCGTCGACGGTGACCGCGTTCTCTCGCGTGACGAGCGTGGCGGGCGAATCGAGAACCGCGCCGTCGACCGCGACCCGGCCGTCGGCGATCCAGCGCTCGGCTTCGCGCCGGGAGCACACTCCGGCCATCGACAGCCGCTTGGCGATGCGTTCCCCGGCCGGCGCGCCCATGTTCACCCGCCGCGCGCCGCCGCGACGAAGGCTTCGAAGATCCTGCCGTCTCCGGGGTTGACGCCGTACTCCGGGTGCCACTGCACGCCCAGGCAGAACCGGTGGCCGGGCGCCTCGATCCCCTCGATCACGCCGTCGGGCGCGACCGCGTTGACCACGACGCCGGCGGGCGCGTCCCTGGCCGCCTGGTGGTGCGCGCTGTTCACGTCCAGCCGGCCCGCCTCGACGATGCCGCGCAGCAACGTTCCCGGCTCGACGCGGACCGGATGGCCGGGTTCGGTCCGCGGATTGGGCTGTTCGTGGGCCAGGGCGCCCGGGACTTCGTCGGGGATGTGCTGGATCAGCGCCCCGCCGAGGACCACGTGCAGGAGCTGCTGGCCGCCGCAGATGCCGAGCACCGGCACGCCGCGCTCGAGCGCGCCGCGGGTCATGGCGAGCTCGAAATCGGTGCGCGACGCCTTGAGCCTGACGGTATCGTGCCGCTCCTCGTCTCCGAACAGGGCGGGGTCGACGTCGAAGTGGCCGCCGGTGACGATCAGTCCGTCGATGGCGTCGAGGTACGCGGACGCCCGCGCGGTCGCGTGCGGCAGGAGCACGGGCAATCCGCCCGCGCGGTCGACGCTGGCGCAATAGTTCCGGCGGAGGGCGTACCACGGTTGGCTCGAATAGCCGCCCGCCTCTTCCGAATCGAGCGTGAGGCCGATCGTCGGCGTGGTCATCCCGCGAATCTATGCGGGGCGGCGTCCGGCGGCAATGCGGCGTTCCGGTTCATGTGGTACTCCGGTTCCCGTCTGTCGGCGCCCGCCCGCGCCGCGCGAACGGATTTGCATTCGGACCCGAATCATGCCGGAAGACGAAGCCGGATTCATGCGCCTCGCCCTGGGGGAGGCGGAACGCGCCGCCGCGCGCCGGGAAGTTCCGGTCGGCGCCGTCATCGTCGACCCGGCCGAACGCCGCGCGGTCGCGGCGGACGGCAACAGGGTCGTCGAACGCCGGGACCCCACCGCGCACGCCGAGTTGCTGGTCATCCGGGAGGCCTGTCGCGCCGTCGGCAACGAACGTCTCGAAGGGCTGGACATGTACGTCACGCTGGAGCCGTGCCCCATGTGCGCCCAGGCCATCTCCTTCGCCCGGATCCGTCGGCTCTACTTCGGCGCGCCGGACGAGAAGGGCGGCGGTGTCGAGCACGGTCCGCGGATCCTGGCCCGGCCGACCTGCCATCACGCCCCGGAGGTCTACGGCGGCATCGACGAATCGCGCGCCGCGGCGATGCTGCGGGACTTTTTTCGGAACAGACGCTAGATTCGACGGACGCGCCGGAATGACCGTCCGGCCGTTCGTTCCCTGCATTCGACGACGGGCGGGACACATGGATTTCGAACTCTCTTCGCGAACCCGGGAGCTCAGGGAGCGCCTCCTCGCCTTCATGGAAGCGCACGTCTACCCCAACGAAAGCGTTTTCCGCGAGCAGGTGGCGAGGGGCGACCGCTGGCAACCGGTTCCGGTCGTCGAGGAGCTCAAGGACAGGGCCCGCGCGGAAGGACTCTGGAATCTCTGGTTGCCCGGGGACATCGCCTACGAGGGCCGCGGCGCCGGACTGAACATCCTCGAATATGCGCCGCTGTGCGAAATCATGGGCCGCTCCCACATCGCGCCCGAGGCGTTCAACTGCTCGGCGCCCGACACCGGGAACATGGAGACCCTGCTGCGCTTCGGCACGGAAGAACAGAAGCGGGAATGGGCGCTCCCCTTGCTGGACGGCGAGATCCGCTCGGCCATCGCCATGACCGAGCCGGCGGTCGCGTCGTCCGATCCGACGAATCTGCGGACCACCATCCTCCGTGACGGAGGCGACTACGTGATCAACGGCCACAAGTGGTGGATCAGCGGGGTCGGCGATCCGCGCTGCAAGCTGCTGCTGGTCATGGGCAAGTCGAACCCGGATGCGGAGCGCCACAGGCAGCACGCCATCGTCATCGTGCCCATGGATGCGCCGGGCGTCGAGGTCGTCCGTCCGTTGAACGTGTTCGGCTACGACGACGCGCCGCACGGTCACTGCGAGATCCGGCTCGTCGACGTCCGGGTTCCCGCGTCGAACATGCTGCTGGGAGAGGGCCGCGGGTTCGAGATAGCGCAGGGGCGCCTGGGCCCGGGCCGCATTCACCACTGCATGAGGACCATCGGCCAGGCCGAGCGGGCGCTCGCCGCCGCCTGCCGCCGCGCCCGCGAGCGGGTCGCGTTCGGCAAGCCGATCGCCGAACAGGGCGTGGTCAAGCAGCAGATCGCGGACTCCCGCATGGAGATCGACCAGGCCCGCCTGCTCACGCTTCACGCGGCGTGGCGGATGGACACCGTCGGTTCCAAGGAAGCCCGCAAGGACATCGGCATGATCAAGGTGGTGGCGCCGCGGATGGCCTGCCGGGTGATCGACCGCGCCATCCAGATCCACGGCGGCGGCGGCGTGTCGGACGATTTCCACATGGCGTGGTCCTATTCCTGGGCGCGGACCCTGCGGCTCGCCGACGGCCCCGACGAGGCGCACACGGATCAGGTCGCCCGCCTCGAGCTGCGGCAATACAACTGACGCCCCAGTCGGCCCGTCCCGCGCCGCGCCGCCTTTCCCGGAAACGCGGCGCCTCCCGTCCCGGTCAAGCCTCCCGGCGGCGGGCCTCGATCGTCTCGGCCTGTTCCCAGGCGAGGCGGGCGACGGGACGGGCGAGGGCGCCCATCCCGGCGGCGTGCGCGCTGGCGGCCGTGCCCTGGCGCTCGCGCACCAGGATGCCGTGCAGGATCGCCGCCAGACGGAACATGCAGTAGGCCATGTAGTAGTCCCAGTGCGGGATCCCGTCGCGTCCCGTCCGTTCGCAGTACGCGGCGACGTAACGCTCTTCCGTGGGTATCCCGAGCGCGTCGAGGTCGGCGCCCCGCAGCCCGCGGAAGACGCTCGGCGGCAGGCGCCACTGCATGACGTGGTAGGCGAAGTCGCCGACCGGGTCGCCGAGCGTCGAGAGCTCCCAGTCGAGCACCGCCGCCACTCGGGGTTCCGCGGCGTGGAAGATCATGTTGTCGATGCGGTAGTCGCCGTGGACGACGGCCGTCTCGTCGCGGTCGGGAAGGCGTTCGGGCAGCCACGCGCAGAGACGGTCCAGTTCCTCGACCGGCTCTTCCCCGCTCTCCAGATACTGCCGCGACCAGCGGCGGATCTGGCGCGCGACGAAGCCGCCCGGGCGACCGAACCCGGACAGTCCGACGGCCTCGAAGTCCACGGCGTGAAGCCGCGCGATCACCGCGTTCATGGCGTCGTAGACGGCGGCGCGCTCGCCGGGGTCCACGTCCGGCAGCTGGGGCTCCCACAGGACGCGGCCCTCGACGAACTCCATGACGTAGAACGGCGTGCCGATCACGGCCTCGTCCGCGCAGAGCGCGCAGGTCTCGGGCACGGGCACGCCCGTCCCCCGCAGGGCGGACATCACCGCGTACTCGCGGTCCACCGCGTGGGCCGAGGGCAGGAGCCGTCCCGGCGGCTTGCGCCGCAGGACATAGGCGCCGGAGGCCGCGTCGACGCGGTAGGTCGGGTTGGACTGCCCGCCCCTGAACTGCCGGACCGATACCGGCCCCGCGAACCCGGCGACGTTCTCCGCCATGAAGCGCTCGAGGCCGGCGACGTCGAATTCGTGGCCTTCGCGCACCCTCCCGACGCCCGAGAAGAGCTCCGTTCGCGTCGCCATCGCGCGCGGTCCCCGGGCGCCTAGGCCCCGCGGCCGCCCG
The DNA here is from genome assembly GCA_965242505.1 of Alphaproteobacteria bacterium. Taxonomy (GTDB): domain Bacteria; phylum Pseudomonadota; class Alphaproteobacteria; order UBA2966; family UBA2966; genus UBA2966. The sequence goes on from OZ251449.1 coordinate 2,928,060, forward strand.
CGCGCAGGCCGATGTCGCGCCGGCAGAAGCCTTGCGGCCAGTCGATCGCGTCGACCGCCTCGTATGCGCGCGCCCGGGCCTCGGCGGCGTCCGCGCCCACCGCCGTGACGCTCAGGACGCGGCCGCCGGCCGCGACCAGGGCGCCGTTCCGCCTTTCGGTGGCGGCGTGGCAGACCGTGACGCCGGACAGCTCTTCCGCGGCCTCCACGTTCCGGATCTCGCTTCCCGTCTCGTACTCGCCCGGATACCCCCGCGCCGCCAGGACGACGGTGACGGCGGTCTCGCTCCCCCAGTGCAATGCGCCCGGGACGTAGCCCCCATCCTTCTTGGGCATATCTATGGACGGATAACTGTCGAGGAACTTGCCCGTCGCGGCCATCAGCGCGGGCAGCAGGTCGGATTCGGGGTTGAGGCGCGCCAGCAGCGCCTGGCATTCGGGGTCGCCGAAGCGGGCGTTGTACTCGAGGAGGTGGGGCTCGCCGTCGACGATCATGACGCCCGCGTAGAGTATCCCGGCATAGGGACGACCCTCGTCGGCCATGGCGGACACGGTGGGCTTGACGATGCGCTTCATGATCCCGTCGCGGATCTCGCACGTCACGGCGGGCGCGGGGGAAACGGCGCCCATGCCGCCCGTGTTGGGGCCGGTGTCGCCCTCGCCCGCCGTCTTGTAGTCCCGCGCCGAGGCCAGGGGCAGGACGCACTTGCCGTCGACGAGGGCGAAGAAGCTCGCCTCCTCGCCGTCGAGGAACTCCTCGACGACGATCTCGCGCCCCGCGGCGCCGAAGCGCCCGCCGAGGGCCTCGTCGACGGCGGCCATCGCCTCCGCCTCGGATCGCGCCACGGTGACCCCCTTGCCCGCCGCCAGGCCGTCGGCCTTGACCACGACCGGGGCGCCGTTCGCCTCGATCCACGCCTTGGCGGCCGCGGCCTCGGAAAAGCGCCCGAAGGCGGCGGTCGGGATGCCATGTCTGGCGCACAGGTCCTTGGCGAAGCCCTTGGATCCCTCGATGGCGGCGGCCTTCGCGCTCGGTCCGAACGCCCCGACGCCGGCCTCGGCCAGCCGGTCGACGAGGCCGTCGACGAGGGGCCGCTCGGGACCGACGACCACGTAGCCGATCGCCTCGTTCCGGCAGAACGCCACCAGGCCGTCGACGTCGGTGGGCGGGATATCGACCCGGATCGCGATCTCGCCGATACCGGCGTTGCCGGGAGCGCAGTAGAGCGTATTGACCAGGGGCGACGCGCCGATGCGCCGGCACAGCGCGTGCTCGCGACCGCCCGAACCGACGACGAGTACGTTCAACGCATGACTCTCCGCGCCTGGGTCGCCGGGGGGATGCCGGCCGGAACGCCCCGGCGCGGGCCCGCCGTTCCGCGCCGTCGCCGCTCCCTGTATCATAGGGATCATGCGAGGCGACGGCCAACCCGCATTTCCCGCACCGGCGGAGGATCGGGGATCGCGCGGCGTCGCGGGACCGCGGTCACCCCCCTCCGCTCCCCTTCTTCTCCCTCTCCCTTGCAGGGGGAGGGTCGGGGTGGGGGTCGCGCCGGAGGAGAGGGGCGCGGGGAGAGGTGTCGGGCTTCAAGCGGGCCGCGTCGGGCCATCTCTACATGAGCCTCAAGGAACCGATGGACGAGTATCACAATCCGAAGCCGCCGATTCATGGCGCTCGGAAAATACGCCCACGACCGCCCGCGACCTCTCCGATCCGATTGGCGGAATGTTACAATATACATGGGAGCAGGTGGACGAGATCATGAAACACCGACTGACGGTCGACGCTCTCAGAGCCGAGGCGGCGGCTTTCGCCAGGATCGAGTCCGTCCATGACGAACCGAACCTGTACGGCGTCACCGACGGCAAGGCTGTAGGCACGTACCTGGAACGCAAGTTCCAGGCCCTGCTTCACACGAAGTACGCATACGATGAGGGCAGTTCCGCGAAAGGGATTGATTTTCCCGATCTCGACGTGGATCTGAAGGTCACGAGCCTCCGGCAGCCGCAGTCATCTTCCCCGTTCAAATCCGCTCGACAGAAGGTCCTGGGGATCGGATACTCCCTGCTCGTCTTCGTCTATGAGAAGAGTGACGACGACGTGAAACGGACTGCGAGGCTCCGGATCCTTCACACCATCTTCGTGGACGTATCGCGTACTGCCGACTATCAGACCACACGAGGGATCCGGGAGATTATAGAGCGTGACGGGAACTCGGATGACCTGGTTGCGTTCATGAGAGATCGGAATCTTCCCATCGACGACATCGAGGCTACGAAATTCGCAGAATATCTGTTGGAAAATCCGCCGAAGTTGGGATTCCTGACGATTTCAAATGCCCTTCAATGGAGGCTTCAGTACAAGAGGTGCATCGAAAAAGCAGGTATGGTCGATGGGGTTATCCGAGTCAGCTAGAACATGTCCATGCTCCCGAGAATCAAGTACAGGATGGAGTTCGGGGATTTTCAGACCCCCGACGCACTCACCCGCAGCGTATGCAATACACTCCGCCGTCTGGGGATATCTCCCGTCTCGATCCTGGAGCCGACCTGTGGTGAAGGTTCGTTCCTTCGAGCCTCCGTGGATGCCTTCCCGAAATGTGCGCGGTTTCTTGGATTCGAGATCAACCAGAACTATGCGAAGACGGCCGCAGCTATTGAGAGAGTAGATGTACACTGTGAGGATTTCTTCAAGAAGGACTGGCCTGAAACGCTGAATCAGCTTCAGGAACCAATTCTCGTTATTGGAAACCCCCCCTGGGTCACCAACTCCGCCGTAGGCATGATGGGTGGCGGGAACCTGCCCTCTAAAGCCAACTTTCAAGGTCTCAACGGGCTCGATGCGATCACGGGCAAGAGCAATTTCGATATCTCGGAGTGGATGCTGTCGCATATTCTGGAATGGCTCTCGGGACGACGGGCCGCGCTCGCGATGCTCTGCAAGACTACGGTCGCCCGGAAGGTGCTTCGTCACGCCTGGAGTGGAGGCTTGCATCTCGCGTCGGCAACCATCCACCTGATCGATGCGTCCGAGCATTTCGGGGTCTCGGTGGACGCCTGCCTGTTGACTTGCAGGCTCGAACCGGGAGCCGTTTCGAGAGAATGCGCCATTTATCCCGACCTTGAAACATCCGCGCATGCTTCTACGTTCGCATTGCGCGACGGCCATCTGGTTGCGGATCTGGATGCCTTCTCCGTGTATGGCCACCTGTTGGGCGCATCTCCTGTCAAGTGGCGGTCAGGCGTGAAGCATGACTGTTCGCGGGTCATGGAACTGCGCCCTCGGGGAAACGGCGATCTTGAGAACGGATTCGGAGAAATCGTAAACATGGAGTCGATTTATCTGTATCCCATGCTGAAGAGCTCCGAGTTGATGAAGTCACGCCCGACGCCGTCCCGCCATATGGTCGTCACTCAGCATTCGGTGGGAGAAGATACCGCGCATATCGAGTATGATGCTCCCAGAACCTGGGACTATCTCCAATCTCACGCCGATCGTCTCGATAAGCGCGCAAGCCTGATTTACAGGAACAGACCCAGGTTCTCCGTGTTTGGTATAGGACCGTACAGCTTCGCTCCCTGGAAGGTTGCGACGTCCGGATTCTACAAACGCCTCGATTTCCGTTGTGTCGGGCCCGTCGACGGCAAGCCAGTGCTGCTTGACGATACATGCTATTTCCTGCCGTGCAGAACCGAAGACGACGCAATGCTCCTCTCGGAGCTGATCAATTCCAAGGCCGCCAGAGGTTTCTTCCGTTCCCTCGTCTTTTGGGATGCCAAGCGGCCCATAACGGTCCAGCTTCTCGGAAGCCTGAATCTCGGAATGTTGGCGGAAGAAGCCGGGATGTCTCTTCCCATATGGTCCGATGTCGCATTCCTCGGACAGGATCGGGGCGATGGTTCAGACCCTGCGCGAATTGGCGATGCGGCACGGTCGCAGTACGATCTCCATATTCGTTGAACTGAAACGCCGATGAGCGAACGGGCGGGTCTCCCCAACGTTCCCGAATACACGGTCGGCGAGGTGTCCGCCGCGCTGAGGCGCACGGTGGAGGGCGCCTTCGACCGGGTGCGCGTGCGGGGAGAGGTGTCGGGCTTCAAGCGGGCCGCGTCGGGCCATCTCTACATGAGCCTCAAGGACGAGAACGCGGTCATCGACGCGGTGTGCTGGCGGGGTACTGCGCGACGTCTCTCCGTCGAGCCGGAGGACGGGCTCGAGATCGTCGCGACCGGCCGGATCACGACCTACGCGGCGCGGTCCAGGTATCAGATCGTCATCGACGGCATCGAGATCGCCGGCGAGGGCGCGCTTCTCAAGCTGCTCGAGGAGCGCCGCCGGAAGCTCGCGGCGGAGGGGCTGTTCGACGCCGACCGCAAGCGCCCCCTGCCGTTCCTGCCCGAAGCCATCGGCGTCGTCACGTCGCCTTCGGGCGCCGTCATCCGGGACGTCCTTCACCGCCTTCGGGACCGTTTTCCGCGGCGCGTGCTGTTGTGGCCCGTCCTGGTCCAGGGAGAGGGCGCGGCGGAACAGGTCGCGGCGGCGATCCGCGGCTTCAACGCCATGCCGGAGGACGGCCCCGTCCCCCGTCCCGACGTCCTGATCGTGGCGCGCGGCGGCGGCGGCGTCGAGGATCTGTGGGCCTTCAACGAGGAGGTCGTGGTCCGGGCGGCGGCGGACGGCGGCATCCCCCTGATTTCGGCCATCGGCCACGAAACCGACACCACGCTGATCGATTTCGCCGCCGACGTCCGCGCGCCGACGCCGACGGCGGCGGCCGAGATGGCGGTTCCCGTGCGCGCGGACCTGCTGGAGTCCGTCGAGGACCTGCGGGCGCGCCTCCGCCGCGCCGCCCACCGGACGTTCCGGGAACGCCGGGCGCGTCTGGACGGATTGCGCCGGGGTCTCCGGAGTCCGGGCGACGTTCTTCAGATCGCCGTCCAGCGCCTCGACGACTCCGTGGAACGTCTGGCGCGGGGCTGGGGCCGGCGCCGCGAGGACGCGCGCCGGGCGCTGATGGAAGCCGGTCGCCGCCTCCACCCGCGCCACGTCGAGCGGCTGGCCGCCGAAGCCCGCCTCGACCTGCGCCGGCTGAGCGGGGCGTTGGCGCGCGAGGCGTTCCGCCGCGTCGCGGAGCGGCGGACCCGCTGGGACTCCCTCGGGCGGCTGCTGGAGAGCCTCGGCTACCGGAACGTCCTCGACCGGGGATACGCCGTCGTCCGGAGCGGCGACGGGGTTCTGTCCCGCGCGGCGGCGGCGACGCCGGGCATGGCGCTTGACATGGAGTTCGCGGACGGCCATGTGGGGGCCAGGGTGGACGGTTCCGACGGGCCCTCCGGGCCCGGGCGCCGCGAGGCGGCGGCGTCCGGCCGGGACGACGAACAGGGACGTCTCCTGTAGGGAAAGGGGCGATCGTGTCGAGACCGGAGCCGCAGGCGACGCTGCGCTTTTATTCCGGCGACTTCGAGGTCGTCGCGCCCGGCGCGTACGTGCGCTGCGCCGTGACCGGCGAACGGATTCCCCTCGACGAGTTGCGCTACTGGAGCTTCGAGCGCCAGGAGGCGTACCTGAACGCCGAGGCCGCGACCCGGCGGGCGATGGACGTCGGCGCCCGGGAACCGTCGACCGGGGAGGCCGCGTCATAGTCCGACTCGCGCCGGCGCTGGCGCTGGCCCTGTCGGTCTGCGCCGGAACCGTCGGCGCCGATGGCGTCAGGCTCGACGGGAACCTGATCCAGGGCGGCCTCGCCCTCGGATCGGCGCCTCCCGGAACGGAGTTGAGCCTGAACGGCCGCCCGCTGCGGGTATCCGGAGACGGCGGTTTCGTCTTCGGGTTCGGCCGCGACGCGCCCCGGCGGGCGACGCTCCACGTCCGCTATCCGGACGGGTCGCGGGAGGCGCTGCCGCTCCGGGTGCGTCCCCGGCGCTACGAAACCCAGCGGATCGACGGCCTGCCCGGGCGCATGGTGACCCCGAGCGCCGAGGCCCTGAAGCGCATCCGCCGGGAAAATTCCCGAATCGCCGCCGTCAGACGCCTGGATACCGACCGGCCCCACTACCGGACGGGCTTCGTCTGGCCCGTCGTCGGGATCGTCACGGGGGTCTACGGCAGCCGCCGGATCCTCAACGGAGAGCCGCGGCGCCCCCACTACGGCATCGACGTCGCGGCCGACGCCGGAACGCCCGTCCGCAGCCCGGCCGACGGCGTCGTCGCGCTGGCGGAGGACGACCTCTACTTCACCGGGGGCACGGTGATGATAGATCACGGTTTCGGGTTGACCACCGTCCTGTCGCATCTCGGTTCCGTCGACGTCGGCGTGGGCCGGCCGGTTCGGCAGGGCGACGTCGTCGGCGCCGTGGGCGCCACCGGGCGGGTCACGGGGCCGCACCTCGATTGGCGCGTCAACTGGTTCGACGCGCGGCTGGACCCGGCGCTCCTCGTTCCCCCGATGCCGGAACGATAGCCCGCATTTCTCGTATCCCCCCGGCGCGACCCCCACCCCGACCCTCCCCCTGCCAGGGGGAGGGAGCCGTTGATGCTCCTCCCCCCTGACAGGGGGGAGGTCGGGAGGGGGGTCCACCGGACGCAACGCCGCGCACTCCTCGCTCCTCCGCCGGTGCGAGAAGCGCGGGACGGCCTCGACCGGCGCCGGAAACGCCTTCCGGGCCTCAGTCGCCCCACCGGTCGTGGAGCCAGAACCACTGGCCGGGGTTCTGCCGGATCCAGGTTTCGAGAATCTCGTTCACCCGGACCATCACGTTGAACACGTCGGTCTCCCGGTCGCCGGTCCTCGGCGCGTCCAGCGGCGGGTGGACGGTGATCCGGAACGTCGCCCCCCGCAGGCGCTCGACCTGCAAGGGAACGATCGGCCGGTCCGATTTCAGGGCGAGCCGGGCGAGGGCCGGCGCCGTCATGGCGTCGCGCCCGAAGAAGGGAACGGGGATGCCGTCGTTCATCTTCTGATCGACGAACAGTCCCACGTGGCGGCCCGCCTCGATGGCCGAGATCAGTTCCCGCGCCCCCGTCTTGCCCTTGGAGACGAATTCGGCGCCGACTCCGCGCCTTCTGATCAACAGCAGCGCGTAGTCGACGAACGGATTGTTCGCCGCCCGGTAGACGACCGTGAGCGGCATACCGCGTCCGGTGATGGCCGTTCCTCCGATCTCGAGATTGGCGAAGTGCCCGGAGAAGAAGACGTGCGGCTCGCCCGAATCCCGCGCCCGGTCGAGGATCTCCGCGCCCTCGATCTCGACTCGCGCCGGATCGTCGCAGTCCCGGAGCCTCCGAAGGTGCGGATACTCGGCGGCGGCGCGGCCGAAGTTTTCCCACATGTCCAGGACGATGGCCCCGATCTCCTCCGGCGACCTGTCGGGAAACGCTCTCGCCGCGTTCCGGCGCGCGCGTCTGGAGACCGGGAGCAGCGGCCCGACGCGCCGTCCGATCCCGCCGCCCAGGGCGGACGCCGTATCGACCGGCAGGACGCGGAAGACCGCGAGCGCCAGCAGCGTCGCCAGGAACTCCGTCAGGTTGCGCAACAGGCGAAGGGTCCGCGACCAGCGCCGCATTTCCTCCGCGGTCAGGAAAGACATGGTTCGGGTTCCCCGGCGCGGTCGAGCGCCGCCCGCGCGAGGGGCCGCAGGAGCCCGTCGATGGCGGACTCGTCCTGGAATTCGACCACGACCTCGATCACGTCGACCATCTCCCGGGCGTCCTCCGGCAGCCGGACGGCGTCCTTCGCCGTGGTGACCGGCCTCGCGCCCTTGGCGGCCGCGGCCTCGACGATCCCCATGACGTCCTCGGGGGTGTACGGGTGGTGATCGGGGAACGCGACCGCGCCCGCGAGGTCGCACCCCATGCCGCGAAGCATGGAGAAGAACTTCGCCGGATACCCGATGCCCGCGAAGGCGAGGACGGGGCGTTCCAGCGCCGGAAGGGCGGTCTCGGTGGGAACGAGTCTCGCGCGGTGGACGGGCAGCGATCCGCGAAACCGCCCGATGGCCTCCGGCCAGCCGCCGGTTTCCCCCGCGCCGCCGCCGTCGAGGACGATGGCCGCGTGAACCCGGTCGAGAGCCCGCGGCAACGGCTCGCGCAGGGGGCCCGCCGGGAGGACGCGGCCGTTCCCGATGCCGATGGACGAGTCGATCACGAGCACGGAGAGGTCCTTCTTCAGGGTCGGGTTTTGCAGTCCGTCGTCGAGCACGACCATCCGCGCGCCGTCGTCCGCCGCGGCCCGGACGGCCGCGGCCTTGTCGCGGGCCACCCAGGTCGGGGCGACCCGCGCCAGAAGGAGGGGCTCGTCCCCCACCGCGTCCGCCGACCGGGATCCCGCGTCGACCCGGCGCGGTCCCGCGGCGCGCCCGCCGTAGCCGCGGCTGACCGCGTGCGCGTCGACGCCCGCGGCCCGCAGACGCGAGAGCAGCGCGATCGCGCAGGGCGTCTTGCCGGCGCCGCCGACCAGGACGTTCCCGACGCAGACGACGGGGACCGGCGCGCCGCGCGGCGACGCCAGGGCGGCCCGGGCCCGCGCGCAGGCGTCGTAGACGCCGCCGAGAGGCGCCAGAATGGCCGGCAGGATCGAATCCTCGCGCTCCCAGAACTCAGGCGGCTTCACCGCGCGATCCATCCCGGCGGATCATCGCCCGCCGGCCTCGTCCCGGTCCCGCGGCAGGATGCGCCCGATCGTTTCCAGGATTTCCGCCAGGGCGCGTTCCCCGGCGGCGGCGTCTTCCCGGACGACGCGCCTGGCGGCCGCGGCGCGCTTCTCGGTCATTTCGTGGTCCCGAAGCAGCATCCCGATCTCGGCCGCCAGACTTTCGGGATCGTTCACCGTCGTCAAGGCCGAGGCCTCGGCGAGGCGTCGGGAAATACCCGCGAAGTTGTGGAGGTGCGGCCCGCAGACGACGGCGCAGTCGAGGCGGGCGGCTTCCGCCAGGTTGTGGCCTCCGTGGGGAACGAGGGAGCCGCCGACGAACGCCACCGGCGCCAGACGGTACGCGAGCCCCAGCTCGCCGAGGGTGTCCACGACGTAGACGTCGGTATCGCCGGAAACGGCCTCGGCCAGGGACCTGCGCGCGCAGGCGAGCCCGCGGGCTTCGAGTTTCCGGGCGATCTCGGCCCCCCGTTCCGGATGGCGCGGCGCGATGATCGTCAACAGGCCGGGAATCTTCCCGCCGAGCTCTTCGTGCGCGCGGGCCGCCGCCTCTTCTTCTCCCGGGTGCGTGCTGGCGGCCAGCCACGCCGCGCGACCGGCGATCGAGGCGCTCAACGCCCGTCGTTCCCGCTCGTCGACGGGCAACGGCGGCGAGGCGTCCTTCAGGTTGGCGGTCACGCGCACCCTCGGCGCGCCGAGCAGCTCGAGGCGGCGCGCCTGTTCTTCGTCGGGCGCGAAGCAGAGGTCGAAGGCGGCCATCGTCGATCGGATCAGACCCGGAAGGAACCGCCATCTCCGAAGGCTTCGCTCCGTGACGCGGGCGTTCAGCAGCATCGCCTTGATCCCGCGGCGCCGCGCTTCCGACAGGAGGTTCGGCCAGAACTCGCTTTCCAGCCACAACGCGAGGTCCGGACGCCAGTGATCGTAGAAGCGGCGCACCCAGCCCGGATGATCCAGGGGGACGAACTGATGGATGGCCGACGGCGGCAGGCGCTCGCGGGCGAGGCGGGCGGAGGTCACGGTGCCCGTCGTGACGAGCACCGCGTCGGCGAGGCGCCGGTCCGTCAGCGCCCGAACGAGGGGCAGCGCGGCCGCGAGCTCTCCGACGCTCGCGCCGTGGACCCACAGGAGGGAGCCGTCGGGGCGCCCGACGCTCGCGACGCCGGCGCGTTCGCGCACGCGGTCGGGATCCTCCTTGCCGTTCGCCGCCCGGCGTTCGAGAAGCAGCCGCAGGGCCGGCGCGGCCGTCCAGGCCAGACCCCGATAGACCGCCCGCATCAGGCGTCGGCGCCCGCGCGAGCGGGGGGCGCGTCGCTCTCCGGCGCGATGACGTCCACGCCGCAGTACCGGTCCGCCGCCGCCGAGATCTCGTTGAGGGACCGTTCCAGGGACAGCCGCAGGGCCTCGAGCGTTTCCCCGTCCGCGTCGCGCGGGACGGAGAGCGGCTCTCCCCATATGTATATGCCCCGCGAGAAGGGGAAGGGAACCGCGAACCGGTCCCAGGAGGAGAGCACCTTGCGGCGGGACACCGCGCAGGCGGCGGGAACGATCGGCGCTCCCGCCAGCCGCGCGACGGACACGACGCCGTCGCTCGCCCGCATGGGCGGGCCGCGGGGTCCGTCCGGCGTGAACCCGATCCACTTCCCGGACTTCAGGGCGCGCAGAACCTCGCGCAGCGCGCCCGCGCCGCCCCGGGACGTGGAACCCCGGATGGCGTCGACCCCGAAATGATGCAGGGTCCGGGCGATCAGCTCGCCGTCCCGATGCCGCGAAATCAGCATGCTCACCGGCGCGCCCTTGCGCCACATGGCCGGCATCATGCACATCCGCCCGTGCCAGAACGCCAGAATGAACGGCGAGCCGGCGTCCCACAGCGCGTTCACGGCCTCGGCGTTCCGCATTTCCCATCGACTGGTCGCGTAGACCAGCCTGATGTAGGCGGCGACGAGCCGGCACAGGACGGCCCGGACCGGCGGCAGATGCGGGATGCGGCTGCGCACTTCAGGGGATCGGGCGGCGCGGCCCGGAGGATCGTCGCGGCCTCACGCGCGCGCCCGCGAGGCCGGGGCTTCGTCCGGGGCCGTCGATTGCAACCGGTAGAGCCTCGCGTAGACGCCCGCCCGGAACATCAGTTCGGCGTGGGACCCCGATTCGACGATCCGGCCCCCGTCGATGACGTGGATGACGTCGGCGTCGATGACCGTCGACAGCCGGTGGGCGACGATCAGGGTGGTGCGGCCCTCCATGAGCGTCGCCAGCGCGTGCTGCACCAGCCGCTCCGACTCCAGGTCGAGGGCCGACGTGGCTTCGTCCAGCAGCAGGATCGGCGCGTCCTTGAGCATGGCCCGGGCGATGGCGATGCGCTGGCGCTGGCCCCCCGAGAGCCGGGCGCCCGATTCGCCGACCACCGCGTCGTATCCGCGCTCGATGGCGCGGATGAACGAGTCGGCCGCCGCGGCGCGGGCCGCCGCCTCGACGTCGGCCGAATCGGCCCCGGACGCCCGTAGGCGATGTTGGCGCGAACCGTGTCGTCGAAGAGGATCGCCTCCTGGCTGACCAGCCCGATGCTCGCGCGGACCGACCCCAGGCCGACCTTCCGGATGTCCTGGCCGTCGATCAGCACCCGCCCCGACGTGGGGTCGTGGAAGCGCGGGATGAGGTTGAGCAGCGTCGACTTGCCGGCGCCGGACGCGCCGACGAGCGCCACGCGGCGGCCGGACGGGATCGTGAGGTCGATGTCCGCGAGGGCCGGTTGCCCGTCGGGGTAGACGAAGGCGACGTTCTCGAAACGGATTTCGCCGGCGTCCAGCCGCAGCGGCGGGGCGCCGGGCCCGTCCTTGATCTCGGGCTCGACGTCCAGCATCGCGAATATCCGCTGCGCCGCGGCGAGCCCTTCCTGAAGCGCCGTGTTCAGGTTGGCGAGGCCCTTCATGGGCTGGTACGCCATCACCAGCGCCGCGACGAAGGAAAAGATGGTTCCCGGCGTCGTCTCGCCGGCGATGACCCGGCTGCCGCCGTAGTAGATGATCGCGGCGACCGCGATCCCGCCCAGGGTCTCCATGAGGGGCGTGGCCGCCGCCCGCGTCTTCACGATCTTGTAGATCGCCCACAGCCTGGCCTCGATGGCGTCCCGCGCCCGCCTCGACTCGTGCGCCTCCATGCCGTAGGCCTTGACGTGCCGCGCCGCTTGCAGCGTCTCGGTCAGGATCGCCGAGAACCGGCCGGTCCGCTCCTGGGTCTGCGTCGAGGCCTTGCGCGTCCGCCGACCGAGATTCCGGACCGGCAGTATGGCGACGGGAAAGACGACGCAGGCGACGATGGCGAGGCGCCAGTCCTGGTGGAACATCAGGGCGACCAGGAAGGCGAGCATCAGCGAATCCTTGGCGATCCCGGTAAGGGCCTTGGACACCGCGTCGCACAGGAGATTGGCGTCGTTGAGGAAACTCGAGACCAGCCTCCCCGACGTCGTCTTCTGGAAGTAGTCGAGATCGGCGCGCATCAGATGGCCGAAGAGGTCGATCTGGACGTCGGCGATGATGCGCTGGCCCACGGCCGCCATGACGTAGCCTTGCAGGTATCCGGCGACGCCCTTGATCAGGGTGACGGCGAGGACGGCGAGCGGCACCAGCAGGAGCATGGTCTCGTCCCGCTCGAGGAAGACCTTGTCCAGGAAGGGCTCCATCATCCACGCGTTGGCCGCGGTCGCCGCGGCGACGACGGCCATGCAGAGCGCCGAGAACCCCAGCTTGTCGAGGTGGCGGCGGATGTGGCCGCGATACAGCCGGGCGACGAGCGCGTGGGTGGACGCCGGTCGCGAATCGCCGGGGGGGCCGTCGGCGCGCGCGCCGGTCAAGGAGCTAGGCCGCATTTCTCGTATCCCCCCTGACGCGACCCCCACCCCGCGCACGCTCCTCCCCCTGACCACTGATACTCCTCCCCCCTGGCAGGGGGGAGGTCGGGAGGGGGGTCGCGGTCCCGCGACTCCGCGCAATCATCGCTCCCCGCCGGTGTGAGACATGCGGGCCGTCCCCCGTTTCCGGGTCCGATGTAGCACGGTCCGCGGCCCGTCCTCTACAGGCGGCTCAGGATTTCTCCCATCAGCCGCGGGCCGGCGGCGATGACGCCGGCGTGCTCCGTGGACCTTCGGTTGTAGCGGAAGGAAGAGCCGTCCGGCGCGGCCGCCCGCCCGCCGGACTCGGAGACGATCAGTTCGGCGGCGGCGATGTCCCAGTCGCTCTTCCTGGCGAGGGAGATGGTGGCGTCGAACCGGTTCCGCGCCACCAGCGCCATCCGGTAGGCGATCGAGTTGATGAAATCGAATTGGGCGCGGGGCAGGGCGCCGAAGCCCGGCCGGCGCTCCAGCGCGCGCCGGCTCGCCAGCAGCCGCGCCTCCTCCAGGGCCGCGCCGTCGGAAACCGCCAGCCGTTGGCCGTTGCATCGGGCGCCCCCGTCCTTCTCCGCCTCGAACAACTCCCCCGTGACCGGATTGAGGACGGCGGCGAGGATCGGCCGCCCGTCCTCGACCAGCCCCGCGCAGATCGTGAACTCCGCTCGTCCGGCCATGAAGGCGCGGGTGCCGTCGATCGGGTCCACGATCCAGACGCGCCGGCGTTCGAGGCGGGACAGGTCGTCCTCGGTTTCCTCCGACAGCCAGCCGTAGTCGGGGCGAGCGGCGCACAGTCGTTCGCGCAGCAGCGAGTCGATCGCGACGTCGGCCTCGGTCACGGGATCGTCCGACTTCTTGCGCCAGGACTTCGCGCCTTCCTCGAAATACCGCCGCGCGACCTCGCCGGCCTGGCGCACGGCGCCGACGAGGAGCGCGTGGTCTCCCTCCGGATCGCCCGGGGCCGCCGCGCCGCGGGCCGTCATGTCCCGGCCACGGTCATGCCGTCGATGCGGAGCGTCGGCGCGTTCGTGGCGTAGCGGAATTCGAGGTCGTTGGCGGGCGTCAGGTTCATGAACATGTCCTTGAGGTTGCCGGCGATGGTCACTTCGCTGACGGGGTGGGAGATCTCCCCGTCCCGGATCCAGAACCCGGAAGCTCCCCGGCTGTAGTCGCCGGTGACCGGATTGACGCCGAATCCGATCAGTTCGGTCACGTAGAACCCGCTGGAGACGTCCGCCATCAGGTCCCGCGGCGCGGCCTCGCCGGCCTCCATGTACAGGTTGGTCGTGGACGGCGACGGGGGCGAGGAGGTCCCTCTTCCGGCGTGTCCCGTCGTCCTGAGTCCCAGTTGCCGGGCCGACGCCGAGTCGAGGATCCAGCTCTCGAGGACGCCCGACCGCGCGAGGACCGTCTTCCGGTTGGAGACGCCCTCGCCGTCGAACGGTTTCGACGCCAGGCCGCGCGGGCGGCGCGGATCGTCGACGACGGTGACGTTCGCGGGAAAGACCCGCCGCCCCATGCTTTCCTTCAGGAAGCTCGTGCCGCGCGCCACGGCCGGGCCCGAGAGGGCGCTCGAGAAGTGCCCCAGGATGCCGCCGCCGACCCGGGGATCGAAGACCACCGGGACCTGCGCGGTTTCCGCCTTCCTCGGGTCGAGCCGTTGCACGGCGCGCGCGCCGGCGCGCCGGCCGACGTCGCCGGCGTCCGCGAGGTCTTCGAGGCGCCGCGCCACGGCGTAGTCGTAGTCCCGCTCCATCGCGGCGCCGTCGCCCGCCACCACGGCGACGCTCACGCCGTGGATCGAGGTTTCGTAGCGGCCCGCGAAACCGTGGCTGGTGGCCAGATCGACCGCGGCCGCGCTCCAGCTCGCTTCCGCGCCCTCCGAATTCGTGACGCCGGGATGGGCGCGCGCGGCGTCCTCGGCCTCGGCCGCGCGGTCGTACAGCTCCTCGGCGTCGCATTCGCGGGCGTCGAACAGGTCGAGGTCGTCCACCCCCGACGCGAGGAGGTCGGGGTCGGCCAGCCCGCAGTACGGGTCCTCGGGCGCGGCCCGCGCCATCGCCACGGCCCGTTCGACGAGCTCCTCGAGAGCCGCGGGCGAGGTGTCCGTGGACGAGACGATGGCCTGCCGCCGGCCGATGAAGACGCGGAACCCCAGATCGTCGGTCTCGGACCTTTCCAGGTCTTCCCGTTTTCCCAGCCGTTGCGACACGCTCAGGGAGACGCCGCCCACCCGCAGGGCGTCGGCGGCGTCGGCGCCCAGCGTCAACGCCTTCCCGATCAGGCCGTGCAGCAGCTCGGCCGTGGACCCCCCGGACGGCGCGGACGTGGTGGCGGACGCTGTCATGCGCGGAGGGTTATACAGGTTCCGGCGACCGCCGCGCCACCCTCGGGCGGTCACTTCCAGATGGGTTCGCCGGAACCGGGCAGCCCCAGTTTCGGCCATTTTTCCGTCACCAGGTCTATGACGTCGTCCGACATGCGGATCCTGCGGCCCCACTCCCGCTTCGTCTCGGGCGGGATCTTGGCGGTGGCGTCGATCCCCATCTTGCCGCCCAGTCCGGACTCGGGCGAGGCGAAGTCGAGGTAGTCGATGGGCGTGTTCTCCACCGTCGTCACGTCGCGCGCCGGGTCGACGTTGGTCGAGATCGCCCAGATCACGTCGGTCCAGCTCCGGGCGTCGAGATCGTCGTCGATGACGATGACGAACTTGGTGTACATGAACTGCCTCAGATAGGACCAGACGGCCATCATCACCCGCCGGGCGTGTCCCGCGTAGGCCTTCTTCATCGACACCACCGCCACGCGGTAGGAGCAGGCCTCCGGCGGCAGCCAGAAGTCCACGATTTCCGGGAACTGCTGCCGGAGCAGGGGCACGAAGAGCTCGTTCAGCGCCTCGCCCAGGATGCTCGGCTCGTCGGGCGGACGGCCCGTGAAGGTCGAGAGATAGATCGGGTCCCGGCGCATGGTGACGGCCGAGACCCGGAACACGGGGAACGGCTCGACCGCGTTGTAGTAGCCGGTATGGTCCCCGTAGGGGCCCTCGTCGCCGTATTCGTCGAGCGAGACGCGGCCTTCGAGGACGATCTCCGCGGTCGCCGGCACCTTGAGGGGCACGGTCTTGCAGTCGACGAGCTCGACGGGCGCGTTCCGCAACAGCCCCGCGAACCGGTATTCCGACATGGTGTCGGGGATCGGCGCCACGGCCGCGACGATGGCGCCGGGGTCGGCGCCGATCACCGCCGCCGCGGGCAGCGGTTCGGGCCGTTCGCTCTTCCAGCGCGCGTGATGCTGGGCGCCGCCCCGATGCCTGAGCCAGCGCATGTAGGTGCGGTCCCGCCCCGTCACCTGCATCCGGTATATGCCGAGGTTGAAGTCGTCCTCCCTGCGGTCGCCCGGCCCCTTCGTCACCACGAGCGGCCACGTGATGAGCGGGGCCGGCTCTCCCGGCCAGCACGTCTGGACCGGAAGGCGCGAGAGGTCGACGTCGCCGCCGGTCAGGACCACGTCCTGCGCCGGCCCCCTGGACACCGTCCTGGGCTTCATCGACAGCGCCGCCTTGAGCATGGGCGCCATCGCCACCGCCTCCCGCCATCCGCCCGGCGGTTCGGGCTGCCGGAGAAAGGCCAGCGTCTCGCCGAGTTCCCGGAGCGCGCCGGGCTCGCGGTCGATCCCGCGCGCCACCCGGGCGACGGTTCCGAACAGGTTCACGAGGACGGGCATTTCGCAGGGCCGCCCGGCTTCGTCCACGGGAGCCTCGAAGAGCGCCGCGGGGCCGCCGTCCGCGAGCAGGCGCGTCTGGATCTCGGTCATTTCGAGGACCGTCGAGACGGGCTCGGACACCCGGACGAGCTGCCCGGCGCGCTCCAGCGCGTCGATGAAGTCTCTGAGGGACTCGAATGCCATTATCGGACTCGCGGCGTCGGGCGGGCGCGGAAGTATATCGGCGGCGCGGCATCGGGACGACAGCCGGCGCCGGCGACGGGAGCGTGTATATGGCTCCCTCCGTCCCCCTCTTCTCCCTCTCCCTTGCAGGGGGAGGGTCGGGGTGGGGGTCGCGCCAGGGGGGAGGAGCGCGAACGAACCCTGCGGCGCCCCGCTCTCTCTCCTCCCCTTGGACGGATGACGGGAGGGGGCCATTGACACTCCTCCCCCCTGGACAGGGGGGAGGTCGGGAGGGGGGTGGCGCGCCAAGAACCCGTCTTTCCCGCCCCGTCGGCGAGACTCGCCGCCGAACCGCGATATCCCCTGGACGTTCGCCGCCCGTGCAACCCCGACTGGCGGCGCCATGACGTTCCAGTCGGGAACACCAGGAAATTCTCCACTCCAATCGCGGACTTTCATGGATGGTCGGGAACGGCTTTGGGGCCTTTTCCAACGGTTGCCTCGATACGGTGTTGGAGTCGCAAGGCAAGCCTGTCGTGAGCTTCCCAATCGATGGTGTTGTATTGACGAATGTCAAAGTGAAGGTCCTTCATGTCATCTTTCCTGCATGTCCATATGACTGGCAGACCCAAACCAAGAGCGTACCCTGCCTCAAAGTAAACACCGCCTCGATGATTTGTGAAGTCTGCCACGATGAAGGATGCTGTTCTTATTTGAGAAATTATCTCGTCATCGATACGGTTGACATGCTCTAACCGATCTACGCGAATCGGATCATAACCTGCCTTCATGATACCGATCTGAAAGCCGCTCTCGTAGACAGAGTCGAGCTCTTCATCGAATGACATTGCAACGAATCCTTTATCCGACTGTACATCCCTACGGGTCAGTTTGTCCAATCGAATATAACCATCCGGCCGAATTTCGCATATACCACCCACAGCAACTACCTTCATTATTAAGTTTTGATTTAATAACATTCGGAGAAGAAAATCAACTTCGCCAGCATCCTGAGAATATGTGGCCGCAATGAATCTTGGTTCATCAGTATCGAACCGATCTCCCAATTTGTTTTGTCCTCGTAGAGCCTCAAGAAGAAGACGATCTGCCCGCTCGCCAAAAGTCGGGAGAGGACGGGATGATACTTGCCCCACCACATCACTCGTAATCATTGGAATCGTGCCGTTCCTATTCTGATCGGATACCCAGCCAGAAATCCTTGTCCGGCTTGACGTATCACATTTTCTGATGATTTCGAAGGCTGTTCCCGACAGCCTGAATTCCCCGCAACGCAGGCATTTCTGATGGATACCATCAAAGCTGTTTGATGATATCGTTTCAGCTACAATCTTGCATATTCGACAGGAATCTTGATCAATCATGAATTGCTCGCCAACCTCTTAGCATACGGGATGATTGCACTTGGCTACTGATTTCGATTAGAACATCCGACCATGAACACGACAGTAGATATACGAGCGGATCGCCGCCTGTTTTGGTTGTATTCGTTTCACATCTCGCTATCGACCGGCGGATCGTCAGGCGCCACGCTGATCTATACTACCAGCCGGCGTCTCAGCGCTCCAGAATCTCCCGCAGGGTCGCGGCGGGGGGCGGCTCGTCCGCGGGCGCCGGGAACTCCGGCGGCGTGAACAGGGGGTTGCCCGGGGACCACAACTCCACGCTTTCGGCGTTTTCCTCGAAATACGCGGGATCTGTCGTCACCCGCAGCCGTTCCGCCATCCCGGGCGCGAGCAGGCCGTATTCGCGGCGCCCCATCGGCTGGACGTCGGCGCCGGGCGGCATCAGGTCGGGCGAGGAGATCACCCGGTCGAGGTCGTCCATCGTGACCGGCGAAGGCGGCCGCTCGGGCGGTATGACGTCGTCGTCCAGAACGGCGTCGAGGTCGAATCCCCCCGCTTCGGCCTCCCGCGCCCGTCGTTCGATCGCCTCCGTCACGCCGGCGCGTTCCGGCCCCTCCCTCCCGGCGCCCGACAGCGCCGCGTCGGCGATGGTTCGCGGCAGCTGCGCCAGGATCGGCTGAAGGCGTCCGACCACCGTCTCGAACAGGCCGATGCGGCTTCGGAGCGCCCGGTACACGTCGGTCTCGACCGTGCCTTCGTAGTGCAGGTTGAGGATGCGGATGACCGGGTGCGCCTGGCCGAGGCGGTCGATGCGCCCGATGCGCTGCTCGACCCGCATCGGGTTCCACGGCATGTCGTAGTTGACCAGGGCGCCGCAGAACTGGAAGTTCAGGCCCTCGGCGGCGGCGTCCGTGCAGAGCAGGACGTCGGCTTCCCCTTCGCGGAACCGGCGCTTGGCCTCGTCGCGGCCGATGGCGCGCCAACCGCCGTCGGCGGCGGGGATCTCCCCGCCCCGGCCCGAGAAGCACATCAGGCGCGCCCCGGCCCCGCCGCGCAGCGCCTCCCGCAGAAAGTCCATGGTGTCGGTGAACTGGGTGAACACCATCGTCTGCGCGAACCCGGCTTCGCTCAATTCGAGGAGCGCGCCCTTCAGGCTCGCGAGCTTGCCGTCGGGCGGCAGACGGTCGATGCCGGCGAGCAGGCGTTCGACGTCGCGCGCCTCCTCGGCGGCCAGGGCCCGCCGCTCCAGCTCCGCGATGTCGTCGGCGTCCGGCATTTCGTCCGCGGTTTCGTCGTCGGGCGCGTCCTCGTCCGATCCGGCCAGCCGGTCCCGGTCGTCCGCGGCCATGGCGTCGAGGCGCTTTCGCAGCGTGACGCGCAGGGCGCGGAAGCTGCTCGCCAGCCGGCGGCGGTAGATCGTCATCGCGAACCCGACCGCCGAACGCTCTCCCGCAGCCGCCTGGTTCCAGGTGCTCGCGATGTAGTCCTCGACGGCTTCGTAGAGGTCCCGTTCCGCGCCCGTCATCTCGATGAAGCGATCCTCGACCCGCCGCTCCGCAATCGGGGTCGTCAGCGTTCCGGCCCTGAAGTAGCGGCGCAACAGCTCCCGCGTATGCCGCGAGACCAGCCGCCGGATCGGGGTGTGCGACCGCGCGATCCGGACCGCCGCCCGGCGTTCCGCCGTCTCCAGTTGCCGGCGCGGGATGCTCGCCGGGTCGCGAAGCGCGCGGAGGAGCTTGTTCGCCTTGAGCCGGGAGAGTTCCGTGAGGCGTTGCGCGTCGGCCGTCGCGACTTCCCCGTACGAACGCTCGACGGCCCGGAACAGTTCGGACATCCGGTCGAGGGCCTGCGGCGACGGACTCGGTTGCTCCACGTCCTCGAAGAACCGGAGGAACGCCTCCTCCGTCCATTCCGGCGGCAGGCCCAACAGGTCCAGCAGGTCCCACAGTTCGACGGGATGGACCTGCATGGGGGTCGCCGTCAGCAGCACCAGGCCCTCCGCGCGGTCCCTGAGCGCCCGCATGAGGGCGAGCAGGGCGTTGGGTCCGCCTTCCCTGGCCGCCCCCGCCGCGCGGCGGCGCGCGTGGTGGGCCTCGTCGAGCACCACCAGGTCCCACGGCTCCGCGTCTTCCAGCAGCGCCGCCGCCCGGTCGCGGCGGCGCATCAGGTGGCTCGACGCGATCACGACCGGTTCCTCGCGCCAGTCCCGCCGGCGGGCCTCGCCTTCGCGCTTCCCGCGCCGCGCCGGCGAGGGATGGCGGACGAACCCGCTCCCGTCGTAGATCGGCCAGTCGAGATTGAACTTCTCGCGGAGCTCGATCCGCCACTGCCCGAGGACCGCCTTGGGCGCGAGGATCAGGATCCGCTTCGCCCGGCCCGCAAGCCAGGCCTGGCGCAGCAACATTCCCGCCTGGATGGTCTTGCCGAGTCCCACCTCGTCGGCGATCAGCAGCCTCGGGGGCCAGCGCGCGTAGAGACGCTCGAACGCGCGCGCCTGGTGCGGCCAGGGCGTCACCGCGGCGGTGGCCTCGCCGACGCGGGCGCCGCCTTCCTTCATGCGCGGCGCCTCCCCGATGAACCTCCAGACCAGGCTTCGCCGGTCCGGCGCCGGAGGACCGATCGGCGGGCGGGCCGCCGGCGCGCCGCCGGCCCGGTTCGGCGGCGCGGCCTTCGCTCCCTTCAGGCGCGCGGGCGCGCCGTCCGCCGGCAGGAAGCGCATCAGGTCGCGCCGCGCCGCCTCGGGCGCGTCGAGGACGATGGCGCGGGCGGCCCGGCCGGCCCAGAGGCGCGCGAAACTCTCCTCCTCGCCGGAAACCCGCTCGGGTTCCGGCCCCCAGCCGGTGTAGACGCCGATGCTCTCCCAGTTGCGCCGCCAGCCGGCGGCCGTTTCGTTGAGGCTGCCGGTCCAGGCGATCCGGTCGCCGACGCGGTCCTCGACGATGCCGGTCTTCTCGTGGAAGACGGCGGCGTCGTGGATCGGCTTGCCGTCCGCGTCGCAAGGCACCGCGACCTTCACGTCGAGATGGCCGCGGGCGACCATCCAGGCCAGCAGTTCGAGGGCGTCGGAGGCGTCGGCGTCCGGCGGCGCCAGGGGAAGGTCGGCCAGACGCTTCTCGACCAGCTCGCGCAGCTTCGCGCCTTCCTCTATGGCCGCGATTTCCGGCGGCTCCAGCGTGCAGCCGGCGATCAGGCGCATGCGTCCGCCGTTGCGCGCCAGCCCTTCGATGCCGCGCGCCGCGAGCGCGAGCGCGCCGGCGTTGAAGTATCCCGTCAGCCGGTCGTAACGCTCGGCGTCCTCGAGCGCGGGAACGTAGAAGATCTCGACGAGATCGCCGTCCTCCGGCGTGTATTTGAGCTTCCAGGCGTGGTCGCGGAGCATGATCGGGCGCCGTCGTCAGTCGCGTCAGAGCTTCAGCTTCAGTTGTTCCAGTCGTTCGGGCTCGTCGATCTCGTCGCGGAAGGCGAGGCGGGCGAGCTTGTAGAGCGCCTCGAAGTCGTCGCCGGCGGCCGCGGCCTCGCCCTCCAGGTCGACCCCGGTGAACGTCCCGGAAATCGGAAGCACCTCCAGAACCGCCTCGAGCGCCGCGAAGAACCGCGGGTCCCGTTCCACCGCCGCTCCCTCCAGCATCTCGCGGGCGGCGGCGAGCGTGCGGATGCGCGCCGCGTTGGCGGCGTGGTGGATGGCGTCGATCATGCCGCGCGATCCGTCGGCCGGGCCGAGCGCGCCCTTCGCCGCGCGGCGCGCGCTGTCCCAGAGGCGGACGGCGGCGCCCTTCTTTTCGGCGAGGCGGCCGACGATCTGGCCGTCGAGGTCGACGCCGACCGCGCGGGCGAGCCGGAGAGCCTCGTCGTAGGCGAAGACCGGCGCGCTGAAGGCGTCCCACGCCAGCACGAAGAAGGCGGTCGCCGGATCGAGATCGGCGTCGGCCTTGAGATGGGTCAACTGCTCCAGACGCCAGCGCTTGACCTCGCGCCGGGCGGCGTCGAGCGCGTCCTCCGGCGTCGCGGCGTAGGGGTCCCACTCCTCCTCGAACAACGCCTGCTGGCGCCGGCGGCGGCGTTCCTCGGGGATTTCGCGCGGCGCGCCGCGGCGCAGCGGCCAGTGGCGCGAGAACTCCTCCAGCGCCGGACCGAAGGACGCGAGATAGAGGTCGACCCCGCCGATGCCCGCCTGCTGGAACTCCTCGACTCGCGCGCGCACCGCCCGCGCGACCCGGGGCGCCACGTCCTCCCAGTAGATCTCCGGTCCGGCGTCCTCGAACCCCGCCGCCCGTTCCGGCGCGCCGTCCGCGCGCGGCCGGCAGGCGAGGAAGACGGTGCTGTTGGCCGCCGCCTTGTCGCGGACGTGCAGGCTGCCCTCGGCCTCGGTGTTGACCGGCCAGGACGCGGTGACGGCGAACCCCGCCTCCATCAGCCCTGCGGCGAGGGCGTCCCACGCCCCGGTCGCCTTGTGGGTGAACATCAGCGTCATGATCCCGTCGGGTTTCAGCACCCGGCGGCACTCGGCGAAGATGGCCGCCATGCGTTCCTGATAGTCGCGCCCCGCCAGCGCCCGGGCGCCCTTCTCGCCCCTGAACCGCGCCGGGTTGGCGACCGCCTCGTTGTCCTTGTCGGTCAGGCGCGCGCGGAACAGCGCGGGGAAGACGTGGCCCGCGGTGCGCTTGAGCCAGACGTAGAAGAAGTCCGACAGCTCCGCGTACATCACGTTGTCGTAATAGGGCGGGTCCATCACCACCGCGTCGATGCTGTGGTCCGCGATGTGGTCGAGGCCGTCGCCCGGCTTGCAGGTGATGGCGACGGGCGGCGGCTCCGCGCCCTCGAACAGCCCGTCCCCCTCGGGGCGGATCAGAGCGACCAGCTCGCCGATGCATTTGGCGGTCTGCTTGATGGCCCAGTCGTAGCCGAGGCCGACGATCAGGGGCGCCATCTCGGCGTAGGACCAGACGAACGCGAAATCGTGGCGGTCGAAGGTGTTGACCATCACCTGCCGGCCGACGTGCCAACGGGTCATGCGGGAGTTGTAATCGCGCAGCTTGTCCAGCGAGAGCGCGAGATACCCGTAGGCCGCCTTGCGGACGGCGCTCAGCGCGCCGGCCTCCCGGTCGGCCTCCAGCATCTCGCGGAACGCCTCGACGCTCATCCCGTGGCAGAGAAGCTGGCGCGGCGAGAACAGGTCGCGCCACAAGGGCATCCCGTACTGGATTGGCCGGTCATCGTTGCTGTCTTCGGGAAACCGCTCGCTCGGTACGATGTCGAACGCCTCCCATTCGGGCAGCTTCTCGGCGAGCCGCGCCGCGATCTCGGCGCCGTTGTCGTCCTCCGGCCGCGGCGCGCGGTAGCCGCGCACCCACTTCTCGCGAGTCTTGCCGGTCTTGGTCCTGACGAGCGTTCGCTCCTTGATGACGACCGCGAACAGCTGCTCGCCCATGCGGCCGGCCTGGGCCTGCGCCTTGATTTCGTCGCCGTCGATCACCCGTCCGCAATCGGCGTAGGGGCAGGTCCCGTCGCCCCGCGCCACGGTCCCCGCCGATTGCTCCCCGGCGCTTTCGACGATCTCGAACGAACAGACGCGCCCCTCGGAACCGGGGCCGGAACCGGGCTCGGGCTTCAGCCGGACGCCCGTCCCGTCCGGCGCCAGCCGCCAGTTCGGCGACAGCGGAACCAGCCCCTCGCAATACGGGCACGCGATGGTGCGCGCCCAGAGGTAGGTCATGTCGATACGGTCAGGAAGGCCGTGCTGCGGATAACGAAAACCGACCCGTTCCTGAACGTTGGCGCGCCATGTCTGGGCCAGCGTCCGAAATTCTTCCTCAATCTTTCCCGAATGCTGTAACGGCCATTCGACGGTTGCTCTCATTATCAAGGCGGCAACGGGGTTCAGGTCATTGGCCTGTATGCTCAACCCCAATCTTGCAGCCTCGAACGGGATGCTTCCTCCGCCAGCGGTAGGATCGAGAACTTTTGGCGATCCGGACGACCGCTGGAAGTTCCGCTTCAACAGGTCCTTTTCATCACATCCGGGAGAGTAAGCGAATGCTCGATCGTAACCGTAAGGGTTGTCCACGCGCAGACCGGTGCGCCTCGCCCGGTCGATAATCGTTCTCGCCGCAACTGGATCGCCGTGAATCCCGAGCGCGTGCAGGAATCGGTCGCGGTCCGCGTCCGCCGGCAGCAGGGACGCCAGCACCGCCGCCCGCGACGCCACCAGCGGCCGCCGCGCCCACCAGACGTGCAGGTAATAGGTGGGGGGCAACGCCGTCATGGAACGCCGCTCGCGGACGCTCTCTTCGCCGAGCGCCGCGATCGGCAGCCACCGTTCGATCAGGCGCGCATCAGCCATCCTACCGTCCCGGTTCCACCACCTTCTCGTCGAACGAAGCGCCAATTCCCTCTTCCCTCAGCTTCTCCAGATCCCGCCGGATGTCCTCGGCGACTTCCTCGACCTCCCGCGCCACCCGCGGCTCCATCCCGAGCTCCCATTCCAATGCGGTCGTGAGCGGCAACAGGAGGCCCGCCGCCGGCGACGCCTGAATCAGCCCCCGCATTCGCTCCGCTCCGATCTCGATGCTGAGTTCCTCCAAGGCGTCCAAATGCTCCCTCGAAAGAGGATCGAGCTTCGGCAGGATCTCGAGCATCGCCTCGACGTCCCGTTCGCTCGCGGACGGATCGCCCCCGGCGAGGCTCGCTTTCGCCCGGATCAGATGGCCCCGCCATTGCATCGGCAACTCTGTGAGGTTCCGGTCGAGCGCCCGATCCGCCGTCACGATAGCCGCTTCGCACCGCCCGAGCTCCAGCTCCAGTTCCGCCATCCTGATGAACGCGAACTCGATCGGCATACGGAGCGCGGGGGATTCGTGTTCCCCAAAACGGCGCACCGCTTCGTCATACGCGGCCAGGGCTTCCTCCGGTCGATTCAGCGCGTCGAGCGCGGCTCCCCTGTTGACGAGAGCCTTCGCGACCGTTTCGAGGAGAGTGGGGGTCCAACTCTCTCCGAAGCGACGCACGATCTCGTCGCAAGTGGCCAGGGCTTCCTCCGGCCGGTTCAGCCTGCCGAGCGCGATTCCCTTGTTGGTGAGGGCCATCGCGACCCCCTCGCGAAGGGCCGGCGACTCACTTTCCTCGAAACGACGCACGACCTCGTCGTAGGCGGCCAAGGCTTCCTCCGGCCGGTTCAGCCTGTCGAATGCAGCTCCCTTGTTGACAAGGCTTTTCGCGACCTGCGCGCGAAGGACCAGCGACTCGCTCTCCCCGAAGCGATACACAACCTCGTCGTAAGCGGCCAGTGCTTCCTCCGGCCGATTCAGCGCGTTGAACGCGACTCCCTTGTTGAAGAGGCTTTTCGCGACCTTCTCGCGAAGGGCCAGCGCTTCGCTCTCTCCGAAGCGACGCACGACCTCGTCGCAAGCGGCGAGGACCTCCCCCAGCCGATTCAGCTTACTGAGTGCGATCCCCTTGTTGACAAGGGCCGCTGCGACCTCCTCGCGAAGGGCCAGTACCTCGCTCTCCCCGAATCGACACACGACCTCGTCGCAAACGGCCAGGACCTCCTCCAGCCGATTCAGCGCGGCGAGTGCAGCTCCCTTGTTGACAAGGGCCGCTGCGACCTCCTCGCGAAGGGCTTGCGCTTCGTTCTCTCCGAAGCGACGCACGACCTCGTCGCAAGCGGCCAGTGCTTCCGCCGACCGATTCAGCGCGCCGAATGCGATCCCCTTGTTGACGAGAGCCATCGCGACCTTCTCGCGAAGGGTCTGCGCTTCGTTCTCTCCGAAGCGACGCACGACCTCGTCGCAAGCGGCCAGTGCTTCCGCCGACCGATTCAGCATGCCGAGCACGGCCCCTCTGTTGACGAGAGCTATTGCGATCAGATCGAGAACGAAGGGGGAGTCGCTCGCCTCGAATAAAGATACCAGTTCGTCGTAGGCGACTAGGGCCTCCTCCGCTTGTTTCCGGTTGCCCAGCGCGACCGCCTTGTCGAAGAGCGCCTTCGCGGCCGCCGCTTCCGAGCATTCGTCCGTCTTCTCGTCGAGCTGACCGGGCCGACCGCGGTCCCGTTTCACCGCATCCAGAGCCTCCGCGAAATCCGGAGGAGCCGCCTTAAGCAACTCTTCACGGTCCCCGGCCAAATCCGGCAACTCCACCAATTGCACGAATGCGGACCGGTGCAGCGACCGCATCTCCGCATCGAAGCCTTGCGGCGCCTCCTGGGCGACACGGAAGCCGAAGTCCTTCAGCTCGCGCGGCGAGTACCTCGACGCCATGAAACGGATGAGGACCTCGATCAGGCGGCCCGGTTCGCGGTGGCGCCGCAGCAGGTAGTAGATGTTGTACATGCGCTCGCTCAGATAGTACTGCTTGCGCCGGGCGCTGCCGCCCGCGACCTGGACGACGCCGCGTTCGACGAGGCGGGCGAGCTGGGCGCTGCATTTGCTCGTCTCGAGCCGCGCCCGGTCCGCGATCTCCTTCGTGAGCGCCGGTATCCACAGGTCGGCGAGGGCGAGATAGACCCGCCGCTCCTGGGCCGGGAGCGCTTCGAGATGGCTCTTGAAGTACTCCGTATGGTCGTCGATCAGATCGAGCAGATCGGCCATGAGCTCGCGGAAGGACAGCCCCGCGCCGAAACGGGCCACGATCGCAAGCAATCTCGGGCTGCCGCCGGTAAGGATTTCCAGCGAGCGGATCGTCTCGGGCGGGCGGCGTTGGCCGGACGCCGCCTCCCACAGGGCGGCGCATTCGTTCGTGTCGAGAGGGCGCAGGAAGAGCACCCGGAACAGGTCGTACAGGGCGAGGTCCGGGTTGTCGATCTCGTCGAAGCGGCTGGTGGCGCTCGCGAGCAGGACGATCCGCGGTTCGGTTTGCAGGACTTGCCGCAGCCGCCATCCCGCATCGGGGTCCGCCATGTCTCCGAACATCATGTTCAGGTTCTCGACCATCAGCACGAGCCGCTTGCCTTCCCGGTCGGCGAAGTCCAGCAGGGCGCCGAGGCAACGATCGCCGAGCGCCCGGTCGTCGCGGACGGCGCGCAGATCCTCGAAGGTGCGGCGCAGGTCGGGGGCGTCCTCCCGCCGCGGCGCCTGGTCGGCCAGGCGGGACAGGCATTCCAGCCAGAACTCCCCGGCGGTGGAGACCTCGTAGCTCTCCTCCGAAAAGACGACGGGGAAGAAGGCGGCCGACAGCCCGGCGTCCCGCCGCGCCTCCGCCGCGACCCGCAGGAGCAGGCTCGTCTTCCCGCTGCCGCGCGGGCCGATCACGATCTGGTGCTGGTTCGAGCTTCCGTCGCACTCGCGCAGCATCTCGACGACCGACTCGAACTCGCTCGTCCGCACGCGGAACGACGCCACCAGCTCGTCGTCGGTGAGGAACCCCGGGTTGTACTTCCGGGGGGCGGTCGCGGTCATCGCCCGGCGCTCCGGGCGGAACCGCCGCCGGACCCGCCGTACCGGACGCGCCACCAGTCTTCGAGCAGGCCGGATACGAAGCGGTAGCCGCCGTCCCGCCTCTCCAGATACCCGTCGTGCTCCAACACGTGGAGCACGTCCTCGATCGGGGGCGGGTCGGCCTCGGCTTCGGCCCCGGCGGCGAGGGACTCGCGACGCCGGCCGATGGCGTCGCCGTCCAGCCGGCCGCCGTTGACCGCGGCGTCGGTCAACACCTCGAGGGCGGCCCGATACCCCTCGTCCCCGAGAACCATCCGCAGCCGGCCCTCGTAGTGCTCCATGTCCATCTGCCCCCGGACACCGAGCATCTCGTCGGCGTACACGCGCGCCACGTCTTCGAGTGAGGCGGCGCGCCGGCCGGCCCGGCGCAGGTCTTCGTGAAGGACGTTGAAGAACTGCTGCACGTGGTGGGGAATCTGGCGGCGCAACCGCCGGCACATGTCCTGGCGGACGGCGTGGGGGAGATCGAGGCCGTAGGCCGCCCCCAGGGCGCCGAGGCAGTCCGTCGCGGTCTCCTCGTCCCAGGGTTTCAGGTCGAAGGGGGAGAAGATGTTCGCATGGGCGCTCAGCCCGGCCTGTTGCAGGATGGGTTCGAGGCTCACGCTGCCGGAGAGGATCATGCAGATCCGGCCCTTATGCGTCTGGCCGTTCTTGCGAAGCCAGCTCAGGAACTCGTCCGCCGCCCGCCTGCGTTCCGGCGTGATCCGGTAATCGTCCCCCTTGAGCAGCCGGTTGACGAGGATCGGCAGCTCGTCGATCGCGAGCGCCACCGGCCGCCCGCTTCCCGCCAGGGCCGCGAAGACCTCGTCGCCCTTGTGCGGCCAGTTGCCGGCATCGACCCCGGCGCGAAACTTCATCCGCAGATCCGCGTCGGCCAGCGCCGGGACCCGGCCCCGAACGCCGACCTCGGCCTCCGCCGGAAGGACGTTGGCGAACAGAGACTTGATCCGGCCCCGGGCGCCTCGCGCCGACCTCGACCGGAACCCGATCTCGGCGATGGCGTCCGCCGGAGTGGAGGCACCCTCCAGATCGACGAAGATCGTCTCGAAGCGCCCCTCGTCCGCCAGGCGGCGCAGCAATTCCCGCACCAGGCTCGTCTTGCCCATCCGGCGCTGCGCGGTCAGCAGGGTGTGGGTTCCGTCCTGCGCCCGCTCCGTCAGCGCTTCGATCTCGGCGCCCCGGTCGAAGAACCGATCCCCCTCGACCCAGTTCCCTCCGGCCTTCCTGAGTTCCATCGCCATATCTCCCAACAAATCCGTTGCCAGCGAGTTTGTTGGGAAATCGAGGCGTTGTCAACCACGTCACGGAAATTTTTTTCGACGCCGCCCCGCAAGGCGGCTGTCGGTCATCGGCGCGACCCCCACCCCGACCCTCCCCCTGCAAGGGAGAGGGAGCCATTGATGCTCCTCCCCCTAACAGGGGGGAGGTCGGGAGGGGGGTGGACCGCGCCCTGACGGTGTGCGGATTGTGCGGATCCGGGTGTGCGGACCGCCTTTTCGCGCTCCTCCCCCCAGCGCGACCCCCACCCCGACCCTCCCCCTGCAAGGGAGAGGGAGAACAAGGGGCGGGAGGGTGTGCGGAGTGTGCGGACCGCCTTTTCACGCTCCTCCTCCTTGGACAGGGGAGGCCGGGAGGGGGGTGGACCGCGCCCCGACGGTGTGCGGACCGCCTTTTCACGCTCCTCCCCCGGCGCGACCCCCACCCCGGCCCTCCCCCTGCAAGGGAGAGGGAGAACAAGGGGCGGGAGGGGGCCGTTGACACTCCTCCCCCCTAACAGGGGGGAGGTCGGGAGGGGGGTGGACGAGCAGCCCCGACCGGCGCCGCCATGACGTTCCAGCCGGAAACGCCGGGGAAATTCTCCACGCCACCGGCGGACTCTCATGGATAGTCAGGGTGTGTCATGCGGCGAATTTCTCGAGATGGCAGGCGGTTCCGAACATCTCGACGGTCCATCGCGCCTTCGGGTGGAATGATCGCCGCAGCCGGAGCCAGCCGGGAGACATCGCCAGCCTTCGAAGCCGGATGGCGGACCTGTCGATGGTCCGGTCCACCGCCCGGTCTCGGTGCTTGGGAGTGAAATTCAGCGAACCGGGCTTCGCGGTCGCATAGGCGTTCTTCGTGCAGGAGATGATACGCCGAACGTCATCGCCGCTGGGCAGGGTGTGGCCGCCCCTGCGCCAGGGCGTGAGCACGGCGAAGGGATCCGGTTCTAACATCCGCTCCCACACCTTCCGTTCGTCGGCGTTCCTGGACCCATGATGTGGAATCTTGAACGCCGACGCTTTGCCGGTCGGCCGCTCCGGGCTCTCCAGAACGCTTCTCCAACCCGGTTTTTCCAAGTCCGACCCGAGCAGCACCGCCATGTCTCGGACCTCGACCAAGAGCGCGACCGCCGCCTCGTTGGGCGACGGGCCGGGAAGTCGGGCGTTGGTCTGGCCGGCGCCGGGTACAAGGCGGCCGACGGACTTCAGGAAGTTCTGGAAAATCGCGCTGTCCGGTGAGAGAGACCAGATTTCGCATCCGCCGTGGTTGAGGATGCGTTGGTTGGCGAGGGCGAACGTCGGCTTCGACGCCGCTCCCTTGAGTTGGGTGAAGACGCCATGAATCTCCCGAACCCCGGAACCGGCGGCGGAAAAGGGACGGCCTTCAAGAGCACCGACGATGGAAAGGAACTCCTTCCGGCAGAGCGTAGCGGCGCAACAGAAAGTGGCCTTGCCGCAGGCTTCGATCAGACGCGCCATGCCGCGGATATGGTCGTCGTGCCAGTGGGTCGCGACGATCAGAACAACGGCCTGGGCTGGATCGAGGCCGAGATCTTCCAAGTAGCCCAAGGCGCGCGGCTCGCCGTTCCCGTCGATGCAGGAATCGACGATGACCCACGCGCCGTCGCCGATATGCAGAACGACGCTCTCGCCGTACCCGGGACCGAACAGCGTAAGTTCGATCTCGTCGCGCCCCGGCAGCGTTTCCGCCGCCGTCACAGACCGAACGACCGCATCGTCTCCCGCGCCCATGCCTCGCTGGCCCGCAGGTCCGTCTCGGTGATGGCCGGAAGGTCGCGAAACACGATCTGAGATACGCGCTTCTTGGTTCCGACGGCGGAGCGCTCGTAACCGATCACCCAGCGGAAGATGCTCCCTTCGCGCATCTTGGCGGCATCGCCGTCCGCGATCTCGACCAAGGGGATAACCGCTTCTTCCTCCTCATGCGACGCCCCGGCCGTGACGTCGGTCAACCGCGCCGTGAACTCCCCGTCGCCGATCTCGACGACGTGGCCTTCCCACTCTTGCAAGGCATGAAAGGTTGTCGCAGGCATGCGCCATGTCGGCAATCTCGGCACGTCCACGATCCGGGAAAGGTCGACGGAGGCCTGTCCGTGGTCCGTGATCGGCGATCGGGGATTCGCGTTGGCCTCCGGATGGCGCGCACCGGATCCTTGGTCGGCGTTCATCCCGCGCCCGGACGCCAGATCGAACTCCCTCATCGCGTGACGAACGATATCCGCCGACGTCGTTTCCACGTCGAGACTGCCATGCGCCTCAAGCCTATCGGCTTGCGACGTCGCGGTGGACAGGTCTGCCTGCGACATGAACCGAACCTCCTATTTTTTCGCCAGGGACATGACGTGATCGACGATACCGTTGCCGCGCTCCAAAGATACCTCAAAGTCGCTCTCAAGACGTTTCATCAGGTGCTCGCCAGCTTCGGAACCGGAATTGCCCGTTGTGTAATGATCATTGACATGCACGTAAACCCCGCAGCGTCCCTGACCGACGATCGGGATGGACGGTTCCACTGTAACGTTGATCTGATCCTCGGGCGGCCTTCCTTCTATTTTGACCTGTGACATCCTCAGCGACGTCATGCCGCCGTGCTCGCCGTCCGGTTCGAGATCGCGTCCCCAGGCGCCCCACGGTTCCACCGGCGCCAGTGTTCTGCCGATGCGGTCCATTTCGGCGCGATCCCGCACCGGAAAATGAACCTCGCGGTTGATCCCGAACGCCCTGAGCGGCGTATGGTTCGGGCGTTCCGTGAATGCGCGCGCGACGAAGTCACGCACACGAATACGGGGCGCCTGCGCTGTTCCGGCGATAAAGCGTTCCACTGTGACTTGCAGGCGCAGCCAGTCGAAGGAGAAAACGGTTGTCCGTGGGTGGACGACTTCCACCTTCGCGCCGTCCGCTGCGCTCTCCGGCAGAAGGTCGTGCAACACGAACCACGCCGGCGTGAACACCGCCGGGTTAAAGTCGCCGACCAGGACGACCGTGGTGTCATCGATCTCCGGCTCGATCCGCAATGTCATATCCCTCTCCGTACAGCGCCGGGGCCGCGCGCGGCGACTCGCCGCGCCGTCCGCGCCTCGGTCAACAGGACGCGAAGCGCCGTCAGCACGCGGCGGGGATGCTTGCGATGCATGGCCATGCCGAGCCAGTAGGCCGCCTCCTCGCGCCCCATCTCCTCAATGCCGTCGGCGACCGCCCGCATGTTGTCGCGGCTGCGCATCGGCGCGAGCGTGCGGAACAACAGGCCGAGCGTCAAGGCGAGGTCCTCGTCGAGCGCATGGCCGCGCTTCCCGTCGTCCACGCTTCGGCCGAGCCTGACGCCGGACCGCGAGAGCCGCTTCAGAACCCGGTGCTCGACCAGCTCCAGGTTGCGGCCCCGAAGTCCCGCCATTCTCAGGGCCGACGCCGCCCGCGGCGCGGCCGACGGCAACCGCCATATCTCGTATTCGGCGTCCGCCGGTCCGTGACGCCGCACGCGCAATTCGTATCGGGGGGCCGCGTCCGGCGCCTCGATCCGAACGATTCGTTCCGGGCGCGTCATCGGGCCCCCGCCCGCGCCGTCGCGGAGACGTAGGCCGCGCCGCTCGCGAACTTGCAAAGGCGCTCCGTGAACTTTTCCGCCGCGTCGCCCTTCATCGACAGGCCGTCCGCGAAGGCCAGCTCGAACGTCACTTCCAGGTTCGCGGCCTCCGCGTCCCGAAGCTGCGGATCGAGAAACTCCCTCACCGGTTGCGCGTCCGGCGCCGGCCCCCGGAACTCGAGCTCGAACGAGCCGCCGTCGCGGGTCTCGTAACCGCCGGTCATGGCCACGGTCTTCTCCGCCCCGGAGACGGCGCCGACGGCGCCGAGAAGACGAAAGCCGTCGCCGGCCTCGAACATGCGGATGACGAGGGCGTCGACCGTCTCGGCCTTCGCGGCCCGCGCCTGTTCCCACAACCGGACCAGCGCCTCCCTGAGAACGCCCTCCGCGGAGAACGATCCCGATCCCGACGGCGTCCAGGAAGGCCGGTCTCCGTCTCCGTCCTGGGTCCTTCCTCGTCGGCCGGAGCCGTCGTCCCCTTCGTCGAGTTCTTCGCGTCCGGGGCCGGACTCCTTCTCGACGACGTCCGTTTCCCGCGGCCAGACGGCCTTGTTCCTGGCGTAGGCCATGGTCATGACCACGGCCTGCTCGTCGATCTCGATGACGGCCGGCGGGTCGCCGGGACCGAACAGCAAGTCGCCGCGCCGGTAGACGTAGTCGCCGTTCTCGATGCCGCGCCGGATGCCGCGAATGAAGATGTCCTGGCCCATCAGCATGGGCAGCGCCGGGTCGCGGCGGAACTCGCCGCGCAGCGCCAGCGTGGTCATCTGGCCCTTCCTGAGCGGCGTCCGGTCGCGCACGTAGGTGGGCGAATCCGGTTCGTCCTCGGAAAGCCGCAGCTTCTTCAGGTCGCGCAGCGCCCGCGCGATCTGCCGCTGGCCGGCGCCGGGCCGGTCCGAGGCGGAGTGCATGTCGATCGCCGTATGCGCGAGATCGACGTCGCCCGCGCCGACGCGGTCACGGGACGGATAGAAGACGTGCCGGTAGCATTGCTGAATCGCGATCGCCAGTTCCTGCTCGGAACGCGCCTCCAGCTCGCGCAGCTTGGCCTGCTGATGCTCGGCCAGGTCGACCAGCCGCTCGGGCTTCTTCAGCTCCCGCAAGGCCAGTCGGAGGCGCGCCTTGCGCCGCATCTCCCCGGCGCGGGCATCGTCGGCGACCGCGAAGACCAGATTGTTGCGCAGGACGCGGAGAGCCGAGCCTTCGGAGCCCTTGCGGCCGTATATGCGCTCGACGAGCTCGGGAACGCGCTCGACGGATCCGCCGACGGTCACGCCGTCGTAGGCCAGCACGACGAGCTTCGGCCTGCCGTCGCCGACCTCGTCGGGAACGTCGAACGGCCCTCCGGGGAAGGATGTCGCGTCGAAGGCGTCGCCGTCGAATATCTCGCGGATGCGGTCGTTGAGCTCGGCGCGGGCCTCGCCCGCATCGACGTTCCGTTCCTCGCGCCGGACGATCTGGCGCAGGTTGGCCTCGGCGAGAAAGCGCATCGGCGCGCCCGGCCGGTCGTCGAGATAGGCGGATTCGGCGACGAACTTCCTGCGCGCCTCCTCGACGAAGCCGATGTCCATCGCCGGGCACAGGAGCGAGTAGCGCAGCCGCTCGGGCGAGAGACCCTTGAGCGGATCGTTGAAGGCCAGGGTGTGCATGAAGACGGTGCGGGCGACGTAGGCCGCGTAGGGAGGGAGGCCGCCATGATGCTCGGCGTCGATCTGCTGGGCCAGGGCCCGCCTTTCGCTCCCGCCGGCGGCCACGTCGTTGGAGACCGCCGGCGCGTAGGCGGACTGCCCGAGACGGGTGACGATCTCCTGGCGGATGGGTTCGCGGCCCGGATCCACGTGGTGAAGATGGATCGCGGTCGCATCCGCGGGACGCTCCTCCCACAGGTGCGCGATCGTACGGGCCAGCAGCCGGAGCATGCCGCGCACCCGCTGGAAGTTGCCGAGCGTCGCCGTCTTGCCGATCAGGGTCTCCAGCACCTCGGGATGGAACGGGTAGCTCGCCCGGAAGGTCTCCGCGGTCTCGGAGCGACCGGCGTCTCCCGCCAGCGAGTCGCCGCTGGCCGCCCAGAGCTCGCGGTAGGCCTCGACGACCGGCGCGACCGCGGCTTCGTCGATGGAGTCGAACAGGCGGCGGCGAAGCACCTGGACGGTCTCGTCCTCCTCGGTGGGATTGAGCAGCGTCGCCTTGCGCGCGGATACGCTTTCCGCCTCCGCCATGTAGTCGGCGATGAACTGGTTTTCCTCGCTGTAGGCGTCGGTCGCCCGGCCGTCCTTGCCGACCGCCAGCGTATAGACCAGGGCCGCGTTGGGCGCGCCCTCCACCGCCTTGAACAGCGAGGTCAGAAACGCGGTGAGCTGGCCTCTTCCCTCTCCGAGAGCGCGCGCCTTGCGCAGATAGACCGAAAGTTCGTCCAGCAGGATGAGCGTCGGCTCGCCGCCGAACAGCTCGCGCAAGGTCTCGGCGCCGGGCGCGGTGCGGGTTTCGTCGCTCTCGCGGATCCGCGCGTAGCCTTCCGTCCCGGCGAGCGCGCAGGCGATCTCGCCCCAGGGGGTGCGGGCCAGCACGCCGCCGTCCATCTTCCGTCCGTTGGCCGGGTCGGCGTTCTCGCCGTCGAAGGCGGCGACGCGGACGCGGCCTCGCGGAACCAGGGCGGGATCCATGAACTCGGAGACGTTCGACACGCCCGCCATGCCCCGGGCGGCATGGGTCAACGCGATCAACCCGTGGGTCTTGCCGCCGCCGTAGGAGGTATCGAGCCGGAAGATCGCCGCGGCCTCGCCGCCCGCGCCGGTCAGCCGCCGGCATATGTTGGCCAACAGGTCCCTGAGGCCCCTCGTCGGGTAGGTGTCGGAGAAGAAACGGGCCGGGTCGAGATACGCGCCGTTCCCACGACCGACGAGGACCTGCGCCAGGTCGGCGGCGTAATCGGCCTCGGCGTCGCTCTCGTCGACGACGTCGGCGCGCGGGCGACAGGTATCGAATATCCTCGGAACGGCCATGCCGACTCTCCCGCGTCCTCCCGCTTGTCCCGCCGGTCTTCGCGAACGTATCAAGTTTCCGCCGTTCAAGCCACGGACCGCCGCAGGGTCCGTTCGCGCTTCTCCCCCCTGCCGCGACCCCCACCCCGACCCTCCCCCTGCCAGGGGGAGGGAGAACGAGGGGGGAAGGGAGAGGCCATTGACGCTCCTCCCCCATAACAGGGGGGAGGTCGGGAGGGGGGTGGACCGCGGTCCCGCAACGCCGCGCGATCCTCGATCCCCCGCCGGCATGGGAAATGCGGGTCATCCATCGCCTCGGCGCCCCCGCTGCTGCAATTCGCCCGGCGCTCGGGCATATTAGGGGGGACATGAGCACCGCCGAGACCCTCCGCGCGCCCGCGCGCCCCCGCCTCGACTACGAGAAGACCGAGGGCGGCATCGCCTACGAACTGGTCTCCGACTACACCCCGGCGGGCGATCAGCCCCAGGCGATCGACGAGATCTCGGCGGGCGTCGACGGGGGAGAACGCGATCAGGTCCTGCTCGGCGTCACCGGCTCCGGCAAGACGTTCACCGTGGCCAACGTCATCCGCAACACCGGCCGCCCGGCCCTGGTCCTGGCGCCCAACAAGACGCTCGCGGCCCAGCTCTACGGCGAGATGAAGGAGTTCTTCCCCGGCAACGCGGTGGAGTACTTCGTCTCCTACTACGACTACTACCAGCCGGAGGCCTACGTCCCGAGATCGGACACCTACATCGAGAAGGACGCCTCGATCAACGAGCAGATCGACCGGATGCGCCACTCCGCCACGCGGGCGCTGATGGAACGGGACGACGTCGTCATCGTGGCCAGCGTCTCCTGCATCTACGGCATCGGCGACATCGAGACCTATCAGGAAATGGCGGTCAGCCTGAAGACCGGGGACACGATCGACCGCAACGGGCTGTTGCGGCAGCTGGTCGAGCTCCAGTACCGGCGGAACGACGCCAGCTTCGCGCGCGGGACGTTCCGCGTCCGGGGCGACTCGATCGAGATGTTCCCCGTCCACCTGGAGGACCGGGCCTGGCGCGTCTCGCTGTTCGGCGACGAGGTCGAGAGCATCACGGAATTCGACCCGCTCACGGGCGAGAGAACGGACAGGCTCTCCCGGATCAAGCTCTACGCGAACTCGCACTACGTGACCCCGAAGCCGACGCTGAAGCAGGCCGCGCGGGAGATCCGCAAGGACCTGGAAATCCGCCTCGACGAGTTCCGGCGCGCGGAAAAGCCGCTGGAGGCGGAACGCCTGGAACAGCGCACCGCGTTCGATCTCGAGATGATCGAGGCGACGGGCGCCTGCGCCGGGATCGAGAACTACTCCCGTTACCTGACCGGCCGCCTGCCCGGCCAGCCGCCGCCGACCCTCTTCGAGTACCTCCCCGCCAACGCGCTGGTCGTCGTCGACGAGAGCCACGTCACGGTGCCGCAACTCGGCGGGATGTTCCGCGGCGACTTCCGCCGCAAGTCGACGCTGGCGGAGTACGGGTTCCGCCTGCCGAGCTGCGTCGACAACCGTCCTCTCAAGTTCGAGGAATGGGACGCCATGCGCCCCCAGACCATCTACGTCTCGGCGACTCCGGGTCCCTGGGAACTCGAGCGGACCGGCGGCGTCTTCGTCGAACAGGTCATCCGGCCGACGGGACTGATGGACCCGCGGTGCATCGTGCGTCCCGTCGCCAGCCAGGTGGACGACCTGATGGCGGAATGCCGCGACGCGGCCGCCGGCGGACAGCGCGTCCTGGTGACGACGCTGACCAAACGGATGGCCGAGGACCTGACCGAATACCTGCACGAAGCCGGCATCCGCGTCCGCTATCTGCATTCGGACATCGACACCCTCGAGCGTATCGAGATCATCCGCGACCTGCGCCTCGGCGCCTTCGACGTCCTCGTCGGCATCAACCTGCTGCGCGAGGGCCTCGACATCCCCGAATGCGCCCTGGTCGCCATCCTCGACGCCGACAAGGAAGGATTCCTGCGGTCGCGGACCTCCCTCATCCAGACCATCGGCCGGGCGGCGAGGAACGTGGACGGCCGCGTGATCCTCTACGCCGACGGCATGACGGAAAGTCTGAAGGGGGCCATCGACGAAACGGACCGGCGCCGCGAGAAACAGCGACTGTTCAACGAGGCCAACGGCATCACCGCCGAGTCGATCAAGAAGAACATCGGCGACATCCTCGACGGCGTGTACGAAGGCGACTACGTCACCGTCTCCACCGGCGACGAGGGGACCCGGAGTCTCGTCGGCCACAACCTCGACACCCATCTCAAGGAGCTGGACAGGCGCATGCTGGAGGCGGCCGCGGAGCTCGAATTCGAGGAGGCCGCCCGGCTGCGCGACGAGATCCGCCGTCTCGAGAACACCGATCTCGGGATCGGCGCGCCGCGCCGCCGCCGCGCCAGGGGCCGGCGCGAGGCGAAAAGCGACCAGGGACCGCGCGGACGGGGCCCGCGCTCGACCGCGGGCCAGCCCGGAACCCGGCAGTACCGGGGCAAGGGCAAGCGCGCGACGAGATCGTGACCGCCGTCCCCCCCGCCCGTCCGGCTGCGCCGAGGCGCGGTTGTTGATCTACCTCCAGTTGGCCGGCGGTCTCGTCGTCCTGCTTCTGGGCGGGGACGTTCTCGTCCGGGGGGCCGTGGCGCTGGCGCGGAAACTCGGCGTGTCGCCGCTCGTCATCGGCTTGACGGTCGTCGCCTTCGGCACCTCGGCGCCGGAGCTGATCGTCAGCGTCGACGCGGCGTGGAACGGCGCGCCCGGCATCGCGATCGGCAACGTCGTCGGCAGCAACGTGGCCAACGTGCTCCTCGTCCTCGGGGCGCCCGCGGTCGTGTTCCCCGTCGTCTGCCAGGCGCCGTCCCTGAACCGGGACATCATCGCGATGATCGGCGCGAGCCTGCTCTTCGTCGCGTTCTGCTGGAGCGGGACCCTGACGGCATGGCACGGCGCGGTCCTGGTCGCCCTCCTTCTCGCCTTCCTCGTCCATTCCTACGTATCGGAACGCGGCGACGGCCACGGCCGCGAGGAATACGGCGAGGAGTTCGGCGGCATCGGCGCCTTCCCTCGGTCGACGCCCGTGTTCCTGGGGTTCATCGCGGCCGGACTGGCGGGACTGTTGTTCGGAGCCCACCTCCTGATCGACGGCGCGGTGGGAATCGCGCGGGCGTGGGGCGTGACGGAAACGGTCATCGGCCTCACCCTCGTCGCGCTGGGGACGTCCCTGCCCGAACTCGCGACGACCGTCGCCGCCGCCATCCGCAGACAGGGCGGGATCGCGGTGGGCAACGTGGTCGGCAGCAACATGTTCAACATCCTGGGCGTCATGGGCGTCACGTCGCTCATCGTTCCGGTGCCGATACCGGAACGGACGCTGCATTTCGATCTCTGGGTGATGCTCGGCGCGGCGCTGGTTCCGCTGCCGTTCGCGCTGCGCCGGCGAGCGATCCGCCGCGCCGCGGGCGTCGTGTTGTCGGCCGCCTATCTCGGGTTCGTCTTCGTCCAGTACTTCGGCGGGCCCCGTTTCCCCCTCGTGACCGCCTACGCGAACCCATGAGCGGCGCGG
The DNA here is from genome assembly GCA_965242505.1 of Alphaproteobacteria bacterium. Lineage (GTDB taxonomy): Bacteria > Pseudomonadota > Alphaproteobacteria > UBA2966 > UBA2966 > UBA2966. The sequence goes on from OZ251449.1 coordinate 2,966,722, forward strand.
AGTCCCCGTCGGCCCCATCGGCCCCGCGGCCGGGCGCGGCGCTGGTCACCGGCGGCGCGCGGCGGATCGGGCGGGCGATCTGCCGGACGCTGGCGGAAGACGGATGGGCGGTCGCCGTCCATCACCTGCGGTCGGCGAGGGAGGCCGCAGAGGTCGTCGCCGACATCGCGGCGGGCGGCGGCCGCGCCGTCGCGGTCGCCGCCGATCTCGCGGACGCGACCGCCGCCGCCGGCCTGATCCCGCGCGCCGCCGCGGAACTGGGGCCGTTGACCTGCCTCGTCAACAACGCGTCGGTGTTCGAGCCCGACGACGTCCTCTCGGCGACCGGCGAGTCCTGGCGCCGCCACATCGACGTCAACCTGCGCGCGCCGTTCTTCCTGACGCAGGCCTTCGCCGGACAGACGGCCTTCGCCGAGGGGACGGCGACGGGCGTATCCGGCTGCATCGTCAACATCATCGACGAACGCGTATGGAACCCGACCCCCCGCTTCGCGTCCTATACGGTGAGCAAGAGCGGCCTGTGGACCCTGACCCGGACGTGCGCGCTGGCGCTCGCGCCCCGGATCAGGGTGAACGGCGTCGGGCCGGGACCGACCCTGCCCAGCCCCCGGCAGAGCCTCGAACACTTCGAGGCGCAGGGCGCCTCGACGCCGCTCGGGCGCGGCGCCACGCCGGACGAGATCGCGTCCGCGGTCCGGTTCATCCTCTCGTCGCCCGCGATGACCGGACAGATGATCGCGCTCGACGGCGGCCGGCATCTCAAATGGCGTCGGCTCCCGGACGATACGGATCTCGTGGAATGACGATGCCGCCGCCGGACGGCGCGCGCGCGAGCCGGGAACGGGGACGCCGCGAGACCCGGCGGATCGTCGTCCGCAACCTGGTGCTGCCGGCCCGCGTCGGCGTGTACCGTCACGAGAAGTCGGGGCCGCAACGGGTTCGCATCAATCTCGAGCTGATCACCGAGGACCCTCGCCAATCCCCGAGCGACGAGATCGACGACGTCGTGAATTACGAGACGGTGGTGTCAGGCGTGAAGGAAGTATTGGCGGAAGGCCACACGAACCTGGTCGAAACGTTGGCCGAAAAGATCGCGGAAGTATGCCTGTCCGATCTCCGCGTCACGGGAGTCCGCGTGGGCGTGGAGAAACTTCACGCCATCTCCGAAGCGGAAGGCGTCGGCGTCGAGATCGAGCGATTCCGGGCTAACCATTGACAGTTCAACGAATTTTCCGGGCGATCCGCCGCCGCTCGCCGGAAAGTTGTGCACAGGCGGGCATTTGCCGGACGCCAGCCCGTCGCGCCCCGCCCGAAGTTTCCGCTCCCGGATCCCGGAAAGCGTTTGACATTGAAATTTCTTTTGAAATCAATAAGATGGAATATGTGCCTAAAAATTAGGCAATCAAGCCGAAGACCAGGGAACGCCGCGCTTTTACCGCCTGGCTGCGTGATTGCCCACAAACTTACCCACACGAATCGTGGATAGTATGACATCCGCGTGAAGCCGTCGCCGGCGTCCGTCCAAACTTCGGGAGTCGCGCGGCTTCGCCGGTGGTATGCTTGCCGGGAAGAACCATGACGGCCATCCAGACCGAAGCCCGGCGGACGCGGCATCGCGCCGTCTCCAGCTCCGGGAGCGCGGGCGCCGAGCCCGCCGTCCCGTCGATCAGGCGCGGCCGCGACGTGATCCGCGCTCATCTGAAGACGCTGCCCAACGGTCCCGGCGTCTATCGGATGATCGATGCGAAGGGGCGGGTCCTGTACGTCGGCAAGGCGAAGAGCCTGAAGAAACGGGTCGCCTCCTACGCGAACTCGACGGGTCTCGCGACCCGCATACTGGGCATGGTCGCGGCGACCGCGGACATGGAGTTCATCACCACGCACACCGAGGTCGAGGCCCTGCTTCTCGAGGCGAACCTCATCAAGGAGCTTCGACCCCGCTACAACATACTGCTGAGGGACGACAAGTCCTTTCCCTACATCCTGATCACCGGAGACCACGACTGGGCCCAGATCGCGAAACACCGCGGCGCGCGGAACAGGCCGGGGGAGTATTTCGGCCCCTTCGCGTCGGCGGGCGCCGTCAACGAGACGATCAACGCGCTCCAGCGGGCCTTCCCGCTCCGGTCCTGTTCCGACAGCGTGTTCGCGAGCCGCACGCGGCCCTGCCTCCAGTATCAGATCCGCCGCTGCTCGGCGCCCTGCGTCGGCCGGATCGGCCGGGAAGACTACGGCCGGATCGTGCGCGAAGCGCGGGACTTCCTCTCGGGCCGAAGCCGGCGGACCCAGGAGCGGCTCTCCGAACGGATGCAGGACGCCAGCGCGAACCTGGAATTCGAGACCGCGGCGGTCTATCGGGATCGCATTCGGGCCCTCACCCAGATCCAGGCGCGCCAGGGAATCAACATTCCGACGCTGGGGGAGGCGGACGTCATCGGGGCCTGTCGAGACGCGGGCCAGACCTGCATCCAGGTGTTCTTCTTCCGCTCCGGACAGAACTACGGCAACCGGGCCTACTTCCCGGCGCACGCCAGAAGCGACGCGATCGAGGAAGTCCTGTCCGCCTTCATCGGCCAGTTCTACGCCGACAAACCGCCGCCGCGGCTGGTGCTGACCAGTCATGACGTGGAAGGCAGGGATCTCGTCGAGCAGGCGCTCGGCGTCCGCGCGGACAGGCGGGTGGACGTTCGCGCGCCGCGCCGGGGCGCCAAGCGGCAGCTCGTCGAACACGCCGTCGCCAATGCCCGGGACGCGCTCGCCCGCCGCCTCGCGGAGAACGCCTCGCAGCGGCGGTTGCTCGAGGGCGTGGCCCGAACGTTCGGACTCGAGGCGCCCCCCGAACGCATCGAGGTCTACGACAACAGCCATATCCGCGGCAGCGAGGCGCTGGGCGCAATGATCGCCGCGGGAGCCGAGGGGCTCCTCAAGAACCGATACCGGAAATTCAACATCAGGCGGGCCGATCTCGCCCCCGGCGACGACTACGGCATGATGACCGAAGTCCTGACCCGCCGTTTCTCGCGCCTGCTCAGGGAAGACGGAGACCGCGAGGGGCGGCAATGGCCCGACCTCGTCCTGATCGACGGCGGCGCCGGCCACCTGAGAACCGCCCGGCGGGTGTTCGACGATCTCGGCGTCGCGGACGTGGCGCTCGCCGCCATCGCCAAGGGCCCGGAACGCAACGCCGGACGCGAGACGTTCCACGTCCAGGGAAGGCCGGCGTTCTCGCTGGAGCCGAACGATCCCGTCCTGTACTTCCTCCAGCGTCTGCGCGACGAGGCCCATCGGTACGCCATCGGCGGCCATCGCGCCAAGCGCTCGCGCAGGCTGGGCCGTTCGGCGCTGGACGAGATTCCCGGCATCGGGGCGAAACGGAAGCGCGCCCTGCTACATCATTTCGGCTCGGCGCGGTCGGTGGAGCGCGCCGGACTCGCCGATCTCGAAGCGGTCGAGGGAATCTCGCGGCAGGTGGCGAAATCGATCTATGACCACTTCCATTCCGACGACTGAAGCGCCTCCGGCGCGGAGGGCCGGGGCGCCGGTCGCGGCGCGCGGCCGTCGACGGCCGCCCGTCCGCCGATGATCACCAGCCTGCCCAACCTCCTGACCTTCTCGCGGATCCTGGCCATCCCGGCGCTGGTGGCGACGTTCTACTTCCCGGGCCTCCTGGCGGACTGGATCGCGCTGGGATTGTTCTGCGCCGCCGGCGTCACCGATTTCCTGGACGGGTACGTGGCGCGCCTGCGCGGCCAGATGTCGGCGTTGGGCCGGTTCCTGGACCCCGTGGCCGACAAACTCCTGATCGTCGCCGCCATCGTGATGTCGATCGCCGTCGACCGGATCGACGGGTGGACCGTCCTCGCCGCGGTGATCATCGTCTGCCGCGAGATTCTCGTGTCCGGCCTGCGCGAATTCCTGGCGGACGTGCAGGTTCCGGTTCCCGTGAGCCATCTGGCCAAGTGGAAGACCACGCTCCAGATCGTCGCGATCGCCTTCCTGCTGTCGGGCGACGCCGGGGACCTGCTGTTGCCGGCGAAGGAGATCGGAACCGTTTGCCTCTGGGTCGCCGCCGCGCTTACGCTCTATACGGGCTACGATTACCTGAGGGCCGGATTGGCGCACATCGCGGCGGACGGCGAGGGGAAGGCGGACGCGGGGCCGGACGAGGAATGCGGCGGCGCCGGAAGCGCCTGAACCCGCGCCTGCGGTTGACCGGGCGCGCCGGCCGACGCTCCATGGACGATCCCGGTCGCCGCGGTGAAGCGGGGGGGCCATGCGATGAGGCCGTTTGGGCGATGAAACTGTTCGGGATCGCCGGATGGAGCGGCAGCGGCAAGACGACGCTCGTCACGAGCCTGCTGCCCCGGCTCGCGGAAAGGGGACTCCGCGTGTCGACCGTCAAGCACGCGCACCATGGATTCGACGTCGACCAGCCGGGGAAGGACTCCTACGAGCATCGAAAGGCGGGCGCCTCCGAGGTGCTGGTGTCCTCGAGTCGGCGATGGGCGCTCATGCGCGAGAACCGCGGCGAGCCGGAACCGTCGCTGGCCGATCTCGTCTCCCGGCTGTCGCCCGTGGACCTCGTTCTGGTCGAGGGGTTCAAGCGAGAAGCGATCGACAAGCTGGAGGTCTACCGCCGGGACCTGGGAAAACCCATGCTCCAACCCGACGACTCGCGCGTCGTGGCCGTGGCCAGCGACGCGCCGCTTGCGGACGTGCCCGTTCCGATACTGAGACTCGACGCGGTCGGGGACATCGCGGCATTCATCGCCGACCATTGCGGCGTCGCCGCGGACGTCCGACGCGTGGCGGTCCGGGGGCGGTAGCCATGCAGCTCTCCGACGATTGCTTCGCGACCGGGGACCGTCCGATGACGACGGCGGAGGCGCTCGCCCTTCTGGCGGAACGCGTCACGCCGGTCGGCGCCACCGAACGTCTTCCCCTGCGCGCCGCCGTCGGGCGGATCCTCGCCGAGGACATCGTGTCGGAGCGCGACGTCCCTCCGGCGGGAAACTCGGCGGTCGACGGCTACGCGTTCGCGTTCGACGACCTGGCGACCGGGCGGGAGACGCGTCTCCGGCTTTCCGGTCGCGCCGCGGCGGGGCGCCCGGCCCCGCGCGGACCCGGCGGGGGCAGCGCGGTGCGGATATTCACGGGCGCCCTGATGCCGGAGGGGTGCGACACCGTCGCCATGCAGGAAGACTGCGCCGCCGACGCCGACGAGGTCGTGATCCCCCGCGGGCTGTCGCGGGGCGCCAACAGCCGTCGCGCCGGCGAGGACGTCCGGAGGGGGGACGCCATCCTCGTCAAGGGCCATTTGCTGCGGCCCCAGGACATCGGTATCGCCGCCTCCGTCGGCCGCGGCGAGATTTCCGTGCATCGGCCGATCCGCGTGGCCGTCTTCTCCACAGGCGACGAGGTCCGCGAGCCGGGCGCGGCCCTGGGCCGCGGGGCCATCTACGACTCGAACCGTTACGTCCTGATGTCGTTGCTCGATGGCCTTCCCGTCGACGTCTCCGACCTGGGGATACTGGCCGACGACCGCAAGGCGGTGGCGGCGGCGCTGCGGGACGCCGCGCGCGCGCACGATCTGCTGATCACCTCGGGCGGCGTGTCGGTGGGAGAGGAGGACCACGTCAGAAGCGCGGTCGAGGAGAACGGCGCTCTCCACTTCTGGCGCCTGGCCATAAAGCCGGGCCGGCCGCTGGCGCTGGGACAGGTCGCCGGGACGCCGTTCGTCGGGCTGCCCGGCAATCCGGTGGCCGCGATGGTGACCTTCGTTCGTTTCGCGCGGCCGCTGCTGCTGCGTCTGGCGGGAGGCACGCGCGTCGATCCGCGACTCTATCGCGTCCGCGCGGACTTCTCCCATCGCAAGAAGCCCAACCGCCGGGAATGGGTGCGGGCGCGCCTCAAACCGGGCGCGGACGGGACCCTGGAAGCCGAGAAGTTCGCCCGCGAAGGGGCCGGCATCCTGCGTTCCCTGGTCGAGGCGGACGGCCTCGTCGAATTGCCCGAGGAGGTGACAGAGGTGGCGCCGGGCGCTATGGTGGAGTTTCTTCCCTTCTCCGAGGTGACGTCTTGAAGATCCTCTATTTCGCCTGGATCCGCTCGAGGATCGGTCTCTCCGAGGAGACCGTCGACCTTCCCGACGGCGTCTCCAGGGCCGGCGACCTGCTCGACTGGTTGCGGGGACGCGGTCCGGAATACGCGGACGCGTTGGGGGACGCCTCCGCGGTGCGCATCGCCGTGAACGAGGAGTACGCGTCGCTCGACGCGCCGGTGGCGGCGGGCGACGAAGTGGCCCTGTTCCCGCCGATGACCGGCGGGTGACGCCGGGACCGGGCGCGATGATCCGGATTCAGAAGGAGGACTTCGACGTCGCCGCCGAGATCGATTCGGCCGTCGGGACCGACCGGAGCGTCGGCGCCGTGACGGTCTTCATCGGACTCGTCCGCGACATCAGCGGCGGCGAGTCGATCGCGGACATGACGCTCGAGCACTACCCGGGCATGACGGAGAAGATGCTGAAGCGGATCGAGGCCGAGGCGATGTCGCGGTGGCCCCTTTCGGCGAGCCTGATCGTCCACCGGTACGGCCGTCTCCGGCCGGGAGACAGGATCGTCCTGGTCATGACCGCTTCCGCGCATCGCCGGGCGGCCTTCGAGGCGAGCGAGTTTCTCGTCGACTGGCTCAAGACCAAGGCGCCGTTCTGGAAGCGGGAAACGACGCCCGAGGGGGCCAGATGGGTCGCGGCCCGCGACGACGACGACGCGGCGGCGGCCCGCTGGACCGGCGAGTCCCCGGCCGTCGGCGGTATGATCGAGTCGAATTCGGAGTTGTTCCGCGCGGATTCCTGATCCCATAATTTCCGCGGATATGTTCTTCCCGTCGGATCCTTAGGACGCGAGGCCTTCATCATGTTCATACAGACCGAGGAAACCCGAGACGCATCGGAACTGCGCTTCATCCCCGGAGTCCCGGTTCTCGAATCGGGAACCGTGTCGTTCGAGCGCGGCGACGACGTGAAACGCAGCCCTCTCGTCGAACGGCTGTTCGAGATCGACGAGCTGCGCCGGGCGGATCTCCGCGCGGATTCGATCACGTTGTCCAAACGCGACGGCAAGGACTGGATGCTGCTCAAACCGGCGATCCTGGGCGTCATCATGGACCACTTCATGTCCGAGCGTCCGGTCCTTCTCGATGAAGCGCCGGATTCCGGGTCCCCGCCATCCGCCGACGCCGATGGCGAAGTGGTCGGACAGATCGAGGAACTGCTGGAGACGAGGATCCGGCCCGTCGCCCGGGATCAGGGCGGCGACATCGTCTTTCACGGGTTCGAGGAGGGCCGCGTCATCCTCGAGTTCCACGGCGCCGCCTCCACCCTGCAAGGCGGAATCCAGACGATGTTGCGGCACTACATCCCCGAGGTGGAGGAAGTCGTCAATCATCTGGACGCGATCCCCAAGCCCGGGCTGGACACGGACGAAGGCCGGGCCATCAAACGGATGCTCGATGAAGAGATCAATCCGCAGGTCGCCGCGCACGGCGGACGCATCTCACTGGTTGACGTGATCGGCGACACGGCGTACGTCAGGCTCGAAGGCGGCTGCCAGGGGTGCGGGATGGCGTCGCTCACCCTCAAGCAGGGGGTCGAAGGGGCGATCATGCAGGCCGTCCCGTCCATCACCCAGGTCCTCGACACGACGGACCACGCCGACGGCGCGAACCCGTACTACCAGCCCGGCAGGGGTGGAACGAGCCCGGTCTGACGCCTTTCGTCCATGGCCGATCGTCCGGGCCCGGCGCCGGGAGGAGGTCGTTCCGGATCGGGCTCCTCCCCCCTCCGTTCATGCTCCTCCTCCCTGACAGGGGGGAGGTCGGGAGGGGGGGTGGACGCGATCCCGCAACGGGCGATGGTCACGCGGCGGCCTTGCGCCGAACGATCGCGTCGTAATCCTCCATCAGTCGCCTGGTGATTTCGCCGACCGTGTATTCGTGGCCGTCGATCTCGCCCACGGGCGTGACCTCGGCGGCCGTTCCCGTCACGAAGACTTCGCTCGCCCTGTCGAGCTCGTCGGGCATGACGGCGCGCTCGACCACCTCGACCCCGCGCCGGCGCGCGAGATCCATGACCGTCTGGCGCGTGATGCCGGGCAGGAAACAGTCGGCGGTCGGCGTGTGCAAGGCGCCGTCGAAATTGAGGAAGATGTTGGATCCGGTGGACTCGGACACCTGTCCCCGCCAGTCCAGCATCAACGCGTCGTCGTATCCCTCGGCTTCCGCTTCGTGCTTCGCCAGCGTGCAGATCATGTAGAGGCCGGCCGCCTTGGCCTGGACCGGCGCGCATTCGGGGGGAGGGCGCCGCCACCTCGCGGTCCGCAACCGGATGCCCTTCATGCGCGCCTCGGGCGAGAAGTAGGCCGGCCACGGCCAAGCCGCGATGGCCACGTGGATCCTGGTGTTCTGCGCCGACACGCCCATCATCTCGGCGCCGCGCCAGACCACGGGACGAACGTATCCGTCCTGGATGCGGTTGGCGGCCAGCACGTCGCGGCATGCCCGGTCGATCTCTTCCAGGGTATAGGGAACCTCGAAGCCCATCTCCGCGGCGGAATAGAACAGCCGCTCCGTATGTTCGCGGAGCTTGAAGATTTCTCCGTCGTAGGAACGCTCCCCCTCGAATACCGCGGACGCGTAGTGCAGCCCGTGGTTCAGCACGTGCAGGGTGACGTCCCGCCAAGGCTTCATCTCGCCGTCGCACCAGATGAAACCGTCGCGATCGTCGAACGAAGGCGCAGACATGCGATAGTCCCCGTTATGGTCCCGTTGCGAGGGGGTGACCGGGTTCGAAAACGTCCCCGCGGGCCGCGATTCCGCGACGCTCGAACGATACATTAGCTGTTGCGCTGGGTAGCACCAGGGGCGATATATGTCAACGTGACTGACGCAAAGACCGGCTCCAACCCTCTTTTCCTGCGTGACGAGGAGCTCATCCAGGGGATCGAGCTTCTGTTCTACGCCTATCGCGACTTCACCGGCGACCCGGACGCGGTTCTCGACGAGTACGGCTTCGGGCGGGCCCACCACAGGGTGGTTCACTTCGTGGCGCGCAATCCGGGGATGTCCGTCGCCGAACTCCTCGACATCCTGCGCATCACCAAGCAGTCGCTGTCGCGCGTCCTCGGCCAACTGGTCGAGCGTGGGTTCGTCGTGCAACGGAAGGGAACGCGCGACCGGCGGCAGCGGCTGCTCTATCTCACGGAAACGGGACGGGATCTGGCGGAGCGCCTCACGGAACCCCAGAAACGCCGAGTGGCGCGCGCTTACCGCGGGGCCGGCGCCGACGCCGTCGAGGGCTACCGGAAGGTCCTGACCGGCTTGATCGACGACGGCCGTCACGGGGCCGCGTCCGGCCCGATCCGACGCCGCTGAAGGCGCGACGGCGGGTCCGGTGTGTGAGTTTCCGCCCCACATCCTGGTCGTCGACGACGATACCAGACTGCGCGAGCTGCTCCGGGATTATCTCGGCGCCAACGGGTTCGACGTCACCACGGCGGAGCACGCCGCCGGGGCCAGGCGAAAGCTCGCCGGCCTCGACTTCGACCTGATCGTCCTGGACGTGATGATGCCCGGGGAATCCGGGTTCGATCTCACCGAACACCTGCGGTCGACCTCCCGGGTCCCCATTCTCCTGTTGACGGCTCGCGGCGATGCCGACGACCGGATCGCCGGTCTGGAATTCGGCGCCGACGACTACCTGCAAAAGCCGTTCGAGCCTCGCGAACTCATCCTGCGGATCCAGAGCATCCTGCGCCGCAGCGGGCCCGGCCGCGCGGAACCCGAACCGCTCTCCATCGACGGTCACGCCTTCGACGGCGAGCGCGGAGAACTGCGCTCCGGCGAGCGCGTCATCCGCCTGACGGCGAGCGAGGCGGCGCTGCTGTCGGTCTTCGCGGCGAACGCCGGAACGGCCCTGTCGAGGTCCGAACTGGCGCGCCGGGCGGGTGTGAACAGCGAGCGCGCCATCGACGTGCAAATCACCCGACTGCGCCGTAAGATCGAGCCCGACCCCCGGAACCCGCGGCACCTGCGGACCGTGTGGGGGAAAGGCTACGTTCTTTGGCCCGACTGACATGACGCGAGCGACCGCGGCCGCGCGGGGAGCGCGTCGGCCCACGACGCGGCCGATCAAGCGATACCTGCCCGGGGCCCTCTTCGGCCGCGCCCTGCTGATCATCGTGACGCCCGTCGTCGCGCTGCAACTCATCGCCACTCTCGTCTTCTACGAGCGGCATTGGGACACCGTCACGCGTCGCCTGGCGCTCGGGCTCGCCGGCGACACGGCCCTCGTCGTCGAGATGATGCGCGACGCGGCGGCGCCCGAGGAGTTGGAGCCGATATTCGAATCCGCGGCGCGTCATCTGTCGCTGCGGTTGACGCACCTGCCCGGCGAGATTCTTCCCAACCGGCCGCCAAGGATCAGCGTCGCCAATCGCATCATGGACCGGATGCTGCACAGGGCGTTCACCGAGCGTCTCCGCCGTCCGTTCCGCATCGATACGACCGGTTTCGGAGACGACGTCGAGATCCGGGTGCAGTTGCCGGACGGCGTGCTCAGGGTTCTCACGACGCGCAAGCGCGTCGCGAGCTCGACCACCTACATCTTCATCATGTGGATGGTCGGCACGTCCCTGATCCTGTTGGCCGTCGCCATCCTGTTCCTGCGCAATCAGATCCGGCCGGTCCGCCGTCTGGCCGAGGCGGCGGAGGAATTCGGCAAGGGCCGGGACGTCCGCGATTTCCATCCATCGGGCGCCACGGAGGTGCGCCAGGCGGCCGTGGCCTTCATCAACATGCGCGACCGCATCCGGCGCCATATCGCGCAGAGAACCGAGATGCTGGCGGCCGTCAGCCACGACCTGAGAACGCCGCTGACGCGCATGAAGCTCCAGCTCGCCATGTTGAACGACGACGGCGTCGAACACCTGAAGGCGGACGTGTCGGAGATGGAACGTATGGTCGAAAGCTATCTGGCCTTCATGCGCGGGCAGGACGCGGAAGCCGTCGTGGACACCGACATCGCGGACCTGCTCAGAACCGTGGCCGCCGACGCGGGCCGCCAGGGCGTCGAGGTCACGGTTTCGATGCCGGGGAAGTCGCCCCGCGACGGTGGCGGACCCGCGGACGGCCGTGTCGTTCCGCTGCGTCCCAATGCCATCCGGCGCTGCATGACCAATCTCGTCGACAACGCGGCCCGCCACGGGCGAAACGTGGAGATATCCATGGACGCGAGGGAAGGCCGGGTCGAGATATCCGTCGACGACGACGGCCCCGGCATCCCGGAGAACCGGCGCGAAGAGGTCTTTCGCCCCTTCCACAGGCTTCGGGACTCTCGCGATCCGGAGACCGACGGCATGGGACTCGGTCTGGCCATCGCCCGCGACGTCGCCCATGACCACGGCGGCGACATCGAGTTGTCGACGTCCCCGATGGGAGGGCTGCGGGCGTCCGTCCGTCTTCCCGTGTAGAACGGCCCCGGCGTTCCGCGCCGCCCGCGTCGCGGCCCCGATGGCGCCGCTCCCGTTCAGTAGAGCCGTCCGCCGTTGGGCACGGTCTTGTCCGGCGCGACGAGGACCACCTCGCCATCGTCGTCGGGAAAGCCGAGAACGAGGACCTCGGACATGAACGGCCCGATCTGCCGCGGCGGGAAGTTGACGACCGCCGCGATCTGGCGGCCTGTGAGCGCTTCCCTGTCGTAGTTCGCCGTCAATTGGGCGGACGACTTCCGTTCGCCGATCTCCGGTCCGAAATCGATACGCAGTCTGTATGCCGGTTTTCGAGCCGCGGGAAAATCCTCGACCGCGACGATGACGCCCACCCGCACGTCGACGCGCAGAAAATCGTTGAAGGAGATCTCGTTCATCCGGCTTGCGAGGACGCCTCGGCGGCGGGCCCGTTCGCTCTTCCCGGCTTCGCGATCCCGCCGAGTCTGGCCGCCATGCCGTCCACTCTCCTCAACTGGCGGTCGACGAACGTCATCGTCCTGGCCATGTCGGCGCTGTCGTCCGAGCGCCAGACTCGAACGGCCCCCAGCATGATCAGGCCGAGACCCTCGATACGGAGCATCCCGGAAAGGCCGCCGTGATCGATCCGGGCCGTCTCCAGCATCCATGCCAGGGAGCGCGTGCGGACCGGCCACAGGCAGGCGCAGGCGAGCGGTCGGCGCCGCATGTCGTCGAAGATGGCGACGACGCCGTCCTTGTAGGGACCGAGCAGGTCGAACCGCCTCATGATCACGTCGAAGAGGCGGTCGCGCGCCGGCTCGTCGGCCAACGCGGGATCGTCTCCGGCGATCATCCGATCGTCGATCCCGCGCAGGAACGCCGCCACGACGTGCGATTTCGACGGGGCGACCTCGTAGACCTCCCGCAGGGACAGGCCCGCCGCCTCGGCTATGTCGGACATGCGGGTGTCCCGCCAGCCCTGCCGCCCGGCGAGCTCCAACGCCGCCCGGACGACCCGGTCGAGCGGGTCGGCAGGTTTCGCGCGCGCCCGTTTCGCCATGTCTCGCCCTCCTTGCAGACCGGCGCCCGGCCGATGATGGCACAATATCCGCCGCGCCGCGACGCGCCCGTCCCGCGCGAGCGTCGCGAGAGGGTCAGCCGGCGAGTTCCCGGGAGCGGCGCGCCGCCGCCGCCACCGCCCGGGTCAACAACCTGCCCATTCCATCGTCCGCCATCAACACGTCGAGGGCCGCCGCGGTCGTTCCGCCGGGACTGGTGACGTTGCGCCGCAGTTCGGAAGGCGCCTCTTCCGAGCCATGCGCGAGCTCGCCCGCGCCTGCCGCCGTCGCCCGGGCGAGCCGCATGGCGAGATCGGGAGGCAACCCGGCCTTCACGCCCGCCTCGGCCAGACACTCGACGAGAAGGAATACGTAGGCGGGACCACTTCCCGACGTCGCCGTCACCGCGTCGAGCAGGCCCTCGTCCTCCACCCACGCGACCTCTCCCACCGCCGCCAGCAGCTCGTCGCAGGCCGACCGGCCGTCGCCGCCGACGCGTCTGTTGGCGCAGGCGACGCTGATGCCGCGGCCGATGGCGGCCGGCGTGTTCGGCATGGCGCGGACGATCGAGGCGTCCTTGCCCAGCCGGTCCTCGAAATAGGCGATGGGTCTCCCCGCGGCGATCGACAGGAACACCGCGCCGGGGCCGGCGAATTTCGCGTAGGCGGGCGCCACGCCGTCGGTGATCTGCGGCTTGACGGCGAAGACGACGACTCCCGGCGCGATGCCGCTTGGCAACGCGTCCGCCGATCCGCTCCAGGAAACGCCGAGCTCACGCGCCAGGGAGCGGGATTCCTCCACCGGGTCGACGACGTGAACGTCGTCCGCGCCGATCCCGCATCGCAGCCATCCGCGCAACAGGGCGCCGCCCATCTTTCCACAGCCGACGAGAAGAATGGTCGCGTTCATGGGCGAAACCCGACAGGCCGGCTCAGGCCTCGCCGACCGTTTCCAGCATGGCCGAGGCCAAGGCGTCGTCCGCCGTCTTGCCGCCCCACAGCATGAACATGAAGGCGGGGAAACAGCGTTCGCTCTCGTTCAACGCCACCTCGACCAGGTCCTCGACCTGCCGGGGCGTGGCTCTGGCGCCGGCCCCGAGCAGAAGCGCGTACCGGAACATCACGAATCCGCCTTCGGCCGAATAATCGAAATGCCCGAGCCACAGACGTTCGTTGACCAGAGTGAGCAGCGCGCAGGCGTCCGACAGGCGGTGATCGGGAACCCGCAGATCGAAGGCGCAGGAAAACTGCATCACGCCCCGATCTTCCCGCCACGTGAACCACAGGTGATAGCGGTTCCAGTGTCCCTCGACGTACGTCGCGAGCTCGTCGTTTCCCGAACGATCGGCGGGCCATTCGTTGGCCGTCACGAACCGCTCGACGATATCGAGCGGGTTCGCCGGCGCGAGCTCGATCGAGTCAACCAAGCCGGGCACGACTGGAGCTCCGCGATGGACAAGCGAGGACGAGACGACGGTTCGGTCGATACCTCATCGCCGGTCTTTCAATATCTTGTAGGCAATGCCAACCCCTCAACAGAATGTAGATTGCCAAATCGCGGAGTCGGGCGCAAGGGCCGAATCGGGCCGGTCGTCGGAAATCCATGGAAAACGCGCCGCCGGCGCGTCTTATCGGCGGGTGTTCGGAACCCGGAACCCTTCAGGGCGAGGTCTCGTCGGCATCCCGCGTCGCGCGCTTCCCGTTCGCGGCCGCGCCGCCCTTGGCCTTGCGGCCGCCCGCGGCCCGGCGCCGCGCCGACGCGTTCGATTTCTCGAGCGCCTCGATCCGTTTCGCGAGAGCATCGTTCTCGCGACGCGCCGCCGCGGCCATCGCCTTGACGGCGTCGAACTCCTCGCGGGTCACCAGGTCCATGCCGTTCAATATGCGCTCGAATTGATCCCGCAGACGCGCCTCGACCTCGCCCCTCACGCCTTGCAGCGTCCCGAGGGCGCTCGCGGCCACGCGGGCCAGGTCGTCGAGGAGCTTGTTGTCGGTCTGCATGTCGAGCGTCTCCGGCAATTCCGCAACTATGGCGCAGACGGGAGATGGCGGCAAGCCTCGGCCTCTCGCGCTGTCCCGGTTCGGACACGTGTGAGACACCGCAGGGGCCGTTTGCGCTCCTCCCCCGGCGCGACCCCCACCCCGACCCTCCCCCTGCAAGGGAGAGGGAGAAGAAGGGGGGGCGCCGCGCGCTTCCCCCCCGCCATCCACACTCCTCCCCCCTGGCAGGGGGGAGGTCGGGAGGGGGGTCCGCGGCCCCGCAACGGCTCGCTCAGTGTCTCATATGCATTGAACGAGGACATGCGCTTGCGGCTCGCGCGGCCGGTTCCTATAAGGGCCCGGACTCGAACGACCCGAATCCCCGGAGTCACGAACACTGCTTCCGGCCGTCCTCTCGTATCCCGACATCGATCCGGTTCTCGCGCAGATCGGACCGTTCGCGATACGTTGGTACGCGCTGGCCTACGTCGCCGGTCTGCTGCTGGGTTGGCGCTACGTCGTCGCCCTGACCCGCCTGCCCCACCCGCCGCTCGAGAAACGGGACGTCGACGACTTCGTCGTCTGGGCGACGTTCGGCGTCGTTCTGGGCGGGCGGCTCGGTTACGTCCTGATCTACCGTCCCGACCACTATCTGGCGAACCCCCTCGACGTACTGTTCATATGGGAGGGCGGCATGTCGTTTCACGGCGGTTTGGTCGGCGTGACCCTGGCGGCGTGGTGGTTTTCCCGGCGCCGCGCGCTCGATGTCCTGGGCGTTGGCGACTACATCGCCTGCGCGGCGCCGATCGGGTTGTTCTTCGGCCGGATCGCGAACTTCATCAACGCGGAACTGATCGGACGGCCCAGCGACGTGGCCTGGGCGATGGTGTTTCCCGGCGGCGGCGCGGTTCCGAGGCACCCCAGCCAGCTTTACGAAGCCCTGCTCGAGGGCCTCCTTCTGTTCGTCGTCCTGGCCGTGTCGGTCCGCAAGGACTCGATCCGGCTCAGGCGCGGCGCCCTGTTCGGTGTCTTCCTCGCGGGATACGGCGTCACGCGCGCCATCGCCGAGCTCTACCGCGAACCCGACGCGCATATCGGTTTCCTGGCGTCGGGCGTGACGATGGGCCAGTTGCTGTCCCTGCCCGTATTCTTCCTCGGCGTCTGCCTGCTCGCCCGTGCCGCGAGATCGGACTGACTCCGGCGGCGATCTCGCGGCGTATCTGCGCCGCCGGATCCGGACCTTCGGGCCTCTCACCGTGGCCGAGTACATGGCCGAGGCGCTCGGCAATCCGAAGCGCGGCTACTACAGGACCCGGGACCCGATCGGCGCCGCGGGCGATTTCATCACCGCTCCCGAGGTCAGCCAGATGTTCGGCGAGCTGATCGGACTGTGGTGCGCCGACGCCTGGCGGAAGCTGGGCGCCCCGAATCCGGTGCGCCTGGTGGAGATCGGGCCCGGCCGCGGCTCCTTGATGCGCGATGCCCTCCGGGCGGTCCGGACCTTGCCGGCGTTTCGCAACGGCGCGGACGTGCATCTCGTGGAGACCAGCCCCGTCCTCCGCGCGCGCCAGAGAGAAATGCTCCCGGGCGTCGACGCGACGTGGCACGACCGCTTTCTCCATGTTCCCGAGGGGCCGGTCGTCGCGGTGGCCAACGAGCTCTTCGATGCGCTCCCCATCCACCAGTTCGAGCGGACCCTCCGGGGCTGGCGCGAACGCCTCGTGGACGCCGACGGAGACGGCGGAAGGTTCCGCTTCGTGCTCGGGCCGGTGACGGCGGCCTTTTCCGTCGCGCCCGAGGAACTCCGGCATGCGCCGCTCGGCAGCGTGATCGAGGTAAGCCCCGCTCGCGTCGATCTGATGCGGGACATCGCCGAACGCGTGATCCGCGGCCCGGGAGCGGCTCTCGTCATCGATTACGGCCATCTCGAGACCCGACCCCGAGACACCTTGCAGGCCGTCGCCGCCCACCGCGGCCACGAGGCGCTCGAGTCGCCCGGCGAAGCCGATCTCTGCGCCCACGTCGACTTCGCGGCTCTCCGGCGGACGGCGACCGAATGCGGAGCGGAAGTCTGGGGGCCGGTTCCGCAGGGAGAGTTCCTCGAGTCGCTGGGCATCCGGGTCCGGGCGGCGCGGATCAAGGAGACGGCGACGCCGGAACAGCGCGACGAGATCGACGGCGCCCTCGAGCGGTTGACCGGCCCCGGCGAGATGGGCATCCTGTTCAAGGCATTGGCGATCACCGCGCCCGGGACACCGGCTCCCGGCGGATTCGGCGCCGATGACCGGTAGACCGGCATGCCGCGAGACGCTCCCGCAGCGCTTCAATCCGGGAATCTGGCCGATGCCGCCGGAGTTTCCCATGGCTTTTTCACGCGCCGGGGCGGCGTCTCGAGTGGCGTGTACGCTTCGTTGAACTGCGGTTTCGGCTCTTCCGACGATCGCCGCAAGGTCGCGGCGAACAGAGACCGGGCGACGCGGGCCCTCGGCGTGGAGCCGGCGAATCTGAGAACCGTCCATCAGGTCCACGGCGCGGACGTGCGCGCCATCGATGACCGGGAGGACGAGCGAACGCCGGTCCAGGCGGATGCGCTGGCGACCAACCTCTCGGGGATCGCTCTGGGGATTCTGACGGCGGACTGCGCCCCCGTTCTTCTGGCGGATCCCACCGCCCGCGTGATCGCCGCCGCACACGCCGGCTGGCGGGGCGCGCTCGGCGGCGTCGTCGAATCCACGATAGCCGCGATGATCGGCCTGGGGGCGCGCCCGTCGTCGACCGTCGCCGGCATCGGACCCTGCATCGGCCCGCGGACTTACGAGGTGGATCCGGGATTCCGGGAGTCGTTCGTCGACCGGAACCCCGAGCACCGGCGTCACTTTCGGGCGGCGCCGCGCCCGGACCGTTTTCTTTTCGATCTCTCCGGCTTCGTCGAGTCGGCGCTCGGCGCCGCGGGTGTCGGAACCATCGAACGTATCGACGGCGACACCTCGAGCGAAGAGGACCGTTTCTTCAGCTATCGGCGCGCCCGCCGCCAGGGAGAACCCGACTACGGCCGGCAGCTTTCGGCGATCGCGCTCCGGCGTTGAGGTCCGACGCCTTGCCGCGCCGATCGTCGGCCCGTGTTTCTCATACCGGCGGAGATCGAGGAATGCGCGGCGTTGCGGGACCGCGGTCCACCCCCCTCCCGACCTCCCCCCTGTCAGGGGGGAGGAGTGCGGATGGTTCCCCCTGGATAGGGGGAGGAGCGCGCGCAGGGCGGCGCGTCCCCTCTTCTCCCTCCCCCTTGCAGGGGGAGGGTCGGGGTGGGGGTCGCGCCAGGGGGGAGGAGCGCGGCGAACGGCCCCTGCGGCGCCCCCGTCGCCGGATGGAGCTTGCGGACGAGCAGTACGAGAAGTGCGGGTCGGGGAAGAACGTCGTTCGAGTCGGCCGCGCCTTCCTCTGCGTTCCGCTCGTCTGGGCCGCGGTCGTCGGCGGGTGTCAGCCCTTGCCGCGCCCGTTCCAGCCCGAAGACAAGGCCGCATCCCTCGATGGGAATCTGGAGCCCGGTCCGTGGGCCGATCTCGCCGTGGCGGGACCGAGCGGCCTCTCCCGGCCACGCTCGGAGCGCCTCGCTGCGCTGGTCGCCGCGGCCCTCCGCGACCTGGGCGTCGCGGCGACGGTGGCGACCTCGGAGCGGCGACGCTATCGATTGCGCGGGCGCATCGATCGGGAGACCGATCCGCCCGCCGCGCCGACCGTCGTCCTGCGCTGGAGCCTCGTCGACCCCGAAGGCGATGTCGTCGGGACCGTGACCCAGCGCGAGATCCTCGCGCCGCCGGCGTGGCGGGACCTCGCCGAAGCCACGTTGGCTTCCCTGGCGGCGCGCGCCGCGCCGCGAATCGAGAGGATGCTCGGCGTCCACGGCGAAACGCCGGCCCCGCCGCGCCGGCCTTTCGGTCCGGTCGTGGTCTATCGCGTCGACGGCGCGCCCGGGGACGGCGCGACCGCCTTGCGGCGCGAGATGCGGAGAGCCTTGCGCGCGCGGGGCGTCCCCGTCGTCGACGACATCGCCGACGACGCGTACGTCGTGCTCGGCGCCGTCCACATCGACAAGGACCAGGCGCCGCCAGGATGGACGGTGGAGATCGACTGGACCGTCCTTCGGCTGGACGGCCATCGCGTCGGTTCGGTGCATCAACGGAATTCCGTGGCGGCCGGGCGCCTCGACGGCGCCTGGGGGACGATCGCGACGGCCGCCGCGGACGGCGGCGCAGCCGGCCTGGCGTCGCTGTTGGAGACGGTCCGGACCGATCGGCGGGAGACGCCGGGCGGTCGCTGACCCGCGCGTCGATCCGAACGCTGCGCGACCTGGCGCGGGCGGGCGCGGCATCGAAGGCGAACCGGGACGGCGCGTTTACTCGTCGTGGCCTCCTTGATAGATTCCGGCGGCCTCCCGCCCGTCGATCGATTTCGCCCGGCAGGACAACGGACCCTCCCAGCATCGGAGCCGATGGGCGCGCCGCCATGAAGATCGTCGCCGGCAATGCCAACCGTCCACTCGCCGAGGCGATGGCGGCGTACCTGAACCAGCCGCTGACCAGGGCCGTCATCCGCCGGTTTTCCGACATGGAGGTGTTCGTCGAGATCGAGGAGAACATCCGCGGCGAAGACGTTTTCCTGATCCAGCCGACGTCCTATCCGGCGAACGACAACCTGATGGAATTGCTGGTCTGCCTCGACGCCCTCAAACGGGCGTCGGCGCAACGGATCACGGCCGTCGTGCCGTACTACGGCTATGCCCGGCAGGATCGCAAGTCGGGTCCCCGCACCCCCATTTCAGCCAAGCTCGTCGCCAACCTGATCACGACCGCCGGCGCCAGCCGGGTCGTCACGCTCGACCTTCACGCCGGCCAGATCCAGGGATTCTTCGATATTCTGGTGGACAACCTGTTCGCTGCTCCGGTGTTCTCGAAGGACATCAGGGAACGCTACGACGGCGAGGAATTGATGTTCGTGTCGCCGGACGTCGGCGGCGTGGTGCGCGCGCGCGCGCTGGCCAGACGGCTTGACGCGGGGCTTGCCATCATAGATAAGCGACGCGAACGAGCGGGCGTTTCCGAAGTGATGAACATCATCGGCGACGTGTCCGGCCGTCAGTGCGTGATCGTCGACGACATCGTGGATTCGGCCGGCACCCTGTGCAACGCGGCCGACGCGTTGATGGAAGCGGGCGCCAAGTCGGTAACCGCCTACGTCACCCACGGCGTGCTGTCCGGCGGCGCCGTGGCGCGAGTCGCGGGTTCCTCTCTGGAGGCGCTGGTCACGACGGACAGCATACTGGCGACGGAAGCGGTGCGCGTGGCGCGGAACGTCCGGCGCATCTCGATAGCGCCGCTGATGGCGGAAGCCATGCTGAGAATCAGCGAGGAGCGTTCCGTCTCGTCGTTGTTCGATTGACGGGTCCGTGAAGGCCGCTCGCGCGCGGCCGCGGACGGAACGCTTCGATGAGGAGTACGACATGTCCGACGCTGACGTGATTTCGGCGCAACGCCGCGCCGACCTGGGGCGCGGCGCTTCGCGGGCGGCGCGCAGGTCTGGACGCGTTCCCGGCGTGGTCTATGGCGCCGCGAAGGACGCGGCCTCCATATCGGTCGACCGCCGCCAGCTGGATCGCGAAATGGCGCGCGGCGGCTTCCATACGCGCCTGTACAGTCTCCGGCTCGACGGCCAGTCCGAACAGGTGCTGGCGCGCGAGGTCCAGTTCCATCCGGTCACGGACGCGCCGATACACGTGGACTTCCTGCGCCTGTCCGGGGACTCCACGATACGGTTGCAGATTCCCGTGATTTTCGAGAACGAGGAGGAATCGCCGGGCGTCAAGCGCGGCGGGGTGCTGAACGTGGTGCGCCACGAGGTCGAGGTCAACTGCCGGGCGGACGCGATCCCGGAGAGCTTCACCGCGGACCTGACGGGCCTCGGCATCGGCGACGCCGTGCGCATCAGCGACATCCGGTTGCCCGAAGGCGTCGAACCCGTGATCTCGGATCGCGACTTCACGATCGCGACCATCGCCGCGTCGAGCGCGGCCATCGAGGAAGCCGCCGCCGAGGCGGCCGAGGCGACTCCGCCGGAAGGCGAGGAGGGCGAAAGGCGCGCCGAGGGACAGGCCGCCGAGACGGCGGAGGGCGAGGCCCCGGCCGAAGCGGAAGCCTCGGGGAAGGCCGGGGAGGGATAGCCCTCGCCATGCTGCTCGTCGTCGGCCTGGGCAATCCTGGAGAGCGCTACAAGAAGAATCGGCACAACATCGGCTGGATGGCCGTGGACGCGATCGTCGCGGGCCATGGATTCGGGCCGGAACGCCGGCGTTTCCACGGCCTGGCGTCGGAAGGCCGGCTCGCGGGGCGCCGGACCACGGCCCTCAAGCCGACGACGTCCATGAACGTATCCGGACAGGCGGTCGCCGCGGCCATGCGCTATTACCGGCTGGCGTCGGGGGACGTGGTCGTGTTTCACGACGAGATCGACCTGATCCCCGGCAAGGTCCGGGTCAAACGGGGCGGCGGCAACGCGGGTCACCGGGGACTGATCAGCGTCGACGCCCATATCGGAGAGAACTACCGTCGGGTTCGTCTCGGCATCGGACACCCCGGAGACAAGAGCCGCGTCATTCGCCACGTGCTGGGCGATTTCGCGAAGGCGGACCTCGCATGGCGCGATTCGTTGCTGGAAGCCGTCGTGGAAGCCGCGCCGATGCTTGCGACCGGCGATGAGGGCGGGTTTCAGAACAAGGTGGCGATGCTCGCGCCGCCGCCGAAGCCCGGCGTCTCGTAACGAACCCCGGAGGCGACATGCCTGAAGACGACAAGCCAGGCGTCTGGTACGACGACTGCGAAGTCGGTCACGTGTTCGAGCTCGGCGAGGTGACCATGATCAAGGAAGAGATCGTCGAGTTCGCCCGCAAATACGACCCGCAGCCCTTCCACGTCGACGAGGAAGCCGCCGCCGCCAGCATGTACGGCGGCATCATCGCGAGCGGTTGGCACACGGCGTCCGTCTGCATGCGCCTCATCGTGGACAACATGATGGGCCCCGACTCGGGCGGCATCGGCTCTCCCGGTCTGAGCGAGATGAGATGGCCGAAACCCGTGCGACCGGGCGACACGCTCAGGCTGCGCGGGAAAATAATCGAGAAGATCCCGTCCAGGAGCAAACCGGACCGCGGATTCTGGCGCGTGCGTTTCACGGCCCTCAACCAGGACGGCGAGGAGGTGATCGTCATGGCGCCTTTGCAGTACTTTCTGAAACGGCCGAACGCTCCGCCCCCCGCCCGAAATTGACGGTCCCGACCCCGCCCGTGCTATAGGTTCGCGCCGGCGCCGTATTCGCCCGGTCGAGTCGATGGGGAGAGGAGGATCGATGGGATCGACGACGACGCTCACCGCGGAGGACGGCCATGAATTCGCCGCCTACGAGGCGGCGGCGGATGGTCCGGACAAGGGACGCCTCGTCGTCGTCCAGGAGGCGTTCGGACTCAACGGCCACATCCGCGACGTGTGCGACCGGCTGGCGGGCGAAGGTTATTCCGCGGTCGCGCCGGCGCTGTACGATCGCGAGGCGCGCGGGACCGAACTGGGTTACTCCGAAGAAGAGGTGCGGGCGGCCCGGGCGATCATGGCGCGCATCCCCTGGGACGCGGCCATGCTCGACGTTCAGGCCGCGCGCGACTTCCTGGCGCGAGAAGGCCCCGTCGGGATAACGGGGTTCTGTTGGGGCGGGTCGGTAGCCTGGCTCGCCGCGTGCCGGCTGGATTTCGCCTGCGCCGTTCCCTACTACGGGGGCCGGATCATCGACTTCGTCGCGGAAAACCCCGCCTGTCCCACGATGTGCCATTT
Source organism: Alphaproteobacteria bacterium (assembly GCA_965242505.1). Lineage (GTDB taxonomy): Bacteria > Pseudomonadota > Alphaproteobacteria > UBA2966 > UBA2966 > UBA2966. Next base: position 2,989,134 of record OZ251449.1, read on the forward strand.
CGGCGAGCTGGATCCGACGATCCCCATGGACGACGTCAACGAGATCATCGCCCATCACTCCAGCGTCACGGTGCACGTGTATCCGGACGCCGGGCATGGTTTTCATTGCGACCGGCGCGCCCACTATCATGAGGAAAGCGCCAGGCTCGCCTGGACTCGCACGATGGCGTTCCTCGAACGCCACCTTTCCGAATAGGGTCCTGTCGGGTCCCCCGCCGCGACCCCCACCCCGGTCCTCCCCCTGACCATCCGCGCTCTTCTCCCCTGACCACCCATACTCCTCCCCCCTGACAGGGGGGAGGTCGGGAGGGGGGTTCGCATGAACATGCGCCGCCGCCGCGACCCCCACCCCGGCCCTCCCCCTGCAAGGGAGAGGGAGAAACAAAAGGGAAGGGCGGGAGGGGGTGGCGCGCGGTCAACGCAACGCCGCCTCGATGTTGCCGCCGTCCACCGTCAGCACCGCCGCCGTCGTCCTGGGAGAGAGGGCGAGGTCGACGAAGGCCCTGGCGACGTCCTCCGTCCTGACTTCGCGTTTCAGCAGGTTCCCGCTCCCGAGGTACTGCTCCACCGTCAGGCCGCGCGCCGCGGCCCGTTCCTCGAGGAGGCCGCCCTTGTAGAGCCGGGTGCGGACGCGGTCCGCGTTCACGGCGTTGGAGCGGATTCCCCGTTCGCCGTATTCCAGGGCGTATTGGCGGGCGAGAGCGAGCGTCGCCGCCTTGGGAAGGCCATAGGGGCCGAAGTCCCTTCCTGGATTCACCGCCTGTTTGGAGGCGTTGAACAGCAACGCGCCGCCCGTTCCCTGGGCGGTCATCACGCGAACGGCGTTCCGGGCCACCGTCTGGTGCGCGAAGAAGTTGAGCTCGAAACTCCGCCGCAGAACGCGATCGGGGACGCTCCCGATCCGCCCCCGCCACGCCGCTCCCGCGTTGGACACCACGACGTCGAGACCGCCGAACGTCCGGCAGACCCGATCGAAGGCCCGGCGCACGGAGCGGCGCTCGGTGACGTCGCATCCGATCCCGACGGCGCCTCCGCCGACGGCGCCGGCAACGGCCTCCGCGGCCGACCGGTCCCGGTCGAGGACCGCGACGGCGGCGCCGCGCGCCGCGAACTCGCGGGCGGTCGCCGCTCCGATCCCGGAGCCGCCCCCGGTGATCAGCGCGACCTGCCGCGCCAGCGGCGGCTCCGCTCCCTTCCCGAGCTTCGCCTGCTCCAGCGACCAGTACTCGACGTCGAACATGTCGGCCTCGCCGATCGGCCGATAACGGCCGATCGCTTCGGCGTCGGTGACGACCTCGATGGTGTTCTCCGCGATGTCGGCCACGATGCCCGCATCGCTCGCCGACCCGCCGGCGCCGAACAGGCCGAGCCCGGGGACGAGGACCACGCGCGGATAGGGGTCGAGCTCGACCTTGGCCGGCTCCCGCCTGCCGTTGTGGCGCGCGAAGTAGGCATGGTAACGCCGCACGTACCGCGCGACCCGTTTCTCCGCCTCCCGCCTGAAGGCCGGGAGATCGCCTGCAAGGGGCGCCGGCAGGACCAGGGGCCAGTTCTTCGTGCGGATCGTGTGATCGGGCGTCGCCACGCCGGCCTGGCTGTAACGATCGACGTCCTCTCCGTCGACGTAGGTCCGGATGCGCCCGTTCGCGCGGAAGTCGAGGATGGCGCGGCGCCACTCCCCGCCCGCGTCGTCCGGCGGCTCGGCGAGGAGGCCGCGGACGATGGGGGCGACCTCGGACGCCCGCGCGACCCGGGACGGCAGGCGCGCCGGCCTGAACCGCTCGCGCCGGCCCCGCCGAAGGCGATCCTCCGCCAGGGACACCAGGTCGATCATCCGCTCGTAGGCGTCGCGCGCGGTGTCCCCGAACGTGAAGAGCCCGTGTTTGAGCAGGATCAGGCCTTCGACGCCGGGGTTCGCGTCGTGGACGTCGGCCGCCTTCCTGGCCAGGGCGAAGCCGGGCATGACGTAGGGCGCGAGCGCGACGCGGCCGCCGAAGACCTCGCGGCAGAGCGCGTCGCCGTCGGGCTGGTCGGTCACGGCGAGCACGGCGGTGGAATGGGTATGGTCGACGTACTTGTGCGGCAGGAACGCATGCAGCAGCGTCTCCACCGACGGGTTGGGGGACGTCGAGTCGAGCAGGCACCCGCGCTGCAAGTTGACCATTTCCGCGTCGGAAAGCGAATCGAGACGCCGCAACTCGAGCAGCGCGGCGATCCGCAGCGCCGGAAGACCGCGGGGCTCGATGTCTCCCATGTCCCAGCCGCTGCCCTTGACGCACAACACGTCGACGCGCCGGCCGGAGAAGTCCCGCATGGTCGTCTTGACCGAGGTGTTGCCCCCGCCGTGCAGCACGAGCCTGGGATCCCGTCCGAGCAGGCGCGTGGTGTAGACGCGCAGCGCCAGATCGCGATTCACCCCCTGGCGCGCGTAGGCCCGAACCAGGCGCTCGGCTTCTCGGGAGCGCCACCGGCTCTTCATGCGCGTCCGCCCCTCAGGCGGCGGGCCTCGCCCGCTCGGGGTACAGCGACGCCAGGCCCTCGACCGACGCTTCGCAGATTCCCCGTTCGGTGATCAACGCGGTCACGAGATGCGCGGGCGTGACGTCGAAGGCGAAGTTCGCGGCGGCGCTGCCGTCGGGCGTCAGTCGGACGGTCGCGACCTCGCCCGACCGGGTCCGGCCCGAAATCTCCGTGACCTCGGCGCCGTCGCGCTCCTCGATGGGTATGTCGCGGACGCCGTCGCGGATGGTCCAGTCGATGGTGGAATGGGGCAGACCGACGTAGAACGGCACGCCGTTGTCGTGCGCGGCCAGAGCCTTCGGATAGGTCCCGATCTTGTTGCAGACGTCGCCCGCGGCGGTCGTGCGGTCCGTCCCGGTGATGCACAGGTCGACGCGGCCGCGCTGCATGAGGTGGCCGCCGGCGCTGTCCACGACGACCGTATGCGGCACGCCGTGATGGACCAGCTCCCACGCCGTGATGCCGGCGCCCTGGTTGCGCGGCCGCGTCTCTCCGACCCAGACGTGGACCGGAATCCCGGCGTCGTGCGCCTTGTAGACGGGCGCCGTGGCGGTGCCCCAATCGACGGTCGCGAGCCAGCCCGCGTTGCAGTGCGTGAGGATCTCGACGGGCCGCGACCGGCCGGCGGCCTCCCAGGCGTCGCGGATCAGGGAGAGCCCGTGGTCGCCGATGGCCTCGCAGGAGGCCACGTCGTCATCGCAGATGGCGGCGGCCCTGGCGTAGGCGGCGTCCAGCCTGTCTCCGGCGGGGAGCGCGCTCGCCGCCGCCGTCATCTCGTCGAGCGCCCAGCGCAGATTGACGGCGGTGGGGCGCGTCGCCAGCAGCATCTCGCGGGCCCGGGCCAGGGACGCGTCGGAAGGGTCCTCGGCCAGTGCCAGGCAGACGCCGTAGGCGGCCGTCGCGCCGATCAGGGGCGCCCCCCGCACGCGCATGTTCCTTATGGCCTCGGCGGCGTCCGCAACGGTTTTCAGCGCGCGCGTGGCGAATTCGTGCGGCAGGCGGGTCTGGTCGATGATGTGGACGCTGCGCCCGCCGTCTCCGACCCAGATCGTGCGATATGGCGCGCCGTGGACGTTCATGGGACGGATTCCCGATCGTTCCTCATTCCCCTGCGAACGCGCAGAGCGCGAGGACCTCGAGTCCCATGTCTTCGATTCGCTTGCGGCCGCCCAGGTCCGGCAGGTCGATGACGAACGAGCAGCCGACGACCTCGGCGCCGGCCCGCCGCAGGAGCCTGATCGCCGCTGCCGCCGTTCCGCCGGTCGCGATGAGGTCGTCGACGAGCAGCACGCGGGAACCCGGCTCGACCGCGTCCCGGTGGATCTCCACCCGGTCGGCGCCGTATTCCAGTTCGTAATCCTCGCCGATCGTCTCCCAGGGGAGCTTGCCCTTCTTGCGCACGGGAACGAAGCCGACCGAGAGCTGATGGGCCACCGCGCCGCCGAGGACGAACCCGCGCGCCTCGATGCCGGCGACGGCGTCGATGCGGCCGCCCGCCCAGGGCTGAACCAGTTCGTCGACGGCCTTGCGGAAGCCGAACGGATCCCGCAGCAGGGTCGTGACGTCCCGAAACTGCACGCCTTCCTTCGGGTAGTCCGGAATGGTCCGGATGAGCGACTCGTAGGGCATCCGTTGCTCCCGCGGCGCCGGGCGCGATCAGGGCGCGTCGCGGACGGACGCGTCGAGCACGCGGCCGGCCACGGCGTCCAGTTTCGCGAGCATGGCGGGATCGCGCGCCTCGGGAGCCGTGATCAGCGCCGCTTCGAGCGCCCGGTCGCACCCGTGCGGACAGGCCGCCGGTCGGTCGCCGAGCGCGGGTATCACGGCGCGCACGAGATCGCGCGCCTTGCCCGCGTTGCTCGCGAGCACGCGGATGATGTCGCCGACCTCGACGTCGTCGTGGTCCGGATGCCAGCAGTCGTAGTCGGTGACCATCGCGACGGTGGCGTAGCACAGCTCCGCCTCCCTCGCGAGCCTGGCCTCGGGCATGTTGGTCATGCCGATCACGGAGCAGCCCCAACTGCGGTAGAGCTCCGATTCGGCCAGGCTCGAGAACTGGGGGCCCTCCATGGCGAGATAGGCGCCGCCGCGCGCCGTCGGGATGCCCAGGGATCCGGCCGCGGCCTCCAGACGGTCGCCGAGGCGCGCGCACACCGGGCGGGCCAGGGAGACGTGCGCCACCATGCCCTTGCCGAAGAAGGTCTGGCGCCGTTCGAAGGTGCGGTCGATGAACTGGTCGACGATCACGAACGTGCCCGGCGCCAACTCCTCCCTGAAGGAGCCCACGGCGCTGACGGAAATGACGTCGGTCGCCCCGACCCGCTTCAGCGCGTCGATGTTGGCGCGGAAGTTGATGTCGCTCGGCGACAGCGGATGGCCGCGGCCGTGCCGCGGCAGGAAGGCCAGATCGGTTCCGGCGAGCCGGCCGAACATCAGTTCGTCCGACGGCTTCCCGAACGGCGATTCGACCGCCTCCCAGCGAACGTCCTCCAGTCCGTCGATGTCGTAGACGCCGCTTCCGCCGATGACGCCGATCATCGCCCCGCCGTCCGTTTCAGCCATGTCGCCGACGCCTCCACCGTCCGGTTCGGGCGGCGGGGGCGCCGCAGGGTCCGTTCATGCCCCTCCCCCCGCCAGTGACCCCCACCCCGACCCTCCCCCTGCCAGGGAGAGGGAGAAGAAGGGGCGACGGGAGGGAGCCATCGACGCCCCTCCCCCCGGCCACCCACGCTCCTACCCCCTGACCACTGATACTCCTCCCCCCTGACAGGGGGGAGGTCGGGAGGGGGGTCGCGGCCCCGCAACGCCGCGCGATCCTCGATCCCCGCCGGTATGGGAAACGCGGGCTAATGCGCGTCGCGCCAGACCTTGCGTTTGACCATGTAGAGCAGCGCGGTCAGCAAGATCAGGAAGGCCATCACCTTGACGCCCATCCGTTTGCGCGCCTCCATCTCGGGCTCGGCCGCCCAGGCCAGGAACGTCGTGACGTCCCGCGCCATCCGCTCGACCGACGCCTTCGAGCCGTCCGCGTATTCGACGCCGTCCTCGACCAGGGGCGGCGGCATGGCGATCTGGCCGCCGCCGTAATAGGGGTTGTAGCTCATCCCCTCGCCCAACTCGACGTCGGCGGGCGGGTCCTCGTAGCCCGTCAGCAGCGAAAACAGGTAGTCCTCGCCGCCGGCGCGGGCCTTGACGATCAGCGACAGGTCCGGCGGCAGGGAGCCGTTGTTGGCCGCCCGCGCCGCGTTGTCGTTGGCGAAAGGCGCCGGCATGTGGTCGGAGAGAACGCCCGGCCGCTTGAACATCTCGCCTTCCTCGTCGGGACCGTCCGTGACCTCGTACTGGGCGGCGATGGCCTTGGCCTGCGCCTCGTCGAAACCGATGGACCGCAGATTGCGGAAGGCGAAGTACTCGAGCGCGTGGCACGTCGCGCAGACCTCCTGGTAGACTTGGAAGCCGCGCTGGAGCTCGGCCCGGTCGTAGGCGCCGAACGGCCCCTGGAACGAGAAGCCGGGCGATTTCGGCGCCCTGGCGTCACCGGCCGCCATCGCGGATCCGGCCGCCAGAAGCGCCACGCAGGCGGCGGCGACGGCGAGGGCCGGCCGCGCGAACGCCATCGGGCCTCGACCGGTCATTGCGCGCCCTCCTTCGCCGGATCCGCCCCGCCTCCCTTGTCGAGGACCGACGTGGCGATGGAGTCGGGCAGCTGCCGCGGCGTCTCGAACCAGCCGACGAACGGCATGACGACGATGAAGTGCAGGAAGTAGTAGGCCGTCGCCAGCTGACCGATCAGGATGAAATGACCCTCGGGCGGATTGGCGCCGACCCACCCGAGAACCAGGATGTCGGCGACCAGTATCCAGTAGAACTGCTTGTAGATGGGGCGGAACGTCGCCGACCGCACCCGCGACGTGTCGAGCCACGGAATCAGGAACAGCACGCCGATGGCCGCCCCCATCGCGACGACGCCTCCGAGCTTGTCCGGGATGGCCCGCAGGATCGCGTAGTACGGCAGCAGGTACCACTCGGGCACGATGTGCGGCGGCGTTTGCAGCGGATTGGCGGGGATGTAGTTGTCGGGATGCCCCAGGTAGTTCGGGTTGTAGAACACCCAGTAGGCGAAAACGATCAGGAACACGCCAAGGCCCAGCAAATCCTTCACCGTGTAGTACGGATGGAAGGGGATGGTGTCCTGCGGACCCTTCACGTCGATGCCCGCGGGGTTGTTGGAGCCGTGCGTGTGCAGCGCCCAGACGTGGATGACGACCGCGCCGGCGATGACGAAGGGCAGGAGGTAGTGCAGGCTGAAGAAACGTTGCAGCGTCGGGCTGTCGACCGCGAAACCGCCCCACAGCCAGGTCACGATGGGGTCGCCGATCAGGGGAACGGCCGAGAACAGGTTGGTGATCACGGTGGCGGCCCAGAAGCTCATCTGGCCCCAGGGCAGGACGTAGCCCATGAAGGCGGTCGCCATCATGAGCAGCATGATGGCGAGTCCGATCCACCACAGGAGCTCGCGCGGGTACTTGTAGGAGCCGTAGTACAGGCCCCGGAAGACGTGGATGTAGACCACGAGAAAGAACATCGAGGCGCCGTTGGCGTGGACGTAGCGGATCAGCCAGCCGTAGTTGACGTTGCGCATGATGTGCTCGACGGAGTCGAACGCCATGTCCCCGTGCGGCACGTAATGCATGGCGAGCACGATGCCGGTCACGATCTGGATGACGAGCGCGGCTCCCGCCAGGGAACCCATGTTCCACAGGTAATTCAGGTTCTTCGGAGCGGGATAGCCCGAACCGACGGAGTGGTCGAGCCAACTGAAAATCGGCAGCCGATACTCGATCCACTGCGCGATCCGGTTGCCGGAACCGGGAGAACTCATGTGAGGGGGCTCCCTAGCCGATTTTGATGGTGGTGTCGGAAAGGAATTCGTAGGGCGGGACCGCGAGGTTCTCGGGAGCCGGTCCTTTCCTGATACGGCCCGAAGTATCGTAGTGCGAGCCGTGGCACGGGCAGAACCAGCCGCCGAACTCGCCCTGGGGGTCGGTGGCCTTCTGGCCCAGCGGCACGCACCCGAGGTGGGTGCAGACGCCGACCATGACCAGCCACTTGTCCTGCTGAACCCGGTCCCCGTCGGCTTGCGGGTCCCGCAGGTCCTCGACGTCCACGTCGCGCGCCGCCTCGATCTCGGCGGCCGTTCGATGGCGGATGAAAACGGGCTTGCCCCGCCATACGACCGTGACGGCCTGTCCCTCCTCGACGGCGGACAGGTCCACCTCGGTGGAGGCGAGGGCCAGCACGTCGGAAGACGGGTTCATCTGGTCGACGAGGGGCCACGCCGCCAGCGCGGTCCCGACGCCGCCAAAGGCTCCCGTCGCGATGTAGAGAAAATCACGGCGGCTCGCGTCGTCTCCGTGTCCGCCGTCGGACGTCGTCGTCGGCATGTGGCCCAACCCGTTCAGTTCATACCCAAGGCGCGCTCTTTGTCTCAAAAATCCCCCGCCTTGTCCAGAGCGCGCGAGGTATGATGGCGTATCGAGCCATGCGTCGGGCGGACGAGTCCGCGCGACGGGCGGAATCCCTGGGACTCGACGAAGGCGACGCCATGACGCTCCCGACCGAGGATCGACGGAATCACGTCGCCAACTGGTTCCGGCAGCTGCGGGACGACATCTGCGCGGACTTCGAGAGGCTGGAGGACGCCTGCGGCGGGCCGTCGTCCGATCGGCCGCCCGGCCGGTTCGAGCGGCGGGAGTGGTCGCGCGGCGAGGACGGCGGCGGCGGCGTGACGTCGATCATGCGCGGGCGCGTCTTCGAAAAGGTCGGCGTCAACGTCTCGACCGTGCATGGCGAGTTCTCGGAGGAGTTCCGCGGCGAGGTCCCGGGGGCCGGGGAAGACCCCCGATTCTGGGCGACCGGCATCTCGCTGGTGGCGCACATGCGGTCCCCCCGCGCGCCGGCGGCGCACATGAACACCCGGCACGTCGTGACCACGAAGGCGTGGTTCGGCGGCGGCGCCGACCTCACGCCGACGATCGCCAACGACGCGGACACGCGGGAGTTTCACGCCGAACTGAAGAAAGCCTGCGATTTCCACGACCCGGCGTACTATCCGAGGTTCAGGCGGGCCTGCGACGAATACTTCCATCTGGCCCACCGCGACGAGCCCCGCGGCGCGGGCGGCATTTTCTTCGACTATCACGACACCGGCGACTGGATGGCGGATTTCGCCTTCACCCGGGACGTCGGCCTCGCCTTCAGCGAGGTCTTTCCGCGCATCGTGCGCCGCCGCATGAACGAGGCCTGGACCGACGAGGAGCGCGAACGCCAGCTCGTCCGCCGCGGACGCTACGTCGAGTTCAACCTGCTGTACGACCGCGGCACCCGGTTCGGGCTGAAGACGGGCGGCAACGTCGACGCGGTCCTGATGTCGTTGCCGCCCGAGGCGAAGTGGCCGTGACCCGCGCCTCCCCCCTGGCGCGACCCCCACCCCGACCCTCCCCCTGACCATTCACGCTCCTCCCCCCTGACAGGGGGGGAGGTCGGGAGGGGGGTCCGCCGCCCCGCCGCGCGTCGCGAATACGAAGGGAAAGGGAAACCGACTGGCGTCCCCTAGGGGACTCGAACCCCTGTTTTCGGCGTGAGAGGCCGATGTCCTAGGCCACTAGACGAAGGGGACGCCGTGGTTCGCCTAGAGATAGACGACGATTCGCGTTCGATCAAGCCCCCAGGCCCAGGCCCCGTTCGATGGCCGCGCACATCAGATGGCCGATCACGATGTGCATTTCCTGGATACGGGGGGTTTCGGAGCTCGGAACGATCAGCGCCGGGTCCGCCACGTCCTTCAGCGCGCCGCCGTCCCCGCCCGTGAATCCGGCCGCCGCGATGCCCATGCCCCGCGCCGCCGCCAGGGCGCGGACGACGTTCGGGCTGTCGCCGGACGTGCTGATGCCGACGGCGACGTCGCCCGTCCTGCCCAGACCGAGCAGCTGGCGTTCGAACACGCGGTCGTAGCCGTAGTCGTTGGCGATGGCGGTGAGCGCCGACGTGTCCGCGGTAAGCGCCAGGGCCGGCACCGGCTCCCGGTCGGAATCGAAGCGCCCCACCAGTTCGGCCGCGATGTGCTGCGCGTCCGCCGCGCTTCCGCCGTTGCCGAACAGGATGAGCTTGTGTCCGTCGGCGACGGCCCTCACGCACGTCTCGACCAGCCGGACGAACGGTTCCGCCACCGCGCGCCGCGTGGCCTCCAGAAGTCGTCCGTGTTCCTCGAAACCGGCGACCAGCAGGGCCTCGACGTCCGCGGGAACGCGCCGCCCGCGCGCGGGCCCGTTCGACCGTTGCCCGTCCTTCATCGGGGCGTCATACCCCCGACGCGGGCGCAAAGACAAGCGCCGCGCCGGACGCGGCGGGAGGGCCCCGCTCCGCGGGTCCTTCCGATCGAAGTTGACACTCGCCGCGTCGATGGCGTGCAATCGGGCGCGTGGGCCGGAGGATCCGGGGCTTTCCGATGTCGGTGATCTACGTGTTCGCGGCGGCGTTCGCTCTGGCCGTCTGTCTGGCGGCCGACCGCATCGGCGGCCTGCTGGGGGTGATGGATTCACCCGACGGCGTCCGCAAGGTCCACGAGAGGGACACGCCGCTGGTCGGCGGAGTTGCGACGGTCGTTCCGGTCATCGGTCTGCTCGCATACGCCGGCGCGTCGAGCGGGTACGCGCCGCTGTACCTCGTTCTGGCGGCGGTCGCCGGAGGCTCGCTGGCGCTGGGTTACGTGGACGACCGCGGCCACGTCCGACCCTCGTGGCGGCTGCTGCTGCTGGCGTCCCTGTGCGTCGCCGCCCTTTACGCGGCGCCCGCCCTTCGGATCGACGCCTTCGCCTTCAGTTTCACGAGCGTTCCAGTGTTCCTGCACGGCTGGGCGACGCCGTTCACCGCGGTCTGCCTCGTCGGGCTTCAGAACGCCGTCAACATGGCGGACGGCGAGAACGGACTGGCGCCGGGGTTGGCGCTGATCTGGCTCGTGTGCCTGCTGGCCTACGCGCCCGATCACCTGGTTCCGATCCTGGCCGTCGCCGCGCTGTGCGTGCTGATCGCGATCCCCTTCAACTGGACGGGACGCCTGTTCCTGGGAGACGCCGGAGCCTACGCCCTCGGCGGCGCGGTCGGCGCGATGGCCGTCTACGTCTACGGCGTCGGTTTCACGACCCTGCCCGCCGACGTCGTGGCCCTCTGGTTCCTGGTGCCGGTGGCGGATTGCCTCCGGCTCATGGCGAGACGCGCGCTGGCGGGCCGGTCGCCCTTCAGTTCCGACCGCAATCACCTTCACCACGTTCTGAACGGCCTGATGCCCCGGGGCTGGGCGTTGACGCTCTACTTCCTCCTGGTGGCCGTCCCCGCCGCGCTGGCCTATGCGTTCCCGGAAATGACGCTCCTGTGGATCGTGTTCACGGTCGCCTGCTACGGCGTCTTCCTGTTCGCCGGCGCGCACGGCGTGGCGCGCCGCCGCCTCCGCGCCCTTTGACCCGCGGCTCACCCCCCTCCCGACCTCCCCCCTGCCAGGGGGGAGGAGTATGAAATGGGGATCCGCTCTTCCCCTCTTGTTCTCCCTCCCCCTTGCAGGGGGAGGGTCGGGGTGGGGGTCGCGCCAGGGGGGAACGCGAACGGATTGCCCGCGGCTCCCGATGCGCCTATCTTCGGGCCCGATCGCTGGGGCGTAGCCAAGCGGTAAGGCACCGGTTTTTGGTACCGGCATGCGCAGGTTCGAATCCTGCCGCCCCAGCCAGCCCCGGTCCTCAATCGAAGTGCGGCGCCACGCCCGGCGGCACGGAGAACCCGAGATCGCCGCGGGCGATGACCGCCTCGCGTCCGCCGTTCGCCTCCAGTTGCTCCGCCTGCCGCCTCTTCGCCCGGGCGTCCACCTCCTCCGGGTCGCAGAGGGACCGGAGCCTGGCCTCGCACTCGGCGGCGACCCCGGCGTAGGCCGGATCGCCGGCGAGGTCGGTCAGCTCCTCCGGGTCCGCCTCAAGGTCGAAGAGCTGCGGCTCGTACTTCACGTAGTAGACGAACTTGTACTTGCCGTTGCGGATCATGAACGCGCCGGTCGTCGAACCCATGGCGTGATACTCCGACAGGATCGTGCGCTCCGGCGCCGCCCCGTTCGCCAGGTCGAACAGCGAGACGCCGGGATGGTCCTCGTCGTACATCTCCTCGCCGGTCTCGCCGACGCAGTCCATGATGAAGGGATAGACGTCGACGTGCGTCGTCGGCGTCTCCCGGACCGCGCCCGGGGGGATGTCGGCGCCCGCGACGATCAGCGGCACGGCCGCCGACTCCTCGTACATCGTCGACTTGCCCCACAGCCCCCGCGCGCCGAGATTGTCGCCGTGGTCGGACGTGTACATGACGCGCGTCTCGTCGGCGAGGCCGCAGACGTCCAGGGTCCGCATGATCTTGCCGATCTGTTCGTCGACGAAGGCGCAGAGTCCGAAATAGCCGGCCCGGGCCCGGCGCACCAGGTCGTCGTCGGTGAAGTGGTCGTCGTAGCACGAGGATTCGGCGTACTCCCGGACGTAGGGATGGTCCGGGCGCTCGTCCTCCGCGTAGAGCTTCGGCCACGGCAGGTCGGGGTTTCGGTAGTACTCGTAGAAGTACTCCGGCGGCGCGGTGAGCGGAAAGTGCGGGCTCGCGATGGAGACGAACAGCACCCAGGGCTTGTCCGCGCGCCGGGACGCCTCTTCCTGGAGCCATATCTGCGCGCGCGCGGCGGTGTCGCGGTCGTAGCGGGTGTAGCTGGACTCTCCCGGCCCCGCCGTGCCGGCGACCTTGTAGGCCCCCTTGCGCCTGGGCAGGTTCTCCCGGATCAGGCCCATGGTGTCCCCTTTGCCCTCGATGACGTGCATGGGGATGATCTCCCGGCGGAAGCCGTTGTCGTCTTCCGTCGACCGGAAGTGCAGCTTGCCGATCGAATCGACCCGGTGCCCCCGGTCGCGGAGGCGGTGGTGCCAGCTCGGAACGGAACCGTCGTAGGGATCGGCGTTGTCCCAGTAGCCGATCTGATGGATGTATTTGCCCACGGCGAAGGAGGCCCTCGCCGGAATACAGATCGGCGAACAGGTGTAGGCGTTGGCGAACGTGGTCCCCCGGGACGCCAGCGCGTCGATGTGAGGGGTCCGGACCACGCCGTGTCCGTAGCACCCGGCGAGCGCCTTCTGGTGCTCGTCCGAAAACAGGATGAGGAGGTTCTTCGGCTCCATCGGGTCCTCGCCGTTCGACGCTCTCGGGGCGTGGGTATATCATATCCCGCGAGCGCGGGCGGCCGGCGGCGGGGGGCTTTCGCGCCGGCCCCGCCGGAACGGCCGGTTTCCGTCCGCGTCCGCGGAAGAACGCCGAGAGGAGGATCGAGATGGCGAAACGGGTCGTCGTCACCGGGGCGAGCGGAAAGGTCGGCCGCCCCGCGGTGTACGAGCTGCTGGAGCACGGCCACGACGTGCTGGCGGTCGACAGGGTTCCGTTCCCCGACCCGAAGGTCCCGTCGACCGTCGTCGACCTGGACGATTTCGGCGCCGCCTGGGACCTGATGAACGGCGTGCTCCGCCGGATGGAGAGCGGGCCCGACGCGGTGGTCCACATGGCGGCGGGACTGCCGGGCAAGCAGACCAACGCCCGCACGTTCCACACCAACGTCCTCGCCAAGTACAACGTCTTCGAGGCGTGCGCCCGCGCCGGCGTCGAGCGCGTCGTCTGGGCGTCGAGCGAGACCGTCCTCGGACAGCCGTTCGACCGGGCGCCGCCCCCTTACGCGCCGCTGGACGAGGGTCCGCCGCCGCGCACCGAGGCGTTCTTCGCCGGCTACGCGCTTTCCAAGCTCCTCGGGGAGGCCATGGCCCGCCAGTTCGCGGAGTGGCATCCCGGCATGACGTTCGTCGGCCTGAGAATCGCCAACGTGCGCGACGCGGAGGCGGGGGAATACGAGGAGTTCAGGGAGTGGCGCAAGGACCCCCTGGCCCGGAAGTGGAACCTGTGGGGCTACGTCGACAGCCGCGACGTGGCGCAGGCCTGCCGCCTCGGCCTCGACGCCGACGTGGCCGGGGCCGACGTCTTCATCATCGCCGCCGCGGAGACGGTCATGACGACGCCCAACGACGAGCTGATGAGGACGGCGTTCCCCGGCGTCGAGCTCAAGGAGGGCACGGGCGATTTCCAGACGCTGCTCTGCATCGACAAGGCGCGCCGCGCGCTCGGCTACGAACCCCGGCACAAGTGGCGCGACCACGTAGACGCCTGAGCGCCCGCCCGGCGCCGGTGACCCCGCCCCGGCCCTCCCCCCGCAAGGGGGAGCCATCCATACTCCTCCCCCATAACAGGGGGGAGGGGGGTGATCGGCGGGCGCGTTCGCGCGACTCAGCCGTCGGCCCGCACCAGGCCCACGGTCAGCCGCGCGCCGGTCGCTTCGGCGTAGCGGCGCAGGGTGGCGAAGGACGGCGACACCCGCCCGCTTTCCAGCCGCGCGATCGCGGACTGGGTCGTGCCGAGCCGCCGGGCGACTTCCGCCTGCGTCAGATTCGCCGCCGCGCGGGCGCGAACCAGCGCCTCGACCAGCGCGTACTCTTCGTCGACCCGCGCGTATTCCTCCCGGAAATCCGGGTCCTCCATGAGACGCTCCTTCAGCGCCTTCAACTCCGTCATGACGCCACCTGCCTCATCCGTTCCCTGGCGGTCGCGAGCGCCCGACGCAGCGTCTTGCGCGACTTCTTCGCAAAGACGTGCAGGACCACCACTCGCCGTCCGGCCGCCGTCACGTAGATCCCTCTGGCAATCCCTCCTTCGGCCCTGACCCGAAGCTCCCAGAGCTTGCCTTCGAGATGCCTGACGTGCGGTGCGCGAAGCGCCTCCAGACCGACATTCTCCACCGCCTCCAGCAGCCGGACCAGCCGGGCGCGCAACGCCGTCGGCAGGGCCTCGATTTCGGCGTCGACGGCCGAGATCGTTTCGACCGTCCAGCCCATGCCCATCGTATAGCGTATCCGCTATGGACCTTCAAGCGCCGCGCCAAGGATGGGAACCGCCGGTGACCCCCACCCCGACCCTCCCCCTGCCAGGGAGAGGGAGAAAGAGGGGGGGGGACGGAGGGGGGGACGGAGGTCGGGAGGGGGCGGACGAAGCCCGCTACACCATCTCCAGGCGCGGAAGCGGCGTCTTTCGCGCCGGCGGGAGGTTGTCACGGAGGTCGGCGACGAGATCCGATCTCAACGACCTGTACTTCTTCACGTCCCAGAGGTTCCGCCACTGCCGGGGATCCTCGTCGACGTCGTAGAGCTCCCCTTCCACGCCTTCGTAGTAGCTCGTCTTCTCGTAGGCCGTGCAGACGTATCCGTCGCGGTAGATCGTGTTGAACCTGAGGTGGTTGCCCTTGTACTCGTCCTCCCACTCGGTGATCACGCGCTCGCGGCGGTCGGACCTGGTGGTCGGCAGGGGCTTCTCCTGCATCCACTCGGGAACCGGAACGCCCGCGATCCGGCAGAAGGTCGGCGCCAGGTTGACGTGGCCCACCGGCGTCTCCAGCTCCTTGGCCCGGACGTTGGCGCTGGGCGCCGGCCGCCAGACCAGAGGCACGCGCATCAGCGAATCGACGTGGGCCGGCCCCTTGAACAACATTCCGTAGTCGCCCTGGAGCTCGCCGTGGTCGGTGGTGAAGACGACGTCGGTGTCCGCGCTCCAGCCGCGCCCGTCGACGTAGGCGAGCACCCGCCCCATGGCCTCGTCGATGATCTCGTTCTCGATGTGGCACATGGCGTCGATCTCGCGCACCTGGTCGTGGGTCATGGCGGCCGGGACGAAGGTCTTGGGCAGCTCGAAATTGAACTGCCTCTTCCCTTCGAACCACTCCAGCCAGTGGCGCGGCTTGCGCGCCAGGATCTCGCGGTTCTTCTCGACGCTGCCGCCGTGCGCGGCGGGCAGCTTCAGGTCGCGCCAGTCGCACCGGTGGAGTTCCGAGTCCGGCGGATCCCACGGGTGGTGCGGGTCGGGGAAGCTCATCCAGACGAACCAGTTCTCCCGTTCCTTGACCGTATCGAGATAGTCGATCACGCGGTCGGCGACCCAGTCGGTGTGGTACAGCTCGCGCGGTATGGGGTTGCGCTTCACCTGCACGGCGCCGGTCTCGCCGCCCCGGTAGGTCGATACCGTGACCTTCTTCGTCGCGTAGTTGCCGAACAGGAAGTAACCGTCGACCTCCTTTGGGTGGTTGTCCCGGAGCCACTTTGGGTAATGCATGAGGTTCCGTCCGGCGCGTCCGGAATGGAACAGGCACTCGATGCGCTCGAAGCCCCGGTGCGGGCCGGTGGTCCCCTTCTCCGCCGCCGTGTTCTCCCAATACTCGGTGGTCAGGATGGGATCGAAGTGGGCCTTGCCGAGCAGCGCCGTGCGGTAGCCGGCCTTTTGCCTGAGGTAGCCGGCGACCGTGGGATTCCTGTGCGAGTAGCGCCGGCCGTTGGTGATGACGCCGTGCGTGCGGGGATACATGCCGGTGAGCATCGTGGTCCTCGCCGGCATGCATACCGTGCTCTGGTTGTGGGCCCGCCGGTAGACGATGCCCTTCTTCGCCAGCCCGTCGATGACGGGCGTTCTGGCGATCTTCCCGCCGTTGCAGCCGAGCGCGTCGTACCGCTGCTGATCCGTGGTGACGAACAGAATGTTCCGGCCCATCGATCCCCTCCCCGTGATCCGCTTCCGCCGAAGTATTCCGTATCGCCCCGCGCGCGGGCAACACCCCGCCGCCGGCCGCAGCTGCCGGCCCCGTTCGCGCTCCTCTCCCCCGGCGCGACCCCCACCCCGACCCTCCCCCTGCAAGGGGGAGGGAGAAGAAGAGAGGGGACGGGAGGGAGCCATTGACGCTCCTCCCCCCTGACAGGGGGGAGGTCGGGAGGGGGGTCCGGATGGCGGTTCCGCAACGCCGCTCGCGCTCCCCTCCGCCGGCGCGACCCCCACCCCGACCCTCCCCCTGCCAGGGAGAGGGAGAAGAAGGGGAGAGGGAGTAAAGAGGGGCGGGAGGGTGTGCGAAGTGTGCGGACCGCGGTCCCGCGACGCCGCGCGACCCTCGGTCCTCCGCCGGTACGGGAGATGCGGGCTACGGCTCGCGGGTTCCCCGGTTCCGGGGCCTGGCCAGCGCGCGGACGACGCCGCGCAGGGTGCGCACCTCCTGCTCCATGAGGCCGGCGCGGGAGAAGATGTTGCGAATGTTGCGCACCATCGCCGGGCGCTTCTCCGGTGGATACAGGAACCCGCCCGCGTCGAGCTCCCGTTCCAGATGATTGAACAGGCCCATCAGCTCGCCGTGGTTCGCCCGGCGCGCGGCGCCCCGGGGAAAACCGCGGTCCTCCGGCGCGTCGCCGCCGGCGAGAAACCACTCGTAGCCCAGGATCAACACGGCCTGGGCGAGGTTGAGCGAGGCGAAGGCCGGATTCGCCGGGACCGCGACGATGGCTTCGGAAACGGCGACGTCCTCGTTGTGCAGGCCCGATTTCTCGCGCCCGAAGAGGATCCCGCAGCTTTCCCCCATCGCGGCGCGCCGCCGCGCGGCCTCCATGGCGGCGCGCGGCGTCAGCGCCGGCTTCAACATGTCGCGGGAACGGGCCGTGGTGGCGTAGACGCAGTGGAGCTCGGCCACCGCGTCCGCCGTCTGTCGGTAGACGCGCGCGCCGTCGATGACGGCGTCGGCGCGGGACGCCATCGCCCGGGCCTTCTCGTTGGGCCAGGGGTCCCGGGGGCGCACCAGACGCATGTCCGTCAGCCCGAAGTTCAGCATGGCGCGGGCGGCGGCGCCGATGTTCTCGCCCAGCTGGGGTTCGACGAGCACGATGGCGGGGCCGCCCGGAACGGCCTCCCTGGTTCGGTCGGTTCCCGCCATAACGGATACGGAGTCGCGCTGGAAGGACGCCGGGCCGGCGGGCGTCAGCCCGCCCTGCGCCAGTCCGTCGTCCCGTCGGGCCGATCCTCCAGTTCGACGCCCCGCTCCCTGAGCTCGTCCCTGATCCGGTCGGCCTCCGCGTAGTCTCGCCGCTTGCGCGCCGCCGCCCGCGCGGCGATGCGGGCCGCGACCCGGTCGGCATCGCCCCCTCTCGCCTCTCCCTTGAACCAGGACCCGGCATCGCCCTCGAGCAGCCCCATGAGGTTCGCCGCGGCGCGGAGGTCCGCGCCCGCGCCCCCGTCTCCGGCCAGGGCCCGGTCGGCCAGCCCGTGCATCTCGGAGATCGCCAGCGCCGTATTGAGGTCGTCGTCGAGCGCCGCCGCCACTCCGTCCGGCGCGTCGCCAGCGGCCGGCGCGTCGCCGACCGCCCGATACCAGCGATCGAGCGTCGTCCTGGCCCGGCGCACCCCGTCGTCGGTCCAGTCGAACGGCTGGCGGTAGTGCGTGGACAGCAGGGCGAGACGGATCGCCTCTCCGGGATGGTCCGCCAGCAGGTCGCGCGCGGTTATGAAGTTGCCCAGGGACTTCGACATCTTCTCGCCCTCGACGGTGACGAAGCCGCTGTGCGCCCAGGTCCGCGCGAACTCGCCGCCGTCGCGCGCGCAGACGCTCTGGGCGCGCTCGTTCTCGTGGTGGGGGAAGGCGAGGTCGAGGCCGCCGCCGTGGATGTCGAAGGGCGCGCCCAGGTGCTTCTCGCTCATGGCCGAACACTCGATGTGCCAGCCCGGACGCCCCCGCCCCCAGGGGCTGTCCCAGCCCGGCTGCTCCGGCGTCGACGGCTTCCACAGCACGAAGTCGCGCGGGTCCCGCTTGTAGGGCGCGACCTCGACGCGGGCCCCCGCGATCATGTCCTCGCGGTTGCGCCGCGACAGGGAGCCGTAGGCCCCGTAGGACGCCACCGCGAACAGGACGTGGCCTTCCGCCTCGTAGGCGTGGCCCTTGCCGATCAGCGTCCCGATCATCGCGATCATCTCCGCGATGTGATCGGTCGCCCGGGGTTCGACGTCGGGGGGCGACAGGCCCAGGGCCTCCATGTCCTCGTGGAAGGCGCGCTCCGTCCGCTCCGTCACCTGCTCGATGGTCTCCCCGGTCTCGTTCGCGGCGGCGATGATCTTGTCCTCGACGTCGGTGATGTTGCGGGCGTACGTGACCCGTTCGAACCGGCGCCGCAGCACGCGATCGAGCAGGTCGAAGGCGACGAACGTCCGGGCGTTGCCGACGTGAGCGTAGTCGTAGACCGTCGGCCCGCACACGTACATGCGCACGTGGCGCGGATCCAGCGGCCGGAACGGCTCCTTGCGCCGCGTCGCCGTGTTGTACAGCGCGAGTCCCAAGATCGAACCCAACCCGTCGAAATGGCCGCCGGTTCCGTCGCGCAGGCCGGAACCCTCCCGCCCGCGGGGGCAAGGGGTATCAGATCGACCCCCCGACGGTCCACGGCCCCGCTCCCTCTCATCGGGCGTCCCGGTAGCGGTTCGTGACCGGATAGCGGCGGTCGCGTCCGAAGTTCCGGCGCGTGATCTTGACGCCCGGCGGCGCCTGCCGGCGCTTGTATTCCGCGGCGTAGAGAAGGTTTTCGACGCGCGTCACGACGTCGGCGGGGTGGCCTCGGGCCACGATCCCGTCGAAGGCCATTTCCTCTTCCACGAGGCAGCGCAGGATGTCATCCAGCACGTCGTAGGGCGGAAGCGAATCGTCGTCCCTCTGGCCGGGGCGCAACTCCGCCGTCGGCGGCTTGACGATGACGTTTTCCGGAACGACGCGGCCGGAAGGCCCGAGCGCGCCCTCGGGCGCATGCCCGTTGCGCCACCGCGAGAGCGCGAAGACGGTGGTCTTGTAGACGTCCTTGAGCACCGAATAGCCGCCGCACATGTCGCCGTAGAGCGTGGCGTAGCCCACGGACATTTCCGACTTGTTTCCCGTCGTGAGCACCATGTGCCCGAACTCGTTGGAGACCGCCATCAGCAGCACGCCCCGGAGGCGCGCCTGGATGTTCTCCATGGTGACGCCGGGCTCCCGCCCTTCGAACAACTCCGCGAGCATGCCGCCGTACGCCCCCACGGCGGGAACGATCGGCGCCTCGTCGAGGCGCGTCCCGAGAAGCGACGCGCACGCGGCGGCGTCGTCGAGACTCTCGCGCGAGGTGTAGGCGGACGGCATCATCACGCAGCGCACCCGTTCCGCGCCCAGCGCATCGACGGCCACCGCCGCCGACAGCGCCGAATCGATCCCGCCGGAAAGACCCAGGACCACGCCGGGGAACCGGTTCTTCCGCACGTAGTCCCGGAGACCCGTGACCATCGCCTGGTATACGCCCTCGAGCCCGTCGACCGGATCGTGGACGTCTTCCGCGATACAGGCCCATCCGCCCGACGCCCCGATTTCCCATTCGGTGACGGCGACCTCCTCGCGCCACGACGGCAGGCGGGCGGCGACGGCGCCGTCCGCGTTGACGACGAACGACGCGCCGTCGAAGACGACCTCGTCCTGGCCGCCGACCTGGTTGGCGTATATCAGCGGCAGGCCGGTCTCCCGCGCCCGCGCCCGCGCCAGGGCCAGCCGCTCGCCGGACTTGTCGTGTTCGTACGGCGACCCGTTGATGACGACGAGTTGCCGGGCTCCGGCCGACGCCAGGGCCTCCGCGGGGACCGGCGTCCACATGTCCTCGCAGACCATGACGCCGAGCCTGTGTCCCCGCCATTCGACCGGCGCGGGGACGGGGCCGGGAGCGAACACGCGTTTTTCGTCGAACACGCCGTAGTTCGGCAGGTCGAACTTGTCGACTTCCGCCGCGACGTCCCCGTCCGCCAGAAGCAGCGCGGCATTGTGCAGCCTTCCGGCGACCCGCCATGGAGCGCCGACGATGATCGCGGGTCCTCCGTCCCCGGTGTCCGACGCCAGGTCCCTCACCGCTTCGGCCACGTCGTCCTGAAACGCCCGTTTGAGGACCAGGTCCTCCGGCGGATATCCGGTCATCGCCAGTTCCGTCGCCACGACGAGGTCGGCGCGCCGGGCGGCGGCCTCGGCGCGCGCCTTCCTGACCAGCGCCAGGTTTCCGGCGAGATCCCCCATGGTGGGGTTCAGCTGGGCGATGGCGATTCGCGGGCGCTCGGTCATGGCGGATGTGTAGCGCGGGCGGTCGCGGCGAACAACACGCGGCCCATCGGGCCGGTCGGCATCCGGCCGCAGGGTCCGTTCGCGCTTCTCCCCCCTGGCGCCGCGACCCCCACCCCGACCCTCCCCCTGCCAGGGGGAGGGAGAAGAAAGGGAACGGAGAGGCTATTGATACTCCTCCCCCCTGACAGGGGGGAGGTCGGGAGGGGGGGTGGACCGCGGTCCCGCAACGCCGCGCCGTTCTCGACGGCTCGCTCAGCGTCTCATATGTGGTGAACGAGGCCCATCCGCTTGAACGGGGCTGCGGCAACCGCCATAAAGGGGCGCGGAGCCAGGCGCGCAAGGGGAAAGGAACCGACGTGCGGAACATCAATCGACGGGTCGTGCTCAAGAGCCGTCCCAAGGGATATCCCGAACCGTCCGATTTCGAGCTCGTCGAGTCCCCCATCGAGGATCCCGGTCCTGGCGAGGCCCTGGTGCGGGCGCGCTACCTGTCGCTCGACCCGTACATGCGGGGACGGATGAACGACGCGCGATCCTACGCGCCTCCACTGGCGATCGGCGAGGTCATCGTCGGGGGCGTCGTGGGCGAGGTGGTCCGCGCCAATACCGACGCCTTCGCCGTCGGGGACGTGGTCGAGGGACGGCTGGGCTGGCAGGAGTACGGACTGGCGCGGCCCGACACGGCGCGAAAGGTGCCCTTCCCCGACATCCCCGAGTCGACGGCCCTCGGCATCCTGGGGATGCCCGGCCTGACGGCCTATTTCGGCCTTCTCGAGATCGGCAGGCCCGTCCCCGGGGACACGGTCGTGGTGTCCGCCGCATCGGGGGCCGTGGGCGCCGTCGTGGGGCAGATCGCCAGGCTCGCCGGCTGCCGCGTCGTCGGCATCGCCGGGTCGGGGGACAAGGTCGCGTACGTCAAGGGCGAACTCGGTTTCGACGAGGGCATCGACCACCGCGCGACGGAGGACGTCGGCGCGGCGCTCGACGAGGCCTGTCCCGACGGGGTCGACGTCTATTTCGACAACGTGGGCGGCCGCATCACCGACGCCGCGATCTCCCGCCTCGCGCTCCGGGCCCGCGTGGTCGTCTGCGGGCATATTTCGCAATACAACCTCGAACGGCCGCCGACGGCCCCCAGCGTCCTGCGGCGCCTGCTGGTCAACCAGGCGCGCATGGAAGGTTTCATCGTCACCTCGTTCCAGGCCAGATTCGAGGAAGGCCGCGCGCGGCTCGCCCAGTGGGTCCGGGACGGCAAGCTGAAGTACAAGGAAGACGTCACCGACGGCATCGAGAACGCGCCCGAGCAGTTCATCGAGCTGATGCGGGGCCACAACTTCGGCAAGAAGCTCATCCGGTTGCACGAGGACGGGTGACTCCCGCGGTCCACCCCCCTCCCGACCTCCCCCCTGTTATGGGGGAGGAGTGTGGATGGCTCCCTCCTGGATAGGGGGAAGAGCATGAAGCCGCCGGACCGGCGCCGTCAGCCCTCGGCGGCGTCCGATCCCCCCTTGGCGTCCTTCAGGAGGAACTCGCGGCCGACCTTGACCATGGGCTCGCCGTCGTACTCCACGATGTCCGCGGTGGCGTAGGTCTCCGGCCAGTTTTCGGGCAGGTACGAGCCGGTGCCGATCATGTCGATCGGCGCCCCGACGCTGGCCATGACCCGGCATTTGGCCGGACCGAAGCCCGAGCTCGCGATGATCTTCACTCCGGCGTACCCCGCGCCGTCCAGGGTCTGCCGCACGTGGCAGATGGCGGCGGCCGAGACTCCGGTGCCGAGAAGCCACCGCAGTTCCCGCTCGTTCCGGTACTGCTTCACGGCATTGGGGTCGTGGCGTTGCAGGACCTCGTAGGAACGCTGCGGGTCCAGTCCCTCCACGAAACGGCCCCCGTGCGTATCGAGGCGGACGCCGAGTCTCCCTCCGGCCGCCAGCTCGGGGAAGTGTTCGCAGATCTCCAGCGCATCCGTGATCTCCCGGCCGAAGTAGTCGACCAGCACGTAGAGCGGTTCGTCGGGGTAGGTCTCGTTGAACATCCGCGCCGCCCGCAGCGTCGATCCCGCATAGCCGATCAGAGCGTGCGGCATCGTGCCCAGACCCCGCTCGCGACCGAAATAGTGCGCCGTGGAATCCGTGGCGCAGCCGACGAAGCCGACGGCGTCCGCATCCCGCCGGGCGGCGCGGGATCCCACGCTCGCCGCGTAAGCCATCATTTCGGCCATTTCGGTTCCCGCGCAATGGCGGGCGTCGAAAGCCATGAAGGCGACCTCGGGAAGGTCGCGGCACATGACGTAGGCGTTGTAGGCCGCCACGCACGGCGCCCCGAGCTTTTGCAGGTAGAGCGTCTCGAGGTCCACGAGATCGCGCATCGAACCGGACACGTAGGCCAGCGGCTCGCCGGCGCCCACGCGCTCTCCCTCCTCGAAGCGCAGATCGAGATCGAACTCCGTGTCGCGAGCGACCGCCACGTCCTCCAGCCACTCGACCATGAACCTGGGCGCGAACACGACCGGGCGCCGCATGAAGACGGCATAGGTGACTCGCGCGTCCCCGAACTTCTCGATGGCGCGCCGCGACTTGCGGAAATACCGGTCGGTATGCCGACTGATGTCCGCGTCGCTCAGGATTGGCGGCGGCCGGTCGTTCCGCACGGCGGATGACCCTCAGGACGCCTCGGCGACGATCCGGGGGTGGCCGTTGGCGCGCTGCTTCTTCAGCGAGTCGGCGATCAGGAACGCCAGTTCCAGCGCCTGCGACGCGTTGAGCCGAGGGTCGCAATGGGTGTGGTAGCGATCCGCGAGGGAGCGTTCCGTGATGTCCTGGGCGCCGCCCAGACATTCCGTGACGTCCTGTCCGGTCATCTCGAAATGCACGCCGCCAGCGTAGCTTCCCTCGGCGATGTGGACGTCGAAGAACTGCCGGACCTCCGCCAGGATCCGGTCGAAAACCCTGGTCTTGTACCCGTTCGCGGATTTCACCGTATTGCCGTGCATGGGATCGCAGGACCATACGACTTTCCGGCCGTCCCGCCGGACCGCCCGGACGAGCGGCGGCAGATGCTCGCCGATCCTGTCGGCGCCCATACGCGCGATGATCGTGAGGCGGCCGGGGTCCCCGTTCGGGTCGAGCGCGTCGATCAAGCGCCGCAGGTCGTCGGGCCCGGTCGTGGGTCCCGCCTTGACGCCGATGGGGTTGCGGATGCCCCGCATGAACTCGACGTGCGCGCCGTCTTCCTGGCGGGTGCGATCCCCGATCCAGAGCATGTGCGCCGAGGTATCGTACCAGTCGCCCGTGGTCGAATCGACGCGGGTCATCGCCTCCTCGAACCCGAGCAACAGGGCTTCGTGCGAAGTGTAGAAATCGACTTCGCGCACGAACGGGACGGAGTCCCCGGTGACGCCGCAGGCCTCCATGAAGTCCAGCGCCTCGGTGATGCGGTCGGCGAGGCCGGCGTAACGCTCGCCCTGGGCGGTGCGAGACACGAATCCCTGATTCCAGCCGTGAACGCGGCGGAGGTCGGCGTACCCCCCGTGCGCGAACGCCCGCAGCAGATTGAGGGTCGCGGACGACTGGTGATACCCCCGGAGAAGCCTGTCGGGGTCCGCCGTCCGGGCCGCGGCGGCGAACTCCATGCCGTTCACGACGTCGCCGCGATAGCTCGGAAGCTCCAGGCCCTCCTGCGTCTCCGTCGGCGCGCTGCGCGGCTTGGCGAACTGGCCGGCGAGACGACCGATCTTGACGACCGGACAGGCCGCCGCGAACGTCATGACGACCGCCATCTGCATCAGCACCCGGAACGTGTCGCGGATGTTGTCGGCGCTGAACTCGGCGAAGCTCTCGGCGCAATCGCCGCCCTGCAACAGGAAGGCCCGCCCTTCCGCCACCTCCGCCAGCGCCGCGCGCAACCGCCTCGCCTCGCCGGCGAAGACGAGCGGCGGGAGCCGCCGTATCCGGTCCAGGGCCGCCTCCAGCGCGGCGGCGTCCGGATAGTCCGGCTGTTGCCGGATCGGCAAGCCGCGCCAACTGGCCGGCGTCCACGTCTCGGGCATGACCCCACTCCTCCCGCGAAAGGGGATACGCGTATACGCCGGTTCGCCCCCGATTGCCAACTCCTTCGGGCGGCCTGCCGCCGGGCGGACCCGTCACTCCGCCGCCTGCGCCTCGAGTTCCACGAACTTCTCGCGCATCGTCACGAATTCCTCCGCCGCGGAGGGATGAACGCCCACCGTCGCGTCGAACTGGGCCTTGGTCGCCCCGCAGGTGAGGGCGACTCCCATGCCCTGCACGATCTCGGCGGCGTCGGGACCCACCATGTGCGCCCCGACCACCCTGTCCGTGGCGGCGTCGACCACGAGTTTCATCAGGGTCAGCTCGTCCCGGCCCGTCAGGGTGTGCTTCATCGGCCGGAACGTGGACCTGTAGACGTCCACCGCTTCGTATCGCTCGCGGGCCTGCGCCTCGTCGAGGCCCGCGACGCCCACCGACGGATTCGAGAACACGGCGTGAGGCACGTTCGTGTAATCGAGGAAGCGCGGCCGGCCGGCGTAGAGGGTCTCCGCGAAGGCCCGGCCTTCGTTGATCGCCACGGGGGTCAGGTTCATGCGGTTGGTCGCGTCCCCGATGGCGTAGACGTTGGGAACGCTGGTTCTGGAGTACCGATCGACCATGACGGCGCCCGCGCCGTCGAGCTCGACGCCGGCCTCCGCCAGCCCCATGCCGGAGGTGTTGGGCTCGCGGCCCGTCGCGTACATCACGAGGTCGGCGGCGATGGCGTCCCCGCTTTCCAGGGTCACCTCCAGACGCCGCCCCGCCGCGTCGATCCGCGCGACCCGGCTCTCGACCCGGAGGTCCACGCCCTTCTTGGACATCTCCCGCGCCAGCGCCGTCCGCACGTCGTCGTCGAATCCCCGGAGGATCTGCCCGCCTCGGTAGAGCAGCGTCACCCGAGATCCCAATCCGTTGAAGATACTGGCGAATTCGGCGGCGATGTAACCGCCGCCCACGATCACGGCGCGGCGCGGGAATTCGTCCAGATGGAACGCCTCGTTCGAGGTGACGGTGTGCTCGATCCCGGGGACGTCGGGACGGAAGGGCCTGGCGCCGGTGGCGATCAGGACCGTCTCCGCGGTGACGGTCCTGCCCCCGATCTCGACGGTATGGGGATCGACGAGGACTCCGCGGTCCTCGACGAGGTCGACGCCGGCGGCGGCGAGCATTCGGACGTAGATGCCGTTGAGCCGGTCGATCTCCGCGTCCTTGTTGGCGATCAGGGTCGGCCAGTCGAAATTCGGGCGGGCGCGCTCCCAGCCGAAGCCGACGGCGTCCTCGAAGTCCTCGGCGAAATGCGCGGCGTAGGTGAACAGCTTCTTCGGGACGCAGCCGCGGATGACGCAGGCGCCGCCGACCCGATACTCCTCGCAGACGACGGCCTTGGCGCCGAACGCGGCCGCGCGGCGGCTCGCGGAGACGCCCCCCGAGCCCGCCCCGATCACGAACAGATCGTAATCGTATCTGGCCATCTCACCGCCGCCTTCCCGGTCGCCGCGCCGGACGCCGCATCGGGACGACTCCGCCGGAACCCGACCGGCCCGGCGCCGAACGGGATGGATCGGCGCTTACGCGATGTCGCCCATGCACAGGTACTTGACCTCGGTGAACTCGTCGATGCCGTACTTCGAGCCTTCGCGCCCGATGCCCGATTCCTTCATGCCGCCGAAGGGGGCGATCTCCGTGGAGATGATGCCGGAGTTGATTCCGACGATGCCGTACTCCAGCTGCTCGGCGACCCGCCATACGCGGCCGACGTCGCGCGTGTAGAAATAGGCGGCCAGGCCGAACTCGGTGTCGTTCGCCTGCTTCACCACGTCCTCGTCGGTCTCGAAACGATAGATCGGGGCGAGCGGTCCGAAGGTCTCCTCCCTGCTGACGATCATCTCCGGCGTGACGTCGGCGAGCACGGTCGGCTCGAAGAAGTTCCCGCCGTTCGAGTGCCGGCCGCCGCCGACCACGACCCGCGCGCCCTTGGCGACGGCGTCCCGGATGTGGCTCTCGACCTTTTCGACGGCCTTGACGTCGATGAGGGGACCGGCGCCGACGCCTTCTTCCATGCCGTCGCCGACCTTCAGCGCCGCCGAGGCTTCGGCCAGCTTTTCGGTGAACCGGTCGTAGATGCCGTCCTGGGCGAAGATGCGGTTGGCGCAGACGCACGTCTGCCCCGCGTTCCGGTACTTCGACTGCATGGCGCCGACGACGGCCGAATCGATGTCCGCGTCGTCGAAGACGATGAACGGCGCGTTGCCGCCCAACTCCATGGACATCTTCTTGACGGTGCCGGCGCACTGCTCGATCAGGAGTTTCCCGATCTCCGTCGAGCCGGTGAAGCTGAGCTTGCGGACGATGGGATTCGAGGTCATTTCGGCGCCGATTTCGGCACTGGCGCCGCTGACGATGTTCAGCACGCCTTTCGGGATGCCGGCCCGTTCGGCAAGGGCGGCGAGCGCGAACGCGGAATAGGGCGTCTGCGTCGCCGGCTTGGCCACGACCGTGCAGCCCGCCGCCAGCGCCGGCGCGCACTTGCGCGTGATCATGGCGTTGGGGAAGTTCCACGGCGTGATGGAGACGACGACCCCGACCGGCTCCTTGATCACGACGATGCGCTTGTCGCGCTGGTGCTGGGGGATCGTGTCGCCGTAGATGCGCTTGGCCTCTTCCGCGAACCATTCGATGAACGAGGCGCCGTAGACGATCTCGCCCATCGATTCGGAGAGGGGCTTGCCCTGTTCGGTCGTCATCAGGACGGCGAGGTCCTCCTGGTTCTCCATGACCAGTTCGTACCAGCGGCGAAGGACCGCCGCGCGCTCCTTGCCCGTGCGCGCCCGCCAGTCGGGATAGGCGTCGTTGGCGGCCTCGATGGCCCGCCGGGTTTCCCTGGCGCCCATCCTCGGGACGGCGCCGATGACGGAGTTGTCCGCCGGGTTGTCGACGTCGATGACGCCGCCGTCGTCGGCGTCCACCCAGACGCCGTCGATGTAGCACTGCTGGCGAAACAGCGAAGGATCCTTGAGGTTCATGGAGGTCCTTTCCCTTGAGGGTCGCGCCGGACGCCCGCCTGCGTCCCGCGCCGCATTATAGAGGTCGAGCGGCCGGGCGCTAACCGCTCGCCCGGCGGCGGACGGCCCGCCTGGCGACGGCCGTCCTGGCGGCCGGAGGTTCGTCGATCGGCCAGTGGAGCAACGCGGCCGTCACGCCGAGCCAGGCCGTGAACCACCAGATCATGTCGTAGCCGCCGAGGAGGTCGAAGACCAGGCCACCGACCCAAGCGCCAAAGAACGATCCCACCTGATGCACGAACCAGACGATGCCGAACAGGGTGGCGACGTAACGGACGCCGAACAGTTGCGCCACCATGGCGTTGGTGATGGGAATCGAGGCCAGCCACGTCAGGCCGAAACCCGCGCCGAACAGGACGATGGTCGCGGGAGTCATCGGCGCGAGGACGAACATGGCCAGAATGCCCGCGCGGACGAGATACAGGATGCAGAGGACGGAGCGCTTGCGGTAGACGTCCGCGAGCCGCCCCAGAACGAGAGCGCCCGGAATGTTGAACAGCCCGATCGCGACGAGAACCACGGCTCCCATTTCGGCGGCGAAGCCCGCGTCCGCGACGTGGGCCGGCAGATGCGTGAGGATGAACGTGATCTGAAATCCGCAGACGAAGAAGCCCAGGTTCAGAAGCCAGTAGCCGCCGTTCCGGCGGGCTTCCGTCAGCGCTTCCCGGAACGACTGCTCCGTGACGCGGTCGGGGTCTCCGGCCGACACGCGGCCCGTGAGCCCCGCGGCAAGGGGAACGGCCAACGCCGCCGTGGCGGCCAGCGCCAGAAACGCGGCGATCCAGCCGTAGCCGCCGATGAAGCCCTGCGCATAGGGAATCATCAGGAGTTGGCCGAACCCGCCGATGGTCCCGGCCACGCTCATCATGAAGCCGCGCCGTTCCGGTCGCACGGCGCGGGCCACGGCGCCGAGAACGACGGCGAACCCCGTGCCGCTGAGAGCGAGGCCGATGAGGAGTCCGCTGCTCAGGGCGAACGTCGCGGCGGACTCCGAGAAGGCCATCCCGACGAGGCCCAGGGCGTAGAGAACGGCCCCGCCGATGACGACGCGGCCCGAACCGAAGCGATCCGCGACGGCGCCGACGAAGGGCTGGGAGACCCCCCACACCAGGTTTTGCAGGGCGATCGCGAAACCGAAGGCTTCCCGGCCCCAGCCGAGGTCCGCCTCCATGGGTGCCAGGAACAGTCCGAAGGTCTGCCGGGTTCCGACCGAGACGAACAGGACCAGGCCGGCGCAGGCGATGACGACGACCGGCGCGCCGACCGTCCGGCTTCGCCGCGGCCCGGGCGCGTCGACCGTCTCCGATCCGGACGTCATGACGGGGCGTCCGGGCGGCGCCGTTCGATTTCGCGCCGGATTCCGGCCTCCGCCATGACGCCCTCCACGGGTCGCGCTGAGCCCTCCCGTCGAGCGCGGACGGGCGAGGTTACTCCACCGTCACCGCCTTGGCGAGGTTCCGCGGCTGATCGACGTCGGTCCCCTTGATGACGGCCACGTGGTAGGCCAGCAGCTGCACGGGAACGGCGTAGAGGATCGGCGCGACGACGGGATCGACGGAGGGCATCTCGACGGTCGCCGCCGCCATGTCGCCGAGACGGGCGATGCCCGCCTCGTCGCCGAGGAAGACGACGCGGGCGCCGCGGGCGATGACTTCCTCCATGTTGGAAGCGGTCTTCTCGAACACGTCGTCGGAGGGAGCGATGACGACGACGGGCACGTCCTCGTCGACCAGGGCGATGGGGCCGTGCTTGAGCTCGCCCGCCGCGAACCCTTCGGCGTGGATGTAGGAGATTTCCTTGAGCTTGAGCGCCCCCTCGAGCGCGATGGGGAACGCCGCGGCCCGGCCGAGGTAGAGAACGTCCCGCGCCTCGGCGAGTTCGTGGGCGAGATTCCGCAGCGTGTCGTCCCGATTCAGGATCTCGGCGACGTGCGCCGGCGCCTCCGCGAGCGCCGCGGAGAGATCCGCCTCGGTCCCGCGGTCGATCGCGCCGCGCGCCCGGGCCGCGGCGATGGCGAGGCACGCCAGGGCGACGAGCTGGCAGGTGAACGTCTTGGTGGCGGCGACGCCGATCTCCGGTCCCGCGTGGGTCGGCAGGAGCGCGTCGGCCTCGCGCCCCATCGTGCTCTCGGCGGCGTTGACGACAGCCAGCGTGCGGCTGCCCTGTTCGCGGGCGTAGCGCTGGGCGGCGAGCGTGTCCGCGGTCTCGCCCGACTGCGAGACGAACACGGCGAGCCCGTTCTCCGGCATCGTCGCGCCGCGGTAGCGGAACTCGGAGGCGATGTCGATATCGACGTTGATCCGGGCCAGACGTTCGAACCAGTACCGGGCCACCATGCCGGCGAGATAGGACGTCCCGCACGCGACGATGGTGACCTGGCCCACGTCCGCGAGATCGAAGGGCAGTTCCGGCAGTTGAATGACCCGGTTCGCCGGATTGAAGTAGGTGTTGAACGTGTCCCCGATGACCGTCGGCTGCTCGTAGATCTCCTTGAGCATGAAGTGCCGATGGTTCCCCTTGCCCACCAGCGCGCCCGTCAGGGCGGTCGATTTGACGTCGGGCTCGATCGTGTTCCCGTCCGCGTCGCGGACGCTGGCGCCGTCGTGGCTCAGGACCACCCAGTCCCCGTCGTCGAGGTAGCTCACCCTGTCGGTCACGGACGCCAGCGCCAGCGCGTCCGATCCGAGGTGCATGGCGCCCTCGCCCCAGCCGACGACGAGCGGGCTGCCTCGCCGGGCGCCGATCATCAGGTCGTGTTCGCCGGCGAAGATGATCGCCAGGGCGAAGGCGCCCTCGAGACGCGACAGCGCCCTGGCCGTCGCCTCGACCGGAGAGTCGCCATCGTCCATGTAGCGGGTGATGAGCTGGGCGGCGGCTTCCGTATCGGTCTCCGTCTCGAACCCGTAGCCGAGCGGGACCAGCTCCTCGCGGAGCTCCCGGTAGTTCTCAATGATCCCGTTGTGGACGAGGGCCACCTTCTCCGTGGCGTGCGGGTGGGCGTTGCTCTCGTTCGGCGCGCCGTGGGTCGCCCAGCGGGTGTGGCCGATGCCGACCTCTCCGGGAAGCGGCGCCCGATCGAGGAGCGCCTGGAGGTTCGCGAGTTTTCCCTCGGCCCGCCGCCGGTCGATGCCGCCGTTCATCAGGGTGGCCATGCCGGCCGAATCGTACCCCCGGTATTCGAGCCGCTTCAGACCTTCCATGAGAACGGGAGCCACCGGTTTCCGGCCGACGGCGCCGACTATCCCGCACATCGTTCAGGCCTCGCGCGACCGTTTCGCGGCCTTCGCCGCGGGCGGACGCCCTCCGGCGCGGCCGAAGAATCTCGCCGCCCAGCCGGGTTTCTCCGATTGCCCGGCCCGGGCGAGAGCGAGCGCGCCGGCGGGAACGTCGCGGCTCACGGCGCTTCCGGCGCCGACGATGGCGCCGTCGCCGATCTTCACCGGCGCGACCAGCGCGCTGTTGGAGCCGATGAACGCTCCGGCACCGATGTCCGTCCGGTGCTTGGCGACTCCGTCGTAATTGCAGGTGATCGCGCCGGCGCCGACGTTCGCGCCCTCGCCCACGCGGGCATCGCCGACGTAGGCCAGATGGTTCACCCTGGCCCCCGCCTCCACCGTGGCGGCCTTGACCTCGACGAAGTTGCCGATGCGGGCCGATTCCCCGATGTCCGCGCCCGGCCGCAGCCGGGCATGGGGGCCGATGCTGGCGCCGGCCGCGACCGACGCGCCCTCGATGTGGCTGAACGCCCCGATTCGAACCCCATCGCCGATGGCGACGCCCGGACCGAAGAACACGTGCGGCTCCACCACGACGTCGCGCCCGAACGTCGTGTCCGCGCTCAGATACACGGCGCCGGGATCGACCATCGTGACGCCCGCCGTCATCGCGGCCGCGCGCAACCGCCGCTGGAGGATGGCCTCGACGGCCGCCAGGTCGGCCCGCGAGTTGACGCCGCGGGCCTCTTCCTCGGGGCACTCGACGACCGCGCATTCGCGGCCGCGGGCGCGCGCGACCGCGACCAGATCGGTCAGGTAGTATTCCCCCGCCGCATTGTCGTTCCCGACCTCCGACAGGTACTCGAACAGAACGGCGCCGTCGACCGCCATGACGCCGCCGTTGCAGAGATCGATCTTCCGCTGCGCGTCGTCGGCGTCGCGAAACTCGACGATGGCCTCCAGGGCGCCGGCCCCGTTCGTCACGAGCCGGCCGTAGGCCGCCGCGTCCTCGGGCCGGAACCCCAGAACGACGACGGCGGGGTCCGCGGCGTTCCGCCGGGCGCCGACGAGCCGCCGCATCGTGGCCGGCGTGATCAGCGGGCTGTCCGCGAACAGCACCAGCACGTCGCCCTCGAATCCGCCGAGTTCCGGCCGCGTCCGCAGCACGGCGTCGGCGGTGCCCAACCGCCGTTCCTGGACGACGGTCGCGGCGCCGTCGGCCAGTCGAACCACCGCCTCCATCCCGCGACCCGCGACCACGACCGTCCGTCGGGGTTCGAGGCCCGACGTCGCCCGGAGCACGTGCGAGAGCATGGGTTGCCCGGCGACGGCATGGAGCGCCTTCGGGACGTCGGACTCCATGCGCGCGCCCTTGCCGGCCGCGAGGACGACGACGGCCACGTTGGAATCAGTCATGCGCGCGTGGAATCACGTTTTTTCTTGGGTCGCATCGGCAAGGCGTCTAAAACGCCGTCCAGCTGGGTCTTCGACGCCCGACCTTGCCATACGCCTTCCCCCGGCCCAAGTCACGATTTCCTACCGGTCGTTTCAATGAGTCCGCTGCCCCGCGCCGTGGTGTTCGATCTCGACGGAACGCTCGTCGACACGGCGCCCGACCTGACGGCGGCGCTGAATCACGTCCTGCCGCGCGCCGGCCGGGATCCGGTCGGCGTGGCCGACGTTCGCGCCATGGTCGGACAAGGTCTGCGGAAGCTGATCGAACGCGCCTTGACCGCGACGGGCGGGATCCCCGACGGCGTGGACGTCGAAGCCATGTTCGAGGGCGCTTTCGAATACTACGCTGCGCACCTGACCGACCGGAGCGTCCCGTTTCCGGCGGCGACCGACGTGCTGGACCGCCTGGCGGAGGCTGGCGTTGCGCTGGGGGTCTGCACCAACAAGCCGGCGGCCCTCTCCGAGAGGCTGCTGTCGGAGCTCGGTCTCGCCGGATACTTCGCCGCGGTCCTGGGCGGCGACAGCCTGGCCGTGAAGAAACCCGACGCGGGACACCTGCTGACGACGCTGGAACGGATGAATGCGCGTCCGCGCGAGGCCGTCATGATCGGGGACAGCCAGGCCGACGTCGACGCCGCCCGCGCGGCCGGCGTCGCGGTCGTGGCGGTGAGCTACGGTTACACCATGATCCCGGCGGAGGAGCTCGGCGCGGACGCCATCGTTCACACGCTGTCCGATCTCCCCGGGACGCTCGCCCGGCTCGCGTGACAGGCCCCCGGCGCCGTGCATAATGGCGGGGCGCGGCGGCGGCGCCCCGGAGGGCGCATAGCTCAGCGGTAGAGCGTCCGTTTCACATGCGGAAGGTCCCTGGTTCGATCCCAGGTGCGCCCACCACCGGCGCCGCGCGAGTCGGCGCCGCGCGTCACTCCGCCGCGGCGGCGCTCTCCGTTGTCCCGTTCCCCGATGTCGGCATCCCCAGCTCCTTCAGCAGCTTGTCGACGTCGTCCTCGACGACGGTTCCCTTGAAGAAGTCGGGGTTCATGCCGGCGTGCAGGGTCACGGGGTTGGCGAACGTGAAATCGCGGAATTCCCCTTCGGTCGCGAGGCCGTCCTCGACCATCTCGAAGGCCTCCTCAAGGACGCGGCTCATCACCTTGACGTCCCAATGGCCGATGTCCGATCCGAAGGTCGCCTTCACCTTTGCGCCCAGGGGAACGCCCCGCCCGCTCAGCGCCATCGGGGCCATGACGTCGTCGGCCTCGCACCCGAACCAGATGCGATCGACGAAACGGGCGCGAACGTCCTCGTCGCAGGTGATCCCGGCGGGCGCGAACTCGTCCAGGAGGCGCTTGTCGGCCTCGCGGACCACGCGGTCCGACCGCAGGATGGAGTACCCGATCCGCTCGTCCTCCCCGAGGCGGCTGGCGAACCGCTCCCCGCCATGACGCGAGAAGAGGTCGCGCATCAGGCCGTAGTCGAGGGACGACGGATCGAGATCGGCGATCCCCGGGGCGCCGCGCTTGCGCCATACCTCGATCAGCGTCGAGAAGACCGTGATTCCGTAGCCGACGCCGCCCTCGAGCACGCCGAAATTGAGGTTCGGGAACCGCCGGGTGACGCCGCCGAAGAACAGGGCCTTGGAAAACGCCTCGCCGGCGTCGGCGAAGTGCCCCGTCTGGTTGTAGGCGTAGCAGGAG
The DNA here is from genome assembly GCA_965242505.1 of Alphaproteobacteria bacterium. Lineage (GTDB taxonomy): Bacteria > Pseudomonadota > Alphaproteobacteria > UBA2966 > UBA2966 > UBA2966. The sequence goes on from OZ251449.1 coordinate 3,023,208, forward strand.
TGCGACCGCCGCCACCCGTGCCCCTGCATGAAGGAATGCGCGGTGGGCGCGACGCCGAGTTCCACGCACCTGGCCCAAACGGGGTCGTAGTCGTGGAGCGAGTCGAGCGCCAGCGGATCGAGCCACTCGGCCCGCTCGCCCTCCCCGTCCTCGCCGGCCGCCCTGGGAATGACGCGGCGCACGAGATTGGAGAGCATGACCGCCTTGAGGCCCAGTTCGCGGGTCGCGTGCTCGAGCTCGGAGATCGCTTCGTCGGGGGTGAATGCGGGCACCGTCGCCGCCGGAGTGATACGATCCTTCACGCCCGAGAAGATGTCGGCCACCATGTTGTTCTGGGCCCGGCAGGTCGCCTGGCGCAGTTCGTCGTCCGGTTCGTCGAACAGGAAGAAACCGAGCGTCGGATACGAGATGCAGTAGTCGAACCCGAACTCGTCGAGCCGGTCCCTGAGCAGATGCGGCAGCATCGACGTCGCCCGGTCCAGGGTGTTGCGCGCCGCGACCGCCCACCACGGCGGCCGCGCGAGCCGGTATTCCGCCCGCTCCTCGGGCGTCAGCGCATACCACATCGCCTCCCTGTTCCGCCTGGACCGGGCGACGAACCGCTCGACCATGTCGGGACCGCCGACCTCCTTGAGATGGTCGAGAAAGATCGGGGTGAATTCCAGCATGTGGCCATCGGCATCGACCACCGGATGGCCCAGTTTCGCGCGAACGTCCGCAGACGACATCGTTGCTCCTCTCGAAACGGCGGATTCTCTCGGGCGGGCGCGGACAGTTCCTCGGCTGGAGGATGCCCCGCGAAGCACGGGGTCTGCCTGCCGGCGCGTCGCCGTCCCTCGTGGCGAACCTTACATCTCCGTCCGACCGGCGGCAAACGACGGCGATGGGCATTCGCCGATCTTGCCATATGGCATAACCCACATTACGTTTCACCGCATGGCAATAGTCGGCTTCATGGCAGAACCACCGCGCAGAACGCGCGGCGCCGCCGCGGAAATCGGCGACGCCGAAACTTGCGCCATGCTGCGCGCCTTCTTCGAACTGGCGAAACGTTGGGAGCTCGACGACCGGCAGGGGCGAACATTGCTGGGTGACCCGTCGGCCAGGACATACGCTCGCTGGAAGGCAGGGCAGGTCGCGCCGTCGCGTATCTCGCGCGATACCCGCGAGCGTCTGTCCATACTGATGGGCATCCACAAGAGCCTGCGTCACATGTTCTCCGATCCGTTGCGCGGCTATCGCTGGCTGCGCGCGCCGAACCAGGCGTTCGGAGAGGATTCGGCGCTGGATCGGCTGCTGGCCGGATCGATCCTGGACCTGGAGGCGGTCCGCGCCTATCTCGACGCGGAGCGTGGCGGCTGGTGATCCCGGGCTCGAGCCGCGTTCACTGGCGGCGGACGTTTGCCCGGCCGCGACCGACGGGCATACTGGACGCGCCCCGAGGCGGAAACGGAGCCTGCGCGCATGCGCGACTTTCACCGACCCGGCCGTTCGACCGTGCGCGCGCTCAACGCCATGGCGGCGACGTCGCACCCGGCGGCGACCCTGACCGCCATCGACGTTCTCCGGGCGGGCGGGAACGCCGTCGACGCGGCGGTCGCCGCCGCGGCCGTTCTCGGCGTCGTGGAGCCGCACTCCACCGGCATCGGCGGCGACTGCTTCGCGCTCTACGCGCCGCACGGGACGGCCGACGTCGTCTGCATCAACGGCTCCGGGCGGGCGCCGGCGGCGGCGGCGGCGGACTGGTATCTCGACAACGGCTTCACGGGCATTCCGCTGTTCAGCCCTCACGCGGTCACCGTTCCGGGCGCGGTGGACGCCTGGGCGCGGCTGCTCGCGGACCACGGCAGGATGGGATTCGACGAAGTCCTGCGGCCGGCGATCGACTACGCCGAACACGGCTACGTCGTTCACGGCCGCGTCGCCCAGGCCTGGGCGGCGAACGCGGAGAAACTCGCGCGGGACCCCGCGTCGGCGAGCGTTTTCCTGCCCGGAGGCCGCCCGCCCGCGGAAGGCGACGTCCATCGCCAGACGATGCTGGCGGAGACCTTGAAGACCATCGCCCGGAACGGGCGGGACGGTTTCTACGCCGGCGCCGTCGCCGAAGACATCGTGGCCCGCCTGAACGCCCTCGGGGCGTTGCACACCCTCGACGACTTCGCGGCGCACGAATCGGAGTACGCCGCGCCGATCAAGGGCGGATATCGCGGGTTCGACGTCTATCAGGCGCCTCCCAACAACCCGGGCGTCACCGCCCTCCTGATGCTCCGCATCATCGAAGGCTTCGATCTCGCGGGCCTCGATCCGCTGGGGGTCGAGCGGCTCCACCTGGAGGCGGAGACGGCGCGCCTCGCCTACGACGCGCGCGAGACCGACGTCGGGGATCCCGCCTTCGCCGACGTCCCCCTCGACAGGCTCCTGTCGGCGGAGTTCGCGGCCGAGCTGCGCGCCAGGATCGATCCCGCCAGGGCCATGGACCTGAAGTCGATCCGGCCGCCCACGGCCCCCGATACGGTCTACCTCTGCGTCGTCGACTCGGACCGCAACGCGATCTCGTTCATCAATTCGCTGTCCTATGCGTTCGGGACCGGACTGCTGAGCCCCAATACCGGGGTGATGCTTCAGAACCGGGGCGCGGGTTTTCGGGTGGAGCCGGGCCATCCGAACTGCATCGCGCCGCGCAAGCGGCCGCTCCACACGATCATGCCGGGAATGCTGGCGGAGGGAGACCGCGTGCTCATGCCCTACGGCGTGATGGGCGGGCAGTATCAGCCCACCGGCCACGTCCACGTTCTCGCCAATGTCCTCGACTACGGTATGGACGTACAGGCGGCCATCGATTGTCCCCGCGCCTTCCATTTCGGCGACCGGTATCTGCTGGAACGCGGCATCGGCGAGGACGTCGAGCGCGGCCTCCGGACGCTCGGCCACGAGACGGAACGGGCGGACATGCCTCACGGCGGGGGTCAGGCGATCTGGATCGACTGGGACCGCGGCGCGCTGGCCGGCGGCTCCGAACCCCGCAAGGACGGCTGCGCGCTCGGGTATTAGGCGCGGAGGCTCATAAACCTGAAGGTCGAAGATTCGAATCCTGCCCCCGCAACCAAATAATCCCCGCTATCTCAATAGGATAGTGGGGGATAATTCTAGGCTCAATCATTGAAACGTATTGATCTGTGGTAGACTGGTTGTGCAACGGGGAGGTGGATTGATGCATCGTTCGGGGTTTCGGGATTGGCTTTCACGTGTGGACGACCTGACGGAGACGCAGCGGCGTGAGGCGCTTGCGGTTTTGTCTGGGTGTTCGGCGGAGGCCGCGTCGGTTGCGGCGGTGGAGTTGGGTGTGGACGGGGATCGTCGGTGTCCTCGTTGCGGCGCGCCTGGGGCGGTTTCGATGGGGCGTGCGCGGGGTCTGCGGCGCTATCGGTGCAAAGGCTGCGGTCGGACGTTCAACGCGGCGACGGGGACGCCGTTGTCGGGTCTTCATCACAAGGAGCGGTGGTTGTCGTTCGGGGCTTCGCTGTCGGCGGGAGAGACGGTGAAGGCGTCGGCGGCGCGTTGCGGGATTTCGGTGGCGACGGCGTTCCGCTGGCTCGCTAATTGAGTCTTTTATTATGAAAATCCAGATGTGGAGAATAGACAAGAGGTGGATTCGGCTTCGTCGCGTGATAGATGGATTAGAGCAGGAACTACTGGAGACGAATTCAGCAAAACCCAATCCGCGGATGTGTGAATTTCTAGTCCTTGCGGAGGATCGTCGCTTTCCTCAACACCCCGGATTCGATGTCCTGGCTCTCTGTCGTGCGACATGGAAGACGTTGTTCTGCCATTCGAGGCAGGGCGGATCCACAATCGCAATGCAGCTAGTAAGAACGGTGGAAGGGAGGAAAGAAACGACTATAAATCGGAAAATCACCGAGATTGTGCTTGCAGTTCTACTGTCTCGATACATTCCGACACACAAGATTCCAGCTCTCTACCTGTGGATCGCCTACTACGGATGGAACATGGAAGGATTTGAGCGAGCCTGCACTGCATTGCGGATTGATCCGAAACATAGCACGGATTTGAATGATGCCTATCTCGTTGCCTGCCTCAAGTACCCTCAGCGGAAGATCGGTGAACCAGCCCATAAGGCGAAAATTCAAAGAAGGGTTGCACACATAATCTCGCTGGCAGCGCTGCGGCACGCAGGAGGGAAAACATGAAGCCATTTATCGTCCCCGATTCGTGTGTTGATCTCAAGAGTACGAGATTGTCGGCACATGCGCTCTTGACGGCTGCGCTCGGTGGCAAGGAAGCTCGCATCACACTAGCGCAATTGTGGATAACGGAGGGTATTCCGTTCGCATTTAGGGAGTGTCCCGCCGTCTACGAATCGATTCGGATATGGCTTGGACACGAACTTCGGGTACATGCCAAGCAGATAGGATTGACAGGTAGCGGCCGTATTGGAGAATCCATCAACCCACAAAAATTTGGCCAACCATTCGACAAGAAATCGGATTTGGATTTCTATATCGTATCAGGTGATCTGTTCGGTGTGTATAGATATGAATTCTTGATGTGGCGCGACGACTATATTTCTGACAAGATAACGCCTAGAAATAATCGTGAAAGAGATTACTGGAAAGACAATGAGCGTAATGTGCCTCATAACATAAAACGTGGCTTCATTGATGTAAATAAGATTCCGGCGAGAGCTCCTTATCACACAGTCCAAAAAACTCAAAACCTCATGTATCAACTGATCACGAAATTATCTGATACGACTCATTCTCCTTCGCCAAATCGCGCTTCCATTCGTTGCTACGAGAACTGGACCAGTCTAATCGATCAAATCTCTATAAATCTTCGAGATATCACCAAGAAGATTCAGATCCTGCCATGAACAGGTTCAATGCCCCTTACTTCGGCGAAAGAAGAATTCGACCTTCGTATTTGGTTTGTCGCCGTAGCTGTGCGCGGCTGGACGTGACGTGAAATTGGAGGATCGACAATGACGAGATCGCTGACCATCGACTATGGTGACGACGTCTTGCTGGCTCTGGGCATGACCCCGGATGAATTCAGCAAGGAAGCCAGGACTCTCATCGCGGTCAAGCTCTATGAGATGGGGCGGTTGTCCACCGGCACGGCAGCCGGGCTGGCGAACCTGCCCAAGCCATTGTTTCTGGACAAATTGGCGGATTACGGCGTCGACACGTTCGATATGTCGGAGGATGAGCTCCAAGGCGACGTGGCCAGTGCGCGGCGTCATCTGTAACACGTCCCCGTTGCAATATCTGTATCAGGTGGACTTGCTTCATCTGCTGCCAACCCTGTTCGGGATCGCACATTGCTTCCTCTCGTTACGAGCTTGGGCAATGGGGAGAAGGAGGTTTTGGCTCTCGGGCTGGAAACGCCGGACCATTTGATCGTGTTGGACGACCGTAACGCCCGCCGACACGCCAAAGCGGCAGGGCTCGAGACAACAGGAACACTGGGCATCCTGGTGCTTGCGAAGGAACGGGGGGTCATCGACACGGTCCGCCCAATTCTGGATCGTCTCCAGGAGCTGCGATTTCGAGTCGACGCCGGGACTCTCAAGACAGTTCTCGACATGGCCGAAGAACCACATTGAGAAGCGCACCTGCTACACCCTTTCGCTATTTCATTCGGAGTTTCAGGACCGGTTTCCGCGGCGACGCGAACGGCCCCCGGCGTTTCCTCGCATGGCGCGGCGCGGCGGAACGGTCAGCCCGGGTAGCAGCCGGCCTCGCGGGCGCGGCGGACCACGAGGGCGTGGACGAGGGCGATGGTCGGGGTCGGAACGCCCGTCAGGCGGCCGAGCTCCAAGACCGAACCCACCAGCGCGTCGATCTCCATGGGGCGGCCCTGGTCGAGATCCTGGAGCATGGACGTGCGGTGGGCGCCGACCTCCTCGGCGGCCTTGATGCGGGCGTCCACGTCCATCGGGAACTCGGCGCCGAGCGCCTCGCCGACGGCGCGGCCCTCCTCCATCATGGCCCGCAACAGGCCGCGGCAGCCGGGATCGGTCGCCAAGGTGTCCAGCGTCGCGTCGGTCAGGACGCTCACCGGGTTGAAGGACAGGTTGCCCCACAGCTTCATCCAGATTTCATTGCGTATCCTGGGCCGCACCGGCGACTTGAGGCCGGCCGCGATCATCGCCCTGCTCAGCGCGAGGGCGCGCTCGGACCGGCCGCCGTCGGGCTCGCCGAGCGGCATACGGTTGCCGTGGGTGTGCCTGACGACGCCGGGCGCCTGGAGTTCGGCGGAGGTCCAGACGACGCAGCCGACCACGCGCTCGGGGCCGATGTGCGCCCACTGGCGGCCGCCGGGGTCGACGCAGGCGATGCGGCGGCCCTCATAAGGACCCTCGAGCTTGTGGAAGTACCACCAGGGGATGCCGTTGACGATCGGCGCCACGACGGTGTCGGCGCCGAGGAGCGGCCTCATGCGTTCCGCGATCGGCGGTACGGAGTGGGCCTTGAGCGCGATCAGGACGTAGTCCTGGACGCCGGCTTCCGCCGGGTCGTCCGTGCAGCGCGGCCGCGCGACGAACTCGTCCCCGTCGTCGGTGATTACCGTCAGTCCGTCCCGTTTCATGGCGGCGAGGTGCGGGCCGCGCGCGATCAGCGTGACGTCCAGCCCCTCGCGGGACAGCAGGGCGCCGACGTGCCCCCCGATGGCGCCCGCCCCGAAGACGCAGACCCTCATCGGGCGGCCGCGGCGGGCGCCGTCAGTCCGAGCCTCTCGGCGAGGCCGATGCGTCGCAACTTGCCCGTCGCCCCCTTGGGGATCTCGTCGACGACCACGACGGTCCGGGGAACCTTGAAGGGGGCGAGCCGTTCGGCCGCGAATTCGCGCAGTTCCCTCGCGGTCGGCGATCTGCCCTCGCGGAGCACGACGGCGGCCGCCACGTCCTCGCCCAGCCTGTCGTGCGCCACCGCGAAGGTGACGGCCTGGGCCACCGCGTCGTGGCCCATCAGGACCTCGTCGACCTCGTATGGCGAGATCTTCTCGCCGCCGCGGTTGATGATCTCCTTCAGCCGGCCAGTGATCGTGAGATATCCGTCCTCGTCGAGGACGCCCTGGTCCCCGGTCCGGAACCAGCCGCCGACGAAGGCGCCGGCGTTCGCCTCCGGGTTGGCCTCGTAGCCGGCGGTGACGTTGGCGCCCCGGATGGCGACCTCGCCCCGGACGCCCGCGGGCAGGGACGCGCCGGACTCGTCCAGGATGGCGATCTCGGGACCCGCAGGCAAGCCGACCGAACCGGGCTTGCGCCGCCCCGGCGGCAGGGGATTCGAGGCCATCTGGTGCGCCGCCTCGGTCATGCCGTAGGACTCGATGACGGGGACGCCGAAGACCTGCTCCAGCTCCGCCATGACCCGCGACGGCAGCGCGGCGCTGGACGAACGGACGAGGCGCAGCGTGGAACGGCCGACGATGTCGGGGTTGCGCCCGGCGCGCGCCAGGATCGCCTGATGCATGGTGGGCACGGCCGTGTACCAGGTCGGCCGGACCTCGTCGAGCCAGGCGAAGAATCGAAGGGCGTCGAATCCCGGCGGACAGTGGACCGAGGCGCCCGCCGACAGGCTCGCGAGGACGGCGGCCATCAGCCCGTGGATATGGAACAGCGGCATGACGTTGAGGCAGCGGTCGGCCGGACTCAAGCGCAGCGTCGCGGCGACGTTCGCGGCGGACGCGCACGCGTTGGCGTGGCTGAGCGGCACGATCTTGGGCCGCGACGTGGTGCCCGACGTGTGGAGCGCCAGCGCCGCGTCGTCGACCTCCGCGTCGCCGTCGGTGGAGGCCGGGCCGACCTGGTCGCCGGTCAGGTCGAACACCCCCAGGGGCGAATCGGGACGGCCCTGGAGCCGCAGCACGCCCACCCCGAGGCGATCCGCCGCCGCGACCGCGGGCGAGTCGTCGCCAGCGGCGGCGATCAGCGCCTTGGCGCCGAGATCGCGGAGGTAGAACTCGAACTCCTCGCCGCGAAAGGCCGGGTTCAGGGGCGCCGCCGTCACGCCGGCGGCCACCGACACGAAGGCGGTCGCCATGCCCGGACCGTTGGGGAGCGCGATGGCCACTCGGTCGTTGCGGCCGATGCCGAAGCGCCGGAGCGTCGCGACGGTGTTCGTCACCTGCTGCCGCAGATCATCGAAACCGAGGCCACGCGCGCCGGGGGCGCCGATCGCCGTATCGGTCCCGGCGCCGCGCGAGAGAAGGTTCAGGATCGTGTCCGGCATCGGCCCCCCGCGCTCCAGTCGCATCCCCGGCGGACAGGCTCACGTTACGACAGCAGGCTGGAGAAACGCTACGATTCCGTTAGCTTCCTCAGCTCCCCAACGACCGAGAGATAGTCTTTGATCATCTTGTCAATCGTCTTGTCATCCTCGCCGATGCACTGAAACAGTGCGCGAAACAGTGCGCGTTCGGTCTCGGTCAGGCACGCGAAGTTCTTGTGCAGAAAGATCCGCAGGTCGAGGGCGCGAAACAGTGCGTGTTCGGTCTCGGTCAGGGGCCTTGGGCTGGCTAATTTCACGAAGTACGGGTCAACGAGATCGGCGCGCAGGTCATCGTAGTACGATGGTACAGTTCTCTCTTTTGAATTCGGACAATGGCACACGACCGATGTCGTCTGCCTGTTGTCCGGCTCATCTCCTTTTCCCCCGTCTTTGTTGAGGTTTCGCAGCTCCGACTTGTAGAATTTGTTGAGATTCTGCGACTCCGAGTCTCTTTCCGGAAGCTTGAGCGGTTTTGGACTACGGCACACGATGGCGTGATGCGTTTCCGTCGGCCTCGAATGGACAATTACATGACCGGGGATCGGCTGCTCGATTCCTTCATCATCAAGGTATGACTGCCATATGAGGCCGCCTTCCTCAGCCTTCTTTTTGGGACGGCTCGGCATTCTGGAAAACAGGACCTTCGGCTTCTTCCCCTTGCCGACGAGATGCTTCCGAATCGCTTCGCCTCTGGACTCGCCGACTCCCCACCAGAAGACGTTCTTGAATTCCCCTTTGCCGCTCCGTCGTTCAAGCTCCTTGCGGCAAACGATGTTTTCGAGCGGCTCGCCGGCGTCGGTGCTCATCTTGGTCCAGACGAACTTTGGAGGAATCTGTCCCGCCATGATCGTTTCTCCCAGCGCGCCGCCGCCCACGTGGGTCGGCCACCGCGCCGGATTCGACCATTGCCTGGCTGGACCGTCAAGCGGCTGTCCCGCATTTCTCATGCTGGTGGAGGACCGAAGATTGCGCGGCGTTGCGGGATCGCGATCCACCCCCCTCCCGACCTCCCCCCTGTTCAGGGGGGGAGGAGCATGAATGGCAACCTCCATCCTCTTTATTTTCCCTCCCCCTTGCAGGGGGAGGGTCGGGGTGGGGTCGCGTCGGGGGAGGAGTTATGAGCGGACCCTGCGGCCCCCCCGTCGCCGGATGAGACTTGCGGACAAGCGGAACGAGAAATGCGGGCTATCCGCGCCGACGGGCGAGCCGCCCTTGGCCTGCCCGCCGCCGGTATGAGAGAGTAGAATTCGGGTCGGCGCGGTGGCGCGCATGGCCGGGGTCGCGGGACGGCTCGGGAAGGATACTTGGAGGAGGATACCGGGCGGATGAGATACGGACTGAGAATCCCGAGCTACGCGCTCGGACCGAAGACGGCGACGCTCCAGGAAATGGGAGCCTACCTCCGCAAGGCGGAGGACCTCGGTTTCGAGGCGGCGTTCAGCATCGACCACCTGCTGCTCACGCCGCCCGCCTACGCCTGCACCTGGCTGGAACCCCTGTCGATGCTCTCGGCGCTGTCGGGCGTGACCCGCACCATCCGGCTCGGCACGCTCGTGCTCGTCCTGCCGATCCGCAACCCCGCGTATTTCGCCAAGGAGTGGGCGACCCTGGACCTGTTGTCGGGCGGACGCTCGATCCTCGGGATCGGCGTCGGCTGGCACGAGAAGGAGTTCGAGCTCATGGGCGTGCCCCACAACGAGCGCGGGCGGCGCATGAACGAGATGCTGGAGCTGCTCATGGCGCTGTGGACGGAGGACAACGTCACCTACGAGGGCCGGTACTACCAGGTGCGAGACCTCACCATCGACCCGAAGCCGGCGCAGCAACCGCATCCGCCCATCTGGATGGGCGGCGGCAGCATGACCTTCGAGAAGAAGTACGGTCAGAAGGTCGCCAACATCGAGCCCGTGCTGAGACGGATCGCCAAGTACGCCAGGACGTGGGTGCCGCACGCGCCAGCCAGCCTCGACATGATCAACCACGACTGGGAGAAGATCCAGGCCTTCATGAGCGGCTTCGGGCGGGACCCGGGCGACATGTCCACGGTCTACAACAACTGGATCCACGTGCTGAAACCCGGCGAGAATCCCGAGAACGCGGTCGAGCATTTCTCCGTCTATTCGGGCATGGACCTGCCCTATTGGCGGGAATACTACCTGTGCGGGGAAGCCGAGGAGGTGGCGGAGAAGATCGCCGGGCGCGTGAAGGCGCTGGGCGGCTGCGAATGGATCGCGCTCAACCCGGTCACCTGGCGGGAAGAGCAGCTCGAGATCATCGCCGGCGAGGTGCTGCCGCTGGTGGAAAAGGAGGTCTGAACCCTCCGCGGCGCCCCCGGACGGGAGACCGGGAAGGCGGGGAACCGCGGCCGGCCGGGACGTCGACGAAACGCGCTTCGGAAGGCGACGAAGCCCGATCGGGAAGAACGATCTTCATTATGTTGATTTCAAATGAAATTTCCTTGACAAGGGAATCCGGATTCGTTTACGCTCGGGCGGTTTCCATTTCCTGGAAACGCGCGAGGAATCGATACCGGGAGAAGCCCGTCGCATGGCCGGAACGCACCGAGGTTACCGATTCAGGCGTAGCGGTCGACGCGTCGGCGGCTCCGGAGGAGGAAGATTCACCGTCTACGGCATAATCTTCGGCCTCGGCGTCCTCATGGCGGCGGCGGTCGCGCTGGACTTGCCGGCCCTCGGCGGCGCGACCGACCATCCCCGGAACCTCGCCGCCGTTCCCGACTCCCATGTGGACTCGTCGCCGGGCTCCGCCGCTCCGCCCGAGGGCGAGAGCGAGAGCGCCGTTCCGGTCGAATCGATCGAACCGGAAGCGGCCGACGCGCCGTCGGCCGTGTCCCTAGGGAGCCTCGAACGCGGCCTCGAACCCGATTTCGAGGAGCGGCGCGTCACCGTGCGCCGCGGCGACACGTTGATGAAGGCGCTGCGGCGGGTCGGCGCCGAACGCGGCGAGGCTCATGCCTCGATCACGGCGATAGGAACGGTTTTCAACCCTCGCCGCCTCAAGATCGGACAGAAGCTGACGGCGTCGTTCCGCCGTCCCGCGTCCGCGGACGGAACGTCGGGAAAGACCGGGGAGCTCGTATCGGTGACGGTGGAGCTCGACTCCGAACGCAGCGTGACCGCGAGCCGAACGAAGAACGGGTTCGACGTCCGGGAGACCGTTCGGCCTCTCGACTCCACCCTCGTCCGAGGCGCCGGCCGGATCGACGACAGCCTGTTCGTTTCCGCCCGCCGCGCGGGCGTTCCCGCCCGGATCATCATGGACGTCATCCACAGGTTCAGTTGGGACGTCGACTTTCAACGCGAGATCCGGCGCGGCGACCACTTCGAGATCCTCTTCGAGAGGTTCTGGGACGATGACGGCCGGCCGGTGAAGGACGGCGACATCCTGTTCGCGTCCCTGTCCCTGAGCGGAGTAGACCTCCGGCTCTACCGCTTCGCCGACGGCGGCGGCGTCGATTACTACGACCCCAAGGGACGGAGCGCCCGTAAGGCGCTGATGAAGACTCCCGTGGACGGCGCGCGGCTGTCGTCCCGCTACGGCAAGCGGCGCCACCCGATCCTCGGCTACACCACGATGCATCGTGGGGTCGATTTCGCGGCGCCCAGAGGGACCCCGGTCATGGCCGCGGGCGACGGCGTCGTCGAACGCGCCAGCCGCTACGGCGCCTACGGCCACTACGTCCGCATTCGCCACAACGGCGCCTACAAGACCGTCTACGCCCACCTGAAGAGCTACGCCAAGGGCGTGAGATCGGGGAAACGGGTCCGGCAAGGACAAACCATCGGCTACGTGGGTTCGACTGGACGATCGACCGGGCCGCACCTGCACTACGAAGTGCATCGGAACGGCAAGCAGATAAACCCGCTGCGCCTGAAGCTGCCCACGGGCAAGAAGCTGAAGGGACGCGATCTGGCCCGGTTCCTCGACCACAAGGCCGAAATCGACGTCGCGCTCGACGAAACGCCGGCGCTGTCCCGCCTCGCGCAGGCCGGCGTCGGGGAGGAATAACCCCTCCCCCTTTCTCGTACTGCTCGTCCGCAAGCTCCATCCGGCGACAGGGGGGCCGCAGGGTCCGTTCGCGCTCCTCTCCCCTGGCGTGACCCCCACCCCGACCCTCCCCCTGCAAGGGAGAGGGAGAAGAGGGGGGACGGAGAGAGCCATCCACACTCCTCCCCCCTGACAGGGGGGAGGTCGGGAGGGGGGTGGATCGCGGTCCTGCAACGCCCGACCGACCCGGCCTTACGCCGCCCTCACCAGCTCGCCGTTCACGTTCAGGCCGCCGTCCCCGGCGGCGACCTCGACGGTCTCGCCTTCGCCGATCTCCCCCTCCAGGATCATGCCGGCGAGAACGTTCTGCAACTGCCGCTGGATGACGCGCTTGAGGGGCCGAGCGCCGTAGACCGGATCGTAGCCCGCGTCGGCCAGCCAGGCGCGGGCGGACTCCGAGATCTCGAGCGCGATGTCACGGTCCGCGAGCAGCGACCGCAGGGCGCGCAGCTGAATGTCCACGATGCCCTTCATGTCGGCGCGGCCGAGACGGCGGAACAGGATGATCTCGTCGAGACGGTTGAGGAATTCGGGCCGGAACGCCGCCCGGACGACGTCCATCACCCGACCTCGCGCCGACCCCGTGTCCTCTCCGTCCGCCAGAGCCGCCAGTTGGTTGGACCCGAGGTTCGAGGTCAGGATGATCAACGTGTTCCGGAAATCGACCGTGCGGCCATGGCCGTCCGTCAGGCGTCCGTCGTCGAGCGCCTGGAGCAGCACGTTGAACACGTCGGGATGCGCCTTCTCGATCTCGTCGAACAGAATCACCCGATAGGGGCGGCGGCGAACCGCCTCGGTCAGGGCGCCGCCTTCCTCGTACCCGACGTAGCCGGGCGGCGCCCCGACAAGGCGCGCGACGGCGTGCTTCTCCATGTACTCGGACATGTCGATGCGGACCATGGCCCGCTCGTCGTCGAACAGGCGCTCGGCCAGCGACTTCGCGAGCTCGGTCTTGCCGACGCCGGTCGGACCCAGAAACAGGAAGGAGCCGATCGGCCGGTCGGAATCCTGAAGACCCGCCCGGGCGCGGCGCACGGCGTTCGCCACGGCGCCGACGGCCTCCTCCTGGCCGACGACGCGCCGGGCCAATTCGGATTCCAGCCCGACGAGCTTCGCCCGTTCGCCTTCTAGCAGCTTGTCGACCGGCACCCCGGTCCAGCGCGCGACGACGTTCGCGACGTCCTCGGCGGCGACCTCCTCGCGCATGAACTGCTGTTCGTCTTCCTCTCCGGCGCCGGCCAGGCTCTTCTCGAGCTCCGGAATGACGCCGTAGGCCAGTTCCCCGGCCCGCGCGAGATCGCCGTCCCGCTGGGCGCGCTCCAATTCGCCGCGGGCGGCGTCGAGATCTTCCTTGACCTTGCGCGCCTCCGCCAGCTTGTCCTTCTGAGCCTGCCATTTCGCGGTCAGCGTGGCGGCGGACTGCTCGAGCTCGGCGAGCTCCTTCTCGAGTCGTTCGAGCCGCTCGCGGGACGCCGGGTCATCCTCTTTCCCGAGCGCCTCGCGCTCGATCTTGAGCTGGACGATGCGGCGGTCGAGTTCGTCGATCTCCTCGGGTTTGGAGTCCACCTCCATGCGCCGCCGGCTGGTGGCTTCGTCGACGAGATCGATGGCCTTGTCGGGCAGGAACCGATCCGCGATGTAGCGGTTCGACAGGGTCGCGGCGGCGACGATCGCGCCGTCGGCGATGCGGACGCCGTGGTGGAGCTCGTACTTCTCCTTCAGTCCGCGCAAGATGGAGATGGAATCCTCGACGGTCGGCTCGGTGACGAACACGGCCTGGAAACGGCGGGCGAGCGCGCCGTCCTTCTCGACGCGCCGGCGGTATTCGTCGAGCGTGGTGGCGCCGACGCAGTGCAGCTCGCCGCGCGCCAGGGCCGGCTTCAGCAGGTTGGACGCGTCCATCGCGCCTTCGGCCGCGCCGGCGCCGACCAGGGTGTGCATCTCGTCGATGAACAGGATGACGTCGCCGTCCGCCTGAATCTCCGAGAGCACGGCCTTCAGGCGTTCCTCGAACTCGCCCCGGAACTTGGCGCCCGCGATCAGGGCGCCGAGATCGAGGGCCATCAAGCGTTTGCCCCGGAGCGATTCCGGAACGTCGCGGTTGACGATCCGTTGCGCCAACCCCTCGACGATGGCCGTCTTGCCGACGCCGGGCTCCCCGATCAGGACGGGGTTGTTCTTCGTCCGCCGCGACAACACCTGGATCGTCCGCCGGATTTCCTCGTCGCGACCGATGACCGGATCGAGCTTTCCCTCGGTCGCATCGTCCGTGAGATCGCGGGCGAATTTCCCCAGGGCCTCGAACGTATCCTCGGCGGTCGCGGTATCGGCGGAGCGCCCCTTCCGCATGTCCGAGACGGCGGCCTCGAGCGCCTGGGGCGTCACGCCGGCGCGGCGCAGGATGTCGCCGGCCCCGGTTCCCGACGCCATCGCGAGCGCCAGAAGCAGGCGTTCGACGGCGACGTAGGCGTCGCCCGCCTTCGCCGCCAGCTCCTTCGCCGATTCGAACAGGCGCGCGCTCTCGGGCGCGAGGTACACCTGACCGGCCCCGGACCCCTCGACTTTCGCAAACCTGGCCAAGGCCGTCTCGACGCCGTTCCGGGCCTTCCCGGCGTCGCCGCCCGCGCGTCCGATGAGGTTGGCGCACAGGCCCTCCTCGTCGTCGAGCAGCGTCTTCAGGAGATGCTCGGGCATGAAACGCTGATGACCGGAGCGAAGCGCCAGATCCTGCGCGGACTGGATGAACCCTTTGGACCGCTCCGTATAGGTCTCGAAATTCATGACGATACCCCGCCATTGCCAGGCCGGGCCTCGCCGCCCGCGCCACCGCTGTCCCATATGTAGTGTTGCTCAATTGCCACACAAGAGGGGCGGCGCCGGAAACGCAATTCCCGCCGACGGCCGTGACGCGGGCGGCGCGGAACGGCGGTGCGAATCCGACCGGGCCGGAATCGCTCCGGGCTCTCTCGAGGGCCCTGGTCGGTCTGTCAGTGCTGGATCATGGAGGCCGGGGCGCGGGGGACGGCCGCGCCGGGGCGGACGCTCGGCCCTTTACGATCCGGCCGATTCGGCGTCGCCGGCGCCCTCCGCCACGGGCGGCCGCTCGCCGCGCCGCGCGCCGTTCCCGGACCCGCCCGGCGCGCCGGATTCCGGTCGATCTTTCCCCTCGGCATCGGGGGCGGACTCGGCCTGTTCGTTCATGTGATACATGGGCGCCCGCTCGCCCGACAACGCGACCTCCGCCGGGGAGACCATGCCGTTGCGGCGGCCGTTGTAACGGCCCTGCCCCTGTCCCTGCCCCTGATTCTGTCCCTGTTGCTGTTGCCCGTCATCGCCGTGTACGACGCGATAGTAGTGTTCGGCGTGTTGCAGATAACCTTCCGCCTTGATCCGGTCGCCGGACGACGACGCATCCCGCGCCAAGGCGAGATAGCGGTCGCATACCTGCATCGCGTTGCCCCTGACCCTGACGTCGGGTCCGTTGCTGTCGTAGGTTCGATTGGGCCCGTGATTCGGTCGCCGGCCACCGGAGCGGCCACGACCCCTCTTTGGGTTCGGATTGTGCTTCATCACCTCATGTCACCGATGTTTGCGCCAACGCCTGCGGACAAACGGCGCATGACATAGAGCCATCCGCGAAAACCACTCGCCGCGGTTGTCCGGCAGGTCCTCTGCCTCCCCGCGCAATGCTCGACCGCACGCATTCCCGCCATGCGGCATTGCCGGAGCGGAGCCGACTGCCCGTTATCGTTGTCATTGTGATCGGATCGCCGAATCCGAGCATGACACTAGCGGCCCCGAAACGCCATTCCAAGCCCTTTTTAGGCTTGACTTTCCAGAGGCCGCCTGCTTGCCAGAAGACATCGTTCCACGCCCGCGAGGTCGTGGCGGGACTCGATGGCGGTGAATCCCGCGCCGCGCAGGAGCGTCGCCACGCTCCCGGATTGACCCCTCCCGATCTCGAGCGCCGCCAACCCCGTCGGACGAACCAGCCGGGAGAGGCCGGGCGCGATCTCCCGGTAGGCGTCGAGGCCGTCGCGCCCGCCGAAGAGCGCGCGGCGCGGATCGTGATCGACGACCTCGGGCGCGAGACCGTCCATGTCGCGGACCGCCACGTAGGGCGGATTCGCCACGACGACGTCGAATCCTCCCCCCACGGCATCCCCCCAGTTCGCGCAAACGAGCCGGGCGCGCCCTCGGAGACCGTTGCGGACGAGGTTACGCTGCGCCACGCGGAGCGCAGCCGGATCGACGTCGACCCCGACGCCGGTCGCGTTCGGCAGTTCGCCGAGCAGCGCCGCCAGCAGGCATCCGCTGCCCGTCCCGAGATCGAGCAGCTGCGCCGGCGCCTCGCGATCCGGCGCCGCGGAGAGGACGGCCTCGACGAGAACCTCGCTGTCGGGGCGGGGATCGAAGACCGCGTCTCCCAGCTCGAAGGTCAGGCTCCAGAACTCGCGCGCGCCGACGATCCGCGAGACCGGCTCGCGGGCGAGGCGCCGGGATACGAGGCGCCGGAAACGGCGAACGGCGTCGCGCGCGACGGCGTCGTTCCCGCGAGCGGCGAGACTCGCGGGGTCCCGGCCCATGGCGTGGCCCAGCAGGCATCGCGCGTCCAGCCGCGGCGCGTCCGTCCCGGCCTCTCTCAGCCGCGCCGCCGCATCGCGAAGAAGATCGGCGACCCTGGCCTCCGGCTCCGGGCCGGGACCGTCCACGAGCCCCGGTCTCGCGTCCATGTCGGCGCCCACGCTATCCGTGAGCTTCCATCTCGGCCAGACGGCTCGCCCGGTCCTCGGCGATCAGCGCTTCGATCACCTCGTCCAGCGCCTCTCCGGCCAGCACGCGGTCGAGCTTGTGGAGAGTCAGATTCACGCGATGGTCGGTGATGCGCCCTTGCGGGAAGTTGTAGGTGCGCACGCGCTCCGACCGGTCGCCCGAGCCGACCTGGCCGCGCCGGCGCTCCGCCCGTTCGAGATGCGCCCGCTCCCGCTCCAGCTCGTACAGTCGGGAGCGCAAGATCTTCAGCGCCTTCGCCCGGTTCTTGTGCTGGGACTTCTCGTCCTGCTGGGTCACCACGATCCCCGTCGGGAGATGGGTGATCCGGACCGCGGAATCGGTCGTGTTGACCGACTGGCCGCCGGGCCCGCTGGCGCGGTAGACGTCGACGCGGAGGTCCTTGTCGTCGAGCGCGACGTCGATGTCCTCGGCCTCCGGCAGGACGGCCACCGTCGCCGCGGAGGTGTGGATGCGGCCGCCGCTTTCCGTTTCCGGCACGCGTTGAACTCGATGCACCCCGGACTCGAACTTGAGACGGGCGAACACGTCCGGCCCCGAGATCAACGCCTGAGCCTCCTTGATCCCGTCGAGAGTGGTTTCGGACACCTGGAGGGGCTCGAATTTCCACCCCCGTATCTCGGCGTGGCGGCGATACATGCGGTAGAGATCGGCGGCGAACAGGGCCGCCTCGCCGCCGCCGGCGCCGGCGCGGACCTCCAGGATCGCGTTCTTCCCGTCGGCGGCGTCCCGAGGCAGGAGGAGAACCTGCATCTTCCGTTCGAGCTCTGGCAGCCGCTCCCGACGTTCGGCGAGCTCCTCCGCCGCGAGCGCCCGCATCTCGTCGTCGGTATCCGGGTCCCGCAACAGTTCCTCCAGACCGGCCACGTCGCTGCGCAGCTTCTGGAGCTCCACGGCGCCTTCGGCGACCGGGACGAGCTCGGCGTATTCCCTGGACAGACGGACGAACTCCTCGCCGCCGCCGGGGACGGTCGCCAGCTCGTCCTCCAGGTCGGCGCGGCGGTCGACGATCCACCGCAGTTTCTCTTCCGGGATGCTGGCCACGGCCTCGCGCACTCCACGGCATCGGCCGACGCAACGCGGGACGCCGGCCCGGATTCCACCTATTCCGCCCGTTCCACCCGTTCCAGCGCCCTGAGCGCCGCTTCCAGCTCATCGCGCGCGACTTCCCGCTGGTCCCCGGAGTGGAGATCGCGCAAGGCGACGGCGCCGCGCCCGAGCTCGTCCTCGCCCAGAAGCAGGGCCGCGCGCGCGCCGATCCGGTCGGCCCGCTTCATGCGACGCGTCACGTTCCCGTGGTAACCGAGATCGACGACGAATCCCGAACGGCGCAGGTCGCGGGCCAGCCGCATGGCGGCATGGCGAACGCCGTCGCCCACGGGCACCAGCGCGATGGGCCGGGGCGCGTCGGGCGCGTCGGCCGCGAGCATGGCCAGCCGTTCGATGCCGCCCGCCCAGCCGACGGCCGGCGTCGGCGGCCCGCCCATCGTCTCGATCAACCCGTCGTAGCGCCCGCCGGCGATGACCGCGCCTTGCGCGCCCAACTCCCTGGTGACGAACTCGAACGCGGTGTGGTTGTAGTAATCGAGGCCGCGCACCAGATGCGGGTTCCTGCGATAGCGGATCCCGAGGGCGTCCAGGCCGGAGAGGACGGCCGCGAAGAAGGCGGCGGAGTCCGCATTCAGGAAATCCTCCATGCAAGGAGCTTCCGCCACGAGGGCGCGGTCCGCTTCGTCCTTCGAATCCAGGATCCGTAGCGGGTTGCGATCGAGCCTCTCGCGGCTGTCCTCCGACAGGGCGTCCCGGCGCGCGCCGAACCAGGCCACGAGGGCGTTGCGCCACGCCGACCTGCTTTCCGCGTCGCCCAGGGAGTTGATCTCGAGCTCCGTGCTCTTCAGCGCGTCCAGGGCCTCCAGGATGTCGGCGCCGAGAGCGATGGCCTCGACGTCCGCCTGGGGTTCGGCGACGCCGACGATCTCCGCGTCGATCTGATGGAACTGGCGCAGCCTGCCTTTCTGCGGGCGCTCGTAGCGGAACATGGGGCCGTGCGCGAAGAACCGCAGGGGAAGCCGCTGGCTCAAACCGCCCGAGATCATCGCGCGGGCGATGCCAGCCGTGTACTCGGGACGCAACGTGACCTCGTCGCCGCCCCGGTCCCGAAAAGTGTACATCTCCTTGGCGACCACGTCGGACGTCTCGCCCAGGGTGCGTCGGAACACCTCGGTGAACTCGAGGATGGGGGTGGCGATCTCGGCGAACCCGTAGCGTTCCGACAATGCCCGCGCCGTCTCCACGACATGGCGTTGTCTCCGGCCGTCCTCGGGCAGTATGTCGCGCATTCCGCGGACCGGCCGCGGACGACTCACGGCGACCTCGCGGGAGCCGCCGCGGCGCGTTCCGCCTCGATCTCCGCGGCGCGGCGCTCGACCAGCTCGACGACGTGATCGACGAGCCCGTCCTCGCCGATCTTGTGGTCGGCGATGCCGGAAAGATAGACCATGTGGGTCCCGCGCCCGCCGCCGGTGACGCCGATATCCGTCTCGCGCGCCTCTCCCGGTCCGTTGACGACGCAGCCGATCACCGAAAGGGACATCGGGGTCGAGACGTGCGCCAGCCGCTCCTCGAGGACCCGGACGGTTTCGATGACCGGAAAGGCCTGGCGCGCGCAGGACGGGCAGGAGATCACGGTGACGCCCCGGCGGCGCAGACCGAGCGCCTTCAGTATCTCGTAGCCGGCGCGGACTTCCTCGACGGGATCCGCCGACAGGGAAACGCGGATCGTGTCGCCGATCCCCTCCCACAGCAGGGCCCCCAGTCCGATCGCCGACTTCACCGTGCCCGTCGTGAGGCCGCCGGCCTCGGTGACGCCGAGGTGGAGGGGGTGGTCGCAGACCGCCGCCAATTGCCGGTAGGAAGCCGCCGCGAGAAACACGTCGGACGCCTTGACGCTGATCTTGAACTCGAGGAAGTCGTTGTCCTCGAGCAGGCGCGCGTGGCCGAGCGCGCTCTCGACCATCGCCTCGGGGCACGGCTCGCCGTACTTCTCGAGCAGGTCCCGTTCGAGCGACCCCGCGTTGACGCCGATCCTCATGGAACACCCGTGGTCGCGCGCCGCCCTGACCACCTCGCGCACGCGGGCGCCGCTTCCGATGTTGCCCGGGTTGATCCGCAGGCAATTTGCGCCGGACTCCGCCGCCTCGATGGCGCGCTTGTAATGGAAATGGATGTCGGCGACGATCGGAACGTCCACCGCCCGCGTGATCTCCTTCAAGGCCGCCGACGACTCCGCGTCCGGGCAGGAGACGCGGACGATATCCGCGCCCGCCGCCTCCAGCGCCCTGACCTGCGCCACCGTCGCCGCCACGTCCGTGGTCGGCGTGTTGGTCATCGACTGAACGGAGATCGGCGCGCCGCCGCCGACCGCCACGTCGCTGACATGGATACGCCGGCTCTCGCGGCGCGTGATATCGCGGTAGGGTCGAACGCTCATTCCAGGCGCGGCACCGATTCGCGACGGCGGCCGGGGCGGCGGTGGCCCGCGGCCCGGCCCGGCGGGCATCGTGAAGACGACGCGCCGGACTGTACCACGAACGCGCCGCGCCGCAAGAGCGCGCCCCGGCTCGCCGCGCGGGATGTCGGGGTTTCGTCGGCCGTGGCGGGGGCGCGCATGTCGGCGGTTCCTGTTCCAGTGTTGGAACAATATATGGACATTCACAGGGTGAGTCGATGAAATTTCTCTCATGGATAAATTTTGTCAAAAAAGTGGGTTGATCTGTATTTCTCACACTGCCTGTCCGCGAGCTCCATCCGACGATGGGAGCGCCGCAGGGTCCGTTTCGCGCTCCTCCCCCCTGACAGGAAGGAGGTCGGGAGGGGGGTGGACCGCGGTCGCGCAACGCCGCGCAATCCTCGATCCCTGCCAATACGAGAAATGCGGGTCGATCGTCACTACGGCGTTCTCGGCATACCATATATTGACGTTCGTGGCGCCAAGGTACGGCATGTCGTGGTCGGAACCGGCGCGTCCCAAGCGGCCCGACGGTGTGCGGATTGTGCGAACCGCCGCGCCGGGGCGGCGTGGCCGGGGGCGCGCTATCGTTCGATGGCGGCGCCGGCGAGAAGACGCTCGGGCGCCAGGGCGACGTCGCGGCGCACGGTCCCGGCCTCCCCGATCGAGGGCGCGACCTTGCCGTCCACGACGATTTCCAGCCCCCCCGCATTGCCGGTCGTGAGGAACAGACCCTCGCGGTCGGGCACGAAGTACCGATCGCCAGGCTGGAGAACCCGCGTCAGCAGCAACTCGCCGTCCGCGCTCATGACCTGGACCCAGCTGACCATCCTGGCCGTCACGAGGATACGGTTTCGCCCGTCGTCTTCCCCGTAGATCCGAGGTTCGCGCTCCGCATGTCCGGGTCGGGGCGCGTCCCTCGTCCCGGCGGCCGCCGCGGGTTCGACGGCCGACGTCTCGGCCGGTGGACGGGATCCGGCGCCGGACGTCGGAAACTCTTCCGCTTCCACGGGCCAGACGGGGGCGGGCGTCTCCGCCGCATCCACGGGCGCGGCGGACGAGCCGTCCGCGGACGCAGAGCTTCCGGGCGTCGGAGGTCCGGTGTCCGCGCCGTCCGCCGGCGACGACTCGGAAAGGGCCGCGCGCGCCGCCGGATCGATGCTGTCCGGCGCGTCGGCGCCGGCGGGCGGCGCCGGCGTCCCTTTCGTCTTCACGGGATCGGCCGGCGTCGGCGCATCCGCCGCAGGCCGGTCGCCGGGAGGAGCTGGCGCCAGGGCGGCGAGCCCCTCGGGAACTGGCGGGATCCGGTCGATCGCCAATCTCCCGTTCATCTCGGCGTAGTGCCAGCCAGCGTAGATCAGGCCCGCCAGCGTCAGCGAGAGAGCGATGAGCCATCCTCTCGGGACGCGGCTCTCGGGAGTGGGAAACGTGAACGCCAGCTTGACTTCGCCATCCCGACCCGATGTCTCCCGCCTGAACGTCTCGACGGCGCTTTCGCCGTCCAGTCCCAGAAGGTCGGCGTAGGAGCGCACGAAACCCGCGGCGTAGACCTGCCCCGGCAGATCGTCGAAACGGCCTTCCTCGATCGCGGCGAGGTAGGCGCGGCGGATCCGAAGCTTGCCCGCGACCTCCGGGAGATCGAGCCCGTCGCGAACCCGCGCGGCCTTGAGGTCCGCCCCCAGACCGTCGTAATTGCCGGCTTCGGCGCTCACCTCGTGAAAATGCAGCCGCCGCGTCCGCGATGGCCGGGCGGGGCTCTCCAAAGCGGCTTGCGAGGGGGGGTCGGTCATGTCCTGGCCCGGTACCGCGAGTCGACAACCCGGAGGCAGTAGACCAGCAACCCCGGTGTTTTGCAACGAGTTCGAGGAACGGACGGCCCGGTTCAGACGGATCATGAGGCCCGGACGTCCGGCTGAAACCGGGCGCTGGCCGCGCCGACCGGTCGTCTACGCCGCCGCCAGAGCCCGGGCCGCCTGTTCCACGATCTCCCGGACGATATCCTCGATGGGCTGCTCCTCCGTGACCATGCCCACGCTCTGGCCGGCCATCAGCGATCCATGCTCGACGTCGCCGTCGATGGCGGCCCGCCGCAGCGCGCCCGCCCAGAAATGCTCGATGTCCAGCCGCGCCGCCTTCTGTTCCACCTCGCCGGCGTGAAATCTGGCGATGACCTCGCGCTGGAACTCGTGAAACCTCCGGGTTCCCTCGTTCGCCAAGGCGCGGACGGGAATGACCGGAAACCGCGGATCCAGCTGCACGGTCGGCGTGGCGTCGCGCGCGTTCGCGCGGACGAAGGCCCGCTTGAAGTTCGGATGGGCGATGCATTCCTCGGCGCAAACGAACCGGGTTCCCAACTGACACCCCGAAGCGCCCATCCGCAGATAGAGGGCGACGACGTCTCCGCGACCGATCCCGCCGGCGACGAACACGGGGACCTCGGTAACGTGGGGCAGGATTTCCTGCGCCAGGACGCCGGTGGAGACCGGACCGATGTGGCCGCCGGCCTCGGCGCCCTCGATGATGATTCCATCGGCCCCGGATCGCACCAGCCGCCGGGCGACGGACAGGGCCGGGGCGAAGGCGATGACCTTCGCTCCGGCCTTCCTCAGGCGGCCGATGTCGGTATCCCGGGGCAGCCCGCCGGCCAGGACGACATGGCCTACCTTCCTGTCGATGCAGACGTCGACGAGGTCGACGAGATCCGGATGCATGGTGATCAGATTGACGCCGAAGGGATGGTCCGTGAGCGCGAACGTGGCGGCGATCTCTCCATCGAGCATATCGGGCGTCATGGAACCGCACGCGATGACGCCAAAGCCTCCGGCGTTCGAAAGCGCGGAAACGAGGTTCCGATCCGAGAGCCACGTCATGGCGCCGCCCATGATGGCGTACCGCGAGCCCAGCAGCTCGCACCCACGCCGCCACAGCCGGCTCAGTTCGGAACGCGGGTGGTCCGGCGCCACGACGACGGCGTTCCCGCCTATGCCGCGTCGAGCCCGTAGGCCGTATGCAGCGAACGCAGGGCGAGCTCCGTGTATTCCTCCGAGATCAGCACGCTCACCTTGATCTCGGAGGTGGAGATCACGTGAATGTTGATGCCCTTTTCCGCCAACGCGGCGAACATCTTCTGGGCGACGCCGGCGTGGCTCCTCATGCCGACGCCGATCACGGACACCTTCGCGACGCCGGAGTCCGAAATCAGCCGGTCGAAGCCGACGACGTCCCTGGCGGTTTCCACGACGCGCATGGCGCGCTCGAAATCCGCTTCCTTGACCGTGAACGTCACGTCGGTCGACCGGCCGTCCTCCGACACGCTCTGGACGATGACGTCGACGTTGATGTTGGCGTCGGCCAGCGGTCCGAATATCGCCGCCGCGATACCGGGCCGGTCCGCCACCCGGACCAGCGTGATCTTGGCCTCGTCGCGCGAGTAGGCGATCCCGCTCACGACCTGTTTTTCCACGACCTCATCCTCATCGACGACGAGCGTTCCGGAAGAATTGGAAAAGCTGGAAAGAACCCGAACCCGCACTTGGTGGTTCATCGCCAGGGACACGGAACGGGTCTGAAGGACCCGAGCGCCCTGGGACGCCATTTCGAGCATCTCCTCGTATGTGATTCTATCGAGTTTCCGCGCCTTCGCAACGATGCGGGGATCGGCCGTGAAGACACCCTCGACGTCGGTGTAGATGTCGCAGCGCGCGGCCCGGAGCGCCGCCGCCAACGCGACGGCGGAGATGTCCGACCCGCCGCGGCCCAGGGTCGTGATTCGGCCGTCTTCGCCCTTTCCTTGAAAGCCCGCCACGACCGCTACCTGACCCTCGCCGAAACGCCGTTCGATCTCGGCGCAGTCGATCCCCTCGATCCTGGCGTTCCCGTGGATGGCGTCCGACAGGATGGGGACCTGCCAGGCGAGCCAGGATCGGGCGGATACCCCGCGATCCTGAAGCGCCAGGGCCAGCAGGCCGGCGGTTATCTGTTCACCGGCGGACACCACGACGTCGTACTCGCGGGCATCGTGGACGCGCGCGATGTCGCCCGTCCATCGGGCCAGCCGATCGGTGGTCCCGGCCATGGCGGACACGACGACGGCGACCTCGTGGCCCTCGTCGACGCAAGTCTCGACGCGCCGGGCCGCCTCGCGGATGCGGTCGACGTCCGCGATCGACGTACCGCCGAATTTCATGACGAGACGCGCCATATCCACGTTCCGGCGGCCGCCGACCCCGTTTCCTCATGGCTTTCCTTCCCGGAGAAAGGCGCGTATTCATACTCTCGGTCCCGACGCCGGGCAAGCTCCCGGAACGGCGGCCCATGGCGGGAGACGCGAAGGATCGAACCCTCATGTCGGGAGGTCGGACGGCGAGAGAACGGCCCGGCCGGACCATCCGGCCGGCGTCGGTCGATCCCGAGGAGATCCGGCGCTTCTCCGAAGTCGCCGAGGCCTGGTGGGACGCGAACGGTCCCTTTCGCGCCCTGCATCGGCTCAATCCGACGCGGCTGGCGTATCTGAGGCGGCATCTCGACGCTCGCTTCGAGCGCGAGCCGCGCGACATTCGCCCCTATCGCGGCCTGACCGTCCTGGATGCCGGCTGCGGCGGCGGGCTGCTGAGCGAGCCGCTCGCCCGGCTGGGCGCGCGGGTGACGGCCATCGACGCCGACTCGCGGGCCATCGACGTCGCCGCGAGTCACGCGAGGGACGCGGGACTGGACATCGACTACAGACGCGCGACGGTGGAGGAAGTCGCCGCGAACGGGGAGACGTTCGACATCGTCGTCGCCATGGAGATCATCGAGCACGTTCCGGATTTGCCGACGATCGTCGACGCCTTCGGCCGCGTCGCCGCGCCCGGCGGAGCGCTGGCGCTGGCCACCTTGAACCGAACGCTCAAATCGTTCGCGCTGGCGATCGTCGGCGCCGAGTACGTGATGCGGTGGCTGCCGAGAGGAACCCACCGTTGGGAGAAATTCGTGAGGCCCTCGGAGGCCGCCCGCCATCTTCGCCGTCACGGGTTCGCGGTCGCGGACGTCACAGGCGTAACCTTCGACCCCCTGGCCTTCGACTGGCGGACCAGCCCGGATACGTCCGTCAACTACATGATGTTCGCGAACAAGACGGCGATGCGTTGACGCCCGGCCCCCGGCCCCGGCTCGCCTGCGGGACGACGACGGCTACCGGCCCCGGAACCTGGGCGGACGCCGTTCGACGAACGACCGCACCCCTTCGTCCGCGTCCCGCGTCCGCGCGAGCCTCAGTTGCTCCGGATCCAGAACCGCCGCGGCGGCATCGTGACCGCGCTCGAGCCACGTCAGGGACGTCGCCCGGGTCGCCCGGACGGCCAACGGCGCCTGTTTGGCGATGGTCCGCGCGATCTCCAGCGCGCGCGAGACATCCTTCCCGGTCTCGACGACCTCGGTCACGAAATTCATGCGCAAGGCTTCCCGGGCGTCGAAGCGATCGCCGGTCAGCAGGTGCCTCATGGCGTTGCCCCAGCCGCCGCGTTCCACCATGCGCATGGACGCTCCGCACGACGGCATGATGCCCCGCCCGACCTCCAACTGGCGGAACACGGTCTCTTCTCCGGCGACGACGATATCGTTGGCCAGCATGAGTTCGATCCCGAGCGTGAAACAATAACCGCGGACGGCGGTGACCACCGGCTTCGCGCGGCGCGGGGGGCGGATGTCCACGGGGTCGATCAGGCCGGGCGGGAAGAGACCGTGTCCGGCGGAGAACCGATGAGCCACATGGGGCAGGTCGAGGCCCGCCGTGAAATGATCGCCATGGGCGAACAGCACGGCGCACCGATACCGGTCGCGATTTTCGAACTCGGTATAGGCTTCCGCGAGTTCGTCGAGCATCCGCGTCGTGAAGCCGTTGAGCTTTGAAGGACGGTCCAGTCCGATGAGGAAGACGTTGCCCTTCGCTTCCGTGGTGATTCGGCCCTCCTCCGGAGCGGTCTTCCGGGATTCCGCCGTTCGCGATCTGTCGGATTTGGCCATCTTTCACCTCCACGATGGGGATTGCCCGCCGATCCGGCGCCGGCTTCCTTGCCTCTCGCGCCCGTCGGGGCGCGTCGCGGCCGAAGAGTCCGGAGATCAGGCGTCGTGTCTGATCGGCCAGGGCATCTCGCCGAATTCGATGCCTTCGTCACGGAGTCGCGCGGCTTCCTCGGCCGTGGCTTCGCCGTAGATGTCGCGCTTCTCCACTTCCTCATGGTGAATCTTGCGCGCTTCCTCCGCGAACCTGTTGCCCACGTAGTCGCAGTGCTCCTCGATATGCTCTCGCATCTTGTAGAGAAACTTCACGGCTTCGGCGGCTTCCGTCGCCTGGGCCGCCGACCGTTCCTTCTTGGCCGAGATGTTGGGCGCCATGAGCGCCTTGCCGACGTCCGTGTCGCCGCAAATCGGGCAGGCGATGTCGCCCTTCTCGCGCTGTTCTCCGAAAGCCTCGGAGTTCGCGAACCACGCTTCAAACACGTGGTCGTTCGAACATATGACGTCGTACAGGATCATGCTCTGGCGATCGTTCCCGGCCCGGGGGGACTCTCGAATGTCCTCAATATCCGTTGCATGTAGCGTTTATACGTCCACGATCAATAGCCCAACGAAACGGGGAGGACAATCGGGCGACATCCGGACGCGGCCAACGGGGAACGCCTGGGCGGTTACGGCGCGACCGGCTCCTGACCCGCGTTTCTCATACTGCTCGTCCGCGAGCTTCGTCCGGCGACGGGGGCGCCGCAGGGTCCGTTCGCGCTCCTCCCCTCTGGCGCGACCCCCACCCCGGCCCTCCCCCCTGGACAGGGAGGAGGTCGGGAGGGGGCGGATCGCGGTCCCGCAACGTCGCGCAATCCTCGATTCCTGCCGGTATGAGAAATGCGGGTTAACCCGCGGCGCGGGCGGGTTCGTCCCTTTCCGGCATCGCGAGTTCGGGAGTCGCGATCTCCCTGTCGTGGGTCAGCGCGGGGACCATGCGGCGGGCTTCGTCCACCCTGGCGGGGTCGATGTCCGCGACCACGATACCGGGTTCCTCTCCGGCATCGGCGAGCACGTCGCCCCACGGACCGACGATCAGCGAATGACCGAAGGTCTCGCGCTCCCCCGGGTGGGCGCCGCATTGGGCCGGCGCAATGACGTAACAGCCCGTCTCGATCGCCCGGGACCGCAGCAGCACGTGCCAGTGCGCGGTTCCCGTCGTTCTGGTGAAGGCCGCGGGAACGGCGAGGAAACTCGCGCCCGCCTTCGCCAGCTCCCGATAGAGGTACGGGAACCGGACGTCGTAGCAGACGGTCAGACCCAGCAATCCCCAAGGGGTCGGCGCGATGACCGCGTTCTCTCCGGGCTTGAAGTTCTTCGACTCGCGATAGGACTCGCCATCCGCCAGATCGACGTCGAACATGTGAATCTTGTCGTATCGCGCGACGACCCCGCCATCGGAATCGATCAGGTAGGATCGGTTGCTCACGCGCCCGTCGTCGGCCGTGACGCCCAAGGAACCCGGCAGCAGCCAAGCGCCCGTCTCGCGGGCGAGTCCCCGGAACTCGGCGAGAGCCGCGTGCTCCCGCTCGGGCATCGCGAGCCCGCGTATGTCGCGG
The DNA here is from genome assembly GCA_965242505.1 of Alphaproteobacteria bacterium. Classification (GTDB taxonomy): domain Bacteria; phylum Pseudomonadota; class Alphaproteobacteria; order UBA2966; family UBA2966; genus UBA2966. The sequence goes on from OZ251449.1 coordinate 3,051,464, forward strand.
GAGCGGTGCCCCATCATCGAGACGTTCTCGGGCATCGCGATGAGATCGGCGCCCGCCGCCCGGGCCTGGCGAACGAGGTCCGCCGCCCGCTCGACGTTTTCGTCGATTTCGCGTTGCGCGTTGACCTGAACGCAGGCCACCCTGAAGGAGCCGGTCATGCCGCCGCCTCCAGCCACTCGTCCAGTTTTCCGGCGTTCTCGAGTGCGACGAGCTCGTCGGACCCGCCCACGTGCCGGCCGCCGATGAATATCTGCGGCACCGTGTGGCGTCCGCCGGTCAGATCCATCATCTCCCGGCGTTTCGACGCATCCATGCCGACGTCGATCTCGACGTACGAAACTCCCTTGGCGTCGAGCAGGCGCTTGGCCCGAGAACAGTACGGACACGGCGCGGCGGTGTAGAGAACGACGCCCGCCGCGGGGGACTCCGATGGACGGATCGAGACGGCCGGATCCGGGTTGAACGACTTGCGCGGAAACGCGATCAAGTGGACCTCACGTGTCGGCCCTCACCGCGCCGGCGCGTTCCGGTCGGCGGGGGACCCAAGGACTATATCGAGTCGGAGTTGCTCCGAACAACTCGACTGAGCGTGAGCACGGAGACCTCCGCCGCGCCCGCGGCGAGCAGCGTCCGGGCGCAGGCCTCCACCGTCGCGCCCGTCGTGAAGACGTCATCGACGATGAGCGCGCGGCTGTTCCGAAGGTCGCGCGTGGCGCGCGGGGAAACGCCGAAGGCCGAACGCACGTTGTCACGCCGCGCGGCCGCTTTCTTTCCCGTCTGGGACGGATCGTTGTTCAACCGCCGGAGCGCATCGGGCAGCACCGGAACGTCGCGCCGGGCCGACGCCACGGATCGCGCCAGCAAGGCGGCCTGATTGTACCGGCGCCTGAACAGACGCCGCCAATGGAGCGGGACCGGAACCACGACATCGCAACGGTTCAACAGATCGGCGCCGCAACGGCTCATCCAGGTTCCGAACGTCGGCGCCAGCTCGGTGCGATCGCCGTACTTGAAGGCGAGGATCAGGTCCCGGCTGGCATCGTCGTAGCGGAGAGCGGCCCGCGCCCTGGCGTACGGCGGCCGGCGATGCGCGCAGGCGCCGCAGAGCGCGTCGCGACCGGGATCGATCTCCACGGGATAGCCGCAAACGGCGCAGACCGTTCCTTCTATGAAGCTCAGCTTCTTCCAGCATTCCGGGCACAGGCCGCCCTGGCGGTCCACGGCGGACCGGCAGTCGATGCAACGAGGCGGGAGAATGACGTCGAGAGCGGCGCGCAGAAGGCGTCGCGCGGGGCGCTCGAAGAGAACGGCGATTTTTTCGTTTTCGCGATGTCGCACGGCAATTCCGACCAGACGACTCCCCAACCGCGAGAGGCCCTCTTTGGAGGGGCCTCGCCACATGCCATATAGAAGGAATGGATGTCGAAATCCCGGGCCAGGCCGTCATTTTCGATCGTGCGGCCGTTCGCGCCCATCGGGACAGGGCTGCGCGGTCGGCGGCGGAGCACGAGTTTCTCGTCAGGGAGTCGGCGAGGCGCCTGCTCGACCGCCTCGAGGACGTAACGCGCCGGTTCCCGAGAGCTCTCGATCTCGGATGTCGAGGCGGGATCCTGTCCCGGTCCCTGAAGGGACGGGGAGGCATCGAGAGCATCGTGCACGCGGACCTGTCGTGGGAGATGGTTCGCCGGATCTCCCGCCCGTCGCCGTCCGGCCGCGCGCCCGCGGAGCGCCGCGCGGTCGCCGACGAGGAGCGGTTGCCGTTCGCGCCGGGAAGTTTCGACGTCGTCCTCAGCAACCTGTCCCTGCACTGGACGAATGACCTGCCGGGCGCGCTGATCCAGCTCAATCGGACCCTGAAGCCCGACGGCCTCTTCCTGGCCACGATGTTCGGCGGCGATACCCTGTGGGAACTGCGCGAAGCGTTGCTGCGGGCGGAGGCGGAGTCCGAAGGCGGCGCCAGTCCGCGCGTCTCCCCTTTCGTGGACGTGCGGGATGCCGGGGATCTGCTCAACCGGGCGCGTTTCGCCCTGTCGGTCGCGGACGTCGATACGGTGACGGTGACGTATCCCGACATGTTCCGGCTGATGGCCGACCTGCGCGGCATGGGAGAGACCAACGCCGCCAGGGCCCGACGGCGGACGTTCACCCGCCGGGACACGTTAATGCGCGCGGGCGCGATCTACCGGGAACTGCATGGCGACGAGGAGGGACGGCTGCCCGCGACGTTTCAGATCGTCTCGCTCACCGGTTGGGCGCCGCACGTCTCGCAACCCAGGCCGCGGCGCCCCGGCAGCGCGACCGCGCGCCTGGCCGACGCTCTCGGAACGACCGAACGGTTCGCCGGCGACGCGGCGAGGCTCGATGCCCCCTACAGCAGGTCGCGCAGCATCGCGACGAGCGGCGCATCGGCGGGGGGCATGGAAAAATTCGCCATGTCCCGCGTCCGCGCCCATTCGAGTTCCTGATCTTCGCGCGCCGTGACGAGCCCTTCCCATGCCCGGCAGACGTACAACGGCATAAGCAGGTGAAAGTCGTCGTAGGCGTGCGACGAGAACGTGAACGGGACGAGGCCGGATTCCGTCACGCCGATCCCGAGTTCCTCCCGGAGTTCCCGGACAAGGGCGGCTTCCGGGGTTTCGCCGCTCCGCACCTTGCCGCCCGGGAACTCCCACAGGCCGGCCATGGGCTTGCCGGGCGGACGCCGCGCCAGAAGGACCCGTCCGTCGACGCCGACGAGCGCCGCGGCTGCCACGAGAAGGAGGGGGACGTCCGCCACGGACCCGCCGTCAAGACCGGTAGTCGGCGTTGATGGCGACGTACGCCTGGGTCAGGTCGCAAGTCCAGACCGTGAATCGGCCACGTCCCACGCCGACATCCACCCGAATGTCGATCTCGTCGCCTTTCATGTACCGCGCCACGGGAGATTCGTCGTAGTCCGCCCTCACCATGCCCCCCTCGGTCACGGGCCAGTCCCCGATGCGGATCGCGAGACGATCGCGGTCGGCTCTTTCCCCGGCCTTGCCGACGGCCATGACGATCCGCCCCCAATTGGGGTCGCTCCCCGCAATCGCCGTCTTGACCAGAGGCGAGTTGGCGATGGAGAGCCCGATCCGCCGCGCGGCGCGGGACGATTCCGCGCCCGACACCGTGATCGTCACGAACTTCGACGCGCCTTCCCCGTCGCGCACGATCTGTCGCGCGAGGTCCGTCATCACCGTCCGCAGCTTCGTCTTGAAATCCGCGAGGCGTGGATCGGCCGCCGACGACACGCGCCGATGCCGCCCCCCCCGGGCGGTCGCGAACGTCAGCACCGTGTCGGATGTCGATGTATCGCCGTCCACCGATATCGCGTTGAACGAGGCGCGGTTGGCGGTCGCCGTCAGACGCTGAAGCACGTCGGCCGGCAACCGGGCGTCGGTGAACACGAAGGCGAGCATCGTCGCCATGTCCGGCGCGATCATGCCGGACCCCTTGGCGATTCCCGCGATCCCGTATGGTTCGCCATCGATCTCCGCGACCGCCGCGGCGGCCTTGGGAAACGTGTCGGTGGTGCGGATGGCCTCGGCGGCGGAACGCCATGCTCCGGCCGACAGGCCGCGCCGAAGCCGCGCCAGCGCTCGCGTGATCCGGTCGTGCGGCAACGGCTCGCCGATGACCCCGGTGGACGCGAGCAAGACATCCGACGGATGGCAACCCAGTTCGGCCGCGACTGCCGTGGCCACGGCCTCGACTGCCGACGCCCCGGCGAGGCCCGTGAACGCATTGGCGTTGCCGGCGTTGACGAGAACGGCCCGCGCGCGGCCGGACTTCAACCTCTCCCGGCACCACTCGACGGGCGCCGCGGCGGTCCGGGACCGCGTGAACACGCCGCCGACGGTCGTTCCCGGCGCCAGCTCGGCCAGCATGACGTCCTTTCGACCCCTGAAGCGGACGCCGGCGGCGACCGAGGACAGTCTCACGCCCGCGATCTCGGGAATGTTCGGAAAGCGCGCGGGAGCCAGCGGCGATTTGGCGGGCGTTCCGGCGCGGGGATGCCCGCCTCCCGATTTGCGCGTCATGGGTTGCGTTCTCGGGTCCCGATCCGGGATTGAGCCGACGTTGGTCGCCCGCCCTTATGGCACGCGAACGCGGGTTCGACAAGGGATTCCCCGGAACGCGGACCGGCCGCCGGCCGCCGTTGACAGGATGTCGGTCCGACCTTATGTCTCAAGGCGATCCGCCCCCCCAGACGCGCGCCTCTCCGAGATCGGGGACACCTGATGTTCACTGCGTTGGCCAAGAAGTTCTTCGGCACCGCCAACGAGCGCGATTTGCGCGATTTGCAGCCCAGGGTGGACGCCATCAATGCCCTCGAGACCGACCTCGAGGGCCTCTCGGATCATGAGCTGCGCGCGCGCACCGACCTGTTCCGCAAGCGACTCGAGAACGGCGAGACCCTCGACGACATCTTGGTCGACGCGTTCGCCGCCGTTCGCGAGGCCGCCAAACGAAACCTCGGGCAACGTCATTACGACGTCCAGTTGTTGGGCGGCATGGTGCTCCATCAGGGCAAGATCGCCGAAATGGCCACCGGCGAGGGCAAGACCCTGGTGGCCACGCTGCCGGTCTATCTGAACGCGATCGGCGGCAAGGGCGTTCACGTCGTCACGGTCAACGATTATCTCGCGCGGCGCGACGCCGAGTGGATGGGAGGCATCTACCAGGCCCTCGGACTCGAGGTGGGCGTCATCGTGCACGGCATCGACGACGCCGGGCGGCGCCAGGCGTACGCCGCGGACGTGACCTACGGCACCAACAACGAATTCGGCTTCGATTACCTGCGCGACAACATGAAGTTCACGCTGGACGAAATGGTCCAGCGCGAGCACGACTTCGCCATCGTCGACGAGGTCGACAGCATTCTCATCGACGAGGCGCGCACGCCGCTGATCATCTCCGGACCCGCCGAGGATTCGTCCGACCTGTACCTCGCCGTGGACAAGATAATCCCCGCCCTCGAAGAAGGGGATTTCGAGATCGACGAGAAGGCCCGGTCCGCCACCCTCACCGACGCGGGCGTCGAGCGGGTCGAGGAGCTCCTGTCCGAGTCGGGCCAGCTTGAACATGGCTCCCTCTACGACATCGCGAACGTCTCGATCGTCCATCACGTCAACCAGGCGCTGCGCGCGCACAAGCTGTTCGCACGGGACACGGACTACATCGTCAAGGACGACAAGGTCGTCATCATCGACGAGTTCACCGGCCGGATGATGGAAGGGCGCAGGTATTCCGAAGGCCTGCATCAGGCGCTGGAAGCCAGGGAGCGCGTCTCCATCCAGCAGGAGAACCAGACCCTCGCCTCGATCACGTTTCAGAACTATTTCCGGCTTTACGACAAACTCGCGGGCATGACGGGCACGGCTCTGACGGAGGCCGAGGAGTTCGCCGATATCTACGGGCTCGACGTCATCACCATTCCCACGAACCTGCCGTGCGTTCGCGATGATCAGGACGACGAGGTCTACCGCACGGCGGACGAGAAGTACACAGCGATCCTGACGCAGGTCGAGGAATGCCGAAAATCGGGACAACCGGTTCTCGTGGGCACGGTCTCCATCGAGAAATCGGAGCGCCTGTCGAAACTTCTCGAGAAACGTGGAATCGAGCACAACGTCCTGAACGCCCGGCACCACGAGCAGGAGGCGCATATCATCGCCCAGGCCGGCCGGCCCGGCGGCGTCACGATCGCCACCAACATGGCGGGACGGGGCACGGACATCCAGCTCGGCGGCAACCTGGAGATGCGGATCGCCCAGGAAGCCGGCGACGTCGGCAACGAGGTCGAACGGGAAAGGAAGACCTCGGAGATCGCGCTCGAAACGGAGAACGACAAGAAAGCCGTCATCGATGCTCACGGCTTGTTCATCGTCGGCACGGAGCGCCACGAAAGCCGCCGTATCGACAACCAGTTGCGGGGCCGGTCGGGACGGCAGGGCGATCCCGGCGCCTCGAGGTTCTTCCTCAGCCTCGAAGACGACCTGATGCGGATATTCGGGTCGGAGCGCATGGATACGATGCTGCGCAAACTGGGGCTCGAGGAAGGCGAGGCGATCGTTCACCCGTGGATCAACAAGGCGTTGGAGCGCGCTCAGCAGAAGGTCGAGGCGCGCAACTTCGATATTCGAAAGAACCTGTTGCGGTTCGACGACGTGATGAACGACCAGCGCAAGGTCATCTACGAACAGCGCATCGATCTGATGAAGGCGGAAGACGTCGCGGAGGATGTCGCCAATATGCGCCGCGAGGTCGTCGATATGCTCTGCGCCCGCCACATACCCGAGAAGGCCTACGCGGAACAGTGGGAAACGGAGGCGCTGCGCTCCGAAGTCCGGGGCTTGTTCGATCTCGATCCGCCGATCGCCGCCTGGGCGGCGGAAGAAGGCGTCGGTCCGGTCGAGATCAGGGAACGGCTCGAGCGGGAGGTCGATCGCAAGATGGCCGAGAAGGCGGCCAACTATGGCCGCGATCTGTGGCGCATGGTCGAGAAGAACCTTCTCCTGCAACTACTGGACCAGCATTGGAAGGAGCACCTTCTGGCGCTCGATCATCTGCGCCAGGGCATCGGCCTCAGGGCGTATGGGCAGCGCGACCCGCTGAACGAGTACAAGAGCGAGGCGTTCGCCTTGTTCGAGTCGATGCTGAGCGAATTGCGCGCGAGCGTGACGGCGCTTCTCGCGAATCTGGAACTTCATGCGGAGCATCGCGAAAGCGCGTCGCCGCCGGCGCCGCGGGAGCGTTCGGGTCTCCTCGAAGGCCACATCGACTCCTTCGTCGGCGAGGACGAAATGGCCGCGGCCCCCGGCGGCGCGGGCGCGATGCTGAAGGAACGGCCCAGGACCGATCCCGCCGACCCCGGCGCCTGGGGCAAGGTGCCGCGCAACGCGCCCTGTCCTTGCGGTTCCGGACGCAAGTACAAGCATTGTCACGGCAAAGCGAGGTGAATCGCTTTCGGGGCCTCGGCCGAACCGCGCCGGGACCCTGTGGGGCGGTTCCGCGGCGGATCGACCCCGGTCCTGCTTGTCCGTAGGTCCCATCCAGAGACGGGCGCGCCGCCCCGCGCGCTCTCTTCCCCTATCCAAGAGGGAGCCATCCACACTCCTCCCCCCTGACAGGGGGGAGGTCGGGAGGGGGGTGGATCGCGGTCCCGCGACGCCGCGCGATCATTGATCCCTGCCGGTATGAGGAATGCGGGATGGCGGCCCGGGCGCGCGGCGACAGCGAAAAGCGGTCGCGCCGGAATCACGCCTCTCGCGAAGGAGGAACGACGGCCAGTATCGCCGCGATCCGCCGCGCGATATCGGCGAAACGCTGGACCTCTTCGGGCGAGAGCGGGCGGTTCAGGATGGGGCGTTCGCGGTAGGAGAGCCATTTCTTGAGGACCTGGTAGCCGCCGAGCCTGTAGCGCCACACGGCGGCGGGGACGTTGCGCCAGAAGGCGCGATCGTTCAGATGCGCGTCGAACGTGGTTTCGCCCAAGACGGAGAGCCTATCGCCAAGGGCTTCGCGCTCTTCCGGGGTGTAATCGCGTTCGAGAGCGCGGCCCTGACCGGGCATGACGGCGCCGCCCGCGCCGACGTGGCCCCAACCGACAGCGAGCGTGAAGTCGCCGCCCGTCATGTTGCGGCCGTCCGTGGTGGTCGGGACGGCGATGGCGGCGATCTCCGGGCGCAGCGGACCTTGCGTGACGCCGGGAACCGGGGTTTCCGGATCGATCAGCGCCGCCAAGTCGCGGCCGCGCGCCGCCGATGCGGCGAGCGCGTCCGCCGCGTCGGGGTCGGCGCCGTCGGGCCAAGCGGGGAGAGGGATGCGCGGCCATTCCATGCCGAGCGCGCCGGCGTTGGCCTTGCGGTAGGCGGGATCGTGGAGGGTGGCGAGAACGTGATGGAACAGGTCCTCGACGCCAAGGCCCAGACGCTTCAGGTAGCAATGCGCGGCCTCCGTCAGATTGGCCCGGCGCGCGCCGTCGCCATTGCCGCCGAGGTCGTCGTCGCGAAGCCATACGGGAAAGAGATTGGCGCCGCGTTCGATCAAATGCGACGAACTCATGTGCGTGGTGACGTACACCTGCGGCTCCGCCGCCCCCCTGCGGAGATGCCGGGCTGCGGACAACCAGAGATTCCCCTCGAACACGTGGGGCTTGTAGTCCGCGCGCTTCTCGTCGAGCAGCTTCGTTTCCGCCTCCCAGTAGAGCCATCTCGTATCGAACGGGCGATAGGTGAAGCGGATGAACCCGGCCTCGTCCGGCCCGCCGCGCTTGAGCAGCGCCTCCCGCACCGTGCGAGCGTCGAACCGCGCCGTATCCCTCATGGCCACCGGATAGCGCCGGGCGATCTCCTCGTGGTTCAAGGCCGGGTCGAAGTAATCCCCGATCCGAGCCTTCAGCCGGTCGAGGTCGGTATCAACCAAGAGGCCGTTGCGACTGGTCGTGACCCCGGGGAACGACGCCGGGAACAGGTCGGGCAGGGACGGCCAGTCGAACCAGCCCTCGCCAACCGCCGTGCGCGCGAAGGGCAACCCGAGCGGCAAGACCGGGTCGACGGCCTCGTAGAGCGTCCCCGGGGCCGCCTCCGCCGTCGCCAGCAGGTCCGCACGCTTCGACCGTCCCCACAAATGCCGGAAGCCGATGCCGGCGGCCGGCGCATGATCGGGTTTGCGCACCAGCGTCGCGATGGCCGTTCCCACCTGGATACCGACCGGATCGCCCTCGGTCGAGAAGATACTCGGGTCCGGCGTCCCGTCCGGCGCGACCTTGCCCGTCCTGTACTTGTCGCCGTTCAGGCAGTCGATCCGCACCACGTCGAACGCCTCCAGGAACCGTTCCCTCATGCCCGTGAACGACAGCCCGTCCAGCCACGAGTAGTTCGAGATGAAGCACGCCACGCCCCGGCCCGTCTTCTCGGCGATGCGCCGCTCCGCCATGCGGAAGAAGCGGACGTAGAGATCGTTCAGTCCCTGCCCCTCGGGTTTGCGCGCCCGTTTCGCCGTCCGGTAGGCGTCCGACAGCTCGCGCTCCTCGTCCATCGCCAGCCCTGCGAAGCCGTTGTAGGGCGGGTTGCCCAGGATCACCAGGATCGGCGCCTCCCGCTTCACCCGTTCCGCCCGGTCGCGTTCCTCCTCCAGCTCCGGGAACGGCAACGGCTTCGTCACCCGCGGCTCCCAACCGGTGAGCGCGTTGGTCAGGAACACTCCAGGTCGTTCCGTCCCATCGTCCGCCAACGGCGCGTCGAGGTTCCGCAGCGCCAGCCCCACTTGCAGATGCGCCACCACGAACGGCGCCGGCATGATCTCGAACCCGAACACGCGCTCCGTCGCCGCCCGTTTGACCCTGGCCCCCGCCAGCGCGCCCAGCCCCTGTCCCTCCAGATTGGCGGCGATGCGGCGCAAGACTTCCGCCAAGTATGCTCCCGTCCCGCAGCACGGGTCCAGGACGTAGACGTTCTCCGCCGCCAGGCCCTCCGCGATGCCGAGATCGTCCTTCAACGCCCGGTCCACGCGGGCGACCATGTAACGCACCACCTCCACCGGCGTGTACCAGACCCCGAGTTGCTTGCGGAGTTCGGGATCGAACGCCTCCAGGAAGGGTTCGTAGAAGTAAGGAACGGCCGCGCCCTCGTCGAAGCGCGAGAAGAACGCCGCCCGGTCCACCCGGTCCAGCGCGGCGGACGTCCAGTCCAGAACCTCCACCAGCCCGAGCGGTTGCAGGCGACCGGGGTCGGACAGTTGCTGGAACAGCGCCCGCAGCACTGGCGCGCGCAAGTGCCAGACCGAGTCATGCCAGTTGAACGGGCCGGTCGGCGGCGGCGTCCGCCGCGCCCACAGCACCCAGGCGGAGAACACGCCGTAGAACAGCGTCTGCACCAAAGTCGAACGGAAGAACCGCTTCGACCGCTTCCGCCAGGACTTCAACGCCCATCGTCCGCATGAGGCCTTGGGGCAGAAGCCGCCTGCGGCGTTCTACCGGTCGTCGTCGCGGCGTCCTCCCGAGCGCCTGGAGGAGCCTTGGTACGATGCCGAACACGCGATGCGCCGGGTCCGCACCGATGGCTCCATCAAGTGGGGCGGCGATCTGGTCTTCATCAGCGAGACGCTGAGGGGCGAGCCTGTGGGCGTGGCCGAGACCGGCGGGGGCGACTGGATCGTCCGCTTCGCGGATATCGACCTCGGGATCATCGATCGGAGGTCGAAGAAGCTTGACCGCTTCCGTGCGGCCCGGCCGGGCCGCACGGAAGCGGGACAGACCGGGAACACTGTTACCCATGTATCCGGTCTATAGTGTTACCCATCTATCCGGTTGCTCAATCGTGGCCCCGCAACGCCGCGCGCTCCTCGATCTCCCACCGGTACGAGAAATGCGGGTCGACATGGCGAAAATTCCAAATTACGCAGGCGTCTCGAGATTCCTTTCCATCCCCGAAAGCGGGAATCCAGAACCTCGAGGAAGATTCGGCGCCCGACCTCTCCCCCGACGGAGGGGAGGAGTCGCGTGGACCGGGAGTCCCCGGTCGCGATCCGGGCCGCCGACCGCTTGACTCGCGCCGCCGTCGCGTTGTTCGTGTGCGGGAGGCTCGGCGACGCGGCCGGAATCATTGATCTCGTTCACGTTCGATGTCGAAAAAACCAGGACAGGGAGGCTTCACCATGATGGATCGACAGACGCGGCGGCGCAAAGTCACCATTCCCATGCTGCAACGCAAGATGCGCGAGGGCGAAGGGATCGTTCAACTCGCGGTCTACGACTACCGCAACGCCGTGATCGCCGACCGCCTCGGCGTCGACATCCTCTGCGTGTCGGATACCGGCGGCATGGTCCTGTTCGGCCACGGCAGCACCGTCAGCGTCACCTTCGACGAGGTGATGATGATGGCGAAGGCCATCGACCGCGGCTCGCGATACGGGCTGCGCATGGTCGATATGCCGTACTGGAGCTTCCACGTGTCGCCCGAACAGGCCGTCGACAACGCGGGCCGCTTCGTCGCCGAGGCCAACGCCGAGGTGATGAAGTGCGAGGGCAACCGACATCACGCCAAGCACATGGAGGCGATCGTCAAGGCCGGCATCCCCGTCCAGGGCCATATCGGCATCACGCCCATGCGGATGCCGCAACTCGGCGGCTTCACGGCCCAGGGCAAGACGGCCGACCGCGCCAAGGAACTGATCGACGACGCCTGGGCGATGGTCGACGCCGGCTGTTTCTCGATCCTCTGCGAGGTGACCACCGAAGAGGTCTGCCAGCACCTGACCGAAACCCTGCCGGTGCCCGTCATCAGCCTGGGGGCGGGGAACAAGGCGCACGGGGCGCACATCATCGGCTCCGATCTGTTCCACCTGTACGAGGAGCACGTGCCCCGCCACTCCAAGATCTACACGGACCTCATCCCCATCATCGAGGACGTGTATCTGCGTTACATGGACGACGTGCGGAACCGCGTCTATCCGGGCCCCGAGCACACTGCCTACATGGCGGACGCCGAGCTCAGGAAGCTCATGAAGATGCTCGACTGGAAGCCCCGGATGAAGAAGAGCAAGGCGGAGCGGGAGGCGGCCGAACGCGCCGCGCGGCCGGCCGCGGCGGCCGGAAAACCGACGGCGGGGAAGCCCGCCCGCGCCGCCGCCCGCAAGAAGAAATAGCGCCGCCGGCGCGGTTCGGGTTCGACCGGAACCGCGCCGGCGTTCCCCGACGTCCGGGACGCCGCGCCGCGAACGACGGAGGCCGCCCGCATTGCGGTCGCCGGTCGCGGTCGCTACGTTGGCGGTTCGACGGAGCGGCGCGCGGAGACGTCCCGCATGAAGGAAAATCCACTCAGGGCGCTGTGGCGGGAGGGCGCGACGGCCGTCAACGGCTGGCTGACCATTCCCAGCGGTCATTCCGCGGAGGTCATGGCGCGTCAAGGGTTCGACTCGGTCACGGTCGACACCCAGCACGGGATGATCCACTACGACACGGCCCTGGAGTGCCTGAGGGCGATATCGACGACCGACGCCGTGCCCTTGGCGCGCGTGCCGTGGAACGAGCCCGGGATCGTCACGAAGATGCTGGATTCCGGCGCCCTCGGCGTCATCTGTCCGATGATCGACTCGCCGGAAGAGGCCGCGGAGCTCGTCGCCAACTGCCGCTACGCGCCGCTGGGCGCCCGCAGTTTCGGTCCGACGCGGGTCATGATGAGCGTCGGGCCGGATTACGTGGAGAACGCGACCGACCTCGTGCTCGTGCTCGGCATGATCGAGACGCGGAAGGCCCTGGACAACGTGGAGGCGATCGCGGCGACGCCCGGGCTGGACGGCCTGTACATCGGCCCTTCCGACCTCTCGCTGTCGCTCGGCCTGACGCCGCATCAGGACTCGCGGGAGCCCGTCATGGTCGAGGCCATCGACCGGATTCTCGCCGCCGCGAAGGACAACGGCATCGCCGCCGGAATCCACAACGCGAGCGGCGCGTACGCGCGCGAGATGGGCGAGAAGGGGTTCGATCTGGTGTCGGTCGGCAACGATACCCTCCTGCTCGCCGCCGCCGCGCGCGCCGCGGTGTCGGGCGCGCGGGGGAACGGCGCGCCGGGCGGGGGCGGTCCCGGCGGCGGATACTGACCGGCCCTCGACGTGAGCGGGAAGAAAGTCCTGATCTGCGCCTGGCAGCTGGACCGGCGGCGGGGCCCGTGGCTGCGGAAGCTGGAAGAGGCCGGCTTCGACGTGGAGTTCAACCCGCTCGGACGCAAGTACACGCGGCGGGAGCTGATCGAGCGTCTGCCCGGAACCTACGCCGCCATGGCGGGCAGCGAACCCTACGACGACCGGACGCTCTCGGCGGCGCCGGAGTTGCGGATCATCGCCCGCTGGGGAGTCGGACACGACCAGGTCGACGTCGACGCCGCGACCCGCCGCGGAGTCGCGGTCGCCATGGCGTTCGGCGCCAACCACGAGGCGGTCGCGGACGCCGCTTTCGCGCTGATGGCGGGGCTGGCGAACGACGTGCTCCGATACCACCGTCTGGTCGCGGGCGGCGGCTGGGGCGGGCGCTACCATGTCGGCCTCCACGGAAAGACCGTGGGGATCGTCGGTCTGGGCCGGATCGGCCGCGCCTTCGCGCGCCGGTGCCGGGGATTCGCGATGCGGATCCTGGGCCGCGACCCTCTCCTCCCCGACGACGCGATACGCGGCTTCGGCGTCGAGCCGGTGTCGCTCGAGAGGCTGCTCCGGGAGGCGGATTTCGTCTCCCTTCACGCGCCGCGCGCGCCCGAGACGGAGCGACTCGTCGATCGCGAGGCGCTCGCCCTGATGAAGCCCAGCGCCTACCTGATCAACACGTCGCGCGGCGGCGTCGTGGACGAGGCCGCCCTGATCGAGGCCTTGGCCGGCGGTGTCATCGCCGGCGCGGGGCTCGACGTGTTCGAAACGGAGCCTCCGGAAGGATCGCCCCTGCTCGCGCTCGACAACGTGCTCCTCATGCCGCATTCGGCCGGGGCCAGCGCCGATGCCGTCGACGCCGTGTCGGAGCGGTGCGTCGATTCGATCCTCGCCATCCACCGGGGCCGGGACCCCGGCGAGGACCTGGTGCTGAACCCCGAGGTTCTGTCGAGCGCCTGACGCTGTCCCGCATTTCCCGTTCCGCCTGTCCGCAAGACCCGTCCGGCGACGGGGGCGCCGCAGGCCCCGTTCGCACTCCTCTCCCCTGACAGGGGGGGAAGTCGGGAAGGGGGTGGGCGTCACGAAACCGTCACCGGATCGAAACGCGGCCGTCACGTTTCCCGCCCATCCTCCGGGCTCGACGAAACCCTTCGGAGGCGCGAGGCCGAGATGAAACACGACGCCTGGGAGCGGGAGCGCGCGGCCCGCGAAGCCGGCCCCGACTGGATGCGCGCCCTGGCCGATCAGTTCCGGGCGGCGCGGCGACGCCATCCCGATGACGCGCTGATGATCGTGTTCGACGTCGACGGGCCGGTCGACGGCGTGACCCGGATGCCCGAGGGCAACGGCCCCGAGATCGCCCGCCTCAAGGCCCTCGCCTGCACGGCCTACGAAGAGGCGGCGATGTGGGCCGTGAAGGCCGCCACGCTGGCGAACGAGGAAGTGGCGCGCGCTCGCGGCTTGCCGCCGGACTGGGCCGCCAGGCTGGCCGCCCGCACGGAAGACGCCGCCGCGGAACCGGAACCGCAGCCGCAGGACTTCCGATGACCTCGCTCGTGCTCCTCGCCGTCACCGTGGCGGTCGCCCTCGCCCTCTGGTTGTGCTACCGCGTTGATGCGCGCTTTATGCGGCGCATTGTCGCCAACGTGAAGAGGGCCGCCGAGGCCGAGGGGGAATAGCGGCGTGACCGTTCACACCATCGTGATGCCAGACGACGCGCACGGCGAGCGGCCGCGCCGCATCGTCTGGAACGACGAGGCCGGAACGGTCGAGGGCAACCACTACCGCGTCCCCGACATCCAGCGGATCATCGACGCGCCGAAGCCGGTCGAGGTCGGCGGCCCCGGAGAGGTATGGGACTTGCGCGATCCCGGACACGACCCCGCCGAGTTCCTCGTGGTCCTGGGGGTCCTCTACTGGCCCATCCTCAGAGAGCCGCTCCGCTCGACCCTGCCGCCGGTTTTCGACGGCGTGGAGGTCCCCGAAGGCGAACCCGGGGAGGAGCTGTACGACGAGAACGGCGATTTGATGGTGTGACCCGAAAGCCACGAATTTACAACCTGTCAATCCCAGGACACGACTTTCCGCCATTTTGTAAATCCCACCACACCCCGTTCCGCGATTTTCCGCCGTTTTCCGCCGTTTTCCACCCCGCCCCGCCCTTTACAACCACCCGATACGACTTTCCGCCATCTACAGGCGCCGCGCGTCTTTCCCGCTCCGTCGGCGCGATAACGCCGCCGGTATCAGAAATCCTTGGCGATCCCTTTTCTCTCCCAATCCCCGTAGCGCGTCGGTTCGGGGCCGCCCGGACCGCCCCGTTCCCCGTCCGGCGCGGCGCCCCGTTCGCGCCCGGGCGTCCGGGCCTTCTCGACCGTCGCGGCTTCACCGTCGGGCCGCGCGGGCGCGCTGGCGCCCGACTCGACGTCCGTTTCCATGGTCCGGAACCTCGATTCCCCGCCGCGGGGACCGTCCCTCCCGCGACCGAGGCTTCCATATGCGCGAACCGCCGGCCCGCCGTCAACGGACCCGGCGGCGCGCGCGGAGAGATATTCCCGGCCCACGATCGACAGGGCAGCGGGCGTGCGCTAAAGCCGCGCCATGGCCACCGCGTCCGACCCACGCTTGGCGGCGTTGGCGTTCCTCTCGGCGGTGCTCGACCGGCGCGAGCGGCTCGACGACGCGCTCGCGAAAGCGTATGCCGAGGGCGGGCGGTACGCGCGACTCGACCGCCGCGACCGGGCGTTCGCGCGGCTACTCGCGTCGACCGCGCTGCGGCGTCTCGGCCAGATCGACCGGGCGGTCGACGCGCTTCTGGACCGGCCCCTCCCCGCGCGACTGACGCGCGTCAGACACGCCTTGCGGCTGGGCGCCGTCCAATTGCTGTTCCTGGAGACGCCGCCCCACGCCGCCGTGGATCGGACGGTGCGCCTCGTCGGACGCGACAGCCCGTTCAGGGGGTTGGTCAACGCGGTGCTGCGGCGTCTCGCCCGCGACCGCGACGCGCTTCGCCACGCGCCGGACCCCGGTTCCCTCAACACGCCCGCGTGGTTGTGGGCGTCGTGGCGCGCAGCGTTCGGCGAAGCGCGGTCCCGGGAGATCGCGCGCGCACACGCGATGGAGCCGCCCCTCGATCTGTCGGTGAAATCGGACGCCGGGGAATGGGCGCGCCGGCTGGGCGCCGAGGCGCTGCCCACGGGGTCTCTCAGGCGCCGCGGCGGCGGCCTGATCGAGGACCTTCCCGGCTACTCCGATGGGGATTGGTGGCCCCAGGACGCCGCGGCCGCCGTTCCGGCGCGCATCCTGCTCTCGTCGTTGCGGGGAAACCCCGCGGCCGCCAGGATCCTGGACGCCTGCGCGGCGCCCGGCGGCAAGACGGCGCAACTGGCCGCCGCCGGCGCCGCCGTCGACGCGCTGGACGCGTCCGCCGCCCGGCTACGGACGTTGCGCGCGAACCTGCGGCGGCTGGACCTGAAGGCCAGGGTCGTGGAGGGCGACCTTCGCGCCTGGACGCCGGACCGGCCCTACGAGGCGATTCTCGTCGACGCGCCCTGCACGGCCACCGGAACCATTCGCCGCCATCCCGACGTCCCGCACCTGAGGCGACCGGCGGATGTGGCGCGTCTGGTGGAGCTGCAGGGCCAACTGCTCGACGCCGCCGCCGACATGCTGGCTCCCGGCGGCGTCCTCGTCTATTCCGCCTGTTCGTTGCAGCCGGAGGAAGGCGCCGAACGAGTGGAACGCCTTCTGTCGTCCCGCCGCGGCCTGGAGCGGTGGCCGATCGAACGCGCGGACGCCGCGGGGCTCGAGCAATCCGTTCTGCCCGCGGGGGACGTTCAGACCCTTCCCTGCCATCTGCCCGAAGCTGGGGGAGTCGACGGGTTCTTCATCGCGCGCCTGAAACGAACGGCGTAGCATCGCGGAGGCGCTTTCCTGCGGCCGTCGTTCTCGCGAAAGCGGGAATGGCGAATCCGATCGCCATCGCGTCCGCCTCGCGCCGATGGCGGCGCTCCCGCCGCTGGACGGGTCTTGCGGATGAGCGGAAACAGGAATTGCGGCCTTCCGGGCAAACTGGTACGACGGCGCGGCATGAGGAAGAACGTGCGGGTGGCCCCTTCGATCCTGGCGAGCGACTTCTCGCGCCTGGGCGAAGAGGTGCGGGCGGTCACCGAGGCCGGGGCCGACTTCATCCACGTCGACGTCATGGACGGCCATTTCGCGCCCAACATCACGGTGGGGCCGTCCGTCGTTCGCGCGATCAGAAACCGCAGCGCCCTGCCGTTCGACGTTCATCTCATGATCTCTCCGGTAGATCCCTACGTCGAGGCGTTCGCCGAGGCCGGGTCGGACACGCTCACCGCGCACCCGGAGGCGGGACCCCATCTCCACCGCACGATCCAGCTGATCAAACGGCGCGGGGCGCGGGCCGGGGTGGCGCTGAATCCCTCCACGCCCGTGGAAGCCGTCCGCCCCGTCCTCGATGACGTCGACCTCGTCCTGGTGATGAGCGTCAATCCGGGATTCGGCGGCCAGACGTTCCTGCGCGGCGCGTTGAAGAAGATCGCGGCCATCCGCGAGATGATCGACGCCGGCGACCGCGACGTCGATCTCGCGGTGGACGGCGGGATCACCGCCGAAACCGCGCCCCTCGCCGTCCACGCGGGCGCCGACGTGCTGGTCGCCGGCACCGCGATCTTCGGGGGCCGACCGGAGAAGTACCGGGAGAACATCCAGGCCTTGCGCGAGAGCGCTCGATAGATGTCGGGCGCGCCATGCGGCGCGGCGACGGCGCCGGGCGACGAATCGCGGATCCGGATCCGGTGAGCTCGGGAGACTCGCCGCCGACCGCCGCCGGACGCCCGGCCCGGTCCCTGATCGAGCGGGCGTTCGCGACCGGGTTGTACGCCCGGAGCCTGCGGGTCGAGGCGCCGTCCTCCCTTCTCTGCCGTCCCGTGGATCCCGCGCCCGGAGACCGGGACTTCGCGAACGCGCTGTTCCAGGGACGATACCTGTTCCGGGGCGAGCAGCGAACGGTCCTCAACGAGCCTCCCTGGTCTTTTCAGGGTGCGAGCGAGAGCTGGCAAGCCGAGGTCAACGCGTTCGAATGGCTCGCCGACTTCCGGGCGGCGGAGTCGGAAACGGCGCGTCTTCGGGTCCGCGAACTCGCGCGGTCCTGGATCGACCTGAACGACCGATGGCGCGCCCTGTCCTGGCGCCCCGACGTCCTGGGCAGGCGCCTTGCCTCCTGGGCGTGCCACGCGGACTACCTTTGCCATGGCGCGGATCCGACGTTCCGCCGACGGTTCCTGGCCAGCTTCCGCGCCCAGGCCCGCCATCTCTCCCGCGTCGCGAGGATTCCGTCACCCGATTGCTGGGCCTTGCCGGCGGTCGCGGGCCGGTTGGTCGCCCGGGCGGCGCTGACGGGAGAAGGCGGGAGGCTCGCGGACGATCTTCGGGCTCTCCAGCGGTCGATCGCCCGGGAAGTGCTGTCCGACGGCGCCCACGCGTCGCGGAACCCGGATCGGACGCTCGCCGCGTTGCGCCTCCTCCTGATCGTCCGCGCCGCCCTGGAGGGCGTCGGTCGAGACCCGCCGGACGCCCTGGCGGACGCGATCAGGCGCCTCGCCCTCGCCGCGAGGTCGTTGCGGCACGGCGACGGCGGCTTCGGCAACTTCAACGGCGCCGTCGGGAACGGTCGCGGACACATCGACGGCATTCTCGCCGCCGCGCGGACGCGCGGCGCGGGGCCGTCGGAACTGCCCGACGGCGGATACCAGAGGCTGGCGGCGGGAAAGACGCTGGTGCTGTTCGACGTCGGCGCGGTCCGCCGCGGCGCGCCGTCCGCGTTCGCAGGGCTCCTGAGCTTCGAACTCGGCGTGGGCCGCGACCGGGTCATCGTGAACTGCGGCGCCGACGGCGGGCCCCGGTGGCGCGAGGCAGGCCGAACGACAGCGGCGCATTCCACCTTGGTCGTCGACGACGCGAACGCCCGCGACATTTTCGATCCGCGTTCCCGGCGCCTCGCGCCTCCGGCGGTCCGGGCGCGCCGGCGCGAGGACGGCGGCAACGTCCTCGTCGAGGCGAGTCACGACGGTTACGCCAAACGGTTCGGCCTGCGGCACGACCGGGCGATCTACGTGTCGCCCGACGGAGATCACGTGAGGGGCGAGGACGCCATCGCCGCCGTCGGGCCGCAAGGCGGCCACGCGCGGCGCTTCGCTCTCCGCTTTCACCTCCATCCGCGGGTGCGCGCCTCGCTGGCGACCGACGGCGTGACCGTGTTGCTGCGCCCGGCGCGCGGCGAAGGCATGCGCTTCCGGTTCAGTCACGGCGTGGCGCTCGAGGAAAGCGTCTATCTCGGGGGCGCGGCGGGAGTCCGCGCCACGCGGCAGATCGTCGTCCACGGCCATACCGATCCGGGCGGGGTCGAGACGGTGAAGTGGGCGCTGACGCTGTTTCGGCGCTGATCGGGGATCCCGGCCGGCGGCGGGGCCCATCATCGCTACAGCAGCCAGTAACGTATCCCGGGGGGAAACGACAGATCGCGCCACAGGCCCTTGACGTCGGCGACGAGTCCGCCGGCAGCGAGCAGCCCCGCGATCGCGTCGGCGTCCAGCCCGGCATAGGCGTCGTGCGGCACGGCGCCCACCACCGCCCTGTAGCCGCCGCCCGACAGCTCCGGCAGGAGACGCAGTCCGTACCGCGCGAAGGCGTCCTCGGGCGCCGCCATGCTGTCGTGGACGTCGACCGTGTGTCCGCACGCCTGGAGCCGGCGCACGAGGTCGACCGCCTTGCTGTTGCGGAGGTCGGAGACGTTCTCCTTGAACGTCAGGCCGAGCACGAGGACGCGGCTCGGCCCGGCGAGGCGGTCGGCGACGCAGTCGGCGATGAACGCGCCCATGCCGTCGTTGATCCGCCGCCCGGCGAGAATCACCTGTGGGTCGTGGCCGATCTCCTGCGCCCGATGGGCGAGGAAGTAGGGATCGACGCCGATGCAGTGCCCCCCCACGAGACCGGGCTTGAACGGCAGGAAGTTCCATTTGGTCTCCGCCGCCGCGAGGACGTCGTGGGTGGAGATGCCGATCTTGTGGAAGATCCCGGCGATCTCGTTGACGAAGGCGATGTTGATGTCGCGCTGCGCGTTTTCGATCACCTTGGCGGCCTCGGCGGTGCGGATGTCCCGGGCCCGGAACACGTTCCCGTCCGTGACCTTCCCGTACACGTCCACGAGGCGGTCGGCGACAGCGGAGGTCTGGCCGGACACGACCTTGGTGATGCGCTCTATGGCGTGCTCCCTGTCCCCCGTATTGATGCGCTCGGGCGAGTACCCCAGGAAGAACTCCTCCCCGCACGTCAAACCGGACGCCGCGGCCAGCGCCGGTCCGCAGACTTCCTCCGTGGCGCCCGGGTAGACGGTGCTTTCGAGCACGACGATATCGTCGGGGGAGAGATACCGGCCGATCAGCCCGCAGGCGTCCTTCACGGCGGAAAGGTCGGGAACGTTGTCCTCGTCGACGGGGGTCGGGACCGTGACGATGTGTATCGACGCCCGCGAGATGTCGTCGGCCTCGTCGGTGAGACGCAGTCCGGACGACTCCAGCGCCTCGGGCGCCACCTCCCCCGTCCGGTCGAAGCCCCGGCGGAGCTCGGAGACGCGTGACCGGTCGATGTCGAACGCGTGGACCGGAAAGTGGCGGGACAGCGCGATGGCGAGCGGCAATCCGACGTAACCCAGGCCGATCACCGAGATCGTTGTATCCGACGCCATGGTCCGGCTCCGATGAGGCCCGGTTCCGCGGCCCATCGCGCCACGCCGGAGCGCGCGCATACTGAGAGCGGCGTTCATCGCTTGTCAACGCGGGCGATTCGTCCGAAAAGCGCGGGAATCGGCGAATTTCGGCGATCGTCCCGCCGTCGTCGGCGACCGGGTCAGGATCGGCGACGGCGCGCTGTGCGATCGCGTCGGGCTGTTCCGGCGCGCGGCCGCCTTACGCGCGAATCAGCGGATAGGAGCGCTTGACGATCATGGCTACGGCCGCGGCGACGACCGCCTTGATGACGTCGCCGGGAACGAAGATCGCCGAACCGGCGATGGCCTTCCCGAGCTCCATGCCGGCCACCTGGGCGAGCCACGGAATGCCGATGACGTAGACCACGATCACCCCGCCGATCACGTTGAACAGCAGCAGGTTCCAGAAGTTGAGACGGCTCCAGTACCTTTCCACGAGCCACCCGACGGCGAACGCGGCGGGTATCCATGACAGGATGAAGCCCCCGGTGGGGCCCAGGATCGCGCCGAAGCCGCCTTTCCAGCCCGTGAGCAGGGGCAGGCCGGCCGCCACGAGCGCGACGAACAGCAACAGGGACAGACCGCCGCGCCTGGCGCCGAGAATCGAGCCCGCCAGCATCACGCCGATATTCTGCACGATGATGGGCGCCGGAACGAGCGGCGCCTGGAACGGCGGAAAGACGGCGCAGGCCGCGGTGAGCGCGGCGAACAGCGCGACGAACACCATGTCTCGCGTGGTCAATGTTGCCTCCCAGGGGCGCTATGCGATCCGGTTTCGGGCTGTTTCGGGGACGGTGGCGGGATCGGGACGCTCCTTATAGCCCGGGAAGGTCTGCGTCATCAACGCTGGCGCGCATTTCTCACTTCCCCCCTGGCGCGCTCTCCGCCCCCCCTGACAGGGGGGAGGCCGGGAGGGGGGTGGATCGCGGTTTCGCAACACCGCGCAACCCTCGATCCTCACCGGTATGAGAATGCGGGTTAACCCTTCCTCCGCCAGACGGGAACGGCCGGTTCGGGGTCGTAGCCGCGGGCCTCGATGGCATCGGAGAGATCGTCCGCCATCTTCAGGGTCTTGATGAGGAGCGGCATCAGCAGGGCGATCGCATTGCGGTCGAGCCCGCGCGCGCGCTGGGCCTCGAGAACCTCTTGCGCCTCGCGCATCATCATGGGAATGAACCGGATGACCATCGACAGCATCATGCCGGTCTTGGACGGATTGACGCCGACGTGGCGCAGCGGCCGGACCGCTGCTTCCAGAACGTCGATCATGTCTGTCGTCCTGGTCGTCAGGGTCACCAGCACCGCCAGCAGGAGAAGGACCAGAATCCTGAGGACGGTCTCCAGGCCCAGCGCCCAGTCCGTGACGAAGACGTGAAACAGAAAGATGGGGACCAGAAAGATCAGCGCGGTCCGCAACTGCCGGAAGGCGTCGCGCCAGGGCAGGCGGGCGGCGTGGAACAGACCTGCGACGAGGGCGAGTTCGACGGCGTGCAACGGAATGCTCGAAACGACGAAAAGCGCCGCGCCGCAGATCAGGAGGACGGCGAGCTTGGCCGCCGCGGGCGCGCGATGAACGAACGAATCGCCTGGAACGTACAGCGACAGCATCACGCCATCGCCCGCGTATAGTGGCGGATCGCGTCGCGAGGCGGACCGTCGGCCGCGACGCGCCCCTCGTCGAAGACGATGACGCGCTCGAAGTCCCGCAGGTGATCCAGATCGTGGGTGACCAGCACGACCGGCTGCCCGATCGTCCGGATGGTGTCGAGGATCAGCTTCTTGTTGCGCAGGTCGAGCAGGGTCATGGGTTCGTCGAGCACCACGTACCGGGGTTCCATCACCAGGACCGCCGAGAGCGCCAGGAGCTGCTTTTCGCCGCCCGACAGAAGATGGGCGGCCTGGTCCCGAAGATGGGTCAGTCCGTATTCGGCGAGAACCGTGTCGACCTTTCGCGCGGCCTCGCGCTTGGGCAGCTTCAGGTTCTTCAGGCCGAAGGCGATGTCTTCCTCGACCACGGGAAACACGATCTGGTTGTCCGGGTTCTGGAACACGAAGCCCACCCGCCGCCGGACCGCCTTCGCGTCCTCGCGGGTGTCGAGGCCGTCCACGGTGACGGCGCCGCTGTCGGGGATCAGAAGACCGTTCAACAGGCGCGCGAAGGTGCTCTTGCCCGATCCGTTGGCGCCGATGACGCCGACGCGACGTTCACGGATGCTCAGGTTGACGTCCTTGAGCACCTCGCGTTCGCCGAAGCGGTGACTGACCTCGGAAACCTGGATCATGGCGCGTTTCGCTGTCGCCGCGGCCCGCGGCCGGGCGTATGCTAGCGATCGACGCCCACCCGCGCGACCTTCGACCGAACCGCTCGTCCGATCGCCCGACAGACACCGACGTCGCCATGATCCGCCGCGCCATCCTCTCCGTTTCCGACAAGTCCGGGCTGGAGGAATTCGGAGCCTTCCTCGTCGGTCGCGGCGTCGAGATCCTGTCGACGGGAGGGTCGGCGAGGGTACTGCGCGACGCCGGGATGATCGTCAGGGACGTCTCGGATTACACCGGGTTTCCCGAGATGATGGACGGCCGCGTGAAGACTCTGCACCCCAAGGTCCACGGCGGCATCCTCGCGCTGCGGGATGCGGCGAGCCACCGCGAGGCCATGGACCGGCATGGAATCGCCGACATCGACCTGGTCGCGGTCGACCTCTATCCCTTTGAGGAGACGGTCGCCGGGGGCGCGCCCTTCGAGGAGTGCGTCGAGAACATAGATATCGGCGGGCCCGCCATGATCCGCTCCGCCGCGAAGAATCACGCCCACGTCGCGGTCGTCGTCGACCCGGGCGACTATCGGGCCGTCATGGACGACATGGAAGCGAACGGCGGGGCCGTGGGCGAGGAGCTGCGGCGGCGCCTTGCGGCCAAGGCCTACGCCCGGACCGGCGCCTACGACGCGGCCGTATCGAGCTGGTTCGCCGGGGAACTCGGAGATCCCTTTCCGGAGCGGCTCGTTCTCGCCGGTGAGCGCCGCGGCGTTCTGCGTTATGGAGAGAACCCGCATCAGGAAGCGGCGTTCTATTCCGGCGGCGATGCCCGGCCGGGCATCGCCGCGGCGATCCGGATCCAGGGCAAGGCGCTTTCGTTCAACAATCTGAACGACGCAGACGCGGCCTGCGAGCTGGTCGCCGAGTTCGACCCCGAACGCCACGGCTCCGCGGTCGCCATCGTCAAGCACGCCAACCCCTGCGGCGTCGCGCTCGGCGACTCCCTCGCCGCCGCGTATGGAAGGGCTCGGGCGTGCGATCCGGTCAGCGCCTTCGGAGGCGTCGTCGCGCTCAACGGCGCTCTCGACCGTGAGACGGCGGAGGATATCTCCGGGATGTTCACGGAGGTCGTCGTCGCGCCGGACGCCGACGACGCGGCGAGGGACGTCCTGGCCGGGAAGGGGAACCTGAGACTCCTGCTGACGGGGTCGCTTCCGGATCCGGCCTCGCGCGGGATGATCGTCCGGTCGCTCGCCGGAGGGTATCTCGCGCAGACGCGGGACGATCGGCTGATCGGCGGCGAGCTCGAGGCGGTGACCCGGAGGAAGCCCAGCGAATCGGAGACCGCGGACCTCGTCTTCGCGTTCGCGGTCGCCAAGCACGTCAAGTCCAACGCCATCGTGTACGCCAAGGACGGCGCCACCGTGGGCATCGGAGCGGGGCAGATGAGCCGGGTGGACGCCGTGCGTCTGGCCGCGCGCAAGGCCGAGGAGGCGGCGCGCGCGGCCGGACGCGCCGAGCCCTCCGCCAGGGGGGCCGTCGCCGCTTCCGATGCGTTCTTTCCTTTCGCCGACGGACTGTTGGCGGCCGCCGAGGCCGGTGTGACCGCCGTAATTCAGCCGGGCGGCTCGGCGCGTGACGACGAGGTGATCGCCGCCGCCGACGAGGCCGGGATCGCGATGGTGTTCGCGGGGCTGCGCCACTTCCGTCATTGAGGAGCGGCGGGATCGACGGTGGTCGTCCCCATGACTCCGGGAGTCAGTGGACCGGTCCCCCTTCCGGGCGTTCCGGCTCCCGCACCGTCATCATGATGCCGAGCCCGATCAAAAAGAACACGACGGCGGTTCCGAGACCGAGGCTCTGGCTGCCGGACAGCGTCGTCGCCGTGGCCGCGGCGACGGGCCCCAGGAACGCCGTCGCCTTGCCCGACAGGGCGAACAAGCCGAAGAATTCGGCGCGCAGCTCCGGCGGCGCGACCCGCGCCATGAACGAGCGGCTGGCGGCCTGGGTGGGTCCCACGAATATCCCCAGCACCGCCCCCCATATCCAGAACCAGGCCACGTCGTCGACCGTGACCGCGCCGAGACCGGCGCCCGCCAGGCCGATCAGGGAAACCATGATCGCCGCCTTCGACCCCCACCGGTCGTCCAGCCAGGCGAACGCCACGGCGCCGAGCCCGGCCGTGACGTTCAGGACGATCCCGAACTGGATGAGCTCGGCCTGTCCCATGTCGAAGCGTCCGGCGGCGTAGACCCCGCCCAGGACGAACACGATCACCAGCCCGTCGTTGTAGATCATCCGGGCGATCAGGAACCGCACGGCGTTGGCGTGCTCGCCCGTCAGCCCGCGCAGAGTGGCGCCGAGAGCGCTCATGCCCTGCCTCAGCCGCAGCGTTACGGGCAGGGCGCTGGCGGGGCGATCGGGCGTGAAAAGGAACAGCGGAACCGCGAAGACGGCGAGCCAGAGGGCTGCCAGGGGGCCGACGATACGGATGTTCTCCGCGTTCTCCGTGCTCACGCCGAACCATGGTTCGTCGGTCTGGATGAAGCCGAAGAGCATGACGAACAACGCCGCCAAGCCGCCGACGTAGCCGATTCCCCAAGCCCAGCCCGACCAGCGGCCCAGCCGGTCCGGCTCGACGATGTCGCCGAGCATCGCGTTGTTGAACACGATGCCGAACTCGAATCCGACGGTAGCCAGGACCACCAGGACCATCGCCAGCGTGACGGCGTCCGACGCGGGTTCCGCGTACCAGAGGAGAGCGGAGCAGACGACGCAGAGGCCGGTGAAGGTGAGGATCCATGGCTTGCGGCGCCCGCCGGCGTCGGCGACCGCGCCCAGAACCGGGCTCAACATCGCCACGAGCCCGGCGCTGAGGCCCGCCGCGTATCCCCACAGCGCCTGACCCTGGACCTCATCGCCGACGATGCCGCGGCTGAAATACGCGGCGAACACGAAGGTGACGATCAGCGTCGTGAAGGGTGAGTTCGCCCAGTCGTAGAGCGCCCAGCCAACGCGTCCCCGAAGCGTCGCCGGTGTCTGAAGGTTCTCCTCGTGTCCCATCGCTCGCGTCCCGTATCCGTCGGTTCAGGCGAGCGCTCGCCCGGCGGCGGCGCCCGGTGTGGTCCACATGCTCCGCAGGCGCCGGTTGACGATCTCCAGTCGGGCGAGATCGACGTATCCGCTGGGACGGAACTCGTCGACGAGAGCGGATATCCTCGCGGCGGTCGCGCCGTTGGCGTCCGCCCAGTCGGTGACGGCCCGCCGGTCGAGGGGACCGTCGGATCGCTCCATGATCTGCTCGACCAGGGCCCGCTGCCGGCTGTAGAGATCCTCGACGATGGCGCCGACGGCGAAACGTTCCCAACGGTCGCGCGATTCGATCCTCTCGGCGGCGGAACGCAGCCAGTCGAGGCCCAACCGGGCTCCGATGGCGAAGTACGCGCGGCCAATTTCGTCGATCGGACGCCCCGAGCCGGTCGCCGCGTGGACGATATGGCAGACTGATCGCATGGTCGGCAGACCGGCGATCCGCCGCGCGAGACTATCCGGAACGCCCTTCCGGGCAAGGCGGGACGCGCGGTCCCGCAGCGCCGCCGCCTCCAAATCCGCGAGACTGTCCTCCAGGCCTTCGGTCATCGCGGCGATGCCTGGCGCGTAGGCGCCGACGACGTGCGAGACGTCCATCGGCCGCGGCGCGTTCTTGAGGAACCATATCGTCGCGTGGCGCGCGAGATCCGCGACGGCGATCGTCATTTCCGTCTGCGAGCCGGCGTCGACCTGGTTGTCGAGCGCGGCGATGTCCGCCCACAGCGTCCCGAGGTCGAACGCGTCGCGCGCCGCGACGTAGGCCCGCGCGATTTCGGCGACCGAAGTCTCGGTGTCCTCGACGATGTCGGCGACGAACGTCGGTCCCGCCCGGTTGACGATCGAATTCGCGATCGCCGTGGCCACGATCTCCCGCCGGAGACCGTGGTCCTCGATCGACCCGGCGAAGTCCCGGCGGAGCGCGCTGGGGAAATATGCCGCCAGGTCGGCGGCGAAATACGGATCGTCGGGCGCGTCGGTCCCGAGCAGGTCCTCGTACAACGCCATCTTGGCGTAGGCGAGAAGGACGGATATCTCGGGACGCGGGATCCCGATTCCCCTGGCCTCGCGCTCGGCGAGCGTCTCTTCGTCGGGCAGGAACTCGACCGCGCGGTCCAGCCGGCCCGAACGCTCCAACGCGCGTATGAAACGGATCGCCGACTCCACGAACGGGCCGCCGCGGCCCTGCGCGGTCGTTATGGCCTGTGTCTGGAAGTAGTTGTTACGCAACACGAGCTCGGCCACCTCGTCCGTCATGTCCGACAGCAACTTCGACCTTCGTTCGCTCGTCATGTTACCGGCGGAGACGACCGAGTCCACGAGAACCTTGATGTTGACCTCGTGGTCCGAGCAATCGACGCCTGCGGAGTTGTCGATGGCGTCGGTGTTGATCCGCCCGCCGGCCAGCGCGTACTCGATACGGCCGCGTTGCGTCATGCCCAGGTTCGCGCCCTCTCCGACCACGCGGGCGCGCAGGTCCGCGCCGTCGACGCGCAACGCGTCGTTGGCGCGGTCGCCCACGTCGCGGTGCGTCTCGTCCGCGGATTTCACGTACGTCCCGATCCCCCCGAACCACAGGAGATCGACCTCCGACGTCAGCATGGCGCGGATCAGCCCGTTCGGTGTCGTCGAGTCGGCCTTCAGTCCGAACGCCCGCTTGATCCCGGGCGTCAGCTTCACGGACTTGGCGGAACGATCGAAGACGCCCCCCCCTTCCGAGATCAGCTTCTCGTCGAAATCCGTCCACGCGGGGCGCGGAAGCTCGAACAGCCGTTTGCGCTCGGCCCAGGCTCCGGCGGGGTCGGGGTCGGGATCGACGAAGATATGCCGGCTGTCGAAGGCGCCGATCAACTTGATGCGCCGCGAGAGCAGCATCCCGTTCCCGAACACGTCGCCGGACATGCCGCCGATGCCGACGACCGTGCAGTCCTCCGTCTGCGTGTCGCGCCCCATCTCGCGGAAATGGCGTTTCACGGCTTCCCAGGCGCCGCGCGCCGTGATGCCCATTCGCTTGTGGTCGTATCCCTCGGAACCGCCCGAGGCGAACGCGTCTCCCAGCCAGAAGCCGTAGTCGAGCGCCACTCCGTTGGCGATATCCGAGAACGTGGCGGTGCCCTTGTCGGCGGCCACGACGAGATAGGGATCGTCGCCGTCGAACCGGACGACGTCCCTCGGCGGAACGACCATGCCGTCGACCTTGTTGTCCACGAGATCGAGGAGCCCGCGGATCAGGGTCTTGTAACATTCGACGGCCTCGGCCTGGACGGCCTCTCGGCCCCCCTCCGCCGGCGGGCGCCTGATCACGAATCCGCCCTTGGCGCCCACGGGCACGATCACGGCGTTCTTCACCATCTGCGCCTTCATCAGGCCCAGGATCTCGGTGCGGAAATCCTCCGGCCTGTCGGACCAGCGCAGCCCGCCCCGCGCCACCTTCCCCCCGCGCAGGTGTATGGCCTCGACCCGCGGCGAGTAGACGAACGTCTCCACGAAGGGCCGGGGCCGGGGCAGCCCGTCGATGGCCCGGCTGTCGATCTTGAAGGAGACGTAGGGCTTCGGGCCGCCGTCGGCGTCGGACTGGAAGAAGTTCGTTCGCAGGATGCCGCGGGCCAGGTTCAGGAACCGACGGAGAATCCGGTCCTCGTCCAGGTTGGCGACGGCGTCCAGGGCCGCTTCGATCTCCTGCGCGAGCGTGACCTCGCCGCGCGCCGCGCGCTTCCGATCGCGCGGGTCGAACCTGGTCTTGAACAGACGCGCGATGTCGCGGGCGATGCCGGCGTTCGCGGCGAGCGTGCGCTCCATGTATGTCTGGCTGAAGGCGATTCCCGTCTGCCTCAGATACCTGCAGAACGCTCGCAGGATGACGACTTCCCGCCATTCCAGACCGGCCCGCGCGACCAGACGATTGAACCCGTCGTTTTCGACCTCGCCGCGCCAGACGCGCGCGAACGTCTCCTGGAGCTTGTCCTCGACGCCGCGCGCACCGAGTCCGACGCCGGATGGCGCCTCCAGACCGAAGTCGTGGATCCAGAGCGCCGGGTCGCCGTCCGCGGGCCGGATCTCGAAGGGACGTTCCTCGATGACCCGGAAGCCCATGTTCTCCAGCACGGGAAGGGTGTCCGACAACGGCAACGGCCCGCCGCGATGGAAGAGCTTGAACCGCAGAATGTTTTCGGGCGTCTCGTCCGACCGATACAGATTCATTCCGACGCGGCCGGAGGAAACGGCGTCCTCGATCTTTTCGATGTCGAACGTGGCTTCCCGAGCGGAGAACGTCTCCGTGTAGCCGGCCGGAAACGCGGTTCCGTACTTGCGCCGGAGCAGATCGCCGCGTTCCTCGCCAAACCGCTCGAGCAATTCGTCGAGGAAGTCCTCCGCCCAGGTCCGCGCCTCGGCGCGGAGAAGCTCCTCGAGCTCATCGCGGGACGGTTCCGGCTTCTTCGCCTCCTTGGTGGCGACGATGTACTGGACCCGCGCGAGCGGCGAATCTCCGACGTGGATGAAGGACACCGATACGTAACCGTTGAACGCGCGGGCGACCGCCTTCCCGAGGAGTTCGGCGAGCCCGGCGCCGTGCCGCTTCGTCGGGACGTAGACCAGGCACGAGACGTAGCGCCCGAACGGATCGCGTCGATAGAAGACGCCGATTCGCGGACGCTCGCGAATCTCGAGGATTCCGATGGCCGTGTCATGAAGCTGTTGTTCCGATATCTGGAACAACTCGTCGCGTGGAAAGGTGTCGAGGATGTTGGCGAGCGCCTTCCCGTCGTGGCTCGCGGCGGCGAGGCCCGACATTTCGATCGTCCGTCGGACCTTGCGCCGGAGGAAGGGGATCGGCGCGGGGGGCTGGTTGTAGGCCGCGGAGGTGAAGAGGCCGACGAACCGCCGCTCCCCGACGACCTTGCCCGTCCCGTCGAAGGTCTTGATCCCGATGTAGTCCATGTGGACGGCGCGATGCACGGTCGATCGGATGTTGGCCTTGGTGAGGATGATGGGTTCGGGACCGCCCAGAAAATGCCGGACCTCGGGCGACTGCTCCGTCGGACCGCCCCTGGTGTCCGCCAGGACGCGGAAGCCCGGATCGCGCAGCACTCCGAGTCCCGATCCTGCGACCGCCTCGTGGGTGGCGCGTTCCTTCATCGATTCGTGGACGTATTCGCGATACCCGAGAAAGGTGAAATGATCGTCGGCCAGCCACTCGAGGAACGAGATCGTCTCCTCGGTCTCTTCCGCCGCGACCGGCGGCGGGTTCGCCTTCAAGTCGGCGATGGCCGCGTCCACCTTCGCCAGCATGGGACGCCAGTCCTCCACCACGCGTCGAACGTTGGCGAGGACCCTCCGGATCGACTCCGCGATCTCGTCGAGCGCTTCCGGAGCCGACCGTGCGCCGATCTCGACGTGCATGTGGGATTCGTCGACGAACTCCGCAGCCTCGGGCCGAGCCTCCGCGCCGGCGACCTCCAGCAGTCGGCCTCCGGCGTCGCGCCGAACCCGCACGATGGGATGGATCATCAGATGGACGGCGTGGCCCTTGCGGTCGAAGTCGGCGGCGATCGAATCGACGAGGAACGGCATGTCGTCGTTGACGATTTCGACGACCGTATGCGAGCACCGCCATCCGTGCTCGGCGGCGCGCGGATTGAAGACGCGAACCTTGGGAGCGCCGGGTTCCCGCCGTTCCGCGAACTTCCAGAGGCTGAGGGCGGCGCCGCAGAGATCCTGCGCCGGACTCTCCGCCAGGTCGGCCGCCGTCGCCCGTCGGTAGAACAGGCGAACGAATCGCTCCACGGACGACGCGCGCTTCCGGTCGGCGCGCGCTCGCAGGCGTTCGACGACCTGTTCGAGGCGTTCCGTCTTGAGGTCGCGCGCCTTGTCCGACATCGACCGCTCCACGCCGCGGGCTCGAAAACCCGCGGTTGCGGGAAACAGAATGACCCCGCCGGCGACTCGTGACAAGCAGTCGTCCTGCGCCTCGGCGCGCGGGCGACCGCCGCGGCGGTCACTGTCGGCGCCGGGCATCTCCCCCGTCGCCCCGGGGTCTTGAACATCGAAGGTTCCGTGTTTTAGAGAAACCCGGGAAACGGAGGGAGGGAACAATGCCCCAAGGCGTCACCGTCGTCGATCATCCCCTGGTCCGGCACAAGCTGACGCTGCTGCGGGCCGGCGATACGGGAACTGCGGAATTCCGTCGGGTGCTGCGCGAGATCGCGCTGCTTCTGGGCTACGAGGTTCTCCGCGACCTTCCGCTCTCCACACGGACGATCGAGACGCCCATGGCGCCGATGGAGTCGCCGAAGCTGGAAGGCAAGAAGCTGGTTCTGGTTTCCATCCTGCGGGCCGGGATCGGGCTCCTCGACGGTTTGCTGGACCTCGCGCCAGCGGCCCGGGTGGGGCACATCGGCCTCTATCGCGATCCGGAAACCCTGGAGGCCGTCGAGTACTATTTCAAGGTACCAAGCCATCTCGGGGACCGTATGGTGGTCGTCGTCGACCCCATGCTGGCGACGGGAAATTCCGCGATCGCCGCGACGGCGCGCCTCAAGGAGGCGGGAGCCAGGACCATCAAGTTCCTGTGCCTGCTCGCGGCGCCCGAAGGCGTGGCGGCGTTCCGGGCGGCCCACCCCGACGCGCCGGTCTTCACCGCCGCGATCGACGACCGCCTGAACGACCACGGCTACATCGTCCCCGGCCTCGGGGACGCCGGAGACCGGCTCTACGGCACGAAGTAGTGGCTGGCTCGGAACCAGACTTCCGGACGCCTTGATGAGCGGGGACGGCTACGCCGCTCGGGCGCGGCGTCGGATGAGGCCGATGACCTCCGAGGCCGCCTCGGCGATGTCGGCGCCCGGTCCGAAGATCGCGGATACGCCGGCCGCCCGCAACATGTCGTAATCCTTCGGCGGCACGATGCCGCCGACCACCACGGCGATGTCCCCCGCCCGCTGCGCGTTCAACGCGCCGACGAGTTGCGGCGCCAGCGTCCTGTGCGCGGCCGCCTGCGAGGAGACGCCGACGACGTGCGCGTCGTTCTCGACGGCCTGTCGGGCGGCCTCTTCCGGCGTCTGGAACAGGGGGCCGATGTCGACATCGAACCCGATGTCCGCGAACGCCGACGCGATCACCTTCGCGCCCCGGTCGTGCCCGTCCTGTCCGAGCTTGGCGATGAGGATTCGCGGACGCCGGCCCTCTTCCCTCGCGAACGCTTCCACCTCGCGCTGGATGCGGACGAAGCCGTCGTCCCCGGCGCGGGTGCCGCCGTACACGCCGGTCACGCTCCGGACCTCCGCCCGATGACGCCCGAAAACGCGTTCGAGCGCGTCCGACACCTCGCCGACGGTGGCGCGGGCGCGGATCGCCTCGATGGAGAGCGCCAGAAGGTTGCCGTCTCCCCGCGCGCCATTCTCCAGGGCCTGGAGCGCGGCCTCGGCCGCGGCGCCGTCGCGCGTCCGCCGCACCTGCTCCAGACGCTCGATCTGCCGCCGCCGGACCTCGGCGTTGTCGATGTCCAGGAGTTCGACGTCGGCCGCGCGGCCCGAAGGCCGATGCTTGTTGACGCCGACGATCGTCTCCTCGCCGCGGTCGATGCGCGCCTGTCTGCGCGCCGCGCTCTCCTCGATGCGCATCTTGGGCATCCCTTGCGCGACGGCCTTGGCCATGCCGCCCATCGCCTCGACCTCGGCGATGATCTTCCCGGCCGCCGCGGCCATCGAATGGGTCAACGCCTCGACGTAATAGCTGCCGCCCAGGGGATCGACGACCCTGGCGACGCCCGTCTCCTCCCGGAGGATGTGCTGCGTGTTCCGGGCGATCCGCGCCGACGCGTCCGTGGGCAGGGCGAGGGCTTCGTCGAAAGCGTTGGTGTGCAGGCTCTGCGTCCCGCCCAGGACCGCCGCCAGGGCCTCGTAGGCCGTGCGGACGATGTTGTTGTGGGGGTCCTGCGCCGTGAGCGAGACGCCGCTGGTCTGGCAATGGGTCCGCAGCATCGACGAGCGCCGGTCGCGGGGGCCGAACGGCGCCATGAGCCTGGCCCAGAGCGTCCGGGCGGCCCTGAGCTTGGCGATCTCCATGAAGAAGTTCATGCCGACGCAGAAGAAGAACGACAGGCGCGGGGCGAACTCGTCGATGTCCAGGCCCCGGGACAGGGCCGCGCGCGTGTACTCGACGCCGTCCGCCAGCGTGAACGCCAGCTCCTGCGCGGACGTCGCGCCGGCTTCCTGCATGTGATAGCCGGAGATGGAGATGGAGTTGAACCGCGGCATGTGGGCGGCCGCGTGGGCGACGATGTCCGCGACGATCCGCATGGAGGGGTCCGGCGGGTAGATGTAGGTGTTGCGGACCATGAACTCCTTGAGGATGTCGTTCTGAATGGTCCCGGCGAGCCGCGCCTGACCGACGCCCTGTTCCTCAGCGGCCACGACGTATCCCGCCAGGACCGGCAGCGCCGCGCCGTTCATGGTCATGGAAACGCTCGTCTCGCCGAGCGGGATGCCCTCGAACAGACGTTTCATGTCCTCGACGGAGTCGATGGCGACGCCGGCCTTGCCCACGTCGCCCGCCACGCGCGGGTGATCGGAGTCGTACCCGCGGTGCGTGGCGAGATCGAAGGCGACCGACAGCCCCTTCTGCCCGGCCGCCAGATTGCGGCGGTAGAACGCGTTCGACTCCTCGGCGGTGGAGAACCCCGCGTACTGCCGCAGCGTCCACGGCCGCCCCGCGTACATGGTGGCCCGCGGCCCGCGGGTGAACGGCGCGAAGCCCGGAAGCGTATCGACCTCGATCCGCTCCAGATCCGCCGCCGTATAGAGCGGCTTCACCTCGATTCCCTCGGGCGTCGTCCACGCGAGCTCGCCGGGGTCGCGCCCCCCGAGCTCTTCCCGCGCCAGCGCGCGCCAGTTCTCGACCGATGTATCGTCGTCGCCGCTCATCCCGCCGTCGCTCGTCCCGCCGCCCCGCACCGCCGGCAAGTATGGGAAGGGCCGGTCCCGAGTCAAACGGAGGGAGGGCGGCGCCACGGCCGCCGGGGCCGGAATCGACGTCGGGCGGACGCGGCGCCGGCCGTTGCATCCCGAGCCGTGAAAGCGGATGCTGGACGGGATGAGTTCCATCGGCTCCAGCGGCGCGTCCGGACGGATCGTCGCCGTGCTCGGCCCCACGAACACGGGCAAGACCCATTACGCGGTGGAGCGGATGCTCGGTCACCGCACGGGCGTCATCGGCCTGCCGCTCAGGCTGCTGGCTCGCGAGCTCTACGACCGGGTAGCCGCGTCCGTGGGCCGTTCCCGCGTCGCCTTGGTCACGGGCGAGGAGAAGATCGTTCCCGCCAACGCCGACTATTTCCTGTGCACGGTCGAGGCCATGCCCATGGACCGGCGGTTCGCGTTTCTCGCTGTCGACGAGATCCAGCTCGCCGCCGACGGCGAGCGCGGACACGTGTTCACCGACCGTCTGCTCCGGGCGCGCGGCCTTGAGGAGACGATGTTCCTGGGCGCCGAGACCATGCGTCCCATCGTCAGGCGCCTGGTTCCGGACTCGCGGTTCGTCTCGCGTCCGCGTTTCTCCACGCTCGGCTTCGCCGGACGGAAGAAGCTCTCCAGGTTGCCGAAACGCAGCGCGGTCGTGTCCTTCTCCGCGCCCGACGTCTACGCGATGGCGGAACTGATCCGCCAGCACCGGGGCGGCGCGGCCGTCGTTCTCGGCGCTCTCAGTCCACGCACGCGCAACGCGCAAGTGGCCATGTTCGAGGCCGGCGACGTCGATTACCTCGTCGCTACGGACGCCATCGGCATGGGCCTCAACCTGAACGTGGACCATGTCGCCTTCGCCGGACTGAGCAAGTATGACGGCCTGGCGCGCCGTGATCTGACTCCGGTGGAAATCGGCCAGATCGCCGGACGAGCCGGGCGCCACATGCGCGACGGGACGTTCGGGACCACGGCCGACGCCGGCTCCCTGGAGCCCGGGACCGTCGAACGCGTCGAGAACCATCGGTTCGACCGCGTCGAGACCGTCCAGTGGCGGAACGCCGCCCTCGACTTCTCGTCCGCCCGCGGCCTGATCGCCAGCCTCGAGTCGGCGCCGCCCGCGGCCCATCGAGACGTCCTCGCCCGGACGCGCGACGCCGAAGACAGCATGGCGCTCAAGTCGCTGGCCGCGGAGCCCGGGACCGCGGCGCTCGTCAAGGGCCGCGCAGCCGTGAAGACGCTCTGGGAAGTGTGCCGGATCCCCGACTTCCGGAAGACGATGGCGGAAGCGCACGCGCGGCTGCTCGGCCGCATCTACCGGCACCTCATGTCGCCCGCGGGCGTGCTCCCGACCGACTGGCTCGCCGATCACGTCGCCCGCCTCGACCGGACCGACGGGGACATCGACACGCTCGCCGCGCGGATCGCCCATATCCGGACGTGGACCTACATCTCGCATCGCGGCGAATGGCTGTCCGACTCGCGGCACTGGCAGGAACGGGCCCGAGCGGTCGAGGACGAGTTGTCGGACGCGCTTCACGAACGGCTGACGCAGCGGTTCGTGGACCGGCGCGCCGCGGCGCTCTTGCGCCGCATGAACGAAAAACGACCCATTCACGGGTATGTGGACGACGATGGCGCGGTGGTCATGGAAGGACATGCCGTCGGACGCGTGGAGGGGTTCCGCTTCGTTCCCGACCGCGCCGCGCTCCCGGCGAGGAACCGCGGCCCGCGCGCCGCGGTATCGCGCGTCGTCTCGCGGGAACTCCGATCGCGGGTCGAACGACTGGTCTCCGACGACGACGCGGCGATCGCGCTGACGCCGGGCCGGACTCTCGACTGGAGGGGATCCCCCCTCGCGCGTCTGACGCCGGGCAAGGACGCCCTCCATCCCGGCGTCGCGCTGTTCCCGTCGGGCCTCGACGGGGAATGGACCCGGCGGGCCCGAAAGCGGCTCGAGTGCTGGCTGGCGGATCACATCGACCGCGAGCTCCGTCCGCTCGCCCGCCTGACGGATCTGACGGAAGCGGAGGCGGGCGAGGTGGGCGCCGCCGGTCGGGGGCTCCTGTTCCGGTTGCAGGAAGCGATGGGACTCCTGCCCCGCGCGGCCGTCGGGAACCAGCTCGGCCGGCTCGGCAAGGCGGAACGCGCGGCGGTGCGGCGGCGGGGCGTCCGGTTCGGCGCGAACAGCGTCTTCCTCCCGGCCATGCTGCGACCGGAGCGCAGCGCTTTGGCGGTTCGGCTCTGGCAACTGCACCGGATCCCCAATGCGTCGCCGCTGGTTACGCCGGCGCCGCGACCGTCGGCGCCGGCCCGCAAGGGCGCGCCTCCCGGCTTCTATGGCGCGGCGGGATACGTCCGCCTCGGCCGCCGGGCCATCCGCGCCGACGTCGCCGAACGCCTGACGGGCGCGGTCCGCGGACGGGCCCAGGAATCCCTCGTCCACGAGAGCGAGGAGCTCATGGCGCTGGCCGGATGCTCGGGGGAAGAATTCGCGCGGGTCATGCAGGATCTGGGATACCGCCGGAAGCGGAACCGGCCGGGAGTTTTCGCAAGGGTCCGCGGGCGCGCGACGAAGGCCGCGGCCGTTCACGGACGGGCGGCGAAGAGGCCTGCGGACCCGGACTCTCCGTTCGCCGTGCTGGGCGAACTGGCGGCGGAGGCCGGACGCGGGAGGACATGAGCGAGTCGCTGCGCCTTGACCGCTGGCTCTGGTTCGCGCGGTTCTTCAAGAGCCGCTCGCTGGCCGCGCGGGTCTGCGCGGACCGGCGGATTCGCGTGAACGGCGCCGTCGTCGCCAAGCCCGATCACCGGGTGCGGATCGGCGACGTGCTGACGTTCCCCCAAGGCCGCGAGATACGCGTCGTCAGGGTGGCGGGCATCGGTTCCCGCCGCGGTCCCGCGGTGGAGGCTCGAACCCTGTTCGACGACCTGTCCGAACGGGCGGACCCCGGCTGCGCCGGGCGCCCGTCCCGAACCTGGGACGCCTCGGCTTGAATGCCCGCCGCGCCCCGTGTTAGGCGGACATCATGATCAACCGGATCAGGAAACTCTTCGCCGGCATGGATGCCGGAGACCCGGAAACGCACCGCGCCGCCGACGGCCGCGCGCTGGCCGCGGCGGTGCTCATGGTCGAGGCGGCCCGACTCGACGGGGACTTCGACGAATCGGAACGGCGGTCGATCCGATCCCTGGTCACGAACCATTTCGGCCTGGACGATGCCGAGGCGGACGACCTCATCGCCGAGGCGGAGGCCGTCCACGACGACAGCAACCATCTCGTTCGCTTCACCCGCGCGATCAAGGAGACCTGTCCGCCCGAGGAGCGGGTCGCGATCGTCGAGATGCTCTGGGAGGTCGTTTACGCCGACGGCGTGTTGCACGACTATGAAGCAAACCTGTTGCGCCGCGTCGGCGGCCTCATATATGTATCCGACCGTGACCGGGGCGCGGCGCGCGGGCGGGTGATGAAGCGCCTCGGGATCGACGGGGCGGACGCGACCCGCAGGGAACGGTCCGATCGCTGATTCTCGTTGCTGGAGCCAAGCATGACCTACGTCGTCACCGAGTCCTGCATCCGCTGCAAGTACATGGACTGCGTCGAGGTGTGTCCGGTCGACTGTTTCTACGAAGGGGAGAACATGCTCGTCATCCATCCGGACGAGTGCATCGACTGCGGCGTGTGCGAGCCGGAGTGCCCGGTCGAGGCGATCATCCCCGACACCGAGGGCGACGTCGAAAAGTGGGTCGAGCTCAATCGCGAGTATTCCGAGAAATGGCCGAACATCACCCGCAAGGGCGAGTCGCCCGAGGACGCGGACGCGTACGCCGACGAGGGCGGCAAGCTCGACAAGTATTTCAGCGCCAACCCCGGTTCAGGCGGTTGAATCTCGCCGTCGCGGCTCGGTTCGGGACGTGATTCGGACTCGATCCGGCGTCGAACGGGAGGCTTGATCCGGTAGTTCGCCCCGGCGTGGGTATCTGTCGGAGAAGGTTGCGGCGCGTCCATTCCCGGAGCGGCGCATCGCTCCGGCCGTGCGAGGACAGGGGCCGAGAGGGACGGGACACCATGGCAAAAGCGACCGCCAAGACCGCGAACGGGAGGAAAGCGAAGTCCGGCGCGACGCGGACGAAGGCCGCGGCGTCGGCATCGAAGGCGAAGCCGCAAACCGGATCACAGTCCCGGGCCAAGTCCCCATCCCGGTCGAAAGCCGGGCCGGCGACGGCGAAGGCCGCCAGGTCGGCCGGGAAGACCGCCGCGAAGACCACGTCCAAAGCGGCGCCGAAACCCAGGGCGCGAGCGCGGAAGCTGCCGTTCGCGGTCGACGACTACGTGGTGTATCCCACCCACGGCGTCGGCAGGGTCACCGGCGTGGAACGACGGGAGATCTCGGGCATGGACCTCGATCTCTACGTGGTGGACTTCGACAAGGACAAGATGGTGCTGCGGGTTCCGGTGGCGAAGGCCCAAGGGTCCGGTATGCGCAAGTTGTCGACGCCGCAGAAGATGACGACGGCGCTCTCGACGCTCAAGGGACGCGCCCGGATCAAGCGCACCATGTGGAGCCGTCGGGCCCAGGAATACGAAGCCAAGATCAACTCGGGCGATCCGGTTTCCATCGCCGAAGTGATCCGCGATCTTCACCGCTCGGCCAATCAGCCCGAACAATCCTACAGCGAGCGGCAGATCTACGAATCGGCCCTGGAGCGCCTGGCGCGCGAGCTGGCGGCCGTGGAACGGATCGACGAGGCGGCGGCCACCGAACGTCTGGAGGACATGTTGCGGGCCGCCTGAGCCAGCCGGAATGCCGAGGATCCGGATCTCGCCGGACGAGGCCGACGACCCGGGTTCCCCTCGGGAGGTTCTCGCGTCTTGAGCGCCAAATCAGCCCAACCCCAGGTATTCGCGAGTCTCGCGGGCGCCGGCCGTATCTGGGCGGTCGGGGCCGTTCGCGGCGAAGCCGGGCGTCTTGCGACGCTCCACGAAGAGCTTCGTGGACGCATCGAGGTCGGGGACCGGCTGGTCTATCTGGGTAACTTCCTGGGTGTCGGGCCCGACGTTTCCGGGACCGTGGACGACATGCTCCGGTTCCGCCAGGAGCTGTTGGCGACGCCCGGGTTCTGCGTGTCCTCGATCGTCTATCTGCGCGGCGCGCAGGAGGAGATGTGGCGCCGCTTCCTGGAACTTCAGTTCGCCCAGAGCCCCGGCGAGGTCCTCGACTGGATGCTCGGCCAGGGAGTCGCCGCGACCCTGTTGGGATACGGAGCGGATCCGGAAGCGGCGCGCCGCGTCTGTCGGGACGGCCCGCTCGGGATCACGAGGTTCACGAGCGCCGTGCGCGCCGCCATGCACGTCAGGCCCGGCCACGGCGATCTGATGATCGCGTTGCGCCGCGCCGCATACGCCCCCGAGGGCGGACTTCTTCTCGTCGCCGCCGGCGTCGACCCCGCGCGCCCCCTTTCCGAGCAAGGGGACACCCTCTGGTGGGGGTCCGGCTACTTCACCGCGATCAGCGAACCCTTCGACCAGTTCGCCCGCGTCGTCAGAGGCGATGACCGCGGACGGCGGGGACCGGGGATGGGCGCGCATACGGCCACCCTCGACGGCGGCTGCGGGTACGGCGGCGCCCTGCACGCGGCCTGTTTCATGCCGGACGGCCGACCGGTCGACTGGATCCAGATATAGCGATCCCGGCGGCTCCGGCCAGCCGTCCGACCTCGCCTCGCCGTTACCGGTCGTTCTTCGTCGCCCCGAACGCGCCGAGGATGTTGGATTGCTCGAAGACGCCCGCCGCCTCGGCGTGGCCCGGGCCGTAGAAGCCGCCCTGGATACGATTTCCGGTCAGTCCGGTCTCGAAGGTTCCGTTCGTTCCCACCGGCACGTCGTCGAAGCGCACGGTTTCGGTCGTGTGGGCGGCGAGGAGGTCCAGGTTCTTGATGTCGGTGAACGCCGCGTCCAGCGTTCCCCGTCCGCCGTCAATGGCGTAGGTCAGGGCCGCGTCCCGTTGCAGGACGTTTCCGGCCGCGGCGCCCGTCGCCGGAGTCCCGACCATCACGCCGCTCCATGTGGCGCTCATGTCCGTCGGCGGGCTTCCCGTCAGATCGCCTCCGGCCAAAGCGTATCGAAGCGAGATGTCGTAGCTGGTCCCGTCGATGACGAACGATGTGCTCGCGCTCTGCACTCCGAACGCGGCGTGATGCATCCAGGCGCTGTAAGCCTCCCACACATAACCATCATCGTCGGTTCCGCCGCCCTCGCCCAGGGTGATTCCGTTCTTGGTCAGACGGATTCCATCCCTGGTCGAAGAGACGATTTCAAGGTCCTGTAGGCGGACCGTGTTCGACACCCCGCTTCGAGGCTCACGAACGGAGCACGCCGTCGCCCGGCAATTGGTCTGAAGAGTGAACGTAGGGATGTCCGGATGGGTTGTCCCTCCCCGTATCGTCGACGTTATGAGCGAGTCGGTCCGTCCCAGGATACCGGCCACGCGCGCGCCTATCTCTTCGGCGGTTTCGGCGGGCGCGGTGGAACCCGTCAGCGTCCGAATCCTTTCCTCGTCGGGCAGATTGCTGGTCGCGGGCTTCGCGCCGCCCCCACCCCCGCCGCAGGCGGCGAGCGCCAGGGCGCAGGCCGCGGCGATGGGAACGACGATCTTGATCGAGGGGTTCATACGGGTTCCTCCTGTGCTGATAGCCCCGGCGCCCACCGCGAGCGCCGGGCCGTTGCCATCAATCACAAGGTGTGAAGATTCCTGCCTATTCGCCAGGCAGGGGGAGCTACCCCTTGCCGGGTCCGGCTGTTGTATTCAGCAGGCGACCCGACCGAGCGGGTGCCTTGCGATTGATGGCGGGCGAATAATCGACGCGATGAACGGGCGAGTCAATACCGTGTCCTCGTTCACTACATATGAGACACCCCGTGGGCCGTTGGGAGCGGCGCGTCAAGCCGCTTCGCGGCTCCTCCGCTCCGCTCCGGCCCTTCGGGTGACCCACCGCTCCCAACGGCTCCGAGGGCGACCATGGCCGTAAGCAGGCTTCCGGCCATGGCGAGGCCGGATACCGACCAACCCGATGGGTCGTGTCTCGCATGTATCTGAACCAGGACACCCCCCTCCCGGCCTCCCCCGCCAGGGGGGAGGAGCGCGCGGGGCGCGGGTCAACCGGCGGCGGGGGGCAGCAGCTTGAGCAGGCCGAAGGTCAAGCCGGCGTTGGCGAGCACGATCCCGACGGCGATGCCGACGAAGCGGACCGTCAACCGCGTTTCGAGGTTGGCCACATCGGTCTTCGTCGCCATCTTGTCCTCGATATGTTCGACCCTGCCTTCGAGGCGGGCGACGTCGGCCTTGAGCTCGGCCTTCACTTCGGCGACGTCGGCCTTGAGCTCGGCCTTCGCTTCGGCGACGTCGGCCTTCGCTTCGGCGACGTCGGCCTTGAGCTCGGCCTTCGCTTCGGCGAGATCGGCCTTCACTTCGGCGAGATCGGCCTTCGTCGCCATCTTGTCCTCGACGCGGGCGACGTCGTCCCTGGTGGCGACGCCTTCCGTCACGGCGTCGCGGACGGCCTCGGCGTGCGCTTCCGCCTGGGCTTCGTCCACGCCGGCCGCCTTGAGGCGGCGCGCGTAGGTCAGCGTATCGAAGCCGGGAACGGGCGCGATCTTCATGGCCATGGGCCGAGCCTACACCGTCGCGGGGCCGTCCGCAAGCGCGTGTCCTCGTTCACCACATATGAGACGGTTGGGTTTCCTCGGCCGTCAGTGAGTGAAGGCACTCGGCGGGGGCATGTCCGCCGACGACCGAACGACCCCGGATCGCTCGAAAATCAGGACGGGTTCGAGGAACGCCGCCCGGTGGGTTCGGAGGACCGGCTCGCGGGCCCGCCGCGGCTCACATCGGGAAACAACGCCGCCATCGACCGGTCCGCGCCGGAGAGCGCGCGTTCGAGGAATCGCCGCGTCCTCGCCTGACCGTCGGACGTATCGCGCAACCACAGGACCACCGTTGCGACGAAGAGCGCGCTGAGGCCGATTTCCTCCACCTGCCGTCGGCGACCGGTCCCGTCGAGGTGGGCGGCCTCCCGGGTCCACTGCACCGTCCGCGACAGCGCCAGGACGAGGGCGACGTTGTGGTGGGGATGTCCGGGGTAGAGCTTGGCCGCCAGCATGTCCCGCACGACGTCCCGATACGCCGACTGCGACTCGAGCCATCGCCACATGACGGCGAACAGCCGTTCCCTGGGCGTCAGGGCCGCGAACTCCCGACGGTCCCGGACCGCGAGCATGGCGGCGTCGGCTCGCGCGAACCAGGCGTCCGCGACCGCGTCGAGATCCCGGAAGCGCCGCCGCACGTCCGCGAGACTCCGGTCCAGGGCGTCGGCGACGTCGTGGAGCCGGACGTTTCCCCAGCCCACTGACCGGGCCCGTTCCATCGCGGCATCGACGATCCGGGACTCCAGGGACGCGCGCGCCGCCATGCCCCTACTCGACCACGATCTTGACCCGTTGGCCGGGGAACAACCGGACGCCCCGCCGCAGGCCGTTGAGCGTCAGGAAGCGCGCGATCCGGAAGTCCTCGAACGGCATACGGCGCGCCAGGGATTCCACCGTGTCTCCGGGTTCGACGGTGACGACTTCCAGGCGGAACGGCCGGTAGGCCGCCGCCTCGCCCCGTTCGAGCCGCCGGAAACTGTAGGTCGCGCGTTGCAGTTCCCGGCGGAGGTCCGGTTCGACGGCGGGCGGCGTGACCATCGCGAACCGGTAGATGGCGTCCGGGGAGAACCGTATCGCCACCAGCCTCAATTCCGCGAACCCGTCCCGCGATCGGATCGTCGCGCGGCCGGTCGCCGCCTCCATGCCGTTTATCCGTATGCGCTCCACGTCGCTCAGCGCGAGTCCGCGCGCCCACGTCCGCGCCAGGTACGACGCGGCGTCGCCCGCCGTCCGTTCCTTCGCGGCGTCGAACCGGATCAGCGCGTTCCCCGGTCCCTTCGCGAACACGGCGTCCTGGGTGTTGAACAGACGGTAGCCGGGCGGCGCCGTGAAGGCGAAGCCCAGCTCGGGATGAACGAACGCGCGCCCGCGCACCAGGCCCTGCTCGGGATCGTCCCCGTAAAGCAGGCCTTCGACCGCCTCCAGGAAACGGTCGCGTCTTCGGGGCGCGTCGGCCCGCGCCCCGCTCTCCCGCGCCGCCGCGATGGCCTTGCGCACGCGGTCCTGCGTCCGGGGGTGCGTGGCGAAGAGAGTCTCGAGGGCGCCGCGTC
Organism: Alphaproteobacteria bacterium; assembly: GCA_965242505.1. GTDB lineage: Bacteria > Pseudomonadota > Alphaproteobacteria > UBA2966 > UBA2966 > UBA2966. Next base: position 3,094,468 of record OZ251449.1, read on the forward strand.
CCTCGCGTCCCGCCAGCTCGCGTTCCAGCGCGTCGTGGTCGGCCAGCGCGCGGAGAAACGCGGCCGACGCCTCCGGGTCGTAGCCCACCCGCGACATGTATCGGACCCCCAGCACGTCGGCCTGGAACTCCTGCTCGCGGGAGAAGCCCTTGAGGAACAGTTCGCCGCCGATCTGCCCCAGCTGCTCGACGGTGGAGTTCCGCGTCGCCGCGCCCAGGACCGCGGCGCCCAGATTCGTCGCGATGGCCCGGTTGTAGCGTCTCGCGGAGTGGCGCGCGGTGACGTGTCCGATCTCGTGCGCCAGGACGCTGGCGAGCTCGGCCTCGGAATTGGCGAGCGCCAGCAGTCCGCGGGTGACGTAGACGTATCCTCCGGGCAGCGCGAAGGCATTGACCTCGGGCGAGTTCAGCACCGTGAAGGTGAACTCGAGGTCGGACAGCTCGGAGCTCTTGACGAGGCGGCCGCCGACCTCCGCCACGTAGGCGCCGATCTCGACGTCGTCGTACACACCGCCGAACCGCGCGAGCATCCTGGGATGCTCCTCCGCGCCGATGCGGCGCTCCTCCGCGGGCGACATGAACGGGGTCAGTTCCCGTTCCCCGGTGGCGGGATTGGTCGTCACGCAACCGGGGAGAGCCGGGAGCGCGAGCAGCAGGGCGCTCAGAACGACCGGCGCGGTGAAAACACGGCGGCGTTTCCGGTCGCGCCTCATGGCGGCAAGAGCTCGATCTGCTCGGGATGCGTGACGTCGATCATCGGACCGTTCCGCCGGTAGAGCCAACCGCGCACCCGGATCCGGCGGTCTTTCAGCGCCAGCAGGTCGAAGGGCGGCCGCCGGAATCGCCGACGGTCTCTCGGGGATACGGTGACGGTGAAGTCGGTCCGCCAGTCTTCCCCGAAATTGAGATAGACCCGCCCCCGCACTTCCGCCGCGGTCAACACCCGCCCTTCCACCAACTGGAAGGAATCCAGATGCCGGGGGGTCTCGGCGACGCTCCGCACCCGGTAGAAGGCGTGGCTCCAGATGCCCCGGTCCGCCCGCCGGGCCTCGCGCTCGAGCGTCAGCATGTCGGCGATCAGCGACCGGTTGTCGCGGAAGCTGTAGACCCGCGCGAGGCCGCGGCGCAGGAGGTCGCCCTGGATCCAGCGCCCGTTCTCGTCGTGGAGGTGGGCGAGCCGACGGTCGTAGCGGTCGACGCGCCGGTTCCCGAACGAAAGCCGGACCGTGCGTCCCAAGGTCAGTTCCGCGAGCGTCGCCCGCGCGTCGTCGGCGAATGGCTGGGTCGCGACGTGCGGCCGGCCGAGCGGCAGCTTGGGAGCCTGGATGCCGATGAGGCGCACCTTGCGTCCGTCTTCGAGCACCAGCGTATCCCCGTCGACGACCTCGGCGACCCTGGCCGTCCCGCCCGCGACCAGAGCGTCGGCGGCGGCGAAGGCGGGACTGCCCGTGATCAGCAATGCCGGCAGGACGAGTGCGCTCAACCTCATGCCGACACCGTATCACGAGGCGCGTCGCCGCCGACCGGATTCGGGACGGGTCATTGACTTCCGGGCCGCGGGCGACTATCTCCGCGGCGGGTCACGATCCCCCAACGGATCGCAGCTCTTCTGGAAGGGAGAGGCATGAAGCCGAATGCGCGTCCGCGCCGGCCCCAGTTCTCGTCGGGGCCGTGCGCCAAGCGGCCGGGCTGGACCCCGGCCGTCCTCGACGGCGCCGTGCTCGGACGATCGCACCGGTCCGCGGACGGCAAGGCCAGGCTCAAGGAGGTCATCGACAGGACTCGCGCGGTCCTGCGCGTGCCCGCCGCCCATCGCATCGGAATCGTGCCCGGATCGGACACCGGCGCCGTGGAGACGGCCTTGTGGTCGCTGCTGGGCAGTCGAGGCGTGGACGTCCTCGCCTGGGAGAACTTCGGCCGTGAGTGGGTCAAGGACGTCGTCGGCCAACTCCCCCTGGAGGACACGCGCGTGATCGAGGCCGACTACGGCGAACTCCCCGATCTCGGAGAGGTCGACTGCGACCGTGACGTCGTCTTCGTATGGAACGGCACGACCTCGGGGGTCGCCGTCCCCGACGGCGACTGGATCGCGACCGATCGCAAAGGACTCACCATCTGTGACGCGACCTCCGCCGCGTTCGCGTCGCCCCTGCCCTGGGAGAAGCTCGACGCTGTGGCCTTCTCCTGGCAGAAGGTCCTGGGCGGCGAGGGCGGACACGGGATGCTGGTTCTCGGCCCGCGCGCCGTGGAGAGGCTCGAGTCCCACGTCCCGGACTGGCCGCTTCCCAAGGTCTTCCGCCTGACCGCGGGGGGAAGGCTCAACGAGGCGATCTTTTCTGGGGAAACCATCAACACGCCGTCCATGCTCTGCGTCGAGGACGCGCTCGACGCCCTGGCGTGGGCCGACTCGGTCGGCGGGCTCGACGGCCTCGTGGCCAGAACCCGAGCCAACGGCGCGGCGATCGCCGACTGGGTCAGGGCGACTCCTTGGGTGGATTACCTCGCCGCGGCCCCCGAGACCCGTTCGCCGACGTCCGTCTGCCTCGGTTTCGTGGAGCCCTGGTTCGCGGAGTTGTCGGCCGGCGAGCGGACCGCCGTGCCCAGACGGATCGCGGCGCTGCTGGCGGACGAGAACGTCGCCTACGACATCGCGGGACATCGCGAAGCGCCTCCCGGGCTGCGGATCTGGGCGGGCGCCACGGTCGACCGGGAGGACGTCGAGGCGCTGATGCCGTGGCTCGACTGGGCCTACGGCGAGGTCAAGGCGTTGCGCTCCGGCGCGGCGTGACGTCCCGACCGCGAGCCGTCCCGCCATGGCGAGAGTCCTGATTTCCGATCGCATGAGCCCGCGGGCCGCCGCCGTATTCCGCGACCGCGGCGTGGAAGCGGACGAGCGTTTCGATCTGAACGCCGAGGAACTGCGGGACGCGATCTCCGGCTACGACGGCGTCACCGTCCGGTCGGGGACCAGGCTCACGGCGGAGGTCATCGCCGCCGGCCATGACCTGAAGGTCATCGGCCGGGCGGGTATCGGCGTCGACAACATCGACGTGCCCGCGGCAACGGCGCGCGGCGTGGTGGTCATGAACGCGCCGTTCGGGAACTCGATCACCACCGCCGAGCACGCCGTCGCGATGATGCTGGCGTTGGCGCGCCACATCCCTCGGGCGGACCGGGCGACCCAGGCCGGCAAGTGGGAGAAATCCAGGTTCCTCGGGGTCGAGGTCGCCGGCAAGACGCTCGGCATCGTCGGCTGCGGGAACGTCGGATCGATCGTCGCCGACCGCGCCCAGGGCCTGAAGATGAAGGTCCTCGCGTACGATCCCTATCTCTCTTCGGAACGGGCGGCGGAACTGGGCGTGGAAAAGACGGACCTCGACGGGCTTCTCGGACGGGCCGATTTCGTCTCGCTCCACGCGCCGCTGACCGACGCCACGCGCAACCTGATCGACGCCGAGGCGCTCGCCGGGATGAAGGCCGGCGCGCGATTGATCAACTGCGCGCGCGGCGGGCTGATCGTCGAGGAGGCGTTGAAGGAAGCATTGGAGAGCGGTCGTCTGGCGGGCGCCGCGTTGGACGTGTTCGCGGAGGAGCCCGCGCGGGAGAACCCCCTGTTCGGACTCGATGGTCTGGTGGCCACGCCGCATCTCGGCGCCTCGACGACGGAGGCGCAGGAAAACGTGGCGATTCAGATCGCCGAGCAGATGTCGGACTATCTGTTGCTGGGCGCGGTGAGCAACGCGCTGAACATGCCTGCGGTTTCCGCCGAAGACGCGCCCAAGCTCGGTCCGTACATGGCGCTCGCCAGCCAGCTCGGGCGGCTGGTCGGCCAGCTCGTGGAAACGGGGCCGCGATCCGTTACGGTCGAGTATTCCGGCGCGGTGACCGCCCTCAACACCAGACCCCTCACGTCGGTCGCTCTCGAAGGTCTGCTTTCGCGGAAACTCGAGACCGTGAACATGGTCAATGCCCCCATGATCGCGCGCGAGCGGAACGTCATCGTGCGCGAGGTGACCATGGAGGTGGCGAGCGATTATCAGACGCTGATCCGGTTGATCGTCGAGACGGAAAACCGGGTCCACGACGTCTCGGGAACGTTGTTCTCGGATCGGAACCCCCGAGTGGTGGACATCGACGGCATCACCGTCGAGGCCGAACTCGGAGAACACGTGATATTTCTCAGCAACGAGGACAAACCCGGAATCATCGGAAGCCTGGGCACGACCCTGGGCGATGCCGGCGTGAACATCGCGACGTTCCATCTCGGCCGCGCCGGTCTCGGGGGAGACGCTCTCGCCCTCGTCGCGGTCGATGACGCCATCGAGGACGGCGTCCTGGCCCGGCTGCGGCGGCTGCCGCACGTCAAGCAGGTCCGGGCCTTGCGTTTCGAGTGATTGCGCCGGTTCCGCGCGCCGAAAACGGGGCGCGGCGTCCGGATTTCCAGCCGGAGTCCCAGGACCATGAACGAATCGCCGCCACGGTCGCTCTTGCCCAGCGGGCTCCGGGACGCCCTGCCCCCGGAGGCGGGCGCGGAAGCGCGCGCCGTCGACCGCCTGCTCGAGATCTTCCACGCCAATGCCTACGAGCGGGTCGATCCGCCCCTGGTGGAATTCGAACGAAGCCTGCTGGATGGTCCGGGGGAGGCGACATCGCCGCAGACGTTCCGCCTCATGGATCCCGTTTCGCAGCGGATGATGGGGTTGCGGACGGACATCACGCCGCAGGTCGCGCGCATCGCCGCCACGAGGCTGGCCCGGACCCCCCGTCCGCTCCGCCTGTCCTATGCGGGCCACGTCCTGCGCGTGCGTGGAAGCCAGCTGCGGCCGGAGCGGCAGTTCGTTCAGGTGGGGGCGGAGCTCATCGGCGCGCCGGCGCCCGGCGCCGACGTGGAGGCGGTCGCGCTCGCCGCGGAAGCGCTCGGCGCGGTCGGCGTGACCGACGTCAGCATCGATCTGTCGCTGCCGACCCTCGTGCCCGCGATCTGCCGTGAAATCGGTCTCGCCGAGGACGAGGCGCGGCGGGCGAGGGTCGCGCTCGATCGCAAGGACCCGGCCGCCCTGTCCGGCCTCGGCGAGGACGCGCGGATGCTGCTGACGGCGTTGCTGGAGGCCGCCGGTCCCGCGCCCGATGCGATCGGCCGTCTGAAGGCGCTGCCGCTCCCCGGTCGGACGAAGCGCATGTGCGACGAGTTGCAACGGACGGTCGAGCGCATGGCCGCCGCGGCGCATGGCCTCAACCTGACGGTCGACCCGGTGGAGTTCCGGGGAATGGAGTATCAGACCGGCGTCAGCTTCACCGTCTTCACGCCGCGGGTCCGCAGCGAGATCGGGCGAGGCGGCCGCTACGAGCTCGATACGGGCGAATCGGCGACGGGATTCACCCTGTTCATGGATGCGCTCGCGCGAGCGCTGCCCCGGCCGGACCCGGAACGCCTCGTCTACGTTCCCTTCGGCGCGCCCCCCGAGGCGTCCGCGCGACTCCGCGCGGACGGGTGGCGGACCCTTCAGGGACTGTCCGCCGTCGATGACGACATGGCGGAGGCTCGTCGCCTCCGGTGCGGCCACGCGCTGCGGGACGGCGCCCCCGTCGAGGCGTCGTGATACGATCCCGGCCTCCCGGCGCAGAGCGAGCACGAGATGGCGAACGTAGCGGTCGTCGGATCCCAATGGGGCGACGAAGGCAAGGGAAAGATCGTGGACTGGCTGGGCCGGCGCGCGGATATCGTGGTTCGGTTCCAGGGCGGCCACAACGCCGGCCACACGCTGGTCATCGACGGCGCGACGTACAAGTTGAGCCTGCTCCCGTCGGGCGTGGTCCAGAACAAGCTGTCGATCATCGGCAACGGAGTCGTCGTCGACCCGTGGGCGCTGCTCGAGGAGATCGACACCCTCCGCTCTCAGGGCGTCCACGTCACGCCCGGCAACCTGAAGATCGCCGAGAACGCCAACCTGATCCTTCCCTTGCACCGGGACCTCGACGTATTGCGGGAGGAGGCCCAGGGCGGCAAGGCGATCGGCACCACGCGCCGGGGCATCGGGCCGTGCTACGAGGACAAGATCGGGCGTCGCGGCGTGCGTATCTGCGATCTGACGGACCGCGAGGCCCTGGAATCCCGGATCGACGCCTTGCTGGCCCATCACGACGTCCTGCGTCGGGGATTCGGCGCCGACCCCGTGGACCGCGAGGCGTTGCTGGCCGATATCGCCGGCGTCGCCGAACGCATCGGCCCGTTCGTCGACATCGTATGGCGGGCGCTCGACGAGGCTCGCCGGGCCGGCAGGCGGATCCTCTTCGAGGGCGCCCAGGGGATCATGCTGGACGTCGACCACGGCACCTATCCCTACGTGACGTCCTCCAACACGGTCGCCGGGCAGGCCGCGACGGGAACAGGCGTGGGAAGCGGCGCCATCGATTACGTGCTGGGGATCGCCAAGGCCTACACGACGCGGGTGGGCGCCGGCCCCTTTCCGACGGAGCTCGACGACGAGATCGGCAAGGGCCTCGGCGAGCGGGGCCGGGAGTTCGGCACGGTGACCGGGCGCAAGCGGCGCTGCGGCTGGTTCGACGCCGTGATGGTCGGCCAGGCCGCGAAGGTCGGCGGCATCGACGGCATCGTGTTGACGAAGCTGGACGTCCTCGACGGCCTCGGCGAGATCAAGGTGTGCACGGAATATCGTCTGGGCGGCAGGGGCTTGTTTCACCTGCCGCCGAGCGCCGCCGCGCAGGCCGCGGTCGAGCCGGTCTACGAGACCATGGAGGGATGGCGCGAGAGCACCCAGGGCGCGCGGAGCTGGGCCGATCTGCCCGCCACCGCCGTCAAGTACATCCGGCGCATCGAGGAACTGATCTCCGTTCCGGTCGCCCTCGTGTCCACGAGCCCGGAGCGGGACGACACCATCGTCGTTCGCGACCCCTTCGACCGGTAGGTTCCGGATGTCGCGAGGTATGGGGTCGTCGGGGTGTGTGGACAGTCAGATGGTCATTTGTGATAGGGTGCAAAGGTGTCCGATACGCCCTCAGGCTTGAACGGATCTTCGGGGTGTCTGCCTCGTTCTGGCTCATAAATCGCAGGGCGTCGTGAATACGGAGGTTACTCGCCATGACTCTTTGGGTGGCGCGAGCAGGGAAATACGGAGAGCAGGAAAACTTCGCGCTGGAAAACAACGTCGTGGTGGTCGGCTGGGATGACGTTCCTGATCTTTCCGGATTCGAGGATAGAAACCAGTTGCGTCAGCACTTGACCGATACCTACCGTGACAAGACCTCAAGGGCGGTTGGTATCTGGACGACTCAGTTATGGAACTTCGCTCGATCGTTCGAGCAGGGCGACATTGTCGCACTGCCATCGAAAACGCGGTCCACCATCGCGTTCGGGCGAATTTCCGGGAACTACAGATACGTCGACGGCGCGCCATCAGGAGAACGGCATCAGCGACCGGTCGAATGGATCAATACAGATCTTGCTCGAAGCCGGCTTGACAGCGACTTGCTTTACTCATTCGGTGCCGCGCAAACGGTATTCAAAGTCACTCGCAATGACGCAGAGGACCGAATCCGGACTCTTCTCGAGGGTAGAGCCCCTCGGCCAGCAAGCAAAGAAGAGGAAGACGAGGCCGAAACGTCCATCTATATCCAGCAACAGGCCGATAACCAGATCGTCGATTTCATCAGCCGGAAATTCAAGGGCCACGATCTGACCCGCTTGGTCGCGGGGGTGTTGGAAGCGCAAGGCTATACCGTTCGCAGCTCGCCTCCAGGCGCCGATGGCGGAGTCGATATTGTCGCGGGACAAGGGCCGATGGGGTTCGAAAACCCACGCCTTTGTGTTCAGGTCAAGTCGGGGGACGATCCGGTGGACGTAACCGTCTTGCGGGAACTCCGCGGGGTGATGAACAGCTATGATGCAGATCAGGGTATGCTTGTGTCATGGAGCGGTTTCAAGCGCTCCGTCGATAAAGAGGCTCGCCAGTTGTTTTTCAAGATTCGCCTGTGGGATCAATCAGATCTGGTGAAGAATATCCAGAGGCACTTCGAACACTTATCCGACCAACTTCAAGCCGAATTGCCGATGAAGCGTATATGGGCATTGGTCGACGAGGATGAGGATATGTAGGGAGGATTGGGCGTGGCCTGCGCGGGAGGAGTATTCGCCGCCGCACCCCGCAGGATCGAACACGAGAACAATACATGGTCCTGGTTCGGACAGAACGGATGTGAGGCGCAACCCGCTCGACCTGTCATCGTCTGATCCCGGCGCGAACCTCTAAACCGCCATATCCGCGTTGGCCTGGGCGTCGCGGATCGCTTCCCGGACCTTTTCGAAGGCGCGCACCTCGATCTGGCGGACGCGTTCCCGGCTGACGCCGAACTCCTTGCTGAGGTCCTCGAGCGTGCAGGGATCGTCCTTCAGGCGGCGTTCGGTGAGTATCCGGCGTTCGCGGTCGTTGAGGACCCGCATCGCGTCGGCCAGCATGTCGCGCCGCTTGACCGCCTCCTCGGACTCGCCCAGGACCATTTCCTGATCGGGGGTCTCGTCGACCAGCCAGTCCTGCCACTCCCCTTCCCCGTCCACGCGCATGGGCGCGTTCAGCGAGTGATCGGCGCCGGCCAGGCGGCGGTTCATCTGCACGACGTCGTCCTCGGAGACGGCCAGTTTGTCGGCGATGGTCCTGACGGTATCCGGATGAAGGTCGCCCTCCTCAATGGCCTTCAGCTGTCCCTTCAGCCGGCGCAGATTGAAGAACAGCTTCTTCTGCGCCGTCGTCGTGCCCATCTTGACGAGCGACCAGGATCGCAGGATGTATTCCTGGATCGAGGCCCGGATCCACCACATGGCGTAGGTCGCGAGACGGAAGCCCTTGTCGGGTTCGAACCGCTTCACCGCCTGCATCAGGCCGACGTTGCCTTCGGCGATCAGCTCGCCGACGGGAAGCCCGTAGCCGCGATACCCCATGGCGATCTTGGCCACGAGGCGGAGGTGGCTCGTCACCAGTGTGTGGGCCGATTCGACGTCGTCGCGCTCACGCCAGCGCTTGGCCAGGATGTACTCCTCTTCCGCGTCCAGCATGGGGAAGGCGCGGATCTCCCGAAGGTAGCGCGAGAGTCCGCCTTCCGGAGAGATGACTGGCAGCAGGTTCTTCGCCATGGTCGCGCACCGTTCATGGTCCGGCGGCGTTCCGCGCGCATGAGCGCCCGTTCCGACCGCCGAGTCGCGATCCTGACCCGAAATCGCGGCGAAAGTGTGTCCGGACGCGGACGCGCGGCCGAGCGTCATCGCGCGGCGATGCCGGACCGTCACTCGAATCGTTCCAATACACCGATCAGTTCCGTCATCTCGACGGGCGGTTCCGAGGCGAACCTGACGGGCCGCCCGGTCCCCGGATGCGAGAAACCCAGGATTCGGGCATGTAGCGCCTGGCGGCCGAAGGCGCGGACAACGGCGCGCGCGTTCGCCGCGACTCCGGCGGCCTGTCTGGCTCCACCGTACAACCGGTCGCCGATCACGGGGTGTCCGATGTGCGCCAGATGCACGCGGATCTGATGCGTTCGGCCGGTCGCCAACCTGCAACTCAGGATGCTGGCCACGATTCCGGCCCCCGCGACGAGCCGCCGTCGCACCCGGTATCGGGTCAGCGCCGGCCGGCCGGCGCGCTCGACCACGGCCATCCTGCGGCGGTTCCGCGGGTCGCGCCCGATGGGCGCCTCGATCTCGTCCGACGGCGGGCGCGGCTCTCCCCAGACGACCGCCACGTAAGCGCGTTCGATGGCGCGCTCCGCGAACTGCCGGGCGAGCGAGGCGTGCGCGCGGTCGCTCTTGGCGGCGACCATCAGACCGCTCGTTTCCTTGTCCAGTCGGTGCACGATCCCGGGGCGGCGCACGCCGCCGATCCCCGACAGGGACTCGCCGCAGTGATGGATCAGCGCGTTGACCAGAGTCCGGTCCGGGTTGCCGGGCGCCGGATGCACGACCAGGCCGGCCGGCTTGTCGACGACGATGAGATCGTCGTCCTCGTACAGGACGCGAAGCGGTATCCGCTGGCCTCGGGGGCGCGGATCGGGAGGCGGCGGGACGGACACGGCGTAGGATTCACCCGGTTTGACCCGGCGCGAAGGCTCCAATACGGTCTCGCCGTCGCGGCCGACGAGACCCGCCTGGATGAGCGCCTTGACACGCATGCGCGACAGACCGGGCAGGGCGGACGCCAGCACCCGATCGAGGCGCAGGCCGACCGTCGACGCGTCGACGGCAACCGTGTGCGTCTCGAATGTCGTTGCAGGGGGCGTGTCCATCGTGAATGCGGGTAGCCCGGCGGGTGGCGATCGACGATGACCGACAGCTTACGCGCCCTCAAGCTCCTGGTCATCGGCATGGGCGTGGCGATCGTCATCGGCGTCTCCGTCGTGGTCGTCACCATCGTCCAGCGCGCCAGCGCCAGTTGGGGGGACGCCCAGCCGGCCAGGCCCGCTGTTGAAACCGCTGCATCCGATGCCGCTCCGCGCCCCGAATTCGGGACCCGGACGCTCGACGCGCCCCGCGGCGGCCGCATCGTGGACATGATCGCCGAGGGGGACCGCCTGTTCGTTCGTCTGGAAACGCCCGAGGGCCCGCCCCGGATCGTGGTGCTCGATACCGTGACCGGCGCCCGTCTCGGCGCGTTCGAAGTCCGCGAGTCCCCATGAGCCGAGCCCCGGGCACGGTCCTGCTGGCGCCCGGGGACCTGCGGGTCATCGAGGGCTTCGCCGAAGCCGCGTATCCGAACGAGTGCTGCGGCCTTCTGTCGGGGGCGGAGGAGGCGGGGATCGCGTACGTCGACGGCATCCATGAGAGCGCGAACATCGCGGACGAGCCCGCGCGCCGCTTCGAGATCGATCCGGCTCTCCGCTTTGGTCTGCAACGCGCGCTCAGGCAAGGCGGTCGTCATGTGGTCGGGATATATCACTCCCACCCGAACGGATTGGCGCGGCCTTCGCCTCGCGACCTCGAAGCGGCCTGGGAGCCGGGCCTCGTCTGGCTCATCGTCGGGGTCCGGAGGGGGCAGGCCGTGCAAAGCGCCGCGCACGTCCTGACGACGGCGGGAGACGAGACCCGGTTCGTCGAAATTCCCCTGGTCATCCGCGACGCGGCGACCGCTCCCACCCCCAAGCCCGTGGCGGGGGGGGGGGGGCGATTCCGGGACACGCGGGAGAAGCATGGCGCGAACATCGCCCGTGAGCGAACGGAAAGGACGGCTGCCGTGACGGCGGCTCCCGTGACGAACGCGCCCGCCAACTTCGCCAGCGACAATACCGCGCCGGTGGCGCCGGAGATCATGGAGGCGATCGTCGCGGCCAACGCGGGCGTGGCGGCGGCATACGGCGCGGACGACCTCAGCGCCGGGCTTTCGGCCCGGTTCTCGGAACTCTTCGAAACCGAAGTCTCGGTGTTTCCCGTCGCCACCGGCACGGCGGCGAACGTGCTGGCGCTGTCCATGCTCACGCCGCCCTGTAGCGCCATCTACTGCCACGAGAACGCCCACATCGAGGAAGACGAATGCGGCGCGCCGGAGTTCTACACCGGCGCCAAGCTGGCGACCCTGCCGGGGGAGCACGGCAGGCTCTCGGCCGCGGACCTGTCCGAGAGACTCGAAGGCCTGGCGTTCGGGTTCGAGCATCACGTCCAGCCCGCCGCGATCAGCCTCTCTCAGGCGACCGAAAGCGGGACGTCCTATCGGCCCGACGACGTCGCCGCCATCGCGGAGACCGCGCGGCGGTTCGGTCTGGGCCTTCACATGGACGGCGCGCGGTTCGCCAATTCGGTCGCGTACCTGGACTGCGCGCCGGCCGACGTCACCTGGCGCGCGGGCGTCGACGCGCTGTCCTTCGGGGCGACCAAGAACGGCGGGATGGCGGCGGAAGCCGTGGTCTTCTTCCGGCCGGAACTCGCCGAGACCTTCAAGTACCGACGCAAGCGCGGAGGACATCTGTTCTCGAAGATGCGCTACGTCTCGGCCCAGCTCGCCGCCTACGTGACCGACGGCCTGTGGCTGCGCTATGCCGGCCACGCCAACGCCATGGCGCGGCGGTTGTCGGAGGGCCTGTCGGCCGTCCCCGGGATCGAGATCATGCATCCGGTCGAGGCGAACGAGGTCTTTCCGCGCGCGCCGGAACCGGTCGTCGCCGGACTGTCCGACCTGGGGTTCGGCTTCCATCGCTGGGGCGGCGGCGCCTCGCCGGTGTTGCGCCTCGTCACCGCGTTCAACACCACCAAGGACGAGGTCGACGCGTTCGTCGCCGCCGCGGCGCGACTGGCCGCCGAGGCGTGAAGATGGGACCAGCCTCGCGCGCAGGCGCGCCCACGATCCCGCGTCAGCGCCATCTCTTCGACGTCCCGCGCGAGGTGGCGTATCTCGATTGCGCCTACGTCTCGCCGCTTCCCATCGCCGCGCGCGTCGCGGGCGAGGCCGGCATGGCCCGGAAATCGAGACCCTGGGAGCTCACGCCGCGGGATTTCTTCACGGAATCGGAGGCGACCAGAGCCCTGTTCGCCAGCCTGATCGGCGCGGCGGCGGAGGACGTCGCGATCATCCCGTCGGTCAGCTACGGCATCGGGACCGCCGCCGCCAACGTCGCCTTTCGGAAGGGACAGACCGCCGTCGTCCTGGCGGAGCAGTTCCCGTCCAACGTCTATCCGTGGCGCCGGCTGGCCGCCGACCGGGAGGGATCGGTCGTCACGGTTCCGCTGCCCGACGACGGGGACTGGGCCGAGGCGACGATCGGCGCCATCGACGCCCGGACGGCAGTGGTCGCCGTCCCCAACTGCCTGTGGACCGACGGCGGCCTCGTCGACCTCGAACGGGTTTCGGACGCCTGCCGGGAGAGCGGAGCGGCGCTCGTCGTGGACGCCACCCAGTCGCTCGGCGCGTTGCCGCTCGACGTCGGACGCGTCCAGCCCGATTTCCTCGTGTCCGCCTGCTACAAGTGGCTGCTCGGACCCTACAGCCTGGGGTTCGTCTACGCCTCGCCGAGATACCACGACGGACGACCCCTCGAGCAAACGTGGATCGGCAGGGAAAATTCCGAAAACTTCGCCGACCTCGTGAACTACCGGGACACGTTTCAGCCCGGCGCCCGCCGTTTCGACGTGGGCGAGCGCTCGAACTTCGCGCTGATGCCCGCCGCGAAGGCGTCCCTCGAACTGATCGCCGACTGGGGCATCGACCGGATCGCCGCGACGCTCGGCGGGTTCACCGAAAGGATCGCGTCGCGCGCGCGATCGCTGGGGTTGGCCTGTCTGCCCAGCGACCGGCGGGCCGGCCACTTTCTCGGAATCCGCTTCCCGGACGGGATGCCCGAGGGTCTGGTCGGCAAACTGTCCGCCGCGGGCGTGTACGTCAGCGTGCGGGGCTCCTCGATGCGGGTCACGCCGCACCTGCACAACGACGCGGAGGACGTCGACAGGTTGTTCGACGCCCTGGAGAGCGCGTTGTAGCGGCCTGGCGAGACGCTCAAATCGCGTCCGCGATCGCCACGCCCGCCTCGACCGTGGTCGCCGTTCCCCCAAGGTCAGGGGTGATCGCCTTGCCCTCGGCGACCACCGTCTCGATCGCGGACTCGACCGCCGCCGCCGCGTCCCCGCGCCCCAGATGACGCAGCATCATGGCCCCGGACCAGATCTGCGCGATCGGGTTTGCGACCCCCCGTCCGGCGATGTCGGGGGCCGAGCCGTGCACGGGCTCGAACATCGACGGCGCCTCGCCTTCGGGATTGACGTTGGCGCTCGGGGCGATGCCGATGCTGCCCACGACCGCAGGGCCGAGATCGGAGAGGATGTCGCCGAAGAGGTTGCTGCCGACGACGACGTCGAACCAGTCCGGATGCTGGACGAAATGCGCGGCGAGAATGTCGATGTGGTACCGATCCGTCGAGACGTCGGGATAATCGGCCCGGACCGCGTCGAACCGCTCGTCCCAGAACGGCATCGTGTGGATGATCCCGTTCGACTTGGTCGCGGAGGTGACGTGCTTGCGCGGACGCGCGCGGGCGAGATCGAACGCGTAGCGCATGACGCGGTCGACGCCGACGCGCGTGAACACGGTCTGCTGGGTCGCGAGTTCGCGGTCGGTGCCCGCGTACAGTCGTCCGCCGATCTCGGAGTATTCGCCCTCGACGTTCTCCCGCACGACGACCATGTCGATCTCGCCCGGCGACCGGTCGCGGACAGGGGGCGTGATCCCTTCGAACAGCCTCGCGGGACGGACGTTGGCGTACTGATTGAATGCCCGCCGGATCGGGATCAGGAGACCCCAGAGCGAGACATGGTCGGGAACCCCCGGGTACCCCACGGCGCCCAGGTAGATCGCATCACAGGCGGCGAGCGTATCCCGCCAGTCCCCGGGCATCATGGCGCCAGTCGACGCATACAGTTCGCAGCTCCAATCGAGCTCCAGCCAGGAAAACCCGATGCCGAACCGCTTGCCGGCCGCCTCCATCGCCCGGAGCCCCTCGGGCATGACCTCCTTGCCGATCCCGTCTCCCGCGATCACCGCGACGCGATACGCCATTCCCCGCCTCCCGTCATTCCTGCGCGCGAGGAGCGTTCACGCCGGTTCGGTCGCCGCGAGCGCCACCGTGTGTCCATGATTGAGGGGGCCATGTCCCGCGCCGTAACCGGGGGCCGTCTCGATCGCCGCGCGCAGGTACTCCCGTCCCCGCACGACCGCGTCCCGCGCCGTCAGTCCTCTGGCGATGCCCGCCGCGACGGCGGATGCGAGCGTGCATCCGGTGCCGTGCGTGTGGCGCGTCTCGATCCGGGGGGAGTCGAAGATCTCCATGTCCCGTTCCGTGACGTAGACGTCCCGGATGACGTCGCCATCGAGGTGTCCACCCTTCAGCAGCACCGCCTCGGGCCCCAAGGCCAGCAACCTCTCCGCCGCCCGCTCCATCTCGTCGAACGACGAAATGGGCAGTCCCGTGAGCGCGACGGCCTCGGGAACGTTGGGCGTGATCAGGGCGGCCCCGGGGATCAGGCGCGCCTTCAGAGTCTCGCCGGTGTCCCGCTGGATCAATCGCGTGCCGTCCTTGGCGACCATGACGGGATCGACCAGGAACGGAACGCCGGAGCCCCGGCTTTCACGGAAGTCGGCGACGGCATCGATCACTTCCCGCGTGTGAAGCATTCCCGTCTTGATGCAGTCGGCGCCGATGTCGTCGATGACGCTCTTCATCTGGCTCGCCACGAACGAGGCCGGAACGTCGTGGATCTCCTGAACGCCCACGGTGTTCTGCGCGGTGAGGGCGGTGACCGCCGTGGCGGCGAAGCCGCCCAGGGCGGTGACGGTCTTGACGTCCGCCTGAAGGCCGGCGCCGCCGCCGGAGTCCGATCCCGCGACTATGAGCACTCGACCTTCCATGATCTCCGCGTCCTCAATTCGCCGCGCGGCTCACCGCCGCCGCGATATCCTCGACGATCTCGCCGACCAGGTCGCCGTCCTCTCCTTCGGCCATGACGCGAACGATCGGCTCGGTTCCCGATGGGCGCACGACGACGCGGCCGGAGGAACCGAGGCGCGCGCGACCGTCGTCGACGGCCCGCCGGATCCTCGCATCCTCCATGGGACGATCACGGTCCACGGCGACGTTGCGCGACACCTGGGGGAAGGGCGCGAACAAACGTCCCGCCTCGCTCACGGGTTTGCCGGTCTCGACGAAGACCGCCAGCGCCTGAAGCGCGGCGATCAACCCGTCGCCGGTCGTGTTGAAGTCGCTCAGGACGATATGGCCCGACTGCTCGCCGCCCACGTTGTGCCGATGCTTGCGCATGTGCTCGACGACATGGCGGTCACCGACCGGCGTGCGCGCCAGCTTCAGCCCCCGTTCCGACAGATACCGTTCGAGACCGAGATTGGACATCACGGTGGCGACGACCGTATCCGACGACAGCCGCGACGCCGCCTGCCAGTGGGTGGCGACCAGAGCCATCAATTGGTCGCCGTCGAGCAACTCGCCCCGTTCGTCGGCGAGCACGACCCGGTCGGCGTCTCCATCCAGGGCCAAACCGATGTCGGCGCCGTGCGCGACGACCTGACCGCACATCGCCTCGGGTGAGGTGGACCCGCAGCCGTCGTTGATGTTGGTTCCGTCCGGCGTGACGCCCAGGGGGATAACCGTGGCGCCGAGCTCCCAGAGGACGGTCGGCGCGACGCCGTAGGCCGCGCCGTTGGCGCAGTCGACGACTACCTTCACGCCGTCGAGGGTCCGCTCCCTGGGGAACGTGTTCTTGACGAACTCGATATAGCGTCCTTCCACGTCGTCGAGCCGGTTGGCCCGGCCGAGGCCCGCCGACGGCGCCATGTCCCCATTTCCGCCCGCGTTCAGCCGCGCCTCGATCCGCGTCTCGACCTCGTCGGACAGTTTGTATCCGTCCGGACCGAACAGCTTGATCCCGTTGTCCCGGTACGGGTTGTGGGAGGCGGAAATGACCACGCCCAGATCCGCCCTGAGGGATCGGACGAGCATGGCGACCGCGGGGGTGGGCATCGGCCCGACCAGGATCACGTCCATGCCGACCGCGATGAAGCCCGCGGTGAGGGCGGGCTCGATCATGTAGCCGGAAAGCCGGGTGTCCTTGCCGATCACGACCCGGTGCCGATGGTCGCCGCGGATGAACTGGCTGCCCGCCGCCTTGCCGACGGCCAAGGCCACGTCGGCCGTCATCGGCCACTCGTTGGCTGCGCCGCGAATCCCATCGGTCCCGAAATACTTCGGCGCCATCGGCGATCTCTCCCGCCCCCGTCGGACCCGTGCGGCCGCCGACCTCGATCCGGCGATGGATCGGTTCGGGCGACCGGTTGGTTTTCTAGTCCGCGGCGGGCATCGTTGTACAGCGAAATGGCCGCGTTCCCTCGGTCAGACGCGCGTCGATCGACGACTGGAGAGCGAGCGCCTGACGGGTCTCGGCCACATCGTGAACGCGCAGCATCTGGACTCCCTGGCTCCGCGCCCACAACGCCGCCGCCAGGGATCCCGGGAGTCGGTCTTCGGCGGTGTCGCCCCCCGCCAGACGCCCGATGAAGCTCTTGCGCGAGGCGCCCACCAGCACCGGGCATCCGAGCGTGTGGAGCAGGGACACCCGCGCCAGAACTGCGGAACTCTGCGGCGCCTGCTTCGCGAACCCGATTCCGGGATCGACGATCACACGCTCGCGCGGCAGACCGGCCAATCCACAGGCGTCGATCCGCCGAGCCAACCAGTCGAAGACGTCGAGCGCGACGTGACCGTAGCGCGTCGGCCGGTGCATCGCCGGGAATTCGGCGGGACAGTGCATGAGGATCACGGGGACGCCCGCCGCCGCCGCGGCTTCCATGCTCTCCTCGTCGGTCAGGGCGCTGATGTCGTTGATCATGGAAGCTCCGGCGGCCACACTCTCCGACATGACGCGCGCGTGACGCGTATCGATGGAAATCGGCGCCGGAAGACCGGCCAGCGCCTCGATCACCGGGACGACGCGCGAGATCTCTTCGTCCACACCGACCGGCAGCGCGCCGCCCGGGCGCGTCGACTCGCCGCCGACGTCGATGATGTCGGCGCCGGCCTCCACCATCTCTCGCGCCGCGTCGATTGCCGCCGACACGCCGGCGGTCCGACTTCCGGCGTAGAAGCTGTCGGGGGTCGCGTTGATCACGCCCATGATCCGCGGACGTCCGCCAGGGACCCCATCGAGCGCCGACGGAGGCCGGGTCAGCCGATCCAGTTGCTCGTCGACGGCGCGGCCGTGGGCGTCGCTCAGGGACCTCTTCCAACGATCGATCCGCGAAAGGTCGGCGAAACCGGCGTCGATCCCGTTTTCGTCTCGAACCAGAACCTCGCAGCCGGAAAAGGCGTAGTCGCCCTCGGCCAGCGGCAACGCGCCGGAACGATACGGCGCCCCGTCCGCTCGCGTCCGCGGAAGAACCGGATGGGGACGCAGGTAGATCGCCGCATCCGGTCCGAGTCTCGTGGGGAGATCGGGGGAGTCGAACAAGACCGCGTTCCCCGAGGCCCGCAAAATTCACGAGCCGGGTTGTGGCTCGGGTTCCATTTCGCCGGAGCTGTCGCGGTCCTTGAACTTCCCGGATGACGGGACGGTCGATGCCGGCGCCCTGTCCTCGGGCGGCTCGGGTTCGTCCGGGCGGTGGATGGGTTGCCCCCGAAGCACGGCCGTGATCTCCGCGCCCGACAGGGTCTCGTACTCCAACAACGCCTTGGCCAGCTTGTGAAGCTCGTCCGTATGCTCGGTCAGCACCCCCCGAGCGAGGCGTTCGGCCTCCTCGACCAACCGGCGAATCTCCTCGTCGATCATCTGGGCTGTCGCCTCGGACACGTTCTTGCGCTGGGTCACGGAGTGGCCGAGAAATATCTCCTCGTTGTTGGCTTCGTAACGGAGCGGGCCGAGCTTGTCGCTCATGCCCCACTCGGTCACCATCTTGCGCGCCATGTTCGTGGCTTGCTGGATGTCGTTGCCGGCGCCCGTGGTGACGTTCTCGACTCCGTACACCAGCTCCTCGGCGACGCGGCCCCCGAACATCATGGCGAGCTTCGCCGTCAACTCGCGCGTCTTGAAACTGTAGCGATCCCTTTCCGGGAGGTTCATGGTCACGCCGAGGGCGCGGCCGCGCGGGATGATCGTGACCTTGTGCACCGGATCGTTGCCCGGCACGAACAGGGAGACCAGCGTGTGCCCGGCCTCGTGGTACGCCGTCAGTTCCTTCTCCTCGTCGGACATGACCATGGAGCGCCGCTCGGCGCCCATCATGACTTTGTCCTTGGCGGCCTCGAACTCCTCCATCCCCACCACGCGCCTGTTCTTGCGCGCCGCGAGCAGGGCGGCCTCGTTCACGAGATTGGCGAGATCGGCGCCGGAGAACCCGGGCGTTCCCCGGGCGATGACGCGGGAATCGACGTCGGACGCCAGAGGCACCTTGCGCATGTGCACCTTGAGTATCTGTTCCCGGCCGAGGATATCCGGATTGGGGACGACGACCTGTCGGTCGAAGCGACCGGGACGCAGCAATGCCGGGTCGAGAACGTCCGGACGGTTCGTCGCCGCGACCAGAATGACGCCCTCGTTGGCCTCGAACCCGTCCATCTCGACAAGCAACTGATTCAGCGTCTGTTCGCGCTCGTCATTGCCGCCGCCCAGACCTGCGCCCCTGTGACGGCCCACGGCGTCGATCTCGTCGATGAAGACGATGCAGGGGGCGTTCTTCTTGCCCTGCTCGAACATGTCGCGCACCCGGCTGGCGCCGACGCCGACGAACATCTCGACGAAATCCGAACCCGAGATCGTGAAGAACGGAACGTTCGCCTCTCCGGCGATGGCTCGCGCCAGCAACGTCTTGCCCGTGCCCGGCGGTCCGACCAGCAACGCGCCCTTCGGGATCTTGCCGCCCAGACGCTGGAATTTTTGCGGATCCTTGAGGTACTCGACGACCTCTTCGAGTTCCTCCTTCGCCTCGTCGATGCCGGCGACGTCTTCGAACGTGATCCGGCCTTGCCGCTCGGTCAGCAGGCGCGCCTTGGATTTGCCGAATCCCAACGCCCTGCCGCCACCCGACTGCATCTGGCGCATGAAGAATATCCAGACGCCGATCAACAGCAGCATGGGGAACCAGGACACCAGAATGCCCAGAAGGGAAGGCACGTTGTCGTCCGGCGGCGCGGCGTTGATCTCGATACCGCGCTGGCTCAGACGCTGGACGAGGGTGGGATCGTGGGGCGCGTAGGTGCTGAAGGCCCGTCCGTCCGCGTAGTTGCCGGTGATCGCGTCGCCGCGGATGGTAACGCTGGAGACCTGTCCGGCGTCGACCTCGGCGAGGAAGTGCGAGAACGGCATATTCGTTACCGGAGCCCGCGACGAGGATCCCTGAAACAGATTGAACAGCGCGATAACCAGCAGGCCGATGATGACCCAGAGCGCCAGGTTCCTGCCGAAATTGCTCACCCGTTTTCCCCGTTCGAGTACGGCGTCCCGCCCCGGACCTTGCGATGCCCGCCGCTTCGCGGATGCCGTTTCAAGACGACCGGAGCCGACAACCATCGCTCTCGCGTGGTCTCGCCACCCGATCCCCTCCCATTAAATAGGGGAAGCATCCGTGAAGACAACCGAAAACGGCGGAAAGACCAGCGGCCGGTCCGGGGCGAATCTGGCGTCCAGCGCCAAGCCGGAGCCTTTCCGGCGATATCCGAGGTGGGGAACGTCGAGAAGCCCGGACCGGTCCCAGAGCGCCGGCAAAGTGGCGCGCGCCGCGGCGGGGATCCCCAGGTCTCGGGCCAGCGGGCGCGTTTCGGGATCTCCCGTCACGATCCGGCATCCCTCGGCGCCCAGCCGACGCACCTCGCAGGCCGCTTCGGGGCCGGGGCGCGCGCGACCGTCCACGCGAACGTCGAAGCGCGCGTCCCAACGGCGGTTCTGACCCGGTCGCAGGGTCACGGCGCGCCCGGCCCCGCGGGCCTCGCGGCAGATCAACAGCCGCCTCCCGCGGCCGACGATCCGGCAACCCGCCAGAGTACGGTCTTTCGACGCCGTTCCTCCCGCGATTTCCGCATAGGCCCGCTCCAGGCGGTCGTAGCGGGGCGGCGCCGGTCGGGCGCCAACGGCGGATACGACGCGCGACAGCGCGCGCAACCCGATCTCGTCCGGCGACGCCAACAGGGCGTCGCGGTCCAGCCAACAGAATCCCGCCTCGTGGGGTCGCACGCACTCGCGAACCAGTTCCGACGCATAGTGCTCGAGGGCGGCGCGAGCGCGTCCCAGGCGGCGGGCCGACGCCGCGATACTCTCCGACGCGACGCCGACCGCGCCCAACGCCGGCAGGAGCTCGCGAATCCGCGACCGGGCGAACCTCGGGTCCCGGTTGGATGGATCCTCGATCCATGGGTGTCCGAAGGCCTGCACGGTCGCGATGAGGCGCGCCTTCGGCACGCCGAGCAGCGGGCGGACCACGCGGATGCCGGCCCTGTGCGAAACCCCCGCCATCGTCGCGAGACCGTCGAGGCCGCTCTTGCGTCCGAGCCTCAGGAGAAACGTCTCCGCCTGGTCGTCGCGATGATGGGCAAGCAGAAGGTCGCGCGGTCCGTGGTCCCGGCACCAGGACAACAGGAGCCCGTAGCGCGCCTCACGGGCCGCTTCCTGGATCCCGCGAACGGGCTTACGCCCCGTCCACGCCAGGACGCGCGTTTCGATCCCGTCGCGCGTCAACCAGCCGGCGAGGCGCCGGCATTCTTCGGCCGACTCCGGACGGAGCCCATGGTCGACGACCAGCGCATGGCACTCGCCGCCGCTGGCCGCGGCCCAGCGATGGGCCAGGAGACACAGCGCGACGCTGTCCACGCCACCGGACGTCGCGACCGCCACCCGGGGGGACGGAGCGAACGGTCCCACCGAGCGCGCCAGCCGTTCGAACTCCAGCGCGCCGATCGGCTCGTCGTCAGCGTGTTTCATCCCGGTCGCGGCGCCTTACCCGCACTCGGCCTGCTGCCATTCCTTCCGGCCACGCGCCTTGACGTCGTCGGTGAGATCGGGGAACTTCTCGTCGAGCTCCTGGAACGTGGCGCAAGCCTCGTCGCGTCGGCCGAGGCGGGACAGAGACATGCCGAGCTTGAGCAGATTGTCGGGAGCCTTGGCGCCCGTCGGCGAGATCTTGTAACCCTCCACGAAGACCGCGACGGCGTGGTTGTAGTCCTCGCGGAAATAGTGGGATTCGCCAAGCCAGTATCTGGCGTTGTCGGCGAGCTCGTGATCGCCGTGAGCCGCGAGGAACTCCGCGAACGCCCGTTCCGCCTTGACGAGATCCTCGGAACGGAGCAGCCCGGTCCGAAGCAGGCCCAACGCGAAATCGTAACGCTCCTTCGGCGTTCCCTCCGGCAGCAGCGCCTTGGGCCGTTCCGGAGCCGGGGATGCGGCCTCCGCCGCGCTCCCCGCCGCGGGCGCCTGGTCGATGGGAAGCGTTCCCAGCACCCCCGGCCGGTCCGACGAACCGGGAACCCGGGACACCGCGCCAGCGCCGGCCGCGCCCGGCGCGCCGGTCCCGGTCCCTGGTTGCCCCGTCACGGACGTCGCCCCGGCGAGGGCGCGCTCGACGGCGGCCAACCGGAAATCGACGTCCTCGACCAACTTGTCGAGGCGCCTGCCCGCCGTATCGACCTTGTGCCTGATCTCTTCGATCACGCCGGTGAGGTCACGAAGCTCGCCTTCGAGGGCGGTCACGCGCAGCAACGCGCCGGCGGCCCGCCGTTCGTCGGTCCCCACCCCCACCGGGTCCGGCGTGGAACCGGGCGCCGCCAAGGCGCCGCCCCGGTACACGTAACGTTGCAGATCCGCGATGTCCTGGCGAAGCCGCTCGACCGTCTCGAGCAACGCTCTCGATTCGCCGTCCTGAGCCGATACCGGTTCGGACAGCAGGAGACCGGCCAGCGCCAGGAGAATCGGGCGCGCCATCGCGAGAGTCGACCTTGGACCGGATTGCATCATGGAGAACTCGGCTTTCGGCGGGCGACCTTCACGGCCCGCGACCCCGCCATGGCGCGGTCGACTCCAGGACAGCGCACGAATCTGTCCAAATTAAGTCAACCGGGTCGCGTCGATCGAACGGACCGCGCCGAACGGAGAAACAGCCCGGCGGTCAACGACCGCGAGCGACCCCGAACACGATCGAAGAGGCCGAGAACCGAGCGCTAATCGACTGTGGTGACCCCACGCCGATTCTGCTTCCACGCGCCCTCGTTGGATCCCATGGCCTCCGGCCGCTCCTTGCCGTAGCTGATGACCTCGATCCTCGACGCCGAAACGCCGAGCGCGACGAGATAATCGCGAGCGGCGGCCGCGCGCCGCTGACCGAGCGCCAGGTTGTACTCCCGCGTCCCGCGCTCGTCGCAATGCCCTTCGATCGTCACCGTCACGCTCGGATACCGCTTCAACCAGGCGGCTTGACGATCAAGGGTATCCCGAGCGTCGGGTCTCAAGTCGAACTTGTCGAAATCGAAGAAGACGCGGTCGCCGACATTGGCCACGAGGTCGGCAAGGGAACCGGGCTCGGGCCCTTCGGGCTTCATCGACTCCGGAGGTTGCGGAGCCGGTTTGCTTTCCACCCTGGTTTCAGTCGCCGCGCCCCCGGTACCGGACGCCTCGCCGCTCTTTTCGGGCGCTGTCGCGCAAGCGGCAATGAACGAGAGAACGGCGATCGCAGTGAATGCCTTCAGATGCATCGGAAACTCCTTACACGATGTAGCCGGACCGGACACGCGGAGACTATCACATATCACAGCCCCCGGAAGAACGCGGCATCCGCGCCTAGCCCCTCTCGAAGAACCCAGTATACCGTAAATCCCTGGAACTCTTCACGACTCCAAGGAGCAACATAGCCGCGCCCTTTCATCGAAACAAGGGGGGCGCGGAACCCGGCGGCGACCACGCCGGATCCGATGCCTGCGTCGGCGTCACGACGCGTCGCTCGTTGTGACCCGTGAGATCGACCGAATAGAGCCTCGTTTCCCCACCCGAACCGTCTCTCCGCGTCGGCCGCTGACGGAAGAACATCAGAACTCGACCGTTCGGCGCCCATGTGGGCCCCTCATCAAGGAAACTTTCCGTCAGCAGACGTTCCCCGCTGCCGTCGGGACGCATCACGCCGATGAAGAAACGACCCTGAACGAACTTGGTGAACGCGATGAGGTCGCCGCGTGGCGACCATACCGGCGTCGCGTACCGTCCACGAGCGAAACTGATGCGATGGACGTCGCCGCCGTCCACGTTCATCACGTACAGTTGCTGGGTTCCGCCGCGGTCCGAGTTGAACGTGACCCGCGAGCCGTCGGGAGAATAGGACGGCGATGTGTCGATGGCCGAATGTCGCGTCAGCCGCGCGATCTGCCGGGTCCGCAAGTCCATCGTGTAGATGTCGGAGTTGTCGCCCTTGATGAAGCTCATGATGACCTTGTTGCCGTCGGGTGAGAACCGCGGCGCGAAGGTCATGCCTGGAAAGTCGCCGAGGACCTCCTGCTGGCCAGTGTCGATGTTGTAAATGAACACCCGCGGCGTGCCCTGCCGGTAGGACAGGTACGTGATCTCCTGCGAGGTCGGCGAAAACCGGGGAGTGAGGACCAGGTACCGGCCACCCGTCAGATAGCGATTGTGGGCGCCGTCCTGATCCATGATCGCGAGCCGCTTGATCCGCGCGGTCTGCGGACCGGTTTCCGCGACGTACACGATCCGCGTGTCGAAGTAACCGGCCTCGCCCGTCAGTCGCTGGTAGATCGCATCGCTGATCAGGTGGGCGATACGGCGCCAGTTCGGAGGAGCGGTGAAGTACGCCAGTCCGGCCATCTGTTGGCCGGCGAACACGTCCCACAACCGGAATTCGACGCGAAGCCTGCCGTCTTCCAGCATGGTCGCCGCGCCTGTCACCAGCGCCTGCGCGTCGATCGCCCGCCAATCCGCGAAACGGGGCTGCACCTTCATCGCCTCGGGCGTCTGGATGAACGCCCTGCGGTCCAGGGGCCGGAAGAGGCCCGACCGCTCGAGGTTGCGGGTAACGACGTCCGCGATATCGCGCGCCGCCTCGCGGCCCCCTTCGTTCGTCGCGTGAAATACGCTTATCGCGATGGGCAACGGATCGACCACGCCCTGCGTGATATCGATCTTCAGAACGGCGAACGCCGGCGCGGCCGCCAGCACGATGGCCGACGCTGCGAACGAGCCGATCACGCGCTCGAGGATCGCCGAGACACGCATCGCGATCAGCCGAGCATTTCACTTGGATCGAACGTGAGCTCGATCTCGCGCCAGCGATGGTGCTTGGCAATCGGCATTTTGAACGGCTCGCATTTCAGAACGGCGCGGACGGCGCTTTCCGCCGCGGCTCGGAAAAACGGGTCGTCGGCCATCCGCCCGTCATCGACGATCTGCGGCTCGCGACGCAGAGATCCGTCCGGACGGAGAAAAACACGAATCCTCACGACGAGATCTTCGGCGTAGCGGGCCCCGGCCTGAACGATCCAGCAACGCTCGATCTGAGCTCTGAGAGCATCAACTTCCGACAATGTCAACGGCTGCCCCTCCGACGGCTGGGCGGTCCGCGATGTGACCTCGGGCGGCGTCCGCGGGGTTTCGGGCGCGTCCGGCGCCGATCGCTTGCGGGGCGTCTTGTCGACCAGCACCGCGATTCGGTCGGCATCGAACTTGTACCTCTTCGGTTTCGGCGCCGTGGCCGCGGCCTTGGCCTTGGGCGGCGCAGGTTTGGCCTTGACGACCTTTTTGGGCGTCGACGCCGGCTTGCGCTTGGGTTTGGCTATCTTTTTGGGCGGCTCGGGCTTCGTATCGGGAACGACGACCGTGTCCTCCGGTTCAGGCTCCGCGGGGACCGGCGGCGTCTCGAGCTTCCTCTGCGGGATCGGCGGCGGCCTGTCCTCCTTCACCGGTTCCGGCTTCGGACGCGCCGCCCTGGTTTCCTCGGAGACGGTCACGATCTCGACGATCACGGGCTGCTCGACGGGTTCCGGTTCCGAGCGCGCCCAGTCGGGCAGGCCCACGAAACCGATCCACAACGCCGCCATGTGAATGGCGGCGGATATGAGAGCCCCGTTGCGCACCGTCCCGCTACCGCTTGCGCGCTCCCGGAGCGTCGGCTCTCGCCGTGACGAGCGCCACCCGCGAGAAGCCCGCCTGGTTTATGATTCCCATGACCTCCATGACGCGTCCGTAGGGAACGACCTGGTCGCCGCGCACGAATATCCGGATGTCCGGCTTGCTGCCGGAGATCGCGATCAGTCTCGGGACGAGGCTGTCGATCTCGATGGCGGTCTCCTGGAGAAACAATCGGCCCTGTCCGTCGATGCTCACGGCCAGAGGTTCGTCCTGTCCCTGCACGACCCCTGCCTTCGTCTTGGGTAGATCGACCTGGACGCCGACGGTCAGCAGGGGAGCGGTCACCATGAACACGACGAGCAATACCAGCATGACGTCGACGAACGGCGTGACGTTGATTTCGCTCATCACCTTGAAGCGGCGCCCCGCGCGAAGGCGAGGCCCGCGACGCCCCTTGATCACCGTCGCCATCAGGTCGTCCACCCATGCTCGTCGAGTTGACGGGAGAGGATGGCCGAGAATTCACCGGCGAAACTCTCAAGGCGATTCGAATAGCGCGAAATATCGTTTGAGAACTTGTTGTAGGCGACCACGGCGGGGATCGCCGCGACCAGCCCCAACGCCGTGGCGAACAGCGCCTCGGCGATGCCGGGGGCCACGACCGCGAGGCTCGTGTTCTTGGTCAGGGCGATGGCCTGGAAGCTGTTCATGATTCCCCAGACCGTGCCGAACAATCCGATAAAGGGCGCGGTCGACCCGACCGTGGCGAGGAAGCCCAGATAGCGCTCCAGGTTCTCCACCTCCCGGCTCATGCTCAGTTGCATGACCTGCCCGATCCGGTCCTGAATGCCGGCATGGAGCGTGCGTTCGCTTCCGCCGCCTCCCGCAACGCTTCGTCGCCATTCCCGCATGGCCGCCGCGAACAGAAAGGCCATCGGATGATCCGGTCGCTCCCCGATCCGGTCGTAGAGTTCCTCCAGCGACCCCCCCGACCAGAACGATTCCTCGAACACGTCGGCCTGCGCCACCAACCGGCGCAGCTTGAATATCTTCTCGACGATGATCGCCCAGCACCAGAACGACGCCAGGACCAGAATGACAAGGACGGCCTTCACGACGACGTCGGCGCGCAGGAACAGACCGACCAGGGAAAGATCCGGATCGCCCACGGAGCCCGCCAGAACGGCCGCGTCGATTGCCTCTTGCTCCATGTCTAGCCCGCCGTATCGTTCATGGCCGTCGCGTTGGGGCGCGAGCATGGCGGCACGCGCGCGAAACCCCGCGGCCAGCCGCCGCCAAGGCGCCCGTCAACCATCTTCGGCGTCCTCCTCGGAAACCAGCTCCAGTTGGGCCGAGAACCGCCGCGGCGCCCGCAGGCCGAGGTGCCCGAATCCGGACACCGTGAGCATCCGCCCGCGCGACGTCCGTTGGGTGAGCCCCTGTTGTAGCAGGAACGGCTCGATGATCTCTTCAATCGTGTCCCGGGGCTCGCTCAGCGCGGCCGCCAAGGTATCGACACCCACCGGGCCTCCGCCGTAGTGGTCCGCGATGAGGGTGAGATAACGGCGGTCAAGGGCGTCGAGGCCCCGGGGATCCACGTCGAGACGCCCGAGCGCGCCGTCGGCGATCTCCCGATCGATGGAGGTCATGCCTTCCACGGTGGCGAAGTCCCGGACCCGCCGCAGGAGGCGACCGGCCACGCGGGGCGTTCCACGGGAGCGTTTGGCGATCTCGATCGCCCCGTCAGCGGTGATATCGACGCCCAGAACGCGCGCGCCCCGCTCGACGATCTCCCGCAACTCCTCGAGCGTGTAGAAACCGAGCCGGGCATGAACCCCGAAACGGTCCCGAAGCGGCGTCGTCAGCAACCCCGACCGGGTCGTGGCACCGATCAACGTGAACGCCGGCATGTCGATGCGCACCGAACGCGCCGCCGGGCCTTCGCCGATGATGAGGTCGAGGTGAAAGTCCTCCATGGCCGGATAGAGGATCTCCTCGACCGCCGGACTCAGCCTGTGGATCTCGTCGATGAACAGGACGTCTCGTGGATCGAGATTGGTCAGGATCGCGGCCAGGTCGCCCGCCCGGGCCACCACGGGACCCGACGTCGCCCGGAAGCCGACTCCCAGTTCGCGGGCGACGATCTGCGCCAGGGTCGTCTTGCCAAGGCCCGGCGGACCCACGAACAGAACGTGATCCAGCGCGTCGCCGCGACTGCGCGCGGCGTCGACGAACACCCTCAGGTTCTCGCGGACGGACTTCTGTCCGATGAACTCGTCCAGCGCCTTGGGCCTGAGACTGGTCTCGACGGCGTCGTCGGAGCCGAAGTCCGCCGCGATGACGCGTTCGTCCGTCACCGCCCCAGCTCCTTCAGCCCGGCCTTGATCAGCGCCTCGACCGAGGTATCGCCGCCGAGCGCGGAAACGGCGCCGGCGACGGCTCCGAACGCCTCGGCGCGGCCGTAGCCCAGGTTGACGAGTGCGGAGACCGCGTCTCCGGCCTCGTCGGCGCCCGGCTCTCCGGTCGGCGACCCGACGGCGTCGCCTGCGCCCTCCACGACCGCCAGCCGCGGGACCCTGTCCTTCAGTTCGGCGACGACCCGGCGCGCGAGCTTTGGTCCGACGCCCGACGCCTGAGTAAAGGGTGCGTGGTCCTGCGCGGCGACCGAGCGGAACAGATCCGTCGGGGAAAGCACCGACAGCACGCCAAGGGCGACCCGGGCGCCGATCCCTTGCACGGTCTGAAGCCTCCGAAACCAGTCACGCTCGACGCCCTCGGAAAACCCGAACAGTTGGATGTGGTCCTCACGGACGTGCGTCTCGATCTCGAGGGTTATCGGGTCGCCGGCGCGGGGCATGGCACTCATGGTCCGGCCCGAGCAGAAAACCTGATAGCCGACGCCATGGACGTCGACGACGACGTGGTCGTCTCCCGCCGAACGCAGGATGCCGTGAAGCCATGCGATCATCCTATGGAGCTCCCTCGACGGTCCGGCGGGGCCCGGCGCTCCGGCGCCCATCGTTGCCGGGTCGAGCGGTGATGAGCGTGGCAGATCGCCACCGCCAGGGCATCGGCGGCGTCGGAGCTCTCGATGGCGACGCCGCCCAGCAGGGTCTGCGCCATCATATGCATCTGTTGCTTCGCGGCATGACCCACGCCGACGATGGATTTCTTCACGAGGTTCGCCGGGTATTCCGCGACGGGCAATCCGCCCATCGCCGGCGCCAGCAGGGTTACGCCGCGGGCCTGCCCGAGCTTGAGCGTCGAGACGGGATTGCGATTGACGAACGTCTCTTCCACCGCCGCCTCCCGAGGCTCGAACTCCGCCAGGACGGCAACGATGCCTTCGAACAACTGGCGGAGCCGCTGCGGAAACTCGGCGTCCCCCCGCGACGCCACGACGCCGTTGGCGACGTGCCGCAGCCGGTTGCCGGATACGTCTATCACGCCCCAGCCGGAACGCCGCAATCCCGGATCGACCCCGATGATCCTCATCGGACGACCTCGATCGAACCGTGCATCCTCTCAGGCATCCATCCGGTCGAGAACGTCCGCGGGGATGTCGAAATTCGCGGACACCCGCTGAACGTCGTCGTTGTCCTCAAGCGTTTCGAGAAGCCTGATCAGCGAACCCGCCCGGGACTCGTCGACCGGGACCGTCGTCTGGGGTTTCCATGTCAGGCTGGCGCTTCGCGACGCCCCGAAGCGCCGCTCCAGGGCGTCCCGGACCTCGTTCAGGTCGTCGGGATCGCAATTGATCTCGTGACCGTCCTCGGTCGTCTCACAGTCTCCTGCGCCGGACTCTATCGCGGCTTCCAGCATTTCCTCCTCGGACGCCGTTTCCGGCAGATAGCTGATAGAACCCACGCGGTCGAACATGAACGAGACGCTTCCTGTTTCGCCCAGGGTTCCGCCGAATTTGCTGAAGGCCGAGCGCACGTCGGCCGCCGTGCGATTGCGGTTGTCCGTCAAGGCCTCGACGATGACGGCCACGCCCGCGGGCCCGTACCCCTCGTACCGCACCCCCTCGTAGTACGTGTCGTCCTCACCGGTCGAGCCCCGCTTGATCGCCCGTTCGATGTTGTCCTTCGGCATGTTGGCCGCCCGCGCCGCCGAGATGGCCGCGCGAAGCCGGGCGTTCATTTCCGGGGCGGCCATGCCCGTTCGCGCCGCCACCTGGATCTCCCGCGCCAGTTTCGAGAACAGCTTGGACCGCTTGGCGTCCTGAGCGCCCTTGCGGTACATGATGTTCTTGAACTGCGAATGGCCTGCCATCGATTCACGTTCTATATTTGGTCGGGAGCTCTGGGCATTATACCGGATGTTGTGGAATGCGGCGGCGTTTTTCAGTCTGCGCGAGCAATGTGGCGGATTTTTGGCCGCTCCGGCAGGCCGCGCCGCAGTCTCCTCGGAGGAATCAGGACCGCTGCGGCCAGTTGCGGGATTCGGGTCCGGCGGACATGAGACGCCCGCCGATGCGGATGGGCGCAATGGAGGCGGCGAGCCCGCTCGAGTCGTCGGTTTCGACGTAAACGCCGCATAGCGTCGCGCTGCCCAGCGCCGGGGTGAATCTTCCGTTCGGGATCTTGTTCACGAATCGGTTGATCGGTTCTTCCTTCTCCATCCCGATTATCGAGTCGTAGTCGCCGCACATTCCGAGGTCGGTCTGGTAGGCGGTCCCGCCCGCGAGGATACGGGCGTCCGCCGTCGGCACGTGAGAGTGCGTTCCCACGGCCATCGAGACCCGGCCGTCGACGTAATGACCCATGGCGTTCTTCTCGCTCGTCGCCTCCCCGTGCACGTCGACGACGACAGCGTCGGCCTCGCGCCCCAACTGTATGGGCGCCAGTTCCTCGTCGATGCGCGCGAAGGGATCGTCAAGCGGGTCCATGAACACCCGGCCCATCACCTGGACGACGACGACCCTTCGGTCTTCGGGCAACTCGTAAAGCCCGACGCCGCGGCCGGGCGCGCCCGCGGGATAGTTGCAGGGCCGCAACAGGCGGTCCTCGTTGTCGATGAAGGTGAGTATCTCCTTCTGGTCCCAGACGTGATTCCCGGTCGTGATCGCGTTCACGCCGACATCGAAGAATTCGTTGCAGATATCGCGGGTGATCCCGAATCCACCGGCCGCGTTCTCGCCGTTGGCGATCACGAAGTCGAGACCCAGCTCCTCCCGCAAGGCCGGAACGTGCTCGCGCACGACCCTTCGCCCCGAACGGCCCACCACGTCGCCCACGAACAACAGTTTCATGCGAATGTCCTTGCGGAAACCTCGGTGACGATCCAGTCCAGGCGTTCGTCCGTTTCGTCGCGTGGAACGGCGTCGACCTCCTGTCCGGCGTAAGCGAACCCGACCGCCAGACAACACGCCGCCTCTCGGCGGAGCGAACGGATCGTGCGATCGTAGTAGCCGCCCCCGTATCCCAATCTGTACCCGTGTCCGTCAAATGCCAGCAGCGGCACGATCAGCACTTCCGGCGTGACGACCCGCGCGCCGGGAACGGGTTCTCCGGCGCCGAACTCGCCTCTTGCCAACGGATCGCCGGGCGTCCATTCGCGGAATTCCAGCGGCAGTCCGCGCCCGGCGATGGCGGGAAGGGCGCAGCGCGCGCCTCGCCTTCCGAGCTTCGTCAGCAGCGGCCGTGGGTCCAGTTCGCTCCGGATCGGCCAGTAACCGGACACGATGCGCGCCTCCGGCGCTCCGACATGATCGAGGAAATTACGGGCGGCGAGATCCGCGGCGTTCCGCGGCGCCGAGTCGCGCAACTTCAGACGCCGGGTCCGGAGGTCCCCCCTCAGGGACGCCTTGGCGGAGACGATCTCGTCCACGGCATCAAGAAGACGCGGTCGACGAGACCGCCGCGGCCGTCGACGGAGCCGATCCTCTGTGGCCTGCCTGTGCAGGTGGGCGCCGCGTGCCGGGACCGCGGTCCCGGCAGAGACGGCTCCCGATAGATCGGTTTGACCCCAGGGACGATACCGTCGACGCGCAGGGCAGAACCCGCCGACCCTTCAAACTAGGCGCTCCGCAACCGATCGGCAATATCGTCGAGACGCGCCGCGGTCCGGTCGAGCGCGGCGTCCGCCGCCTCGACGGCCTCTTCCGTGGCCTTGCCGTCGGCCAGTTTCGTGTCGGCGGCGTCCGACTCGAGGCGGGCGACGGAGTTGCGGGACTCGAACAACTCGTCCGCGATGAGCAACCCGGCCATGAGCATGAGTTGCGCTTCTCCGACCTGGCCGACCGATTGAACCAGCTCGCCGACGATACGGTTCAGATAGTCCGCCAGCTCGAGCAGATGAGCCTCCTCGCCATCCTCGCAGGCAACGAGGTATTCTCGACCATTGACCGTCACCTCGACGCGGGCCATGTCAGGCGCTCAGGACTTCGCGGAGCCGCCCGATCGTCTCGTCCAGCCGATCCCGGACGGTGTCCGCCGCATTTTCCAGGACGCGATACTCGACGTTCGCGTCTTCCAGCGCCCCCGCGAGCGCATCCTTTTCCGTCTGTAACGCCTTCAGCCGGGATTTCAAGGACTCGTTCTCGGATTCGAGCGCCTCGACCCGCTCGGCGGCGGACGTATCGGCCGCCGAGATTCGATCCGCGACCACCTGCTCGAGCCGATCGATCGACCGCTCCAGGCGCTCGGCGGCCGAAACCTCTTCGTTCATGACCTTCGTCCTCCCCGCCCCGCCCGGCGGTCGGTCGA
Source organism: Alphaproteobacteria bacterium (assembly GCA_965242505.1). GTDB lineage: Bacteria > Pseudomonadota > Alphaproteobacteria > UBA2966 > UBA2966 > UBA2966. Next base: position 3,126,774 of record OZ251449.1, read on the forward strand.
CGGACAATCGTCGTTCTATCGTTATTCCATCGAAAGGGGTTGTCCGGCGACCTTTGCAAACAGCATAGGATTGGCGCCGACGCGCCGTCAACCGATGAAACTCGTGGAATCTCCGGGCGCCGTCACGGTGGAATCGAGCCGCTGACCTGGTTCAGACAGATGTGAGACGGGGCGGTAGACTGCCACGATGTCCTCGACCGGATGCCGCCTTTACCTCGTCTCACCGCCCAGGATCGACGCCCCGCGCTTCTCCGGGCAACTCGAGGCCGCGTTCGACGGCGGCGACGTCGCCTGCCTCCAGTTGCGGTTGAAGGACTGCGACGATGCGCAGGTTCTGCGCGCAGCGGAACTGCTGGCGCCCGTCTGTAATCGGCGCGACGTCCCGTTGCTCATCAACGACCGACCGGACCTCGCCGCCATCGGCGACTCGGACGGCGCGCACATCGGACAGGAAGACGCGACCTTCGAGGAGGCCAGGCGGCTTCTGGGACCGGACAAGGTCATCGGCGTGACGTGCCACGACTCGCGTGACCTCGCCATCGCGGCAGTGGAGGACGGGGCCGATTACGTGGCGTTCGGCGCGTTCCACCGGACCGGCACGAAGTCCGCCGGGACGCGGGCGGCGCCGGATATCCTGGAATGGGCCGCGGACATCCTGCCGATTCCGACCGTCGCCATCGGCGGAATCACGCCGTCGAATTGTCCGCCGCTGGTTCGGGCGGGCGCGAATTTTCTGGCCGTCGTCTCGGCCGTGTGGGACCACGAAAATGGACCGGCCGACGCGGTCCGCGCCTTCAACGACGCCATCGCGCGCACGCTGGAGCGGGTTCCCGACGGGTTCGGCGGCGGTCCGCCCGATTGAACGGGGGCGGTCGAGCTGTTAGGTTCCGCGCCGCCCCCGGACCACGAACGAAGATCATGCGAACGGGACCATGCGAATAAACGGCAACGCGATCCGGCCCGGAATGGTGATCGAGCGCAACGGCGAGTTGTGGGCCGCGGTCAGGATTCAGCATACGCAACCGGGCAAGGGGGGCGCCTACCTTCAGGTCGAGCTGAAGAACCTGAAGAACGGATCGAAGCTCAATGAACGGTTCCGCTCTTCCGAATCGGTCGAACGCGTTCGGCTCGATCAGAGAGAGCATCAATTCCTCTACGCCGACGGCGAGATGCTCACGTTCATGGACACGGAGACTTACGACCAGACCCAGCTCCCTTCGGCCCTCGTCGGCGAGCCCGCCGTGTTCCTGCAGGACGGCATGATCGTCATGATCGAGGGCCACGAGGGCGTGTCCATCCGCGTCGCGCTTCCCGAGACCGTGACCATGGCGGTGACCGAGACCGAGCCCACGGTCCGGGGGCAGACGGCGGCCGCTTCGTACAAGCCAGCCATTCTGGAAAACGGCGTGCGCACCATGGTGCCCCCGTTCATCGAGGTCGGCGACCGCATCGTCGTCGACACGGCCGACGGAAGTTACGCCAGACGGGCCGAGGCCTGAGTCCCGCCCGGTAGGGGACGGCCACGCATGGCGCTCCGATCCGCGTTGGTCAACGTCATGGCGAGCGCCGCCCGCAAGGCCGCGCGGACGCTCGTTCGCGATTTCGGCGAGGTCGAGCAGCTCCAGGCTTCGAGGAAAGGCCCCGTGGAGTTCGCTGCCGCCGCGGACGGGCGCGCGGAACGGATACTCCTCGCGGAGCTCGCGTCGGCCCGCCCCCGTTACGGGGCGCTCTCGGAGAAGTCGGGCGAGGTCCGGGGGGAAGACACGTCGAACCGCTGGATCGTGGCGTCCCTCGACGGGAGGCTGAACTTCCTCCACGGAATCCCGCATTTCTGTCTCGGCATCGCCCTCCAGCGCGACGGCGGCGTCTTCGCCGGCGTCATTTACGATCCCCTGCGCGACGAGATGTTCTGGGCGGAGAAAGGCGCTGGCGCGTACCTCAACAACAGTCGCCTGCGGGTTTCCGCCCGCGAGCGCCTGGAGACGGCGGTTCTGGCGACGGACGTTCACCCACGGGGGCGACCGGACCATCGCAGCTCCATCGTGGGGATCTCCGCCATGACGCCGAAAACCGCCGGGATTCGCCGCCTGGGATCCGCGGCGCTCGATCTCGCCTACGTCGCCGCCGGCCGACTCGACGGGTTCTGGCAAAAGGGGCTTCGTCCCTGGGATCTGGCGTCCGGGATCGTGCTGGTCCGCGAGGCCGGGGGGCTCGTGGGGGAAATCGACGGCGGAGACGACATGATGAACACCGGCGACATCATCGCGGCGAACGACCGCCTGTTCGACGCCATAGGGGCGACGCTTCGCGACGCCGGGCGCGAAGAGCGGTGACGGCGTCCCTCGTGGCATCGACGCGGCCGACGAGGGAGCGCGTGAGTTCCCGTTGTCGGCCCCATGACCCACCCGCGGCTGACCTGTTGTCGGGGCATACCCCCTAGGCTATTGTGCCTGACCGCCCGATGGCGAGGGGGGACGGCCGCAAAACACACAATGGAGTCTGAGCGGATCATGTCGTTTTGCGTGTCGTCGCGGCGAGGCGCCCGCCGCGCGGAGCTTCGTTCCATGGCAATCGTACTGGGGACGCTGGCTCTTTTCTCGTGGCCGGCCGCGGAGGCTTCGGCCCAGTCCACGGTGATCGTCGGCGGCCGCGGAGGGCCTGCGGTGGAAGTGAATCTCGATGTCCTCGACCGGCTCCCGGAGACGGGCGGACGGTTTCTCGCGCCGGGAGAACGGCCGACGGATGCCGTGCGGTTGCGCGCTCCGGGTTCCGGCGCGCGAAGCTCCGCCTCACGGGCGGCGCCGCGTCCGGTCCCCGTACCCCGGCCCGGAACGGCGCGGCAGGCCGTCGGATCCATGCCCGCCGCGCCGCCGCCGCGCGTGACGCGGCGCGCCGTCCCGCCTCCGGCGGCGCCTCCGCCCGCGCCGGAGGCGCTTTCGCCTCCGAAAGCGCCGCCTGCGCCGCCCCCGGCGCAAGCCCATCGCGCAGAGCGCCCGGAACGCCCGAAGAGTCCGGGGAGGCAGGCCGCGGCGTTGCCCAGGATCCCGTTGCCGCCGGTCGGCGGGCCGATTCTTCGCATCGACTTCGTCGGCGCGAGCACGCGGCTGACGCCGGACGCCGAACGGAGACTGGCGTCCCTGGCCGCGACGATGATGGAGAGCGACGGCCGTCTGCAACTGAAGGCCCACGCCGGCGGGACGAGCGAAACCCGGAGGTCGGCGCGGCGGCTTTCGTTGTCGCGCGCGCTCGAGGTGCGTTCGTTCCTCATCGAGCAGGGAATACGAAGCACGCGGATCGACGTCCGAGCGCTGGGGCGCCCGAAGGACGACGGGCCGTCCGAACGCGTCGACGTCGTCCTCCTGACCCGGTGACGGCGACCGACTCCAGTGACGGCGGACCGCGGGCGGGTGACGGGCCCTCCCGCCCGGACGCCGCTCCCGCGCATACCGCCATGGGTGTCCGCATGACGCGTCCACGGAGCTTCCTGATACGGATGGGCCTGTTCGTCGTGGCCATCGGCGGGGTGGCGGCCCTCCTCGCCGAGCAGCTCGAACGCTCGTTCATGGCCAACCCCGGCCTCAATGGCCTGATCCTCGGCGTTTTGCTGTTCGGTATCGTTTACGTGTTCCGGCAGGTCCGCGTTCTGGGACCCGAGGTCGAGTGGGCCGAACGCTTCCGCCACCGCAACGCCGGCGTGACGGTGCATCGACACCCGACCCTTCTGGCCCCGATGGCGACGATGCTCGGCGACCAGACCGGCCAGCGCTGGCTGTCGACGTCGTCGATGCGCTCCCTGCTCGACGGCATCGCGGCGCGGCTCGACGAATCCCGGGAAACGGCCCGGTACCTGATCGGTCTTCTGATCTTTCTCGGCCTTCTGGGTACGTTCTGGGGCCTTCTCGAGACCGTGACGGCGGTCGGCGACACGATCCACGATCTCACGGCGGACGTGGACGACCCCGCCGGCCTGTTCGGGGCGTTGAAGGCGGGCCTCGAGGCTCCGCTCTCCGGCATGGGGACGGCTTTCTCGTCGTCCCTGTTCGGTCTCGCCGGATCCCTCGTCCTCGGGTTCCTGGAGCTCCAGGCGGGCCAGGCGCAGACCCGTTTCTACAACGAGCTGGAGGAATGGCTTTCCAGCATTACCCGACTCTCTTCGGGCATCGGGGTGGGCGACGGCGAGTCCGTGCCGGCGTACGTGAGCGCGCTGCTGGAGCAGACGGCCGAAAGCCTTGACGCGCTCCAGCGCACGATCTCCCGCAGCGCGGACAGCGGCGCGTCGGCGAACGCCACCCTGCTGTCGCTGTCCGACCGGCTGGCGACGCTCGCCGATCAGATGAAATCGGAACAGGGCCTCATGATCAGGCTTGCCGAAAACCAGATCGAAATGCGACCGGTCCTGGAACGGTTGGCGGAGGCGGCGTCGGCGGAAACGAGGATCTCCCTGGACGAGGCGAGCCGCGCGCATCTGCGCAACATCGATGTCTACGTCAAGCGCCTCCTCGAGGAATCCGGTCCCGCCCGCGACCACCTCATTCAGGAGTTCCGCAGCGAGATAAAGCTGCTCGCCCGGACGATGGCGGCGCTCGGGCGCGACTCGCGCTAGCGGCGAAGGAGCGACGCTGTGCCCGCGCTCGCCAATCGCGGAAGAATGCGGCGCAACGACAACATCTGGCCGGGGTTCGTCGACGCGCTCACGACCCTGCTGCTGGTCATCATCTTCGTTCTCGCCGTCTTCATGATCACCCATTTTTTCCTCAGCCAAGCCCTGTCGGGGCGGGATCAGGCGCTCGAGAGACTGAACCGCCAGCTCGCGGAGATCGCCGAGTTGCTCGCCCTGGAACGCCGAACCAATGAGGATCTGCGCCTCGACGTGGCGCAGTTGTCGGCCTCGTTGCAGGAAACGACGCGCGACCGCGACCGCCTCGTCCTCGATCTGGAAGAGGCGGAATCCAGGTTGGCGTCCGCCGTCGAGACGATCGCCGCAAATCGCGAGACCATCGAGGCGAGACTCGGCGAGATCGAGCGCCTGAAACGGGACATCGCCGCGCTCACGTCCGTTCGGGACGATCTGGAGCGGCGGGTGGGCGAGCTCGCCAAGGCCCTGGCGGACTCCGAATCGCTCGCCACCCGGCTTCGCGACGAGAGCAAGGCGCTCGAGGCGCGCCTCGCCGACGAACGGGAACGCACCCTGCTGGCCCAGAAGGAACTGGAAGACCGCGAGCTCCGGCTCGCCGAGCTCCAACGCCTGTACAACGAGAGCGGCGAATCGTTGAGCCGGGAGAAGGAGCTGTCCGCCGAGGCTCAGGCCCAGGTCGCGCTCCTGAATCAACAGCTCGACGCCGTGCGTCGGCAGCTGGCGCGTCTCAACGCCGCCCTGGAGGCGGCCGAGGCGAAGGACAGGGAGCAGGAGGCCGTGATCGCCGATCTCGGCAAGCGGCTCAACGTAGCGCTGGCCCGGAAGGTCGAGGAACTCTCGCGCTATCGATCGGAGTTCTTCGGACGTCTGCGCGAGGTGTTGGGAGACAGACCGGATATCCGCGTGGTCGGCGACCGGTTCGTCTTCCAGTCCGAGGTCCTGTTCGAGTCGGGCTCGGCGGAAATCGGCGACAATGGACAACGGCAGCTCGCCCGGCTCGCGACGACCCTGCTGGAGATCGCCGAATCGATACCGACGGAGATCTCCTGGGTGCTGCGCGTCGACGGCCACACCGACGTCCTCCCCATCTCCACCTCCAGATTCCCCTCGAACTGGGAGCTTTCGACGGCTCGGGCCGTGTCCGTGGTCAAGTTCCTCGTCGGGCGCGGGGTGCCGCCGGGACGTCTGGCGGCGGCGGGTTTCGGCGAGTTCCAGCCCCTGGATCCGCGCGCCGACGAGATCGGCCATCGCCGCAACCGGCGCATCGAGCTGAAACTGACCGAGCGATAGCCGCGCTCCGGACCTGACCCGGCCCGGATGGACCATGAGATACCCGCCTCGATGTAGAGGCGGGGAGCCCCGAAGTCACCGGTTTGAAGACAGGTGGCCTGAGCGGTACCCTGCCCATGTCGTCCGCATATCGGCGGCATCCGCTCATGATACGCCTCTACGACAACCATCTTTCGGGCAATGGCTACAAGCCGCGCCTCCTGCTCGCGCACCTGAAGCGGTCTTACGAGCGGGTCGAGATCGACATCCTGAAGGGCGAGAGCCGCACGCCGGAGTTCCTGGCGATGAACCCCAACGGCCGTATCCCCGTACTCCGGCTCGATGACGACGCGTGTCTCGCCGAATCCAACGCGATCCTGTGGTATCTCGCCGAGGGGTCACGTTTTCTGCCGGCGGACCCACAGGCCCGCGCGCTGACCCTGCAATGGATGTTCTTCGAGCAGTACAGCCACGAGCCGAACGTCGCGGTCGCCCGCCACTGGCTCCGGCATGTCGAGATGAGCGAGGCCCAGCGCGCGCAGCTTTCGGCGAAGCAGGAAGGCGGCCGGGCCGCGCTCGCGGTTATGGAGAGCCACCTTGGCCGACGGCCCTGGTTCGGCGCGGAGGCGATGACCGTCGCGGACATTGCGCTTTACGCCTATACCCATGTGGCCGGGGAGGATGGCTTCGATCTTTCGGACTACCCGAACGTCACCGCCTGGCTCGCCCGGGTGGCGGCGCAGCCCGGACACGTTCCGATGCTCCCGGCGCCGGAGGGGATCGTTTCCCCGGGCGTATAGCCCGCATTTCTCATGCTGCCTGTCCGCAAGCTTCGTCCGGTGACGGGGGCGCCGCAGGGTCCGTTCGCGCCCCTCCCCCCTGGACAGGGGGGAGGTCGGGAGGGGGTGGACGCGGTCCCGCAACGCCGCGCAATCCTCGATCCGGAAGACATCCGAGGCATGAGCCTACCGTGAGCCGAGATCCGCTATCGCGCCGCTGCGGCCGCGGCCGCGCCTCCCGGCATGTCGAACTGCAGCTCGGCCAGTCGCGCATACAGCCCGCCCTCCGCCATCAACTCCGCGTGGGTCCCGCTGGCCACGACGTCGCCGGCGTCCATCACGACGATCCGGTCGGCCTTCAACGCGGTCGCCAGGCGATGGGCGATGACGATCGTCGTCCTGCCGGCCATGAGCGCCTGTAGCGCCTGCTGAACCATCCGTTCGTTCTCCGCGTCGAGTGCGCTGGTCGCCTCATCGAGCAGGAGTATCGCGGGATTGCGCAGGATCGCGCGGGCGATGGAGATTCTCTGGCGCTGGCCGCCCGATAGCTGGGCGCCGCGCTCGCCCAGAAAGGTCCCGTATCCGTCCGGCAGCCGTTCGACGAACCCGGACGCGGCGGCGGCTTCGGCCGCGGCGCGGACTTCCTCGTCGGTCGCCTCGGGGCGGCCGTAGCGGATGTTGCTCCAGACGTCGTCGGCGAAGATGACCGGGTCCTGGGGCACGAGGCCGATGCGCCGGCGCACCTCTTCGGGTCTCGCGTCCCGCAGGTCGACGCCGTCGATGGAGACCCGCCCCGACTCCGGGTCGTAGAACCGGAGAAGAAGCTGGAACACGGTCGTCTTTCCGGCGCCCGAGGGGCCGACGAGCGCGAGCCGCTCGCCCGGCGAGACCGCCAGGGAGTACGAGTCCAGCGCGCGGACCTCGGGCCGGGTCGGATAGCGGAAGGTGACGCGGTCGAAGCGGATCGCGCCGCGCGCGGGTCGCGGCAGGTCGACCGGCGGCTCGGGAGCGGATATCGCGGGTTCCGTCGCCAGCAGTTCCATCAGGCGCTCCGTCGCCCCGGCGGCGCGCTGAAGGTCGCCGTACACCTCCGACAACGACCCGACGGAACCGGCCACCATGACCGCGTAGAAGACGAACGCGGCGAGCTGGCCGCCGGTCATGGCGCCCGAGATCACATCGCGCGCGCCGATCCACAGGACGACGTCGACCGCGCCGAACACGAGCAGGATGACGATGCCGGTGAGCAGGGCGCGGGATCTGATCTGGCGAAGGGCCGACGTATGGGCGGCCTCGACGATCCCGCCGAACCTCCGGCGGCTGGCGTCCTCGCGGCCGAACGCCTGCACCGTCCGCGCCGCGTCGAGGGACTCGCCGGCGAACGCGCCGACGTCCGCCAGCAGATCCTGGTTTTCGCGGGAAAGCCGCCGGACACGGCGGCCGAACACGATCACGGGCAGCACCGCCAGGAGGACGATCAGGAAGACGAGCCCCGTCAACTTTGGGCTGCTGACGATCAGCAGGACGGACCCGCCGACGAAGATCAACGTGTTGCGCAAGGCCACGGACGCGGTCGACCCCACGACGGACTGGACGAGCGTGGCGTCCGTCGTCAGCCGGGAGAGGATCTCTCCCGTGCGCGTCGACTCGAAAAACTCGGGGCTGAGGCCGATGACGCGCGCGTAGACCTCGCGGCGTATGTCCGCGACGACCCGTTCGCCCAGGGACGCCACGGCGTAGTACCGGCCATAGGTCGCCGCGGCGAGCAGGGCGACGATCCCGAGCAGCGCGAGGAAGTACTGGTCGAGCACCGTGCTGTCGGCGCTGAACCCGAAATCGACGACGCGGCGCAGCGCCTGGCCGATCGCGAGGACGGCCCCGGCGGCGGCGACGAGACAGACCAGCGCCGAGATGGCGCGCGGTCGGTGAGGCCGAAGGAATCCGGCAATATGCCGGAGCGGCCCGATATCGCCGCCTTTCGGTCTGTCTTCGATGAACGATTTTCTGCTCACGCCATGACCTCGAGGATTTCCGGGCTCCCGCGGACGGTGGAATCGGGCGCCGCCCCCAAGGCCATGGAGACCGCGGAGCTCAATATCTTATCTGTGCGAAGGCGGCGCAATCGCCCGCGCGCCGGTCAAGTTGACTCGCATTTCCGGATGTGTTTCATGAGTCCGCGCTCGTCGGGCTCCGTCGTCGCCCGCGCTCGCCGCGGCCGGCGCGCGGCGGATCGGTTCCGCGGGCGAAGGAGCGGACAGGGAGCTCGGCGGTGTCACTCACCTACGAAGACGTTCAGGAAATTCTCAAGATCATTGACCAGTCTTCGACCAAGGAGATCCATATCGAGGTCGACGACTTCAAGCTGATCGTCCGCAAGCGCGATGCCGACGGCTCCCCGGCGGCGGCGATGCCGGTCGCGGCGCCCGCCGCTCCGCCCGCCGCGACGTCCGAACCACCGGCGGCGAGTCCCGCTCCGGCGGACGCGGCGACGGAGCCCGCAACCGTCTCCGCCCCGCCGAGCGATACCGCCGTGGCGCTCAACTCCCCGTTGTCCGGAACCTTCTATCGGGCGCCGGCGCCGGGCGCCGACCCCTTCGTCGAGGAGGGCGACGAGGTGAAGAGCGGCGACACCGTCTGCATCCTCGACGTGATGAAGGTGATGAACACACTGAAGGCGCCCTGCGACGGCGTGGTGTCGCGCATTCCCGCGGAGAACGCGCAGGCCGTGGGCGCGGGCCAGCCCGTCATGTGGTTCGAGCCCCGCTGATCGCCGCTCGCGCGAATCGTGATGCTGCGCCGGGTCCTCATCGCCAATCGCGGCGAGATCGCCGTGCGGGTCGTCCGCGCCTGCCGCGAACTGGATATCGAGACGGTGGCCGTCTACTCGGAGGCGGATCGCGACTCGCTCCATGTCCGTCTCGCGGACAAGGCGGTCTGCATCGGGCCGGCGCAGGCGACACGGAGCTATCTCAACGCGGGGTCGCTGATCGGCGCCGCCATGTACGCGAAGGCCGACGGCATTCATCCGGGTTACGGCTTCCTCGCCGAGAACGCCGCGTTCTCCGACGAGTGCGCCGAAGCCGGCGTCAAGTTCGTCGGTCCCACGGGACACGCCATCCGGCGGATGGCCGACAAGGCCATGGCGCGCGCGGTGGCGGCGGAGGCCGGCGTGCCGACGGTTCCGGGCTCCGACGGCAAGGCCGTCGACGCCGACGAGCTGGCCGCGACCGCCGGGGAGATCGGCTACCCCGTCCTGATCAAGGCGGCGGCGGGCGGCGGCGGGCGCGGCATGATGCTCGCCGAGACTCCGGCCCAGCTGTCCAGGAACGCGCTCTCCGCGCAGGCCGAAGCGCAGGCGGCGTTCGGCGATTCGTCGATCTATCTGGAGAAGTACATCGGCAACGCGCGCCACGTGGAGGTCCAGGTGCTGGGCGACGGCCGGGGCGGCGTCGTGCACGTGGGCGAACGCGATTGCTCCATGCAGCGGCGCCACCAGAAACTGGTGGAGGAAGGCCCCTGCCCCGTCATCACTCCGGCCCTGCGGAAGGGTCTTCACGAGGCCGCGGTCTCCCTGGCCGCGAGCGTGGATTACGAGGGCGCCGGCACCGTCGAGTTCCTCGTCGACCTCGACGCGGGCGCGTTCTACTTCATCGAGATGAACACCCGCATCCAGGTCGAGCACCCGGTCACCGAGATGCTGACGGGCGTGGATCTCGTGCGCGAGCAGCTCCTGATCGCGGGCGGCGAGGGCCTGTCGTTGACGCAGAAGGACGTGAAGCTGCGCGGCCATGCGATCGAATGCCGCATCAACGCGGAGGACGGCGCCCGTAACTTCATGCCGTCGCCCGGCGCGCTCTCCGAGTACGTCGCGCCCGGCGGGCCTGGCGTGCGCGTCGATTCACACTGCTACGCCGGCTATACGGTGCCGCCCTACTACGATTCCATGATCGCCAAGGTCGTCGTCTGGGCGCCCGACCGCGCCCAGGCCATCGACAGGATGCGCGCGGCCCTGGCCGGGTACGTCATCGACGGCATCCCGTCGACCGTTCCCTTCCATCTGTCCCTGCTCGATTCGGAGGCCTTCCGGACGAACGCCTTCAACACGCAGTGGCTGGAGAAGAACATCGAACAGGTAATGCCACAGGAGAACATGGCGGCATGAGCAGGAAACTTCGTATCTGGGAAACGGCGCTGCGGGACGCCCATCAGAGCCTTTGGGCGACTCGCATGACGAGCGAGATGATGGAGCCCATCGTTCCGACCATGGACGAAGCGGGCTACGGCGTGATGGGGGTCGCCGGCTCGGCCGTGTTCGAATCCTGCATCTATTACCTGGCCGAGGACCCGTGGGAGCGCCTCCGCATGATCCAGCGGCTCGCCCCGCGGACTCTCAAGAACGTCTATATCCGCAGCCTCAACGTTCTCGGCTGGGACCTGTTCGCCGACGACGTGTTCCCGCTGACGATCGATACGCTGGCGCGGTACGGCATCGGCTGCATCAACACCTTCGACGCGCTCAACGACACCCGCAACATGGCCGTGTCGATCGCGGCGACGAAGGCCGCCGGACTGCACGCCGTGGGCTCCGTCGTCTTCAGCGAGAGTCCGGTCCACACCGACGAGCACTTCGTCGGGAAGGCCAGGGAGCTCGTCGCCCTCGGCGTGGACGCGGTCCAGATCAAGGATTCCGGCGCCTTGTTGACGCCCGACCGCGTCCGCACCCTGGTTCCCGCGATGCGGGCGGCGATCGGCGATGGCGTCGACCTGCACCTGCATACGCACTGCACCTCGGGGCTCGGGCCTCTGGTCGTTCTCGAGTCCCTCCCCCTGGGCATTGACGTGGCGCACACGGCGACCGCGCCCATCGCGCACGCCACGTCGAATCCGCCGACCGAATTGATCGCCCGCGAGGCGCGCAACCAGGGCATGGATATCGATCTCGACTTCGACAAGGTCGACGAGGTCGCGGAGCATTTCCGGCAACAGGCGATCAAGCACGACAAGCCCATCGGCGCGCCCGTCGCCTACGACCCGGGGTTGTCCCGGCATCAGGTTCCGGGCGGCATGAGAAGCAACCTCGAGAAGCAGATGGAGGAGATCGGCCTCCACGACAGGCTTCCCGCCGTGCTCGACGAGATCTCGCGGATGCGCGAGGAACTGGGCTGGCCCATCATGGTGAGCCCGATGTCCCAGTTCATCGGCGTCCAGGCGCTGCTGAACGTCGTCGAGGCCGAGCGCTATACGACCGTCCAGACGGAGATCAAGCGCTACGTCCTCGGCTGGTACGGCGAGCTGGCCGCGCCCGTCGACCCCAACGTCCTCGACCGCATCGCCGACGGGGAAGAACCGATCTCGGACCGGCCGGGCGCCTTGCTCGAGCCGATGGTGGAGCGCTTCCGGGCCGAACACGGTCCTTTCGACTCGGACGAGGAGCTGATCCTGGCCATGCACTTCAAGCCCAAGCTCCTCGACGAATGGCGCGAGGCCCGCAAGGTGCGGGAGGGACGACCCACGGCGCGGACGCCGGTCGCGACCTTGGTCCAGGAGCTCACCCGCCGTCCCGAGGTCGGGTACGTCTTCGTCGAGAAGGGTGGCGCCCGGATCAGCCACGTCGCCTGAACGGCGCGCGGCATCCCGGCCGCCGGCATGGAGGACCCCGCGTGACGTCGGCAGTTCCGGCGGTCCGTCTCGACGACGCGCGTGTCCTCGAATTCGTCGACCGGGTCTGGGAACGGGAGATCCTTCCCTCGCTCGAGGCCTACATCGCGATTCCCGCCAAGTCCCCGGCCTTCGATCCGGACTGGCGGGCCAACGGCCACATCGACGAGGCGGTGGCGCACGTCGAGGCGTGGTGCCGGGCGCGCGAGATCGCCAACCTCCACGTCGAGGTCGTCCGGCTCGAGGGTCGCACGCCGCTCATCTACATCGAGCACCCCGGCGCCGCGCGCCGCGCCGGTGACGGGACGGTCCTGCTGTACGGCCATCTGGACAAGCAGCCCGAGATGTCGGGGTGGCGCGACGGCCTCGGGCCCTGGAAGCCGGTTCGCGAGAACGACAGGCTCTACGGCCGGGGCGGGGCCGACGACGGCTACGCAGCCTACGCGTGTCTGGCGGCGATCGAAGCCTTGCGCCGTTGCGATGGCGGGCACGGCCGCTGCGTGATCCTCATCGAGGGATGCGAGGAGAGCGGCAGTTACGACCTCCCCTTCTACATCGACGCGCTCGCCGACCGGATCGGCGCCCCCGACCTCGTGGTCTGTCTCGACTCCGGTTGCGGCGACTACGACCGGTTCTGGGGCGCGACCTCCCTCAGGGGGCTGGTCTCCGGGACGTTGCGCGTGGACATCCTCGACGAGGGCGTGCACAGCGGCGACGCTGGCGGCATCGTCGCCTCCAGTTTCCGCATCGCGCGCCAGCTTCTGTCGCGGATCGAGCACGAGGCGTCGGGAACCGTCCGGGTGGCGTCCGCGAACGTGGATATCCCACCGGAGCGGGTCGCCCAGGCGACGGTCGCCGCCCAGCGCCTCGGCGACATGACCTGGCGCAAGTTTCCGTTCGTCGACGGCGCGCGGCCGACCGGATCGGACCTCGCCGAACTGATCCTCGACAGGACGTGGCGGCCGGCGCTTTCCATCACCGGACAGTCGGGGCTGCCGGACCTCCGGGACGCCGGAAACGTGCTGCGGCCAACGACGTCCCTGTCCCTGTCCCTGCGCGTCCCGCCGACGGCGAGCGCCGCCGCCGTCGCGGCCGACCTCGAGCGCGCGCTGACCGAGGAGCCGCCCTACGGCGCCCGGGTCGCCGCCGAGTTCGACACCGCCGCCGACGGCTGGGACGCCCCGCCCCTGGCGGACTGGCTCGCGGCCGCGACGGACGACGCGTCGATGGCCTTCTTCGGCGAGCCGGCCGCCTACATGGGCGAGGGCGGGGCGATCCCCTTCATGGGGATGCTCGGCGAGAAATTCCCCGGCGCGCAGTTCCTGATCACCGGCGTGCTGGGACCCGGCTCCAACGCGCACGGTCCCAACGAGTTCCTGCACATCCCCACGGCCAAGAAACTCACAGCCTGTGTGGCCCACATTCTCATGGCCCACGCGTCGGCGATGCCGTTCCGGTAGGCGTTCGACGCCGCCCGCGCCTCAGGCGTGAAGCTCGCCGCTCAGGCTGGTGCCGTCCGGCGCCGTCCTGGCGCCCGTCGCGGGTACGGCGCTCGAGTCTTCATGCAGGGACTTCACGATTCCGTAGGCCATCAACAGCATGATGACGCTGACCGGCAGGGCGGCCGCGATGGAAGCGGTCTGGAGCGCCTTGAGGCCGCCCGCCATGAGCAGCACCGCGGCGACGAGGCCTTCCCCCAGCCCCCAGACGATCCGAAACCTTTGCGGTGGGTTGTCGTCGCCCATGCTGAGCATGGTGGTGATGACGAGCGTGCCCGAATCCGACGACGTGATGAACCACGTCGCCAACAGCAGGGTCGCGAGCGCCGCCATGGCCCAGTTCAGCCACGAAAGGTCGGTGACCAGGTCGATGGCGCCGTAAAGGGCGGCCGGGAGGTTCCAGTCGCGGACCAACTGGGCGATCCCGGCGGTGCCGACGCCGCCCGCGGCGTGGAGTTCCGCGTGGATGGCGTTGCCGCCGAAGATGCAGAGCCAGAAGAACGCGATGGTGGTGGGCACGAACATGACGCCGACCATGAACTCGCGGATCGTGCGTCCGCGGCTGATCCTGGCGATGAACATGCCGACGAAGGGCGCCCAGGATATCCACCAGCCCCAGTAGAAGATCGTCCACCCGCCCTGCCACGCGGCCGAGCCCTCGGCGTTGAAGGTCTGGAAACCCATGGGAATGACGTTCCAGAGATAGTCGCCGGCGGTGGTGACGAAGAAGCCCAGCAACCATTTCGTCGGACCGCCGAACAGGAAGAAGGCGAGCAGCACGACGCTGAGCCAGATGTTCCATTCCGAGATGATGCGGATGCCCTTGCCCACCCCGGACACTGCCGACAGCGTGGCGACGACCGAAATGGCGGCGATCAGGATGACCTGCGTCACCGTGCCGGGATCGATTCCGAACAGGTGATGCAGGCCGGCCGCCATCTGGCTCACGCCGAGGCCCAGCGAGGTGGCGACGCCGAACACGGTGCCGAACACCGCGAGCAGGTCCACCGCATGTCCGACGGGGCCGTAGATGCGATCGCCGATGACCGGATAGAGCGCCGAGCGCAGGGTCAGGGGCAGTTTCTTGCGGAAGCCGAAATAGGCCAGGCAGAGGCCGACCGTGACGTAGACCGCCCAGCCGTGGAAACCCCAGTGGAAGTAGGTCACCCGCATCGCGAACACGGCGCGATCCTCGTTCATGGCGGTGGCCAGCGCCTGATCGGCGAAGGGGTTGTTGGGGTAGCCCCACGACGCGGTATTGTCGAAATAGAACATCGGCTCGGCGATGCCGAAGAACAGCAGGCCGATGCCGACGCCGGCCGAGAACAGCATCGCGAACCACGAGAAGTTGCTGAACTCGGGCCTGCTGTCGTCGTCGCCCAGCCTGACGTTCCCGAACCGGCTGAGCATCAGGTAGAGGCACACGAACAGCATCGCCGCCACGGCGCTGATGTAGTACCAGTTGAGCGCCGATTCGATCCAGCCGCGGATCGCCGAATAGAGGGAGTTGGCGAAGTCGACGTACAGGGCGGTGAACACCACGAACGCCGCCACCATGCCCTTGGACGCGATGCCCATGGCGGGGTGCAGCCCCTCCCAAAGGCCCTTGCTGGCGACCCGCCGCGATTCGATGTTCGACATGATTATCCGCCTCCCTTGATGGGCGCCGGGCGAAGCGATGGAAGCGGCGCGAGGCCCGGACCCGCAGCCGAGAACACCACTGATGTTAGCCTATCGACGCCGAAAGGGGAAACCACGCCCGCGCGCCGGGTGGAATCGTGTAGAAAGGTGGAGATGCGCGCAGAAGAGAGGGGAAGTGAACATGGACACGATGGCGTCCGAGACCGACCGGGCTGAAGAGGAATCGACTGTTTCGCCCGAGGCTCCCGGCCCGCGCGGGCGTCTGGAGCCCATCGACGACCTCCGGGAAGCTTGGCCCAGGGAAGATGAGGACTTCACACCATGGCTCGCCGAAAACCTCGACGTGCTGGAGGAAACGCTCGGGATCGAGCTGGAACTGGAAGCCCGGGAGAAATCCGTCGGCTCCTTTCGCGCCGACGTCCTGTGCCGGGAAGTCGGCTCCGATTCCCGGGTGCTGATCGAGAACCAGCTGGAGCGGACCGACCATACCCATCTCGGGCAGTTGCTGACCTACGCGGCGGGCCTGGAGGCGGTCACCGTCATCTGGACCGCGAAGTCCTTCACCGACGAGCACCGCGCGGCGCTCGACTGGCTGAACGGAATCACCGACGAGCGTTTCCGCTTCTTCGGGCTCGAGATCGAGCTGTGGCGGATCGGCGATTCGGTGCCGGCGCCGAAGTTCAACGTCGTCTCGCAGCCGAACGACTGGTCGCGCGAGGTCTCAAGAGCGGCCGCCGATGGCGAACTGTCGGAAACGCAGGTGAAACAGAGGGAGTATTGGGACGAGTTCCACGAGGTGGTGCGCAACATGGGAAGGGGGGATATCCTCGGCAAGCGAACGCCACAACCGGCGTCCTGGATGGGCTATGGCGTCGGGCGCGCCGACTTTCGCATAGGCGTGGTGATGCGGCGCCCGAAGAAACGCATCCAGACGGAGCTTTACATCTCCGGGGGCGACGCGAAGACGTTCTTCAGCCTTCTGCAACAGCAAAAGGATGAGATCGAGCGGGAGTACGACCACTCTTTCGACTGGCAGGAACTGCCGGAAAAGCAGGACTGTCGGATCGCGGATGTTCTCGACGATGTCGACCCGTTCGACGAATCGGACTGGCCCCGGCAGCACGAGTGGCTTGCTGACCGCCTGATCGCCATGCACCGCGTCTTTTCCGACCGCGTCAGGGATTTGGACGTCGCCGACTGGCGGAGCGACGACTGAACCCCGGGCGAGCCAACGATTGCCGCCGTTCCGGCCGCTCGCCGTCCTTGCCAAACGCCGGACAGTGGGCAACATAGGCGAGCGGACGCCGCGCGGCCGATGGCGTCCGTCGATACCGACAATCGGGCCGCCGGAACGCGGGTGCGGGGTTTCAAATGTACGAAAAGAGCATCGAGTTGCTGAATCGCGCGGTGGCCGACGAGCTCACGGCCATCCATCAGTACATGTACTTCCATTTCCATTGCGATGACCAGGGCATCGAACTGCTCGCCGCCCTGTTCAAGCGCACCGCCATCGAGGAGATGCAGCACGTCGAGCGGATCGCCGACCGCATCCTCTATCTCAAGGGCGACGTCGTGATCGAGACCAACGCCAAGGTCCGGCCCATTCGCGAGATATCCGGGATGCTGCAATGGGCGACCGACGCCGAGACGTCCGCCATCCGCATGTACAACGGGTTCGCGATCGAATGCGGCGCCAACGCCGATACCGCGACCAAGAAGCTGTTCGAGGATCTCGTCCTCGACGAGGAACGCCATTTCGGCCGGTTCGACGACGAGGTCGAGAACGTCGAGCGGTTCGGACAGAGCTACCTGGCGCAGCAGGCGATGGAACGGAGCAAGGCCGCCGCCGGACCGCCGGGGGACGGCGCCTGAAGCGGAACGGCCTCGGAGCGCCGGCGTCGGGAACCGGCCTCAAACGAGCCAGGAAGACGGGCCCTCGATCAGTTCCTTGAGACGGGCCAGAAAGCGCGCGCACGGCGCGCCGTCGACGACCCGATGATCGAAGGACAGCACGAGCGTCGCGCGGTCGCGCGCGACCACGTCGTCCCCGTCCACGACCGGCGCGCGGCGCACCCGCCCCACCCCCAGGATCGCCGCCTGGGGCGGATTGAGCACCGGCGTGAACCAGTCCACGCCCATGCCGCCGAGGTTGGTCACCGTGAAGGTCCCCCCTTCGAGGTCCTCCGGGGTCAGCCGACGCGTCCGCGCCTTCTCCGCGAGCTCGGCGGCGGCGCGGGCGATATCCCCGAGTCCCGCCTCGCCCGCGTCCTTTATGACGGGGACGGTCAGTCCCTCCCCGGTGTCGACGGCGACGTTGAGATTGACGCGGGCGTATCTGTGGACGGCGCCGTCGATCAGCGCTGCGTTGAGCGCGGGATTGTCCTTGAGCGCCGTCGCCGTCGCCAGCAGGACGATGTCGTTGATCGTCGGCTCGACCCCGAACGCCTCCTTCCAGGCGTCCCGGTTGTTCCGCCGGACCTCCAGACAGGCCGAGAAATCGACCTCGACGCCTTCGGTCACCTGCGGCGCCCGGGTCCAGTTCGCCGACAGGCGTTCCGCCGCGACCTTGCGGATCCCCGCGAGCGGAACGACCTCCACGCCCTCCGGCGCCTCGTCCTCCTTCCGCGGCGCGGCGCCGGACTCGATCGCCGTCCGCACGTCCTCCTTGGTCACGCGGCCGCCGGGGCCGGTGCCCTCGAGCGCGTCGGCGTCGATGCCGTGGCGTTCGGCGAGACGGCGGGCCACGGGGGTCACCCGCTCCCTGGGCGGCGCGTCCGCCGCCGCGGGCGCCGGCGCTTCCTCCGGCTCGTCGGGCGCCTCTTCGCCGGCGGCGCCGATCCACGCCAGCGTCGCGCCTACGGGAAGCTCCTGATCGGCCTGCCCGACGATCTTCAGCAGGACGCCGCCGATGGGCGCCTCCACGTCCACGACGGCCTTGTCCGTTTCGACGGCGAGGATCTCGTCGCCTTCCCTGATCTCGTCGCCTTCCGAGACCTTCCACTCGACGATGCGTCCGACCTCCATCGTGTGGCCGAACGCCGCCAGACGAAATCGCGTCGCCATGTCCGCCTTCCCCGATCCCGGTCCGATCAGGCCATGACGCGGCGGACGGCGTCGGCGACGTTGTCGACCTGGGGCACCACGCTGTCCGCGAGCGGCGGCGCGAAGGGCATCGGCACGTGCGGCATCCCGACCCGCGTCACCGGCGCCCGCAGGTCCTTGAAGCAGTTCTCCGCGATCGTCGCGGCGATCTCCGCCCCGGTTCCGGCGAACGACGAATCCTCCTCGCAGACGACCGCGCGGCCGGTCTTGCGCACCGAGGCGCAGATCGTTTCCGTGTCCAGCGGCGACAGAGTGCGCGGATCGACGACCTCGATGTCGTATCCGTCGTCCTCCAGGATCGCGCCGGCCTCCAGCGCCTTGCCCACCATCGGGCCCACCGCCACGACCGTCGCGTCCTCGCCCTCGCGCTTGACCTCCGCCTCGCCGAAGGGGATCAGGCGCTCCCCGTCCGGCACCTCGCCCTCGGCGGTGTAGATGCGCTTGTACTCGAAGAACAGCACCGGATCCGGGCTGCGCACCGCCGTCTTGAGCAGGCCCTTGGCGTCCTTCGGCGTCGACGGCACGACGACCTGGAGCCCGGGGACGTGCATGAACCACGACTCCATGATCTGGGAGTGCTGGGCGGCGATGTAGCGGCCCAGGCCGCAGGGCAGCCGGATGACGATGGGGACGCTGGCCTGGCCGCCCGTCATGTAGCGCATCTTGGCGGCCTGGTTGACGACCTCGTCCATGGCGCAGGTGATGAAGTCGAGATACATGATCTCGACCACCGGACGCATGCCCGCCAAGGCCGCGCCGACGCCCACGCCGACGATCCCCGCCTCGGCGATCGGGGTTTCGAAGATCCGGTCGGGAAACCGCTCGGCGATGCCTTCGGTCACCGTATAGGGGCCGCCGTGCGCCACCACGTCCTCGCCGATGACGAAGACGCTCTCGTCGCGCTCCATCTCCTCGTGGAGCGCGTCGTGGAGGGCGTCGCGAATCGTCAACGTGCTCATGCGTCCACCCTCCACTCCGTATCCAGCACGTCGGCGTGGGCCGCGTCGAGCGGCGGATAGGCGCTCGCGTCGGCGAACTCGACGGCGGCCGCCACGGCCTCCTTCGCCGCGGTCCGGATATCCTCGTCCTCCCGCTCGGTCAGCCACTGGCGTTCCGCCATGTACGCGCGGAAGATGGCGATCGGGTCGCGGTTGTCGCGCCAGTCGTCGACCTCTTCCCGGGTCCGGTACTCCTCGCGGTCGCCCATGCTGTGCCCGAAATAGCGATAGGTTCTGGCCTCGATGAGCGTCGGTCCCTCGCCGCGGCGGGCCCGGTCGATGGCTTCTCCCGCCGCCTCGTGCACCTCGACGACGTTCTGCCCGTCCACGGACACGCCGGGGATGTCGTACGACGCCGCCATCGTCGCCACCGAGTCGACCACGGCGACGTTCTCGCGCCGCACCCACTGCTGGTAGCCGTTGTTCTCGCAGACGTAGACGACCGGCAGCTTCCACAGCGAACCCATGAGGATGCCCTCGTGGAACGGCCCCCGCGCGGTGGCGCCGTCGCCGAAGAAGCAGACCGACACCTGATCCGTGCCGCGGATCTTCGTCGCCATGCCCGTCCCGGTCGCCGGACCGATGCCGCCGGCGACGATGCCGTTGGCGCCCAGGATGTTCTTGGAGAGATCGGCCACGTGCATGGACCCCCCCTTGCCCGAGCAGCTTCCCGTCTCCTTGCCGAAGAGCTCCGCCATCATGTCGTTCATCGGGGCGCCCTTGGCCAGGCAGTGCCCGTGACTGCGGTGGGTGCCCAGAACGTAGTCGTCGTCGCGGAGATGGGCGCAGACGCCCACGCCGACCGCCTCCTCGCCGCAATAGAGATGGAGCGCGCCGGCCACGTTCCCGAGGCCGGTCTGGCGGTTCGCTTCCTCCTCGAACAGGCGGATGCGCCACATGTCCAGGTACATCCGCTTGGCGAGCTCCGCGTCGAGCGTCATGTTTCGGTCCTCCCTGCCGGTATCGCGGCCGCGGCCGGCGGCCTGTCCTTCCCGCGTCCGCGCCGATACGTCCCGATTATGCGGGCGGAACCCGCGCGATCAAGAGAGGGGCGGCGAAACTCCGGGAGTCATGGCCGGCATCGACCGCGGACGAGCGGCGAACCGGGGCCAGGACTGTGACGCCGGCGCGCGGACCCGGTATTCTCGCGCCGAACGGAACCCGGGGGACGGTCCGATGGAACTGAATCTGGCCGGCAAGGTCGCGGTCGTCACGGGCGCCGCCGGCAGTCTCGGCGGCGCGGCGGCGAGGGGGTTCGCGGATCACGGATGCCGCGTCGCGCTGCTGGACGCGAACGAGGCCGGAGTCCGCGACGCGGCGCGGAAGATAGTCGACGGCGGCGGGCGGGCGTTGGCCGTCGCCGCGGACGTCGGTTCGCGGCCCGCCGTGGCGGCGGCCCTCGACCGCGTCGAGGCCGAATGGGGCGCCCCGGACGTCCTGGCCAACGCCGCCGGCGTCGTGAACCGCGTCGACTTCCTCGACGAGACCGACGAGGACTGGGATCGGGTCGTGGGCGCGAACCTCAAGGGGACATGGCTCTGCTCCCAACTGGCGGCGCGGCGCATGATCGGGGCGGGCATCGCCGGCGCGATCGTGAATTTCGGTTCCGTCACGTCCGAGCTCGTCGACGCCAATCAGGTCGTCTACGGCGCCACCAAGGGCGGCGTGCGGACCTTGACCAAGGGCATGGCCATCGCCCTGGCGCCCCACGGCATCCGGGTGAACGCCGTGGGCCCGGCGACGATCGTCACCGATCTCAATCGCGAGTATCTGGAGGCGCACCCGGAGTTTCGCGCCAGACGCCTCCTGCGCACGCCGCTCGGCCGCCTCGGCGCGCCGGAGGACGTGGTGAACGGCGTCCTCTACCTCGCGTCCGACGCGTCGGGCTTCGTCACCGGCACGACGCTGTTCATGGACGCCGGACGACTGGCCCAGAACACCGTTCCCGAGGCCGCGGCCTGAGCGCCGGCGCGCGGAACCGGCCGGTCTTCGCGGCGCGAGGAGGACGCGCGTGGCCGAACGCAAGACGGCCCTGGTGATCGGGGCGACGGGGATCATCGGCGGCAATCTCGCCCGGCATCTCGACACGCTCGACGACTGGGACGTCGTCGGGCTCTCGCGCGGCGTCCCCGACGTCTCCTCTCGGATGGAGCACATCGCCGTCGACCTGCTCGATCCGGACGATTGCGAGGCGAAGCTGGGCGGCCTCGACCGTGTGACGCACATTTTCTTCGCGGGTTATACGGACCGGCCCACCTGGGCCGAGCAGGACCCGCCCAACACCGCTCTGCTGGTCAATCCCGTGCGGGTCGTCGCGTCCGTCGCTACGGGGCTGCGCCACGTCTGCCTGGCCCAGGGCACCAAGTACTACGGCGCCCATCTCGGTCCCTGGACCACCCCGGCGCGCGAGACCGACCCTACCCACATGGCCCCCAACTTCTATGTCAGCCAGCAGCGATTCCTGGAATCCGAAAGCGCCGGCAAGGACTGGTCGTGGTCGAGCCTGCGGCCCCCGATCGTCTGCGGCTGGTCGCTCGGCAAGCCCTTCAATCTCGTCAATCTCATCGCCGCCTACGCCGCCATCTCCAAGGAACTCGGGCTGCCGCTGCGCTATCCGGGCAAGGAACGCGCCTATCGCACCGTCGTCCAGGCGGTGGACGTCGGCCTTCTGGTGCGGTTCATGACCTGGCTGGCGACGACGCCGGAGTGCGCAGACCAAGGGTTCAACGTCTCCAACGGCGACGTGTTCCGCTGGGCGGATCTGTGGCCCCGGATCGCCGCCTACTTCGACATGGAAGCGGGGCCCGTCCAGACCATCGATCTGACCCGCATGATGGCCGACAAGGGCTCCCTGTGGGAGCGGGTCGTCGCCAAATACGGGCTCGCGCCCCACAGGCTTGAGGACATCGCCCACTGGCCCTTCGGGGATTACATGCTGTCCACCGACTACGACATGATCTCCGACTACAACCGGATCCGCCGTCTCGGATTCCATGAATTCGTCGACACGGGCGACATGTTCCGCCGCATGTTCGACGAGTTGCGGGAGAAGCGCATCATCCCTTGATCCCTTGATGCGCGCCGTCCGGCCGTCGGCTGGCTTGCCGGTCTCCCCGCCCGGGCCTAACATGCCGGGACGCTTGCGCGGGAGAGGCGACGATGCGCGAGGGCTACGACAGGATCGACGTCCGACCGGTATCCGGCGCGTTGGGCGCGGAGATCCTCGGCGTCGACGTGGCGCGCCCCCTCGACGACGAGACGGTTTCCGAGATCCGCGACGCGTGGCTGGATCATCTCGTGCTGTTCTTCCACGATCAGCGCTTGACGCCCGACCGGCACAAGGAGTTCGCCCGCCGCTTCGGCGCGCTCCACGTCCACCCGCTGACGGAGGGGATGCCGGGGCATCCGGAAATCGTCGAGGTCGTGAAGGAGCCCGGCGAGCAGCACAACTGGGGAGACGGCTGGCACACCGACCTGCCGTTCCTGGAGGAACCTCCGATGGGGTCCGTGCTGTACGCGCGCGAGGCCCCGCCGTTCAGCGGCGACACGCAGTTCGCCAACATGTATCTGGCCTACGAGACGCTGTCGGACGCCATGAAGGACGTGCTCGACGGCCTCAGATGCGTCTTCAGGGGAGGCGTCGGCAACTACGACCGCTTCGAGGGAATGCGGGCGATCGCGGACGCGGGAGACTTCGCCGCCGCGCACCCCGTCGTCCGCACGCACCCCGTCACCGGCAGGAAGTCGCTCTATCTGCACCGCAAGAATGGCAACGCCATCGAAGGCATGAGCGCCAGGGAAAGCGCGGCCATCCTCGACTTCCTGCACGACCACGCCGAAAACCCCGATTTCGCGTGCCGCTTCCGGTGGCGGGCGAACTCGGTCGCCATGTGGGACAACCGCTGCGCCCAGCATAGGGTCAGCGCCGATTATTTCTATTCCGAACGGGGATTCCGTCCCGGCCGCAGACGCCTCCATCGGGTGACGATGAAGGGGGATCGGCCGTTCTGAACCCTAGGGCCATTTCTTCAATCCCGACTTGAGGAGGCTGAATCATGAAACGTTCGAGCATTTCCAGGACGACCTTCTCCGGAGCGTCGCTCTCCGCCGCCGTGGTCGCGCTCTCCCTGGGCGCGTTCCCCTTCGGCGCGGCGTCGGCCGGCGAATTCGACGGCATGACGCTGCGGGTCGGCACCTGGGGCGGCTCATGGCGCAAGGTCCAGGAGGACCACATCGTCCCGCAACTCGCCGCCAAGGGCCTGAAGATCGAGTACGTCACCGCGAGTCCGCACGACAACCTGGCCAAGCTCGTCGCCGCGCGGGGCCGCGACGTCCCCATCGACGTCATGGAGGTCGGAGAGCCGTTGCTGCCGTCGATCGCCGAGGGCGGCTACGCCGCGAAGATCGACCACGGCCTCGTCCCCAACAAGGCGCACATGCCGGCCGCGCTCTACGACGACCGCAAGTTCGTCACCCTGGCCAGCCAGTACGGCGTCTGCTACGAGAAACGGAGGTTCGCGGAGAATGACATTCCGGCACCGCGGACTTTCCAGGATCTCGCGCACCCCAAGCTCAAGCGGAAGCTCTCGTTTCCCGACATCACCGCGGGCCCGGGCCTGAGCAACGTGGCGATGATGGCCTACGCGGCGGGTGGCGGCATCGACGACATCGGGCCGGGCCTCGACCTGATAAAGCGGATCGATCCGTTCACCTACTGGAAGCGCGGCAGCGCCAACGTGACCCATCTCGAGACCGGCGACATCTACGCCGCGGTCGTGCACGCGGGTTGGTGCGTGCGCATGAAGAACGCGGGCCTCGATGTGTCGATGGCCTATCCCAGGATCACCGACGAGCACACGGGCGCCGCGACGCACACCCTGATGATCGTGGTCAACGGGACCGGAGTTCCCGAGGCCGCGACGGCTTACCTGAACGAGTATCTGGGCGAAGAGTTCCAGTTCCAGCTGGCCAAGCAGACCGGCGTGGTGCCGGTGAACGGGAACGCGATCGCCCGTATGCGAAAGGAGCCGCTGTTGCAGGAAATGATGATCCTGGACCGCGCCGGGATGGAACGGATTCTCACCTTCGACTTCAGCCGGATCGACATCGGCGACTGGACCGACCGGTGGTCGCGGACCGTCGGCAACTGAAGCCGGGCCGGCGCGGGGCCTACGCGGCGCCGCGCATCACGGCCATGCCGGTGATCCATTCGGGGATGATGCCGTAGTAATCGAGGGCGAGCTCCGGCTCGCCTTCGGACGCCGCCGCCAGGGCGGCCGCGGCGGCCACCCAGCAGCGCACCTCGTGGCCGCCGAACCCGGCCTCCCGATCCATCATCTCGTCGGACCAGTCGTCGAATGCCTCCAGTTCGCCCGCCATCAGGTGTTTCAGGAATCGGCGGTCGAATTCCTCGCTCGGCGGCAGGATCGGGCCCTCGCCCCGGCACATCGCCTTCGCCGCCTCGACCACCCGGGCCTGCCGGCGCTCGAACTCCTCGGGGGTCGGCGCGTTGCGCCTGACCACCCTGTTCACGACCTTCTCGTCGGACAGGTCGACGACCGGCGTGGGCGGATCGTGCGACAGGCCGCCCGAGCCGATGACCACGGCGCGCTTGCCGAGACCGGCCAGGAACCGGCCGACCGCCGCGCCCAACTCGCGCGCGCGGCGGAAGCCGGGGCGGGTGATGGCCGCGCAGTTGACGACGATGGGCAGGACGGGATAGGCGGCCAGCGCGCCGGTGAGCTTGACGAGCGGGATCGTGGCGCCGTGGTCGACCAGCATGTCATAGGAGAACGCCGGGTCGAAGCCCTCGGCCGCCAAGTGCCGGAAACACGCCATGGCGACGTCCTCGGGAACGTCCAGCGGACCCGGCTCCAGGCCCCAATCGTGGCCGCCGCGGGCCGCCGCGGCGACCACGAAGCCCGGCATCAGGTCGTAGAAGAGCCCGCCGAAATGGTCCGGCGCGAAGACCGCGAGCAGCTCCGGTTCTTGGGTCTCGATCCATTTTCCGGCCTTGCTGACGGCGTCGAAGAACGCTTCCTCCCGGGACCGGTCGGCGGGACGCAACGCGCCCATCATCAGCGGGCTGTGCGACATGCAGACGAGGGATACGGACATGGCGGTCCTCGGGTCCGCGGGCGGTCTCCGGACGGCCCTGTTTCCCCGCCCGGAGCCGGCCTATGAAGCCTGGACGCCGGGGCGGGCGGCCACCTCCTCGTACCAGCGCGCCACGTTGGGCCGGTCGTCGGGGATCGGGACTCCGGTCCGGTCCGCCAGCCGGATCAGGAAATAGCCGGTGATGTCGGCGATGGAGAAGGTCCTGCCGGAGAGGAAACGGTTGCCGGAGAGCTGCGCGTCGAGCCGTTCGAGCAGGATCAGCAGCATGTCCCTGCCCCGCTCGACGATCTCGGGGAACTGGACGAGATCGTTCCGCGTGCCGGGGACGACCCGCCCCCGGAAGGCCGGATCCGCGTTGCGCAGCGAATGCATGACGGGCAGGTAGCCGTCCAGCTCGACCCGGCGGTTCCACATGTCGATGAGGGCGCGTTCCCTGGGGTCGCGGCCCATCAGGGAAGGCGTCGGATGGAGATCCTCCAGATAGCGGCAGATGGAGACCGATTCGCCGATGCAGGTCCCGTCGTCGAGCTCGAGGAAGGGGACGACCGCGAAGGGGTTCATGGAGCGATAGGGCTCCTCGAACATCGCGCCGTCGCGCACCTTCACCTCGACGACCGGTATATCGAGCCCCTTCTCGGCCATGAACACGCGGACTCGCTGGGCGTTGGGAGCGGGACCGAAGTCGTAAAGCTTCATGGGAATCGTCTCCTCGAATGCGGCCGGCCGGAAGAGCCACTCTACCGGGGAGTCGAGGGCCTTGCCAGTTCCCGCCCGCCGGCGTCGGGACCGGCGTCGTTCCGGAACGGAACGATGACCTGGGGGTTCGGGCTGGACGATCCGCATCCGAGGGGGCGGTTCGACACTCAGGCCGCCATGGCGGAGGAGATGGCCGAAGGGGCGTGGCGACGGCCGTTCAACAAGCCCGACTTACGCAAAGATGCGCGTGAATCCGTTCCCTGGAGCGGTCCCGGATCGACCGGGCGTCAGGCGATTCCTTCGACGGGCGCGGCGCGCCTGACGGGTCGTTCATCGATGGGATAGTGAAGCGCCGCCGCGACGAGGCCGAGGGCGACGGCGACCCACCACGCGGCGTCGTAGGAGCCTGTCGCGTCGAACAGGCGGCCGCCCAGCCATGCGCCGAGGAACGCGCCGCTCTGGTGGCTGAAGAACACGATGCCGGACAGGGTTCCCATGTATTGGGGGCCGAAGATCTGGGCGACCAGGGACGTCGTCAAGGGTACGGTGCTGAACCACACCACGCCGATGGCCACGCCGAACGCCAGGGCGCCGGCGACGGATACGGGCGACAGGACGAATACCGTGATGACGGCGGCGCGGGAGAGGTACAGCAGCGTCAGGATACCCTTCTTGCTGAAACGATCGCCCAGCACGCCGCTGGCGATCGAACCGGCGATGTTGACGAGGCCCACGAGGGCCAGCGTCCAGGCGCCGACTTCCGCCGGCAGGCCGCGGTCGGCCACGTAGGCCGGCAGGTGGGTGGCGATGAAGACGACCTGGAATCCGCAGACGAAGAAGCCGGCGGTAAGCAGAAGGTAGCCGCGGTGGCGCGCGGCCTCCGCCATCGCGCTCCGGAACCGCTGCGGAGAGATCCGCGGCGCCGCGGCGCGGCCGGTGACGACGCCTCCCATCGGCAGCATCACGAGCGCGACGATCCCCAGCAGAACGAAGGCCGTTTGCCAGCCGTAGGCGTCAAGGAAAGCCTGGCCGATCGGCACCATGGCGAACTGGCCGAAGGATCCGGCGGCCGAGATGATGCCGAGCGCCAAGGTCCGCCGCCGCGGCGCCACGGCCCGCGCCGCCGCCGCGTACACGATCCACAACCCGCAACCGGCGTTGCCCAGCCCGACGAGGACGCCCACCGTGAGGTGCGCGGCCGTCGGTGTCGAAGACCACGCCATGAGCGTGACGCCGGCGGCGTACATGAGGGCGCCGACGGAGAGGACCCGGCCCGAGCCGAAGCGGTCGGCGAGCATTCCGGCGAAGGGTTGGGCCGCGCCCCACAGGACGCTCGAGAAGGCGATGGAGAACGCGAAGACTTCGCGGCCCCAGCCGAGGTCGGCGGAGACGGGTTGCAGGAAGATCCCGAACGAGGACCGGATGCCGAAGGACAACGCCGCGACCACGCTCGCCGCGGCGATGAGAATGACGACCCGCTTGCCGAAAGCGGCCGCCGCCGAATCGGTCACGCTGCGCCCGGCGACGGCGGTCGTCCGTTGCGCGCGGACGCCGCCGAAGGCATGGAACCGCACTGTCGCATGGGGTCTCAATAGGCGCAACGCGCCGGCTTGTAAACCGCCGCGGCGAGGGACTTGGCGAGGCGCGCCGCCGACGCGGTCACCGCGCCGCCAGCGACCTCAACCGGGAGAGGAGAAGGAGCAGCGCGGCGCAGATGACGGTCATCATGTGGAGGGAGGCGGCGAAGCCGCCGGTCAGGTCGTGGAGCGCCCCCACGAGGACCGGGCCGAGGACGCCGCCGACCTCGGCCGCGGAGAAGAACAGACCGCCGGCCGCGCCGGAGTTCCGCGAATCCACGCCCGGCGACTCCACGAGCGCGAGAACGGCGACGGCCATCATGGCGCCCCGCGCGACGCCCTGGCACGCGAGCCCGACGACCAGCAACGGCCCTGCGGGCAGGTGCAGCAGCATCGTGGCGGCGCCGGCCGCGAGGAACAGCAGACCCAGGACCAGGAGGCGCCGGTCCTCCGTCGCCAGACGGGGTATCGTCAGCGCCGCGAAGATGCCGACGGCCGTCGGTATCGACGCCCAGTAACCGGCGGCGGCGGCGTCCAGCCCGCCGGCGCGCAGGATCTCGGGAAGCCAGTTGTTGAGGCCGTGGTTGAAGACGAACATGCCGACGCCCATCGCCAGGACGAGGCGCACGACGGGCTCCGACAGGAGCTCCCGGAACACTTCGATCTGGGAGCGCCTGGGTTCTCCGGCGATCCGCCGCTCCATCGCGCGGCTGGCCGGGTGGGCCGAGACGAGCGCCCACAGCGCGCCGCAGAGCGCGGCGACGCCCGCATAGGCGAACAGGACGGCCCGCCAATCCCCTCCGTGGAGCGGCATCATGACGCTGTTGGTGAGCGACAGGGCCGCTATGTTGCCGACCGCCGGCCCCGAGATGTAGATGCCCATGGCGACGCCCCGTTCCCTGCCTTCGAACCAGAGGCTCACCACCTTCGGCGCGCCGATCGAGATCAGCGGCCCGCCGATCCCGAACACGGCGACGGCGAGGAACATCGACAGGTAATCGTCGGCGACGCCGCGCAGGATGCCCGACAGCACGATCAGGACCGCGCACAACATGAGGGAGCGGCGCGGCCCGACGCGGTCGATCAGGGCCCCGGCGGGGATCGACGAGGCGATGTAGACCAGCGGCCAGGCGCCCAGCACGGCGCCCATGGCGCCATGGGATATCCCGAGTTCGGCCGTGATCGGGGCCACGAGCGGCGCCATCGACGCGACGAAGAGGCCGAACGAGAAATAGACCAGCCAGACGCCGGCCAGCATGGCCCATCGGTAGGAATGCGCGGGCGCGGGGAAAGGGCGCGCGCCGCCATCGTCGGCCGTCATGGCGTCGTGAGTACAGAAGGCCGCGCGCGCGGGCAAGCGGATGGGACGAGACGGCCTGCCCGCCGGGGACGACCTCGGTCCGGTCGGCGCTATTGACGCGGGCCTCGCGGCCGAATGCCGGGAAGCCGACGGCGACCTCGGGCGCGGCGTCGGGCTTGGCCCGCGGGTGACCGGGTAGGGCGGCCTCTCGACAGGGGGGAGCCGTTGTTGCAGGATTTCCCGCGGCCGACGGACGCCGCCGGGCGTTGCCGCCATCGCGGGTGCTGCTTGGGCCGCCGAGGAAACCGGGAAAGTTGGAGGAGCCGGCAATGTCGGATATCGATGTTCGCGCCCTGGTGAGGGTCGACGAGGGGCTGATCAGCCGCCGGATATTCTTCGATCCGGACATCTACCGCGCCGAACTGGAGAACGTCTTCGCCAAGTGCTGGCTCTATCTCGCGCACGAGAGCCAGATCCCCGACCCCGGGGACTACACCACCAACTACATGGGCGAGGACCCGGTGCTGATCTGGCGCGGCATGGACGGCGAGGTCCGGGCGTTTCTCAACTCCTGCCGCCACCGGGGCATGCGGGTGTGCCGCACGGACGCCGGCAACGCGCGCCAGTTCGCCTGCCCCTTCCACGGCTGGACCTACGGCGCCGACGGTTCGCTCAGGACGGTTCCGAGCCTGGAGGACGGCTACTTCGGGGACCTCGACAGGGAGAACTGGGGCCTGCATCGGGTGCCCCGGCTGGCGACCTACGGCGGGTTCGTCTTCGGCAACTGGGACGAGGACGCCGAGAGCCTCGACGACTACCTCGGCAACGCGCGCTGGTATCTCGATATCCTGGTCGAGCGGTCTCTGGGGGGCATCGAGGTGTTTCCCGGACAGCAGCGCTACTCGGTGGACGGCAACTGGAAGATCGCGTCGGAGAACTTCGTCGGCGACTCCTACCATCTCGCCCACAGCCACGGGTCGGCCTACGCGCTGGATATCCGGCAGCTCAACCCGGCGAATCCGCTGCTCTACCGCAAGGGCAAGCTGACCTACTACGACATCGCCATGGACAACGGCCACGGCTTCACCCAGTTCACGCTTTCCGGCGAACGGGTCGAGGTCGACCGCATGCTGGCCGAGGAGATGGGACCCGAAATCTCCGAGTACGTCGAGGAATGCCATGCCCGACTGCGCCGGCTTTCGGAAGCCCAAGCCAGGGTCCATGCGCTTCCGTTCGGCAACCTGTTCCCGAACTTCTCGATCAACGACTTCAGCGCGCTGCGCCCGATCGGCCTGTACTTGTGGACGCCGAGGGGCCCGGGCCGTCTCGAGGTGTGGCAATGGGCGGCCACCGACCGGGACGCCCCGCAAGCGGTCAAGGACATCGCCCGGGTCGACTTCACGCGGTTCCAGTCGACGTCCGGCATCGTCGGTCCGGACGACACCGAGAACTTCGAGCAAGTCACGCAGTCGACCGCCGGGGTGATCGGCCAGCGCCTCGACTTCAACTACCAGATGACCCTGAAACGGAAGCCCGTCGAGGGATTCGACGACGTTCCCGGGCGCATCTCGACCTACGTGTCGGAGGAGAACCAGCGGCTGTTCTACGAGCGCTGGGCGGACTTGATGGATGGCGGCAGAGGAGCGCGGTTGGTCCATGACAAGCCC
The DNA here is from genome assembly GCA_965242505.1 of Alphaproteobacteria bacterium. Lineage (GTDB taxonomy): Bacteria > Pseudomonadota > Alphaproteobacteria > UBA2966 > UBA2966 > UBA2966. The sequence continues at coordinate 3,157,713 of OZ251449.1, forward strand.
AGACTTGCAGTACACGGTTGAGCGGTTTCTCTACCGCGAGGTTCGTCTGCTGGCGGAGGGTCGTTTCGAGGAGTGGCTCGATCTCTTCACCGACGACGCGCGCTACCTGATGCCGATCCGCGAGACGACCGCCACGCGCGAGGATTCCGAACGCGGCGAGGGATTCCTCCCGCACATCGACGACGACAAGGCCTTCATGAAGGCGCGCGTACAGCGTTTGCGCCATCGCCTGGCGCACGCGGAGCAGCCGCCCTCGCGCCTGCGCTACTTCATCTCCAACGTCGAGGTCGACGAGACCGAGGACGGCCGAGGCGACAGGGAGCTCGACGCGCGCTGCAACCTGTTGGTCTACCAATCGCGGCTGGAGCGAACGGAGAAGATATTCGTCGGCCGCCGGGAAGACCGGCTTCGGACCGAGAACGGCGGTTACCGGATCGCCGGCCGCAAGGTCGTTCTCGACCAGTCCCTGCTGCCCCGCAGCATCACCATCTTCTTTTAAGGCGGGCTACCGGTTCGATTCCCAGAAGGATATCAGCCTGATCGCGTCCGCGGCGTCGAGGCGGCCGAGGGGGCCGGCGGCGTAAGAAGAGGCGCGAACCGCGCCGTCTCCGAGCAGAATGAACTCCGCGGGCTGGACGAATTTCCGGTCGCTCTCCCACAAGGCGCCGACGGCTTGGCCCTGCTCGCGAGTCACGCCGTGGGCGATGGGGAATGAAACACCGTCGGCGACCTCCTTGGCGTGCCCGGCGTCGTCCACGCTGCCGGCGACGACGACCCTGGCGTCGATCGCCTCGAGCGCCGATCCGTGAGCTTCCCAGTCGTCCAACTGACGACGGCAATAGGGTCACCAGTGGCCACGATAGAAGAGGACGATGTTGTAGCCCGCTCCGAGAGCGTCCGGGAGGACGAGAGTCCCGGCCCCGTCCGTGAGATCGAGTGTCAGCCTGGGAAACGGATCGCCGATATCGAGCATGTCGTTCACCTGGAATACTGGAGGGGCTCCGTTCGTCGGACCGATGCTAAACGGTCGGACGAGCCGGGTAAACGGGCCGTGTTTCACATGCGCCTGAACCAGGTCGCCCCGCGCTCTCGTGGTCGGGCTCGAGCCGGGAGGGGGTGATCGCGGTGCCGCAACGCCGCGCAATCCTCGGTCCTCAACCAGTAGGAGAAATGCGGGTCAGCGCGTACAACCGGAGACGTCGGAGCGGGATCGATCCCCGATGGACGATGCCGTCAACAAGGAGGAGGATAGCGCCATGACGTTCTCGGTCGCCGGATACTGCGCGCGCACGGGCATGTTCGGAGTCTGCGTGGCGACGTCGAGCCTCGCCGTCGGCGCCCGCTGCTCCTGGGTCAAGGCCGGGACCGGCGCCGCCCTGATCCAGAACTACGCCGACCCCGGCCTCGGGCCCATGGCCCTCCAAGCGTTGACGGATGGCCGCAACGCGCAGGCGACCGTCGACCACCTGGTGTCGGTGGGGCGCGGCATCGCCTGGCGCCAGATCATGGTCATCGATCGCAAGGGCGCCACGACCCACTACGACGGCGAGAAATGCCTCGGCATCCATCTCTGCGCCGAGGCCACCCACTGCGTCGCCGGGGGAAATCTGCTCTCCGGCGCGAACGTGCCCCGGGCCGCGACGGTCGGGTTCGACGCCGCGGACGCGAGCCTGCATCTCGGCGAGCGCCTTCTGCGGGCGCTGGAGGCGGGACTCGCGGCGGGCGGCGAGGCGAACGCGGAGCGCTCCGCCCATCTCCTGGTGGCGGACGAGCTCGACTGGCCGCTCATCGACCTGCGGGTCGATCTGCACGAGACGCCGATCGCCGAGCTTCGACGGGTATGGGAAGCGTTCGAGCCGGAGGCCGGCGGCTTCGTCGCCCGCGCCGTCGACCCCGACAGCGCCCCTAGGCACGCGATTCCGGGCCGGGAAGGATAGCGGGCCGGCCCCGGTCGGCCCTCTTCCCGTAAAGGGACAGGATCGGGGCGGATGCCGATCCGGCTCCACGCCGCGCCGGCGCTGGCGCCCTTCGGGGTGCGCAGCTACCGATTCCAATGGCCGGCCGACATGCTGACCTCCTGGGCCTTCGAGATGGAGACCCTGATCCTCGGCTGGTACGTGCTGGCGGAGACGGGATCGGTGGTGTGGCTCACGGCGTTCGGCTCGCTTCAGTTCGTCGGCACGCTGATCGCGCCCCTCGTCGGCGTCGTCGCCGACCGCATCGGCCGCCGCGCCCTGCTGTGCTGGACCCGGACGGTCTACATGGCGCTGGCCGGCGCGCTCATGGTCCTCGCCTTCGCTGGCGCGCTCACGGCCTGGGCGGTTCTGGCCATCGCCTTCCTCGCCGGCTTGGCGCGCCCTTCGGACTGGTCGATGCGCAACGCCCTGATCGGCGACACCATGCCGCCCCGCGCGCTGGCCGCCGCCATGGGCCTCAACCGCATGACCTGGGACACGGCGCGCATCGCCGGGGCGCTGGCGGGGGCGGGTCTGTTCGCGGCGCTCGGCATCGGGCCGGCCTACGTCTTCGTCACGGCCTTCTACGCGGTCGGCCTTCTGCTGACGTTCCGGGTGTCCGGCCCGCGCCGCGCCGCCGTCGGCGCGCCGGCCGCCGCCGCTGCGGCCTCGGGCGTCTGGCGCGAACTCGGGGAAGGGATCGCGTTCGTCCGACACTCGCCGACCGTGCTGGCGCTGATGATTCTGGCCTTTCTCGTCAATTTGCTCGCCTTCCCGGCGACCATGGGCCTGCTGCCGCACGTGGCGAAGGAGATCTACGCCATCGACCAGATCGGCCTCGGCCATCTCGTGGCGTCGTTCGCGGCGGGATCGCTGATCGGGTCCCTGGCCATGACCGTGACCGGCGGGCCCGCGCGCGTCGGCAAGTTCATGGTGCTGAGCATCGTCGCCTGGTATCTCGGGATCCTGGTCTTCGGCGTCCAGGAGGCGAAACTGCCGGGGATCGTCATGCTCATGGTCATCGGCGCGGCGCAGAACATCGGCATGATCGCGCTGGCGGTCATCCTCTTGCGAGTGACGCCGGAAGCCTTCCGCGGCCGCGTCATGGGCGTGCGCATCCTCGCCGTATACGGCCTGCCGACGGGGCTGCTCGGCTATGGCTTTCTCATCGACGCCTTCGGCTTCGCGCCGACGATGACGCTGGGGTCGCTGGCGGGTCTCGCGCTTACCGCGCTGATCGCCGTCCGCTGGCGGCGGGAGATATGGACGTAAGGAAGTCCCGATGCGAGGATCCGCTCCTTCGCAGGGAGGCGTCGGACGCCGGGGCGAGGGTGGAGTGTGGGAGCGAATTTCAGGGAAGCGGCATGACGGACCCGCGCGTTCCTTATCCGGATGTCGAGCGAATGGACCGAGATCGAGTCCTCGAGGGGAAATCGTTCCCAAACCGCGCATATATCCGCGTAAGAGGTTCCCGAATGGCCACAAGGTCGATTGCGTCAAGGGCAGGGTCGCGTTCGATATGGAATGGAACAGCAAGGATCAAACGCATGACCGCGACCACCACGCGTTCCGCGCCTTCCATGGAACCGAGGCCATTGCCTTCGGTGCCATGCCGACAAGAGAGTTCGCGCTGGACAAGAGAGGCTTGGACGCTGGAGCATGAGCCGCTATTCTATTCTCCGTTCTTGCTGGGATCGATGAGCCTCGTTTCGAGAGAACGAAAAGAGAATATGCCCAAGTCGAAGAGCAAGCCCCCCGGAGGGGGTGAATACATCCGCGGCATGGCCCCCGCCAACGGCATCGAGGCGTTCCGGATGATACCTGAACAGGCGCGCGGGAGCGTCTTTCACGAGATCGACCTCGCGCATTCGCAGCGCCGCATCGATGCGTTTGTCGGTCGGCGCGGCGCTCGCGAACCGGGGGTCATCGATCGACTGGAGACATCGGTCATCAAGATGACCGGTGAGCGTTCGATGCGCCGCTGCGCGATCTCATGATGCCCAGGGCCGTTCTCACATGCCAGGACAATATGGCATTCATGCGGTCCTTGGCGGATGGAACGTTCAAGCTGATCGTTACTTCCCCTCCGTACAATCTCGGCAAGTCGTATGAAGGACGTTCAAGTCTGGATATCTATCTCGCCATGCAGGAAAGGGTGATTGGGGAGTGCGTGCGACTTCTCGATGATCGTGGATCGATCTGCTGGCAAGTCGGGAACTATGTCGAGAATGGTGCAATCACGCCATTGGATTCTCTCTTGTATCCTTTGTTCCGTGCGCATGGCCTGAAACTGCGGAACCGGATCATCTGGCATTTCGGACACGGTCTTCATTGCGCGAAACGCCTGTCTGGTCGGTACGAGACGATAAACTGGTGGACCAAGGGCGACGACTATACGTGGTATCTGGATCCTATCCGCGTGCCGTCGAAATACCCCAACAAGCGGCATTTCAAGGGACCTAACACCGGTAAGTTGTCCGGGAACCCGAAGGGCAAGAATCCGAGCGACGTGTGGATGTTCCCCAACGTCAAGAATAATCATCCCGAAAAAACGGTTCATCCCTGCCAGTTCCCCGTGGAATTGGTGGAACGCCTTGTCCTGTCAATGACGGATGAAGGCGATGCCGTCTTCGATCCCTATATGGGCGTGGGCTCTTCCGCCGTCGCGGCTCTCAGGCATGGCCGTCACGCCTACGGGTGCGACATCGTGAGCGCGTATGTCGATATCGCCCGCGAACGAGTCGAGGAGTTGAAGGCGGGAGTATTGAGGACACGGCCTATGGGCAAGCCCATCTACGATCCAGCTCTGCCCAACGGTGGGCATTGATGAAGGTCGGCGCCCGTTACTCCCACCTGAACGGAGAAGAATATCTTCTGGTCCATAAGCCCGGGCTTTGGACAGAGATCAACGAGGTGATCTCCGAAGTGGATGCGATGTCATGCAAGACCAAGAAGTCCAAGGAAAAGACCATGCTGGGAAAGTTGCTTTACTCTCCCACCGCAATGAATGCCGTGTTCAAATCCGGTCTCAGGGCAAGGGGGTGGAGCGAACGACGCAAGACGTTCTGGGTTACGGACGATGAGAAACTATTACGTGGGATCCATGGTTTGCGGGAAGACGATCAGAGAAAAGCCATCGAACATGCGGGGCGCAAGCCGATCATGTCCTACAATCAGACGGACTTCGTGAAAGATCGGGTGGCGGTAGAGGTCCAGTTCGGAAAGTATGCGTTCGTGGCGCACGATCTGTTCGTGAAACACCTAACCTTTTTCGTATCGGATATAATCGACGTGGGTATCGAGATATTGCCTATGAAATCGCTGGAAAAAGAGATGTCCAGTGGAGTGCCCTACTACGAGCGTGATCTGCTGAACGTTCTCAGGCAAGGCCGCGGCGTTCCCGCCGTGCCACTGGTGCTGATCGGCGTTCTTCCATAGGGGAAACGCATGACGGACGGAATCCGGGGCTCCGAATTGCTTGTTCGGCGCATGGTCTCCCTTTCTCGGAGAGCCATGTCCATTCACCCCGCCCTCAGCTCCATCAACGTGTCGTAGAGAGAACGCGGGATCGCGATGCCCTCGGTCAGCGTGCGCCGGCGCGCCGCGTAGCGTCGGTCCGAGGGCAGGCGCGCGCCGTCCTGTTCGAGGATATTCCCGAACAGGCCCTCGGCGTGGGCGAACTGGGCGGCGCGTCCGTCGTCGCCCCCGTCTTCTCCCGCGCAGCGCGCCGGGTCGATGGCGAGCACGAACTCGCCGCCCTTCGACGGGCCGCCATCGCCGTTGTCGCGCTCGCCCGCCTCGTAACTGAAGAGATCGCCGATCAGGGCGCCGGCCAGCAACTCCACCATCAGGGCGAGCGCCGCCCCCTTGTACCCTCCGAAAGGCAGTTGCGCGCCCGCGAGGCCGGCCGCCGGATCGGTCGTGGGGTTGCCGTCCGGGTCGATGGCCCAGCCCTCCGGAATGGACTTGCCGTCGCGCTCGTGGATCATGATCTCGCCTCGGGCGCAGGCGGCGGTCGCCTGATCGAACACCATCGGCGGGCGGCCCTCCCCTCGCGGCCAGGCGAAAGCGATCGGATTGGTGCCGTAGAGGGGGCGGATCCCGCCCGCAGGCGCCACACAGGGGATGTAACCGGTGCAGGCGAAGGCCGCCAACCCTCGCTCGGCGAGCGCCTCGGTCTCCGGCCACAACGCGGCGAAGTGATAGCCGTTGACGAGCGCCAGCACGGCGATGCCCTGCGCGCGAGCCTTCGCGACCAGCGGCTCGCGACCGACCTTCAGCGCGAGAGGGGCGAAGCCGTTGCCGGCGTCCACCTGCACCACCCCCGGCGCCAGGTCGCGCGCCACCGGCGCGGCGTCGGGGGTGACCTTGCCGCTCTTCACGGAGGCCACGTAGCCGGGCACGCGGAAAAGCCCATGCGACTTGCAGTCGTCGCGCTCGGCCGCGGCGACCGTATCGGCGACGGCCGTCGCCTGGTCCCCGGACAGCCCGTGGGCGTCGAAGATCTCCATGGCCAGCGCATGGACCTCATCGAGGGTGAGATAGGCGAGTTCCGGCGTGGGCGACGACATGGGGCGCTCCGTGGACGAGGGCGGGGGACCGGAGGAACATACCGGATGCGCTCCCTTGCGTTCAGGCCTCGGGGCGGGCAAGGGGATGGGATCCCTATTCAGACCAGTCCCAAGCGACGGTCCTCGGTGGCCTTATCCGGCGGCCGGTCGGCGGGGTCGCCGAAACCGCCGCCGCCGGCCTCGTAGCGTTCGAGGGTCTCGCCGGGCCGCAGGACGAAGCGCCCTTTCCGGGCGACTTTCCGGCCGTTGACGCAGATCGCCCGGGCGGCGCCCGGCCCGCCGCCGAACAGGCCTTGCGCCGGATAGTCGGTGCGCACGCCCATGACGTCGACGACGAGGTCGTGGCCGGTGTCGTTACGCATGAACACTTCCTGTCCGAGACCGCCGCGCGCGGCTCCGTCGCCGCCGGAACCCGGGCGCAAGGCCTTGCGCGTGATCGCGATGCCGGTCGTCGCCTCCCAGACCTCGACGGGGATCGCCGCATTGGACGACGGGGTGGAAAGGGTCGGCTCGCCGTCGTTGCCGTCGGCGGCGCCGAAGCCGCCGGAGGCGAAATGGAGGGTGGCGAAGGGACGGCCGTCGCGGCGGGCGCCGCGAAAGGCGACCATGGCGATCATGCCGGAGTCGGCTTGCACGGCCCTGGGCGCCACGGGGGCGAGCGCCCGGAAGATCAGCGTGGGCAGGAACCAGCCGACCGAGTGGCGGGCCGCGACGGCGCAGGGCGGCCGGGCATTGAGGATCGAGCCTTCGGGCGCGCTCACGGAGATCGCCTGTGTCACGCCTCCGTTGTTGGGGATTGCGGCCGCGGCGACGCACTTGACGGCGTGGATGGAGTAGCCGTTGGTGAAGCAGAAGGGGACGTTGATGCCGTGGCGCACGCAGGCGTCGGCGCCGGCGTAGTCGATGGCGATGGAATCGCCCCGGACGGTGACTGCGCACCGCAGGGTCAGCGGCGAATCGACGCCCTCGATCGTCATCTCGGCCGGATAGACGCCGTCGGGTATCTCGCCGATCCGGCTCCGCACGGCGCGTTCCGAAAAGGCGCGGATCTGGCGACTCAAGGACGTGAGGTCGGCGATGGCGTACTCGTCCATGAAGGCGTCGAGTCGGCGCCCGAGCACGTTCACGCAGGCGACGTTGGCCATGACGTCGCCCATGACCTGCTCGGGCGCGCGGACGTTGACGCGCAGCAGATCGACGAGCAGCCGATCGAGCCGGCCGCCGCGCGCCAGCTTGAGAACCGGCAGGCGCAGTCCTTCCTGATAGATTTCCGTGGCTTCGCCACCGAAGCCCTGGCCGCCGACGTCGGGCAGGTGCGTGACCGAGAGGGCGTAGGCGACGACGCGGCCGCCGCGGAATACCGGCGCCATGACGTTGATGTCGTAAGTATGGCCGGTGCCCATCCAGGGATCGTTGGTGACCACGACGTCCCCCGGCGCGAGGGTCTCGGGCGGGAACCTGGCGAGCATGTGGGCGAGCGTCGCGGGGGCCGAACCGGTGAAGGAGGGGATCGAGTGAGTCCCCTGCGCCAGGAGTTCGCCGTCGGTATCGAGCAGCATGACCGAGAGATCGTGGGCCTCGCGAACCACGGTCGAGAAGGCGGCGCGGACCAGGGTCGACACCCCCTCGTCGGCGATGCCGACGAGCCGGTCCCAGAGGATCTTGAGACTGACCGGGTCGTGGTTCGGCGTCGTCACGCGGAAACGGCCTCGCCGGCCTCCGCCAGAGCGTCGGCGGGACCGGCGGCGAGATCGACGACGAGATTGCGGCGCGCGTCGGTTCGCGCCGTATCGCCGGGACCGACGATGCAGGTGGATTCGCGTTCCTCTATCAGCGCCGGGCCGGAGATCTCGGCGCCGGGCGCCAGCGCCATGCGGTCGTAGACCGAGGCCTCGACGAAGCCGCCGGCCTCCGGGAAGTAAGCGGGGCGCGTTCCCTTGCGGGCCGCGTCCACCGACGCCTCGCCGGACGCGCCGCCTTCGCCGGCGCCGGAAACCGCATACCCTCGCGACGCCTCGGTCTCGGGGCCGGTGGCCTCGACCTTCCAGTTCATCACCTCGAGGGACTCCTCGAGCAGCACGTCGGAGAAGACCTCGGCGTAGCGAGCTTCGAACAACTCTCGCAGGCGGGGGCGCAGCTCCGAGACGCCCGCCAGGTCGGGCCCGCCGCGAACCGGCAAGGTCACCTCGATCTCGTAACCCTGGCCGTGGTAGCGCATGTCGAGCCGGAGCGTAACCTGGATGTCGCTCTCGGACACGCCGGCGCCGGCGAGATGCCCGCAGGCCTCGTCGACGGGAAGCCGCAGGTAGCGTTCGACCCAGTCGTCGTCCAGATCGTCCAGGAAAACGAGATTGGACCGGAGCACCTCGAAGGAGAGCGGTGAGACCAGCAGGCCGAGGGCGGACATGACGCCGGCGGCGAGCGGGAAGACGACGCGCGGGATGCGGAGCTTGCGGGCGACGCCGGCGGCATGGACCGGGCCGGAGCCGCCGAAGGCCACCATCGAGCAGCCGCGGTAGTCGAAGCCCCGCTCGGAGGCGTGGATACGAAAGGCGCGGGCGATGTCCTCGTCGACGATCTCGTGGATGCCCCAGGCGGCCCGGGTCGGCGCCAGGCCGAGCGGCTTCGCCACGCGCTCCGCGATGGCGTTTTCCGCCGCCGCCTTGTCCAGACGCATCTCGCCGCCGAGGAAGAAATCGGGATCGAGATAGCCGAGCACGACGTTGGCGTCGGTGAGGGTGGCCCGGGCGCCGCCCCGCCCGTAGCAGGCCGGGCCCGGATCCGCGCCCGCGGAGCGCGGACCCACCTGGATCAGGCCGCGGTCGTCGACTTCGGCGATGGAGCCGCCGCCGGCCCCGATCTCGATCATGTCGATCGTCGGCACCTTCACCAGCAAACCCGAGCCTTTCTTGAACTCGCGCACCCGGGCGACCTCCAGCTCGTATTTCTTGAGCGGCGCGCCGCCGCGAACCAGGGCGCCCTTGGCCGTCGTGCCTCCCATGTCGAAACCGAGCGCGTCGGGGATCCCGAGCGCGCGGGCGTGGTGCGCGGACATCAGCGCCCCCGCGGCGGGACCCGATTCCATCATGCGCACCGGAAAGCGGCGCGCGATGTCCGGGGTCACGGCGCCGCCGTTCGAGGTCATCATGTAGAAGCGGCCGATGATGCCGAGGTCGTCGAGACCCTGCTCGAGACGCAGGAGGTAACGGTCGAACATGGGCCGCGTGTAGGCGTTGATCATGGTCGTCGTCCACCGCTCGTACTCGCGCATCTGAGGAAAGACCTCCGACGAGGTGGAGACGTAGAGGTCGGGAAACTCCCGCGCGCAGAGCTCCTTGACCGCGTCCTCATGACGGGAATCGAGATAGGAGTGGAGGAAGCAGACCGCGAGCGCCTCGATGCCGTGCGCGTCGACGAGGCCCTGGATGGCGGCGCGGGCCGCGTCGACGCGGAGCGGCGTCTGGACGTCCCCCTCGTGGCCGATGCGCTCGGGCGCCTCGGCGCGCATGTACCGGGGCACCACCGGCGGCGGATACCGGAGGCGCAGATCGAACATGTCGTAGCGCAGCTCGAGCCGCATGTCGGGGATGTCCATGAAGCCTTCGGTCGCCAACATGCCGGTCGCGGCGCCGCGGCGCTCGATCACGGCGTTGGTCACGAGCGTCGTGCCGTGGATAACGGCGTCGACGCCGGACACGGCGACATCGTTATCCGCGAGCATGGCGGCGATGCCGTCGAGCACGGCGGTCGAAGGGTCGTCCGGCGTCGTCAGCCGCTTGTGGATCGCCATGACGCGGCTCGACTCGTCGAACAGCGCGAAATCGGTGAACGTGCCGCCGATGTCGACCCCGATGCGATAAGGCATGTCCGCTCCCCGTCGGCGTCGGATTCGAGATCCGGCCCCCAGTCGGGTTTCAATTTAACTTGCCGGACCGCAGGGCGCCAACGACGGGCGGTTTCCCTCGTGAAACGAGGTCAGCCGGCGTTTCTCATACCGGCAGGGATCGAGGATTGCGCGGCGTTGCGGGGCCGCGCGAACCCCCTCCCGACCTCCCCCCTGTCAGGGAGGAGGAGCGTCGACGGCCCCTCCGTCCCCCTTCTTCTCCCTCCCCCTTGCAGGGGGAGGGTCGGGGTGGGGGTCGCGTCAGGGGGGAGAGCGCGAACGGACCCTGTGGCGCCCCCGTCGCCGGATGAAGCTCGTGGACAAGCAGTATGAGAAATGCGGGTCAGCCCCGCGGAACCGGGTTTCGAGCCTTCGTTTCCCGGACCGTATGGAAAGCCAATCGTTCCCGGCTTCGGGACGCGGGCATGAGGCCGAACGGTTCTCCGAACCACTCCGCGATTCCGTATCGCTCCGTCATGCGAACAGCGGCTCGGGCGTGACGACCAGTTCCGGCAATCGGTCGTGGTGCGTGTTCTTCATCGACAGGCGGACGGCGCTGAAGCCATATCGTTCGACGAGTTCGACGATTTCAGGGGCGGCGTCATAGGTCATCAGAAAGTTCGAACCGTGATCCGCCAGCATCCGGAACAAGGCCGGATGGTCGATTTCCGAATGCGCGTATAGCCGCGTCCCCGCCCGCTTGCCGCCCTCCGCGGTGTAGGGAGGGTCGAGGAAGACCGCGGCCCGGCGCCCCCAGCCATGCAGAAGCGCGGGCAGGATCTTCATGCCGTCGCCCTCGCAGAAGGCGATCCGGTCGGCGACGTCTCCGATCGCGGCCAGACGCGACGCGAGGGTTTCGGGATACCAGCGCGACGACACGCCCTTGCCGTTTTCGCCACGTCGGGAGAACGAGGCGCCCGGAGCGAGGATGCCGCCGCGCCGGGTTCGGTTCAGAACCAGGGTGCGGAACCCGTGCTCCGCGACGGTTCCTGGCGCCGAGCGCGCGATCCCGTCCAGGTTCTCGCGGGTCGGCCGGAATTGCCGCACCCGCTCCCCCAAGGCCGCGCCGCTCTCGAGCGCGGCCCTCCAGAACGCCGCGACGTCGCGGTCGAGCTCGATCATCACGACGCTGGGGGCCAGCCCTTCCATGATCGCCGTCAACGACACGATCCCGCCGCCGGCGAACGGTTCGATCAACACCTCGGGCGCGGTCGATCCCAGCCACTCCCGGATATGCGGAATCATCCACGTCTTCCCGCCGGGGTAGCGAAGGGGGCTGCGCTGGGGAACCGCCGCGACGTTGACGACCGGGACGAGGGACGGAGGGAAGGCGGCCGCAAGGCCGCTCATGCGACCCGTTTCCTTACGCCTGGCCTTGAGCATGTTCTCGCGCCCGCCATCCCTGCCTGTCGCATTCATCCCGACCGAGCCGAAGAATCACAACCCCTCCCCGGCGCTGAAACCTTCCCCGGACGAGCCATGCCAGCGCCCGGTGGTGCGGGGCTCCCGATAGAGCCTCATGCCGGACTTCCGTTCAAGATCGGTCGCCATCATAAGGATCTCTCCGGGGATTCCCGAAGAGGTTTCTTCCCGACCGAGTGGAAGGAACAGGCCGGGATTCCATATAACTCGATGCTTGGGACTCGGCTTCAGTCCTCCGCGGGAGGCCGATCATGACCTTGAAGACCGCGCTTACCGAGGCGCTGGACATCACGCACCCCATCGTCTCCGCCCCCATGGCCGCGGTGGCGGGCGGAGCCTTGGCGGCCGCCGTCACCAGGGCCGGAGGCCTCGGCCTCATCGGCGGCGGTTACGGGGACCGGAACTGGATCGAGCGCGAGCTGCGGGCGGCGGGCAACGCCCGCGTCGGGATCGGCTTCATCACCTGGCGGCTGGCCGACCGGCCGGAGCTGCTCGACATGGCTCTCGAGCGCGCGCCGGCGGCGGTGTTCCTGTCCTTCGGCGATCCGGCGCCCTTCGCCGCCCGCGCCAGGGAGGCCGGCGTCCCCGTCATCTGTCAGGTGCAGACGCTGAAGCACGCGCGCTCGGCCGCGCGCGCCGGGGCCGACGTCGTGGTCGCGCAAGGCGCCGAGGCCGGCGGGCACGGCGGCGCCCGAACGACCATGACGCTGACGCCGGCGGTCGTGGACGCGGTCGCCCCGCTGCCGGTCATCGCCGCGGGCGGTATTTCCGACGGGCGTGGGCTGGCGGCCGCGCTGGCCCTGGGCGCGGCGGGCGTGCTCATCGGCACCCGATTCTTCGCCACGCGCGAGGCGCTGGGGCACGAGAACACGAAGGCCCGGCTGGTGTCGGCGGGCGGAGACGACACGGTGCGCACCAACGTGTTCGACATCGCGCGCGAGCTGCCCTGGCCGGAGCCGTACCGGATCCGCGCGGTGCGCAACAGGTTCTTCGACCGCTGGAACGGCGCCGAGGACGCGCTGCGCAAGGAGATCGCGGACGCGACGGCCTCTCCCGCCGACGCCTTCCAGGCGGCGCAGCGGTTCGGCGATACGGAAGAGGGCCTGGTCGCGGGCGGCCAGGGGCTCGACCTCGTGCGCGCGGTCGAGCCGGCGGGCGAGCTGGTCGCCCGGATCGCGGCGGACGCCGAGCGGACCCTCGCCGCCTGCGCGTCCCTGTCGGCTTCCCCCTGAAGGCGGTTCCTATATGATCGGCGAACGTTTGCCGCACCACGAATCGCCGGAGGACAAGCCGATGAACAAGCTTCACAACCCAGAAACCGTGGCGCCGCCCTTCAGCAGCTACAGCCACGCGGTCGAGTCGATGCAGAACTGCCACGTCCTGTTCATATCGGGACAGGTCGGGGTCAATCCGGACGGATCGCTGGCGGAGGGGATCGAGGCGCAGACGGAAACGGCGCTCAACAACATCCGCGAGACGCTCCGGTCCGCGAACATGGACTTCGAGGACATCACGCGGCTCAACACCTACGTCGTGAACCGGGAGGACATCGCCAAGGTCCGCGGCGTGCGCGAGAGCGTGTTGGGCGACGCGCGACCGGCCTCGACCCTCGTCCTCGTGGCGGGTCTCGCGTCCGAGGATTGGCTGATCGAGATCGAGGCCATCGCGGCGAAGCCGTGGCACTTCTACGGCGACGGCACGGTGTTCGAGACGCGCGGCCGGCCGGGAATCTGAGCGGCCGTCCAGTCGAACCGGAGAAAGGCCGGCCCCCCGCCGCCGCGGGGGCCGGCCCGCCAACCAGACAGCACGGGATCCACGCGGAAGCGGAAGCGCGACGGGGTGGCCCGCGGGAAAGGAACCGTCATGACTCCGCTATCCCGAACGCGCGAGCCGCGCCGCATCCTCGCGCGCCGACTGGCGGCCGCGGCTCTGATCGGCGCGGGCGCGCTGGCGACTCTCCCGGGAGGCCAGGCCGAAGTCCGGGCCCAGACCCCGCCCGGCGCGCAGTCGCCTCTTCGGCCCGCGTCGGCGGAGGATCCGGTGATCGCCCGGGCGAACGGCAGGGAGATCCGCCGGTCCGACGTCATGCGCCTGCTCTCGCAACTCCCCGCCGAAGCGCGGAGCATGCCCCCGGAACAACTCTTCGCGCTCGGCGTCGAACGCGCCATCGACCGCCTCCTCGTCGCCGAAGCGGCCCGCAACGAAGGTCTTGGAGACGATCCCGAAGTGCGCCGCCTCCTCCAGGCCGCCGAGGCCGACGTGCTCTGGGAAGCCTACCTCCAGAGCAGGATCCGTCAGGCGTTGTCGGAGGCCCGGATTCGCGGAGCCTACGACGAAATCGCGTCGGCGGCGACGGAGGACGAGATCAAGGCGCGTCACATCCTGCTGTCGAGCGAGCGGGACGCCCGGGCGGTCATCCGGGAGCTCGAGGGCGGAGCGGACTTCCAGAAGCAGGCGCGCGACAAGTCGGTCGGACCGTCGCGAGAGTCCGGCGGCGACCTCGGTTACTTCAGGCGGTCCCAGATGGTCGCCGAATTCTCCGAGGCGGCCTTCGCCATGGCGCCGGGCGAGTTCTCGAAGGCTCCGGTCAAGACCCGGTTCGGCTGGCACGTGATCCTCGTCGAGAAACGCCGCCGCGCCGAGGCGCCGACCATGCGGGAGGCGCTGCCCGGCATCCAGCAGACGATCACGCGGGAGGTCCTCGCCGAAGTCCTCGGAGGATTGCGCGAAAGCGCGAAGATCGAGGTCGTCGGCGCCGACGATGGCGGACTGGCGCGGCCCGGCGCCCGTTGATCCGATGCCGGTCGCGAGCTCGGCTTCCACGGCCCGAACGAGATGTCTACACTCGGTTCGGTTCGACCGGCGACCTCGATCGGCGACGCGGTGAGCGGGAGACTCGACGCGATGGCGACCCGATATTCCATCGCCAGCCTGGCGCGCAACGCCTTCAGCCGCCACGAAGACTGGCCGCGCGCGTGGCGCAGCCCCGATCCGAAGGAGCGCTACGAGGTCGTCATTGTCGGCGGCGGCGGGCATGGTCTGGCGACGGCCTACTACCTCGCCAAGGAGCACGGCGTCACGGACATCGCCGTGGTCGAGAAGGGGTGGCTCGGGGGCGGCAACACGGGCCGCAACACCACGATCATCCGTTCCAACTACCTGTGGGACGAAAGCGCCGGCATCTACGAGAAGGCGCTCCAGCTCTACGAGGGTCTGAGTCGGGACATCAATTTCAACATCATGCTGAGCCAGCGCGGGGTTCTGAACCTGGCCCACAACCTCCATGACCTGCGCGAGATATCGCGGCGCGTCAACGCCATCCGCCTCAACGGCATCGACTCCGAAATACTGTCGCCCGAGGAGATCAAGGCGATGGCGCCGATCCTCAACACCTCCCCCGACGCGCGCTACCCGGTGCTGGGAGGATCGCTTCAACGGCGCGGGGGCGTCGCCCGGCACGATGCCGTCGCCTGGGGCCTCGCGCGGGCGGCCGACGCCCGGGGCGTGGACATCATCCAGAACTGCGAGGTCACGGGCATCCTGCGCGAGGGCGGTCGCGTGACCGGGATCGAGACGACGCGCGGGACCATGATGGCCGACAGGGTCGGTATCGTGGCGGCCGGCCACTCCAGCGTGCTGGCCGCGATGGCGGGATTCCGCATCCCCGTCGAGAGCCACCCGCTCCAGGCTCTGGTCTCGGAGCCGATCAAGCCGGTCCTCGACACGGTGGTCATGTCCGGCGCGGTGCACGTCTACGTCAGCCAGTCCGATCGCGGAGAGCTCGTGATGGGCGCGGGGATCGACGGACACAACGGCTACACCCAACGGGGCAGCCTTCCCGTCATCGAACGCATGATCGCGGCGGCGATGGAACTGTTCCCGATCTTCAGCCGGCTTCGCATGATGCGCCAGTGGGGCGGGATCGTCGACGTCTGCCCCGACGCGAGCCCGATCATCGGCAAGACCCCCGTCGACAACCTGTTCATCAACTGCGGTTGGGGCACGGGCGGGTTCAAGGCCACGCCGGGTTCGGGCTGGGTATTCGCCCACACCATCGCCCGCGGCGAACCGCATCCGTTGAACGCCCCGTTCTCGCTCGACCGCTTCGTGGCCGGCAAGCTCATCGACGAGCACGGCGCGGCGGGCGTCGCCCACTAGAGCGCGCGGCCATGCTGTCGATCGACTGTCCCTGGTGCGGCCCGCGAGACGAGATCGAGTTCACTTGCGGCGGCGAAGCGCATATCGCACGGCCTCCGGAACCCGCGGCGCTCGATGACGAAGCCTGGGCGGATTACCTCTTCAACCGCACCAATCCGAAGGGCCCGCATGTCGAGCGCTGGGCGCACACGCACGGCTGCCGACGCTGGTTCAACGTGCTTCGCGACACCGCGACCAACGAGATCCTCGCGGTGTACGAGATGGGCAAGCCCCGCCCGGACGGACAAGGGGCATGAGGCCGCAGCGCATGCGCCTGGCCAGCGGCGGCCGGATCGACCGCGCCCGGCCGCTGTCCTTCTCGTTCGACGGGATGCGCCACCAGGGATTCGCGGGCGATACCCTGGCCTCGGCGCTGATGGCGAACGGCGTGCGGCGCGTGGGGCGGAGCTTCAAGTTCCACCGTCCTCGGGGCGTTTTCAGCGCCGGCGCCGAGGAGCCGAACGCCATCGTCCAGCTCGAGAGCGGCGCCCGGACCACGCCGAACCTGCGGGCGACGCAGATCGAGCTCTACGACGGCCTGAACGCGACCAGCGTCAACGCCTGGCCGTCCCTCGCCATCGATCTCCAGTCGGTCAACGGCCTGTTCGCGCCGTTGCTGCCGGCGGGCTTCTACTACAAGACGTTCATGTGGCCGAAGCCGCTGTGGCGCGCCTACGAAGGAGCGATCCGCCGCGCCGCCGGCCTCGGACGGGCGCCGAAGGAACCGGACCCGGACACCTACGACCGGATGCACGTCCACTGCGACGTACTGGTGGTGGGAGGCGGCCCGGCGGGTCTCGCTGCCGCGCTGGAGGCCGGACGAACCGGCGCGCGGGTGATCGTCGCGGACGAGCAGAACGAGCTCGGCGGCCGGTTGCTCGACAACCGTCAGCGGATCGACGGCGCTCCGGGAGTCGACTGGGTCGCGGCGGCCGCGGAGGAACTCGCGGGCATGGCGGACGTCCGCGTGCTCACGCGCACGACGGTCTTCGGACATTACGAGCACAACCATATCGCCCTGCTGGAACGGCGCACCGATCATCTGGGGCCGGGCGCGGACGGGACGCGCCAGCGCCTCTGGAAGGCGCGGGCCAGGCAGGTCGTGCTCGCCGCCGGCGCGCACGAGCGTCCCATCGTATTCCGCAACAACGACAGGCCCGGCGTGATGCTGGCCTCGGCGGCCGCGGCCTACGTCAACCGTTACGCGGTCAGGCCGGGCCGATGCGCGGTCGTGTTCACCAACAACGACAGCGGTTACGCCGCGGCGGCGGATCTCGTCGACGGCGGCGTATCGGTCGCGACGATCGTCGATACCCGGCCCGACGCGGGAGAGGAAGCCGCGGCTCTGGCTGCGATGCGCGACATCGAAACCCTGAACGGATTCGCCGTCGTCGACGTGAAAGGCCGGCGGCGGATAGTGGGAGCCTGCGTCTCGGCCCTCAGCGGCGAAGGCGCGGCCACGGGCGGTTCCGCGCGCATGATCGACTGCGACCTGCTGGCCGTTTCGGGCGGCTGGAACCCCTGCGTTCACCTGCATTGCCATTCGGGCGGCAGGCTGGATTTCGAGGCGGACCGAGCCTGCTTCGTGCCGGGAAGGACGCTGCTCGGCTCGCGAGCCGCGGGCGCCGCCGCGGGCGCGTTCGAGCTCGCCGCGTGCCTGGAGAACGGGTTCGAAGCCGGCGCGGCGGCGGCCCGGGACGCCGGAATCGAACGGCGAGAACGCGCCCGCAAGGCGCCCGCGGCGGATCGGACCGCGGCGGCTCCCGCCCAGACGCTGTTCCATGTGCCGTCGCTCAGGCGAGGCGGGGACGCCAAGGCCTTCGTTGACCTGCAATACGACGTGACGGCCGCGGACATCGCGCTGGCCGCCCGCGAGGGATACGAGTCGGCGGAGCACCTCAAGCGGTATACGACGCTCGGCATGGCCACGGATCAGGGCAAGACCTCGAACGTGGCGGGCCTCGCGATACTCGGCGAACTGCTGGGACGGTCCATCCCGGAAGTCGGCGCCACCACCTTCCGCCCACCCTACACGGCGGTTACCTACGGCGCGCTCGCGGGGCGCGACGTCGGCGATTTCGCCGATCCCGCGCGCCGGACCCCGATGCACCACTGGCACGAGGCGGCGGGAGCGGAATTCGAGGACGTAGGCCAGTGGAAGCGGCCCTGGTACTACCCCCGCTCCGGCGAGGGAAAGCGAGAGGCCGTGAACCGCGAATGTCTGGCCGCCCGCAACGCCGTCGGCGCGCTCGACGCCAGCACGCTCGGAAAGATCGACGTCCAGGGCCGCGACGCGGTGACGTTCCTCGACCGCGTCTACACGAACGCATGGGGTTCGCTCGCCATCGGGCGTTCGCGCTACGGACTGATGTGCGGCGAGGACGGCATGGTTTTCGACGACGGCGTGACCACCCGTCTCGACGAGCATCACTACC
Source organism: Alphaproteobacteria bacterium (assembly GCA_965242505.1). GTDB lineage: Bacteria > Pseudomonadota > Alphaproteobacteria > UBA2966 > UBA2966 > UBA2966. The sequence goes on from OZ251449.1 coordinate 3,176,176, forward strand.
TGATGACGACCACCTCGGGCGGGGCGGCGCGCGTCATGGCCTGGCTCGAGGAATGGCTTCAGACCGAGTGGCCCGAGCTCGACGTCCGGCTCACCTCGGTGACGGAACAGTGGGCCAGCGCCGCGATCTGCGGTCCCGGCGCCCGACGGCTGCTGGAAGAGCTGTCCGAGGATCTGCCTCTCGATGCCGTTGCGCTGCCGTTCATGGCCATGGCCGAGGGGCGCGTGGCCGGCATCCCCGCGCGGGTCTTTCGCATCAGTTTCTCGGGCGAGGTCAGTTTCGAGGTCAACGTCGCGGCGCGCTACGGCATGGCGTTGTGGAACGCGCTGATGACGGCCGGCGAAAAGTACGGGATCACCCCCTACGGCACCGAGGCCATGCACGTGCTGCGCGCGGAAAAGGGCTACATCATCGCAGGGCAGGAAACGGACGGCACGGTAACGCCTGTCGATCTCGGCCTCGAGCGTATGGTGTCGAAGACGAAGGATTTCATCGGCAAGCGCAGCCTGTCTCGCTCCGACACCGCGCGCGAGGATCGCAAGCAGCTCGTCGGCCTGCTGACGGAGGACGAATCGGAAGTGCTCCCCGAAGGGGCGCAGATCGTGGCGGATCCCCGCCCCATGCCGCCCATGGAGATGATCGGCCACGTGACGTCCAGCTACTACAGCGCCAACGTGAAGCGATCGATCGCGCTCGCGCTGATCCGTTCCGGTCGGTCGCGCATCGGCGAGTCGGTGTTCGCGCCGCTCCCCGGGAAGCGCGTAATGGCCCGGATCGTCGAACCCGTGTTCTTCGACCCCGAGGGAGGGCGACTGCATGGCTGAGCCCTATCAACGGCAGAGCGCGCTGGCGCATCTCGGTCTCACCGCGCGGGCGGCGGCGGACAGGGAAAAATCCGGTGCCGGCGTGCGGCTCGGCGAGCGCGCGTTCCCAAGCCAGCTCGACCTGCGCGGCGACCCCGGAAACAAGGCGTTCATGGACGCCGTCTCGGACGTCATCGGCTGCGCGCCGCCGACCGTTCCCAACACATGGACCGGAGAGGACGATTCGGACGAAGCCCTGCGGGCGCTCTGGCTGGCGCCCGCCGAATGGCTGATCGTAGCCGCGACCGACGCCGACGACGCGCTCGCCGGGAAACTGACCGCGGCGGCCGCGGACCACGGCGGATCGGTCGTCGACGTCGGCGACGCGCGCACGGTCCTCGTCCTGCAAGGCTCGAACGCCCGCGACGTTCTGATGAAGGGGTGTCCGCTGGATCTGCACCCGGACGCGTTCCGGCCAGGAGACTGCGCGCAGAGCCTGCTGGCCCGGGCGGACGTGATCCTGCGCCGGCGAAAGGACGAGGCCGGCGGCGCGTCCTTCGAAATCCACGTCGCGCGAAGCTTCGCCGCCTATCTCTGGGCCTGGCTCGAAGACGCCGCCGAGGAGTACGGCATCCAGGTGATCGAGACGTAGGCTCGGAAGAGGAACGCCGGACGCGACCACCTCGGCGGCTGCGACCGACGCCGTCGATACCCGACGGAAGTCTATTTCGGCGCCACGACCATCGTCAGGAGCCGTCCCTCCATCTTCGGGAACTGCTCCACTTTCGCGATCTCGTCCAGATCCTCGCGGACACGTTCCAGCATCTTCAGTCCGCGGTCCTGGTGGACCATTTCGCGGCCACGAAAGCGCAGAGTGACCTTGACCTTGTCGCCTTCGTTGATGAAGCGCTGGACCGATCGCATCTTGACGTCGTAGTCATGGGGATCGATCCCCGGCCGCATCTTTATCTCCTTGACCTCGATGGTCTTCTGCTTCTTGCGGGCGACGTTCGCCTTCTTCTGCGCCTCGTATTTGTATTTGCCGTAATCAAGGATCTTGCAGACGGGCGGCTCGACGTTCGGAGAGAGCTCGACGAGGTCGAGCTCCGCCTGTTCCGCCAGCTCGAGCGCCTTCTCGACGTTCAGCACTCCAAGATTCTCGCCGTTCTGACCGATGAGCCGCACCTCGGCGACATCGATCATGTCGTTGACGCGCGGCCCTTGACGGGTCGGCGGCGCCATTATGGGTCTTCTTACGATCTAGAGGCCTCCAACATTCCCCGCCGCGCCGCCGGTTCGGTCGTTTCCTCTCCCCATCCCGGCGGCCGACAGCGGCAATTCCATGTACGCGGTCACACGCGACCGGCGCCCCGGCGCCGATTCAGGCTCCGGGAGCGCATGCTTCCTCGCCAAGTCTAACGACGGCCTCGTCCAGCGCAAGATTTTGTTGCTCCCGCGATCCGAGGCGCCGGACGGACACGCTGCCGTCCTCGGCTTCCCGTTTGCCGATCACGACGATCGCCGGAACCTTGGCATGACTGTGTCGGCGCACCTTATAGTTGATTTTTTCCGCCGAGGTGTCGAGCAAGACGCGCAACCCCGCCGACTTCAGCTTCTTCGCCACCTTGCCGGCGAATTCGTCGCCGTCCCGGACGATCGTCGTCACGACCGCCTGAACGGGGGCCAGCCACAAGGGAAACCCTCCCGCGTAATGCTCGACGAGGATGCCGATGAAACGCTCGAAGGACCCGAGTATGGCGCGGTGCAGCATGACCGGTCGATAGCGGCCGCCGTCTTCGCCCACGTATTCGGCGTTCAGCCTCTCGGGCAGCACGAAATCGACCTGCAGTGTGCCGCACTGCCATTGCCGGCCGATGGCGTCGGTGAGCTCGAAGTCGAGCTTCGGCCCGTAGAACGCGCCGTCGCCCGGATTCAGCGTGTACTGGATCCCGGCCTCTTCCACCGCGTCCCGGAGCGCTCTCTCCGCCTTGTCCCAGGTCTCGTCGGATCCCGCGCGGACATCCGGCCGGTCGGAAAATCGCGCTTGCACCTCCTCAAAGCCGAAGTCCCGGTAAATTCCCGTCAGCAGGTCGCAGAAACGGCGGGTTTCCGAGCCGATCTGATCCTCGGCGCAAAAGATATGAGCATCGTCCTGGACGAAACCACGCACCCGCATCAGTCCGTGTAGCGAACCGGAGGGTTCGTACCGATGGCACGACCCGAACTCCGCCATCCGCAGAGGAAGCTCCCGATAGCTCCTGACCCGCTGGTTGAAGATCTGAACGTGGCAAGGGCAGTTCATCGGCTTGAGAGCGAAAACCCGCTCCTCGGACTCCGAGGTGTACATGTTCTCCCGGAACTTCTCCCAGTGACCGGACGCCTCCCACAGCATACGGTCGACGAGTTGAGGCGTCCTGACCTCGACGTATCCTGCGGCTTCGAGCCGTCGACGCATATAGGCTTCCACGACGCGATACAGCGTCCACCCCTTGGGATGCCAGAACGCCATGCCCGCCGCCTCTTCCTGAAAATGGAACAGGTCCAGTTCGCGTCCCAATCGCCGGTGGTCCCGGCGTTCCGCTTCCTCGAGGCGGCTCAGATAGGCCTTCAGTTCCTTGTCGCTGCGCCAGGCGGTCCCGTAGACGCGTTGCAGCATTTCCCGGCGCGAATCGCCCCGCCAGTAGGCGCCCGCGAGCTTCGTCAGCTTGAAGGCGTGGCCCAGCTTTCCGGTGGACGGCAAGTGCGGGCCGCGGCAAAGGTCGACGAAGCCGCCCTGCCGGTACAACGTGACGGGCTCGCCGTCCGGGATGTCGGAGACGATCTCGGCCTTGTAATGCTCGCCCATCGACCTGAACAGATCGACGGCTGCGCCGCGTTCCCACACCTCGCGCGCCACCTCCTCGTCCCGGTCGACGATCTCGTGCATACGGGCTTCCATGGCCTCGAGGTCTTCCGGCGTGAAGGGCTCCTCGCGGGAAAAGTCGTAGTAGAACCCGTCCGCGATCGCCGGCCCGATCGTGACCTGAATGCCGGGATACAGCTCCTTCGCCGCCTCGGCCAGAACGTGCGCCGCATCGTGGCGCAGCAGGCCCAGCACCAGCTCGTCATCGTCCTTCCGGGTGACGATCGAGACCTCCGCGTCCTCTTCCAGCGCGCGGGACAGGTCCCGCAGGTCGCCGTTCACCCGGATCGCCAGGGCCGCCTCGGCGAGGCCGGATCCGATATCCGACGCCACGCCGGCACCGCTTGGCGCGCGCTCGTATCGCCGAACCCGTCCGTCCGGCAGCGTCAGCGCAACCATCCCAACTCCTCGCGTCGACCGGCGCCCCGGCGCCGGCAGGCGAAACATATGCGCGGCGGATTCACTGTCAAGGACGCCTCGATCATCGGGCGTCGAGCCCGCCGTCGCGCCATACCTCGTCGACGGACAGGTCTTCCAGCCGTTCACGGCGGATCACGACGACCCCGTCTCCTCGTGGAGCGCACAGCGCGGGATCCGAATCACGGGAGAACAACACGACCGTCCTGCGGCCGGCCAGCGCCGCGACGTGCATCGGCCCCGTATCGTTTCCGACCGCGACACGGGCGCGCCGACACAGCGATGCGAGCTGCGCCAACGATGTGCGTCCGCAGAGATCCATCGCGTCCTTGCAGCGGTGGGCGATCTCCGCGATCACGTCCCGTTCCGCATCGGCCCCGATCAGCGCCGGCGCGAGTCCCCGTTCCGACAGCCGTTGCGCGAGGGCCGCGTAACGCGCCGCCGGCCAGCGTTTTTCGGGCCGCCGGGGAGACCCGCCAGGAACCAGCAGCGCGAATTCCTCCGGCAACCCGAGATCGGAGACGGGCGCCTCCAGCCAGTCGACCTCGGGGCGCGGAACGAAGTCGATGCCGACGAGGCGAAGCTGCTCCGCCCGTACGTCGATGACGTGCATGCGGTTCCGGTCGGGGTTGTCGTGATGGTGCGAGCAACCGGCCGCGACCCCGCACCATTCCGGCCTCGGCGGCGGGAAGAGCCGGTAGTACCAGCCCGTGCGACCGGACGTCTGCAAATCGTAAACGCGGTCGAACCGGCCTGAGATCAAGCGCTTTCGCAGCCGGAACAGGGCTCCCACCCGATGAGGCCGGGGCCGGTCGTCGATCCAGACGTCGTCGAAGCACCCGAAGTCCGAGCCAAGACGCTCGAAGGGCGAGGTCGTCAACAACGTGAGGCGCGCCTTGGGATGATGGGCGCGAATCGCCCTGAAAGAACCGGTCGCGAGGATGAAGTCCCCCAGCGCGCCATGCTTGATGACGAGGATGCGTCGGACGTCTGCGTATCCGCCGTTCATGACGGGACCGAAGCCTCGTCCATGAGCGACTCGTATACGGCCAGGGTCCGCTCGCACATGAGCTCGACGGTCAGGTTCTCCGTCACGTGTCGCCGCGCGCGCGCCGCGAGGACGCGTCGCGCGTCCCCGTCGATGTCGAGGGCCCGATCGAGGGCCCGAGCCAACGCCCCCGGATCGCCCGGCGGCGCCAGCCATCCCGTCTCATCCGGAATGATGGTCTCCCGGGATCCGCCGTGCTCGGTCGCGATCACCGGCCGGCCCATGGCCTGCGCTTCCGCCGTAATCCGGCCGAACCCCTCCGGGCTGGTCGACGCGGAAACCACCACGTCGGCCAGCATGTAAGCGGCCGGCATGTCGCGACAGTGATCGACGATCCGAACCATGTCTCCCAGCCCGAGGGAATTCGCCATCTCCGCCAGCTCGCTGCGGTAACGCGCGCGGCCCTGATCGGAGCCGACGAACAGGCAGCACAGGTCGCGGCGTCCCAGTTGGGCGAGCGCGGCGATCAGCACGGTGTGGCCCTTCCATCGGGTCAACCTGCCGGGCAGCATCACGACGGGAACGCCGTCGGGCAGACGCCAGGCGTCGGCCAGCCGAACGACCCGCTCCGCGTCGACGTTCGCGGGAGCGAAGGCTTGCGTATCGATGCCCCGAGGGACGGTCACCAGGCGTTCGGGCTCGACGCGGTAGACGTCTCTGACGTGGCGGGCGATGAAGTCGGAGATGGCGATCACGCGGCGGCCCCGCGCCATGACGGAGTTGTACAGCCGTTTCGGTCTGGCGCCGCCGCTGTAGGCGCCGTGGAACGTCGTCACGAAGTGGGCGCCGGTTCGTCGCGCCGCGAAAACCGCGCTCCATGCCGGGGCCCGCGAACGGGCGTGCACGATGTCGATATCGTTGTCGCGGACGGCCGCCATCAACGCCCCGACGTTGCGGCGCATGACCAGCGGGTTCTTCGACTCGAGAGGCAGAGTGACGTGGCGAACGTCCGTCTTCTCCAGATCGTGGACGAACGGACCTCCCGCCGAGGCGATGATGGATGCGTTGCCCGCCTTCGCCAGCGCCGTCGCGACGTCGATGGCGCCGCGCGCCACGCCGCCCGGCTCCAGCGCCGGCAGGACCTGGAGCACCCGGAGCGCGCCTCCGGCGCCGCGCCGGGACCCTGTTTCCGCGGTCCCCGCTCGTGTGATAGGGTCGGTCGCCGCTCCCGTCATCGGGGCGCCGAAACTCCCGATTCCACCTTCAATCCCGTTTTGTCGAACATGGTCGAGCCGCGCATCCTGACCCGGGCGGACGGGGCCACGATCGCCTATCACGCGCATACCGGCAAGTCGCCGGGCGTCGTCTTCTGTGGCGGCCTCAATTCGGACATGACCGGCGCCAAGGCCATGGCGCTCGATACCCACTGTCGGAAAACCGGTCGCGCCTTCGTCCGTTTCGACTATTTCGGACACGGCGCGTCCTCGGGGAGATTCCGGGACGGAACGATCGGCCGCTGGAAGGACGACGCCATCGCGGTCATCGACGACCTCACCGAAGGTCCCCAGATCATCGTCGGGTCGAGCATGGGCGGATGGATCATGTTGCTCTCGGCCCTGGCGCGGCCGACCCGCGTGATGGGGCTTCTGGGCATCGCGCCAGCCCCGGACTTCACCGAGGAACTGATATGGGAGCGGTTCGACGACGACATGCGGGGGATACTCCGACACGATGGCGTCTACATGCGACCCTCGGAATACGGCGACGAACCTCTCGCCATCACGCTCCGCCTGATCGAGGAAGGCCGAAACCACCTGCTTCTCCGACAAACGGTGAAACTGACCTGTCCCCTACGGGTCCTTCAGGGCATGGACGATCCCGACGTCCCGTGGCGTCACGCGCTGAAGCTCATCGAGGCCTACGAAGGGGCCGACGTGGAAGCCACGTTCGTGAAGAGCGGCGATCACCGGTTGTCCGAACCCGACGACATCGCCCGGCTTCTCCGAACCGTCGACGGACTGGCGGCCACAGCGCAAGAGGATCAGCCCCTCGCGAGCTCGGACAGGCCGGCGCGATAGTCCGGATATCGCAGCGTCACGCCGAGATCGTTCTTGATGCGGTCGTTCCGGACCCTCCGGCACTCCGCATAGAAGGATCGCCCCGATTCGGTGAGTTCCGCCTCGTCGAACGGCGCCAGGGGCGGGACCTCGCGCCCCACGAGACCGCACGCGAAGGCGACGACGTCCTGGGGCGGCGCCGGCTCGTCGTCGCAGACGTTGTAGATGGCGCCCGGGTCGGGGCGCGCCATCGACGCGCGCAGAACCCGAACGACATCCGAGACGTGGATGCGCGAGAAAACCTGGCCGGGCTTGAAGAACCGCCTCGCGGTTCCCCGCCGGGCCGCTTCGAGCGGGTTGCGCCGGGGTCCGTAGATGCCAGCCAGGCGGAAGACGTGCACCGGAACGTTCTCGCGCCGGCCCAGGCCCAGCCAGGCCTGTTCGGCCGCTGCGCGACGGACGCTTCGTTCGGTCGTGGGGCGACACTCCGACGTCTCGTCGACCCAGCCGCCGCGACGGTCGCCGTAAACCCCGACGGTGGAAAGGTATCCGACCCACGACAGGGACCGGATCGAACCGACGTCGCCAGCATGACGATCGAGGACAGGGTCACCTTCCGGGTCCGGAGGTATGGAGACGAGCATGTGCGTAACGCCCGCCAATACCTCTGCCGGCCGAGACAGAGGATGGTTCCGGTGGAAGACGTGCGTTCCGATTCTCTCGGACTCGGGTCCGGCGCGGCGGGACCCGTCGCTTCTCGAAGTCCCGGTGACCGCCCAGCCCTCGGGCCGGAGCGACACGGCCAGCGCCCGGGCGGTATAGCCGAGGCCGAAGCAGAACATGGCCCTGTCGTTTGTCATGGGACGACGTCCATCTTTCGGAACCGAGACTTGCGCCCACTTTCGATCTACCCGACTCTTGCGGCCATGCCAATCGCGGACACCCGGATGCGCATATGGCGTCGATGGCTCACCCGGGCCATCGTGATCAGAGCCGCTTGCGTCTTCGTGGCGGCATCCATCGGTGTCCCGACGGAGGCTGCGGCCGATCGCGAACGCTACGCGGGATGCATCGCGAAAATCGAAGTCGACCCGCGCGGCGCGTTCGACGCGGCGGCGCTCTGGCGATTCATGGGCGGCGGCATTCCGGCCGCGCATTGCGCCGGTCTCGCGCTCGTCCGCATGGGGCAACGCAAGTACGGCGCCGAGAGGCTCGAAACCGTGGCCCGCAAGATGCGGGACTCCGACGACTTCAACGAACCGGCCAGGATCGCCGAAGTCCTGGCTCAGGCGGGACACGGCTGGATGCTCGCGGGCGATCCCGCGCGCGCCAAACGCGTTTTCACCAAGGCGCTGGAGTTCATGCCGGGAACCGCGGAATACTTCGTCGACAGATCTCTCGCAGCCATCGATCTCCGGGACTTTCGTTCGGCCGCGCGCGATCTCGACGCGGCGGTGAGGTTCGACCCGGAAAGCGCCGACGCCCACGCCTTTCGCGCCCGTGTCCGCCGAAAACTGGGCGACGTCGACGGAGCGCTCGCCGATGCCGAGCGCGCGATCTCGCTGGATGCCGACCATCTCCCCGCCTTGCTCGAACGCGGTTCGCTCAGACGCCTTTTGAACGACAGCGAAGGCGCTCGCGCCGATTGGCGGCGTGTGGTCGAAGCGGCGCCGGGAAGTTCCGAGGCGGTTTCTGCGAAAGCGATGATCGACGCCCTTGATGGCCGGTGAGGCGCGACCTTCTTCCGGCTCCTTACCGGACCGTTCCATCCCATTCCGACAGCACTTCGGGATCGCGTTCCGCCGGGCGCAGCTCGCGGCGTTTCGCGCCGAATCTCTCTTCGTCGGCGAGTTCCCGGAATGCCCAGACGGCGGCGGCGCGCACCAGGGACGAGGAGTCGAGGAGGCGGGCCTCGACGTCGGGAACGGCTTGTTCGCTCCCGCTGTTGCCCAGCGCGATCAGGACGTTACGGACGAACCGGTCGCGCCCCGTGCGCTTGATCGGAGAACGCGAGAACATGCGTCGAAACCGGGCGTCGTCCAGGCGCGCCAACTCCGCAAGTCGCGGGGCGGTCAACTCGGCGCGCGGTAGAAACGCCGCTTCCCTGGATACGCGCGCGAACTTGTTCCAGGGGCAGATGGCAAGGCAGTCATCGCATCCGTATATGCGATTGCCGATGGCTTTCCGGAATCGCGCCGGAATCGGGCCCTTGTGCTCGATGGTCAGATAGGAGATGCAGCGTCGGGCATCGAGCCGGTAGGGCGCCGGGAAGGCCGCTGTCGGGCATATGTCCAGGCAGCGTCGACAGGAACCACAGTGATCGGTCTCCGCGCGATCCGGCGCGAGGTCCAGCGTCGAGAAGATCTCTCCCAGGAAAGACCAGGATCCCAGCGCCCGGGAGACCAGATTCGTATGCTTGCCTTGCCAGCCGATGCCGGCCGCCGCGGCCAACGGCTTCTCCAGAACCGGCGCGGTATCGACGAAGACCCTCGCCTCCGCCGCATACCGTTCGGACATCCATCGCCCGAGACGCTTGAGTCTGGATTTGACGACATCGTGGTAGTCGCGCCCTCGGGCGTAGATCGAGACGGACCCGACGTCGGGCCGGCTCAGCAACGCCAGAGGGTCTCCGGGAAGGCGGTAGTTCACACTCACCACGACGATCGACCTGACCTCGGGCCACAGCGATCGGGGATGCGCGCGTCGTTCGGCGCTGGCGGCCAGCCAGGCCATGTCTCCGTGCCAGCCCCGATCGATGAAATCCCGCAGCCGAGCCCCCGCGTCGCCGATGCCGTCGGGGGTCGCGATTCCGACGGTATCGAACCCCTCCTCGAGCGCACGCGCGCGAACTTCCGCGGCTATCGAGACCGGTGCGCGCTCGACCATGTCCATGTTCTCCCACAGGCGACGACTGTCCAGGTTCAATACATGTGAGACGCCGCGTAGGCCGCCGGGAGCGGCGCGTCAAGCTGCTTCGCGGCTCCTCCGCCGTTCGGGTGGCCCGCCGCTCCCAACGGCTCCGAGGGCGGCCATGACCGTAAGCAGGCTTCCGGCCATGGCGGGACCGGATGCCGACTGGCCCGATGGGCCGTGTCTCACGCGCGTCTGAACCAGGACACCCCTCTGCCGTCAGATAACCCTCTTCTCACAAAGAATTACCTGCCTATCCATGAGAGTCCGCCATTGGAGCGGCGGATTTTCCTGGCGTCCCCGGCCGGGCTGCACGGAAGCGGCGCGGAACCGGAATACCGTTACCCATCTATCCGGTTGCTCACGGTCCATCCCCCTCCCGGCCTCCCTCCTGTCAGGGGGAGGAGCGCAAATGGTTCCTCCGTCCCCTCTTCTCCCCCTCCCTTGCAGGGGGAGGGCCGGGGTGGGGATCGCATCAGGGGGAGCGCGAACGGACCCTGCGGCGCCTCCGTCTCTGGATGAGTTTTGCGGATAAGCAGGAAGAATTGTCTCACGCGCGGAATCCCGATGCGCCCCACAGTAGGAGAGATGCGGGCTAGAAATCCAGATTGCCGTAATGCTCCGGGGGCGACAATCCCGGGATGTGATCCGCCAGCAGGCGCCGGAAAGACGGCCTGGATTTGACGCGCGCATACCAATCCTTGGCCTTTGCATGGTCTTCCCAATGCACGTCTCCGAGGTAATCGACACAGGACAAGTGGGCAGCGGCAGCGAGATCGGCGAGGCTCAAGTCGTCCCCGGCGAGCCAGCGGCGCCGATCGATCAGGTAGGCGATGTAGTCCAGATGGTGTGAGATGTTGCGGTAGGCGGCCCGCACGGGGCCGGAATCGGGTTCGCCCATGCCCATGAATCGTTTCATCACTTTTTCATTCAGCAGATGGCGAGTGACCTCGCCGTGAAACTTGAGATCGAACCATCGCACCAAGCGGCGGACCTCGGATCTCTCGCTTGGCGTTCCCGCAATCAACGGCGGATGGGGACACGTTTCCTCGAGGTATTCGCAGATCGCGTCGCTTTCGGAAATCACCGCGCCATCGGTATCCACGAAGACGGGGACCAGCCCCGCAGGGTTGAGTCGCAGAAACTCCTCGCGCCGTTCCCAGACCGGCTCGACGACCATCTCGTAGTCGAGGGACTTCTCCTCCAGCACCAAGCGGACCTTGCGGCAGAACGGCGAGAGCCAGATGTGAAAAAGCCTACGCATGTCGCGTCAATGACAGCCTGCAAGCCGAAAGAAAACGGCTCCCCGTCATGCCGTCGCGACGGCGGCCAGATCGCTCAATGGATGCTCCAGCCGATTCATCATCTCGATCGGACAGACCTGCCAGATGTGGCCGACCTCGGCCTCCCACTCCGCCACCAGTTTGCGGGCGAACGCCGATTGGGTCGCTTGAGCGTGTCGCTCGATCAGGTCCCGACAGTGGTTTTCCCAATGCGCCGATTCCAGTTTCCGATAGACAACGCCATCGGTATTGATGCGGTCGGGCAAGAGCTCCTCGGGATCGTAGACGAAGGCGAGGCCGCCGGTCATGCCGGCGGCGAAATTGTCGCCGACCCGTCCCAATATCGCGGCGATGCCTCCGGTCATGTACTCGCAGCCATTGTCCCCGCAACCCTCGACCACCGCGACGGCTCCGGAATTGCGGACCGCGAACCGGTCGCCGGCCTGGCCCGCAACGAACAACGTTCCTCCGGTCGCGCCATATAGAACGACGTTCCCGACAATGACGTTCTCGTTCGAAACGAGAGGACTGGACATCGTTGGGCGGACCACGATGTCGCCGCCGGACAATCCCTTGCCGACATAATCGTTGGCGTCCCCGAATACCTCGAGCTTGAGCCCCTGCACGGCGAAAGCTCCCAGGGACTGTCCGGCGGAACCGCGTAGACGAACGGTGAGGTGTCCCGGCTGCAAGCCCTCGATGCCGAAACGCCGCACGATGTGCGACGAGAGCCGCGCGCCGATGGCCCGCTGCGTATTCCGGATGTTGTAAGTGAGCTGCATCTTCTGGCCTTCGTCGAAGACCGCCTGGGCATCCTTGATCATCTGCGCGTCCAACGTGTCGGGTACTTCGTTACGCCCCTCCAGCGTACAGAAGCGCGTCGCGTCGCCCGAATCGGCCTGGACGAGCAGCGGGTTGAGGTCGAGATCGTCGAGGTGCGGGCTGCCGCGGCTGACCTGGGTCAGCATGTCCGTGCGCCCTACTACGTCTTCGATGGACCGGACGCCCAGCGAAGCCAGAATTTCCCGCACTTCCTCGGCAATGAAACTGAACAGGTTGACCACCTTCTCCGGCGTGCCCGCAAACTTCTCGCGAAGCGCCGGGTCCTGCGTGCACACCCCGACGGGACAGGTATTGGAATGACATTGCCGGACGAGGATGCAACCCATGGCCACCAGAGACGCCGTGCCGATACCGAACTCCTCGGCGCCCAGCATCGCCGCGATGACGATGTCGCGACCCGACTTCAGGCCACCGTCGACGCGCAGCCGCACGCGGTGGCGCAACCGGTTCAACGTCAGCACCTGGTTGACCTCGGCCAAGCCCATCTCCCACGGCGTGCCCGCGAACTTGATGCTGGACTGGGGACTCGCGCCCGTGCCGCCCGAGTGGCCGGACACCAGGATCACGTCGGCCTTGGCCTTGGCGACGCCCGCCGCGATGGTCCCGATTCCCGATTCGGAAACCAGCTTCACGCAAACTTGGGCGGTCGGGTTGATCTGCTTCAGGTCGTAGATGAGCTGGGCGAGATCCTCGATCGAGTAGATGTCGTGATGAGGCGGCGGCGAGATCAGCGTGACGCCAGGCGTGGACAGACGTAATCCGGCGATCTCGTCGGTGACCTTGAAGCCGGGCAACTGGCCGCCCTCCCCGGGCTTGGCGCCCTGGGCGATCTTGATCTCGATCTCGCTACAGTTGTTGAGGTACTCGGCGGTCACACCGAAACGACCGGACGCGATCTGCTTGATGGCGGAGTTGGCGTTGTCGCCGTCGGGACGCGGCCGGGCGCGACCGGGATCCTCGCCGCCCTCGCCGCTGCACGATGCCGCGCCGATGCGATTCATGGCGATCGCCAGAGTTTCGTGCGCCTCCTTGGAGAGCGCGCCATGCGACATGCTGCCGCTGGAGAAACGCTTGCGGATACCCGTGATCGACTCCACTTCGTCGAGCGGAACCGGATCGCGTTTCGGCTCGAAATCCAGGAGATCGCGGAGATTCACGGGCCCCATCTCAGAAAGGCCCTGGCTGTACCGCCGATAGAGACCGTAAGAGTCGCTGGCCACGGCGGACTGCAGGATGTGAATCAGCTGCCCGTCGAAGGCGTGCAGCTCCTCACCCCGACGATAGCGGTAGAGACCGCCGACCGAGAGGGGCGCCGTGTCCTCGGACGTGTAGGCCCGGGCATGGAGCGCCAACAGATCGCGCTTGATTCCCGACAAACCGATGCCCGAGATCCGCGAGGGCATCCCCGGGAAGAACTCGGCCACCAACGATCGGGAGAGACCTACGGCCTCGCAATAGTAGCCGCCGCGATAACTGCTGAGCACGGAAATGCCGATTTTCGACATGATCTTGAGCAGGCCCTGATTCACCGCGTTCTTGTACCTTTGAAGGCATTCCCTGAGCGTCGACCCCGGGAACAGGCCGCGCGCATGGCGGTCGTGGATGGCGGCCTCGGCGAGATAAGGGGTCACCGTCGTGGCGCCGACGCCGATCAGCACGGCGAAGTAGTGGACGTCCATGCACTCCGCCGAACGAACGTTGAGAGATGTATAGGTGCGCAAACCATGTCGCACCAAGTGCGTGTGGACACCCCCGGCCGCGAGGATCATCGGCACGGCGGCGCGTTCCGGACCGATGTTTTCGTCGGTCAGCACCAGATGGGTCTTGCCGCCGCGAACGGCGTCCTCCGCCTCCTGGCGAATACGTTCCAGCGCGGCCGTCAGCGGCTTGCCCTCGTCGGTCACGCCGAACGTCGCATCGATGACCGCGACGGAGTCCTCCATATAGGCGACCATGCCGTCGAATTCGCCGGACGACAGCACCGGCGACTCGAGCACCAGGATGTCCGTCTGCGACCGGTCTTCGTCGAACACGTTGCTGAGGTTGCCGAGACGGGTCTTCAACGTCATGACCCGTCGCTCCCGCAACGAATCGATCGGCGGGTTGGTGACTTGGCTGAAAATCTGACGGAAGTAGTGATGCAACTGGCGATGATGGCCGGAAAGCACGGCGAGAGGCGTGTCGTCGCCCATGGAACCCGTGGGTTCCTTTCCTTCCTCCGCCATGGAATGGAGGATGAGTTCCAAATCCTCGGACGAATAGCCGCACGCCGTCAGACGACGCCGCAAGTCTCGCTCTCCGTACGACGGCCGCGGCGGCGGTTCGGCGTCGATGAGAGCGTCCAGCGCCACGATACCCTTGACCCACTCTTCATAAGGATTGCCGGCCGAGAGGTGGGCGACCAGCTCGTCGCTGCGGAAAAAGCGCCCCTGGTCCAGATCCACCGCGATCATCTGCCCCGGTCCCACCCGGCCTTTTTCGACGAGCCCGGGTTCGGGCAGCGGCACCATGCCGGCTTCGGAACCGACGATCAGAATGCCGTCGTCCGTGACGGTGTACCGCAGAGGGCGCAGGCCGTTTCGGTCCATGCCGGCCACGACCCAGCGACCGTCCGTCGCCGTGACCGCCGCAGGTCCATCCCACGGCTCCATGACGCCGTTGGCGTAGGAATAGAGCGCCTGATGCGCCGGCGGCATGGCGGGGCGCGGCCAGGAATCCGGCATCATCAGGACCTTGGCCATCGGCGCCGAGCGTCCGGCCATGACCAGCGCCTCGTAAACCGCATCGAGTGCGGCCGAATCGGAACTGCCCGGCTGGATGATGGGCTTGATGTCCTCAGCCTGTTCGCCGAGAAAATCGGAGGCAAGCCGCATTTCATGACTCTTCATCCAGTTGACGTTGCCCCGTAGCGTGTTGATCTCGCCGTTGTGCGCGAGGAGCCTGAACGGTTGCGCCATCCGCCAGGTGGGGAACGTGTTCGTCGAATAGCGCTGGTGATAGATGGCGAAGTTCGACGTGAACCGTTGATCCAGGAGATCGGGATAGAAGGCGGTAAGCTGTTCGGCGAGGAACATCCCCTTGTAGATGAGCGACCGGCACGACAGGGAGCAGACATAGAAATCCGCGATCTGCTCTTGCAGCAGGCGGCGCTCGATGCGGCGGCGAATGAGGTAAAGGTCGCGTTCGAACTCCGCATCGCCGATATCGCGCCGGTTGTCGATCATGATCTGCTCGATCTCGGGGCGCGTCGCATTCGCCTTCTCACCGATGACGGAGGTGTCGATCGGCACTTGACGCCACCCGTAGATCCGGTATCCGGAATTGAGAATTTCGGTCTCGACGACCTCGCGGCAACGTTCCTGCGCCGAGAAGTCGGCCTTGGGCAGGAATACCGTCCCCACGGCCAGCCGCCCCTCGCTCGGCTCGTGGCCCGTCCGCGCGATGTGCCCCTTGAAGAAATCCTGGGGTATCTGGACATGGATGCCGGCGCCGTCCCCGGTCTTGCCGTCGGCGTCGACGGCGCCACGATGCCAGACGGCCTTGAGCGCCTTGATCCCGGCCTCGACCACAGAACGACGCGGCCTGCCGTCGATCGCGGCGATCAGCCCGACTCCACAAGCCTCGTGCTCGTGAGCGGGATCGTAGAGTCCGCTCCGGGAAAGCCGGACCGCCTGCTTCCGCCAGTTCTCGACGAATGCGGTTCCCGATTCCCCGAGGCGCCGGCTGTCATGCATGTTCGCTTCTCCGTCTCGCCTGGCTCGCCAGCGCCGTTTCGATCGCCGCAGGTTCGCGTTTGGCTCGCAAATACCTGTCGATGCCGGCCGCGGCGTCCCGGGCGTCACGAATGGCCCACACCACGAGGGACGCGCCCCGCACGATGTCGCCGGCCGCGAACACACCGTCCATGCTGGTCATCATGGTGCGGGAGTCGATCCGGATCGCGCCCCACGGCCCGACCTCGAGACCGGGGGTTCCGAACGTCCCGGGGATATCCTCCGGATCGAATCCCAGCGCGTTGATGGCGAGGTCCGCCTCGATCACGTGACTCGAACCCGACACCGGTCGCGGAGTCTGCCGTCCACTGGCGTCCGGCGAACCCAGGCGCATTCGAATGGCGCGAACGCCTTCGAGCCTGTCGTCCCCCAGGAAAGCTTCGGGCGCCGTCAGCCAAACGAAGTCGACGCCCTCTTCTTCAGCATGCGCCACCTCCCGCGCGCTGCCCGGCATATTCCCTCGGTCGCGGCGATAGAGGCACTTGACCGATCGCGCGCCTTGACGCACGGCGGTCCTGACGCAATCCATCGCGGTATCACCGCCGCCGATCACCACGACCCGTTTGCCATTCGCGTTCAACAGACCCGAATCGAACTCCGGCGCCGGATCGCCGAAGCCCTTTCGATTCGATGCCGTGAGGTAATCGAGCGCCTGTTTGATTTCAGGAAGACCCACGCCAGGCGCCGCGATCTCCCGCGACCGATATACGCCCGTGCAGATCAAGATCGCATCGTGACGAGAACGCAGACCCTCGAGAGTGGCATCGCGTCCGACCTCGAACCGGAGGTGGAACCGGACGCCGCCGTCACGGAGCAAGCGCGCCCGACGCCCGACGATATGCTTTTCCAGCTTGAATTCGGGTATTCCGTATACCAGCAGGCCTCCGACCCGATCATGACGGTCGTAGACATCGACCTGATATCCCGCCTTCCTCAATTGCTCGGCGGCGGCCATGCCGGCGGGTCCGGCGCCGATGACGCCGACGGACTGCGCCAGCTCCCGATCGGGAGTCGGCGGCTTGACCCAACCGTTCGCGAACGCGGTTTCGGTTATGTAGGTCTCCACGGAGCCGATCGTCACCGTGCCGTGCCCGGCCTGCTCGATCACGCAATTGCCTTCGCAGAGGCGATCCTGCGGACAGATGCGACCACACACCTCGGGAAGGTTGTTCGTTCTGGAGGACAGCTCGTAAGCCTCCTCCATCCGCCCGTCGACGGTGAGCTTCAGCCAATCCGGGATGTGGTTGTGAACCGGACAATGAATCTGACAGAACGGGATACCGCATTGAGAGCACCTCGAGGCCTGCTGCGCCGCCGAATCGGGCCGATAGGTCTCGAATATCTCCCGGAAGTCACGGGCCCGCCTTTCCGCTTGCCGCTTTTCCGGCATGCGTCGCGCCACGTTCACGAAGCTCAACATTCGCTCCGGCATGAAGAAACACCCTCATCCGCACCCGTCGTTCGCCGGGCCCACCGATGGGCGCCCGCGTTTCGATCGAGACAGATACCCGTTCACTCGAGGGAACGCCAGAAAAATTTGATCTTTGGTCAGTATATATGACATATTTCGGTTGGCAGACATCCGCCGCCCATTGCCCGGTGCCTTTCGATCGACATCGAATCGCCGATTTAGTACTGTTGTTGTACCATGCGGTTCTTGAGTCGCTCCAGGTAGAATGATATAAGTCGCGGGCCCGACCGGCTCGCCGAGGCCACCCCGCCCGAGGCGCGCGCCCCTACACATGACCCATGCTCCGCATTGTTGACGTCTTTTCAGATCACGCTTCTCGCGTCCGTGCAGGGCGTCACCGAATTCCTGCCGATATCCTCGTCGGGGCATCTGGTCCTGATCCCGATATTGACCGGATGGGTCGACCAGGGACTGATGCTGGATATCGCCGTACACGTCGGGACTCTGGGCGCGGTCATCATCTACTTCTGGCGTGACTCCTGGACCGCGGCCAAAGGACTGGTCCGCCTGTCCGGCGGACGCCCATCGCCTGACGCCCGGCTCGCGGCCAATCTGATCGTCGCCACGGTCCCGATCGTCGGCGCGGGCGCCGCGGTAATCTATTTCGATTTTTTCCACCTGTGGCGAAACGCCGAAGTCATCGGCTGGAGCATGCTCGGCTTCGGCATCCTGCTTTACGTCGCGGATCGCCTGAGTATGACCGTGCATCGCATCGAACATATGCGCGTCGGCGCCGCCCTGACGATCGGCGTGGCGCAAGTCGCGGCGCTCATACCCGGCGCGAGCCGCGCGGGCGTCACCATAACCGCCGCCCGCATGCTCGGTTTCGAGAGGGCCGAGTCCGCGAGGTTCTCGATGCTCCTCTCCATCCCGACGATCTTCGCGGCCGGGTTCGTCGGCATTCACGGCATCGCCAACTCCCGGGACGTGGCGCTGGGCATGGACGCAATCATCGCGGCCGGGTGCGCCTTCGTCGCCGCCCTTCTCGCCATCGCGCTGCTCATGACGTGGCTGCGCCGCTGGAGCTATACCCCGTTCGTGATCTATCGCGTCGCCCTGGGCGCGGCTCTGCTGTACTGGGTATACTTTTGACGCTCGGAACGACGGTCAGCTCGACGTCGCCGGTTCACGGGCGGCGCGGCGTCGGTATCTCCGGAGATAGCGTGGAACGATGGACTCGACGGAGCGCGGGGTCATTCCTAGGTGCGAGAATCCCAAGGCGCCGTCGGCGACCACGTTGTCCTCCGACAGGAGCGTGAGTTGATCCCGTGTCAACGGTGGAGTCGGGAGCAACTCAAGGAGCAGCGCCTTGATCCTGGCGACCCTGAAGGGCACCGGCGCGAGAAGGCGGCGGCGTCCCGTCTGACGGCAAATCAATTCCATGACTTCCCTGTAGGAATATGTCCGCGGGCCTCCCAGTTCGTAGGTCCCGCCATTGCTCGCCCCGGTATCCAGCATCCTCATGATGGCGTCGGCCACGTCGCCGACATAAACCGGTTGCAGTCGGTTACCGCCGGCATCGCGCAAACCATGGCCGAAGATCGGTAGCACGGGAGACATGCGCGCGATCGCCGCGAACCGATTGAAAAATCGATCTTCGGCGCCGAATACGACGCCTGGACGCACCACGGTGACCGAGGGAAACGCCGCGCGCGCGCGCGCCTCGCCCGCGGCCTTCGATGCGGCGTAAACGGATTCGGACGACGAATCCGCGCCCAGAGCAGAGACGAGAACCAGACGCTCGACCCCGCACTCCTCCGCCGCCTCGGCGACCCGCTCCGCACCCTCGACATGAATGGACTGGAACGTTTGAAGACCGCGGCTGTAAAGGACGCCCACCGAGAAAATCGCCACGTCGGCGCCTCGCACGGCGGCCCTGACGCTGTCGTCATCGCGAATGTCGGCGGATACGGAAACGATCTGCCCTACATCGCCCATCGGTTGCAGGAACCGCGCGTTCTCCGCGTCGCGCACGGCGACGCGAACACGATCTCCTCTGGCGGAGAGCCGCTTGACCAGATATCGTCCGATGAAGCCCGACCCGCCGAACACCGTCACCAACCGATTGGCCACGCCCATACTCCCGGCCCAGAATCCTCTACCGCCAGTATTGTCATCTTGCGAACCTTCAGACAAGCGACCGCGCGAGAACGGGTCCGACGCTTCCGGCCCGGAACGTCGCGCCGTTGACATCAGCGGAGCGTGGCGGTAACGACTGACGACACCGAGCCCAGGTGGCGGAATTGGCAGACGCGCTAGCTTCAGGTGCTAGTGGCCGCAAGGTCGTGGAAGTTCGAGTCTTCTCCTGGGCACCACCCGCCTCCGTTGAAGCGGCGCGGGACCACGCAAGGCGACGCAATGGCCATTGAAGTCCACAGGGGTGATCTGCCCGCCGGTCTCGATTTCGGCGCCAGTGTCGCGGTCGATACGGAAACGATGGGTCTGAACCCCACACGCGACCGCCTGTGCGTCCTGCAAGTCTCGGAGGGCGATGGAAACAGCCATCTCGTCCAGTTCGGGCCCGACGAATTCACCGCGCCGAACCTCCTGGCGTTGCTGACCGATCCCGACATCACCAAGATCTTTCACTTCGCTCGGTTCGATATCGCGGCGATCCTCCAGCACCTGAAGGTCCTGTGCGCGCCCGTATATTGCACGAAGATCGCGTCCAGGCTCGCCCGAACCTATACCGACCGTCACGGCCTCAAGGATCTGTGCCGGGAGCTTCTCAAGATAGACCTCAACAAGCAGCAGCAGTCATCGGACTGGGGCGCCGAAACGCTCAGCAAGGAACAGTTGAAATACGCAGCCGCGGATGTTCTGTATCTGCACGACCTGAAACGGGCGCTCGACGCGATGCTGGAACGTGAAGGACGAATGCGTTTCGCCAACGCCTGTTTCGCGTTTTTGCCGGTGCGCGCGGAACTCGATCTGGCGGGCTGGCCGGAAGAGGATTTATTCGCGCATTGAAGCCGCTCTCCCATACGGGTTTAGATATCCGGACTCGCTCGGCCTGGCGGGAAGGTCGATTCGCCGGTTGCGTCCGACACATGCCATGCCGCGTTCGTGGACCGGCGTCGACGGCGCTCGGCGGAACGCCGGTTTTGAAGGCGTGAACGCCAGGCGCAGGTCGACTGCGGCCGACATCGGCGGCGAAGGGGACCTCGGCGCCGCCAGACGCGTGTTGGCGCTGGAGATGCGGGGTCTGGAAGCGCTGAGCCGGATTCTCGACCGCGCCTTCACCGACGCCGTCGACGCGATATCCATGGCCGCCGGGCGCGTCGTCGTGACCGGGATGGGCAAGAGCGGCCACATAGCCCGCAAGATCGCGTCCACGCTGTCCTCCACCGGATCGCCAGCCCTCTACATACATCCGGGCGAGGCTGGACATGGAGACCTCGGCATGATCGCCGACGGCGATGTCGTCGTCGCATTGTCCAATTCCGGCGAGACGCCGGAGCTCTCGGCTATCATCGCGTTCACGCGCCGATTCGAGTTGCCGCTCATCGCGATTCTCGGCAACCCCGACAGCGCGCTGGGAGAGGCCGCCGATATCCTTCTGACCCTCCCGGCGGCGCCCGAAGCCTGCCCGATGGGCCTTGCGCCGACGACCTCGAGCACCATGATGCTCGCGCTGGGAGACGCGCTCGCCGTCGCCCTCCTCGAACGCCGGGGATTTTCGCCCGACGACTTCCATATATTGCATCCCGAAGGAAAGTTGGGACAGCGCCTGATCCGGGTATCCGAAATCATGCACACCGGCGACGTTATGCCGCTCGTCCCCCCGGATATGGGAATGGCGGACGTCATCCTGACCATGACCGCGAAGAGTTTCGGCTGTGTCGGAGTCGTCAAGGAACGGAACCGTAGACTTCTGGGGGTCATCACCGACGGCGACCTGCGTCGGCACATGAATGAGAAACTCCTCGATCGATTCGCCCGCGACGTCATGACGCAGAACCCGAGAACGATCCGGCCTCAGGCCCTGGCCGCGGAAGCCGTCCGCAGCATGAACGCTCACGACCGGCCGGTCACCAGCCTGTTCGTCCTGGATCGGGCCCGGGTGGTCGGGATCATCCATATCCACGACTGCCTGCGGGCCGGGGTGGCATGAACACGTCCGTTCCGGCCCGCGGACCGACACGCTCGGAGCCCCACGCCCGAACGAACGCGGCGTCGATACCCGCCATCGCGGGAACCGCGCGCTTCGGGGCTCGCCGCAACCGTATCGTAAGCGCGCTGAAAGTGCTTTTGCCGCTGGTCGCGGCGGCTATCGCCGGCTTCACTTTCGCCTGGCCCGGCGCCTACGACGACTCGCCGAAAATCGCGCTTACCTTCGCGGAAACCAGTTCGACGGACGCCGTGACGCCGAGCATGGCCAACGCCCGTTACGTGGGTATGGACGCGGACAACCGATCTTTCTTCGTGACGGCGGACAAGGCGACCCAGGATCCGACCCGACCGGAGCTGATCGACATGGTCGAGATCCGCGCCGACATGACACTGGACAACGGCGTGTGGATGTCCGTGGCGGCGTCGCGCGGCAGATACGACCACGCGCGCGAGACCCTGCAACTCGCGGGGCCCATCGATATTTTCTCCAATCTCGGTTACGAGTTCCACGCCGAGACGGCCCGCGTCGATCTGCGAAACAAGATCGCGGCAAGCGATGCCCCCGTCCAGGGTCACGGCCCGTTCGGGACGTTGCGCGCCGACCGCTTCCGGGTCATGGATCGAGGCAGAAGGTTACTGTTCGACGATAACGTCAGGATGATCGTCCGACCGCACGGAGATGGATGAGAGTGCGCCCGCGTCGACGAAAGTTCGGCGGCCTGCATTCATTCCGCCATCCATGCCTCGCGGGCCTCGTCATCTATGCCGTTTCGCTGTCCGCAGCTCCGGCGTGGGCGCAGAGCGCGCCTCTTTCCGGACTGGACGCCGACAAGCCCTTCGAGATCTCCGCAGACTCCCTGGAAGTCCAACAAGACGAGAACATCGCCACATTCGCGGGAAACGTGGATGCGCGTCAGGGAAACATGCGCTTGAGGGCCGATCGGCTGACGGTCCACTATCGCGGCGGCGAAAGCGGCGAGGCGGGCGCCAGCGCGGTCAGCCGGATCGACGCTTCCGGCTCGATCTTCATCGACTCCGGCCGCGAAACGGCGCAAGGTGAAGCGGGCGTATACGATGTCGAGAACGGTCTCGTCACCCTGACCCGGAACGTGGTCCTGACACGGGGAGAAAACGTGATCCGCGGCGACCGACTGGTTTTGAACCTGGTTACGGGACAGGCTCGTGTGGAGGGCGGAGCGGACGCGACCCGGCCGGGGCGACGGGTCCACGGCTTGTTCATTCCACGACGATCGTCCGAATCGGAAAACGAACCGGAGTGACGCGCAATGATGCTTCGCGGCAGTTCGGGAAGGGTGACGGGGACCGACGAGCGCCGCGCGTCCGATCGACAACCCGCGCCCTTCGACGGCGCCGGGACGGGGACCGCCCCGGCGCCGCCTCGACTCCTGGCGGACAATTCGGGGCTGCTCGCCAGTAATATCGGCAAGCGCTTCAGGAAACGCCCCGTGCTGCGAGACGTCACGCTGACGGTCCAGCGCGGCGAGGCGGTCGGATTGCTGGGCCCCAACGGCGCAGGCAAGACGACCTGCTTCCATATCATCACGGGATTGGTTTTCCCCGACTACGGCGCGATCATTCTCGACGGCCATGACATCACCGATTTGCCCATGTACCGACGCGCGCGCCTGGGCATCGGATATCTGCCGCAGGAAGCGTCCATATTCCGAGGGTTGACCGTCGAGAACAATATCCGCGCCGTCCTGGATGTCGTCGAACCCGTACGCGACGCCCGCGAAGCCATGCTTGACGATCTGCTTGGCGAGTTCTCGATTTCGCATCTGAGGAGAACGCCGGCCGTCGCGCTGTCGGGAGGCGAGCGGCGCAGGGTCGAAATCGCGCGCGCCCTGGCCACGCGACCGAACTTCATGATGCTCGACGAACCGCTGGCGGGTATCGATCCGATCGCGGTGGGCGACATCCGCGATCTCGTATCTCACCTCAAGGACCGCGGTATCGGCGTGCTGATCACGGATCACAACGTGCGGGAGACCCTCGACATCATCGACCGCGCGTACATCCTTCACGAGGGTCGGTTGCTGCTGGAGGGCGCGCCGTCCGACATCGTCGCGCACGAGGATGTGCGCCGCGTGTATCTCGGGGATCGGTTCAGTCTGTAGAATGCCTCATGACGTCGACTCCGAAACCGGGGTTACGGCGAAACCGGTCTCCGGTCATGACGCAGTGTTCCCGCAGCCGCTCGAGCTCCTGGGGCTTGTGGACCTTGGGACAGATGGTTGACAGTAAATGACCCTTGCTCCTAGTGTCCCGCCGCCTCGCGCGGACCTGGATTTTGCCGCGCCACCGGAATGTCTGCATCGGCGCTCGGGCCGGACGAGATATCCATGCACATCACCGTGACCGGAAAACAGATAGACGTGGGCGACGCGCTCCGGGCCCATGTCGAAGAGAGAATCACGGCGGGAACCGAGAAGTATTTCGGCAACCCGATCGATGCCCAAGTGGTGTTTTCCCGCGAGGGTCCCCTGCATCGCGTGGACTGCTCGGTGCACGTCGGCGCGGGGATATACGTCAAGGGTCACGCCTCCGCCGCCGACGCCTACGCCGGATTCGATGCCGCGGCGGAACGCGTGGAAAAAAGGTTGCGACGATACAAGCGGCGCTTGAGAAACCACCACAAGGTGCCGCCGGTCGAGGTCGTGGAGGCGCCGACCTATGTCCTGTCCAGCGAAGAGGAGGGTCGGGACGCCGCGGCGGACGCGCAACCCGTGATCGTCGCCGAGTCGACTACCAATGTGCCGACCGTCACGGTCGGTGAGGCCGTGATGCGACTCGATCTCGCGAACGTCCCGGCGCTCATGTTCCGCAATCGCGCGCACGGCGGACTGAGCGTCGTGTACCGACGCGAAGACGGCAACATCGGCTGGATCGATCCGAGGAATCCCGTTTGACCCGTCGCCAGGCTCATCGGAGCGCGTCGAATGGAGTTCGCTGACTTGCTGAAGCCGGAAGCCGTCATTCCTCAGCTGAGGGCGGACAGTAAAAAACAGGCGTTGCAGGGGCTGGCGGCCTTCGCGTCCGAACTGACCGGCGTCGACGAGCGCATCATTTTCAAAGTGCTGCTGGAACGAGAACGGCTTGGAACCACCGGGGTCGGCAATGGAATCGCCATCCCTCACGGCAGGATCGACGACGTCAAGGAACTGTGCGGGATGTTCGCCAGACTGGATACGCCGGTGGATTTCGACGCCATCGACAATCAGCCGGTCGACCTCGTCTTCATGCTGCTCGCGCCACAGTCCGCAGGCGTAGACCATCTCAAGGCGCTTGCCTGGGCCTCCCGGCTACTCCGCGACCGCGCGGTTTGTGAGAGGCTCCGCGGGTGTGCGGACCGCGAGGCGATTCTGCAACTGATCAACGGATCGACGACCCCTCACGCCGCTTAGCCCGCATTTCCCATGCCGGCGGGGATCGAGGGTTTCGCGGCGTTGCGGGACCGCGGTCCACCCCCCTCCCGTCCCCCTGCGTTCTCCCTCCCCCTGGCAGGGGGAGGG
Organism: Alphaproteobacteria bacterium; assembly: GCA_965242505.1. Taxonomy (GTDB): domain Bacteria; phylum Pseudomonadota; class Alphaproteobacteria; order UBA2966; family UBA2966; genus UBA2966. The sequence continues at coordinate 3,201,269 of OZ251449.1, forward strand.
TCGGGGTGGGGGTCGCGTCAGGGGAGAGGAGCGTCAACGGACCCTGTGGCGCCCCCGTCGACGGAACGCGCGCCGCGCGGCGCGCTACGTTCCGATCCCGGCCCTGTCGAGATCCTGAAGCCGGGCGCGGTCGAACGCTCCGAGACCGTTCACGCGCATGATCGCACGGATCGTTTCGATATATTTGGGCCCGCGCTCCGAATACTGGTGAAGCGCCCCGATCAGGCGTTCTCCGGTCAGCGCCCGGTTGGAATTCCGCAGCTCGCGCCGCATCCGACGGAACTCCTCGTAGGCCCAATGGATGTTCAGGTTGTGCATGTAGGCCGATACGGATTGGCGCAGCCCCTGGAAGGATCGCACTTCGTGATGCTTGCCCACGTCGCGCCGCTCCGGCACGACCCCCGATCCTTTACGGAACGTCCATTGACCGAAGACCGCATTTCCTTCGACCGCGAACCGCGACGTTCCCCAACCCGACTCCTCGGCTGCTTGGGCAATGGCCAGGGACGGAGGCACGACGTCGACGCGACTGGCGAGATCCGAGGGATTCGAGGGATCCGCGTCGTAGCGATCGGCCAAGGCTGCGATCCACGCCCTGTCCTGTCGCGACAGCGGCCCCTGGGCGTTCAGGAGGCGGAGGAGCTTGCGGCGGTCGTCCAGGATTCTCTCGTTGGCCTGAAGGATGAGTGGCAGCATCGATTTGATGAAGAGTCGTTTCCGCTGCTTGACGGACTTCAACTGGGCCATATCCGGCGGCAGCCTGCCGAGTTGCAGACGCGGGACGAACGCGGACCCTTTTCGAACGTCGCTGAGGCGGTAATCGAGCGCCGCCAGTTTCCGATCGAGGTCGTCGGCGCTGGCCACCTGCAATGCGACGCCTGCCGGTCCGGTTTCGCCGCGCGGCGCGACTTCGGACGCGCGAGCAGGCGGCCGGCGAGCGAGCTCCGGCGCCGATGGAACCGGCTCGGCCGGCATCAGTTCCGTTCGCGCCAGCACCATGGGCCCCTGAGGACGCTGGGCCGCCGCGCCCGCCTCCGGCGCTGGGGCCGGGCCCGCGACGGGTACGGTGAAGAGCGCCGCGCCCAGCGCATAGAGGCACAGGACGCCCGCGCCGAGGAGCCCGAAAGCGCCGCGGGCGAAACGATCACCGAATACTTGAGGGTGGGACATGGACGAGCTCCCTGCCGCCGGTCGACGAATGAACGAGAGACCCTTTCCGGTCTTCGCAGGCTGCGATTCACGCGCCCTGACCGTCCTCAATCCGGATCGAGTGTGCCTTGGCGACTCCGTCGAGTCCACCGAGCCCTCACCCGCATTTCTCATTCTGCTTGTCCGCAAGCCTCATCCGGCGACGGGAGCGCCGCAGGGTCCGTTCGCGCTCCTCCCCCCTGGCGCGACCCCCACCCCGACCCTCCCCCTGCAAGGGGGAGGGAGAAGAAGGGGGATGGAGGGGCCGTTGACGCTCCTCCCCCCTGACAGGGGGGAGGTCGGGAGGGGGGTGGACCGCGGTCCCGCAACGCCGCGCACTCCTCGATCTCTGCCAGTATGAGAAATGCGGGCTGGACGAACTGTCGGGTCGGCCTGGATCGCCCCAGCCAGAGCGGTTCGGCGCCTCCATAAGTGACGAAACCGGCCGATCGTCTCCGCTTCGGATGTTCGATCGTCATGTTCGGCGCATCGACTCGATCCGAATCTATCGTTCCGCACGAGAATACGGTCAGGGGGGCTGCGTGCTCAGGAAACCGACGATCTCCCGGACTTCGCGCATGACGGGCCGCGCGAGGCTTCGCGCCCGTTCGGCGCCGTCTTGAAGGACGGCGTCCACATAAGCCAGGTCGTCCATCAGGCGCTGCATCTCGGCCGTGATCGGCGCCAGCTCGGCGATCGCGAGTTCCGTCAACGCCTCCTTGAACGTCGAGAACCGGGCGTCCTCGAACCGCCGGCACACGTCCGCTACGGAGTCGCCGCACAGAGCCGCGAATATGCCGACCAGATTGGCCGCCTCCGGACGCGTCGCCAATCCGTCCGGGGCGCCGGGAAGCGGGTCCGGATCGGTGCGCGCCCGTCGGATTTTCCTGGCGATCAGGTCGGGCGGGTCGGTCAAGTTGATGCGCGCATGGTCGGACGGATCCGATTTGCTCATTTTCGCGGTTCCATCCCGAAGGCTCATCACGCGGGTCCCTTCGCCGAGGATCAGGGGCTCCACCAACGGGAAGCAGTCGACGCCGTACTGGCTGTTGAACGCCTGCGCGATGTCGCGGCAGAGCTCCAGGTGCTGCTTCTGGTCTTCTCCGACAGGCACGTGAGTGGCCTTGTAGGCGAGGATGTCCGCCGCCATGAGGTTCGGATAGACGTAGAGGCCGACGCTGGCGTTCTCGCGGCGCTTCCCGGCCTTTTCCTTGAACTGGGTCATGCGGTTGAGCCAGCCTAGGCGCGCGATGCAATTGAATATCCAGGCGAGTTCCGCGTGCGCGGCGACCTGGCTCTGGTTGAACAGGATTCCCGTCTTCGCGTCGATCCCCGCGGCCAACAGGCTCGCCGCGACCTCGCGCGTGCTGGCCCGCAGCTCGGCGGGATCCTGCGCGACCGTGATGGCGTGCATGTCCACCACGCAGTAGATGCATTCGTACTCGGCCTGCAACGCGACCCAGTTGCGTATCGCGCCCAGGTAATTGCCGAGGTGCAGGTTGCCCGTTGGCTGGACGCCCGAGAAAATGCGCCGCATCGCTTGCCTCATGTTCTCCGGCGCGACGCGTTATGGCGCCTGCGCGCGGGAGGGTCAACCATTGGGGGCAGGACGGAAGGACCGCAGATCGTCCGGCCGAACCGCGCCGGTGGCGAAGGCGGCGATCCCGAACAATCCAAGACCCCCGACGACCAGCAGCGCGACGAACAGGATACGTTGCAGGAGCGTGCTCGCCAGCCAGGCGTCGAGACCCGCGTGCGCCATGGCGAGCCCTCCCGCCATGATCGCCGTCGCCAGCAGTATCCGCGGCAGCCGCCGCCGCAATCGGGCGTCGGCGACGAAGTCGCCGCGCCGGGACAACCGGCGCGCGAGCAACCACGTATTGAGCCACGCCGAGAGCGCCGTGGCGAGGGCGAGCCCGACGTGATCGAGCCACTGCATCAGGACGAGATTGAGGACGAGATTGGCCAGCACGCAAACGGCGGCGATCCGCACCGGCGTGGCCGTGTCCTGTCTCGCGAAGTATGCGGGGGTCAGCGTCTTGACCAGGACGTAGGCCGGCAGGCCGACCGCGTAGGCGCGCAGAGCCAGCGCCGTGAGGTCCGATTCGCGAGGTCCGAATTCCCCGCGCTCGAACAACACCGATACGAAGGGATGCGCCAGCACGACGATGGACGCCGCCGCGGGCAGGGCGAGAAGCAACGCGAACTCGGTTGCTCGATTCTGATGGTGGATGGCCCGGTTCCTTCGGCCCCCGCCGATTTCCCGCGAGATCAACGGCAGCAACGCCGTGCCCACGGCCACGCCGACCACGCCGAGGGGCAATTGGGTGAGCCGATCCGCATAGAAAAGATACGAGACCGAGCCCGACGGCAGCAGGGACGCCAATACGACATCGACCACGAGATTGATCTGAACGACGCCTGCGCCGACCGCCGCGGGAGCCATGAGCCGCAGCAGGCGTTCGACCTGCGGCGTGAACCGAGGTCTGGGGAACCGTAGCGGCATGCGGGCGCGACCGAGGGCGGCGACCAGCCAGACGAACTGAATCGTCCCCGCCGCGGCGACGCCCCACGCAAGCGCGTGCCCTGGCGTCGGCGTGAATTTCGCGATCCAGAGAAGCGCCCCGATAAGGCAAAGATTGAGGAGCGCCGGCGCGGCCGCGACCGCGGCGAAGCGTCCCAGGCTGTTCAGAATGCCTCCCATCAGCGACACCACGCTGATGAACAGCAGGTAGGGAAACGTGATGCGCGTCAGCGCGACCGTCAGGTCGAATTTCTCCGGCCAGGCGACGAACCCGGGCGCCATTCCATACATCAACCAGGGCATCAGGGCCTGGAACAGTCCGACCAGGAGGACGAGGGCGACGACGAGAACGGCCAGGGCGGACTGGGCGAAATCGCGGGCGGCGTCGCGCCCGTCGCGTTCGAGGATCTCGGAAAAGACGGGAACGAACCCCGCGTTGAACGCGCCCTCGGCGAACAGGCGACGAAAGAAGTTGGGCAGCTTGAACGCGACGAAGAAGGCGTCGGTGATCATTCCCGCGCCCAGGAACGCCGCGATCAGGACGTCCCGGACGAAGCCGAGAACGCGGCTCAACATCGTGTAGCCGCCTACGGTCGTGATGGCCGGGAGCAGTTTCATGGCCTGTCGCGCAGGCGGTGGAACGGCGATCGTTTCAAACGGCCGCCGCCGTTTCTCGAAGATTCCGGCCCTCCGAACCCCGGGCCGCCTCTTCGACCCCTCCTCCCAACACCGCCATCAGCTCCGTCCGAATACGATCCAGTTTTCCCTCATGCGCGACTTTCAGACCGAACACGTCCTTGACGTAAAAGACGTCGACCGCGCTTTCGCCGTACGTCGCAACCCGCGCCGTGGCGATCGACAGGCCGAGATCGGCGATGGCGCGAGTAACGTCATAGAGGAGCCCCCGACGGTCGCGCGCGTTCACCTCGATCACCGTAAAGACGTGGCTCGCGGTGTTGTCGACAATGACCCGCGGCGTCACCTGGAACACCCGGGCGCGTCCGTAGACGCCGGTCTGGCGCGCGAGGGCGCGGCCGGGATCGATCACGCCCGCGAGCGTCCTTTCGACGGTCGATTCCAGCCTAGCCAGGGCGCGCGCTTCCTTGAGGGGGCCGCCCGCCGGATCCTGAATCCAGAACGTGTCGAGAGCCATGCCGTCGTTCGTCGTGAAGATCTTGGCCTCGACGATGTTGGCGCCCGACATCGCGATGGCGCCGGCCATGAGGGCGAAGAGTCCATGATGATCCTGGGTGTAGATGGTGACTTCGGTGACCGCATGAAACGAGTCGGACCGAAAATCCAGCGCCAGCCGCCGGCCGGCCGAGTCGGCGCGGCGCGCCAACTCCGCGTGTCGTGACAGCGCCTCCGCGTCCGCAGACAGCCAGTAGGAGGAGTGGCAGCGCGCCAGATGGGCCTCGAACTCGTCGTCCGACCAGTCGGACAGGCGGGACCGAAGCGCCGCTTGCGCGGCGGCGGCGCGTTCGTCGGCTCGCTCCTCGGACAGGCCGCCGGACAACGACTCTTCGGTTCGGTGGTAGAGGTCGCGCAGAAGCTGGCCTTTCCATCCGTTCCAGACGGCTGGGCCGACCGCTCTGATATCGGCGACCGTCAACACCAGAAGAAGCTTGAGGCGTTCCGGACTCTGCACGAGAGCTGCGAAGTCGGACACGGTCTTCGGATCCTGTATGTCCCTCTTGAAGGCGGTGGAACTCATGGCGAGGTGATGACGAACCAGCCACGCGGCGGTTTCCGTTTCCGCATCGTCCAAACCGAGGCGCGGACCGATCTCGAAGGCGATGTCGGCGCCGATCTCGGAGTGGTTCCCGCCCCGGCCCTTGGCGATATCGTGGAGCAGCGTCGCGAGGAACAGGACGGAACGCGACTGGATTTTGTGGATGATCTCGTTCGACAGGGGGAGGTCTTCCTCCAGGGAACCGCGTTCGATCTTGGCCAGCATTCCGATCGCGCGGATCGTGTGCTCGTCCACGGTATAGACGTGGTACATGTCGTGTTGCATCTGCGCGACGATCCGCCCGAAGTCCGGCACGAACCGCCCGAACACCCCCGCCTCGTTCATGCGCCGGAGCGTGGTCTCGGGGTCTCGCCTCGACGTCAGTATTTCGAGGAATAGCCGGTTGGCCTCGGGGTCCTCCCGCAGGGACGCGTCGATCAGGTGGAGACTACGGGTGACGAGTCTCAGGACGTGTGGGTGAACGTCCACTCCGTGGCGGTCCGAATGGTGGAAGAGCCGGATCAGCGAGACCGGATCCCGCTGGAACAGATCGTCATCGACGACGTCGAGGCGTCCTCCCTCGATGACGAACCCGGCGAGCCGTTCCCGCCGCTGACCGATACGCGGCAGGCGGAAGCGCGACTTCCGTTGGAACTGCTCCTCGAGGGCCGCGCAGAAGATGCGCGTGAGACCGCCCACCTCCTTGGCGACGAGATAGTAATGCTTCATGAAGCGTTCGACGCCGCGCGAACCCGGGCGGTCCGTGTACCGCATGCGCTGTCCGATCCGCGCCTGGGCATCGAAGGTCAGCCTCTCCTCCGCGCGATGCGCCAGATAGTGCAGATGGCAGCGCACGGCCCAGAGATATTCCTCCGTCTTCGCGAAACGCCGGAACTCGGTCTGGGTCAACACCCCATGCCCCACGAGGTCGGCGACCCTGGGAACCTGAAAGACGTACTTGCCGATCCAGAACAGGGTATGCAGATCGCGCAGACCCCCTTTACCCTCCTTGACGTTGGGTTCCACGACGTAGCGCGAATCGCCGAAACGTTTGTGACGCCGGTCTCGCTCCGAGAGCTTCGCCTCGACGAAGTCGGGACCCGTTGAAGCCACGATCTCCTCCCGGAAGCGCCGCCGCAGATCCTGATAGAGGGCGTCGTCGCCGCACAGATACCTCGCCTCCAGCAAGCCGGTGCGGATCGTGACGTCGGATCGCCCCAGGCGCATGCACTCGTCGATCGATCGGGCGGCGTGTCCCACCTTCAGACCGAGATCCCAAAGCGCATACAACAGGTACTCGACGACCTGCTCTCCCCACGGCGTCTGCCTGTAGGGAAAGACGAACAGCAGATCGACGTCCGAGAACGGCGCCATCTCGCCGCGGCCGTATCCTCCAACGGCAATGACGGCAAGCCGCTCGCCGGCCGTCGGATTCGACTGCCGGTAAACGTGGCGCACCGCGAAGCCGAACAGCGTCCGAACGAGTTGATCCATCGCCCAGGCGATCGCCCGGGCGGTGGCGCGACCCGACAGGCCGGCCTCGAATCTCTCTCGAACGGATCGCTGGGCGTCGGCGAGCGCGCGCCTGCTCAGGGACAACACGTCGGCGCGCACTCCCGAACCCGGAGCACCGCCCGCTTCCACCAGGGCGTTCAGGGCCTCGGCAAGCTCCTTCGCATCCAGAACCTCCTGGCGGCTCCGAAAGGCGGCTGCAGCGCGGCGCGGCGCGGCCGTGGAATCGTCGGTGCGGACCTTCATTTCCGAGTCTTCAGAGTCTTCACGGCTTGCGCGGTTCCGGCGGGTCTTGCATCATCATATCGGCCGACGCGTATCACAGACAGCGCCCATCGGGTCGCCGACCGGAACCTGCGGTCGCGCGTCCGGGCGCCTGTCGAACGAGGCAGGGAGGAATCCATGGACGTCCGCGCCGCAGTCGCCCACAGGGCCGGCGACCCCCTTTCGATCGAGACCGTCCGGCTCGATGGCCCCAGGGCTGGCGAGGTTCTGGTCGAAATCAAGGCAACGGGTATCTGCCATACCGACGCCTACACCCTGTCCGGCGCCGACCCGGAAGGGTTGTTCCCGTCCATTCTCGGACACGAAGGCGCCGGCGTCGTCGTCGAGGTGGGGCGCGACGTCGCCAGCGTCGCGCCCGGCGACCACGTGATCCCCCTCTACACGCCGGAATGTCGGCAGTGCGAATACTGCCTTTCGGGGAAGACCAACCTGTGCCAGGCCATCCGCGAAACCCAGGGCCAGGGAGTCATGCCGGACGGAACCAGCCGTTTCAGCCTCGGAGGCGAGAGGCTGTATCACTACATGGGGACGTCGACGTTCGCCAATTTCACGGTGCTGCCCGAGATCGCCGTCGCCAGGATCCGGAAGGACGCGCCGTTCGACAAGGTCTGTTACGTCGGCTGCGGCGTGACGACGGGGGTCGGAGCCGTCATCAACACGGCCAGGGTCGAAGCCGGCGCCAACGTCGTGGTCTTCGGCTTGGGCGGCATCGGCCTCAACGTCATCCAGGGTTGCCGGCTCGTGGGCGCCGACATGATCGTCGGAGTCGACGTCAACGACGGAAAGAAGGAGCTCGCGGAAAGGTTCGGGATGACGCACTTCGTCAATCCGAAGGAAGTCGATGACGACCTCACGTCCTATCTCGTGGCGCTGACGAACGGAGGCGCCGATTATTCGTTCGAGTGCATCGGCAACGTCGACGCCATGCGTCAGGCGCTTGAGTGTTGCCACAAGGGTTGGGGCGAGAGCACGATCATCGGCGTTGCGCCCGCCGGGACGGAGATCGCGACGCGCCCTTTCCAGCTGGTGACGGGTCGCGTGTGGCGCGGAACGGCCTTCGGCGGCGCCAAGGGGCGTACGGACGTGCCGAAAATCGTCGACTGGTACATGGACGGCAAGATCAACATCGACGATCTGATCACGCACACCATGCCGCTGGACGACATCAACGACGCCTTCCACCTGATGCATGAAGGCCAGTCCGTCAGGTCGGTGGTCGTGTACGAATGACCGCGTCGGGATATCAGAAACGAGCCTGCGTCGTCTCGCGCGCCGGGCCGCCGTCGGAAGAAGTCCCGCGCGCCAAGGCGACGAGACGATAGACCAGCTCGAGAGCGTCGCGCGGGCTCAGTTCGTCGGGATGGACGGACTCCAGGGCCGCCGCCACCGGATCCGAACCGGCCGTGAGGCCGGAATCCTGTTTTCCCGCCGCGGTCGAGAACAACGGCAGGTCGTCGGCAAGCGTGTCCGCGGCCGCCGCCTTCTCGCCCGTCTCGAGGGCCTCGAGAACGTCGACGGCGCGGTCGATGACGCTGGGCGGCAGACCGGCCAGCTTGGCGACGTGAATGCCATAGGAACGATCCGCGGCGCCGGGGGCCACTTCGTGCAGAAACACGACCGAGCCTCGCCATTCCTTGATGCGCATGGTTCGGTTGGACAAGCGTTCCAGCTTCGCGGAAAGCGCCGTGAGCTCGTGGTAGTGGGTCGCGTAAAGGGCGCGGCACCGGTTGACCTCGTGCAGGTGCTCGGCCACCGCCCAGGCTATGGACAGGCCGTCGTAGGTGGCGGTCCCGCGTCCGATCTCGTCCAGAATGACGAGGGCGCGCGGGCCCGCCTGGTTGAGAATGGCGGCGGTCTCCACCATCTCGACCATGAAGGTCGAACGTCCCCGCGCCAGGTCGTCCGACGCGCCGACGCGGGAGAACACCCGGTCGACCACCCCGATGCGGGCGGCGTCGGCAGGCACGAAGGCTCCCGTCTGGGCGAGAATCGCGATTACCGCGTTCTGGCGCAAGAACGTGCTTTTGCCCGCCATGTTGGGGCCGGTCAGCAGCCACAGGCGCTGACTTTCCGAAAGATCGCAACCGTTCGCGACGAACGAAGCTTCGCCGGTCCGTTCCAGCATGGCCTCCACCACGGGGTGTCGGCCGCCGTCGATCTCGAACGCGAGCGAATCGTCGACCGTCGGTCGCACGTATCGCCGCGCTTCCGCGAGTTCCGCCAAGGCGGCCGCCACGTCCAGTCGCGCGATCGCGCCGCCCGCGGCCGCGATGGCGGGCGCGTGCGTTTCGAGTTCGCGGCGCAACGTCTCGAAAATCTCGACCTCGAGCGCCACGGCCTTGTCGGCCGCCGAGGTCAACCGCGATTCGAGGTCGGCCAGTTCCGTCGTCGTGAATCGAACCGCGTTGGCCATCGTCTGCCGATGGATGAAGGAACCATCCCCGCCAGCCAGCAACTTGTCGGCATGCGTGTTCGTCACCTCGACAAAGTACCCGAGCACGTTGTTGTGCCGGATCTTCAACGAGGGGATCCCCGTCTTCTCCGCATACGCCTGCTGCATCGCGGCGATGTGCCGCCGGCTCTCGTCCCGCAGCGTCCGGAGCTCGTCCAGACTTCCGTCGTATCCCGGAGCCACGAAATTGCCATCGCGCGCCTGTAACGGCAGGTCCTCGCCAAGGGCGCGCGCGAGCTTCGCAATCAGCGGACCGTGCTCGCCAAGACCGGCGCCGATGCCGGCGACGCCGCGCGGCACGGCGTGAAGGGCATCGTCCGACAGCAGGTCCCGAAACACATGCGCCGCGCGAAGTCCATCCCGCACCGCGGCCAGATCGCGGGGCCCGCCCCGGCCCAGCGTCAGCCGCCCGAGCGCCCGCTCCATGTCGGGCGTTTTGCGCAGATTGGCCCGCACCGTCGCGCGCAAGCCGTCTTCGCCGACGAAGAACGCCACCTCGTCGTGCCGGTCTCCGATCTCGACGACGTCCATCGAAGGCGCGCCCAGTCGACGCGACAGAAGCCGAGCTCCGGATCCCGTGACGGTGAAGTCGATCGTCGAGAACAGGCTGCCCGCCGACTCGCCCGTCAACGTCCGCGTGAGTTCGAGGTTGCGCCGCGTCGCGGAGTCTATGAGCATGGATGCGTCGGTTCGGGTCTTGACGGGCGGCTTCAGGCCGGGGAGTTTCCCGCGCTGGGTGAGTTCGACGTAATCGAGCAACCCGCCGAGCGCCGCCAGCTCCGCCCGGCTGAACGCTCCGAACCCCTCGAGAGTGGCGACGCCGAAGCTCTCCTTGAGGCGTCGTTCCGCCATCTGGGAATCGAATCGCGCCGCAGGCAGCGTGGTCAGCACCGACTCCCACTCCGCGAGAACCCCGCCCAACTCCGGCGTCTCCGCCATCCGGTCCGAAACGAGCACCTCCCCGGGATCGAGCCGGCCGAGCTCGCCCGCCAACTCCGTTCGTTCCGTCGGCGCCGCGGCGACGTCGCCCGTGGAGACGTCGGCCCAGGCAATGGCCAGGCCGCCTTCCGCCCGCGCGACCGCAACCAGATGGTTGTTGGCCCGCGCGTCGAGGAGCGCGTCCTCGACCACGGTGCCCGGCGTGACGATGCGCACGACTTCCCGCCTCACGACGGCCTTGGCGCCGCGCTTCCTGGTCGCCGCCGGCTCTTCGACCTGTTCGCAAACGGCCACCTTGAAGCCGCGGCGGATCAGGCGCTGAAGGTAGCTCTCGTAGGAATGAACGGGCACGCCGCACATCGGGATGTCCTGTCCCCGATGCCGCCCTCGCTTGGTGAGCACTATATTGAGCGCCTCCGAGGCCGCCTCGGCGTCGGCGAAGAAGAGCTCGTAGAAATCGCCCATGCGGAAGAACAGCAGGGCGTCCGGATGCTCGTCCTTCATACCCAGGTACTGAGCCATCACGGGCGAAACCGCTCCCTCGGAGGGCGGCGGCTTCGGAGGCGGCCGTTCGTCGACGGCGGCGGTGGGGGAGGGTTCAGGCGCCCTGGAGCGCGGAAGGGAAGCGAGGGCGGACGGCTCGGCCCGGGTCATGCGAGGAAAGTATCACGAGGTCGAGCGCAAGGCCCCGTGTCCGTTCGGGCTTTCAGATACAGGGCGTCATGCCGCCGTCCACGTCGATCATCGCTCCCGTGATGAATCCGCCGCGAGAGGACGCCATCAGGACGGCCATCGAGGCGATCTCCATTGGCGCGGCAAGACGCTTGAGGAGGGTGTCCTTGCACATCTCCGCGACGGCCTCGTCGTAAGTGATGCCCTGGGTCTCGGCCTTGAGGTTGGCGAGGTAGGTCACCCGCTCGGTATCCGTGAGTCCGGGATTGATGGCGTTCACCAGGACGTTGTGCGGCGCGCCTTCCTCGGCCAGCGCCTTGGTCAGGTTGAGCAGCGCGGCATTCACCACGCCCGCGGTGATGGCGTAGGCGTGCGGATAGCGGCCATGGCTGCCGATGATGTTGATGATGCGTCCTCCGTTGCGCTCCTTCATGCGCGGGAAGACCTCGCGCGATGGCCGCATCTGCGCCATGAACTTGATGTCGAGGGCCTCCCGCCAGTCCTCGTCGGAGAGTTTCTCGAAGGGCTTGGTCGGCGGTCCCGCCGAGCTGTTGACGAGGATGTCGATGGGGCCCAGCTCCTTCTCGACGACGTCGGCCAGTTTTCGCACCTCGGCATCGTCGAGCAGGTTCGCTGCGTAGGCGGCGACGTCCCTGCCCGTCGCCTGCCTGATCGCGCCTGCGGCCGCCTTGAGGGCATCGTCGCGACGCGACGCGATGGCGACGTTTGCGCCTTCGGCGGCGAGCTCGTGCGCGATGGCCCGGCCGATACCCTTGCTGGCCGCCGTCACCAAGGCCACCTTGCCGTCAAGGCCCATATCCATGTCTCTTCCTCCCCGCCCCCGTCATGGAAATCAGGCAGGCCCCGAACGGATGGAGATCGTCAAGCGGCGCGTCTGGCCGACTTCCTCGGCATCAACATCTCGCTCGCTTCGTCGACCGAGGCCACGTCCCGTCCGATTTCCGTCGCGATTCTGACGACGTTCTCGACGATCTGAACGTTGCTTTCGGCGCGCCGACCGTCCGCCAGGCGCCGACTGTCTTCGATACCGCACCGCACCATGTTGCAACCGAGAAGCATCGCGGTCGCGACGATGCGATAGCATTCGTCCGCCGCGGCGCTCACGCAAATTTCCGCATCGGGGAACAGCTTCTGCGATTCTTCGTGCAGATACATGAGCTGCTTCATCGTCGCGGGCTGGCCGCCGTGGCCCATCACGAAGTGCAGGTAGCATCCGGGAGAGCTCAGCCCGGCGGATCCGAAAAGCCCCTCTTCCTCCAGGATCTTGGCGTTGTACAGACAGCCGACATCGAAGATTTCCAGCTCCAGGCACAGATCCCGTTCCATGACGCAGGGGACCGCCTGCCGCAGGAACGCGGGCGAGTTTCGCAGACCGATGGTCTCGTAGTTCTCGGCCGGAACCCGCAGCTCGACCGCGCCGATCTTCACCGTGAACATGTCCGGCGCCGGCCTCGTCTCGAGAGCGCGCAGCCGGTCTTTCTCGGTGAAGGGATAGCCGATGACGCCGGTGTCGGGGTCGCGGACAGGGCCGAGCGCCCCCCCGATTTGAATGAGAACGGCGGACTTCGCCTTCACCTCCGCGACCAGCCGGCCGTAAATCCCGGGATCGCCCGAATTGGCGCCTCGTTCATCCCTGACGTGGACGTGATAGACGGAGGCGCCGGCGTCTTCGCAGTTCTTCGCCTCCACGGCCTGCTCCTCGACGGTATAGGCCATGTACGGCGCCGATTCCCGCGTGTTGAGCGCCCCTGTCGGCGCGACGACGATGGCGACCTTGTCCGTCATTGTTGCCGTCTCCCATTCGAATGGAGGGTGGAAACGCCGAACGCCAGTTCCCGACGAAACGTCGGAACGCCCCCGGTGTTCCGCTTGCCCCGCAGTCCGTCACGCCGACCGCCGAGCATACTCGCCAAGCGGTATTATCCCGTTCGCCGCCGATGTGTCAAAGCCCGCGGGTATTTGGTTCGAGGCCCGCGCCTGTGCCACACTCGGGGACATGCGAGCGTGGCGATGACCCAGGACGCGACCGGCGTCGGAATGCAGTCGGCCCTACCGATGGCGGATGGTCTTCGCATGGCGATGCGCCAATTGGCGGCGAGCGTCTCCGTCGTCGCGGCGAAGTCCGGGAGCGCGCGCGGCGGCCTTACCATGACCGCGGTCTGCTCCGTTTCACTGGAACCGCCGACGATGCTCATCTGCGTGAATCAGGCGTCGTCGTCGCACGACCTGATCGCCGATGCGCGGTGCTTCTCGGTCAACATCCTCAACGAGAAGCAGCGGCCGGTCGCCGAGGTGTTCGCCGGCCGGACAGGCATTGCGGATTGGGACGAACGATCCGCCGCGGGCGGCGCCGTGTGGAAGGATTCGGCGGCGGGCGCCCCCATACTCGATGAGGCTCGCGCCAACGTCATCTGCCAGATTCGAGAAGCCGTCACGTCTGGATCCCACACGATATTCTTCGGCGACGTCGTGGAAGTCCGGATGCACGACCATGAGGACGGCCACGCATTGCTCTACAGCCAGGGGGATTACCGAGGCGTGTCGGACCTCGGCTGACGGCGCTCCGGGACCGCGGTCCACCCCCCTCTCCGGTCCTCTCCCTGTTTATTTCTCCCTCCCCCTTGCAGGGGGAGGGTCGGGGTGGGGGTCGCCGGCGTTGCGGCGTTGCGTCCGGACCCCCCTCCCGACCTCCCCCCTGTCAGGGGGGAGGGGGTATCGATGTTCAGAGGGGGAATGCGGGCTATGCCGCGGCGGCGTCGAACGCCGCGGCGATCAGGAACTCGCGATTTCCCTCGGGTCCCCGGATGGGGCTCTCCGCAATCCCCACCGTCCGCCAGCCGGGCCGGCGTTCGATGAAGCCCCGGATCCGCTCGCATACCTCGTCGTGCAGGCCGGGGTCGCGGACGACTCCTTTCTTCCCCACCTGATCCCGACGGACCTCGAACTGGGGCTTGATCAGAGCGACGAGCGTGGCGGGAGACGACGCCAGTTCCATCGCTGGCGGCAGCACGAGCTCGAGACCGATGAAGCTCGCGTCGCAGACGATCAGGTCGACGGGCTCGGGGACGTGCTCCCGCGACAGATGGCGGGCGTTGGTGCGTTCCAGGACCACCACCCGATCGTCCCGCCGCAGTTTCCAGGCGAGTTGGCCGTGACCGACGTCGACGGCGTAGACCCTGCGGGCGCCCCCTTCGAGCAGCACGTCCGTGAAGCCGCCCGTCGAGGCGCCGATGTCGACCGCGACGGCGCCCGACGCGGAGAGCCCGAAGAGCTCCAGGGCGCGCGCCAGCTTGACGCCGCCCCGGCTCACCCAGGGATGCGGCGCGCCCCGGACGGTCAGCGGCGCGTCGCGGGAAAGCGCGGCGCCGGGCTTGTCGACCCGCCGCCCGTCGGTGAACACGCCGCCGGCCATGACCAGCGCCCTCGCCTTCTCGCGGGACGCCGCGAGCCCCCGCTCCACGAGCAGCAGGTCGACCCGAACCTTTGCGGACCTTGCCATACGCGCGGTTTCACGCCGGAGCCGAACGGAACCGGGAGAGGCGAACGGCCCGTCCGGGCGTTCAGGCGCGGGCCGGCGCTTCCATGGCCTCTTCGAGACCGAGCGCCGAGAGCGCCGTGGATACGATGTGGGAGGCCGTCAGGCCCGCGGCTTCGTACTGTCTGGCGGGCGAGTCGTGGGCGACGAAGAAATCGGGCAACGTCATCGCTCTGACCTTCACGCCCCGGTCCAGAAGGCCGTCCGAGCCGAGGAAGTGAAGGACGTGCGACCCGAACCCCCCGACCGCCCCCTCCTCGATGGTGATGAGCGCCTCGTGCCCCGCCACGAGCCGACGCAGAAGATCGTGGTCCAGCGGCTTGGCGAAGCGCGCGTCCGCGACCGTGGCGGACAGCCCGCGGGCCGCCAGCTCCTCGGCGGCGTTCAGACATTCCTGCAGCCGCGCCCCGAACGAGAGGAGCGCGATCGCGCTTCCCTCGCGGACGATGCGTCCCTTGCCGATCTCGAGGACTTCTCCCGACTCCGGCATTTCGACGCCCGCGCCTTCGCCGCGGGGATAGCGGAAGGCGCACGGCCGATCGTCGATCGAAACCGCCGTGGCCACCATGTGGACGAGCTCCGCCTCGTCGGCGGCGGCCATGACGACGAAGCCGGGCAGGCAGGACAGATAGGCGACGTCGTAGGAACCCGCATGGGTCTGCCCGTCGGCGCCGACCAGCCCGGCGCGGTCGATCGCGAAGCGCACCGGCAGCGACTGGATCGCCACGTCATGCACGACCTGGTCGTAGGCCCGTTGCAGGAACGTCGAATAGATCGCCGCGAACGGCCTGAAGCCTTCGGTCGCGAGACCCGCGGCGAAGGTCACGGCGTGCTGTTCCGCGATGCCGACGTCGAAGCAGCGCTCCGGGAACCGATCCTGGAACAGATCGATCCCGGTTCCCGACGGCATGGCCGCGGTGACCGCCACGATCCTGTCGTCGCGTTCGGCCTCCGCGATCAGGGACCGGGCGAACACCTTCGTGTAGGACGGGGCGTTCGACTTGGCCTTGACCTGGGTCCCGGTCAGGACGTCGAACTTCGAGACGCCGTGGTACTTGTCGCCCGAGCTCTCCGCCGGCGGGTAGCCGTGCCCTTTGCGCGTCACCACGTGGACGAGGACGGGGCCGGGTTCCGCGGAGTCCCGCACGTTCCGGAGCACGGGCAGGAGATGGTCGATGTTGTGCCCGTCGATGGGGCCCACGTAGTAGAAACCCAGCTCCTCGAACAGGGTTCCCCCGGTCACGAGGCCTCGGGCGTATTCCTCGGCGAGGCGGGCGGTCCGTTCGACCGGCTCGGGCAGGTGTTGCGCCACCTCCTTGGCGAGGTGCCGCAGACCGCGATAGGAACGCGACGAGATCAGGCGGGAGAGATAGGCCTTGAGCGCCCCGACGTTGGGGGCGATCGACATGTCGTTGTCGTTGAGAACGACGATGAGCCTGTTCGGCATCGAACCGGCGTTGTTCATCGCCTCGTAGGCCATGCCGGCAGTCATGGCGCCATCGCCGATCACGGCGACGACGTTGTTGTCCCTGCCCGCGAGATCCCGAGCCACCGCCATGCCCAGGCCCGCCGAAACCGACGTCGAACTGTGCGCGGCGCCGAACGGGTCGTACTCGCTCTCCCCGCGTTTGGTGAAACCATAGAGGCCGCCGCCCTGGCGCAGGGTCCGGATCCGGTCGCGGCGGCCGGTGAGGATCTTGTGAGGATAGGACTGGTGTCCCACGTCCCAGATCAGCCGGTCGTTCGGCGTGTCGAAGACGTGGTGGAGCGCGACGGTCAGCTCCACGACGCCCAGCCCGGCGCCGAGATGGCCGCCGGTGATCGACACGGCGTCGATCAGTTCCGTCCGCAGCTCGTCCGCCAACTGGCGCAACCGTTCCGGCGAGAGGCCCCGGACGTCCGCGGGGACCGATACGGAATCGAGCAGCGGTGTCTTGCTGTCGGCGGTCACGCTCGTGGCTCCTCAACGCCTGTACGCACGGGAACCTGTATACACGAGGAACGGCGTCCCTGGCCCGCATTTCTCACGTCGCCCGTCCGCAGGGCGACGGGGGCGCCGCGACCCCCACCCCGACCCTCCCCCTGCAAGGGGGAGGGAGAAGAAAGGAAAGGGGGAGGACGGGACCGCGGTCCCCGCGACGCCGCGCAATCATCAGTCCCCGCCGACACGAGAAAATGCGGGCCGGCGCTCAGGCGCGGCGTTCTATGACGAAACGGGCGACGTCGCGCAGAACCTCGACGCGGTCTCCGAGCGGATCGAGATGGGAGCTCGCCTGATCGGCCAGCATCCGGGCCTGCATCCGGGCGCGGTCGGCGCCCATGAGCGAAACGAACGTCGCCTTGCCCGCTTCCTCGTCCGCGCCGATGGTCTTCCCGAGTTCGGCCGCGTCGCCTTCGGCGTCCAGAAGGTCGTCGATGATCTGAAAGGCCAGTCCCAGATCGTGCGCGTAGGCGTGAAGCGCGCGCCGCAGGTGGCCGTGGGCCTGTCCGAGGACGGCGCCCGACTCGCAGGAAAACGCGATCAGCGCGCCCGTCTTGAGCTGTTGCAGCCGGGTTATCGTCGCGACGTCCGTCTCCGCGTTCTCCAGATCGAGGTCGATCATCTGGCCGGCGACCATTCCGCGGCACCCGGCGGCGGCGGCGAGCGCGCGAACGAGCTCGCAACGCACGGACGCCAGGGCATGGGTCGCCTCTTCCGCGAGGATCTCGAAAGCGAGCGTGAGCAGCGCATCGCCGGAAAGAACGGCCGTCGCTTCGTCGAACTCGATATGCGCGGTGGGCAGGCCTCTCCGCAGGTTTCCGTCGTCCATGGCGGGAAGGTCGTCGTGGACCAGCGAGTAGGTGTGCACGAGCTCCACGGCGGCGGCCACCCGCAGCGCGCATCGGCGATCGACTTCGAAGAGGTCGGCGCTCGAGAGGACGAGAAACGCGCGAAGGCGTTTCCCGCCCGCCAGCGCCGAGTACCTCATCGCCGACAGCAGACGGGACTCCGGCCCCTCGGCGGAAGGGAGCAGGGCCTCCAGTTCGGCATCGACCGTCTCGGCGGCGGAGTTCAACGCCGTCGCGAGATCCGTCATCGTCGACATGCCGTCCGGCCGGGCGGTCAGGACAGATCCGCGGGCTCCGCGGCCACGCCGCCGTCCGGACCGAGCACGATCCTTTCGATCTTCTCCTCGGCGGCGCGGAGTCTGGCCTCGCAGTGACGCTTGAGCAGGGCGCCGCGCGTGTAGATCTCAATGGAATCCTCGAGATCCACGTCGCCCGCCTCGAGCCGCCGGACGATCTCCTCGAGCTCGGCCAGCGCCTTTTCAAAGCTGAGCCCGGCGATGTCGGCGGGGATGGGCGCGTCGTCGTCCGGTTTCGTCTTCGCCATGCGGCCTCCGGGTTTCCCGTAAGTTTAGCCCGCATTTCTCATGCTGGCCATGGTCTGCGGGCATTGCGTCCGGTGGACCCCCCTCCCGACCTCCCCCCTGTCAGGGGGGAGGAGTGTGAATGGCCAGGAGGGAGGAGTATCGATGGTCAGGGGGGAAGAGCGTCAATGGCTCCTCTCCGTCCCCTCCTCTTCTCCCTCCCCCTTGCAGGGGGAGGGTCGGGGTGGGGGTCGCGGCGGCGGGGAGGAGCGCGAACGGACCCTGCGGCGGCCCCGTCGCCGGCGGCGCGCTACGCGTCCATCAGTTCCAGGACGTGCGCCTCCGTCGAGCGGGCCAGGGTGCCGAGGTCGTAGCCTCCCTCGAGCGTGGAGACGACGCGCCCTTCGCAACACTCCTTCGCGACGGCGAGCAGTTCGCGGGTGATCCACCTGTAGTCGTCCTCGACCAACCGCAACTGGGCCAGGGGATCGTCCGCGTGCCCGTCGAAACCCGCGGAAACGAACAGGATGTCGGGATCGAACGCGCGCAGGGCGGGAAGGATCCCGTCCTCGTAGGCGGCCCGGAACTCGACGGACCCGGACCCCGCCGCGAGCGGCGCGTTGAAGACGTTCCCCACGCCCGTCTCGCTTTCGGCGCCGGTTCCCGGATAGAACGGCGCCTGGTGCGACGAGGCGTAGAACACGTCTTCGTCGTTCTCGAACATGCGCTGGGTGCCGTTGCCGTGATGGACGTCGAAGTCGACGACGGCCGCGCGCCGCAACCCGTGCCTGGCGCGGGCGTGAAAGGCGCCGATGGCGACGTTGTTGAACAGGCAGAACCCCATGGAACGCGCCCGTTCGGCATGGTGCCCCGGCGGACGCGCGGCGCAGAACGCATTCCCGGCGTTCCGTTCGGTCACGACCGCGTCGACGGCCGCCACGACGGCGCCGACGGCGCGCAGCGCCGCCGCGCCGGAGGCGGGGGACACGACGGTATCCGGATCGAGGCGCCGGTGTCCGGTTTCCGGGACCGCGGCCAGCACCGCGTCGACGTATGCGGGCTGGTGAGCCAGCGCGAGTTGCGCGCGGTCCGCCTCCGGCGCCTCGCGGCGGACGAGACGATCGAAGTCCGCGCCGGCCAGCGCCGCCAACACCGAGCGCAGGCGGTCCGGGCTTTCGGGATGACGGTCGCCCGTATGATGGGCGATGCAGGCCTCGTGGGTGTACAGGAGTGTCGCCATCGTCCGCCCCCGATCCGTCTTCCCGGCCCGACGAACGTCGGCGCCGGTGGAACGCTGCTCGTTCCGGGATTTTCGCGGTTGAACGACGCCTTGGCAACGACGGGTCCCCGTTCGCCGCATATGAGCCACTGCGTGGCCCGCATCTCTCATACCGCTCGTCCGCAGGCTTCGTCCGCGCTCCTCCGCCCGACGCGACCCCCACCCCGACCCTCCCCCTGCAAGGGAGAGGGAGAAAAAGGGGGACGGAGGGAGCCGTTGACGCTCCATCCTCCCTGACCATCTACACTCCTCCCCCCTGACAGGGGGGAGGTCGGGAGGGGGGTCCGCGGCCCCGCAACGCCGTCCACGCTCCTCCCCTTGGACGGATGACGGGAAGAGGCCATTATCACTCCTCCCCCTGACAGGGGGGCGGGCGGCGGACGGGGGCGTTGAGGGAATGCGGGTCTCGACACAGATCGTCGCCGTCGCCGTCCTGGCGGGACTCGCCGCGGGGGCGTGGCACGCTTGGGATCGCCTGCCGTGGAGCGAGACGCCCGCGCGGGACGCCCGGGGAACGAGCGCCCAGGGCGAGGGGGAGTCCGGTCGGCGACCGACCATGGTCGAAGCCATGCCCGCGCGCCAGGGCGACGTGACCGTCGCCATCGAGGCCGTGGGCACGGCGCGCGCCAACGAAGCTGTGACCGTCGCCTCGAAGGTCACCGGGCTCGTGTCCGCCATACGCTTCCGGGAGGGCGGACGCGTCGAGCGCGGCGACGTCCTCGTCGAGCTCGACTCCCGGGAAGTGCGGGCGGCGCTGGAAGAGCGGAAGGCGGAACGGGACAACGCCGCCAGACTGTACGAGCGCGCGCGCCGGCTCTACGAGAACCGCAATGCGCCGCGCGCCAGGGTCGACGACCTTCACGACGCATTGCTGGTCGCGGAAGCCCGGTTCAAGGCCGAGGAGGCGCGCATCGGGGATTACGACGTCCGCGCGCCGTTCGGCGGCCGGCTGGGCCTGCGCCGGGTGAGCGTCGGCGCGCTCATCGACTCCGACACGGAGATCACGACGCTCGACGACGTGTCCAGAATCAAGGCGGATTTCCGCGTTCCCGAAACGGCCCTGGCGCACATCGCCGTCGGCCAGGACGTCACGGTCGCCAGCGCCGTCTTCGCCGGCCGCGCGTTCGCCGGCAAGGTCGCCGCGATCGATACGCGGGTGGATCCCGTGACCCGGTCCGTCGAGGCGAGGGTGGTCTTCGACAACCCCGACGAGCTCGTCCGGCCCGGCATGTTCCTCACGGCCGAGTTCGTGACCGTCGTCCGAAAGGGCAGCGTCCTGGTTCCCGAGCAGGCGATCGTCGTCGGCCGGGACCGGCGGCACGTCTTCGTCGTCGAGCGCGGGAAGGCGGCCCGGAGGGACGTCGCCACCGGCGAGCACGTCGACGGCGACATCGAGGTCCTCGCCGGGCTGTCGCCCGGCGACGTCGTGGTCACCGCCGGCGCGCAGAAGATCCGCGACGGCGCCCCCGTCACGGTGGCGCCGCCACCAGGCGAAGCCGGGGCCGGCGCGGATCGGGCGCCCCGATGATCCTGTCCGACGCCTCCATCAAGCGGCCGGTGTTCGCGGTCGTCGTCAGCCTCGTGTTGACGATCGGCGGCGCGCTCGCTTTCGAGCGTCTGAGCGTGCGGGAAGTTCCGGACATCGACCGGCCGGTCGTTTCGGTCACGACGACCTACAGGGGCGCTTCGGCGAACGTCGTCGAATCCCAGGTCACGCAGATCGTCGAGGACGCCGTGGCGGGGATCGAGGGAATCGACGTCATCACCTCGACGAGCCGCGAAGAGTCCTCCGCCGTTTCCATCGAGTTCGACATCGACCGCGACATCGACGCCGCGGCCAACGACGTGCGCGACCGGGTCGGCCGCGCCGTCCCGAACCTGCCCCGGGAGGCGGAGCCGCCACGCATCGCCAAGAGCGACGCCGACGCCCGAGCCATCATGTGGCTGACCCTGACCAGCGATCGCCTCGATCATCTCGAGCTCACCGATTACGCCGACCGTTTCCTGACCGACCGGCTGTCGATCGTGCCGGGCGTGGCCTCGGTGCGCATCGGCGGACAACGGCGCTACGCCATGCGGCTGTGGCTGGACAGGCGCGCCATGGCGGCGCGGCGGATCACCGTCCAGGACGTGGAAGACGCGCTGCGCCGGCAGAACGTCGAGCTTCCGTCGGGGCGCATCGAGTCGATCCAGCGGGAGATGGCGGTCAGGACCGACTCGGGCCTGCGGACCGAGGAGCAGTTCCGCGACGTCGTGGTCAGCGAGCGCGACGGCTACTTCGTCCGGCTGGAAGAGATCGCGCGGGTCGAATTCGGCGCCGAGGACGACCGGAGCGAGCTGAGGATCGACGGCGTGCCGGCCGTGGGGCTGGGGATCGTCAAGCAGTCCAAGGCCGATACGCTCGACGTCGCGAACGGGATCGCCGACGAGGTGGATCGCCTGCGGGGCGGACTGCCGGAAGGAGTCGATCTCGAGGTGGCCTACGACCAGTCGCGCTTCATCGGCCGCGCGATCAGGGAAGTCTTCATCGCCATCGGCATCGCCCTGTTCATGGTCATCGCCGTGAACTACGTCTTCCTGCGGTCCGTGCGGGCGACGATCATCCCCGCGGTGGCGATACCGGTGTCGGTGATCGCGTCGTTCATGGCGCTCGCCGCGCTCGGCTTCTCGATCAACATCCTCACCCTGCTGGCGCTCGTGCTCGCCGTCGGCCTCGTCGTCGACGACGCCATCGTCGTGCTCGAGAACATCCACCGCCGACTGGAGGCCGGCGAGCCGCCCCTGCTGGCGAGCCTGCGCGGCGCGCGGCGGATCGCCTTCGCGGTCATCGCCACGACCGCGGTGCTGGTGGCCGTGTTCGCGCCGATCTCGTTCATGGAAGGGGAAACGGGGCGGCTGTTCCGGGAATTCGGCATCGCGGTCGCCGCCGCCGTGATCTTCTCGAGCTTCGTCGCCCTCACCCTGACCCCGGTGATGTGCGCCAGGCTTCTCCGGAAACCCGAGGAGGAAGGGCGATTCTTCCACTGGACGGAGCGCGGCTTCGAGAGCCTTCACCGGGTCTATCGCCGGGCCCTCGTCCTGGCTCTGGACATGCCCATCGTCGTCATCGCCGTGACCGTCGGCGTCTCCGCGGCGGCCATGGCCATGTTCCAGGCGGCGCCCAGGGAGTTTGCGCCGGTGGAGGACCGGGGCGCGATCTTCATCCCCATTTCCGCGCCGGAAAGCGCGAGCATCGACTACACGCGCCGTTACGTCCGCGCCATCGAGCAACGCCTCCAGCCCGTCATCGAACGGGGCGACGCGGAGAACTTCCTCGCCATCGTGGCCCCGGGCTTCGGGCGTCCCGGCGCCGTCAACCGGGCTTTCGCCATCCTGCGCCTGAAGCCCTGGGACGAACGGACCGTCAAGCAGCAGCAGATCGCCCAGGAGATATTTCCCGAGCTTCTGAGCGTTCCGGGCGTGCGGGCCTTCGCCGTCAATCCGTCGAGCCTCGGGCGGCGGCGATTCGGCGCTCCGATCCAGATGGTGCTCGGCGGCCAGGACTACGGAGAGCTTCTCGAATGGCGCGACCGGGTCGTGGCCCGGGCCCGCGAGAACCCGCGCCTGCTCGGCGTGCAATCCGATTTCCGGGAGAACCGTCCGCAGTTGCTCATGGACATCGACCGCGACCGCGCCGCCGACCTCGGCGTTTCGGTCGACGACATCGGCCGCACCCTCGAAACCATGCTGGGCGCGAGATTCGTCACCACGGTCGACGTCGGTGGCAAGGTCTACAACGTCGTGCTCCAGGCGCGCGCGGAGGACCGCGCCAGTCCCGGCGACCTGAGCAACGTCTACGTGAGATCGAGGACCGGCGAGGAGCCGGTCCCGTTGTCCAACCTGGCGTCCCTGCGCGAGACGGCCGGAGCGCGGGAGCTGAAGCGCGTCGACCGGATGCGCGCGATCACGGTCACGGCGTCGCTCGGGCCCGGCTACACGATGGGCGAGGCCATCGCCTACCTCGAGCGCGTCGGCGCCGAGGAGCTGCCCGCGACCGCGCGGGTCGGCTGGGACGGCGCCTCGCGGGAGTTTCACGAATCGTCCAGCTCGCTGTACGTGACGTTCGGACTCGCGTTGCTGATCGTGTTCCTGGTCCTGGCCGCCCAGTTCGAGAGCTTCGTCCATCCACTCGTCATCATGCTGACGGTGCCGCTGGCGATCACCGGCGCTCTGGGGTCCCTCCTGCTGCTGGGGCTCTCCCTGAACATCTACAGCCAGATCGGCATGGTCATGCTCGTCGGGCTGACGGCCAAGAACGGCATCCTGATCGTGGAGTTCGCCAATCAGATGCGGGACGGCGGCCGCGAACTCCGCGACGCCATCCGCGAGGCTTCCATCGCCCGGTTGCGGCCCATCCTGATGACCAGCATCGCGACCACGTTCGGCGCCGTTCCGCTGGCGATCGGCAGCGGCGCGGGGGCGGAGGCGAGACGGGCGCTCGGCGCGGTGATCATCGGCGGCGTCGGCTTCTCGACCTTGCTGTGCCTCTTCGTCATCCCCGTGCTCTATCTGCTTCTCGCCCGCCATACGCGGCCCGTGGGCCACATCGCGCGGCGGCTGACGGCGCTCGAAGGCGCGCATCGCGACGGGGGCGTCCAGGCGGGCGGGCGGGCCGCGGAATAGCCCGAGGCCCGCGTCAGGCGACGGGCGTTCCGGTCCCGGAGGCCCGCCGTTTCTCCTCCTCTTCGGCCAGGAGCTCCTTCTTGGACAACTTGCCGATCATGGTCTTGGGCAGGACGTCCCGGAACTCGACGTGTTTGGGCGCCTCGTGGCGGCCGAGCCTGTCCGCGAGGAACGCCTTCAGTTCCGCCTCCGTCAGCGTCCGGCCTTCCTTCAACTTGACGAACGCCTTGACGCTCTGGCCCTGGTACTCGTCCGGCACGCCGATCACCGTCACCTCCTCGACCGCGGGATGTTGGTAGATCCCGTCCTCGACGTTGCGCGGATAGACGTTGAAACCGCTGACCAGTATGAGGTCCTTGATGCGGTCGATGATGAACGTGTAGCCGTCCTCGTCCATGTATCCCACGTCGCCCGTGCGCAGCCGGCCGTCGACGATGGCGTCTCGCGTGGCCGCCTCGTTCCGCCAGTAACCGGCCATGACCTGGGGGCCGGAGACGCAGATCTCGCCGATCTCGCCCTGGGGCAGCGTTCTGGCGGGGTCGTCGCGGTCGACGATCTCGATCACGGTCCCGGGCATGGGCAGACCGATCGATCCCGCCTTGGCGCCGTCCGAAAACGGGTTGCACGTGGCGACCGGGGAACACTCCGTCAGTCCGTAACCCTCCACCAGCGCGCATCCGGACAGTTCCTCGAAGCGCTGCTTTACCTCGACCGGGAGCGGCGCGCCGCCGGAGATGCAGGCCTTGATCGACGCGAGGTCGACGTCCTTCAACCGGGGATGGGCGTTGATGGCGCCGAACATGGTCGGCACGCCGTCGAACAGCGTGGGCTTCTTCCCGTGGATGTCCTCGAGCACCGCGTCGAGCTCGAACCGCGGGCGCATGATGATGACGGCGCCGACGTGGATGCTCATGTTCATCACGGCGGTCATGGCGAACACGTGGAAGAACGGCAGCACGCCCATGACGCGCTCCGCGCCCGGTTCCAGGCCGGGGAACCAGACCCCGCACTGCGCGGCGTTGATGAAGAGGTTGGCGTGCGTCAGCATGGCGCCCTTCGGCGCGCCCGTCGTGCCGCCCGTGTACTGAAGCACCGCGACGTCGTTTCCGGGATCCACCGTCGCGGGCTCGTATGCGCCGTCGTTGTTGAGCAGCTCCTCGAACGGTACGTGGCTGGCGTCGTTGGGCGCCCGGACGACGTCGCGGCGTTTCACCAGCGGGAAGAGCCAGTTCTTGGGGAAGGGCAGCGCCTCGCTCATGGAACCGACGACCAGCAGCCTCAACCGGCTCCGCTCCAGCATGGCCTGCGCTTTCGGATAGAGCGCCGTGAGATTGAGCGTCACCATGACGTCGGTCTCGGAATCCTCGATTTGCTGGAGGAGTTCCGGCTCGGAATAGAGCGGGCTGTAGTTCACCACGACGCCGCCCGCCTTGAGGATGGCGTAGTAGCAGATCACGAATTGCGGACAGTTCGGCAGAAACAACCCGACCTTCGCGCCCTTCTCGACGCCCAGCCTCCGGAATCCGGACGCGGCGCGGTCGACGAGTCCGCCGACTTCGCCGTAAGTGTAGATCCGGCCCAGGAAATCGATGCAGGGCCGCTCCGGAAACCGGGCCACCGCGTCGTCCAGCAACGCGAACAGCGGCCTGGGGACGAGCGGCATGTTCCAGTCCACGCCGTCCGGATAGCTCTCGAGCCAGCTGTGGTCCGTCATGGCGAGCTCCCTCCGGGCGGTGGTCGGAACGCGGGCATGGGCGGCGGACTACGCCGTCGCGCGCCGGGGCGCCGCCGTCATGAGGACCGCCAGGCGGCCGTTCACGATGTCCGCCGCTTCCGAGACGATACGGTCGACGAGCTCCCTGACCGTCGGGACGTCCTGGATGAGGCCGACCGTCTGCCCGCCCCAGATGACGCCGCGTTCGAGGTCGCCCGTCTCCAGCACCTCGCGGCTCCTTTCGCCCGAGACGTATTCGACCAGATCGTCGATGGTGTGGTCCGGGTTCGAGGCCTCCACCTCCCGGATCCTGTCCGCCACGCCGTTCTTCAGGATTCGGGCGGTGTTGCGCAGCTTGCGGAGGATCAACACCGTATCGCGTTCGGTGCACTGCACCATGAACCGCTTCACGTTGTCATGGACCGGCGCTTCCCTGGTCGCCACCATCCGCGACCCCATGTTGATCCCGTCGGCGCCCAGGGCCAACGCCGCGACCAGGCCCCTCGCGTCCGCGAACCCGCCGGAGGCCACGATCGGGATGTCGATCCTGTCGGCCGAGGCCGGCAGAAGCACGAGCCCGGGCACGTCGTCCTCGCCCGGATGACCCGCGCATTCGAGTCCGTCGATCCCGACGGCGTCGCAGCCGATGCGTTGCGCCTTGAGGCCGTGCCGGACCGACGTGCACTTGTGCAGCGTCCTGGCGCCGGCCTCCTTGAAGATGGGCATGAAGGGTTCCGGGTTGCGGCCCGCCGTCTCGATGATCCGGACGCCGGACTCGACGGCCGCCCGCGCGTACTCCTCGTAGGGGACCGGCGTCAGGGTCGGCAGAATCGTCAGATTGACGCCGAACGGCTTGTCCGTCATGTCGCGCGTGCGCCGGATCTCCTCGACGAGGTCCTCGGGCGTCGGTTGCGTCAGCGCCGTGAGGAACCCGAGAGCCCCCGCGTTCGCGACGGCCGACACGAGCTCGGCCGTGCCCACGCCCTGAAGGCCGCCCTGAACGAGCGGATGCTCGATGCCGAACAACTCGGTTACGCGCGTCTTGAACATGCCTGCCTCCGGTCCGTCGCGTCGGGTGAATCGCCGGCGCGGCCGCGACGGACGCGATTCCCGCGCACGACGCCCGACGACGGGTCGAGGCCGCGTCCGGACGACGACCTAATGGTCATGCGGGGGATAGTAGGGCGCGAGCGCCTCGACGGCGCTCTCGAGGTCCGCCACCGCCTCGGCATTCGCATTCTGCTTCGCGCGCATGGCGGCGACGATGACCGCGTGGTGTTTCCGAAGACGCTCGGCGTAGTCCTCCTGTTCCGCCTTGACGCGCTGGGTCAGGAAGTAATCGCCGATGGTGGCGATGATGCGTTGCGCGTGCTGCTCCTTGTTCATGACCCATCTGACGATCTGGTTCTGCGACTGCGGATCGGTCTTGCCGGCGAGGTCCGCGATCTGCGCCACCGCTTTCCGGATCGTCGCAACGTCCTCGAGCATCGACGCGACGCGGGCGTTGTCGTCATAGATGCCGCACGGGATCTGGCAATGGGACTGCGCCGCCGACGCCGACAGGGACAGCGACAGCGCCGCCAGCGCAGCGATCGAATACCGTCTCATCGCGATCATCTCGATTCTCCTCCCCGATCCCGGGACGTTCCGTCAGGTAATGCGGTCGAGGGTAGCCCGCTCGCCTCCGGCATTCAATCGGCTTCGGGCGTCTCGAATCTCGCGCCGGGGCATCATCGGCGCATGGACGCTCGATACGACGTAGCGGTCATGGCGGCGGCGTCACCGGCTGCGCCGCCGCGTCGTCCGTGAACGCCGGCGTCCGTTTCTCCATGAACGCGTTCAGGCCCTCGACGAAATCGTCGGTGGCCGCGCAGTGGGCGAAGCTCTCCTTTTCGCGATCGAGCTGGGAGACGGGATCCGACGTGAGCGACGCGTGAAGCAACGCCTTGGTCCGACCGAGCGCGGCCGCGGGCCCTCGCGCCAGGCGCGCCGCGAGCGCGCGGGTTTCCCGCTCCCTCTCCTCCGCCGGGACGACCCGGTTGACGAGACCCAGCGACAGCGCCGTCCCGGCGTCGAACCGGTCGCCGAGCATGGCGATTTCCATCGCCTTCTTCAGGCCCACGATCCGCGGCAGGCTGTACGTGCCGCCGCCATCGGGGCTGGCGCCTATCCTGACGTAGGCCAGGGTGAACACGGCGTCGTCCGCCGCGACCGCGAGGTCGCTGTCCATGGCGAGGGACAACCCCGCGCCCGCGACGGCCCCGTGGAGACTGGCGATGACCGGTTTGGGCAGTTCCTGCATCCCGCTCACCACCGCGTGGAACCTGGAGATGAAGGAGCGGAACCGCTCCCGCCGGGCGTCGGCCGGCCTGGCCGCCCAGTCGCGCATGAGACGGATGTCGCCGCCCGCGCAGAAATGCCCGCCCGCGCCCTGGAGGACGACGCAGCGGACGTCGGAGTCCCGACGCGCGCGGGCGAACGCTCCCGCCAGTCCGTCGACCATCTCGCCGCCCAGAACGTTGAGGCGGTCGGGCCAGTTCATCGTGATCGTCAGAACGCCGTCGGAAACGTCCTGCGTAACCGCGTCCGGCATGGGGTCCTCCGAAGCCAGGGAGCGTCGTCAGTGCGTCATGTGCTCGGGATCGATGGCGTACAACAGTTCCGATCCGCCGGTCACGGTCCCGAGCAGGGCGGCGGCGCCCGGCAGAACGTGGGCGGCATAGAACCGGGCCGTCGATATCCTGGCGGCCAGGAAGGCGTCGTCCCCGCCGCCGCCCGACAGGCCGCGCTCCGCCGCCAGCGCCGCGCGGGCCATCAGATACCCCCCCGTCACGATACCCAGCATGCGCTGGTACTCCGTGGCCCCGGCTGCCCACTCGTTGGCGTTCCCCGACGTCCGCGTTTCGATCATCCAGTCCGTCGCGGCCGCGAGTCCCCCGATGGCGGCGGTCAGGCGATCGGCCATCCCGGAAACTCCTCTGGACGCGGCGCCGAGCTCGTCGGCGGTCGCCCGCATGTCGTCGAGCAGTCCGCGAACGTGGACGCCGCCGTCGCGCGTCAGTTTCCGGCCCACGAGGTCGAGCGCCTGGATCCCGTTCGTTCCCTCGTAGATCGGCGCGATCCGCGCATCGCGATAGTGCTGCGCGGCGCCGGTCTCCTCGATGAAACCCATGCCGCCGTGGACCTGGATGCCGACCGACGCCACGTCGACGCCGACGTCGGTCGACCAGGCCTTGGCCACCGGGGTGAGGAGGTCGACGATCCCCTGGCTGCGTCGGCGGCGTTTCTCGTCCGGGTGGCGCTCGGCGACGTCGAGGTGGGCCGCCACGAAATAGGCGAGCGCCCGGGTGGCCTCGGCGTACGCCTTCATGGTCATCAGCATGCGGCGGACGTCGGGATGCCGCACGATGGGCGCGGCGTCCGCGCCGGACCCGTCCACGGGACGCCCCTGCACGCGTTCGCGCGCGTAAGCGAGCGCCTGCTGAAAGGCGCGCTCGGCGATGGCCGTTCCCTCGAGTCCGACGGCGAGGCGCGCCATGTTCATCATCGTGAACATGCAGCGCATACCGTCGTTCTCTTCGCCGATGAGGTATCCGACGGCGCCTTCCGACTCTCCAAAGGACATGAAGGCCGTGGGACTCGCGTTGATTCCGAGCTTGTGCTCCAGCGAGACGCACCTGAGGTCGTTGCGTTCGCCCGGACTGCCGTCCGGATTGACGAGGAACTTCGGCACGAGGAAGCAGGAGATTCCCCTGGAGCCGGGCGGCGCGTCCGGAGTCCGGGCCAGCACCATGTGGACGATGTTGTCGGCCATGCCGTGCTCGCCCCAGGTGATGAAGGTCTTGACGCCCTTGATGCGATAGCGGTCCCCGTCGCGCACGGCGCGGGACTTGAGGGCGCCCACGTCGGATCCGGCGTGCGGTTCGGTCAGGTTCATGGTGCCCGACCATTCACCGCTGACCAGTTTGGCCAGATAAGTCTCCTTCTGCTCCGCGTTGCCGTGATGGACGAGCATGTCGACGGCGCCGTGGGTGAGCATCGGGCACAGGCTGAACGACAGGTTCGCGGCCGCAATCATCTCGTTCACCGCCGCGCCGACGACGCGCGGCAGGCCCTGGCCGCCGTAGTCGGGGTCGGCCGTAACGCCCCCCCAACCGCCGTCGACGAACTTCGCGTAGGCCTCCTTGAAGCCGTCCGGCGCATGGACCACGCCGTTCTCCAGGCGGCTGCCCGCCTCGTCGCCCGGACGGTTGAGCGGCGCCAGTTCGTTGGCCGCGAAGCGTCCGGCCTCGCCCAGGACGGCGTCCACGAGGTCGGGGGAGAGGTCCTCGAACCCCGGAAGCCCGTACAGCGCGTCGAGGCCCGCGACGGCATTGAGGATGAACCGCATCTCGCGAAGGGGGGGCGTGTATTCGCTCATGACGGGCCTCGAGGGCGCAAGACTGTTCGCTTCATGTCGGATACACATATGGCACGGAAGCGCGCCGGGGGCAAAGCGGCGGACATGAGAGACGGAAACGGACGGTTCGGCTGATGGCCGACGACGGGCGGAAGCGAACGGACGGGACCGGAGTCGTGGCGGCGACGCCGGAGGCCATCGCGCGGGCGGCCCGCCGCCTCCGGGCGGGAGAGCTCGTCGCCTTTCCCACCGAGACCGTGTACGGCCTCGGGGCCGACGGTGCCGACGAGGATGCGGTCGCCGCCGTCTACGCGGCCAAGGGCCGGCCTGCGTCCAATCCGCTGATCATCCATGTGGCGGAGCTCGACGCGGCCAGGGAACTCGCGCCGTTCGACGAGCGGGCCGCGGCGCTGGCCGCGGCGTTCTGGCCCGGTCCTCTCACGCTCGTCCTCCCGCGGGCCGCGCGGTGCGCGATCGCGAGCCGCGCGTGCGCCGGACGGGACACCGTCGCCGTGAGGGTCCCCGACAACCGCGTCGCGCTCGCCCTGATCCGCGCGGCCGGACGCCCGATCGCCGGACCCAGCGCCAATCTTTCCGGACGGCCGAGCCCGACCACGGCCCGGCGCGTTCACGAAAGCCTGGGCGACGCGGTCCCGACGATCCTGGACGGCGGTCCCTGCGCCGTCGGGGTCGAGTCCACGATCCTGGACCTGACCGGCGACGGACCGCTGTTGCTGCGTCCGGGCGGCGTGTCCGTCGAAGCCGTCGAGGAGCTCGTCGGGCCCGTCGCCTGGCCGCGGACCACCGGGGAAGCGACCCCGACCTCCCCCGGACGGGCGGAGAGCCATTACGCGCCGAACCTGCCCGTCCGACTGGAGGCCACCCGTGCGGATCCGGACGAAGCCCTGCTCGCGTTCGGCCCGGCGGTCCCCGGCGGCGCGGCGAAGACGCTCAACCTCAGCGCCGCCGGCGACGTCGCGGAGGCGGCGGCGAACCTGTTCGACATGCTGTTGCGGCTCGACGCGCCAGAGTTCCGGAGCATCGCCGTGATGCCGGTCCCGGAGACCGGCGTGGGCCGCGCCATCAACGATCGACTCCGGCGCGCCGCGGCGCCGCGTTGACCCCCCATTTCTCATATCGGCAGGGACCGAGGAGTGCGCGGCGTTGCGTGACCGCGATCCACCCCCCTCCCGACCTCCCCCCTGTCAGGGGGGAGGAGCGTCAATGGTTCTTTCCCGTCTCCCCTTCTTCTCCCTCCCCCTGGCAGGGGGAGGGTCGGGGTGGGGGTCGCGCCAGGGGGGAGAAGCGCGAACGGACCCTGCGGCGCCCCCGTCGCCTGATGGAGCTCGCGGACGAGCAGTACGAGAAATGCGGACCAGCCAACTCCGTTCCGGCGACCAAACCCCGTTTCGCGTCGGGGCCAGGGACCGGTCCTCGAACCGGGCCGCCGCCGGGCGGTCGCCCGGCTTGTCCCGGCCCGGGCCATCCGATACACCCAAGGAATGAGCGAGCGGACGAACCAGCAATTCGCTCTCCAGGACCTGGAACGGACGGTCTCCCGCGTCAAGGCCGTCGTCGGCCTCAAGGGGTGGACCGACGATCCGCAGGTCCTGGCGCCCCGCCTCGAGGAACGGCGGGGCCTGTTCCATGGCGCGACCCCGGTCATGGTGTCGCCCGCCGACGCCGGGGAGGTCGCGGAGGTCGTCCGGCTTTGCGCGGCGACGGGTGTCGGCGTCGTCCCGCAAGGGGGCAATACGGGCCTCTGCGGGGGCGCCGTTCCCGACGGGAGCGGCGCCCAGATCCTGTTGTCCCTGGCCCGGCTCGACCGCATCCGCGAACTGGACGCGGCCGGCAATACCATGACCGCGGAGGCCGGCTGCATCCTCGCCGACGTGCAGGCCGCGGCGGCGGACGCCGACCGCCTGTTCCCCCTGAGCCTCGCGGCGGAGGGCAGTTGCCAGATCGGTGGGAACCTGTCCACGAACGCCGGAGGCACGGCCGTCCTGCGCTACGGAAACGCGCGCGACCTCGTGCTCGGCCTGGAGGTCGTGCTGCCCGACGGGCGGATATGGAACGGGCTCCGAAAGCTGAGGAAGGACAACACGGGATACGACCTCAAGCAGCTGTTCATCGGCAGCGAGGGAACGCTGGGGATCGTCACGGCCGCGGTGCTCAGGCTGTTTCCCCGGCCGCGCTCCGTCGTGACGGCGTTGGTCGGCCTGCGGAGCGCCGCGCGCGCGCTGGAGCTCCTCGATCGCGCGCGCGCGGTATGCGGCGACGCGATCACGGGCTTCGAGCTGATGTCCCGCATCTGCCTCGATTTCTGCTTCCGCCACGTCCCCGGCGCGCGCGATCCGCTGGAAACGGAACATCCGTGGTACGTGCTCCTGGAGCTTCAGTCGGGTTTCGCGGGAACCGGCCCGCGGGAGAGCGTCGAGGAAGCCCTCGCCGCCGCTCTCGACGCCGGCGCGATAGAGGACGCCGCGGTCGCGGCGAGCGAGGCGCAGGCGCGCGCCATGTGGAAGCTGCGGGAGTCCATCCCCGAAGCGGAGCTGCGCGAAGGCGGCGGTATCAAGCACGACGTCTCCGTCCCCTTGCCGGACATTCCCGCGTTCCTGGACCGCGCCACGCAGGCCGTCGAGGAGGCCGTCCCGGGCGTCCGCGTCGTGGCGTTCGGACACGTCGGGGACGGCAACATCCACTTCAACGTCGCCCCACCGACGGACGCCGACGGGGAAGCGTTTCTGGCTCGCTGGAGCGCCGTGAACGAGATCGTTCACGACATCGTCGCGGGCTTCGGCGGCAGCATCAGCGCCGAGCATGGGTTGGGCCGTCTGAAACGCGATGAGATCGTCCGTTACAAATCGGCCCTGGAGATCGATCTCATGGCCAGGGTGAAGGCGGCCCTGGACCCGGACGGGATCCTGAACCCGGGCAAGGTCGTGCGGCGGGCGCTTCCGCCGGGCGCGGGGTCCGGACGTCCGTAGGCGCCGCGCGCGGCGTTACGGGACTGCGAACGTCGATGCGCCGTCGGTCCCGGCCCCGGCGCGGCCGGATCGCGGGCCGGTCAACGGCCGCCGCCGTTCTCCGGGGACGCGGGACCTTCCCCGCCCGCCGCCGGAGCCGCCGCCGCGACGGACAGCGTCCCGCGGTCGAGGGCGATGGACTTGACTAGCGCGTAGACCGGCGCGCCCGGCGCGAGTCGCAGATCGGCGACGGACTGGCGGGTCACGCGCGCCCGAAGCCGCCCGCCGCCGACGTCGATCAGGGTTTCCGCGTAGGCCGTGTCCGGATCCTCGGCGATCTCCACGACCGTCCCGGAGAGGACGTTGCGCACGCTGATCGCTTCGGGCCGGCGCGTGGCGAGCGACACGTCGCGCGCCCGGACGCGGAGCCTCACCTCGGCGCCGACCGCCAGATCCCGGGCCGGCATGGAGATCGTCTGCCCATGGTGGTCCAGGTGCGTCACGCTGTACGTCCGGTCATGGCCCGTCACCCGCGCGATGAGGAGAGCGCCGGCCTCGAACCGTCCGGTCTCGGGCCACAGGTCGAGACGTTCCAGCAGGTCGCGCACCGGCCCTTCCGCCAGCTTCCGGCCGGACGACAGGATGACCGTCCAGTCCGCCAGGCGGGCCACTTCCGCGATGTCGTGGCTGACGTAGAGGATGGGGATCGACAGCTCCTCGTGGAGCGCCTCGAAGTACGGCAGGATCTCGTCCTTCGCCATCCGGTCGAGGGAGGACAGCGGCTCGTCCATCAGCAGCAGGCGCGGCTGGGAGAGCAGGGCGCGGCCGACCGCCACGCGCTGGCGCTCGCCCCCCGACAGGGCGCCGGGGGCGCGGTCGAGAAGGCGCCCGAGTCCGAGCAACTCGACGACGTCCCGGAAACGGATGGCCGGCGGGACGCCCGAGCGTTCGGCGCGCCGTGCTCCGTACAGCAGGTTCCCGCGCACGGACAGGTGCGAAAACAGGCTCGTATCCTGAAAGACGACGCCGACCGACCGCTTGTGAGGCTTGAGGAACACTCCCGCACCGTCGTCCTGCCAGACCTCTCCGCCGACGACCAGCCGGCCCGACAGGCGCTGCAATCCGGCGATGCAACGGAGCGTCGTGGACTTCCCGCAACCGGACGCGCCGAACAGGGCGGCGATGCCCCGCATCGGCGCCTCGAACGCGACGTCGAGGGAGAAGTCGCCGAGGGCGCCGGCGAACGCCGCCTCGATCCGATGGTTCTCGAAGGTCACGGCGATGCGGTCACGATCCGGGCCGCCGCACGCGCTTCTCGACGATCGTCATGGTCGTGACGACGGCGAAGGAGAACACCAGCAGCCCGCCGGCGAGGACGTGGGCCTCCGCCCAGCGCAGGGTCTCGACGAGCTCGAAGATGGCTATCGACAGGACCCGGGTCTCGTCCGGGATGCTGCCGCCGATCATCAGGACGACGCCGAACTCCCCCACCGTATGGGCGAAGCCGAGGACCGCGCCGGTGACGTAGCCGGGACGGGCCAGAGGCACGGCGACCGTCCAGAACGCGTCCCACGGCGAGGCGCGCAGGGTCGCGGCGACCTCGAGCGGGTGGTCGCCGACGGCCTCGAAGGCGTTGCGGATCGGTTGCGCGACGAACGGCATCGAATAGACGACCGAGCCGATCACCAGGCCTTCGAACGTGAAGGCCAGGGAGCGTCCGCCGAACGCGCCGGCGATCCACCCGCCGGGGCCGTCCGGTCCCAGCAGGATCAGCAGATAGAACCCGAGCACGGTCGGCGGCAGGACCAGGGGCAGGGCGACGACGGCGGCGACCGCCTCCTTCCAGCGCGCCCTGGACCTCGCCAGCCACCACGCGACCGGCGTCGCGATCAGAAGCAGCAGCGCGGTCGCGACGACCGCCAGTTTCAGGGTCAGCCGGACGACCGGCCAGAGCTCCGCGATGTCCAAGGCCGCCCCCTCAATCGCCTGCGCCGTAGCCGTGCGCTTCCTTGACGGCCCGCGCCTCGGGTCCGCGCAGGAAGTCGAGGAAGGCGCGCGCCGCGCCGTTGCCGAGGCCCCGCCGCAGGAGCACCGCGTCTTGCGCGATGGCCGCGTGAAGGTCGGCGGGCGCCACCCAATGCGACCCCGCGGCGCCGCGGACGACCTGCGAGAGGGCGACGAGGCCGAATTCCGCGTTGCCGGTGGCGACGAACCGGAAGGCCTGGCCGACGTCGACGCCCCGGACGAACCGGGGCGCGAGGCGTTCGTGGACGCCGAGCGCCCGCAGCGTCTGGACGGCGGCGGCCCCGTAGGGGGCCGTCGTCGGGTTGGCGATGGCGAGCCGGTCGAACGACCGGTCCCGCAGCGTCGCCGCGCCCAGCCACAGGCCGGGTTCGCGGCTGTAGAGCGCCAGACGGCCCACCGCGTAGGTGAACCGGGTTCCGGGCGCGGCGTATCCGTCCTCGACCGCCTTGCGGGGACGCGCCCGGTCGGCGGCGAGGAAGACTTCGTGGGGCGCGGCCTGCGCGATCTGCGCGAAGAGTTGTCCGGTCGACCCGAAGCTGAAGACGGCCCTGTGTCCCGTCGCCCGCTCGAACGCGGCGCCGATGTCGCGGGCGGCGAGGCTGAAGTTGGCGGCCACGGCCGCCCGCACCTCTCCCGCGCGCGCCGTCGCGGCGACCCCCGCCGGGACGAGCGCCGCCGACAGGAGCAGGACCCCCGCCGCGACGGAAGAGACGCCCGACCATCCCGCCGGGACGGTCATCCGGAAGATTGCGGGCGCGCGGCCCGGGATGGATCGGGAAGCCGAAGTCCAGGGCCGCCCATTCCCGCCCGCGCCCGGTGGCGAAGGTTCTTTGTCGGCCACAAAACCCCGAAAATGGCCGACAAGCGCTGTTGTGTGACACAAGTGGCCGACAAGGCGTTCAAGGCATCTTCTCCCCATCCACGATGTTCAGGAGATCGGGGAATGCGAAGACGGTGGTTCGGCGTCCTGCGCCTGGCGCGACCACGCGCAGGACGCCGTTCTCGCGCAACACGTCCAGTATCCGCCGCGCCGTTCGTTGGGCGCTGCCTGTTCCGGCGACGAAATCGGCGGTGACGAATATGGGGCGTTCGAATATCCAGTCCAAGGCGTGAATAGCGTACCGGGAGCGGGTGAGGTCCGCCACGCGCTTCTTCATGTTCTCGTAGAGGTCGAGAATGTCTTGCGCCTTGGCGAGGTTGTCCTCGGCCTGGGCCTGGACGGCCTGCAGGAAGAATCGACACCAGCCGGTCCAGTCGCCATCGCGCGACACGGCGAGCAGGCCTTCGTAGTACGCGTCGCGACGGGCCTCGAAGTAGGCGCTGATATAGAACGTCGGTTCCCTGATATGGCCATGTTGCCAGAGGAACAGGGGCGCCAGCAGGCGACCCAGGCGTCCGTTGCCGTCCAGGAAGGGATGCAGGGCCTCGAACTCGGCGTGCAGAATGGCGAGCTGCACCAGCCGGTCGGGGGCGTCCGCGTGGATGTAGGCTTCCCACCCGCTCATGGCGCCGGGAAGGCGTCCCGCGTCGATGGGCACGAACCTGGCCTCGTCGATGGCGCGGCCGGGCGGTCCGATCCAGTTGGCCGTGCGCCGGTATTCGCCGGGAGCCTTCCCCTCGCCCCGCACGCCCGACAGCAACACGCGATGCGCCTCTCGGATGACCCGCTGGGACAGCGGCAGGTCTTGCAGCATCTCTTCGGCCCGCCGCATGGCGGCGCGGTAGTTGAGCACCTCGTGGATGTCGTCGAGGCGCGTGGGCGAAGCCGATTTCCGCACGGCCTCGAACTCCAGAACCTCGCCCGTCGTCGTTTGGGTGCCCTCGATGCGTGACGAGAGGACCGCTTCCCGAGTGGTCAGAGGCGCCAGCAGGATGTGCGGGTTCGGAATGGCGGCGAGCGTCCCGTCGTAGCGGGCCACCGACGCCGTGGCCGGGCCGATGAACGGGATCAGCTTCGCCCAGTCGAGATTCTCGGGAGGAAATCCACCGGCATGGTATCGCACGGGTTGCATCGGCCTCCTCCAGACTTCGGCGCCTTCGGCGGGCAATCGGTTCCTTGCGCGGCGGACGTCTCCCGACCGTTCCGCGGGCCGATGATGCCATCGGAACGCTTTGAGCGCCACTTGACCGCGAAAGTGGCCGACAATGGCCGTTGTGCGCCACAAGTGGCCGACAAAACATTCGAGGCGCCTTCTCTCCGTCCACGATGCCCAAGAGGTTGGGGGACACGAGAACGGCGGCTGGACGTTTTTGTTGACTCCTGATCAACTTTATCGT
The DNA here is from genome assembly GCA_965242505.1 of Alphaproteobacteria bacterium. GTDB lineage: Bacteria > Pseudomonadota > Alphaproteobacteria > UBA2966 > UBA2966 > UBA2966. The sequence continues at coordinate 3,238,801 of OZ251449.1, forward strand.
ATGTTCATGTTCCATTGGTGATTCCGAATGCATCCGACATCTACCACCACATTGAACCACCACACCGAACTGAAGGGGAGGAACGTCATGTCAGCCTTGATAGCGGAAGGGCCGCGGGGCCCCAGGAGAAACAACGATGGCGGCGAACCAACTACCCGTTAACCACCAGGCATACTTCAACAATTTCCTTCGTGACTTTCCCGATTTCGGCATCCGGCTCACGCAACATGCGCGCGACCGAATGCGAGACCGGAACATTGAGTTGCCGCAGATCCGGACGGTTCTGAAAAGCGGGTCGGTACGGTTGGTTGAGCGGGATATCAGGACCGGACTCGACAAGTACCGGGTGGCGGGCCGCGACGCGGACGGTCGGAACCTGGAGGTCGTGGTCAATCTGGACGAAACCGAAAAGGGCTGCATCGTCGTCGTCACGGTAATCGAGGGATAACAACACGGCGGGACCCGGAACCGTCTCCGGGCCGCTCCAAGGCACCGGCATCATGCGCAAAGTGAAGAAATACGACGCGACGCTCGAGTTGGGCGTCCCGGTCACGTTGATCGACGCCGTCCTGGAGGACGAAGACGGTAGCGTGGAGATACCCGATCTGGACGTGCTGCTGGCGAGCGTCGCCGTGGCCCGCGCGCTCGTTCCGGTTCAAATGGTCGGGGCGGAGCTCCGCTTCCTGCGGCACGTCCTGCATCTGACGGGGGCCGAATTCGCCGACGCGATTGATCTCAGCAACAAGAGCGTCGTCTCCCGCTGGGAGAACGACAGGGCGCGGGCGGCGGCATTGAGGGAGCGCGACGCGCTGGCGTCGAGCGTCGTCTCCCGCTGGGAGAACGACAGGGCGCGGGCGGCGGCATTGAAGGAGCGCGACGCGCTGGCGTCGAGCGTCGTCTCCCGCTGGGAGAACGACAGGGCGCGTCCGGGCGGGTACACGGAGAAAGCCATCCGGCAGCTCGTCCTGAATCTGCTGGGTGGCCGCGCGCCCGGCATCGACGTGGGGAAAAACGCCATCCCGGGCATGAGGATTCACCCGCGCGACGGCTCCGAAGGCCCGCTGCCGATGTCCTTCCGCCTTCAAAAGCGTGTGGGATCGGAGAACAGCTCCACGGACTGTTACGCCACGGCGGCATAGGGAAGATTCGCCGCAGCGCCCGGCGGGACGCTGTTGTCGCCGATCGCCACACGTTCGCCACCAAGGCCGACCTGGCCGCCGTGAAGGGCGAGCTCACCGCCCTGAAATGGGCCTTCGGCTTCATCGCCGCCCTCAACGTCGCCATGGCTGCTCGCCTGTTCGGCGCCATATAGACCGGGAGACGTTCCGAAACTCGTCCTCCGGGGACGGGGCGGGGCGCGCCCTCGCGGTCCTACGGCCCCCTCCCGACCGCGGCGATCTCGGCGTCCGAGAGGCCGTAGAGCGCGTAGACCAGGCGGTCGATCTCTTCCTCCTGCGCGGCGACGTCGGCGTCCGGGTCGGCGTCCCTCGCGGCGAGGATGTCGTCCACGAGGCGGACGAAGGGGCGCTGCCGCGCCTTGGAAACCTCGGGAATCGGCAGGGACTCCACAAGAAACTTGTCCCATTGAATCAGTCCCATGCCCGTCGTTACGGCCGTGTTTCTGACCATCCAGCCAATGACGGCGCTGTTGAGGACGGCGCACAGGTACTTGAGGGAGGGGCCGGTCACCATGAATGCCTTCTGGTTACAGAACATGTCGCGACCGGAAAATGCGAACCGACCGACCGGCGTCATGTGCATCCAGAACAGCTTCTCCTCGGCGAAGTCCTCGTGGTAGGCGCAGCTCCGGAGGTTGTAGGGCGTCCGGCCCTTGTCCCGCCGCCGTTCCAGCGCGGGCAGAAAACGGTCGAGATGGCGCTTGACCGCCGGATAGCCGGCGACGTCGACCGCCGGCGCGTCGCCGTATCCGTTGTGCGCGTCGATCAGCCATTTCCCGGCCCATCGCGCGCGCCATCGGCGGACGTCGCGGCCGCGCAGCACCGGCTCGAGTATCTCCGCCGACCGCGGGTCCTCCGCGACCAGGGCGTCCCGCGCGGCGGCGTCGATGACGAACGCCTCGTTGCAGCCGGTCTTGATCCCCATATTGATCCGCACGTCCCAGTCCCGGAGCGGCGCGCCGGCGGCGTTCATCTTGTCGAGCGCGCGCCATTCGGCGGCGGACAGGATGCTCCACGGCGCCGCGCCGTCCGGGCGCGCCTCGCTCCACGCCTCCTCGGGCGGCGGAAACGTCCCGCCGTCGAGGCGGTCCATGTCGACGGCGGGCGCGCGCGCCGCGCCGCCGCCCTCCCGGACCAGCAGGACGGCGGCGTCGACGATGGCGTCGAACACGTCCCTGCCCATCTCGATCAGGCGCAGCGGCGTATGGCGTTCGGCCAGCCAGCGGCGCAGCGGCCTGCCGGACTCCGCCTTCAGCCAGCTGTTGGACGTGATGTAGGCGAGCACGCCGGCGCCGGGCCCGAGCAGACCGCAGCCGCGTTCGTAGAAGAGCTGGTAGACGTCGCCCGTGGCCGCGAAGGTCTCGTAGCCCGCGCCCCGGTACTTGCGTCCCGCGCGGCCGCCGTCCCTTTGCAGCTGGACGTAGGGCGGGTTGCCGATGACGACGTCGAAGCCGTCGGTCACGCCGAACATCCATTCCGGGTCGAACCATCCGGCGCGGGCGTTCTGGTCGTAGGGGTCCCATGCGGCGACGGCCCGGGCGGCGTCGGGGCCGAAATCGGGGCCTTCGAGTTCGCGGGCGAGTTCGGCCCGGAGCCTCTCGTCCTCGGCGCGCAGCCGGCGCTTGGCGTCGCGCGCGCCGGCGTTGAAGTAGCTCTCGCGCACGCGCCGAAGCTCGCCCTCCAGGGCCTTCACGGCGTCGCTTCGCAGCACTCCCTGCCGCCCGGCCCCGAGTCCGATGAGCGCGTCGGCGGCGGCGAACCGGGTCTCCAGGTTGGGCAGCGGCCGTATGCCGAGATTGGGCGCTTCCGGATCCGGCTCCTGCTCGATGGCGAGCGAGACGAAGAAGCGCAGCTTGGCGATCTGGCAGGCGATGGGCTGGACGTCGACGCCGTAGACGCCGTTCTGGATCAGGTACAGCTTGCGCCCGAAGTCCGATTGCCGATACCTCTCGAACGTGTCGTTGATCTCCCGGAGCTCGGCCTCGCGCGCGTCCCGGTCGCCGGCGTCGAAGGCGGCGCCCGCCCGCGCCTTCGCCCGCTCCTTCTGAAACGCTTCCCAGAGGGCGTTGTCCGGGTCGAGGCGCCGCAGCGCCAGCGTGAGCGTTTGCAGGACGCCCATCGGGAAGGCGCCGGACCCCGCCGCCGGGTCCAGCACCCGCAGGCCGGCGATGGCGCGCACCAGGGACTCCGCCTCCTCCGGCTCGAAGAAGTCGCCGGCGTCGGCCTTGGCGCTCTCCCAGTCCAGCAGGTAGAGCAGCCGGTCGCGCCACCAGCCCGCGTCGCTGTCCGCCGGTTCGGAATTCGCGGCCAGGGCTTCCGCCAGCGCCTCCCGGACCATGTAGTCCACGACCGCCCGCGGCGTGTAGTAGGAGCCGGTGGCCTTGCGCGCCGTCTCCCGCGTCTCCGGGTTGTAGGCGGCCAGCAGGTTCTCGAACGCCCGCCCCAGCAACTCCGGGTCGAGCGCAACCTCCCGGTCGAGCGGCGTGTTCTCCTCCACCGTGAACTTGTACCGCCGGAACAGCGGGAAAAGACCCTCCCCCTCGTCGAGGAACAACCGCGCCGGGACCGACAGGCCCCTGCCCTGGGCCTCGACGTCGGTGAACGCGTCGATGCGCCGACCGCCCTGCCCGACGCCCTCGAAGTCGTCCAGGCAGTCGAACAGACCGCCGTTGACGAAGGGGACCTTCTTCAGGCCGTCGACGAAGCCGTCCGGGTCGGCCAGCAGATCGCGGTAGCGATACCTGGCGAAGTCGCGATGGCCGCCCGGGGTCCGCCCGCTGAACGCGCGCTCGCCGATCTCGGTGTTGAGGGTGGCGAAGAACAGGTTCTGGAGCGCCGCCCGGTAGTAGTCCGTCCGCTCCGGCGCGTGGCCCTTGAGCGCCCGGCAGGCGAACCCCTCCTCGAACAACGCCTCCGGGATCAGCCCCTTCTCCTTCATGAACCAGACGAAGAGCAAGCGCGTGATCAGCCGGATGACGTGGCGTTCGGTCGAACCCTCGCCGGCGCCGTCGTCGGGAAAGCGGCACTCGGCGGCGGCCCTCCGGAACCACTCGAACAGCTCGCGGTAGAAACGCCGGTTGAGCGCCTCGACGTCGAGCGTCCGTTCCCACGCGGCGTGCAGGCCGTCGAAGTCGCGGACGCCCGCCTCGATCAGACGGGGCAGCGCGAGGTCGGCGAGGACGTCGAGATGCGCCCGGTGCGGGTCGGCGGCGCGGACGTCCTTGACCAGCGTCACGCGCTCCAGGACGTCGCGGCCGTCGTCGCGCCTGTGGGCGCGGCGGTGGACGACGGCCAGGGTCAGGGCCGCGCTGCGGCGGAACAGGAGGATCGCCGGCATCGCGAACAGGCGGTTGACGGCGCGGGTCGCCTCGGCGAGCTCGGTCCGGCTCCAGGGCCGGTCGTCGAGCTCGACGGCCAGGAACAGGAAGGACTTGGCGCGCCCCCGGTCGAAGTCCCGGAACAGGTCCGGACGGCCGCCGATCTCCTCCCCGGTGACCTGAAAGACGATCTCGGCCGAACGCCAGGACTCGAACAGTCCGCGCCGCCGCTCCGTCAGTCCGCCGCCGGCGCCCGACAATCCGATCAACCCCTCCACGCCGCCGAGGTCCTCCGTCCGCGCGCTGCGGTAGCCGAGCGCGCCCAGCAACGCCGCGGCGCCGTCCCTCGCGGACCCCGCCCCGGCGAAGGCGGACAGCGCCTCGATCAGGGCTTCACGCATCGCCCGGATCCCCGGCGTCCGCCGTTCCGTCTTCCGCCGCGCCGCGGGCGTCGGCGATGACGAGCCATGTGATCAACTCGAAGGTCCCGGCGCCGTCGGGCCGTTCGGACGCCTTCGCGAGCGCCGCGCCGCGTTCATGGGAGAGCGCCCGAAGCTGCGCGCCGCTGAAGGTCGCGGCGATGTCCCGCAAGGCCGCGCCGAGCAGCCCGTCGTATCTGTCCATGCGCCGTCCGCGCTCGGTCTCCCGGTCGAACGCGTTCTCCAGGGCCGCCGCGGCCTCCGGTCGGCCGGCGGCGAGCGCGCGGAACAGGGCGAGGCATTGCCGCGCCCGCCGGAAGCCGTAACGCACGGTCCCGTCGTCGCGGACGTAGGTGAGGAAATAGGGCCACAGGCGGTTCTGCGTCCGCTCCGCCGCCTGGGTCCGCTGCCTGAGACAGAAGATCGCGCCGGGCGCCGCCTCGCTCCGGGACTCGGCCGCCGGGCGGGCGGGGACGACGGCATGGAGGCCGAACGGCGCCGCTTCGAGCGCCGCGCGGTGTCGCTGGATGTAGCGCAGCAGATCGGCGAGGAAGTCGTCGAGCGTGAGGTCGCTCATGCTCACGCCGTCCTCGGCGTCCTCGATGTCGAGGATTTCCTCGCGCAGCCGCTTCAGCTGTTCGTCGCGAAACGCCAGATCGCTCCGCGCCGCGTCCGCGTTCAACGGGTCGTCGAGGCCGGTCGCCGTCGCGTCCGCCAGCGCCATCCGCGCCTCGACGCGGTTCTTCAGGTCCAGGTAACGCTCCAGATCCGCCGTCGGCCAGAAGTTGGCCATGCCGACCTCGCGGTTGCGGCTTCCCAGCCGGTCGATGCGTCCGAAGCGCTGCATCAGCCGCACCGGGTTCCAGTGGATGTCGTAGTTCACCACGAGATCGCAGTCCTGGAGGTTCTGCCCCTCCGACAGGCAGTCGGTCGCGATCAGGATGTCGATTTCGCCGCCTTCGTCGTCCCCGCCGCTCCGGTTCTGCGCCCTCGGCGCGAAGCGTCCCAGGATGTCGGTGAAACCCGCCGTTCCCGACGCGCTGCGGTTGCCGGCGCCTCCGGTCACCAGCGCCATGTGAACGCCGAGCTCGTCGCGCGCCCAGTCCGCGAGATGATCGTACAGGTAGCGGGCGGTATCGGCGAACGTGGTGAAGACGAGCGCCTTGCGGTTGGCGCGCCCGTCCTTGTCCGCCGGCGCCGCCTCGATCTTGCGCCGCAACCGCGCCTTCAGTGCGGCCAGCTTGGCGTCGCGCTCGACGGTGACCCGCTTCGCCCGGTCGTGGAGGTCCGCGAAGACGTCCCTGTCCTCGCGCAGGTCCCGGCGCCAGCGGTCGACGTCGAGCTCGTCCAGCCGGTAGCGGCGCCTCCGGCCGACCGTGAACTCCTCGTCCTCGTCGTCCTCGCCGGGGCCGACGTCGATCTCGTCCTCGCCGCCGCGCGCCCGCCACGCCTCGATCCGGCGGTCGAGCGCGTCCATCCCGTCGAGGATGCGCCCCGCCGTCAGCGCGAAGGCGTGGACGGAACTTTCGAGGCGCTTCAGCAGGTTGACGCGCATCATGCCGATCAGGAAGCGCTCGCGGTCACGCTGATCGAAACGCAGCTTCCTTTTTTCCTCCTCCAGACCGGACGTGTCCTTCAGGTATTGCGACGGCGTGTAGACGGCGAGCCGGAAGTCCCCGATCCGCCGGTGCAGGTCGTCGTAGGAGAGCTCGCCTTCGCCGTCCGTCGACGGGTGCAGGTTCTCCGGCCTCGCCCGGTGGGGAAAGCCGCCGATCCGCTCGGTGACCGCCGGATAGAAACGGCGCAGATGGTCGCGCGACCGGGCGATGGTGACGGCGTCCAGAAGCGTCAGGAACTCCGCGCCCAGGTTCTCGATCAGGGCGGCCTTGTCCTTCGGCTCGCCGCTCCGGCGCGCCCGTTCCCATTCCTGGAATTGGCGCTGGGCGACGCCGAACACGGCCTGGACGTCGCCGATGCCCAGCGCCTCGCGGAACGCATCCCGGCGCTTCTCGGTCATCAGGTAGATCTGGTTGCGCAGGTCGCGCAGGCTGGTGTTGACCGGCGTCGCCGAGAGCATCAGCAGCTTGGTCCGCGCGCCGCTCTTGACGACCTCCTCCAGCAGCCGGTTGTAGCGGCTGCGCCTGACGACGTTGCCGGCTTCGTCCGTCCGGTCGCGGCCCTCGTTGCGGAAGTTGTGCGATTCGTCGATGACGACGAGATCGAACGCGCCCCAGTTGAACCGGGCGAGATCGACCGCTCCGGCCTTGCCTTCGTACCGGCTCAGGTCCGTATGCGCGCGCACCGCGTAATTCAGGCGGTCCTTCTCGAACGGGTTGCCGTGGAACCCCGCCCACGCGGTGTAGCGGACCCAGTTGTCCTCCAGCCTCTTGGGGCAGAGCACCAGCGCCCGTTCGTTGCGCAGCTCGAAGAACTTGACGACGGCGAGCGCCGTCCACGTCTTTCCCAGCCCCACGCTGTCGGCGATGATGCAGCCGTTGCTTCGCAGAAGACGGTTGATGGCGCTGGTCGCGCCGTCCCTCTGAAACTCGTAGAGGGCCCGCCAGATCGCCGTGTCGTGGAGATGAACGTCCCGGAGCAGGCCCTCCCGCTCCCCCTGGCGGGCGAGCCAGTCCTCGAAGACGTGGAACAGGGTCTTGTAATAGACGAATTCCGGCGCGTAGGCCGCGCCCAGGCGTTCCAGCGCCGCCAGGACGTCGTCCTTGGCGTCGCGGGTCAGGCTCTCGTCGCCCCACAGGTCGTCGAACCAGCGGAGGAGCTCCGCCCGGTCGGCCTCGCCGCGGACCTCCAGGTTGAGCTCGACGTTGGGCGCCGCGCCGTATCCCAGGCCCCGGCGCGTGAAGTTCGAGCTCCCGGCCAGCGCCGCGGCGCCGTTCCCGCCCGCGACGTGGTAGAGCTTGCCGTGCAGGAAATTGGCGCGGTCGATGGTGCGGACGTCGACCTTGCCCGCGATCCAGGCGGCGCAGGCGCGGGCCAGCGGCTTTTGCGCCAGCGCGCTGCTCAACTCGATGCCGTCGTCGTCGTTCAGGCGGAAGGACTTCGGCTCGCCGCCCCCGGGGTCCATGGCGCCGACGCCTTGCGGCTCGCCGTAGAGGAAGCGCGCGCGTCCGGCCTTCTCCAGCGCGTCGCGCAAGGACTCGTAGGCGTAGATGGTGAAATAGGCCGAGACGATCGACAGGTCCGAACCGGCCTCGATGCGCTCGCGCAGGAACTCCCCCACCCGGCGATTTCTGTTGTCGACGATGGCGGTCATCGCGCCCGGCCGCCCGCCGTCTTCGCGGAGTCCGCCGCCGCCGGGACCGCCCGGCGCGGCCTATTCACCGGCGGCCGCGGGCGCCGCCGCGAGATTGGCGGCGAGGAATCCGGACGTCCGGTCCCAGGCCAGCGCCGCCGCCCCGGCGTCGTAATCGGCCCGCCGGTCGCAGTTGAACCCGTGGTTGGCGTCGTACACGTGGACCGGGACGCCGGGGTGGCGGCGCCGGAGCGTCGCCGCGCTCTCCGGCGGGACGTGGACGTCGCGTTCCGCGAAGTGCGCCATGAACGGACACCCGGGCCGTTCGTCGATGAACTGGACGATCTGGCCGCCGTAGTAGCCGACCGCCGCGTCGGCCCCGCACCGCGTCGCCGCGAGCCACGCCAGCGACCCGCCCCAGCAATAGCCGACGACGCCGACCGCGCCCGCTTCCCGCGCCAGGCCGATGACCGTCTTCATGTCGGCGACCGCGGGGTCCCACTCGACCTTCCGGCGCAGCTCGCGCCCGCGGGCCAGGTCCTCGGCGCCGTAGCCGGGGATCTCGACGCCCTTCTCCGCCCGGTCGTAGAGCGCCGGCGCCAGCGCCAGATACCCCTCGGCGGCGTACCGTTCGCACAGGTCCCGGATATGGTCGTTCATGCCGAACGCCTCGTGCATGATCGCAAGTCCGGCGCGCGGCGTCCCTTCCGGGTCGGCGCGATAGACGCGGATGGACGCCCCGTCGCGCATCCGCGCCTCGATCGTCTGTCCCATGACGCGCCTCCCGGTGTGGATTTCCCCATACGTTACACGGACCGCGCCCCCGCGTCGCCTCCCCGCGCCTCCGCGATCGAATGCGTTGACACCGGGCATGGGATGGAACTTCAATGTCGAACAAGCGCAAGTGGAGGCTCCCATGACGAACCCGGTTCGTGTCCTGTCCCCGCATCTGGTCGACGCCTGCATTCTCTGGCTTCGGCGAGACCGGGACACGACGCCGATGCACGTCATCAAACTGGTCTACATCAGCCATGGGTGGATGTTGGGCATACACGACCGGCCGTTGATCAACGAGCCGGTCGAGGCGTGGACCTACGGTCCGGTCGTGCCGAGCGTCTATCATCGCTACAAGGCATTCGGCGGCGACCCCGTTACCGTCGTGCCCGTCGACCGATCCGACGAACTCGGCGATGATCAGCGGGCGTTGATCGAGGAGGTCGTGGAAGCCTACAGGGACTACACGGCCCTGCAACTGTCCAACATCACGCATCGGGCGGGAACGCCCTGGGACACCGTGCGCCGCGAATACGGTATCGGAACGATCATCCCCAACGAATTGATCCGCGATTACTACCGGCAATTGTCGGAAGCGGGCGCGGCCGCGTGACGCAGATAGTTCCCGAGCGTCCCGGCGATGCCGGCGACGCGCATGAGTTGCGGGCGCTGGTGACCCGGTCACTGGACGTCCACGCGGACCTTCGGGAACGTGTCGGATCGCTGATGGGCGAGGCGAAGCATTTCGCCACCAAGGAGGACGTCGCGAACGTCAAGGTGTGGGCTCTGACAAGCGTTCTTGGCGCGTTCGTTTCGTTGGTTTCGTTCTTGGGCGGGCTTGTGGTCTCGAAGTTCCTTGGCTGACGCGCCTTCCCGCGCCTCGCCACTGATCTAACCCGCATTTCTCACACCGGCAGGGATCGAGGATCGCGCGGCGTCGCGCGACCGCGGTCCACCCCCCTCCCGACCTCCCCCCTGCCAGGGGGGAGGAGCATGAATGAAACCCTCATCCCCCCTCTTCTCCCTCCCCCTTGCAGGGGGAGGGTCGGGGTGGGGGTCGCGGCGGCGGAAAGGAGCGCGAACGGCCCCTCCGGGCGGCGCCTTCCCGCGCCTCGCCACTGTGCTAACATCACCGGCCGCGGAGCCCGTCGAGGAGGATCGGCGACATGTCCCGAAACGCGACCGAGTGGCGGCGGCGGCCGACCCTCGCGCCGACGCACTACGTCGACCCCCGCATCTACACCGACCAGACCCTGTTCGAGGAGGAACGGGAGAAGATCTTCAAGAAGGTCTGGTCGGTCGTCTGCCACGAAAGCGAGGTTCCGAACGCCTGCGACTACCGGCGCTGCCGGCACATGAGCGGCAAGGAGCTCCTCGTCGTCCGCGGCGCGGACATGAAGATCCGCGCCTTCTACAACCACTGTTCCCACCGCGGGAACCTGCTGGCCATGGAGCCCGCGGGCAACGCCAGGTGGATCACCTGCATGTTCCACCAGTGGTCCTACGACACCCGGGGAAACTGCGTGGCGATCACGCGCCAGAAGGAAGGGTATCAGGACCGCATCTCGCGGAAGGACATGGGCCTGCGCGAAGTCAGGACCGAGGTGGGTCTCGGCGGGTTCGTCTGGGTCAACGTCGACGACGGCTGCGGGCCGCTCGAGGAGTTCGTGGGCGACTCGCTGGACTACCTGAAGGACGAGCTGTCCGCGAGGCCGCTCGAGATCGTCAGCTACCACAAGGCGGTCGTGAACTCGAACTACAAGCTGTGGTACGACACCAACAGCGAGCTCTACCACGACTTCCTGCACCACCATAACCGCAAGATCGCCCTCATCCAGCCCGGCTACTGGGACCGCCGGGTGCGCGTCCACGACCACGGACACATCAGCGTCGATTCGATGGAGTGCCGCTACGACGCCTACGAAGGCAACGACGGACGGCAGCGGCGGCTGGGCTGGCCCGGAGGCGAGGCCGCCTGCCACAAGCTGATCGACCTGTTCCCGACCATGACCTTCATCCTCCGGGCGCCGGCCTTCCGCCTCGACACCATGGCGCCGCTGGCGCCGGACAAGGTCGCCATCGAGTTCCGCGGCTTCGCCGTCAAGGGAGATTCGGCCGAGGAGCGCGCGGCGCGGGTGCGCGACCACAACTCGATCTGGGGTCCCTTCGGGCGCAACCTGCCGGAAGACGAGATCGCCATCGTCGGCCAGATGATGGCGATGAGGGACGGCGACGACAGCGCCTACGTCCTGCACGGCCGGGAGGAGCCTTCCATCCAGAACGAGATCGGCATGCGCCACTATTACGGCGAATGGAGCAAATGGATGGAGCGCAGCGCCTCGGACCCGTTCGGCAACCGCGCCATCGCCGCGGCCGGGTAGGCCGGGAGCTCCCCGAACCCCCGCCGAGGCGCGACCGAGGACGACGAGAGATGGCGACGACCGGCTCCGGCTTCGAGTCCCTGGCGGAACGGGAAAAGGCGGTGCGGGAGCTCGTGGCCCGGACCTGCCTGACGATGGACGCCTACGACTTCGCCGGCTACCTCGATCTCTGCCATCCGGACTTCCGGTACACGATCACCACCTACAGCCCCGAGCTGCGCAAGGACATCACGTGGCTCGACCACGATTTCGCCGGCATGAAGACCCTGCTGGAGGTGCTGCCGCTGCACGCGAGCGACCACTTCCTGCGCCTCGTCATGTCCCGGCATCTCGGCGTCTACACCGTCGACTACAGCGAGAACGACACGCGCGCCGCGGTGGTCTCGGGCCTCCAGGTCTTCAATACCGCCAGGGACGGCGGCGTCACCGAGCTTCTCGCCGTGGCGAAATACCACGACGTCGTCGCCCTCGAGGGCGGCGAGGCCCGGTTGCTCGTCCGGGAGGTCCGCCTCGACACCCGGATGCTCGGCGAGACCGGCTCCCTGATCCCGTTCTGACGGGCCGCCCCGGCTCCGGGCGGGCGCCGGGGACATGGTACGATGGAATCCCGCCGCGCGGACGGACGCGGCGGCAGGTTGCTGCGAGGGAGGCAGGCATGGCGCGCACCGACGCTCAATGGCGGACGAGACCGAACCTTCCGCCGACTCACTACGTCGATCCCCGTGTCTACACGGACCAGACGCTGTTCGAGGAAGAGCGCGAGAAGATCCTCGAGAAGACGTGGGCGATCGTCTGCCACGAGAGCGAGGTTCCCGACGCCTACGATTTCCGCCGCTGCCAGCACATGAGCGGCAAGGAGCTCCTGGTCGTGCGCGGCGGGGACATGCGAATCCGCGTCTTCTACAACCAGTGTCCGCACCGGGGGAACGTGCTGGCCTTCGAGCCGTCGGGGAACGCGCGGCGCATCACCTGCATCTTCCACCTGTGGTCGTTCGACGCCAGGGGCGATTGCGTCGAGATCACGCGCGAGAAGGAAGGGTTCCAGGATCGCCTGTCCCGGAAGGACGTGGGGCTCCGCAAGGTGAGGTCGGAGATGGACATGGGCGGGTTCGTCTGGGTCAACGTTGACGACGACTGCGAGCCGCTCGCCGCCTTCCTGGGCGATTCGATCGAGTTCCTGCGCGGCGAGCTGACCGCGGCGCCCCTGGAGATCATGTGCTACCACAAGGCGATCGTGCCCACGAACTACAAGCTCTGGCACGACACCAACCGCGATCTCTATCACGAGTTCCTGCACCGCCAGAACCGCCTGATCGCGATGGGCCAGCCCGGATACCTGGACCGCCGGTATCACCTGCACGTCCATGGCCACGTCACCGCCGACCCCTCGGTCAACAGCTACGAGAACATCGAGAAGGACAGCGGCGTCGAGAGGCGGATGGGCTGGCCGGGCGGCGAGGCCGCGCTGCACAAGCTCTGCAACCTCTTCCCGACCGTGACCTACAACATGCGGCCGCCGGCGTTGCGCATCGACACCATGACGCCGCTCGGACCCGAGGAGACGATCGTCGAGTTCCGGGGCTTCGGCATCAAGGGCGATTCGCCCGAGGAACGCCGGGAGCGTCTGCGGGACTACAACTCCTTCTGGGGACCCTTCGGCCGCAACCTGCCCGAGGACTTCATCGCCATCGTCGGCCAGTCGATCGGCCTCAACCACGGGCGCGGCAGCCCCTACATCCTGCACGGGCGCGAGGAGGAAACGCCCCATAGCGAGGTCTGTATCCGCCACTACTTCGCGGAGTGGGGCCGGATGATGGGCCGCGCCGCCGCCGACCCCTTCGGCGAGCTCCCGGCCATCGCCGCCGAATAGGCCCGGGTCCGGCGGCGGCGGTCATGGCGGAAGAGGACGAACCGATGGCGCGCCGGAGCTCGTCGATGCCGATCCCCCGCATGGCGAGTCGATCCGCCTCGCAATCTCGTATGGAGTTCGGAGGCGGCAAGCTTTCAAATGGTCCCTGATCGAAACGATTGAAAATACGATGCGCTTGCGCGTTGAACATCTGGCTGACGGCCCGGGCTCGGGCGAAGTCGTGATTGCCGTGACCACGGCCTCGGGATCGAAGGAACAGGTTGTGGTTGACAGGACGACCGTTGAAGAAGACGCCATCGAAATCGGCCATCCGATACACTGCGGCGAAGATCGATGGTTGGTGGAGTTGCCGCGCGAATCGGCCTCGGGGAAATGGAGATTGTGGGTTCCGCCAACGTCGTTGCGCGACTGATAGATGATCCTCACTGACCGCGAGATCAGGATCACTCTTGACAAGGGTCAGGTAATTCTCGATCCACCGCCCGCCGCGACGGCGGTCACAACGCCAGCGCGCTGACGCCGATCCCGGCGAGGAGCCACAACACGAACCGGCGGTAGGCGGCGGGCGAGGCGCGCCGCGCCAGCAGCGACCCCAGCCGCACGCCCGCGGAATAGGGAAGCAGCAGCGCCAGCATACGGAGAACCGTGGCCGGGCCGACGGCGCCGGCGAGGATCAGCGCCGTCGCCATCAGGACCGCCAAGCCGTAGGTCACGACGTAGATGTTGGCGCGGATTTCGGCCAGCTCGCCAGGCCACGAGACGAAGTACATGCTGACGATCGACCCGCCGCCCGACATGAAGCCGCTGAGAGCCCCGCTGGACACGCCGACGGCCAGGTTCGCGGCGAGATTCCGCGGGCCGCGATAGGTCCAGCCGGACAGCATGATCAGGGCGAAGGCGACGATCAGGGCGCCGATCGCGCGCCTCACGGTCTCCGGCTCGTTGCTCAGCAGCGTCGCGGCGCCGCACGGGACCCCGACCAGGGCGGCCAGGAGGATCGGTCCCACGACGGGCCAGTTGGCGGCGCGGACGCCATGCGGCAGGAGCTGGGCTCCGCCGATGGCGACGGACATCCCCACGATCGCCAGCGCCGACGCCGGGTCGTAGACCCACGCCAGCAGCGGCGCCATGCTGAGGCCGGCGCCGAAGCCCGCGAACCCGAAGATCGAGCCGCCCATCAGCGCGATCCCGACGGCCAGCGCGAACCGCGCCGTCAGGAAGTCCGCGAACAGTTCGGGCATCGGGGGAACGGGACGGCGCGGGGAACCGACGCGCGAAGGCGGACGCCGGAAGCGTCGGTCCCGACGGTCGAGGCGGCGCTGACCCGCATGTCACATACCGGCAGGGATCGAGGGTTGCGCGGCGTTGCGGGACCGCGGTCCACCCCCCTCCCGACCTCCCCCCTGTTCAAGGGGGAGGAGTGTGGATGACTCCTTTCCGTCCCCCCTCGTTCTCCCTCCCCCTTGCAGGGGGAGGGTCGGGGTGGGGGTCGCGCCAGGGAGGAGAAGCGCGAACGGACCCTGCGGCGCTCCCATCGCCGGATGAGGCTTGCGGACGGGCAGTGCGAGAAGTGCGGGCTAATCCTTGTAGGACGGATCGACGCGCTCGGCCCAGCGGACGAGGCCGGCGAAGTCCCGCTCGCAGTGCGCCGGACCGAAGCTCTCGAACTGCCGGGCCGTGTGTTCCGCGACGTCCTCCGGCGTCTCCAGGATCCCGGCGCCGGTCGACATGGCGTCGATCTGAACCTGGCTGCACGTCTCCAGATAGAACATGAGGTGCATGCTGTGCGCGACGCTCGCGCCCGCCGTCAGGAGGCCGTGATTCCGCAGGATCATCGCGTTGTGCGGGCCGAGATCGCGGATCAGGCGTTCGCCCTCGCTCGGGTCATGGGCTATGCCCTCGAACGCATGGTAGCCGATCCGGTTGTGGAAACGGCACGATTGCTGGTCGATGGTCAACAGGCCGCAGTCCATGGCGGAGATCGCCATGCCCGCCCGCGTGTGGGTATGCATCACCGAGTTCACGTCCGGCCGCCCGGCGAGGATGGCGCTGTGGATGGTGAAGCCTGCCGGGTTCACCCCGTAGTCCGACTCGGTGAGCTGGTTGCCGTCGTAATCGACCTTGATCAGGCTCGACGCCGTGATCTCCTCGAAGAAGAGGCCATGGGGATTGAGGAGGAACGCGCCGTCCTCCCCCGGCGCCCGCGCCGAGATGTGGGACGCGCCCAGATAGGTCCAGCCCTGCAAGGCGGCGATGCGGTAGGCCGCCGCCAGTCGGACCCGCGTCTCCCACTCCGCCTCCGAAACGCCGCCGCGCGCCGCTTCCGACGTGTCCAACGCTCTGATCGACATGCGTTCTCTCCCTGAATTCCGCCGCCCCGCCGTAGTCTCGCCCGACCACTATAGCATTTATAGCATTCCGCCGGCGCCGTCGAACGGCCGCCCTCGTTCAATACATATGAGACACTGAGCGAGCCGTTGCGGGGCCGCGGACCCCCCTCCCGACCTCCCCCCTGCCAGGGGGGAGGAGTGTGGATGGCAGGGGGGAAGCGCGCGGCGCCCCCCTTCTTCTCCCTCTCCCTTGCAGGGGGAGGGCCGGGGTGGGGGTCGCGCCTGGGGAGCGCGCGCGGCGTTGCGGGGCCGTGGACCTCCCCTCCCGGCCTCCCCCCTGCCAGAGGGGAGGAGTGTGGATGGCAGGGGGAAGCGCGTGGCGCCCCCCTTCTTCTCCCTCTCCCTTGCAGGGGGAGGGTCGGGGTGGGGGTCGCGCCGGGGGAGGAGCGCAAACGGCCCCTGCGGCGTCTCGCATGTGTCTGAACTTGGTCAACGGCGGGAAAGGTCCGGGATCAGGACCACGGCAGGTCGCCGCCGCCCGTGACGTTGACGTTGGTCCCGGTGATGAAGCTTCCGGCGTCCGAGCACAGCAGGAGCGCGGCGCCCACGAGATCCTCCGGCAGTCCGGCGCGGCCCATCGGGCTCGTCCGTTCGATCATCGCCCGCCAGTCCGCTTCGTTTCGCCGCCGAAAGCGGTTGCGGTCGGTCTCGATGAGGCCCGGGGAGAGGTTGTTGATGGTGACGCCCGACTTCACGTACCGGCGGCTCAGGTTCACGATCAGGTTGTGCTGGGCGCTCTTCAGGCCCGCGTAGACCGCGAGCTCGATGATGGGGTTGGCCTGCTGCACGCTGCCGATCGTCAGGACCCGGCCCCAGCCCCGTTCCGCCATCGGAGGCAGCGCCCGCTGAAGGAGCTGGATGGGGACGCGGTAGTTCATGCGGCACTGGAGGTCGATCTGCTCGACCGTGACGTCCTCGAAGGAGCAGGGAATCTGGATGTTGGCGTTGCTCACCAGGACGTCGATGCGCCCCAACGCCGCGACCGCCCGGTCGCACGCGTCGAGGACGGCGCCGTCGACCGAGAGATCGCCCTCGATCGCGAAGGCCCTCGCGCCATGCGACCGCGCCTCGTCGACGAACGCCTCCGCGGCGTCCGGGACGCCGACCTCGGCGTCGAACGCCGACGTGTGGTTGATCGCCACGTCGGCGCCATGCTCCGCCAGCGCCAGCGCGATGGCGCGGCCTATTCCCCGGCTCGCGCCCGTCACGAACGCGGTTCGACCGGACATGTCGAAACGGCCATCCATGTTCCCCTCCCGGTTTGTGATCCGATGCGGCGCCCACTATGCCACGCCGACCGGGCCGTCCCCTCCTCCCTCGAACGGCCGAGAGGGGGTCGCGCGGGCTGCGATGGGGCGCGGCGATGATGGTAGAGTGAGGGGACGGCGGTTCCGGCGCGGGGAAGGACGGCTTCATGGCGCTCATCAACTACCTGACGAAGATCCAATTCGACCGCGGCGCGGTTCGGCTCGCGGCGGACGAGCTCGCGGCCCTCGGAGTGGGGAGGCCCATGATCGTGACCGACCGGGGCGTCCGCGGCGCGGGCCTTCTCGATCCCGTTCTCTCCGCCATCGCCCGCGGCCCGGAGCCCGCGATCTTCGACCGGACGCCCGGAAACCCGACGGAAGAGGCCCTCGAGGCGGCTCTCGCGCTCTATCGGGAGCGCGGATGCGACGGCCTGATCGGCGTTGGCGGCGGCTCGTCGATCGACCTCGCCAAGGGCGTCGCCCTCATGGCGACTCATGAACCTCCCCTGGAACGGTACGCGGCCATACTCGGCGGCGTGGACAGGATCACGGACGGCGTCGCGCCGGTCGTCGCCGTTCCCACGACCGCCGGGACGGGAAGCGAAGTCGGCCGCGCCGCCCTGCTCACGCTCCGGGACGGGCGGAAACTCGCGTTTCTCGCGCCTTGCATGATCCCGAGCGCGGCCATCTGCGACCCGGATCTGACGCTGGGCCTGCCGCCCGGCCTCACCGCGGCGACGGGCATGGACGCCCTGACGCATTGCATCGAGACCTTCCTGTCGCCGCGCGTGAACCCGCCCGCCGACGCCATCGCCCTCGACGGGGTCGCGCGCGCGGCGCGGTTCATCGAGCGCGCCGTCGCCGACGGGACGGACGGCGAGGCCCGCTGGCACATGATGATGGCCTCCCTCCAGGGCGGCATGGCGTTTCAGAAGGGCCTCGGCGCCGTCCACGCCATGTCCCATCCCCTCGGCGGCCTGGGCGAGCCGTCGCTGCACCACGGAACGCTGAACGCCGTGATCCTGCCGACGGCGCTCCGCTTCAACGCCGGCCACGTCGGCGACAAGTACGACCGGCTGCGCGACGCCATGGGGCTCCCCGCCGGCGCGGACGTCGCGGAGGCCATCGAGGCGCTCAACCGCCGGATCGGGATGCCCGCGAACCTGCGGGAGATGGGCGTCCCGGACGAGGTCCTTCCCCGCATGGTCGAAGGCGCGGCGGCCGATCACAGCAACCCGTCGAACCCGCGGCCCGCGGACGCCCCGGCCTACGAACGCCTGTTCGCCGAGGCCATGGGTCGGGACCGCGCCGTTCGACCGGAACGCCGCGCGCGGGAGTCGCCGCAATGACGCGCAAGCTGGGATTCATCGGCCTCGGCAGCATGGGGATGCCGATGGCGCGGCATCTGCTGAAGGCCGGGCGCGAGCTCGTCGTTCACGACCTCGACCGGACGGCCGTCGAGGAGGCGGAGCGCGACGGCGCCGAGGCGGCGACGTCGCCGATGGACGTGGGATCGCGCGCGGAGATCGTCTTCGCCTGCGTGAATACGCCCCAGGCCCTGTTCGACGTCGCGCTCGGCGAGGACGGTGCCTGCCGCGGCGGCCTGTCTCGCGTCTTCGTCGATCTCTCGACCACCGGTCCGGCCATGGAGCGGCGGGTCGCGGCCGGCCTCGAGGGAACGGGCGTCGCTCTCGTCGACTCGCCGATCAGCGGCGGTCGGTGCGGGGCGATCGCCGGAACCCTCGCCGTCATGATGGCGGGATCCGACGCGGCGTGCCGCGAGGTCGAGCCGCTCGTCGGGGCGTTCGGCGCGAACGTCTTTCGCGTCGGCGACACGCCGGGGCAGGCGCAGACCATGAAGGTCGCCAACACCCTGATGGCGAGCGCCGCCTCCGCCGTCACCGCCGAGGTCCTCGTCATGGGCGTCAAGGCGGGCCTCGACCCGCATCTGATGATCGACGTGTTCAACGCCAGCACGGCCCGCAATTCCGCGACCCTGGAGAAGTTCCCCGACGCCGTGCTGACCCGGACCTTCGATCTCGGGTCGATGCACGCCATCGTCCTGAAGGACCTCGACCTGTACCTGGAGGCGGCCGGGGCCGTCGGCGCCCCGCTCATGCTGGGTCCCGCGGTCGTCGACATGTGGAAGAAGAGCATGGCCGCCAACGGCGAACGGTCGGACAACTCGACGATCGTGAAGTTCGTCGAGTCGCGGGGCGGAGTCGTCGTCGGCTCGGAATGACGCCCCGGCGCGCGCGCCCGAGCCCTCCCTGAGCCTTCCATGGGCCTTCCCTGGGACGACCTGCTCACGGTCGAAACGTCGGTCGCGGCCGTCGTCGCCGCGGTCGCCGGGATCTCCCGCGGCTTCACGGGCTTCGGCTCGTCGCTGATCATGGCCCCCGTCTACGCCGTGATGTACGGGCCGGTGGCGGCGGTGGGAATGGTCCTGACCCTCGAAGTGGCGGTCTCCGTCGACTCGGTGACGCGCGTGGCGCGGATCATTCCCTGGCGGACGATGATCCCCATCTGGACGGCGGCGTGGATCGCGATCCCGTTCGGGACGTGGGTCCTCCTGATCGCCGACGCGGAGGTCATGCGCCGGGCCATCTCGGCGATCGTGGCGCTTCTCGCGCTCCTGCTGATGGCGGGCTGGCGCTACCGCGGCCCTCGCCGGACGATCCCGAACCTCTGCGTCGGGGCTCTGAGCGGCGCCTTGAACTCGTCGACCAGCCTCGGCGGGCCGCCCCTCATCCTCTACATGCTCATGGGGTCCGATCCGACGGCGTCCATCCGCGCCGCCATGATCGCCAACGTCTTCGTGGTCAGCGTTCCGACCGTCGCCATACTGCTGTGGAAC
Source organism: Alphaproteobacteria bacterium (assembly GCA_965242505.1). GTDB lineage: Bacteria > Pseudomonadota > Alphaproteobacteria > UBA2966 > UBA2966 > UBA2966. The sequence goes on from OZ251449.1 coordinate 3,258,484, forward strand.
GGGACGCTGGACTCGCTGGCGTTGTGGCGGATCGCGGTCGTGTTTCCCTTTTTCCTGTTCGCGACCTACATCGGCAACCGCGCCTTCCGCGCATCGGGGGAACGGACCTGGCGCCGCGCCTCGGCATGGCTGCTGCTCGCCGTCGCGGTCGGCGCCTTCGTCGCGGAATGACCGGCGCCGGCGATCGGCTTCAACATCCGACGACCCGCAGATGGCCGGCGGCGGCGTATTCCGACAACCGGCGGTCGCGGGTCACCAGCGCGTAACCGAAGGTCCGCGCCGTCGCCGCGAGGATGCGGTCCACGGGATCGGCGGGCGGGACGCCGGGAAGCCCGTTCGAGGAGATCAGCACCGAGGGCGGCATCCCGGCGAGCGCCACTCCCGGAAGCGCGCACAGGCGCGAGAACCAGATTCCGGGGTCGAGCGCGAGCGCGATCCGCCCCTTCGCGGCGAGCATGGAGATTTCCCACGCGGTCATGGGAGAGACGAAGACCGGCCCGTCGCCGGCTTCCGCCAACGCGCTCGCGCCCGGCTCCCGCAAGGGGTCGCCGTTGGCGATCCACAGCGCCGCGCAGGTATCGAGGAGGAACATGCCGCCCGGCTATCTCGCCGCGTCCCAGTCCTCGCCCGTCGGGGCGGTCGGGTCCGCGCCGGGCGCGAACGTCACCGTGCCCGCGAGCGCGCCGAACACGCCCGACAGGAGACCGGGGCGGCGCGCGTCGGAAGCCTCGCCGCCCTCCGGCGCCGGTTCTCCGCGGGCGACGGGCGGCGGCGCGTCCGGCGCGGACTTGCGGAAGACGAGCTTGCGCCCCTCCATGTCGACCTTCTCCGTCCTGTACCCCGCCCGCAGCCATGCATGGGTGATGACGCTGTTCGACGGGTTGTTGGACCACCACGGCCGATGCTTGAGGGCCGAAGGGGGCAGCTTCGCGCCGATGACGCGCTCGATCTCGCCGAACGTCATCGGCGCCGACTCCCGCCCCGACTCGCGCAGGTGGGCTTCCAGCGGGTCGTATTTCGACATCGATCATGCCTCCTGTAGTTGGCCCGCATTATCTCATACCGGGGGAGGATCGAGGATTGCGCGGCATTGCGGGACCGCGATCCACCCCCTCCCGATCTCCCCCCTCTTCTCCCTCCCCCCTGGCAGGGGGAGGGTCGGGGTGGGGGTCGCGCCAGGGGGGAGGAGCGCGAACGAACCCTGCGGCACCCCCGTCGCCGGATGAACCTTGCGGACGAGCAGCATGAGAAATGCGACGGCCGCTCATGCCGCTATCTCCTCCTTCGTCGGTAGCGGGTGCCGCGCCGGCCCCGCTCCTTCCACCCCCGCCGGTAGCGGGCGCCGCGACGTCCGCGCTCCGTTGGAAGTATCGTGACGATTTCGCCCGTGTCGCCGCTCATGATCACGGCATGGCGGTGGATCCGGTCGCCGAGGTTCAACCCGCGCGCCATCCGGCGACTCACCCGCAACGCTTGGCAGTTCGAGCCGACCGGGACTTCGATATCCGCATGATTCAGCACGAGCTCGACGAGTCCCGGCTTCGCGCCGCGTTGTTGGGAGCGTTTCTCGGCGTGCTTGGAGAGTCCAAACATGGCAGGTATATCCTTTCTCAAAGGTACGAATGAACTATACCTATACAGAAACTTTCTCATCTGCTCGCCTGAATACGTCGAAATTGATTCTGAATGCGTCAAAAATGGACACTGTGTCGCCTCTCCTCCCACATACGCCACACACTCACCAATCATGCAGAGGTCTCGAGACGCCCGGTTGAATTTCGCCGGCGTCGCCGGCATCATCGCGGGAAAGCGGCGCCGCCGCCGTATCGCCGAGGGAGGACAGACATGGCCGCCAAGCTGAACGTCGTCATCGACGCCTGGAACGACGGCGAGGCCATCCCGGAGGAGTACGCGTTCTGCGCGCCCGCCGACGAAGGCCGCGTCACGATGGCCCCCAACCGGAGTCCGGCGATACGCTGGTCGGGCGCGCCCGACGGGACGAGGTCGTACGCCGTCATCTGCAACGATCCCGACGTCCCCTCCGTCGCCGACGACGTCAACCAGGAAGGCAGGACCATCCCGGCCGACCTGCCTCGGGTCGATTTCTGCCACTGGGCGCTCGTCGACGTGCCCGCCGGCGTCACGGCGCTGGACGAGGGCGCGGACTCCGACGGCGTTACGCCCGGCGGCAAGCCCCCCGGGCCGACCGCCCACGGCGTTCGCGGAGTCAACCGGTACACGGAATGGTTCGCGGGCGACGAGGGGATGGCGGGCGACTACGGGGGATACGACGGCCCCTGCCCGCCCTGGAACGACGCCGTCGTTCACCGCTACGTCTTCACGGTGTACGCCCTCGACGTCGAGACCCTGGGCCTGAGCGGAGCCTTCGGCCGCGAGGAGGCCCTGGCGGCGATGGAGGGGCATGTGCTGGCGGAAGGGTCCTGGACGGGAACCTACACGCTCAACCCCGACCTCCGCTGACCGCGGAACGGGGCGCCGGCGCAGCCTCTCCGATAAGGCGTCAGTTCCGGGTTTCGAGCAGGCGGCGGGCGATGACCTGGGCCTGGATCTCGGCCGCCCCCTCGAAGATGTTGAGAATGCGCGCGTCGCACAGGATGCGGCTGATCGGGTGCTCCTCGGCGTAGCCGTTGCCGCCGTGTATCTGCACGGCGTTGTCGGCCGCCGACCAGGCGACCCGCGCGGCCAGGAGCTTGGCCATGCCGGCCTCGAGGTCGCAGCGCCGCCCGGCGTCCTTCTCGCGCGCCGCGAAGTGCGTGAGCTGGCGCGCCGCCATGATCTCGGCGGCGGCCCAGGCGAGCTTCCCGTGCACGCGCGGAAAGGCATAGATCTCCTTGCCGAACTGCCGGCGCTCGCGGGCGTAGCGGAGGCCCGCCTCCAGCGCGCTCTGCGCCACGCCGATGGCCCGGGCCGCGGTCTGGATGCGCGCCGACTCGAAGGTCGCCATGAGCTGCTTGAAACCGTTCCCCTCGGCCTCGCCGAGCAGGCAGTCGGCCGGCGCCTCGAACCCGTCGAAGGAGATCTCGTACTCCTTCATGCCGCGGTAGCCGAGGACCCGGATCTCGCCGCCGGACATCCCCTCGGCGGGGAAGGGATCGTCGTCGGAGCCGCGCGGCTTCTCCGCGAGAAACATGGACAGTCCCCGATAGCCGGGCTCGTCGGGGTCCGTGCGGGCGAGCAGGGTCATCATGTCGCTCCGCGCGCCGTGGGTGATCCAGGTCTTGTTCCCGGTGATCCGGTAGACGTCACCGTCGCGGACGGCGCGGGTGCGCAGGCTTCCCATGTCCGAACCCACGCCGGGCTCGGTGAACACGGCGGTCGGCATGGCCTCCCCCGAGGCGATGCGGGGGAGCCAGCGCTCCCGCTGCGCGGCGGTGCCGTGGAGGCGGACGAGCTCGGCGGCGATCTCGGACCGCGTGCCGAGCGAGCCCACCCCGATGTAGCCCCGGCTCAGCTCCTCGGAGACCACGCACATGGCGGTCTTGCCGAGCCCGAGCCCGCCGTGCTCCTCGGGCACCGTCAGGCCGAAGACGCCGAGCTCGGACATCTCCTCGACGATCTCGATGGGGACGAGCTGGTCCCGGAGATGCCACCCGTGCGCGCGGGGCGCGACCTTCTCGTCCGAGAAACGACGGAACTGGCCGCGCGCCATGGCCAGCGCGTCGTCGAGGCCGAGGTTTCCGAAATCGCCGGTCCCGGCCGACTCGGCGATGAGGCCGGCCAGCAGGCCGCGCGCCTCGGCCGTGTTGCCATGGGCGATCAGCGGGGCGGCGGAGCGCCGGAAGGTCTCGACGTCGCTCTCGCCGACCCCGACGTCCGACGGGCGCGCGACCTCGCCCTGGCTCATGGCGATGCCGCCGGCGATCTGCGCCAGATACTCGCCGAAGACGATCTGAAGCTGCAGCGCCTCCCGGTTCCGGAGCGCGCCGTCGGCGTCGAGCCGCTCCGCCCAGCCGAGGGTCTGGCGCAGGGTCTCGACGTAGGTCGCCATCCAGGCGAGGCCGTGCGCGGCGAACTGGCGTTCCTCGAGCGCCGCGCCGACGACGCGGCCGCCTTCCGTGACCCGCTCGGCCAACGACCGCCTCGCTGCCGCCGCGAGGCGGTCCGCGGCGGCCAGGGCGTCCCGGCACGCCGGCAACGGGTCGGGGACGAGGGCGGAGGCTCTCGCCGGCGGCTCCGCCGTGGCGCCGATCGTCATGGCCGCCCTCCGAATCCCGCCGTTCCCATTGCGCGCCGCGCGTCGGGGCCGGCGCGCCGCCCGCTCCGGCGGCAGGATACCGGCTCAGGCCGCGCCGAGTCCCACCATTTTCCGGATATCGCCGGGCGCGGCGCCGCGCTCCCGCAGGGTTCGCAGGGCTGTCGCGTCGTTCCGGGTCGCGAGGCGCCGCCCCGCGTCGTCGGTGATCAGCCGGTGGTGGTGGTAGCGCGGTTCCGGCAGGTCGAGAAGCGCCCTCAGCAGCCGATGGACATGGGTCGCCGGCATCAGGTCGAGACCGCGCGTCACCAGCGTCACGCCCTGGAGCGCGTCGTCGACGGTGACGGCGAGGTGGTAGCTCGTCGGGACGTCCTTCCGCGCGATCACCACGTCGCCGTGCGACGCCGCGTCGACCGGTCGCTCGCCCGCCTCGGCGTCGGTCCAGACGATCGGGCCGCCGCGCGCGCCGACGATCCGCGCCGCCCGGTCCGAATCGAGGCGCAGCGCGAAGGACTCGCCCGCGTCCACGCGGTCGTTCCGCTCGCCGTCGTCGAGTCGCTTGCAGGTTCCCGGATAGAGAGGGCCGTCCGGCCCGTGGGGCGCGCCGGGGCTGCGCTCGATCTCGGCCCGGATATCGGCGCGCGCGCAGAAGCAGGGGTAGACGACGCCCAGCGCCTTCAGGCGGCCCACGGCCCGTTCGTAGTCCGCCATGTGCTCCGACTGGCGCCTGACCGGCGTCTCCCATTCGAGGCCCAGCCAGGCGAGGTCCTCGAGGAGGGCCCGCTCGAACTCCGGTCTCGCGCGGGAGGCGTCGATGTCCTCGATCCGCAGCAGGAACCGCCCGCCGCCGCGGCGGGCCGCGGCCGCCGCGAACAGGGCCGAATAGGCGTGGCCCAGGTGCAGGCGTCCCGTCGGGCTCGGCGCGAACCGGGTGACGATCTCTCCGGCCATGGCCGTGACAATAGGGCGGTTCTTCGGCTAATTCACGGTCATGGCGCGGACCCGGACGACCAAACGCGAGCGCGAGCGGCGCATCGCCGAGGCGGTGGCCGAGCTCACGGCGCGCGACGCCGACCTGGCGCGGGCCCGCGAGATCGGAGGGCCGTTCCACGACCGTTCGCGCAAGGGCGGCTTCGAGACGCTGGTCCTGCTCATCGTCGAACAGCAGCTCTCCCTCGCCTCGGCCGCCGCCATCATGGGGCGCGTCAGGGGGGCGGTCGCGCCGTTCACGCCGGAGACCCTGCTCGGTCTCGGCGAAGACCGGTTGCGCGGCCTCGGCCTGAGCCGCGCCAAGGCCGAGTACTGCCAGGCCCTCGCCCGGGCCTTCGTCGCCGGGGACCTCAGGCCGGCGCGTCTGGCCCGCCTCGACGACGAGGCCGCCGTCGCGGAGCTGACCAGGGTCAAGGGGATCGGGCGCTGGACCGCGGAAATCTACCTGTTGTCGGCGCTGGGCCGGCTCGACGTGCTGCCGGCGGGGGATCTCGCCCTGCAAGCCGCGGCGCGGCATCTCTACGGCCTCGAGGAGCGCCCGGAGGCCGGGGCCTTGCGCGAGATGGGGGAGAACTGGCGACCCTACCGGAGTGTCGCCGCCCGCATCCTCTGGCAGTATTACCGCGCCCTCAAGGGACGCGACGCGGCCCCATGAAGCGGACGGGAGAGACGAAATGACGACCGCCATCCGATCGGTATCGATCATGTGGACCGAGATCCCGGAGGCGATCGCCTCCGACATGAACGAGTGGTACGACCGGGAACACGTCAGGAACCGGGTCGACGTTCCGGGATACGTCTGGGGCAAGAGGTACAGGGCCGTCCGCGGCGGTCCGTCATACATGGCCGTGTACGCCACGGAGGGACCGCACGTCCAGGCGGGCGACGACTTCCTCGCGGTGGCCGCGAACCCGACTCCCGGCGAGACCCGCTTCGCTCCCCATTTCTACAACTCCATCCGCATGATGTGCGACGTCTCGGCGAGCGTCGGGGATTCGGAGGGCGGCATCGCCGGCTTCCTGACGCTGACGCCGAAAGACGGCGCGGCGGAGGAACTGCGGGCCCGCGTCGCCGGAACGGCGCTGCCCGCCCTCGTCGCCCATCGCGGCATCGTGGCCGCCCATCTGTGGGAGCGGAACGCCGAGACCACGGCCATGGCGTCGCGGGGATTCCCGGGCGACAACCTGCCGAGGAGCATGATGGCGCCGGACTGGTTGCTGGCCTACGAAGGAACCTCCCTGGACGCCGTGCTGGCGGCCAGGAACGAGCTGCTCGGGGAAAGAGGCCTGCGCGGCCACGGCGCGGAGTCGGACCTGCTCTTCGCCGCCATGCAGCTCACGTTCCGCTACGAGAACAAGGGCCGTCCGTGACGCCGCCGCCCCGTCTCGACGGTCCGCGGATGCCGCCCGCCTACGGCGGACCGGCGCGCCAGATCGTCGTCCTGCTCCACGGCTACGGCGCCGACGGCAACGATCTCGTCTCTCTCGGAGGGTACTGGCGCTCGCGTCTGCCGGGGGCCGCCTTCGTCGCCCCCGACGGTCCCGAGTTCTGCGAGGCGGCGCCCCAGGGCCGCCAGTGGTTCTCGCTCGGCGGCCACGACCCGGCCCGTCTGCGGCGCGACCCCGCAGCCGCGGCCGCGGAGTACGAGCGCCGCGCGGACGGCGCGCGAAGGGCGGCGCCCGCCATCGACGCCTTCATCGACGCCGAGCTCGAACGCCACGGCCTGGGCGACGACTCGCTGGCCCTCGTCGGCTTCAGCCAAGGCGCCATGATGGCCTTGCACGTGGGTCTGCGGCGCGAGCGGCGGTGCGCCGCGGTCATCGGGTTCTCCGGCGCGCTGTGCGGCGCGTCCGAGGCGCCGACCGCCACGCGGTCGCGTCCGCCGGTGTTCCTGTTCCACGGCGACGCGGACGACGTCGTGCCCATCCACGCGCTCTTCCTCGGCGTCGAGGGCCTCTCGGCGGCGGGCGTCCCGGTGGAGTGGCGCGTCTGCGCCGGTATCGGGCACGGCATCGCCCCCGACGCGCTGGAGATCGGCGGCAGGTTCCTGGCCGACGCCCTTTCGGGCGTCCGCGCGCCGGGCGAGGTCGTCCGCATCGGGACGTGATCGGGCGGGATCAGAGCGACCGGCGGAACGAGAGCTCGGCCCGGTTGCGCCGGTAGTCGAAGATCTCGCCGATGTTCGAGTCGCGCCGCTCGTGAACTAGGGACAGCACCGGGACGAAGCCGAACAGCTCGATACGGCCGTTGGAGGCGGTCAACCGGTCGATCGAGGTCCGGTCCCGGCGGTTATCCGGGCTGATCAGCAACGACCTGAAATCGTCGTAGCGGGTGAACAGGACGTCGTGGAAGAAACCGAGATCGAAGCCGGCGACGCCGAAGACCGGCGGCAGGTCGGCGCTGGCGAAAGCGCCCAGCCGGCGGGTGCGGGAGCGCTGCCCCGCGGCGTCCGCACGGGTTCTCCGCCAGCCCCCGCGCAGCCCCAGCGTGACCGCCGACGTCGCCGCGAAGGTCAGGCCGAGGTCGAGCTCGGAACGCGGGCCGTCCTGGGACCCGCCGCGCCGGTGGCGCCGCTCGATCCACTCCGCGCCGGCGCTGAGCCACAGCCGCTCGCTCAGGCGCGCCCCCCCTTCGAGGCGCGGGCCGATGCCGCGGCTCACCGGGCCGCCGCCGTGCCAGCGCTGGTCCGCCTCGACGAGCAGGCTGGCGTGGCCGCGCGGAAGCAGCACCTGCGGCCCGGCGAGCAGCGCCAGCGTCATGTCGTCGAACCGCCGTCCGCGGTATTCGCGCCGGTAGAGGCTGGCGCCGAGACGCAGCCGGGCGGCGGGGCGGAACGACACGGGATGCCGGTACTCCCCCGATGCCGACACGACGACCCCGACGCCCGAGGTCGCGCGGGCGCGCTCTTCGATCTCGAACTCCAGCCCCTCGCCGGTGAAGACGTTCACGAGGCGGGTCGCGATCCGCCGCGCCGACGTCCCGGTGTTGACGTTGGTGTCCGGCGCGACCGACATCCCGAACGATCCCGATATCCGCTTGCGCGCCTGAACCGCCCCGAGAAAGCGCGACACCGCCCCGGCGATATCCGGCGGCAGTCCGCCCGCCAGGGCGCGCCGGAAATGGTGCGCCGCGGCGTCGCAATCGTCGCCCAGCAGATGCTCCAGCAGGTCGCCGGGCTCCTCCAGGCAGCGCCCGCGTTCGAACAGGACCCGGGCGAGCTCCAGCCGCGCGCCGGCGAGCCCGGGGCGCCGTTCCAGGATATGGCGGTAGCTCGCCGCGGCCTCGTCGCGCAGCGCCCGGCGGGCCGCGTCGTCCGCCGGCGCGCCGGAGCGGCCCGGCGGCAGGTTGGCCGCGTTCGCGGCCGCCATGCCGCGGAAGAACCAGGCGTCGGTGTCGTCGGGCGCGTCCTCGGCCAGCGGGCGCAGCAGATCGAGCGCCGCCGCCGGATCGCCGGCGAAGATCATCTCCCGCGCCCGTTCCGCCTCGTCCGGCGGCGCGTCGTCCCGGGCCCAGCCCGGCGCGCCGGGCGGAAGGAGCAGCGCCGCGGCGAGGGCCGCGCCCAGGACCATTCGGGCCGCCGTTTTCCCGAATTCACAAAAAAATTTCTGACCGGGATATCCTTGTCTTGCGCGCATTGCACGGTCCGGGTATGATTTCAGGATAGAGGGGTTGCGCGGCCGATTCCGCGGGGCGCGGAGTCGGCGACCTTGGGGAAACGCGAGCCTGGAAACCGAAACCGGATGATACGGTCATGATCCGATCGCCGCAAGGCTCGCCGGCCCTCGTCCTGAACGCCGATTACCAGCCGCTCAGCTATTTCCCGCTGTCGCTGTGGCCATGGCAGGAGGCGGTCAAGGCCGTTTTCCTCGACCGGGTCGACATCGTCTCCGAATACGAACGCTGGATTTCCTCGCCCTCCTTCAGGATGCGGCTGCCCAGCGTGGTTTCGCTCAAGCGCTACGTGCAACCGGCCCACAGGCCCGCGTTCACGCGGTTCAACGTGTTTCTCCGCGATTCGTTCACCTGCCAGTATTGCGGCGGCGACAAGGACGACCTGACCTTCGATCACCTCGTCCCGCGCTCGCAAGGCGGACGAACCCGGTGGAACAACGTGGTGGCGGCCTGTTCCCGCTGCAACCTCAGGAAGGGCGGCCGCCGTCCCGAACAGGCGGGCATGTATCCCCGCGCCATGCCCGTCGAGCCCTCGATGTTCCAGTTGCGGCAGATCGGCCGCCGTTTCCCGCCGAACCATCTTCACGAAAGCTGGCGGGACTACCTCTACTGGGATACCGAGCTCGAACCCTGAGCCGGAGACCGCCGGTCGTGGGCGAACGCGACCGCCGGCGTCAGCCGCGGCCTCTCGCCGTCAAATGACCGTCAAATGAAACCTGATCGGAATTTTCCTTGTATATCAAAACGATAAAAGAAGAATGCATACGCCTTCGGGTCATCCGCGCGGCTCTCCGTCAAATAAGCATTGCGGTTCCATCCGCCCAGACGCGCCGCGCGCCCACCGGCTTCGGTCCGGCTCTCCGTCAAATGACCGTCAAATGAACGTGGAAACGGATTCGTTCGATATATCAACGCGTTGATGGTTTTCATGGAGCGGCGGCGGCGGTCGGGGCGGTTTGCCGTCAAACAACCGTTCCGGTTTCATCCGCCCGCTCGGCCGCCCAGAACGGCAAATAGGCGCGCCATCGATAACCCGCCGTCGAATCCGTGACGGCGATCATGCCGGCGTCCATGGCCTCGTTCAACAGGCGGGTCGCGACCGAGGCGTTGCGGTCGGCGATGCCGAACCGTTTGCGCAGGGTCGCGTTGGTCGCGCGTTTGTTCGCGACGTACTGGATACAGCTGTGGAGGTAGGTCGCGCGAATTTTCTCCGCGCGGTCCATGTCCTTCAGGTTCTTGCGGGCGAACAGCGCCGCGCGGGTGGAGCCCTCCGGCGCGTCGAACAACGGCGCCGGCAGTTGCGCCGACTCGACCTGGAAGACCACCTTGTCGATGCCGCTGCCACGCTCTTCGCAGACGCCGAAACGGCGCATGAGCGCCGCCGTCGCCTCGTTGCGCGACCGCGGGGGCGCATCGACGAAACGGTCCGTCGAAACCAGCGGCGCGCCGGGGTTGGAGAGTTCGATACGGTCGTCGAAAATCTCCACCATGGGTCCCGCGCCGGAAACGGAAAAATCCTGATGGATCAGCATGTTCGAGACCAATTCCCGCACCGCGGCGGGCGGGAATCCGCGCCAGGCCGTGCGCAGCCCGTTGTCGATCGCCTCGCCGCCGGGCAGCAGGGCGTCGATATAGCCGAGCGATTCCTCGAATCCCGCCGCGTATCCTTTCCCGACGAGCCTTTCCCTGACGGTCTCGATACGGCTGTCGCCTCGATATCGGACGACCCGAATCGCCTTGCGCGCCAGGCCGGGAAAGTCATCCAAACTCGCGGCCAGGAGGATGGCGCCGAGAGTGACGACGTCCCAGCCGCCCGCGGCGCCGCGCCGGATCAACCCGTCCGCGGCCAACGCCTCGACGATCCGGTCGGGATCCGTCGGCAGCGGCCGTTCCAGCATCTTGAAATAAACCGGATAATCGAGCAGGCGCAGCACGTCCCCGGCGCTCAGGCGCTCGCGCGCCACGGTGTCCTCGAACCGCGCGCGATCGAGAATGCGCCACAGCGCCCGCGCCCGTTCGGGCGTCGCCGCCAACGGTCTCTTGACCGTCCCGACGCGGATATATTCGGCGCCGTAGAAACGCGCCGGGCGGTCGGCCGCTGCGCCGATTTCCGCGATCACGACCCGCCCGCCGTCCGTATCGACGGCATGGAAACGGAATTCGATCTTCGGGTCCAGCCCGCGTTGCAGCCAGCTTTCGAGCGGCTCGTTACCGATTTTGGCCGAACGCGGATCGAAGGCGGTCCCGACGGGTTTGCGGGCGCCGTCGTCCACCCCCCAGAACATGTAGGCGCAGGGCCGCTCGTTCAACGCCGCCGCGTTGGCGAGCGCCGAGAAATACTCGCCGATTTCCCGCGGGTCGGCGTTGTCGCGCTTGAACTCCAGCCACTCCCCTTCGCCTTCCCGAAGCGCCGTCGCGACCAGCCCGGCAAGATCCTCGGGGGATCGGGCCGCGCTCACGACGACGAATCGACGATGGACCGGCTCCATGTGTCGACGGCCTTCATACGCGGCTCCCTTCCTCCGCGCGATCATAGCCCGCGTCTCTCCTGCTGGCCATGACCTGCGCGGCGAACGCGAACGCCGGCGTCAAATGACCGTCAAATGACACCTGATCGGAATTTTTCTTGTATATCAAAACGATAAAAGAAGAATGCATACGCCTTCGGGCCATCCGCGCGGCTCTCCGTCAAATGACCGTCAAATGAACGTGGAAACGGATTCGTTCGATATATCAACGTGTTGGTGGTTTTCATGGAGCGGCGGCGGCGGTCGGGGCGGTTTGCCGTCAAACAACCGTTCCGGTCTCGTCCGCCCGCTCACAGACGCTCCGAAAGCCAGATCGCCAGGCGCGAACCCGCCTTGATCGCCGACGTCAGCGCCTCGTAGCCCGGCGCCTCGAGGGCGCCGCGCTCCAGCGCCTCGTCGCGATGGGCGATCTCGTCGGCCCGGAACCGTTCGATGGTGTCGCGCAACTCGGCCTCGTCGTCGCCGAGCCGCTCGGCCTGCCGTCGATAGTGCTCGTCGATCGTCTCCTCGACGGCGACGGTGCAGGCGTGCGCCGCCTTCTCGCCCAGGAGCGCGGTTCCGGCGCCCAGCGCGAACCCGGCGACGCTCCACAGCGGCGTCAGCGCGGTCGGGCGCACCCGCCGGTCCGCGATCAGCCGATCGAAGGCCGCCAGATGCTCGCGTTCGCGGTCCGCCATGCGCCGGAACGCCGCGCCCGCCGGCCCCTCGCCCAGGACCGCCATCTGGCCTTCGTAGATGCGGACGGCGCCGAACTCGCCCGCGTGGTCGACCCGGATCATGCGTTCGATCAGGGTTTCGGGCGACGGGTCTCCGGGCAGGCGGTCCTCCCCCGTGCGTTTCGGGCGCCGGCGGCGCGAGGCGCGATCGGCCGGCGTCATGCGGACCCCCGCCGGAGATTGGCGCGGGCGGCCAGGGCCGAGAACCCGGCCAGCGCGAGGGAGGCGAGGAAGTTGTATCCCGCCATCGAGACGCCGAACAGCGACCAGGCGGCCTCGTCGCAACGGACCGCGGGCGCGGACATGATCTGCGCGCGCAGCTCGTCCACGGACCGCGCGCCGCCGGCGCCCGCGCACGCCTCCGTTCCGGCCCACCAGCGCCACTCGACGCCGACGTGATAGGCGGCGATCCCCGCGCCGATCAGGAAGGCCGCCGCGGCGAGGCCGTGCAGTCCTCCCACGGCCTTTCGGCGGCGCGCCATCGCGAAGCCCGCGGCGGCCAGCGCGATCGCCGCTGCGTAGGGCGCCCGCTGATAGATGCAGAGGGCGCAGGGTTCGAGCCCGCCGACGTACTGCGAAAGCAGCGCGGCGCCCAGAACCGCGGCGCTGGCGAACAGGACCGACAGCGCGCTGGCGCGCGGACCCAGGAGCGCGGCCGCCGGGGTCATCGCCGAGACGACGCGGTTTCGAGGCATCCCGGACGATATGGCGCCTCAGACCGCATAGCGCAAGACGACGAAGCCCGCCGACAAGGCCACGACGAATATCGTCGCGACGACCTTCAGGTTCCCCTCGACGAAGGTCCGGATCGACGGTCCGTAACGCCGGAGCAGGAAGGCGACGGCGTAGAACCGGAGCCCCCGGGAGACCAGCGAGCCGGCGACGAAGGGAACGAGGCCCAGCCCGGTCGCCCCGCTCGCGATGGTGAACACCTTGTAGGGGAGCGGCGTCAGGCCGGCCGCGAAGACGATCAGGAGGCCCCACTCGTTGTACCGGTCCTGGAAGTCGGCGAACCGCTCGGCGTGCCCGTAGAAGGCGAGCAGGGGGCGGCCGACGTTCTCGTAGGCGAGGAACCCGATGGCGTAGCCCATGACCCCGCCGAGGACCGAGGACAGGGTGCAGACCGCGGCGATGACGTAGGCGCGGGCGCGGGCCGCCAGGACCATCGGGATCAGCATGGCGTCGGGCGGGATGGGAAAGAACGAGCTCTCGGCGAACGACACGAGGGCCAGCGCCGGGAGCGCGCGGCGGTGCGCCGCGAGCGAGAGAGTCCAGTCGTAGAGGCGTCGAAGCACGGGGAGGCCGTTCGGTCCGGTCGCCGGATCGCGCGCCCGCTATATCAGGAGGCGGGGCGCCGGGCAACGAACTGTCCTCGTTCACTACATATGAGACACTGAGCGCGGCGTTGCGGGGCCGCAGACCCCCCTCCCGACCTCCCCCCTGTCAGGGGGGAGGAGTAGTGTGGATGGCAGGGGGGAGGAGCGCGCTCGGCGCGTCCCCCTTCTTCTCCCTCTCCCTGGCAGGGGGAGGGTCGGGGTGGGGGTCGCGCCAGAGGGGAGGGGCGGACCCTGCGGCGCCCCCGTCACCGGACGAGTCCTGCGGACGAGCGGGTTATGGTATTCATACGCCATGCTGGCGGTCCGGCCTCGCGCGGGCGCGGGCCGCGGATCGGGAGCCGCGCCACGATGTTCGCCGATGGACGAGGGAACGGCCGATGACGCGCGTCGGCGAGGGCGCGGCCGCATGAGCTCGCCGGTCGGCAACCGGGAGATCGCCGAGTTCGAGCGCGACGGCGCGGTGCTCCTGCGCGGCGCGATCGACGACGAGTGGCAGGAGCTCCTGCGGCGGGCGGCGGCGCGGGAGCTCGAACGCCCCGAGGCGTTCTTCCGGCGGCGCCTGCTGTGGCGCTCGGATCCGGACTTCGCCCGCTTCTGCCGCTTCTCGCCGGCGCCGCGCATGGCGGCGGCGCTGCTGCGCGCGCGCAAGATCAACCTGTTCATGGACCAGTTGTTCGCCAAGGCGCCCGGCGCGGCGAGCCGCACCGGCTGGCACAACGACCTGCCCTACTGGCCGCTGCGGGGCTGGCGGGTGGCGACGATCTGGGTGGCGCTCGACCCGATCACCGCCGACAACGGCGCGCTGGAGGTGGTTCGGGGATCGCACTCGTGGAATCGCCGCTACCAGCCGTTCGAGCCGGACTTCGGCGGCGGCGCCGCAGCGGCCAAGGCGGCGGCCGGAGAGACCTACGACCCGCTCCCCGACATCGAGGCCGAGCGCGACCGCTACGACATCGCCGCCTGGGACATGCGGCCCGGCGACGCGCTCGCCTTCCACGCCCTGACCCTGCACGGCGCCGCCGGCAACACGACGGCCGGGCAGTGGCGGCGCGCCTACGCCGTGCGCTACGCCGGCGAGGACGTCCGCTACCACGAGCCGGCCACCAACGAATGGCTGTACAACCCGGCGCTGAAGCCCGGCGATCCGCTCGACAGCGACCTGTATCCGGTGGTCTACGCCGCCGGTTCCGCGCCGTGACGGACGCCGGCGCGGGGCCGAACGGCGCAACTCACACCGGAGGCGCGGGATGCGGGATCGCTACGTCGGCGACATAGGGGATTTCGCCAAGTACGGATTGCTGCGGGCGATAGGCGAGGGGAAACGCCTGGGCGTCGCGTGGTATCTGTGTCCCGACTGTCCCGACGACGGCCGGACCGGCGGCGGCGACGGCCGCCATACCGAGTACCTCCGGCAACCTCGCGACTGGCGGCATCTCGATCCCGAGCTGTTCGATACCCTGAAAAAGCTGGTCGATGGAGGCAGGCGATCGGTCGCCGAAATGCAGAACTCCGGCATTTTGGGAGACGCGGTCTTCGCCGACGAGCCTCTGGATGTCGGCAAGATTGCGGTTCGCGACCGCGAGCGCTGGCGGCGCGAGTGGTTCGAACGGGTCAAGGACAAGCTTTCCGATTGCGACCTCGTTTTCGCCGATCCCGACAACGGCCTCTATCCCGATGATAGTTTCAAGCGCACGAGAAAAGAGAACACGAAGCGGATCCCACCCTCCGAGGCAGAGGCGCTTGCCGAAGGCGGCCGCCCGGTCGTCATCTACCATCACAACAGCCGAAAGAAGGGGGGACACTACAAGGAAATCAAGGAGTGGATGGACCGACTGCTGAGCTGCATACATGCTTATTACTGGCGCCGGTACAGTAACCGGACCTTCTTCGTCATGAACCCCGACTTCAGGATCGAACGGCGGCTCGAGAAATTCGCGGAACGCTGGTCCCCTCGCGGCGAGCTCGCGCAGCCGAAGTTTTTCAGCTTTCATCCGGTGCTTGGGCGCCGAGAGGCCGTTCAAGACTATTCCCTCGGCGGACTGTACGACCGTCATCCGGCGCTCGACAGCAAGGCGTGGCCGTTCGAGGAGGCGGGCAAGCTTCTCGAGCGCCTCGAGTCGCGCCCCAACCCCAAGGGCCACGTCCTGTTCGAGACCGGCTACGGCCCGTCGGGGCTGCCCCACATCGGCACCTTCGGCGAGGTCGCGCGGACGACGATGGCGCGGAACGCGTTCTCGCTGGTCGGCTTCGGCGTCCCGTCTCGTCTGGTCGTGTTCTCCGACGACATGGACGGCCTGCGGAGCGCGCCGGACAACGTTCCGAACCGGGACATGATCGCCGAACACTTGGGAAAGCCGCTCACCAGCGTGCCGGATCCGTTCGGAACGCACAAGAGTTTCGGCCATCACAACAACGCGCGCCTGCGGGCGTTTCTCGACCGTTTCGGGTTCGATTACGAGTTCGTTTCGGCGACCGAACGTTACCGTTCCGGCCGGTTCGACGAGACGCTGATCCGCGTCCTCGAGCGCTACGACGAGATCATGGGCGTCGTCCTGCCCGCGCTCGGGCCCGAGCGCCGCGCGACGTACAGCCCTTTCCTGCCGGTGTGTCCGGACACCGGCAGGGTGTTGCAGGCGCCGATCGAACATCGCGATGTCGACGCGGGGACGGTGGCGTACCGGAACGAGGCGGGGCGCCTCGTCGAGGTTCCGGTGACGGGCGGCCACTGCAAGCTCCAGTGGCGGGTGGACTGGGCGATGCGCTGGGCGGCGCTCGACGTCGACTACGAGATGTCGGGCAAGGACCTGATCGATTCGGTCAAGCTGTCGAGCCGGATCTGCCGAATCCTCGGGGGGATGCCGCCGGAGGGCTTCACCTACGAGCTCTTCCTCGACGAGAACGCCGAGAAGATCTCGAAGTCGCGGGGAAACGGGATCGCCATCGAGGAATGGCTCCGCTACGCGCCGCCGGAGAGCCTCTCGCTCTACATGTATCGGTCGCCCCGCAAGGCGAAGCGCCTGTATTTCGACGTGATCCCCAGGGCCGTCGACGACTATCTCGACCAGCTGCGGAAATTCCCGGATCAATCCGAAGAGGAGCGCTACGCCAATCCGGTATGGCACGTCCACGACGGCCGGCCGCCGGAAGAGGCCGTTCCCGTCTCCTTCGCGATGCTTCTCAACCTGGCGAGCGCATGCAACGCCGCCGACACGTCGACGTTGTGGGGCTTCATCGGCAACTACGCCGGGGACGCGAGCCCGGAAACCCACCCGATCCTCGATTCGCTCGTCGGATTCGCCCTCGCCTACCACGAGGGGTTCGTGAAGCCGACCCAGCGCCATCGCCCGCCCGACGACCGGGAGCGGGCGGCTCTGGAGGACCTCGCGGAATCGCTGGCGGCGTTGGCGGACGGCGCCGACCCGGAAACCATCCAGCACGAGGTGTACGAAGTCGGCAAGCGCCACGGATTCGAGAACCTTCGGGACTGGTTCCGGGCGCTTTACGAGATCCTGTTCGGCCAGTCCCAGGGTCCGCGGATGGGATCGTTCATCGCGCTCCACGGCATCGACGAGACGATCGCCCTCGTGCGCCGCGCCCTGGCGGGCGAGGATCTCTCGGAGCCCGGCGGCGGCGCGGCCGCCGGGTGAGTCCGGGGCCGGGCGGGCCGGTTCAGAACACGCTGGCGGACTTCGCGAACTCGAAATAGAGATCGTGGGCCCTGGTCGCGACGGGGCCGGGCTGAAGGTCGCGGTCCTCCACCCGCGTGACCGGCATGACCTTGCCGTAGTTGCCGGTGCTGAACACCTCGTCGGCGGTCATCACGTCGTCCCAGGTCATCGTGCGTTCCTCGACCCGCACGCCGTCTCCGGCGAGGAGATCCATCACCCGCCTTCGCGTCACCCCGGCGAGAAAGGTGCCGTTGTCGACGGGCGTCGACGCCACGCCGTCCTTCGCGATCCAGACGTTCGCCGTGGCGAGTTCGGCGACGTTGTTGCTCGGGTCCCGGATGATGGCGTTGTCGAACCCGCGCTCTTCCGCTTCGCGCAACGCCCGCTGCGAATTCGGGTAGAGGCACGACGCCTTGGCGTCCGTCGGCGCCATGTCGGTGGCGGGGCGCCTGTAGCTCGACAGACAGGCCGTGAAGCCCGTGAAGCCCGGCAGCGGACTGTCGTAGACGGCGAGAACGAACTCCGTGCTGTCGGGCTCCGGAAGAACGAACCCCTCCGTCGCGTAGAACATGGGGCGGATGTAGAGCTCCGCATCCCTCGGGCGCTTGCGCACCGCCTCCCGGCACAGTTCCGCGACCTCGCCGGCGTCCAGCGTCGGCTTCAGGCCCATGGCGGCGGCCGAATCGACGAGGCGGGCGCAATGGGGTTCGAGGTCGGGCGCAAGGCCCCGGAACGCCCGGGCGCCGTCGAACGCGACCGTCGACATCCAGAAGGCGTGATCCATGGGGCCCGTGAGCTTGGGATTCTCGTCCGTCCACTCGCCGTTCGCGTAGAAGATACCGGTCATGACCCTTTCGCCCGTCGGGAATGGCGTCGAAGCGATCGACGACGGATCGCGACCGCAGCATATCCCCGAATCGGCGATTGTCCAGAAATCATCGGCCTCTCCGCGGCCGGTTCGCGCCGCCTGCCCCGACGTCCGGCGCATGCGGTACAGTGTTCCGGCCCGTGGTTGCGCTCTTCGACATCGCCGCGCCGTTCCTGCGCCGTCTCGACCCCGAGACAGCGCACCGCCTCGCGGTCGCGAGCCTGCGCGCGCTGCCCGCGCGGCGGGCGAAGGCCGTCGATCCGCCGTCCCTCGAAACACGCGCCCTGGGCCGGAACTTCCCCAACCCCGTGGGTCTGGCGGCCGGGTTCGACAAGCACGCCGAAGCGCCCGACGCGATGCTGGCGCTGGGTTTCGGTTTCGTCGAGGTCGGCAGCGTGACGCCGCGACCGCAACCCGGAAACGCCCGCCCCCGCGTGTTCCGCCTGGAGGAGGACCGCGCGATCATCAATCGGTACGGATTCAACAGCGAAGGCCTGGCCGCCGTCGCCGGCCGGCTGCGCGCGCGCGCCGGCCGATCCGGCATCGTCGGCGTCAACGTCGGCGCGAACGGGGAGAGCGGCGACCCGGCCGCCGATTACGTCGAGGGCATCGAGAAACTGGAGGGGCTCGCCGCCTATTTCGTCGTCAACGTGTCGTCCCCCAACACGCCGGGGCTGCGGTCGTTGCAGGCGCGCGACGCTCTCGACGCCCTGCTCGGGCGTATTGCGCGAGCCCGCGGCGGCGACCGCCGACGGACTCCGCTGCTCGTGAAGATCTCGCCGGACCTGTCGGACGAGGAATGCGGCGAGATCGCGGACGTCGCTCTTTCCCGCGGGGTCGACGGCCTGATCGTCGGCAATACGACGACCGACCGCCCGCGCACGCTGCGGAGCGCCCATCGGAAAGAAGCCGGCGGCCTCAGCGGCGCGCCCCTGTTCGAGCCGTCGACGCGCCTCCTGTCCAGGATGTATCGACTGACGGAGGGACGGCTCACGCTCGTCGGCGCGGGGGGCATCGCGTCCGGAAGGGACGCCTACGACAAGATCAGGGCCGGCGCGAGCCTGGTGCAGCTCTATACGGCGCTGGTGTTCGAGGGGCCCGGATTGATCGTCAGGATAAAGCGCGAGCTGGCGGAGCTCCTGGCCGCCGACGGCTGCGACGACGTCTCGCAGGCGGTTGGCGTCGCCGCCGGAAACCGTTAGAACGCATTTCCCATACCGTTCGTCCGCAAGCCTCGCCCGGCGACGGAGGCGCCGCAGGGTCCGTTCGCGCCCCCTCCCTCCTGGCGTGACCCCCACCCCGACCCTCCCCCTGCAAGGGGGAGGGAGGATAAGGGGACGGAGGGGCCGTTGACGCTCCTCCCCCCTGACAGGGGGGAGGTCGGGAGGGGGGTGGATCGCGATGAGCAATCGGATAGATGGACGATAGCATTCCTGTTATGTTCCAGTTTTGCCGAGGCTGGCCCGGCGCAGGTCGTTGGGCGCCGCAACAGGGCGGAACGGACGACGCGGCGCCGCCATCCGACGGCGACGGCGCGCCACCAGACCTTCCGCGCACTCTCTTCCCTCTTGCGGGAGCCGTCCGGAACTGGAGAATCGAACCGATGTCCGACACTTACGATTATCCCGCCGTGATAGAGCGTGACGAGGACGGGCGCTACGTCGTCGCGTTCCCGGATTTCGGGTGGGGCGCCACCGACGGCGCGACCCGGGACGAGGCGCTGGCCGAGGCCCGGGATCTGCTTCGGGAGTTGATCGCGGCGACGATGCGCGAAGGCGGCGACCTGCCCGAGCCGTCGCGCGCAACGAAGCGGCGGCCCCTCGTCGTCCCGCCGGTCGCGATTGCGCTGAAGGCGGCCCTCTACGAAGCGTTCCGCAACGCCGGCGTGTCGCAACGCCATTTCGCTCGAGATCTCGAGGTCGCCGAAAGCGAGGTGCGGCGCATGCTGAACCCCGACCATGCCACGAAGGCGGTCGCCATCGACCGCGCCTTGCGCCGGTTGGGCAAGCGCGTCAGCGTGACCGTCGGCGAGGCTGCGTGATCCGCGCATCCACTGAAACCGGAAAGGCCCTCGTTGCGCCGTGCGGCCTATGCAGGCCATGACAACTGATCTGGAGATTGCAGTGACGCCCCATCGAATCTTCCTTCGCGTCTGTTTGGCTGCCTGGGTCTACGGGACGGTCGAAAAACATCGAGCCGGCGCTTCGTGGCGGCGCGCCTGGATTGACACTTATCGAAAGATCGGTGGCGTGGCGAAGACAAGTGGCGAGAAGGACTGTCCAATGAAGGCGGCGGAAATACTGTACGACCTGGGTCGGTTGAAGGACGGTGGCCTGCCGTTCAGAGACTGCGAGATATCCGACCTTTGGAATCGCTCCAGGAACGGAACGTACGCAATTCTCGCTACGAGATTGCTGCGCGAGAGGCCGGACATGAGCAAAAAATTGCTGTGGGAAGAAATTCGACGCGCTGTGAGGCGCGAGACCGGTGACGAACCGGCTCGCGACGACCAGGGCGCCGCAACGCTGGCTTATCAACTGTGGCATCTTGGCCTGATCGTGGAGGGGCCTGCGTGACCGCATAAAGCACGAGCTGGCGGAGCTCTTGGCCGCCGACGGCTGCGACGACGTCTCGCGGGCGGTTGGCGTCGCCGCCGGAAACCGCTAGAACGCGCGTGGTTCGAGCGTGTCGACGGTCATGGAGCGCCGATGACGATCCCCATCTTCGAGGGCGTGTCTTCCTTCGCGCCGCGGTACGACGCGATGATTCTCGACCTGTGGGGCCTCGTCCACGACGGCGTGGCGCCCTATCCGGGCGTTCCGCACTGCCTGGATCGTCTTCGCGACGGCGGAACGCGCATTCTCCTGTTGTCCAACGCGCCCCGGCCCAGCGGCGACGTCGTCGAGCGGCTCCGGGAAATGGGGATTCGCGACGACCGGTACGAGCGCGTGATCACCTCGGGCGACGTCACCCGCGACGCGTTGACGCGACGCGACGACGACTGGCACGCCGCGCTCGGGGAACGCTGCTGGCTGATCGGGCCGGAGCGGGACTGGGGCCTGGTCGAGGGGTTGGCGCTCGAGCTGGCGGACGGCGTGGAGGACGCGGACTTCATGCTCGCCACGGGGTTCTTCGACGACGAGACCGAAGGGCCGGCGGACTACGCCGACCGATTGGAGGCGGCGTTGGCGCGGTCCCTTCCCATGGTGTGCGCGAATCCGGATCTCTCCGTCATGCGGGGCGACAGGACGGCGCCGTGCGCCGGCTCCCTCGCCCAGGCCTACGCGGAACTGGGGGGCGACGTGCGCTACCACGGCAAGCCGCACATGCGGCCCTACGAGTTCTGCTTCGAGGCGCTGGACGGGATTCCCAAGGACCGGATCCTGGCCGCCGGCGATTCGCTTCGCACCGACATCGCCGGAGCGAACGCCGCCGGACTCGACGGCGTATTCGTCATGGGCGGCCTCCACGCCGACGAGCTCATGGGCGACGGACGGGACGACCCTTGCGAGGCTCTGCAAAGGATGGTGGACGAATCGGGTCACCGGCCGATGGGCGCCGTGCGCCGGTTCGACTGGTAGCGAAACCACGGGGCGCTCCCGCCGAAATCGATCGAAACGGATCCTGCTCGTCCGCAAGACTCGTCCAGCGACGGGAGCGCCGCAGGGTCCGTTCATGTTCCTCCCTGACGCGACCCCCACCCCGACCCTCCCCCTGCAAGTGAGGAGGGAGAACGAGGGGGACGGAGGGAAGGCCGGAGTTCCGGCGACCGGGGATCAGGTCTGGTGCTCGGCCGCCAGATACGCCTCGGACTGCATCTCCATGAGGCGGGAGGCCGCGCGCTGGAACTCGAACGCGCCGTCGCCTTCGACGTACAGCCGGTCGGGCGGTCCCTCGGCGCTACAGATCAGGTTGACTCCGTGGTCGTAGAGCACGTCGATCAGGTTGACGAACCGTCTGGCTTCGTTCCGGCGCCGGGCCTCCATCACCGGAACGCCCGCCAGGAACACCGTGTGGAACTGGCGGGCGATCTCGATGTAGTCCGCCGCTCCGAGAGGCCGGCGGCACAGATCGTCGAAGGCGAAACGCGCGATGCCCGCCGCGGCCGCGGGAACGACGATGGTCCGGCCCTGCGCCTCCAGGGTCTGCGGCGCCGCGGGCGCGCCGTTCGCGAGGCCGGCGAACGCCTCGTCGAGCTTCGCGTCCGTGTCGCCGCCGAGCGGCGAGAAGTAGACGGGCATGGTTTTCAAACGCGCCAGGCGATAGTCCCGGGCGCTGTCCAGGGCCAGTATCTCGACCCGGGACTCGAGCAGGTCGATGAAGGGCAGGAAGAGCTCGCGGTTCAGGCCCCCCCGATAGAGATCGTCCGGCGCGCGATTGGACGTCGCCACGACCGTCACGCCGCGGTCGAAGAGCCCGGAGAACAACCGGCCCAGGATCATCGCGTCGGCGGGGTCGTGAACCTGAAATTCGTCGAAACACAGGAGGGCGGCCTCGGCCGCGATATCGTCGGCGACCGGCGGAATCGGGTCCGCCTTGGCCTTGCCTTCCCTGATCCGTTGGCGGTGGGCGTGGATGCGCGCGTGGGCGTCGAGCATGAAAGCGTGAAAATGGACCCGGCGCTTCCGCTCCACCGGCGCGCCGTCGAAGAACAGGTCCATGAGCGCGGACTTCCCGCGCCCCACGGCGCCGAAGACATAGAGGCCCCGCCGGACATCCTCCCGGCGGCGGAACCCCAGCCGTTCCGCCCAGCTCCTCCAGTTCGAGGGCGCCGGGCGGGCCAGACGATCGCTCAATGCCTGAAGCGTCTCGGCGGCCCGTTCCTGCGCCGGGTCGCGCCGCCACGTCCCGTCGCGAACGAGCGCCCGGTAGGCCGGGAGGACGCCGGGCGGGAATCCAGCCCGCATCAGCCCGCATTTCTCATACTGCTCGTCCGCAATCCTCACCGGCGGCGGAGGCGCCGCAGGGTCCGTTCATGCTCTCCCCTCCTGGCGCGACCCCCACCCCGACCCTCCCCCTGCCAGGGGGAGGGAGAAGAAAGGGAAGGGGGAAGGGAGGGGGTGGACCGCGGTCCCGCAACGCCGCGCAATCATCGATCCCCGCCGGTACGAGAAATGCGGGTCAGCGGCGCTCCAGCATCGTCTTCTTGATTTCGGCGATGGCCTTGGCCGGATTGAGGTTCTTGGGGCAGGCCTTCGTACAGTTCATGATCGTGTGGCAGCGGTAGAGCCGGAAAGGATCCTCCAGGGCGTCGAGACGTTCGCCGGCGGCCTCGTCGCGCGAATCGGCGATCCATCTGTACGCCTGCAACAGCGCGGCGGGGCCGAGATAGCGTTCGCCGTTCCACCAATAGCTCGGACAGCTCGTCGAGCAGCAGGCGCAAAGCACGCATTCCCACAGCCCGTCCAGTTCGGCGCGATCTTCCCTGGACTGAAGCCGTTCCCGACCCGCCGGCGGCGGGCCGTCGGCCCGGAGCCACGGCGTGACGGAGGCGTACTGGGCATAGAACGTGGACATGTCGCCCACCAGATCCTTGACGACGGGCAGATGCGGCAACGGATAGACGCGGACGTCTCCCTTCACCTCCGCGGTCGCCCTGGTGCAGGCGAGCGTGTTGACGCCGTCGATGTTCATGGCGCAGCTGCCGCAAACCCCTTCCCGGCACGAGCGGCGGAACGTCAACGTCGGGTCGATCTCGTTCTTGATCATGATGAGGGCGTCGAGGACCATCGGACCGCAGCGGTCGAGGTCGATGACGAACGCGTCGATCGTCGGGTTGCCGCCGTCGTCCGGATTCCAGCGATAGATCCTGAAGGTCCTGGACCGGGACGCGCCGGCGGCGGAATCCGTCGTCTTGCCCGTGCCGATCCTGGAATTGGCGGGCAGCGTGAACCCGGCCATGGCGTCCTCCGATTGCCGTTACAGGTCTTGCGCGTTCACCCGTGCGCCCGGCGGCCGTTCAGTAGACCCGGGCCTCGGGCGGGAAGTACTGCGCGTCGTCGCTCAGGGCGCGCGCGCGCACGGGCCGGTAGCCGAGCGTCACGCCATACGAGTCGTCCAACCAGCTCAAGGTGTGTTTCATCCATTCGTCGTCGTCGCGGTCGGGATGGTCCTCCCGCGCGTGGGCGCCGCGGCTTTCCCGGCGGTTCGCCGCCGAGTGAAGCGTCACTACGGCCTGCTGCATCAGGTTCTCCAGCTCCAGCGTCTCGACCAGATCCGAATTCCAGACCATGGAGCGGTCGCTCACGCCGATGTCGTCCATGGAGTCCACGACGTCGGCGATGAGCCTTACGCCCTCGTCGAGGATCTCGCCGCTGCGGAACACGGCGCAATTGCTCTGCATCACGCGCTGCATGTTCAGGCGGATCCGCGCCGTGGGCGCGCCGCCCTTCGCGTGTCGATACCTGTCCAGTCGTTCGAGCGCGCGGTCGGCCGCGCCGTCGGCCAACGTCTTGTGCGGCGACCCCGGCCTGACGTTTTCCGCCGCCTTGAGCGCCGCGGCCCGGCCGAACACGACGATATCGAGCAACGAATTGGAACCCAGACGGTTGGCGCCGTGGACCGACACGCAGGCCGCCTCTCCGATCGCCATCAGACCGGGAACGACGGAGTCGGGGTCGCCGTCCTTCAGGGTCACGACCTCGCCGTGGAAGTTGGTCGGAATGCCGCCCATGTTGTAGTGGACCGTGGGCAGGACGGGGATCGGCTCCCTGGCGACGTCGACGCCGGCGAATATGCGGGCGCTCTCGGAGATGCCGGGCAAACGCTCTTCCAGGACGTCCGGGTCGAGATGATCGAGATGAAGGAAGATGTGATCCCGGTCGACGCCGACGCCGCGGCCCTCGCGGATCTCGATCGTCATGGCGCGGCTGACCACGTCGCGGGACGCCAGGTCCTTCGCGGACGGGGCGTAGCGCTCCATGAAACGCTCGTTCTCGGAATTCACGAGATAGGCGCCTTCGCCGCGGGCTCCTTCCGTTATCAGGCAACCGGCGCCGTAGATGCCCGTCGGGTGGAACTGAACGAACTCCATGTCCTGCAACGGCAGCCCGGCCCGCAGCGCCATGGCGCTCCCGTCCCCCGTGCAGGTGTGCGCCGAGGTGCAGGAGAAATAGGCGCGGCCGTAGCCGCCCGTCGCCAGCACGACGACGTGAGCGCGGAAAACGTGGATGGAGCCGTCGTCCAGGTTCCAGCACACGACGCCGCGGCACGCGCCGTCGTCGTCCATGATCAGGTCGATCGCGAAATACTCGACGAAGAACTCCGCGTTGCGCCGCAGGGACTGCTGATACAGCGTATGGAGGATGGCGTGGCCGGTCCGGTCGGCCGCCGCGCACGTGCGTTGCGCGATACCCTCTCCGTAGCGGGTCGTCATGCCGCCGAAGGCCCGCTGATAGATCTTGCCCTCCGGCGTGCGCGAGAACGGCACGCCGAAATGCTCCAGCTCGATGACCGCCGCCGGCCCTTCGCGGCACATGTACTCGATCGCGTCCTGATCGCCGAGCCAGTCCGATCCCTTGACGGTGTCGAACATGTGCCAGCGCCAGTCGTCCTCCCCCATGTTGCCGAGCGCGGCCGACATGCCGCCCTGCGCGGCGACGGTATGGCTGCGGGTGGGGAACACCTTGGTGATGCAGGCCGTCTTCAGCCCCGCGTGCGCCATGCCGAGCGCCGAGCGCAGGCCCGCGCCTCCGGCGCCGACGATCACGGCGTCGTAGCAGTGGTCCTGGACGTCGTAGGCCCCGGCCATGCCCCTACCCCCCGAGCGCCACCTTGACGACGGCGAACGCGCAGGCCGCGCCGAGCGTCACGCACGCGAAACCGTTGAGCGCGAGCAGGGCGACGTTCCAGCCCCGCCCGCGGACGTAATCCTCGATCACCACCTGCAAGCCCAGTTTCATGTGGAGGAAGGCCGCGACGACGAGCAGCAGCATCGCGATCGCCCGTCCCGGCGCCGACAGCCAGGAGGCGAACGCGGCGTGGTCGGCCCCGATGAGGCCGATGAGCGAGACGCAGAACCAGACGGTCAACGGAATCAGGGCGAGGGCCGTCAGGCGCTGGACCCACCAGTGGTCGACGCCGTGTTGCGCGCTTCCCAAGCCCCGCGCCCGGCCGGCGGGCGTACGACGGCTCACGGGCCGCCTCCGACCGCATGGCCCGCGATCCAGCTGGCGGCCGTGAGCCCCAGGGACGCGGCGACCACCAGCCAGCCGGAGGCGTACACGGTCCTGAGCTCGAACCCCCAGCCCGCGTCCCAGAACAGATGCCGGATGCCGTTGCAGAGGTGGTAGAACAGCGAAAACGTGAACCCGAACAGCAGGAGACGGCCCAACCACGACGCCATGAAGGCCCGGACCGTCTCGAACTGGCCGGGCCCATGGGCGGCCGCCAGGAGCCACCAGGCGAGCAACAACGCGCCCGCCCCCAGCGCCACGCCCGTGACGCGATGCAGAATGGAGAGAACCGACGTGAGCTGCGGCTTGTAGACCTGTATATGCGGGGAAAGCGGCCGTTCGACCTGGGCCATGGTTGCGTGTCTCCGCGTGCTCCGGAAGGCGCGGCGTCGCCTCTCGGCGGCCGGATTTAAGCCCCGGTCGGCGCGCAAGTCAACGCGCCGTCCTCGTTCACTGCATATGAGACACTGAGCGAGTCGTCGAGAACGGCGCGGCGTTGCGGGACCGCGGTCCACCCCCCTCCCGACCTCCCCCCTGTTATGGGGGAGGAGTATCAGGGGACGGGCTCCGTCCGGTCAGGCGGAACCGGCCGCCGCCCTCGGCGCCGTCCCGGACAGGTATCGGTTGACGAGGACTTCCGCGATCTGCACCGAATTGAGCGCCGCGCCCTTCCGCAGGTTGTCGGCGACCACCCAGATGTCGAGACCGTTCTCGATGGTCGGGTCCTCGCGTATGCGGCTCACGTACGTCGCGTACTCGCCGGTCGCCTCGACGGGCGTGACGTAGCCGCCGTCATCCCGCCGGTCGACGACCATGAGGCCCGGCGCCTCGCGGAGAATCGCGCGGGCCCGCCGCGCCGTGATCGGGTTCTCGAACTCGACGTTCACGGCCTCGGAATGGCCGACGAAAACCGGCACCCGGACGCAGGTCGCCGATACCCTGATCTTCGGATCGAGGATCTTCTTGGTCTCGGCGACCATCTTCCATTCTTCGCGCGTGGACCCGTCGTCCATGAAATCGTCGATGTGGGGGATGACGTTGAAGGCGATCTGCTTGGTGAACTCCTTCGGTTCGAGAGGGTCGTTGACGTAAATCGCCTTGGTTTGCTCGAACAGCTCGTCCATCGCTGCGTTGCCGGCGCCCGAGACCGACTGGTAGGTCGCCACCACGACCCGCCTGATCGTCGCCTCGTCGTGCAGGGGTTTGAGCGCGACGGCCAACTGGATCGTCGAACAGTTGGGGTTGGCGATGATGTTTCGCTTGCCGTATCCCGCGACGGCTCCGGCGTTCACCTCCGGGACGACCAACGGAACGTCCGGGTCCATCCGGAACCGCGACGTGTTGTCGATGACGACGCAGCCGGCCTTGGCGGCGCGCGGCGCGTGGACCGCGGAAACCTGCGCGCCGGGCGAAAACAGGGCGATGTCGAAACCGGCGAAGTCGAAGCGTTCGAGGTCCTGGACCTTCAGGACGTCGTCTTCCCCGAAGGAAACCTCGCGGCCCGCGGAGCGTCCCGAAGCGACCGCCGCCGCCTCGTCTATCGGAAACTCGCGCTCGGAGAGGATCTGGAGCATCTCGCGACCGACGTTCCCGGTCGCGCCCACGACAGCGACTTTGTATCCCATATTCGAGCTCCCGCGCGGTCGCGGCGGCAGCGCCGCGAACGCGTTCCAACCTCAGCCGCCGACCTTGTCGAGTTCCCGGATCAGCGCATCGCCCATGGCGCTCGTCGAAACCCTGGTCTTCCCCGGTTGCATGATGTCGGCCGTCCGCAGGCCGTCCGACAGGACGTTCGACACCGCCGTATCGACGAGGTCGGCCTCGCTTCCGAGATCGAACGAGTAACGCAGCATCATTCCGAGGCTGAGGACGCAGGCCAGCGGATTCGCCAGCCCCCGGCCCGCGATATCGGGCGCGCTGCCGTGGACCGGTTCGTAGAGGGCGCGCCGCCGCCCCGTTCCGTCCGCGGCGCCCAGGGAAGCGCTCGGCAACATGCCGAGCGACCCCGTGAGCATGGCCGCCTCGTCCGAGAGGATGTCGCCGAAGAGGTTGTCCGTGACGATGACGTCGAACTGCCCGGGATCGCGAACCAGTTGCATCGCCGCGTTGTCGGCGTACATGTGCGTGAGCTCGATGTCCGGATACTCCTCGTCGCGGACGCGCTGCGTCTCCTCGCGCCAGAGGATGCCGGACTCCATCACGTTGGCCTTTTCGGCGGAGCACACGCGCCCTTGCCGTTTGCGGGCGAGCTCGAAGCCGACGCGCGCCACGCGCGCGATCTCGGGCGTCGTGTAGACTTGGGTGTTGACGCCGCGCCGGACGCCGTCCTCCAGCGTCTCGATGCCCCGCGGCTCGCCGAAGTAGATGCCTCCGGTCAGCTCGCGGACGATCATGATGTCGAGGCCCGCCACGATCTCCGGCTTGAGGGTCGAAGCCTCCGCGAGGGCGTCGAAGACGATGGCCGGCCGCAGGTTGGCGAACAGGTCCATCTCCTTGCGCAGCCGCAGGAGGCCCCGTTCCGGCTTCAGGGAGAAGTCCAGACGTTCCCACTTCGGCCCGCCCACCGCACCGAACAGCACGGCGTCGGCGTTCATGGCCGCCTCCATCGTGTCGTCCGTCAGCGGCGCGCCGTGCGCGTCGTACGACGCGCCGCCCGCGAGCCCTTCCGTGACGTCGAAGCTCAGGGCGCGGTTGGATTCCAGCCATTCCAGGATACGGCGCGCTTCCGCCATGACCTCGGGGCCGATTCCGTCTCCCGGCAGCAACAGGACTTTCCCGTTCGACGCCATGAACGCTCCGTCGTCTCGCAGGACGCCGACCGGGGCGTCAGCCGCCGGTCGCGGCGTAGAGCCACGGCTGGCCGGCGCGCTGGGATTCTTCGAAGTCGTCGATCGATCCGGCTTTCCGCATCGTCAGGCCGATGTCGTCGAGGCCGTTCAGCAGACAATGCCTGCGGAAAGAATCGATTTCGAACGAAACGGCGCCGCCGTCCGGATCCGAGACTTCCTGCGCCTCCAGGTCGATCGAAAACGTCGCGTCGGCACCGCGCTCGGCGACCTTCATCAGCCGGGCGACGGCATCCTTCGGCAGCGCGACGGGCAGCAGGCCGTTCTTGAAGCAGTTGTTGTAGAAGATGTCCGCGAAACTCGGCGCGATCACGCAGCGAATTCCGAAATCCGCGAGGGCCCACGGCGCGTGTTCGCGGCTCGAGCCGCAGCCGAAGTTGTCGAACGCGATCAATATCCTCGCCTCGCGGTACGGCGCCTTGTTGAGCACGAACTCGGGACGTTCGCCGCCGGTCTCGTCGAAGCGCAGGTCGTTGAACAGATGAACCCCGAGTCCGGTCCGCTTGATGGTCTTGAGGAACTGCTTGGGAATGATGGCGTCGGTATCGACGTTGATCATCGGGAGAGGCGCCGCGACACCGGTCAACGTCGTGAATTTTTCCATGATCGGTTCCTCCGGGTCACAGATCGCGGACGTCCGCCAGCCGTCCCGTGACCGCCGCGGCCGCGGCCATGGACGCGCTCATCAGGTGCGTCCGCCCACCGCGCCCCTGCCGCCCCTCGAAGTTGCGGTTGGACGTCGAGGCGCAACGCTCGCCGGGCCGCAAGCGGTCCGCGTTCATGGCGAGGCACATCGAACAGCCCGGCTCCCGCCATTCGAATCCCGCCTCGATGAAAACCCTGTCCAGCCCTTCCTCCTCGGCCTGGTATTTCACCAGGCCCGAGCCGGGCACCACCATGGCGCCGACGTGGCCGGCGACCTTGCGTCCCTTCGCGACGGCCGCGGCGGCCCGCAGATCCTCGATCCGCCCGTTGGTGCACGAACCGACGAAGACCCGGTCGATCCTGACGTCCGTCAACGGCGTTCCGGGCGCGAGGCCCATGTACTCGAGCGAACGGGACCACTTCCGTCGCCGATCCTCGTCCGAGGCGTCGGCGGGGTCCGGAACGCGGCCGGTGACGGGCAGCACCTCCTCCGGATTGGCGCCCCAGGTGACCTGCGGCGCGATGTCCGCCGCGTCGAGCGAGACTTCCCTGTCGTATGCGGCGCCATCGTCCGACGGCAGGGCGCTCCATGCCGCGACCGCCTGTTCCCATGCGCCGCCCTTCGGCGCCATCGGCCTCCCCCTGAGGTAGTCGAAGGTCGTCTCGTCCGGCGCCACGAGGCCCGCGCGGGCGCCGGCTTCGATGGACATGTTGCATACGGTCATGCGGCCTTCCATCGAGAGATTGCCGATGGCGTCGCCGGCGTACTCGACGACGTGGCCGTTGCCGCCCGCGATCCCGATCTCGCCGATCACGGCGAGGATGACGTCCTTCGCCTCGACGCCGAACCCCGGTTCGCCGGCCACGGTGACGCGCATGTTCCTGGGCCGTTGCTGGATCAAGGTCTGCGTGGCCAGGACGTGTTCGACTTCGGACGTGCCGATCCCGAAGGCGAGCGCTCCGAACGCCCCGTGAGTCGCCGTGTGAGAGTCGCCGCAGACGATTGTCATCCCCGGTTGGGTCATGCCCTGTTCCGGTCCGACGACGTGGACGATGCCCTGGCGGATATCGCCCATGCCGTAGTATGCGATGCCGAAGTCGCGACAGTTCGCCTCGAGGGTCTCGACCTGGATTCGCGACTCCTCCTCGACGATTCCTTCGGCGCGATTCGTCGTCGGCACGTTGTGGTCCGCGACGGCCAAGGTCGCGTCCGGCCGGCGGACGGAGCGCCCCGCGGCGCGCAGACCTTCGAACGCCTGCGGACTGGTGACCTCGTGCACGAGGTGCCGGTCGACGTACAGGAGGGTGGCGCCATCCTCGTCGACGTCGACGACGTGGCTGTCCCAGATCTTGTCGAGAAGCGTTCGAGGGGCCGTCATCGAGACCGCTCCGCCAAACCGCCGCCCATCGGGGACGGGAACGCCGTCATCCTTCGCCGCCGGACGTTTCCGGGGCCGGATCGGCCTTCTCCGCCGCCGCTTCCCGCGCGGGGCGCCGGTCATCGCGCCGTTCCGCGATACGCGCCTTCTTGCCCCGCAGTTCGCGGAGGTAATAGAGCTTGGCGCGGCGCACGCGGCCGCGGCGCACGACCTGGATGTCGGCGATCTGCGGCGAATAGAGCTGGAAGATGCGTTCCACGCCCTCGCCGTAGGAGATCTTCCGCACCGTGAAGGATGAATTGAGCCCGCGGTTTCGGCGCGCGATGCATACGCCCTCGAACGCCTGAAGGCGCTCGCGCGCGCCCTCGACCACCTTGACCATCACGCGGACGGTGTCGCCGGGTCCGAATTCGGGCGCGGGACGTTCGGCCTGGATCCTTTCGGCCTGGGTTTCTTCGAATCTCCGCAGAATGTCCATCGTCCTCACCTCGTTTCGCCCCGCGTTCCGGCATACCGTTTCCACAGGTCCGGTCGGCGCGTCCTGGTCGTCCGCTCCGCCTGTTCGCGGCGCCACTCGGAAATTCGCTCATGGTGTCCCGAGAGCAGGACTTCCGGGACGGCGCGGCCTTCCCATTCCCGTGGCCGAGTGTATTGCGGGTGCTCCAGCAATCCTCTCTCGAAACTGTCGTCGGCCACGGAGCGCGGGTCGCCCGTCACGCCGGGCAACAGACGAACGACCGTGTCTATGATCGCCAACGCGGCGGGTTCGCCACCGGACAACACGAAATCGCCAAGACTCAACTCCTCCATCGGCCTGGCATCGAGCAACCTTTCGTCGATCCCTTCAAAGCGGCCGCACAGCAACGCCACGCCCACGCCTTCCGCCAGAGACCTCGCCAGCGCCTGGTCGAAGGGACGTCCGCGCGGACCGAGGTAGAACATCGGCGTCTCGGGCCCCGCGTCCGCGGCGACCTCGTCGACCGATCCGGCAAGGACGTCGGCCCGAAGAACCATTCCCGGACCGCCACCGAACGGGGTGTCGTCGACCGAGCGGCGTTTATCGCCCGCGAACCCCCGAATGTCCACAGTTTCGAGGCGCCAAATCCCCTTTTTCAGCGCCGCGCCCGCCAGGGACTCGCCGAGCGGACCGGGAAACATCGCGGGGAACAGCGTCAATACCCATGCCGTCCACGGCGCGGCCATGCCTCGCGCCGCGGCCTCGGCGCGTTTCGGCGATGCTCGTTCGATCCCGCTCATCTCCGACGGGCGGCCCTCTCAGTTCTCCCCGCCATCGCCGTCGTCCAACAGCCCCGGCGGCGGGGTCAGGACGATGCGGCCCTCGTTCATGTCGATCTCCGGGACGGTTTCGCGCGTGAACGGCGCGACGAGCGGCGGCCCGTCCGCGCGCTCGATTTCCAGCACGTCGCCGGCGCCGAAGTCATGCAGCGCAACGACGCGCCCGACTTCTTCGCCATCCGGCGACACCACCCGCGCGCCCATCAGATCCGCATGGTAAAATTCGTCGTCCTCCAGGTCGGGCAGCGCCTCCCGAGCGACATACAACCGCGCGCCTCTCAGCGCCTCGGCGGCCGTTCGATCCTCGACGCCTTCGACGCGGGCCGAGACGCCGCCCCTGATCGGCCTGGGATCCATGAGGGTGAACGACCTCCCGCCCGTCTCGTCGGTCAGCGGTCCGTATGCGGCGACGTCTTCCCCCCGCCCGGTGAAGGCGCGAACGCGCACCTCGCCGTGAACCCCCCTGGCGCCTGCGATGACGCCCAGGCACAACCGATGAGGCGCGCCCACGGCCACCCCCGGGCCGGTCGGGAGGCTACGCCCCTCCCTTCTCTTCCTCTTCCGCTCGGGCCTCCGGCTCTCCGCCGCCTTCCTCGTCCGAAGCGGACCCTTCGGCGGCGGTCCCGCCGGCCGCGGCTTCCGCGGCGGGCGCCTCCCCGGCCTCCCCCGCGGGCGCTTCCTGTTCGGCCGACGCTCCGGGCGGACTCTCCTCCGGCTCGGTCTCTTCCGCCGTCGCGGCCGCAGCCGCGGCCTCTTCGGCGGCCTTCAGGCGTTCCCGCGCCTTCTTTCCGGGCTGGCCCTTGATCGGATTGTTCCCGCGGGCCGGCATGGGGATGATCCGGGCGTTGCCGAGGAACCGCGCGACCCGGTCGGTCGGCCTCGCTCCGCGCCCCAGCCAGTGGCGAACACGATCCTCGCTCAACGTCACCCGGTCGGGGTCGTCGGGCCTGAGCAGCGGGTTGTACGTTCCCAGCTTTTCGATGAAACGGCCGTCCCGCGGTCGCCGCGAGTCGGCGACGACGATTCGATAAAAGGGCCGTTTCTTGGCGCCCGCCCGGGCCAGTCTGATCTTGAGTGTCATTCTCGTGTTCGCTCCTGATTGGGATTCACCGTCGGATTCGGATCGACCGGCCCTTCGGCTCATCTCATGGGCAAGCCGGGGAGCCCGTGCCGCATCAGGCCCCGTTTACCCATCTTGTTGACCTTCTTCATCATGGAAGACATCTGCCTGAACTGCTTGAGGAGTCGGTTCACGTCCTGGACCGTGGCGCCCGATCCCTCGGCCACGCGCCGTTTCCGAGAGGCGTTGAGGAGCTTGACGTTGCGGCGTTCCCGCGGCGTCATGGACTGGATGATCGCCTCCTGGCGCCTGAGCATGACTTCGTCGATCCGGGCGTCGGCCAACTGCCGTTTGACCTTTCCGACCCCGGGCAACATGCCCATGATCCCGTCCATGCCGCCCATGCGGCGGATCTGACGGAGCTGCCCGGCGAGGTCGTCGAGGTCGAAGGCGCCCTTGCGCATCTTCTCCTCGAGCCGCGCGGCCTCCTCCCGTTCGACCGTCTCGGCGGCCCGCTCGACGAGACCGACCACATCGCCCATGCCGAGAATACGGGACGCGATACGGTCGGGATGGAAGACTTCCAGGGCGTCGATCGATTCGCCGGTTCCCAGGAACTTGATGGGGCAACCGGTCGCCGCGCGCATGCTGAGCGCCGCTCCGCCACGGGAATCGCCGTCCGCGCGGGTGAGGACGATGCCGGTCACCCCGACCCGTTCCTTGAACCGTTCGGCGACGCCGACCGCGTCCTGACCGGTCAGCGAGTCGGCGACCAGCAGCACCTCCGCGGGATCGGCGGCGTGATGGACGGCCGCCACTTCCGCCATCAGCGCCTCGTCCACGTGCAGGCGTCCGGCGGTGTCCAGCAGGACCACATCGCATCCCCGAAGACGGCCCGCGTTCATCGCCCGCCTGGCGATGTCCTCGGGCATCTGGCCGGGAACGACGGGCAGGGTGGCCACTCCGGCCTGCTCTCCCAACACCCCGAGCTGCTCCTGAGCGGCGGGCCGCCGGGTGTCGAGAGAGGCCATCAGGACCTTCTTCTTCCGTCGCCCGGCGAGCCAGCTCCCGATCTTGGCGGTGGTCGTCGTCTTGCCCGAACCCTGCAATCCGACGATCAGGACGGAGGCGGGAGCGGCCGCATGGAACTCCACGTCGGCGGTTTCGGGTCCGAGAACCTCGATCAGGCGATCGTGGACGATCTTGACGACCATCTGCGCCGGCGATACCGAGCGCAGCGCCTCCGCGCCGACGGCGCGGTCGCGGACGCCGTCGATGAAGTCCTTCACCACCGGCAGGGCGACATCCGCCTCCAGCAACGCGACCCGCACTTCCCGGAGGGCCGCGTCGACGTCGGACTCGGAAAGCGCGCCGCGCCGCTTCAGGTTCTCGAAGACCCCGCCGAGGCGTTCGGTCAGACTGTCGAACATGGTCCAGCGCACCCCTCGCATCCAACGAACGCCGGCGGCGCCAGCGCGCGAAACCTCGCGGACTGGCGGACACCCGTGGGCGTTCCCGGTCACCGATCCTTTCGGAACGCGCGGAACCTAGCCGTGAGTGGCCTTTCCCGTCAAGAAGAGTCCCGGTCGGCAGTGTCCCGGTTTGAAACATGGCGCTCCGAGGGGGCCTGCCCTCGCATTTCTCATACTGGCGGAGGATCGAGGATTGCGCGGAGCGGCGGGACTGCGACCCACCCCCTCCCGGCTCCCCTGTCCTGAGGGGAGGGCGTCAACCGGCTGTCGAGCGCCGCCCGCGCGGTCATCGACGGCATCCCGCGCTACGGCGTGGATTGTCCCTGGCTCTTCCCGAGCCGCCCGGCCCATCACCGACATCGCGTTCCATTGGAGTCGCGCATCCCATTGGAGTTGCATCCGCGCCGAGGCGGGTCTGCCCGACCTCCGTCTTCACGATCTTCGCCACACCTATGCCAGCCATGCCGTCATGTCCGGCAAGAACCTGCCCCTGGTCGGCCGCTTGCTCGGGCACCAGCGGCACCGGACCACAGCCGGTTACGCTCACCTTGCCGACGGGCATCCCGTCGAGGCAGCAGAGAAGATAGGAAAGGTCACTGCGGGGGCGATTTTCAAACCATATTTGGATGATAAATACTATAGACTAATCTAGACTTTCTGTCAATTCAGTAAGTACTTCCAAGAGATCATTAGCCATATCTTTATTGAGCAAAAACCCTTGACGACCCCATACCGTTTCCAAGATTAATGCTATGGAATCATTATTCTGATTATCAGGCGCGGTGAATATTTGTGCCAAACAGTCAAAAACAGGATACACAGAAACATTTACAGAAGATTCCTTTTCAGAAAACACCGTATCGATCATTGATTTCATTTCTTCTTTCGACAGAAGTTGTGCGTTACTTCCAACGATTGTCTGTAACGTCCTGTTCCTATCTGTATTGGCATCAGCTATGAAGTATTCCAAGGAGCAACGTGCGGCTGCCTCCTGAATATCACTTGGCAAAATACTAAAGGGATATTTGGAACCTACGAGAACTTGGTTAGAAGAAATTGGTAAGTATACGGCAAGAAGTTTATCACTTTCCTCAAGGAAAGGTTTATAGATCCTTGCACTTTCAGTGTGAAAAATAACTGTAGAGTCGCCCAGAATCATGGAATTATTCTTGGAAACTGATACAACCTTATAGATCAAATGTTCATACCATTCAATCTTTGCATCAGGAGCGATGGATTTTTTCAGAGCTTTTATATGGCTTCCTTTTATTAACTTTCTCAAATCGCGATGAAATATTTCTCGGAAGAGGCTTACTTGCGTGATATATTCTGGCTTGTTCTGATCGATTAAATCTGGTCCTGCGCGTGTGGCCATCATCAACAAAGGTTCTATAAAAAATTCCGGAAAATTATGCTCCTTTATGTGCTGTTCAATACTTTCTCGAATTATGGACGGGCGGTCATATATTGTTGATTTTAGCCAACTAGTGAACATTTCTTCATTTGACATAAAATCAACAATTTGAGACACGAGGAATTCACTTACTTGAAATAGATTCTCTCTCAAGTTCCTAGTTCTTATCTCAAGGTGTGCGATCAACCTAGGCAAATTTGAATCCGAAAGCACGGAATGACTCTCCGATCTTATTTCATTAAGAAGGACACTGAAGTCATTTTCATCTTTAGTTATGGCATCATCAACTGTCGTATCTTGATCGGATGTGTAGAATTTTCCTTCTACTCCAACATTGGCTATGTTTGTATTGAATGGTTGAGTATCACGTCGGAATACCCAAGTAGATTTCTTTCCTCTTCTGGTAGAGTCAATGAATCCTTCCTGAAGAAATTTAGGGATGAAATGTTGTCGTTTTCCAGCCATGGTGTCTATCACAAATTGTTTTAGATCGTCATTATACCCTTGATCTGCCGCGCCGTATCTGTGAAGTGTTGGACCTCCTCCGGCATCAGCGTCCGCCTGAGGATAGCATGTTCGCGGTAGGAGAGCCACTTCTTGAGGACTTGGTAGCCGCCGAGTTTATAGCGCCAGACATTGGCGGGGACGTTGCGCCAGAAGGCGTTGGCGTTCAAGTGGATGTCGAAGGTGGTGGCGCCCAAGGTGGGGAGGGTGGCGGCAAGGGCTTCGCGCTCTTCCGGGGTGTAGGGGCGTTCGACGGCGCGGCCCTGGCCGGGCATGACGGCGCCGCCCGCGCCGACGTGACCCCACCCGGCGGTGAGGGCGAAGTCGGCGCCCGTCATGTTGCGGCCGCTCGTGGTGGCGGGGACGGCGATGGCGGCGACTTCCGAGCGCGGCGGGCCTTGCGTGACGCCGGGGACGGGGGTTTCAGGATCGAGCAGGGCCGCGAGTTCGCGGCCGCGTTCGGCGGAGCGGGCGAGGGTTGCCGCTGCGTCGTCGCCTCCGCCGTCGGGCCAGCCGGGGAGGGGGATGCGGGGCCATTCCATGCGCAGCGCACTGGCGTTGGCCTCGCGGTAGGCGGGGTCGTGGAGGGTGGCGAGAACGTGGTGGAAGAGGTCTTCGACGCCGAGGCCGAGGCGGTCGAGGTAGCGGCGGGCAGCGCCCGACAGGTTGGGGCGGCGGCCTGCGTCTTCGTCGTCGTCACGAAGCCAAGCGGGGAACATATTGGTCCCTCGCTCGATCAAATGGCGTGACGCAATGTATTGCACGAAACAGGCTTGCGGTTCCTTTGCGCCGCGCCGTAAGTGCTGAGCGGAGGAAATCCATAGATTCCCTTTGAAAACATGGGGTGGGTAGTGTGGGCTCTTCTCGCGAAGCAGTTTCGTTTCCGCTTCCCAATACAGCCATCGATTATCGAATGGGCGGTAAGCGTGACGAACGAAGCCTTCTTCATTCGGGCCGCCCCTTGAGAGTAAAGCGTCTCGCACCGCTCGCGCATCAAAGCGTCCGGTATCCTTCATGACGGGTGGATAGCGCCGTGCGATTTCCTCGTGGCTCAAGGCCGGATCGAAATACTCCCCGATCCGCGCCTTCAACCGGTCCAGATCGGTGTCGATGAGAAATGTATCACGACCGGTCTCGGACCCTTGAAACGACGCCGGGAACAGGTCCGGCAACGCCGGCCAGTCGAACCAGCCCGCACTCACCGCCGTGCGCACGAACGGCAACCCGAGCGGCAGCACCGGCGCAACATCCTCGTAAAGCGTCCCCGGCGCCGCCTCCGCCGTCGCCAGCAGGTCCGCGCGCTTGCCACGCCCCCACAGATGCCGGAAGCCCACCGATTGCGCCGGCGCATGATCCGCCTTGCGCACCAGCGTCGCGATGGCCGTCCCCACCTGGATACCGATCGGGTCGCCCTCGGTCGAGAACACGCTCGGGTCCGGCGTCCCGTCCGGCGCAATCTTCCCCGTCTTGTACTTGTCCCCGTTCAGGCAATCCACGCGGACCGCGTCGAACGCCTCCAGGAACCGTTCCCGCATTCCCGTGAACGACAACCCGTCCAGCCACGAGTAGTTGGAGATGAAACACACCACGCCACGGCCCGTCTTCTCCGCGATGCGCCGCTCCGCCATGCGGAAGAAGCGCACGTAGAGATCGTTCAGTCCCTGTCCCTCCGGTCGTCGCGCCCACTTCGTCGAACGGTACGTCTCCGAAAGCGCCCGCTCCTCCTCCACCGCCAGACCCGCGAAGCCGTTGTAGGGCGGGTTGCCGAGGATCACGAGGATCGGCGCCTCCCGCTTCACCCGTTCGGCCCGGTCGCGTTCCTCCTCCAGTTCCGGGAACGGCAACGGCTTCGTCACCCGCGGCTCCCACCCCGTCAGCGCGTTGGTCAGGAACACCCCGGCGCGCTCGCTCCCGTCGTCCGCCAACGGCGCGTCCAGCTCCCGCAGCGCCAGCCCCACTTGCAGATGCGCCACCACGAACGGCGCCGGCATGATCTCGAACCCGAACACGCGCGACAGCGCCGCCTGCTTCACACGCGCACCCGCCAGCGCGCCCAGGCCCCGCCCCTTCAGGTTGTCCGCAATGCGGCGCAAGACTTCCGCCAGATAGGCTCCCGTTCCGCAGCACGGGTCCAGCACGTAGACGTTCTCCGCCGTCAGGCCCTCCGCGATGCCGAGATCGTCCTTCAGGGCCCGGTCCACGCGGGCGACCATGTAGCGCACCACTTCCGAAGGCGTGTACCAGACCCCGAGTTGTTTGCGGAGTTCGGGATCGAACGCCTCCAGGAACGGTTCGTAGAAGTAGGGCACCGCCGCGCCTTCGTCGAAGCGCGAGAAGAACGCCGACCGGTCCACCCGGTCCAGCGCGGCGGACGTCCAGTCCAGCACTTCCACGAGGCCCAACGGTTGCAGCCGGCCGGGTTGGGACAGCTGCTGGAACAGCGCCGCCAGCACCGGCGCGCGCAAGTCCCAGACTGCTTCGCGCCAGCGGAATGCGCCGGTCGGCGGCGGCGTCCGTCGCGCCCACAGCACCCAGGCGGAGAACACGCCGTAGAACAGCGTCTGCACCAAGGTCGAGCGGAAAAACCGTGCACCCCGCGCACCCTCGAAGCGGACGCCCAACGCTTCTTCGAGAGCGGAGCGGATTGCCGCCAACGCCGGCGCGTCGCCCGCCGCCTCGACGCGCGCCAGACCGTCGCGGGCATGGGACGCCAGAAGCCACGCCAGGTCCCGCGGCTCCGCCAGCGCCGCACGATGCGCCAGCGCACGCGCGAGATACTCGCCAAGTCCCGCGCCCACCACGCGGGCGAACGCGCGCGGCGTCTCCAGACGGGCCGCAAAGTCTTCGGCGCTCTCCGCCAAACGCAGGCTCTCCAGCCTCAAGGGACGGCCCGCCGCGTCCTCGCCCACGAGCACGAAGTCGCGCGTGTTCGTCGCCAACACCAGACGGTAGCGGCCCCAATAGCGGCTCACCTGATCGCTTGCCGCCGTCAGCCAGGCGTCGTCATCGACGGGCTTCACCTCGACCACGCCGCGCTCCGGCGTCTGCCCCTCGCGCGGACGGCCTTTCTGAACCTGCTTCGCGGCATAGAGGCCGAAGTCGGGATGGCCCGCGCCCTGGTCTGCGAGCTCCTGGACGCAGAACGCCTTCGGCTTGAGCGTCGCGCCGACGGCGTTGAGCAACCCCGCGAGCGGCCCGTAGCTCGACCGCTCCCCGGTCGCCCCGCCCGAGGCCCGCACCCGCCGCAGGTCGGCGAAGTACGCCTCCACCGCCGCCGTCAATCGCGTATTCGTCGCCGCCATCGCCCCCTTGTCGCCGAGCGCGCCCCATCATGCAAGCGCCATCCGGCGACGGGGGCGCCGCAGGGTCCGTTCGCGCTCCTCTCCCTGGCGCGACCCCCACCCCGACCCTCCCCCTGCCAGGGAGAGGGAGAAGAAGGGACGCGCCGCCCCGCGCGCGCTCCTCCCCCCTGACAGGGGGGAGGTCGGGAGGGGGGTGGACCGCGGCCCCGCAACGCCGCTCGCGCGAGAACAGCGCCGCGGCCGCAACTTGCGCGGCCCGAAACCCTCAAGCGGAATGGAAGGACGATGCAAACGCCAGTCGGCGTTCGGTTCTCACACCCGACGTGGCGGTGCGCCGTCGCCCACTCGAGAACGGCGCGGACCCTCTGGCGGACGCGGCGCGCGGTTTCCGGCGTTGAAGAACGTTCGAGAAGGGGCGGTGGTGGAGCCAGGGGGAGTCGAACCCCCGACCTCTTGAATGCCATTCAAGCGCTCTCCCAACTGAGCTATGGCCCCGATCCATTCGCCGCGCCGCGCCGGTCGCGGCGGCGAAACCGCTATTCGCCGGTTTTTCCGTCGTCGACCGCGCCGTCGAGCACGTCCGACACATCATCGCTCTCCTCCACGAGTTCCGCCGCGTCCTCGATAAGATCGTCGTCGCCGTCCTCGTCCTCGTCGCCGTCGGTATTGTCGCCGTCTTCCCCCTCCGGACCGGCGGTCTCGGCGCTCCCGGCCGATGCGGGTTCCGCGCCTTCCCCGGCCGCGGTCCCCGCCGTCTTCGCAACCGTCACGACATACGGCGCCTCGCACTTCGGACAGACGATCGGGTCGCGATCGAGATCGTAAAAGCGCGCCCCACATTCCGGGCATTCCCGTTTCTCGCCCCATTCAGGTTTGGACACGCGGACGGCTCCCGATCGTTTCGATGGTTCGTGGGGCGAGACGAGCTCAAGGGCGCTCCAATTGCCATGAACGGGTTAACCTGTCAAAAGTTTTCGTCCCGGCGCCCGCGGGTCTTCAACGCCCTGGAAACAGCTTGACCGTCTTCACTTCATATCGCGCCCGGACGCTCGCCGGCGCCGCGCGCGTACCGGGAGACAAGTCGATTTCCCATCGCGCGCTCATTTTCGGCGCGCTTTCGGTCGGCGAGACGGCCGTCACGGGGTTGTCTCGGGGCGACGACGTAGCGAGGACCGAAACGGCGTTGCGCTGCCTCGGGGCCGAGATACAGGCGCCGGAACCCGACGCTCGCGTCATTTTCGGGCGCGGCGTCGGAGGACTGCGCGAACCGGCGTCGGTCCTCGACCTGGGAAATTCGGGAACGGGCGCCCGGCTGCTGATGGGCGCGGTCGCATCCCATCGCCTGACGGCGCACTTCACCGGGGACGCCTCGCTCTCGACCAGACCGATGGAC
Source organism: Alphaproteobacteria bacterium (assembly GCA_965242505.1). Taxonomy (GTDB): domain Bacteria; phylum Pseudomonadota; class Alphaproteobacteria; order UBA2966; family UBA2966; genus UBA2966. Next base: position 3,299,961 of record OZ251449.1, read on the forward strand.
CGCGTCATCCTCCCCCTCCGGCGGATGGGCGCCGACATCTCGGCGCGGGACGGAAACCTCCTTCCCCTGATCGTCGCCGGCGCGCGCAGCCCGGTTCCCATCGAATACGTCCTCCCGGTCCCGTCGGCGCAGGTCAAGTCCGCCATCCTTCTGGCCGCCCTCAATACGCCAGGCCACACTTCCGTGGTCGAACCCGCTCCCTCGCGGGACCACACGGAACGTATGCTGGCGCACTTCGGCGCGGCGGTCACCGAAGGGAAGGACGGCGACGGCAGGCGCCGCATCGCCGTGGAGGGCGAGGCGGAACTGATGGGGCGCGCCGTCGCGGTTCCGGGCGATCCGTCTTCGGCCGCCTTCCTCGTGGCCGCCGCCCTCGCCGTTCCGGGTTCCCGAGTCACGATCGAGAACGTCGGGACCAATCCCCTGCGAACGGGCTTCTTCGATACGCTGCGGGAGATGGGAGCCGATATCGAGCTGTCGGGCGCCCGCGCCGTCGGCGGCGAGCCGGTGGCCGACGTCACGGTCCGGCACGGTGGTCTGGCCGGCATCGAGGTGCCGCCGGAGCGGGCGCCCACGATGATCGACGAGTACCCGGTCCTGGCGGCCCTGGCGGCGGGCGCGGAAGGCCGGACCGTCATGCGCGGCGTCCGCGAGCTCCGCGTCAAGGAGAGCGACCGCATCTCGGCCATGACGACCGGCCTTCGGGCCTGCGGCGTCACGGTCGACGAATTCGAAGACGGCCTCGCGGTCACCGGTCTGGGCGGACCGGCGCCCGGCGGCGGCGGCGTCGACGCGCGTCTCGACCACAGGGTGGCCATGTCGTTTCTCGTGCTCGGCATGGCTTCCAAGGAACCGGTCATGGTGGACCACGCCGAAACCATCGCGACCAGCTTTCCCGAATTCATCGATCTGATGACGGGTCTGGGCGCCGAAGTGTCGCGGGCGCCGCGGGCGCGAAGCAACTCGAAATGATTATCGCGATCGACGGCCCCGCGGCCGCCGGCAAGGGCGCCTTGTCGAGATTGCTGGCGGAGAAGATGAACCTCGCGTGGCTGGAAACGGGATCGCTTTACCGTGCGGTGGCGTTGCGCGTGTTGCGGGAGGGCTCGGATCCCGGAGACTCGCGCGCCGCCGTCGAGGCGGCCGGGCATCTGGACGCGGGCGACCTGAACGATCCCGAACTGCGCCGCGAGGACGTCGGCCAAGCGGCATCCCGGGTCGCGGCCATCCCCGAGGTTCGCGCCGCCCTGATCGGATTCCAGCGCCGCTTCGCTCACCGGCCTCCCGGACGGGTCCGGGGGGCGGTCCTCGACGGCAGGGACATCGGGACCGTCGTGTGCCCGGACGCCGACCACAAGATCTTCGTGACCGCCACCCCGGAGGCTCGGGCGCGCCGTCGGTTCCTCCAGCTGCGGGAGAGTGGCGACCGGATCGATGAGCGACGGGTGCTCGCGGCGACCATCGAACGCGACGCGCGGGACACCGAACGCAGCGCGTCCCCTCTGGCGCCGGCGGAGGACGCCTACTTGCTAGACACGACGAATTTGTCTATAGACGCGGCCTTCGCGACCCTGACGGCATACATCTCTGGGTCGAGCGACCGGGTCCACGCGGCGCGCATGGACCGGCCCGCGCGATGGGATACACGCGGGCGACCGGACCGGGCAACGACAGGGGACGGAATGACGGATACTGCGGCCGAGACTTTGGGGGGCGCCCCCGAACCCGGGGAGAGTTTCGCCTCCCTTCTCGAAGACTCCTTCGGCAACAGGAACGACCTCGTGGGCACGGTCGTCGTCGGGACCGTTATCGCCATCGAGAACGACATGGCGGTCGTCGACGTCGGACTGAAATCGGAAGGCCGGGTGCCTCTCAGGGAGTTTTCGGCTCAAGGCCAACCACCCGAGGTCGGCCTCGGAGACACGGTCGAGGTCTATCTCGAGCGTATGGAGAACGTCCATGGCGAGACCGTGCTGAGCCGGGAAAAGGCGCGGCGCGAGGAAGCCTGGGAAAAACTCGAGGACGCGTTCGCCAAGGACGAGCATGTGAGCGGCCTCATATTCGGCCGGGTCAAGGGCGGGTTCACGGTGGATCTCTCCGGCGCCGTCGCCTTCCTGCCGGGTAGCCAGGTGGACGTGCGCCCGGTTCGCGACATCACGCCTCTGATGGGCCAACCTCAGCCTTTCCAAATCCTCAAGATGGATCGCCGGCGGGGCAACATCGTGGTATCCCGCCGCGCCGTCCTGGAAGAAGCCCGCGCCGCCGAGCGTCAGGAACTCATCGCCAACATCCACGAAGGCCAGGTTATCGAGGGTGTCGTCAAGAACATCACCGACTACGGCGCGTTCGTCGACCTGGGCGGCGTCGACGGGCTGCTCCACGTCACCGATATGGCCTGGCGGCGGGTCAGCCATCCGAGCGAGGCCGTGCAGATCGACCAGACCGTCAGGGTGCAGGTCGTTCGGCTGAATCCCGAAACGCAGAGGATCAGCCTCGGCATGAAGCAGCTCGAGGCGGATCCGTGGGATGGCGTCGAAGGCAAGTACCCGGCCGGCATGAGGCTCAAGGGCCGCGTCACCAACATCACGGATTACGGCGCGTTCGTCGAGCTGGAGCCGGGAGTCGAGGGGTTGGTGCACGTCTCGGAAATGAGCTGGACGAAAAAGAACGTCCACCCGGGCAAGATCGTGTCCACGAGTCAGGAGATCGAGGTCATGGTCCTCGACGTCGATCCCGTGAAACGGCGCGTCAGCCTCGGCATCAAACAGTGCACGGAAAATCCGTGGGAGGAATTCCATGCGCTTCACTCCGAGGGCAGCGAAGTCGAAGGCAAGGTGAGGAGCATTACCGAATTCGGCATCTTCATCGGCTTGACCCGCGACATCGACGGCATGATTCATCTTTCGGACCTGGATTGGGACCGTCCCGGCGAGGAGGCGATCAAGGGGTACAACAAGGGCGACGTCGTTCGCGCCAAGGTCTTGAGCATCGACGTCGAAAAGGAGCGAGTCAGCCTCGGCGTCAAGCAGTTGTCGAAGGACCCGTTCGCGGGGATCGACAAGCTCAAGAAGGGCGACACCGTGACGTGCACCGTCGCCGAGATCGCGCCGGGCGGGATCGAGGTCACGTTCGAGAACGATCTCAAGGGTTTTATCCGCAAGGCCGATCTGTCGCGGGACCGATCGGAAAAGCGTCCGGAGCGTTTCGCCGTCGGCGACAAGGTGGACGCCACGATCACGAGCATCGACCGCGACGCCCACCGTGTGGCCCTGTCGATCAAGGCCCTGGAGATCGCGGACGAGCGCGAGGCGATGGCGCAATACGGATCTTCGGATTCCGGAGCCAGCCTCGGTGACATTCTCGGGGCGGCCATCAACCGGGCGCGAGAAGAAGCCGAGGTGGCGAGCGAGAACGACTCGCCGGCCGAGGGCGCGTCCGCGGCCGAGCCGACCGACGACGAGACGGGTTCCCGGACGGCGGACGACTCCGAGACGAAGGAATGACGAGCGCTCCATGGCGGCCCAATCCGGACTGGATCCGGCATGGGAACCGCGGCGCGGCCCGAAGATTTCCCTGTCGATTGCCTTGATGTCGAAAAACAACGTTTTCTGAATGGCTTACCACTTGACGGGCTGGTTCCGGTCCGGCATGCTCGGGGTGACTTCAATGGTCTGACCCGCTTGCGAGCGGGTCAGCGACCGCCGCGGAAGTGGGGTTCCCATGGTCAAGTCCGAACTGATAGCGCGACTCGCCGAGCTCAATCCGCATCTCTATCAACGGGACGTTGCGCGGATCGTCAACACGATCTTCGATGAGATTTCCACCGCCCTCGCGCGAGGCGACCGTGTCGAGTTGCGCGGCTTCGGAACGTTCTCCGTCAAACAACGCCAACAGCGGACCGCGCGCAACCCGCGGACGGGCCAAGCCGTGTCCGTCGCGGAAAAACACATCCCGTTCTTCAAGACCGGGAAGGACCTGCGCGGGCGGCTGAACGACTCCGACGGCGCCGGCCGGTAACGCCGGACGGTGGGCGGTTTCCGTGCGGAAGCGGATGAAAGCCGCCAGTCGGGACAAGGGACATCGGAAGGTGAGAGCGTTTTTCTGGCTTCTCTACGCGCCCCTTCTCGTCGTGGCGGCGGCGTTCGCGGCCGCCAATCGTCATGACATCGACATCAGCCTCGGTCCGCTGCCTTTCGACCTCACCGTACCGCTCTTTCTCGTCGTCCTCGCGGCCGCCCTGGCCGGACTCGTCGCCGGGGGCGCGTCCGCCTGGCTGTCGGGCCGGCGCTGGCGCCGCGAGGCGAGGCGGCTGCGTCGGCGCGCCGCCCTGCTGGAAACGGAAGTCGCCGCTCTGCGGGACAAGCCCGAAACCGGCGCGCGTCACGTCGCCAAATCGCCGCCGGCTCCTCCGGACCCGCCGGAACAGGGCCCTCGGTCCGGAGCGGCCCCGGCGCTGCGAGACTCCCGTAACCGCTCGTGATCCCGGTCTCCACGGCCTCAATCCCACGCGTTTCGTGCTATAGGTGAGAGGATGGGAGTCAGCGCGAAAATCTGCGGTTTGAACACGCTCGAGTCGGTCATCGCCGCCGTTTCCGGCGGCGCCGGCTTCGTCGGGTTCGTGTTCTTTCCACCTTCGCCCCGTTGCGTGACGCCGGACGAGGCGGCGACGCTCTCGCGCGCGGCGCCGCCGACGGTGACCACAGTGGGCCTGTTCGTGGACGCGTCCGATGACGTCATCGCCGAGACGCTCCGGACCGTGAGCCTGGACATGCTCCAACTGCACGGAAGCGAATCGCCGAACCGCGTTCGCGAGCTCGGCAACCGCTTCGGCCTCGAAACCATGAAGGCCATCAAGGTCGAGACCGCCGCAGACGTCGAGGCGGCCTCCGAGTACGACGAGTCGGCGGATTGGCTGTTGTTCGACGCCAGGCCCCCCAGGGACATGGTGGGCGCGCTGCCCGGAGGGAATGCCGTGTCCTTCGACTGGCGCCTGCTTCGAGGCTGGTCCCGAGAGCGGCCGTGGATGCTCTCCGGGGGACTCGACGCGGACAATGTCTCCGAGGCGGCCTCCATCAGCGGCGCGGCGGCGGTGGACGTTTCCTCGGGCGTGGAGAATCGTCCGGGGAGCAAAAACCCCCGACTGATCGAGCGGTTCCTGGATACCGTCAGAGCGCTCTGACGGCTCTGCGAGCGCACGAACGGCACGAGTCGATGACAGGCGCGCCCCGGATGGAGATGCCGAACGCCTACCGAGCGGGACCCGACGAAGAGGGACGGTTCGGGATTTACGGCGGCCGCTTCGTCGCCGAGACGCTGATGCCGTTGATTCTGGATCTGGAGGCCGCCTATGGCGCGGCCAAGAACGATCCGGACTTCCAGGCCGAGCTCGCCAGTTTCAACAGGCATTACGCAGGCCGCCCCAGTCCCCTCTATTTCGCCGAGCGCCTGACCGAGCGCCTCGGCGGCGCTCGGATCTATTTCAAGAGGGACGAGCTCAACCACACGGGATCTCACAAAATCAACAACTGCCTCGGCCAGATCCTGCTGGCCCGGCGGATGGGCAAGACCCGGATCATCGCGGAGACCGGCGCTGGGCAGCATGGCGTCGCCGCGGCGACCGTCGCCGCGCGTTTCGGGTTTCCCTGCACGGTCTACATGGGCGCCGTCGACATCGAACGGCAGCAACCCAACGTGTTCCGCATGAAGCTGCTGGGCGCGGAGGTCGTTCCCGTCACCTCCGGTTCGCGGACGCTCAAGGACGCCATGAACGAGGCGCTCCGCGATTGGGTCACCAACGTCGACTCCACGTTCTACATCATTGGCACCGTCGCCGGCCCGCATCCCTATCCGGAGATGGTCCGCGACTTCCAGTCCGTCATCGGCGTCGAAGCCCGCGAGCAGATACAGGAGGCCGAGGGGCGGCTTCCCGACATGCTGATCGCGTGCGTCGGCGGCGGCTCCAACGCCATGGGTTTGTTCCACCCGTTCCTGGACGACGACGGTATCGAGATCGTCGGGGTCGAGGCGGCGGGTAGAGGGATCGACACGGGAGAACACGCCGCGAGTCTCGCGGCTGGCCGCCCCGGCGTGCTGCACGGCAACAGGACCTATCTCCTGCAGGACGAGGACGGGCAGATCGTCGAGGCCCATTCGATATCCGCCGGACTCGATTATCCGGGCATCGGGCCGGAGCACGCCTGGCTCAAGGATACCGGCCGCGCGACGTACGCGCCGGTCACGGACGACGAGGCCCTGGAAGCCTTCCAGTTGTGCGGCAGGGTCGAGGGCATCATTCCGGCCCTGGAACCCGCTCATGCCCTCGCCCACGTCATGAGGGTCGCCCCGGAACGCCCCGCCGACCACCTCATCCTCATGAACATGTGCGGTCGCGGGGACAAGGACATCTTCACCGTCGCCGACGCGTTGGGGGTGGAGATTTGACTGCGGACGCCGGCGGGACGGCGCGGATCGAGCGGCGCTTCGTCCGACTCGCGCGGGACGGCCGCGCGGCTCTGGTCGCCTACGTCATGGCCGGAGACCCGGATCGCGATACGGCGAACGCCATCCTCGAGGGCCTCCCGAGCGCGGGAGCGGACGTCATCGAGCTGGGGATTCCCTTCACCGACCCCATGGCCGACGGTCCCGCCATTCAGGCTTCCGGGTTGCGGGCGCTCAAGGCCGGGGCGACTCTCGACCGGACGCTCGATTCCGTCGCCCGGTTCCGTCGCAGGGACTCGGATACGCCGCTGGTTCTGATGGGTTATTACAACCCCATCCACGCTTTCGGGCCGGACAGGTTCCTGCGGGCGGCGAAGGGCGTTGGCGTGGACGGGTTGATCGTCGTCGACCTGCCCCCGGAAGAGGACGCCGAGCTTTGCCTGCCCGCGCTCGAAGCGGGTCTGAGCTTCATCCGGCTGGCCACGCCCACGACCGACGAGTCGCGGTTGCCCCGTGTTCTCGGCAACACGTCGGGGTTCGTCTACTACGTTTCCATAACGGGCATTACGGGAGCCGCCATCCCCGACCTGTCCCTGGTCACCGGCGCCGTGGAGCGCCTGAAGCGTCACACGGCGCTTCCCGTGGCGGTCGGGTTCGGCATCAAGACGCCCGAACAGGCCGCCGCGATCGCCCGGGCCGCCGACGGAGCGGTGGTCGGCTCCGCCCTGGTGACGGCGGTCTCCGAGAATCTCGATGCCTACGGCAAGGCGAGGCCCGGTCTGGTCGATGCCCTCCTGACCCGGGTGCAGGGCCTCGCCGACGGTGTGCGTCGCGCCCGCGAGGCGGAGTCGGCGTCGTGAACTGGCTCACGAACTTCGTCAGGCCGAAGATCCGCGCGCTCGTCAGCAAGCGCGAGACGCCCGAGAACCTGTGGGAAAAATGTCCGAGTTGCGGACAGATGGTCTTTCACCGGGACCTGGAGGCCAATCACCGCGTCTGCCCGCAGTGCGATTACCATTTCCGCCTGTCGCCCAGGGAGCGTCTGACGCAGATGTTCGACGACGGCCGTTACGAGCGCATCGAGGCGCCCGAAGTCATCGCCGACCCCCTCAAGTTCCGCGACTCGAAGCGATACGCCGACAGGCTGAAGGAGAGCCGGACGAAAACGAACGAGCGCGAGGCGATGGTCGTCGCGGTCGGCCGCCTCGGCGGCCTGGAGACGGTCATGGCCGCCCAGAATTTCGGGTTCATGGGCGGGTCCATGGGCTTGGCCGTCGGCGAGGCGTTGATCAAGGCGGCGGAGGAAGCGGTATCCCGCCACGCTCCGCTCGTCGTGCTCGCGGCCGCGGGCGGAGCGCGGATGCAGGAAGGAGTCCTCTCCCTGATGCAGATGCCGCGGTCCGTGATCGCGGTGGACGACGTCCGAGAGGCGGGCTTGCCCTACATCTCGATCTTGACCGACCCGACGACGGGCGGCGTCACCGCGTCCTACGCGATGCTCGGGGACATCTCCATCGCCGAGCCCGGGGCCCTGATCGGCTTTGCCGGGCCGCGGGTGATCGAGAACACGATCCGCGAGAGCCTGCCCGAGGGATTCCAGAGAGCCGAATATCTGCTGGAGCACGGGATGCTCGACCTCGTCGTCCATCGCCGGGATCTGCGCGCGACGCTGGCTCGCCTTCTGGCGCTGTTGACCGGCGACGGGGTGATTCGCGCCGTCCCTCCGGCGACGGACTCCCCGCTGGCCCTGCCGTCCGGGGCGCACCTGGACGGGGCCGCATAGGCGGGGGATGGAGACCGGTCGCCAGCGCGACAGCGCCGTTCTCGGGCGGTTGAAAGCGCTGCATCCCAAGAGGATCGATCTCTCGCTGGGGCGCATCCGGCGTCTGCTCGCGGCCCTCGACCGGCCCGAAACCCGGCTTCCGCCGGTCGTTCACGTCGCCGGCACCAACGGCAAGGGATCCGTCATCGCCATGCTGCGGGCGGGGCTGCGCGCGGCCGGTTACAGGGTTCACGCCTATACCTCTCCGCATCTCGTCGATTTTCGCGAGCGCATAGGCCTGGCGGACGGATACGGCGCCACGCTTCCCATCGACGAAATCGAGCTGGACGAAATTCTGATGGCGTGTGAGGCCGCCAACGATTCCGCTCCCGTGACGTTCTTCGAAATCACGACCGCCGCGGCCTTTCTCGCCTTCTCGCGCCATCCGGCGGACGTCCTTCTGCTCGAGGTGGGGCTCGGGGGCCGCCTCGACGCTACCAACGTCGTCGAGGCGCCCGTCGCCACGGTCGTCACGCCCGTGTCGATCGATCACACGCAGTTCCTGGGGACCGACCTCGGCGGGATCGCGGCGGAGAAGGCGGGGATCCTGAAAAAAGGCGTCCCCGCCGTCATCGGACCCCAGGAAGACGCGGCGCTGGCGCCGATCGTCGCGCGCGCCGCCGAGGTCGGCGCGCCGCTTCTGAGGCGCGGCTCGGAATGGGATTTCCGGGTGGACGAGGGAGGCCGCTCGATCTCGTTGCGGTTGGGATCGCGCGATACGCGCCTCCCGGGTCCGTCCCTTCCCGGTCCGCACCAACTCGCCAACGCCGCGACTGCGGCAGTGACGCTATTGTCTCTGCCGGGTTTCGAGATCGGCGACGACAGCGTTCGCCGCGGGCTGCGGACGGCGCGTTGGCCCGGACGCCTACAGCGCATCGAACGGGGCCCCTTGCGGGATCTCCTGCCCGGCGCGTCCGAGTTGTGGCTGGACGGTGGACACAACGCGGCCGCTGGCCGCGCCCTCGCCCGCGCCTTGGCGGCCTGGAGAGACGAGGAAGCCGCCGTCCGTCCCGTCCATCTGGTTTGCGGAATGCTCGACACCAAGGACGTTTCGGCGTTCCTCGCGCCGTTCGCCGAGAACCGGCTGGTCGAGAGCGTCCATGGGGCGCCGATACCCGGCGAGAAGGCGAGCCTTTCGGGAGAGGACGTGGCCGCGGCCGCCCGGAAGGCAGGTTTGGATGCGACCGCTGCGGACTCCGTGGAACGCGCGATCGAGTCGGTCGCCGGGACCGGCGGGCGGACGCCTTCGCGCGTGTTGATCTGCGGATCGCTGTACCTGGCCGGCCGGATTCTGGCGCGGCACGGCTGAAACGGCTAAAGCTCTTCCTCCAGCCACTCCACGAGCTTGCCCTTCGGCAGCGCGCCGACCTTGGTCGCGGCGACCTCTCCGCCCTTGAACAGCATCAGCGTGGGGATGCCGCGCACGCCGAACTTGGTCGGCGTCGTCGGATTCTCGTCGATGTTGAGCTTCGCCACCGTGATCCGATCGTCCATCTCGCTCGCGATCTCCTCCAGGGCCGGCGCGATCTGGCGGCAGGGACCGCACCATTCCGCCCAGTAATCCACGAGCACGGGCCGCTCGGCGCCGATCACGTCGGTCTCGAAGGAGTCATCGGTAACATGGCTGACGGTCATGGCGCTCTCCGGCGTTGGTTGATGGCGGCCGAGGGACGGTGGGTGCGGCTCGCCGCGACCCGAGATCGATTATGTACGACCAGCGGCTCCAGGCGTCAAGGCGCCGTCCCATGTCTCATGCGTTCCGGTTGAACACCGAACGGCTTTGCGTATCATTCGGACGACGCACGGCCCGCGCATCGCGCGCCGTCGCGAGCTTGCCGAACGGGATCGGGCGCAACCGCATGTCCATCGAGCCGCCGGAGGTCGTCGAAGTCGAGGAGCGCACCGTCAGCTGCGACGGCGGCGGCGGATCGCTGGGGCACCCGAAGGTCTATCTCAATCTGGGACGGGACGGCGCGGTCGACTGCCCCTATTGCGACCGGCGGTTCGTTCTCGAGGCCGGCGCGGCCGGAAGCGCCGACCACTGAATCGAGTCCGCCGACCCCGGCGCATCGTTCATCCACAAGAAAATCTCTCGGTGTGAGATTCGGGGATGGAATCCCCGGCGCTTAGGCAGTCCCGAGGCGCGGCGCCTGTGGACAGGAATCCCGCGCGAATTCGGGGCGATATCCATGCCTTCCGAGGGGAGGGCAACCCCGCTACCGTGACCCGCGATCGTGGCCGTCCGGCGGAGACCGCGCGGCGCGTATGCGAGACCCATTGGGACCGGAGGGCGGACCCCCTGTCCGGAAGATCGATGGCTGACGCGGCCGCACATACGCTCTTCGCCGTCGCCGAGACGAAACCGGACGCGGAGCCGACGCACTCCACGGGCGTCGTGCCCGCCCAGGGGTTGCGCGCGGCGATCGAAAGCGGCGAGATCGACGCGACCGAGCCGATCCGCGAGGAGCAGATCCAGCCCGCCAGCCTCGACCTTCGCCTCGGTCCCGTCGCCTGGCGGACCCGGGCCAGCTTCCTGCCCGGCCGCGGCGCCTCGGTGGGACAGAAGATCGAAGCGTACGCGATGCACCGGTTCCCGCTCGACGGCGGAGCGGTCCTGGAAAGGGGATGCGTCTACGTCGCGCCCGTGATGGAGAGCCTCCGGCTGCGGCATCGCACGTCGGCGGTGGCCAACCCCAAGAGCTCCACCGGGCGTCTCGACGTGTTCTGCCGCCTGATCACCGACGGCGGCATGGAGTTCGATCGCGCGCCGGCCGGCTATCGCGGCCCGCTGTGGGTCGAGATATCGCCGCGTTCGTTCAGCATCCTGGTCGAGACGGGCGCGCGCCTGTCGCAGTTGCGGATCAAGCGCGGGACGCCCCGGCGGAGCGATGCGGCGTTGCGCGAGCTTCACGCCGAAGTGGGGCTCATCGACGACGAGGCCGTGTTCAGGGAGAACGTGAAACGGGGGTCGCTCGCCATCACGGTGGATGCGCGGGGAAGCGGAGATTCGGATCTGATCGGCTGGCGCGCGCGCAAGAACACCGACCTGATCGATGTCTCGAAGGTCGCCCATTACGATCCCCGGGACTATTGGGAGCCCGTGCGCGCGCGTCCGCGCCAGGGCGTCATCCTCGACGCGGACGACTTCTACATCCTGTCGTCTCGCGAGTCGGTGACCGTGCCGGCCGACCACGCGGCCGAGATGCTGGCCTATGATCCGCTGGTCGGCGAATTCCGCGTGCACTACGCCGGCTTTTTCGACCCGGGCTTCGGACTGGCCGCCGCCGGCGGCGAAGGAGCGCGGGCGGTCCTCGAGGTGCGGTCGCGGGACGTCCCGTTCATGATCGAGGATGGCCAAGTGGTCGGGCGCCTGTTCTACGAGCGGTTGACGGCGCCGCCGGACAGGCTCTACGGGCGCGGCATCGGGTCCAGCTATCAGCGCCAGGGACTCGCGCTTTCCAAACAATTCAAGCATCCCTGACCGGCCCCGTGGCATACTGAAGCGCTGGCGCTCGGCGGCGTCCGGCGGGGGAGGATCGACGATGGCGGCCGCTGGTCGCGAAACGGAGGTTTCCAGGGGGACGAACGGCGCCCGGCGCGTCGTGCTGGTGGACGGCTCGGGCTACATCTTTCGCGCCTACCACGCGCTCCCCGCCCTCGCCAGGAAGAGCGACGGCCTCCCCGTCGGCGCCGTTTCCGGCTTCTGCAACATGCTCAACAGGCTCGTCGACGACGTCATGGCCGACGACGTCGTCGATCATCTGGCGGTCGTTTTCGATACCGCGCGCCGTTCCTTTCGCAACGAGATCTACCCGGAATACAAGGCTCATCGTCCGCCGCCGCCGGAGGACCTCGTCCCGCAATTCCCGCTGGTCCGGGACGCGACGCGCGCCTTCAACGTGCCCTGCCTCGAGATGGCGGGCTTCGAGGCCGACGACCTGATCGCCACCTATGCCGATTTGGCGGTCGCGGCGGGCTACGAGGTCGTGATCGTCTCGTCGGACAAGGACCTGATGCAGATGGTCGGCGAACGCGTGTCGATGCGGGATCCGATGAAACAGACCGTGATCCGGGAGGAGCAGGTCGTGGAGAAGTTCGGAGTGGGGCCGGACAAGGTGATCGACGTCCAGGCGCTGGCCGGCGATTCCAGCGACAACGTGCCCGGCGTGCCCGGGATCGGCGTGAAGACGGCGGCGGAATTGATCGTCGCCTACGGCGACCTCGAGACGCTCCTCGGCCGCGCCGGGGAGATCAGGCAGCCGAAGCGGCGCCAGACCCTGCTGGAGAACGCTGGACTGGCGCGCGTCAGCCGCGAGCTCGTGACGCTGAAGCGCGACGTTCCCGTCGAGGGCGGCATCGAGGCGCTGGAGTTCCAGCCGCCCGATCCGAACGCGTTGTTCGCGTTCCTCGACGAGATGGAGTTCGCGTCTCTCGCGACGCGCCTGCGCGCGAAGTATCGCGACGAAACCGGCGGAGCCATGCCGTCGGCGTCCCCGGCGCCCGAGGGCGTCGGCGAGTACGTCGCGGTCCAGGACGAGGAGGTGCTGGCCGCCTGGGTCGCGGCCGCCGAGGCGGAAGGCGCGGTGGCCGTGGACACCGAGACGACGTCGCTGGACGTCATGCGGGCCGCCCTCGTCGGCGTGTCCCTCTCGGTGGAGCCGGGAAAGGCGTGCTACGTGCCGCTCGGCCATACGGGAGCGGGCGAACAAGGCGACCTCGGCCTCGACACGGAACCGCGGGACGACGGGGCGCCGGTCCAGATACCGTTCGACCGCGCGGTCGGGATGCTCAAGCCGCTGCTCGAGAACCCCGGCGTGCTCAAGATCGGACAGAACATCAAGTACGACATGGCGGTGTTCGCCAAGTACGGCATCGAGCTCGGGCCGATCGACGACACCATGGTGTTGAGCTTCGTGCTGGAGGGGGGTCTGCACGGCCACGGCATGGACGAGCTGTCGGAACGCCACCTGGGCATCAAGCCCATCCCGTACAAGGATGTCGCGGGGACCGGCAAGGCTCGGGTCACCTTCGACAAGGTGCCGCTCGACAAGGCGGTGGACTATGCGGCGGAAGACGCGGACGTGACCATGCGCCTGCATCGGCTATTGAAACCGCGGCTGGCGAGCGAACGCCTGGTCGGCGTCTACGAAACCATCGAGCGCCCGCTGGCGCCGGTGCTCGCCGGCATGGAGCGCGCCGGCATCCGCGTCGACCCGGAGAAGCTCAGGGTACTCGGAGACGACTTCGACATGCGCATGTCCCGTCTGGTCGAGGAGATCCATGGGCTGGCGGGCCGCGGGTTCAACGTCGGGTCTCCCAGACAGCTCGGCGAGGTGCTGTTCGACGAGATGGGCCTCCCGGGCGGCCGGAAGGGCAAGACCGGCGCCTACGCCACCGGGGCGGACGTGCTCGAGGAGCTCGCCGCGCTGGGCCACGAGATACCGCGACTCGTGCTGGACTGGCGACAGCTCTCGAAGCTCAAGGGTACGTACACGGACGCCTTGCAGGCGCAGATCGACCCCGAAACGGACCGGGTGCACACCTCGTTCCAGATGGCGGCGGCGAGCACGGGACGGCTCGCGTCGACGGACCCCAACCTCCAGAACATCCCGGTGCGGACGGAGGAAGGGCGGAAGATACGCCAGGCGTTCGTGCCCGCGGACGGCTGCAAGTTTCTTTCCGCCGACTATTCCCAGATCGAGCTGCGGCTGCTCGCCCATATCGCCGACATCGGCGCGTTGAAGGACGCCTTCCGCGCAGGTGCCGACATCCACGCGCTGACGGCGAGCGAGGTCTTCGGCGCGCCGATGGAGGGCATGGACCCGACGGTGCGCCGCGGCGCGAAGGCCATCAACTTCGGCATCATCTACGGGATCAGTCCCTTCGGGCTGGCCCGGCAGCTGGCGATCCCGCAGAAGGAGGCCAAGGCCTACATCGAGGCCTATCTGGAGCGTTACCCCGGAATACGGGACTACATGGAGGCCACCAAGGAGTTCGCGCGACGGAACGGCTACGTGACGACGCTGTTCGGCCGCCGCGTGCACGTGCCGAGCCTGCGGGAAAAGAACCCGGCGCGCCGAAACTTCGGCGAGCGGGCGGCCATAAACGCGCCGTTGCAGGGCTCTGCCGCCGACATCATCAAGCGCGCGATGGCGCGGATTCCCAAGGCTCTCGAACGGGAGAAGCTGTCGGCCCGGATGCTGCTCCAGGTGCACGACGAGCTGTTGTTCGACGTTCCGGAAGCCGAGATCGGCCGGACGGCGGCGGTCGTCAAGGAGGTGATGGAGAGCGCGGCGCGCCTGAGCGTGCCGCTCACCGTGGATACGGGCGTCGGCGACAACTGGGACGAGGCGCACTGACGCGGATGTTTCGTGAAGGTCGGGCGCATGGCGGCTACTCCCGAAAATCTCTGATCCGGACGGCGATCGGCGACGTCAACGTTCCCCAAGGCACTACTTCGTTGTGAGCGAGGGCGTTTCGTACACGGCGGAGCCACTCCAGACGTTGACGTTCGGCTTCCAGAGGGCCGCCCCGTCGCGACTGGACCGCCATATCTCCGATTTCCAGATCGTCCCGACACCGGATTTCGGTCCCGTCCTGGCGGATATGCGGCAAGCGCCAGAGAGTCCGATACGCCTCAAGCAGGCGACGTCGTTCACGTTCCACGAGTGGAAGCAGAACGGAGATCTGCGCCGCCCAGATACATTCGCGCGAGTGTTTCTGTGTTTCCAGTATTCGTCCCAGAGGATCGCGCGATAGCCGTTCTGCAAAGGCGAGGTCGGTGCCGGCAAGCTCGGCGATCAGCGCGCCCCTGAGATCGATATGCGCCGGTCGGTGCCCGGCGCGCCTGCCCATCCGCTCCACGAGAGCGCGAGCGTCCAACGGAGTCACGAAGTCCCGCCACAGGCGCCGACGCAGCCGCTTGTCCTCATCGCACGCTTCGGCGCACGCCGTGTCCATCACGATGCAGAGTCGAGGCACATTCGGGGACTCGGCAAGCCGCCGAGCATGGTCCGCCCACGCGGTTGCCGCCGCCTCGTCGCCAGTCGCGTCAATCCACAGAACCGAACCGCCGGCATTATCGCCCCTGAACGTCCGAGTTATGGACTCGTGCGGGGCCATGGCGCGCGCTTCGGCGGGTCGTACGGCTTCCCATCGACCGAGCCCGCGGTGCTTGACCAGTTCGGCGACCTCCACGGCGAGCGCGTTACTCGATATTTCATCGGGAAGACCGGTCAAAACGGCGGTGCGATCAGCCAGATCTTCAAGGATGGTGTCCAGGAAATCCGCCGGGCCCGACAGTCGGGCCCATACGTGCGGAAAATTCACTCTTCAAAAATCCGTTGAAGGCCCGCCGCGTATGTCGAATCGAGCCGATAGCCATGCTCCTCCCTGTATATGATGCCGAGACGATCGGCCCAACCGAAGAAATTCACGACCTCTTCCGGAGACATATGTGCGCTTCCGTCCTGAGACAGGTCCGAGAGAATATCGGCGGTCATCGATGCGTCGGGGAAAGTGGACAACAGGCGAAGCGCAGTGTTCATGCTCTCGGATATGAGAACGTCGGAAACACTGTGGTTGTCTCCGTCGTCCGTCAGAGTGGCGTCGATGGCCTCGTTCATCGACTTCAACTGCTTTTTTCTGGCTGCCGTTCCGGCCACGGCGGGCCAAGGAAGGTCGATTGGTTGATCCGGGTTTTCCAGGCTGGAAAAAGCTCGTGCCTCCCGTTCCGTCAGCCAGGTTCGTATGAAGTCCCGCGCGCACGGACCGAGCCAAATATCTTGAAGTTCGACATCCTTTCGCGTCAGCGGAGGTTCGTTCAGCCAGTTCCACGCGACCTTGGGACCGCAGAGGAACACCGGCCGAACGATTCTATTTTGAAAATCACGTTTTTCGACGAATGCAAGGGCGTCATTGACCACTCTTGGGTCCCACGCGTCGCGCATATCCACGAGAACGACATGGGTACCCTGCCGGGTACGCGAAACCCGGTCGAGCTCGTGTTGCAGCGTGGCTGGCTCAACCTCCTTGACATGCAGCGATCCATCCCACCTCTCGGCCGCCTGATCAAGAGAGTCGCGCACCCGATCAAGCCCGGCAAGGCGCGTTCCGAAAACGAGACCAACGGCGCGACGGCCCGAAAGCAACCGGTATTCCTGATTGGCCGTCAGAGAGGACGGAGTATCGTCGCCCAGAGTGTTGCGGAACTGGGCGGGGTCGAAGACTGCGGGTGCCATCTTGCTCTTGGCGTCGGCGAACCGCCGCTCAATCTCGTCATCGTTGCCGAGCAACATGCGGAGATTACGGGTCCGGACGGCATATTTCTTGTCCGACGCTTCCCGCAGGATCCCGAGGCCAACCATCTCTTCCAGTAAAACCTCGAACATCCAGAAGCTGGAGTCGGAAGCGAAGCCCTCCCGCCACTCGTTCAGTGCCGCGTCTCGAATGTCCGAGATCGGCACGGCCCGCGGCCGCGCGTCTTCGTTATCGAAACTTTGCCGCGCGATGAGATAGGTCAGGAATTCATATCGAGGATCGAGTTGAATCGTCCATGAAAACAGATTGCGAATGCGATCCCGCGTTTCCCTAGCGTTGAAGACTCGGTCGACCATATCCGGATGAACTTGGTAGGGAGGGCCTGACTCGCCACGCACATCGACATCCTCACGCAGCGTCTTCAACAGCTCCTTGCAAAACTGCTGAACGAGCGCGGGGTAGTAGTTCGTCTCTGCGGCAACCCGGATGATCGAATCGTTTGAGACAAAACGATAGCCGAGAGCTTCAAGCGGTCTGCGTATGAGATGCTGGATTTCATCGCCATCGGTCTCCGGCAACATTGGGCCGATACGGATCGCCTCACCCAAATGGGCGAAGGGTGTGTTGGGGTCGCGCGCTGCGCGCTGGACGTTATGCAGGCCGGCGAATACAACCTTGAATCTCCGTTGAGTTTCCTCCATGAGTCGTTTGATTTGCTCCAGAACTCGATAGTTCTGTTTCGAACGATGTTCCGCATCGAGAAAGGCATCGGCCTCGTCCACCAGCAGCAAAATGCGACGATCAGGTTTCTCTTCAAGCCACCTTATGACGTTTTTTTGGATTGACTCGTGACGCACGGTCCGTGGTTGAAGAATTCTGTGTTCGGTGAGGTGTTCAGCGAACAACGGCCACAAATCCTCGGTCGGCCGATTCTCTCCGATGCCTGATCCCTTCAGGTTGATGAGTAGCACCAGTTCTTTCGGTTCGTCCGATTCCTTCGATCTTTTTATCCGATATTCACGCGCGATGTCCGCGAGGAGAGCGGTCTTGCCGAGACGCCTGCCTCCATAGACGAAATGGGCCATGTCACCGGACGTGGAGAGGATTGCTTTACGCGCATCGCCGCGACCAAAAAACATCTCGGGAGGGACTTCGGCAGCGTCCGGGTCGAATGGCTGGGAAAATGCGAAGGCCGAGGCGCAATCAAAGAACGCATCAAGCCGGTCTTCAGGCCAAGCGGCCAGAAATATGACCAGAGCCTCGTCAAGGACGATGGTTGGATGATATTCGCCGGAGCCGAACTCACGTGCGAGTACACGACGCGATCCGACGTCGAGAGCGCCGAGAAAAATAACGATATTGGGTGATCTCCCAGCCACGTTCCGTTTCTGCGTTTCCCGAAGGATGGCCTCTTCGGTAGCCCTGCGGCGAACAGTGAACAACCGATACCTCCCGCCAGCGCGCGAACCGAAATCGGGAAGCCGAGCGATGCCACGATCCGCAACCGGTGCCGCCTCAAGTGTGAACACTCTTTCACCGCCGGGTGTCTTGTCATCACTGCCGCGCACCTTAGCGCGTACGAAACCGATCGCGCTCATAAGATTTTTCAACGCTCCAGCTGAGGTTTGACCTTCGCGCAAAGTAATCCATGCGTCGAGAACACCAACCCCGTCTCGGGATGCATCTCCCGAAAGTTGACTGGCGTCGATGAAACCCATGGCTTCACGTTTTTCAACTACACGCCGGACATGAGTGATACCGTCCCCCTCTATATCGTTAATATATTTCTCCACGAAATCCGGAAAAAACTGATCAAATGGACGATCTCTCCTTGGTTTCAGAGGAGGCAGCTCATCACCACGCTTGATCCGTTCTATATAATCCTCCGCGATTGGAAATCGATGATCCTTGACGGCCAACTCGATCCGCTCTCTCTGATCTTGCGAGAGGTTGGGTAGGTCACCGAGCAATTTCCGTATCTCTTTACCCCGATCTTCTTGAGCATCACTGATCTCCTTGTCGACTTGATCGAGTAACGAGAATAGTGGTATGAACATGTCGGTCTCCGAAAAATCAGTATTCGGAATTCTATCATGCTGTTGCTGGTAAGTTTCCAAAGTCAGCGCACCCGCAGCATAGGTAGCATCCAAGCGGTCAGTCGTTTCCTTGATTTTGACTTTCAGATTTTCTTGAATACGTACACGTTCTTCCTCAATCACAATGCGTGACTGATCCGCGCTTCCATTATCGACCCGTCCGGTTCGTTGAGCGAAGTCAATCGTCGCCTCGGCGCCAAGGAAGTCACCACGCCGCGCGCGCTCGACAGCGGCTTGAGCGAAGTCAGGCGCGTCGCATGTCATGAGGTCCCACAAGACATCGACATCGACACCGAGAGGGGAATCGGACGGCTGGCCAGCCTTGTCGAAAATGATGTTTGGGTCGGCGAGAAGGTCTCCATACAGCAAATCGGTCAAGTTAACTGATGGTTTGTCCGTATCACCGTCCGTTCTTTTGAACAAGACTGTGTAGCGTCTGAGCAATTCCCCGGCCCCATGCTTCACAGGCGTTTTCGTCTCCTCGATTTCCTTAAGCGCCTGTCTAGCGTGGTCGTTCACTGCAATGCGTAGGACTCCCGCTTGCTTTTTATGGAACAGCGGTCTCGTGTCTGGACGTTCTCTGATCAAGGCAAGCCAAAGATCGGAAAATGTCAGGGCTTGTGTTACTTTTTTACGGAGATCCAGCCGCGCAGGTCCATCGATCCTATTGGTCAACGCGCTATTGCGATTTTCTCGATCGATTCGGTCAATTTCTTTGTCTCCATAATCGCGCCAATACTCGGATATCCGGGCAATGCGATCCGTATCGATTTCTTCGACTTGGGGGCTCAACAAGCTGAACATATAGCCGAGCGAGGACCGCTGATCGTGCTCCCACTCTTCAAGTATTCGTCTCCACACTATGGTGGCCGCATGAAACCTGATTTTCGATTGACGTTCATTTGTGATCCACGTCTTTGTCTTATTTCGGAGATCCGATTCCCTTTTCTGCCACTCTTCAAGCGAATCCTCCTCTCGCAGCAGCGTAATCGGAAGGTGAATACCCTTCATCGACACGTCGGCCGCCGTTCTCGCCAACGCGCGCAGTGACGACATGTCACCAAGGCGAGGCTCCAGGAGCGAAAGCAATTGGGCAACCGGCCCGCCAGGAACCGTCAGAGCGGGTGCCAGAGCCGCGCATGTTGTCAGGATTGCATGACTTCGTCTACATGGATGGTCGGCTCCGTCATCATCGGCCGTCTCCACTTCTTCCAGCAATTCAGCGGCGAGGCCGGAAAGTTCGGCGCCGATGGGCGCGTGCTCATCGGTCACATAGTTGCAGGCGACCAGCTTGACCGTGTTGGCGCTCGGCGACGCATCCGGCGCTGCGTGCGCGAGATGGTAGGCGAGTCCGAGATGTCCGCGCTTGATCGCGGTTGCGATAGCGTCCTCGATTCGTTGGACGGGTCTGCCTTCATCGTCATCGGACTGTGACGCATCGTCCATCACTTCCGCATCGGAGGACGCGCCATCTTCGGATCGTGTCGAACTGTCGGCAGCCGTGTCGGGTCCGTCCCCGTCGTCAGGCGCCGGATCTTCCCCAGCGCTTGGCTCCGGAACATCTTCCACCTGGGCCACTGCACCCGGCGCGGGTTCGCTGCTCGGCCGCCTTGGCGTTTCGGGGTCGGCCTCCCGTTCCACGGGGTCGGGATCAGAAGGCTCGGCGCGGTTCTCCGGTCCCGGGTCATCGGATCGAGGCTCGGCGAGGGCGCGCTCGATGGCCGCGCGAGTTTCCTCGCGCTCGGCGCGAAACGACCCGAGGGCGTCAGCCAGAGAATGCACCGACGCGACATCCGCCTCGGCCTCGTTTGACGCCTGCTTCAATTTTTCGTGCGTTTCCTGGTAGCGGACTTCATTGGAAAGTAACCGTTCGGCGAGATCGAGAGCTGCGTCGACACCCCTGCGACCCATGCCACCCTTGGCGACCTGCGCCTTCAGCGCCGCGAGGGCCTCCACCACCACTGCTGCCCCTGCGACCGCTTCCGCGCGCTGAGCTTCCCAGTTCTCGATCTGCGTTTTCTGCGACGAGACATCGCGATCGCGAATGTTTCGCGCCTTGGCTATCTCGACCAGACGCTGCGCCGCCCCGACAAGCGACAGGAGTTCCTCTTCCTTCAAGCGGTCGGCATCAAGAGTTTCGACGACTCGACGAATGTAGCCGACCCTCTCGACGGCTTCTCCGTCCTCCTCCGGGAGCGGCGGGTCCTCATCGTCTTCGATTTGGATGGGGCCGGCCTGCACGTCTTCGAGATAGGGGCGCGTTTCCGGGTAGGCGTCGATGACATCGACGACACGGCTGGCATCCCCGGACATCAGGTCCGTCGCCCAAGCGACCTCGGCCACATGCGCCCATGCGCTGTCCTGGGCAAGACGCTCGATCAAGTCTTGATCGGAAACAGAGGCGTATCCCATGGCTCCCGATTGACCGAGTGCTTCTTTCCGGCAGTTTTCCACTAGGCGGTGAAGAAAATCCGCGCGCCTGAATCGTTTGGTCTTGGCCCCCTCGAAGACGGATCTCGCCTCCTCGTAGGCTTTCCGGCCCTCGACCGTGGTGAACAGAGCGCGAAGCCGCTCGTACAGATCGTCGTCAGGGCCGATCCTCGTCCAAGCCGGGGAAGCGCTTGCGTCGAGTGCTTCCCTGAGGTCACGTTCGTGACTCTTCGCCAAGCCGAGAACGTCCTTGATCCGCCCCGGAGTCAAGGTCGATGGAAGGCCAAGATAAATCATCGCGTCGGGTATCCGCGCTCGGGACAATGAACATCGCCAAGGACAGCATTATACGAGACCGCGTTCCGGTTGGACAGACCGCACGGGCCGACCCGGCGCCGGAAACGCGGATATGGTACGATCGCGTCCCGTCGGTGATTGACGGAAACCCCGGACTGACATGAACGGCTCACCCCGGGCGACGATCGCGCTGGTCGACGACGACCGGAACATACTCAGGTCCGTCTCGATGGCGCTCGAGGCGGAGGGATTTCGCGTGCGGACCTTCCGCGACGGCGCCGAGGCCCTGAAGGCCTTGACGCATCAGCCGGCGGACCTGGTCGTCCTCGACATCAAGATGCCGCGACTCGACGGCATGGAGCTGCTCAATCGCCTCCGGCGGACGAGCGACGTTCCCGCGATCTTCCTCACGTCCAAGGACGACGAGATCGACGAGATGCTCGGCCTGAAGATGGGCGCCGACGACTATATCCGGAAGCCGTTTTCCCAGCGCCTGCTCATCGAGCGCGTTCGCGCCGTTCTGCGGCGCGCCGGCGGCGGGCGGCAGGAGGGTTCGGACGGCGATGACAAACCGATCGTCCGCGGCCATCTCGTCCTCGATCCGGCTCGGCATTCGTGCACCTGGCGCGGCGGCGAAGTGCGCCTGACGGTGACGGAGTTCCTCATTCTCAAAGCGCTGGCGGCGCGCCCGGGGCACGTCAAGAGTCGCGACCAGCTCATGGGGGCGGCCTACGACGACAACATCTACGTCGATGATCGCACGATCGACAGCCACATCAAGAGATTGCGCCGGAAGTTCCGCGAGGCCGACGGGGCGTTCGCGAGCATCGAGACCCTCTACGGCGTGGGCTATCGATATCGCGAAGCGTGATCTCGTTGACCGCCCATGAACGGGTACGGCGCGAACGACGACGGCGTCCTGGCGGCCGAAGGGCCGGGCGAACGATCGCGCCGCGGGGCGGCGCGGGCGCGGCGGCGCCTGTTGTCCCCCCTTACGTTGCGCGTGCTCGCGGTCAACGCGCTGGCGCTGGCGATACTCGTGGGCGGCCTGTTGTTCCTCGGCCAGTACCGCGAGAGCCTCTTCGAGGCGAAAGTGGCGGCGCTGTCGATCAACGGCGCCATCATCGCCGGCGCGCTCGGCGAGGGCGCCGTCGGCGGACCTCCCGAAAGCATCGCGCTGCACGTGGAGATCGCGACCGACTTCGTGCGCCGGCTCTCCCAGTTGACGGGAACTCGCGTGCGTCTGTTCGACGAAAGCGGGGTTCTGGTCGCCGACAGCCGGATTCTGCTCGGCGGCGATCGGGAGGTGAGGGCCAGGATGCTCGTTCCGCCGGCCGAGGAGGGCTACGTGTCCAGGCTGGTCGGCTGGGCGTCCGGCCTCGTGTCCGGGTTTCTGTCGCTGGACTCCGCGTTGCCGCTGTACCGCGAGCCGTCGCCCCCGGCGGCGGGAGATTTTCCCGAGGTTCTCCGCGCTCTCGAGGGCGAGGCCGACAGCGCCCAGCGCCGGACCGCGGACGGGCGGGTCATCGTGACCGTCGCGCTTCCGGTGCAACGGTTCAAGAAGGTCCTGGGCGCGCTCCTGCTGTCGGCGAGCGGCGAGGACATCGAGGCGGGGGTACGCGACGTGCGTCTCGCCATCCTCCAGGTGTTCGCGCTGGCGTTCGCGATCACCGTGATGCTGTCGATCTATCTGGCCGCGACCATCGCGCGTCCCGTCCGGCGCTTGGCGGAGGTGGCCGAGGTCGTCCGCCGGGGGCCGACCCGGCGCGTCGAGATTCCCGATTTCACCTCTCGCCGGGACGAGATCGGCGATCTCTCCGGGGCGCTGGCCGACATGACGGGCGCGCTGTACGACAGAATCGAAGCCATCGAGGCGTTCGCTGCGGACGTCGCGCACGAGGTGAGGAACCCGATCACCAGCATTCGCAGCGCGGTGGAGCTGCTGGCCCAGGGCGATGACCCCCGGCGGCGGGAGAAACTGACGGCCATCATCCAGGAAGACGTCACGAGACTCGACCGGTTGATCGGCGACATCGCCGATGCATCGCGCGTCGACGCCGAACTCGCCCGCGCGGAAGTCGGCCCCGTGGACCTGGTCCAGCTCGTTCGGACCCTGGTGGGGATCGAGCGCGAAACGGGACGCGGCGACTCGCCCGATATCGCGGTCGACATCGGGTCCGACGCCGCCCTCGTGGTCGACGGCATCGAGGGGCGCCTGGGCCAGGTGATGAGGAATCTGCTGGCCAACGCCGTCACCTTCAGTCCTTCCGGAGGGCGCATCCGGATACGCGTCTTCCGCGAGGACGGCCGCGCGCGGATAACGGTCGAGGACGATGGTCCGGGCATCCCGGAAGACATGCGGGAAGCCATATTCGATCGGTTCTACACCGAACGGCCCGAGGGCGAGGCCTTTGGCGCGCATTCCGGACTGGGGCTCAGCATTTCGAGGCAGATCGTCGCCGCGCACGGCGGCGACGTCCGCGCCGAGAATCGCCGGAACGAGGACGGGAAGGTCGTCGGGGCGCGTTTCACGGTGGAGTTGCCGTTACCGGCCTGAACGCGTTCCCCCGGGGACAGTCCGTTGACTCCGGCGCCGGGGACGCGCACCTTTGCCGCGGACGGCCGCTTTTGCGCAGGAGGAACGCCCGCGGTGAGCCGCGCTTCGGGAACGGCGGTGGACGACGACTCTCCTGCGCCGGTGGTTCTCGTCACCGGCATGTCGGGGGCCGGGAAGTCGACGGCCCTGAAGATGCTCGAGGACCTCGGATACGAGGCGATCGACAACCTGCCCATCCGCCTGTTGAGGCGGCTGTTGGCCCCGGAGGACGATCGCCTGTCCGCCCTCGCCATCGACATGGACATTCGAACCCGCGACTTCGACGCCGAGTCGTTCATCGCCGAGATGGTCCCGCTCGCGGCGCGCGAGGACCTGGCGCTCGATCTGGTGTTCCTCGATTGCGACGACGGCGTGCTCCGGCGCCGGTTCACGGAAACCCGCCGGCGTCATCCTCTGGCCAGGGACCGTCCCGTCATGGACGGCATCGCGCGCGAACGCCGTCTGATGCTGCGCTTGCGGGACAGCGCGGACCTCGTGATCGATACCTCGCGCCTCGCCATTCCCGAGTTCAGGCGCCTGATGACGCGGCGTTTCGCGCTGGACGCGGGGCCGGAGATGGCCGTATCGGTGACGTCGTTCTCCTATCGCCGGGGCCTTCCCAGAGAAGCCGATCTGGTGTTCGACGTGCGTTTCCTGGCCAACCCCCATTACGTCGAGCGCCTGCGTCCGCGGAACGGCAAGGATCGGCAGGTCGCGGCGCACCTCGAGAAGGACGCCGCGTTCGGTCCCTTCTTCGAGTCGTTGACGGGCATGTTGCGCGACCTGCTGCCGCGCTATGCGAAAGAGGGAAAGAGCTACCTCACCATCGCCATCGGTTGCACGGGAGGCCGCCACCGGTCGGTCTACGTCGCCGAGCGCCTGGCGCGGGAGCTCGGGTCCGACGGGCGCGCGGTGTCGGTGAGCCACAGGGACCTGGCGCCGACGGAGACGTGACCGGCCGCCGCGGGTTCCCGAAACCGGCGCGGACGGGCGCGCGGAAGTCCCCGATGTTTACGGCGGGACGGAGGGGGTGATATAGACCCTCGGCCGCGCGGTCGGGACCGGGCCGCGGACCCGAGGCCCCCGCCGTTCTCTCACCCTCGAGGAGCATCCCATGCCCGACTACAAGGTCGCCGACATCGCCTTGGCGGAATGGGGGCGCCGCGAGATCGCGATCGCCGAGACCGAGATGCCGGGCCTCATGGCGTTGCGGGAAGAGTATGCGGGCCGGCAACCGCTGGCGGGCGCGCGTATCGTCGGATGCCTTCACATGACGCTCGAGACCGCGGTGCTGATCGAGACGCTGACGGCGCTCGGCGCCGAGGCGCGCTGGAGTTCCTGCAACATCTTCTCGACCCAGGACCACGCTGCCGCGGCCGTGGCCGAGCGCGGCGTGCCGGTGTTCGCGTGGAAGGGCGAAACCCCCGAAGAGTACGACTGGTGCATCGACCGGACGATCGAAGGGCCGGATGGCTGGCGGCCCAACCTACTGCTGGACGACGGCGGAGACCTGACGCAGATCATGCACGACAAGCACCCCGACCTCCTCAAGGACGTGCGCGGGCTGTCGGAAGAGACGAGCACGGGGGTCCGCCGTTTGTATCAGATGGAGGAATCCGGCGATCTCCTGGTCCCGGCGTTCAACGTCAACGATTCGGTCACGAAGTCCAAGTTCGACAACCTGTACGGCTCGCGCGAGAGCCTCATCGACGGGATCAAGCAGGCGACGGGCGTCATGCTGGCGGGCAAGCTGGCGGTGGTCTGCGGTTACGGCGAGGTCGGCAAGGGGTCGTCCGCGAGTCTGAGAGGGCAGGGCGCCCGCGTCGTGGTGACCGAGATCGATCCGATCTGCGCCCTCCAGGCGTCCATGGAAGGCTACGAGGTCGCGACGATGGAAGACGCCGCGCCGCGCGGCGACATCTTCGTGACCGCGACCGGCAACACGGACGTCATCACCCTCGACCACATGCGCGAGATGAAGGACCGCGCCATCGTCTGCAACATCGGTCATTTCGACTCCGAGATCCAGATCGCGGCGTTGCGGAACTTCCAGTGGCACGAGGTCAAACCGCAGGTCGACGAGGTGGAGTTTCCCGACGGCAAGCGGCTCATCGTGCTGGCGAAGGGCCGGCTGGTGAATCTGGGGTGCGCCACGGGGCATCCCAGCTTCGTGATGAGCGCGTCGTTCACGAACCAGGTGATGGCTCAACTCGAGCTCTGGAACAACGCCGACCGATACGAGCGGAAGGTGTACGTGCTGCCCAAGCATCTCGACGAGAAGGTCGCGCGTCTTCACCTCGACAAGCTGGGCGTGAGGCTGTCGCGCCTCTCCGACGAGCAGTCCGGGTATCTCGGCGTTCCGGTCGAGGGGCCGTACAAGCCCGATCACTACCGCTACTGAACTCCGGGAGCCGAGAGGTTCTTCGGCGAGATCGCCTCGGGCGCGGCCACCCCGGAATGATCGATACGAGGCCCGATGCGGGAGCGCGCCGAACGACCGGCGACGGCGCGATGCTCGGCGGCCTCGCCGAGACCGAACGGCTGGCCTCGCGGCTCTCCGGGAGAGCGCGGCCAGGCGACCTCATCTGCCTTTCCGGCGAGCTCGGAACCGGAAAGACGACCTTCGCGCGCTCCTTCATCCGTTCGCGGGCGTCCCTCGCCGGCGTCGAGGTCGGCGAGGTTCCGAGCCCGACGTTCACGTTGGCGCAGACCTACGAAATGCCCCTGGGCGACATCTGGCACTTCGACCTGTTTCGCCTCGAACACCCGGACGAGACGCTCGAACTGGGGATCGAGGACGCGTTGAACGACGGCATCTGTCTCGTCGAATGGCCCGATCGCCTTCCGGAGAACCTGCCGGGCGCGCGTCTGGACGTGGCGTTCGCGTTCGGCGCGACGGAAGACGAGCGCCGCGTCAGGATCGGCGGCGACGCGGCGTGGCGTGAACGGTCGGCCGGGCTCGTCGGAAATGGGTGACCGGGCGGCGCGCATCGAGGGATTTCTGGCGCGGGTCGGCTGGTCCGGCGCCGCGCGGGAGCCGTTGGCGGAAGACGCCTCGTTTCGCCGCTACGAACGTCTGCGGCGCGGCCGGCGGAGCGCCGTTCTGATGGACGCGCCGCCGCCCCACGAGGACGTGCGCCCGTTCATCGCGATCGGCCGGCACTTGCGGTTCCTCGGATATTCGGCGCCGGAGGTCTACGCGGCGGACGTCAAGCTCGGGGTCCTGCTGCTGGAAGACCTGGGGGACGACCTGTTCGGCAGGGTTCTCGACGCGGGCGGGGACGCGCGGGAACTGTACGCTCACGCCGTCGATCTCCTGATCGATCTCCAGCGCCGCGAGCTGCCGAAAGGCGTCGCCGCGTACGACGTTCCGACGCTGCTCGACGAAGCCGCGCTGTTCGTGGACTGGTATCTTCCCGCGGCCGGCGGGGCCGCGGTCGCGCGGTCCGCGCGGGAGTCCTTCTTCGCGGCGTGGCGGGAGGTCCTGCCTCTGGCCGGCGAGGGCGCGCCGGTGCTGGTGCTTCGGGATTACCACATCGACAACCTGATGTGGCTGGAACGGCGGGACGGGACGTCCCGCGTGGGACTGCTCGATTTTCAGGACGCGCTCATCGGTCCCCGTCTGTACGATCTCGTGTCGCTTCTGGAAGACGCGAGGCGCGGCCTTCCCCCGATCCTGGTCGAGGAGATGTTCGACCGGTTCGTCGAAGGCGCGGGCCTGGACGCCGCGGCCGCCGGAACCGCCCGCGCGATCCTCGGCGCGCAGCGCAACGCCAAGATCATCGGCATCTTCACCAGACTCTGGCGAAGGGATGGAAAAAGCGATTATCTCGCGTACATTCCCCGGGTTTGGGGCCTCCTCGAAGGCGACCTCGAACACCCCGTGTTGAATCCTCTGCGCGTCTGGTTCGACCGGTACGCGCCGTCGCGACTGCGGGGCTCCTCCATCGCCGGATCCGCGGCTTCTTCATGACGCCTTCCGTCTCGTCCCTGTCCGACACCGCAATGGTTCTGGCCGCCGGCAAGGGCGCCCGGATGCGGGACCTCGCGTCGGAGCGTCCCAAGCCGCTGGTCGAGGTTCGAGGCGCGCCGCTCATCGATGGAGTCCTGGACCGCCTGAGCGCGGCGGGCGTCCCGAAGGCGGTCGTCAACGTCCACCGTTTCGCCGACATGCTGCGCGATCACCTGACGTCCCGCCGGGCGCCGGAGATCACGATATCCGACGAGTCCGATCGATTGCTGGACACCGGCGGCGGAGTCGCCCGCGCCCTGGCCCGTTTCGGGGGTCGGCCCTTCTTCGTCCTCAATGCCGACGTCCTGTGGCTCGACGGGCGCGTCAACACCCTGTCGCGCCTGGCGCGGCGCTGGAGCGACGAGGAAATGGACGCGCTGCTCCTGATGTGCTTCGCGGTCGGCGCCGTCGGATACGAGGGGCTGGGCGATTTCATGATGGCGGACGACGGACGATTGTCCCGGCGCGAGGAGCGATGGGTGGCGCCGTTCGTGTTCTCGGGGGTCCAGATCCTGCATCCGCGCCTGTTCGACGCCGCGCCCGGCGACGTTTTCTCCCTGAATCGCCTCTGGGACAAGGCCGAGTCGGAAGGCAGGCTGTTCGGCCTCATCCATGAAGGCGCGTGGATGCACGTGGGAACGCCGGAGGGCGTGTCGGCCGCCGAGGACGCCTTGAGCGGCCTTTAGGAGCCCGGGATTCCATGGCGCGGCCGCCTCGCGTATTCACGGTCCCCGTCGGGGCGCCTTTCATCGACGCGTTGGCGCGCGGCGTCCTGAAGAATCGCGGCGGCGACCCTCTCGAACTGGCCCGTGTCCTCGTCCTGTTGCCTACGCGGCGCGCGTGCCGCGCGCTTCACGACGCGTTTCTTCGCGCGACGGGCGGCCAGCCCCTGCTGCTCCCCGCCATCCGACCCATCGCCGACGTCGACGAGGAAGAGATATCCGCGCGCGGGATCGGTCCGGGGCATGGAACTTCGGAACGGGTTCTCGGAATCCCGCCGGCCATTCCCGCGCTGCGGCGCCAGTTGCTTCTCGCGCGTCTCATCCTCGAGCTGGACGCCCAACGCCGTCCCCGCGCGTCGGACGGCATGGACCACGCGCAGGCCGCGGCGCTCGCGGGCGAGCTCGCGAACCTGCTCGACCGGATGCAGACCGAACGGCTGCCCTTTTCGGTCCTGGAAGACGTCGTCCCCGACCAGTTGGCGGCTCACTGGCGGCAGACGCTCGATTTCCTCAAGATCCTGACCGAGCATTGGCCGCGCCTCCTGCGGGCGGAAGGCTGCGTCGACCCCGCCGACCGGCGCAACCGCCTCCTGGAGGCGCAGGCGGACGTCTGGCGGAATGCGCCTCCCGAACATCCGGTCATCGCCGCCGGCTCCACGGGCACGATTCCGGCGACGGCCGGCCTCCTGAAGGTCATCGCGGCGCTTCCCAACGGGACGGTCATCCTCCCCGGTCTGGACCTGGCCATGGACGAGGAGGCGTGGAGAGCGGTCGACGAGACCCACCATCAGTACGGGTTGCGCCGGCTCCTGAACCATCTGGGCGTTCCGCGCTTCGACGTCCCCGTCTGGGAGGAAGCCGGCGGGGAAGATCGTCCCGACGACGGTCGCGCCCGGTTTCTGTCCGAAGCCATGAGGCCGGCCGAAACCACTCACGCCTGGCGGAGCGGCGAGCATTTCGCACCGTCCGTCACGGCGGGCCTGGAGCGGATCGATTGTCCGGGTCCCGAGGAAGAGGCCCGGGTCATCGCGCTCGTCATGCGGGAGGCGTTGGAGACTCCCGGACGAACGGCCGCCCTGGTGACGCCCGATCGGGCGCTGGCCCGGCGCGTCGCCGCGGAGGTCCGGCGCTGGGGCGTCGAGATCGACGATTCGGCCGGACGGCCGCTGGGAGAGACTCCGCCAGGCGCGTTCTTTCGTCTGGTCGCGCGGATGGCGGCCGAACGACTGGCGCCGTTTCCGCTGCTCGCGGCGCTCAAGCACCCGCTCGCCGCCGGCGGAACGGCGCGTATCCGGTTCCTCGGGACCGTGCGCGCGCTCGAGCGCGCCGCCCTGCGGGGTCCGCGTCCGGCGCGGGACCTCGAAGGGTTGACGGCCGCCGTCGAGGCGGCCGGCGCGAACGATACGCTCCTCTCGTTCGTCACCGGTCTGGGGACGCGCCTTTCGACGTTTCTGGAAGCCTCGCGCGAGAGGTCCGTTCCCCTCGTCGAGTTGCTGGAGCGCCACGTCGCGGCCTGCGAGGCCCTCGCGGCCGACGAGCGGGGCGCGGGCGCGGAACGCATGTGGAATGGGGACGCCGGAGCGGAGCTCGCCGGTTTCGTCGACGAGTTCCGCCGGGCGGCGGAAGGCATGGCGCCTCTTTCCGGCGCCGAATACGCCGCGCTCCTGACCCGGCTGCTCGGCGGCCGCGTCGTTCGACCGCGGTGGGGTCTGCATCCCCGGTTGAACATCTGGGGGTTGCTCGAAGCGCGTCTGCAACGCGCCGACGTGATGATCCTGGGCGGCCTCAACGAAGGCGCCTGGCCGCCCGAACCCGGGTCCGACCCCTGGTTGAGCCGTCCCATGCGCGAGGCCGTGGGACTTCCCGCGCCCGAGCGCAGGATCGGCCTGACGGCCCATGACTTCGTGCAGGCCGCCGCCGCTCCGGTCGCGTTCCTCACGCGGTCGGAGAAGGTCGAGGGAACGCCGACCGTTCCCTCGCGGTGGTTGTTGCGGATCGACACGCTCCTCGCGCGTCTCGGCGGCGGGCTGGAATCGCGGCGTCCCTGGTTGAGGTGGCAGGAATCCCTGGACCGGCCGGAGACCGGCGCCGGCCCGGCGGCGCCTCCCGAGCCGAAACCGCCGCTGTCGGCGCGGCCGCGCCGCCTTTCGGTCACCGACGTCGAGACGTGGGTGCGGGATCCCTACGCCTTGTTCGCGAAGCGAATCCTGAAGTTGCGCCCCCTCGACCCCGTCGACGCCGATCCCGGCGCGATGGAGCGGGGCGTCTTCATCCATCGGGCGCTGGAGGCGTTCCTGTCGGAGTATGGCCCCGAGCTTCCCGAGAACGCGGTGGAACGGCTCGTTGCGCTCGGAGAGAACGCGTTCGGCGCCGCGTTGTCGCAACCGTCCGTCTGGTCGTTCTGGTGGCCCCGGTTCCGGCGGATCGCGGACTGGTTCGTCGGCGAGATGCGCGACCTGACCGACCGGGGCGGCGTGGCGCGGACGGCCGTCGAGATCCGCGGAGAAATCGGATTCGAGGTTTCCGGGACGCCGTTCACGCTCGTCGCCAAGGCGGACCGGATCGACGTCCGGCCCGATCGATCCCTGGCGATCATCGACTACAAGACCGGCAGGATTCCGTCCCGGAAGGAGGTCGCGTCCGGGCTGTCCCCCCAGCTCCCGCTCGAGGCGTGGATGGCCCAGACCGGAAGCTTCCAGGGCGTCGAGGCCGCGCCGGTCTCCGAACTGGCCTACTGGCGGTTGAGCGGCGGATCCCCGCCCGGAGAGGTCGTCCCGGTGCGGGAAGACGTCGCCGAACTGACGGAACGCACGCGGGACAGACTTCGACGGCTGGTGAAGGCGTTCGACGATCCGGCGATTCCCTATCTGGCGTGGCCTCGACCCCACTTGGCGCGGCCTCGACCCCGCCGCGCGATCCGGTACGGCGATTACGATCACCTGGCGCGCGTGGCGGAGTGGTTCGCCCTCCCGGACGGAGACCCCGAGTGAGCATCCACGCCTCCACGAACCGGCAAGTCATGGCGTCCGATCCCGGGGCGTCCGTCTGGGTGTCGGCGTCCGCGGGAACGGGAAAGACGCGGGTGCTCACCGATCGGGTGTTGCGCCTCCTCCTGGACGGCGCGGCGCCGGGCCGGATCCTCTGTCTGACGTTCACGCGCGCGGCGGCGGCCGAGATGGCCAACCGGCTTCACGGCGATCTCTCGCACTGGGCGGTCTGCGAGGATGCGGAGCTCCATCGCGCGCTCCAGGAACTTACGGGACGGGCGCCGGTCGGCGACGACCTGGAACGGGCCCGACGGTTGTTCGCGCGCGTGCTGGACGCGCCGGGCGGCCTCGAGATCCAGACGATCCACGCCTTCTGCGAGTCGCTGCTGGCGAGGTTCCCTCTGGAGTCCGGACTTCCACCGCATTTCTCGGTGATCGACGAGCGGACGTCCGCGGAACTCCTCGATGAGGCGCGGGACCGCGCTCTCGTTCGGACGAGAACCGACGAGGCGCTCGCCGACTCGCTCCGCCATCTGACGTCCCAGGTGTCGGAAGACCGGTTCGGCGACGTGGCGCGGCAACTGACCGCCGAGCGCTCGCGGCTGGAGCGGTTGTTCCATCGGTTCGACGACTCCTTCTCCGCCGTCTCCGCAGCCGTTCGCGGGGCGCTCGGGCTGGACGCCGATGAAGACGAGGCGGCCATCGTCGCCGCGGCCTGCGATCTTTCCGGCTCCGTCGTCGAAAAGCTGAATCACGTGGCCGACGCCATGACGCGGGGCGGAACGGCCGATCGACCGCGCGGCGCCCTGATCGGCGAGTGGCTCGACAACCCGGAAGGAAGGGAGGATCTGTTTTCCCGTTACGTCTCGGCGTTCTTCACCCAACAGGGCGCGCGGCGAGCGAAGCTCATCCACAGGGAGGCCGCGGAAATGGCGCCTGGCGACGCCGGCACCCTGCTGGACGGAGAGGCGGATCGTCTGGAGGCCGCGGCCGCCAGGATCGGGAACGCCCGAACCGCCGCCGATACGCTGGCCTTGCTGCATCTCGGATACGCCCTCCTCGGCGCCTACGAAGAGGCGAAGCAGCGACAGGCGCTGCTCGACTACGAGGATCTGATCGTCCGCGCGGGACGGTTGCTGACGCGTTCGGAAGTCGCGTCCTGGGTTCATTACAAGCTGGACGGCGGCCTCGATCACGTTCTGATCGACGAGGCTCAGGACACGAACGACGAGCAGTGGCGGGTCGTCGCGTCCCTGACGGAAGAGTTCTTCGCCGGGATGGGGGCCCGGGACGCCCATCGGACGATATTCGCGGTGGGCGACGCCAAGCAGTCGATCTACGGCTTTCAGCGAGCGGATCCGCATCTCTTCGCCCAGTGGCGCGATCGTTTCGGCACCCGGGTCACCGGCGCCGGCGGCGCGTGGCGACCGCTGGCTCTGGTCCGTTCATATCGCTCCGCGCCGCCGATCCTGTCTCTGGTGGACGAGGTGTTCGCGCCGCCGGAGGCGCGTGACGGCTTGGTCTTCGACGATACCGAAATCGACCATGTGCCCGATCGCGTGGGCCAGGCGGGACTGGTCGAGCTCTGGCCGGTCGAACGGCCCCGCGACATCGCCGAGTCGGAACCCTGGGACCCGCCGGTCGAGCAGATCCGCGACCTCACGCCGGGCGTCCGCCTGTCGCGGACGATCGCCGACAGGATCGGCGATTGGCTGCGCCGCGGCGAACGTCTGGAGAGCCGGGACCGGCCGATCCGTCCGGGCGACGTCATGATCCTCGTGCAGCGCCGGGCCGGAATTGCGGAAGAGATGGTCCATGCCCTCAAACGGGCGGACATCCCCGTCGCGGGAACCGACCGGATGGTTCTGACGGAGCAGCTCCCGGTGATGGACCTCGTCTCGTTGGGGCGGTTCTCGATCCTGCCGGACGACGATCTCTCGCTCGCCGAGACCCTCAAGAGTCCGCTCTTCGGGTTCGACGACGAGGCGCTGTTCGACGTCGCGTGGGACCGTGGCCCGAGGAGTCTGTGGTCGGCGCTTCGGGACCGCCAGGACCGCTCGCCCGCGTACGCCGCGGCCGTCCGGACGCTGAGGGGGATTCTGGCGGCGGCGGACCACATGCCGCCCTACGAGTTCTTCGCCCGCGTTCTGGGCCCGGGCGAAGGCCGACGCAAGCTGCTGTCGCGGCTCGGCCCGGAAGCCAACGACCCCATCGACGAATTCCTCGCTCTCTGCCTCCAGTTCGAACGGCTTCATGCGCCGTCGCTTCAGGGATTCCTGCAATGGGCGGCGGCGGGCGAGACGGAGGTGAAGCGGGATCTGGAGCTCGGCCGCGACGAGGTGAGGGTGCTCACGGTGCACGGCGCCAAGGGACTTCAGGCCCCGATCGTGTTCCTTCCCGATACCTGTCGGGGGGTTCCGCGAGAGTCCGGCGGAATCCACTGGGTCCGCGGCGAGAACGGCGGCGTGGATATTCCTCTCTGGCCCGCTCGGCGCGACCGCGAAGGCGACGCGGCGCGAGACGCCCGGGAGACCGCGCGCCGGCTTCGGGAACAGGAGTCCCGACGGCTGCTCTACGTCGCCCTCACCCGGGCGGAGGACCGCCTGTACGTCGGCGGGTTCGAAGGGGCTCGGAAACGTCCGTCGGGATGCTGGTACGACGCGATCGACCGCGCGATGCGGGAGATCGGAACGCCGACCGAGGGGCCGGACGGCGGGGAAATCCTGACGTTGTGGAACGAACAGTCCCGCCCCCCGGATCGGGCGGACGCGCGGGCGGCGCCGTCGCGCGATGACGCGCCGCCGCCCTCGTGGGCGCGCGCGGCCGCGCCGCCGGAACCGTCCCCGCCGGTCCCCTTGGCGCCCTCGCGGCCGGAGGGGGCGGAACCGCCGACCCGCTCTCCCGTCGGCCCCGACTCCGGCGCGCGGTTCCGGAGAGGGCGTCTCATCCATCGGCTGCTGGAGCTTCTCCCGGAAATTCCGGCGGCGCGCCGCCCGGCCGCGGCCCGGGAGCTCCTGTCCAGTCCGCTCCACGGACTGGAACCGGGCGCGCGGGAGGAAATCGTCGACGCGGCGTTGGGCGTTCTGGAAGATCCGTCCTTCGCGCCGATCTTCGGTCCCGGCAGTCGGGCCGAGGTGGCGGTCGCCGGCGTCGAGGGAGCCCGCGTCGTGTCGGGCCGGATCGACCGTCTGCTGGTGACCGGGGACTCGGTCTTCGTCGTGGACTACAAGTCCGACCGTCCCGCCCCCCGGGCGGCGGACGACGTGGCCCCGGCCTATCTCGGGCAACTGGCGGCCTATCGCGGGATCCTGGAGAGGATATATCCCACGAGGACGATACGTTGCGCGCTGCTCTGGACGGACGGTCCGGCGCTGATGGAAATCGGCCTCGGTGATCGCCCGCCCCGCGCAGGCTGAACGTTCCTTCACGGCGGCGCCGGTTCCCGCGGCGTTGCGGGACCGCGGTCCACCCCCTTCCGACCTCCCCCTCTTCTTCTCCCTCCCCCTGGCAGGGGGAGGGTCGGGGTGGGGGTTGCCGGCGGCGGCGCTCATCCATCCGGACCCCCCTCCCGACCTCCCCCTGTCAGGGGGGAGGAGTATGAATGGTCAGGGGGGGGAGGAGTGATGATGGCTCCCTCCGTCCCCCTTGTTCCCGAGTTCGCGGGGGTTGCGAAACGGATGGGAAACTATAGGGTTGGCGCGACTCTTGCCTTGAAGGCGGGCCCGACATGGAACGACCTGTCCGCGTCTACCTCATGCGCCACGCGAAGACCGTGGAGTCCTGGCGTGCGGCTCCGGACGCCCCGCTCGGCGAGGTCGGGCATGGACAGGCCAGGAAGGCGGCGCGCGATCTGGCGCCCTTCGGACCGCTGCCCCTCTGGTCCAGTCCCTTGCGGCGGGCGCGCCAGACGGCGGCTCCCCTCGCCACGCTCTGGAACACGGACATCCGTATCGAGCCCCGGATCGCGGAAATCCCGGCGCCGGGCGCGGACCCAAAGACGCGCGGCGACTGGTTGATGCGGACGCTCGCCTCCCGTTGGCTGGACATGGACGCGAAACTGCGAGCGTGGCGGGACGACGTGCTCGACACGATCGGCGCGGTTCGCGAGGATACCGTGATGGTGACCCACTACGTCGCCATAAACGCCGTCGTGGGCGCGGCGACGAACGACGACCGGGTGATATGTTTCCACCCGGACAACACCGACACGACCGTCATCGAACGGGTCGGCGGCCGTTTGACGATCATCGGCTACGCGCTGGACAGGACGTCGGAGGCGGCGCTCGCAGGTTAGCCCGCGTTCCTCGCACTGCTCGTCCGCGAGCTTTCATCCGCCGCCGCCGCCGCCGCGGACTTCGGTATGCCCTGAACCAGGACGCCCCGTTGACGCGAATTTCGTGTTTCACTAACTTCGCGCCATGAAGAACGTCACCGTCACGTTGCCCGAGGATGTCGCGGCGTGGCTGAGGGTCCGGGCCGCCGAGAACGGGCGCAGCGTATCCAGGTGGCTCGCCGAGCTGCTGGAAGGGATACGGCGCGGGGAGGACGAATACGACCTCGCCATGGAGCGCTATCTGGCCAGGAAGCCTCGCCGACCGAGTTGGGTGGACGGCCGCAAGCCGACGCGCGATGAATTGCATGACCGCTCCGGTTTTCGTTGACACCAACGTCCTCGTCTACCGGGAAGACGGTTCGGACCCCATCAAGCAGTCCCGCGCCGACGACTGGATCGCGCATCTCGCGCGCCGCCGCGCCGGGCGCATCAGTTTCCAGGTCCTGCAAGAGCTGTACGCCACGCTCACGCGCAAGCTGAAGCCGGCGTTCGACGCCGAGGAGGCGCAAGGAATCGCGCGCGACCTTGCGGCATGGCGGCCGGTGGTCGTCGATCTCGCGATCCTGGAACGAGGCTGGCTGTTGCAGCAACGACATTCTCTCTCGTGGTGGGATGCGCTCATAGTAGCGGCGGCGCAATCCTGCGCGTGCGTGGCGCTGCTCACCGAGGATTTGCAGCATGGCCGGATCTTCGGCCAGGTCCGGGTCATCGACCCTTTCGCGTCGCCGGACCGGGCGCCGGAGGACGTATTGGCCCGCATCGCCTCGAACCCGTCGGGGAGCTGAGGGTCCGACGCCCCGGTGAGGGGTTTGCATGGACGCGCCGCCGCGACCCCCACCCCCACCCCCACCCCCACCCCCACCCCCACCCCCACCCCCACCCCTCCCCCTGGCCATCAATGCTCTTCCCCCCCTGACAGGGGGGAGGTCGGGAGGGGGGTCCGTCCGCATGAACATGCGCCGCCGCCGCGACCCCCACCCCGACCCTCCCCCTGCCAGGGGGAGGGAGAAGAAGAAGGGGGAGGGAGAAGGAGAAGGAGAAGGAGAAGGGGGAACGAGGGGGACGGGAGGGGGGTCCGCCGCGGCCCCGCAACGCCGCGCAATCACCGATCCCCGCCGCCATGAGAAATGCGGGGTCGCCCGTCACGGGGGATCTCCCTGTCGGAACAATCCCTCAAGGTCGCGCCACAGCTTGTCGAAGGAGGGACAGGCCTGCCGCGCTTCCTTCAGGTCGAACAGGGACGTCAGGGCGGGCTGATCGACCGTCGGGCTGTAGCGTTCTCCCGGGCTCATGTAGTGTCGTCGGAGAAATGCCTTGGCCCCGCGAACCGCCTCCGCGTCCGGCGGAGGAGACGCATCGTTCGCGATTCGCCTGTCGCCGCGGAGTGAGCGGATGGCGCCGAGGAACCAGGCTTCGTATTCGGCCTTGGCGAACACCACGCTGACCGGAACCGCTTGGGCGCTCTTCCGCGCTCTCTCCAGCAACTCCGGAGCGCGATGCGCGGGGCAGTCGTCGTCCGCATCCGCGATAACGACGATGGCGCCGCGCCCGTTGCATTGCTGAAGTTTACGCCGCCCGGTCTCCACGGTCTTCTCCAGATGGTTGGCGGCGACCATTTTGCCTCTCGACAGTCGATAGGCGGGAAGTACGTCGAACGCATATTCCTCGAACACCTCATACGCAAACCGGCGCAGCAGTATGGGAACGGCTGGCGCCTCTCCATGCCCTTCGACGATCGGGAAGACGTGCAACACCGGTCTATGTTTTCGGGAACAGGTCGGATGGACGTAACGTTCTGCTCTGCCGTTTCATATCCGGCTGAAGCTGGTTCTGCCTCAAGAGCTCTCCGGGCGTGTTGAGTTCGTCTTTGATGACGGAGACGGAGGCGTCATCGACCGGCGCCAGCAGGGTCTCTCCCGCTGTCTTCGTAACGGCGATGAGGTTGCTGCTGTCGAGCTCGTCGTGGTCGAGCAAATCCGGGCTGTGCGTGGTCGCGACGACCTGCTCTCGTTTCGACGTTTCGAGGATGGCGTCCATGATGATCGCGGCGGCGGCCGGATGGACGGTGCTTTCCGGTTCCTCGACCGCGACGAGGGGGACGGGACCGCGACCGTCGTCCGTGAACTGAAACAGCGCGGCCAGTACGCCGAGGGAGCGCAGGGCGCCGTCGGACATCGCGGCGGCGTAGAATCGCCACGGGTGTTTCCGCCCCGGTGCGTTCTGCCGGAACACCAGCGTCTCCCTCGGCCCCAGTTGACGATGGTCGACGCCGTCGATGCCGGGAACGATTTTCTGAAGATACTCCTCGACCCGCGCCATGGACTCGGGGCTTTCGTCCTTCAGACGCTTCACGACCGCGGAGAGGTTGCGGCCGGAGTGCGAGAGGATCGTTCCCCGGTCGTGCGGCTGGGGTTCCCTGATCTCGGCCGGGTTTATGTTGTAGAACCCCATACTGGAGAGTGCGTCGAACAGGGGGCGGAACGCCGGCAGTCCCGACGCGGTGCTCAGATACAGGCGGTCCGCCGATACTGCCGGCGGCGACTGGAGTTGCGCGCTTGCCTTCCCCAGCTCGCCGTCCCGGACCTCGTACCAGGCTTCTTCGAGGCCGCCGCCCGAGATACGCGCCTCCTCGCGCTGAACGCGAAAGGTTCCCTCCAGAGCTCCGATCTGGAATGCGAAGGAGGCGTTCGCGCCCTCCCCGAGGCGGAGCCGGAGGCTGACGACGAAGTGCCGGGGACGGCCGCCGGAGCGCCGTCTGACCTCGCCGATGCCGCCGCGTTGCCGGATCGCGTACTCGAGAGTTTCCCGCAGGCTTTCCGAAACCAGTCGCAGGGCATCGATGAAATTGCTCTTCCCGGCGCCGTTGGGGCCGACCAGGACGTTCAGTTCCGACAGGTCGATCTCGCACTGGCCGATGCTCCTGTAGTTCTGAAGGGCGACGCGGTTGATCAGTATCGACATGTCGGCTCCGTTCCGGCCGGAGGCGCGGTGGCCTCAAAACGGCGTCGGGTCGGGTGTATTCCGGCGCGCTTCCGTCACCTGACGGTTCCGGAACTCCACTTCGGCGGGTTCTTCGTCTGGCGGTCGGTTCATGTTCCTTCCCCCCGGCGTGACCCCCCTCCCGACCTCCCCCCTGTCAGGGGGAGGAGTGTGAATGGGCAGGGGGAGGGAGAAGAAGGGCGACGGAGGGTGGGGGTCGCGCGGGAGGGGGGTTGCAGCCTAGAACCGCACCTGCAACTCCAGCGCGCCGTCGTATCCGCTCATGCCGCCGCCGCTCGTCCGGTAGCCCGCCGTCGCCTTCAGCCGGACGTTCTCGCCCACGTCGAACACCCCGCCGAGGCCCAGATGCGCCGCCGTCGGCCGGGCCTGCGCCTTCAGCGTCTCCCCGCCGACCGACACCTCCGTCTCGTCCGAAATCTCCCCCTCCACGTCGAACGAGCCGAACAAGCGGCCCGGACCCGCCGCCGCTTCCAGCGCCACCCCCACCCGGCCCTTCACGCTGTCCGCATCCGCCGCCGACACCCGCGCCCGCATCTCGGCGTCGCCGGCCGTCTCCATGTCCGTGAAGTCCGCCAGGTCGACCCGCGACCACGCCAGGCCCGCGCGCGGCGTCACGAACGCCTCTCCCACCGGCACCCGGGCGCCCACATCCACGCCCAGCGCATACCCCGCACCGTGGACGCTCTCCTTCGACATCCTGCCGTGCGCGTGCGACTTCACGTCGACGTCGTACAGCGTCACCGCCGCCTGCGCGTCGACGTAGAGGCCCCCGTCGAGCCAAGTGGCGGAAACCCCCGCCCCCCAGCCCTTCAGGTCGACCTCGCCCACGCCGGACATCTCCGCGGAGCCCCCGACCGCGTGCGCCGACACGCTTCCCCGGACGCTCTCGCCGGCGATGAAGTCGACGCCCGCCTGCCCCGCGCCCCGGTTGTGGTCGTAGGCGAGCTCCCCGGTCGTCGTCGCCGTCCTCGCCCGCCATTCGCCCCGCGCCGCCTCCACGCGCGCCCAGGCGCCGTTGCCGTCGCGCGCCGCCGACGCCCGCTCCGCCCAGGACGGCAAGCCGTTCATCGCCAGCAGCATCGAAGGCAGCGCCTCGTACAGGCGGCAGCGATCATCTCCCGCCCTCGCGCAGGAGAACGTCGGCGTCGGAGCTCCCGGACGACCGTCCGTTCCCGGAGCTCCCGGACCCGTCCCCGGATCGCTCGGATCGCCCGTTCCCGGACCGCCCGTCCCCGGAGCTCCCGGACCCGTTCCTGGGTCCGTTCCGGGACCGCCCGGATCGTCCGTTCCGGGATCGCCCGGACCGCCCGTTCCAGGATCGGCCGGACCGCCCCCCCCCCCCGTTCCCGGATCACCCGTTCCCGGATCGCTCGGATCGCCCGTTCCCGGCTCGCCCGTCCCTGGACACTCACCGTCAGCGCCGCGGGGCTGACCACCGGGGCACAGCCGCGAGAGAAGCCTGCTGGCATCCAACATGCCGCTGGCGGTGACCGTCAGCGACGTGGAATAACCGGTGGGTACGCCGTTCCGATCCTCGCGGAAACGGACGTTCGTGACGCTCGAAGGGTCATAGGCGCCCACCATCCGCGGCGCGTGCGCCTCTTCGGCGTCCTCCCGGTGCACGACCATGCCGTCGGTGACCAGGGTCACCGTCACCCGGGTCGCCGCATCGCCTCCGCCCTGGATGGCGCGGGTGGCGCCGTTGGCCTCCACCTTCCCGTTCAGGCCGACGATGACGCTGCCGCCGCCGGTCAGATGCACCGCCGCGGCGCCGCCCGCGGCGCCTTTCACCTCGCCGTCGATGTGCGCGAGCGCCGGGCCCGGGTCGTTCACCAGAATGGCCACGCCCGAGGCGCCCGCGTGCGCCTTGCCCCCCTGCTCGACGATGACGGCGCCGCCGCCGTTCAGATGCACCGCTGCGCCCGTCCCCCCGGTCACCGTACCCGCAACGGTCACGAGCTGGTCGAGCAGGGCAACCCTGTCCGCGCCCTCGCCGTGCGTCACCGCCACGAGGTCGTCGGCGGTAGCGCCATCGTCCATGCTGAAGCCGTAGGTGTACTTCTTGGCCAGCATCAGGCCCTCGCCGGCGTTGGCGACATGGACGCCGTCCTTGCCGCCGGTCACGCTCGCGTCCGCGGCCACGGTGACCTCGATGGCATCCGCGTTGGCAGCGTAGATGCCGTAGGTTCCCCCCGTGACGGTCCCGCTGTTGGAGACCGTGACGTCGCCGCCCGCATTGGCGACCCAGACGCCGGCCCTGGCGCCGGTCACGCTCGCGCCCGCGGCGACGCTGACGCTGATGGCGCCGTTGTTGGCGTTGGGCGTCGCGTAGTAGGCGCGGATGCCGTCGCCGCGCGAAACGATGGAGCCGCCGGTCATGGCGACGTTGACGTTGCCGACGTTGTAGCGGTTCAGCAGCGCCCGCACCGCCGTCTTGTAGGCGCTGGAGAACCCCGCCTCCGTATCGTCCAGCGCGGCGGTCAGCCCGTCGCCGTCGCCGGTGGACAGCGCCGCCAGCACCGCCTTCTCCTTGTCCGAGAGGTTCTGCGCCAGCACGTTGCGCAGCAGGGTTCTGCGCGCGGCGTTGTCCACGCGCAGATAGGTCACGATCTGGGCGTCGGTCAGGTCGGCCGCGCTCGTGGTGGCGGTGGTGCCGATGGCGGTGAGGATCGACGGCGCAACCTCGAAATCCTCGCTCTCCAGCACCGCCCGGAACTGCTTGACGT
The DNA here is from genome assembly GCA_965242505.1 of Alphaproteobacteria bacterium. Taxonomy (GTDB): domain Bacteria; phylum Pseudomonadota; class Alphaproteobacteria; order UBA2966; family UBA2966; genus UBA2966. The sequence continues at coordinate 3,341,679 of OZ251449.1, forward strand.
AGGCGTTGTCGCTGGCGGTGGCGCCCGTCGGCACGGCCGCCTGCTGCGCCGCGGCGTTCGCGAACGCGCCCGGGTCGTCGCCCTCCGCCACCTCCACCGCCAAAGCGGACCAGGACATGACCTGGGCCTCGATGCCCGCCGGCCCGTCCCAGGCGCCGCCGCTGGCCTTGCCGGCCTCCGCATCCCGGGCGTAGATGAACGCCACGGCCTCGCTCGGCGCAGTGTAGAGGTCGTCGCCCTCCGGGGCGGTCTGGGCCGTGGTCCCGGCCGCGAACGTGCCCGTCCAGGCGACGTCGATCAGGGGCTGGGCCGTCTCCGCCCGCGGCGCCACCGTCTGGGCGGTGGCGTGCTTGAGGATCGCGACAGCGACCCCCGAACGGCCCAGAATCCCACCGCCCTGGTCGATCTCCACCTGGCTGTCGTCCGCCGCCGCAGAACTCAGTATGGCAAAGACGCCGGCGTTGCTGTAGGAGATGGCCGTGGCGCCGGCGGCGATGGTCACGCCGACGTCGCCATCGCCGCGCCCGGTGAGGCGGATGGCGGGCGAGCCCGAGTCGGGACCGGCCTGCACCGTCCCACCCGTCACGTCGATGTCGATGTCGCCAGCCAGATTATCGCCGCCGCGCACGAAAATGCCGCTCCGCGTCCTGGACAGCGCGAGGCCGCCGCTGTGGGTGATGGAAATGTCGCCGGCGCCCAGCCTCTCGACACGGATGGCATGATCGCCCGCCGTGATGTCGGCGGCGTTGTCGATGGCGACGGCGCCGGTATAGGCGGCGTGGTCCTGGACGTAGATGCCGTGAAATCTCCCCGTCCCGGCGGGCGTGATCGAGCCGCCGGTGGTGGTGATGGAGATGTTGCCCGCCGTGGCCGAGGTTCCCGTCTTGCGGACGTGGATGCCGTGACTCGCCGACGACGTGATGGTGGGGCCGGTCTGGGTCGGGGCGCTCGCGGCCGTGCCCTGGATCGTGACGGCGCCCGCGCCCCGGCTCTCCATGTAGATGCCCTGCCCCGGCGTCGTGATCGCGCCGCCGGTCGCCGTGAGGGTCATGGCGGCGCCATTGTTGCCGGCTTCCATCCGGATGCCCTGCTGATTCGCGTTCGTCACCGTGACGGCGCCGCTGCTGGTGACGATCAAGGGGCCCGCGCCGTCCGCCCGCACCCAGACGCCATGGTTCAACGCGTTGACGGCGCCGCTGTGCGTGACGGTCGTGGTTCCGGGGCCGTCATGCTTGATGTCCAGGCCCTCATAGCTGGCGTAGACCATGCCGGCGTTCGTGACCGTGACGGCGCCGCCGCTGCCGCTGCTTCGGACATAGATGCCGTGCTGGCGCATCCGGGAGGACGAGGTTCCCATGGTCACCTGGCTCCCGACGTCCACTGTGGCCGTGCCGCTGCCGTCCTGAAGTATCCGGATGCCGCGGCTGGCGTTGCCGCTGCCGGTGTCGTCCACGATGTTGATGGCGCCCGAGGCGCCGGCATAGATGGCATAGTTGCCGGTCTGGGAGTTGTCGCTGGCGTCTATGTCGATGCCCGGCCAGTGGGCTTCCCCCGTGATCACGGTCGCCGTCCCGCCTGTGCCGGTGCCACCCGGGACGCGGATGGTGAGGCTGGCGTTGCTATCCACCACGCGGCGGATCGAGGTGGGGTACGCCGCGTTGGTGCAGCTGAAATCTTGGCTGGACGATACGGTTCCGCTATTCGCGCACCCCCACGCCGCCCCCGGCGCCAGCAGCAGCGCCGCCGCCGCGAGCAGGGAGGCGCCCAGGGCGGCAAGGCGCCCGCCGCCGTCTACGTCCATCCGGGTCGTCTTCGTCTTCGGCATCTCCCCCTCCGGCCGCCCCGCGCGGCGCATTGCGGCATACCACCCCCGCACCGCCGGACAAGGGCCAAGGGGCGAGTCAATAACGGGTAAGGGACCGGATGGGCAACCCTAATTTCAAACCGACCCACTACCCTATTCTTTTCGCAGGCCTCATCCGGTCACGCTCCTCCTCCTTCCCCTTCTTCTCCCTCCCCCCTGACCACCTACACTCCTCCCCCCTGACAGGGGGGAGGTCGGGAGGGGGGTCCGGATGAAGGAGGGGGTCCGGAACGCGCCGCCGCCGCCGCAACCCCCACCCCGACCCTCCCCCTGCCAGGGAGAGGGAGAACGTAAGGGGATGGAGGGGAGCCATTCACACTCCTCCCCCCTGACAGGGGGGAGGTCGGGAGGGGGGTCCGGATGAAGGAGGGGGTCCGGAACGCGCCGCCGCCGCGACCCCCACCCCGACCCTCCCCCTGCCAGGGAGAGGGAGAACGTAAGGGAATGGAGGGGAGCCATTCACGCCCCTCCCCCCTGACAGGGGGGAGGTCGGGAGGGGGGTCCGGATGAAGGAGGGGGTCCGGAACGCGCCCCGCCGCCGCGACCCCCACCCCGACCCTCCCCCTGCCAGGGAGAGGGAGAACGTAAGGGGATGGAGGGGAGCCATTCACACTCCTCCCCCCTGACAGGGGGGAGGTCGGGAGGGGGGTCCGGATGAAGGAGGGGGGTCCGGAACGCGCCGCCGCCGCCGCAACCCCCACCCCGACCCTCCCCCTGCCAGGGAGAGGGAGAACGTAAGGGGATGGAGGGGAGCCATTCATACTCCTCCCCCCTGACAGGGGGGAGGTCGGGAGGGGGGTCCGGATGAAGGAGGGGGGTCCGGAACGCGCCGCCGCCGCGACCCCCACCCCGACCCTCCCCCTGCCAGGGAGAGGGAGAAGAAGAGGACAGAGGGGAGGTTCAGGAGGCGTCCCCGCACTGCGCCCGGTGCCGGAGCAGGTGATCGGCGAGGACGCACGCCATCATGGCTTCGCCGACCGGAACGGCGCGGATGCCGACGCAGGGGTCGTGGCGGCCCCTGGTCGCGACGTCGACGTTCCGTCCCCGGGAATCGACGGAGCGACGGGGAATCGAGATGCTCGACGTCGGTTTGACGGCGAACCGCGCCACCACGTCCTGACCGGTCGAGACGCCGCCGAGTACGCCGCCGGCGTTGTTGGACAGGAAGACCGGTTCGCGCCCGCGCATCCGCATCTCGTCGGCGTTCTCTTCCCCGCTGAGCGCGGCGGCGCCGAAACCGGCGCCGATCTCCACGCCCTTGACGGCGTTGATGCTCATCATGGCGGACGCCAGATCGGCATCCAGCTTGCCGTAGAGAGGGGCGCCCAGTCCGGGCGGCGCTCCGCTCGCGACGACTTCGACGACGGCGCCGATGGACGATCCCCGCTTGCGCACGGACTCGAGAAACCCGGCCCATTCGGCCGCGGCGACGGGGTCCGGGCACCAGAAGGGATTGTCCTCGACGGCTTCCCAGTCCCAGAGGCCGCGGTCGATCGGATGCGGCCCCATCTGCACCAGGGCGCCGCGCACGACGACTCCGTCCCCGAGCACCTTGCGCGCGACCGCGCCGGCGGCGACGCGGGAGGCCGTCTCGCGCGCGGACGCGCGGCCGCCGCCGCGCCAGTCCCGGATCCCGTACTTCCGCTGGTAGGCGAAGTCCGCGTGTCCCGGCCGGTACGCATCCTTGATGTCGTCGTAGTCCCTGGAGCGCGCATCGACGTTCTCGATCGCCAGGTTGATCGGCGTTCCGGTCGTCCGGCCCTCGAACACGCCGGACACGATCCGGACCGCGTCGGGTTCCCGGCGCTGACTCACGTAGCGACTCCGGCCGGGACGGCGCCGGTCCAGCCAGCGCTGAACGTCCGACTCGGCCAGCGGAATCCGGGGCGGAACCCCATCGACCACGCAGCCGATGGCCGTTCCGTGACTCTCGCCCCAGGTGGTGACGCGGAACAGATGGCCGAAGGTGTTGTGGGACATGGGATCGGGATGTTTCGGGGAGCGGCGCGTTTCCGGCGGCGCCCGGCGCGCGGGCGGGCGAACGCCTGCCGTCGCCGTGTCGCTATCGGTCCCGGCCGTTCCCGGTCCCCTGGACGACGGAGATGTCGGGCGCGTCCACGGCCTTCATGCCGACGACGTGATATCCGCTGTCGACGTGGTGGACCTCGCCCGTCACGCCGCGGCCGAGATCGCTCAGAAGATAGACGGCGGCGCCGCCGACCTCGTCCGTCGTCGTGTTGCGCTTCAGCGGGGAATTCAGCTCGTTCCAGTTCAGGATGTATCGGAAGTCTCCGATGCCCGACGCCGCCAGCGTCCTGATCGGCCCCGCGGAGACCGCGTTCACCCGGATGTTCTTGCCGCCGAGGTCGACGGCGAGATAGCGGACGCTCGCTTCGAGGGCGGCCTTGGCGACGCCCATCACGTTGTAGTGAGGCGTCACCTTCTCCGCGCCGTAGTAGGTCATGGTCAGGATGCTGCCGCCGTTGCCCATCAGGGCTTCGGCCCGCCGGCAGACGGCCGTGAACGAGTAGCAACTGACGTTCATCGTCATGCTGAAGTTTTCGGGACTGGTGTCGATGTAGCGCCCGCTCAGCTCCTTCCGGTCGGAGAACGCGATCGCGTGCACCAGAAAGTCGAGCGCGCCCCACGCCTTCCCGACCGCGTCGAACGCCGCGTCGACGCTGGCCGCGTCGGTGACGTCGCAGTCCTCGACGATCGAGGCCCCGAGAGAAGCCGCCAGGGGTTTGACGCGTTTCGCCATGGTGCCGCCCTGATAGGTGAAGGCGAGCTCCGCTCCATGTCTCGACAGGGCGCGCGCGATGCCCCAGGCGATCGATCGCTCGTTCGCCACGCCCATGATCAAGCCCCGCTTTCCGGCCAGCAACAGCGCGGAACCGCTCATACGCTCCTCTCGAAACGGAAGTCTCCGGAAGGCGGCGGCATCCCGTATGGTCGTCCGCGCGGATGCGCCGCTCAGCCGCTGGCGATCTTCCACGTCCCGTCGGGCTGGCGACAGGCCGTGCCGTACGCCGACTCGGTGTTGCCGCCGACCGTTATCGTCTGCTGGAACTCGCGGCAATAGGCGCCGCTCGCGTCCTGGTACGTGCGTTGCGGCGTGACCTCGCCGGAGTTTCCGGAATCCGGGTTCTTCCAGGCGCTCGGCGTTCCGGACGGCGCGGTCTCGAGCGCCGCCTGCTGCGTCTGCTGGAGGAGGGCCATGTCCACGTCGTCCAGCCATTTGCCGACCTTGCTGCCGACGAACGCGCCGAGCAGGGTGCCCGCCGCCGCCGCCGCGACCCTGCCTTTCCCGTCGCCGATCTGCGCGCCGGCGACGGCTCCGCCGACCGCGCCCAGCAGGGTCCCGATCTGCTGCTTGGGACCGGCCGACTCCATGCACGACGCCAACGGCAACGCCACGGCGCCGACGAGCAAAAGTCCGAACGTCTTCATGGTCTCGCATACCTCCCGTTCCGCTCGATGGACCTGCGGTCCCTGCGCGCGTCCTTGGAAAACGGCGCGCGAACGTCGATTATAGGAGTTCGCCGCGGCGCTCGCCAGTCCGCATTTCTCATACCGATGGAGGATCGATGATTGCGCGGCGTTGCGGGGCGGCGGTCCACCCCCCTCGTTCTCCCGCCCCCCATACGTTTTCCCTCCCCCTCTTCCTCTCCCTCTCCCTTGCAGGGGGAGGGTCGGGGTGGGGGTCGCCGATGGCGGCGTGGCGTCCGGACCCCCCTCCCGACCTCCCCCCTGTCAGGGGGGAGGAGTATGAGTGGCCAGGGGGGAGGAGTGATAATGGGCAGGGGGAGGAGTATGAGTGGTCAGGGGAGAGGAGTGTGGATGGCCAGGGGGGAGGGGCGTCAGCGTCGACGGCTCCCTCCCGTCTCCCGTCTCCCCTCTTCTCCCTCTCCCTTGCAGGGGGAGGGTCGGGGTGGGGGTCGCGGCGTTGCGGGGGGGAGTGTGGATGGCCGCGACCGGGGGGCCCGGAGTGACGTCGTCCGATCTCCGGGACCCGCTGGAAAGGTTCGCCCGATGGATGAAGGACGCCGAGGGCAGCGAACCTTCGCTTCCCAACGCCGCGTCGCTGGCCACCGCCACGCCCGACGGGCGGCCCTCGCTCCGCATGGTGCTTCTCAAGGAGTACGACGCCGACGGGTTCGTGTTCTACACCAACCTCGAAAGCCGCAAGGGCGAGGAACTGGCGGCCAACCCTTGGGCGGCGATGTGCTTCCACTGGAAGAGCCTGACGCGGCAGGTCCGCCTGGAAGGCGCGGTCGAGGCGCTCGACGACGGCGAGGCCGACGCCTACTTCGCCACGCGGGACCGCGAAAGCAAGATCGGCGCCTGGGCGTCGCGCCAGTCGCGGCCGATGGGCCGCCGCTTCGAGCTCGAACGCGAAATCGCGAAATACGCCGCCAGATACGCCGTCGGCGACGTCCCGAGGCCGGGTTTCTGGTCGGGGTATCGGTTGAAGCCGATCCTCATCGAGTTCTGGAGCCAGCGCCCGTTCCGGCTGCACGATCGTCAGCGGTTCGACCGGGTGGGCGAGAACTGGCGGTCGACGAGGCTCTATCCGTGACCGAGGCGCGTCCCCCTTCCGGACCCCCCTCCCGACCTCCCCCCTGTCAGGGGGGAGGAGTGATAATGGCTCTCTCCCGTCCCTTTTGTTTCTCCCTCCCCCTGGCAGGGGGAGGGTCGGGGTGGGGGTCGCGGCGGGGGAGGAGGGCGCGAGCGGCGTTGCGGGGCGGCGGACCCCCCTCCCGACCTCCCCCCTGTCAGGGAGGAGGAGTGATAATGGCTCTCTCGATTGGCCGCGTATCCGCGCCGTGCTAGATTCGCCCGGGAAGGGAACCGAGGGAGGGTGAGGTGGCCATCAAGACCATACTCGTGCCGCTCAGCGGCCTGCCCGGTCGCGGCCAGTGGATGGACGCGGTGATCAGGTTGTCGCGCGAATGGGGCGCCCACCTCGAGGCTCTCCACGTCGCGATGGACCCGCGCGATTCCGTGGCCTACGTGGGCGAGGGGATGACCAGCGCCATGATCGGGGACGTCATGACCGTCGCCGAACGCGAGTCCGACGAACGCCGGCAGGAAGCGCGCAAGGTGTTCGAGGACGCCTGCCGGAGGAATGGCGTGACCATCGGCGATCGACCGGATTCGGGCCCCGGAACCGCGCATTTCACGGTCGCCACGGGACGCGAGGAGGACGTCGTGGCGTCGCGCGGCCGGCTGGCCGACCTGATCTTCGCCCGACGGCCCGAGGGCGGCAGCGAGGAGGTCACCTTCTCCGTGACGCTCGAGGCGGCCCTGCTGGACACCGGGCGTCCCGTCCTGATCCTGCCGCCAAGCGATCCCGTGGAGTTCGGCGCCTCGATCGCCATCTACTGGAACGGGAGCCCGGAGGCGGGCAAGGCGATCAACTACGCCATGCCGTTCCTGGAAACGGCGGAAAAGGTCTGCGTGCTCGAGGTCGACGCCGAGAACCACAGCGGACCGGGAACGGAGGAGGTGGTCAACTATCTCGCCTGGCGCGGCGTCAAGGCCGAGGGCCGCGAACTCGAACGCAAGGGCTCCGACAGCGAAAGCCTGCTCGCCGCCACGAGCGCGGCGGGCGCCGACATGCTGGTCATGGGGGCCTACACGCGAAGCCGGTTGCGGCGCCTGGTGTTCGGCGGCGTCACGCGCGACGTCCTGACCCGCAGCGCCGTCCCCGTCCTCATGGCGCATTGACGCCGCCCGGCGGCATTGGGCGCCGGCCGGACGACCGAGCCTTCTCCCCATGGCCAACGACCGACGGACACTGATCCTCACCGGCGCCAGCCGAGGCATCGGCCACGCGACGGTCAAGCGGTTCAGCGCCGCCGGCTGGCGGGTGATCACCTGCTCGCGCCACGCCTTCCCGGAGGACTGTCCGTGGCAGGCGGGGCCGGAGGACCACGTGGTCATCGATCTGGCCGACATCCGCAATCTGGACGGCGCCATCGCGGACATGAAGTCGCGGCTCGGCGGCGCGCCGCTGAACGCGCTGGTGAACAACGCGGCCGTCTCGCCGAAGAGCGGCGACGGCAAGCGGATGGACACGCTGAACACGGGGATCGATCTCTGGCAGACCGTGTTCAACGTGAACTTCTACGCGCCGGTCATGCTGGCCCGCGGTCTGGTGGAGGAGCTCAAGGCGGGGCATGGCTGCATCATCAACGTGACGTCGATCGCCGGCGGACGCGTCCATCCCTTCGCGGGGGCCGCGTACTCCACGTCGAAGGCGGCGCTCGCCGCGCTCACGCGCGAGATGGCGGCGGATTTCGGACCCCACGGGATGCGCGTCAACGCGATCTCCCCCGGGGAGATCGAGACGGCCATGATCGGCCCCGAGTATCTGGCCCTGGCCGAGGAGATTCCCATGGGCCGCCTGGGGCGGCCGGAGGAGGTGGCGTCCCTCGTCTATTTTCTCTGTTCCGAGCCCGCGGCCTACGTCAACGGCGCGGAGATCCACGTGAACGGAGGGCAGCACGTCTAGCCGACGGGGCGGGGCGCTCCGGACCCCCCTCCCGTCCCTTTTGTTTCTCCCTCTCCCTGGCAGGGGGAGGGTCGGGGTGGGGGTCGCGGCGGGGGAGATATGAGATAATGCGGCCCGGCCGGCGGGGCGGGCGGAAAGGGAGGTCGCGTTGCGCGGATTGATGATGGACCGGCCGCTGCTGATCTCCACCGTCATGGATTTCGCGGCGGACTACCACGGCGAGCGCGAGATCGTGACCCGCACGATCGAAGGGCCCGTCCATCGATACACCTATCGCGAGGCCAGAGACCACGCCAGGAAGCTCGCCAACGCGTTGCTCCGCCTCGGCGTCCGGGAAGGAGACCGGATCGGCACGCTGGCCTGGAACACCCGGCGGCACTTCGAGGCCTACTACGGCGTCTCGGGCATCGGCGCCGTCTGCCACACGATCAACCCGCGCCTGTTCCCCGAGCAGATATCCTACATCGCCAACCATGCCGGGGATTCGTACCTGTTCCTCGATCTCACGTTCGTGGAGCTGGCCGAGGGTCTGGCCGATTCGCTTTCGAGCGTCGAGGGGTACGTCATCCTCACCGACGAAGCGCACATGCCGGACACCTCGCTGCCCAACGCGATGTGCTACGAAACGCTGATCGGGGCCGAAAGCGCGGCCTACGAATGGCCGGAGCTCGACGAGTGGACGGCCTCGTCGCTCTGCTACACCTCGGGGACGACGGGAAACCCGAAGGGCGTGCTCTACACCCACCGCTCGACCGTGCTGCACGCCATGACCGTCTGCATGAGCGACACCCTGGGCCTGCGCTCGGTCGACGTCGTCATGCCGGTCGTGCCCATGTTCCATGCGAACGCATGGGGACTCGTCTACGGCGCCCCGGCGGCGGGATCCAAGCTCGTGCTGCCGGGACGCCGGCTCGACGGGGAGAGCGTCCACGAGCTGATGGAATCGGAAAAGGTGACGTTCACGGCGGGCGTGCCGACGGTCTGGCTGGAACTGGCCCGATACCTTCGCGAATCGCGGAACACGCCGACGACCCTGGAACGCCTCGTCTCCGGCGGGTCGGCGATGCCGCGCGCGCTGACGCGGGAGTACGAGGAAGACCACGACACCCGCGTCGTCCACGCCTGGGGGATGACCGAGATGAGCCCGATCGGAACGACCGGGAACTTCAAGCCGGGCATGGCGGAGCTTCCGGCCGAGCGGCGTTACGACATCCAGGCCAAGCAGGGCCGCGGCATCTTCGGCGTGGATATGAAGATCGTCGACGACGACGGCGACGAACTGCCCCGCGACGGCGAGGCGTTCGGCGACCTCATGGTCCGGGGCGGCACGGTCTGCGACGGCTACTACAAGGGCGAGGGCGGCGAGAGCTTCGTCGACGGCTGGTTCAGGACCGGCGACGTCGCGACGCTGGATGCGGACGGGTTCATGCAGATCGTCGACCGTTCCAAGGACGTGATCAAGTCCGGCGGCGAATGGATCAGCTCGATCGACCTGGAGAACGTTGCGGTGGGCCACCCCGAGGTCGTCGAGGCCTGCGTCATCGCGGTCCCTCACCCCAAATGGGGAGAACGGCCGCTCCTGTTGATCGTCAGGGCCGAGGGCGGCGGCCTCGACCGCGACTCGATGCTCGCGTATCTCGGCGACAAGGTGGCGAAGTGGTGGCTGCCCGACGACGTCGTCTTCGTTCCCGAACTGCCTCATACGGCGACGGGGAAGCTGTTGAAGTCCGAGCTTCGGGAGGCCTATCGGGACCACGCGCCCCCGGCCGCAGGCGCCGCGGAATAGGCCGCCCCGGCCCCCCGTTCACGCGCGCCGATAGACCGTGTCCGGACCGGGCGGGCCGTCGCAGCGGACGCGGCCGGTGTCCACCATGTGGATCAGGTGGGAGAGGACGGAGCGCGCCGCCGCCGCGCGCAGACGGCGGTCGACGTCGGCGTACATGGCCTCGACCATCTCCGGGATCGTCGATGCGCCGCGGGCCAGGCAGGCCAGGATCTGGTCCTCGCGCCCGCGGCGGTGCGCGAGCAGCGCTCCGACGAAGCCCTGCGGTTCGCGAATGGGCGGGCCGTGCGTCGGCCAGAACGTCTCTTCGCCGCGCGTCCGCAAACGCTCGAGGCTCCGCATGTAGGCCCGCATGTCGCCGTCGGGGGGCGAGACGACGGTCGTGGACCAACCCATGACGTGATCGCCCGAGAACAGGGCGTTCTCTTCGAGGAACGCGTAGCACAGGTGGTTCGAGGTATGGCCGGGCGTATGCGCGGCTTCCAGCGTCCAGCCGTTCCCTTCGATACGGTCGCCGTCGCGCACGCGGACGTCGGGAACGAAGTCCCGGTCGGCGCCTTCCTCGACTTCCCCGCCCCCGTCCGCGCGACCGGAGCCATGGGGACCGAACCCGTACGTCGGCGCTCCGGTCGCTTCCTTCAGCGGCCGGGCCGCCGGGGAGTGGTCGCGATGGGTGTGGGTGATCACGATATGGGTCACGCGCTCCGGCCCCAGGGCTCGTTCGAGGGCGTCGACGTGCGAGTCGAGCAGGGGTCCCGGATCGATCACGGCGACGTCGCCATGGCCGACGATGTAGGTCCCCGTGCCGTGGAACGTGAACGCGCTCGGGTTCCCGGCGACGACGCGGCGGATCCCGGGGGAGACCCGGTCGGCCTTCCCGTACTCGAAGGTCATGTCGCGGACGTAGGGGATCTCGGTGGCCATGGATCGTGCCGGGCGGTCGCGTATCGTGACGGCGCCGTCGTATCATGAATCGCGCGCGGCGTCCTTCCATCCAGCCGCAGCCGCGGACGAGGATCGGCGCATGGACTACTCGAACGACCCCTCCGCCCGTCGGGCCGAATGGTTCCGCTACTACACCGAGAAGCGAATCACGCACCAGTGGTTCCAGGTCCATCTGCTGAAGGACCTCGCCGGCGTGCATCGCGTGCTCGAGGTGGGTCCCCATCTGGGCCTGGTTTCCGCGATGTTGCACAACGCCGGTTTCTCGGTGACGACCCTCGACCGTCTGCCGCCCCAGTACGCCCAGTCCCATATCCGGCACCTGCGGGCCGAACTGGCGGACGTCGAGCCCGAGACGCTGTCCGGCTTCGACTGCATCGTCTGCTGCGAGACGCTCGAGCATCTCCATTGGGAAGACGTCGACGGCGTCCTGGCGAAGTTCAGGGACAGCGGCGCGCCGTGGCTCGTCGTTTCGGTTCCCTACCAGGGCTTCCAGGCCGACCTCCGCGCCTCCGTCAACCGCCACGCGGCGCGCCGGACGTTCAGCGTCAAGTCGCTGAAGTTCCTGAAGGAGTTCGAGTTCGACGCGGAGGCCGACCCATATGGCCACAAGTGGGAGGTGGGATACCGCGGCCGGAGCCTCGGCGCGTTCGAGGCGAAACTGGCCGGAGCCGGACTGCGCGTTCGCCGGCGGGAGTTCACGTCGCCGACGCGATCCGTATTCTTCGTGCTGAGCAACGAGGGTTGACCGGGAAGGCCGGGCCCGGCCGCGGGCCGCCCGGACGGCCGCCCGAACTTCCCGAAGAAAGGGAGGACGCCATGGGACGCATGGACGGAAGGACGGTCGCCATCACCGGCGCGGCGGGGGGCATCGGCGGCGCGACGGCGCGGCGCTTCGTCGAGGAAGGAGGCCGCGTCGCCTTCTGCGACCTGAACGCGGAAAAGGGAACGGCCCTGGAAAGGGAGCTCGGCGCCGACGGCGCGTTCTTCATGGCCGCCGACGTGTCGAAGGAGAGCGACTGCGCGCGTTTCATCGACGGCGCCGTGTCGCGGTTCGGGCGGCTGGACGTCCTGGTGAACAACGCCGCCGTCCGCAACTACGAGGACGTCACCGAGGCCTCGGCGGAAAGCTGGGACAACGTGCTCGGGGTGAACCTGAAAAGCTACATCTACTGCGCCAGGGCGGGGATCGCGGCCATGAAGGGAACGGGCGGCGGCGTGGTGGTGAACATCGCCTCCGTCCGTTCGTTGCGCGCCGGTTCCCGGTGCGTGCAGTACGACACGACCAAGGCGGCCATCCTCGGCCTCAACCGCAGCATGGCCCGGGATCACGCCGCCGACGGCGTGCGGGTCATGGCGGTCGGTCCCGGCCCCGTCTTCACCGACTTCCACCAGGCGCGCGCCGAAAGCATGGGCAGGACCCACGAGGAGTACCGGCGGAACTTCGGCGGCGGCACCATGCTGCGGCGCCCCGGAGAGCCCGTGGAGATCGCCAACGTCATTCTCTTCCTCGCGTCCGACGAGGCCTCGTTCATGACCGGGACCTGCGTCTACGTCGACGGCGGCGAGACCGGCATGGGCGCGTCCTGATCCGGCTCCGCGTCCCGCCCCGTCCGGTTGGCCCGGCGGAACGCGACCATGTGAAACCGGGCGTGGCGGGGCGCGTACCGCCAGGCGCGCCCGACGGGACAGGCCCGGCGCGCGAGGCAGCCCCCGGCCATGCAGTCCGCTCCGTCGCCGGAATCGACGTGGCCGACGCACCGCGCGAGGTCGAAGGCGTTTCCGTCGTGGGCGCCGACCGGGCAGCCCGAGAGGCACGGCCTTCCCTCACAGGTCTCGCACGGGTTCTTCCAGTCCGGGCGCGGCGGCAGCCCGACCACCCGCGGGAAGGCCAGCGCGCCGCGGTAGGCGTGCCAGAGGCCGTACACCGGATGGATCAACGGCCCGACGGGCGAAGGGAACACCGGTTCCGCCCGTCGCGCCCAGCGGACGAAGGGCAGAAAGGGCGGCCCCTCGAAGGGAAACAGGGGCCTGCACAGCGCCGGCCCGCCCAGGGCGTCGGCGACGTGGACCAGAGCCTTCCGGGACCAGTCGTCGAGCAGCGTCGGGTGGGGTTCGTTGTCGGCGCTCCCGGCGGGGTGGTCGCCGGAAAAGGCCCGCCACAGGCCGCCTCCGACGTTTCCCGCGAGAATCAGCGTCACCGCGCGCGCGCCGTCGGCCATCGCCGGCACGTCGTCGGCCGCCTCGACGAGGAAACCGCCGCGCGGGGTCAGTCCGGCATCGAGCAGGGCCGATGCGATGGTCCGGTAGTCGGGAATCGCCGCCATGTTCCGAAACCCCGACCCTCCCCCCGACCCTCCACACTCCTCCCCCCTGCCCACCCACGCTCCTCCCCCCTGACAGGGGGGAGGTCGGGAGGGGGGTCCGGACGCCCCGCCGCCACCGGCGACCCCCACCCCGACCCTCCCCCTGCCAGGGGGAGAGAGAACGTATGGGGGAGGTCGGGAGGGGGCGGACCGCGGCCCCGCAACGACGGGATCGGTCGGCGTGGACGGCTGGTCGGGGAGAGAGGATTTGAACCTCCGGCCCCCACGTCCCGAACGTGGTGCTCTGCCAGGCTGAGCTACTCCCCGCGAAGGGCGAACTTATAGCGCCAGGCGAGACGGTCCGCAAGGCGTGGAGACGTGGAGGCGCCGTCACCGCCTCCGGAAGGCTACCACGCCACCCGGAGGTCGATCTCGACGCCGTGTTCGGGGTGGGTTGCGCCCTCCTTGCGTTCGGCTTCGAGACCCACGGCGAAGCGCGGCCCCAACCCGAAGCGCGTTCCCAGGCGGTAGCGTCGGTCGCCGTTTTCCTCGTAGCCGAACCCGGCGTGGGGCGTCGCCACCCCGGCCCCGTCCCAGAACCCGATCCCGTATCCCAGTTCCGCCTCCAGGCGCGCCGCGCCCGCGTCGCCGTCGGGGGAAGACGATCCGCGCCCGGCGGCGCCTTCGTTCCACAGGCGCGAAAGACCGCTGCCGGCGACGCCCCAGGACGGCGACACCTCGAACGACAGCCCGCGACCGCCCGGACCCGGCGACAGGCGCGCCGCGCCCGACGCGCCCCATTCCTCCATGGCGCCCGCGTGCGCCGCCAGCGTCCGCCCCCGCGCCTCCACCGCCAGGCCCCGCGACGGCAGCGTCCATTCGAGGCCGCCGCCCAACTCCACGCCCGCGCCCGTCGCCCCGTCGCCCCCGTCCCAGCGCACCCCGAACTCCACCGACGGCGTGAGCGCCCCGCCGCCCGGCAGCGCATACGCCCGGCTCCCCTCCGCCGCCAGCCGCAGGCGCTGCGTGTCCACCGACACCGCCGCGAGCGCGGAGCCGTTGTCGTCCACCGTGTACCGCGTCGCCTCCCCCGATCCCTTCAGCGCCAGCGTCAGGCCGCCTGCGGACAGCACCGGGACCGAACCGCCCGCCGCCGCGCCCATGAACGCGCTGGCGCCCCTCTGGACCCCGAACCGGTCCACGACCTCCGCGTCCGTGATCTCGATCTCGCCCTCGCCGTAGCCCAGCATCCCCCACAGGCGCGCGCCGTCCGGGCCCGTCCACCCCAGATAGGGATGCACCGACGTCATGCGGCTCTCGTGGACGCCCGTGATCGCCGCCTCCCCGCTCCGGTCCGTGTACTCGATCTCGCTCTCGAACCACGACGCGCCGACGCCGCCCCGCAGGCGCGCGCCCAGCGGCGCGTCGATGCCGACGTGGGCCGAGAACAGGTCGCCCGACCAGTCCAGGCCCTCGTCGTCCAGCGCCAGCGACCGCCGGTCTCCCGACCCCCACATCACCGCGCCCCCGGAACCGCCGCCGCCGGAACCCGGACCGCCGCCCGCGCCTTCACCGCCGCCGCGTCCGCCGCCCGCGCCCAGCCCGACCGCGAACGTCCGGCCCGTCACCAGATCGCGCCACGACAGCCCCTCGTCGTCGGCCTGCGACCCCTCCTGCGCCTTCAGCGCCGCCGCCGCCGCGTCCGCCAGCCCGCCGCCCGAACCCGGCGACTCCAGACGGCCCGCCACCGCGTCCGCCACGCTCCCCCACTGCGCGCGCGAGAGTTCCGGCAGGATCGACTCGTTGACCGCGGCGAGACGCGCCCGCGCCTTCTCCAGCGCCGGCCGCACCTCGATGGTGAATGTCACCGTCGCCTGCTGGCTCGGGCCGTCCATGTCCGTCGCCGTCCAGGTGTAGGTCCGCTGCTCGAGCACCTCCGTCGGCGTCCCCGACAGACGGCGGTCGCCGGGACCGTCCCGCGCGATGCCGTGCGGCAACTCCTCCGGCAGCAAGGCGTAGATCAACTCCCCGTCGCCGCCCTCCGCCGGCGGCAGCGTCACCGGCTCGATGGGTTCGTCCACGGTCCAGACGAACGCCTTCGGAAACCCCGGGAACGCCGGCCGCGTGTCCGCGTAGCCCACCGCGAACGGCGAGAACATCGCGACGCCGTCGGCGCAGACCTGGACCACCAGGCCGTCCGCCTCCACCTCGCGCGAACGCGGAACCGGCGCCCCGCGGCGCAACAGCACCAGGTCCCGGTCCCCGGCCGCCTCCCGCAGGCCGACCGTCACCGGCAGGCACAGCCGCACGCCGCCCGGCGGCGCGGGGGCGACGGTGACGTCCACCGCCACCCGCGAGGCCGCGTCCCGCCCGAGGGAGAACCCCGGACCCGCCGCCTCCGCCACCCGGTCGGCGGGCAACGGCGCGACGGTCACCGCCACCGCGCGGTCGAGGTCCTGCGGCAGCGTGATCTCCACGTCCTCGGCGCGCCTCTCCACCGTCACCGTCACCAGCCGGCCGTTCACGTTGTAGGTCGTCGTCCCCGCCTCGCCGCCCGCCGCGATCCTGTCGTCGCCGGCCTCGGCCACCGCCACGGACAGGGCGCGCGACACCCCGTCGTAGCCGCCGCCCGACGCCGCGTGCGTCAGCGTCGCCGCGTCGGCGAGGTCGTCGTCGTCCGCCGCCGCCGTCACCGTCACCGTCCGGGGCGTCTTCCAGTTGGCCGCCGTGAACGTCAGGAGGGCGGGCGAGATCGTCAGGTCGGCGTCGTCCGGAGCGATCGTGATCTCGACCGTCACGTCCCCGGTGGGCTCGCTGGTCGGCGCCACCGTGTAGTCGGCGCTCACGCCCGCCGGCGGCGCCGTCACCATCACCGTCTCCGTCTCCGGCGGGTCGAACGCGAACCCCTTGTCGTCGTCGTCCACGATGGTCAGGGCCGCCCCGGTCACGGTCATGGTCGTGGAATCGGCGCGGGCGCGGTCGTTCTCCACCGTCGCCGTCACCGTCACCGTCCTGTCCGCCGCGTCCACGTCGTTGTTCCTGGCCGTGATCGTCGCCGTGTCGCCGGCCGCCGTCGTGTCGCCGGCCGCGATCACGATGGCGCCCGCGGCGCCCGAAGGAACCGTGAACGACCCCGAAACCTCCGTCACCGTGACCGTCGTCGCCGCGCTCGACGGGTGCGACAGCCGCGCCGTCACCGTCGCCGCGGCTTCGTTCTCGGAGATCGAGGTCGGCGAGACCGCCAGCGTCACGGTGGGCGGGCCGTCGTCGTCCCTGTTCACCACGTTCACGTCGTCGACGTCGCCGGCCTCCAGCCCGTCGTAGGCGGCGGCGTCCGCGCTCGACGGATCGCCCGTCTCGATGTCGTAGGACTCGTCGCCGTCGTCCGCGGCGTCGTCCACGCCGGTCACCGTCACCGTCTGCGGCATGTTCCAGTTCGAGGCCGTGAACGTCAGCGGCGATGGCGACGCCGCGCCCTCGCCCGGGTCCGAACTGGCCAGCGGCACGGTCACGACCCCTTCCGGCTCGCTGAGCAGCCGCACCGTGAAGGTCGCCGTCCCGCCGCCCTCCGTCGTCGCCAGCCCCGACGTCGGCGACACCTCCACGCCCGCCTCGTCGTCGAGGTTGCGGGCGTGGATGACGGCGGCGGAAAGCGCGTCGTAGACGTTGTCCGCGGTGTTGGCCGTGTCCACCGTCAGCGTGACCGTGTAGTTCTGGCTGCCGTCGGGCGCCCCGGGGCTGTCGTCCACGCCGGTCAGGGTCACCGTCTGGGCGGTGTTCCAGTTCGAGGCCGTGAACGTCAGCGACGAGGGCGACGCCGTTCCCTGGGCCGTGTCCGTGCTCGCCACGGTGAGCGCCACGTTCCCGGTCGGTTGGGTGGCCAGCGTCACCCCGACCGCGGCCTGGCTGCCGTCCTCCGACGTCCGCACCCGCGACGTCGCCGACGTCTGCGGCGACGTCACGATCCCCGCGGTGTCGTCGTCGGAGAATTCGATCCCCACGCTCAGACTCGTGAGCGACAGGCCCTGATCGTTCACCAGCGTGGCGCGCAGCGATGCCGTCCGGGTGTCCGCGTCCACGTCGTTGTCCACCGCGGTAATCACCACCGTGTCCGAGGCGTTCGCCGTCTCGCCGGCGGCGATGACGATGGAGGCCCCCGCCCCCGAAGCCACCGTGTAGACCCCCGCGGACGCCGCCACCGTCAACGTGGTCGCCGCGCTGGACGGGTGCGAGAGGGTCAGGCTCACCGTCGCCGTCCCGCCGTTCTCGGAAATCGGCGACGACGAGGGCGATATCGACATGATCGGCGTCGGCGCGGTGTCGTCGTCCTCCAGGGTCAGGGTCACGCCGGTCACGCTCCCCGCGCCCTGGCCGTTGGCCGCCGCCGCGGTCACCGTCGTCGTCCGGTCGGGCTCGTCCACGTCGTTGTTCACCGCCGCGATCGCCGCCGTGTCCGAGGCCGCCGTGGTGTCCCCGGCGGCAATCACGACGGTCGCGTCCGAACCCACCGTGTAGAAGCCCGAGACCGCCGTCACCGTCACCGTCGTCGCCGCGCTGGAGGGGTGCGACAGCGCCGCCGACACCACCGACGTCCCGCCGTTCTCGGCAATCGAGGCGTCCGACAGGGAGAGCGTCACCCCCGGCGCCGCGTCGTCGTCGGCGATCGTCAGCGTCACCGAGGGCGGGTCGTTCGTCAGGTTCAGGCTGTCGGAGGACGTACCGGAGACCGTCACCTGCTTGTCCGGCGCGTCGGTGTCGTCGTTCGCCGCGGTGATCGTCACCACGCCCGAACTCGTCGTGGCGTTGGCCGCGAAGGTCAACGTGTTGGCCGAACTCAACGTGAAGTCCGTCCCCGAGCCGGGCGATGCCGAGATCGTCACCGTCACCGCCACGGCGGACGTCCGGTCCAGCGTCGCCGTCACCGTGGTCCTGCCGCCGTTCTCCCCGATCGAAGACGACGACAGCGCCAGCGTCGCCTGCGGCGTGTCGTCGTCGGTCAGCGTCAGCGTCACCGCCGTCGGGTTCGCTACCCCGTTGCCACCGGCGGCCGTCGCCGAGACCGTCACCTGCTTGCTGCCCTCAGCCGCCATGTTGTCGTTGGCCGTCACCGTCACCCGCCCGGCGCTGGCGGTCTGCCCGGCCGCGATGGTGAGCGTCGTTCCCGTCTGCGAGAAATCCCCCGAGACCGCGCCCGTTCCCGCCGCCGACGCCACCGTCAGCGTCACCGCCGCGCTCGACCTGCCCGACAGCCGCGCCGTCACCGTCGCCACCCCGCCGGCCTCCGAGATCGACGCCGAAGACAGCACCAGCGTCGCCGTCGGCAGCGCCTCGTCGTCGGTCAACGTCAACGTGGCCCCGGTCACGCTCCCGGCGCCCTGGCCGTTGCCCAGCGCCGCGGTCACCGTCGCCGTCCGGTTCGGCTCGTCCACGTCGTTGTCCACCGCCGCGATCGCCGCCGTGTCCGAGGCCGCCGTGGTGTCCCCGGCGGCAATCACGATGGTCGCGTCCGAACCCACCGTGTAGAAGCCCGAGACCGCCGTCACCGTCACCGTCGTCGCCGCGCTCGACGCCCGCGACAGCATCGCCGACACCGCCGACGTCCCGCCGTTCTCGGCGACGGTCGCCGGGTTCAGCGACAGCGTGGCGTTCGGCGCCGCGTCGTCGTCCCTGATCGTCAGCGCCGCGCCGGTCACGGCCATGGTCGTGGAATCGGCGGCGGCCCGGTCGTTCGCCACCGTCGCCGTCACCGTCTCCGTCCGGTCGGGCGCGTCGACGTCGTTGTCCACCGCCGCGATGGCCGCCGTGTCGGAGGCCGCCGCCGTGTTCCCGGCGGCAATCACGACGGTCGCGTCGGAACCCACCGTGTAGAAGCCCGAGACCGCCGTCACCGTCACCGTCGTCGCCGCGCTGGACGGATGCGACAGCGTCGCCCGCACCGCGGCCGTGTTGGCCGTCCCGCTCTCGTCGATGCTCGAAGGCGACAGCGCCAGCGTCACCGCCGGCGGGCCGTCGTCGTCGGTGGTGGTCACCGACACGTCCACGTTCGTCAAGGCGTTGTAGTTGGCGTCGCCGCTGGCCGGGTCCAGCCGCACGTTCCAGGTCACCGTTCCGTCGTCGATGGCGTCGTTCAGGCCGGTCACCGTCACCGTCCGGTTCACGCTCCAGTTCGCCGTCCCGAAGGTCAGGGTGGAGGGCGATACCCGGCCCTCGCCGGAGTCCCGGCTGGAGACGGCCACCGTCACCGGTTGCGCGGGCTGCGTCAGCAGCTTCACCGGGAAGGTCGCCTGGCCGCCCGCCTCCGTCGCCTGGCCGGTCACCGTCCCCACGCCCAGCCCGAACTCGTCGTCGGCGTTGACCGCGTAGACCGTGACCGCGGAGAGCGCGTCGTAGACGGCGTCGGCCGTGTTCGCCTGATCCACCGTCAGCGTGACCTGGTAGTCCTGGTTGCCGTCGGCGGCGGGATCGTCCTGGCCGGTCAGCGTCACCGTCTGCGCCGTGTTCCAGTTGGTCGAGGTGAAGGTCAGCGACGAAGGCGACGCCGCCCCTTCCGTCGCATCGGAGCTGGCCAGGTCCAGTTCCACGTTCCCGGTCGGCTCGCTCTCCAGCGCCACCGTGAAGGTCGCCGTCCCGCCCGCCTCCGTCGTCCGCAGCCGCGACGAGGTCGACGTCGCGGGCGAGACCGCGAACCCCGCCGTGTCGTCGTCGGTGAAGGTCAACGACGCGCCGGCCACGGCGCCCACGCCATGGCCGTTGCCCGCCGTCGCCGCCACCGTCACCGCGTTGTCCGCCGCGTCCACGTCGTTGTCCACCGCGGTGACGACCACCGTGTCCGAGGCGTTCGCCGTCTGCCCCGCGGCGATCACGATCCGCCCCGCCGCCCCCGCCGGCGCCGTGAAGACGTTGGCCTGCGCCGTCACCGTCACCGTGGTCGGCTGGCTCGACTTGCCCGACAGCGTCGCGCTCACCGTCGCCGCGGCGCCGCTCTCGGAGATCGACGCCGGGTTCACCGACAGCGTCACCGTCGGCGTCGTCTCGTTGTCCCTGATCGTCAACGTCGCAGTGGTGACGCTGCCGGCGCCCTGGTCGTTGGCCACCGTCGCCGTCACCGTCGCCATCCGGTCCGGCTCGTCCACGTCGTTGTCCACCGAGGTGATCGGCACCGAATGCGAGCTGGTGGTGTTGCCGGCCGTGAACACGATCCGCCGCCCCGCCCCCGACGGCGCCGTGAAGGCCCCGGCCACCGGCGTCACCGTCACCGTGGTCGCCGCGCTGGAGGGGTGCGACAGCGTCGCCCGCACCGCCGACGACTGGCTGTTCTCGAAAATCGACGTCAGGCTCAGCGACAGCGTCACCCCCGGCGCGCCGTCGTCGTCGCGGATGGTCAGGGTCTTGCCGGCCGGGTCCGCCACCCCGCGCCCGCCGTCCGCAGAGCCGGAGACCGTCGCCTCCCTGTTCGGCGCATCGACGTCGTTGTCCACCGCCGTCACCGTCACCAGGCCGGCGCTGGCGGTGGCGCCGGCGGCGATGGTCAGGGTGGCGGTCGAAGACAGCGTGTAGTCGCCCGCCACCGCCCCGGTCGAGGACACCGGCGACAGCGAGACCGTCACCGTCACCGGATCGCTGGAGCCGCGGTCCAGGCGCGCCGTCACCGTGGCCGCGTTCGACGCGCCGCTCTCGTCGATGGCGGCGGCCGACAGCAGCAGCGTCGCCGTGGGCAGCGCGTCGTCGTCGGTGAGCGTCAGCGTCAGGTCCGACGGCGCCGCCACGCCGTTGCCGCCCGCCACCGTTCCCGAGACCGTCACCGACTTGTCCGGCGAGTCCACCGTGTTGCCGTTGGCCGTCACCGTCACCACGCCGGCGCTGGTGGTGACGCCGGCCGCAATCGTCAGGGTCTTGGCCGCGGAGAGCGTGAAGTCGGCCGCCACCGCCCCCGTCCCGGCCGCCGCCCCCACCGTCACCGTCACCGCCGCGCTCGACTTGCCCGACAGCGTCGCCGTCACCGTCGTCACGCCGCCGGTCTCCGGGATCGAGGTCGACGACAACGCCAGGGTCACGGTCGGCAAGGTCTCGTCGTCGGTGAGCGTCAGGGTGACGTTCGACGGCGCCGCCACGTTGTTGCCGCCCGCCGCGACGCCGGAGACCGTCACCGACTTGTCCCCCGAATGGACGTCGTCGCCGTTCGCCGTAACGGTCACTGCGCCGGAACTGGTCGTGCCGCCGGCCGCGATGGTGAGCGTCTTCGCCGCGGAGAGGTCGAAGTCGGCCGCCACCGCCCCCGTCCCGGCCGCCGCCCCCACCGTCACCGTCACCGCTGCGCTCGACTTGCCCGACAGCGTCGCCGTCACCGACGACACCCCGCCGGTCTCCGAGATCGACGAGGACGACAGGGCCAGCGCCACCGTCGGCAAGGCCTCATCGTCGGCGAGCGTCAGGGTCACGTTCGACGGCGCCGCCACGCCGTTGCCGCCCACCGCGGCGGCGGAGACCGTCACCGACTTGTTCCCCGAATGGACGTCGTTGCCGTTGGCCGTAACGGTCACCGCACCGGCGCTGGTCGTGCCGCCGGCCGCGATGGTGAGCGTCTTTGCGGCGGAAAGGCCGAAGTCCGCCGCCACCGCCCCCGCACCGGCGGCAGCCCCCACCGTCACCGTCACCGCCTCGCTCGAGGCGCCCGACAGCGTCGCCGTCACCGTCACCACTCCACCCGTCTCCGAAACCGACGAGGATGACAGGGCCAGCGCCACCGTCGGCAGCGTCTCGTCGTCGGTGAGCGTCAGGGTCACGTCCGACGGGTTCGACAGCAGGCCGTGGCCGCCCGCCACCGCGCCCGAGACCGTCACCGACTTGTTCGGCGAGTCCACGTCGTTGCCGTTGGCCGTGACCGTCACCACGCCGACGCTGGTCGTGTTCCCCGCCGCAATGGTCAGGGTCTTGGCCGTGGAGAGCGTGAAGTCGGCCGCTACCGCCCCCGTCCCGGCCGCCGCGCCCACCGTCACCGTCACCGCCTCGTCGGACTTGCCCGACAGCGTCGCCGTCACCGTCGCCGCCCCGCCCGTCTCCGAGACCGCCGAGGACGACAGCGCCAGCGTCACCGTCGGCGTGGGGTCGTCGTCGGTCTTGGTGACGTCCACGGTCTCGTCGTCCAGGCCGTCGTAATGGCTGTCGCCGCCGCTGGCCGCGTCCAGGGTGATCGCCACCGACAGGCTCGCCGGATCGTCCCGGTCGTCGTCCACCGCCGCCACCCGCAGCGTCCGGGCGTCGCTCCAGTCGTCGGCGGTGAACACCAGCTCCTTCGAGGCCGCGAAGGCGCGCGCGTCGGCGTCGCCGACGTTCCTGGCCACCCGCACCTCGTCGCCGTCGGCGCTGGTCGCCGTCACCGTCACCGCCGCCGCCGCCGCCGGTTTGCTCGTGAGCTTCACCGTGAAGGTCTGCTCCGCCCCGCCCTCCGTCACCGTCAGCGTACTCTCGGAGACCGCCAGCCCCGCCGTGTCCACGTCGGTCGTCCGCACGGTCTGCGGCCGCACGCTCGCCCCGCCGATGACGTGATAGGCGTCGGTCGGCGTGTCCGGGCTGTCCGGGAACAGGCGGAGGGTGTAGTCGCCGTCGCCGTCCACCGCGTCGTCGACCACGCCGTGCAGCGTCACCGTCTGCGCCGTCTCCCAGTTGGCCGCGGTGAAGGTCAGCCGGGTCGAGGCCGCCGCCGCGCCGCTGCCCGAAGACACCTGGCCTTCGGCCGAGTCGCTGCTCTTCACCGCCACCACGACGTTCGTGGTCGGCTCGCTGTTGAGCTTCACCGTGAAGGTCTCGCTCGCGCCCTCGTCCACGCTGAGCCACACCGGGCACGGCGCCCGGCGGCAACGCGGGAAGGCCGGGGCGGTCACCAGCGCGGCGCGGTCGTCCTCCCAGATCAGCAGCTCCACGTCCGCCGGGGCCGCCAGGGTCAGCGCGCTGCTCGGGGCGCCCGCCACCACCACCTTCTTGCCGGCGACGGTGTCGTCCACGATGGAGTCGATGCGGTCGTCCACCGCCGTGATCGTCACCACGCCCGTGCTGGCGGTGGCGTTGGCCGCGATGGTCAGGGTATTGGCCGTGGAAAGCGTGAAGTCGTCCGCCGCCGCGTTGGTCCCCTTCGTCGCCGAGACCGTAATCGTCACCGCCGCGCTGGCCGGGACGCTGAGGCGCGCCGTCACCGTGGTCATGCGCTCGGAGCCCGGCGCCGTGGCCAGCTCCTTGATGGTGTCCGACTGGCCCGAGATCGGGTCCGACAGCAGCAGCGACAGCGCCGCCGCGTCGTCGTCGGCGAGGGTCAGAGTGACGTTCGACGGCGCCAGCACGTTGTTGCCGCCCGTTACCGTACCGGAGACCGTCACCGACTTGTCCGGCGAGTGCACGTTGTTGCCGTTCGCCGTAACGGTCACCGCGCCGGCGCTGGTCGTGCCGCCGGCCGCGATGGTGAGCGTCTTGGCGGCGGAAAGGTCGAAGTCCGCCGCCACCGCGCCGGTCCCGGCCGCCGCCGCCACAGTCACCGTCACCGCCTCGCTCGAGGCGCCCGACAGCGTCGCCGTCACCGTCGCAACCCCGCCCGTCTCCGAGATCGACGACGACGACAACGCCAGGGCCACCGTCGGCAAGGTCTCGTCGTCGTCAAGCGTCAGGGTCAGATCGGACGGCGCCGCCACGCCGTTGCCGCCCGTCGCCGTACCGGAGACCGTCACCGACTTGTCGGGCGAGTCCACGTCGTTGCCGTTGGCCGTAACGGTCACCGCGCCCGCGCTGGCCGTGCTCCCCGCCGCAATGGTCAGCGTATTCGCCGCGGAAAGGTCGAAGTCGGCCGCCGCGGCCCCCGTCCCGGCCGCCGCCCCCACGGTCACCGTCACCGCCTCGCTCGACTTGCCCGAAAGCGCCGCGGTCACCGTCGCAACCCCGCCCGTCTCCGAGATCGAACTCGCCGACAGCGCCAGCGTCACCGTCGGCAACGTCTCGTCGTCGGTCAGCGTCAGGGTGACGTTCGACGGCGCCAGCACGTTGTTGCCGCCCGCCGCGACGCCGGAGACCGTCACCGACTTGTTCCCCGAATGGACGTCGTTGCCGTTCGCCGTGATCGTCACGTCGCCGGCGCTGGCCGTGCTCCCCGCCGCAATCGTCAGGGTAGTGGCCGCGGAGAGGTCGAAGTCCGCCGCCGCGGCCCCCGTCCCGGCCGCCGCCGCCACAGTCACCGTCACCGCCTCGCTGGATTTGCCCGACAGCGTCGCCGTCACCGACGACACCCCGCCGGTCTCCGAGATCGACGACGGCGACAGCGCCAGGGCCACCGTCGGCAGCGTCTCGTCGTCGGCGAGCGTCAGGGTCACGGACGACGGCGCCGCCACGCCGTTACCGCCATCCACCGCGCCGGAGACCGTCACCGACTTGTCCGGCGAGTCCACGTCGTTGCCGTTGGCCGTAACGGTCACCGTACCGGCGCTGGCCGTGCTCCCCGCCGCAATGGTCAGCGTATTCGCCGCGGAAAGGTCGAAGTCCGCCGCCGCGGCCCCCGTCCCGGCCGCCGCCCCCACCGTCACCGTCACCGCCTCGCTCGACTTGCCCGACAGCGTCGCCGTCACCGTCGTCTCACCGCCCGTCTCCGAAATCGACGACGACGACAGCGCCAGCGTCACCGTCGGCAACGTCTCGTCGTCGGTCAGCGTCAGCGCCGCCCCGCTCACGTTGCCCGCGCCCTGGTCGTTGGCCGCCGTCGCCATCACCGTCGTCGAACGCCCGCCGGCGCCCTGATGGACGTCGTCGTCCACCGCCTCCACCGTCGCCGTGTCGGCGGCGTTCACGGTGTCGCCGGCCGCAATGACGATCACCGCGTCCGAACCCACCGTGTAGAACCCCGTCGCCGCCGTCACCGTCACCGTGGTGTCCGCGCTGGAGGGATGGGAGAGCGCCGCCGATACCGTCGTCTCGCCGCCGGTCTCCGCAATCGACGACGACGACAGGGTAAGCGTCACCCCCGGCGCCGCCTCGTCGTCCGTCAACGTCAGCGTCACGTCGTCCGGGTCCGACGCCCCGTCGCCGCCATCCACGGTGGCGGAGACCGTCACCTCCTTGTCCGGCGCGTCGGCGTCGTCGTCCGACGCCGTGATGGTCACCACGCCGGCGCTGGCCGTCGCCCCCGCCGCGATGGTCAGCTCCGTCCCCGTCTGGGTGAAGTCCGTCCCCGAACCGGGCGAAGCCGATACCGTCACCGTGGCCCCCTCGCTCGCCGCCTTGTCCAGAGTCGCCGTCACCGTCGCCACCCCGCCGTTCTCCGAGATCGACGACGCGGACAGCGCCAGCGCCACCGTCGGCCGCTCGTCGTCGGTGATGGTCAGCGTCACGTCGGACGGCGCCGCCACGCCGTTGCCGCCCGTCGCCGCGGCGGAGACCGTCACCGACTTCGCCGGCGAGCTGGCCGTGTTGTCGTTGGCCGTCACCGTCACCGCGCCGGTGCTGGCGGTGTCGCCGGCCGTTATGGTCAAGGTCGTGGCCGCGGAGAGGCCGAAGTCCGCCGCCACCGCGCCGGCGCCGGCCGCAGCGGCGACCGTGAGCGTCACCGCCTCGCTCGACGCGCGGGAGAGCGTCGCCGTCACCGTCGACACCCCGCCGTTCTCGGAAATCGACGCGGGCGACAGCGCCAGCGCCACCGTCGGCCGCACCGTCACCGACGTTGCGGTCGAAGACAGCCCGAGCTCGAAGCTACGGAAATTGTCTTTTCTGTCCGACGTGCTCTCGCTGACGCCGGGGAAGGTCGGGTTGCTCAAGGTGATCGTCTCGCCCAGGGCAGCGGACGCGCCGAACACGGCGCTGGTCCGTGAACCCGCGGCGATGGTGGCGGTGCCGGAGCCGCCGCCACTCGCCGTCCAGGGAACGGAGACGGTCAGCGGCGCCGCCTCGTCGATACGCGCCCGCGCTCCGCCGCCGTGCAGCTCGGCCTTGACCTCGAGCGTGAACGGCCCCCCTGATTTGAACAGCTGAACGAGGCGCAAGCGGGTCAGGTTGTCGAACATGCCCGTCGGCAGGGAGGTCAGCCTCGTGTCGTACAGGAACAACCGCTCCAGCGACGTCATCTCGTCGAACGGGCTGTCCGGCAAGGTCCTCAATTGGTAGCTTTCCGCGAGGGTGAGGGTGTCCGTGCCGCTCAAATCGTCGAAGTCGCCGCTCTTGATCGACGCGACCCCCACCACTCTCAGAGTCGAGAGACGCATGAGGTCCCTGACGGGAACGGAGCACACCCAAGGGTTGAGATTCATCGAGCGCCGTATCACGCTCGCGAGCTGCGCGTTCCGCGAGCAGATGTCCGCGTTCTGCGCCGCCGCCTTGGGCGGGGCGGCGACCGTCACGGCGGCGAACAGCGCCAATGCCACAAGAGGACCGCCCGTGATCGCCCGAACGTTCTCCCAAGCGGTGCGCCAGTCTCCCGACTTGGGCACGTCGAACGATACCTCCCGAGTTCCTTGACATCATACGTCAATGGCTGCGTCGCTCCTACTCCCGCGGGGACGCGCCTCCGTCCCCCGTGGCGGACTCGATCCTTGTCGGTGGCGGTCGCCCTTTTCTATGGTGCGCTGGCGGACGACAGCGCGCCGCGCCTGCGACGAGAACCACCATGATCGACGGCGCCAACCTTCGAGTGGCCTTCGCCGGGGCGGGCCTGATGAGCCAGTTCCATCTCAATGGCTGGTCGGCGGTGGAGGGGGCGGACGTCGTCGCCATCTGCGACCCGGTCGCCGGGAAGGCCGAGCGCCGCGCGAAGGAATTCGGCATCCCGGCCGTGTATGCGGATTTCGCCCGAATGCTGGAAGATGCGCGGCCTGCGGCCGTGGACATCGCGACGCCGGTCGATACCCACGCCGACCTGGTCCGCCTCGCGGCCGATTACGGGGTTCACGCCTGCTCCCAGAAACCCGTGACGCCGACCGTAGCGGAGGCCGAATCCCTGATCGCGGACGTCGGCGACCGTATCCGCTTCATGGTCCACGAGAACTATCGTTGGCGGCCTCACTATCTTCAGATGGGAGAGTGGCTGCGCGAGGGCCGTATCGGACGGGTCACCCATGCGCGGATGACCGTCCGCAGCCCCGGACTCGCGCCATCCACCGACGGGTCGACGCCGCCGGATCTGATCCGCCAACCCTATCTGGCGACGTTCGAGCGCCTCATCGTGTTCGAGCTGTTGATCCATCAACTCGACGTCCTGCGCTCCCTGCTTGGCGAGTTCGAGGTGGTGTCCGTGACGATGGACCGGGTCAACAAGGACCTCGTCGGCGAGGACGTGGCGATCATCGTCATGCGGGGAGAGGGCGGCGTGACGGCCGTGGTCGACGGCAGCATGTCTGCGCCTGGGTACCCCGCAAGGCCGAGCGACAGACTGGAACTGATCGGCGCCAAGGGCGCCATGGTCTTCGACCGCGACAGACTGTTTCTCGTCGGCGACGACGCGCCGCCGGTGAAGCACGACCTCGCGGCGAACTTCCAGACCTGCTTCACCAACGCGGTGCGGAACTTCGCGGACGGAGTGCGCACGGGCGAGCCGTTCTGGACCGACCGGCTGGACAACCTCGAGTCGTTGCGGTTGATGGAACGCTGCTACGAGGTCGCCGGCATCGCTCCGTGACCGAAGTCGGCCCTGAGACGCGCTTGCGCCGCGTCCAGAAACCGGCACAGCAGCGGACGCGTGGCGCGCGGGTCGATGACGTCCTCGACGGCGAAGGCCTGAGCCGTGAGGAACGGCGAGGCCAGCTCGCGGAACTCCGCCTCGAGCTCGGCCTCCCGCTTCCTGGGGTCGGCCGCGGCCGCGATCTCCCGTCGGAAGGCCACCGCGACGCCCCCTTCGATGGGCAGCGAGCCCCATTCGGCGGACGGCCAGGCGACCTGGAAGTCCACGCCGTTCTTGTCGAACGGCACGGTGCCCGCGATGCCGTAGCATTTGCGCACGATCACCGTGAGCACCGGCACCCGCGCCTTCAATAACGCGGCCATGCTCTCCACGCCGTCCCGGATCATCCCTTCCTCTTCCGCCTTGCGGCCCACCAGAAAACCCGGTGTGTCGACGAAGAAGACGATGGGGATATGGAAGGTGTCGCAGAGCCTGATGAACCTGGTCTGCTTGCGGGCGGACCTGGGATCGACGGCGCCTCCGTAGTAGGCGGGGTTGTGGGCGATGACGCCTGCGGGCCGGCCCGAGAAGCGCGCGAGGAACGTGAACACGGCGCGGCCGAAGGTCGGCTGGATCTCGAAGCCCGAGCCCCGGTCGATGATCAGCTCGACGAGCCGCCGCATGTCGTAGGGCCGCCGCCTCTCCCGCGGCACGATCGACAGGAGCTCGTCCTCCGCCCGGTCCGGAGGATCGTCGGCGGCGACCGCCGGCGGAAGTTCGGACACGTTCCGCGGCATGTAACCGAGGAAGCGGCGGATCTGCGCGAAACTCTCGTCCTCGGTGTCGACGGCGTTGTCGACCGTGCCCGCGATGTCGACCGCCACCCTGTGCCCGCCGAGCCCTTCCTTGTCGATGTCCTCGCCGAGGCCGCGTTCGGTGATCGCCGGCCCGGCCACGAAGACATGGCTGGAGCCCTTGACCATGACCGAAAAGTGGGTGAGCACGGCGCGCGCGGCGGGGCCGCCGGCGGCCGAGCCCAGAACGGCGCCGATCACCGGCGCCGTGTCCAGGAGCGCGACGTTGCGCTCGAAGCCGTGCGCTCCCGGAAGCACCGTGTACCCCCGCCGCTTGGCCGACGTAACCGATCCGCCGGCCCCGTCCAGCAGGTTGATCAGGGGGAGGCGGTATTCGTAGGCAAGGTCTTCGACGAAGCCGCTCTGCCCGCCCTTGGACC
The DNA here is from genome assembly GCA_965242505.1 of Alphaproteobacteria bacterium. GTDB lineage: Bacteria > Pseudomonadota > Alphaproteobacteria > UBA2966 > UBA2966 > UBA2966. The sequence continues at coordinate 3,370,945 of OZ251449.1, forward strand.
GGGCGCCGCTCCAGCTCGCGCCGCCCCGGATCGTGAAGTCCTCGCCGCCGACGCAGACCTCGCGGCCGTCGATCCGCGCCAGTCCCATGACGTAAGGCGCCGGCACGACCTTCTTGAGCTCCCCGTCCTCGTAGACGGGGTTCCCGGCGAGCTTACCTACTTCGTGGAACGATCCGGGGTCGGTCAGGCGGGCGATGCGCTCGCGCACCGTCCGCCGCCCCTGGGCATGCAGGCGCTCGACGTTCTCGCGGCCGCCGAGCTCCTCCGCCCACGCGCGGCGCCGGTTGAGTTCCGCGACCTCGCGCTCCCAGCTCATCGGGATCACGATGTCGCGGGCGCCCGAACCTGTCAAATCGTCCCGCCGGCTGGTAACGTCGGGATCCGCGCATTGCCTGAACGCGCCGGCAAGGGGGAACCGGAATGACACTGAAGCTGCGCTACAATCCCATGTCCCCGTACATCCGCAAGGTCGTCGTGATGATCGCCGAGACCGGCCTGGAGGACCGCGTCGAGCGCGTGCTCACCCATCCGTGGACCGAGAACACCGACATCGCCGAGGTCAACCCGCTGGGCAAGGTGCCGGCGCTCGAGCTCGAGGACGGGACGAGCCTCTACGACAGCTTCGTCATCTGCGATTATCTCGACAGCCTGCACGACGGACCGAAGATGATTCCGACGTCGGGAATGGAGCGCTGGATCGTGCTGCGGCGGCATGCGCTCGGCCTTGGCGTCACGGATGCGACGGCGCTCCACCTGTTCGAGCGCCGCCGCCGCGCCGCCCAGCAATCCCCCGGCTGGATCGGGCGCCAGTGGCGGGCGGTCGAGCGCGGGCTCGACCAGGCGGAACGCGAAATGGACGGCTTCTCCGACCGGCTCGATCTCGGGCAGATCTCCGTCGCCTGCGCCATCGGCATCGTCGAATTTCGGTATGCCGCCTGCGGCTGGCGCGAAACCCGGCCGAATCTGTCCGTCTGGTGGGACCGGTTGATGGAGCGGCCCTCGTTCGCCGACACCATGCCTTACGAATGGGCGCCCGAGGATCACGGCGGCCTCAACCTCTGGATCGACGAAGTCGCCCGAGACTCCGCCGAGACCGCCCCGGAGGCCACGTGATGCTGAATACCGCCATCGTCGGCCTCGGGCGCTGGGGTCGGCGTCTGGTCGATTCGGCGCAGGACGCCGGACGCCCCAAGGGGGATCTGATCCGGTTCACTCGCGCCGTGACCCGCACGCCCGCCAGGGCGAGCGACTTCGCCGAACGTCACGGCATGGCGATCGATGACGACTACGCGGCGGCGCTGGCGGACCCGGCGGTCGCCGCCGTGGCGATCGCCACGCCGCATACGCGGCACGCGGAGCAGATCGAACGGGCCGCGGCGGCGGGGAAGCACGTCTTCGTGGAGAAGCCGTTCACACTCACGGCCGAGAGCGCGCGGCGGGCCGTCGCCGCCTGCGAGACCGCGGGCGTGGTTCTGGCGCTCGGTCACGACCGGCGTTTCCTCCCGGCCATGTCGGCGCTGAAGGAAATGATCGAGTCCGGCGAGCTCGGCCAGGCGCTACACTTCGAAGGCCAGTTCTCGTCGCCTTACGGCCTCGATCTGACGCCGGAAATCTGGCGCTCCGAGAGCGCGGAAAGCCCGGCCGGCGGCATGACGTCGCTCGGCATTCACTGCATCGACGCCTTCATCCACCTCGCCGGTCCCATCGCCCGGGTCCAGGCCTACAGCCTCCGGCAGGCGCTGGCGGTGGAATCGCACGACACGACCGCCGTGCTGCTGCGCTTCGCCGCCGGGGCCACGGGCCTGCTCGGCACGTTGACGGCGACCGCGCCCCTGTTTCGCCTCCAGGCGTTCGGCGCCGAGAGCTGGGCGCGCATCGACGAAGACGGATCGATGACCGTGCGCGCGATCGACGGACGGCCGCGGACGCGCGAGTTTGAAGAGCGCGACACCTGCCGGTCGGAGCTCGAGGCGTTCGCCGCCGCGGTCGCCGGCGGCGATCCCTACCCGCTGCCGACCGATCAGGCGATCCACGGCGTCGCCGTCCTTGAAGCGATCGTCGAGTCGGCGGCTCGTGACGGCGCCGCCGTCGATCTCGCGTAGCCCGGCCGAGGTCCGATGGCCGCTTGCGCCCGGCGCGGATGCGTGGGAGGATCGTTTCGTCCGTCCGGCCCTTCTCTTCAAAGGAAAACGACCCGATGAGTCAGCAGGAATTTCTCCCCTACGCCGAGAACATGGAGGACTACGGCGTCAAGCTCCGCGCCGCGCAGGACGACAGCGGGGCGCCCCAGTTCTTCAAGCTGACGGCGCGCCTGCCGGAGAAGGGCAATACCGACACCATCCTGGCCGCGACCGGGCGTTCGTGGGTCGTCATCAAGACCTATGCCGAGGGCGGCGAGAACGCGATCCACGCGCATCCCAACGACGAGCATACCTTCGTCATCCTTCAGGGGCGGGCGGATTTCATCGGGCCCAGGGACGAGCGGCGGTCGTGCGGGCCATACGAAGGCGTCATCATGCCGGCCGGCGTCTACTATCGCTTCGAGTCGGTCGGCAAGGAGCCGCTGGTGATGATACGCATGGGGTTCGTCATCGACCCGGAACAGGACCCTCTCGGGCGGGTCAAGGCCGACGGCGCGGACTTCGACGCCTATACCACCGAAAACAAGTCGGACACGCTGGTGCTGTCCGAAACGGCCGTCTTCCCGTAGCTCGGGACCGGTCCCTTCGCGCGATTCCCGCCATCGCCGCCTGAACGGCCCGAAGTCCGCGCCGTCCGGACGGCTCTGCCATCGTCGGCGGTCCGCGTTCGCATCCGGCCCGGGGAAATCCCATGAACGACTTCACCCATCGCGAGATGACGCCGCTCGGCGCCGACGACACGTCGTATCGTCGTTTGACGACCGATCACGTAAGCCGGATCGACGCGGGTGGACGTTCCATCCTGAAGATCGATCCGGCGGCGCTGACCCTGCTGACGGCTCAGGCGTTCGAGGACAGCGCCCATCTTCTGAGGACCGGACACCTGCGGCAGCTCGCCGGGATCCTGGAAGACCCCGAAGCCTCGGACAACGACCGCTACGTGGCCTGGGAGCTGCTCAAGAACGCCAACATCGCCGCAGGCCGCGTCCTGCCCATGTGCCAGGACACCGGCACCGCCATCGTCATGGGCAGGAAGGGTGAGACCGTATGGGTGGACGGCGACGACGAGGCGGCGATCTCGGCCGGCGTCCTGCGGACCTTCACGGGGAGCCACCTCCGGTACAGCCAGATGGCGCCGCTGTCGATGTACGAGGAGATCAACACGGGCAACAACCTGCCCGCCCAGATCGAGCTCTATGCGGACAAGGGAGACGCCTACAGGTTCCTGTTCGTCGCCAAGGGCGGCGGATCGGCGAACAAGTCGTTCCTGTTCCAGCAGACGCGCGCCCTGCTCAACCCCGACTCCATGATGAGCTTCCTCGAGGAGAAGGTGGGAACGCTGGGGACCGCGGCCTGCCCCCCCTACCACCTCGCCATCGTCATCGGCGGCCCGTCGGCGGAATTCACCATGAAGATGGTGAAGCTGGCGAGCTGCCGTTACCTCGACACCCTGCCGACGAGCGGTAACGAGCACGGCCAGGCCTTCCGCGACCTGGAGCTCGAGGCCAGGGTTCACGAGATGACGCGGAGACTCGGCATCGGCGCGCAGTTCGGCGGCAAGTACTTCTGCCACGACGTGCGGGTCGTCCGCCTGCCTCGCCACGGCGCCTCCTGTCCGGTGGGCATCGGCGTGTCCTGCGCCGCCGACCGGCAGGCGCTTGGCAAGATCACGTCGTCGGGCGTGTTTCTGGAGGAACTCGAGACGAACCCCGCGCGGTTCATGCCCGACGTCGGGGAAGACCGGCTCGGCGGAGACGTCGTCGAGATCGACCTCGACCGGCCCATGGACGACGTCCGCGCCGCCCTCGGCGCTCATCCGGTGCGGACGCGGCTGTCCCTTTCGGGGCCCATGATCGTCGCCCGCGACATCGCCCACGCCAGGCTCAAGGAGCGCATCGACGCCGGCGACGGACTGCCCGATTACATGAAGGATCACTGCGTCTACTATGCCGGCCCCGCCAAGACGCCGGAGGGTTACGCCTCGGGATCGTTCGGTCCGACCACCGCGGGCCGCATGGATTCCTACGTCGACCCGTTACAGTCCCACGGCGGCTCGCTGGTGATGCTGGCCAAGGGAAACCGGTCGCGCCAGGTGACCGAGGCCTGCAAGGCCCACGGCGGTTTCTATCTCGGCTCCATCGGCGGCCCGGCGGCCCGCCTGGCGCAGGACTGCATTACCGAGGTCGAGTGCCTCGAGTATCCGGAGCTCGGCATGGAGGCGATCTGGCGCATCGAAGTCCGGGACTTCCCGGCCTTCATCGTCATCGACGACAAGGGGAACGACTTTTTCGCCGAATTCAACACCCCGCCGGAGCACTGAGACGCCGGACGTTCCGGCGGGTCGCCCTACACGATGAGCTGTCCGCCGTCGACGACGAGCTCGACGCCGTTCACGAAACTCGCTTCGTCGGAGGCCAGGTAGCACACGGCGTTGGCGATGTCTTCGGGCTTCCCGAGGCGCCCCACGGGAATTTGCCCGCGGCGTTCCTCGCGTCCCTGTTCGGGATCGTCGAAGAGCATCCCGAGAACGGTCTCGCCCATCGGCGTTTCGACGAGGCCCGGATGGACCGAATTGCAACGGATTCCATAACCCCGCTGTCCGCAGTAGGCGGCCACCGACTTGGTCAGCTGCCGAACGGCGCCCTTGCTCGCCCCGTAGGGGACGAGCCCGGGAGTCGCGTAGATGCCGGCGATCGAGGACAGGTTGACGATCGCGCCGCCCCGGTCCTTCATCGCCATGATGGCGCGCTTGCAGCCCAGCAGGACGCCGTCGATGTTGACCCTGCCGATGGCGCGCATCTCGTCCAGCGACAGGTCTTCCGGGTTCTGCGGCGCGCCGGTGCCGATGATGCCGGCGTTGTTGACCACGATGTCGACCCTGCCGAAGCGCTCGACGGTCTCCTTCACGACGGTTTCCCACTGGTTCTCGTCCGTCACGTCGTGACGGACGAACACGGCGTTCGCGCCGATGTCCGCGACGACCGCGGAACACGCGTCCGCGTCGATGTCCGTCGCCACGACGGCCGCCCCCTCCGCCACGAACTTGCGAACCGTCGCCGTCCCGATACCCGACCCTCCGCCGGTCACGATCGCCACCTTGTCCATCAGACGCGCCATGGGTTCCCTCCCTCTTCGCCTTTCGGCCCCGATTCGATTCGGTCGCTATTCCATGCGCGAGGCTTCTCGACGACGAACCCCGCGCGCGTTCCCGTCCGCGTTATCCTTGCCGGCGGTAGACGTAGATCGGGCTCGACCACGCGAGATGCCCGTCTTCCTGGGTTACACGCGCGAACAGCGGGTTGTCGCCGACGTCCTTGAGGTCGATCCGCCGTTCGAGGCGCATGGCGCGGTGGGGATTGTCCTCCGGCAACCGGAACACCCGCACGCGGCGGTCAAGGCCCCCGGCTTCGGACGCGTGGTCGTCGTACCCGATGTCGTTCAAGGGGAGGTCGAGCTTCACCAGCGGCGTGTCGAGCCTCAACGCGCCGCCGTCGGCGCCCGCGATCCAGGCGTCGAATCCGCCGAGGTTTCCGGTGGTCAGGGCGCGCCATCGGAGCGTGTCGTCGCCGATCCGGTCGATGATCTTGTCGCGGTTGAAGAAGTTGATCGGGCGATGCCGTTCGATCCTGGCGCCCTCGAACCTCGCCGTTCCGTCCCAGATGACCTGCCGGAAACGGCCCCGATACTCCGCCCCCTCCCAGACCACCCGGATACGGTCGCCAAGCTCGCCGGCGCCGTAGGGACGGACGGTCTCGACGTGATCCAGTCCGTTGAAGATGTCGAGGCGCTCGATCGGCGCCGACGCGAGTACGTCGACGGCCAGCGTCACGCCGCCGGACGGCAGATGGACGATGTCTCCCATCGCCGCCCCGGTCGCCGCCCGCCCGTCCGCCGGGCCGAGGGCGGGATCGTCGTGATAGAGGGTTCCTTTCCCGTCGAACGCAGCCCACACGTCCAGGACGAGGCGCCCGCCCGTGGTCGCGTAGTGGCGGCGCTTGCGCAGGCAGTCGAACACGGCCGCGCGCGTGAGCTCGGGCATGAGCAGACAGGTCAGGCCGCCGATGGCGCCGAAATGCGCGGCGCCGGGATAGCTCGCGCCGGGACGCCCCTTGTGGCCGTCGGAGTTTCCGACGATGCCGACCCGGTAGCCCATCTCCAGGGCGTCCCGGACCAGCCATTCGAAGGTTCCCCACGAGGAGTGGATCTCCATCGAGCGCTCGACGACGCCGTCGTGCGCGAGCTTCACGTCGGCGTAGCGGCCGCCGCAATGGGCGAAGCAGACGACGTTCTCGTCCGCTTTCCGCAGGGCCTCGAAAAGATCCGCGGCCGTGTTGCAGTCCGTGTCGCTATCGGACTTGTCGTCCACCAGCGCGTGCGACGACCGACGGATCGGGCGGTCGTCCGTCATGTAGTACACGTTGCGGTCTCCGCCGAGCGCCGTGTTCCCCGACCACTCGTACCCCGGCAGGGTGACGAACCGTCCGGGCTCGTCGAACTCGGCGGTGAGCCCGTTCAACGCGCTCCAGAAGTCCCTGGTGATCTGGAAGTCGTTCCCCTGATGTCCGGCGACGTCGACGAACGCGCGGTCACGCGCGAACTCGAAATACTGGCGCGCGCTGTTGGTGCCGATGGTCTCCTCGCTCTGGCCGTGCATGTCGCCCCAATAGGACCGAAGGTCCGCCTTCTCGACGATGCGAAGCGCATTGGCGCGGCAGAGCGCGGCGCCCGAGTCGTCCAGGAGCTCGATGTCCACGTCCCCGGGCGCGTCCACGGAAAGACCCTCGACGTGATGCGCGAATTCGCCCGCCGGGAACCGGATCCGGTCGGGCAGGCCGTTGACCGGCCGGGACGACCGCAACGTCAACGTCCCGTCGGCCTTGTCGGTGGGATTGCCCCACCTGTCTTCCGCCTTGATCGAAAGGCGGAACGCCTCGCCGGCCTGTCGCGACGTCGGGCATACGGCGACCCACCGGTCCACCGGTCCCGGGACCAGCCTGATCGTCGGCTGGACCGGCAGTTGCTGGTAGTTGTAGGTGGCGATGGGGTCGACGAGAACGCGAAACTCGAACGTATCCTCGCAGAACGTCTGTAGGCGCATACCGGGGGAGCCTTGGCTGGTATCGCCGAAGGTGACGGTGATCGTGTCGCCCTTCCGCATGAACCCGCGGACGACCTTGACGTAGAGGGTGCGGTCCCAGGGCCGGATGTTTCCCTTGGGGTCGTAACGGTATTCCAGGACCGCGTTGTTGCTGGCGACGACCGTGGTGTAGTTGGGTCCCTTCGGGTCGTCGAACTGCGGGCGGGTCTGGTCGGCCGCGAACCGGAAGACGATGCGCAGGCTTCCCGAATCGTCGATGCCGAAATATCCGCAGGTGTACGTCAGGGTGAAGGTCTGGTGGGAGCCCGCCTCGAACTCCCCGCCGGGCGCGAGCTCGGCGTGACCGAGTTCACGGGGATCGATCGGGTCTTCGAAAATTCCGGCGGTCGTCGGCATCGTCCGTCCTGGTCGCGGTTGTCGGGGCCGGGGGCGATTATACGCCGACGATTCGGGCCGGGTCTCCCACCCGGATCTCGCCGCCGGACACCACGCGGCAGGTGCGCCCGCCGCGCCAATCGGGGGTCAACGCCCGTCTCAGGCCGTCGCGCCGTTCGTCCATGCGCCCGCAGGGGCCGGTCTCGCCGGTGATTTCGAGCAGGCATCGGCCGATTCCGACACGGACGCCGGCGGCGCGGGGGAGATCCACGCCGTCGAGCAGCAGGTTCGCGCGGCGCGCGGTCCAGGGCAGGTCGGCGCCCAGTTCGTCGCAGACCACCCGCCAGTCCGCGGCCGAGAGAACCGTGACCTGGCGGGCCGCCCTGTCTCCGTGACGGTCGCCCGCGAGACCGGACTCGACGCTGACCGAAACGGAGTCGACTTCCTCCATCGCGGCGCGCGATGCGCTTCGTATCGCGATGCCCTTCAGCTGGCCCATGGCGTGAACGCGCCTCCAAGTCTCCTTCGGGAGCCATGTCCCATATCCGCCCGAACCCGGTCAAGCCCCACCGGCGCGCGGGGTTACCGGGCGCTGTCCAGTTCGGCGACCGCGGCGGGGAATTCGTCCTTGCTGAACACGAGTCGGAAAGTACCCTTGGCCGGGCCGTCGCGCACGGTCATCGCGCCGCAGTTGAACGCGCCCTGAAGGGTGTCCAGCACGCGCTTCTTGTACGCGGTCTCCGCGTTGTCGAGATGGACGCCTTTGGTCTCGAACACCAGCACATGCGGCTTGCCCTCGGATTCCCCGGCGAGCGCCACGAAATCGGGCCAGATACGGTCGCGTCTCCAGCCTTTCAGATAGTAATCGCCGCCTTGGCGCGCGGCCACGCGATGCCACCATCGCAACGCTTTCTGTTCATCGAGATAACGCGCGAAACTACGCTCCAGATTGGAATCGAACTGGTGTGTGTAGATCGGCTCGAACAGGTTGAGTTGCAAGGGCGCGCCGTTCTTGCGGGCAAGCAGGCCGGCGTCGTCGGGCGCGACGATTTCGTATGCCTCGACCATGCGGAAATTACGCCGGCCGGCGTTGAGATCGAAGCGGATGTCGCCCCGCCCGAGCTTGTCGCGGAAGACGCGCTCCGCCTGCCTTTCCACCTCGCGGCTCGCGTGCCGGCGCAATTCGTAGGCCAGCCAGCCGCGGCGGTCGTGCATCGAGTCGTCGGTTTCGCCGCCGGCGCGCAGATTGGCGATCAGGCGTTGCGCGATGCGCGCCGCCTGCCAGGCGTTCGGGACCGTGTCCGATAGGCGGCGGACGAACCATGACAGCCGGACCGTCTTGTCGATCTCCAGCACGCGGTCGGCATGGACGGAGAGCGGCGAGTCGCCGATGTCGACGGCTGCCGACTGGCGCAGCGCCGCCTCCGCTTGGCTGTCGCGCGGGTCCGGCGCGTCGATGGAGCCCCAGTCGATCTCCGGCAGGATGTGGCGCGTATAGTCGAGCTCGCGCCAATTCTCCCTGTCGCGGTGCAGCACCCGGGGCAGGAAAATGTCCTGGTCGCGGAACGCCTCGCGCCGACGGACCGTCACGCGGTTCGCGCCGCCGGAGCCGGAAGAGACGTCGCCGCCGAAGACGTCGCCGCCCAGGCCGGTCAGCCCCTCGGCCTCCAGCCCGCGCTTGACGTGCGCCACCGCCTCGCCCACGTCGGTGTTCCAGCAGAAGACCTGGCAGCGGTCGAGGGCGTCCCGGCCGGTGCGCCGCGCGTGCGGCTGGCGCATGACGCGGCCGACCAGCTGGGTGATGGCGCGCTTGGCGGTCGTGTTGTCCAGGATCGCCAGCACGTAGGCGAAGGGACAGTCCCACCCCTCCATCAGGGCGGCGCGGGTGACGACCCAGCGCACCGGCGTATAGGGCGAGAGGAGATCGACCCGGGCGAGCTCGTCGCGTTCCGCCGACTTCACCGCGATGGCGCGTTCGGGCACGCCGAGGCCGCGCATCAGGTATTCGCGCACGTCCTCGGCGTGGATGCGTTGGCCGTCGCGCTGGTTCGCGCCGGTGCGCTCCACCCGCGCCACGGCGATCGGGCGGATGTAGCGGCCTTCGCGCGCTTCCAGGTCTCGCGCCTCGGCGTCGAGCCGTTCGAGCGCGTCGTGCGCCTGCTCCAGCACGTACTTCCATGCGACGCCGGTGAACGATTCCACCTGCACCGGCAGCTTGATCATCTCCTCGGCCTTCAACTCGGCCCCGCCGATGTCCACCAGCAGGTTGCTGATCCCTTCGTTGGGGGTGGCGGAGAGCTCGATGACCATGCGCGGGTCGAGGCGGCTGACCGAGCGCGCGAATTCCTCGCCCGCCTCGCGCTTCCCGCCATAGGCCTTGTGCGCCTCGTCCAGCACCACGACGGGGCGCAACATCTTGAAGACGTTGAACAGGCTGTGCTTGATCGGGCCGTTCGGCGTCGTGCGCTCCAGATCGGGGTGAGCGTCCAGCAGGCGCGCTTCTCCCGGCGCGTCGTCCTCCGCGGGAAACAGGGTGGGATAGCGCGCGGAATCGCGGAACATGCGGAGGAATTCCTTCCCCTTTCGCCGGTTGGCGGCGGGTAGCATCAACAGCATGACGCAGAGATAGTTCGCCGCGTCGAGCGCCGAGAACGGTTCGTCCTTCTCCAGCAATTTGACCCGGCCGGCGCTGGCGATCTCCAGCATCTGGCGGCAGGGGTGCTGGCGGTGGCGCAGCGCGGCGCGGGTTTGCGCGTAGATGGCGCGGGAGGGGACGATCCACAGGACCAGCCCGGTCTGGCGATCGAGCCGCGCCAGAGCGGAGGCGGCGATCAGGGTCTTGCCGCCGCCGGTGGGGATCTTGAGGCACGCGTGCGGGATGGGCCGCCCCGCGTCGTCGGAGCGGCCCACATACGCGGCGTCGCGGTTGGCCACGCCGCCGGAACGGGCCAACGCCGCCCACGCGCGCGCCGGCCAGTCCGGCCAGTCATGCAGCGAGTCGGGAACCTCCGCCCCGGCCGCCTCCAGCGCCGCGATGGCCTTTTGCGATTCCTGCGCCGCATCGTCGAGCGCGTCGCGCCAGCGCACGAACGCTTCCAGCGTGCGAATCTGGTATTCCTTCAGGTCCATCGCGGCGCTCCCGGGAAGAAGACGGGTGATCGGCGCGCCGACATGTCCGGGGTCAGGGTCCCGTTCCCTGGCCCTTGCCGAGCAGTTCGTAGGGCAGTTGGCAAAAGAGGATGCCCATGGGCGTCAGCTCGCTCTGGGTGATGTATTTCCCCGCCCCGAAGACGATCGCCTCCTTGTCCCCCGCCCGGTTGGCGGCCTCGATGCGCTCGGCGCGATCCGCATTCAGCATGGCGTCGTGTCCGCGCAGATATTCGAGGTCCGGCTCGTAGAGCAGGTAATAGTCGGTCGTGTCGTCGCCGTGGAACAGCCCGTCTTCGTTCAGCGGCGCGAGGTCGGCGGGGCCGGCGGACACGCCGGTCGCGGTGTGCAACAGGTATGCGGCGAGCGCGGGCCAGGGGGGCAACGCCTCGCCGGCCAGCATCGCTTCCAGTTCGGTCGGCGGGCCGAGCGTGCAGTAGGCGAAGGAACCGCCCAGCCCCTCGCGCAGGGCGGCGTCCCTGGCGTCCGGAACGCCTTGGATGACGCGGCGCACCCGCTCGGCGCAGATGGTATCGGCATGGTCCTCGCACTCGATCAGGATGAATTTGCGGTTGCCTCCGTCTTCCTTGTTCAGAGCCAGCACGGCGTGGGCCGTCGTTCCGCTGCCGGCAAAGGAGTCGAGAACAATGGCGTCGTCTGATGCCACCAGTTCGAGTATTCTTCCAATTACTTGTTCGTCCTTTGGATAATCGAAACGTTCTTCCGGGAGTATTTTCATCAGATTCTTGTGCGCCGCGCGGCGATCTTGGTAGAATATACTCGTCAAGACTTGACTTTCCGTTTCGTGCAGATAGCGCTTGAGATTGGGAACGCGCGACTCGTCCGGGCCGAAATGGACGCGATCCTCTTCTATAGCTTGGACCATTCCTTCTTTACTCGGGAAAACCCAGCCTCGCGCGGGTATCCTGACCGGGCTTCCAGTTTTCGGATGTATGACTTCGTATTGCGGACCACCCCCGCCGGGCCACGAAATATCACCAGCGAAGTACACACCTTTCTCGTCGATCCAATTGTAATGTCGATGTGCCCAAGACTTGTGTTTTTTGTCGAGAGATGAAAACCAATCCTTGAGCTCTTCCGAAGATGATGCAAAATCATTGGGATATTTCTCCTTCAGTTCTTTGGAAATTCGATAAATTTCATCAATTCCTTCTTTCTGTACTCGCCAACGATTACCATTGGTGTTCAAGGAATCTTTCTTTCTCGCATAACACAATATGTAATCATGACCGACCGATATAAAGCGTGCGTCGTTCTTCCCCGTTCCTTCCCAAACGAAGGTTCCGATGAAATTATCCTCTCCGAAAATCTCGTCCATCATCATTCTCAAATGGTGGCATTCGTTGTCGTCGATCGACATGAAAATCACCCCGTCTTCCGCCAGCAACTCCTTGAGCAGCTGCAAGCGCGGCCACATCATGCAGAGCCATTTTTCATGGCGTTCCATGTCCTCGCCATCGACCTCGCCGTTACGCTCCAGCCATTCCCGCATCAGCGGGCTGTTCACCTTGTCGTTGTAACACCAGCCCTCGTTGCCGGTGTTGTAGGGCGGGTCGATATAAATGCATTTCACCCGGTCGGCGTAGCGCGGGGTCAGCGCCCGCAGGGCCTCGAGATTGTCGCCGTGGATGATCAGATTACCGTCGGTCCCATGCGGGTCCAACGAACGGTCGGCGTCGGGGATCAGCGGGCGGTAGGGCACCGTCAGATGGTGGGCGTAGATGTGCTGCTTGCCCTTGAAATCGAGCGTCGGCATGATGGCCCCTCCCTTCGACGCCGACGACCATAGCCGCCTGCCTGCGCGCCGGCAATGCCGTCTTCGTTCATCCCGTCCCGCGGGCACGGTTGACGCGCGGGCGGCGATGCCGTCATCAATGGGCGCGGCGCGGATGGAAACGGGGCCGAGGGGAGAGGCGGATGCTGAAGGTCTGGGGCCGGGAGACGTCGATCAACGTCCAGAAGGTGATGTGGCTCGTGGGAGAGCTGGGCCTCGAATGCGAACGGATCGACGCCGGCGGGCCGTTCGGCGGTCTCGACCGGCCGGAGTACGTGGCGATGAACCCGACGGGCCGCATCCCGACGATGGAGGACGGCGGTTTCACGCTGTGGGAGTCGCACGCCATCGTGAGGTATCTCGCGCGGAAGCACGGGGCCGGCTCCTGGTGGCCCGACGACCCTTGGACGCTCGCGGTGGCGGATCAGTGGATGGACTGGCCCTACAATCTCGTCTATCCGCAGCTGATCCGGGCGTTCCTCGGGCTTTACCGGACCCCCGAGGATGAACGCGACGACGACGCGATCGCGCGGGCCCTCCGGGTCTGCGCCGCGGAATTGCGCGTCCTCGATTCGCATCTGGAGCGAAACGCGTACGTCGCGGGAGACGCGCCGACCATGGGCGACGTCCCCGTCGGCTGCATCGCCTACCGGTGGCGCGCCATGGATATCGAGCGTCCCGAACTGCCGAACCTCGCGGCGTGGTACGCGCGGCTTCGGGAACGTCCGGCGTTTCGCGAGCACGCCATGATTCCGCTGAGCTGAGCGCGTCGGGTCCGCGTCGTCGGCGCGCGGGGAAACGCGACGGGCCCGCCATCCTCCCGTCCCGCGGCCGACCGGGACCGGGAAACCGCCGTCCGTCGCCCTTCAGTGCGCCCGGTCGACGCAGAAGTCGACGACGTCGAGCAGGATTCGCTTGATCTCGCTTTCAGAGAAGATGCCGAGGGCGTCGCGGGCCCTGGCCCCGTAGTGGCGCGCCCGCTCCAGGGTATCGGCCAGCGCGCCGCGCGCGTCCAGATACGCGATCGCCTGCTCGAGGTCGGCGTCCGTCCGCTCGCCGTCCTCCAGGGTCCGCTTCCAGAACGCCCGCTCCCGGTCGGCGCCGCGGCGGAAGGCGAGCACGATGGGCAGGGTGATCTTGCCCTCGCGGAAATCGTCTCCCACGGTCTTGCCGAGCGTCGCCTCGTGGGCGGAGTAGTCGAGCACGTCGTCCGCGAGCTGAAAGGCGATGCCGAGATTGCGGCCGAAGGACTCGAGCGCTTCCTCTTCCGTCCGCGGCCGGTCGGCCACGACGGCGCCGAGTCGCGCCGCGGCGGAGAAGAGGGCCGCGGTCTTGGCCGAGATCACCTCGAGGTAGGCGTCCTCCGTGGTCGCAGTGTCGTTGGTGGTGAGCAGTTGCAGGACCTCTCCTTCGGCGATCACGGCGGAGGCCGAGGAAAGGATGTCGAGCACCCGGAGCGACCCGTCCTCGACCATGAGCTGGAAGGCCCGGCTGAACAGGAAATCCCCCACGAGGACGCTGGCCTGATTGCCCCACACGGCATTGGCGGTGGTGTTGCCGCGGCGCAGGCTGCTGTCGTCGACCACGTCGTCGTGCAGGAGCGTCGCGGTGTGGATGAACTCGACGCAGGCCGCAAGCTTCACGTGGCGCGCGCCGGCGTACCCGCACAGGCGGGCGCAGGCGAGCGCGATCAACGGCCGGAGGCGCTTTCCGCCGGCGGCGATGATGTGGCCGGCGAGCTCGGGGATCAGCGGCACGCGGCTGTGCATGCGCGCGAGGATGACGTCGTTGACCTCGGCGATGTCCTCGCCCATGAGGGTCTTGAGTCTGTCCAATGCCCGCCGCGACGGCGGGTCGGACTGTTGCGCCAGGGAAACGACTGTGGCCACGACCGGCTCCGCGCTTGACCTTGCTCGCGAGCGCGGGCGAGCATAGTGACGGCCCCCGCCAACGGCAAGCCCGCCCCCATGATCGAACTGCTGCGAACCAACGACCCGGTGCTGATCTCGTGGTTGCGCGCCCTGTTGGCGGACGACGGGATCGAGGCCATCGTCCTCGACTCCCATATGTCGGTGATGGAAGGCAGCATCTCCGCCATTCCGCGCCGGGTCGTGGTGCGCGACGAGCATGCGCTCCGCGCCCGTCGGCTGCTCGACGCCGCCGGCATAGACCATGACCGCTCGACCGTCGCCTGAGCCCGGCGGCGGCGGGACCACGGCGGACACGTTGCTCGGGGGGCGGGTTCGCCTCCGTCAGCCGGCCGCCGGCTATCGCGTGGCCGTCGATCCGGTCCTGCTCGCGGCGGCCGTCCCGGCGGCGGTGGGCGAAACCGTGCTCGACGCCGGCGCGGGAACCGGCGCGGCGGCGCTGTGCCTCGCCCGCCGGGTCGCCGTGCGTCGGGTCGTGGGTCTCGAAATCCAGCCGGAGCTCGCGGCGCTGGCGGTCGAGAACGCGGCGCTGAACGGAATGTCGGGCGCCGTCCGGGTGCTCGAGGGCGATGTCGCGGCTCCGCCGCCGGACGTCGGGCGAGCCGGGTTCGATCACGCGATGACCAATCCGCCCTATCGCCGGGCGTCGGAGTCCCGCCGTCCGCTGTCGTCGACGAAGGCCATCGCGACCGTCGAGCGGGATGTCGGCCTCGCGTCCTGGTTGCGTTTCTGCGTGGGCGCGGTCAGGCCGCGAGGCACCATAACGGTCATCCACCGGGCCGATCGTCTGGACGAGATCGTGCCGGCGCTGAGCGAGTCGTGCGGAGGACTGGTCGTGTTTCCTCTCTGGCCCAGGAGGGACGAGGACGCCAAGCGCGTGATCGTGCGCGGCGCCGTGAATCGCGACACGCCGTTGCGCGTGGCGCCGGGCCTCGTCCTGCATCGGGACGACGGAGGCTACACGCCGGCGGCCGAGGCCGTCCTTCGCGCCGGCGCCGTGCTGATGCTCTGACCCGCATTTCCCGCACCGATCGTCCGCGAGCCTCATCCAGCGGCGGGGGGTGGACCGCGGTCCCGCATCGCGCCGCGCGTCTTTCCCATCCCGGTCGAAAAACGCGCATTCCCATCGCGTCGATATCGCACTACATTCGACGTTCCGATGTCTGGCGCGCCCCTCTCATCCATGCCGAAGCGACTGGTCGCCTGCGCCATGCGGCGCGCGCCCTGGTCCCGCTTCGGTCCGTGATGTCCGCCCGCGCCCCGGTCCAGGCCCATGTTCGGCATAAGCCTCTCCAAGATCCTTCTCACCGGGGCCGTGATCCTCGCCGTCTGGTACGGCTTCAAGCACCTGGGACGCCTCGGCGGCCGTATTTCAAAGTCCGGTGGAAACGAGGGCGGACCCGCCGCCCCGGTCGAGGACCTGCGGCAGTGCGATGTTTGCGGCGTGTTCGCGGCGCCCGACGCGGCGCCGTCCTGCGACCGCGGCGACTGCCCCCGTCGGTGACGCCTGCGTAATTCGGGATTCGCCGTGTCGGCCGGCATTTCTCATACCGGCAGGGATCGGGAATTGCGCGGCGTTGCGGGGCGGCGGACCCCCCCTCCCGACCTCCCCCCTGTCAGGGGGGAGGAGCGCGACCGGACCCGTAGCGCCCCGGTTCGAGACGTTCCGGACCGGGACGCCGCCTGATCGCGGGCTTCCTTGACCGCCGCGGGGTCCGCGGCTACCTTCCGGCGCCGACCGGCCCCCTGCCAGACGCCTGAATACCATCCCAGCGAGGAACCGTTCGATGGCGGCTTCCGGCCCCTCCGCGCATTCCTTTCAGAGCCTGATTCTCGAGCTTCAGAGATTCTGGGCGGAGCAGGGGTGCGTGATCCTTCAGCCCTACGACATGGAGGTGGGCGCGGGGACGTTCCATCCGGCGACGACGCTGCGCGCCCTGGGGCCGGAACCCTGGAAGGCGGCCTACGCGCAGCCTTCTCGGCGGCCCGCGGACGGGCGTTACGGCGAGAACCCGAACCGGATGCAGCGCTACTACCAGTACCAGGTCATTCTCAAGCCGTCGCCCGACGACATCCAGGACGTCTATCTGGAGAGCCTCGCCCATATCGGCATCGACGCCGCCGGCCACGACGTCCGCTTCGTCGAGGACGACTGGGAGAGCCCGACCCTCGGCGCCTGGGGCCTCGGGTGGGAGGTCTGGTGCGATGGCATGGAGGTCTCGCAGTTCACCTACTTCCAGCAGGTCGGCGGGTTCGACTGCGATCCCGTTTCGGGCGAGATCACCTACGGGCTCGAACGCTTGGCCATGTACGTCCAGGGCGTCGACGACGTCTTCGATCTCGACTGGAACGGCGTCGAGGGCGAGGGGCGCGTCACCTACGGGGACGTCCACCTGCGCGACGAGCGGGAGTTCTCCGCCTACAACTTCGAGTACGCGGACACCGACGCTCTGCGGCGCCAGTTCGCGGACGCCGAGGCCGCCTGCGGACGGCTCGTGGAGGCCGGGTTGGCGCTGCCGGCCTACGACCAGTGCATGAAGGCCTCGCATCTGTTCAATCTCCTGGACGCCCGCGGCGTCGTCGGCGTTACCGAGCGCGCCGCCTACATCGCCCGCGTGCGGGCGCTCGCCCGGGCGAGTTGCGAACGATGGCTCGACCGGCCGGAGGGGGAGGCCTGAGCCGTGTCGGAACTGCTGCTCGAGCTCCTGTCCGAGGAGATTCCGGCCCGGATGCAGGCGCGGGCCGCCGCGGACCTCGAAAGGCTGGTCGGAGAGGCCCTCGACGAAGCGCGCCTCCCGCCCGAGTCCATCGACGCCTGCGTCACACCGCGCCGCCTGACGCTGGTCGCCGACGGCCTGCCCGCGCGCCAGCCGGATGTCCGGGAGGAACGCAAAGGACCCCGAGCCGACGCGCCGGAAAAGGCGATCGCCGGGTTCCTGGGCTCCGTGGGCCTCGACCGCGACCGACTCGAGGAACGCGAGACCGGCAAGGGCGTCTTCCTGTTCGCCGTGACCGCGCGCGCCGGACGCAGCGCCCCGGACGCGCTCGCCGACGTCCTGCCCGACGCGCTGAGAAGGTTGCCGTGGCCGAAGTCCATGCGCTGGGGCGGCCGGTCCCTGCGCTGGGTTCGGCCGTTGCGCGGAATCCTGTGCCTGTTCGACGGCGCGATCGTCGAGTTCGCTTTGGAGGACGTCGTCTCCGGAAATACGACCGTCGGTCATCGGACCCTCGCGCCGCGGCCCTTCGCCGTCACCGGCTTCGCCGACTACGCGGACAAGCTGCGGCGCGCGCGCGTCGTCCTCGACCCCGCGGAGCGGCGCCGGACGATCGCCGAGGGCGCCGGAAGGCTCGCTGCGTCCGAAGGCCTGGAGATCGTCCCCGACGAGGCGCTTCTCGACGAGGTCGCGGGACTGGTCGAATGGCCGGCGCCGCTGATGGGGCGGATCGACGCGGCGTTCATGGACCTGCCGCCCGAGGCGATGACCGCGACGATGCGCGCGCACCAGAAGTATTTCGCTCTGAAGGACTCGAGCGGAGCGTTGGCGCCCCGCTTCGTC
The DNA here is from genome assembly GCA_965242505.1 of Alphaproteobacteria bacterium. GTDB lineage: Bacteria > Pseudomonadota > Alphaproteobacteria > UBA2966 > UBA2966 > UBA2966. Next base: position 3,388,986 of record OZ251449.1, read on the forward strand.
GTCGTCGCCAATACCGAGGCGCCCGACGGCGGCGCGGCCATCGCGGCGGGCAACGAGCGGGTGCTGCGGGCGCGCCTCTCGGACGCCAGGTTCTTCTGGAACGAGGACCGCAAGCGCACGCTGGAGAGCCGGGCGCCGGAGCTCGCCAGGGTCGTCTTTCACGACGGGCTCGGCGCGCTCGACGCAAAGGCCGGGCGCATGGAGAAGCTCGCCGCCTCGATCGCCGAGCGCGTTCCCGGCGCCGACGAGGGTCGGGTGCGCCGCGCGGCGCGGCTGGCCAAGGCCGATCTCGTCACCGGCATGGTCCGGGAATTTCCCGAGCTCCAGGGCGTGATGGGGCGGTATTACGCGCTCGCCGACGGAGAGAACGCCGAGGTCGCGGACGCCATCGCCGAGCACTACGCGCCGCGGGGCCCTCGGGACGACTGCCCGACGGCGCCGGTGAGCGTGGCCGCGGCTCTCGCCGACAGGATCGACACCCTGGTGGGGTTCTTCGCCATCGGCGAGAAACCGACCGGCTCCAGGGACCCGTTCGCGCTGCGGCGCGCGGCCCTGGGCGTCATCCGCCTGATCCTGGAGAACGCGTTGAGCCTCGGCCTCCGCAGCGTCTTCGAGAACGCCTACGAGATCTATGAAGGCTCGCTGTCGCAACGGATCCGCAGAGACAGGCTGGCGATGGACGGGATCGTCGAGGATCGCAAGAGCGCCGACGAGGTCGCGCGCGAGCTCATGGAGTTCGTCGCCGACCGTCTCAAGACGCACCTGCGCGACCGGGGAATCCGCCACGACCGGATCGCGGCCGTCTTCTCGCGGACGGGCGAGGACGACCTGTCGCGGCTCGTGGCGCGGGTCCGCGCGCTTGACGGGTTCCTGGCCGGCGAGGATGGCGGGAACCTGCTGACGGCCTATCGGCGCGCCGCCAACATCGTGCGCATCGAGGAAAAGAACGACGGCGCCGCCCATCGGGGGCGGGCCGACCGCGCGTTGCTGCGCGAACCGCCGGAACGCGAGCTGTTCGAGGCGCTGGCGGCCTCGGAGAAGGAGATGTCGGAGCATTTGGAGGCGGAACGGTACGTGGACGCGATGGCGGCGCTCGGCCGGCTGCGGCGCCCGGTCGACGCGTTCTTCGACGGCGTCACCGTGAACTGCGGCGAGCCCGATCTGCGCCGGAATCGTCTGTTCCTGCTCTCCCGGATCGGCTCCGCCCTGGAGAGCGTCGCCGATTTTTCCCGGATCAAGGGCTGAACGCGGCATGGCGAACTGGGTCTACACCTTCGGCGGCGGCGAGGCGGAAGGCCGCGCCGACCTGCGCGACCTGCTGGGCGGCAAGGGGGCGAACCTCGCGGAGATGGCGAGCCTGGGACTGCCGGTTCCGCCGGGCTTCACGATCACGACGGAGGTGTGCGCCGCCTATTACGAGAACGACCGGACGTATCCCGAGGCGCTCGCCGCCGAGGTCGAGGCCGGCATGAGCCACATCGAGTCGATCGTGGGGTCCCGGTTCGGGGACCCCGAAGACCCGCTGCTCGTCTCCGTGCGCTCGGGCGCCCGCGCTTCCATGCCCGGCATGATGGACACCGTGCTCAATCTCGGGTTGAACGACGAGACCGTCGAGGGCATGGCGCGGAAGAGCGGCGACGAGCGTTTCGTCCTCGACTCCTATCGCCGCTTCATCCAGATGTATTCCGACGTCGTGCTGGGCGTCGACCACGGGAACTTCGAGGACCTGCTGGACGTCCACAAGGACCGCAAGGGCTACGCGCTCGACATCGACCTCGACGCCGGAGACTGGCGGCAGGTCGTCGCCGCCTTCAAGGCGAAGGTCGAGGAACGCCTCGGATCGCCCTTCCCGCAGAACGTCCGGGAACAGCTCTGGGGCGCCATCGGGGCGGTGTTCCGGTCGTGGATGAACCGCCGCGCCATCACTTACCGCCGTCTGCACGGCATCCCCGACGACTGGGGCACGGCCGTGAACGTGCAGGCCATGGTCTTCGGCAACATGGGGGACGACTGCGCCACCGGCGTGGCCTTCACCCGCGATCCCTCGACCGGCGAAAAGCGCCTCTACGGGGAGTACCTGGTGAACGCGCAGGGCGAGGACGTCGTCGCCGGCATCCGGACGCCTCAGCATCTGACGGTCGCGGCGCGCGACGCCAATGGATCCAGGCTGCCGACCATGGAAGAGATCATGCCCGAGGTCTTCGCGCAGCTTGCGGAGGTGTTCCGGAAACTGGAGACCCACTACCGCGACATGCAGGACATCGAGTTCACGGTCCAGCGGAACAAGCTGTGGATGCTGCAAACGCGGTCCGGCAAGCGGACGGCGCGGGCCGCCCTCAAGATCGCCGTCGACATGGCGGACGAGGGCCTGATCGCGCCCCGCGAGGCCCTGGCGCGGATCGACCCCGCCTCGCTCGACCAGCTGTTGCATCCGACGCTGGCCGCCGACGCCGAACGGGACGTGCTCGCCAAGGGTCTCCCGGCCTCGCCGGGCGCGGCGTCGGGCGCCGTGGTGTTCACGGCCGACGACGCCGAGCGCCTGGCGGCGGAGGGGGACAAGGTCATCCTCGCGCGCATGGAGACCAGCCCCGAGGACATCCACGGGATGCACGCCGCGCAGGGCGTTCTGACGAGCCGGGGCGGCATGACCAGCCATGCGGCGGTCGTGGCCCGCGGCATGGGGCGGCCTTGCGTGTCGGGCGCCGGGGCGCTCCACATCGACGAGGCCGGACAGCGCCTGACCGTCGGCGGCCGGACGGTCTTCAGGGGCGACGTCCTGACCATCGACGGATCGACCGGCGAGATCATGGTCGGCGAAGCGGAGATGGTGCGGCCCGAACTGTCGGGGGATTTCGCCAGGGTCATGGGCTGGGCCGACGAGGTCCGCCGCCTCGAGGTCAGGACCAACGCGGATACGCCGGCCGACGCGCGGACAGCGCGCGAGTTCGGGGCCGAGGGCATCGGGCTCTGCCGGACCGAGCACATGTTCTTCGACGCCGACCGGATCCTGGCCGTCCGCGAGATGATCGTCGCCGGCGACGAGAAGGGCCGACGGACGGCCCTCGACAAGATACTGCCCATGCAACGGCGCGATTTTGCCGAGATCTTCCGCATCATGGCGGGACTGCCGGTCACCATCCGCCTGCTGGATCCCCCGCTGCACGAATTCCTGCCGCGCACGGACGAGGAGATCGCCGACGTGGCGGCGTCCGCCGGCGTGGATCCGGCCGTGCTGCGCCTCCGCGTCAACCAGCTGCGGGAATCCAACCCCATGCTCGGCCATCGGGGATGCCGTCTGGGCATCACCTATCCCGAGATCTACGAGATACAGGCGCGGGCGATCTTCGAAGCCGCGCTCGACGCGGGCGCCGAGCTGGGCGCGACCGTCAGGCCCGAAATCATGCTGCCGCTGATCGCGACGCGCGGGGAGTTCGACATGCTGCGCGCCAGGGTCGACCGCGTGGCCGACGAACTGGCGGCGGAGCGGGGCGAGCGTCCCGCCTATCTCGTCGGCACGATGATCGAGCTGCCGCGCGCCGCGTTGCGGGCCGGCGAGATCGCCGAGGGGGCCGAATTCTTCAGTTTCGGGACCAACGACCTGACCCAGACGACCTTCGGGATCAGCCGCGACGACGCGGCCGGGTTCCTCGACGACTATATCCGGCATGGAATCCTCGTCGGCGATCCCTTCGTCAGTCTCGACGTCGACGGCGTGGGCGAACTGGTGCGGACCGCCGCCGAACGCGGACGCGAATCGCGGTCCGATCTCAAGCTCGGGATCTGCGGCGAGCATGGCGGCGACCCGGCCTCGGTCGCGTTCTGCCATCGCGTCGGGCTGGACTACGTGTCCTGCTCCCCCTATCGGGTGCCCATCGCCCGCCTCGCCGCCGCCCAGGCGGCGCTGGAGGACGATTGACGGCGGCGCCGACGTCGACGCCGCGGCCGGGGGTGGGGCGGGCATGACGGATCGGGAGGGCCTCGACCGGCTGCTGGAGCGGGTCCGGGCCTGCCGGATCTGCGAGGAATACCTGCCGCTCGGCCCCCGCCCGGCGCTCCGGGCCCGGCGGTCGGCCCGCCTGCTCGTCGTGGGCCAGGCGCCGGGAACCAGGGTCCACGAGAGCGGCATACCCTGGAACGACCGCTCGGGCGACCGCCTTCGCCGCTGGCTCGCCATGGATCGCGAGACCTTCTACGACGACCGCCGGGTCGCCATCGTGCCGATGGGATTCTGCTATCCGGGGCGCGACGCGAACGGGGGCGACAGGCCGCCCCGTCCCGAGTGCGCCCCCGAATGGCACCCGAAGATCCTGCCCGCCCTCGATCGGGTGGCGCTGACCCTGCTGGTCGGCGGCTACGCCCAGGCGTACTACCTCGGGCCGCGCCGCGGCCGCACCGTGGCCGGGACCGTCGCGCGCTGGCGGGAATTCCTTCCCCGATATCTGCCGACGCCGCACCCGAGCTGGCGGACGACGGCCTGGGTGCGCCGGAATCCCTGGTTCGAGACCGACCTCCTGCCGGAGCTCCGCCGCCGCGTCGACGCCGCCCTGGCCTCGTAACGGGCCGCGGACCCCCCTCCCGACCTCCCCCCTGCCAGGGGGGAGGAGTGTCGAGAGCTCCCGGCCTCCCCCCTCTTACTCCCTCCCCCTTGCAGGGGGAGGGCCGGGGTGGGGGTCACGTCATGGGGGAAGAGCGCGAACGGGCCCCTGCAACGTCCCCGTCGCCGGATGAATCCTGCGGACGGGCGGGAACCGTCCCGGCCGTCGGCCGACGAGAGTCAAACCTCGTCGTAGCGGAAGCAGTCGACGACGTGGTCGTTGACGATGCCGACGGCCTGCATGAAGGCGTAACAGATGGTGGGGCCGCAGAAGCTGAACCCCCGGGCCTTGAGGGCCTTGCTCATGGCGTGAGACTCCGGCGACTCGGCGGGAACGTCCCGCTGGCGCCGGTGGGCGTTCCTGATGGTGCGGTTGTCCGTGAACCGCCAGATGAAGTCGTCGAAGGTCCGGCCGGATTCCCGCAGATCGAGGTAGGCGCGGGCGCCTCGGATGGCGCCCTCGATCTTGGCGCGGTTGCGGACGATGCCCGCGTCCCGCATCAGCGACTCGACCTTGCGTTCGTCGTAGCGGGCGATCCGCTCCGGCTCGAAGCCGTCGAACGCGGCGCGGAAATTGTCCCGCTTGCGGAGGATCGTGATCCACGACAGCCCGGCCTGGAACCCGTCGAGGATCAACTTCTCGAACAGCGCCCGGTCGTCGTGCTCGGGCGCGCCCCACTCCTCGTCGTGATAGGCGACGTAGAGCGGGTCGTCGCCCGGCCAGGAACATCGCGTCTTCATGGGGCCGACGGGGAGTCCGCGCGGTATACGGCCTCGACCTTCGCGCCCGCGGGATCGAGAACGAAGGCGCCGTAATAGCCGGGGCTGTACCAGGGCCGCGGTCCCGGCGCGCCGGCGTCCCGCCCGCCGCGGCGCAGGGCCGCCGCGTGGAACGCGTCCACGGCCTCCCTGGTCTTCGCGGCGAAGGCGACGTGAAGCCCGGGCCCCGGCGAGAAACCGGACTCCCCGGGCGCGCCGATCCAGAACGTCGGGCGGTCGTGGCCGTAACCGATGGCGTCCGGGAACTCCTTGAGCCGCCGCATGTCGAGGGTCTCCAGAACGGCGTCGTAGAACGCGGCGCCGGCTTCGAGGTCGGTCACGCCGATGGATACGTGGTCGATCACGTCGTTTTCCCGTCTCGGGTGGTCGGCGGCCCGGCGCCGGCCGCGCTGTCGAGCTTCATCCACGCCGGCGCGTGGACTGCGATCCTGGCGCCGCCGGCCATCAACGGCAGGCCCCGTTCCCGCGCCGACTTCAGGGACTCGATCCGCAACAGGGCGAGGCCCCCGCGGCCCGCGCTCGACCGCATTTCGCCGACCTCCTTGCCGTCGAGCGTGATCTTCGTACCGATGCCGGGCAGGGTCCTGTCCGCCGTGACGGGAAACAACCGCTTGCGGATCGTGGCGCGATGGTGGGTGCGCGCCGTCAGTTCCTGGCCGACGTAGCAGCCCTTGTCGTAATCGATGGCGTTGAGGTCGTCGAGATTGCACTCCAGGGGAAAGGATTTCTCGACGAGGATGTCCCGGCTGCCGTCGGGGACCCCGAGGGACAGGCGCAGCTCGTCGTATGCGCCGCTCCCGGTTCGCGCGAAGCCGGACGTCTCGAGCGACCGGGCGGTCGCCGAGGCGGCGCCGGCGGCCCGAACGCCGAGCGCGGCGAGGCGCGGGTCGACGAAGGCCACGCCGCCCGCCCGCGCGGCCGTCGCCCCTGCTTCCGGCCCGAGCCCGAGGGCCGGCGCGGCCCCGTCGCCGAAGGCCGCGAACACCGTCCAGTCCGGCGGCGCCCGCTCCAGCGCCACGTCGGCGCGAAGCCGATACATGCCGAGCCGCCGTTCCAGGTCGTCAAGGCGTCCGGCTTCCGTATCGAGGAGATAGGCGCCGTCGCGCGCCGGATGCGCCGCGACGAAGAAGTCGTGCAGGAACTTGCCCTGCGGAGTCAGCAGCGTTCCGTAGATGGTCCGGTCCGGGCTCACGCGGTCCATGTCGTTGGAGATCAGGTTCTGGAGAAACGCGCCCGCGTCCGCGCCCGAAACCGCGAGCAGGCCGCGCGCTTCCAGAACGGTGAAGTTCCTCTCGGTCATGTCGGAAGCCATCCTGATGCGTATACGTTCCCGCACCGGTAGAGTTATGCGAGGTTCGCCCGTCCGGCAAGGGCGCCGTCGATCGATGCCCGCCCATGAGAATCCTCTTCATCACGTCGAACCGCCTCGGCGACGCCGTGTTGTCGACGGGGTTGCTCGACCGCCTCGTCGACCGGGAGCCGGGCCCGCGCGTGACCATCGCCTGCGGCGGCGCGCCGGCGCCCCTGTTTCGCGAGATGCCGGGCCTCGAACGCGTCATCGTCCTCGAAAAGCGGCTCCTGTCCGGCCACTGGCTGGATCTGTGGACGCGGACGGTCGGAACGGCGTGGGATCTGGTCGTCGATCTCAGGGCGTCGGCCGTGAGCTGGTTGCTCCGGGCTAGGTCGCGGCGGATCCTGGATACCGCCGCGTCCCGCGAGCCGACGCACCGCGTGGAGCAGCTCGCCGCCGTCCTGGATCTGTCCGACCCTCCCGCGCCCAGGGTCTGGCTGGGAGAGGCGCAGCGCGCCGCGGCGTCGCGGCTGGCGCCGGACGACCGTCCGGTGCTCGCCGTGGGGCCGACGGCGAACTGGGGCGGCAAACGGTGGCGCGCCGAGCGCTTCGCCGAGGTCGCCGCCCGCCTCACCGCGGCGGGGGGAAGCCTGGACGGCGCCCGTGTCGCCGTCTTCGGCGCGCCGGACGAGCGTTCGATGGCCGCGCCGGTGCTCGACTCCATCCCCGCCGGGCGCCGCATAGATCTCGTGGGGCGCGAAGACCTGCTGGTCGTGGCGGCCTGCCTGGAACGCGCCGATCTCTACATCGGCAACGACTCGGGGCTGATGCACCTCGCCGCCGCCGCGGGCGCGCCGACGCTGGGCCTGTTCGGGCCGAGCCGGGAAGTCCACTACGCCCCCTGGGGCGGGCGCTGCGCCGTCGTTCGCACGGCCAGGAGCTACGAGGAGATCGTCGGCGATCCGGCCTACGATTATCGCCGTCACGATACCTGGATGGACACGCTGAGCGTCGAGGCCGTGGAGAGGGCCGCGTCCGAGCTGTGGGCGCGCACGCGCGGCGGCGGATAGCCGTCCCGCATTTCTCGCACTGCTCGTCCGCAAGGTCCGTTCGCGTTCCTCCCCCCTGACCATCGATACTCCTCCCCCCTGACAGGGGGGAGGTCGGGAGGGGGGTGAATCGCGGTCGCGCCGCCCCGCGCGATCCTCGATCCTCCGCCGGCAGGAGAAACGCGGGCTATTCCTCGCGTCCCGGCTCCAGGCGCGCCTTGAGGTGCGAGAGGATCGGGTAGAGACCCGCCATCAGCGCGATCAACAGCCCCCAGGCGCCCTCCCGGTAGCCGCGCCGGGAGACGTAGCACTTGTGGAATCGGGTGAACATCCGCCGCAGGTTCCGGCCCAGGCCGCCGATGTCCCCGGACTCCCGGAGGTCCATCGCCCGCAACGTCGTGTAGCGGTCGAGCCGCGCCAGCATGTCGGAAATGTCACGGTCCACGAGATGCTTCAGCGGCGTGTTCAGCCGACGCCGGGGGCCCGTGAGCACGACGTTCGGGTGCACCCTCTGATTTCCCCAAGTCTTGCAGCCGCGCGCGAAAAGGCACGCCACGGACGACCTTCCGAAAGACCCGCCCCAGCCGTGGCGCACCAGCCGATCGCCGACGTAGTTGTCGACGGGATCTGGAAATATCCCCCTTCCGCCTTCGCGATGGCCTCGCGGATCTCCGTCGCGAGGTCTTCGCCGACGCGTTCGTCCGCGTCGACTTCCAGGATCCAGTCGCCCGAACAGGCCGCGATGCCGGCGTGGCGACGCGGACCCTCCAGGGGCCACGATCCTTCGACGAGCGCGGCGCCGTGTTCCTCGGCGATTTCCCGGGAGCCGTCGCTGCAACGGTCGAGGACGACCACGAGCTCGTCGGCGAACCCGAGGCGGGCGAGGCAGTCGCGCAGCTGCCCCTCTTCGTCGTGAACGACGACCAGGGCGGAGAGCCTGTTTTCAGGGTTCATATCCCTACACCCTCAAATACATCCAACTGGACCATGAAGCAGAAGATCATGGCGGTGATGGCGCGGCGCGAGGGGGACAAGCCATTGTCGAGACGGGTGGAGATAGACGACGCCTATCTCGGCAGCGTACGTTCGGGCGGCGATTGGCGCCGGGCGCCCACTCGTCCGCCGCCGTGTGTAGACGGTTGACCACCCCCACATGATTATGCGACAGTCTACCCGGTCAGGGGCGATACGTCCCTTACGGTGATTCGGCTGAACGCCAGCGGGTCTGGCCATCAAGGGGAGACTGATGATGACAACGTATGTGCCATTGCTCGTCTAGGCCGTCTGGCTGGCGCGGGAGCTGGCGCTCGCCGTGAAGATCGTCGTCGTCAACGTCGAACGCGCCGCGGACCGGCGACGGCGGATCGTCGCCGGCTTGGAGGAATTGGGCCTCGAACACGTGATATGGCCCGCCGTCGATTGGCGGGATTTGACCCCCGAGCAGAAGGCCGAGGTCGACGTCGCCGGCGTCCTTCGCGACGGACGACCGATCCTGTGGGGATCGGTCGCCGCCAGCTTCAGCCAGCGGGCGGTTCTCGCCGACATGATCGAGAACGGCCCCGACGTCATCGCCATGCTGGAGGACGACGTGACGTTCTCCCCGGAGTTTCCGGCCGTGCTGAACGCCCTGGAGGCAGCGGCGGAGCGGTTCGACATCGCCATGCTGCACATGGGGTCGGACACCCGCCGTTTCGCGCCGGTCGTCGGATTGGACACCGGCCACCGGCTCGGGCTCGTGCGGTGGTCGAGCTTCGGCGCCCAGGGGATTGTCATCACCCGCGCGGCGGCGAGGCGGTTCCTGGACGCGAACCCGCGCGTGCGCCCGGGGCTGGACCGGGCATTGGCCCGGTACTGGCACCACGGATTGAGGACGTACTTTCTGCGGCCGCCCGTCGTTCACTACCTTGACCACGACGTGAATCCGTCTCTGATCAACGACACGCCGTTCGTCAGGCAGCCTTGGCCGTTGCGGAAACCCCGGCGGTACTGGTCCGACGTGAAGGAGGGCGCCCGCAAGAGGGTCGCCTTCTCCCGACTGGTGGTCCGCCACAGAGGACTGGGCCGAGGCGTTCGGGATATTCTCAACCTGTAGTACGCGGCGGCTACGCTGGCGAGTCGCCGGCCGCGGCGAGCCAAGCGTCGGCCTTGCGGGCCTTGATCCGGTCCTTTGCGGCGTCGGAAAGCCCGAGGTCGGTGATACCGAGATCGAAGTCCGCCAGCTTGCCGCCGGTGAAGGCGATCATCCCGTCCAGCGCCGCGGAGACGATCAGGGGTTTCGGCATTGTCGCCCTCTGTCGAGCCTCGGGACGGCGTCGGCGATTGGCGCCGGGCGCCCACTCGTCCGCCATCGTGTGTAGACGGTTGACCACCCCCACATGGTTATGCGACAATCTATCCGGTCAGGGGCGATACGTCCCCTACGGTGATCCGACTGAATGTCAGCGGGTCTGGCTATCAAAGGGAAACTGTCGATGACAACGTATGTGCCATTGCTCGTCTAGGCCGTCTGGCCGTCGCGGGATATCTTATCGGATAGATACAGGGCGTGCTCGTACAAACCGGGCGGCCTGCCTGTCTCTTTTTGCAGCTCCTCGATATGCTGGCGGAAACAAATGTCCAGGATCACGATGGCTCCACGCAGGAACTGATTCACGTAATTCAGTGGAACGTGCTCGTTTTTGACCATGACTCCGACTATCTCGAAGAATCCGCATATGCGCATCAATTTGTGATACTTGTCTTGCTCTTTGGCGCGCAGCTCGCGCAGGACGCGCGGGAATTCTTTCCCCAATTGAGCGAGCCTCTCCGTGTCGTCGGAGCGTGGATTGTCCGTTCCGATGGACTCCGACAGGTTGTCCCAAATCTTCCGAAATATCTCACGCGCTTCCAGAAGCTCTCCGCTTGACCATCTGCGTTCCAGTTCAAGCAGGAACGTCGCGCCCGAGAACTTCAAGGCTTTCCTGTGGTCCTTGCGCGCAATGTGCACCTGATGCCTAGTGTCGTGTCCTTCAAATGACTGATACATTGATGGTTGGTTTTCCAGCAGGAGTCCAGCCATGGCCCCCGGTCGCCCGATCGCCCCTCTCGTTCTCGACGATATCGAGAAATCCCAACTTCTCAGTCTCGCCAATGCGCGCTCCTTGCCTCATGGGCTGGTCCGGCGCGCGCAGATCGTCCTGGCCTGCGCCGAGGGCGAACCCAACGCCTCCATCGCCAGACGGATGCGCCTGACCCCCGCCACCGTCGGCAAGTGGCGCCAACGCTACCGCGCGCACGGGGTCCAGGGCCTGCACGACGAGTTGCGTCCGGGACGGCCCCGAACCCATGACGACGAGCGGATCGCCGAGGTCATCAATACCGCTCTGCACTCCACGCCACCCGACGGCGCCACCCACTGGAGCACACGCGCCATGGCCGCCCACACCGGCGTCTCCAAGAGCACCGTGCAGCGCTGGTTCAACCTGTTCGGCGTCCAGCCCCACCGCCAGCGTCACTTCAAGCTCTCCAACGACCCCTTCTTCGTCGAGAAGGTCCGCGACATCGTCGGCCTCTACCTCAACCCCCCGGACCATGCCGTCGTCCTGTGCGCCGACGAGAAAACCCAAATCCAGGCCCTCAACCGCACCCAGCCCATGCTCCCCATGGGGCTGGGATACGTCGAAGGACGCACCCACGATTACGTCCGCCACGGAACCACAACCCTGTTCGCAGCCCTCGACATCGCCACCGGAAAGCTCATCGCCCAATGCAAGCCGCGCCACCGACACCAGGAGTTCCTCTCCTTCCTCCGACATGTCGACGCCAACGTCCCTCGCCAGCTCGACATCCATCTCATCGTCGACAACTACGCCACCCACAAGCACCCCAAGGTCAAAGCCTGGCTCGCCAGGCGGGAGCGCTACCACATCCACTACACCCCTACCTATGCCTCGTGGCTCAATCAGGTCGAACGATGGTTCGGCATCATCACACAACAGGCCATCCGACGCGGCTCCTTCTCCAGCGTCAACGAACTCGTCGGCAAGATCGACCTCTTCGTCAAAAACTACAACACGAACGCCAAACCTTTCGTCTGGACCGCAACCGCAGACTCCATACTCGCCAAGGTCCAACGACTCGCATCATTTATCTCCGGGACATAACACTAGCGTACACGAGCGCGATCAGGGCGATCAGAGCCAGCGCGATCTGCGCCAGATGATCGAAATCGGACAATTTCAGGCCGGAAGCCTCGACCAGGATCGCCATGAAGATTGTCGACGCGATACCGATACCGACACCGATACCAATCCAAACCCATTTCATCGGATCCCCCAGCGACCGGTTGATGACAGCGCAAGACCGTAGGTCCTTGGACCGTGGAGACAGGCATCCCTCCGAACTTGGGAGCCGTCGATTGGCGCCGACCCCTCGTCAGACGATATCATGGCGCAATGCGGATACTACAGGCCATGACGAGCGGTGCGTGAGGCCATGACCGCTGTCTACGATCTCGTCATTCGGGGCGGGACGCTCGCCACTCCCGGGGGAATCGGGCCGGGCGACGTGGGCGCGCGGAACGGGCGCATCGCCGCGGTCGGCGATCTTTCCCGGGCGGACGCGGGCGAGGTCATCGACGCGACCGGTCTCCACGTTCTCCCCGGCATCATCGACACGCAGGTCCATTTCCGCGAGCCCGGTAACGAGCGCAAGGAGGATATCGAAAGCGGCACCCGCGCCGCCGTCATGGGCGGAGTCGCGGCCGTCTTCGAGATGCCCAACACCGACCCGCCGACCACCACGCCGGAGGCCCTGGCCGACAAGCTGGACCGGGCCGGGGGGCGGGCCTGGTCGGACTATGCGTTCTACGCCGGCGCCACGCCGGAGAACGCGCGGTCTCTCGGCGAGCTCGAGACTCTTCCGGGATGCTGCGGCGTCAAGATCTTCATGGGCTCCTCGACGGGCGGCCTGCTCGTGCCCGACGACGCCGCGCTGCGGCGTGTGCTGGAGAACTGCCGGCGCCGCGTCGCGGTCCATGCCGAGGACGAAGATCGGCTGAGGGCCCGGAAGCGTATCGCGTCCGCGGCGGCGCACCCCCGGGCGCATCCCGAATGGCGCGACGTCGAGACGGCGTTCGGCGCCACGCGGCGGCTGGTCTCGCTCGCGGAGGAGCTGCGCCGCCGGGTGCACGTGCTTCACGTGACCACGGCGGAGGAAGCGGCCTGGCTCGCCGGCCGCAAGGACGTGGCGAGCGTCGAGGCGACGCCGCAGCATCTGACTCTCGAGGCTCCCGAGTGCTACGACCGCCTGGGCGCCTTCGCGCAGATGAACCCGCCCGTCCGCGAGGCGCGCCACCGGGACGGTCTCTGGCGGGCCGTGGCGAACGGCGTGGTTGACGTCGTCGGCTCGGATCACGCGCCGCACACGCGCGACGAGAAGAACCGGACCTATCCGGACACGCCGTCGGGGATGCCGGGCGTGCAGACCTTGCTGCCCGTGATGCTGAACCACGTCAACGCGGGACGGTTGTCGCTCATGCGCCTGGTCGATCTCCTCTGCCACGGGCCGAACCGGTTGTTCGGGATCGTCGGCAAGGGGCGGCTGGCGGTGGGCTACGACGCCGATTTCACGCTGGTCGACCTCGCGGCGTCGCGCGAGATCACGGACGACTGGATAGCCGCCAAGTGCGGGTGGACCCCCTTCGCCGGCATGACGGTCACGGGATGGCCGGTCGGGACCGTCGTCCGCGGACGGCCCGCGATGCGGGAGGGCCAGCTCGTCGACGGGCCCTCGGGCCGCGCGATGCGGTTCCACGAAGGCGCCGGGCCGTAGCCCGCATTCCACCCCCCTCCCGACCTCCTCCATTACGTTCTCCCTCTCCCTGGCAGGGGGAGGGTCGGGGTGGGGGTCGCGGCGGCGCGGCGTATGTTCATCCGGACCCCCCTCCCGACCTCCCCCCTGTCAGGGGGGAGGAGAGCGTGGGTGGCCGGGGGGAAAGAGCATCAATGGCGCCCTCCGTCCCCCTTCTTGCTCCCTCTCCCTTGCAGGGGGAGGGTCGGGGTGGGGGTCGCGGCCGGGGGAGGCGCGCGAACGGACCCTGCGGCGCCGCCGTCTCCGGCCCCGACTCGCGGAACGTCGTGAAACGCCGCGGTTGGCGCGGCGGCCTCGACCGACTACAAATGCGCGGCGGTTCGGCGGCGACAGCGTGGGGGGGCGACCGATACCATGACCGAGACCTTCAGGGCCCTGGTGGCCCGCGAGACCGACGGCAAGGCGGTGTGCGGATTCGAGGATCTGACGGCGGAGGATCTGCCCGGGGACGGCGACGCCACGATCTCGGTCGCGTACTCGACGCTCAACTACAAGGACGGCCTCGCCGTCAAGGGCAATCGGGGCAAGGTCATGCGGAGTCTTCCGATGGTTCCGGGCATCGATCTCGCCGGCGTCGTGGAAGAGCCCGGAAACTCCGGCCTCGAACCCGGGGTCGAGGTCGTCGTCACCGGCTGGGGGCTCAGCGAAACGGCCTGGGGCGGCTATTCGCAGAAGGCGAGGCTGAATTCCGACTGGTTGTTGCCGCTGCCCGAGGGCATCTCGCTGAAGCGCTCGATGGCGATCGGCACCGCCGGATTCACCGCCATGCTCTCGGTGATGACCCTCGAGCGCATGGGCCTCGAGCCGTCGCGGGGCGAGGTCCTGGTGACCGGCGCGGCGGGCGGCGTCGGCGGCATCGCCGTCGCGGTCCTCGCGACTCTGGGCTACGACGTCGCGGCCGCGACGGGCCGCGTCGAACAGCGCGGCTATCTCGAAAGCCTGGGCGCTCGAAGCATCGTCGAGCGCGCGGAGCTCGAAGAGGAAGGCGGCCCCATGCGCAAGGCCCGCTGGGCCGGCGGGGTCGATACGGTCGGCGGTGGGATCCTGGCCAATACCATGGCGCAGATCGCGCCCAACGGCGCGATCGCGGTCTGCGGCCTCGCCGCCGGTCCCGACCTGCCCGCCACGGTTATTCCCCTCATCCTGCGCGGCGTCTCGCTCCTCGGCATCAACTCCGTGCACGTCTCGAACGAGGAGCGCGCGACGGCGTGGAAGCGACTCGCCCGGGAGCTGCCGATGGACCTGCTCGATTCCATGACCGAGGTCGCGCCGTTCGCCGACCTGCCCGGCTTGGCCGGCGAGATCCTCGCAGGTCGGGTGCGGGGCCGCACCGTCATCGACGTCAATGCCTGAAGCGGCTCAGACCTCGATCCCGCGGGCGATGAAGAACGGGTTCTCGAACCCCTCCTTGCCGTAGAGCAGGTCGTCGCCGTCGACCGTTCGGACCGAGCCTCCGGCCGCCGCCAGAACGGCGTGCCCGGCGGCCGTGTCCCACTCCATCGTGCGTCCGAAACGGGGGTAGACGTCGGCCTCGCCGGCGGCCACCAGACAGAACTTGAGAGAGCTCCCCGCCGCCGTTAACTCCTTGACGGGCAACGCGTCGAGAAACCCCTCGGTGCGCGAGTCGCGGTGGGAGCGGCTGGCGACCACCGCCAGCCCGTCCTCCGGCGGCGCGCGCGCCGCGACCGCTCTCGCCGGACCGCCGCCCTCCTCGACGAGGACGGCGCCGGGGCCGCCGGCCGCGTACAGACGGCGCCGGGCCGGCGCGTAGACCACGCCGAGCGCCGGGCGCCCGTCCTCGATCAGGGCGATGTTGACGGTGAACTCGCCGTTGCGGTCGATGAATTCCCGCGTTCCGTCGAGCGGGTCCACGAGCCAGAACCTGCCCCCCGAAACGTCGGGGACGTCGCCCGCGGCCACGCGCTCCTCGGCGACGATGGGGATGTCGGGGGCGAGCCCGGCGAGCCGGGAGACGATGACGTCCTCCGCGCGTTCGTCGGCGGCGGTCACCGGCGACCGGTCGTCTTTCGACCGGACGTCGAAGTCGGATTCGTAGACGTCCATGATGGCGTCGCCCGCGGCCAGAGCGATGCCGCGCAGCTCCCGGACGATCCCGTCCTTCAAGTCCGCCTTCCCGGCCGGGAGTCGCGTCGGGCGGGGCCGCGGTCCGCCGTCACAGGGCGCCGGCCACGTTCAGGTTGGCCCCGGTGACGTACGACGCCTCGTCGGAGAGCAGGAAGAGGACGTTGGAGGCCACTTCCTCGGGCGTCGCGGCGCGGCCCATCGGTTGACGGCCCGCCAGCTTGGCCACGCGGCCGGGTTCGCCTGACCGCGCGCTCATCTCGGTGTCGATCAGGCCGGGCCGGATCGCGTTGACGCGCACGCCGTCGCCCGCGACCTCCTTCGCCAGGCCGATCGTATAGGCGTCGACGGCGCCCTTGGACGCGCCGTAGTGCGTCCAGTAATGGGCGGCGCCCAGGACCGCGGACATGGAGGACACGTTGACGATGGCGCCCCCGCCGCCCCCGTATTTCGGCAGCATGCGCCTCAGCGCCTCGCGGCAGCACAGCATGACGCCCGCGACGTTCGTGCGCAGCACGGCCAACATGTCCTCGTAGGGAATTTCGTCGCCCCGGCGGCGGCCCGGGACCATGCCCGCGTTGTTGACCAGCGCGGTCACGGGACCGAGGGCCCGGTCCACCTCGTCGAACAGCTGGACGACGTCCCGCTCTCGCGAGACGTCGGCGCCCACGGCGACCGCCTTGCCGCCGCCGGAGACGATCCGGTCGGCCACGGCCCCCGCCTTCTCGGCGTCGCTCAGGTAGTTGACGCAGACGGCGTAGCCGCACGCCGCGCCGGCGAGCGCCGTCGCTTCCCCGATCCCGCGGCTTGCGCCCGTGACGACCAGTACTCCCGTCATGTCGTCCCCTCGACGACGCCTCCATCCGGACGCGAGTGGACCACCGGCGGCGGAAAGGGTCAAGGCGACCCGCGTCCCGGACCCGAGCCGTCATCCCCCGGCGCGACCCCCACCCCGACGAGGAGGGAGCCATCCACACTCCTCCCCCCTGGCCACCCATGTTCCTCCCCCCTGACCATTCATACTCCTCCCCCACGCCGCGCGAACTGTTCCGCCTGCAAGCATGCTCCTCCCCTCTGACCATTCACACTCCTCCCCCCTGACAGGGGGGAGGTCGGGAGGGGGGTCCGCCGCGGTCCCGCAACGCCGCTCGCGCTCCTCCCCTTGGCGCGACCCCCACCCCGACCCTCCCCCTGACCATCCACACTCCTCCCCCCTGACAGGGGGGAGGTCGGGAGGGGGGCGGATCGTGCGGATTGGCTCGCCGGTGACCCCCACCCCGACCCTCCCCCTGCAAGGGAGAGGGAGAAGAAGGGGGACGGAGGGGGGCGGATCGCGGCCGCGCGGCGCCTCGTATGCGCCGAACCAGGACGCTTCGTTTGAAAAGCCGGGCGCCGCCGTTATGATGCCGCCGCGCTCCGCGCGCGCGGTGGGCAGATCACGCCGGCAGTCCCATGAACCGTATCCTCGAAGGCCTTCGCGTCGTCGAAGGCTCCGCCTTCATCGCCGCTCCGCTCGGCGGCATGACCCTGGCCCAGATGGGCGCCGACGTGATCCGCTTCGATCCCATCGGCGGCGGCCTCGACTGGAACCGCTGGCCGGTCACCGGCGACGGGGCCTCGCTCTACTGGGCCGGGCTGAACAAGGGCAAGCGCTCGATCGCCATCGACCTGCGCGAGGAGGAAGGGCGGGAGCTGGCGCGCGCGCTGATCACGGCTCCCGGCGAGAACGGCGGGCTGTTCCTGACGAATTTCCCGCTCTCCGGCTGGCTCTCCTACGACCTGCTCCGGTCGCGGCGCGGCGATCTCATCGCCATGAACGTCCTGGGCCACAACGACGGGTCGTCCGCCGTCGACTACACGGTCAACTGCGCCGTCGGATATCCCTACGCCACGGGAGACGCCCGCCGGGACGCGCCGATCAATCACGTCTTCCCCGCCTGGGACGCGGTGTGCGGGGTCACCGCGGCCGCCGGCCTCCTCGCCGCCGAACGCCATCGCCGCCTGACCGGAGAGGGCCAGCGCGTCAAGCTGGCGCTCTCCGACGTGGCCTATGCGATGGTCGGGAACCTCGGGCACATCGCCGAGGCCCGAATCGAGGGGGAGGCCCGCCCGCCCCACGGCAACGACCTCTACGGCGCCTACGGACGCGACTTCGGGACGCGCGACGGCAGGCGCGTCATGGTCGTCGCGATCACCCGGCGGCAGTGGACCGGGCTCGTGAAGGCCCTGGGCGTCGAGGAGGAGATGGCGCGCATCGAGGCGCTCTCGGGCCGGAACCTGGACAGGGAAGGGGACCGGTTCGAGGCGCGCGACGCCATCACCGCCGCGGTCCGGCCATGGTTCGAGGCGCGCACCCTGGCCGAGATCGAGGCGGCCTTCGACGGCGCCGGCGTTTGCTGGGGGGTCTATCGGGACTTCCTGGAGATGGTGGAGGACGACCCGCGATGCTCGCCGGCCAATCCCATGTTCGAGGAGATCGAGCAGCCGGGGGTGGGGCGTTATCTCGCGCCGGGCTCGCCGCTGGAGTTCGGGGCGTCGCCCCGCGCGCCCGTCGAGCCGGCGCCGCGCCTCGGCGAGCACACCGACGAGGTTCTGGGCTCGATCCTGGGGCTCGGCGACGGCCCGATCGGCGATCTGCGCGATCGCGGGATCGTCGCCGGCCCGATCGGCGAACCGGCGCGGGGATGAACGTGAGCGGGGGTGGACATGAACATGGAACGTGAACGGGACGCGGCCGTGAGCGCCGCCGAACGGCCCTATACGGACTGGATCGGGAACACGCGGACGGTCGAGGACTACATCTCGCCCACCCCGGCCCGCCTCCTGCAGATGACCCTCGACGACACGGCGGCCCCGATCGGGAACGGCGACCCCCTGCCGCCGATCTGGCACTGGTGCTATTTCCCCGAGGCCGCGCCCCAGGCGACTCTCGGTCCGGACGGCCACGCGCCCCGCGGCGGGTTCCTGCCGCCCGTGGCGCTGCCCCGCCGCATGTTCGCCGGCGGGCGGCTGACGTTCCCGGCGCCGCTCCGCGTCGGCGCGCCAGCCCGCCAGACCGCCCGGATCGCGAGCGTCGTCGAGAAGGAGGGGCGTTCGGGGCGGCTGTGCTTCGTCACCGTGCGCTACGCCACGGAGCAGGACGGCGCGGTGCGGATCGAGGAGGAACGCGATTTCGTCTACCGCGGGGAGGGCGCCGCGCCGTCGGCGCCGGAGCCGGTCGCGCCGCCCGACGCGCCCCCGGGCGCGTGGTCGCGCACCGTGGCGCCGGACCCGGTGATGCTGTTCCGCTATTCGGCGCTGACCTTCAACGGACACCGCATCCATTACGACCGGCCCTACGTCACGGAGGTCGAGCGCTACCCCGGCCTGATCGTCCACGGCCCCCTGATCGCGACCTTGCTGCTCGAGGTCGTGCGCCTCAACCAGGAGCGGCCGGTGGCGGCCTTCTCCTTCCGGGCGCGGGCGCCGCTCTTCGACATGGCGCCGTTCCGCGTCGTCGCGACGCCGGGCGCGGGCGACGACGTGGATCTGAAGGCGGAAGGACCCGACGGCGCGGTCGCCATGCAGGCCGCCGCGACGCTGGGGTGAACGTCACTTCTCGCGGCTCCTCGGCGCCGGGCCGCCGAGCGGGATCGTCATCAGGTCCTCGCCGAAGAACAGGTTTCCCTCGTAGATCCCGCTCATGTCGCGCAGCACCTTCTCGCGCAGGCCGGGTTCGTCCATCTGCTTCAGGACGTGGCTGACGACGAGGTTCTTCACGCCGGCAGCCTGGCCGATCTCCGCGGCCTCCATGTGGCCGGCCACGCCCTTGGCGAAGGCCTTGCTGGGCTCCGTGCCCGACAGGTAGTGGGTCATGTGGACCATGACGTCGGCGCCTTTCGCGAGCTTCTTCATGGCGTTGCAGGGGCCGCAGTCGCCCGAGTACACGAACGAGCCGGCGTCGGCGTCGAGCCGGAAGCCGTAGGAGACCAGGTACGGCTGCACGTGCGGCACCGAGGCCGCGCGCACGGTCCAGCCGTTCCCCTCGATCGTCTGGCCGGAGCGGATCTCGGCGACCTCCGGCCGGGGTTTCTCGCGCGTCCCCGCGCCGCCGCGCGATTCGTACACGTCGATCGAGAGCCGGTGCCTGGTGCGGGCCTCGAGATCGGGGCCGAACATGCCGTTCTCGCCGATGATCGCCTGGGTCATGCGCCTGGTGTGCGGCGGGCCGTAGACCTTGAGTTCCGGGATCTCCCCCGCGCCCTGGTCCCAGCGGGTCATCAGCAGGCGCGCGTAGTCGAGGCAGTGGTCGTAGTGCAGATGGCTGAAGAACACGTGGGTCACGTCGACCGCGCGCTTGCCGGCCTCCATCAGGCGGTGGTGGGCCCCGGGTCCGTGGTCGAAGAGGATGAGGTCGTCGCCGACCTCGACCATGTAGCCGGAGCTCATGCGCTCGAGCGACGGCGCCGGCGTCCCCGTTCCGAGCAGCGTGATCTTCATCCCTCGTCGCCCTCCCCACGCCAGGCGGCCCGATGTCCCGGCACTATCCAGGGCCGGTCGCGGGCGCGCAAGGCCGCGCGCGAGATTCCGTCGCCGGCGGGCGACACGACGGCCGATCCGTGTCACGATGAGGCCCATCGCGACTCGCCGGACGACAGGGAGGACGGTCATGGCTACCTACATCGTGTTGTCGAGATTCACTCGGCAGGGCATCCGCGACATCAAGGACTCGCCCAAACGGCTCGCCGGGGCCAAGCGGCTCGCCAGGAGCCTCGGGGGCCGGATCCGTTCGTTTCACATGACGATGGGGTCCTGCGATGCGGTCGCCGTGCTCGAGTTGCCGGACGACGACGCGGCTGCGTCCTTCGCGCTCCAGATGGGGCGCGCGGGAAACGTCAGCACCGAGACGCTCAAGGCGTTCTCCGAGGCCGACTACCGGAAGATCGTCAACGGCCTGCCGAAGTAGCCCCCCGGCGCGACCTCCGCCCTGGCCCTCCCCCTGCCAGGGGGAGGGAGCTATTGATACTCCTCCCCCATAACAGGGGGGAGGTCGGGAGGGGGGTGGACCGCGGCCCCGCAACGCCTCGCCGGCGCCGGGTTGACACGCTTCGGCCCGGGACGTACCTACGCGGCTTGGACCCGCGCGCCGCCGCCGCGGCGCCGAGACCCCGAAAGGCTCGATCATGGTGCGACTGGCCGACGTCCCCATGCCGGAACGCGAGTTCCTCGAGCGTATGCCCGTTCCGTATATCGAGGACGCGCCCTGCGTCGCGGGCCCTCCCCTGAAGGAGCGCCGGGTGGCGATCGTGACGACCGCGGGCCTGACCACGCGCGAGGACACGCGATTCGCCCTGGGGGCGAGCGACTATCGCGTGATCCCGGCCGACGTGGAGGCCGACCGCCTGGTCATGAGCCATGCGTCCATCAATTACGACAGGAGCGGTTTCCAGCAGGACGTCAACGTGGTCTTTCCCATCGATCGGCTGCGGGAGCTCGCCGGCGACGGGGTCATCGGATCGGTCGCGGATTTTCACTACTCGTTCATGGGCGCCATCGACCCGGTCAGCCTGGAGCCCGCCGCGGTCCGTCTCGCGGGCCTTCTCGAGAAGGACGCCGTGGACGCCGTCCTCCTGACCCCCGTGTGACCGGCCTGCACGCGCGCCGGGGGCGCGCTGGCGAAGTATCTCGAACGCGAAGGCGTCCCGACGACGCACATCAGCCTGATTCGGGAGCACAGCGAGAAGAACCGCACGCCCCGGACGCTGTGGGTGACGTTCGAGCTCGGCCGGCCGCTCGGCGCCCCCGACGACCCCGGTTTTCAGCGGCGCGTCGTCGAGGCGGCGCTGCGGCTGCTGGAGTCCGCGGACGGTCCCATACTCGCGGACTATCCCGAAGACGCGCCCCGCGGCCGCGACCGCGGCGCCGACGAGGAGCCCTGGGTCTGCCCGATCGGCCTCGCCGCTCCGTCGGACGCCTCCGGCAGCGAGTCGGCGGAGGCGGGGCTGCTGAGGGAGATTTCCGGGCTCGCGCCGTGGCACGATCTGGCCGTCCGCAAGGCGGAACGGTCGACCGTCGGGTCGAGCGGCCTCGAAACGCCGGACGCGGCCGCGTTCGTGCTTTCTTTTCTGTCGGGCGAGGTCCCGGAAAGCCCCATCGACGGAGCCCGCGCGGACCGCGCCCTGAAGTGGGCCTGCGATGACATCCGGGCCTATTACTACGAGGCGATGCTCGCCCAACCGGGTTCGCCCACCAGCGGCGACCTCGACGCCTGGTTCTTCGGCGAGACCGCGGCGGGTTCCGTGTTCTTCGATTTGCAGAAGGTTCTGCTGGAGCACGAGGACGAGACGTTCCGGCTCATCGGCAGGCAGTACCTGATCCCGCGTATGCAGCAGCGCTGGTCTCCCCTGGACTGATCCGATGGTGCGACTCGGCGCCCTCTCGGAGTGGGACCGTCGGCACATCCTGAACGCCGACGTACCCTCTTTCGAGGACCGGCCGTGGGCGGCCGCGCCGCCGCCCGCGGAACGGCGCGTCGCCATCGTCACGACGGCCGGACTGCATCGACGCGGCGACCGGCCCTTCTCGCCGGGCACCGGCGACTATCGGGTCGTTCCGGGCGCGAGCGCGGGCGATGACCTCGTCATGAGTCACGTGTCGGTCAACTTCGATCGAACGGGGTTTCAGGAAGACGTCAACGTCGTCTTTCCCCTCGACCGGCTTCGGGAACTGGCCCGTGACCGCCTGATCGGCTCGACCGCCGAGTACCACTACTCGTTCATGGGCGGCGGCACCCATCCCGCGTGGATGCGGGAGAGCGCCGCGACCGTGGCGGAGCTCCTCCGCGCGGACCGTGTGAACGCCGTGCTCCTCGTCCCCGTGTGACCGAGCTGCACGCGCGCCGTCGGCGCGCTCGCCCACGCGCTGGAAGGTTCGGGGATTCCGACGACGCAGATCAGCCTGGTTCGAGAGCATACGGAGGCCATTGCGCCGCCGCGGGCCCTCTGGGTCGGGTTCCCGCTGGGGCGCCCCTTCGGCCTCCCCGGCGACGCGCCGTTCCAGCGGCGCGTGCTGCGGGCGGCGCTCGACCTGTTCGACAGGGCGGACGGGCCGTTGCTGGAGGACTACGACCGGGACCTGCCGGACCGGGCCGACGTCGACGCGACGGGTTGGGCCTGTCCGGTGAGCCTCGCTCCGCCGCCGGAATCCGAAGACGACCTCGCCGCGGCCCTGGCGCGCGAACTCCGGTCTCTGCTGCCGTGGCACGAGCTCTCCCGCGAACGGCGCGGCCGGACCACGGTGGGCGCCGGCGCTCTCGATCCGGAGTCCGCGGCCGCGTTCGTCGGCGGCTTCCTGGACGGTCGTCCCGACAACCCCGCCCCGGAACTGTCGATCGAAGAGGTCTTCAAGCAGTGCGTGGAGGATCTCAAGGCCCTTTACTGCGAGGCGGCGACGGCGCGGCCGGGAGCGGCGGCCCGGGACGTCGGGCGGTGGTTGTGGAACGAGACCGCCCTGGGGCGGGTCCTCCTGGTCCTGCGCCGCCGACTCCTGGAAGGAACCCATGCCGGCCTGAGGTCGGTGGCGGAGCATTCCCTCGTCCCGCGCGCGGTTCTGGAAGCGCGCGGCCTGCCGCGCCCGTCGCGGCCCGACTGGCACATGCCCCAGTGACGAGGCGCGCGCCGGGGCGCCGGTAGCCGCGCCGCCGCGGAGCCCCGGCCCTCCGGGGCGCGACGGGTTCCGGGAGCCGGCGGCGGCGGTCTCCGGCGAGAGCCGTCGACGGTTGGGGACATGCCTGGGCTGTGTCGCGACTGCACCGAGGGTTTCGACGCCGACCGAGCGGGCCGGTGTCCGCGCTGCGGGTCCGAACGCACGGTCGTCCACCCCGAACTGAACGAGCTCTCCATCGTCCACGTCGACTGCGACGCCTTCTACGCCACGATCGAGAAACGCGACGATCCCCGTCTGGTCGACCACCCCGTCATCGTCGGCGGCCGGCGCCGGGGCGTCGTCATGGCGGCGTGCTACGTCGCGCGGCGTTTCGGCGTTCGCTCCGCGATGCCGATGTTCCAGGCCCTGGAGCTGTGTCCGGAAGCCGTCGTGCTGCCGCCCGACCGAGCCAGGTATTCCGCCGTCGGGCGCGAGGTCCGGGAGCTCATGCGCGGCGTGACGCCTCTGGTCGAGCCTCTCTCGATCGACGAGGCGTTCCTGGATCTCGGCGAGGGCGATCCGGCGGGAGCGGCGTCGCCCGCCCGGCGCATCGCGCGGTTGGCCGGGACGATCGAACGGGACGTCCGGATCACCGTGTCGGTCGGCCTGAGCTACAACAAGTTCCTCGCCAAGATCGCTTCCGACCTCGACAAGCCCTGCGGCTTCGCGGTGATCGGCCGGCGGGAGGCGCGGGAATTCCTGTCGGACAAGCCGGTCCGGCTGTTGCCGGGGGTCGGTCCGGCGTTCGGGAAGCGTCTCGCGGGCGACGGCGTCCGGACGATCTCCGACCTGCGGGCCGTCGACGAGGCCGTCCTGTCCGACAGGTACGGGGCCGTGGGCCGCCGGCTGGCGCGGTTCGCCCGCGGCGAGGACGGACGCCCGGTGTCGCCGGTCCGCCGGACCAGAAGCGTCTCGTCCGAGACCACGTTCGAGCGCGATACGTCCGATCCGCAAGCGCTCGCCTCGGCCCTGTGGCCGCTGGCGGAAAGCGTGGCCGGCCGACTCCGGTCCTCCGGTTTCGCGGCGGGGACGGTGATCCTGAAACTGAAGACCTCGGACTTCAGGAACCTCACGCGAAGCCATACCATGCCCGAGCCTACGCAGCGCGCGCGAGTCCTGTACGAGACCGCCCTGCGGCCCCTGGCGCGCCTCGCCGGCGGCCGGAGGTTCCGCCTCGTCGGAATCGGCGCCGGCGGCCTGGTCGGCGCGGACCGGGCGGACCCGCCCGATCTCTTCGGCGACGACGACGCGGCCTTCGATCCCCGGGAGGCGGCGCGCGCGACGTTGCGGGACCGCGGTCCACCCCCTGTCAGGGGGGAGGAGTGTGGATAACTCCCCTCCCTTCTTCTCCCTCTCCCTTGCAGGGGGAGGGTCGGGGTGGGGGTCGCGGCGTTGCGGGGCGGCCCGGCTTCTTCGGCGGGGAGGCCTGGTAGCGGAGGAGGGACTCGAACCCCCGACACGCGGATTATGATTCCGCTGCTCTAACCGGCTGAGCTACTCCGCCGTTCGGGAACCGCAGCGCGCATCGGCGTGTAGTCGGGACACCGCCGCCTGTCAAGCGGGAGGCGCGCGCGGCGCGTCGGCTCGATCTCGCTGCGGCCGCGCCTATCCCCGGCGCACGCCCCACTCGAAGGCACACCACGCCGCGACCGAGCTGAGGACCATGACGGCGACGAGTGGGCCCGCCGTTTCCATGAGCAGGAATCCGACCGCGTAGGATATCCCCGCGCCGACCGCCATCTGCGAGAACCCCGAGAGTCCGGACGCGGTCCCCGCCCGGGCGGGATCGACGCTGACGGCGCCCGAGATTCCGTTGGGAATGCTCATGCCGTTTCCGAAGGCGACGATCGACATGCCGCCGAACAGGGTCGCCGGCAGCACCACGCCGTTGAGGTAGAAGACGCCCAGCGTCGCCGCGCCGGCCAGCGAGACCGCGGCGCCGATGGCGATCATGCGGTCCGGGCCGACCCGCTCGGACATACGGCCGGCGACGAGGTTCCCCAGCATGTAGACCGCGGAGGCGATGGCGAACCACAGGCCGTACTCGCCGGCGGAACGGTGCAACAGCTCGATCATGACGTAGGGAGCGCCTGCGATGAACGCGTAGAACACGCCCGAGTTGAACGCGACCTGAAGGGCGTAGCCGTGAAAGCGCCGCCGGCCCAGGAGGGCCGTCACGCCTTCCCACGCGCCGCGCCGGGACGCGGAACCCTTCCGCGGCGTATGCGTTTCGTTCAACAGCAGGAAGCAGGCCGCGAGCGTGAGCGCGCCGATGACGACCATGAACGCGAAGCCGGCGCGCCATCCGAACCAGTCGTCGAGGAATCCGCCGACCGTCGGCGCCATCAACGGGGCGGCCACCATGGCCATGGTGACGTAGGCCAGAACGCTGGCCGCGCGGGCGCGGTCGTAGACGTCGCGGATGATGGCCCGGCTGATCACGATGCCGGAACATCCGCCCACGGCCTGAAGGACGCGGCCGGCGATCAGCGCCTCGATGGTCGGCGCGGCGATGCAGGCGACGCTTCCCGCGAGGTACAGGACGAGACCCGCGAGCAGCGCGGGGCGGCGGCCGAAGCGGTCCGAGAGCGGCCCGTAACCGAGTTGCGCCACGCCGAGACCCACGAGGTAGAACGACAACGTGAGCTGCGCCGTGTCGTAGCCGGTGTCGTACACGCGCATCAGTCCCGGCATGGACGGCAGGAAGATGTTCAGCGACGTCGGTCCGAGGCCGGCGATGACGACGAGGACGGCGATCGGCGGCAAGCGCGGCGGGGCCGCCGCCTGGGGCGTCTCGGGGCGCATCGGCGAGAGGCCGGGGGCGGCCGGCGGCGTCAGTGGCCGGGGGAACGGGAAATCCAGCCGCCTCCCAGGACGCGGTCCCCGTCGTAGAAGACGGCGGCCTGCCCGGGCGCGATCCCGGCCTCCGGGCGGTCCAGCGTGACGCGGGCCCCGCCGTCCGCGTTCGCGACGACCGCCGCCGGCGCCGGCGCGTGCGTGGATCGCACCTTGACCGCGGCGCGGATCCTCTCGCCCGCCGCCGGCGGGCGCCGGAGCCAGTTGACGTCCCGGACCCGGAACTCCGACTCCAGCAGCGCCTCGCGGGGTCCGACGACGACCCGGCGCGATTCCGGCTCGAGGCGGATCACGTAGAGCGGTTCGGCCTGGCCGCCCACCCCGAGGCCGCGGCGCTGGCCGACGGTGAACCCGATCACGCCGTCGTGCCGGCCCACCACGCGCCCGTCCACGTGGACGACGTCTCCCGGCTCGATCGCTCCCGGGCGGAGTCTGGCGATGGCGTCCGCGTAGGAGCCGCGCGGCACGAAACAGATGTCCTGGCTGTCGGGCTTGGCGGCGACGGGCAGGTCGAAACGGGCGGCGAGGCCGCGGGTCCGCTCCTTGTCGAGGTCGCCGAGCGGAAAGCGCAGGTAGGCGAGCTGCTCGCGCGTGGTGGCGAACAGGAAGTAGCTCTGGTCGCGCGCGGGATCGGCCGGCCGGCGCATCTCGGGACCGGCGGGTCCGGAGACGCGCCGCGCGTAATGCCCGGTCGCCAGGGCCGCGGCGCCGAGGTCCCGAGCCACGGCGAACAGGTCGCGGAACTTCACCGTCTGGTTGCAGCGGATGCAGGGGACCGGCGTTTCCCCCGCGAGGTAGGTATCGGCGAAGTCGTCGATGACGCTCTCGCGGAAGCGGTCTTCGTAGTCGAGCACGTAGTGCGGAACGTCGAGGGACTCGGCCACGCGGCGGGCGTCGTGGATGTCCTGTCCGGCGCAACAGGCGCCCTTGCGGCCCGCGGCCGCGCCGTGGTCGTAGAGCTGCAGGGTGACCCCGACGACCTCGCATCCTCGGGCCTTGCAGATGGCGGCCGTCACCGAGGAGTCGACCCCTCCCGACATCGCCACGACCACGCGCGCGCCCGCCGCGACGTCGATCTCCGGCAGGAGAGCGGTCGCCGCTCCGGACGCGGGCGTCGGGTCGATGGTCGCCATGGCCGGACTATAGCCCGCATTTCTCGCGTCGGCAGGGATCGGTGGTTGCGCGGCCGCGGTGAGCAACCGGATAGATGGGTAACACTATAGACCGGATACATGGGTAACAGTGTTCCCGGTCTGTCCCGCTTCCGTGCGGCCCGGCCGGGCCGCACGGAAGCGGTGTAGCTTCTTCGACCTCCGATCGATGATCCCGAGGTCGATATCCGCGAAGCGGACGATCCAGTCGCCCCCGCCGGTCTCGGCCACGCCCACAGGCTCGCCCCTCAGCGTCTCGCTGATGAAGACCAGATCGCCGCCCCACTTGATGGAGCCATCGGTGCGAACCCGGCGCATCGCGTGCTCGGCATCGTACCAGGGCTCCTCCAGGCGCTCGGGATGACGCCGCGACGACGACCGGTAGAACGTCGCAGGCGGCTTCTGCCCCAGGGCCTCATGCGGACGGTGGGCGTTGAAGTCCTGGCGGAAGCGGTCGAAGCGGGCCTGTTGCGCGTCCGCCGTCGCCGCCGGCGGTGTCGCGGTCTCGGCCTTCAACGTCCGATGCATCCGCTCGTGCCTCCCGTTCTGTTGCGGCTGACCCCGCGCAATCCGCTCCACCGCGATCCCGGCCTTGATCCACTCCACCGACAGACGCGACAGACCCCCAGCCCCCGGACCGGCGAACGGCGCCCCGTTGTCCGAACGGATGGCCTCGGGAACCCCGTAGCGCCGGAACACCCGCCCCACCGCCGCCCCCACCGCTGCGGTCTGCGGCGGGACGATGACGCACGCCAGCAGAAAGCGGCTGTAGGCGTCGGTGATCGTCAGCGGATCGCAGCGGACGCCGTCGCGGGTGCGAAACCACCCCTTGAAGTCAATGCACCACACGTCGTTGGGAGCCGCCACAGGGCGGAACGGACGACACGGAGCCGCCATCCGACGGCGACGGCGACGGCGCGCCACCAGACCCTCCGCGCGCAGCAGGTCGCCCATCGTGCTGGCCGCCGGCCACGCCACCTCGGGGTACTGACTCACCAACACCGCCCGCAGCTTGCGCGGACCCCAGTGCGGACGCGCGCGGCGCAAGGCGATGATCGCCTCGGCCACCGATGGCGCCATCGACCGACCATGGCGACGCGGCGCACGCGACCGATCGACCAGACCCTCCGGGCCGTCGCCGCGATACCGTCCAAGCCACTTGTACCCGGTCTTGCGGCTGATGCCGTAGTGCTCGCACAGCGCCGTCATCGACCACTCGCCACGCAGATAGTCGGCAACGAAAACCAGCTTCTCGTCCATCGGACAGGTCTCCTTCCAGGGCATCGGCCGCACCTCCCGCACCTCCCGACCAACCCTCTAACCTGTTACCCATGTATCCGGTCTGAACTGTTACCTTTCTATCCGGTCTGTACCCGGTCCACCCCCCTCCCGACCTCCCCCCTGTCAGGGAGGAGGAGCATGAATGGAAACCTCCGTCCTCTCTATTCTCCCTCTCCTTGGCAGGGGGAGGGTCGGGGTGGGGGTCGCCCCAGGGGGAGGGAAGCGCGAACGGACTCTGCGGCGACGGCGGTTCCGGTCGGGCCGGAATCGCCCTACCATGCCGGCGATCAGCCGCCGCAACGGGAGGACGTCGTGACCGAACCCGAAGTCGAATGCATCTGGAGAGGACCCGACATCCTGGGCGAGGGACCGATCTGGAACTGGAAGGAAAACGCGCTCTACTGGGTCGACAGCGACCAGCCGGCCGTGCGCCGACTCGATCCTGAGACCGACGAGGTGACGACCTGGGACGTGCCGGAGACCATCGGTTCCATGGTGTTCCGGGAGAGAGGCGGCATCGTCGCGGGGTTGTGGAAGAGAGGCTTCAGCTTCATCGATCTGGATACCGGCGCCGTCACGCCGATCGCCGATCCCGACCCCGACAATCCGATCACCCGCCTCAACGACGGCAAGTGCGACCGGGCCGGGCGTTACTGGAGCGGGACCATGGACACGACGTTCAAGGACAGGCTGGGAAAGCTGGTGCGGCTCGACACGGATCTCACGTGCGCGGTGATGGACGAAGGGTTCTTCGTCACCAACGGAATCGCCTGGAGTCCCGACGACAAGACCATGTACTACTCCGACTCCCGGGGGCGCACGGTCTACGCCTACGACTTCGACATCGCCGCCGGCGACGTCGCCAACCGGCGGGAGTTCATCTCCCGGGAGGGCGAGGACGGCCGCATCGACGGCGCCACCGTCGACGTCGACGGTTGTTACTGGGCCGCGCACATCAACGGCTGGGAGATCGCCCAGTACGATCCGGACGGACGGCTGATGCGGACGATACCGGTGCCGGTCCGTTACCCGACCATGTGTACGTTCGGCGGGCGCGGCCTCGACGTCCTCTACGTGACGTCCCTGTCCTGGGAGATCGAGCCCGGCGACAACGAGGCTTCTCCTCTGGCCGGCGCCCTGTTCGCCATTCGGGGAACGGACGCGACCGGCATCCGCGAGGAGTTCTTCGCGGGATAGCCAGGGATTCGGCCTCTCCCGCCGCGGAGGCGTGACGACCGTGAAACTCGGGATTTTCCGCATATCACAAAAATTTACTCAATCAGGAATTTTTCTCTTGCACACGTTGCGCGTTTCGGGCAGGATTCCGGAACAGGGTAGGGGACGTGCGGCCGATCCGGGGAACACGGGGCCGGCGCGGGGGCCCGGCGCGCAAATCCTCTCGCGGTCAGGCGTTCGGTCGGCCGCCCCCGCGGGTCACCCGTTGACTCTTGCGGGCGTTTGATTTGAAAAGGGAAGGGAGCGGACGAGCGCGCGCGGTCACGCGCCCCATCGTCCGGGGTTGGCGTTCCCGATTCGTCGATGCCTCATGGGGAAAGATGCCGGGATCGGAGAAGTTCAGTGTCGGGATGCGGGGCCCGGGCGCCCGGCGCGGCAGGGCCCGTCCCTTTCCGAAGGGCCGGCAGGTCGATCCCGAGGCCCTGCGGGAGGTCCGGGCGCTGCTGGGCGACGCGCCCCGGCGGCGGGACCTCCTGATCGAGTACCTGCATCTCGTCCAGGACCGCTACGACCGGCTCTCCCACCGTCATCTGGCGGCGCTCGCCCACGACCTGCGGCTGCCGATGGCGGAGGTGTTCGAGACGGCCACCTTCTACGCCCATTGGGACGTGGCCGACGACGGCGACGCCCCGCCCGGGATCACCGTCCGGGTCTGCGACGGCCTGACCTGCGAGATGTTCGGGGCGCCGCGGCTCATCGAGGAGCTCGGGCAGAGGCTGGGCGGGAACGCCCGGGTCGCGCCCGGCCCGTGCATGGGACGGTGCGAGGGCGCGCCCGTCGCCTGCGTCGGGCGCAACTACCTGAAGCGGGCGACCGTGGAGGCGGTCGGCCGCGCGGTCGATGACGGAGAGACGGAGGAGGCCGCGGCCGCGCACGTCGGATTCGACGACTACGCCGCGCGCGGCGGCTACTCGGCGCTCCGGGCGTGCGTCGGCGGCGACAGGCCGGTCGAGGACGTTCTCGACCGCATCGAACGAAGCGGCCTTCGGGGTCTGGGCGGCGCCGGATTTCCCACCGCCCGCAAATGGCGGTTCGTCCGGCGGGAACCCCGGCCGCGGCTCATGGCCGTCAACGCCGACGAAGGGGAACCGGGAACGTTCAAGGACCGGCACTACCTCGAGACGGACCCTCACCGGTTCCTCGAAGGCATGTTGATCGCCGCCTGGGTCGTCGAGGCCGAGGAGGTGTACGTCTACCTGCGGGACGAGTATCCCGCCATCCGCCGGCTGTTGACGGCCGAGCTGGACCGCGTTCGCGCGGAGGGACTGGCGGACGGCGTGGCGGTCCACCTCCGCCGGGGCGCGGGCGCCTACATCTGCGGCGAGGAATCGGCGATGCTGGAGAGCATCGAGGGCAAACGGGGCCTGCCGCGCCACAAACCTCCGTTCCCTTCCCAGGTCGGACTGTTCGGGCGTCCCACGCTGATCAACAACGTCGAGACGCTCTACTGGGTGCGCGACGTTCTCGAGCGCGGAGCGGACTGGTACGCCGGCCAGGGGCGCAACGGCCGCGAGGGGCCGCGGTCGTTCTCCGTGTCGGGCCGGGTCAGGGACCCCGGCGTCAAGTTCGCGCCGGCCGGCATCACGGCGCGCGAGCTGATCGACGAGTACTGCGGCGGGATGGCGGACGGCCACGTGTTCAAGGCCTACCTGCCGGGCGGCGCGTCCGGCGGGATCCTGCCCGCGGCGCTCGCCGACGCGCCGCTCGATTTCGGCGCCCTCGAGGAGCACGGGGGCCTGATCGGGTCCGCGGCCGTCGTCGTCCTGTCCCAGGCGGACAGCGTGAGGGCCAGCGCCCTCAATCTCATGCGGTTCTTCGAGGACGAGAGCTGCGGTCAATGCGCGCCCTGCCGCGTGGGGACGGAAAAGGCCGTCGAGCTCATGCGGCAACCCGCGTGGGACGCCCCGTTGCTCCGGGAGCTCGGGCAGTGCATGGCGGACGCGTCGATCTGCGGGCTGGGCCAGGCCGCCCCCAACCCGCTCCGGCACGTCCTCGAGTTTTTCCCGGAGGAAGTCGCATGACCGGTACGGTCGCCTTCACCCTCGACGGACGCGAAGTCACGGCCCGACCGGGGGAGAGCATCTGGCAGGTCGCGGCTCGGCTCGGCGTGGACATCCCCCACCTTTGCTGGTCGACGGCGCCGCTCTATCGGGCGGACGGCAACTGCCGCGCCTGCATGGTCGAAATCGAGGGCGAGCGCGCGCTCGCGGCGTCGTGCATCCGCGAGCCGACCGACGGCATGATCGTGAACGCCGCGAGCGAGCGGGCGACGGCGGCCCGCGCCATGGTCATGGAACTGCTGTTGGCGGACCAGCCGCCCCGGGAGTCGGCCCACGATCCGAAGTCGCGGCTGTGGCGGTGGGCGGACGAAATGGGCAAGCGGGAGAGCCGCTTCCCCGCCCGGACGAGCCCGGCGCCCGACGCGAGCCATCCGGCGATGGCCGTCAATCTCGACGCCTGCATCCACTGCAACCTGTGCGTCCGCGCCTGCCGGGAGATACAGGTCAACGACGTGATCGGCATGGCCTACCGGGGGCGCCATGCCAAGATCGTCTTCGACTTCGACGATCCCATGGGAGAAAGCACCTGCGTGGGTTGCGGCGAATGCGTGCAGGCCTGCCCCACCGGCGCCCTGATGCCCGCCGCGGAGGTCGGCAAGGAGGAGGTCGACCGCCGGGTGGACAGCGTCTGCCCCTACTGCGGCGTCGGCTGCCAGATCACCTACAACGTCAAGGACGACAGGATCCTGTCCGTGGACGGCCGCGACGGCCCCGCCAATCGCGGACGGCTCTGCGTCAAGGGCCGCTACGGCTTCGACTACGTGGCCCATCCCGGCCGCCTGACCAGGCCGCTCATCCGCAAGGAAGGCGTCGGCAAGGACTCGTCCCTGGACGTCGACCCGATGGACCCGTCGACGCACTTCCGGGAGGCGACCTGGGAGGAGGCGCTCGATTTCGCCGCCGCGGGCCTCGCGCGCGTCCGCGACGCGCACGGCGGCCGGGCCATGGCGGGCTTCGGCTCGGCCAAGGGATCGAACGAGGAGGCCTACCTCGTTCAGAAGCTGGTGCGCGTGGGGTTCGGCGTCAACAACGTCGACCACTGCACGCGCCTCTGCCACGCCTCGTCGGTGGCGGCGCTGCTGGAGTGCGTCGGGTCCGGCGCGGTCACCGCCCCCTTTACGGAAGCGGGCAACGCGGACGTGATCGTCGTCACCGGCGCCAACCCCGCCGTCAACCATCCCGTCGCGGCCACGTTCTTCAAGAACGCGGCCAGGAACGGCGTGAAGCTGATCGTCATGGACCCCCGCGGCCAGGCCCTGTCGCGGCACGCGACCCACATGCTGCGGTTCAAGGCCGGCTCGGACGTGGCGCTGCTCAACGCCATCATGCATACGATCGTGGAACGGGGCCTTTGCGACGAGAACTACATCGCGGGCTTCACCGACGGATTCGACGAGCTCGAGGAGCATCTGAAGGCGTTCTCGCCGGAGGCGATGGCGCCGGTCTGCGGCATCGATCCGGACGCCATCCGGGAGGTCGCGGAGATCATCGGCAACGCCCGCTCGGCGATGATCTTCTGGGGCATGGGGATCTCGCAGCACGTCCACGGGACGGACAACGCGCGGTGCCTGATATCGCTCGCCCTGATGACGGGACAGGTCGGCAGGCCGGGGAGCGGCCTTCACCCGCTGCGCGGCCAGAACAACGTCCAGGGCGCCTCGGACGCGGGCCTCATTCCGATCGTCTATCCCGACTACCAGTCCGTCGAGGACCCGGAGGCCAGGGAGAAGTTCGAGAAGTTCTGGGGCGCGGAACTCGATCCGGACCGGGGTCTGACGGTGGTCGAGATCGCCAACGCCGCCTACGACGGCGACATCAAGGCCCTCTACGTCATGGGCGAAAACCCGGCCATGTCGGATCCGGACGCGAGTCACGCCCGCGAGGCGCTGGCCCGCCTCGAGCATCTCGTCGTTCAGGACATCTTCATGACCGAGACCGCGATGTTCGCCGACGTCGTGCTGCCCGCCTCGGCGTGGCCGGAGAAGGACGGGACGGTCACGAACACGAACCGGCAGGTCCAGAGGGGGCGTCTGGCGCTGCCCACGCCCGGCGATTCGCGCCAGGACTGGTGGATCATCCAGGAGATCGCCCGCCGTATCGGCCTCGACTGGAACTACGCCGGCCCCGCGGACGTCTACGAGGAGATGCGGGAGTGCATGGACAGCATCCGGGGTATCTCGTGGGAGCGGCTGTCGCGGGAGAGCGCCGTCACCTACCCGTGCGCCTCGGAGGACGACCCGGGCAGGGCGATCATCTTCGGCGACGGCTATCCGACGCCGTCCGGCCGCGGCAGGTTCGCGCCGGCCGGGATCGTTCCGCCGGACGAGCGGCCCGACGACGACTATCCGACGATCCTGACCACCGGGCGCGTCCTCGAGCACTGGCACACCGGCGCCATAACCAGGAGGGCCAGCGTTCTCGACGCGATCGAGCCCGAGGCCGTCTGCCACATGGCTCCGCGGGACCTGCGGGACCTCGGCGCGAGGGGGGGCGACCGCGTGCGCGTCTCGACCCGGCGCGGGACGATCGAGCTCGCGGCGCGCGCCGACCCCGACGTGCCGCCCGGGACGGTCTTCGTCCCCTTCGCCTTCGTGGAGGCCGCGGCGAACCTGTTGACCAACCCGGCGCTCGACCCGTTCGGGAAGATCCCCGAGTTCAAGTACTGCGCCGCGAAGGTGGAGAAGGTCGAGGCGAGCCTCGCGGCCGAGTAGCTCGCATTTTCTCGCACCGCTCGTCCGCTGATGCTCTCCCCCCTGGCGCGACCCCCACCCCGACCCTCCCCCTGCCAGGGGGAGGGAGAATAAAGAGGACGGGGGTTTCCATTCATGCTCCTCCCCCCTGGCAGGGGGGAGGTCGGGAGGGGGGCCGCGTCACGGCCGCGTTTCGAGCAGACGCGCCGCCTCGGCCAGATCCTCGGGGCTGTTGAGGTTGAAGAACGGATCGAACGGCCCGGCCGGGAACGACGCCTCCACGAGACGGTGGCGCGCCGTCCATGCGTCGATCTTGCGCAGCCCTTCCTCGACCAGCGCCGAACGCAGGTCTTCGGCGAGGGCCACCGGCCACAGCCCGAAGACCGGATGGGTCCGCCCCGCCGACCTGGCGCACGCGAGGTCCGCCGCCGCCTCTTCCGCGGCGGCCAGGAACCGCTCGACGAGGTCGAGCGGAAAGAAGGGGGCGTCGGTCGCGAAGGTCGCGATCCAGCGGGCCGCGGGCGCGTGTTCGGCCGCCCAGTCCATGCCGGTGAGAACGCCGGCGAGCGGGCCGTGGAAGCCTTCCACCACGTCGGCCGCCACCGGGAGGCCGTAGTCCGAAAACCGGGCGGGATCGCCGTTGGCGTTGAGGAGGAGCGGTCCGACCTGCGCCCGCGCCCGCGCGACCGCGCGGGAGAGCAGCGTTTCCCCGCCGAGGGTCTCGAGGCATTTGTCGCCGCCGCCCATGCGGCGCGACCGCCCGCCGGCGAGGAGGACGCCGACTACGTCAGGCGGCATTTCTCGTATCTCTCCCCCGGCGCGACCCCCACCCCGACCCTCCCCCTGCAAGGGGGAGGGAGAACGAGGGGGACGGAGGGGCCGTTGACGCTCCTCCCCCTGAACAGGGGGGAGGTCGGGAGGGGGGTGGACCGCGGTCCCGCAACGCCGCGAAACCCTCGATCCTCCGCCAGTACGGGAAGTGCGGGTCAGGCGGCATCTTCCCGCTGGCTCGCCTTGCGCCGGACGCGGGGACTCTCTTCCGGCGCCTGGTCGGGGTCGGCGTCGAAGACGAGGCGGTCGCCGCCCGAGACGCAGAGGAACCGTTTGCCCTTCGCGCGCCCGATCAGCGTCAGGTTCGCCCGGCGCGCGAGCTCGACCCCCCAGGCCGTGAACCCCGACCGGGAGATGAGGATCGGGATCTCCATCCGCACGCACTTGATGACCATCTCGCTGGTCAGGCGGCCCGTCGTATAGAAGATCTTGTTCTCCGGCCCGATGCCGTCGAGGCGCATGTAGCCGGCGATCTTGTCGATCGCGTTGTGGCGCCCTACGTCCTCCATGTAGATCAGCGGCCGGTCCGCCTCGCACAGCACGCATCCGTGGATGGCGCCGGCGCGCAGATAGATGCTCGGCTGCGTGTTGATGGCGCGCGACAGGCCGTAGATCCACGAGGTCCGCACGACGGCGTCGGGCGGCAGGACGGTCTCGTCGAACTTCTCCATCACGTCGCCGAACGCCGTGCCCTGGGCGCACCCGGAGGTCAGCGTCCTGCGCTTCAGCTTCTCCTCGAAGTCGGTTTCATGCTCCGTCCGCACCACGACGACGTCGATCTCCTCGTCGACGTCGATCGCCACGATCTCTTCCATCGGCCGGAGCATGTTCTGATTGAGCAGGTAGCCGACCGCGAGGCATGCGGGATAGTCGCCGATGGTCATCATGGTGACCACTTCCCGGGAGTTGAGGAAGAGCGTGAGCGGCCTTTCCACCGGCGTGGCCGTCTCCGTGTCGGCGCCCGTGTGGTCGGTGGCGCGGACGGTCTCGACGAGGCGCGGATTCAGCGGGTCCGGCGTGACGATGAACCTATCCCGCATTTCTCATACCGGCAGGGATCGAGGGGGTGCGCGGCGTGGCGGGACCGCGGTCCACCCCCCTCCCGACCTCCCCCCTGCCAGGGAGGAGGAGTATGAATGGGGCCTCCGTCCTCTCTCTTCTCCCTCTCCCTTGCAGGGGGAGGGTCGGGGTGGGGGTCGCGCCAGGCCGGGAGATGTCGGTCCCGAGCCAGGCGAACAAGCCCGTCGTCAGCGCCGCGGGAGCGAGAAAGCCGCCCATTTCAGTCATCGCGGCGGCCAGCGTACACCTCGCCCGCGCCGCGGCGCAACGCGGCCGGCGAACGGGGACGGCCTCTTCCCTTATTGCCGCCATCGTCCTAGACTCCGCGCATGGACGGCCCCACCATCACCATCCTCGCGACCGTCGGCGCCGTCGGCGTCGCCCTGGCCGGCCTCATCCTCCGGCAGGGCGCGCGCCTCGACGCCCGCATCGACCGTATCGACGACCGGATAGACCAGACCAGCGCCCAGATCAACGAACGCATCGACCAGGGCAACGCCCAGGTCAACGAGCGCATCGACCAGATCAACGGGCGCATCGACCAGATCAGCGACCAGATCAATGGGCGCATCGACCAGGGCAACGCCCAGATCAACGAGCGCATCGACCGCGTCGAACGGGGACAGAACGATCTGCGGGAGCGCATGGCGAAGCTGGAGGGGTTGCTCGAAGGGCTGCGGGAAGCGATCACCGGCCGACGCGCGGCGTAGGGCGAGGCCCCGCCGTTCCGGCCGCCCTCACCCGCCCCGCCGCGACCCCCACCCACACTTCCCCCCTGCCCACCGGTACTCCTCCCCCCTGACAGGGGGGTCCGCCGCGGTCCCGGAGCGCCATGTATATGTATTGAACCGGCGACGGCCCCTTGCGGCGGACGCGCGCTTCGACTAGTGTCGCCGCGCTTCACGGAGGCGGTCCGTCCTCTCGTGAATCGAGGCGGCGCCCGTAGCTCAGTTGGATCAGAGCGCCAGACTACGAATCTGGAGGCCGGGGGTTCGAGTCCTCCCGGGCGCGCCATTCCCTCGAAGAGCGGCGTTGAAGACCGTGAAAAATTTCCTGAATTAGGGCTTGATTGTCTTTCGACGGGGTGGTTATAGTCCCGTCGGGTTTCAGGATTGGGAGGTTTCAGATGTCCCTGAGAAAGATGACGGCAGCGGCGGTCTTGGCTGGCGCGTTCGCGATGGCGCCCGCGCTCGCATTCGGTCAGGCCCAGTACATCGGGAAGGGAGGGACTCCGGGAACGGCCTCCACGTCGGGCGCCGAGGCCGCCGCCATGGGCGGCATGACGGCCGGCGCGGTCGCGGCGGGCGTCGCCGTCGCCGCAGCCATCGCGGTGGCGATCGCTGCGGCAAGCGACGATGGCTCCTCTCCGAGTTCTCCGAGTTCTCCGAGTTCTCCGAGTTCTCCGAGTTCTCCGAGTTCTCCGAGTTCTCCGTAAGCTCCCCAAAAGTTTGGGGATTACTGAAGGCCGACTGGCCTCGCCAGTCGCCTTCCGGGTTCGGTTACGAAGGAGGGGAGCGCCTCTCGACCACCGACGGCCTTCCCAGCCGTCGGGAACTTTGGGCTATGCGACGGCGGGTTTGAGCACCTCGATCTCGATCGGGGGAAAACTCCGCGCGATGTGCTGGACGCTCTTCCACACGAACCCGTCGAGCCTGTCGACCCAGTAGTAGTTGCGGAAAGACCAGTTCACGGCGGGCGCGGAGCTGACCTCCTCGATGAGGATCGTGTCCAGTTCCAGTTCGACGATTTCTATCCTGGCTGCTCCCAGGGGCGTGAGCGTCGACTCGATGAGCAGGCCGTAGTGGTTGTCCTTGTCGATATCGATGGTCCGGTCGAATCCGACGGCCCCCGCCAGCCGGTGCGGGTCCTCGCCTAGCGGATCCTCGCCCAGCGAATTTGTCGCCCGGACGTTCTCCGGAAATCCGGCCGTCGCGACGACGCGGCCATGCCTCGTCACGACGGTCGCGCGGTCCGCCGACAGCCAGTGCAGGTCCCGGCGTTCCATGCGTCCCAGAACCAGCAACGACCTCGGTCCCCTCCCGACTTTCGCGCTGATGGAGGCATAGGGTATCCTGTCGATCAGCTGGCGGGTGATCTCGACGTCGGGATGGCCGAAAGCGAGAAAACGAACCGCTTCGTAGAAATTCCCGAGGACAGGGTTGGCTTGGCAACCGGTCGCCACCGCGGCGGCCCCGAGGGCGATGAACTGGCGGCGGCCGGTCGGCCGGTCAGGTTTCACAAGGAGGTCTCCGTTGTCGTCGTTTCGTGAAGCGTCACGCCATCGGGCGTTCGAGGTCCTGGCGTTCGTCGGCGTCCGGGCCGCCATGGCGGTTCTCGCGCTGCTCGTGTTCCGGGGACCGGCGGCGCATGCCCAACTGGAGAACCCGGGTGGGCTGATGAGCATACTCGACCAACTTCTGATGCTACAGCAACAGGTCCCGGGTCTGGGCGCGCAACAGATGCTGGGAGAAGAGGAGGTCATCTCTCCTCTTGACGCCGCGAGGCAAGGGCAAGGGACGCGTCGCTTCGGGTTCGACCCCCGGACCGGATTGGGCAGGGGCGCCCGGTTCGGAGCGCCGACAGGGTTTCCCGTCCCGCCCAGACTCCATCCGGGCGAGCGGCTGCTGATCGAGAAGTTCTGCCGCCAGACGCTCGGCGAGGAGGAAAGGCCCCTCTTCGTGCTGATCGAAGAGTTCTCGCCACTCGAGAGGGACTATTGCCTCCGCGTCCGGATGCCGCTGTTCCAGTTCGGCTACGACGCGTTGAACGCGGCCGACGTTCCTCCGGAGCTCAGATTCGGCGCGATCCAGGACAACTACGTCCTGGGCGTCGGCGACGACCTTCTCGTGACGCTCCACGGACGGACGGCCAGGACGATGCGGACGCGGGTCGACCGGGAAGGCCGCCTCATTCTTCAGGGCCTCGAGCCGATATCGGCCGCCGGACGGACGTTCGGGGAAGTGAGGGGTGAAATCGAGGCCCTCGTATCGAGGGCGTTCGTCGGCGCCGACGTGTTCGTCTCGGTGGGGAACGTTCGTCGGACGTCGATCGCGGTCGTCGGCGAGGTGCGCCGCGCGGGCATTCATCAACTTACGGGCCTGTCGACCGTTCTCGATGCCCTGGCGATGGCGGGAGGCGTCAAGAAGACCGGAAGCCTCCGGCGTGTCCACGTCGTCCGGGGCGACGAAGTCTTCTGGGTCGATCTTTACGATCTCCTCTACACCAACGGCGCCGCTTACGACCTGACCGTTTTCGAAGGCGACCGCATCGTCGTCCCCACGATCGGCGCGACGGTCGCGGTCGGGGGACAAGCCAAACGTCCCGGCATCTACGAGCTTCCGGAAGGCCGGGATTCCGTATCCGTCCCGGAGGCCCTGGCGCTGGCGGGAGGGCCGCTCAGACCCAGGGGAAACCGCGTGCTCAGGATCACCCTCGACGTTCAGGGACGCCAACAGGTCCTGGAGGGCGGCATCGGGGACGGAGTCGCCTCGGACGGCGACATCGTCGTCGTCAACAGGGCGGAAGACGTCCAGGTGGGGAGCGTCACGCTGGCCGGCCACGTTCGCGTCCCCGGCCGCAGGTCGCTCGCTTCCGCGCCGACGTTGCAGGCGCTGCTGGGCGGCGCCGGAAATCTGGCGGACGATCCCTACCTGCTGTTCAGCGTGTTGCAGACGACGGATCCGGACACCCTGGCGCACAGGCTCTTCCCCGTCGATCTGCAGGAGGTCGTCGACGGTCGCCGGGACCATGCCTTGCGCGATGGCGATCGGCTGATCGTTCTGGGGGCGGACGACGTCCGGTATCTGATGTCCGACGACGTCCAGAAAACCGTTCAACTGGCCCGGGCCCTCCAGATCGACGAGGCGTCCGGCCTCTCTTCCGCGGAACGCGCCCCGGAACCGGACCGGAAGGGCCAGGCGCCGACGCCGAGGCCGTTGTCGGAAGTTCAAACCCTCCTGTCCCGGTTCAATCTCGGAATCGGATCGTCCGGAAGGGAGGCGCGGGGGGACGAGGAAGAGAAGGATCGAGACGATGCCGCCCGGGCGGCGTCGTTCCCCTGCCGCGGCCTTCAGGCGTTGGCGGCGGTCATCGCCACGACGAGGTCCGGCCGGTTCGTCGACGCGGCGCGCGGCGCGGGCGCGGCCCAACCGTCT
The DNA here is from genome assembly GCA_965242505.1 of Alphaproteobacteria bacterium. GTDB lineage: Bacteria > Pseudomonadota > Alphaproteobacteria > UBA2966 > UBA2966 > UBA2966. Next base: position 3,429,633 of record OZ251449.1, read on the forward strand.
CCGCCGGTGAACCCCCTGCCGTGCCCCGAGGTCTACGACCGTTATCCGGACCTGTTGCCGTTCGTGCTCGAGCACGTGGTCTCGGTCGACGGAGAAATCAGGACTCCCGGCATCTATCCGATCGCGCGGCGGACTTCGTTGCGGTCGCTGATCGGCGTTACCGGCGGACTGACCCGTAAGGCGGACCTCACCCAGGTCGAAGTCACGCAGCTCGCCTCCGATTCGCCCGACCGTCCGGCCGCCGTCGAGCGGCGCATGCTCGACGTGGATCGAACGGGAACCGGGAACGTCATGGCGAGCCCCGGCGACGTCATCCGGTTCAATCGCGTGTCCGCATTCACGGACCGCGACGACGGTCCCGTCCTGCTCTCGGGCGAATTCATCCGACCGGGGTTGTACGACATCCGCCGCGGCGAACGCCTGTCGGAAGTCATTGCCCGCGCGGGGGGCGTGACGCCGCAGGCCTATCCGTATGGAGCCGTGTTCACGCGAGAACGCATCAGACGGGCGCAGCAATCGGGATTGCAGCGCGTCGCTCGGGAGCTGCGGGCCAGCGCAGCCTATGCGGCGGCCAAGAAAGGGGCCAACGCCGCGGCCCTGGGGGTCCTGCAGGAACTGATCCGGGATCTGACGTCGACCGAAGTCGTCGGGCGCATGGTCATCGAGGCGGATCCCACGGTGCTCCGCGCCCGGGCGGAACTGGACGTCGTGCTGGAGCCGGGCGACCGGCTGTTCATGCCGAAGCGCCCGAACTCCGTGCTCGTGATCGGGGACGTGCTCAACCCCGGCGCGTTGCAGTTCGTCTCGGGAAACGGCGCGCGCTCCTACATCCGGCAGGCCGGAGGTCTTCAGCGGTCCGCGGACCGGGACGGCGTATTCGTCGTCTACCCCGACGGCGCCGCCCAACCGATGTCCCTCGGCATGTGGAACTACAGTCCGGTCCAGGTTCCGCCCGGCAGCGCCATCGTCGTTCCCAAGAACCCCGCGCCGTTCGACGCCCTTTCGTTCACCACGAGTCTGGCGCAAGTGCTCAGCCAGTTCGCCATCACCGCGGCCTCGATCGCGGTAATCGGCGACGACGACTGACCCGGCCCCCTTTCGCCGGGTCCGTCCGGATCGCCGTTGGCGCCGCATTTCTCATACCGGTGGAGGATCGAGGAGTGCGCGGCGTTGCGGGACTGCGATCCACCCCCCTCCCAACCTCCCCCCTGTCAGGGGGGAGGAGTGTGAAAAGGGGATCCGCACACTTCGCGCACCTTCCCGTCGCCCCTCTTCTCCCTCCCCTTGGCAGGGGGAGGGTCGGGGTGGGGGTCGCGCCAGCGGGGAGGAGCGCGAACGGACCCTGCGGCGGCGCCCGTCGCCGAATGTTCCATCCGGCGCGGAGCTTGCTGTTCGCGTCCTGCATCGCGGCGGCGTTGGCGGCGCCATACGCCCGCTCGGCCGCGGAGCCCGAGCCGAAGGACGAGCGCTACGTCTCGATGAACGATTTCGGCGGGGTCGGGCTGCTGCAAACGCGGACGGCGCGGTTCGGCCCGGACGGACTGCTGGACGTCGGGGGCAGTTTCGTCGATCGGTACTTTCGTTACTACGTCACCTTGCATGCGCTGCCCTGGCTGGAAGGCACCTTCCGCTACACGGACATTCGCAACCGGTTCGCTGGCGGCCACTCGTACAAGGACAAGGGAGCGGACATCAAGGTTCGCCTGGTCGAAGAGCGGCGGCTGATCCCGCAGATCGCCGTCGGCCTTCAGGACGGATTGGGAACCGGCCTCTTCGATGGAGAGTACGTGGTGGCCAGCAAGCGCTTCCTCGACCTGGACCTGTCCTTCGGGATCGCCTGGGGATACCTGGCGCACGGAGGAAGCTGGCGCAATCCTCTCATCGACGTCTGGAGCGGATTCGCGGATCGGACCGAGAACCGCGCGGGCGGGGGCCGCCCGTCGCTCAAGTCCTATTTTTCCGGCGCGACGGTCGCCCCGTTTTTCGGCGTCGAGTACCGGACCCCCATGGACGGCCTCACCCTGAAGCTCGAATACGAAGGAAACGACTACCGCGACGAGCCTCTGGGGAACGCGTTCGAGGCCTCGACGCCCCTGAATTTCGGATTCAACTATCGGCCCTTTCCGTGGTTCGACGTATCTCTCGCCTATGAGCGCGGGAACTCCATCATGTCACGTCTGTCGCTGAGGCACGCGCTCCACGACCCGGGGGTACCGAAGTTCGATCCGCCGCCGCCGGTGGTCAGGATCCGCCCGCGCGGCATCGCGCGGATACCCCCGGCGGAACCGCCGGAGGATCCGGAAACCGCGACCGGACCGGGTTCCGGGCAAGGGCCGGACCCCTCCGCGGGCCGTCGCGTGGAGGCGGATTCGCCGATCGCCGAGTCGGTCGATGGAGTGTTCGTTTCTCTCGAGCGGGCCGGGTTCGACGTTCGAGGGATCGAGCTGACGCACGAGGAAGCCCGGGTCATCGTCGGGAACGACCTTGGCGGGGACGTGGCGGGGATCGCGGATCGCGTCGCCGGGGAACTCGCCGAGCGCCTGCCCATGCCCATCGAGAGGGTGACGTTCTCGGGCGTCGACGCGAGCCATGATCGGATCACCGTTCGCGTCGCCTCGGCGGCGGGCCCGGGACCGGACGCGCCCGTCGGGGCTGCCCGAGCAACGGCCGGGGGGCGAGCGGGATTCGGCGAGGTCGAGCGGGATTCGGCGGGATCGAGCGGGACGGCGGAAACCGCGGCGGCCCGGGATGATGACGCCCCTGACGTGACGAGCGGCCGGGAGCCGTCCGAAACCGCGCGACCGCCGCTGTCCGGGGACGACCGGGAGAGGATCGCCGCGACCCTGTTCGAGGAACTCGCGAAGGAGGAGATACTCGGGGAAGCGCTCCAGATCGCCGGCCGTTCCGCCGTCGTCTACACCGCGTCCGGCAGGTTCCGGCAATTCGCGAGGAACGTCGGCCGGACGCTGCGGGTGGCCGCCAACGTCCTCCCCGATTCCATCGAGGAACTGACCGTCGCGAGCCTGCGCAAGGGGATCGAGACGAATCGCGTCAAGGTCTGGCGCAAGGATCTGGAGGACGCCGCGCATGGCCTCGGCAGCCCCGAGGAGGTGTGGGCTCGCGCGGAGGTCCTTCCGGGCCGGCCCGGCCGCCCGCGGGACGCCATCGTCAATCCCGACCGATACCCTCTGCTCTCCTGGGGCATCGGCCCGGGTTTCCGTCAGTACATCGGAGGGCATGAGGAGTTCATTCTTTATCAGTTCCTCGCGCGCGCGAACGCCGAGCTGGACGTTCTGCCGGGCCTCACCATCGGCGCCGCGTACGGCCAGAACGTCTACAGCCAGTTCGGCAAGATCCGGGCGGAGTCCGACAGCGTCCTGCCCCGCGTCAGGAGCGACATCAAGGAATATCTCCAGCACGGCGAGAGCGGCCTCGTCCGCTTGCAGGCCGACTACGTGTTTTCTCCCTTGAGGGAGGTGTACACGCGGCTGTCCGCGGGCCTGTTCGAGGAGATGTTCGGAGGGGTGAGCGGGGAGGTCCTGTACCGGCCCTTCGCGTCCCGGCTGGCGCTGGGCGCGGAATGGAACTGGGTCCGGCAACGGGATTTCGACGCGTCCCTGAAGTTCCGCGACTACGACGTCGGCACCGGGCACTTCAGCGTCTACTACCAATGGCCCTGGTACGACGTCCTGTCGATCGTGAACGTCGGCAGGTATCTCGCGCGGGACGACGGAGCGACCTTCAACCTCTCGCGGGAGTTCGACAGCGGCGCGCGCATGGGCGCGTGGTTCACGCTCACGGACGTGTCGGCGGAGGAGTTCGGCGAAGGCAGCTTCGACAAGGGGTTCTTCATAAACGTTCCCTTCGATCTGCTCCTCCCGCGGTCGACGACGAGTTCGGGACATATCGCCTATCGTCCGCTCACCAGGGACGGCGGCCAGATGGTCCACGTCTCGAACCGCCTGTACGACCGAACCGGCGCCGCCAGCCTGAACACGGTCGCCAGGGACTGGGATCGTCTCATGGATTGAGGCGCCGGAAGATCGGCCTGTCCTGGTTCAGATACATGCGAGACACGACCCATCGGGTTGGTCGGTATCCGGCCTCGCCATGGCCGGAAGCCTGCTTACGGCCATGGTCGCCCTCGGAGCCGTTGGGAGCGGTGGGTCACCCGAAGGGCCGGAGCGGAGCGGAGGAGCCGCGAAGCGGCTTGACGCGCCGTTCCCAACGGCCTGCGCGGCGTCTCATATGCATTGAACGAGGACATTGGCTTTGATCATTCCGAACGGCGGGGTATGGTGCGGGTGCGCCTCCCCTTCCTTTCATCCTTATCCGGCAACGCATGGATCAGGTGACCCAGAGGTCGGCAAGACCCGCGGACGTCCCGCCGCCCGCCCGTCGGGATGCGCTTCGACGCGGCCCGGTTTCAGGCCGGCGATGGCAAGGACGTGGTGTTCCGGGATCGCGACTTGCCCGGAGTCGGCCTCGGTGTCGTCGTCACGCCGGTCGACCGGTCCCAAAGGATTGACGTGAGCGATGGAACGGGCCTGGATCCAGCGTAAACACGAGCTGCTCCTGCGCGGGCGAATCGTCGAATCGTTCAGCGTGGGGAAGATGGTGGTCAGAGCCGAAGCCGTCGTCGTTGGTGAATAAATGACATCCCCTCAAATGGAGATTTTTTCAGTGGATGACAGGGACTTTCGCCCTATCGACGTGCTGTTCTGGTTTTATCGGTACAAGGTTTATCTGGGAGTCTGCGCAATCGTCGGAGCGATATTTGCCGCAGGCTATGCGATGATTATCCCAAAGGACTATCATGCAATCAGTATTTTGCGGTTGAATGAGATCATCTCCGATGGAAATATCCTAGGTGGCGGGATAGCCGGTTCTTCCAACTCTCTGGAACTTATACGAGATGTGATAGGTGGTAGAGGGAGAGGAAATGAAACCGCGGTGACGCTTGCCTATATGAAGTCTCCGGGGTTTGCCCGCTCGTTCATCGAGACATATAGTCTCTTGCCTGACCTCTATCCGAAACTGTGGGACGCGCCCAGAAAAATCTGGAAAGAGCCGCCTCCTTCCCTCGATCATGCCGTCGGCATATTTCGTGATCGTGTCTTGCTGAACGATCTGGACGATGGGCTCCTTCAACTTGAGGTGGTTTGGAGCAGCTCCGAGCGTGCGCTATCTATCGCGAACTTGTTACTCAAATCGATCAACGATATCAGGAAACGGCAAATCATATCGAAATCCACCGCGCATCTGGAATATCTCGAATCACGAATCAAGCGCGAGCCCATACAAGAAATGCGCACGACGATAGCCGCATTGGCGAGCAATGAGCTCACCAAAATCATGCTGGCTCAGGGAAGCGAGGAATTCGCGCTGCAGGTCGTCGATCCTCCATATGCTCCCGAACAGCCCATATGGCCGCGTCCCAGACTGTTCGCTCTCCTCGGCGCCATATTCGGATTCGTCGTTTCGGCCCTTCTCTTACGGTTGATCCAATCATTACGCAGTGCTCGCTAGCATCGTATCCCCGATACAGGCGATGCGACGTTGAACCGTGGCGAAGATGGAGTCTGCGGTTGCGGTCCAGACGAAAGGTTTGGTGTTTGCGTTGTGGTGCTTGACGGAGAGGTCAATCTTGCTGACGGATTCGTTGACACTGGAGAAGGAGATGCGTCGGGTGGCCTGTCGTGTGGTGACGCCGAACCATACCATCGTTCGACTTAGAGCCATGAAGGATAGATATAGGTAAGGGCGCAGTGGACGTGGTAGCGCTCTCGCTTGGTTCTGTTTGTCTTCGTCGTCCGGGGATCATGTAATCGTCAAGATCATCAGATGTTCCACCCCTATCCAATAGACGTTCTTATCCTTCCGGCATCCGTGATTTTCCTCTTCGCCGCAACGGTGTCGTTTCATGTCACCCGTATGCCCGTAACGTCCTTGGTGATTGCCCTCATCAAGGCTGGTATATTCTTCGTCTATTTTGGTTTTTTCTTCGATGGAACCTTTACACTCAAGGATGATATGACTTATCTACGGCAGGCGCGACATCTCTCCACACTCAGTGTTGATAATCTCCTCGATGTTTGGTATGTCGTGTTCTCTGTTGTGGGAGGAGGTCACATTGTATACCCAGTAGTGAACCTTTTTTCCTTCAGTTTGTTCGGAGAAGGGTATTATGCGCCGGTCGCATGTAACATACTGTTCACCGTACTTATCGCTTGGGTGGGGCTCCGCGTGGCGGAACGCGAGTTTGGTTTCAAGGGAGTATGGGGCACCTTGTTTTTCCTTTTGATGATGTTGTTTCCGGATACTTTGGCATGGTCAAGTATCCTGAATCTCAAGGATATTCTCGTGCTGTTTCTGCATGTGATTTTGATTTCCGGATTCTCGATTTTTTTGCAGCGACGCTTCGTATTGTCCATGACCATTATTGGTTCAGCAATGCTCGTTTTGCTTTTTTTGAGGTTCTATGTTCCTGTGCTGTTTTCCATAGCTTTCATCATCTCTATCTTTACTTACTATAGAACAAAGTATCGCATCATTGTATTCATTTTCAGTGTATCTATATTTGCTTCTTTTGTAGCCATTTTTAGCAGATATTATTCGATACTCGGATCTATCGACTTACTGCTTCAGTATGTTAACAATCCGGTATGGGGTTTCGTGCGGTTCCTGTTGACACCGATACCGTTGAACAGCGAGGTTCCTTACCGATTTCTGGAAATTCCTGCCGTTGTCCATTGGACCATGTTCCCGGTGTTGGTCCTCGGCATTCTTGTCGTTGCGCAGATACGAACGCCGTTCGCCAAGTTCTTTATCATATACTTTTTCATTTTTGTGGCGTTTTACGCCATCGTCGATATATTGCAGGGCCCGCGGCATCGTGTTCAATTGCACTTCGCTCTGGCTGTCTTCGAGTTCCTCGGGATGTGCGCGCTGGTCCCGAACGTGAGGCTGAGATGGGGAACGTTCGGAAGGCAGGAGCGACCCCCGGAGCGCGGTCGTTCCCGGCGACACGCGGACGGCGGAGCTCCGTCCGGACACTCCACCATTTCTCCATGACGCGGGAGTGGGGCGGGTCCCGGACAAAGAACGTCGTGTTCGCGTTCCCGTCCTTCCATGGCGTCGGCGTCGACTCGCGTCCTGCCGACGTATAGGGCTGTATCCGCGCGCCGGCGTCATCGTCTGTCGGTCGGGGCTGGCGGCCGACGGTCTTTCCCGCTCCTACGGCGTTCCTCCGGACCTGCCGCCGCGCGTGAGGAACCCGGTCGACTGCTGTGTCCTGCGGCGGCAAGCCTGGCCGCCAATATGCGAACCGGGACCGGAGATACGGCGCCGTCGCGGCGGGCCGGTTGACGCGGGCGAAGGCGTTCGATCGCTTGCTGGACCTCGTTGCGCAAGCGGAGGGCGATCTCCATGTGACGATCCTGGGCGATGGCGAGCTCCGGGAAGACCCGGAACGAAAAGCCGACTCCTTCGGTATCGCCGGCAAGGTCCGCTTCGCCGGTTTCATCGACAACCCCTGGCCCTACTACGGAGGCGCCGACGCGTTCCTTCTCCCGCGGCGCTATTCCCGCGAAAGAGGGTGTCCATACCCTCCACGAACGTCCCGACCGGGACGCTCGCGCGGCCCGGCCCTCACCACCCGGCGCAGCTTGCGCAGGCATGCCTCGCGGTCGGCCCTGAAGTCGCCGGCGATCCACCAGCGCTCCACCTCGTCCAGGGCCCGCCCCACCGCCGGCCCGGGCGCCGCCGCCAGCGCCAGTACGTCGGCCCCGCCGACCGGAAGGGCCGGCGCGGTCCACTCCCGGGCGGCGCGAAGATGCCGCCGCCAGGCGTTCTTCCGCGCAGGTTCCCGCGACCAGCCCAGCCAGGCGAGATCGGTAAAGGTCTCGCGGCCCAGCCGATGCAGGAGCCGGCGGCGGCCCCGCGCGTCGAGCGCTCCGGCCATCTCGCCGGCGTGGACCGCGGCGGCCGCCATGCGGTCGCGTCGGGCGTTCGACAACCGCCACCGCCCGGCCACCGCGCGGGCGGTTCCCGGCCCGTCGCCGGTTCCCAACCCGGCCATCAGCCGCCGCAGCGGGTCGGGGTCGTCCGAATCGACGGCGATCAGGCGGCCGATCCGCGCGATGCCCGGCGACGACAGTTCGGGAAGAACCGGTCGCAGCACGCCGCCGTCCCGCATGATCCGCAACATCGCGGCGGCGTCCCGCGCCTCGAGCAGGCGCAGGATCTCGCCCGCGACGCGCTCGCCCGACAGGGCGGCCAGGGATCCGGCATGGGCCCGGCACGCCATGAGGCCGTCGGAATCCGGGGGCAGCCCGCCGTAGAACGCGGTGAAGCGGAAGAACCGCAATATGCGCAGGACGTCCTCCCCTATCCGCCTGCCCGGATCGCCCACGAAGCGCACGACCCCGGCGTTCAGGTCGGCGATGCCGCCGGTCGGGTCGAAGAGCTCGCCGTCGGCGCCGCAATAGATGGCGTTGATGGTGAAGTCCCGGCGCGCCGCGTCCGCGTTCCAGTCCTCGGAAAACTCGACGCGCGCGCGCCGGCCGAAGGTCTCCGCGTCGATCCGCAGCGTCGTCACCTCGAAACGCCGCGGCGGAACGACGGCCGTCACCGTGCCGTGGCCGCGGCCCGTGTGGACCGCCTCGATGTCCGCCGCCTCGAGCAGCTCGACGACGCGATCCGGCGGATCGGGGGTCGCGATGTCGACGTCCCTGACCGGCCGGCCGATCAGCGCGTCGCGCACGCAGCCGCCGACGAAACGCACCGCGGCGCCGGCGGCGGAGAGCGCGGCGACGACGGCCCGGGTCTCGTCCGCCGTCATCCAGGGCCGGGGTTCGAGGCGCGTCGGCGCCGCCGCCGCGGTCGCGCCGCGGGCCGCGCTCATTCCACCCGGCCGGGAACGACCCGGCCGTCCTCGACGTGCGGCGGAACGTAGGCGCCGCCCGGTTCGGAACCGCTCAACAGGCCCGTCGCGAACAGCGAGACGACGAGCAGCGCGAGGCCCGCCGTCGTCAACCACATCCACGGGGCGTCCTTCGTCCTTCGTCCGCCCGCCGCCGTGCGCCGCCGTTCGAGGAACGCCCACAGGAAATAGAGGACGAAGGGCAGGAGCAGCGGAATCGCGTACTTGAGGACCTTGAAGATCATTCGCCGTCCATCCTCTCCATGAGGTCGAACAGCATACCGGCCGTCGCCCCCCAGATGCGCCGCCCTTCGTAGTAGATGGCGTAGAAGACGCGGGTGAACCCTCCGGCGTCGCGACTCTCGCGGACGAAGTTCCGGCGCGCGAGCAGGTGGTCGAGCGGTGCCTCGAACAGCTCCGCCACCTCGAATTCGTCGAGCCTCGGCTCGAAGTCCGGGTCGACGATCCCGACCACCGGCGTGACGACGTAGTCGGTGCCCGTCCGGTAGGTGTCGAGAAGGCCCACGACGTCGACCTGTCCGGGGTCCAGCCCGATCTCCTCCTCCGACTCGCGGAGCGCCGCGGCGACCGGCCCTCCGTCGCGCGGTTCCAGGCGTCCGCCGGGAAAGCTGATCTGCCCCGCGTGGGCGTTCAGGTGGGACGTCCGCCGCGTGAGGAAGACGGCGGGGCCGCCGTTCCGGCTCACGATGGGAACGAGCACCGCCGCGGGCGCGAGCTCCGCAGGCGCACGCCGCGCGCGCCATTCCGGGTTGAGGTCGAAGTCTCCCCGGGCCGGCTCCGTCGGCGGCGGAAGCGCGGCGTCGCGCAGCCGCTCCCGCAGCCTGGCGCGCAGCTCACGCATCGGCGGCGGCCCCGTCGTCCGGTCGTTCCCCGTCGTCCAGTCGGCCAAGGGGAAAGAAGCTCCCTTCGCTCCACACGCCGTAGAGGAGATCGCCTCCGACCTCTTCCTCGCACCCGATGTCGGCGAGCTCGTAATACACCGGCCTCGATATCAGGGCCTCCAGACGGTCCCTGACGAGCACGTAGGGCGACGGTTCCGCCGTCCCCGGATCGAACGCCACGCGGATCGGGCGCGAGTCGCTCGCGACGATCCATTCGTCCACGTTGGTGCGGAGGGTCAGTGACCGGTTCCGGCCGGCGCCGCGCACGCTCAACTCGACCGCCACGAAAGGCGCGTCGTCCACGGTGATCCGGCGCTTCTCGACCGGCGTGACCAGATAGTATTCGCCGTCGGCGCCGCGCTCGAGGACCGAGGAGAACAGCTTGACCAGCGGTTTGCGGGCGATCGGGGAACCGTGATAGAACCACGTTCCGTCGCGGGCGATCCGGATGTCGATATCGACGGGCGCGCGGCCGCCGCTTCGGGCGTCCGGCGATCCGCCCGCGCCGCAGCCGGTCAACGCTTTCGCCAGGACGGCGGGGTCGGGAGGGTGCGGGGCTGGAGGCGTCTCGCGCTTCGCCATGTCGGGCATGCGTCCACATCATTCGTGGAGAACGGCGTGAGTATATCGGACCCCGTCGAGACGATCAGCGACGCCGGCGCCCCGCTCGCCGAGGAACTGGAGGCGCTCGTCGACCGGCTCAAGCTCGTCCGGCGGGAAGTCGGCCGGATCATCTTCGGCCAGGAACGGGTCGTCGACGAGACGCTGATCGCGCTCCTGGCGGGCGGCCACGCGCTCCTGATCGGCGTTCCGGGCCTCGCCAAGACGCGGCTGGCGCAGACGCTGGGCGCGGTTCTCGGGCTGGAGGACAAGCGCGTGCAGTTCACGCCCGACCTGATGCCCGCCGACATCATCGGTTCGGAAGTGCTCGACGAATCCGAGCGGGGGCGGAGGGCCTTCCGTTTCGTCAACGGGCCCGTGTTCAGCCAGCTGCTGATGGCGGACGAAATCAACCGGGCCAGCCCCCGGACCCAGTCCGCGCTCCTGCAGGCCATGCAGGAGAAACACGTCTCCGTCGCCGGGCGGCGCCACGAGCTCCCGGCCCCGTTCCACGTTCTGGCGACGCAGAATCCGCTCGAGCAGGAAGGCACCTATCCCCTGCCCGAGGCCCAGCTCGACCGCTTCCTGATCCAGATCGACGTGTCCTACCCCAGCCTCGAGGCCGAACGCCGGATGCTGATCGTCACCACGGGCGTCGGCGACTCCGAGCCGAGCGAGGTCATGAGCGCGGACGAGCTCGCGTCGGCGCAGCGTCTGACGCGGAGACTCCCGGTCGGCGCGAGCGTCGTCGAGGCGATTCTCGATCTCGCGCGGGCCGGTCGTCCCGAAACCACCGACATGGACGACGTGCGGCGGGACGTGGCCTGGGGACCCGGTCCCCGCGCCAGTCAGGCGCTGATGCTGGCGGTTCGGGCCCGGGCGCTGCTCGACGGCAGGCTCTCTCCGTCCATCGACGACGTCGCCGCCCTCGCGGCGCCGACGCTCCGCCACCGCATGGCGTTGAACTTCGCCGCCCGCGCGGACGGGACGACGATCCCGCAAGTCGTCGAGCGGCTGGTGGCGCGTCTGGCCTGAGCCGGGACGGCGCATGCGGGCCATCGCCTCTCGCCGGCGCGCGGAGCAACTGGCTGCCGCCCTGCCGCCGCTCCTCGTCGCGGCGGAACGAGTCGCGGCCGCGGTGGCGCAGGGCGTTCACGGGCGGAGGCGGGTCGGCGTCGGCGACGCGTTCTGGCAGTTCCGCCAGTATCGGCCCGGCGATCCGGCGTCGAGGATCGACTGGCGCCAGTCGGCCAAGTCCGAGCGCGTCTTCGTGCGCGAGCGCGAATGGGAGGCCGCGCAGAGCGTCTGGTTGTGGCGCGACGACTCGCCGTCGATGCGCTACGCGTCGGACATGGCTCCCTGCGACAAGGCGGAGCGCGCGACGGCGCTCCTGCTGGCCGCCGCGGTCCTGCTGGTTCGCGCCGGGGAGCTCGTGGCGCTGCTGGGCCTCGAACGGAGGCCGACGACCGGCCGCGGCGCGCTCGCCCGGCTCGCGGACGCTCTCCACCGGGACGCGGCGGGCGGTGAATGCGGCCCGAGCCTGCCGCCGGAGGAACGGCTGCCGCGGTACGCCCGCCTCGTTCTGATCGGAGACTTCCTCTCGCCGGCGGAAGAACTGGAGCCGGCGCTCAAGCTCTACGCGAGCCGCGGCGTCAAGGGCCACCTGCTCCAGGTCGTGGACCCGGCGGAAGAGGACCTGCCCTTCGCGGGACGCATCCGGTTCCACGGGCTGGAAGACGAGGAAGCCCGCACCGTCGGTCGCGTCGAAGGCGTGAGGTCCGCCTACCGCCGGCGGTTCGCCGCGCGGCGGGCCGCGCTCGTCGATCTCTCGCGTTCCATCGGGTGGACCTTCGCGAGCCATCGCACGGACCGCCCGCCGCAGACGGCCCTGCTGGCCTTGTACGAGGCCCTCTCGGGCGAGCTCGGGTAGCCGGGGCGGGGCGCGGCCGCGAAATGCTGGCGCTCGGTCCCCTGGCGTTCGCGTCGCCGTGGCTGCTCGCCGCACTGCCGGCCCTGCCGCTGCTGTGGTGGCTGCTGCGGGTGACGCCGCCGCCGCCGCGCCGCGTGACGTTCCCCGCGGTCGGCCTGCTGGCGGGACTGCGCGCGCGCCAGGAGACGCCCGCCCGGACGCCCTGGTGGCTGCTGTTGCTGAGGCTGCTCGTCTCGGCGCTGGCGATTCTGGCTCTCGCGCACCCCATCCTGAACCCGGGCGCCCAGCTGGCCGGTCCGGGGACCCTGTTGCTGATCGTCGACGACGGATGGGCGTCGGCGCCCCGCTGGCGGCAGCGCGTCGAGGCGATCGCCGACGTCCTGGAGGAGGCGGAACGGTCGGAACGGCCGGTCGTCGTCGTGACCACGGCTCCCCCCGAGGACGGGGGGGCGCTCCGGGCGAGCGACGTTCTCTCCGCCGCCGCCGCCCGCCGCCTGGTCGGGGCCCTGCGTCCGAAGCCGTGGCCGGTCGACCGCTTGGCGGCCGCCGATGCGGTTCGCGGTCTCGGCCTGTCCTCGCCGCTGCAAACCATCTGGTTCACGGACGGAATCCTGGCCGCGCCCGAGGAGGCGCAAGCGGTCCACGACCTGACCGAACGGCTTCAGCATCTGGGGCCGGTCCGATTGCTCGGAGAGCCGGCGGCGGCGCGGGCGCGCGTCCTGCTTCCTCCGGCGGAGAACCGAAACGCTCTCGACGTCACGGTCATGAGATCGGATTCCCTGGGCGGCGCGAGCGTGTGGATCCGGGGGACCGGAGAACGGGGACAGCTTCTCGCGCGGGCGCGCGCCGTCTTCGGCGACGGAGAACGCGCCGCGCGGGCCGAAATCGACGTTCCCCTGGAAGTGCGAAACCGGCTGTCCCGGCTCGAGATCGAGGGCGAGCGGTCGGCCGGGGCCGTCGCCCTTCTCGACGAGCGCTGGCGGCGGCGGCCGGTCGGCCTGTATTCCGGCGACGCCCCGGAGGCCGATCAACCCCTCCTGTCCAGCGTCTTCTACCTCGACCGGGCCCTGCGCCCCTTCAGCGACGTGCGCGCCGGCGCCGTCGCGGAACTCTTGGGGCGCGAGCTGGCGGTGATGTTTCTGGCCGACGTCGGCGTCGTCGTCGGGTCCGATGGCGAAGCCATCGAGGACTGGGTGGAGAGGGGCGGGGTCCTGGTCCGGTTCGCCGGCCCCAGGATGGCGGAAAAGACGGATTCGTTGACCCCCGTCGCCCTGCGAACGGGCGGCCGGAGCCTCGGCGGCGCGCTGACGTGGACCCGGCCGGCGCGTCTCGACGCGTTCGAGAAGGGCAGCCCCTTCTTCGGTCTGGACGTCCCGGAAGACGTCCTGGTGGCCCGGCAGGTTCTGGCCGAACCCTCGCTCGACCTGAGCAGCAAGACATGGGCTCGTCTCGCCGACGGGACGCCCCTGGTGACGGCTGAGCGGCGGGGCGGCGGTTGGGTGGTCCTGTTCCACACCACGGCGAACACGGAGTGGTCGAACCTGGCGATCTCCGGGCTGTTCGTGGACATGCTGCGCCGTATCGTCGAGCTGGCGGAAGGCGTTTCGAGCCGCGTCCAGGGCGTTACGCTGCCGCCGCTCCAGGTCCTCGACGGTTTCGGGCGCCTCGTCGACCCGCCGGCCACGGCCGCGCCCATCGCCGGCGAAACGTTCGAACGGGCGGCGCCCTCTCCGGGCGCGCCGCCGGGTTACTACGGCGACCCCGCCGCCCGCCGCGCGCTCAATCTGGGCGCCGCCGTCGCGGCGCTGGACCCCATCGAACGTCTGCCGCCAGGGGTGAGTCGCGGGGAGTTCGCGAAGAGCGGGGAGATCGATCTCAAGCCCTTGCTGCTGGCCATCGCCGCGGCGCTGATCCTGATCGACATGGCCGTCAGTCTCCGGCTCCGGGGTCTGCTGTCCGGGAGGCGGCGCGCGGCCGCCGGGGCCGCGTCGCTCGCCCTGCCGCTTCTGGGGGCGCTCTCGCTTCCGAACGCCGCCGAAGCCGACGACGACTTCGCGCTCGCCGCGACGCTGGATACGCGGCTCGCCTACGTGGTCACCGGCGATTCCGAAGTGGACGAGATGAGCCGCGCGGGCCTGAAGGGACTGACCCGGGTCCTGGCGCGCCGGACCGCGTTCGAGGGCGGGGAGCCCGTCGGCCTCGATCCGGAAAGCGACGCGCTGGTCTACTTCCCGATGATCTACTGGCCCGTCACGCCCGTGCTGCCGGCGCTGTCCGAAAACGCCATCGCCAAGGTGGACGCCTTCGCCAGGAACGGCGGAACGATCGTGTTCGACACCCGGGAACGGCGCCGGGTCGGCGCCGCGCCAAGCCTCGGCGGCAACCCGGGGCCCGCGGCCCGCCGCCTTCGGCGGCTGTTGAACCGGCTGGACGTCCCGCCGCTCACGCCCGTGCCGCCGGAGCACGTCCTGACCAGGGCCTTCTACCTGATCCAGGAGTTTCCCGGGCGCTGGACCGGAGGGCGGGTGTGGGTGGAGCGCCACGCCGGCGGCGTCAACGACGGCGTGTCGGGATACGTCGTCGGCGGCCACGACTGGGCGGCGGCCTGGGCGATCGACGACCTGGGCCGGTCCGTCGCCGCCGTCGTTCCGGGGGGCGAGCGCCAGCGCGAGACGGCCCTGCGCTTCGGCGTCAATCTGGTGATGTACACGTTGACCGGCAACTACAAGGCGGACCAGGTCCACGTCCCCGCCATCCTCGAACGGTTGGGCCAATGACGGGCGCCGCCGCCGCCATGACGTCGATATCCTTCGCGCCCCTGCTGCCGTGGACGGTCATCGGGGCGTTGTCGGCGGCCGCCGCTTCGCTGACGGCCGTCGCCTTCGCGAAGCGCGCCGCGGGAGCGGCCTGGCGCGGGGCCGCTCTCGCGGTCGTCATCGGAGCGCTGGCCAACCCGATCCTCCATACCGAGAGCCGGGAGCGGTTGACCGACGTGGTCGCGGTGGTCGTCGACCGTTCCCCCAGTCAGCGGATCGGCGCCAGGTGGGAACGCACGGACGAAGCCCTGCGCGTGGTGCGGGAACGGCTCCGGCGCCTGCCGAACGTGGAGGTCCGAGCGGTCGACGCGGGCGCGCCAGGCCGCGCCTCGTCGGACCGGGCCGACGCCGTCGGCGCGATGGCGGAAGGAACGCGGCTGTTCGACGCCCTCGACGCGGCGCTCGCGGACGTCCCGCTGGACCGTATCGCCGGCGCCGTCTTCATCACCGACGGGCAGGCGCACGACGCGCCCGACGATCCCGCCCGCGCGCCCCGGATCGGGAACCTGAAACCCCTCCACGTCCTGCTCACCGGAGAGCGCGGCGAGGCGGACCGTCGGCTCGTCGTCGCCGAAGCCCC
The DNA here is from genome assembly GCA_965242505.1 of Alphaproteobacteria bacterium. Classification (GTDB taxonomy): domain Bacteria; phylum Pseudomonadota; class Alphaproteobacteria; order UBA2966; family UBA2966; genus UBA2966. Next base: position 3,445,384 of record OZ251449.1, read on the forward strand.
GAGCTACGGGATGGTGGGCTCGGAACTCCACCTCACGCTGCGCGTGGAAGACGCCGGTTACGGCGAACGGTCGGGAACCGCGTTGGTCACCGTGCGGCGCGACGGCGCGCGCGAGGAGACCCACACCCTGGAGGTGGGCAGGGACCAGCGCGTTCCCTTCAGGCTGGATCACGGCGGCCGAACGATCGTCGAGATCGAGGTCGCCGACGCCGACGGCGAACTGACCCGACGAAACAACCGGGCCGCGCTCACCGTCAATGGGGTGCGCGACCGTCTCCGCGTCCTGCTCGTCTCCGGCGAGCCTCATGCCGGCGCGCGCACCTGGCGGAACCTCCTGAAGGCGGACCCGTCGGTCGATCTCGTGCACTTCACGATCCTGCGTCCGCCCGAAAAGCAGGACGGCACGCCGGTCCGCGAGCTGTCCCTCATCGCCTTCCCGATCCGGGAGCTCTTCGAAACCAGGCTGGCGGATTTCGATCTCGTCGTCTTCGATCGCTACCGGCGGCGCGGGATCCTGCCCCAGAGCTACTTCGCCAATATCGCCCGATACGTCACGGAAGGCGGCGCGTTGCTGGGCGCCGTGGGTCCGGCCTTCGCCGCCCCGCTCTCCGTATACCGGACGCCGCTCCGGGACGTGATGCCCGGCCGTCCCACGGGGAAGGTCATCGAACGGGGGTTCAGGCCGATGCTGACGGAGCTCGGAAGGCGGCACCCGGTGACGGCGGATCTGGACGGCGCGGCGGCCGAAACGCCGGCGTGGGGACGCTGGTTCAGAATGATCGACGCGGTCGCCGAGCGCGGCGCCACCGTCATGCGGGGCGTCGACGACCGTCCCCTGTTGCAGCTCGACCGCGTAGGCGATGGCCGCGTGGCGTTGCTGCTTTCGGATCACGCCTGGCTCTGGGCGCGGGGCGCGGAAGGCGGCGGCCCGCAGGCCGAGCTGCTCCGCAGACTCGCGCACTGGCTGATGAAGGAGCCGGACCTGGAAGAGGAGGATCTGAGGCTCTCGGCGCGGGGCGACCGGCTCGAGATCGTCCGCCGCGGCCTCGGCGACGTTCCCCGGCGGATCACCGTCCGCACGCCGTCCGGCGAGCGGCTGCCGGTCGAGCTGGAGGACCGGGGCGGCGGACGCCTGGTCGGCGGCGCCGCGGCCGGCGAGACCGGGCTGTATGTGGCGAGCGACGGGGACCTCGAGGCGGTGGCGGTGGTCGGGCCCCTGAACGCCAGGGAGTACGCCGACGTGAGGACATCCCCGGACGAGTTGGCGCCTATCGTCGAGGCCACGTCCGGGGGCGTCTACTGGGTCGCCGAAGACGGCGCGCCGAACGTGCGTTCCGTCCGGCCCGGCCGGGATACGTCGGGAAGCGACTGGCTGGGGCTCGTCGCCAACGGGAGCTACATCGTCACGGGCGTCGAGCGGACGCCCCTTCTCCCGGCGCTCGTCGTCCTCCTTCTGGCGCTCGGCGCCCTGATGACGGCGTGGCGCCGGGAAGGGCGCTGACGGCGGGGGCTCGGCCCGCATTTCTCCTTCGGGTCCGTTCGCGCTCCTCCTCCCTGACAGGGGGGAGGTCGGGAGGGGGGTGGACCGCGGCCCCGCAACGCCGCGCAATCCTCACTCCTCGACCGGTATGAAAAATGCGGATCAGCCGGGATGGAGCTCGGGCGCGCCGGTCAGCGCGCGGACCAGCGTTCCGGCGCACTCCGCGGCGGCCCCGCGAACGATCTCGCGCAACAGCACGCGCTCCTGATCCGTCTCGCCGGGGAGGCGAAGGCCGCGCGCGCCCGATCGTTCGAAACCGAACCGGCCGTAGTAGGCGGGATCGCCGACCAGCACCGCGGCGCGATGTCCGCGGCGCCCGGCGAGGGCGAGCGACTGTTCCACCAGCGCCCGGCCGATGCCCGCGCCCTGAAAGACGGGATCGACGGCCAACGGGCCGAGCAGGAGCAGGTCGACGTGGCGGCCGCGCCCGGCGTGGACCGCCCGCGCCGGCCAGTATCGGATCGAGCCGTGGAGTTCCCCGTCGATCGAGGCGACGTGGCACAACTCGGCGATCGGGGCGATGCCCTCGCGAAGGGCGTAGACGGCTTTCGACCGGCGGTCCGCGCCGAACACCGCGTCCAGCAGGCGCTCGATGTCCCCGGCGCACCGCGGCCGTTCGACCGTGATCCGGATCATCTTCGGCGCCGCGGCGGCTTGGTCGCGGTGATGACGCTGCGGCCGTCGGTGCGGGTGAACATCTCGAAGTCCGGAAAGCCGGCGTCCCGCAGCCAGGCGCGATGTTCGCCGACCGTGTAGGCTTGCCCGCCATCGTAGATATTGAGGAACACCAGGTTCTGGGCCACCGTCTGCGCCGGTTCGAGGCGGGAATCCTGCAGCACGCGGCTCAGGATGCACATCGTTCCGCCCGCTTCGATGATCCGCCCCACGTTGATCACGGCGGCGCGGGCTTCGTCGTACGCCAGCACCTGGAGAACGGCCCGGAATACCGCGACGTCGCAGCGGACCGGAGGCGGACCCGTGACCGCGTCGTGCGCCACCACCGCGATGCGTTCCGACAACCCCGATTCGGCGACGATGGTTTCCGTTATGGGGGTAATGGACGGAAGCTCGATCACCGTGGCGCGCAGCTCCGGACACCGTTCGCAGGCCGCGATGGCGAGGCCGCCGGAGCCGCCGCCGACGTCGACCAGATGGCGGCGTTCGGCGAGGTTCAGCTCGTCGGCCAGCATACGGCCGGTCTCGAGCGCGTTGGGATGCAGATCGCGGAAGAACGCGTCCCGTTCCGCGCCGGACATCGCGGCGTAATCGCGCGCGGCCTGGGGTTTCCCCGTGCGGATCGATTCGGCCGTCCGCAACGCCCAGCGCCAGCGCTCCTCGAAGGCTTCGCACAGGTTGCCGATGTATTCCTCGCGGCCCTTCACCAGGTAATGGTCCGACTCGGGCGTGTTCGCGAACGCGCCGTCCTCCACGACCAGCACGCCGGCCACGACGAGCGCGTAGAGCAGAGGGCTCAGTTTTCGCGAATCGACGCCGAGGACGTCCGCGAGCTCCTCCGCCGTCCTGGGGCCGTCGCCGAGCGGCGTGAAGACGTCGAGCTTGACGCCGGCCGCGAAGGCGAACGCGGGATAGGGGGAGTCGGCGAGCTTGTCGAAGATCTCGCGGCTCGGGCGAGCCTTTTTCATCGCCAACGTCCTCCCCGTCGGAGGGGGGAGATCAGGACGGAGGCGCGCCCGGAAGTCGCGGCCGCGGGGCCCGGTCGTTCCCGTTCCCGGCGCGCCTCGCGAAAAAACCGATATCGAGGTCCACGCTCGGACCCAGCCACGCGGCGTGGTCCGTGTGGTCCGCGAGGTCGTCGCCGGTATTCGGATGAAGGAAGACGGTCAGTCCCTCCCGGTTGACCATGAGCCACGGGACGAGTTCGCCCAACACCGGCGGCTGGAACGCGACCTGATAGCTCCAGCAAGGATGGGGACCCACCGGCTTCTCGCGCCACCGCCCCATCTCGACGTCGAAGCGCGCTTCGATCGCCTCGCGCACGCGCCGCGCTTCCTCGCGGGTGTCCGCGCCGAAGTAGACGTGCGCGTGATAGCTCCGGATGTCCGGGGGCTCGCCCATCGGCGGCCTCAGGCGGCGGCCGGTTCCTGCGTCGGAATGCCCTTGTCGGCGAAGACCTGCTTCAACTCGCCGTTCTCGTACATCTCGCGGATGATGTCGCAACCGCCGACGAATTCGCTCTTCACGTAGAGCTGGGGGATGGTCGGCCAGTCGGAAAAGGCCTTGATCCCTTCGCGGAGTTGCGGGTCGGCCAGTACGTCGACCCCCTTGAACTGGACGCCCAGGAGGGTCAGCGCCTGCACCACGGCGGCGGAAAACCCGCACTGCGGGAATACGGGCGTGCCCTTCATGAACAGGACGACGGGTTGGCCGTCGATTTCCTGCTGAATACGTTCGAAGACCGGATTGTCGCTCATGTCGCCTTCCTTCCGTTCAGGCCGCCTCGGCCCGCTCGGGCGGGCCGCGCGGCGCGGTCAGTCCAGACCCTCGGGAACGCCGGTCTGCAACGCCAGGGCGTGCAGCGCGTCTCCCATGCGCCCCTGGAGCGCCTTGTACACCATCTGATGCTGCTGGACACGGCTTTTCCCCTTGAATTTCTTCGACACGACCATCGCGGCGTAATGGTCGCCATCGCCCCGCAGGTCCTCGATCGTGACCTGCGCGTCCGGCATCGCTTCCTTGATCAGGCGCTCGATATCGCCCGCCTGCATCGGCATGGTCGCTTCTCCTTTCCGGTCCCGCTTCCGCGGCGGCGGAAGGAGTCTAGCCCGCCATGTAGCCGGGAAGCCACCCCTCGTGATCCCGTCGGAGCGCGGCGAGCGATATCGTCCACTCGCCGTTGACCGTCAACGCCGCCCCCCCGCAGCGTCCGATGCGCCGCGTGGGGACGCCGTCGGCGTCCGCCGCCGCCGTCAGCGCGTCCGCGTCGTCCTGGGCGGCCTCGAGAACGTAGCGGCCCTGATCCTCCCCGAAGGCCAGCGCATGCAGGGGCGGACCGCCCTCGAGATGGAGCAGGGCGCCGCGCATGTTCCCCGTCGGCGTGGCGGACGCCAAGGCCATTTCGGCGACCGCGACGAGCAGTCCGCCGTCGGAGACGTCATGGCAGGAAACGACGCGCCCGGCGGAGATCTGCCGGCGGACGAAGTCGCCGTTTCGGCGTTCCGCCTCGAGGTCGACCGGGGGCGGGGCGCCGTTCGTCCGCCCGGCGATCTCCCGCAGATACAGGGAGGCGCCGAGGTGGCCGCGGCACTCGCCGACGAGGACGAGCGCGTTTCCGTCCCCCTTGAGGGCGATGGTCGCCATGGACGCGATGTCGTCCATGACGCCGACGGCGCCGATGGCGGGAGTCGGCTGGATCGCCGCGCCATTGGTCTCGTTGTAGAAACTCACGTTGCCGGAAACGACGGGGAAGTCGAGCGCCAGGCAGGCCTCCCGCATACCCTCGATGCATTCGACGAACTGGCCCATGATCTCCGGCCGCTCCGGGCTCCCGAAGTTCATGCAATCGGTGACGGCGAGGGGTCTGGCGCCGACGGCCGTCAGGTTGCGCCAGGACTCGGCCACGGCCTGGGCGCCGCCCGCGCGCGGAAAGGCGGCGCAATACCGCGGCGCGCAGTCGACGCTGAGCGCCAGGGCCTTGCGGCTTCCCGGTATCCGGACGACCGCCGCGTCGCCGCCGGGACGCTGGATGGTGCGGCCCCTCACGAGGTAATCGTACTGCTCCCACACCCAGCGCTTGCTGGCGAGATCGGGGCTCGCCAGAAGCCGCCGCAGGGCGTCCAGGACGCCGTCGAAGCCCCGGGTCTCGGGCGCTTCCACGCTGCCGGGCTCGACCCGTTCGGGCGCCGCCGCCGCGGTCCAGGGCCGGTCGTACTCGGGCGAGGCGTCGGCGAGCGGCGCGATGGGCAGATCCGCGGCGACGTCGCCGTTCATCCGCGCGACCATGCGGCCGGTGTCCGTCAGTCGCCCGACCACCGCGAAGTCGAGCTCCCACTTCTCGAAGATCCGGCGGGCTTCCTTCTCGCGGCCGCGCCGCAGGACCATCAACATGCGTTCCTGGCTTTCGGACAGCATGATCTCGTAGGGCGTCATGCCGGTCTCGCGCCGCGGCACCCGGTCGAGGTCGAGCTCCATGCCCATGCCGCCCTTGCCCGCCATCTCGAAAGACGAGGAGGCCAACCCGGCCGCCCCCATGTCCTGGATGGCGATGATGGCGTCGGTCGCCATGAGTTCCAGGCAGGCTTCCAGGAGCAGTTTCCCGGTGAAGGGGTCGCCCACCTGCACCGTCGGCCGCTTCTCCTCGGCGGCGTCGCCGAATTCGGCCGAGGCCATGGTCGCGCCGTGGATCCCGTCGCGTCCGGTCCTGGAACCCGCGTACGCCACCGGATTTCCCGCGCCGACGGCCTTCGAACGGAAGATGCGGTCCGCGTCCGCGAGGCCGACCGTCATCGCGTTGACCAGAACGTTGCCGTTGTAGCTCTCGTGAAAGATGCATTCCCCGCCCACCGTGGGCACGCCGACGCAGTTTCCGTAACCGCCGATTCCCGCCACGACGCCGGCCACGAGGCGGCGGGTCTTCGGATGGTCCGGATGGCCGAAATGGAGGCAGTCGAGGCTGGCGACCGGGCGGGCGCCCATGGTGAAGACGTCCCGCAGAATACCGCCGACGCCGGTCGCCGCGCCCTGGTAGGGCTCGATGAACGAGGGGTGGTTGTGGCTCTCCATCTTGAAGACGGCGGCCTGTCCGTCGCCGATGTCGACGACGCCGGCGTTCTCGCCGGGCCCCTGGATCACCCAGGGCGCCTCCGTCGGCAGCCTCCCGAGCCATTTCTTCGAGGACTTGTACGAGCAATGCTCGCTCCACATCGCCGAGAAGACGCCGAGCTCCGTGAGGTTGGGGTCCCGGCCGAGGATCTCGCGGGCCCGCCGGTACTCGGCTTCGCTCAAGCCGTGTTCCGCGACCGGGTCCGGCGCCGTCGCGGGCCCGGTCGCGGCCGCGCCGTTCATGACAGGCGTTCGACCAGCGACTCGAACATCGGACGCCCGTCCGAACAGCCCTGCGCGTCGTCGACGTGATTCTCGGGATGCGGCATGAGTCCGAGGACGTTGCGGGCCGCGTTGTAGACGCCGGCGATGCCGTTGATCGATCCGTTCGGGTTGGCCGCGTCCTCGACGCGGCCCTCGGGCGTGCAGTAACGAAAGGCGACCCGCCCTTCGCCCTCGATGCGCGCCAGCGTATCCGCGTCCGAGTGGTAGTTGCCGTCGTGGTGAGCGACCGGCGCCCGGATCACCTGGCCCGCCGCGTAGCGGCCGGTGAACGGCGTGTCCGCGCGCTCGACCCTCAGATGAACGTCCCGGCACACGAACTTGAGGTCCCGATTGGCCATCAGCGCGCCAGGCAGGAGCCCCGCTTCGGTCAGGATCTGGAACCCGTTGCAGATTCCCAGCACCGGGACTCCGGCTTCCGCGCGCGCCGACACCGCGGACAGAACCGGCGCGCGCGCCGCCATGGCGCCGGAACGGAGGTAATCGCCGTAGGAGAATCCGCCCGGCAGGACGATGAGGTCGACGTCGGGGAGCTCGGTATCCCGATGCCGAACGACGGCAGGCCGTCGTCCGCCGACCGCGGCCAAGGCGTCGATGACGTCGCCGTCCCGATTGGAGCCCGGAAACATGACGACCGCCGCCTTCATCCCCGCGGGGGTTCCGGTCGCCCCGCCTCCAGTTCGATCCGGTAGTCCTCGATCACGGTGTTGGCCAGAAGCCGCGCGCACATCGACTCCACGGCGGCGCGCGCCCGTTCGACGTCCGATTCCTCCAGTTCCAGTTCCAGGTACTTGCCCTGCCGGACGTCGCCGATCCCGTCGAATCCCAGCGACGCGAGGACGTCGCGGATGGCCTTGCCCTGCGGGTCGAGAACGCCGGGTTTCGGCGTGATGTGGACCCGCGCCTTCACGCGCAGCTACTGCATCGCCTTCGGGCCCTGCAGGTCGCGCGGGCCGCTCTCCGGAAGGATCCCGAGCCTCTGGGCGACTTCCTGGTACGCCTCGGCCACGTCGCCCATGTCGCGGCGGAACCGGTCCTTGTCGAGCTTCTTGCCCGTCTTCAGATCCCAGAGTCGGCAGCTGTCCGGGCTGATCTCGTCGGCGAGAATGATCCGTTCCTCGTCGTTGAAGTAATAGCGCCCGAACTCGATCTTGAAGTCGACCAGGCGGATGCCGATGCCGCGGAACAGGCCGCTGAGGAAGTCGTTGATCCGCAAGGTCATGGACATCATTTCGTCCAGTTCATGGGGCGTCGCCCAGCCGAACGCGGTGATGTGCTCCTCGGAGACGATGGGGTCGTCCAGCTCGTCCGACTTGTAGCACCACTCGACGATCGAGCGCGCGAGCGTCGAACCCTCGGAGATCCCGAGGCGCTTGGCCATGGAGCCCGCCGCGACGTTCCGCACGATCACCTCGAGGGGGATGATCTCCACTTCCTTGACGAGCTGTTCCCGCATGTTCAGGCGGCGCACGAAATGGGTCGGGATGCCCATGTCGGCGAGACCGGTCATCAGGTACTCGGAGATGCGGTTGTTCAGCACTCCCTTTCCGGTGATCGTGCCGGTCTTCTTCTTGTTGTACGCGGTGGCGTCGTCCTTGAAGTACTGGACGATGGTGCCCGGTTCGGGTCCTTCGAAAAGGACCTTCGCCTTGCCTTCGTAGATCTGTCTGCGACGGCCCATCTTCGGATCTCTTGCGGGGGCGCGGGAACGTGACCGGGTGTCGTCGAGCTCGGCCCGGAGCCGCCCGCGCGGGGTTTCGGGAAGATATCGATGGTATAAACGAATCGCGGGACGTAGACAACGGCGAGGGCCGTCGCTATGTCATGGCCGCGAACGCCGGGCGGGAGGCCGGAGGATCATGACGACGTTCAACGAACGCGAGAAGGCCGCCGAGGCCAAGTTCGGCCGCGACCAGGAGACCGCCTTCAAGGTCACCGCCCGGCGCAACAAGCTGCTCGGATTGTGGGTGGCCGGGTATCTGGGGCTGGACGGCGACGAGGCGGAGGCCTACGCGCGCGAGGTCGTCAAGGCGGACTTCGAGCGTCCGGGCGAGGAGGACGTGTTCGAGAAGGTCTGGGAGGACCTCCTGGACAAGAGCGTCGATCTCTCCGAGCATCGCGTCCGCCGCCAGATGGCCGACCTCATGGAGGAGGCGGAGCGCCAGATCGTCGAGGAGGGATCGTAGGACCCTTGGCGCCTTCCCCGTCGGGGGAACGGGAAACCGTCCGGACCGGCCGGGACGCCTTCCCGGCTACTTCCCGAACACGCGCTTGAAGATCGTGTCGACGTGCCTGGTGTGATGGCCCAGGTCGAACAGCGCCTCGATCTCGGCGTCGCCGAGCGCGCCCGTCACCCGTTCGTCCCTCTTCAACAGGTCCAGGAATCCGCCGCCGTTCTCCACGGCTTTCAGCGCGTTGTCCTGAACCGCGGCGTAGGCGTCCTCGCGGCTGACGTCCGCCTGCGTGAGCGCCAGCAGGACGCGCTGCGAATGGATCACTCCGCCGAGCGCATCGAGGTTGCGCCGCATGTTCCCGGGAAGGACGACCAGTTTCTCGACCACCGAGGTCAGGCGCGCGAGCGCGAAATCCAGCGTCACCGTCGCGTCGGGAGCGATCGTCCGTTCCACTGACGAGTGCGAGATGTCGCGCTCGTGCCACAGCGCCACGTTCTCGAGCGCGGGGACGACCGCGCTCCGGACCACGCGGGCGAGGCCGGTCAGGTTCTCGGTCAGGATGGGGTTCTTCTTGTGCGGCATCGAGGAGGAGCCTTTCTGGCCCTCCGAGAAGGACTCCCGGGCCTCGCCCACCTCGGTCCGCTGCAGGTGCCGGATCTCCGTCGCCAGCCGTTCTACCGAGCTCGCGACGACGCCGAGCGCCGCGAAGAACGCGGCGTGCCGGTCGCGCGGGACGATCTGCGTCGACACGGGCTCCGGCGCCAGTCCGAGGCGCTCCGCGACGTAGGCCTCGACCCTGGGGTCGATGTTGGCGAACGTGCCCACCGCCCCGGAGAGCTTGCACGTCGCCACTTCGCGCCGCGCCGTCTCCAGCCGTTCCCGGTTGCGCTGGAACTCGGCGTGGAAACCCGCGAGCTTGAGGCCGAAGGTGGTCGGTTCGGCATGGATGCCGTGGCTGCGGCCGATGCACACCGTGTCCTTGTGCTCGCGGGCCCGGCGTTCGAGGGCCGCGAGCAACCCGTCGACGTCGGCGACGAGAATGTCGGCGGCGCGCGTGAGCTGAACGGCGAGACAGGTATCGAGCACGTCCGAGGACGTCATCCCCTGGTGCACGAACCGGGCGGGCTCGCCGACGTGTTCCGCGACGCTGGTCAGGAAGGCGATCACGTCGTGGCGCGTCTCCTTCTCGATCTCGTCGATCCGCTCGATGTCGAAGGCTCCGCGCTTCCGCGCTTCCCGGGCCGCGTCCCGCGGGATGACGCCGAGGTCGGCTTGGGCTTCGCAGGCCAGGACCTCGATGTCGAGCCAGATCCGGTATCGGGACTCGGGCTCCCAGATCGCGGCCATCTCCGGGCGGGAATAGCGGGGGATCATCGCGCCGACCTGTCCTTCCCGTCCGGGGCGCATCTTCCGGGCGAGGCCGGGGACGGACCGGCGACCCCGGCGCAAGATAGCGGAACCGCGGGCGACCGGGAAGCGATGCCGGCGCAGCCGGTCGACGAGAGGCTAACGGGGAAAGGCGTTGTAGGAGTTCGCGACGAGGACGCCGCAATCGACCGGCAGATTGACGCCGGTGATCGCCTTGGCCCTGTCCGAGCACAGGAACCAGAACGCCTCGGCCACGTCCCGCATCTCGGTCATGGCCCCGAGGGCGGCGCTCCGTTCCATCCGGTCCTTGTCGCGGACGCCCGCGTCGAAGCGGCCCTGCATCATGGGTGTGCGCACGTAGCCCGGCGAGACGGCGTTCACCCGCACGTCGTGCGGCCCGCATTCGGCCGCGAGTATCTCCGTCAGGGAGATCACCGCAGTCTTGGCCGGGGAGTACGCGGTCACCATGTAGGGCGCGATACCGAACATGGATGCGACGTTGCCGATGACGCCGCGTCGCCGTTCCTTCATGCGGGGCGCGATGGCCCGGCAGCAGAGATAGACCCCGCGGTAGTCGACGTCCCAGAGGTGGTCGTGCTCTTCGATCGGCAGGTCTTCGATGGCGAGGCCGTCCTGCATCACGCCGGCGTTGTTGATGAACACGTCGATGGGACCGTGGTCCCGCTCGATCGCCTCGACGAAGCCGGTGACCGAATCCTCGTCGGTCACGTCGAGCGGGCGGTAGACCGCGCTGCCGCCGTCCGCCTCGATCGCGGCGACGGTCTCGGCGCCGACGTCGTCCAGCACGTCGCCGATGACGACCTTGTCGCCGCCTCCGGCGAACCGCCGGGCCGTCGTCTCGCCGATCCCGCGCGCCGCGCCGGTGATCGCCGTGAGGCGCCGTTCGCCGCTCATGCCGCCCTGGCCTCCTCCTCGGGCGGGGGCGCGAGATAGGGACGATCGCCCTTCAGCGTGGTCCGGTGCATGCGGCGGCGGTGCTTCTCCTCGTCGAAGGGCAGAACGCGGTGCATGGCGGAGCGGTTGTCCCAGAAGATCACGTCGCCGGGCCGCCATTCGTGGGTGTAGACGAACCGCGGCTCCGTCGCGAAGGAGACGATCTCTTCGATGATCTCCTGGCTCTCCTCGAGCTCCATGCCCTCGAAGTGGGAGACCACCTGGTGGGCGAGGTAGAGCGCCCGGCGGCCGCTGACGGGATGCGTGCGCAGCGCCGGATGCGCCACCGGCGGCACCTGGCGCCTCTGCGCCTCGGTCAACGGCTTGCGGTGGGGCGTGTAGTTGGTCCAGTAGTAATTGTAGTCGTGGACCGCCCGCGCGCCGGCGAGGAACTCTTTCCTGTCGTCGGGCAGCGCCTCGTAGGCCGCGTACATGCTGGCGAACTGGGTCTGTCCCCCTTCGGGCGGGCATTCCAGGCAATGGAACAGGGAGCCGAGCGAGGGACGCTCGCGATACGAATAATCGGAGTGCCAATGCCTGGCCCCGCCGCGCGCGCCGATCTCGCGCCCGTTCTCCACGACGTTCGAAACGATGAAGATCTCCCGGTGTCCCGGCATGTTGTACTGGTCGGCGACGTGCGGCTCGAGCTCTCCGAAAGACCGGCTGAACGCGATGTGCTGTTCCGGCGTCGGCCACTGGCCGCGGAACAGGAGGATCGAGTGACGGCTCAACGCTTCGTCGAGGCGGTCGATGGTGTCGGGCGGCGCGGGCAGCGACATGTCGATGCCATGGACTTCCGCGCCGATGGCCGACGACAACGGGGTGAGGGTCGGTGAATCGTTGGTCATGGGCCGGCGCGCCCGGCGGTTCATGGAACTCCCTCACGCAATAGGCCGGCGGCCGCGGCCTGTCAAGTCGCGGAGGGCCTCGATCGTCGTCGGCCCCTCCGTCCCCCTCGTTCTCCCCCCCTTGCAGGGCGCGCGGGGCGGCGCGTCCCCTCGTTCTCCCTCCCCCTGGCAGGGGGAGGGTCGGGGGGAGGGTCGGGGTGGGGGTCGCGTCAGGGGGGATACGAGATGATGCGGGCTAAAGAAGTCCCCGCTCGCGCAGGCTGACGTGGCCTCTCTTGGCGACGATGACGTGGTCGTGGACGGCGATGCCGAGCTTGTCCGCCGCCTCCGTCACCTGCCGCGTGACTTCGACGTCGGCTCTGGACGGCGTGGGGTCGCCGCTCGGGTGGTTGTGAACCAGGATCACCGCCGAGGCCGCGACCTCGAGCGCCCGCTTCACGACCTCCCGCGCGTAGACGGGTGTGTGGTCGACCGTGCCGCGTCCCAGGACCTCGTCCGTGATCAGCCTGTTCTTGCGGTCGAGATAGAGAACCCGGAACTGTTCCGTCGTCTCGAACGCCATGGTCGTCCGGCAGTAATCGACGAGCGTGTCCCAGGAACTGATGATCGCGCGGTCCCTGACCGGACCCCGCGTCAGGCGTTGGGCCGAGGCCTGGATCGTCTTCAGGGCGGTCGCCGCCTCCTGGCCTATTCCCTCGACCTCCAGAAGGCGCGCCGGCTCCGCGGAGAGCGCTTCGGAGAAGCTGCCGAAGGTGTCGATCAATCGTTTCGCGATGGGCTTCACGTCCCGGCGCGGGATGGCGAGGAACAGCACGAGCTCCAGCAATTCGTAGTCCGCGAGAGCGTCCGCGCCCGCGTCCGTGAAGCGTTTGCGCAGGCGCTTGCGGTGCTCGCGAAAGTGAGGCTTATCCGTCACCGGCCGGGTCGTAGGGTGGGCGGTCGAAGCCCTTGGGCGATCGCGTGAAGATCTCGCACCCGGTCTCCGTCACGCCGATGGTGTGCTCGAACTGGGCCGACAGCGAGCGGTCCTTGGTTACCGCCGTCCAGCCGTCGGCGAGCAGCTTCACCCGCCATGCGCCGAGGTTGATCATCGGCTCGACGGTGAAGAACATGCCGGCCTCCAGCTCGACGCCCGTGCGAGGTTCGCCGAAATGCAGGATGTTGGGCGAATCGTGAAAGACCCGGCCGATGCCGTGGCCGCAGAAATCCCGCACCACCGAGCACCGATACGATTCCGCGTGAGTCTGGATGGCGTGGCCGATGTCCCCCGTCGTCGCGCCGGGGCGGACGGCCCCGATGCCGAGCATCATGGCTTCGTAGGTGACGTCGCACAGGCGCCGGGCCTTTCGGCCGACCTTGCCGACCGTGAACATGCGGCTCGAGTCGCCGTGCCAGCCGTCGACGATCACGGTCACGTCGAGGTTCATGATGTCGCCGTCCCTGAGCGGCCGCTCGCCCGGAATGCCGTGGCAGACGACGTGGTTGAGCGACGTGCAGATCGACTTGGGGAACCCGCGGTAGTGGAGCGGGGCCGATACGGCGCCATGGTCGAACACGAACTGGCGGCACACCCGGTCGAGTTCGCCGGTGGTGACTCCGGGAACCACGAACGGCGTGACGTGGTCGAGGGTCTCGGCCGCCAGGCGGCCGGCCTTGCGCATGCCCTCGAAGGCTTCGGGTCCGTGGCGTTTCGCCTCGATCGTCCGGCGCGCGGGCGCCGGCGCGAAAACGCCTCGCGTCCGGGTGGTGGCGTCGACCATGAATTCCGCGCGTCCCCCGAGCTACGGTCGCGCCAGGGGCACGGCCTTCTCCACGGCGATCTCCTCCAGCGAGAGTTTACAGGAATAGGCGACGGCCTCAACGCCGCTCGCGAGCGCCCGGGTCAGTCCGTCGTCGTAGTCGGGATCGATGTCGGCGGCGATCGAGAGACGGTCGCAGTCGTCCCGCTGGATCAGGTACACCATGACGGCGCGATGGCCCCGCGCGACCATGTCGGCCATCTCCACCAGGTGCTTGGCGCCCCGGGCCGTGACCGAATCGGGGAACTCGGCGGTCCCCGGCTCGCGGCTCAGGTGAACGTTCTTGACCTCGACGTAGCAGGCGGGCCCGTCCCCCTCGAGAAGGATGTCGATGCGCGAGTTCCTGCCGTACTTGACCTCGCGGCGCCGCGATCCGTAGCCCCGCAACTCGGCGATGGTTCCTGCCTCGATGGCCTCGGCGACGAGGGCGTTCGGGCGCGCCGTGTTGATCCCGACGAGCGCCCGGCCGTCGCGCACCATCTCCCAGGTGTAACGGAGCTTGCGTTCGGGGTTGGCGGCCGGCGACAGCCAGACCTCGAAACCCGGCTCCGCAAGGCCCAGCATCGAGCCGGGGTTCGCGCAGTGGGCCGTGACCACGCTGCCCGAGTCCAACTCGACGTCCGCCAGGAACCGCTTGTAGCGTTCGATCAGGACGCCCTTGACGAGGGGATCGGGAAACCGCATGGCTCAAGGGTAGTGGGACCGGCGCGGGACTTCAAACAGGGGTTCCGGCCGCACCCCGGCGATGCGCCTCGTGGCGGCGTACTTGCGCGGGCGGCGCCGAAGGTTGAGGATTGCGCTCGTCGCCACCGTCGATTCGCGTCGCGTGATGGGGAGAAAGCACGTCTTGGCCGAGACCCGGACCGTGAAGACCGCATGCGCGATCGTCATCGGCAACGAGATCCTGTCGGGCCGCGTGCAGGATCGGAACCTCGCCTACATCGCCGAGCGGCTGAACGACTTCGGGGTCCGGTTGCGGGAGGCCCGGGTGATCCCGGACGACGAGGACGCCATCATCGCCGCCGTCAACGAGTGCCGGCGGGAGTTCGACTACGTGCTCACGACCGGCGGGATCGGGCCGACTCATGACGACATCACAGCCGAGTGCGTGGCCAAGGCGTTCGGAGTCCCGCTCGAGATCAACGAGAAGGCGGCGAAGGCCCTGCGAGCCGGCGCGGGCGACCGGATCGGCGAGGCGCGGCTGCGCATGGCGCGCGTGCCCGTCGGCGGCAGGCTGATCGAGAACGCCGTCTCCGCGGCCCCCGGCTTCCAGATGGAGAACGTCTTCGTCATGGCGGGCGTTCCCGCGGTGGCTCGGGCCATGGTCGACGCGCTGGCGTCGCGGATCGCCGGCGGCGCGCCCGTGCGCTCGCGAGGGGTCGTGGCGCATTTGTCCGAGGGGTCCGTCGCGGCGGCGCTCGCCGACATCCAGGAGCGGTTCCCCGACACCGATATCGGCAGTTATCCGTTCTATCGCTCGGGCAGGTTCGGCGCCACTCTGGTGGTCCGCTCGACCGACGCCGGGCGCGTCGACGCCGCCATCGAGGAGATCAAGGCCATGGTCCGCGGCCTGGGCGCCGAGCCCGAGGAGGAGCTGGAGGACGTGTAATGGGCGCCGCCGCCTTCGCGCTGCGCCGCGCCAGTCCGGCCGACGCCTCGGCCATCGCCCACGTCTACGTCAACTCCTGGCGCACGACCTACAGGGGGCTCATCCCCGGACAGGCGCTGGCCGCCCTCGACGAGCTCAGGCAGACGGGCTATTGGTGGAAAGCGCTCTGCGAGTCGAAGCGAGGCTGCGGCGCAGTGGTGGCGGAGGGCCGGTCCCGCGTCATCGGCTTCTCCGCCTTCGGACCGGCGCGCGAAGAAGGGGTTTCGCGGCGCGGCGAGGTCTACACGCTCTATTTGCTCGACGCCTACCAGGGGTGCGGTATCGGCAGGCGTCTGCTGTCGGCGAGCGCCGACGACATGGCCGGGGCGGGCTACACGTCGATGTGCGTCTGGGTGCTGGCCCGCAATCCGGCGCGGGAGTTCTACGAACGTCTGGGCGGCGTCGAGCTGTCGTCGCGTGATATCGGCGTCGGCGGGCGGCGGCTCGAGGAGATATGCTACCTCTGGCCCGACCTTGACCGCCTCGCGGCGCTGGAGCGGCGTTGACCCGCGTTTCTCGCGCCGCTCGTCCGCGACCCCCACCCCGACCCTCCCCTTATCCAGAAGGGAGCCATCTATACTCCTCCCCCCTGACAGGGGGGAGGTCGGGAGGGGGGCGGACCGCGGCCCCGCAACGCCGCGCACTCCTCGATCCCCGCCGGGATGAGAAATGCGGGATGGACACCGTCCCCGTCCCATTGCGACAATTCCCGTCCGGCGGGCGTGGCGAAACGGTAGACGCAACGGACTTAAAATCCGTCGGGCGCGAGCCCGTGCTGGTTCGAGTCCAGCCGCCCGCACCAATCACTCCACCGGCGCGGCGTCGTCGAACGTCTGGGTGCGTTTCAGGAGACGCCGCCGGTCCGGCGGGAACCTTCCGCGGCCGTGCATGGTCGGCCTGTTGTCCCACATCACGAGGTCGCCCGCCCGCCACCGGTGCGTCCAGAGGAACTCCGGGCGCGCGACGTGGCCGGTGAGGAACGCGATCAGGTCCCGACTCTCGCTCTCGCCGAGCCCGACGACGGAGCGCGTGAACAGCGGCGTCACGTAGAGAGCCTTCCGCCCGGTTTCCGGGTGCGTGCGCGCGACCGGGTGGTCGACGACTTCCGGCGGGTTGAGCGGAGCGTCCGGATGACGGTGGGTCGCCCTGAGGCCCTTCAGTCGTTGCTTCATCGCGGCGTCGAGCGCGTCGTAGGCGGCGTAGCCGCTGCCCCAGCGCGTCTCGCCGCCGGTGTCGGGGACCTCCACGGCATGAAGGACCGAGATGACGCCGGGTTTCGGCATGTAGGCGAGGTCCGAGTGAAAGCCGATCTCGCCGTCGCCGAGGGCGCCGATCGCCTTGCCGTTCTCCCTGATGTTGGAGACGAGGAGGATTTCCTTCACCGGCCGGTCCGGCATGTCGCGCACGTGGACCGCGGCCTTTCCGAAGTAGTTGGTGAACCGGACCTGGTCCGTATCATCGAGACTCTGCTCCCGGAAGAAGACCACGCAGTGATCCAGCAACGCCCTGCGAAGCGCCGCGACCGTCTGGCGGGGAAGGGGCCTGGACAGGTCGAGTCCCCGGACTTCGGCGCCGAGCGCCGCCCCCGTCGGAACGACGGTCATGTTCTGCGCGGTGTTCGGCGCGTCCATTCCGCAGCCTCGGTCCCTCGGTGGTTATGCCGCGGGCCGGCGGGCGTCGTTTCGTCCACGGGCGTCGACGCCCCGCGCCGGATGCGGCTCGTGGACGGCGTTCCTGGACGATCCTCCGGGCCCGGCGGCGAGCCCGCGTCCGTAATGGGAGCTCGACGGCGCGTGGCGCACGGTCAGTTCCGCGCGGCCTTGATCTCGACGAGCACGTTGCGGAACCGGGAGCCGCCGACGTTGCGGGCGTCGTGCGTGGAGCCCCGTTTGCCGCTCACGACGTCTCCGGGCGCCATCGCCACGGTGTCCACCGCGCCGTTCTCGCGATGGATCTCCAGCTCGGAGCCCTCGACGACGTAGTAGAAATAGTCATGGCCGTGCGTGTGCGCGCCCGAGGCCTCGCCCGGGTCGAGGACGAGGTTCCAGACCTTGATCTCGTCGTCCTCGAAAACCACCCTGGTGCCGACTTCCGCCATGGGGTCCCTCCTGTCCCTTTGCGCGATGCCGGGACGGCCCCCGGCGTCAGGCGGGACGGCGGCGCCGGGGCCGGAACCCCGCGGCGCGCGCCGCCAGCCCGGCCATCCGTTCCGCCGACGCGTCGACTCGTCCGCGCGCCTTCTGTATCCGCATGACGTCCTCGATTCGGCGGTCGAGGAACGCC
This sequence comes from Alphaproteobacteria bacterium, assembly GCA_965242505.1. Lineage (GTDB taxonomy): Bacteria > Pseudomonadota > Alphaproteobacteria > UBA2966 > UBA2966 > UBA2966. The sequence goes on from OZ251449.1 coordinate 3,463,059, forward strand.
CACGTGTCGGCGGAACCGTCCGAGCGGTCGTCCAGCCAGTAGAGCAGTGTGGACGAGTACACCCCCGCGAGCAAGGCGCGCTTCGTGTAGAAATTGAAGTCGGTCGACGTGTCGCCGATCCCCCTCCATATGGCGTCGACCGTCCCGTAGAGGGCGCGAAGGGCATGGGGCGCGTTGAACGGAAGGACGTGCGCGGCGACGGCCCGGCGGACCGCCTCGCGATGCGGCGCCACGGCCTCGATCCTGAGGCGGACCGCGAGCGCGACCCGTTCCCGGACCTTGAGCGTTCCGAGGTCCCGCTCCGCCAGCGCCCGGGCCATGTCCTCGTCGGCGGCCCCGACGAACGCGCCGATCATGCCGGCGGCGCCTCCCGGAAACGCCCGCCGCACCGACTCGAAGTCCTCGCCGAGGTCCCGCGCGGCATGTTCCAGGGCCCGCCGGCTCCAGCCGTCGAAGGGCGCGTGCCGCAGGAGGGCGGGCAGGCAGCGCCGGCGCAGCTCGTCCGCGCGCTCAGCCTGCCGCATGTCTCGCGCCGGACGCGGCCGTCTCCGGTTCGGCCTCCTCGGCCATGCGATGGAATTCCGACTCGAAGACGAGCCTCGAAAGGTCGGTCATCCGCATCGGGTACAGGATGCCGTCGAGATGGTCGCATTCGTGCTGCGCGACCCGGGCGTGCAGGCCGCGGGCCGCGCGGTCGATCGTTCCGCCGTCCGGCGCGAGACCGCGATAGCGTATGGAGGCGTGGCGGGGGACCTCTCCCCGCAGTCCGGGAACCGAGAGGCAGGCTTCCCATCCATACGCCATCTCGTCGGAAAGCGGCTCGATCACGGGGTTGATCAGAATGATCGGCCTCCACTCCTCGGGATCGCCGGTTTCCCGGCCCGCGTCGACGGGCGGCGCGTGGAACACGACGACTCGCCTGGGCGCGTGGACCTGCGGCGCGGCCAGGCCGAGACCCTGGGCGTCCGCCATGGTCTCGATCATGTCGCGAACGAGGCGGCGGATTTCCGGCGCCTCCGGGTCGGCGACCTCCTCGGCCCGGCGTCTCAACGCCGGATGCCCCATGCGCGCGATCTTGAGTATGGCCATGAGCCCAATATGCGGCGTCGCGAGGGCGAGGTAAAGGCGGCGTCGGCGCCGCAGGGTCCGTTCGCGCTCCTCTCCCCTGGCGCGACCCCCCTCCCGACCTCCCCCCTGTCAGGGGGGAGGAGTATAGATGGTCAGGGGGGAGAGCGTGGGTGGCCGGGGGAGAGGGGCGTCGATGATTCCCGCCCTTCCCTTTTATTTCTCCTCTTTATTTCTCCTCCCCCCTGACAGGGGGGAGGTCGGGAGGGGGGTCCGGATGGACGGGACGCAGCGCCGCCGCCGCGACCCCCACCCCGGCCCTCCCCCTGCCAGGGGGAGGGAGAAGAAGGGGAAGGGGTCGCGGGAGGGGGGTTTGCGGCCTAGAACTGCACCTGCAACTCCAACGCTCCGTCGTATGCGCTCGTCGCGCTGCTGCCGCTCGTCCGGTAGCCCGCCGTCGCCTTCAGCCGGACGTTCTCGCCCACGTCGAACACCCCGCCGATGCCCAGGCGCGCCGCCGTCGGACGGACCTCCGTCTTCAGCGCCGACCCGCCGACCGACACCTCCGTCTCGTCCGAAAGCTCCCGCTCCACGTCCAGCGAGCCGAACAGGCGGCCCGGACCGGCCTCCGCCTCCAGCGTCACCCCCACCCGGCCCTTCACGCTGTCCACATCCGCCACCGACACCCGCGCCCGCAGATCGGGGCGGTCGGTTCCTCTCTCCATGTCCGTGAAGTCCGCCAGGTCGACCCGCGACCACGCCACGCCCGCGCGCGGCGTCACGAACATCGTCTCTCCCACCGGCATCCGGGCGCCCACGTCCACGCCCAGCGCATACCCCGCGCCGTGGACGCTCTCCGTCGACATCCTGCCGTGCCTGTGCGACTTCACGTCGACGTCGTACACCGTCACCGCCGCCTGCGCGTCCACGTAGAGGCCCCCGTCCAGCCAGGTGGCGGAAACCCCCGCCCCCCATCCCTTCAGGTCGACCTCGCCCACGCCGGACATCTCCGCGGAACCCCCGACCGCGTGCGCTGACACGCCTCCCCGGACGCTCTCGCCGGCGATGAAGTCGACGCCCGCCTGTCCCGCGCCCCGGCTGTGGTCGTAGGCGAGCCCCTCGGCCGTCGTCGCCTTCTTCGCCCGCCACTTGCCCCGCGACGCCTCCACGCGCGCCCAGGCGCCGTTGCCGTCGCGCGCCGCCGCCATCCGGTCCGCGTAGGACGGCGGGCGGTTCATCGCCAACAGCATCGAGGGCAGCGCCTCGTACAGGCGGCAGCGGCGGTCTCCGTCCTTCTCCACGTCCTCGCAGGAGAACGTCGGCATCGGAACTCCCGGGCCGCCCGTTCCCGGATCTGTCCCCGGGCCCGTTCCCGGATCGCCCGGGCCCGTCCCTGGGTCCGTTCCGGGATCGCCCGTTCCCGGGCCTGTTCCTGGATCGGTTCCCGGATCGGTTCCCGGGCCCGCTCCCGGACCCATCGGGTCCCCGGACCCACCGTCCTCGGATCCGTCCCCCGTTCCGCACACACCGTCAGCGCCGCGGACCGGGGCGTCCGAGGGGCACGGCCGCGGGTCAAGCCCGCTGGTGTCCAACATGCCGTCGTCGGTGACCATCAACGGCGTACGGTAACCAGTGAATACGCCGTCCCGATGCTCGCGGAAACGGACGGCTTCGACGCCCGGGATGGACCCCTCCACCCGCGCGTTCTTCGCCTCGGTGGCGTCCTCCTGGTACGTGATGATGCGGTCGGTGGCCAGGGTCAGGGCCACCATGGTCGCCGCGTCGCCGCCGCCCCGGATGGCGTGGTCGGCGCCGTTCGCCTGCACGCGCCCGTTCAGGCCGACGACGACGCTGCCGCCGCCGGTGAGATGCACCGCCGCGTCGCCGCCCGCGCCGCCCTTCACCTCGCCATTGATGTGCGCCAGCGCCGGACCCGGGTCGTTCACCTTGATCGCGACGCCCGAGGAGCCGGCGTGCGCCTTGCCCCCCTCCTCGACGATGACCGCGCCGCCGCCGTCCAGGTGCACCGCCGCGTCCGTACCGCCGGTCACCATGCCGTGAACCCTGACGAGCTGGTCGAGCAGGGGAACCGCATCCGCGCCCTCGCCGTGCGTCACCGCCACGAGCTCATCGGCGGTATCGTCCGGGGCGTAGCCGGGCGTGTACTTCCTGGCCAGCATCAGGCCCTCGCCGGCATTGGCGACGTAGACGCCCGCCGCGCCGCCGGTCACGCTCGCGCCCGCGGCCACGGTGACCTCGATGGCGTCCGCGTTGACGGCGTAGATGCCGTAGGTTCCCCCCGTGACGGTCCCGCTGTTGGAGACCGTGACGTCGCCGCCCGCGTTCGCGACGTAGACGCCCGCCTTGGCGGCGGTCACGCTCACGCCCGCGCCGATGGTGACGTCGATGCCGCCGTTGTCGGCATGGGGCGTCGCGTAGTAGGCGCGGATGCCGTCGCCGCGCGAGGCGATGGAGCCGGCCGTCATGCTGACGCGGATGTCGTCCAGGTTGTGGCGGTCCAGCAGCGCCTTCACCAGGCTCCAGTAGTCGCTGTCGTCCGAGGCGTCGTCCGAGAAGCCCGCGGCCGTGAGCGCGGCGTCCACGCCGTCGTTCGTCGCCACCGCCCGCAGGATCGCCTTCTCGTCGTCCGAGAGGCCCTGCGCCAGGACGTTCCGCAGCAGGGTTCTCGTGGCCCCGTTGTCCGTGCTCAGATACGTCACGATCTGCGTGTCGGTCAGTTGCGACGCGGCGGTCGTGGCCGTGGTCCCGATGGCGGTGAGGATCGGCGCCGCGACCGCGATCTCGTCGTTGCCGAGCGCCGCCCGGAACTGCGCCAGGATGGCCGCCCTCCGCGAATCGGCGTGCGTCGTCGACAGCAGGTTCATCTGCGCCGCGTTGTTCGCGATCTCGCCCGGGTCGTCGCCCTTCGCCGCCTGCGCCGCCACGTCGCGCCAGGACAGGGCGTGCGCCTCGATGCCCGCCGCCCCGCCGTAGTGGAGCGTCCCCTCGACAGCCTTCACGGCCGCCGACTCCCGGTCGAAGGCCAGTACTTGCGCCGCGGTCGCCGCCCGGAAGCGGCCTTGGTCGTCCGTCGCCGTCCCGCGCGCGACGTTGCCTCCCGTCCAGGCGACGTCGATCGCGGGAACGTGATTCCCGTCGCTGTCCGCGCTGCGCGTGTCGCCCATCGCGCTCTCACGCGTGACCTGGAGGGTGACGCCCGTCCGGCCCGAAGTAATCGTCCCCGCCGTCTGGTCGAAGTCGATCCGCGCCGCCTTGCCGACGTAGATGCCGCGCCACCGCCCCGAGACGTTGCCGCTGGTCGTGGACGTGCCGCCGTTCGCGAACGTGACGTCGCCCTCGGCGCCCCAATCGAGCCGGATGCCGTCCCCGTCCTCCGAGACGACGTCGCCGCTGTTGGTGAGTTCGAAGTCGTCCCCATTCGCCGTGGAGGCGGGCCTGAAGACGTAGAGGGCGTGGTTCTTCGAGCGCAGGGCGCCCCTGTTGACGATCGTGACGTCGCCGGCGGCGACGCCGTGGCCGCTCTGGGCGTAGGTTCTTCCCTCGCCGACGATGAAGTTGTCCGCCAGATAGATGGCGTGCCCCTCGTTCGTCGCCGCGTCGCCCGTCGCCGTGACGTCGCCGCTGTTCGTGAGCGCGACGTCGCCGCCGGAGAGCTTCTTGAGCCGGATGCCGAACTCGGACGCCGTGATGTCGCCCGAGTTCGTGAGGGTGACGGCGGCGGCGCTCCGGTTGTTCCAGTAGTTGTAGTTGAACTGGATGCCCTGCCTCGCCGTCTGCCCCGCCACTGCGGCGATGTCGCCGCTGTTGTCGAGGCTCATGACGCCGGCGCCCCACTTGTTCAGCAGGATGCCGGTGTAGGCGCCGCCCAGCGTGATGTCGCCCGAGTTGGCGACGACCACCGAGCCGGTCATCTGGGTTCCGCCCTGGAGATGGTAGATGCCGTGCGGCCGGTCGAAGTAGGCGCCGGTGGCGGTGGCGTTGCCGACGCCCGAGTGGATGGCGCCGGTGTTCGTGATGGTGGTCGCCGCGTTGGTGCCCCCGGTCTCCCGCCTGACCCGGATGCCCTGCCTGGCGGCATGGATGGTCGCCGCGTTGGTGATCGTGCCGGCGGTGGCGCCCACGCCCAGGCTGGAAGCAGTGGGGCGCAGGTCGACGTAGATGCCGTTCTGCTTTATCGGGGTGGCCGAACTCCCGATGGTCACCCCGCTTCTCACGTCCAGCGTCGTCGTCCGATTGTTGCTCAGCTGCCTCAGATAGACGCCGTTGTTCCGTTCGATGCCGCTCACCGAGTTCGTCCCCTGGACGATGTTCACGACGTGGGCGGTCCCGCCGGTCGAGCCCCCGACGTTGACCGTGAATCCGTGGGTGGCTTGGCTCTCCACGTGAATGCCGGCCGCCTGCGACCCCAACGTGATCGTGGTCGACCCGGCGCTGCGGCCCGGGATGTTGACCGTGGGGTTGCTGCCGCCGAGTTTGGCGCTATTGGGGTAGTAGATGCCGTCGTTGTACGTCGCGCCCGAGCAGGTGAGGGTGTTCGCGCCTGCCGGCCCGCATTCTATCAGCGCCCGCGCCTCCCCCGGCGCCAGCAGCAGCGCCGCCGCGAGCAGCGCGGCGCCCAGCAGGCCGGAGAGGCGGGCCTTCATTCCGGGACACCCATGCGGCGGGGGGGGGGATTATGCGGTCAGTGCTTCCGGCCATCCTCGGAACCTCCATCGACAAACCCGTCCGGCTCGAACCGTCCGCGCCGCCCGATGACGCCATCCCAAATTATCATATGGCCGATCCCGGATTCAAGCCTCTGTCCTCGTCCACAGGGCGCCGCCGGCGACCCCCCTCCCGACCCTCCCCCTGCAAGGGGGAGCCCTCCATGCTCCTCCCCCCTGACAGGGGGAGGTCGGGAGGGGGGTGAACGCGGGATGGAAGCGGGACGCGAGCTGACCAAGTTCAGACACATGCGAGACGCCGCAGGGGCCGTTTGCGCTCCTCCCCCGGCGCGACCCCCACCCCGACCCTCCCCCTGCAAGGGAGAGGGAGAAGAAGGGGCGCGCGCCGCGCGCTTCCCCCTACCATCCACACTACTCCTCCCCCCTGGCAGGGGGGAGGTCGGGAGGGGGGTCCGCGGCCCCGCAACGGCCTCAGTATCTCGTATGTCCTGAACGAGGACGGACGGTGGACAGGCGCTTCCGCTCCGTGCTAAGGAGCTCGGCCCGTCCGCGGCCGCGGGCGGTTCGAGCGCGGGAGATCGTCGCCGGCGCCCCACCGAAGGGGAGGAAGAGAAACTGGTTCAAGTCGTCGTCAGAGACAACAATGTCGATCAGGCCCTGCGCGCCCTGAAGAAGAAGATGCAGCGCGAGGGAGTGTTCCGCGAGATGAAACTCCGGAACCACTACGAGAAGCCGTCGGAGAAGCGGGCCCGCGAGAAGGCCGAAGCCGTCCGGCGCGCCCGCAAGCTGGCCCGCAAGAGAGCCCAGCGCGAGGGGAACAACTGACGCCCCGGATCCGGCCGGCCTGACCGCCGGCCGCGCGGCGTTCCCGTGAGCTTCGAGACCGGGCCCGGCGTCGGGCCGGCCGGTCTATAGCGCGCTCACCACGTCTTCCGTGAGTTGCTTGGCGTCGGCGAACAGCATCATGGTGTTGTCCCGGTAGAAGAGGTCGTTGTCGATGCCCGCGTACCCGGGCGACAGCGACCGCTTCACGAACAGCACGCTCTGCGCCTTGTCCACGTCGAGGATGGGCATGCCGTAGATGGGGCTGCCCGGATCGCTCCGGGCCGCCGGGTTGGTGACGTCGTTGGCGCCGATCACGAACGCCACGTCGGTGCTCGCGAAATCCGAGTTGATCTCTTCCAGCTCGGCCACGTCGTCGTAGGGCACGTTGGCCTCCGCCAGCAGCACGTTCATGTGTCCCGGCATCCGTCCGGCCACGGGATGGATGGCGTAACGGACGCGCACGCCCTCTTCCCGCAGTTTGTCGGCCATCTCCCGAACGGCGTGCTGCGCCTGGGCGACCGCCATGCCGTATCCGGGCACGATGATCACGGAGCCGGCGTTCTTCATGATGAACGCGGCGTCCTCGGCGCTCCCGGGTTTGGCGGACCTGTCGCCGGCCCCGCCGCCGGCGGTCGCGGCGGCGCCTCCGAACCCGCCGAGAATCACGCTGAAGAACGAGCGGTTCATGGCCCGGCACATGATGTAGCTGAGGATGGCGCCGGAGGAGCCGACGAGCGCGCCGGTCACGATCAACGCCGGGTTCTGCAACGTGAATCCGATTCCCGCCGCCGCCCAGCCGGAATACGAGTTGAGCATCGAGATCACCACCGGCATGTCGGCGCCGCCGATGGGAATGATGATCAGGACCCCGATCAGGAAGCTGAGGGCGGTCATGGCCCAGAACGTCTCGGGCGACTGCTCCATCGCGAAACCCGCGAGCAGCGCGACGGCGGCGGCTCCGAGCAGCAGGTTGAGCCAGTGCTGGCCGGGGAACACGACCGGGTTCCCCGACACCAGCCCTTGCAGCTTGGTGAAGGCGACGACGGACCCGGAGAAGGTGATCGCGCCGATGGCGGCGCCCAGTCCCATCTCGATGCGGCTCGGCAGGAAGATGGCGCCCGTCGCGTCGGCGATGCCGTAGGCCCCCGGGTTGTCGAGGGCGGCGCCGGCGACGAGGACCGCGGCCATTCCGACGAGGCTGTGGAACGCGGCGACCAGTTGGGGCATCGCCGCCATCCGGATCTTCAGGGCCACGGTCGCGCCGATGAGGCCGCCGACCGCGAACGCCGTGAGGATCCAGCCGTAGGACGCGACCTCGGGGCTGATCGCCGTGGTCAGGATGGCGATCGCCATCCCGGCGATGCCGTAGAGGTTCCCGGCCCGCGCCGTCTCCGGCGACGACAGGCCGCGCAGCGCGAGGATGAACAGGACCGAGGCGGCGAGATACGCGATCGCCGTCAGGTTGTCCGAGACGGCCATCGCCTACTTCTTTCTTCGGAACATGCCGAGCATCCGCTGCGTGACGGTGAAGCCGCCGAAGATGTTGACGGCCGCCAGCGTCATGGCGACGAACCCGAGGACCTTGGCCATGCTCGGCTCGTCGGGTCCGGCGGCGATCAGCGCGCCCACGACGATGACGCTCGAGATCGCGTTGGTCACCGACATCAGCGGCGTGTGTAACGCGGGCGTCACGCTCCACACGACGTAGTAGCCGACGAAGATCGCGAGGACGAAGATGGTGAGCTGGAAGACGAAGGGATCGGCCGTTTCCATGGTTACCCGCCTCCGTTCGTGAACAGCGGATGGACGACGGCGCCGGCGCGGGTCAGGGCGGCGCCGGCGATGATCTCGTCGTCCCAGTCGATCTTCAGGCGGCGGGCCTCGGCGTCGATCAGCGGCGAGAGGAAGTTGAGCAGGTTCCGCGCGTACAGCGCCGAGGCGTCCTCGGCGACGCGACTCGGCGTGTTGTGGAAGCCGACGATCTTCACGCCGTTCTCCTCGACGATCTCGCCCGGCCGGGACAGGGCGCAGTTGCCGCCCGCTTCCACCGCGAGGTCGACGATCACCGAGCCCGGACTCATGCCGCGCGCCATGTCCTCGTCGATGAGCACGGGCGCCCGGCGTCCGGGAACGAGCGCCGCCGTCACGGCGATGTCCTGGCGCGCGAGGTGGGCGCGGACGAGCGCCGCCTGCTTGCGTCTGTACTCCTCGCTCATCTCCTTCGCGTAGCCGCCTTCCGTTTCCGCCGACGCGGACTCCTCGTCCTCGACCGTCACGAAGCTGGCGCCGAGCGACTCCACCTGCTCCTTCACGGCCGGCCGCACGTCGGTCGCCGAGACGACGGCGCCCAGCCGCCGCGCCGTGGCGATGGCCTGCAACCCGGCGACGCCGGCCCCCAGGACGAAGACCTTGGCCGGCGCCACGGTTCCCGCCGCGGTCATCATCATGGGCAGCGCCCGGCGGAACTCCGCGGCGGCGTCGAGAACCGCCCGATAGCCCGCGAGGTTGGATTGCGAGGACAGGGCGTCCATGCTCTGCGCCCGCGCGATCCGCGGTATCAGCTCCATGGCGAAGGCCTCGATGCCGCGCTCGGCGTAGGCGTCGACCGTCGACCGCCGGTCGAAGGGCGCGAGAAGGCCGACGAGGACCGCGCCTTCCCGGATCATGTCGATCTCGTCCGTATCGCCCTCGCCGTCCGTCATCGGACCCTGGACCTTCAGGACCACGTCGGCGCCGCTCAGCGTTTCGGCTTCCGTGTCGGCGATCTCGGCGCCCGCGTCCCGGTAGAGCCGGTCCGCGAAGTTCGCCCTCGTCCCGGCGCCGCGTTCGACGACGACGCGCGCGCCGAGGCCGGCGAATTTCCCGGCGGTGTAGGGGGTCGCCGCGACGCGCCGCTCGTGGTCCCGTCGCTCCCTGGGAACGGCGATCTTCATGGCCTGCCCGGTTATCGGGGACGATGGACCGACAGGCGACGGGCCGTTCCGTGACGCGCCGGCATGTCTACCAGACGAGGGTGGCCGCCAGCACGATCAACAGCGCGCCGATGCCGATGCAGCTCCACGCCGTGAGCCGGCAGAAGTCGCGCCAGGTTTCCTGCTGCTGAGAGATGTCCATGTCGCCGTCGGCCATTGGAGAAGCGCTCCCGAACTGTCCAGATCGTGGCGCGGAAATATACGAACGACGGGCGGCGGTCAACATCCCGTCCCGATCCGCCTCCGCCGGGCCCGTTCATGCCCCTCCCCCCGATTTACGCTCCTCCTCCCCTGATCCAGGAGGGAGCCATTCACACTCCTCCCCCCTGGCAGGGGGGAGGTCGGGAGGGGGGTCCGGACGCCTGACGGCCCGGCGAGGGATCATGCCCTGACGGTGTGCGGATTGTGCGGATCGCCCTTCGCGCTTCTCCCCCTGGCGCGACCCCCACCCCGGCCCTCCCCCTGCAAGGGAGAGGGAGAACACGGGGGACAGAAGGGGGCCGTTGACGCTCCATTTCCCCTGACCATTCACACTCCTCCCCCCTGACAGGGGGGAGGTCGGGAGGGGGGTCCGGACGCCCGACGGCCCGGCGGGGAATCATGCCCTGACGGTGTGCGAAGTGTGCGGATCGCCTTTCGCGCTCCTCCCCCTGACGCGACTCCCACCCCGACCCTCCCCCTGGCAGGGGGAGGGAGAAGAGGGGGCAGGGGGGGAGGTCGGGAGGGGGCGACGCGCGCCCGATGGCCCGGCGGGGATCATGCTCCGACGGTGTGCGGAGTGTGCGGATCGCCTTTCGCGCTTCTTCCCCCTGGCGCGACCCCCACCCCGACCCTCCCCCTGCCAGGGGGAGGGAGAAGAGGGGGCAGGGGGGGAGGTCGGGAGGGGGCGACGCGCGCCCGATGGCCCGGCGGGGATCATGCTCCGACGGTGTGCGGAGTGTGCGGATCGCCTTTCGCGCTTCTTCCCCCTGGCGCGACCCCCACCCCGACCCTCCCCCTGCAAGGGAGAGGGAGAAGAGGGGGGCGGGAGGGTGTGCGAAGTGTGCGGATCCCCTTATTACACTCCTCCCCCCTGACAGGGGGGAGGTCGGGAGGGGGCGACGCGCGCCCGATGGCCCGGCGGGGATCATGCTCCGACGGTGTGCGGAGTGTGCGGATCGCCTTTCGCGCTTTCCCCCCTGGCGCGATCCTCACCCCGACCCTCCCCCTGCAAGGGAGAGGGAGAAGAGGGGGGCGGGAGGGTGTGCGAAGTGTGCGGATCCCCTTATTACACTCCTCCCCCCTGACAGGGGGGAGGTCGGGAGGGGGGTCCGGACGCCTGACGGCCCGGCGAGGAATCATGCCCTGACGGTGTGCGGATTGTGCGGATCGCCTTTCGCGCTTTCCCCCCTGGCGCGACCCCCACCCCGGCCCTCCCCCTGCAAGGGAGAGGGAGAAGAGGGGCGGGAAGGTGTGCGAAGTGTGCGGACCCCCTTTTTACACTCCTCCCCCCTGACAGGGGGGAGGTCGGGAGGGGGGTCCGGACGCCTGACGGTCCGGCGAGGAATCATGCCCCGACGGTGTGCGGATTGTGCGGATCGCCTTTCGCGCTCCTCCCCTGGCGCGACCCCCACCCCGGCCCTCCCCCTGCAAGGGGGAGGGAGAAGAGGGGGCAGAGGGGAGGTCGGGAGGGGGGTCCGGACGCCTGACGGCCCGGCGAGGAATCATGCTCCGACGGTGTGCGGATTGTGCGGATCGCCTTTCGCGCTCTTCCCCTGACGCGACCCCCACCCCGGCCCTCCCCCTGCAAGGGAGAGGGAGAATAAGGGGCAGGGGGGAGGTCGGGAGGGGGGTCCGGACGCCTGACGGCCCGGCGAGGAATCATGCCCTGACGGTGTGCGGATTGTGCGGATCGCCTTTCGCGCTTTCCCCCCTGGCGCGACCCCCACCCCGGCCCTCCCCCTGCAAGGGAGAGGGAGAAGAGGGGCGGGAAGGTGTGCGAAGTGTGCGGACCCCCTTTTTACACTCCTCCCCCCTGACAGGGGGGAGGTCGGGAGGGGGGTCCGGACGCCTGACGGTCCGGCGAGGAATCATGCCCCGACGGTGTGCGGATTGTGCGGATCGCCTTTCGCGCTTCTCTCCCCTGGCGCGACCCCCACCCCGGCCCTCCCCCTGCAAGGGAGAGGGAGAAGAGGGGGCAGAGGGGAGGTCGGGAGGGGGGTCCGGACGCCTGACGGCCCGGCGAGGAATCATGCCCCGACGGTGTGCGGATTGTGCGGATCGCCTTTCGCGCTCCTCCCCCCTGGCGTGACCCCCACCCCGGCCCTCCCCCTGAACAGGGGGAGCCATTCACACTCCTCCCCCCTGACAGGGGGGAGGTCGGGAGGGGGGTCCGGACGCCTGACGGCCCGGCGGGGAATCATGCTCTGACGGTGTGCGAAGTGTGCGGATCGCCTTTCGCGCTTTCCCCCCTGGCGCGACCCCCACCCCGGCCCTCCCCCTGCAAGGGAGAGGGAGAAGAGGAGGTCGGGGAGGTCGGGAGGGGTGGCGCGCACCGGAGGGTCCGGCGGGGAATCATGCTCCGACGGTGTGCGGATTGTGCGGATCGCCTTTCGCGCTTTCCCCCCTGACGCGACCCCCACCCCGGCCCTCCCCCTGCAAGGGAGAGGGAGAAGAGGGGGCAGGGGGGGAGGTCGGGAGGGGGGTCCGGACGCCCGACGGCCCGGCGGGGAATCATGCCCTGACGGTGTGCGGATTGTGCGGATCGCCTTTCGCGCTCCTCCCCCCTGGCGTGACCCCCACCCCGGCCCTCCCCCTGCAAGGGAGAGGGAGAAGAGGGGCAGGGGGGAGGTCGGGAGGGGGGTCCGGACGCCTGACGGCCCGACGAGGAATCATGCCCTGACGGTGTGCGGATTGTGCGGATCGCCTTTCGCGCTTCTCCCCCTGGCGTGACCCCCACCCCGACCCTCCCCCTGCAAGGGGGAGGGAGAACACGGGGGCGGATTACGCCGGAGGTCCGATCCAGGCGTCCGGCCCGTCGCCGTTCATTCCGGGAGCGGCAGGCCGATCTTCTCGAGCAGGCGGGTCTGCCGGCGCTTCAGCCGCGCCTCGTCGAAGTCCCGGATGAGGTCGTGGAAGATCTCGAACCAGTTGATCTCGGCGTCGAGGCGGAGGAACACGCCCCCCAGGCCGATCGCCGCGCGGTCCATGAACACGAACTCGCGCGGCGGCCGCACGCCTCCCTGCTCCCGCAGGCGCCGGTGCACCTTCGCCGCGACCTCGTGGCCGTACACGCCGGTGGCCCCGAACTCCTGGATGCGCCGCGGACGGTTCTCGAGCAGCGGCGCATAGACGAAGGCGGCCCACAGGTTGAGGGTGTCCATGATCTCGTCCGACAGGTCCTCGAACCCCCAGGTCTCGTAGGCGTGCGCCGCGAGGTCGCGGTCGTCGTCGGCGATGGCCCGGTAGAGGTCGATGACGCCCCGCACGAAGCTCGGCTTGAAGATGCGGACGCAGCCGAAATCGAGCAGGTTGAGGGACAGGGCCCCCGTCTCCCCCGCCGCCGAGTAGTTGCCCAGATGCGGGTCGGCGTGGATGACGCCGCCGTCGTAGAAGGGAACGTACCAGGCCCGGAACAGGGCCAGCGCGATCTCGTTCCGCGCCTCGGGCGGCGCGTCGGCGAAGTCGAGCAGGCGCCGCCCCTCCAGCCAGCTCATGGTCAGGAGCCGTCCGGTCGAGAGCTCGGGAACGACGTCGGGCACGCGGACGTTCGCCTCGTCCTTCAGGAGCTCGGCGTAGAGCCGCGCGTGCCGGGCCTCGAGCGCGTAGTCGAGCTCCTCGCGCAGGCGTTCCGCGATCTCCTCGTGAATCTCGCTGGTGTCAACGCTGGGGTCGTAGCGGGCGTAGATCGCGAACGCGAGCTTCAGCTGCCTCAGGTCGGCCTCGACGACCGAGATCATGTCCGGATACTGGAGCTTGCAGGCGAGCTCCCGGCCGTCATGGGACGCGGCCCGGTGCACCTGCCCCAGCGACGCGGCCGCCGCGGCCTCGCGGTCGAAGGACCCGAACCTGGACCGCCAGTCGGCCCCGAGCTCCGTCGCCATCCGCCGGCGCACGAAGGGCCACCCCATCGGCGGCGCGTTGGACTGGAGCTGGGCGAGCTCGGCCACGTACTCCTTCGGCAACGCCTCCGGGATCGTCGACATCAGCTGCGCCACCTTCATGAGCGGCCCCTTGAGGCCGCCCAGCGCCTTCCTCAGCTCGGTCGCGTGTCCGGCGCGGTCGAGGGGCAGGCCGAGGACCCGCTCTCCCGCCAGCCGCGCCGCCAGGCCGCCGACCGTCGTCGACACCCGGGCGTAACGCTTCACGCGCCCGGTGACGGAGTCTTCGTCGTCGCGGCGGGACATGCGGTTCAGGCGGCCCCGAGGGGCGCGCGCGTCTTCTCGTAGAGCGCGAACAGATGCTCGACGCGCTCGCGCTCGGAGGCGAAGCGCGCGCGGCGGTAGAGGCGGTCCACGGCGCGGTCGAGATCGGCGTGGGCGCGGCGAAGGCCGGGCGGCATGGTGTCCGGGTCGTAGAGGTCGGCGAGCGTCGCGCCGGGATGGGCGGCGCGGGCGTCGAGCACGGCCTGGGCGAGCGAGGCCAGCGCCGCGCGGTCCGTATCCCCAGGCGGCGCAGGAAAGGTGTTGTAGACGAGTCCGCTGGAGTAGCGATAATCGCTCTTCAGCCGTCCCCCGACATGGCGCAGCCAAGCCATGTGCATCGCCGAGGTGAGAAGCCCGAACAGGGGCAGTGTCGCGTTCTCAATCACCAGTAGCTGGTTACTCGGAATCGTCGGCGGCTCGAGGTATCCGATCGGAACGTATTCACGGCGCTCCGAGCTCACCTCCGGCAAGACCAGAAATTCCGTGTCCGGAATGACCGTAACGTGGAACTCCATGGGGCGGTCGGCGAGCGACTTGCCCAGCTTGCCCGCTTCGTTCTCCCGGAAATTCCGCACGGCGCGTATGCGGCTCATGACGTTCGGCATGGACTTCAGCGCGGATGGCGATACGCCCGACACGACCAGAATCCAGCGCTCCGTATTGTTGATGTGCTCTCGCCCACCGATGAAAGGCCGGATCAAGCTGGCGGCGGCGGGTTCCCGTTCCAGGAACTCTTCCCGCTGCCTGCGGTCGAAGATGTAGTGACCTCCGTCCACCGGTTTCGATCCGACGCCTGTCTTCGGAAACCCGGAAATCGAACGCCGACGCCGTTGGATGACCATGTGAGGGTCCTTCAAATGGCTGGTGTCCGTCAGATATGGGCCGATTCGATCCACTTCGATCTCGCCGGAACCCTTCGTCGAACCTGAATACGTGAAGAGTCGGCGTCGGGAAGGCGCCGATTCGCGATCCGCCAAGCCGATGATCACGACATGCACGTGCGCCATACCCCGCGCATCGGAGCCCCAAGGGAAGGTGCGGTGAGCGAAGGCGATCTCGAGGCCGTATTTCTCGAAGAGGGACGGCCAGAGTTGCGCAACCTGCTCTCCCTGCGTGATCGAGTTGGTGGCGACGAGGCCGATTCGCGCCCGCTTCCCTTTGAAGTAAGAACCCGCCTTCAGAAACCAGGCGGCGACGTAATCGAGTCGGGAGCCGGCGGCCCCGAGTTCGGCCATGACGGCGCGGGTTCGGGCCTGTTTGCGTTCATCGCGCATTACGAACCCGCCGAAGGGCGGATTGCCGAGCAGGCAGGAGCATTTCTCCGGCGGCAGCAACGCCGCCCAGTCGGTCTCCAGCGCGTCGGCGTGAAGGATGCGCGGCGAGCGCTTCAGCGGGATGCGGGCGTAGGTGCGGCCGAACTCCAGCCCCAGGCGCACGTTCATGATGTGGTCCATCATCCACAGCGCGGCCTCCGCGATCCGGGCCGGAAATTCGCCGATCTCGATGCCGTGGAAACGGTCCACGTCGATCAGGGAAAGGGTGTCGGCCAGCGCGTCGAACTGCTCGGCGTCGTAGACTTCCTTGAGGACATCGATCTCCAGCAGGCGCAGCTCGCGATAGGCGATGATGAGGAAGTTGCCGCAACCGCAGGCGGGGTCGAGGAAGGCGAGGCCGGCGAGTTTCTGCTGGAATCTCAACAGATTGGGCCGTCGCTCTCGGCGGCGCGCCTTCAGCTGCCGGAACTCGGCGCGCAGGTCGTCGAGGAACAACGGCTCGATCACCTTGAGGATGTTCTTCTCGGTCGTGTAGTGCGCGCCCTGGGCGCGGCGCTCGGCGGGCTCCATGACCGACTGGAACAGCGCCCCGAAGATCGCGGGCGAGATGTCCGACCAGTCGAAGCGGCAGGCGTCCAGCAGCCGCGCGCGCATGTCCCCGGTGAAGGAGGGGATGCGGATCGGCTCGCGGAACAGGTCGCCGTCGACGTAGGGAAAACGCGCCAGGTCCTCGTCCAGCGCCGCGGCGCGGGCGTCCTCCGGCGTGTCCAGGATCTGGAAGAGCTGGGCCAGCATCGGGCCGAGGTCGGCGCCGTCCTCGCGGGTGCGCGTCTCGATGAAGTCGAGGAAGACGTCGCGCGGCTCGAAGATGCCGGTGTCGTCGGCGAACAGGCAGAAGACGATGCGCACCAGGAAGCGTTCGAGGTCGTGGCCGCGATAGCCCGTCTCGTCGAGCGCGTCGTGCAGCCGCCCGACCAGTTCGGCGGCCTCGACGTTGGCCGGGTCCTGATCGCGGAACGCGCGGCGCCGCACGCCGAGGACGAAGCCGAACGCCTCGACGTGAGCCGGCAGGTCGGCGAGCGGGAAGGCGACGGTCTCGCGCTCGTCGAGGTTGTGGAGCTCGAAGGTCTGGAAATCGCTCACCAGGATGTAGCGGGGGCGGTCGCGCTCGGGCAGCGCGTCGAAATAGGAGCCCGCCTGTTCGTAGGCCTGCGCCAGATCGCGTCCGGCGCTCTTCTGCTCGACGATCAGCACGCCGGGCCAGAACAGGTCGATGAAGCCCGGCCGGTCGTCGAGCTTGCGCACGCGCTCCTCGTAGCGCGCGACGGAGCGGCGCTCGACGCCGAAGATGGCGAAGAACTCGTTGTAGAAGCTCTGCGTCTCGCCCTTCTCGTACGCCGCGTCGCGCCACTCGCGGGCGAAGCCGGCGGCGCGGACGCGAACCTCGTTCCACGACAGGCGCATGATCCGCCCTCCACGCCTCAACCGGCGACGAGGAAGCGCCCGTGCGCCGCCGCGATCGGCCGTTCCGGGTCCGACTGCCAGGCCTCGGCCCTGACGTTGGCCACGCGGCGTCCCCGGCGGGTCACCAGGGCGCGGGCATGGGTTCGTTCCAGCCCGCCGCTGCGCAGGTATTCGACCGACAGGTTGATCGTCCGGGGCAGCGGCCCCGGCGCCAGATCCCAGACCAGCTGCATCAGGGCCGCGTGCTCGAGGAACGCGCAGATCACCCCGCCGTGGATCGCGGGAAGGGTCGGGTTCCCGGCGATCGGGCCGCCGCCGTCCAGCGCGCAGATCACCGCTTCGCCGTCGAGGCGGGCGTCGATCCCGATGAAGTTCGCGTAAGGGATGGCCCTCGCGATGGCGCCCGGATCGCTCGCGGCCCTGGCGTCCGCGATGGTGTCGGCGAAAGTCACGCCGGGGCGTCGCGCGCCGCTTCCACGAGGCCGAAGGCCGCGTCGGAGGAGCCCACCAGGAACGCGCCGACGCCGTTGGCCACGGGGTCGTCCGGGTCGTCGTGATAGGCGATCGCCCGCGTGAAACCGACGTTGCGGGTGAGGCGGTAGCACCGGCAGTCGGCCCGGAGCGGCTCCCGGGGCGCCGCGGGCTTGAGGTAGTCGACGCGCAGGTCCAGCGTGACGATGGGCACGATCTCGGGGAGGGCCGAGAACACGGCGCATCCAGAGGCCGTATCGATGAGCGTGGCGATGGCGCCGCCGTGCGGGACCCCCGTGTCCGGGTTGCCGATCAGCCGCTCCCGCCACGGCAACAGGAACCGCGCCCGCCCCGGCGCGATCGCCTCGACGCGAAGACCGATCTCCCGCCCGTGGGGTATGGCGTCGGCGAATCGCTGCGCGGCGTCGAGGTCGTCCGCGATGGGATTGCGCGACTCGGTGGGGCCGGCGCCCGACATCAGCGCCCGTGGTATTCCCGGAACCAGTCCACGAACCGCGGGACGCCCTCCCGGATCGTGGTCCGGGGCGCGTACCCGATCTCCCGCGCCGCGGCCGATACGTCCGCCCAGGTCTCCGGGACGTCGCCGGGCTGCAAGGGCTCGAGCCGCCTTTCCGCCGTCCTGCCCAGCGCCTTTTCCAGCGCGCCGATCACGTCGAGCAGGCGTTCCGACCGGTTGGCGCCGAGGTTGAAGACCCTGTGCGGCGGCGTCCCGTCCACTTGCGGCGGCGGGCGGTCGAGGGCGCGCAAGGTCCCGTCGACGATGTCGTCGATGTACGTGAAGTCCCGCCGCATGTCGCCGTGGTTGAACACGCGGATGGGGCGGTCGTTGAGGATCGCGTCCGTGAACAGGAACAGCGCCATGTCGGGCCGGCCCCAGGGCCCGTAGACGGTGAAGTACCTGAGCCCCGTCTGCGGCAGGCCGTACAGGTGGGCGTAGGCGTGGCTCATCAGCTCGTCCGCCGCCTTGGTCGCGGCGTAGAGCGAGACCGGCCGGTCGACGCGGTCGTCGGTCGAGAACGGCGTGGCGGCGCTCCCGCCGTAGACGGAACTGGAACTCGCGTAGACCAGATGCTCGAAACCGTCGGTCCGGCGGCAGAGCTCGAGAACGCGCGCGTGGCCGACCAGGTTGCTCTCCACGTAGGCCATGGGGTTCTCGAGGGAATACCGGACCCCCGCCTGGGCCGCGAGGTGCGCGACTTTCCGGAACGGCCCGAGCTCGGCGGCGGCGTCCCGCATCGCCGACGGGTCGCTCACGTCGGCCCGGACGAACCGGAACCCGCCATGCCGGACCAGCCGGTCCAGCCGCGCCTCCTTCAGCCGCGTGTCGTAATAGTCGTTGACGTTGTCGACGCCGACGACCCGGTCTCCGCGGTCGAGCAACGAGAGGGCGACGGCGTGGCCTATGAAACCCGCGGCTCCGGTCACGAGGATGGTCATGTGCGGACGATGCTCAAGGGCTGGCGTACCGGCTCGCGGCGGGGAACGCCAGCGTAGAACGGTTTCCCGTCGAAATCACGCCCTTTCCGGTGATTTCGAGCTCCTCCCCCCAAGCGTGACCCCCACCCCGACCCTCCCCCTGCCATCCACACTCCTCCCCCCTGACAGGGGGGAGGTCGGGAGGGGGGTCCACGGCCCCGCAACGCCGCGCGCGCTCCCCCACCGCGACCCCCACCCCGACCCTCCCCCTGCAAGGGAGAGGGAGAAATGAAAGGGACGGGAGGGTGTGCGAAGTGTGCGGATCCCCTTTTCACGCTCCTCCCCCATAAACGCTCCTCCCCCCTGACAGGGGGGAGGTCGGGAGGGGGGTCCGCAGCCCCGCAACGCTGCGCTCAGTGTCTCATACGTCCTGAACGAGGACGGCCGCTTGCGCCCTCACCTGGCCGGGGATAGACTGTGGGCAGATACCTGCCGGCAGCGTGCTGTCGGCTCAAGGGCCGCTCCCTGGAGTGGCCCTTGCTTTTTTTGGGGGCGGCCATGAGAACGAGGGTCTACGTCGACGGCTTCAACCTGTACTACAGAGCGCTCAAGGGTACGCCGTTCAAGTGGTTGAATCCCGTCGAGCTGGCGCGCCAAGCGCTGCCGGTGGGATACGTCGTGGACAAGCTGCTTTACTTCACCGCCCGTGTATCCGGGATTTCGGACCCGGGCGCAGCAAGCCATGTGCGCCATATCCGCCGGGCGATGCTGAAGGCCGCGCAGTTTCCCGACACGCTGCCGAGCGCCGCAATCTCGAAGCCGGCAGGCTGGTGAGTGCGCCATCGGCGCCATGCGCCGATCCGCGGGCTTCATCCGGCGACGGGGCGCCGCAGGGTCCGTTGATGCTCCTCCTCCCGCCGTGACCCCCACCCCGACCCTCCCCCTGCAAGGGAGAGGGAGAAGAGGGGGGGAGGTCGGGAGGGGGGCGGCGTCCGGTTGCCATCGCCGGGCCGATACGGTACCTCTTCGGAGGCCGCCCATTCCCGGAGACCTGCGCATGAGCCTCGCCGCCGTCTCGCTCGACGACAAGTACACGGCTTCCAGCGGCCGGGTGTTCATGACCGGGATACAGGCGCTCGTCCGGCTTCCCCTGATGCAGCGGGAGCGGGACCTCGCGGCGGGCCTGAACACGGCCGGCTTCATATCGGGCTATCGGGGCTCGCCCCTGGGCGGCTACGACCAGGCGCTCTGGCGGGCCGACGCGTACCTGAAGGAGCGCCACGTCAGGTTCGTTCCCGGCGTCAACGAGGACCTCGCGCTGACGGCCGCCTGGGGGTCGCAACAGCTGCATCTCTACCCCGACGCCCGCTACGACGGCGTCTTCGCGATCTGGTACGGCAAGGGTCCCGGCGTCGACCGTTCGGGAGACGTCTTCAAGCAGGGCAACGGGCACGGGACCGCCAGGCATGGCGGCCTGCTGGCGATCGCCGGGGACGATCCGGCGGCGAAATCCTCGACCTCGCCCCATCAGACCGAACACACCTTCATCGGCGCGTCGATGCCGGTGCTGGTTCCGGCGGACGTGCGGGAGTTCATCGATTTCGGGCTGTACGGCTTCGCCCTGTCCCGCTTCTCCGGCCTGTGGGTCGGGTTCAAGACGCTTTCGGACAACGCCGAGAGCACGGCCATCGTCGACATAGACCCGTCCCGTCCCGCCATCGCCACGCCCGACGATTTCGAGTTGCCGGCCGACGGATTGAGTCTGCGTTGGCCGGACGACAGGTTCGAGCAGGAGATACGGCTGCACGAACGCAAGATCCCGGCCGCGCTCGCCTTCTGCCGCGCCAATTCCCTGAACGGGGCCGCGCTGTCGGGACCCAGGCGCCGGTTCGGCATCGTGACCGCGGGCAAGGCCTATCTCGACGTGCGCCAGGCCCTCGACGACCTGGGGATCAGCGACGCCGCCGCGCGCGAGCTCGGCATCGCCGTCTACAAGGTCGGCATGGTCTGGCCTCTGGAGCCCGAGGGCATGACGGCCTTCGCCCGGGGCCTCGACGAGATCCTCGTCGTCGAGGAGAAGCGGGGCATCGTCGAGGAGCAGCTGAAGGACCTGCTCTACCACCTGCCCGACGGCGAACGTCCCCGGATCGTCGGCAAGTCCGACGAGAACGGCGCTTCCTTCATCCCGGCGGCCGGGGAGCTGGGCGCCCCGCTCGTCGCCCGGGCCATCGCCCGGCGGATCGCGCCGTTCCACGCGACCGACCGGATCGCCGAACACCTCGCGTTCCTGGACTCCAAGGATGCGGACGTCGCCTCCCTCGACCCCGAGCTCCGGCGCACCCCCTACTTCTGCTCGGGATGCCCCCACAACACGGGCACCAGGGTGCCCGACGGTTCGCTCGCCAACGCCGGGATCGGCTGCCACTGGATGGCGCTGTACATGGAGCGCGACACCCTCACCTACACGCACATGGGCGGCGAGGGCGCCAACTGGATCGGCCTGGCGCCGTTCACGGGGACGCCGCACCTGTTCCAGAACATGGGCGACGGGACGTTCTACCATTCGGGGCTGCTGGCCGTGCGGGCCGCCGTCGCCGCCGGCGCCCACATGACCTACAAGATCCTTTTCAACGACGCGGTCGCCATGACCGGCGGGCAACCGATCGAGGGCCAGCTGACGGTCCCCCGGATCGCCTGGCAGGCGCACGCGGAGGGCGTCGCGAAGATCGCCGTGACGTCGGACGAGCCCGGCAAGTATCCGACCGGCGCCGACTTCCCGCCGGGCGCGACGATCCACCATCGCGACGAACTGATCGAAGTCCAGGAGAATCTCCGCGACACCCCTGGCGTCACGGTCCTGATCCACGATCAGACCTGCGCCGCGGAGAAGCGTCGGCGCCGCAAGCGCGGGCGCTTCCCCGATCCCGCCAAACGGGTCTTCATCAACCATCGCGTCTGCGAGGGATGCGGCGACTGTTCCGAGACCGCGAACTGCGTTTCGATCGAGCCGCTGGAGACCGAGTTCGGCCGCAAGCGCGCGATCAACCAGTCGTCCTGCAACAAGGACTATTCCTGCGTCGACGGTTTCTGTCCGAGCTTCGTGACGGTGCATGGCGGCGGGGTTCGGCGGATCGAATCGGGGGCCGACGCGGCGGCGGCCGTCGGGGAACTGCCCGAACCCGAACTCCCCGATGTCGATGCGCCCTATGGAATCGTGGTCACGGGCGTGGGCGGCACGGGCGTCGTCACGATCGGCGCGCTGCTCGGCATGGCGGCGCACCTGGAAGGGAAGGGCTGCACGATCCTCGACATGACGGGACTCGCCCAGAAGGGCGGCGCCGTGATCTCGCACGTGCGTATCGCCGAGACCCAGGACCGGCTCCACGCCGTGCGTCTGGGCGTCGGCGCGGCGGACCTTCTCGTGGGCTGCGACATGGTCGTGGCGGCGGACAAGGAAGCCCTGATGCGCGCGCGCAAGGGAGCCACGCGCGCGGTGATCAACAGCCGCGTGACGCCGACCTCCCGTTTCACGCTCGATCCGGACGCCGACTTCGGCGAGGCGCACATGCGCCAGGTCGTTCGCGCCGCCGTCGGCGGCGACCTGACCGATTTCGTGGACGCCACGGGGCTGGCGACCGCCCTGATCGGGGACGCCATCGCGACCAACCTGTTCCTGACCGGCTACGCCTACCAGCGGGGCCTCGTTCCGGTCTCGGCCGAAGCGATCCGGCGCGCCATCGAGCTCAACGGCGTTGCGGTGGAGAGCAACCTGCGGGCGTTCGACTGGGGGCGCGCCGCCGCCCATGATCTCGCCCGCGTCGAGGCGGCGGCCGAACCCACGTTCCAGGGCGCGGCGCCCGTCGCCGCGGACCTGGAGGAGATCGTGGCGATCCGCGAGGCCGAGCTCGTCGCCTATCAGGACGCGGCCTACGCGCGGCGCTACCGCGAGCTCGCCGACCGCGCGGCGACCGCCGAGCGGAGCAGGGCCAGGGGGATGACGGGTCTCGCCGAGGCCGTGGCCCGCAACTACTTCAAGCTGCTGGCCTACAAGGACGAGTACGAGGTCGCGCGCCTCTACGCCGACGAGAGCTTTCTCGCCGACCTGAACGCGCGGTTCGAGGGCGACTTCACGCTCCGATTCCATCTCGCCCCGCCCATCGGGTCCCGCCGCGACCCGCGGACCGGCAAGCCGCAAAAGCGCGAGTTCGGCCCCTGGATGCTGCCCGTCTTCCGCGTCCTCGCCAGGTTCAAGCGGTTCCGCGGCGGCGCGTTCGACGTCTTCGGGCGCACCCGGGAACGCCGCATGGAACGCAGGCTGATAACGGAGTACGAGGACGTGATCGGCGAGCTGATCGACGGCCTCGCCGCCGACAATCACGCGCTGGCCACCGAGATCGCTTCCCTGCCGTCGCGGATCCGGGGATTCGGACACGTGAAGGAACGGAACGTCGAGGCGGCGAAGGCGGAGGAACGGCATCTGCTGTCCCTCTTCCGGCGCCCGGCGCCGCGCGCGCAGGCCGCCGAATAGCCCGCATTTCTCATTCTGGCGCGACCCCTGCAAGGGGGAGGGAGCCATCCACACTCCTCCTCCCTGACAGGGGGGAGGTCGGGAGGGGGGTGGTCGGACGCGCCGCCGCCGCCGTGACCCCCACCCCGACCCTCCCCCTGCAAGGGAGAGGGAGAACGAGAGGGGCGGGAGGGGTTATTGACGCTCCTCCCCCTGACAGGGAGAGGGAGAAGAAGGGGGGCGGAGGGGCCGTCGACGCTCCTCATTCGGCCGTCCGGCGCGGCGTCTGGGCCAGCCACGCCAGGCGCTTGGCCTCGCGCCGGCCGACGGAGACCGCGTGCAGAACGACGCCGACGATAGGGCTGACGAAGGCCAGCGCATAGCCGCCGACGGCGACCACCAGGGTGGGTATCCTGGGCACGAGGCCGGTTCGCAGATACTCGCCCAGCACCGGCGCGAACAGGACGGTGGCCGCCAGGAAGAATCCGAGTCCCAGCCCCAGGAAGAAGCGGAACGGACGCTCCAGGGCGAACAACCGGACGATCGCGAGCGATATCGACAGGCCGTCGCGCCAAGTGTCGAGCTTGCTGGGCGACTCCGTCGGACGCGGACGGTACGGCGTGTCCATCTCGTCCACGGGAAGGCGCAACTCCAGCGCGTGGATCGTCAGCTCGGCCTCTATCTCGAACTCCTGGGCCCGGCCCGGAAACGACTTGACGAAGCGTCGCGAGAACGCCCGGTAGCCGGACAGCATGTCGCCGACGCCGCCCCCGAACATGCGGCGGACGGCGCCCGACAGCAGCCGGTTGCCGAAGCGGTGGCCGGGGCGCCACGCCTCCCCGGCCACCGGGCGGCGGCGCGCCACGACCATGTCGAGGTTCCGCCCGACCAGCATCTCGACCATCGCCGGGGCGCTGGACGCGTCGTAGGTCGCGTCGCCGTCGACCATCACGTAGACGTCGGCCTCGACGTCGGCGAACAGGCGCCGCACCGCGTAGCCCTTGCCCCGCAAGGGCTCCCGGCGCACGTCCGCGCCGGCGGCCTGCGCCGCGGCGGCCGTGTCGTCGTCGGAGCCGTTGTCGCAGACGACGATCCGCGCCTCCGGCAACGCCCGCCGGAAGTCCTTCACCACCCGCGCGACGGTGGCGGCCTCGTCGCGGCAGGGAACGAGGACCGCGACGTCCTTCGGGATCGTCATGCGCTTCATTTCCTCGTGACGCTCGCCTCTCCCCGTCTCGCGCGGAAAATGCGCGCCGAAGGCGCCGGAGGGCCTATTCGCGCGCCCGGTCCCGGTCCACGGGCGCTTCCCAGAGATACAGCCAGTAATTCTCGTCGTCGGCTATCGCTCCCGTGAAAGACGCCAGCAGCCGGACACGGCGTTCACCGGGCGGAATCTCCAACCCTCCCGCGAGGATCATCAGGACCCTGCCGTCGTTTCGGGCGGCCAGCGCCTGCGTCTGCGAAACCAGGGTCCAGATGTAGACGCTGCCTCTCGGCCCGGCGCCCCGCCGCGCCCCGTCGTAGACGACGAAGGAACCCTCCCGGTTTCCCTGGACGTAGTGAATTCGCTTGTCCGGTTTCAGATGCCCGAGCACGGCGCTGGCGGACCAGTCGGGGTAACCGATCATCGGCAACTCCTCCAGCCCGTTGGCGCGGATGTACTCGGCCGCGCGCTTTCCCTGGGAGAAGGGACGCTCGACCTCGATGGCGACGGCTCTCAGTCCGCCGAATGCGTGCATCGCCAGCAGGCCGGTCAGCAGGACGCTCCCCACGCGCTGCGCGACGACCGCGCGACGGCTCCCGCGACCGGCGCCGGCGGAGCCGCCGTCCAGATGTCTTCCGCCCCAGACCAGCGCCAGCAGGGCGATCAGAAAAAAGCCGTGATGCCGGAAGGAGCCGATATGTATCGCATAGAAGAAAGCCAGCAGACCCGTCACGAGGCAGAGAAACAGGATCAGCGCCAGGGGCCTCCGCCAGTGGAAGGCGGCGGCGATCGCCACCAGCGCCACCGCCGTCAACGCTCCGTAGACCGCCTCCGGCTGATCCGGCGTCAGTCCCACCACCGGCGTGAACCTCGGATCGACGGGGAAGAAGACGGCGAACGGAATCAGCTTCAGGCAATGCGCCAGCCACGACAGGTGGAATTCGAGGAGCGGCGAATAGAACCAGGTCTCGCTTCCCGCGGACTTGGTCACGTCGGCGGGCGGATTGATTTGCAGTATCGCGAGCAGGATCCCGACCGCGGCGATGGCGAAGCCGGCGTAGAGCCTCCGCGCGTCCACCGCGTCGTCGTCCGCCAGGGTCCGGCGGTTGAGCGTATGGTCGACCGTCAGGACGAACAGCGTTCCGATGGCGACGATGCAGGCGTGAACGCTGGTGTGGCTCATGAGCGCCAGCACGACCCCCAGCCACAGCGGCCTCCGGCGCCACTCCCGCATGAGCGCGCACATCACGACGATGAACAGCAGGCCGAGGGCGTAGTTGCGCGACATCACGCCGTATTCGTAGAGAGGGAAATAGCCGAAGGCGAACAGGACCTTCTGTAGCGGGCCGAACGGCGCATACCGCGCGACGACGAACACGACGGCGGAGGCGATCGCCAGATGGAGGACCTGCATTCCCACCGGCGAGGAGGTGATCCGCGTGACCGGCATCAGCAACAGATGCCACAGCATCGGACTCGCCTCGTATTCCATGTTGCGGAACAGATCCAGGGGATCCGAGCTGTCGCGCGCGAACATCCACGCCTGGACCTCGTCGCGCCACAGCTCGTGGTGCCAGAGGGCGAAGACCAGCGCGAGGGCGTAGGCCGCGGTCAGCGCCGGAGCGAACCACGGCGCTTCCCCGATGGACGGGGCCGCGGGAAGCGGCGGGGACGTCGCCTTCCGGTCGGGATGGCGGTGTTTGCGAAGGTCTGGGCGGCTCCTTTTCCCGTCGCGTCCGCTCAATGACGCTCTTCCCTCGACGCTTCACCGAACGCCGCGCGCTGTTCCGGCGTGGCCTCCGTCTGGTGTCTCGACTTCCATTCCGAATACGGCATCCCGTAGACGATCTCGCGGGCGTCGTCGTAACTCATCTCGAGACCCCGCCCCTCCGCCTCGGCGCGATACCATTTCGACAGGCAGTTCCGGCAGAACCCGGCGAGGTTCATGAGATCGATGTTCTGGACGTCCGTCCGTTCGCGCAGATGGCCGACGAGCGTGCGGAACGCCGCCGCCTCGAGCTCCGTGCGGGTCTTTTCGTCAAGCGCCTTCTCGTCCATGTCCGGCCTCCGTGGCTGGCATCCGAAATTCCCCGATTCATACCGCAGCGGCGGCCCCGAGGCCACCCGTCGGGGAAGCCGGGCGCCTGTGCGGCAGTTGCGGGTTCTGCCCATCCGCAAGACTCTGTCCTCGTCCAGTGACGGGAGCGCCGCAGGGTCCGTTCGCGTCCTCCCCCCTGCCGCGACCCCCACCCCGACCCTCCCCCTGCCAGGGGGAGGGAGAAGAGAGGGAGACGGGAGGGGGGTGGATCGGACACGGCGCCCGACGCCGGGGGCGTTCAGCCGCCGACGCCGGCGACGGTTTCCTCGATCAGCCAGTCGACGACCGCGCGCAGCGCCTCGGCCGTGTCCGCGCCCGCCTCCAGCGCCGACCTGTAGACGGCGAGTTGGCTCTGCGCGCTCGTCCCCCGGGCCACGACGTCGCGCGCATGTTCGACCTCGGCGACGCAGCCCAGCGCTTCGGCGTCCTCGCGAACGAGCGCGACGATCTCCTCCAGCAACTCGGGATAGGGCACCTGCTCGCCCTTGCCGAAGTCGACGAGCTCTCCGGCCGGACCATGGCGCTGCGCGAGCCACCGGTTCTCGTCGATGAGAGTCCGCGGATAGATGCGCCAGCGCTGGTTGCCCTGACGCAGGCGATACAGCATCCGGATCAGGCAGACGTAGATGGCGGCGATCGTGACCGCGTCGTCGAGGCGGGTGCACACGTCGCAGATACGCATTTCCAGCGTCGGGAAGCGGGCGCTGGGGCGCACGTCCCACCACAGCTTGCTGGCGTCCTCGATCAGGCCCGCCGACACCATCTGGCCGACGAGCCGCTGGTACTCGCCATAGCTCTCGAACAGGTCCGGGATGCCGGTCCGCGGCAACCCGTCGAAGACGCTCAGCCGATAGGACATCAGGCCCGTTTCCAGCCCTCCCCAGAACGGCGAGGACGCGCTCAGCGCCAGCAGGTGAGGCATGAAGTAGCGCGCCTGGCCCATCAGGTCGATGCGCAGATCCTCGTCCTCTATGCCGAGATGGACGTGGAGGCCGCAGATCACCAGACGCCGGGCGAGGGCCTGCAGGTCCCGGGCCAGCACGTTGTAGCGTTCCTTGTCGGTATGCTTCTGGTCGTGCCAGTCGGCGAACGGGTGCGTCGCCGCCGCGATGGGCGCGAGACCGTGCAGGGCGGCCACGTCCGCCACCGTCGCGCGCAGGCGCGAGAGATCGGCCCGGGCCTCGGCGATGGAGCGGCACACGCGGGTTCCGACCTCGATCTGCGCCCGCAGGAACTCGGGACTGACCTGATCCGTCAGCCGCTTCTCGCACTCCGCCATCATCGCCGGCGGCGGCTCCGCGCACAGGTCGCGCGTCTCCCGGTCGACCAGAAGGTATTCCTCCTCGATCCCGACGGTGAATGCCGGCTCCCTCGGGGCCATGCCGTCCTCCCTCAGTAGCGTTCGATGCCGAAGGGGCCTTCGCGCTCGACGACGTCCGCGACGACCCGCCCCACCCGCGCCGCCCAGAGCTCCGCGCCGTGGCGGGTGTCCACGAGATCCTGGCGGACCTCGACGAGCACGTGAGGGATGCCCCGGTCGCCGCCGTGAGCGTGGATCGAGTAGCCCTCCGAGTCGCGGCCCGAGTAGGGCCGGTTCTCGCCGACGACGACGCCGGGCCACTCGGACAACGCGGCGATCAGCGGCCGCGCGAGGCGCGGATCGCGGTTCCACAGGATGCCCACGTGCCACGGCCGTTCGCACCCGTTCATGATCGGCGTGAAGGTATGCACGGCGACGTAGGCCGGTACGACGCCCCGGCCGGCGAATCGCGCCAGCGCCGCGTCCACCGCCCCGTGGAACGGGTGGAAATAGGCGCCCTGGCGGCGTTCGATCTCGGCCGGGTCGAGCCCCCCGTTCTCCGGGATCTCGATGCCGTCGCTGACCGTGGGGATCGACGTCGCGTGTCCGGGCCGGCGGTTGCAGTCGATCAGCAGGCGCGAGTAGGCGGACAGCACCGCCGGGGCGTCGAGCGCCTCCGACATGCGCCGCGTGACGTCCGCCGCGCCGATGTCGAACGCGATGTGGCGACGCAACAGATCGGGATCGAGGCCCAGCGTTCCGTAAGCCGCGGGCAGGGCGTTGCTCGCGTGGTCGCAGACCAGGAGGATGTCCGCCGTCCCCGCCTCGTTCAGCGTCGCGAACGGAGGCGGGTCGGAGGCGGCGCCGGCCTCCTCCGCCCCGTCCGGAGCGTCCGCCTGTCCGCGCGCGTGGGTCATGGCGCCGCATGATACCGGCATCGCTGGCGCCAGCGAAGCCGTCGGAGTATTGATCGCCCTCCAACCACGGCGGGAGTTCACGCATCCCCATGGCCGGTACGAGAAATGCGGGCTGACCCGCGGGCCGCCCGTCCGGGCCTCGCGATCCTCGCCGTCGGCGCGCTGCTCGTCGCGTTCTCGCCCGTCTTCGTGCGTCTCAGCGAGCTGGGGCCGACGGCCACGGCGTTCCACCGCGCGTTTCTGGCCCTGCCCGTGCTGTGCGCCTGGACGGCCCTCGGGAACGCGCGCGCGCGCGGAAGGGCGCCGGACCGGCGGCGGCCCGGCCGCCGCGACGCATGGTTGCTGGCGCTCGCCGGGTTGTTCTTCGCCGGAGACCTCGCGACCTGGCATTGGGCGGTGACGCTGACCTCGGTCGCCAACGCCACCCTGTTCGCCAACACCGCGCCGATCTTCGTCGCCGTCGGCGCCTGGGCGGCGTTCGGCGAGCGGATCACGCCGCTGTTCCTGGCCGCGCTGCTGGTCGCCCTTTGCGGCGCGGCGATGGTGGTGGGGAGCAGCTTCGATCTCGACCGCGTCCACATTCTGGGCGACGGGATCGGCGTGGCGACGGGCATGTTCTGGGCCGCCTATCAGCTTACGGTCAAGCATCTGCGGTCCCGCCTCCCCGCCGCCACGATCATGGCGTGGTCCAGCCTGGTCACGGCCGCGGCGCTCCTGCCGCTGGCCGTCGCGTCCGGCGAGAGCCTCCTGCCCGCCACCCTGTACGGCTGGGGCATCCTTCTCGCGCTCGCCTGGCTCTCTCATGCCGGAGGGCAGGGCGCCATCGCCTATGCGCTCGCTCACCTGCCGGCCGGTTTCTCGTCGCTCGTCATCCTGATCGAGCCTCCGGCCGCGGCGGTCCTCGCCTGGCTCGTCCTCGACGAGACCCTCGGACCCCTTCAGGCGGCGGGCGGGGCGGTGGTCCTGGCCTCCATCGTCGTCGCCCGGCGCGCGACGCCGGCGCTGGCCCGCGGCCGGCGGGATCGTCCGGGATCGACCGCGCCATGAGCCGCGCGGGAGCGGCGCTGCTGGCCGGGATGTTCCGGAGCGCCGTCGACGCGGTCCGTCCGGACCGATGCCTCGGCGGCCATCTCCCCGCCGCTCCCGCCGGAGACCTCGTCGTGGTCGGCGCCGGCAAGGCCGCCGCCGCCATGGCGCGCGTGGCCGCGGAGCGCTACGCCGCCGCCGCCCGGGGCCTCGTCGTCACGCGCTATGGCCATGGCCCGGAAGAGGGCCGGGTCGGCGGCGTGGACGTCGTCGAGGCCGGACACCCGATCCCCGACCGGGCGGGCGTCGCCGCCGCGGCCCGGATCCTGGACGCGGTCCGGAACCGCGGGCCCCGGGACCTGGTTCTCTGCCTCCTCTCCGGCGGCGGATCCGCTCTGTTGAGCCTGCCGGCCCCGGGACTGTCCCTCGAAGACAAGCGGACGGTGACGCGGGACCTCGTCGCTTGCGGCGCGACGATCGACGAGATCAATTGCGTGCGCAAGCATCTCTCGGCCGTGAAGGGCGGACGCCTGGCCGCCGCGGCCCATCCCGCGCCCGTCGTCGCGCTCGCCATCTCCGACGTCGCCGGGGACGACCCCTCGGTCATCGCGTCCGGCCCCACCGTCGCCGACCCGACGACGTTCGCCGACGCCCGCCGGGTCCTGGAGACGTTCGGCATCGACCCGCCGCCCGCCGTCGCGCGCCGCCTGCGGCGGGCGGAGGGCGAGACGCCAAAGCCGGGCGATCCGGTTCTGGAGTCCGCGAGTTTCCGGGTCGTGGCCAGCGGCGCCGACGCGCTCGCGGCGGCCGCGCGCGCGGCCCGGGAGGCGGGGCTGGAGCCGGTCCTGCTGGGCGACGCGGTCGAGGGCGAGGCGCGCGAGGTGGCGCGGGCTCACGCCGCCCTGGCGCGCGACCGCCGCGCGCAGGGGAAAGCCGCGGCGCTGCTGTCCGGCGGCGAGACGACGGTCGCGGTGCGGGGGACCGGCGACGGCGGACCCAACACGGAATACGCGCTCGCCCTGGCGCTCGCGCTGGCGGGCGCGGAGGGGATCTCGGCCATCGCCTGCGATACGGACGGGATCGACGGCAACAGGGACAGCGCCGGCGCGATGGTGTTCCCGGACACGCTGTCGCGGGCGCGGGCGCTGGGACTCGATCCGGAGAAGCGTCTCGACGACAACGATTCCCACGGGTTCTTCGCCCCGCTCGGAGACTTGGTGAAACCGGGCCCCACCCTCACCAACGTGAACGATTTCCGCGCCATCGTCGTCGATCCGGCGTGATTCGCTCCGTCGCCGCCGGGTCCGTCCGCGCGCCTCCCCCTTGGCGCGACCCCCACCCCGACCCTCCCCCTGCCAGGGGGAGGGAGAAGAGGGGGGACGAAGGGGCCGTCGACGCTCCTCTCCCTATCCAGGAGGGAGCCCTCAACACTTCTCCCCCCTGACAGGGGGGAGGTCGGGAGGGGGGTGATCGCGGTCTCGCAACTCCGCGCAATCTTCGATATGGATCGGCGGCTACCGGGGACCGTAGTTGACGCGGGGATACGCGACCGGTCCCCAGACGTCGGACTCCGGGTTTCTTTCGATATCAGTCCACATGATCTCCAGAATCGATGGCACCAAGGACTCCATGATCCGACTGCCGTCCTTTACCTGATCTTGGCCCCAACCTTTCTCGAAGGTCGCGCCGCCGTGGACGATCTGATTGCGTAGCGTATAGAGCCGCTTGAACAACACCACCAGAACGCGATGAACGTTCCTCCTCCCCATGAATTTCATCGCAGAACGGTTCGAGTCGGAAAATTTCGCCTTCCAATCCCTTCCCGTGTCCGATCCTCGAACCGCCTTCCAGAACGGGTCGAAAATATAATGGTTGTCCAAAAGGGCGCGAATTGGATCAGAATAAGTTCGCTGACACGTTGTCTTCAGATCTCCATTATCGTCGCGCTTCAGGATTTTTTGAGTGCGCCAAAGCGTTTTCTCCAGAACTCCGTCATCGTCCCGCTCCAGGATTTCCCGCAGGAACCGACTGAATTTGTCACGTTCGTCAGCCTGTATATCGGAATCCGAAGGGAGAGTTTCCCCACCGTAGGCGGCGTTGAACGCGATCCAGAGAAAGATGAACCTCTCGGTGTCGTCCTTGGCGGCCTCGCTGCGCCGAAGCCAGCTGTCGGCGCGGCGCAGACGGTCTTCGTTGTGTTGGCGCTGGGGAATTTGGTGGATGGTCCTCGGGATGTCGATCATTGCAGTCCTCGTTTTCACGTCGCGCCGGTCGATGGCGGGATGCGGCGTTCGGGGGTCGGCCGACGGGCGTATCGGAATCGGCGGCGACTGGCCGGGCGGGAGGCCCGCGCGGTATGGTAGCTTCGGAATCCAACGCGTAAACAACCGATGGGGAGGCGCGCGTCGATGGGTATCGTCAGGTCCGGCGGCCGTTCGTTCGACATCTCCGTTCCCGTGATCGTGATCGGCGCCGGCGCCTGCGGGTGCAGCGCGGCGCTGGCCGCGAAGGAGCGCGGCGCCGACGTTCTGATGATCGATCGGGACGAGCCGCCGACGGGGAGCACGTCCCTCTCCGGCGGGCAGATACCCGCCGCCGGCACCAGGCTTCAGAAGGCGGCGGGCATCGAGGACACGCCGGAGGCGTTCGCCGAGGAAATCCTCGAGAAGGCGCGCCGCCGGACCGATCCGGAGATGGCGCTCGCCGTCTCCCGGGGCTCCACCGTGACCGTGGACTGGCTCGTCGACGCCTACGGCGCGCCCCTGGAGGTCCTGACCGATTTCTTCTACCCGGGCCACAGGAAGCACCGAATGCACGGCACGCCCAACCGGGACGGCGCCGAACTGCTGTCCTGCCTGCTCGAGGCGGTCGCGCGCGAAGGCGTCGACGTGCTGACCGCCGCCGCGGCCACCGACCTCCACGCCGACGAGGACGGCAAGGTCACCGGCGTGCGCCTCCGGCGCCCGGACGGGAGCCGCGAAGACGTCGGCTGCGGCGCCCTGGTGCTGGCCTGCAACGGGTTCGGCGGCAACCCGGAGATGGTCCGGGAATACATCCCCGAGATCGCCGACGCCCTCTATTTCGGCCACACGGGCAACAAGGGCGACGCAGTGAAGTGGGGTCTGGAGCTCGGCGCCGACGTCGCCGACATGGGCAGCTACCAGGGCCACGGCGCCGTCGCGACGCCTCACAACACGCACATCGGTTGGCCCTCGATCACCGAGGGCGGGATCATGGTCAACGCCGACGGCAAACGCTTCAGCCACGAGAACCGGGGCTATTCCGAGCAGGCCATCGAGGTCATCCGCCAGCCCGGCAACTTCGCCTGGGCGATCTTCAACGAGACCGCCCACCAGGTCGCCATGCAGTTCAGCCACCAGCGGGAATCGGTCGAGGCCGGCGCGGTCCGCGCGGCGGAGACCTTCGACCGGCTGGCGGAGATCACCGAGCTGCCCAGGGACGCCCTGGCCGAGACCATCGCCGAGGTCAACGACGTCCTCGCGGGAAGGAAGGCGGACCCCTTCGGCCGGGACTTCGGCGACAAGGCGCCGCTGGAGCCCCCGTACCACGCGGTCAAGGTGACCGGCGCCCTCTTCCACACCCAGGGCGGCCTCGTCGTCGACGCCGGGGCGCGGGTCCTGCGCAAGGGCGCCGGGCGGCCGCTGCCCAACCTGTTCGCGGGCGGCGGCGCCGCGCGCGGCCTCACCGGCCCGTCGTGCTGGGGCTACACCTCCGGCGCGGGCCTGATGACCGCGACGACCCTCGGCCGGCTCGGCGGCGAAGGCGCCGCCGCGCTCGTCTCCTGATCGTTGACCGGCTTACGGCGGATCCCACGCCGGCCCCAGCGCGAAATCCGCCAAGCGGTCGTTCCGCGCCGTCAGGGACGACACGCGGGCCATGTCTTCCGCGGAGAGCTCGAAATCGAACACGTCGAAGTTCTCCCGGCAATGAATCTCGCGTCCCGCCTTGGGGATCGCGGCCACCGGCCCCTGCTGGATCAGCCAGCGCAGCGCGACCTGCGCGGCGGTCTTGCCGCGGCGTTCGCCGATCTCGGCCAGGACGGGATGCCGCGCGACCTTTCCCTTGGCGAGCGGCATGTAGGCGGTGAGCATCATGCCGTACTCGCGCGCCAGCCCGAGAACCCGGTTCTGCGGCAGGAAGGGGTGGTATTCGACCTGGTTGCAGGCGATGTCGGCGCCGCACTCCTCCACGGCTTCCCTCATCAGGGCGGTGTTGAAGTTGCTGACTCCGACGAGGCGCGCCTTGCCGGCGGCCTTGATCTCGCCGAGGGCCTTCAGGGTCTCGCGCAGCGGGACGGTCTTGCTCGGCCAGTGGACGAGCAGCAGGTCGACGTAGCCGCTGTCCAGGTTCCGCAGGCTGTCTTCCGCGCAGCGCTTGACGTCCGGGTAGGCGAGATCGTCCGGCCAGATCTTCGTCGTGATGAACACGTCTTCCCGGTCGACGGGCGAATCGCGGACGGCGCGGCCCACCTCGGTCTCGTTGCCGTACATGCGGGCCGTGTCGATATGGCGGTAGCCGACGTCGAGCGCCATGCGCACCGCGTCGGCGCACTGGCGCCCGCGCAGCGCCCAGGTGCCGAACCCCAGCGCGGGAACCCGGATCCCTTTCACGTCCACGAGCATCATGGGCGCCGCCCCCGTAAGGAAGAGAATGCCGACCGGTTCCCGGCATGATGGAGGATGCCATGACCCTTGCGCCACCCCCCCGTTCCGCGAAACCGCGCGACGCCGGGATCACCGCGATGATCGACTTCGGTCCCGACGAGATGGGATGGACCGGCGAGAACGGCCTGCGGGACCTCATGGCCTTCGCCGCCCCCTTCATCGACATGGCGAAGATCTACGCCCTCAACGCCATCCTCGCGCCCGAGGACGCGATCAAGGCCAACGTCGCCGTCTACCGCGACAACGACGTGACGCCCTACACCGGCGGCGTCCTGTTCGAGTACGCCTGGCTGCGCGGCGAGGTCGACGACATGCTCGACCTGGTCGAGCGGCTCGGCGCGCCCGCGCTGGAGATCTCGGAGAACTACGTCACCCTCGAACCGGACGCGCGGCGCGGCTTCATCGCGCGCGCCGCCGGGCGCGGCCTGCGCGTGATCTGGGAGTTCGGCCGCAAGAACCCGCAGGGGCCGTTCGATCTGGACGAGGTCGGCGCGATGATCCGGGAAGCCATGGACGCGGGCGCCGAGCACGTGATCCTGGAGCAGAGCGAGCTCGACCTGCTCGAGGACGCGGCGCCGGACGCGTTCGCGAAGCTCCCGGACCAGTCGTGGTTTCCGAACGTCCTGATCGAGGGCGACCCCTATCGGTTCCCGGAACAGCACGGCCGGATCATCGAGCGGTTCGGTCCCGAAGTGAATTTCGCCAACGTCGCGGCGGGGCAGTGCCTGCGCCTCGAAGGGCTGCGCCGCGGCATCGGCCGCGCCGTCGACTACGCCATGTTCCGGCAATACGGGCTGTGACGGGGGCGCCGCAGGGTCCGTTCATGCGCCCTCCCACTTGGGCGACCCCCACCCCGGCCCTCCCCCTGCAAGGGGGAGGGAGAACGTAGGGGAAAGGCCGTTGACGCTCCTCCTCCCTGACAGGGGGGAGGTCGGGAGGGGGGTGGACCGCGGGCCGGCCCGCCGGACGTTCGCCGGTGCCGCCGGGGCGCCTCAGGCGTTGGCGCCGGCGGCCGCGGCGCCGGCGATCCGGCCGAACACGGCGCCGGAGGTCAGGCCCGTCGCGCCCGGATAGTTGAAGTAGAAGAGCCCGCCGACCAGCTCGCCGGCCGCGTACAGCCCGGGGATCGTCCGGCCGTCGGTGTCGATCACCTGAGCCCGCGGGTTTATCCGCAGGCCGCCGAACGTGAAGGTGATTCCGCAGGTCACCGCGTAGGCCTCGAAGGGCGGTTCGTCGATGGTGTTCGCCCAGTTCGACTTCGGCACCGTCAGGCCCTCGGCGCGCCGTCCGTCCTTGACGTTGGGATCGAACGGGACGTCGGTGCGGACGGCGGCGTTGTACTCCCGGATCGTCGCGACGACGCCGGCCGCGTCGGTGTCGTCCATCCTGGCGGCCAGCTCCTCGATCGTGTCGGCTCGTATCCTGGTGACGCGCCGGATGCGGTATTCGTCCCGCAGCAGATGCGCGACCTTGGCGTCGAAGACCTGCCACGCGAACTGCCCCGGTTGCGAGAGTATCTCGCGCCCGTAGCGCGCGTAGGTGTAGTTGCGGAACTCCGCTCCCTCGTCGAGGAAACGCCGTCCGCGCGAATTCAGCACGATCCCCCACGGATAGCTGTGCTTCTGGAACTGGTCGCCGACCGCGAGGTCGCCGAACTCCGGCGCGTTGCGGTCCCAGGCCACGGCGTGGCACCCGGACCAGTTGCCGGCCGGAGACGCGCCCGCGTCCAGCGCCATGCGGATGCCGTCGCCGGTGTTGAACCGCGACCCCCGCACCTTGGCGAGGTCCCATCCCGGACCGAGGTAGCGGGTGCGCCATTCGGCGTTGGCCTCGAACCCGCCCGCCGCCAGCACGACGCCGCGCGCGCGGATGTCACGGGTCCGGCCGCCGTCGCGCACGCGCACGCCGTGGACGCCGTCGTCGTCCTGCAACAGCGACATGGCCCGCGCTTCGTACAGGACCTCCACGCCGGCCCGCGCGGCCGCCGCGTGCAGCGAATCGACCAGACCGGGGCCGCCGCCCGCCGCCTCCACGGTGACGCCGCCCCAGAACCTGAACCTGCCGTCCACCTTGAAGGCCTGGCGGCCGTAGATCGGAACGAAACGGACTCCCTTGGACTTCATCCACCGGGCGGTGGAGAAGCTCTTCGTCACCAGCGCTTCCACGAGATCGGGATCGCAGCGGTAGCGCGTGATACGGCCCATGTCGTCGAAGTACTGGTCGGACGTGTACGCGCCGAAGTCGGTGATCTCCTTCTCCTCGTCGGAGAGATCGACGAGCTTCTCGATGTCCTCGACGCCGTTGTAGACGATGCGCATGCCCCCGGCGGTGAACTGGCTGTTGCCGCCCCGTTCCTCGCGCGGCGCGCGCTCCAGCGCCAGCACGTCGGACGCGCGCTCCCGCGCCGACAGGGCCGCGCAGAGGGCCGCGTTGCCGGCGCCGACCACGATCACGTCGTAAACGTCCTTCGTCATCGTCCTCTCGTTCCGCGCGGAGTCCGGTCGAGCCTGTTCTAGGCCGTGTTGACGAATTGGTGGAATTTGTGGATGATAGTACTCCCTTGATGGTCCTGGGAGAACAAGCATGGCCTTACGCTTACTCATCAGCGATGCCCTGTGGTCGAAGATCGAACCCGTGCTCAAGGAACTCAAGCACGCCGCCGGCAGCCCGCCGGCGCTCAGCGACCGGATGTTCATCGAAGCCGTCCTGTACCAGGCGCGCACCGGAACCCCGTGGCGGGACCTGCCCGACGAGTTCGGCAACTGGAATGCCGTCTATCACCGCTTCCGCCGTTGGGAGAAGCGCGGACTGTGGGAACGGCTCTGGCAGCGGTTCCAGACCCTCGACGATGAGCGGCTTGGCGAGTTGTTCATCGATTCGACCATCGTGCGGGCGCATCAGCACGCGGCTGGAGCGTCAAAAAAAACGGCGGACAACAGGCCCAGGCTCTGGGTCGCTCTCGGGGTGGGTTCACCACCAAGCTGCACGCGGCCTGCATCGACGAGCGCACCGGGGTGTCGTTCGTGTTGACGGGTGGACAGCGCCATGACGCGGTGGGGTTTGAAACGGTGTGGGAGGGGGCGTCGGCGTTGCCCGCCCCGGCGGCCGTCGTCATGGACAGGGCGTATGACGGCAACGCCATTCGTCGGTTTCTGGCCGTGCGGGGGATTGAAGCGGTCATCCCGTCGACAGCGAACCGGACCGAGCCGATCCCTCACGATGCGCGGAAGTACGGGTTGCGGGAGAAGGTCGAACGGTTCTTCAACAAGCTCAAGCAGTTCCGCCGCATCGCCACCCGCTATGAGAAGCTCGGTCGGACGTTCCTGGCGTTCGTTCATATCGTGTCCGCATGGATCGGACTCCGATAATTCGTCAACACAACCTAGCCGCGCCCCGCCCCCGCGGGCAAGCGGACCCGGCGGCGGTTGCGCCGCCGCGCCGGGCCCGGCACAGTCTCCGGATCGGGCGCACGCGCGAGAGCAGGCCATGGAATTTCCCCGCCACGACCGCTACGACTACGTTCCCATCGACGAGCGGCCGGACTACACGTGGCCGAACGGCAAGCGCCTCGCCGTCTATTTCGGCAACAACGTCGAGGAGTTCGCCTTCCGGGAAGGGCTCAACGAGGCGGGCCTGTCCGCCCCGCCGCCCACGCACCGGACCTTCGCGTCGCGCGATTACGGCAACCGGGTCGGCATCTGGCGCCTGTTCGACCTGCTCGACGACCTCGGCGCCCCGGCGTCGCACAACGTCAACACCGCCGTCTTCGACCATGCGCCCCAGGTGGCGGAGC
Source organism: Alphaproteobacteria bacterium (assembly GCA_965242505.1). Classification (GTDB taxonomy): domain Bacteria; phylum Pseudomonadota; class Alphaproteobacteria; order UBA2966; family UBA2966; genus UBA2966. The sequence goes on from OZ251449.1 coordinate 3,501,185, forward strand.
GGATCGGGGAGCGCGGCGACGAGATGATCGGCCACGGCCGCACCAATTCCGAGCGCCAGGACGGATTCTCGGAGGCCGACGAGAAGGAGATGATCGAGCACTGCGCCGAGGCGATCGCGCGGCATGGCGGCAAGCGGCCGACCGGCTGGCTCAGCCCGTTCCTGGCCGAGACCGCCGTCACGCCCGACCTCCTGAAGGAAGCCGGCTACGACTACACTCTCAACTGGCCCTTCGACGACCAGCCCGTGTGGATGCGCACGCGGGCGGGGCCGCTCCTCTGCGTGCCGTACTCGGTGGAGATCAACGACCTGCCGGTTATCGTCAACACGTGGCGCTACACGCCGCGGCAGTTCGCCGAGCTGATCGTCGACCAGTTCGACGAGATGCTGGAGGAGTCGCGGCGCCGGCCCCTGGTGTTCTGCTTCTCCCTTCATCCTTTCGTGCTCGGCCATCCGTTCCGGATCCGGCCCTTGCGCCGGGCCATGGAGCACGTCATGCGGAGCCGCGACGACGTCTGGCTCACGACCCCGGGCGAGATCGCGGCCTGGTGCAGAACCCTGCCGCCCGGAATCGTTCCGGGCAGCTGATCCGGGGGGCGCGGCTACCCGCGCCGTTGCGCGGGCGCCTTGCGCAGGAAGAGGCACGCGATCAGCCCGATCGCGAAGATCGCGCCGATGACGAAGAACATGTCGTTGTAGGCCATGATGGTGGCGTCCCGCGAGACCAGGGAGTTCAACGCCGCCACCGCCTGATCCCGGGCGAGCTGGAGGTCGCCGCTGTAGGCGGCGAAACGTTCGGTCAGTCGATCGAGCCGGGCCAGGGTTTCCGCGTCGTAGGACGAGACGTGCTCGCCGACGTGATCGACGTGGAAGTCCGAGCGCCGGGAGATTCCCGTGTTCAGGCAGGCGATGCCGACGGCGCCGCCGATGTCCCGGGTCATGTTGAGGATCGCCGCGGCCGAGCCGTGGTTGGCGGGTTCCAGCAGGGAGGTCGCGAAGATCGGCAGCACGACCATGATGAAGGGCTGCCCCACGGCCCGGATGACGTTGACGAACATGAGCTCCCAGTACCCGGTATCGAAGCTCATGTTGACGTTCAGGAAGCAGCTGACGCTGAAGAGGACGCATCCGAACCCCAGCAGCAGGCGCGCGTCCACGCGCGGCAGGAGCCACAGCACCAGGGGCGCGGCGACGATCTGCGGAATGCCGATCCACATGATCACCGTGCTGACCTGGGTCGCCGTGTACTGGGGAACCTGGATCAGGTAGAGCGCGATGATGAACATCGTGCCGAACACGCCGACGCCGAAGCCGAAGAAGACGAGGCAGCAGATGCCGAAGTTGCGTCTCCCGCAGAGGCGCAGGTTTATGTACGGCTCCTTCCTGAACAGCTGGATCGCGACGAAGGCCAGGAGGCACAGGCCGGAGATCGTCGACAGCCGCAGGATATGGTCGGACGTGAACCAGTCGTTGCGGTTGCCTTCCTCGAGCACGGTGATGAACAGGAACAACCCCACCGCCATGATGGCGATGCTGAACCACTGGACCCGGCGCAGGAGCTCCAACGCCCGGGGCGACCTGTCGAGCCCGTGGAGCAGGCAGGCGAGGGCCGCGCCGGCGGGGATCGTCTGGACGTAGAAGATCAGCTCCCACGAGAACGTATCCGTCAGCCAGCCGCCGAGCGCGGGCCCCACGGTCGGCGCCTGGACCGTGAGCAGCGCCCACCACATGAAGGCGACGGGCCGCTTCGACGGGGGCAGGGTCGCCAGGATGACGGTGAAGGCCATGGGCATGAGGCCGCCGCCGAACAATCCGGCGGCGAACCGCAGCGCGATCATCGCGTTCAGGTCCCAGGCCAGGGCGCAGGCGACGAGCGACAGCATGAACCCGGCGGTGTTGGCCGTCGCGTAGGTGCGGACGGAGAACACGCGCGTGAGCCAGGCCGTCAGCGGCATGATGACGATGGCGGCGGCGAGGTAGGCGGTCGTGATCCACGACGCCTCGGTCAGGTTCGCGGACAAGGCCGCCTGGATCTCGCGCAGCGACGTGTTGGTGATCTGGTGGTTCAGGACCGCGCAGAAGGAGCCGATGATGGCGCCCGACACCGCGATCCACTGGCGGAGCGTGACGCGCTCGTCGGTCCCGGATGCGGGGGGCGATGGCGCGTCGGCGTCGGCGGCGGTCAACTCGGGGTCATCCCTTCGGCGCTCACTCGGTCTTCCCGTCGCGCCCGGCCGACGCGCGCTCGCGGCCCCGCTCCGGTTCCCTCACGTCTTCCGGAGCGGCGCCGCCCGGATCCGACCTGCGCCGCATCCGCGAACGGGGAATGCAAGGACGATCAGTATACGACGCGGCGTGTCCGCCACGAGCCCGCTTCCGGCCGGGCGCCGCGTCGATTGACCAAGTAGCTATCCGTCGCTACTTTCGGAGTCATGAGATCGGTCGGCATAAAGGTTCTGAACAGTCGTCTGAGCGAATACGTGCGCCTGGCGGCGTCGGGGGAAACGGTTCTGGTGACGGACCGTGATCGGGTGGTGGCCGAAATCGGCCCGCCGCGAGAGACCGGGAGCCCGGTCCTCGCTGACGCGCTGCTGGCCGAGGCGGCGCATCGCGGCTGGCTGACGCCGCCGGTCCTGTCAGCCACGGGAGAGTTGCCGAGCGTGGAGCCGGTCGGCCGCCTGGACGATATTCTTGGCGAGCTGGACGCCGACAGAAGCGACCGGTGATCTCTCTCGATACCTCGGTCGCGCTCGCGTGGCTTCTGGCGGAAGACCGCCGCCCTCCCGTGATGCTCTGAGACGAGACGCTGGCGAGCAGCCGGTTGATGGAGTACGAGGTCAGGACCCGGCCCAACGCGCGTGTCCTGATCGGGCGTATCGTGTTGCTGGAGCTCGCCCCGGCGGTGCTCGCTCGCGCCCTCGATCCCTTTCCCGCATCGGCGCCCGTGCGCACCCTTGACGCCCTGCATCTGGCGTCGTGCGAGTACCTGCTCGGTCGCGGTCAATCGGTGGCGCTCGCCAGTTACGACCGCCGGATGACGGCGATCGCGCGGGCCATGGATATCCCCGTCTTCGATCTGGAGGGGTGGTGAACCGCGCGCCGGCGCGACGGCCGCCGGTTCCTTCACCCGCCGCCGAACGGCCCCGCGGCGAACCGCAGCGGCCGATGATGGCGCCCGGCACCGCGACCCACTGGCGGAGCGTGCAGCGCTCGTCGGTTCCGGATGCGGGGGACGCGGGGCGCGCGGGGGCATTGGCGCTCGGATCAAGCCTCTTCTTCGATGCCCGCGGGCCTTGGCGACGTCGCTGCAAAGCGGACGAGACTTATGCGCTGGAGAACCGCAAGGGCGTGTGGAAGCCGGGGCGCACGGCCCGACAGCCCGACGACAAGGCGAATCCGGAATGGTTCCGCTCGATCCGCGTGGTGGCTCGCAGGCCTCCTTTGCAAGCCCGGAAGGAGAAGGACCCTGGATGTCATTTTTGGCTTGACTGCCATCGGCATATCCGTCTAGCGTTCCCGTCGGCATCAATTGTGTGAACCCGCTTGGTCGGGTCACCCGCTGAATACAACAGCCCTAGACCCGGCAGGGGGTAGCTTCCCGTGCTTGGCGAATAGGCGGGAATCCTTCGTATCACACGATTGATGCCAATGGCCCGATACCACGGGTCATTTGGTTTGGACTCGTGATGACGGAGATTGGCCATGAAATGGATGGTCTTGGCGATGATGCTGGTTGCCGGTGTTGCGAACGTGTCGTTTGCGCAATATCATTCAAATGATCATGAGTGTAAAGTGGCAAGGGAATCTTGCCAGCATATTCAGGACCTTAAAACGAATCTGATGAAGGAACATGCTGACATCTTTCGTCGTGTTCGTGAAGAATGTGATGAAAGTCTGAAAAATAGATTTCCGAATGAAGAGGCTCAGAGACAGGCGTTTCTTCATTCCTGTGGAGAAGGATGGCGTTGTTATCTTGATGTATCCAAAAAACATCCTTGGACTTCAGAAGAAAAAAACTTTCTTCGTTCTTGTTATAGTAGAGGAGGATTTTCTTTTGACGATCCGTTCGCAGCCCCACCTGCCGTTGACGGACTTGATGAGGCATATAACGATTGCGCCTGCGCTTTTGGTTGTCGTGCGCCTGGCCTCTTTTGTTATTAGGTCTATGGCTGGAATCAACATCTTGTGTTTGAGGGTCATAAGGATGCAAGTTTTATACGATACGATGTCATGCGCCCGAAGGAGCGCATCAGTCTGAAATCGGCTTGCCTCGGGTAAGCGTCACGCCCTATGCTTGGCGAAAAGCACCAAAGGAGCAGGACATGTCTGATCGAGAAGAAGAGATTCGCCGTTTGTTGGAAAGACTTGAGCAAATTGACAAGCGCCTACAGGAGATTGCCGATTTGGAAGCTCGTGGCGCGATTTTCGGATCTGGTGCGTCGGATGGGAGGCTTGATGGGGAGCGCGAACGTCTGATCAACGAGGCGCGAGAGATACTGGATAGGCTTGACAAGGAGATACGGGATAAGCTTGGCGTGTCTGATCGAGAAGAAAGGATTCGCCGTTTGTGGGAACGACTTGAAAAAATTCGCAAGCGCATACAGGAGATTGCCGATTCGGAAGCTCACAGCGCGCGGGTTGGATCTGGTGCGTCGGATGGGGGGCTTGATGCGGGGCGCGAACGTCTGATCAACGAGGCATGGGAGATACTGGATAAGCTTGACAAGGAGATTGGCTCCGCTTGAGGACACATACGAAGACGACCAAGCTCAGGATTCATAACCAGAAAACGACGGTGGTGGCGATGCACCGCCAGTCCTTGAGCCTTCCGAACGTGCGCTCGATGAGGCGGCCGGTTGATGGAGTATGAAGCCCGGACTCGGCCCGACACGCGAGCCGCGAGCCCGCATCGTCACCGCGGATGCCTGTGTCCGACATGGAGTATTTCCGGGACCCGTCGGGGAAGCCGCGCCCTGCCTACTGCGCGGCGATCGCCGGCGTATCCGTTCTCTCGCTCGCGCGCGACAGGTGGAACCCGCGATATCCGTCCGCGACGGCCCCTTCGCAAATCTCGAGGTAACGGTCGAATCCGCCGAAGTAGGGCATGTAGACCCGAGGCTTGCCGGGGATGTTGGCGCCGGTGTACCAGGAGCCGGCCTTGGATACCAATGACGCTTCGGCGACCTCGTTCGAGTGCGCTATCCATTCCTCCTGGGCCTGTTCGTCGGCCTCGATCCGGTCGAAGCCGTTGGCGATGAGGTGGTCCAGGCAGTTCATGGCCCATTCGACGCCGTGCTCGACCCCCAGCACGTTGTTCGCCTTGATCCCGGCGCTGCCGGGGCCGTTGACGATGAAGAGATTCGGGACGCCCGCGACCATGAGCCCGAGGTAGTTCTTCGGACCTTCGGCCCAGAGCTCCTTCAGGGAGGCGCCGCCTTCGCGCCGGATGTCAATCGCCGACATGGCGCCGGTTATGGCGTCGAAACCCGTCGCGAAGATGATGACGTCGAGTTCGTACTCCGCGTCCCTGGTGCGCAGCCCGGTCGCCGTGATGCGCTCGATCGGCGCGCTCTTGACATCGACGAGGGTGACGTTGTCCCGGTTGAAGGTTTTGAAGTAGCCGAACTCGAGCGGGACGCGTTTGGCTCCCATCGGCTCGTCCTTCGGACACAGCAACTCGGCGACCTGGGGATCCGTGACGGTGGCGCGGATCTTCTCCCGCACGAAGTCGCAAAGGGCGTCGTTCGATTTCCGGTTGGCCATCAAGTCGTTGTAAGCGTAGAGGAGGGTTTGCGGATGGCCGCCGTTGACCCAGCGATCGTCGAACCACCGTCGGCGTTCCTCGGGGGAATCCTCCAAGGCCGATTTCGTCGGGGCGGGAAATTCGCTGGTCTGGCCGCTGAACACGCTCTTCACTTCCCTGAGCCATTCATCGTGGCGGGCGTTGAACGCGCGTTGTTCCTCCCTGGAGAGCGGCCGGTTGATTCCCGGCGTGGCGTAGTTCGCCGTGCGCTGGAACACGGTCAGATGCTCCACGTCGGGCGCGATGGTCTGAACGATCTGGATACCCGTCGACCCCGTTCCGACGACTCCCACCCGCTTGCCCGAGAGATCGACCTTTCTGCGCGGCCATCTGCTGCTGTGATGCCACTCGCCCCGGAAGTCTTCGACGCCGGGAAAGGGGGGCTGGTAAGGCGCCGACAGGAGACCCGTCCCCATGATGCAGTAACGCGCCTCGGCGACGTCCCCTCTATCGGTCTCGACCGTCCACAGATTCGCGTCGTCGTCGAACACCGCGGAGACGACCCGCGTATCGAACTTGACGTCGCGGCGCAGATCGAAGCGATCGGCCACGTAGTCGAAATATCGGAGGAGTTCGGGCTGGGACGCGAAACGTTCCGACCAGAACCATTCTTCGCGGATCTCGGGGGAAAAGTGAAAGCAGTACTGTAGACTCTCGATGTCGACCCTTGCGCCGGGATAGCAGTTCCAGCGCCAGGTTCCGCCGACGCCGTCGCCTTCCTCGAATCCGCGGGCCGTGAGTCCGCGCTCGCGCAGGCCATGGAGGGCGTAGAGTCCGGCGAACCCTGCGCCGACGACGACGACGTCGACGCGTTCGGGCCGCGCGTCCGCGCCGCCGTCGTGGATGCTCGCGTCTGGCATGGGGTGCGCGCCGGGACCCGTCGGGGAAACGGCGCTCTACTGCGCGGCGATTGCCGGCGCGTCCGCCTTCTCGCCCGCGCGCGACAGGCGAAACCCACGATATCCGTCCGCGGCGACCTCTTCGCAGATCTCGACGTAGCGGTCGAACCCGCCGAAATAAGGCATGTAGACGCGCTTCTTGCCCGGCACGTTGGCGCCGACGTACCAGGAGTCGGCCACGGGCATCAGCGTCGCCTCGGCGACCTCTCTCGCGTGTTCGACCCAGCTCGTCTGGGCCCGCTCGTCCGCCTCGACCCGGTCGAACCCGCGTTCACGGAGATGATCCAGCAGGTCCATGATCCAGTCCGTATGGTGCTCGATGGCCATGATCATGTTGGCCTTCACCGACGGACTGCCCGGTCCGTTGATCATGAACAGGTTGGGCAGACCCGCGACCATCAACCCCAGATAGGCGTCTGGCCCGTCCGACCAGGCGTCCTTCAGCGAGGCGCCGGCGCGGACGCCGATGTCGATCGCCAGCAAGGATCCGGTCATGGCGTCGAAGCCGGTCGCGAAGACGATGGCGTCGAGTTCGTACTCCGCATCGCTCGTCTTGACGCCGTCCGCCGTAATCCTTTCGATCGGCGCGCTTCTGACGTCGACCAGGGTGACGTTGCCGCGGTTGTAGGTCTCGTAGTAGTCCGTGTCGATCGGCGGGCGCTTCGATCCGATCGGCAGGTCTTCCCGCGGACAGAGCATCTCCGCGATCTCCGGATCCTTGACGATCTCCCGGATCTTGCGGCGCACGAAGTCGGCGACGACCTTGTTGGCTTTCTCGTCATCGACGACGTTCCTGTAGGTCATCAGCAAGGCCTGCGGCATACCCCCTTCTTCCCACCGTTCCTCGAGACAGGCGCGGCGTTCTTCGGGCGTGTCTTCGTGATAATGCCTGGCGGGGGGCGGATAGTCCGTTATGGCGTTGAAGGTGCGCATCGCCTCGTCGCGCCATTCGGCCCGGCGCGCGTTGAACGCGTCCTGCTCGCCGGGCGTCACGGGCCGGTTGCGGGCGGGCGAGGTGTATTGAGGCGTGCGCTGGAACACGATCAGGCGCTTCGCTTCCCGGGCGATGACGGGAATGGCCTGGATGCCCGTCGAGCCCGTGCCGACGATCCCGACGCGTTTGCCGGCGAAGCCGACCTCTTCATGGGGCCATGCGCCGGTGTGATGCCAGTCGCCGCGGAAGTTCTCGATTCCGGGATAGGGCGGCTTGTAGGGCGTCGACAGGCTGCCCGTCGCCATGATGCAGTACGGCGCCGAAGCGACGTCCCCCTTGTCGGTTTCGAGCGTCCACAGGTTCGTCTCGTCGTCGAAGACGGCCGAGGTGACGCGGGTATCGAACTTCGCGTCCCGGCGCAGGTCGAAGCGGTCGGCGACGTGGTTGCAGTAGCGCAGGAGCTCCGGCTGGGCGGCGAATTTTTCCGTCCACCGCCACTCCTTCGTGAGCTCGTTCGAGAAATTGTAGCTGTACTGCACGCTGTCGACGTCGACGCGGCAGCCCGGATAGCGGTTCCAGTACCAGGCGCCGCCGACGTCGCCGGCGGCTTCGAAAGCGCGCGCCGTCAGGCCCCGCTGGCGCGCGCGGTAAAGGACGTACATGCCCGCGAACCCCATGCCGACGACGAGGACGTCGACGCGCTCGGTCCGCGCGCCCGCGCCTCCATCGCGGTTACTTGCGTCCGGCATCGAATTCCACGGGGCGGCGCAGCCTAGAAGAAGATCGTGATGCTGCGGGGCAGCAACGATTGGTCGAGAACGACCACGCGGTTGGCGATCCGGTAGCTTCCGTTTTCCGGCCGCAACCTGTCCTCGCGCCGACCGACGAATATCTTCTCCGTCCGCTCGAGCCGCGACTGATAGACCATCAGGTTGCAGCGCGCGTCGAGCTCCCTGTCGCCTCGGCCGTCCCCGGCCTCGTCGACCTCGACGTTGGAAATGAAGTAACGCAACCGCGAGGGCGGCTGTTCCGCGTGCGCCAGACGGTGGCGCAGCCGCTGCACGCGGGCCCGCATGAAATCCTTGTCATCGTCGATATGCGGCAGGAACTCCTCGCCGCGCTCCGAATCCTCGCGCGTGGCGGTCGTCTCGCGGATCGGCATCAGGTAGCGCGAATCCTCGGTGAAGAGATCGAGCCACTCTTCGAAACGACCCTCCGCGAGCATGCGGACTTCGCGATAAAGGAACCGCTCGACTTCGTGCTGCAAGTCCGGGTTCGTCATAAGTCCGCCGCGCTCTCTTCCGCCGTCCGTTCGGTCGAAACCGGTCAACTCCGCACGGCCAACCGCGGTCCTTCATAGACCTGCCGCGTTCCCTTCCCGCCGTCCATCAGGTCGGCGTAGCGCTTGTAGAAGCGACGCTGGTTCTCCTCCGAGGAGTAGGTCGAGATGTATCCCGGAACGTCGTCGAACCCCTCGACGGGCTTCCGTTTCAGGGTCATCCGGTAGTTGAAGTCGAGGCGCTGGCCGATCACCCCGGCCGTCGACTGCGTGACCTGCTCGAAGTTCTCGGTGTCGTCGGGGGCGAAGATTCCCGCCGGCGCCTGAGCGCGGACGAAATCGAGGCGAACCATGTCCTTTACGACCTTGGGCGCATCCCTGTCCGTCGCGCCCCATTGCCAGATCTCGAGACGTCCCGGACCCTTGGGGGTCCAGAGGAAAAGGCCGATCGGGCGCAGCGCGCTGAAGTTGTTGATCGAAAAGTTGGGAAACAGGGTGCCGAAGGTCAGCGCGTGGACGTCCGCCTGAGCTCGCGAGAGCCTGGTCAGCCTGGCGTGGCACTCTTCGACGTACTCCACGACCTCGGGTCCCATCTCCCTGGCCAGCATGCGGTCGACCTCGACCCGTTCGCCGGAAAGCGTGAACTGGGTGAAGCCGTGGCCGTTGTCCATGGCGATGTCGTAGTAGGTCAGCTCGCTCCTGAAATCGCTGAAGGGATTGGCCGGGTTGAGCATGCGAACGGGGAGCGCGAAGACCGACCCGTGGCTTTGGGCGATGTGATACCCGTCGCCGACGAAGTTCTCCGACGCGATCTTCCAGTTGCCGTCCACCGAGTAGCGCTGCTGTCCGGGAAACACCTCGATGCCCCCCAGAGACCGCTCGATCAGGATGTCGAGATACCAGCGCGCGTTGCCGAGGTAGTCGTCGAGGCTCTCGGCGTCCTCGTCCCAGTTGCCGAAGACGAACCCGCCGTAGGTCGCCAGCCGGGGCACCCGATGCAGGCCCCAGTTCTCCCTGTCGAGGTCCCCGAAGTAGCCGTCCTCCAGGCTCGGAACCGTCCTGAGCGAACCGTCGGCGCCGTAGGTCCAGCCGTGGAAGGGGCAGGCGAACTGGCGCGCGTTGCCGGCGTCCGTGCGGCAGACCCGCATGCCCCGGTGGCGGCAGGAGTTGAGAAACGCCCGGACCTCGCCGTCCATGCCACGCCAGATCAGCACCGGGTCCTCGCCCATGTAGTTGGTGGTGTAGTCCCCGGGGTCTGGTATCTGGCTCTCGTGCGCGAGATAGAGCCAGCACTTGGCGAAGACGTTCTCCAGTTCGGCGCGGTAGATGTCCGGATCGAAGAAGATCCGGCGGCTGATCAGCCCCTCGCCGACCCTCACCAGGTCGTGGATGCTCGTGTCCGACATGAACACCTCCCAACAGGCGGCGCCGGGTTGCAGCCATCCGGCGATGATCAATCCCTGGACGGATGCGAACCCACGGACGCTCATACTAACGCACCGACGCTAATTCAGGATAACTAATTTCACTTGAGTTCAATTTCATGAATTGTTATGAAAGCGCCGAGGCGGCCTCGACGTATCGGCGGGCGCGGCGGTGACGGCGGGAAGAGAGGGTCGAGGGATCCCGAAAGCCTGAACGACAACCCGAATACGCCTCGACCATACCGCCAGGCCGTCCGAAAAGGCGAGGCCACCCCATGCAGCTCAATCATCTCAAGGCGCTCGTCGCCATTGTCGATACGGGTAGTTTCAACTCGGCCGCCGCCAAACTGGGACTGACCCAGGCGGCAGTCAGTATGCAGATCAAGCGCCTGGAGGACTGGCTCGGATTCGAGCTTTTCGAGAGATCGGTCAGGCCGCCGCGCCTCAACAATGCCGGCCTGCTGCTTCTGGATCAGGCCAGGGAAATAGTCGACATGTGCGACAGGTTCAAGGAATTCGCGCCGATTTCCAGTGAACTCAGAGGGTCGATCAAGATCGGCGCGGTGACGGGACTGTCGCATTTCTTCCCTCGGATGTTCAGAGATCTCCGCAAGAAGTACCGTCATTTGCAGGTGCAGATCGTTACCGGTTACGCAAACGATCTGGCGCGCTCGGTCGTGCGAGGCCGTCTGGATGCGGCACTGATCACCCAGTTTCCGGAACTCGATCCGGAACTGATCAGCAGGCCGATCCTGACCGACACGCTGGTCGTGGTTTCTCCCCGTGGTTACGCCGGCCAGAGCGATATCGAGATATTGACCGGAAATCCCTACGTCGGTCCGAACCGAAACTCGGAGGTCAGCCGCCTTATCGAGCAATCTCTGAAGAAGCGCAGGATCAAGGTCGATCCGATCATGGAGTTCGACACCGTGGAGACCCTTTTGATGATGGTGCTGAATGGTCTTGCGGTAGGGATCAACCCGAAATCCACGATCGGAGAGCGATACCTGGACGACCTCTACATGGTTTCGTTCGGTTCGCCCGCCATACAACGTACGGTTTCGCTGGTTCAGAGGCGCGAGGCCCGCCGGCCGAGGTTTCTGGATGCGTTGTACGACGCATTGTGTCGGGTGGAAACCGACGGCGGCGCGGGAGCGCAGGTCGTCTGATCGCCGCGCTCCTTGCGCCGCCTGTGGAACGCGGCGTCGCCGATCCCCGGCTGCGGGATCGCCGTCGCCGTCGCCTTGTCCCGACCGTGCGGGAACCTCCGCCTGCCGGCATGATCCAGGCGGCGACATAAGTGATTCTGGAGATATGGTTCAGGATTATTGTTTTGACTGAACGTATTCTTCAGGATCAACATGGCCGAGTCTGGCGATTCGCGTCGACGACCGGCGGCGTTCGGCAGCTGATGAGTGGCGTCCGGCGGCCGTTCGATTGCGGCGCCGGGAAGCGATGGGGCGATCATGAAAATCCGCGCGGCCGCAGTGGCCCTCGTCCTCGTGGCGACGTGCGCGACTGGCGCGGGCCCTTCGTAACTCCTGCGCCATGGACGACCGACCGACCGGGCCTCTTTCCGGCATTCGCGTGATCGACGTCACGACGATCGTCCTCGGACCCTACGCGACCCAGCTGCTCGGCGACCTCGGCGCGGACGTCATCAAGATCGAGGCCCCGGGCGCGGGCGACCCCATCCGCCACGCGGGCCCCAAGCGCAACGAGGGCATGGGCGGCATCTTCCTGAACATAAACCGCAACAAGCGGAGCGTCGTCCTCGATCTCAAGCAGGAGGGGGCGAAGGAAGCCCTGCGGCGCCTCGTCCCGACGGCGGACGTCTTCTTCCACAACATGCGGCCGCAAGCCATCGCGCGGCTCGGGTTCGACTATGAGGCGGTGAAGGTCCTGAAGCCGGACGTCGTCTACTGCGGCGCGTATGGCTATTCGGAGAGGGGGCCCTATGCCGCCAGGCCCGCCTACGACGACCTCATCCAGGGATCGTCGGGCCTTGCGGTTCTCGGCGCGGATGCGGACGGGGCGCCGCGCTATACGCCTACCATTCTGGTCGACAAGGTCGTCGGTCTGGTGGCGAGCCAGGCCATCCTCGGCGCGCTCTACCACCGGTCGCGGACGGGGGAAGGGCAGAAGGTCGAGGTGCCGATGTTCGAGACCATGGCGGCCTTCATGCTGGCCGAGCACATCAATGGGCGCGCGTTCGAGCCGCCTTTGGGAGGCGTGGGGTACGCCCGTATCACGTCGCCGCATCGCAGACCGGCCAGGGCCAGGGACGGCTACATCTGCATCATGCCGTATACGGAGAAGCAGTGGTCCGCCTTCTTCCGGATTTCCGGCCGGGCGGAAATGCTCCAAGATCCCCGTTTCAGCGACTACGCCTCGCGCATCAAGAACATCGATGCGCTCTACGCGGCGATGGGGGAGGCGATCGAGGAACGGACGATCGCCGCGTGGATCGAGCTTTGCGACCGGGCGCAGATCCCCTGGGCGCCGGTGAATACGCTCGATGACCTGTTCGAGGACGAGCATCTGCGGGAAATCGGCTTCTTTCACCGTTCGGCGCATCCGAGCGAGGGCGAGACGGTGCTCACCGAGCCGACGGTTCGGTTCTCCGGGACGCCCGCATCCATCCACCGGCACGCGCCGCGCCATGGAGAGCACGGCGTCGAGGTCTTGAAGGAGTTGGGGTACTCGGAGGACGAGATAGACGATCTCGAAGAGTCCGGCGCGCTCCCGGCGTCGTGACCGGGATCGGATCTCGATCGAGCGAACGAGCGATAAGGGAGAGGGCGAATGTCGAAGACGTTGATCATGGTGATGATGGAGAAGCCCGACGGTATCGGCGACGAGGAGTTCAACCGTCTCTACAGCGAAGACCACGTTCCGGCGCTGCTGGGCGTTCCTGGCGTGCATGGAGCGAAGCGCTACAGGTTGAACAGGGTCGACGGCGACCTGGACGCGCCCACGTATTTCGCGCTGTATGAAGTCGACTCCGCCGAAACGAGGTCTTCGGAAGCCTGGCAGGCCGCCATCAGGTCCGGCGAATGGGGAGAGAAGGTCCGGCCGCTGATCACGAGGCGCATGAGCGTCATCCTCGATCCCATCGATTGAGCCAACCGGCCCGTTCGGCCCCGTCGCGCGTTCGGCCACCCCCCTCCCGACCTCCCCCTGTCAGGGGGGAGGAGTATGGATGGCTCTCTCTTGCAGGGGGGGATCGTCAACGGCCCCTCCGCCGCCCTCGTTCTCCCTCCCCCTTGCAGGGGGAGGGTCGGGGTGGGGGTCGCGCCAGGGGGAAGGAGCGTGAACGGACCCCGCGGCGGCGCCCGGACGCGCGCCGGTTCGGGCTCAGGGTCGCGCCGCCGCCTCGTCGAGGGCGACGGCGCGCAGGTGCGCCTCGCGCGTGTCCAGCCGCGCCCAGTACGCTTCGAAGGCCGGACGTTTCTCGATCAGATCGAGTTGAAGGCCCCAACCGACGTGCGATCCGACGTAGACGTCGGCCGCCGAGAACGTTTCCCCGGCGACGTAGCCGTCTCCGTCGACGGCCGTCTCCAGGGTGTCCATCACCGAGGCGAAGGCGCCGTAGCCGACCATCGCTTCCTTGTCCGGGGGCGGCGCGAACCCGAGGACGCGGTTGGTGACCGCCGCCTCGAGCGGCCCGGCGGCGAAGAACAGCCAGCGGTAATAGGCGCCTCGCCGGTCGGCCGGCGGGGCGAGCCCGGCTTCGGGGAAGGCGTCGGCGAGGTAGGCGCAGATCGCCGCGCTCTCGGTGACCACGGTCTCGCCGTGGCGGATCGCCGGCGCCTTGCCCATCGGGTTGATCTCCAGATAGTCCGCCGACTTCATCGGCGGGCCGTAGTCCATCCATTCCGTCCGGTAATCGGCGCCGATCTCCTCGAGCATCCAGCGCGCGATCCGCCCGCGCGACATCGGGTTGCTGTAGAAAACGAGCGCCGCCGTCGCGCCCGGCCGGCCTTCCGAGAGGGTCACTCCACGCCCCTGGGCAGCTTGCGCTGCCGGCGGACGATCAGGAACAGGGCGAGCGCCGTCAGTGCCCAGAAGACCATGCATATCTCGTTGCGGACGAAGATCTCGAGGCCGCCGTGGGACAGCAGCAGCGACTGCCGGAAGTTGTCCTCGAGCAGGGGGCCGAGAACGTAGGCGATGAGGAACGGCGCCGCCGGGATGTTGCCGCGCAGCATAGCGAACCCGAGCAGCCCGATCAGCATCATCACCAGGATGTCGAACAGGTTGTTGTTGACCGCGTACCCGCCGTAGACGCACAGCACCAGCACGACCGGGAACAGGATCTGGTTGGGCAGGAGCGCCACGCGGCTGAACAGCCGGATCGCGCTCTTGCCGACGATGAACAGGAACACCGAGCTGATCATGATGCCGATGAACAGGCCGTAGATCAGGTCGAGGTTGTCCTCGAAGAGCAGCGGCCCCGGCTGAAGCCCGTGGATCATGAAGGCGCCGAGGATCACCGCCGTGACGATGTCGCCCGGCACGCCGAGCGCCAGCAGGGGGATCAGCGTCGCTCCGCAGGTGCCGTTGTTCCCGGCCTCCGACGCCGCCACCCCTTCGATTTCGCCCTTGCCGAAATTCTCCGGGTTCTTCGACGTCCGCTGGGCCTCGCTGTACGACAGGAAGGCGGACGGCGCGCCGCCGATGCCGGGAATGGCGCCCAGCACGACCCCGATCACGCTGCCGCGGAAGATGCTCTTGAAGCAGCGGCGGAACTCCGCGAACGTCGCGTGGCCGCCGGCCAGCGCCTGTATGTCGCCGCGTTCCTCGAACCGCTTGGCGTAGTAGTTGATGATCTCCGGCAGCGCGAACAGCCCGATCAGCACGGGGATGAAGTTGAGGCCCGCCATCAGCTCGACCTCGCCGAAGACGAAGCGGTTGGTTCCGTAGACGAGATCGAGCCCTATCGTCGCCAGCAGCAGGCCGATGCCGGCCGAGATCATGCCCTTGGCCATGTTGTCCCCGGCGATCCCCGCGATGATGGTGAGCGAGAACACGATCAACGTGAAGTATTCGGGGGGTCCGAAGCGGAGCGCGAAGCTCGCCAGCACGCCCGCGAAGAGGATCAGCGAGACGTTCGAGACGAAGTCCGCGAAGCACGAGGCGTAAAGGGCCATGTCCAGGGCCTTGCGCGCCTCGCCGTTCCGCGACATCGGGTAACCGTCGAGCACGGTGCACGAGGCCGCCGGCGTGCCCGGAGTCTTGATCAGGATCGCCGTGATCGACCCGCCGTAGACGCCGCCCTTGTAGACGCCGAGCAGCAGAAGGATTCCTATGGCCGGATGCATCCCGAACGTGAACGGCAGCGTGAGCGCCACGCCCATGGTCACCGTCATGCCGGGGATCGCGCCGATCAGGGTGCCGATGACGACGCCGCCGAAGAGGGCGAGCACGGCCTCCAGCGTGAGGACGATCTCGAGGGCGGCTTGCAGGGTCGTCCAGAACATGGTTCAGGCCAGCCAGGACTCGAGAACGCCGAGAGGGATGACGACGTTCGCCGCGTACCGGAAGAACAGGAAGAGCGCGAACGGCAGGGCTACCGGGAGGATGGCCAGGAGCGCCGGACGCCGCTCCCCGCCGAGGAACATGAGGGCGACCATCGCCTGCATGGACGCGATGACCATGCCGAGCGGCTCGAGCAGCGCGTAGAACGCCGCCAGCAGGGCCAGCGCGCCGAGCCAGCGCCCGAGCGCGTACTCGGAAAGGGCGGTGGCGAGAGACCTCTGGTCCTCCCCCGCCGCCGCGCGACCGGCCCGAAGCCGGCGGAGGCCCTGGATCCCGACGACGGCGCCCATGAGCAGTATGAAGACGGAGATGACCGACGGCCAGAACGCCGGGCCCAGGGCGAGGATGTCGATCTCGCCGGGGTCCTCGACGCCGAGGGGGACCAGCACGAACAGCGCCAGGCACGCGAACGCGACCGTCATCCCGCCGATGGTCAGATCGCTGAAATCGGCTATGCGCACGAGGGGGTTCCGAATCGCCGCGCCGCCGCGTCGGATCAGCGCTCGAACGGCGCGGGTTCGACGTAGGGGAAGCGCGCCCTGGCCTTGGTCGGGATGCCGCCGGCGTTGCGGATGAAGCGACGGTCGTCGCCTTCGCGCGCCACGTAGGCCCAGAAGGGCTCGCCCCCCGTCGCGCGCTGGACGAACCGCCGATGCCGCTGGGATTCGAGACAGCGCTCGTTGACGTCGTCGGGGTCCCAGCCGTCGAGAACGGCCCTCCGGAGCTCGCCGGCCACGGCCGCCATCTCGGGGCGGTCGATCAGGTTCTCCCGCTCCAGGGGATCCGCTTCGAGGTCGTAGAGCATGTCGGGGAAGCCGTGGGTGTACATGAACTTGTGCTTGCCGCGGCGGAGCATCCGGCACGGCGCCTTGACCCCTTCGCCCGTGTATTCGGAGATGACCTCGTCGGTCCAGTCGCCGCCGCCGTCCAGCAGCCCCGTCAGGCTGCGGCCGTCCATCGGGTCCACCGTTTCGGGCGGGTCGCCGTCCGTCGCCACGTCGAGCATCGTGGGCAACAGGTCGACGAGGGAGACCAGCTCGTTCACCCGGCCGGACGCCCAGGTCCCCGGCCGGCTGACGATCAGCGGCACCCGGACGGACCGCTCGAAGAAGGTCTGCTTGTACCACATGCCCCGCTCGCCGAGCATTTCGCCATGGTCGCTGATGAATATGACCACCGTGTCGTCGGCGAGGCCGGTCGCCCGCATCGCGTCCATGATCCGGCCGACCTTGTCGTCGATGTAGGAGACCATGCCGTAGTAGGCGTGGCGGGCCGTCCGCACGTGCTCGTCGGTGACGGTGTGCAGGTGGGCGCCGTGCCCGTAGTGCAGCCAGCGGCTGTGCTCGTCCAGGTCGTCGACCGGGATGGCCGGCGCGTCGGGCATGTCGATGGCGTCGTGGTCGTACAGGTCCCAGTAGGGATCCGTGATGATGAACGGCGAGTGCGGGTGCGTGAAGGAGATCACGAGGAAGAACGGATCGTCCCGGGAATAGCGCGCGAGGTCGTGGATCTTCTGGAGGCCGAAGTGCTCGACCTCGTCGTCGTAATCGATCTGAAGGCTGCGGACGCAACGCCCCGACTGCACGACGGGCAGCAGGCTGATGCCCGTCGGCCGGTACTCGGGCTCGTTGGGCCAGTCCGGGGTCCAGACGAAGTTCGACGGATAGATGTCCGTGGTCAGCCGTTCCCTGAAGCCGTGAAGCTGATCGGGGCCGATGAAGTGCATCTTGCCGCAGAGGATGGTGCGATACCCCAGGTCGTCGAGGTAGTGCGCCATCGTCGGCATTTCCGACGGCAGCTCGATCGCGTTGTCCCACGCCGCGATGGCGCTGGTGTGTCGTCCCGTCAGCATGGAGTAGCGCGACGGAACGCAGAGGGGGAAGTTGCAGTAGGCGTTCTCGAAGACCACCCCCCGGTCCGCCAGGGCCTGGATGTGGGGAGCCTCGACCAGAGGGTGGCCGTAGACGGGGAGCGCCTGGGGCGCCAGCTGGTCCGCCTGAATGACGAGGATGTTGGGTCTCTTCGCAGCCATCCGCTCCACTCCGCGATCCCTCGCGGCTACTCCTCGCGTCCGCGGTCCCGCCCGGCGCCGCCCGCCGGACTCGCCGCCGCGTCCTCGGGCGCCGCGAAAGGAAACGGGGGAGGGCCGCCCGAGGCCGCCCTCCCCGCCGGTTCCGGCTTCACTTCTTGATGATCATGCCGACCTTTTCGGCCACGGCCCGCATCGCCTTGAACTGGCTTTCCGCGAACTTCTCCATCTCGGCCGGAGAGCTGATCGCGGGGATCGAGCCGAGCTTCGAGGTCATGCGGTTCCACGACTTGTCCTTCTCGAGTTTCTGGAGCGTGTCGACCCACTTGTCGACCACTTCCTGCGGCAACCCCTTGGGGCCGTACAGGGCGCTCCAGCCGATGGCGAGCTCGAGGTCGGGACGTCCGATCTCCTTCACGGTCGGGACGTCCTTGATCACCTTGACCCGTTCCGGCGTCGTGACGAACAGGGCGCGGAGCGTGCCGGCCTGGATCTGCCCGATGACGCCCGAAAGGTTCTGGAAGAACATGTCGACGTGGCCGCCCACGAGGGCCGCCGCCGCCGCGCCGCCGCCCTTGTACGGCACGTGGGTCATGGCGTCCGCCTTGAGGCCCATGCCGTCGAGCACCATGATCATGGCGATGTGCGGCAACGTGCCCACGCCGCCCGTCGAGTAGGAGAGCTTCCCGCCCGCCTTCAGCTTGGACTCGATGTCCTTCAGGGAATGCAGGTCGGACTCGGCGTTGACGGCGAGCACGAAGGGGTTCTTCTCCAGCAGGCCGAGGAACGTGTAGTCGTTCCACTTGTAGGGGATGCCCGGGTTGATGGCCGGCACGCCCGCCTGCGAACCCACGCGCGCAAGCAGCAGGGTGTAGCCGTCGGGTTTGGAGCGCACCACGTAGTTCGACCCCGTCACGCCGCCCGCGCCGGTGCGGTTGCTGGCGAGCACGGCCTGGCCGATGTACTCGGGCGCGGTCGAGGCCACGATCCGGGCCTGCAGGTCCGCGGCGCCGCCGGCGTCGTAGGGGATGATGATGCGGATCGGCTTGGTCGGGTACTCGGCCGCGGCTTCCCGCGGTCCGCCGAGCATGGCCGCTCCCGCCGATACGGCGGCGATCACGATCGCGCGCGATAGTCCGTTGAATTTCATGGATGTCGCCTCCCTGTTTCGTCCCCGCGTTTCGGCGCTGGAATTGTCCGGGGGATCAATGGCCCAACGTGGCGCCGAGGGGACGTCGACCTGGTGGTATCGAGGAAACGGCCCCATCGGCGAATCCATCTTACCCCCGGACGCGCGCGAAACCAACAACGTCGACGAGCGCTATTCACCGCCCCGCGGACGGTCCGGCGGAACCTCGTCGACCGGAGGGAAGCGGCTCGCGCGCTTGGTCGAGTCGACCAGATTGGCGCGAACGAAGCGCCTGTCGTCTCCTTCCCGCGCGATGTAGTCCCAGCGCTCCCTTCCGTCGTTGGCCCGCGCGATCAGACGGCGGCGGCGCTGACTCTCGCGAACGCGGGCGTCCAGCTCGTCGGGGTCCCAGCCGGCCGTCAGTTCCGCCTCGAGGGCTTGGCGGACGTCCGCGTACGCCGGGTTCCCGGACAGGTCGTCGACCTCGTCCGGATCCGCCTCCAGGTCGTAGAGCAGGGGCGCATGGCCATGGATGCGGATGAGCTTGAACCTGCCCTTCCGGATCATTCGGCACGGGACGCACGGCCCGATGGCCAGATAGTCGCAGATCGCCGTGTCGGGCCACGTCCCGTCCTCTCCGGACAGCAGGGGCGCGAGGCTGTTTCCGTCCTTGTCGGACAGGTCGAAGCCGCGCGCGCCGCCGGCGAAGTCGATCAGCGTCGGAAGCAGGTCGACGTGCGACACGGCCCTGGCCTCCCGGCGGGGTTTCGGGCCGTCCGGATGGCGGACGATCAGTGGAACCCTGGCGGACCATTCAAAGAAGCAGTGCTTGTACCACATGCCCCGCTCGCCCATCATGTCGCCGTGGTCGGTCGTGAAGACGACGATGGTGTTGTCCGAGAAACCCGTCTCGTCGAGTCGCGCCAGGAGCCGCCCGATCTTGTCGTCGATGGCGCTGATCATGCCGTAGTAGCCGCGCCGGGCGTTGCGGACGTCGTCGTCGGTGACCGTGTGCCGGTCGCGTCCGTGGGCGTAGTAGAGGCCCTGGCTGAGGGCGTCGAGGTCGCCGTAGGGAATTTCCGGCGTCCGGGGCAGGTCGATGTCGTCGTGGCGGTAGCGGTCCCAATGCTCCCGCCCCGGGGTGTAGGGCGAATGGGGCTGGGTGAACGAGACGCACAGGAAGAACGGCCGTTCGTCGGAGTCCCGCGCGAGGTCGTAGATCTTCTGGGTGGCGAAGTACTCCACCTCGTCGTCGTAGTCGATTTGCAGGCTGCGCGCGCAGGGTCCCGCCTCGACGACCGAGCTGAGGTCGGTGCCGGAGGATATCCACCGGGGCCCCTTCTCCCAGTCGGGCAGGAACGAGAACGACGCCGGGTAGACGTCGGTCGTGAGTCGTTCCTCGAACCCGTGCAACTGATCCGGCCCGATGAAGTGCATCTTGCCGCAGAGGATCGCGCGATAGCCGAGGAGCGAGAGGTAGTGCGCCATCGTCGGCGTATCGGCGGTGAACTCGCTGGCGTTGTCGTAGGCGCCGATCGCGGGCGCGAGACGCCCCGACAGGAGGGAGAAGCGCGCCGGCGCGCACAGGGGGTAGTTGCAATAGGCGTTGTCGAAGACCGCGGCGCCGTCCGCCAGCTCCTCGAGATGCGGCGCCTGGCATACCTCGTGGCCGTGGATGGGCAGGACGGGAGCGCCCATCTGATCGGACATCAGGAACAGGATGTTGGGAGCCTTCGCCCTGGCGCTCATTTCGGATTTCCCTCCTTCGCCGACCCCCGCCAGTATCGCATTCCACCCGCGGTTGGAAGACCGGCTGCATCTTTCATATACAGGTAGCGCGCAAGCCTCGTCCGGCGGCGGGGGCGCCGCAGGGTCCGTTCGCCCCTCTCTCCCCCGGCGCGACCCCCACCCCGACCCTCCCCCTGCAAGGGGGAGGGAGAACGAGGGGAACGGAGGGAGCTATTCACACTCCTCCCCCATAACAGGGGGGAGGTCGGGAGGGGGGTGGACCGCGGTCCCGCAACGCCGCGCGCTCCTCGACACTCGACACGAACCGGGACACCGCCTCCCCGCGCTCCCGCGTTCGTGGTATCGTCGCGGGCGGAGCCAATCCGAGAGAGGATCGAGATCATGCCCGACATGCCGACAGGACCCTTGAACTGCCCCGAGAACTGGCTCGGCGGGCGGTTCGGCGACGACGACGAGTGGATCGAGACCATGCCGCCGGAGGTGATCTCCGACGTCGACGCCGCGCTGGCTCGGGCGAAGGACCGCGGCCTCCGGCCCACGGAATTCGGCAGGGAGGATTTCCCGCTTCCCGCGTTCGCGGATTTCGCGCGCCGCCTCCAGGAGGAGATGGAGGAGGGGCGCGGCTTCGTCCTCGCGCGCGGGCTGCCGATGGAACGCTACGGCAAGGACGACGCGGCGATCGTTTTCTGGGGGATCGCCAGTCATCTCGGCCACATCGTCTCGCAGAACCGTTACGGCGACCTGATCGGCCACGTGCGCGACTTCGGCCTCGACGCGAGGAATCCCAGCGTCCGGTTCTACGAAACGACGCTCAGCCAGGACGTCCACAACGATCTGTCCGACTGGATCGCCCTGATGTGTCTGCGCCAGGCGAAATCGGAAGGCGTGTCGACCGTGGTGAGCGCGGCCGCCATCCACGACGTCATCATGGCGGAGCGGCCCGACCTCCTGCGGGTCCTGTACGAGCCGTTCACCATCGACCGGCGCAACGAACCCGGCTGGCCCGAGGAGGAAAGCGCGCTCTACTACCGGCTGCCGGTGTTCACCTATTTCAAGGGGCGGCTCACGACCCGCCTCCTGCCCAAGGCCTACTACGAGACGGCCGAACGCCATCCGGGCGTGGAGGGGTTGACGAAGGAACAGGACGAGGCGCTCGATCTGATCCTGGACGTGGCCCACCGTCCCGGCGTGTCGCACGGTTTCCTCATGCGGCCCGGCGACATCCAGTTCGCCAACAACTATTCGGTGCTCCACTCGCGCTCCACCTACGAGGACTGGGACGAGCCGGACCGCAAGCGGCACATCCTGCGCATCTGGATCTGCCCGCCCAACAGCCGGGAGCTGCCGCCGACCTTCAAGGCCCGGTATCGCAGCGTGGCGCCCGGCGCCGCGCGGGGCTGGATTCCCAAGTCCGCGGAACGGGAGCCGATCGCCGCGGAGTAGCCTGCGTTTCCCGCACCGGCGGGGATCGAGGATCGCGCTCCTCCCCCCGGCGCGACCCCCACCCCGACCCTCCCCCTGCAAGGGAGAGGGAGAAGAGGGGGGAGGGAGAACGAGGGGGGCGACGGGAGGGGGGTCGCGGTCCCGCAACGCCGCGCGATCCTCAGTCCGCCAGCGTCCTTCTCACCCACTCCGCGTGAACGAAGGCGCGGCCGTCCTCCCCGCGGCGGGCGATGATCTGCGCGCCGAGCGGCATGTCCGCCGGCCCCCTGCCGGCCGGCACGCAGACGCTCGGAACGTGGAGGGCGTTCCACACCTGGCTGAAGATGGGATCGCCCGTGTATCCGTGGCCGACTTCCGCCACGCCCATGGCCGCAGGCGCCAGGACCGTCTCGTCCTCGCCGATCAGCCTCGGCAGCAGCGCCCCGCAGCGCTCCGCCACGCCGAGCGCCCAGCGGTATCTCTCGTATGAATGGCCGAAGGAGCGCTCGATCTTCCCGGTCAGCTCCTCGCTCAGCATTTCGGGGAAATTGACGCGCTCGTAGGTGAGGGCCCTCAGGGACTCGTAGTCGTTCAGCACGGCCTGGGCTTCCGCGATGTCGTCGAAGTCGCGGGGGAGGTCGAGCGCCCGCGTCTCGGCGCCGGCGGACTTCAACCGTCCGTCGAGTCCGTCGAACAGCTCGACGGTCTCGGGCCGCGCCCGGTCCCACGCCGTGGTGCGGCAGATCGCGATCCGGGGCCTCATGTCGGCGACGCCGTCGAGGTTCGTGGCCGGGTAGCCGGCGGCGACCTCCAGGAACAGCGCCGCGTCTTCCACCGTGCGCGTGTAGTAGCCGACCGTGTCCAGCGCGTCCGAGAGCGGCTTGACGCCGGAGCGGTTGATCGCGCCGAAGGTCGGCTTGACCGCGACCACGCCGCAATACGCGCCGGGGCGGATCACCGAACCGGTGGTCTGCGTGCCGTAGGCCGCCGGCGCCATGAAGTCCGCGACGGCCGCGGCGGAACCGCTCGACGATCCGCCGGGCGTCCGGGTCGGGTCGAGAGGGTTGCGCGTCCTGCCCGGATGACGGGTGGCGAATTCCGTGGTCACGGTCTTGCCCAGCGCCACGCACCCCGCCTCCCGGAGCAGCGCGACGCAGGCCGCGTCCCAAGCGGGCCGCGTCCCCTTGTAGATCGGCGTACCGTACTCCGTCGGCATGTCGGCCGTGTCGATGATGTCCTTGACGCCGAAGGGGATGCCGTGCAGCGGGCTCCTCGGCGTCTCCGCGTCCCGTCGCCGGGCCTCGGCCAAGGCGCGTTCGGGATCGACCCAGGCCCACGCGCCGACCTCGCCGTCCCGCTCGTCGATGCGCGCGAGACAGGCGGCCACCAGCGCCTCCGAGGTGAGGCCGCCGGCGGCGATCGCCCTGGCCGCGTCCGCCATCGACCACGTGTTGCAGGGCGCGTTCTCCGGCGCGTCCGCTCGTATCGTCATGCGCGTTCCTTCGGCCGCGCGGCCGGAGGCCCCTCCGTGAAGCGGCATGGCGTCCGGGATACGGCTTGTCGGCTTCCGCCCCGGCCGCTACGCTGAAAACTCGGTCGGGCGACTCTACGGGAACGTCCGGGACGGGGACAGGCCGGCATGACGTCTTCTTCCGATCTCTCCAGCCTGGAGATGATCCGCAGGTTCGTCGAATCGCCCACGGTAAGCCGCGATTCGAACCTCGAACTGATCGGGTTCATCCGCGACTATCTGGCCGGCCTCGGCGTGGAGAGCCACGTCTTCATGAACGCGGAGAGGACCAAGGCCAGCATCTACGCGACCCTCGGTCCCGCGGACAGACCGGGGATCATGCTGGCCGGCCACACGGACGTCGTGCCGGTCGACGGCCAGGAATGGCGGACGGACCCGTGGAAGCTGGTCGAGAAGGACGGCAAGCTGTTCGGGCGCGGCGCCGCCGACATGAAGAGCTTCTGCGCCGTCGCCCTCGCCTTCGCGCCGTCGTTCCTCGAACGGGGCCTGGAGACCCCGATCCATTACGGGTTCACGTTCGAGGAGGAGATCAACCGCGTCGGCGTCAACGCCATCCTCGACGGCATCGAGGATTTTCCCGTCCGTCCCGCCATGTGCATCGTCGGCGAGCCGTCCGGGATGGAGGTCGTCGTCGCCCACAAGGGAAAGAAGAGCATCCGTTGCCGCGTGAGGGGGTTCGAGTGCCATTCGTCGCTCGCGCCGACCGGCGTCAACGCCATCGAATACGCGGCCGAACTGATCGCCTACCTCAAGGACTTGGCGCGGGAATTCGCCGACGGCGAGCGCGACGAGGCCTACGACGTCCCCTTCACGACCTTCAGCGTCGGTCTGATCCGGGGCGGCACGGCGCTGAACATCGTGTCCAGGGACTGCGCCTTCGAGTTCGAGTTCCGGCACCTTCCCGGAGACCGTCCCGAAGAGATCTACGACCGGATCGCCGGGTACGCGCGGGACGAGCTCGAACCGCGTATGCGCGCGGTCCACGCGGACACGGGCATCGCGTTCGAGGTCATGTCGGAGTTCCCGGCCCTCGACACGGACCCCGACGAGGAAGTCGTCGCGTTGGCCAAGCGCCTCTCGCGGCGGAACGACCACGGCAAGGTCGCGTTCGGCACGGAAGCGAGCGTGATCTCGGAGCGCGGACGCATCCCGACCGTGGTCTGCGGGCCCGGCAGCATCGACCAGGCCCACAAGCCGAACGAATTCATCGCCGTCGAGCAGGTGGCCGGCTGCGAGGCGTTCATGCGCCGGCTGGCCGATACGGTGTGCGCCGACCGGAGCGGAACCTGATTCGCGCGCGTCCGTCCCGTCTTCCCGTTCCGTCCGCGGCGAGCGTCGACCGCCCGAAGCGCGCGGGGACGGGCGCGTGAAGGTCGATCCGGTCGACCAGGTCGTCATCGGCCAGGGGCTGATCGCGGCGGCCCGGGAGATGGGCGCGAAGCTCGTCCGTTCGGCCTATTCCACGATCCTGCGCGAGGCCAGGGACGGGTCGGCGGCCGTCCTCGACCGCGACGGAAGGGTCGTCGCCCAGGCGGAACTCGTCCCGTTGCAGCTCGGTCCCATCGGCGAGACTTTCAGGGCCTGCGCCGCCGTCACGCCGCCCGGAGAGCTGGAGGAGGGCGACTTCTACATCAACAACAATCCCTTCGAGGGAGGGCAGCACCTGCCCGACGTGTACGTATTCTCCCCGATCTTCGTCGAGGGATCCCTGATCGGGTTCAGCGGCAGCGTCGCCCACCATCTCGACCTCGGCGGCGGCGCGCCAGGCATGAACCCGAACGCCACGGACGTGCATCAGGAGGGGCTCGTCATCCCGCCGTCGCGTTACAGCATGGCGCGCGACTGGAACGGCGGGTCCTTCGAACGGCTGATCACGGCCAACGTCCGCGTCCCGGAGCTGACCATCGGGGACTTCAACGCGCAGTTCTCCGCCAACGCCCTCGGCGCCGAGCGCGTGCGGCGGCTTTGCGCGCGCCATGGCCGGGACGCCGTGGCGTCCGTCATGGACGCGCATCTCGACTACTCGGAGAGCAGGATGCGCGCGGCCCTCGCCGACGCGCCCGACGGAACCTACGTCGGCGAAGACGCCGTCGACGACGATGGCGTCCACGACGACCCGTTGCCCATCAAGGCCGCGGTCTCGATATCGGGGGACCGCGTGTCGGTCGATCTCACGGGCAGCGCGCCGCAGATCCGGCTCCACCTGAACTGTCCGTATTCGTCCACGCTCGCCGCGGTGTACACGGCGGTCAAGACGGCGGCGAGCTCTCCCGACGTTCCGTTCAACGACGGCCTGGTCCGGCCCATCGAGGTCTTCGCGCCGCGCGGGTCGATCCTCAACCCGACGCCTCCGGCCCCCGTCCGCGGCCGGTCGGTCACCGCGTCGCGGACGTTCGACGCGGTGATCAAGGCCCTCGCGAAGGCCATGCCCGACCGGGTCATCGCGACCGGGTTCGGCACGCCCTATTCCCTCTGCCTGAGCCGCTTCGCGGACGACGGCTACAGCATCTACATCGAGGTCTTCGGCGGCGGCTACGGGGCGGGGCCCCGGTCGCGCGGCTGCGACGGGGTCGATGGCCCGCTCTCGAATTGCAGCAACATCCCCATCGAGGCGCTCGACCGGAAGTACGACTTCTTCCGGGTGACCGAATACGCCGTCCGCTCCGGCTCGGGAGGCGCGGGCCGCTCGCGGGGCGGGGACGGGCTCCGGCGGCGCTACGAGATCCTGGCCGACGACGTGACGCTGGCCCATTACTCGGACCGGTATCGCCTGCCGTCGGACGGCGCCTTCGGCGGAAAACCGGGCGCGAGCGCCCGGACGCGCCTGTCGAGGCGGAACGGCGAGGAGGTCGCCGTGGGCTCGAAAGCCGGTCTCACGCTCGGTCGCGGCGACGTCCTCGTCGCCGAGACGGGCGGCGGCGGGGGGTATGGCGCTCCGGACGAACGGTCGGCGGCCACGTAGCCCGCATTTCCCGCACCGCTCGTCCGCGACCTCCACCCTGGCCCTCCCTCCCTGACCATCTACACTCCTCCCCCCTGACAGGGGGGGAGGTCGGGAGGGGGGTCCGGATGGACGGGATGCAGCGCCGCCGCCGCGACCCCCACCCCGGCCCTCCCCCTGCCAGGGGGAGGGAGAAGAAGAGGGGGGACGGGAAAGAGAGAAGAGGTCGGGCGGTCGCGGCCCTAGAACTGCACCTGCAACTCCAGTCCGCCGTATCCGCTCGTCGCGCTGCTGCCGCTCGTCCGGTAGCCCGCCGTGGCCTTCAGCCGGACGTTCTCGTCCATGTCGAACACCCCGCCGAGACCCAGATGCGCCGTCATCGGACGGACCTTCGCCTTCAGCGCCTCCTCGCCGACCCGCGTCTCCGTCTCGTCCGCAAGCTCCCCCTCCACGTCGAACGAGCCGAACAGGCGGCCCGGACCCGCCGCCGCCTCCAGCATCATCCCCAGGCGGCCCTTCACGCTGTCCGCATCCGTCACCGACACCCGCGCCCGCAGATCGGGGCGGTCGGTTCCTCTCTCCATGTCCGTGAAGTCCGCCAGGTCGACCCTCGACCACGCCAGGCCCGCGCGCGGCGTCACGAACGCCTCTCCCACCGGCACCCGGGCGCCCACGTCCACGCCCAGCGCATACCCCACGCCGTGGACGCTCTTCGTCGACATCCCGCCGTGCGTGTGCGACTTCACGCCGACGTCGTACACCGTCGCCGCCGCCTGCGCGTCGACGTAGACGCCTCCGTCGAGCCAGGTGGCGGAAACCCCCGCCCCCCATCCCTTCAGGTCGACCTCGCCCACGCCGGGCATCTCCGCGGAGCCGCCGATCGCGTGCGCCGACACGCCGCTCCGGCCGCTCTCGCCCATGACGAAATCGACGCCCGCCTGCCCCACGCCCCGGCTGTGGTCGTAGGCGAGCCTCCCGGTCGTCGTCGCCTTCCTCGCCCGCCACTTGCCCCGCGACACCTCCACGCGCGCCCAGGCGCCGTTGCCGTCGCGCGCCGCCGACGCCCGCTCTGCGTAGGACGGCAGGTCGTTCATCGCCAACAGCATCGAGGGCAGCGCCTCGTACAACCGGCAGCGACCGTCCATCGCCCCCTCGCAGGAGAACGCCATCCCGCCATCCCCGCGCCCGGGCCCGGGCTCGCCCTCGCCCTCCGGCTCGAACCTGCTGGTGTCCACCGTGCCGTCGGGGTTGCGCCTTACCTCATCCGTGTAACCGGTAGGCTTGCCGTTCCGGTCCTCGCGGTAAGTCTCGGCGCCCACTCCATCGAAGGAGCCCTTCACCCGCTCATGCGCCGCATCGACGGCGGCCTTGTCCTGGCTGGCGATGATCCAGATTATGTCCACCTCGGTCGCCGCGCCGCCGCCGCCCCGGATGGCGTTGTCGGCGCCGTTGGGATCCACATTCCCGTTCAGGCCGATGACGACGTCGCCGCCGCCGGTCAGATGCACCGCCGCGGGGCCGCCCACGCCGCCCCTCACCTCGCCGTCGATGTATATGAGCGCCGGACCCGGATCGTTCACCTTGATCGCGACGCCCGAGGAGCCGGCATACACCTTGCCCCCCGTCTCGACGACGACCGCGCCGCCGCCCGAGAGGTGAACCGCCGCGTCCGTCCCCCCGATCACCGTGCCCGCAACGGTGACGAGCTGGTCGAGCAGGGGAACCGCATCCGCGCCCTCGCCGCGCGTCACCGCCACGAGCTCGTCGGGACGATCGCCTTTGGCGAAGCCGGGCGTGTACTTCCTGGGCAACCTCAGGCCCGGCCCCGCGTTGGCGACGTAGACGCCCGCCATGGCGCCGGTCACGCTCGCGCCTTCGGCCACGGTGACGCTGATGCCGCCGTTGTCGGCGTGGGGCGTCGCGTAGTAGGCGCGGATGCCGTCGCCGCGTGAGTCGATGGAGCCGGCCGTCATGTTCACGCGGACGTCGCCGTCGTTGTGGCGGTCCAGCAGCGCCCGCACCGCCGTCTTGTAGTCGTCGGAGAAGCCCGCGTCCGCGTCGTCGAGCGCGGTGGTGAGGCTGGCGTCGTCGCCCGTCGCCACCGCCGCCAATACCGCCTTCTCCTCGTCCGAGAGGCTCTGCGCCAGCACGTTCCGCAGCAGGACTCTCGTGACCGCGTCGTCCGTCCGGAGGTACGCCACGACGTCCGCGTCCATCACGTCGTCCGGGCTGGTCGCGCCCGTCTTGATGGCCTCCAGGACCGCCGCCGCGACTGCGACTTCCTCGTTCCCGAGCGCCGCCTTGAACTGCGCGACGTAGGCGTTGTCGTCGGCGGTGGCGCCCGTCGGTACGAGCGCCGTCTGCGCCGCGGCGTCCGCGATCTCGCCCGGGTCGTCGCCCTTCGCCGCCTGCGCCGCCACGTCGCGCCAGGACAGGGCATGCGCCTCGATCCCCGCCGGCGCGTCCCAGCGGATGGACTCCGCGACGGCCTTCCCGGCCGCCGACTCCCGGTCGAAGGCGAGCGCTTGCGCGGCGCTCGCCGCCGCGAAGCGGCCCGCGTCGGAGGACCCTTCCCCGTGCGAGAAGGTCCCCGTCCAGGTGACGTCGATCAGCGGCTGGTCCGCCTCCGCGCGCGTCTCTCCCGGCGCGCTGGCGCGCGGGACCGCAGCGTAGACGCCCGTGCGGCGATCCGGGATCGTCTCCCCCTGGTCGATGACGCAGCGTCCGTCCGCCGCCTCCGGGCAGGAGGAGGACGGCGGCGCCGGCCGCGAAGGAAACTTGCTGGTGTCCAGCAGGCCGTCGCCGGTGATCCGCAGCTCCTGGGAGTAGCTGGTGGGTACGCCGTCCCGATACTCGCGGAGACGGGCGCTGTCGACGCCCGCGACGGAGCCGTCCACCTGGGCGATCAGGTCCTCCCGGTACGGGACCAGGCGCTCGGAGGCCAGGGTCAGGGCCACCATGGTCGCCGCAGTGCCGCCGCCCCGGATGGCGTTGTCGGCGCCGTCGGCCTGCACGCGCCCGTTCGGACCCACCGTGACGCTGCCGCCGCCGCTCAGATGCACCGCCGCGGCGCCGCCCGCGCCGCCCCTCGCCTCGCCGTCGACGTACACCAGCGCCGGGCCGTCCGCCAGAATGCCCACGCCCGAGGAACCGGCATGAACGCCGCCTCCCTCCATGACGATGACCGCGCCGCCGCCCGAGAGGCGAACCGCCGCGTCCGTCCCCCCGGTCACCGCGCCGGCGACGGTGACGAGCTGGTTGCGCAGGGCGACCGCATCCGCGCCCTCGCCGTGCATCGCCGCCACGAGCTCGTCGGCGGTATCGCCCATGGCGTAGCCGGGCGTGTGCTTCCTGGCCACCATCAAGCCCGTCCCCGCGTTGGCGACGTGGACGCCCGCCGCGCCGCCGGTGACGGTCACGCCCGCGCCGACGGTGACGCTGATGGCGCCGTTCATGTCGTTCGGCGTTGCGTAGTAGGCGCGGATGCCGTCGCCGCGCGAGTCGATGGAGCCGGCCGTCATGGCGATGCGGATATC
Source organism: Alphaproteobacteria bacterium (assembly GCA_965242505.1). Classification (GTDB taxonomy): domain Bacteria; phylum Pseudomonadota; class Alphaproteobacteria; order UBA2966; family UBA2966; genus UBA2966. Next base: position 3,531,401 of record OZ251449.1, read on the forward strand.
GTCGATGTTATGGCGGTCCAGCAGCGCCTTCACCAGGCTCCAGTAGTCGGTGTCGACCGAGGTGTCGTCCGAGAAGCCCGCGGCCGTGAGCGCGGCGTCCACGCCGTCGCCGTCACCCGCCGCCACCGCCCGCAGTATCGCCTTCTCGTCGTCTGAGAGGCCCTGCGCCAGGATGTTCCGCAGCAGGGTCCTCGTGGCCGCGTTGTCCGTCTGGAGATACGTTACGATCTCCGCGTCCGTCAGGTCGGCCAAGCTGGTCGCGGTCGAGTCGATGGCCTCGAAGACCGCCGCCGCGACCGCGAGATCCGCGTTCCCCAGCGCCGCCCGGAGCTGCTTGACGTAGGCGTTGCCGCCGGCGGTGGCGCCCGTCGGTACGGCCGCTAGCTGCGCCGCGTTGTCCGCGAACGCGCCCGGGTCGTCGCCCTTGGCCACCGCCTCCGCCACGTCGCGCCAGGACAGGGCGTGCGCCTCGACGCCGGCCGCCGCGCCCCAGCGGGCGGACCCCGCCATGGCCTTCACGGTCGCCGACTCCTGGTCGAAGGAGAGCGCCTGCGCGGCGGTCGCCGCCCGGAAACGGCCGTCGTCGTTCGCCGCCGTCCCGCGCGCGATGCTTCCTCCCGTCCAGTCGATGTCGATCGCGGGCACGTGGTTCCCGTCGCTGTCCGTGCTGCGCGTATCGCCCATGGCGTTTTCGCGCGTGACCTCGGCGTAGACGCCCGTGCGGCCCGAAATCGTCCCCGCCGTCTGGTCGAAGTCGACCCGCGCCGCCTTGCCGACGTAGACGCCGTGCCACCGCCCCGAGACGTTGCCGCTGTTCGTGGACGTGCCGCCGTTCGCGAACGTGACGTCGCCCTCGGCGCCCCGCTCGAGCCGGATGCCGTCCCCGTCCTCAGACGCGACGGCGCCGCTGTTCGTGAGCGTGAGGGCGTCCGCGTTCGCCGCGCTCATCTCGGCGTAGAGGGCGTGGTTCTTCGAGCGCAGGACGCCGCTGTTGGTGATCGTGGCGGGGCCGCCGGTGACGAGGCCGACCTCCTGCAGCCAGAGAGCGTGCCCCACGCCCGCCGCCGCCTCGGCCGTCACCGTGACGTCGCCGCTGTTCGTGACCGTGGCCGTGCCGGCGCCGTTGTACTTGTAAAGCCGCAGGCCAATGGTGGCCGCGTCGACGGCGCCGGAGTTCGTGAGCATGACCGCGCCGTTGTTGTTATGGGCGAGATGGATGCCCGACCCCGTCGCCGCGGCGATGGTCCCCGCGTTGTCGATCTCGGTGGCGCCGTAGCCCCGGTAGTCCATGAAGATGCCGTAGCGGGCGCCCGACACCGTGATGGCGCCGGTGTTGGTGATGGTCGCGTCGCCGAGGTGGATGGCCCCCCCGGCGGGTCTGGCGAAAAACAGATAGATGCCCTCCTCCCCCGAGCTGATGGCGCCGCTGTTCGTGATGGTCGTGTCGCTGATGCGCCTGAAGGTGGGATGGTAGACGTTCGAGGGATTCCTGAAGAGCCGGATGCCCTGCTTGGCGGCGAAGATCGTCGCCGCGCTGATGAGGGTGGCCTTGCCGCCGCCCCAGGAGGAGAGGCCGCGCGGATGGTAGAAGATGCCGTTTTGCTGCATCGGGGTGGTCTCCGAGCCGATGGTCACCCCGCGTCCCACCCTCACCGTCGAGTCCCCCATCTGGCTTCGGTGTTGGAAGTAGATGCCGTTGTTCCGGTCGGCGGCGTTGTTCGTGCTCGTCCCCTGGACGATGTCCACGACGTGGCCGGCGTCCGTCATCTCGCCCATCGAGTCGACGGTGACCCCGACGTTGAGATCGTTCCACACACGCGAGCCCCCGAGGCCGTACACGTAGATGCCGACCGACGGCGAGGTCGTCGTGGTCCCGCCCGAGACGACCATCCTCGAGGTGCTCGTGATGGTGGTCGTCGCGGTGCTGCTGCCCGCGACGTTGATTGCACCGTTGCCCCGCGGCTGGTTGTCGTCCACGCCCCCGTAGAAGATGCCGTCGGGATACGACGTGGCCGTGCAGGTGATGGGGAGGGTGAGCGCCGACCCGCATTCCGTCACCGCCCGCGCCTCCCCCGGCGCGAGAAGCAGCGCCGCCGCCGCGAGCAGCGCGGCCCCCAGCGCGCCGGAGAGGCGGGCCTTCATTCCGGGAGCCCATGCGCGCGGCGGGGGGGGGGGGTACAGACCGGATAGAAAGGTAACAGTTCAGACCGGATACATGGGTAACAGGTTAGAGGGTTGGTCGGGAGGTGCGGGAGGTGCGGCCGATGCCCTGGAAGGAGACCTGTCCGATGGACGAGAAGCTGGTTTTCGTTGCCGACTATCTGCGTGGCGAGTGGTCGATGACGGCGCTGTGCGAGCACTACGGCATCAGCCGCAAGACCGGGTACAAGTGGCTTGGTCGGTATCGCGGCGACGGCCCGGAGGGTCTGGTCGAGCGGTCGCGGGCGCCGCGTCGCCATGGTCGGTCGATGGCGCCGTCGGTGGCCGAGGCGATCATCGCCTTGCGCCGCGCGCGTCCGCACTGGGGTCCGCGCAAGCTGCGGGCGGTGTTGGTGGGCGAGCACCCCGAGGTGGCGTGGCCGGCGGCCAGCACGATGGGCGACCTGCTGCGGGCGGAGGGTCTGGTGGCGCGCCGTCGCCGGCGTCGCCGGATGGCGGCTCCGTGTCGTCCGTTCCGCCCTGTGGCGGCTCCCAACGACGTGTGGCGCATCGACTTCAAGGGGTGGTTTCGCACCCGCGACGGCGTCCGCTGCGATCCGCTGACGATCACCGACGCCTACAGCCGCTTTCTGTTGGCGTGCGTCATCGTCCCGCCGCAGACCGCTGCGGTGGGGGCGGCGGTGGGGCGGGTGTTCCGGCGCTACGGGGTTCCCGAGGCCATCCGTTCGGACAACGGGGCGCCGTTCGCCGGTCCGGGGGCTGGGGGTCTGTCGCGTCTGTCGGTGGAATGGATCAAGGCCGGGATCGCGGTGGAGCGGATTGCGCGGGGTCAGCCGCAGCAGAACGGGAGGCATGAGCGGATGCATCGGACGTTGAAGGCCGAGACCGCGACGCCGCCGGCGGCGACGGCGGACGCGCAACAGGCCCGCTTCGACCGCTTCCGCCAGGACTTCAACGCCCATCGTCCGCATGAGGCCTTGGGGCAGAGGCCGCCTGCGGCGTTCTACCGGTCGTCGTCGCGGCGTCATCCCGAGCGCCTGGAGGAGCCCTGGTACGATGCCGAGCACGCGATGCGCCGGGTCCGCACCGATGGCTCCATCAAGTGGGGCGGCGACTTGGTCTTCGTCAGCGAGACGCTGAGGGGTGAGCCTGTGGGCGTGGCCGAGACTGACGGGGGCGACTGGATCGTCCGCTTCGCGGATGTCGACCTCGGGATCATCGATCGGAGGTCGAAGAAGCTACACCGCTTCCGTGCGGCCCGGCCGGGCCGCACGGAAGCGGGACAGACCGGGAACACTGTTACCCATGTATCCGGTCTATAGTGTTACCCATCTATCCGGTTGCTCAGGGGATCATGCGGTCAGTGCTTCCGGCCATCCTCGGGACCTTCCTCGATAAAACCCGTCCAGTTCGAACCGTCCGCGCCGCCCCGCGGCGCCGGCCCGAACTATCATACGGCCGACCCCGGATTCAACCCTCGTCCACAAGCCATCGACGCCCCGCCCCCGCCGGCCACCCACGCTCTCCTCCCCCTGACCACCCATACTCCTCCCCCCTGACAGGGGGGAGGCCGGGAGGGGGGTCCGGATGGACGCGCCCCCGCAACGCCGCGACCCCCACCCCGACCCTCCCCCTGCAAGGGGGAGGGAGAAGAAGAGGGGGAGAAAGAAAGAAGAGGGAGAGGCGGGAGAAAAACGGGGGCGCCTCAGGACCTCTTCGTCACTTCGACGACGCCCCGTTCCGAATCGACCTTCACCCAGTCGCCGGTCGCGATCAGGTCCCAGGGCAGGCCTTCCTCGATCCTGTCCATCGACGGGACGCCGGCGTAGATGGTGCCGCCGGCCCCGATGTTGTGGGCCTTGCGCCAGATGACCGCGGCGGGCGCCGTATTGAAGATCGTCTTCTTGGTGTACATGCTGAGGGCGCCGCCGGTGGAAAAGATGTCGGTGTCGTAGATCAGCACTTTGCCGGCGATCGACCGGCCGTTCAGCGGGTGCTTGTCGATACGCACGATCCCTTCCTCGTTGCTGATGCCGACGGCGATGAAGCTCAACGGCTTGTCGCAGACCAGCGCTTCGCCCTCGCCGACGCCCTTGCTGACGGGGTGCCCGTGCAGGGTGATCGTTTCGCTCATGATCCGGTTCCTCGGTTTCCGGGCTCGGTCGCGCCGGCGGGATCAGTTCCAGCGGCTCGGCCTGAACTTGCCGGTGACGGCGGCGTCCACCACGTCCGTGAGGGTGCCGTAGCGCCACGTGGGCTTGCCGTCGCCGGCGAGCAGGCGCCGCATCTTCATGCTGTCGGAGGCGATGACCTTGTCGGGACCGAACATGGTCTCGACGGGCATGCACCAGCTGCAGGTGTCCGTGGTGAGGAGGGCACCGGCCGCCTCGATCCTGTCCACCAGTCCCATGTCCCTGGCCATGTTGAAGGTGATGCGGTCGGTGAAGATGTAGAACTGGACGCCGTCCGCGACCTTCTGGTCCCCGAGCTGTTCGGTCAGCTCCTGGACCTCCTGCAAGGTCTTGAAGGGACAGCCGGAGACGACGATGTCGACGTCTTCCTTGGTCGTCTGCTCGAGCTTCCCGTACATCTCGCGCAGATCGCTTTCCGTGACCCGGATGGCGTCGACGTCCTTCGGGACCTCGCCGCCGAACGCCTCTTCCAGAGTGCGGGCCTCCGGGCTGATGCCGACGAGCAGCATCAGCGTCGTCGTCATGGCCGGGGAACATGCGGTCACCAGGGCCTTCAGTTCCTCGTTCTGCATGTAGCCGGGCAGGCCCGTCACCACCGGGATGCGGTCGTAGGCGAAGTCGCCGATGATCGCGCCGAGCGCTTCGTAGTCCGCTGTGCGCCGCCCTTCGCCGCCGATACGCTCGATCAGGCGCGGATCGATCTCGACCAGGCAGTCGCCGACCCGGTTTTCGGGGTCCAGCATGCCGTACTTCGGTATGCGCCGGGCGATGCCGGCCAGCGGACTGGTGACCGCGTCCTCGCGGTTGCCGCGGGCGCCGATCACGGTGTTCGCAAAACCGGTGGCGTTGCCCTCGACCCAGGCCATGTTGGACCGGAACTTGGGCACGTTGGCGTTCAGGTAGTGAGTGCAGGAGAAGGTGGGCTGGACGCCGAGCGCCGCGAGGGCGTCGATGATCTTCTGCTGGCCTTCCTCGTAGCCTTCCGGCCAGTCGAACCGGTCGTTGTGGTTGCGGTCCATGGACATGGGTTCGCATGAGGACGGAAGCGAGATGTGGCCGCCCATGTTCACCAGGTTCTCGTAGAAGTTGACCCCGCCGTCGCCGACCGTGCGGTAATCCGAGAACACGTGCACCGTGTGCAGGTCCACCATCTCCTCGGCGTCGAAGGCCTCGCCCATCTTGACCAGATGCTCCATGGCGTGCCGAACGGCCGGCCCTTCGCCGCCGTCGAGTTTGCGCTTGTCGGCATCGGTGAGATTCATGCGCCGTCTCCCTTGGCCAGTGGCGTCGCCGCCCGTGGATGTCGTCACGACCGGGATACTGCCGCGCCGCTCCCGTCCTTGCAAGCGCCCGCCCCCCTCATTTTCCTCCCCCCTAACCACTAAATACTCCTCCCCCCTGACAGGGGGGAGGTCGGGAGGGGGGTCCGGACGCGACGCCGCAACGCCGCGACCCCCACCCCGGCCCTCCCCCTGCCAGGGAGAGGGAGAAACAAATGAAAGGGGAGGTCGGGAGGGGGGTGGACCGCGGTCCCGCCGCGCCGGCGCTCGCTCAGCGCGGCTCCAGACGCAGGATCGGGGAGTCCTCCTCGTCGAGCAGCAGATAGATATGGCCGTCCGGGGCGGCGCGGACGTCGCGGACGCGGTTGTCGAAGTCCTCGAGCAGGCGCTCCTCGTCCGTCACCCGGTCGCCGTCGAGGGCGAGGCGGACCAAGGTCTCGGCGCGGAGCGCGCCGACGAACAGGCTGCCCCGCCATTTCGGGAACCTGTCGCCGTCGTAGAAGGCGAGGCCCGACGGCGCGATGGAGGGCGTCCACCAGGTCCTGGGCTGGGCCATCCCCGGCCGCGCGGTCTCGTCGGTGATCTCGGTGCCGCTGTAGTTCCGCCCGTAGGTGATGACCGGCCAGCCGTAGTTCACGCCGCGCTCGATGACGTTCACCTCGTCGCCGCCGCGCGGACCGTGCTCGTGCGACCAGATCCGCCCGGTCCGGCGATCGACCGCCAGCCCCTGGGGGTTCCGGTGGCCCCAGGACCAGATCTCCGGTCTGGCGCCGGGCCGGCCGACGAAGGGGTTGTCGACGGGGGCCGTCCCGTCGTCCTCCAGCCGCAGCGCCGAGCCGGGGTGGCGCGAGAGGTCCTGGGCGTCGGGCCGCCGCCCGCGGTCGCCGACCGTCACGTAGAGCTTGCCGTCGGGGCCGAAGACCATGCGCGAGCCGAAATGCCGCGCGTCCCGGCCGGCGGGAACCGCGGTGAAGATCGTCTCGAACCCTTCGAGGCGTCCGGGACGCAGGCGGCCCCGGCCGACCGCGGTGGTGACGCCGCCGCGGACCTCGCGGATGAAGGAGAGATAGACCAGCCGGTTGCGCGCGAAGTGGGGGTGCAGGACGACGTCGAGGAGGCCGCCCTGGCCGTATTCCTCGATCGGCGGCAGGCCGCGAAGCGGCGCCGAAAGCCGCCCGTCGGCGTCCACGATCCTGAGGGCGCCGGCCTTCTCGGTCACCAGCATCCCGCCGTCGGGAAGGAAGGCGAGCCCCCAGGGCCGGTCGAGCGGTTCCGAGACCGCGACCAGCGCGAAATCGTGGAGCTGGGACCGGTGGACGGTCTCGGCCTGCGCGGGCGCGGGCGTGAGCGCAAGCGCGGCGACGATGGCGAGAACGCCCGCGAATTTTCGGGGTCCGCCGGGCATGGCTTCCCCCCGCCGTCCGGGGACGCCGGTCCGCCCTCGCCGGGTCATCCGCCGCCGCGCTGGATGAACTCCATGGTGACGCCGTCGGGGTCGCGCACGTAGGCGACCCGGCCGCCCCTGTTGGGTCCGCCGGTGATCTCCAGTATCTCTCCCATCAGCGCCGCGCCGTTCCGCAGGCTCGCATCGACGACGGCCCGGAGGTCCTCGACGTCGAAGGCGATGTGCGCGGCGCCGACGTCGCACACCCGGCAGTCCACCTTCCCGCGATCGTCCGGCCCCTTGTATTCGATGAGCTCGAGCGCGTGTCCCGGCGCCTGGAGATAGGCGACGTCGATGTCGGCCCCGTCGATCCCGGTGAGCGCCTGGATCATGGCGGGGTCCCGCGGTTCGTGGGACGTCACCCGGAACCCCAGAACCCGGGTGAAGAACGAGATCGACCGCTCGACGTCGGACACGGTGAAGCTCGTGTGATTGGTTCCCAGCACCTTGACTTCCGGCATGTCGCCTCCCTCTCGCGACCGCGGCCCGAAGGCCGTCTCCGGGGGGTGGACCGCGGTCCCGCAACGCCGCGCCATCATCGATCCCCGCCGGTAGGGGAAGTGCGGGCTCAGGCGGCCGCTTCCCCGAGAACGGTCGTCCGGTGCATGTGGCGATGGCCGGTTCCGAGAAAGTCGTGGACGGCGTGATGCATCGTGCAGCGGTTGTCCCACATCAGGAGGTCGCGCAGCCGCCACCTGTGGCGGTAGACGAATTCCGGCTTCACGGCGTGGGCGAACAGCAGCCCGAGCAGGGCGTCGCTCTCCGCCGCGGCCAGCTGGACGATGCGCGTCGTGAAGCCCGGATTGACGAACAGCGCCTTCCTGCCCGTTTCCGGGTGGGTCCTGACGACCGGGTGCTCGACCGGCGGCGTTCTCGCCGTCTGCTCGCGGTTCGGACCGCCCGTGGAAAACAGCCGGCTCACGTGTCCGAGGTCGTGGACGGCGGTCAGGCCCTCGAGCATTCCCTTCATGGCCGGCGACAGCGCGTCGTAGGCCGCGTACATGCCGGCCAGCATCGTGTCGCCGCCGCTCGGCGGCAGTTCCAGCGCATGGAGGAGCGAGGCCTTGGACGGGTGTTTCAGATACGAAAGGTCGGAGTGCCAGTATCGCCCCGACTCCGGATTGCCCATCGGCTTCCCGTCCTCGTCCACCTTGGTGGAAACGCGGTAGATCTCCGGGTGGCCGTCGAGCAGGAACTGCCCGACCACGTGCGTTTCCAGGTCGCCCAGGCGTTTGCTGAAGGCGATGTGCTCGTCGGGCGTCAGGGTCTGGTCGCGGATGACGAGAACGCCGTTGTGGTCGAGCCAAGCCCTGTGGAGCTCGGCGAATTCGGCGTCGGAAACCGGCGACGCGAGATCGAGGCCGACGACCTCGGCGCCGAGGACCGGCGAGAGCGGAGCGATCGTGAAGCTCATTCCGGCGGCGACTCCTGAACGGCGGGACGGCATCGACGGCCGGCGGCGGCGACGGCCGACCATGGTCTAGCCGACGCGCGGTCCCCTTGGCAAGGGCGGCGTCGCGGTGCTCTGGGGCCGCGGAGCGCCGGTCGGCTTTGGATGCGCGCCAAGCCGTGCTATTCTGCATCGATAGTATGAAAGCGTGACATGGAGGCCGACATGGGAACCGTGCGCAGGACCATCACGCTGACCGATCAGCAGGATCGTTGGGTCGACGCGCGGATCGTCGCCGCCGGCTTCGCCGACGACGGCGAATACGTCCGCGATCTGATCCGTCGCGACCAGGAGCAGGACGCCGGATTCCAGGCGCTCGAAGCCGCGATCCGGGAAGGCGTCGACAGCGGCGTAAGCGACAGGACCGCGCCGGGGATCATGGAGGAAGTCGAGGCCCGGCTCCGCGCCGATGGCCGCCTGTAGGCTGACGCCGAAGGCGGCCGACGACCTTGACGGGGATTGCATGAACCGCGGTTGGGGATATATTGGTTGCCGGGGATACCGGGGAACGTCTCCAGGCCTGTGTCCGACGGGAAATCGGGGAAAGAACCGTGCGCCAGGCTGCCGGACGTTCGCCGCACCGCCTTGCGTCGGTACGGGGCGATGAGGCGGCGCGCGGACGAAACGCCCGGCGTGAGGACGCCGATGCGCAGCCGTCGCACGCGCCGCGACGATATCGGGGGAACGCCATGAGCCGGATCACTGCGAGTCTGCCGGAGGGCCTCGCCTCCGACCTGGATGAGATGGCGACCCGGCTCAAGCGCAGCCGGGCGGACATCGTCCGCCATGCGCTCGAACGCTATCTGGACGATCTCGACGACCTGGAGGCGGCCGCCGAACGGCTCCGCGACCCGAATGACTCGATGCTGGATTGGGATCGGGCCAGTCGCGAGCTGCTCGATATGGATTAGCTCGCATTTCTCATACCGGTGGAGGATCGAGGGTTTCGCGGAGTTGCGGGATCGCGGTCCACCCCCCTCCCGACCTCCCCCCTCCCGACCTCCCCCCTCCCCCCTGTCCAAAGGGGAGGAGCGTCAACGGCCCCTCCGTTCCCTGTGCCAGCGGCTTCCACGCGCCATATGAGGTGGAGAGGCGAAAAATGCGACGTTTGTGTCGCTATAAACATATATAGTGCTTGCTGCCTTCGTATCGAAAAGAATAAGATCGTATACAGCCTTGGATTTTTCCCTGAGGCATCGCCACAGAAAACACGGTTGCAGACGATGAGTGAAAGTTACACGGAACAGCTGGATCACGACCCGCAAGCGGATCGGCTTTCCCCCGTCACGGCGAAATGGGGTGCCGCGATCGATGCTGGCTTCCAACTCGTGCCGGATGTTCTGTTGAAGAATCAGACCCGTCTCCGCATATCGGCTACGGAGATGGTCGTGCTTCTCAACCTGATGATGCATTGGTGGTATCCGGCGCGCCATCCCTATCCCCGCCCCGCAACCATCGCCCGGCGGATGGGAGTAAGCGCCCGCACGGTTCAGCGCGCCTTGAGCAGACTGTCCGAGCTCGGTTTGGTCGAACGCTTCAAGGACAACAGCGCCGACGCTGGAGGACCGGTTTTAACCGCTTTTCGTCTGACAGGCCTCGTCCATGAGCTCGAACCGCTCGCCTGCAGGGACGTCGCCTACCGGCCGCGCGGCGCTACCCTTGAGCTCGGGCGAATGCTGGACGGAAAAGCGGGGAATGCCGCGTGAACTATGAGATAAGAGTCGAGCGTCGCGTAGAGAAAGAGCTTGAGCGCATCCCCAAGTCCGATCGGCGGCGCGTCGTCGAAGCGATCCACCGGTTGGGCGAAAACCCTCATGCCGGCAGCGCGCTGAAAGGAAATCACCAAGGCCTGCGGCGTATTCGAGTCGGCGCTTGGCGTGTGCTGTACGAAGTCGACGACGAGGCTTCGGTCGTATTGATCCTGCGCGCGGCGCGCCGCCGCGACGCCTATCGCCGGAGGGCGCGATGACCACGAACCACCAGCGCGTCAGCGAGGGTCTCGACATTCTGACCGGCGTGCTCGCGCCCTATTGTCGCCGACGAAGTGGTAGGACCAGGGCGTGCCCCGCATCCTCTACGACGACCAGAAGCGCGGCTTGCCGCCGGGCGGCGAGGACGGCGCGTTAATCCCGACGCTCGACGCCGGCCGCTGCCTGATCCTGATCGACGCGCAATGGAACGAGTTGTTCCGGCGCAAGCTCGGCAGCGAGCACCGCGCCCGGCATCACAGCGGTTGCGCTTCCTTCAACACCCGGTCGCGTATCGCGGGATGGAGACCGCTTTCGGTCAGACTGCCAGGGGGAGGAAGAGTGTGGATGGTCAGGGGGGAGTGGCGTCGACGGCTCCCGCCCGTCCCCCCTCGTTCTCCCTCTCCCTGGCAGGGGGAGGGTCGGGGTGGGGGTCGCGCCGGGGGGATACGGGAAATGCGGGTCGATATTCGGGCCGGCTCGTCACACGACCTCGTCGGAACGCGACGTCGTCTCCCCGTAGCGTTTGAGGGCCGGCTGCCGTAGTCCCTCGTAGAGGCCGTCGACCCTCCGGTTGATGGCGCGGCCCTCGCGTTCGAACAGGCTGTCGCCCCGGGAGTCGCTCTCGACGAGGAACGGGCCGAAGTTCTCCACGTCGAGCACCCACATCGCCTGCGCGATGCCGAGCTCTTCCAGCCAGTGCGCGTCGATGACGCGCTTGATGCCCCGGCCCAGCAGGGCGCCGGTCCCGTAACCGACCGTGGACAGATAGATCGCCCCGTTCGGAACGAAGTGCGCGCGGTAGTCCTCCTCCGTCATGCCGCCCTTGCCGATGACGACCCGGCAACCGGACGCCTCGAACCACCGCGAGAGCCAGCGGGAGAAACGAAAACTGGCCGTCGCCGTCACCGCGCCGAGGTTGTACGCGCCGTCGTCGCCGACCGACGCGGCCGGGGAGCAGTGGAAGTTCGCGTTGCCCAGGGAGCGGAAGGGGACCGGAGGCTCCAGTCCCTCGTCCAGGACCCGTTTGTAGAGACCCTCGCGGCCCGTGTAGACGACGCCGTCGAGATAGACCGCCGTGCCCAGCTCGAGCCCGTCCAGGTCTCCATCGGTCAGCGGGAGCTCGATCCGTCTGGTCTTCATGACGCCACCGCCTGCCGAAAGCCGGGCGTTTCGCCCTCCCAGTCCACGCCGCTTCGCCGGTGGTAGGGCGTGAACCACCGCGGGTCGGTCCGGTAGGCGATCTCGCCGTCCGCGCCGACGCGCGCCACCGCCCGGCGGGACGACAGGCAGAAGCTGTGCACGCTCATCGGCATCCCGCCGGTGTGGGTGTAGGCCGCCTCGACGTGGCAGTCGACCACCATCGACTTCCCGACGAATCCCATGGGGCCCATGCCGATGTCGTTGCCCATCCCGATCAGCTCCTCCTCGAGCGCCGCGATCTCCGGGTCCGGGTTGCGGTCGCCCACGACCCGCAGGCACGCCGCCTGCTTGCCGATGGCCATCGCCGTGTCCTTGCTCCCCCCGAGGCCGATCCCGACGATGGCCGGCTGGCAGGCGAGGCCGCGCCGCCCGAATTCGAGCATCACGTCGAGGAAGAACCTCTTGATCCCGTCGATGCCGTCGCCCGGAAAGAGCATGCGGTAGTCGGTGCCGAACAGGCCTCCCTTGTGCACCGTCGTCACGTCGATCCAGTCGGCGTCGGGCTCGAAGGAGTATTCGATCTCCGGGGCGAGGATGCCGACGTTGTTGTCGTGGTCGATGCGGGACAGCGGATGGACGCGGTTGGGGCGGAGCGGGACGTCCCGGGTCGCCTGGGCCGTCGCCCGGCGCAACGTCCCCTCGAGCGCGACCATCCCGCCCTCGATACGCGCCTCGTTGCCCGCCTTCACGTAGTAGCGCGGCAGCCCGGTGTCGGCGCACATGGCCCGGCGGTCCTCTTCCGCCACGTCCCAGTTCTCGCACATCGCCTCGAGAACGAACCGGCTGAGCTCGTTTTCCTCCTCCCCGGCCATCTTCCGGATCCCGGACCTGTAGTCCTCGGGGATCACGATGGCGGCCCGGCGCATGATCTCCAGCGCGGCTTCGCCGATGACGTCCTGTCGGATCATTGTCGAATCCCCTGTCGTCCCTGGCCCTGTCGTCCCTGACCGACGCCCCCGCCGGGAGCGCGCCTACGCCGCGGCCGTTTCCGCCTCCTCGCGTATGAGCGTCTCTCCCGGCCTGATCCGGGAGAACTCCACCGGCGCGGTTCCGACGTCGATGCGCTCGCCGTCCAGCCGCGCGGTGGTGAAGTACGACGTCGCGAGGTCGCCTTCCTCCGGGAAGTCGTCGCGGAAATGGGCGCCGCGCGAGTTCTCCCGGGCCAGGGCGGCCTCGACGATGGTCCGGCTCACGAGGATGAGGCTGTCGAGGTTGAGCCAGTCGTGCCACGTCAGGTTGAACGCGCGGTCCGACGCCGCCACGCCGGTCTCCGCGAGTTCCTCGCCGAGCCCGGCCAGGGCCTCGCGCGCGCGGCGCAGGCGTTCCGGGTCGCGGATGATCCCCGCGTCGTCCCACATGATGTCCTCGAGCCGCTCCCGCATCCCGTGCAGGTCGCCCCGGGGTTTGGCGAACGGACGCAGGCCGCGCTCGACCGCGGCGTCGATCGCCGACCGGTCCGGGTCGGCGAACGCGCCGTTCTTCTCGACCCAGGGCCCCATCGCGTCGCCGGCGATCCCGCCGAACACGGTGGAGTTGGCGACGCCGTTGCCGCCGAGCCGGTTGGCGCCGTGAACGCCGCCGGTGTCCTCGCCGGCGGCGAACAGCCCTTCCAGGGACGTCCGGCACGAGGCGTCGAACACGACTCCGCCCATGATGTAGTGCGCCGTCGGAACGACTTCCACGAGGCCGCCCGCGAGGTCGAACCCGCAGTCGGCGCAACGCTCGACCATGCCCTTGAACTGCCGGCGCACGAGATCGCGGTCCAGGTGCCGCATGGTGATGAACAGGCCGCCGTTGGGTCCCGTCCGTCCCTGCCGCATCTCCTCGAACATGGCGCGGCTCACGATGTCCCGGGTCGCGCGCTCTCCCCGGGGGTCGTAGCTCGCCATGAAGCGTTCGTGGTTCCCGTTCAGCAGATGGCCGCCGGCGCCGCGCAGCCCTTCCTCGATGATGGTGCCCGTGATCCGGGTGTCCCGGCCCGCGATCAGCCCGGTCGGATGGAACTGGACCATTTCCATGTCGCGGAGCGTCAGGCCCGCGCGCAGCGCCATCGCCATCCCGTCGCAGGTCTTGTCGCCCGACGGCGTGTGGTAGCGGTACATCGTCGGCCCGCCGCCCGCCGCGAGCAGCACCGCCTTCGCCTGGATGAAGTGGAAGCGCCCGTCGCGGACGTCTATCAGGAGCGCGCCGGAGATCCGGCCGCTATCGCGCGCCGGGATCAGCGCGATGGCGCGGCGCTCCTCCATCCGGCCGATGCGCCGGGCCCACACCTGCTCGGCCAGCCGGTTGATGATCTCGATGCCCGTGAGGTCGCCCTTGTGCACCGTCCGGTCGTAGGTCTGCCCGGCGAACGCCTTCAGGTGGACCGAGCCGTCCGCGTTGCGGTCGAAGAAGCAGCCGAGCTCGTTCTCGAGCTCGTGGATGCGCTCGACGGCCGTCGTGATCAGGGTCCAGGCGAGGTCCTGGTCGTTGAGCCACTTGCCGCCTTCGATGGTGTCCATGAAATGGCGCTCGACCGAATCGCCGGCCCCGATCGCGACGTTGTAGCCGCCCTGCACCATCCGCGTGCAGCCGCACTTCCCCAGCAGCCCCTTGACCGCCACGGTGATGTCCAGGTCCGGCGCCGCCTTGTGGGCGTGGAGCGCGGCGAACAGCCCGGCGCCGCCGCTTCCCAGGATCAGGACGTCGGTCTTGCTGTGGGCGACTGTGTCGTCGGTCGTCATCGATGTCCGTCTCCGGGCGGCGGCCCGGTCAAGGCGCGTTCATGAGAAACAGAAGCCCGCAGGCGACCGCAACGCCCACGGTGATCGCGACGAGCGACTTCTGCCGGTCGCGCCACTCCAGGAACTCCAGCGCCAGCAGCCGCAGGCCCCCGGCCAGGTGCCCCGCGAGCAGCAACACGAGCAGCGCCTCGCCGCCCTTGACGAGCGGGCTCTCGGTCCATTCGAGGAAGGCGTCGAAGCGCGCGGCTTCCTCGACGGCGAGCGAGAGCGTGTAGAGATGCGCGGGAACGAAGACGGCCAGCGCCAGTCCCGACGCCCGGTGAAGGACGAAGGCCCAGTAGACCGGGTGATTGCGCGACGCGATAGCGTACTTCACGCCGCTCGCGCCGACGCTCCTCATATCAGCGCTCCCACGGCGCGAACGCCCAGAACGACGATGAGGGCGCAGAACAGGAGCGCCGCGGCGTCGAGCGTCCTGCCCTTCCAGGGCGTCATTTCCCGGACGATCGAGCGGACGCCGATCGGCGCGTGAACGGCCGCGGCCGCCACGAAGAGGCCGTATACGGTTCCCCAGACCGCGCTGCCCTCGGTCCGCGACAGGATCTCTTCCGCCGACAGCCCGCCCCGGATGGCGTAGATCATGGTCGCGAGGTGGACGATCACGAGCGGCGCGAGCGCGATCGCGCTCCCGCGCTGGGCGACGTACAGCCAGGCCTCCAGTCGGCCGGTCACAACTCGCCCCGCAGCAGGGACTTGACCGTCTCGCGTTTCAGTCCGGCGATGGCGGCCGTCGGGTTCAGGCCCTTCGGGCAATACGACGCGCAGGCCTGGTGGCTGTGGCACTGATGGCAGCCCGCGTCGCCGGCCACGGCCGCCAGATGCCGGCGCCGGTCGCCGTCGCGCGAATCGTTGACCAGCGTCCACACGCGGTTGAGCGCGGCGGGGCCCAGGTAGTCGGAGTTCCACGCGACGACGTCGCAGGCCGCGTAGCACACGCCGCAGCCGATGCATTCGATGCCGGCGTCGGCAGCCCGCCGTTCGCGCGAGCTGGGCGGCACGCGGGCGAACGTCCGCCTGTTGTCGGCGTCCGACGGGACGAACCGGCCGGTCGCGCGCCGCTGCTTGTCGAAGAACGGCGCCATGTCGACCGCGAGGTCGCGGATGACCGGCATGTTGCGAAGCGGCCCGACGCGGACGCGCCCGTTCCCGGCCACGCGGTCGACGCGCGTGCGGCAGGTCCAGCGGGGGATGCCGTTGACCGTCATGGCGCACGAGCCGCACATGCCGACGCGGCACGCGAACCGGTACGACAGGGTGGGGTCGATCCGGCGCTGGACGTGGGAGACGACGTCCAGGACCGTCTGGTTCTCTCGCCGGGGCACGCGGTAGGGGACGAACTCGCCCGAGTCCCGGCCGCGCCATATCTCCGCGACGAGCGCCGGTTCGGGGGGCTCCCGACCGCTCATTGCGGGCTTCCCCTCCGCGCGCCGCCCGTCGTTTCCGTCACCGGACGAGAGATCATCGCCATGCGCCTCCTTCGCGCGGAAACTGCCACGCGCCCGCCCCCGTGACAAGGGAGACGAGATATCGGCTCGTCACGAGCACCGCTTCAGGGGGGTCACCAGCACGTTCCTCACGTGCTGGTAACGGATGTCCAGCGCGCGAGCGATGTCGCTCCTGCTCCAGCCTTCGGCGTCGAGGGCCCTGATTTTGGCGCTCTTGGTCGGGAGCTCCGAGATCTCCTTCGGGATATCCCGCGCTTCTTGGGCGGCGGCCTTGGGGGCGGCGGCCTTGCCTGCGTTACGCGCCGCCGTCGACGGCCCTTCGGCGCCATAGCGCACGATGCGGGCCAGCGCGCGCAGCCGATCGGCCTCCTCGTCGTCGATCGGCTCGACGAACGCCGCCGCCCAATGAAGCGGCGTCTCGCGGCCAAGCCGATCGGCCGCCTCGGCATCAATCGGTTTGACGAGCCGGATCATGGTGTCGAGCGCCCGCCAAGCGTCCTCGTCCGCCATGTCGAGATGGCCTTTGTGCGCCCATTTGTTGCGGATCGCGATCAGCTCGTTGACCCAGGCGCGGTACTGGCGGTCGAGCTTGCCCCGGAATAACTCGTTCCACTGTGCGTTGATCAAGACCAAGCAAAGGTGGGTGTCGAGCGCCGCCGTCAATTCGTCGTCCTTGCCGCCCGGCGGCAGGTAGTCGTCGCGGCGGATGCGGAGCACGCCCTGATCCCACCACTCGTCGGCGTAGCGCGCCCGCAGTTCACTGGCGACGTAGGGCGCGAGCGCTTTGGTCAGGATGTCGAAACCATTGGTCACGCGTAGATAGTTGGTGGTCATCGCGCCCTTTCGCCACTTGTGAGCCGAGCAACCGGATAGATAGGTAACAGTATAGACCGAATAGATGGGTGACAGTGTTCGAGTTCCGTACCGCTTTCACGGTCGATGCTCTGCCAACGTCCGTTCGGCGCGCGATCACGCGCCCATGCGGACTCCCTCCCGTCCACTTGTCCAGGGGGAGGAATGTCATGGCCCCCTTCCGTCCTTGTTCTCTCTCCCCCTTGCAGGGGGACGAGGCGCGAAGAGCGATCTGCACAATCCGCACACCGTCGGGGCATGGTCCTCGCCGGATCGCCGGGCGCGGTCCACCCCCACCCCGACCCTCCCCCTGCCAGGGGGAGGGAGAAGAAGAGGGGCAGGAGGAAGCCATATACGCTCCTCCCCCATAACAGGGGGGAGGTCGGGAGGGGGGTGGACCGCGCTCCGCCGGTACGGGAAACGCGGGCTAACGCGGCCTCGGGGACCGCGCTTCCGTCCGCTCCCGGCCCTCCCGGATCTGGGCCTGGGTCATCCTGCGTTCGAGGTCGCGCACGAACGCATGGGCGAAGAGCTCGCCCCCGCGCGCGGCGATGGAGGCCCACATGTAGGCCTCGGCGAGGTCCTTGCGCACGCCCAGTCCCTCGCCGAAGATCACGCTGGCGGCGATCTGCGCCGACCTCTCGCCCTGCTCGGCCGCCTTCACGATCCAGCGCGCCGCCTTCTCGTCGTCCTGCGGCGCGCCCCGGCCGTCCCGGTACAGGTTCCCCAGTTTCATGCTGGCCTTGGAGTGGCCGGCCTCGGCGGCCCGCCGATACCAGTCGATGGCGGCGGCGTAGTCCCTGGGCGCGCCGTCGCCCTGCGCATGCATCGCGCCCAGTTCGTATTGGGCGTTGGCGTCCCCCTGGTTCGCCGCCTTCAGATACCAGTCCCGGGCGGCGTCCGGGTCCCGCTCCACGCCCAGGCCCCGGTGATAGAGATGGCCGATGTTGAACTGGGCGGCCGGGCTCCCCCGGTCCGCCAGGGGCCGCCAGTTCCTGTACGCCGCCGCGTAGTCTCCCTTCTCGTAGGCGACGACGCCCAGCGCGTATTCGGCCAGCGCCGGCGAGGCCGCCGCCAGGAGAATCAGGAATCCGAACGTCGAACGCCGCATCGCGCGCCGAGTGTACCCCAAGCCGGACGCGCCCGCCCGATGTGCTACAAGGGCCGTTCTGCATCGGTCGGCGGCGTGGGAGGGGGCGATGGGGCCTCTCGAAGGAATCAGGATCGTCGAGTTCGAGGGTCTGGGACCGGCGCCGTTCTGCGCCATGCTGCTCGCCGACCTGGGCGCTGGGATCGTCAGGATCGACCGCCGGCAGGCCGTCGCCGGACGGATCGACCACGATCCCCGGACGCAGGTCATGAACCGGGGGCGGCGATCGATCGCCGTCGACCTCAAGAATCCGGCCGGCCGGGACGCCGTCCTTCGCCTGACCGACCGGGCGGACGCGTTGATCGAAGGCTACCGCCCCGGCGTCATGGAGCGGCTCGGGCTCGGTCCGGACGTCTGCATGGAGCGGAACGCCCGCCTGGTCTACGGGCGCATGACCGGCTGGGGACAGGAGGGGCCTCTCGCCTCGGCGCCCGGCCACGACATCAACTACATCGCCCTGACCGGCGCGCTGCACGCGATCGGCCGCGAGGGCGGGCCGCCGACGCCGCCGCTCAATCTCGTGGGCGACTTCGGCGGCGGCGCCTACCTCGCGATGGGGCTCCTGGCCGCGATACTCGAGGCGGGGAAGTCGGGAAAGGGGCAGGTCGTGGACGCCGCCATGGTCGACGCCGCGGCTTCGATGATGGCCTACGTCTTCGGCTTCCGCGCCGCCGGCGCCTGGGTGGACGCGCGCGGCCGAAACTACCTGGACACGGGCGCGCCGTTCTACGACGCCTACGAGACCGGGGACGGCAAGTGGATCGCCATCGGCTCCATAGAGGCGAAGTTCTGGGAGCGGACGTGGCGCCTCCTCGGCCTCGACGCCGAGCGGATGCCCCCCCAGCGCGACCGCGGCGCCTGGGCGGGAACGAAGGAGACGGTCGCGGCGGCCGTCCGCCGGAAGACGCGGGACGAATGGATGCGGATCTTCGACGGCGAGGAGGTCTGCGTCGCGCCCGTCCTGTCGCTGTCGGAGGTGGCCGATCATCCGCACGTCGCCGCCCGCGGGACCGTCGCCGACGTCGGCGGCGTCGTCCAGCCCGCCCCTGCGCCCCGGTTCAGCCGCACGAAGGCCGGGATCGGCGGCCCGCCGCCCGCGCGGGGCGAGCACAGCGAGGAGGTCCTGCGCGACTGGGGTTTCGATGGACCGGAGATCGCGGCGCTGAAGGAGAGCGGGGCGGTCCTCCAGACGTAGTCCGCATTTCACGCGCCGCCACCGCGCCGCCACCGCGACCCCCACCCCGACCCTCCCCCTGCCAGGGAGAGGGAGAAGAGGGGGGGCGGGACGGAGGACGGGAGGGGCCGTCTACTCGGCCGCGCGGTTCACCTGCCGGGGGCCGGCGAAGCTGAGATGCGCGCGCAACGCTTCGGTCTCGAACACGTTGCCCGGCAGCACGTTGGCGATGTTCACGTCCGGCCCGAATTCGTCGATCAGGAACTTCTTGAGGAAGATCACCTCGGTCGTCGTGGTGCCCTTGATCCACGCGCCGGGGAGCTCGAAGAACACCTTGCCGACGTCCAGCCCGCTGGCCAGATCGCCGATCAGCGGCTTGTTGGGCTCTCCGTCCTCGACCAGTTCGGCGGCCTCGACGAGGACGACGTCCGCGCCCGCGTCGAAGAACTCGTTGGCCTGCTCGATCAGGGTCTCGGCGGTCGTCACGTCGTGCTTCGACCCGACCTCTCCATGGACGTGCAGCCCGCGGTCGACGGCGATCTCCGTGATCTCGCGGCGGTCCCGGCTCGACAGCGGCACCACGTTGTCGGACACCTCGATGGCGCCGATGCCGAGGCGTTTCGCCTCCTCGCAGTAGGGCTTCACCCCTTCGATGCCCTGGGCGGCGAACACGGACTCGAGGAACTGGCCGCCGAGAAAGGGCTCCACCCCGTGATCCTCGTAGATCGAGATCTTGCGCCGCAGGTAGTCCTCTTCGTAGAGGCGGGCCGTACCGACGACGAACTTGGCGATGTCCGCGTAGGGCGCGATCAGGCTCAGGAGGTCTTCCTGCTCGCGAATGGGGATGCCCCAGTCCATCATCATCGTCCGGCCCCGGGCGCGGGGTTTCTCCGCGCTGCGGTCGGGGGGCAGCGGGATCATCGAGAACGCCTGCGCCATGTCCGTCCCTTTCGATTGCCTTCGGCCTCGCCCGTCCGGGCGCGCCGGTTTCCGACGGCATCATATCGGGGACGGCGCCGACTGTCATGACCGTCGTGGACATCGCGGGCTTCCGTCGGGATAATCCCGTTCGCCGCCGCCAGCCTTTCGAGACCGACGTGACCCGCGACTTTCTTCTGGCCGTCCCGATACTGGCCGTCTGTTCGGCATGGGTTCCCGCCGCGTCGGGACACGAGGCCGCGGCCGGCGACGTCGCGATCGCCCACCCGTGGGCGCGGGCCTCGCTGTCGGTGAAGGCGCGGAACGGCGCGGCCTATCTCGCGATGCGCAACTCCGGGTCCCGGACCGAGCGCCTGATCGGCGCGTCGACCTACGTCGCGGACCGCGCGGAGCTGCACGCCCACGAGACGGAAGGAGACGTGATCAGGATGCGCCGCGTCGAGGCCATCGAGATTCCGGCCGGCGGAACGGTCGAGCTCGCGCCCGGCGGCCCGCACGTCATGCTGATGGGGCTCCGGACGCCGCTGGTGAAGGGCATGACCTTTCCCCTGACGCTCGTGTTCGAACTGGCGGGAGAGGTCGACGTCGACGTCGTCATCGAGGCCGCCGCGGCGCGGCGGGGAGAGACGGGTCACGGCGGACGCGCGGAACAGGACGCCGGCCACTGATCGGTGGGATCCGATGGCGCTCAGGGTGATCGACTATTTCGACCGCGGCGTCTCGCTGGACCCGGAGCGGGACTGCCTCGTCCAGGACGACCGGAGCCTCGCGTTCGGCGAGGTCCAGAGGCTCACGCACAGGATCGGCAACGCCCTCATCGCCGAAGGGATCGCCAGGGGCCATCGGGCCGCCGTCTACAGCCCGAACGACGCCATGGCGTTCGTCTGCGTGCTGGGGATACTGCGGGCGGGCGCGGCGTGGGTGCCGATCAACGCGCGCGGCGCGCTGGAGGAGAACGTTCATATCCTCCGCGACAGCGGTTGCGAGCTCCTCTTCTATCACGGCGCGTTCGAGGAGCGGGTGTCCGGGATCCGGGATCGCGCGCCCGGCATCCGCGCGTTCGTCCGCGTGGACGGCCGGGGGGCCGACGCGCCGTCGCTCGACGACTGGATCGCCGGCCGCGGCGACCGCGCGCCCCACGTCCCGTGCGGTCCGCGGGACTACGCGGCCATCCGGTACACCGGGGGCACCACGGGCGTTCCCAAGGGCGTTCCGCTCACCCATCTCAACTTCGCCTTCATGCTCGCCAACGCCTCGGCGGCCATGCCTTACGAGGAACCGCCCGTCTATCTCGCGGCGGCGCCGATGACGCACGTGGCGGGGGCGATGTCGTTGATGCTGCTGCCGCACGGCGCGACGATCGTCGTCGTCGAGCGGCCCGATCCCGAGGCCATGATGGCGGCGATCGAGAGGCGCCGGGTGACGACGGTGTTCCTGCCGCCCACCGCGATCTACACGTGGCTCGCCCACCCCGGCGCGCGCGACTGCGATTACTCGAGCCTCAGGTATTTCCATTACGCCGCGTCGCCGATGTCTCCGGACAAGCTCAGGGAGGCCGTCGAGGTCTTCGGACCCGTCATGTCGCAGTCCTACGGGCAGACGGAATCGCCCTTCATCAGCACCTATTTCTCGAAGCGGGACCATGCGGAAGCCTGCCGCGACCCCGCCAGGGCGCATCGCCTGCGCAGCGCCGGCCGGCCGAGCCTCTTTACGGCGGTCGAGATCATGGACGACGACGGCGGCATCCTGAAGGCCGGCGAGGTCGGCGAGATCGTGACGCGCGGCGGGATCGTCATGGACGGCTACCACGAGCGCCCGGACGCGACCGCGGAGGTCTCCGCCCACGGTTGGCACCACACGAACGACATCGGCTACAAGGACGGGGACGGGTACGTCTACATCGTCGACCGCAAGCGGGACATGATCGTCTCCGGCGGGTTCAACGTCTGGCCGAGCGAGATCGAGAACGTGATCCTGACGCTTCCGGAGGTCCGCGACTGCGCGGTGATCGGGGTTCCGGACGAGAAGTGGGGCGAGGCCGTCAAGGCGGTCGTCGAGCTCAAGCCGGGGCGGCGCGTCTCCGCGGCCGAGGTCGTCTCGCTGTGCCGGGACAGGCTGGGCGGCGTGAAGGCGCCGAAGACCGTGGAGTTCTGGGACGAGCTCCCGCGGAGCGCGGTCGGCAAGGTCCTGAAGAAGGACGTCCGCGAGCGGTTCTGGGCGGGCCGGGAACGCCGCGTGGGCTGATCCCGGCGGCGGACGGACGGACGGATGAGCGGATGAGCGGCATCAAGGCCAGATGGGAGCTGATCCTGCTTCCGCCGCTCGCGCTCACGGCGGCGCTGCTGGTCGCGTCGCAGTTCGTCTTCATCAAGGGCAGCTTCCACAGGGACCTGGGCTACGGCGACCTCTCGACGACCTACGAGCTCGTCAACTACCTCCGGGCCTTCTCCGATCCCTACTACCTGAACGTCCTGCTGCTCTCGATCAACATCTCGGCCGCGGCCACCGTCCTCACCATGGTCTGCGCGGCGCCCGTCGCCTACATCATCGCGCGCATGACGTCCCGCTGGGCGATGCTGTTCCTGGCCCTGGTGGTGGTCGCCCAGTTCGTGACCATCGCCATCAAGGTCCTGGGGCTCATCGTGCTGTTCAGCCCCGACGGGATCGTCAACCGCGTGTTCCTGGCGCTCGGCCTGATCGAGGAGACGTTCACCATCCTCGGCACCTACGCCGGGGTCGTCGTCGGGCTCATGTACTACTCGCTCGGCTTCGCGGTGCTGCTGATCTACAGCATCGTCCTGACCATTCCCCGGAGTCTCGAGGAGGCGGCCCAGATTCACGGCGCGGGACGGTTCGACGTCTACCGGCGGATCATCCTGCCCCTGACGACTCCGGGAATCGTCGTCTGCTCGCTGATGGTCTTCAACATCAGCATCGGCGGCTTCGCGTCGACGGCGCTCATCGGCGCCGGCAAGATCCTGACCCTGCCGGTCATCGTGCAGCAGAGCGTCATCGTGAACACGAACTACGGCATGGGGGCGGCGCTGGCCGTCGTCCTGCTCGGCGCCGTGGTGCTCATCAACCTGTTCTCGGTGGCGCTGGTGAAGCGGTTCCGCCGCGGCCAGGCGATCACGGTCTGAGGCGGGAGGACGCGCGATGTGGAGCTCCTACGCGCGCGCCCGGCTGGTCTCGACCGGCTCGCGGTCGCTGGTCCTCGCCGCGGTCTACGTCTTCCTGTTCGCGCCGATCGTCATCGTCGTGTCCTCCTCGTTCGACTACGGGGAGCGGGCCTACGTGGTGTTCCCGCCGGAGCGTTTCACCTTCGACGCCTATCTCAACATCCCCGACTACATCGTCGACGGCATCTACCTGAGCGTCACGGTCGGGCTCGCGGCGGCGCTCGGCGCCTCGGCGATCGGCATCCCGGCGGCGCTGGGCCTCGTGCGCAGCGACATCGCGGGCAAGTCCGCGATCATGACGCTGTTCCGCGTGCCCTTGCAGATTCCGGGCGTGGTCATGGGCCTCGCCTTCCTCCAGGCCTACTACGCCATCGGCGCCGCGACCGGGTGGTACGCCAACGGGACGTTCGTCGGACTCGCCATCGCCCACGTCTTCGCGGCGACGCCGTTCGTCGTCGGGGCCGTCGCGCCGGTGCTCCAGCGCTTCCAGCCGACGCTGGAGGAGGCCGCGCAGACGCTCGGGGCCGGCCGGTGGACGACCTTCCGGCGGATCACCCTGCCGTTGATCGCCCCCGGCGTCTTCGCCGGCGGCCTGTATGCGTTCATGGTGTCGTTCGGCGACGTTCCCATCGCCATATTCCTGTCCCGGCCGGGGACGTCGACCTTCCCGGTCGAGGTTTTTCTCGCGCTCGAGCAGGAGTTCGACACGACGGTGCTCGCCGCGTCGACCGTCGTCGTCGTCCTTTCCCTGATCGTGCTGCTCGTCATTCAGCGGTTCAGCGGCCTCGACGTCTTCGTCCGCACGAGGTGAACGCCGCACCGCGCAGGTCGTGGCCAACGGGGGAAATGCGGGCTAGAGTCCCGGCGTTCGGGAATCGTCGGCGTCCGGCTCATGGCGTCCGGCGTTCGGTCGGACAGGCATCACAGGGAGGAACAGCATGAATTCCAGGACAGCAATCCGGTTGTCGGCCGCCGGCCTCGTCGCCGCGGGCCTGGCGGCCGCCGGCGCGGGGCCGGCCTTCGCCGGCATGTTCGACGGCGTCGAGGTCCGCGTCGCGAGCTTCGGCGGCAAGTGGCGCAACCTGATCGAGTCGACGGTCGGGGAGGCCTTCGCCGCGGAAGGCGGCAAGATGGTCTACGTCGCCGGGTCGCCGAGCCCCAACTTCGGCAAGCTGGTGGCGTCGCGCGGCGCCGAGCCGCCGTTCGACCTGATGGAGACGACGGACGACTTCCTGCCGCCGCTGCTGGCGAAGGGTTACCTCGACGAGATCGACTACGGCAGGGTTCCCAACGCCTCGGCGCTGGCCGAACGGGACCGGTCGAAGCACTGGGTGAAGACGTGGACCACCCAGTCGGCCATCATCTACAACACCGAGAAGTTCGAGGAGCACGGCATTCCGGCGCCGAGGCAGTACGCGGACCTGAAGCATCCCAAGCTCCAGGGCAAGATATCGGTGCCCGACATCGCCGGCGGCGGCGTGATGCCGTGCCTCGTCGGCATGGCCCTGGAGGGCGGCGGCGACGAATCCAACATCGACCCGGCGCTCGACCTGATCGCCGGCCTCGAGGTCAAGGCCTTCTGGAAGTCGAACTCGGCTCTCCGCACCCTGCTCAAGAGCGGGGACGTCTGGGCCGCCTGCGCCGGCGTCCACACCATGGGCCGTCTTCTGGGCGCGGCGCCGTTGTGGGCGACGCATGTCGAGGTCAAGCCCGGCGTCTTCGGCGTGCTCAAGCAGGGATGGCTGGTCAAGATCAAGGGCGGCAAGAACGACGCGGCCCGCGACTGGATCGTCAACCGGTTCATCGGCGAGCAGCACCAGCGCGGCGTCATGAAGGGCTGGCTGCTGTCCTCGCGGGAAGACGTCCTCGCCGACTACGCCTCGGAGCCCGGCATGGACTTCATGCGGCTGAAGCCCGACGAGGTCGCGAACATGTACTCGATCGATTTCTCGAAGGTCGACCGCACGTCCTACACGGAGAAGTGGAACCGCAAGGTGAGCGCGGGCTCCTGATCCGGGCGCGTTTCGGGTATCGGCGCCCCGTCCGGCGGCGGGGCGCCGTTCCGCCCGGCGGCGATCGGAGGCTTCGGACATGACGGGGTACGGACCGGACGGTTGCGCGCCGGTCATGGTCTGGTCATGGTAAGGCCGCGTCCGATGACCTCCCGAGGAAGGTAGCGCCGCCATGACCGAGGAGCCGAACGGTCGCCTGCATCTCCCCAGCCTGTCGATCCGGGGCTTCCGTGGGATCGGGGAACTCGACGTCCCGCGCCTGGGCCGCGTCACTCTGCTCGCCGGGAAGAACGGAGCCGGCAAGACGTCCGTGCTCGAGGCGGTTCGGGTCTATGCGGCGCGGGGCCGGGAGCATGTGCTGTTCGAGTTATTGAGAAGCTATGAGGAATCCGCTCCTGTCATCTACGAGGATGGCGGGAGAACGCTCGCGCCCGATCCCGCGGCGCTGTTCCACGGCCGCGACATTGCGCCCAATTCCCGCATCGAGATTGGACCGAGGAACGGTTCGGGTGCCGGGAGTCTCAAGATCGAGGCAGTGCCCCCGAATGAGGAACTGAAAGATCTTCTGGAAAAACTGTACGATTACGACGACGCGCCAGACCTTTTTCCGTGGGCGGTCGAAATCTCGTTCGCGAACTACAAGCGAACGATACCTTGGTCTTTGGCGCGCCATATTCACTACCGGCGATTTGCCGACGACCGGGAAGAACCGCCGCCGGAACTGAACTGCCAAGCGCTGGGTCCGGGCCTGCTGAGCAACAACGAGATGGCCAAGCTCTGGGATGAGGTCGCCCTGACGGATGAAGAGGATCGCGCGGTCCAGGCCCTGAACCTCGTGCTCGACGGCAAGGCGGACCGGGTGGCGATGATCGGGGACGATGGACGGCGTACTTACGGTCGGCGGGCCGTCGTCAAGTTGCAGGATCGGGACAGCCCCGTTCCGTTGCGGAGCCTCGGCGACGGCGCGACGCGCCTGTTCGGGGTCGCCCTTGCCCTCGCCGGCAGCCGGAACGGGTTTCTGGTTATCGATGAGGCGGAGAACGGCATCCATCATTCGGTGCATGGTGCCTTCTGGCGCATGGTCCTGCGGACGGCGGAAGAGAACGACGTCCAGGTTTTCGCCGCCACGCACAGCTTCGATTGCGTGCGGGGGTTCGCGCGCGCCGCTGTCGAATCCCCGGAATGCGAGGGCGTTCTAGCGCGTCTGGAACGGTGGGACGAGCGGACCCGCGCTATCGTGTACTCGGAATCGGCGCTCGAAACCGCGGCCGAGCAGGACATCGAGGTCCGTTAGGCGGACGCAGCGTGGACCAACCGTCCAAGGTTCTGCTCGTTGAAGGGCAAGACGACAGGCATGTCGTCCGGCATCTTTTGGGTCAAGCGCCGTCGACGGTGTCGTTCGACATCTGGGACAAAGGCAATATCGACAAGCTGCTCAGGGCCATCGAACCCGAAATCAGGGTCCCCGGTCGCGCGGCCGTCGGTATCGTCGCGGACGCGAACGACGACCGGGACGCGCGCTGGGCCGCCGTCTTGGGTCGATTGCGGGAGGCGGAGATCAAAGCGCCCAAGGCCCTATCCCCCGATGGTGCGATCGTAGGCGGTACCCCGCGCGTCGGCGTCTGGCTGATGCCCGACAACCGGTCGACCGGCGAGCTCGAGGATTTCGTGCAAGGGATGATCCCGGATGACGACCCCGTCTGGCCTCTGGCCCGGGGATACGTTCAGGATATCCCGCGAGAAGCGAGGAAATTTTCGCCCAACAAGATGAGCCGCGCCGAACTCCATGCTTGGCTGGCCACGAGAGAGGAGCCCGGCTTGATGGGATCGGCCATCGGGCGCGGAGACCTGAAAACCGACGGACCTCTCTGCTCGGCTTTCCTCGCATGGCTCGAAAGGCTGTTCGGATGACGCCGCGCGCCGACCGCCCGGTCGCTTGGGCGCTGAAGGCGTGCCGGGACCGCGCGATCCACCCCCCCTTTCTTCTCCCTCCCCCTGGCAGGGGGAGGGTCGGGGTGGGGGTCGCGCCAGGGGTGAGGAGCGCGAACGGACCCCGCCCCGCCCCCTACGCCGCGCGCGACTCCACGGCGATCTCGACGTCGCCCTGGCGGATGAACACCTGCGTTCCGCGCTTCATGTCGCGGGCGGCCTTGAGCATCCCGACGAACGACGACGTGAGGATCGGCGGCAGCGGCGCCACCGGGTCGCCCGACAGCGCCGCCTCGCAGATCTCCTCGGCGAACGAATGGCGCAGGAACCGCTCCTCGTCCGACATGCCCGGATACCGGGCGCGCAGGCGGTCCACGGCGGGCTCCGGCTCGGGCGCCTCCAGGGGGATGCGCTTCGAGCCGCGCTCGACGATGCGGTCCATGACGTCCGGGTCGATCGGCGCCAGGTGCTTGCCGAAATACCCGAGCGCGTACTTCTTCACCTCGTCCGGGACCACGGCGTAGCGCTCGTCGTGGATGGCGTTGAACGTTCCCTGCACCACCAGGAACTGGGCGAACGGCGTCACCTGTATCGGCCAGCCCAGGTCCTCCCGCACCCGCCCGCACTCCTCGAGGACGTGGGGGAGCTTGTGCTCCAGCCCGATCTCCCGGAGCTGGGAGGTCAGGTTCGAGAGCACGCCGCCGGGTATCTGGTGGTCGAAGTGCGCGAGGTCGAAATCGCGCGGCTCGCCCGT
Organism: Alphaproteobacteria bacterium; assembly: GCA_965242505.1. GTDB lineage: Bacteria > Pseudomonadota > Alphaproteobacteria > UBA2966 > UBA2966 > UBA2966. The sequence goes on from OZ251449.1 coordinate 3,559,314, forward strand.
CGGCTTGTCGTGCAGGAACGCCTGCTCCTCGAAGTGGCGCTCGATCTCCTCCACCGCCGCGTCGTTCACCTCCACGTCGTAGCCCGCCTGGCGGAGGTTGCGGACGGTCGTCCGCGCGGACGGCGGCGCGTTGCCGTCGGCCACCGGCGCGACGCAGCAGTAGAGGTTGTCGACGCCGTGGCGGACGGCCTCCAGGTACGTCCGCTGCGGCAGCCCGACGAGCGCGTGCATGTGCAGGCCGAGCGGCATGTCGCCGATCTCCCGCTTGAGCGCCGGGACCAGGGTGGCGGCCCGTTCCGGGGTCAGCACGCCGCTCGCGTCCTCGATGATCAGTTCGTCCACTCCGGCGCGGTCGATGATCTCGCGCGCCTTGGCGACGTACATCTCGTCGGTGTGGACGGGGCTGGCGCTGTAGAGCAGCCAGTGCCCGATGCGGGCGCCGTGGGCCTTGGCGCTCAGGAGCTGGGGGACGGTGTTGTCGAAGTCGTGGAGGCCGTCGAAGGCGAACACCCGGTCGACGCCGTTCCGCGCCAGCAGCTCGCCCCACAGCTCGTTGACGTCGACCGGCTGGCGGTCGAAGTTGAGGGCGCAGTTGCTGCGCATGATCGTCTGGAAGGGCCGCGAGATGCGGCGGCGGAGCTCGCGGATGCGGGTCCACGGGTTCTCGCCGATGAACCTCATGCAGGCGTCGAACTGGACCGCCCCGATCATCTCGACGACCCAGAACCCGGAACGGTCGAAGGCGTCCGCCGCCGGCAGCATCATCGCCGTCGGCATCCGCGTCGCCCACAGGCACTGATGCCCGTCGCGCAGCGTGGTGTCGACGATGCGGACGACGCGCGCCACGGCTACGCGGCGCTCCCGCCGGCCGCCGCGCCGGCGCCCGCGGCGGGGGCGAGCGTCACGTCGACGTCCGCCGCGCGGGCCGAGACGGGGACGGAGACGTTCCCTTCCCGCGACCTGTCGATCAGGTCGAGGAACGGCCGGGCCATCGTCCGCGGCAGGTCGCCGCCGGGACGGGCGTACAGGTCGTCGATCACGTCCTCGGGGAAGGAACGGCGCAGCATCCGCTCCTCGTCGTCGAGTCCCGGATAGCGCCGGCGCAGCCGCTCCACGGCCGGTTCCGGCGTCGGCGGCTCCGGGGCGATGGCCTTCGATCCCCGCTCGACCACGCGGTCGAGGACGTCCGGATCGACCGGGGCCGGCAGCTTGCCGAAGTACCCGAGCGCGTACTTCTTCACCTCGTCGGGGACGACGCCGTAGCGGTCGCCGTGGATGACGTTGAGCGCCGCCTGCACGGCGACGTGCTGGGAGAATGGCGTGACCATGATCGGCCAGCCCAGCTCGGCCCGCACCCGGCCCGACTCCTCGAGCACTTCCGCCAGCCGGTCGGCCATGCCGGCCTGCTCCAGGTTGGCGATCAGGTTCGACATCACGCCGCCCGGGATCTGGTGGTCGAACTGGCCGAGGTCGAAGTCCCGGGGCCGTCCCGCCGGCTTGCCGAGGAGCGCGGCCCCGGCCTCGAGCCGGCGGCTTATGGCGTCGATCGCCGCGTCGTCGACGTCGAGCTCGTGGCCCGCGTGGCGCAGGTTCCGCGCCGTCGTCTGGACCGAGGGCGGCGCGTTGCCGTCGGCGACCGGCGAGACGCACGTGTACAGTCCGTCGACGCCATGCCGGACGGCCTCGAGGTAGGTCCGTTGCGGCAGGCCGACCAGGCAGTGGCTGTGCAGGCCCAGCGGCCGGTCGCCGACCGCGGCCCTGAGCGCCGGGACCAGGGTCGCCGCCCGCTCCGGCGTGAGGACGCCGCTGGTGTCCTGGATGACGATCTCGTCGACGTCGGCGCGCGCGATGATCTCCCGCGCCTTGGCGGCGTACATGTCGTCGGTGTGGACGGGGCTGTCGCTGAAGATCAGCCAGTGGACGGTCCGCGCCCCGTTCTCCCTGGCGTGTTTCAGCTGCGGCGCCGTGTTGTCGAAGTCGTGGAGGCCGTCGAAGGCGACCAGGCGGTCGGTCCCGTTGCGCAGCAGGACGTCGACCCACAGGCGGTTGACGTCGGCGGGCTCGATGTCGAAGCCGAGGACGCAGGCGCTGCGGATGAAGCCCTGGACCGGCGTGCGGGCCAGCCGCTTCTTGACCTCGCGCATCCGCTCGAAGGGGTCCTCGCGCAGGTAGCGCGCGCAGGCGTCGAAGTGCACGTTGCCCATCAGCTCGATGGCGCCGAAGCCCGCGCGGTCGAACGTCTCGGCGATCGGCAGCATCATCGCCGTCGGCATCCGCGTCGCCCACAGGCACTGGTGGCCGTCGCGCAGGGTGGTGTCGAAGATCGTCAGGCGCCGGGGCATGTCGCGGAGGGGAGGCGGTCTCGGTCGATGCGGATCGACGCGATGGGCTGGCCGAGATCGACGGGTTCGGCGTTCTCGACGAAGAACCTCTCGACGGTCCCCGCGACGCCGGCCGGGATCGAGTTGAACAGCTTCATGATCTCGACCAGGCACACGGTGTCGTCCGCGCCGACCCGGTCGCCGGCTTCGCAGAACGGCGGCTCTCCCGGGGCCGGGGCGCGGTAGAACGTCCCCTTCATCGGCGCGCGCAGCACGGCCACGCCGTCCTCGGCCGGATCGGCGGCCGGTCGGTCGGTCGGCGCGGCGGCGTCCGCCGCCGGGGGCGCCGGCTTCGGCGGCGCGGCTTCGGCGGCGGCGTCCGGCTCCGCGTCCGCGCCCGCCCGGGGGATCGCGGCGGCGGCGCCCTTCCGCGCCGTGAGGCGCATGCCGCCCGCCTCGACCTCGATGGCGAGGCTGTCGGACTCCTCGATCAGCCTGAGGACGTGGAGGAGGGCCTTGTCCGATATCGTCATGCGCCGCGTCCGGGGAATTACGGGGTTTGCCAGAACCCGGCCGGGGAAGGCATAGTCCCGTCGTGGAAAGTCACTTGCCCGAAGGGAGCGATCGATGTCAACCGCAAGCGAAACCGTCGGCGCGGACCGTTCGCGCGAGGCCGGGTCCGGGATGACCATCGCCAGGGCCTCGCGGGCCCTGGGCGCGGCGGTGGGCGGCGTCGACCTGTCGCGGGACTTCTCCGACGCCGAGATCGCCGCGTTGCGTGACGCCTTCAACGTCCATGGCCTGCTGCTGTTCCGCGGCCAGGACGTCTCGCCCGAGGACCACGTCCGGTTCAGCCGGCGCTTCGGCGAGCTCGAGCATCACGTCCTGAACGACGCCCTGCTCGACGGCCTGCCCGAGGTCTACATCCTCTCCAACCTGAAGAAGGACGGGAAGCGCGTCGGCCGCGCCGGCGCCGGGCACTACTGGCATTCCGACCTCTCCTACATGGCGGAACCGTCGCTCGGCTCCCTGCTCCGGGCCGTCGAGGTTCCCGAGGTCGGCGGCGACACCATGTTCGCGAACCTGGCGTTGGCTTACGACGCCCTGTCGGCGCCGATGAAGTCGTTCCTGGAAGGGCTGGAGGCGGAGCACCATTTCGCCAAGGTGCAGAGCCGCGTGGTGAGCCTCGGCCTCAACAGGCCGCTGACGCCGGAGCAGTTGGAGAAGACCCCGCCGGTGGTCCATCCCCTCGTGCGCGTCCATCCCGAGACCGGGCGCAAGTCGCTGTTCCTCAGCCCCGGGTTCACCACCGGCATCGTCGGCATGACGCCGGAGGAGAGCGCCGCGCTGCTCGACTTCCTCGGCGGCCACGCCTCGGGGCCCCGGTTCGTCTACCGCCACCAGTGGAAGCCGAACGACGTCGTGTTCTGGGACAACCGCACCCTGATGCACTACGCCCTCGACGACTACGACTACGAGCGCGACCGCCGGCACATGCACCGCACGACCATCCGGGGCGAGAAGGCGGCCTGACCCGCCGCCGGCGCGGCGGGGGCCGAGTTGCGGTTTCGGTCGCTTGACGCCGGTCGCGCGAATCTCCGCATGGTGTTGCGACGGTCACGACGTGATGTATGGTAAGAGTTCACACGGACTGATCGTCTTGGAGCCACGGGCCCGGAACGGCTGACGGGGTTCGCGCTCTCGGGGAGAAGACAGACATGCTGACCGACTTCTACTGCAAGACGTACGAGGAAGCGGCCGAGGAGCGCCGGCGCCGCAAGGCGTCGCTGGAGGGGCAGGAGATGGTGCACCGCATTCTCGACTCGCCCTATGGCGGTTACTGCCTTCGGTCCCAGGACGCGGAGCTTTACTTTGAATCGATCCTCGACGGCCCCGCCATCGGGCTCGATCGCCGAGTGGCGTCTCCATACAGGTAACGCTGTCCGATGGCGACCGATCCGGACGGTGACGGGACCGGACTGGTCCCCGCCGAGCGGCGACGTCACCGGCTGGCTCAAAAAGTTTCCCGCTTATCCGCAGGACTCGTCCAGAAACAAGGACGCCGCAGGGTCCGTTCGCGCTTCTCCCCCTGACCACCCACACTCCTCCCCCCTGACAGGGGGGAGGTCGGGAGGGGGGTCCGCTGTCCCGCAACGCCATTGACGCCCCTCTCCTCTGGCGCGACCCCCACCCCGACCCTCCCCCTGCCAAGGGGGAGGGAGAACGTAGGGGGGTGGAGGGGGGCGGGTCGCGGTCCCGCAACGCCGCGCAGCCCTCGATCCCTGCCGGTACGAGAAATGCGGGCCAAGCGGTTCGCCCCGCTTCCGCGGGAGGACGGGCTGCGCTATTCGGCTTCCCGGCGCGGGCCGCCCAGCCAGGCCGTGACCACCAGCTCGGCGACGGCGCCGGGCGGCAGCTCGCTGACGCCGATGTCCGTCCAGGTCGGGTAGGGCGCCTTGATGTACCGGTTCTTCACCTCGTTGAAGAGCGGGAAGGTCCTGAGAAAGTCCAGGCGGTAGGTCTCGACGGTCACCACGTGGTCGAAGGTCGCGCCCGCCCGCGCGAGCCGCGCCCCGACCTCCTCGAAGATGCTGACGAAGTTGGCGGTCAGGGCCTCGTCGTCGGCGTCGCGCGCCACCGGCGTTCCGGTGACCCCGGACAGGTACAGCATGTCGCCCACCCGGACCGCCTCGGAATAGCGGATGGTCTCGGGGACGTTCGGGTCCCGCGAGGCGAAGGCTTCGGGCGCGATGTCCTCCCCGGCGGTAGGGGCGGCGAGCGGCGACATCGCCATCAGGACGGCCAGAGCGGCGATACGGCGCATGTTTCCCTCCTCTGCGCCCCGGGGCGGGTCCGGGCGGTTCCGGCGCGCGTCGCGAGGCATTACAGACCCCCGCGCGGCCCGTCAAGTTCGGCCTTCGGTCGGGGCGCCGCAGGGTCCGTTCGCGCTCCCCCCCTGGCGTGACCCCCACCCCGACCCTCCCCCTGACCACCCACACTCCTCCCCCCTGACAGGGGGGGAGGTCGGGAGGGGGGTCCGCGGCCCCGCAACGCCGCGCGATCATCAATCCTCCGCCGGTACGGGAAATGCCGGAGGCTCTCCGGCGCGGATCAACCGGCGTCGTCCGCCGCGGGGGTCGCCTTTCGCGCGGTGTCCTTGGCCACCTCGAAGATGCGCACGCTCCCTTCCGAATCGCCCGCCTTGGCGTCGATCAGGCCGGTCGGCGCGTGCGCGAAGATGGCGCGGGTCGTCTCCAGCAGGACGGCGTTGCGCGTGGTGGCGTCGTCGCTCGCCTTGATGAACTCCTGAAAGGTCTTCAGCCCGTTCGCCCGAAATTCGTTCACCGCGGCCTGATGCTTGGTCGCCTTGTACATGCGTCCGCACCACACCGTCGCGGTGAACAACAGGCCAAGAACGAGGAATTTCGTCGTCGCTACCTGAAGCAGTTGCGTGAGGTCCTCCTCTGTCGGCAGCAACCAGCCATGCGCGAAGACAATGGCAAGTGAACTCGTCACCACAACGAGCACCCCGGTGACTCCCAGCCACCAGCGGGCCGTCTTCTCCAAGGCGGTCGCCTTGTCCGTGAAATCCTCAGCAAAGAAGGCTGCGGCGACCACGGCGGAGGCTTCCTGAATGATTCGATCAACTTTTTGTTTGCCTTCTTCGGCGGTAGTACGGGCAGTCTCGACCGATTCGTTGATTCGTTGAATGTTTTGCTGTACGTCTCCTTGCACATAGGCGAGATAAGTCACCCACGGTGCAACAGTCTCCACGATGCCATCCGTTCGATCATGCAGTTGCGCGACAAGATCCTTTTTTGCATCTGTGATCTCTACGACGGTGGATTCATTACTTCCATCTGTTTCTCTGATTCCGATCATTATGGGGTATAGAGGGTTCAGGATGGTAATGATGGAATCGGCGATGCTATCCGATAACAATCGAATCGGATACGTTAAGAGTGGTGTCAGCAATAGATCAAGCCGCTTAAGATCTCTTAGTACGGTTTTCACATCGAAGGGAGTGTCTCTCATATTGACGGCGTAAGGAAGGTTGATGCGGACGTTGAGCTCCTTGCTTTCCGCAATGATTTTCTCGACGTGCTCTCGGATTTTTTCTACTTGTTGCTCGGTCGCCATCGGTCAGCCCCCCTGTCTCGTGTTGTGAAAACGACAACCTTCGTTGTTGTCGGGTACGTAAGCCCAGAAAGGAACATGTATCCCTTTTGCGAAGAACACTCTATGCCATTTATCATGCAGGGTAGCATCATGCTCCTTGGTTCGCCACCGGTATGATACGCGGCGAGGCCGGAGTTCAGAACCTGCATCCCTTCTGCGGCCGCCCGCCGGCCGCCCGCAACGCCTCGATGGAGTCCCGGAACGGCGCGATGGACGTCTCCGTGTTCTCCATGCGGCGCCGGGCCATGTCCATCGGACCGCACCCGAAAGCGACCGCGTTCGGGTCGCCCCCCGCGTCCAGCAGCGCCTCGACCGCCGCGGCATCGCCCGACAGCGCCGCGTTATGCAGGGGCGTGCCTCTGCCGTCGTTCCGCGCGTTGACGTTCGCGCCGCCGGCAAGCAGAGCGCGGACCGTATCGGCGCGGTCGTCGTCGCCGCTCTTGAGGATCGCCACATTTATCTCCCAATCGGCCTCGTCCAGCGTATCGAAGCTCTCTATTATTTCGGAGACCATCTCGGAGTACGCCTTCAACAGTTTGTCACGACCGCCTTTGGCGTCCGCCTCCAGCGCGGCGAGGATCAGCTTCCTCATGGCCGCGGCGTGCAGGGGTGTATCCCCGCCCTCGGCGCGCGCGTTGACGTCCGCGCCGCCCGAGAGCAGGGCGGGAATGACCGCCGCTTTGCCCGATGCCGCCGCGACATGCAGGGGCGTAGCTCCGCCCTTCTTGTGAGCGTTGGCGTTGACGTCCGCGCCGCCCGCAAGCAAGGCGCGGATGGCCGTAACGTCGCCCGATGATGCCGCAACGTGCAGGGGCGTAGACCCTTCTTCATCGTTCCGCGCGTTGACGTCCGCGCCGCTGGCAAGCAGGGCCTGAATCACACTGGTCTGGTCGGCGGCGGCGCCCTTGAGGTTCGCCAAGAATGCGTTCCGGTCCGCCTCGCCCAGCGTATCGAGGCCCGCTGCTCTGGCGACCGCCCTCGACCCTTCGTCGCGGTCGCCTTTGGCGGCCGCTTCCAGCGCGTCGATGATCGTCTTCCCCGTGGCCGCATAATGCAGGGGCGTACCCCCGGCCTCGTCCCGCGCGTCGACGTTCGCGCCGCCCGCGAGCAGGGTGGGAATGATCTCTGCCCTGTTCCATATCGCCATCGCCGCTTGGTGCAGGGGCGTGGACCCGTCATCGGCCTTCGCGTTGACGGCCGCGCCGCCCGCGAGCAGAACTTGGATGGATGCCATCTGGCCCACCGCCGCCGCCGCGTGCAGGGGCGTAGACCCGTCATCGGCGCGTGTGTTGACGTCCGCACCGCCCTTGAGCAGAGCCTGGATGGTAAAGGAGTGGCCCGATGCCGCCGCCTCGTGCAGGGGTGTCGTTTGCGCGTTGGCGTCGCGGACGGGTCCGCCGATCGTGAGGCACCCCGCGAGCAGCAGGATCGCCAGACCGGCCGCCACGCGGAGATTCATCGGTTTGCCCATGTCTTCCCGCCGCGTTGCGGCCGCGCTCCTGCGCGGCCTGTGAAGTTCAGCGCCCGGAACCGCCCCCCGGCCGCGCGTCGCGGTCGGCGGAAAGCGCATCGAGGGCGATGATGCTCATGGGCGCATGATGGGCGGCGATGCCGGGCCGGTCAATCGCGATCCTGCTTGTCCGCAAGATTCGTCCAGTGACGGGAGCATTGTAGGGCCCACTCATGCTCCTCCCCCCTGACGCGACCCCCACCCCGACCCTCCCCCTGCAAGGGAGAGGGAGAAGAAGGGGGACGGGAAGCCATTGATACTCCTCCCCCATAACAGGGGGGAGGTCGGGAGGGGGGTGGACCGCGGTCCCGCGACGCCGCGCGATCCTCGATCCCTGCCGGTACGAGAAATGCGGCCCTGTTGTCGATCCCGTCCTTGAGGCGCCTGACGTCGGCCTCGGCGGCGACGCCTTCGGGTTACGGCGCGCGGCCGGCCCGCCCGCGGTCGCGTGTCCATTCCTCCGGACGGGTCCTCACCTCCGCGGCTCCCGCGCGCGGTCGCCGAACCACCACAGCGTCGCGGCGCTCGTCGTGTAGACGATCGTGTGCGCGACGTAGGCGCGGAGGTCGAGGTCGTCCGCGGCCAGTGTGAAGTAGACCGCCGCCGTGAGCAGGATGAGCGCGAACGTGAGCGCCGGGCGCACCATGGCCTTCACGTCGGCGGCCCACGGCGACGCCGGCGCGGCCGCCCGGTCGTGGCGGTAGGAGGCGACCTGTGCGGCGGCGGCGGCCTCGTCCGCTCGGGCCCGGGCGTCGGCCTGGGCGATCCGCTCCTCGCTCTCCAGTTCGGCGCCGCGCGTCTCGATGTGGAGCCGCTGGAGCGCCAGCTCGTGCGCCCGCAGGGCTTCGGCCTCCCGCGCCGCGTCGCGGCGGTCCAGCCACCTGAAGGCCCCGCCGACGACGGAGCCGAGGATTCCCGTCGCGCCCCCCGACGCGACCGTTGCGATCAGATCGAGCATTTCACCAACTCCTTTCCCGTCCCATGTCCACGTGGACGAACGTCCGATAGCGGAGCCCGAAGCCCCGGAACCCGGCCGCGCGCAGGGCGGCGATCAGCGCCCCCCGGTCGTGGCCGGCCAGCGCCACGTCGAAGGCGTGGCCCTCCTTGTGTTTCGATCGCGGCGCGCCGCCGACCAGCGCGTTGTGCGCCGGGTCGCGGTAGGCGCTGTTGATCCGCAGGGGCCGGCCCAGCCGCGACCGCGCCGCCTGGAGCGCGTCCAGCGCCTCCTCGACGAGGAGCAGCGAGCCGTCGCCGCGCGAGGCGATCTCGACCGGCGCGAAGTTCGGCCACCGCCACGCCGCGGGCGGGACCTCCGAATGGTGCGCGTACAGCATGGGATCAGGCCCCGATCAGGCGCCGGATCACGTCCGTCGCCGTGCCTTCGCCGATCAGCAGCAACAGCGTGATCGCCGCGAGCCAGGCCTCGAGGCGCTTCAGGCGGGCGCGTATCTCGCCGTAGCGGGTGCCGCACAGGTCGACGTGGGCGCCGAGGTTGTCGCGTTCGCTGGGTTTCATCGCGTCCCCTCCCCGGGCGCCCCGCGGGCGTCCGTGGCGTCCCGGACGCCCGGTTCGGTCGGGTCGTCGAACGTCCCGACGCGCAGGCCCGTCTGGGCGTGGACGTCGTTCCAGGCGTCGGCGCCCGGAGACGCGCTGACCTGCTCTCCGTTGCCGCGAAGCGCCCAGACGCGGGAATGGGCGCGGTCGATGTACTGGGCCTTGACGTAGGTCATGAGATGTCCGCCTCCACGTGGATGTAGGCGCGCGCGGCGCCGGTGGTCAGGAGACAGGCGTCGCCGGCCGCCAGGTTGTTCCTGGAGGCGCCGCCGCCGTTCAGCCGGATGCCGTTGGTTCCCGCCCCGTAGGACGCCAGGCTCGAGAACCGGGACTTGTCGGTCAGCGTCGCCGGCCACGCGTCGAAGTGCGACGCGCCGCTGACGGTGACGGCGCCGCCCGCCGCGCGCAGTTCCGTCGGCAGGGGGAGGACGAATTGCGCCGCGCTGGACGAGTAGGCCTGTCCGACGGCGCATATGCCCGCGGCGCCGGAGCCGCCCCGGAACTTGAAGGCGTAGCGCTGGCAGGTCCGCAGCTCCTCCGCGTGACTGCGCGGGACGTAGGGGGTGGCGATCTGCCCCGGCTGGAGCTTGACGTTGGTGAAGCCGAGGTAGTCGCCGGCGGCGCCCGCCCAGTTCCGGGAGGCGGCCGCGCCGCCGGCGCCGTCTCCGGCGTAGGTCCCCCAGGCATTGGCCGCCGCCCGCCGATCCGGTCCCGCGTGGAGGCCGACGAAGACGAACGCGGCCGCGTCCGCGGACGGCGCGAGCGTCGCCGCCGCGTCCGCCGGGATGACGATATGCGCGCGCTCCCACGCGCCGTCGGCGCCGACCTCGGCCTCGCCGACGTACTCCCGCGTCCCCCCGGCGACGCGCAGCCCGAGCGCGACCGTGTGCGGCGGCCTGGAGGCGCTCGCGTGGCAGATGACGTCCATCGACAGCACGCCGCCCGCGAACGTCCCGTCCGGCGGACGCGCGAACGCCAGCAGGTCGTTCCCCGCGACGCCCTGCCGGAGCTGGAGGGCCGTCCCCGCCGCCGGCGCGGCGTCGGCGGTCGCGCACAGCGCCTTCAGCCAGTTGCTCTTGCCGTCGATCCCGCCGTCGGCCTCCCTGGAGACGGTGAAGGCGGCCCGCGCGTCGCCCGATTTCTGGAACCTCCAGCGGTCGATCGCGATCCGCGAGGCGTTGCGCCCGGCGTCCGGAACGTGGTCGTACTGGTCGACCAGGAAACTCGCGTTGTCGACGGCGTTGTGTTCGACGGCGACGTTGGCGTGGCTCGCGAGGCGCCAGCGGGACCCGTCCGAGACGAGCACGGCCGCCGCGCCCCGGCGCCGGAGCTCCAGGTCCGGCAGGCCGTCGACGTCGTCCCCGCCGGCGGGGGTGATCGCGACTGCGCCCCCGCCGCCGTCGGTCTTGAGGAAACCCGCGGCGAAGCCGTCCCCCGCCGAGGCCGCCGCGGGCAGCGCGGCCGCGTAGCCGCCGCCCGCGGCGTCGCACAGGAACAGGACGCCCCGCTCCTCCGTCGCCACCGCGAAGGCGGCGGTCCGCGCCGCCGTGCCGGCGAGGAAGGCCCTCAGCGTCCTGAGCGCGGCGGCCGCGTCCGGGTCGTCCATCAGCGTTTCCATGAAGGCGCCGACCGGCGCGCCGCCGGCGGTCGGCGCGCCCCAGAAGACCCCGTCCTCGGTCGCGTTGACGCCGAGGAACCTGCCCGCGTTGCCTTCGAGGCCGGGCGGCCCCACGTCGGTCAGCGTCGAGTCCACCGGCAGTTTGAAGGTCCGCCGGACGGCCTCGTCGAGCTGCTGGTCGCGCATCGCCGCGCGGTCGGCCTCGGCCTCCAGGGCGCCGGTGTCGAGCGCCCCCTGCCTCGGCAGGCTCGTGCTCTGGGTGAGGGGCAGGACGCGCCGGAGCGTCACCGTCCTGGCGGCCTCTCCGGTCCGTCTGGGCGCGGTCGCGAACGCGACGTTGCCGCCGGTGTCGCGGCCGACGTTGGAGACCGTGTAGCCGCCGCCCTGCGCCGCCCCGTCGACCGACACCTCCATGTCGGAATGGCGGTCGACGCGGAAGGTGTAGGCGAAGACGGTCTGTTCCTCCGCGGCCGCATAGCGGTCGACGTTGGACGTCGTCGTCATCGTCATGGCGTTTCCTCCTTCGGGATTCCCTTCGTCTCGTCGCCGGCGAACCGGCCGCGGCGTTCGCGTCCCCGCTCCTCCCCCGGCGCGACCCCCACCCCGACCCTCCCCCTGCCAGGGAGAGGGAGAACGGAGGGGGATGGAGGGGGGGGCCGCGCGGCCCCGCAAGCTTCATCCGGCGGCGCCCTCGCTCCGTTCGAGCGCCCGCCGCCGCCGCGCGGCGTCCACCGCCTCCTCGTCGACCATCCACTTGCGCGGGACGCCGACGTCGCCGGGCACGTCGCGGGCGATCCGGTCGAAGTCGTAGTGATCGAGCATCCCGGGGACCGAGCTCGCCAGCGGCCCGATCAGCGCGAAGGCGTCCTGGAGCGACCGGGCGCTCGCCATCTTCCGCGCCCGCGCCAGCGGCGAGACGAAGTCGATCTCGATGCTCTCGGCCCGCAGCAGCGCCCTGGGCGGCGGCCCGAAGGCGCCGGCCCGGAACATCATCGTCCAGCAGGTCTCGATCAGCGGGTCGAGCAGCTCCGTCTCGGCGCGCGCCACGGCCGGGCTGGTGAGCTGCTGGCGCCGTTCCCGCCGGTCGAGCACCTCGGTCGCGGTGACGTTCGCGCCGCCCTCGCGGAGGCCGAGCACGTCGTCGAGGAAGCCCTGGGCGATCGCCTGGCGCAGCTCGTTCTCCTTGGCCCGCGCCGCGCCGAGATCGCCGCGGCCCTGCAACGCCCTGACCTCGCCCGAGATGCCCGGATCGTAGACGTTGCGCGCGCCGGGCTTGAGGCTCAGCCGCCCGATCAGCGATTCGTCCGGGAACAGCCAGGGCGGGTAGACCGACAGGATCAGCCCCTCGAGGCCGTACCTGACGATGGTGTTGAGCGTCTTCACGTCCGGCAGGACGTCCATGGCCGGACCCCGGCCCCACACCTCGCCCGCGGACTTCGACCACCGGGGCGTGAAGTAGCGCCGGTCCCGGAAGCCGCCCTTCGAGACGATCTTCTCGTGCTCGGCGTCGACGTAGACGCTGACCCAGTCGGCGCCCGAGATGGACCTGTCGCCGGCCCGCCGCGTCTCCTTCAGCAACGGGTCGTCGCGGCGGTAGACGGCGTGCACGAACTCCCACTTCCGCTCGTCCGCGCCCGGCCCGTCCTTCTCCAGGCCGCGCGCGATGTCGTCGTCGAGGTCCGCGTCCCCGAAGTGGATCCTCGCCTGCCGCGCCGTGAACTCCACGGAGCGGAACACCGTGTCGACGACGCCGTCCGGTCCCTCGTCGATGGCGTATTCGCCGACCGCGAGGTTGCGGAAGACGAAGCCGTTGAAGCCCGGCCGACGGATCTCGCGCTCGTCGACGAACAGCCCGCCGGTCCCGACGCCGATCAGGTCGAGCAGCGTCTCCGGGATCTCGCCGTAGAAGTTGGACTCGTGAAGCGCCTCGTAGAGCCGGTCCGCCGAGCCGTCGAGCCACGCCTCGACCTCCCCCATGCCCTCGATCCCGACGGCGCGGAGCGCGAACCAGCGGTCCGCCGGGCTCGCCATCAGGCCCATCAGGGTCGAGGCCAGCCGCCGCATGAAGCGCGTCGCCGTCGCGTCGAAACGTTTCTCGGCGCGTTTCCCGCCGATGCGCGCCGCGCGTCCGACCGGGGCGCGCGCCGGGAGGATGTGGTCGAACACGTCCTGCCAGTGCGCCTCCCACGCGGCCCTGCGGGCCTTCAGCGTCGACCAGCGGTCGAGGATGCCGCGCGCGTCGGCCACGGATCAGGCCCCGAACAGGGTCGGGCGGCGGACGCCGGCCCGCCGGCCGGTGAGGCCCAGCGGCCCGCCGGTCGTCAGGAACCGCGGCCGGCGCCGCGCCGCCGCCCGATCGCCGCCGTCATCGTCGTCGCCGCCGGAACCGGCGGCCAGGAGCCGCACGGGGTCCGCCGCCGCCGCGCGCGGCCGGGCCCGGCGGCCGGTCCCGGTCGCTGCTTCCCCGGCGCGGGCGGTCTCCGTCTCTCCGGCCCCGGCCGGACGCGCGGACCCGGAGTCCGCCGCCCGCGCCGCCCGCGTCCCGTTCCCGGCGCCGTCACTGTCGCCGTCGCCGGCGCCGTCGGGAAGGCCGGGAGCCTCGCCGGTCCGGCCGCTCGCCGCCGGGCCGGGGCCCCGCGCCGTCCGCGCGCCGCCGCGTTCGCCCGCCTCGGCCGCCCGCGCTCCGCTTTCCGCGACGGCGCCGCCGATCCGGGCCCCGATCTTCGATGCGAACGGCGCGGGGACCATGGCGCCGAGCAGTTCGCCGACCAGTTCGCCGCGCCCCCGCGCCGCCGCCGCGCGTTGTTCGGTGACGGCGAGGCCGACCGCGTCGACCAGGCCGAAGTTGAACGGCGCCTCCGCCGGCCCGTCGATGCCGCCGCCGGCCGTCCCCGCCGACGGCGCGCCGCGGCCGCCGTCCCCGGCCGACAAGCCCTGTTCGTCCGCCGGCGCGCTCTGGACGCCGGGCGCGTCGAGGCCGGGGTCGAAACCGCCCCGGCCGTCGATGCCGCCGCCGCCCCCGCCGCCGGAGTCTCCGCCGTCGTCGCCGAAGCAGCCGCGCGCCGCCCGGTCGACCGCGTCAAGCGGGTCCTTGCGAAGTCTCATTCGAGAACCTCCCGATGCGCCGCACCGCGCGGGCGCCGTCGAGGCGCGTCCACCGCGCCGCGCCGGCGCCGTAGCGCGACACGAGATGATCCCTGAAGGCGCGGACGTGCGCCCGGACGCCGCCGAACGGCGCCGCGAAGTTCAGCACCCACAGCCGGTCCCCCGACCGCATGTCGCCGGGCCGCAGGCGGCGCGTCCGCGCCACGAACCCGGCCTCCGCCTCTGCGTCCAGCCACGCCCAGGTCCCGAACGCCGCCGGCGCCACCCACGCCTGGCCGAGCGCCAGGCAGGGCAGGACGACGCGGTCGAGATCGGCGATCGTGTGGGTCCGGTAGACGTCCGAGGCCGCCATCAGGACGGCGATCCGCCCCAGCCGCTCGTCGACCGTCCTCGTCGCGTCCGTCACGCGGTTCCTCCCTCTGGCGCCGCGACCCCCACCCCGACCCTCCCCCCGCCAGGGGGAGGCCCCATTCATGCTCCTCCCCCCTGACAGGGGGGAGGTCGGGAGGGGGGTCCGCCGCCCCGCAACGCCGCTCGCGCTTCCCTCCCCCCGGCGCCGCGACCCCCACCCCGACCCTCCCCCTGCAAGGGAGAGGGAGAAGAAAGGGGGAGGCCCCATTCATACTCCTCCCCCCTGACAGGGGGGAGGTCGGGAGGGGGGGTCCGCCGCCCCGCAACGCCGCTCGCGCTTCCCTCCCCCCGGCGCCGCGACCCCCACCCCGACCCTCCCCCTGCAAGGGAGAGGGAGAAGAAAGGGGGAGGCCCCATTCATGCTCCTCCCCCCTGACAGGGGGGAGGTCGGGAGGGGGGTCCGCCGCCCCGCAGCGCCGAGCGACCATCGACCCCCGCAACGCCGCGCGAAACGCAGGCTTGCCGTGGATATTCCGGGACCGTGTTTCGCCGAATGGGCGAACGTCCCGCGATGCTATTCCGAAATCATGACCGAAGTGTGCATGGTGTGCAAGAGAAAAATGACTTTTTCGGTAAATTTTTTGTGATGAGAGGAAAACCCCCCGGAATCCGCCGTTTCGCGGCGTCTTGACAGGAGGCCGCGGCCCCCGTTTCGTTCGCCGCATGGGCGCGCGGTTCCATGGCCGGTGACGGGTTCGCCGGGCGGGTTCGGCCGGAGGAGGGCCGGTTCGACTACGTCGTGGTCGGGGCGGGGTCGGCCGGGGCCGCGCTCGCCGAACGCCTGACCGCCGACGGGCGGCGCCGGGTGCTGCTGCTGGAGGCGGGAGGCGAGGACAGGGACCGCTGGCTGCGCATCCCCCTCGGCATCGGCAAGCTGATCACCGGCAGCCGGTACGTCTGGCCGTTCTGGACCGAGCCCGAGCCCGGGCTGAAGGGGCAGCGGATGTACTGGCCGCGCGGCAAGGTCCTGGGCGGTTCCAGCAGCGTCAACGGCATGGTGTTCGTGCGCGGCGACGCGGAGCAGTACGACCGCTGGCGCGATTCGGGTTGTCCCGGCTGGGGCTACGACGACGTGCTTCCCTGCTTCAGGCGCCTCGAGGACCGGCTCGGCGGCGACCCCGCCTACCGCGGGTCGGGCGGCCCCGTCACCGTCGTCGACGTCCCCCACCGGGACCGGTTGAGCGAGGCGTTCCGCCGGGCCTGCGTGCAGCAGGGCATCCCCGAGAACCCCGACTACAACGGCGCGGCGTATCCGGGCGTCTCCTATCTCCAGATGTCGATCCGCAACGGGCGGCGGTGCAGCACCGCCGTCGCCTATCTGCGCCCGGCGCGCCGCCGGCCCAACCTGCGCGTGGCGACGGAGGCCCGCGTCGGCGGGATCGTCATCGAGGGGAACCGGGCGGCGGGCGTGCGCTACCGGACCGCCGGCGGCGAGGTCCGCGAGGCCAGGGCGGACGCCGAAGTCGTCCTGTGCGCCGGCCCCGTCATGTCGCCGCAGCTCCTGGAGCTGTCGGGGATCGGCGACCCGGCCGTCCTCGGGAAGGCCGGGATCCGGCCGGTGGCGAGCCTGCCCGGAGTCGGCGAGAACCTTCAGGACCACCTCCAGGTGCGGATCAGCTATCACTGCGCCCTGCCGATCACGATCAACGACTTGCTCAACAGCCGCTGGCGCGGATTGCGCGCCGGCCTGCTGTACGCGCTGCTGCGCAAGGGGCTGCTGGCCACGCCGTCGGTCTCGGTGCACGCCATCACCGCGGAGGCCGGGGGCGGCGCCAGGCCCACGCTCAAGATGCAGCTCGCCCACGTGAGCGGCGCCGACCGCTACGCCATCAGCGGCGGGTCGGGCGTCGACCCGCATCCGGGCTTCACCATCGGCACGTTCAACCTTCATCCCGAGTCCCGGGGGTCCGTCCACGTCGCGTCGGGCGACCCCATGGCGGCGCCGGAGATCCGCGCCAACTACCTGTCGACCGAGCGGGACCTGGCCCTGAGCCTCGCCGCGTTGAAGCTCACGCGGAAGATCGCCGCGCAGCCCGCGCTGCGCGAGCTCGTCGTCCGCGAGGCGCTGCCCGGCCCCGGGGCGGCGACCGACGACGAACTGATCGACTACGCGCGCTCGGCCGGGCAGACGAGCTGGCACCCGATCGGCACGTGCCGGATGGGCGCGGACTCCGGCGCGGTGGTCGACCACGAGCTCAAGGTGCACGGCATCGTCGGCCTGCGGGTGGCGGATTCGTCGGTGTTTCCGTTCATGGTCTCGTCGAACACCAACGCGCCGTCGATCATGGTGGGCGAGCGCTGCGCCGACCTGCTGACGCGCGGGGCGGCCGCGTAGGCGCGACCCGCCCCTTTCTTCTCCGTTGCGGGGCGGCGGACCCCCCTCCCGACCTCCCCCCTGTCAGGGGGGAGGAGTATCAGTGGTCAGGAGGGAAGAGAGCGCGAATGGTCAAGGGGGGGAGCGTCAATGGCTCCCTTCCGTCCCCCTTTCTTCTCCCTCCCCCTTGCAGGGGGAGGGTCGGGGTGGGGGTCGCGGCGCCAGGGGGAGGAACGCGAACGGCGTTGCGGGGCGGCGGACCCCCCTCCCGACCTCCCCCCTGTCAGGGGGGAGGAGTATCAGTGGTCAGGAGGGAAGAGAGCGCGAATGGTCAAGGGAGAGGGGCGCCGCCAATGGCTCCCTCCCGTCCCTCTCTTTCTTCTCCCTCCCCCTTGCAGGGGGAGGGTCGGGGTGGGGGTCGCGGCGCCAGGGGGAGGGAAGCGAACGGCCTCCGCCGCGGGACCGCGGTCCACCCCCCTCCCGACCTCCCCCCTGTTATGGGGGAGGAGTATGAATGGGGTCTCCCCCTTGCAGGGGTGGGGGTCGCGGCGCCGGGGGAGTACGAGAAATGCGGCCTAATCGCAGCCTTCGTCGCACTTGGCCCCGAAGCTGCCGACGATGCCGATGACGCCCTTGCCGGTCACGTCCGCCCCCACGGCCGGCAGCCACCAGGTTCCGGCGGCCTCCAGGGCGTCGGCGGGGCCGTAGAAGGCCCCCTCGAACGCGCCGTGCGCCCAATGGTTGTCCATCCCGCGGGTGGCCGGCGTGCGCCCTGCCTCTTCACCCTGCTGGCGTATGGTGTAGCCGTGGGTGTCCGGGCCAGCGGTCCGGCCGCTCTCGGTCCACTGGCCGTCGGACGGCATGGTGTCCGGGCGCAGCGTACCCGCGAAGGCGCCGCTTGGCCCGACGTCGCCGTCCAGCAGGATGTCGCCGCTGAAGGCGTAGTGGCCGCTTTCGTGGGCGGCGGTGTTGCCGGCGCCCCAGGCGCCGCCGGACAGCTCGATTTCCAGGTCGTGGATGGCGCCGGTGAGCTCGTTGGCCTCCGTGGGCTTGGCCGCGCCGGCGGGCGCGGTGAAGGCGCTCTCCTGGCAACCGCCGCCGCCGATGCAGGCGTGGAGGGTGATGTTGGCGCGCATCCGATCCAGCCCGGCGACCGTGCCGCGTTCGCCGGTCGCCAGCCAGGCCATGGTCCGCCCCTTCAAGGTGGCGGCGATGGAGTCCGCCGTCGCCTCGGGAAGCGGGTTGTGGCCGCCGAAGGCGTCGAAGCCGTAATGGACGGTCTGCAAGCGGCCGGGACGATCGTTGGTGGTCTGGTAGTCGATGAACTGGAACAGGCCGTAGGCGGCGTAGCGGAGATAGCGTTCGCCGTCGTCGCCGGCGGCCTCCGCGCCCTTGTCGTCCACGCCGGCATGGTTCGACAACAGCATCTGGTAGCGGCCTATGACGCCGTCGGGGTCGGCGCGCTCCGCGTCGTCCAGGCTGGCCGCGGCGCCGGCGGCGGTGGTCAGCCTGGGGTCGGGGACGTCGACGGCCCAGTGATAGACCGGGTCGCCGAGCGGGTCGCGGGAGGGGGCGCCGAAGGAGACGGTGAGGTCCCGGGCGCCGGCCTCGTCGCAGGCCTCGTCGCCGGATCCGCAATCGTAGCGGCCCGTGGCGGTGAGCGCTTCCAGATCGCCGTAGATCAGGCTGCCCTTGCTCTCTTCGGGGGCGTCGTCGGGCTTCCGGTCCGGCGGCAGGCCGCCGAACTTCATGGTCAGCCCGCCGTCCTCGCGGTACTGGAAGGAGGAGACCGCATGGCCCCTCAGGTTGCCGCGCAGTCCGGCGCCGCTGGGAAAGCGGGGGATGTCTCTGACGGCGGTCCCGTCGGAGGCGGGGCCGTAGGACCCCTGGCGGGGCAGCTGGAATTCCCTGTGGTCGTAGCCTATCCCGCGGAAGACCTCGCCGCGGCCGGGAAACTCGTTCGTCGCCGGGTCGCCGGACGCGCCGGGGATCACCATGCCGCCGTCGGCGCGGTAGGGAACCGGGTCCTGCGCAATGTCGAGCCGGGCGGCGCTCGCGGTCCCGTAGTCCTCGATGGTGTAGCGGGTGCGGACGCGCCAGGAGGGGGAGGTCGCCACGAAATCGTTTGCGACCGACCATTCGACGCCCGAGCGGCGCGGGGTCAGGGTGACCGCGGCGTCGTCGGCCGGCGAGACCCGCGATGCCTCGGGCCCGCCGATCGCCAGATCCTTGCCGAAGGGGAGGTTCAGGCGGGCGAGGGCGTCGTCTCTCTCGGCCCGGGCGTCGTCCCGCTCCTTGGTGCGGGCCGCCAGGTCCGCTTCGGCGGTTTCCAGTTCCTCGCGCAGCAGCGGCACCAGGGAGACCTGGGCGGTGGTCAGCGCGCCCTGGGCCTGCGACAGCAGGGTTTCGATCGCGCCGGTGGGGTCGGCCGCCAGCGCCTCGGCTATCCGGGTCTGGGCGACGTCCAGCGCCGCCTGCGCCCGGGCCAGCGTCGTGTGCATGCTGGCGAAGGAAACGGTCCCCCCCGATCCGAACGCCGCATTGGCCGCCCCCAGGGCCTCGGCGACCGCCCCCAGGGCGTCGCCGACCGCCGTCAGCGCCGTGTCGGCCGCCGTCCTGGCGGCGCTCGGCGGCTGCTCCTCCAGGGTGTCCTGCACCTGCGCCAGATCTTCCTGGGCGGCGTTCACCGCCGCGCGGGCCGCCGTGCGCTGCTCGCCGGTGTTGGCCGCACGCAGCGCCGCCTGGGCCGCCGCCAGCGAGGCGCGGAGATCGGTCAGCGCGGCCTCGGCCGCGGCCGTCTTCTGCTGCTCGGCCGCGAGAGCCTCCGGGTCGCCGACGCGCCTGGTCTCGGTGCAGGCGCCCAGCGCCAGAGCCATGCCGCAAACCAACGCCGCCGTAAGCTTGGAGATCGTCATCGAACGGGAACCCTCTTCATTCGTGAAGGGCCCCGTGAAGGGCCCCGTGAAGGGCCCCGTGAAGGGCCCCGTGAAGGGCCCCGTGAAGGGCCCCGTGAAGGGCCCCGTGAAGGGCCCCGTGAAGGGCCCCGTGAAGATTACGCCTCTACCATATCACGAACGACGCCGCAAGGTCAAAATTCGCCCTGTCCCCTGTCCCCCCGGCGCGACCCCCACCCCGACCCTCCCCCTGCAAGGGGGAGGGAGAAGAGGGGCGACGCGGAGGGGCTGTCGACGCCCCTCCCCCCCTGACCATTCATGCTCCCCTCCCCCTGACCATTCACACTCCTCCCCCCTGACAGGGGGGAGGTCGGGAGGGGGGTCCGGATGGCGGTTCCGCAACGCCGCTCGCGCCCCTCTCTTCTGACGCGACCCCCACCCCGACCCTCCCCCTGCAAGGGGGAGGGAGAATGAAGGGAGTCGGGAGGGGGGCGGACCGGACACGGCGCCGAGGACTCGCTTTCATGCGGCAATATGTTAAAATCCCGCTCTGAAGGTCGTTTCATGGCCAGTCGGTTGCCGGGAAAGCGGAGAATCCTCCATGCTGCTGCGCTTCGGCGTTTCCAACTCTCTCTCGATCCGCGACTTCCAGGAACTGTCGTTCTCGGCGTCGTCCCTGAAGGACCGGGACGAGGGGTTGATCCCCTGCGCCGCCGCGCCGAAGGGGGCGGTGGCGCCGGCGGCCGTGATCTACGGCGCCAACGCCTCCGGCAAGAGCAACCTCGTGGAGGCGATCGCGGGCATGCGGCAGATGGTGCTGCTTTCCCAGACCCGGGGCGAACCCGGCGGCGGGGTGCCGCGCCAGCCGTTCCGGCTCGACGCCGCTTGCGCCGGGGAGCCGTCGCGTTTCGAACTCGATTTCGTCATCGACGGCGTGCGCCACCACTACGGCTTCGAGGCGTCCGACGACGCCTTCGAATCCGAATGGCTGTACGACTTCCCCGGCTCCCGCCGCCGGACGTTGTTCGAGCGCGAAGGCGGCGAATTCCGCTTCGGGCGCGAGCTGAAGGGGCGCAACGCCGTCATCGCCGACCTGACCCGGCCCAACAGCCTGTACCTTTCGGCGGCCGCCCAGAGCGGGCACGAACGGCTGTCCAGGGTGTTCGGATACTTCCGGTCGATCCACAGCGTTCGCGCCATCGACGTTCCGGGCATGGCGGCATCCCTCCATCTGGTCCAGGAGGAACCGGACCCTCGCACGATCGACTTCCTCGGGAGGATCGGCACGGGGGTCGTCGATTATCGACGAAAGGAAGCCGAGGATGCGGACGAAACCGAAGAAGCGTTCCAGAGGGACGTCCTTGCGGCAATGAGAAAGTGGGGAGATGTGCCGGCCGAACTCGAGGCGTTCATGAGCGGCGGCTGGCGGATCGCCATCGAACTCGCCCACCGCGGCCGGGACGGCGGGCCGGTCTATTTCGATCTGGATCTGGAAAGCGCCGGCACGCGGCGTCTGCTGATCGTGCTCGGCTTCGCCTTCCAGGCGCTGGACGAGGGAACGCCCCTCTTCGTCGACGAGCTCGACGCCAGTCTCCACACGCAGGCCGCCGAAGAGGTGCTGCGGCTTTTCTGTTCGCCCGGGACCAACCCGAAGGGCGCCCAGCTCGTCGCGACGACGCACGACACCAACCTGATGCGCGCGCCCGCGCTGCGGCGCGACCAGCTCTGGTTCACCGAGAAGGACGCCGATGGCGCGACGCGGCTCTACCCGCTCACCGATATCCGGACCCGCAAGGGCGACGACGTCGAGAGGGGATATCTGCAAGGCCGCTACGGCGCGACGCCTTTCGACGACCCGGTTTCCGCTCTTGGCGCGCGGCGGTAAAGCCAAAGCCGGCCGCCGCGCCGGACCGGGCCTGGGGCGTCACGGCCCCCGCCGCGAGCCGAAGCGGCGCTTCGTCCTGTTCTGCGAGGGCCGGAATACCGAACCGGCTTATTTCGACGCGATCAAACACGCCTGTTCAAGCACACTGATCGCCATGGAGATCGTCCCCGCGACGGGCGTCCCCCTGACCATCGCCGAAAGAGCGGCCGAAGAAGCCGGAGCCCACAAGCGCCGCCGCGGAAAAAAAGACTCGTTCGAGGAAGGCGACCAAGTCTGGGCGGTGTTCGACCGCGACGAGCATCCCCGATTCGCCGAGGCGGTGGCGCTGTGCGAGCGACGCGGCGTCGGCGTCGCGCGCTCCGACCCCTGTTTCGAACTGTGGCTGATCCTGCACGAACGGGACTACGACCCGTCTTGCGACCGCCATGACGCTCAAAGGGAGCTCAAACGCCTGCGGCCGGAATACGACAGAGACGGCGCGAAGACGCCCGATTGCGACGATATGGTGAAGCGTGTCGAGGAAGCCGAAAGACGCGCCGAAGCGCAGTTGCATCACCGTCAGAGGGAGCGCGCGCCCTACGGCAACCCCTCCACGACCGTTGGCCGATTGACCCGCGCGATCCGCGACGCCGACGAGCGCGCGAGACCGAAGGCGGTGAAATAACCGCGTCCCGCCGCCGGGCGGCGCGCCCCTTTCTTCTCCCTCTCGTCCCTTTTTCTCCCTCCCCCTTGCAGGGGGAGGGTCGGGGTGGGGGTCGCGGCGCCAGGGGGAGAAGCGCGAACGGTGTTGCGGGGCGGCGGACCCCCCTCCCGTCCCTCTCTTTCTTCTCCCTCCCCCTTGCAGGGGGAGGGTCGGGGTGGGGGTCGCGGCGCCAGAGGGAGTACGAGAAATGCGGCCTATTCGCAGCCTTCGTCGCATCTGGCCCCGAAGCTGCCGATGAGCGAGCTGCGGAGCGCGCGGCCCCGGTGATCGACTTGCATGTGCCACCAGCCGGCCGCTTCCAGGCCGTCCCGGGGGCCGTAGAGATTGCCGCCGTACTTGGAAGGATGGGTCTCACCCGGCCGGATGTCGGCGTCGAAGTCCCACGTATTCAGGGTGCCATCGGCGGTTCGCGGATGATCGAGCTGGCCCCCGAAGCTGCCGTCGGCGGCGATCTCGCCCTCCTCCATCGGGATGCCTCCGGCAGCGCGCCTGTACGGGATCCAAACCCCGTCGTGGCGGAGTTCCTCGAGGCCGGAGATCATGCCGCTGATCCTGTTGGCGGTGGCGGGGATGCCGTCGCCGGCGCAGCCGTTGCCGCCGATGCAGGCGTTGAGCGTGACGTCGCCCCGGAGCGGCGTCGCCCCGTTCAACGAGATGAAGGTCTCGTCCCCGCCGTTGCGCAGCGCCCGCGCCATGGTGCGGCCCTTGAAGGTGGCGGCGATCGACGTCGAGACGTCCGTCGTCCTCATGCCGTCCGCGTCCCTGAAGGCGTCGTAGCCGAAGGCGAACGCCTGCGGGCGGGTGAAGGTCGGCGTGGCCTTCACGTTGTCGAACACCATGAACAGGCCGTAGGCCGCGTATTCGAGGTAGCGGTGCGAGTCGTCGCCGGCGTCGTCCGCGTCCGCGCCCGTGTCGAGGCCGCCATGGTTCGACAGCCACAGTTCGTAGGTCCCGAGCTCCTCCGGCCGGCCGTCGGCGTCATCCCCTCGAATCGTGCTCGGAAGGGGCTGTCCGCGCTGGGCTTCGGTCAGCGGAACCTGCGCCTTCCAGTAATACGACGGCTCGCCGTGGGGCGACTGCGACGGCGCGCCGAAGGCGACGGCGATGTCGTCGTGGGCCCAGTCGCCGCAATCGGAGAGAGGGTCTCTCCAGCAGGCGCCGGAGTTGTCCGTCGCGTAGCCCTGGAGCGCGGTCGCCTGATCCGCCGTCAGCGTCCCGGTCGCCGCCTCCAGGCCCAGGTCCCTGGCGTGGGAGGCGGTTATCGTGTCGCCCTGCGCCGCGCTCGCGTCGCCCAGCTTCCCGTCCGGGCCGTACCTCCACCAATCGTTGTGGTTGGGCGTGGCGGCGTCGGCGCTCCTGAAGTAGTCGAAGGTTCTCTGCATGTCGTAATAGACCACGCCTTCGCCGCCGAACTTCAGCGTCGCGCCGTCGGCGGACAGCTGGAGCGAGCTCGTCACCACGCCGTCGGTGTTGGAATACGCGTCCGGCGTGCCGTCGTCGCCCTGGATCCTGATAGGATGCCTCCCCGCCGCGCGCAGGGTCACCGCCCGCAGCGGCAGCTCGTCGGTCGCGGCGAGGCCGCCGCTCGCGGCGGCGACCCTCTTGCCCGCGGCGAAGGCGACGGCGTCGGTCGCGATGTCCAGCTTCTCCCAGCCCGCCGCTCCGGTGTCGGCGCGCGGCGTGCGCGTGATTTCCGCCTCGCCCCTGGGCACGAACCTCGGTTCTCGCGGTTCGAGCGCTTGGGTCAGGGACACGCGCGGGTCGTACTCGTCGGCCCTGGCCCGTTGCGCCGCCGCGTCGCTCTCGGCTTCGCTCGCCCGCGTCCGGGCTTCGTCCCGCTCCGTGGCGCGGGTCGCCAGGTCCGCTTCGGCGGTTTCCAGTTCCTCGCGCAGCAGCGGCATCAGGGAGACCTGGGCGGTGGTCAGCGCGCCCTGGGCCTGTGACAGCGTGGTTCTGATCGCGTCGGTGGGGTTGGCTTCCAGCGCCGCGGTTATCCTGGTCTGGGCGTCGTCCAGCGCCGCCTGCGCCCGGTCCAGCGACGTATGCATGCTGGCGAGGGAAACGGTCCCCCCCGACCCGAACGCCGCATTGGCCGCCCCCAGGGCCTCGGCGACCGCCCCCAGGGCGTCGTCGACCGCCTCCAGCGCCGTGTCGGCCTCCTGCTTCCCGCCGCCCTCGGGCTGCGTCGCCAGGTTCCGCCGGACATCCGCCAGATCTTCCTGGGCGCTGGTCACCGCCGCGCGGGCCGCCGTGCGCTGCTCGCCGGGGGTGGCCGCCGAACGCAGCGCCGCCTGAGCCGCCGCCAGCGAGCCGCGAAGGTCCGCCAGCGCGGTTTCGGCGGCGGCCTGCGCGGCCTCGGCCGCCTCGATGGCCGCCCGGTCGCCGACGTTCACCGTCTTGGTGTCGGTGCAGGCGCCCAGCGCCAGAGCCATGCCGCAAATCAACGCCGTCGCAAGCTTGGAGATCGTCATCGAACGGGAACCCTCTTCATTCGTGAAGGGCCCCGTGAAGGGCCCCGTGAAGGGCCCCGTGAAGGGCCCCGTGAAGGGCCCCGTGAAGGGCCCCGTGAAGGGCCCCGTGAAGGGCCCCGTGAAGGGCCCCGTGAAGGGCCCCGTGAAGGGCCCCGTGAAGGGCCCCGTGAAGGGCCCCGTGAAGGGCCCCGTGAAGGGCCCCGTGAAGATTACGCCTCTACCATATCACGAACGACGCCGCAAGGTCAAAATTCGCCCTGTGTCCCTGTCCCCCCTGGCGTGACCCCCACCCCGGCCCTCCCCTTGCCAGGGGGAGGGAGAAGAGAGGGGGCGGGAGGGGCCGGCGACGCCCCTTTCCCCTGACCATTGATGCCTCTCCCCCCCTGACCACCCACACTCCTCCCCCCTGACAGGGGGGAGGTCGGGAGGGGGGTCCGGATGGGGGGGTCCGGATGGACGCGCGCCGCCGCCGTGACCCCCACCCCGACCCTCCCCCTGCAAGGGAGAGGGAGAAGAAGGGGACGGGAGGGGGGGCGGGCGCGTTCCGGCGGCTACGCTCCGGCGCGGCGCAGCGGTTCGACCTCGACCCGGTTGTCGTGGAACACGGCGCCGCCGGCCATGTCCGAATCACGCTCGTCCACGGTCAGGTTGAGGTTCGCCTGCGCGCCGACGATCTTGGGCCAGTAGCCCTTGACGCCTGCGGCCACGCCGGGCCGCGCGGCGTCGCTGACGGCGATCTCGGCCTCGAACGACCCGCGGTCGTTGAAGACGCGCGCCGCGTCGCCGTCCCGGAGGTTCCGCGCGGCGGCGTCCTGCGGGTTCAGCGTCACGCGCCGGGGGCCGGCGCGGCGCATCATCTCGGGCATGTTGGCGAAGATGGTGTTGAGGAAGTAGTGCGAGGCCGGCGCGACGAGGGCCAGGGGATACCGTTTGGCGAGGTCCCCGTCGGCGACCTCGGCGGGCGGCGTGAAGCCGGGCAGGGGGTCGAGGCCCAGGGCTGCGGCCTCTGCGGAGTGGAACTCCAGCTTCCCCGACGGCGTCGGGAACCCGTCGGCGAAGGGCAGGTAGGGCTGCGGCAGGCCGAGGCGCATCCAGCCCTTCTCCTTGAGTTTCTCCAGGGTGACGCCGGCGAGCGCCGGATGGTCCGAATCGAGGACGGCCCGCGCCAGGTCCTCGTCGCCGTCGTAGAGGCAGGGTTCGTCGAGGCCCATGGCCCGCGCGAGCCGCCGGAAGATCTCCGTGTGGGGCAGGCACTCGCCCGGCGGTTCGACGGCGGGTTCGTTCCATTGCAGATACATGTGGCCGTAGGCGTTGTGGACGTCGGCGTGCTCCGTCTGCATGGTCGAGGGCAGCACGACATCGGCGTAGTCGACGGTGTCGGTGGGGAAGTTGTCGATGACGACCGTGAACAGGTCCTCGCGCGCGAGGCCGCGCCGCAGCGTCCCCTGCCGGGGCGAGCTCGCCGCCGGGTTGGCGCCGTAGATCAGCAGCGCCTTCACCGGCGGGTCGTCGAGGTCCAGCAGGGTCTCGCCCATGCGCGTGAACGACAGCGCGCGCGTCGCCGGGGGGGCGAGGCCGCCCAGTCGCAGCCCGGCGAGGTTGGCCGGAAACGCCGCGCTGGTCGAGTAGAGGACTCCGCCGCCGGGGAGCCGGAAGTCGCCCGTCACCGCCGGGATGGTGTGGATCGCGCGGCTCGCCATGCCGCCGCCCGCGTGCCGTTGCATCCCCTGGGAGAGGCGCATCGCGGCCGGTCGCGTCGTCGCCAGCCGCCGCCCCAGCGCGGCGACGGTCTCGGCCGGAACGCGCGTGATCGCGGCGACCCGTTCCGGCGGGTACTCGAGGATGCGCTCGCGGAACGCGGGCCAGCCGTTCGTGTGCCGGGCGAGGTAGTCCGCGTCCTCGGCGCCCATGCCGACGACGACGTTGAGCAGCCCGAGGGCGAGCGCCGCGTCCGTCCCCGGCAGGATGGGGACGTGCTCGTCGGCCCGCGCCGCGGTCCGGGTGCGGATGGGGTCGATGGCGACCAGATGGGCGCCGTTCCGCCGCGCCTCGGAGATGAAGCGCCAGGCGTGGTTGCCGGTGGTGAGCGGGTTGAAGCCCCACAACACGATGAGCTTCGCGTGGCGCAGGTCTTCCGGGTCCATGCCCGCGCCCCGGCCCAGCGTCATGGCGCCGCCGGCCTCGCCGGCGACCTGGCAGATCGTCATCAGGTGCTGCGAGGCGCCGAGCGCGTTCCACAGCCGCTGTCCCGCGCCCCTGATCCCCTGCACGTATCCGAGGTGGCCCGTGCCGTAACAGGGCCAGACGGCCTCGCCGCCATGGGCCGCGATGACGCTCTTCAGCCGCGCGGCGATCTCGTCGAGAGCCTCGTCCCAGCCGATGCGCTCGAACGCGCCGGCGCCCTTCGGGCCGACGCGCCGCAGCGGGTGAAGCAGGCGGTCGGGCGCCCGCGCGTGCTCGAGGTAGCGGTTGACCTTGACGCACAGGTTGCCGCGGGTGAACGGGTGGTCGCGCGCGCCGCGCAGGCCGACGGCGTGGCCGTCCTCGACCGTCACGTCCCAGCTGCACGTGTCGGGGCAGTCGAGCGGACAGGCCCCCCGCGCGACGCGCCGGCCGGTCGCCGCCGGCCGCCGGGCTCCCGGACTCGTCCGCGCCGCGTCGAGCTTCTCGACCGGAGACGGGTCCTTGCGCCCCGGCGTCACTCCAGCACGCTCTTCTCGGCGAGCAGTCGGGCCAGGCGGGGCTTGTCGGCGACCGGGCGGTCGAGGACGTCCTGGAAGGCTCGCCACCGCCGTTCGTCGAGCCGGAACGTCCGCCGATCGGCCAAGGCGTCCTCGGCGGCGTCGATTCCCGCCGACTTGTTCTCGGCGATGGCCATGAACGTTCCCTCCGATTGGACAAGCCGGCACTCTGTCATACGGATGTTGTGCGAACAAGAACACGGGCATGATCCGTTGACGCTCCTTCTCCCCGGCGCGACCCCCACCCCGACCCTCCCCCTGCCAGGGAGAGGGAGAAGAAGGGGGGAAGGAGAAGAAAGGGGACGGATCGCGCCGTTTGCGCTCCTCCCCCCTGACAGGGGGGAGGTCGGGAGGGGGGTCCGGATGGACGCGCGCCGCCGCCGTGACCCCCACCCCCACCCCGACCCTCCCCCTGCCAGGGGGAGGGAGAAGAGGGGGGGGAGGGAGAAGAAAGGGGACGGACCGCGCCGTTTGCGCTCCTCCCCCCTGACAGGGGGGAGGTCGGGAGGGGGGTCCGGATGGCGGTTCCGCAACGCCGCTCGCGCCCCTCTCCCCCGCCGCCGGTGACCCCCACCCCGACCCTCCCCCTGCAAGGGGGAGGGAGAAGAAGGGGAGAGGGAGAAGAAGGGGGGCGGGAGGGGGGGCGCGTCCCGGCGGCTACGTTCCGGCGCGGCGCAGCGGTTCGACCTCGACCCGGTTGTCGTGGAACACGGCGCCGCCGGCCGCCGGCCGCCGGGCGCCCGGACTCATCCGCGCCGCGCCGCCATGGGAAGGAAGCCCCGCGGCATGGTCATATGGTCCGCAGTCCCGGGTTGCATCGCGGGGCCGGATAAACAAATATGGAACATACCGATCCGCATCGAGTGACGTTGCCCGAGGATGGCGTATGACGAGATTGCCGCACCCGATCCCGTACCAGGGCAGCAAGCGCAAGCTCGCCCCCGTCATCGACAGGTACCTGCCGGAGAGCATAGCGACGTTTTACGAGCCTTTCGCGGGCTCGGCCGCCATGACCATCTACGCGGCGCATCACCGTCGCGCGGAGCGCTTCGTCGTGGCCGACAGTTTTGCGCCCATGGTGGTCCTCCTGCGCTCCATCGTGGAGGAGCCCGCGCGGACGGCGGATCGGTATCGCGAAGTATGGGAAGGTCAACGGGAGGGCGGCCGCGACTTCTTCAACGAGGTTCGCAGCCGATACAACGAGAGACGGGATCCGGTCGATCTGTTGTACCTCATCTGTCGCTGCGTCAAGAACGCGGTCCGCTTCAACGGTGACGGGCGTTTCACGCAGTCGGTGGACAAGCGCCGCCTCGGAATGCGCCCGGACAAGATGCGGTCGGCGATGGCGGGCGCCTCGTCCATTCTCCGGGGGCGAACCGAATTCCGTCTGGGCGATTGGCGGGAAACGTCCGCGGACGCCCGTCCCGAGGATTTCGTGTACATGGACCCGCCCTACCTCGGAATCTCCATCGGCCGGGACAAGCGTTATCACCGGCAGCTCATGCGGGAGGAACTGGTCGTCGGGCTCGAAGAGCTCAGGCGACGGGGCATTCCCTTCGCATTGTCCTATGACGGCATGACCGGCGGACGGGAGTACGGACCTCCGCTTCCCGAGTCGCTCGGGTTGACCCGTCTTCTGCTCCGCGCCGGGACCTCCTCCCAGGCGACCCTGTCCGGGCGCAACGAAGAGACGGTCGAGAGCCTGTACGTGACGCCCGGTCTGGCGGGGCCGGTCAACGGGCATGATCCGTTCGGGAGCCGGGCGGGCCGGCCTAGCTCCCTGACAATCTTTTGAGCAGTGTCGCGACGGTAATGTCCTCGCGCTCCGCCCGGGCGCGGAGCCTGTCGAACGCCTTTACCTCGGCGCCGCGCCATTCTACGTCCACGCGGCGGATTTGCTCCCCCGCGACGTGCGTGTAGTTTTCGGGAGAAGCCCAGAAACAGGAACGGCATACCGCCGCATCCCGGCCTTCCCGCCAGTTACTGCATTGTTCGCATGACCAGGACTTCGCGCGTTGGCTCGATGCGTTCAGCAACATGTATTCCTCGATATTGGCCTCGTCATGGGCTTCCTCCCCCGCGATTTCGTAAGGCACACGATGATCGATCTGGAGATACCGCGCGTTCATCCGTTCTCCGGTGATCGCATCCCGTGAGTCGTACCGAGCCGTCAGCGCATCACGGAACGCCTTGGAGAACGCCTTGCGGCCCCCGATCCGCCCGCGTCTGATTTCATCCGGGTCAGCGAAACGGTATGCGCCGATTTGTCGCCCCGTCCGCTCACTCGTCATCCGAAACGTCTCGAGCGGCACTCCGTTCTCCCGCACGTCGCGGGCGGCCCGGGGCGGGTGGTCGTATCCGTACAGAGTCCGAAGCTCCTCGGTGGTGACGTGACCGTGCTTCAGCATATGGTCTATCACCGTGCGCGGGCGCTTGGCCGTCACCTTCTCGCATAGGGCGAGGATACGGGGGTCGACTTTCCGATCCGCCATAGGGACCTTGACGAGATCGATCGAACCGGTCGTGCGCCGGCTACGTCCCGGCGCGGCGCAGCGGTTCGACCTCGACCCGGTTGTCGTGGAACACGGCGCCGCCGGCCATGTCCGAATCACGCTCGTCCACGGTCAGGTTGAGGTTCGCCTGCGCGCCGACGATCTTGGGCCAGTAGCCCTTGACGCCTGCGGCCACGCCGGGCCGCGCGGCGTCGCTGACGGCGATCTCGGCCTCGAACGACCCGCGGTCGTTGAAGACGCGCGCCGCGTCGCCGTCCCGGAGGTTCCGCGCGGCGGCGTCCTGCGGGTTCAGCGTCACGCGCCGGGGGCCGGCGCGGCGCATCATCTCGGGCATGTTGGCGAAGATGGTGTTGAGGAAGTAGTGCGAGGCCGGCGCGACGAGGGCCAGGGGATACCGTTTGGCGAGGTCCCCGTCGGTGACCTCGGCGGGCGGCGTGAAGCCGGGCAGGGGATCGAGGCCCAGGGCGGCGGCCTCCGCGGAGTGGAACTCCAGCTTCCCCGACGGCGTCGGGAACCCGTCGGCGAAGGGCAGGTAGGGCTGCGGCAGGCCGAGGCGCATCCAGCCCTTCTCCTTGAGTTTCTCCAGGGTGACGCCGGCGAGCGCCGGATGGTCCGAATCGAGGACGGCCCGCGCCAGGTCCTCGTCGCCGTCGTAGAGGCAGGGTTCGTCGAGGCCCATGGCCCGCGCGAGCCGGCGGAAGATCTCCGTGTGGGGCAGGCACTCGCCCGGCGGTTCGACGGCGGGTTCGTTCCATTGCAGATACATGTGGCCGTAGGCGTTGTGGACGTCGGCGTGCTCCGTCTGCATGGTCGAGGGCAGCACGACGTCGGCGTAGTCGACGGTGTCGGTGGGGAAGTTGTCGATGACGACCGTGAACAGGTCCTCGCGCGCGAGGCCGCGCCGCAGCGTCCCCTGCCGGGGCGAGCTCGCCGCCGGGTTGGCGCCGTAGAGGATCAGCGCGTCGACCGGGGGATCGTCGAATTCGAGCAGGATCTCGCCCATGCGGGTCGTGGTCAGCTCGCGCGTCGCCTGGGGGGCGAGGTCCCCGCGCCGGAGCTTGCCGACGTTGCCGGGGAACGCCGCGCCGGTCGAGTAGATGGCGCCGCCGCCGGGCAGCCGCCAGTCCCCGGTCACCGCCGGGACGGCGTTGAGGACGCGGATGGCCATGCCGCCGCCGGCGTGGCGCTGCATCCCCATGGACGACCGGATGGCGGTGGGCCGCGTCGTCGCGAGGCGCCGGCCGAGCGCGGCGACGGTGTCGACGGGGATCCCGCAGATCTCCGAGACCCGCTCCGGCGGGTACTCGAGGATGCGCTCGCGGAACGCGGGCCAGCCGTTCGTATGCCGGTCCAGGTAGTCCGCGTCCTCGGCGCCCATGCCGACGACGACGTTGAGCAGCCCGAGGGCGAGCGCCGCGTCCGTCCCCGGCAGGATGGGGACGTGCTCGTCGGCCCGCGCCGCGGTCCGGGTGCGGATGGGGTCGATGGCGACCAGGTGGGCGCCGTTCCGCCGCGCCTCGGAGATGAAGCGCCAGGCGTGGTTGCCGGTGGACAGCGGGTTATAGCCCCACAGGATGACGAGCTTCGCGCGGGGCAGGTCCTCCGGGTCCATGCCGGTGCTCTGGCCCAGGGTGGTCGACGCGCCGGCGACGCCGGAGACGGCGCAGATGGTGACCCGGTGCCGCGACGCGCCGAGCGCGTTCCACAGGCGGAAGCCGGCTCCCCACATGCCCTGGAGGAAGCCCATGTGCCCGGTGCCGCAGCAGGGCCAGACGGCCTCGCCGCCGCGGGCCGCGATGACGCCCTTCAGCCGCGCGGCGATCTCGTCGAGGGCCTCGTCCCAGCCGATGCGCTCGAACTTGCCGGCGCCCTTCGGGCCGACGCGCCGCAGCGGGTGGAGCAGGCGGTCCGGCGCCCGCGCGTGCTCGAGGTAGCGGTTGACCTTGACGCACAGGTTGCCGCGGGTGAACGGGTGGTCGCGCGCGCCGCGCAGGCCGACGGCGCGGCCGTCCTCGACCGTCACGTCCCAGCTGCACGTGTCGGGGCAGTCGAGCGGACAGGCCCCCCGCGCGACGCGCCGGCCTTCCGCGCGCCCGATGTCCGTCGCCATTCGCCGCCCTTCGCGGATGCGGATACAATGCGCCACGATACGCGACCGGCCGGCGCGCGCCGGCCGGTCGACCGGGCCACTCTAGCGCACGGGAGCGTCCGATGCATGTCTCGAATCGCGCCTCCCCGTTCCGGTCCGCGGACGGGGCGCCGTCCGCGGCCGCCGAGGTCGGCCTGTCCCACGGCCGTTACCCCCGCGCGCGCTTCGCCCACACGCCGACGCCGCTCGAGGCCATGCCCAACCTGACGCGGCTGCTGGGCGGCCCCGGCCTGTACGTCAAGCGGGACGACCTCACCGGCCTCGCGTTCGGCGGCAACAAGGTCCGGCAGCTCGAATACTACTTCGGGGACGTCGTGGAGAAGGGCGCCGACACGGTCATCACCACCGGCGCGACGCAATCGAACCACGCGCGCGTGACCGCCGCCATGGCGCGCCGGCTCGGCCTCGACTGCGAGGTGCAGCACGAGCGGCGGACGCCCGGCCGCGATGAAGCCTATTACCGGTCGGGCAACGTGCTGCTGCTGAAGCTCATGGGCGTCCGCCTGCACGACTATCCGGAGGGCGAGGACGAGGACGGCGCGGACGCCGCCCTCCACGAGATCGCCGCCCGCGTCCGTTCGGAGGGCGGCAGGCCCTACGTCATCCCGCTGGCGCCCGCGCACCCGCCGCTGGGCGCCCTCGGTTACGTCGACATGGTCGACGAGCTCCTCGAACAGGCGCGGGAGCGGGACCTCGGGATCGACGCGATCGTGACGCCGACGGGCAGCGCCTCCACCCACGGCGGCATTCTCGCCGGCCTGCGCGCGCGGGGCAGCGGCATCCCGGTGTACGGCGTCTGCGTCCGGCGCCGCGCCGAGGCCCAGCGCGAGCGGGTCCTGGACCGCGCGCGGGCCGCCGCCGGGCTCCTCGGCCGGCGGGACCTGATCGGGGAGGGCGACGTCGAGGTCGACGATTCGTGGCTCGGCCCCGGCTACGGCCTTCCCGACGACCGCCTGATGGAGGCCATCCGGCTGGCGGCGGAACGCGAGGCGCTGATCGTCGATCCGGTCTACAGCGGCAAGGCCCTCGCGGGACTGATCGGCCTCGTCCGCCGGGGCGCGTTCGGCGAGGGCGAGAACGTCGTCTTCGTCCACACCGGCGGGACGCCGGCGCTGTTCGCCTACACGGGGATGTTCGAGGGCCTTTGAACCCGGTCGGCGCGCGCCGGGGCGCGTTCGGCGGGGGGGAGCGGAGGGGAGCGATGGAACAGGTGGC
Organism: Alphaproteobacteria bacterium; assembly: GCA_965242505.1. Lineage (GTDB taxonomy): Bacteria > Pseudomonadota > Alphaproteobacteria > UBA2966 > UBA2966 > UBA2966. The sequence continues at coordinate 3,592,897 of OZ251449.1, forward strand.
GTTTCGCGCCATGAAGGACGGCGTTCGGGAGGAGTACGAGTTCCTCGGCGCCCTGGAGGAGGCGTGGGTCGGGGGCCAGGCGGGCCGCGTCCTCGAGGCGATGGCCCTGCTCGACGGCTCCCTCGGGGGCTACCGGGTCAGCCGGCTGACGCACTGCCTCCAGACGGCGACCCGGGCCGAGCGCGACAACGCCGACGACGAGATGGTGTTCGCGGCGCTCATTCACGACATCGGCGACGTCCTGGCGCCGCGCAACCACGCCGCGATCGCCGTCGGGATCATGCGCCCCTACGTGCGCGAGGAGGTGGCGTGGGTGACCGAACAGCACGGCGTCTTCCAGGAGTACTACTACGGCCACCTCGTCGGTCGCGACAGGAACGCGCGCGAGGCGCACCGCGGCCACCGGTGGTTCGATTCCTGCGCCAACTTCTGCGAGCACTGGGACCAGGCGGCGTTCGACCCCGACTACGACACCCGTCCGCTGGCGCATTTCGCGCCGCTGGTCGAGGACATCCTGTCGCGGCCCGCGTGGCGGACGGCGGAGTGAGGCGGGCGGCGGAACCGCTGGCTTCGGGAGGCCTGGACGTCGATTCCTTCCCCCGCGCGCTCAGGCGTTCTCACGGCGTGGGACGAGGTTGGCGATGGAGTGGCCGGGATGCCATCCGCAACGATCGCGCGTCGCCCGAGAGAGAGTGGCGGCACGTGGTGGCGTGAAAAATTCACTTGACTCGGCGTGGGTTCATCGTCGACACGATGAGTCCACGTCACATACGCTCCGCCGACAACGCCTTGATGGCTTCGGCATATATCACCCGCCCACCGCCCTGTGTGGCGTGGGCGTCGATCACCTCAGGAGGGCTCGCACATGAGCCCTCCTTTTTGGTGGGCATCCGGACGATACCCCTGAAACGGGAGAGCCATCGTGCGCAACGTGAAGCTGTATGTCGATTTCTGGAATTTCCAGATCCGTTGGAACTAGGAAATGCGAGGGCTCGCGCCTACCCCACGCATCGCGTGGGAAAAGGCGCCGGACGTTCTTTGCTCCGAGCTACCCTCCGCCATCGGCTCGGGCGAGAGGTACGCTTATCGAGGCATACACGTCTATGCCTCCGTCGATCCCCGAAAGAGCAGCAAGGACGAAGGTCTGAAGCGTTATCTCCATTACCTTGGCCAGCAGACAGGCTTTCAAGTTCAAGTAAGGGACCGGAAGGTGAAAAAAGACAGCTGCCCTCATTGCGGTCGGGACATCGAGCGCATGGTCGAAAAGGGTGTCGACGCATCCATCGTGACCGCTCTTTACGAAGGCGCGCTCAACGGCTCATACGACATCGCCCTGCTGCTTTCCAATGACACCGACCATATTCCCGCGATCCGGACGATACAGGATCGGCTCAACAAACAGATCGTGCATGTAGGGTTCAAGCTGGGCGGGAACGAGATTCGTTCGGCGACATGGGGTCATATTCAGCTCGACGGCAACATGGCCGAACGTCTGAAACGGCCCCATCAGTCGAGCTGACCGATTCCATCACCGATCATGCGCCCGGTTGGAGGTCTCGCCGAAAGGGCGGTCTTCCGTGCTCAGGCCACGTCCAGCAGTCCGCGCAGGTCCGGTCCCTCGGCGTCGGCGGAGAATTCGGGCAGCAGCGTCCGGTCGCCATCGCGGTTGTTCCAGTAGCAGGCGACGCCCGCCGACTTCGCGCCGATCACGTCGTTGGCGCTGCCGGCGACGTGCAGATAGTCCCCGCGCCCGATGCCGAGCGCCTCGATCGGCAGGTCGTAGACCTCCGGCGCGGGCTTGTAGACGCCGCAGTCCTCCGTCGAGAAGACGTGGTCGAACCCGACGGACAGCTCGCCGGCGATGCTTTCGAGCATGGCGCGGTCGCCGTTCGACAGGATCGCCAGCTCGCGGCCCCGCGACTTGAGCTCGCCCAGCACCTCGGCGGCCTCCGGCCACGGCCGGAGCGGATACCAGGCGGCGATCAGTTCGTCCCGGCGGTCGGCGGGGACGGCGATGCCGTGTCTGGCGGCCGCGTGGTCGAGGGCGAGCGCGGTGCAGTCGTGGAAGCTCACGCGGCCGCGCCCGAGGGCGTTCGACAGCGCGGCGACGCCGAGCTGGCCGGCCCGCCAGTCGGCCAGGAAGGGCTCCGCGACCCCGGCCGGCGGCGCCAGGAGCCGGTCGATGACGGGCGCCAGCGTGGCGCGGAAGTCGACGAGGCCGGTGTAGGCGTCGAAGGTGATCAGACGGTAATCGGCCATGCGGCGGCGCTCCTCTCCTCTCCATTGCCGATGCGCGTAGGCGCGCCGTCGGCCCGCGCGTTCCCCCGCCCCTTGTAGCACACCGCCGGCGCGCGCCGCGGGGAGGGGGGAAGGGCCGGGGCGCCGTTCGCCGGGTCCGTCGCGATGAACCATCCCTCGTCACGAGCAACCCCGACCGGCGCCATTCCGTCGGCATCGCGGCGAAAGGCGGTCATTGGAACCTCGATCACCCGGCCCTTCAAGATGCGCGTTCTTTCCTGAGGGCGCTTCAGCCGGCATTTCTCATATCGGCAGGGATCGAAGATCGCGCGGCGTTGCGGGGACCCCCCTCCCGACCTCCCCCCTGTCAGGGGGGAGGAGTGTGAATGGCTTCCCCCTTGCAGGGGGAGGGTCGGGGTGGGGGACCGCGGTCACAGACGGCGGCGGCGGGAGGGGGGGCGCACGTCGCAGACGACCTTGGCCACGCGCAGGTCCCGGCGGAGCTCGTCGCCCCGTCCCGTGAAGTCGCCGGCGGCGAGAGCGGCGGCCCGCGCGTCGGGATCGGGCGCCACGCCGGCCTCGGCCAGCAGCCAGCGGATCGACGCCGGGTCCGACGTCATCACGCGGCCCCGGCGCTCGGACGCCGCGACCGCGACGCCGACCACCGCGCCCCGCTCGTCGATCATCGGCCCCCCCGACAGCCCGCCGAGGGCGGGCAGGCGGTCGGGGACGCGGCGGCGCTCGGCCCAGGCGAGAATGGGCTCGTCCGTCCGGTAGCGCCCCACCGACCGCAGACGCGCGCGCCCCATGAACCGGGCGTGGACGTCCCCCGGCGCGCCCTGGGGATAGCCGATGGCGAAGCCGTCCTGTCCGCGCCGGGGGGATGCGGCGGCGAGGGGGAGGGGCTCCGGGTAGAGGTCCGCCGACAACAGGGCGAGGTCGGCGTCGGGATGGAGAACCACCCGCCGGACCCTGGCGGCCCGCCGGGGCGCGGTGACGAGGCCGACGCTGTCGCAGCCGTCGGCGACGTGGCGCGCCGTCAGCCACCAGTCGCCGCCGATGGCGAAGGCCGTGCCCGTCGACGGCTGCTTCTCCGGGACCTCGATCGTGAGCGTCGACGCTTCGAGACGTGGCGGCCAGCGCACGTCCTCCTCCCCGGGGAACCGCAGGTGGGACGCGCCCGCGTAGAGGAACGCGAGGACCGCGGCCAGATAGGCGAGCCGGTCCAGGAAACGGTTCACGGAGCGGTCCGGGGGAGGGACGGGCCGCGGTCAACCGGCGACGGCGGCGGCCGTGATCGCGGCGACGGCGAGCTTGATGGCCGAGAGCACCAGCGCCGCCGCCACCTCGCCCGACTCGATGCGCGCCGGCAGATCCCGCAGAATCAGGTCGGTCAGGCGGAAGACGACGAGCTGGATGACGAGGGTCAGCAGGCCCCAGATCGCGATGTCGGCGACGTTCACGCTTACCGACATCGACATGGCGAGGGGAATGGCGAGGCCCAGAACGGCGCCCGACAGCGAGACCGCCGCCGCCACGTTTCCCTCCTTCACCAGCGCCAGGTCCTTGTGGGGGGTGATGCGGACGTAGGCCGCCACGCCGACGGCCAGCATGGCGACGGTCACGAAGAAATGCAGCAGCAGGACGGGAGATCCCGCCAGGAAGCTTTGCAGGACGGCGTCCATGATCGGCCCCCGCGGTTGGAGAGGCGCCGGCGCCTCCGGCGACGTCCGCAGCATGGCGCGTCCGGGCGCGCGCGGCAATGCCGGCCGTTCGATCGCGAGGCGATCGTCGAACTGCGTCGAACCGGCGATTCTCCCTTGCGCGCGCCGCGCGGTTCGCGCAAGGTGCCGGGACGAGGCGGGGCGCGCGCGACCGATGGCGGCGGGCGGCCCGGCGGGAGCGTGTCATGATCGATGATCTGGGCGGCTTCGCCGCGCTTGCGGCGCTGATGATCGGCTTGATCGCGTGGCTGCGCGCCGACATGAACCGGCGCATGGACCGGCTTGAGGCGCGCCTGATCGAACGCATGGACGGTATCGAGGCGCGCCTGGGCGAACGCATGGACGGCCTCGAGGCGCGCATGGATCGTTTCGAGACCGGCCTGGCCGAGCTTCGCGAACGCATGGCGCGCGTGGAAGGGATGATCGACGGCCTGCGCGAGGCCATCGTGACGGTGGCGCGCCGCGCCGCGGCGTGACGGGCCTCGCGCGGCGGCGGTAACGGCGCCGACCCCGAACACGGGGCCGAGCCCGGCCGGCGGTCCGCCGAAGGGGCGGTTTTGACACCCGCCGGGCGATCTGGCAGTAGACCGCCCATGCCACGGTTCGACTCGCGTATCTACGTCCGCGCGTCCGCCGCCCGGGTCTGGGACGTCCTGTCGGATTTCGGCCGGTACGCCGAATGGAACCCGCTGTTTCCCTCCGCCGAGGGGTCCGTGGCCGACGGCTCCCCCGTGAGATTGACGTTGAAGCCGCCGTTCGGGCGGCGCGTCGAGCTGCGGGGCCGGGTCGCGCGCGCGGAACCCGAACGGGCGCTCGTCCTCCAGATGCGCATGGCGGCGCCGGGCCTCTATCGCTGCCGGTCCGAGTTCGGGATCGAGGCGGAGCCGGAGCCGGAGGCCGTGCGCCTCCACCACGTCCAGATCTACGGCGGCGGCCTCCTGTCCCTCGTCGCCGGCGCGCGGGGCGTGAAGATGCGCGAGGGGTGCTTCGCGCTCAACCTCGCGGTCAAGCGGCGCGCCGAGGACCGCGACTGGAAGGCGTGGCCGCGGGCGCGCGGCTGACCCGCCACCCGCCGGGCGCGGCGCGAAGACGCCTGTTTACCTCCGGCCTTCCGTCCGGTAACGTTCCACGCGCCCAACGGACGGGAGGGGTGAACAGACGGGAGGAGTGACGACGATGGCCGTTCAGGAGCTCGACATCTCCGCCTCGCGCCGGGACTACGAGAAGCTGGCGTTCAACGGATACCACACGCGGGACATCCCGCCGCCGGATCCCCTGATCACCGAGACCGGCCCGGGCACGCCCATGGGCGAGTACTTCCGCCGGTTCTGGATCCCCGTCTGCCTGTCCGGGGACCTCACGGACCTGCCCAAGGCGGTCCGCATCCTGAGCGAGGACCTCGTCGCCTTCCGCGACAAGTCCGGCCGGGTCGGCGTGCTGCATCGGCATTGCAGCCATCGGGGCACGTCGCTGGAGTACGGCATCGTCTCCGAACGCGGCATCCGCTGCTGCTACCACGGCTGGCTGTTCGACGTCGACGGCGCCGTCCTCGAGACCCCGGGCGAGCCGCCGGACTCGAAGCTCAAGGACAGCCTCTATCACGGCGCCTATCCGGCCTTCGAGATGCATGGGCTGGTGCACGCCTACATGGGACCGCCGGAGCTGAGGCCGCGCAAGCCGAACCTCGACTTCTTCGAGATGCCCGGCGTCGAGTTCGCGCCGTTCGCGATTCCCTACGCGAACAACTGGCTGAACTCCCACGAGAACAACATGGACCCGGTGCACTCCGTGTTCCTGCACGAGCGCTACGCGCTTCATTTCGAGCACCGGGCCTTCGCCGTCCTGCCCAACCTCAAGTGGCGGCTCACCGGCGACGGCGACGGCATGATGTACATGTCGGTGCGGCGCCTGGACGAGGACTGGATCTGGGCGCGCATCCTCCACTGCCGGATGCCGTTCGAGAGCTACGTGCCGTCGGTGTGGGACCTGCCGCGGCCGACGTACTACCAGCCCGGCTTCTACCTGCGCCGGATGGTGCCCGTGGACGACCGCAACTCCATCTTCTTCGGCTGGCGCGCCCACGGCGCCGACCGTTTCGTCGGCGGCGACCCGACGGAGAACGGCTGGAACCTGATCGACATGGGCGGCCAGGTCGAGAAGCCGACCTACGAGGAGAAGCAGCGCGAGGCGGGCGACTGGGAGGCCCAGGGGAGCGTCTGGTACGGCGTGTCCCGTCCCGACATCGAGCATCCCGGCGCGACGGACGGCGGCGTGATGATGATGCGCCGGGCGCTGCGCGACATCGTCGAGGGCAACGCGCCCGCCGCGTGGCCCCGACCGGAAGACGGCGGCGAGCCGGAGCCGACGAAGATCCTGTCCCAGGACTCCGTGCTCAACGTCAGGGAGCGTCCGGACGCGGACGAGGACTGGGCGTTGCTCGGCGCGGTCGGCGACCGGATCACCGAGGTCGTCATCGAGGGCAGCGAGAAGTTCATCGGCCCGGAACGCGACGCCTGGATCATCGAGCGGATCAGGAAGATCGAGGCCGAGCACCGGGGCTGACGATGGCAAAGGCGGCGACGACACCGCGCGCCGCGCGCGCGCCCGAACCGGTCAAGCCCGGACGCCGGCTGGAGCGGATCGAGGGCTACGCCGTGCAGAACAAGCGGACGCCGAGCCGGCGCCTCGGGAAGCTGGACGCCACGCCGTGGCAGACGCTGGGTCCGTTCTACCCGCACGAGTTCCTCGTCGAGCCGGGCGAGAACGACATGACGCGGATCGCCAGGGGCAAACCGCGCGCCAGGGGCGAGGTCATCGACGTCGCGGGGCGCGTGCTGGACGAGGACGGGCGGCCGGTCCGGGACTGCCTGATCGAGGCCTGGCAGTGCAACGCGGCCGGCCGCTACCGGCACGCGGCGGACCAGTCCGACATCCCGCTCGACCCCAACTTCAACGGCGTCGGCCGGACCGTCACCGACGAGGACGGGCGCTACCGGTTCCACACGATCAAGCCGGCGGCCTATGCGGTGCCCGGCTACGACTCCTGGAAGCGGCCCCGGCACATCCACTTCTCGCTGTACGCCGCCGGCATCCTCGACCGTCTGATCACCCAGATGTACTTCCCGGGCGAGCGCCTGAACCGCCGGGACTTCATGTTCAACGCGCTTCCCGACGACAGGGCGCGGCGGGCGCTGACGGGCAAGGCGTCCAGGGGCCCGCGCGGCGCGACGACGTACACCTTCGACATGGTGTTGCGGGGCTCCCGGGAGACGCCGTTCTTCGAAGCCTGATCCGCCGTCCGCCGAGAGCCGAAGCGCGAGTCGGCGCCGATGCCGGACGCTCCCCCGATCAGCCCCCTTGCGGAGATCTTCTCCGAGGCGGGGCGCCTCGAGCGGTATCTGGCCTTCGAGGCGGCGCTCGCCGAGGTCGAGGCCGAGCTCGGCCTGATACCCGAGGAGGCGGCGCGGGAGATCGCGCGGGTCGCCACGCCCGGGACCATCGACACGGAGAGGCTCGCCGCCGACGCGCGGCGGACCGGGTATCCGATCGCGCCGCTGGCGCGCCAGCTCGCGGCGGCCTGCCGCGGCGAGCTGGGGCAGTTCGTCCACTGGGGAAGCACCACGCAGGACGTCATGGACACGGCGCTCGCGATGCAGTTCCGCGACGCCTTCGCGCACGTCGAGGGAGATCTGAAGGGCCTGGCCCGGGACCTCGCCGGTCTGGCGGCGCGGCACCGGGACACGCCGATGGCGGCGCGTACCTTCGGCGGGCACGCCCTGCCGTTCACGTTCGGCGCCAAGGTCGCGCGCTGGCTGGCGCCGGTCTGCCGCCACGTCGAGCGCCTGGAAGAGATTCGCCCGCGCGTTCTCGTGGGCCAGTTCGGCGGCGCGGCGGGGACCCTGGCGTCCTTCGGCGGGCGCGGCGCGGAGGCGCGGGAGAGGCTGCTGGCGCGTCTCGGGCTGGGCGAGGCGGTCGCCGTCTGGCACACGGCGCGGGACACGGTGGCGGAGGCGGCCTGTTTCATGGGCCTCGTCACGGCGACCCTCGGCAAGATCGGACACGACGTGGCCGCTCTCGGCGCGAGCGACGTGGGCGAGGCGTTCGAGCCCGTCTCGGGCGGGCGGGACGCCAGCAGCGCGTTGCCGCAGAAACGGAATCCGGTGTATTCGGGGCGGATCGTCGCCAACGCGCGGATCGTCGCGAGCCACGTGTCCCTCGTGCTCGACTCCGCCCGGCACGACCACGAGCGGGGACCGCAGGGGTTCGTCGAGAACATGATCGCGCCGGAGATCTTCGTCCTTGCGGGCGAGGCCCTCGCCGCCGCGCGCCACGTCGCGGCGGGCCTCCGCGTGGACGCGGCGCGGATGCGCGCCAACCTCGAGTCCTCCCGCGGGGCCGTCATGGCCGAGGCCGCGGCGATGGCGCTGGCGCCGCGCCTCGGTCGCCTGCGGGCGAAGGACCTCGTCCACGACGCCTGCCTGCGGGCGGAGGCCGAGGCGGCGGATCTGGCGTCCGTCCTCGCGTCGATCCCGGACGTCGCCGGGCTCGTCGACGGGGACGAGCTCGCGCGGGCGATGGAGCCCCGGAACTACCTGGGCGCGGCGGGCGCGGAAGTGGACCGGACGGTGGCCCTCGCGCGGGAGATCGCCGGATGACGACGACCGGCGTCCCCGCCGGCATCCCCGACTGCGAGGGGCCGGACCCCCATCCGGACCCGCCGGCGTTCACGCCGCCGCCGGGCGCCTGCGACGCGCACTTCCACGTGTTCGGCCCGTCGGACAGGTTCCCCTTCGCGCCGGACCGCAGGTACACGCCGCCCGATTCACCGCTGGAGGACTATCTCGTCCTCATGGAGAAGCTCGGCATCGAGCGCGGCGTCGTGGTCCATCCCAACCTGCACGGGAACGACAACGCGGTCACGCTCGACGCCGTCGCCCGGAGCGACGGCCGGTTCGTCGCCATCGTCAGGCTCGACGCCTCCGCCGACTTCGAGGACCTGAAGCGCCTGGACGCCCTCGGCGCGCGCGGCGTCCGCTTCGCGTTCAATCCGCGCCACGGCGGCGCCTTCGATCCCGGGCTCTTCGACCGCGCCGCCGGCTGGTGCGCGCGGCTGGGGTGGCAGATCGAGGTGCATCCGGCGCCCGAGGACCTCGTCGGCCTGGCCGAGCGCCTGGCGCGCGCCGACGCGCCCGTCGTCATCGACCATTTCGGCCGGGTCGACGTCTCCCTCGGCCTCGACCAGGAGCCGTTCCGCGTGCTGCTGGACCTCGCCGGGGAGCGGCACGTGTGGGTGAAGCTCACGGGCGCCGACCGCATCTCGGGGACGGGGCCGCCCTACGGCGACGTCGTCCCGTTCGCCCGCGCGCTCATCGCCGCGGCGCCGGACCGCGTGGTGTGGGGAACCGACTGGCCGCACTCGGCCTGCTTCGACCCGGCGCGGATGCCGAACGACGGGGCGCTCCTCAACCTGTTGCCGGCGTTCGCCCCGGACCCCGGCGCGCGCGACAGGATACTCGTGGACAACGCGGCGCGCCTGTTCGGGTTTCCCCGGGCGCCGGAACCGGAGGGACGGACATGAACGTGGAGATCCGCAGGCTCGACACGGAACGGGACCGGCTGGGCGAGGGGCCGCTCTGGGACCCGCGGGACGAGGTCCTCTACTGGGTCGACTCGAACGGCTGCCGCGTCCGCCGCCTCGACCCGGCCAGCGGCGAGGTCCGCGACTGGCCGGTTCCCGAGCGGATCGGCTCCCTGGCGCTCCGCGAGTCCGGCGGCGCGGTGATTGCCCTGAAGTCGGGGTTCCACTTCCTCGACTTCGAGAGCGGGGCCGTCACGCCGATCGTCGACCCCGAGGCGGGGGAGGAGCGCACGCGCTTCAACGACGGCAAGGTCGACAGGCAGGGCCGGTTCCTCGCCGGCTCGATGGACGACATGCCCGGCATGAACGCCTTCCGCGGCGCGCTCTACCGGCTGGACCCGGACCTGAAGGCGACGCGGCTGCGGGAGGGCGTCGGGATCTCCAACGGGCCGTGCTTCAGCCCCGACGGGGGCACGTTCTACTTCGCCGACAGTCCGCGAAGGACGATCTGGGCCCACGACTACGACGGCGCGACCGGCGAGATCTCCAACATGCGCGTCTTCGCCGGTCCGGAAACGCTCGACGCCGTCCCCGACGGCGCGACGGTGGACGCCGACGGTTGCGTGTGGAGCGCCCTGGTCTCGCGCGGCCGGATCGGCTGCTTCTCGCCGGACGGCGAGCTCGTCCGCGCGGTCGACACGCCCACCGACCACCCCTCCAGCGTGACGTTCGGAGGCCCCGGCCTCGACGTCCTCTACGTCACGTCGATCTGGGAGTGGCAACGGGCGAAGACCGGGAACGACGCCGACGGCCGCCTGTTCGCCGTATACGGCCTCGGCGCGACCGGCCTGCCCGAGCCGCGCTTCGCCGGGTAGCGCCCGGTCGCGGAGTTCGTCCGCGCCGCCGCATCGCGACCGTGAACGGCCTGCCGGGCGGTCGAGCGCGGCGTTGCGGCGTCGCGGCGTCGCGTCCGGACCCCCCTCCCGACCTCCCCCCTGTCAGGGGGGAGGAGAGCGCGTGGTCAGGGGGGAGGAGTGTGAATGGTCAGGGGGGAAGCATGGATGGTCAGGGGGGAAGAGCGTCAACTGCCCCTCCGTCCCCTTCTTCTCCCTCCCCCTGGCAGGGGGAGGGTCGGGGTGGGGGTCGCGCCAAGGGGGAGGAGGGGCGCGGTCAGGCGTGCTCGACGGATCCGACGATCCGGTGGATGGCGGAGACTTCCCCGGACGGGATCCGGATCTCGGCGCCGGGGTTCAGCTGCTCCAGCACGACGATGTGGTCGTCGCGGCTCCTGAACCGTTTCACCAGGGCCTCGCCGTTCGCCTTCTGGACCACGGCGTAGCAGCCGGCGGTGACGGGCCGGGCCGGATTCACGTAGAGCAGTTCCAGCGCGCGATACCGGGGCTCCATGGAATCGCCGGTCATGTAGACGGCGTAGGCCTGCACGGCGCCGGCGAGCAGGGCCGGCCGCGCGAGGCGTTCCGTGACCTCGCCGTCGTTGAAGAGCAGGGTGTCGCTCCCCCCGACCGCCGTCCCGTACACGGGCAGGTCTATGGCGCCGTATGCGGGAAGCTCGCGCACCCGGACGCCGGACCCGTCGCTCGCGCCCGAACGCATGGCGAGGTCGGCCTCGTTCGCGATCAGCTCGGTGGGATGGACGCCGAGGCCCGAGGCGACCCGTTCCATCCACTCCGTGCTCAACCGGCGGACGCCCCGTTCCAGCCGATGGATCTGCTGCGGCGTGGTGCCGATCCGGTCCGCGAGCCGTTGCAGCGTGAGGTCCTGGCGGAGGCGAAGCTCCCTGATCCTGTTCTTCATGGCGGCGATGTTACCGCCGGTTTCGGAAAATATCAAACACGGGATCGGACCGGATCGGAAGTGTTTGCATTTCATCACCGTATTGGATATGTATTGGATATAATCCGTTCATACCGCCGAGACCTCCGGCGCCGGACGTCCGCGAAAGGATCGCCCCCATGTCTCTCCCGTCTCTCCCGTCGAACGTCAAGACCGCTCCCCCGACCCGCGCCGAGCGCGGACGGCACCGGGACGTCCTCCTGGTCGGGCTGCGCATGTGCGCGGAGGCCGGGAAGGCGGAGCCGACCGTCGCGGACGCGGTGTGGGAACTGCTGATCGAGGCTGCGGACACCCTGAAGCGGTTGCCGGACCGGGAGCGGCGCTGGCTCGCGTCGGGGACCCGTTCGTCGTGGCCGCGGGCGATTCGCGAGTACGGCGAGGCGTTCGCGGCCGCGGTGGCGAGCGGCGGGCGCTGGGAGCCGATGTCCGCCGGCCTCGCGCCGCCGTCCGCCGGCGCCATTGGACGCCTCGAGACCGTCATGGAGTGGCTGATCGGCGCGAGCCGGCGGTCGCCGCCGCGGGAGACGAACGTCGCCTTCGCGCTCGCCGCCGGGGTTCCCGTTCCGGCGATACGCCGGCGTTTCGGCATCGCCCGGCGGACCGTCTACGCCGTCCGCGACCGCGGGCTGAGAAGGATCCGCGACTGGCTGGAGGAGACGCTCGCCGAATGAGGCCGCCGCGCTCACATGAAGTCGAAATCGCAGCCCTGGTCCGCCTGGAGGACGGAGTCCACGTAGAGCTTGAGGTATCCCCGCTCGCTCCCCGGATGGGGGGGCGGGGGTTCCCAGCCCTCCCGGCGGGAGCGGAGCTCCGCCGCGTCGACGTCGAGCTCCAGCCGGCGCGCCTCGACGTCCAGGGAGATCGCGTCCCCGTCGCGGACGAGGGCGAGGGGGCCGCCGACGCAGGACTCCGGCGTGACGTGGAGGACGACCGCGCCGAACGCGGCGCCGCTCATGCGGGCGTCGGACACGCGCACCATGTCCTTGACGCCCCGCCGGGCGAGTTTCCTCGGTATGGGCAGGTAGCCGGCCTCCGGCATCCCGGGCGCGCCCCTGGGGCCGGCGTTCCTGAGGACGAGCACGCTGTCCGCGTCGACGTCGAGGTCCGGGTCGTCGATCCGCCGGGCGAGGTCCTCCAGGGACTCGAAGACGACCGCCCGGCCCCGGTGGGACAGGAGCTCGGGCGACGCGGCGGAATGCTTGATGACGGCGCCTCCCGGCGCGAGGTTCCCGCGCAGCACCGCCAGCCCGCCCGAGGGCCGGACGGGCCTGTCGGGAGAGCGGACGACGTCCTGCCCGGACACGCGCTCCCCCTCCTCGATGTTCTCGCCGAGGGGGCGGCCGGTGATCGTCGGCGCGTCGAGCGCGAGATGCGGCGCGAGCTCGCGCAGCACCGCGTTCAGGCCGCCGGATTCGTGCAGGTTCTCCATGTAGTGCTCGCCCGACGGCTTGAGGTCGACGAGCACCGGCGTCTCGCGTCCGATGCGGTCGAACTCGTCGAGGTCGATGGCGAGGCCCAGCCGGCGGGCGATCGCCGCGAGATGGATCAGGGCGTTGGTGGATCCCCCGATCGCCTGGAGGACGACCAGGGCGTTGCGGAAGGCGTCGGCGGTCATGACCTCCGACGGGCGCGGCCCGGACTCCGCCATCTCGACGGCCCGGCGGCCGGTCCGTTCGGCGATCCGCAGGCGGTCGGCGTTGACGGCGGGGATGGCGCCGCCGCCGGGCAGCATCATGCCGAGGGCCTCCGTCACGCAGGCCATGGTGCTCGCGGCGCCCATGACCATGCAGGCGCCGATGGTGGGCGCCAGGCGGCCGGTGATCTCGTCGATGTCGGCGTCGTCGAGCTCGCCGGCGCGGTAGCTCGCCCACAGGCGTCGGCAGTCGGTGCAGGCGCCCAGGCGGCGGCCCCGGTAGCGGCCCGTCATCATCGGCCCGGTGACGACGGCGGCGGCGGGGACGTCGGCGCTGGCCGCGGCCATGAGCTGGGCCGGCACGGTCTTGTCGCAGCCGCCGATCAGGACCACCGCGTCCATGGGCTGGGCGCGGATCATCTCTTCGGTGTCCATCGCCATCAGGTTCCGCAGGAACATGCTGGTGGGGTGGGAGAAGGATTCGTGGATCGAGATCGTCGGGAAGGCCATCGGCATCCCGCCGGCCAGCATGACGCCCCGCTTCACCGCCTCGACGAGCTTCGCCATGCCCCCGTGGCAGGCGTTGTAGTCGCCGCCGGTGTCGGCGATCCCGACGATGGGGCGCGTCAGGGCGTCGTCGGAATATCCCATCGCCTTGACGAAGGCGCGCCGCATGTAGAGGGAGAAGGCCTCGTCGCCGTACTGGGCGAGGCCCTTCCTCAGGCCCTTTTTCATGACCCCCCCGGCGCGACCCCTGACCCGGCCCTCCCCCTGCCAGGGGGAGGGAGAAGAAGGGGGACGGAGGGGGCGGGCCGCGGCCCCGCAACGCCGCGCAATCCTCGATCCTCCGTCGGGACGAGGAACGCGGGCTATTCCGCCGCCCGGGCGGGGGCGGGCGCGCCGACGTCCTTCAGCGGGCCGAGCTCCTTCTCCAGCATCGGCCGGATGTCGGAGGCGAACTTCTCCATCGTGTTCATGGCCTGGACGTGGCTGGAGCCGCCCACCTGGACGTGGAACATGACGTGGCTCGGCTGGCCGGCGCGGATGTCGGCGGCCAGCCTCTCGGCGATCGTCTCGCAGTCGCCGACCAGCAGGTTGTCGGCCATCGTCTCCAGCGGCGGCTCGTCGGGGAACGGGACCTCGGTCATCATGCCGCCGTCCATGACCTCGGCCCGCCGGCGCAGCGCCGACGCCAGCCGCATCTGGTGACGGGCGTTGTCGACGTAGGCGAGCGCCTCCTCCCGGCTTTCGGCGACGCACAGGAACCGCTGGATGCCGAGCGGCATCGCCGCCGGGTCCCGGCCCTCCGCCTTCCACGACTCCGCGATCCGCGCCCGCATCCCGGCGATGTATTCCGAGCCCTTCCAGCGCGCCGTGAACATGGGGATCAGGCCGCGCCGCGCCGCCAGGCGATGGCCGGCCTCGTTGTCGCCGGCGAGCCAGATCTCCGGGACGCCGTTCGCCGGGCGGGCGCTGATGTGGGTCTCGGGCATGGCGTAGTGCCTGCCCTCGTAGGAGAAGGTGGCGCGCGTGAAGGCGAGGTCGAGGAGGTCGAGGAACTCCTCCAGCATCTCGCGGGCCTCGGCGAGATCGGCGCCGAAGCGCTCGAACTCGTAGGGCTGGTAGCCGCTGCCGACGCCGAGGACGAGGCGTCCCGAGCTGAGCGCGTCGACCATGCCGATCTCGGCCAGTACGCGGGCCGGGTGGTAGAGGGGGGTCACGATCACGGCGGTGCCGAGGCGGATGTCGCGCGTGGCCGACGCGCAGGCGGCGGCCATCATCAGCGGCGACGGGCAGACGCAGTAGTTGGAGAAGTGGTGCTCGGCGAACCAGGCGATGTCGAAACCCAGCCAGTCGGCGTGTTTCACCTGTTCGAGGTGCTCGCGGAAGACCCGTTCGATCGCGAAGCCCTTCTCGCGATATCCCATCAGGCTGAAATGGCCGAAATCCATCGTCTTTCTCCAGGGTCGCCGCGCCGGGGCCGCCGCGGGCCGCGGGCCCGCCTCCGGCGCCCGTCCGGCGGTCGGGAAAGCGGCGTCAGGTTGCCACAGCGGGGCGGCGTTCGGCAAACGCCCCGAGCTTCCGGTTCTTGCCGCAAATCATCGCGAAGGATTTGTCCGGGTTGGGGGGTCAGCAGGAGGGCCGGCGTTTTCGTCAGGGTGCGGCGCACCGCACTCGCGCGGGCTGCGCGAGCTCGGTTTCGCGGCGTTGTGGCCCGGTTCGCTTCGTCATGTTCGTATCCCTTCGGCTGTGAGCCTGGCGATGAGCTGCTCCTGCGAGCCCGCGCCCTTCATGGAGTTGCATGCGCCACAGAGCAGTTGCAGGTTGTCGAGATGGCCACTCCCGCCCCTCGAGCGTGGAATGACGTGATCGACGGTCAGGTTGCGGAACGGGAACAGGATGCGACACCCGCTGCACACACCTTCCTGTCGTCCGTAGAGCGAATGTTTGTGCGTCCGATAGTTGGGAAGTTCGCCCAGGTCCGTCCGCGCCGGAACGTCCTCCCGGTGCGCCACGTCGTTGAACAACGGCCCCCTGTCGTCGCGCAGGCGCTTGAGCACGAGCCGCGCCGCGAGCGGGGACAGATCGATGCCTGACCACTCGCGATTGAGCCTGTCGGCCGCCACGAGCGCAGTGGCGCACCCGCAGAAGGGGTCGAGCACCATGTCGCCCTCGTTGCTGCTGGCGCGGATAATGCGGTCGAGCAAGGCGATGGGCTTCTGGGTCGGATAGCCGGTTGCCTCGCCTTTCTCGGTCACAGGATTAGCCACCCACAGGTCATCGACCGCTCGTCCCTGCTGTTCGTCCAAGTATCGTTTGAGGACGGGAACATTGCCCGGCGCGGTTTGAATGATCCGGCCCTTTTCGTATTCCGCCATCATCCGCTCGCGTGTCCAGCGCCACACCCGAACGATCCCGAGGAATTCGTAAGTCAGATTCGGGCGATCCTTGTTCGGGTTCGCCAGGTTGTCGTGGCGGTAGCGCCGCCCGGTGCCCTCTTCGACGTAGCGGTAGAACTTCCGCACGTATTCAGGATCATGCGGCTCAAATTGCGGGTTCCAGCAGGGGCTGTCCCCGCGTGTGTAGAACAGTAGGGTGTCATGACTGGACGCAAAGCGTGTTGACGCGAGGCCCTTCGCCGTCGTTCGTCGCCACACGATCTCGTTGCGGAAGCGCGGCGCCCCGATGATCGAATCCATCAGCATCTTGAGGTAGTGCGATGCGGTCGGGTCGCAGTGCAGGTAAATCGACCCGGACGGCTTGAGCAGGCGGCGCATTTCCAGCAGCCGCACGGCCATCATGATGAGGTAGGACTTCACTCCCTTCCCGTGGGCGAACCCGGCGGCGTCGATGATGGCGTAGAGCGCGGGCTGCCGGTCGGCTATCTCGCCGTGCCATGCCTCGTCCACGTCCGAGAGGGTCCAGGTGTCCTTGAACGCAGCCCCGGCGGCTTCGGAGCCGATGGGAGCCGAGTAGTCGCGGTTCGAGTTGAACGGCGGGTCGAGGTAGATCAGATCCACCGACTCGCTGTTCATGCCCCGCATGACGTCGAGGTTGTCGCCCGTCCACAGCGTCCGGTTGCGCCAGTTCGGATCACTCACTGGATTGTCCGCATGATGAATCTCGCTTCAGTTCCAGGTGACTGCGCCATCGCTCCGTCCGCTTCCGGCTGCGTGGCCGCGAAGATGCTACGGTCGAGGGCTTGCCGGGCATCCTCCCGGATTTCGTCACGCCGCCATATGTCTTCGATACGTTCGATTTCCGCCGGAAGGATGAGCCGTTCACCGATCCGTTCTTCGAGCTCCGGCTGTTTTCCGCATATGAAAGGAATTGGACCGACCCGCGCACGGTCGGTCATCTCGTCCGTTCAGGTCCGCGGCCCTTGATCGGTCGGCGCGTCGCTCATGGTCCGGGTCTCCCGTGCGCCGCCGCCTCGCCGGCGGTCGGGAAAGCGGCGTCAGGTTGCCACAGCGGGGCGGCGTTGTGGCCCGGTTCGCTTCGTCATGTTCGTATCCCTTCGGCCTTGAGCCTGGAGATGAGCTGCTCCTGCGAGCCCGCGCCCTTCATGGAGTTGCATGCGCCACAGAGCAGTTGCAGGTTGTCGAGATGGCCGCTCCCGCCCCTCGAGCGTGGAATGACGTGATCGACGGTCAGGTTGCGGAACGGGAACAGGATGCGACACCCGCTGCACACACCTTCCTGTCGTCCGTAGAGTGAATGCTTGTGCGTCCGATAGTTGGGAAGCTCGCCCAGGTCCGTCCGGGTTGGAACGTCCTCCCGGTGCGCCACGTCGTTGAACAACGGCCCCCTGTCGTCGCGCAGGCGCTTGAGCACGAGCCGCGCCGCGAGCGGGGACAGATCGATGCCTGACCACTCGCGATTGAGCCTGTCGGCCGCCACGAGCGCAGTGGCGCACCCACAGAAGGGGTCGAGGACGATGTCGCCTTCGCTGGAACTGGCCTTGACGATGCGATCCAGGAGGGCGAGCGGCTTCTGGGTGGGGTAACCGACGGCTTCGGGCTGGTTGCCGCGCAGCGCCGGAACGTCCCAATGATCCCTCATCCAGACCAGGGTGTACGGACCTCGTTCGTCTCGATGGATCTCGACGTTGGAGAAACCGTACTCGTGACTCAGGCGCGACTTCTCCTTCTGCGGATGGAACCTGTAATCGGGCGTCTTCGCATAGAACAGGATCGTGTCGTGCTTTCTTCCGAACCGTCGGTTGCTGACGCCTCCCGTTCTGTACAGCCAGACGATTTCGTTCAGGAAGTTCTTGCGCCCGAATACCGCATCCATGAGCGTCTTGAGATAGTGCGATGCGGTCGGGTCGCAGTGCAGATAGACCGACCCGGACGGCTTGAGCAGGCGGCGCATTTCCAGCAACCGCACGGCCATCATGATGAGGTAGGACTTCATTCCCTTCCCGTGGGCGGACCCGGCGGCGTCGATGATGGCGTAGAGCGCGGGCTGCCGGTCGGCTATCTCGCCGTGCCATGCCTCGTCCACGTCCGAGAGGGTCCAGGTGTCCTTGAACGCAGCCTCGGCGGCTTCGGAGCCGATGGGAGCCGAGTAGTCGCGGTTCGAGTTGAACGGCGGGTCAAGGTAGATCAGATCCACCGACTCGCTGTTCATGCCCCGCATGACGTCGAGGTTGTCGCCCGTCCACAGCGTCCGGTTGCGCCAGTTCGGGTCACTCACTGGATTGCCCGCATGATGAATCTCGCTTCAGTTCCAGGTGACTGCGCCATCGCTCCGTCCGCTTCCGGTTGTGTGGCCGCGAAGAGGCTGCGGTCGAGGGCTTGCCGGGCATCTTCCCGGATTTCGTCGCGCCGCCAAATGTCTTCGATACGTTCGATTTTCGCCGGAAGGATGAGCCGTTCGCCGATCCGTTCTTCGAGCTCCGGCTGTTTTCCGCATATGAAAGGAATTGGACCGACCCGCGCGCGGTCGGTCATCTCGTCCGTTCAGGTCCGCGGCCCTTGATCGGTGGGCGCGTCGCTCATGGTCCGGGTCTCCCGTGCGTCGCCGGCTCGCCGACGGTCGGGAAAGCGGCGTCAGGTTGCCACAGCGGGGCGGCGTTCGGCAAACGCCCCGGACTCCCGGTCGAACCGGCCTGGCGCCTCGTGGAACAGCTCTCCTCCCCCCTGGCGTGACCCCCACCCCGACCCTCCCCCTGCAAGGGGGAGGGAGAAGAAGGGGACGCGGAGGGAGCCGTCGACGCTCCTCCTCCCCTGACCATTCATACTCCTCCCCCCTGACAGGGGGGAGGTCGGGAGGGGGGTGAGCGCCGGAGGCCGCCGCGCCCGCGCCGCCCGTCTCCCGGCTCGGCCGGCCCGCCGGGACGTACACGATATTGACTTATGTGGCGGTCATGAACATTCTCATGACCTTCACAACGGTCAATTCCGGTCATATGGAGTCCGGTCGCATGGCGAACAGACCGCGCGCCTACTCGCGTCTCACCAGGGAGGCGCTGGTCCTTCTGGGCAAGCAGATCAGGCTCGCCCGCAAGGGGCGGCGCATGTCCGAACACGATCTCGCCGCCCGGGCCGGTATCGCCAGGAGCACCCTGCAACGCATCGAGAAGGGCGACCCTTCGGTCGAGATCGGCCTCGCGCTGGAGGCCGCCACCCTCACGGGCGTCGACCTGTTCGCGCCGGAGGCGACGACGCTGGCGCCGCGGATCGGCCGCGTCGACGACAAGCTCGCCCTCATGCCGGGCTCGATCCGCAAGACCCGGCGCAAGGTCGACGATGATTTCTGACGTATCGCCGCCACGGGAATGCTTCGTCTGAACGACCTCGCGTTCGAAGGACTGGAGGATCGGCTCGGCGACATCGTCGGGGACCTGCCCGACGGATAGCCCGCGTTTCCCCTGGCGGCGACCCCCACCCCGACCCTCCCCCTGCCAGGGGGAGGGAGAAGAGGGGGGGAGGGAGAAGGAGGGGGAGGTCGGGAGGGGGGTGGGCGCCGCGCCATGTGCTATAAGGCCGCCTGATCGGCGAGCGCCGCCGCCGCTTCGACTGGCCCGCGGGCCGCACGGGGAACGATGTCCGAACGGGAATACGACTACATCGTCGTCGGCGCGGGGTCGGCGGGATGCGCGCTGGCCGCGCGGCTGACGGAGACCGGGCGGTTCCGCGTCCTCCTCGCGGAGGCCGGCGGCAAGGACCGCAACGTCTGGATCCACGTCCCCCTCGGCGTCGGCAAGCTGATCAACAACGAGAAGTACGCCTGGAAGTTCTTCAGCACGCCCCAGCGGCACATGAACGAGCGGATGATCTATTCGCCCCGGGGCAAGGTGCTCGGCGGGTCGAGCGCGCTGAACGGCATGGCGCACGTCTGGGGCGAGGCGGCCGTGTTCGATTCCTGGCGCGATTCGGGCCTGGTCGGCTGGGGCTTCGACGACCTCAAGCCGTACTTCATGCGGCTCGAGAACAACGGCTACACCGATTCGCCGGACCGCGGCCACGAGGGTCCCGTCGGCATCACCGACCTCAAGGCCCGGATGCCGGATCCGCTGTCCGACGCCTTCCTGGCCGCCTGCGCCTCGGCCGGCATCGAGGAGACGCCGGACTACAACGGCGCCGCCTACGAAGGCGCGCGCTACCTGGAGCAGACGGCGCGCGAGGGGCGCCGCGTCACGACCGCCGTCGCCTATCTCCGCGGTCTCCGGCATGCGTCGAGGCTGGACGTCCGCACCGGCGCGCTGGTGGAATGGGTGCTGTTCGACGGTCGGCGGGCCGTCGGGATCTCCTACCGTCAGGGCCTACGGCGCCTGACCGCGAGGGCGCGCGGCGAGGTCCTGATCTGCGGCGGCGCCGTGAAGTCGCCCCAGATACTCGAACTGTCCGGGATCGGCCAGGGCGCGCTCCTTCAGCGCCACGGCATCCCGCTGGTCCACGACCTCCCCGACGTCGGCGAGCACCTGAGCGACCATCTCCAGGTGCGATGCACCTACCGGACGACGTTGCCGATCACCATCAACGACGTCGTGCGCAGCCCGTACCACAGGGCCCGGCACGGGCTCCGGTATCTGCTGACCCGCAAGGGCCCGATGGCGGGCACGTCGTCCACGGCGCACGCCATCGCCCGGACGGACCCGTCGCTCCCCAGGGCCGACGCGATGGTCCGCCTCTACCAGATCAGCGGCGCGGACCGCTATTCCCGGAGCAAGGCCGGCGGCATCGACCCGTTCCCCGGCTTCACCATCGGCGGCTTCAAGCTCCATCCCGCCTCGCGCGGCTCGACGCACGTCAAGTCTCCCGACCCGGACCAGGACCCGGCCCTGAACCCCAACTATCTCGACGAACCGGAAGACAGGGACGCGGCCGTCCGCATCCTGAAGCTGATCCGGAGGATTGCGGGCCGGCCGGAGTGGCGGGACTACGTCGTCGAGGAGCGCCGGCCGGGACCGGAGGTCCGCGACGACGACGCCCTGCTCGACTACGTCAGGGATACCGGACAGACCGCGTGGCACACCGTCGGCAGCTGCCGCATGGGCGCCGCGGGATCGTCCGTGCTCGATTCGTCCCTGCGCGTGCGCGGCGTCGAACGGCTGCGCGTGATCGACGCGTCGGCGCTGCCGACGATCCCGTCGTCCAACACCAACGCGGCGGCCATCGTCGTCGGCGAGAAGGGCGCCGATCTGGTGCTCGCGGACTCCGCCTCCGGCAACGTCTGAGGGACGGCCGGAGTCAGGGCCGGAGGACCGTCCGGCCGACGACCTTGCCGCCCCGCCGGAGATCCTCCAGGACGCTCGTCGCCTCTTCCAGCGGTCGCGTCGCGACCGGCAGCGGCGCGACCTTGCCGGCCATGACCAGGGCCATCAGCGCCTCCAGTTCCTCCAGGGAGCCGACGTAGGAGCCCCGCAGCGTGCGGTTGTGAAGGGGAAGGAACGGCAGCGGGAAGCGGAACCTGCCGCCGTACAGGCCGACGATCACCTGCGCGCCGCCGCGGCAGAGCGAGTCGAAGCCGAACTGCGCGGTCTCCGGGGCGCCGACGAAGTCGACCGCGGCGCGGACGCCGCCGCCGGACAGCTCCTTCACCTCCTCCGCGGCGTCGGCGGCGGCGTTGTCCACGGCGTGCGCCGCGCCGGCGTCCAGGGCCGCCCGGCGTTTCTCGGGGTCGATGTCGGCGACCACGATCCTGGCGCCGGTGAGGGCCGGCGCGACGTTCACCGCGTTGAGGCCGACGCCTCCGGCGCCGACGATGAGGAGGGTGTCGCCGTCGGCGAGCGGCATGACCTTCCGAAGCGCGCTGTAGACGGTCAGGCCGGAGCAGGCGTAGGTGCAGGCCAGCGCCTCGGGCACGTCGCCGTAGGCCACCAGATAGCGGGCGTGCGGGACGACGATGTGGTCGCTGTATCCGCCGGGCCGGCGCGTGCCCAGCGGACTCGGCGATACGCAGTCGACCTCGCGGTCGTCCCCGCAGGCGCGGCACGCGCCGCAGCCGACCCAGGGGAAGACGACGCGCCTGTCGCCGACGGACACGCCGTCGGCGTCCGGGCCGAGGGCGACGACCTCGCCGATGACCTCGTGGCCCATGGTGAACGGGAGCTCCACGCCGCGGCTCTCGATGGTGGCGCGCTCGCCGTCGCCGAGATCGAAGTACCCCTGCCAGACGTGCACGTCGGTATGGCACACGCCGCACGCCGCGACCTTGACGAGAACCTCCGCGCCCTGCGGGTCGGGGGTGGGGTGCTCGCGCATCTGGAGGGGTTCGCCCCATTCGACGATCTGGCAGCTTCGCATGGTCATGGCCTCGACGTTTCGGTTTCCGTCCGGCGGCCATTGTGCGGGTTCGCCTGCGCGGAGTCACGGGCCGAGTCCGGCCGCGGTCCACCCCCCTCCCGACCTCCCCCCTGTTATGGGGGAGGAGTGATAATGGCTCCCTCTCCCTTGCAGGGGGAGGGTCGGGGTGGGGGTCGCGCCAGGGGGAGGAGCATGAACGGCGCCCGCGCTCACCCCTCCGACAGCCGCGACAGCTCGTCCCGTTCGTGGCGGACCAGCTCTCCCCCGCCCGCCAGCCGCACGCCGCGGCCGGCTTCCGCGCGGGCGATGCGCGTCGCCGTATGTCCGTCCGCGTCGAGCCGTCGGCGGGCGGCCTCGGCGGCCTCCGGCGAGAAGCCGGCGAGCAGGGCGCCGGAGGCGAGGACCCCCCACGGATCGAGGCCCAGCGCCCGGCAGATCCGGCGGCCGGGCTCGAACCACTGCACCGCCGCCTCGTCGACGACGAGCGCGACGCCCGACGCCTCCGCCAGCTCGTGCAGGCCGGCCGAAAGGCCCCCCTCGGTCGGGTCGTGCATGGCCCGCGCGCCCAGTTCGGCCGCCCGCAAGGCCGGGGCCACGATGGAGATGCCCGGGTCCTCGATCGCGCGCGCGGCGGCGCGCAGGACGTCGTCCGGTATCCCCCGCGGGGAGCGGGCCGCCTCGGCGGCGAGCGCGGCGGCCCCCTCGACCGGCGCGGGGCCGACCTGGAGGACGGCGTCTCCGAGCGACAGGCCGCCGGTGGGCACGAACCCGCCGTCCTCGCGCAGGCCCATCATCTGCCCCACGACCACGGGCCGCGCGACGGCGTCCGTGACCTCCGTGTGTCCGCCGACGAGGGCCACGCCCATGCCGTCGAGCGCCGCGCGCATGGCCGCGAACAACGCCCGCGCCTCCGCGGCCCCGGTTCCGGGCGGCAGGAGGACGACGGCGAGGAACCACCGCGGCCGGGCGCCCATCGCGGCGACGTCGTTGGCGTTGACGAGGGCGGCGTGGGCGCCGACGCCCGCGTCGGTGAGCGTGATCGGGTCGGCGGCCACGACCAGCGCGCCGCCGGGCACGTCGATGACGCCGGCGTCCTCGCCCACCGCGGGCGGCAGGCGGACCTCCGCCGCCGCCGCGGCGGCGCCGGACAGGAGCTCGCGGAGAAGGGACGCCGGCAGCTTGCCGGGACGGAGTCTCTCTTCGGACACGGACGATCCTCGGCCCGCATTTCCCATGGCGGCGGGGATCGGGGAGTGTGCGGCGTCGCGGGACCGCGGTCCACCCCCCTCCCGACGTCCCCCCCTCTCCCTTGCAGGGGGAGGGTCGGGGTGGGGGTCACCGGCGCGCCAATTCGCACGCTTCGCACATCCTCCGGACCCCCCTCCCGACCTCCCCCCTGTCAGGGGGGAGGAGCGTCAATGGTCAGGGGGGGAGGGTCGGGGTGGGGGTCACCGCCGGGAGGAAGGAGCGCGAGCGCAACCGGGTCGGCCGCCTCCGGCGCGCCTTGCGGGCGGGGCCGCGCGCGCCTACCCTTCCGTCCGGCAATCGGAGGATCGCACAGGGAGATTGGAGAATGACGCACCCCGCAATGGCGCCCGGCCGCGTCGCCGTCGTCACCGGCGCGGCGAACGGCATCGGCCTCGCCGCCGTCAAGCGCTACGCCTCGTTCGGCATGAAGGTCTGCATGGCGGACGTGGACGGGGAGGCGCTGGCCGCCGCCGCCGGGGAGGTCGCGGAGATCGCCGCGGGCGGCGCCGGCGACGTGATGACGGCGCGGACCGACGTCGGCCGCCGCGAGGACGTCCTGGCGCTGAAGGAGGCCGCCTACGACCGGTTCGGCGAGGTCGCGGTCCTGATGAACAACGCGGCCACCCGGGCGCGGGCCGGAGCCCTCGACGGCCGCGAGGCGTGGGTGGAGTCGATGAACGTGAACCTGTGGGGCGTCGTCAACGGGACGCAGGCGTTCGCGCCCGCCATGATCGCGCAGGACACGCCGTGCGTCATCGTCAACACCAGCTCCAAGCAGGGCATCACGCTGCCGCCCGGCAACACGCCCTACAACGTCGCCAAGGCGGGGGTGAAGGCCTATACCGAGCTGTTGCAGCACGAGCTCCGCAACGTCGAGGGATGCCGGGTGACGGCCCACATGCTGGTGCCCGGCTGGACCACCCGCGGCGGCTTCGAGCACCGGAAGGGCCAGTGGTCGCCCGACCAGGTGGTGGACAGGATGATCCCCGCGATCGAGCGCGGCGACTTCTACATCGTCTGCCCCGACGACGACGTGACGCCGGAGATGGACCGCAAGCGGATCCTCTGGGGCGCCGGAGACATCGCCTACAACCGCCCGCCGCTCTCCCGCTGGCACGGCGATTACGACGAGGAGTTCGAACGCTTCGACGGGTGACGCCCGTTTCGGCCGGGCCGGCGGACCCGCGTCCGATCCACCCCCCTCCCTTCCCCCTCTTCTCCCTCTCCCTTGCAGGGGGAGGGTCGGGGTGGGGGTCGCGCCGGGGGAGGAGCGGCGACGGGGCCGGCGGCCGTGGTCCACCCCCCTCCCGACCTCCCCCCTGTTAGGGGGGAGGAGTGTAGGTGGTCAGGGGGGAGGAGTACGGATGGTCAGGGGGAGGAGCGTCGACGGCTCCCTCCCGTCCCCTTTCTTCTCCCTCTCCCTTGCAGGGGGAGGGTCGGGGTGGGGGTCGCGCCGGGGGAGGAGCGTCGACGGGGCCGGCGGCCGCGGTCCACCCCCCTCCCGACCTCCCCCCTGTTAGGGGGGAGGAGTGTAGGTGGTCAGGGGGGGAGGAGTACGGATGGTCAGGGGGAGGAGCGTCGACGGCTCCCTCCCGACCCCTTTCTTCTCCCTCTCCCTTGCAGGGGGAGGGTCGGGGTGGGGGTCGCCGGCGGCGGCCGTGGTCCACCCCCCTCCCGACCTCCCCCCTGTTATGGGGGAGGAGTACGGATGGTCAGGGGGAGGGTCGGGGTGGGGGTCCGTGTTCCCGTTCGGTATGATCGCTGAATAGCGCCTTGCCGGGAACAAACAGGGAAACTATATTCGGGACCGTCATGACCCCGGACGAGTTCATCGCCAAGTGGCGCGCGTCGGAACTGAAGGAGCGCTCGGCCGCGCAGGAGCACTTCATCGACCTGTGCCGGCTGCTGGACGAGCCGACGCCGGCCGAGGCCGACCCCGCGGGCGAGACCTACTGCTTCGAGCGCGGGGCGCGCAAGGACGCCGGCGGCGACGGCTGGGCCGACGTGTGGAAGCGCCACTGCTTCGCCTGGGAGTACAAGGGCCGGCGCGCCGACCTCGACGCCGCCTTCAACCAGCTGCGGCAGTACGCGCTGGCGCTGGAGAACCCGCCGCTGCTGATCGTCTCGGACATGGCGCGGTTCCGCATCCGCACCAACTGGACCAACAGCGTGAGCGAAACGCGCGAGTTCGCGCTGGAGGACCTCGCCGACGCGGCGGTTCGCGAGAAGCTCAAGTGGGCGATGTCGGACCCGGAGCGGCTGCGTCCGGGGGAGAGCCGGCAGGCGCTGACGGAGCGGGCGGCGTCGGCGTTCGCGGCCCTGGCGCAGTCGTTGCGGGGACGCGGCCACGAGGCGCGCGCGGTGGCGCATTTCGTGAACCGGCTGGTGTTCTGCATGTTCGCGGAGGACGTGGGGCTGCTGCCCGACAGGATGTTCACGCGGATGCTCGAACACGCGCGGCGGCGGCCCGAAGGCTTCGCGGAGTTGGCGAGCCGCCTGTTCGGGGCGATGTCCGAAGGCGGCGACGTGGGGTTCGAGACGGTTTCGTGGTTCAACGGCGGCCTGTTCGACGACGACGCGGCGCTGCCGCTGGAGAAGGAGGAGATCGAGACGGCGCTCGCGGCGGCGGCGCTGGACTGGTCGGAGATCGACCCGTCGATCCTGGGGACGCTGTTCGAACGCGGGCTGGACCCGGACAAGCGCTCGCAACTGGGGGCGCACTACACCGACCGCGACAAGATCATGCGGATCGTGGAGCCGGTGATCGTCCGCCCCTGGCTCGCCGAATGGGAGGCGGCGAAGGCGGAGATCGGGGCGGCGCTGGAGCGGGCGCGGACGCCGCGGCAGGCGGAGCGGAAGCTGCAAGACTTCCTGGGGCGGCTCCGCGCCTTCACGGTGCTGGACCCGGCGTGCGGGTCGGGGAACTTCCTCTATCTGGCGCTGCACGCGCTGAAGGACCTGGAGCACCGGGTGCAGCTGGAGGCGGAGGCGCTGGGGCTGCAACGGTCGTTCCCCGAGATCGGGCCGGCGAACGTCAAGGGGATCGAGGTCAACGCCTACGCGGCGGAACTGGCGCGGGTGTCGGTGTGGATCGGCGAGATCCAGTGGATGCGGCGCAACGGGTTCCTCGAGTCGCGCGATCCGATCCTGAAGCCGCTCGACACCATCGAACGCCGCGACGCGATCCTGACGCCGGAGGGCGGGGAGCCGGACTGGCCGGAGGCCGACGTCGTCATCGGCAACCCGCCGTTCCTGGGTAGTTCACGCATACAGTCGGCGCTGGGGGATGCCTATAAGGAAAATTTGCATAAGGTCTACAAGAGCCGTGTTCCCGGCGCGGCGGACCTCGTGTGTTACTGGTTCCACAAGGCCGGTGGTTTGGTGGCGCGAGGCGCGATCGCCCGCGCCGGTCTGGTGGCGACAAACTCGATCCGGGGCGGGCGTAACCGCACCGTGCTCGACCGGATCGTTGAACAGGGCGCCATTTTCGACGCTTGGTCGGATGAGCCGTGGGTGGTGGATGGCGCAGCGGTGCGGGTGTCGCTGGTGTGCTTTGCCGGCCGCAGCGAGGCTTCCGAGTATCGTTTGAACGGAATGCTTGCCCCGGGTATTTCCGCGGACTTGGTGGCTTCTTCATCGCGGGCCTTGGGACGTTCGGCGCGTCGGTTGCGGGCAAACCGAGGGGCCTGCTTCCGGTCAGGGGAAAAAGGGGGAGCGTTCGATATTTCCGGTCAATTGGCGCGTGAGTGGCTTTGCCTGCCCGCGAACCCGAATGGCAGACCCAATTCCGACGTTCTCCGGCCGTGGATCAACGGTCTGGACGTAACCCGTCGTCCACTCGATCAATGGATCATCGACTTCGGTTACGAAATGAGCGAAGCCGATGCGGCGCTCTATGAGAAGCCTTTTGCTCATATCGCAACGCATGTGAAGCCTGCGCGATCACGGAATCGGGTGGGGGCGCTCAAGATGTCCTGGTGGCGGCATCGCCGCTTCGTGGCGGAGCTCCGTGAGGCTCTGAACGGGTTGACGCGCTACATCGCCACTCCCCGCGTCGCCAAGCATCGGTTGTTCGTCTGGTGCGACGCCCGGATTTCTCCCGACTCCGCCTTGACGGTGGTGGCCCGCGACGACGACACGACCTTCGGCATCCTCCACAGCCGCTTTCACGAGGCATGGTCGCTGCGGTTGGGCACTTGGTTGGGGAAAGGCAACGACCCGCGCTACACCCCCACCACCACTTTCGAGACCTTTCCCTTCCCGGAAGGACTCTCGCCCGATGTTCCCGCCGCCGACTATGCGAACGACCCCCGCGCCGCCGCCATCGCCGAGGCCGCCCGTCGTCTGGTGGACTTACGCGACCGCTGGCTGAATCCGCCCGAATGGGTGGAGTGGGTGGACGAACCGGTTCCGGGCTACCCCAGGCGCCCCGTCCCCCGCGATGAAGCGGCTGCGAAGGAACTCAGGAAGCGCACCTTGACCAACCTCTACAACGCCCGCCCCCAATGGCTGGCGGACGCCCACGCCGCCCTCGACGCCGCCGTGGCGGCGGCCTATGGTTGGGATGCGGAAATCGCCGAGGAAGAAGCGCTGCGGGAGCTGCTGGCGTTGAACTTGAGATAGTGAGACCGTTTGAGAAAGGAGTCGATAACAATGGACAAAGAAAAGAAACGATTTCTGCAACAAGGTAAACTCGATGATCTGAGACATGATCGCAAGTTGAATGAAATGCTCACGGTATATGAATCCAATATCGGAAAATGGCATAATCATGGAACCTATAGTGTGCTGATCCCAAATCAAATAGCCGATCATATTCTTTCCAGTTCTTCTTGGGATTTTCGTCATGGTCAGGGAACTCCGGGAAGGATGATTCGTAATTACGGTCATAACAAATCTGTCAAATACCTCCGATACGGTAACGACGATGGTATGGAGCCATTGGTTATTGTTCGACATTTTTCGGGAATCAAAGACGATCATGTGGAGTTAAGTGAAGAATTCCGTTTGTTGCATAATCTGTATCATGATCGGAAAAAAGATCGATTCATCAAGATCGTTGATGGTGGAGAAGAGCAAGTGGTTGCCTGTGTTAAGCCTGACTTGATTGAGGTGCGGCTTAAGGAAATTCGACAATTTCTGTCAATAAAAGAAATGTATCTTTCTATGCAATTCGATTATATCGAATACTCCGACTTGTCGCTCTCTGAAATGAATTTACCTGCAAAAGAAGATGAAGAAAAGAGAGAAGGGGATATGCATTGGTTTTGGAACTGTGGCGAAGATCCTACCAGTACAGATTACAAGTCGTTTAGCCGCTTGCTCGGAAAGCGTCTTTATGGTCCTCTGCCCAAATCGAAAAGTGGATTCGATGAGAGTAAGAAAGAATATGAGGAGTTTGTAATAGGTATCGATGAAGATGGGAACGAAGTGAAGTTTACGTCGGATCCGGATATGTTGGCCGATTATTTCGGTGCGAACCCAGATGCGCCGAATTATCTTACATCTGTATATTTTAACAAAGAAGTTCTTGATAAATACTATCATCATTCGAGCAGATATACTGTTGAAGATTCTTTGCTTCGATGTGGATCCTTTTGGGTTCTTTGTATGGACAATCATCATGAAGACAAAGTTTGCGTATGGCTGGGAGACTTAGGGAGGGCCCTTCCGTACAAAGAACAGCTGCACTGGCGGGCGCATAATATCATTCCACAAGGTAACATAAGCGAAACCTTTTACCGCAATCAAATTTTGGCAGAACCTATGAATTCAACGAATCCAGAACATGTCTTTCGGAGACACTTTCATGATCTCCATGGTTTATGCCAGACTCGACTTGGATGGCCTATCTTCCTTCAGCTGGAACCTGAAGATCGACATCACTTGACGACGATGAGAGTTCCATCATCCAACGAACAAAGGGAATTCGATGAACTGATCCTCGGACTCACAAAGATACTTATAGATTCTTTGAATGTAAAAGGACTGAGAGGGATTGCGCCAAACAGAGGAAGGAACAAAAATCCCGGCAGCATCGACACGCTGCAAGAAGCACTGGATGCCATTGGTGTAACAGATTATGATGAACATGTGTCATTTTTGCGGGATCTTCAAAACCTGAGATCGTCGGGATCGGCGCATAGAAAGGGAAAGAGGTATAGCATGATTTCTGAAAAATTTGGTATGACCGAACACCATCGTCAGGATGTTTTCAAGACGATACTTGGAAAATCCTGTGATTTTTTGAGTTATTTGATCTGTCTTGTCGAAAGTGGCCGTATCGGCAACAACGATAGCTCCGGGTCCGCGTCTAGCGCTTGAAGTGGATGGCTGAGAGATCGGGGAACCTACGAGCGTCGCCTCCCTGTCACGTCCCCCGCTCGCGGTGGACGGACAGGTTCATGCGCGTCGACAACGTCGTCCGCGCCTTGCGCGGGGTGCGGCCCGGACCATGACGAGGCGGCTCCTGGAACGAGCGATCCCGACCGGCGGCGCGTCCGGACCCCCCTCCCGACCTCCCCCCTGTCAGGGGGGAGGAGAAGAAGGGGTACAGGGGGAGGAGTATTTAGTGGTCAGGGGGGAAGGGGTGTCGTCGGCCCCTCCGTCCCCCCTCTTCTCCCTTCCCCTTGCAGGGGAGAGGAGCGCCAAGGGACCCTGCGGCGGCCTGCGTCAGTTCAGCAGGGCCGCGTACTCGTCGAGCTTCTTCAGCGCCTCGTCGCGCGCGGAGGACGGCATCTCCAGCAGGACGCGGGTGGCGCCGGCCGCCTCGTAGGCCTCGACCGTCTCCCGGTCGGGCGTAGGGCGGAACACCGTGACGGAAAGGGTCGACATGTCGCGGCCGGCCTCGTCGGCCACGGCCCCGAGCTTGGCCATCGTCTCCTCGGGCGTCCCGGCGGGGGCGGCCCGCGGCAGCCAGCCGTCGCAGAACTCCACGACGCGGCGGAGCGTGTGGACCGACTCGCCGCCGAGGATGATCGGCGGATGCGGCTTCTGCGCGGGCTTGGGATAGCACCACGACGGCTCGACGTCGACGTAGTCGCCATGGAACGAGGCCTCCTCCTCGGTCCACAGGGCCTTCATGGCGAGCAGGCGCTCGCGCAGCAGCTTGAACCGCGTCCGGGGGTCGGTGCCGTGGTTCTCCATCTCCTCGAGGTTCCAGCCGCCGCCGGCGCCGAGGATGAACCGGCCGCCGGACAGCGCGTCGAGGCTGGCGACGGCCTTGGCCGTGACGATGGGGTCGCGCTGGATGATGAGGCAGATCCCGGTGCCGAGCTTCAGGGTGCTGGTGGCGGACGCCGCGAACGAGAGCGCCACGAACGGATCGTGCGTGCGGACGTAGCGCCGGGGCAGCTCGCCGCCGCCGGGAAACGGCGACCTGCGGCTGGTCGGGATGTGCGTGTGTTCGCACAGGAACAACGATTCGAAGCCGCGGGCCTCGAGCTCCCTGGCGAGCTCGGGAACCTCGATCGCGTAGTCGGTGGGAAAGAAGAAAACGCCCTTGTGCATGCCTGATCCTCCAAGCGTTCGGGAAGCCGGCGCGCCGGTGGGCCGCGCCGCGGCCGCCATTTAATCGGGCGCGGCGGGCGGAGTCCACGAACCGGCGGCGGTGGCGCGCCCGGCCTCCTCCTTTCTTTCTTTCTTTCTTTCTTTCTTTCTCCCTCTCCCTCCCTTGCAGGGGGAGGGTCGGGGTGGGGGTCGCGGCGGCGGGGCGCGTTCCGGACCCCCTCCTTCATCCGGACCCCCCTCCCGACCTCCCCCCTGTCAGGGGGGAGGAGTGTAGGTGTCAGGGGGGGGTGTAGGTGGTCAGGGGGGAGGGGCGTCATCAGGGGAGAGGAGTGTATATGGCTTCTCCGTCGCCTCCTCTTCTCCCTCCCCCTTGCAGGGGGAGGGTCGGGGTGGGGGTCGCGGTCGCGCCGGGGGAGGAGCGCGAACGGACCCTGCGGCGCCGTCGTCGGCGTTCGCCATGTTTCGATGAAAAATAATCGATATGAGAAATATATGTTGCATTATTCGCCCGTTTGTGTCATATATCCATCCGATCACGGATAAGGAACGCCGCGGTCGCGGGCGGCGGCCCGGCCATCACGGGCGTTCGGATGACGGGACAGGACCTCCTCGCCGTGTTGCCGAAGGAAGCGGCGTCGCGAGACTGGCGGCTCGGCAACCTCTACTCGATCGTCGACGCGCGCGGGGAGCGGGTCCGCTTCGCGCCCAACGACGTCCAGGCCGGGCTGCTGCGGGAGCTGCACACCTGCAACGTCATCCTCAAGGCGCGGCAGCTCGGGTTCACCACGTTGATCCAGCTGTTCATGCTGGACATGTGCCTGTTCGGCGACAACGTGCGCGCCGGCACGATCGCGCACACGCTGGGGGACGCCGAGCGGATCTTCCGGGACAAGATCAGGTTCCCCTACGACTGCCTGCCGCCCGAGGTGAAGGAGCGCGCGCCCGCGGTCCAGAACTCCGCGCGGACGCTGACCCTCGCCAACAACTCGTCGCTCCGGGTGGGGACCAGCCTGCGTTCGGGCACGTTCCAGGTCCTCCACGTATCGGAGTTCGGGCGCATCGCGGCGCGGCGGCCGGACCAGGCGCGCGAGATCAGGACCGGCGCCCTCAACACCGTGCAGGCCGGCCAGCGCGTCTTCATCGAGTCGACGGCCGAGGGCCGCGGCGGCGCGTTCCACGACCTCTGCAAGCAGGCCGAGGCGCTGGCCGAGACCGGACGGCCCCTGTCGCCGCTCGACTTCAAGTTCCACTTCCATCCCTGGCACAGCGACCCGAAGCACCGCCTCGACCCCGAGGGAATCGCGCTGAGCGACGAGGACCGCGCCTATTTCGCCAGGATCGAGGCCGAGACCGGCGCCGTCCTCGACGCGGGCCAGCGCGCCTGGTACGCGCGCAAGGCGGCCGTCCAGGGCGAGGACATGCTCCGGGAGTATCCGTCGACGCCCGGCGAGGCCTTCGCCGGCGCCGTCGAGGGCGCCTATTTCGGGAAGGAGCTGTCGCGGGCGCGGCGCGAGGCCCGCGTCCGCCATGTGCCCGTCGAGCCCGCGCTTCCCGTCAACACCTTCTGGGACCTCGGCGTCGACGACGAGACGGCGATCTGGTTCCACCAGCAGGCGGGCCCCGAGCACCGGTTCGTCGACTACTACGAGAACTCCGGCGAAGGGCTGGACCACTACGTCCGGGTGCTCCGCGACAAGGCGGCCGCGCGGGGCTTCGTCTACGGCGCCCACTTCCTGCCCCACGACGTGCAGGTCACCTCGTTGTCGACGGGCAGGACGCGACTCGACACCCTGAAGGGGCTCGGCGTGGCGCCGGCGCGCGTCGTGCCCAGGACCGGCAACGTGGCCGAGGACATCCAGGCCGCGCGCAACGCCGTCGCCGCGTGCTGGTTCGACGAGACCCGCTGCGCCAGGGGCCTGAAGGCGCTGGAGAGTTATCGCAAGGAGTGGGACGACAGGCTGGGGACGTTCAGGAACCGTCCCCGGCACGACTGGGCGAGTCACGGGGCGGACGCCTTCCGCTGCTTCGCGGTGGGATACCGCGCGACCGAGGGAGGCGGGAGCCGCCGCCGCGCCGCCGCCGCCGCGACGGAGACGATGGACAGCCCGTGGGGCTGATCCGTTTCTCCCGGCGTTATCATCGGCGGCGATTCGCGTTATCCTGATCCGTCGGGGGAAACGCCATGGCCGGCGTCGGCGCCCCGGTCCGCGGAGCCTCCGGACTCCGGCGTCCGCGGGCGGATCGAAGGGAGGAACGGCATGCGTCCATCCGGTCGCCGCGCGGACGAGCTTCGGGACGTGGCGCTCGAGCCCGGGTTCGCCATGCACGCCGAAGGGTCGTGCATGGCGCGCTTCGGCGACACCCACGTCCTGTGTACGGCCAGCGTCGACGAACGCGTACCGCCCTGGTTGCGCAACACGGGCCGCGGCTGGGTCACGGCCGAATACGGGATGCTGCCGCGCTCGACCCACGAGCGCACGGACCGCGAGGCCGCGCGCGGCCGCCAGGGCGGGCGCACCCTCGAAATCCAGAGGTTGATCGGCCGCAGTCTGCGGGCGGTGTGCGACCTGACCGCCTTCGGCGAGCGCCAGATCAGGGTGGACTGCGACGTCATCCAGGCCGACGGCGGGACGCGCACCGCCGCGATCACCGGGGGGTTCGTGGCCCTCCACGGGGCGTTCGCGCGGATGAAGGCCGCCGGGGTCGCGCGGGCCGATCCGCTGTCCGACCACGTCGCCGCCGTGAGCTGCGGCATCGTCCAGGGGACGCCGGTCCTCGACCTCGACTACGCGGAGGACTCGAGCGCGGACGCCGACGCCAACTTCGTGTTCACGGGCGCGGGCGCCATCGTGGAGGCGCAGGGTACGGCGGAGAAGGCCCCGTTCTCCGAGCGGCGGTTCCTCGAACTCCTCGCCCTGGCGCGCGGCGGCTGCGAGCGGCTGGTGGCGCTGCAACGCGCCGCGCTCCGCGAGGGCGCCTGACGCCGGGCCGGGAACTTGGCGCGGACGTTTCGCGGGAGGCGGCTGGCGATCGCGAGCCACAACGCGGGCAAGGCGCGCGAGATCGCCGATCTGCTCCGCCCCTTCGGCGTGGACGCCGCGCACGCGGCCGCCCTCGGCCTGGACGAGCCGGAAGAGGACGGCGACTCCTTCGCCGAGAACGCCCGCATCAAGGCCGCCGCGGCGGCGGCCGCGGCGGGGATGCCGGCGCTCGCCGACGATTCCGGGCTGGTCGTCCGCGCGTTGAACGGCGAACCCGGGATCCGTTCGGCGCGGTGGGCGGGACCCGACAGGGACTTCTCCCGGGCGATGGCCGAGGTGGAGCGCCGGCTGGCGCGGACGGGCGGGGACGACCGCGCGGCGCGTTTCGTGTCGGCGCTCTGCCTCGCCTGGCCGGACGGCCACGCCGAGACGTTCGTCGGGCGCGTCGACGGCCGCCTCGTCTGGCCGCCGCGCGGGGACAAGGGGTTCGGCTACGACCCCATGTTCGCGGCCGACGGACGCCGGACGACGTTCGGCGAGATGGACCCCGCCGACAAACACGCCATCAGCCACCGCGCCGACGCCTTCCGCAAGCTCGTCGATGCCTGCTTCGGCCGCTGAGCCGGGCGCCGGGCGCCGGAGGGGGCCGCCGGCGGCGGCGGACCCCGGGTTCGCGGTCTACGTCCACTGGCCGTTCTGCGCCTCCAAGTGCCCGTACTGCGACTTCAACAGCCACGTCCGCGACGCGATCGACCAGGAGAGATGGGGCCGGGCCCTGATCGCCGATCTCGAAAGCGCCCTGGACGCCGCTCCGGCGGAGGTCGTCCGGCCCGCGGCGAGCGTGTTCTTCGGCGGCGGCACGCCGTCCCTGATGGCGCCGGAGACGGTGGACGGCGCGCTCGGCGCGCTCGCGCGGCGGGGCCTCGTGGACGGAGACGCCGAAGTGACGCTGGAGGCCAACCCCTCCTCGGCGGAGGCCGGGCGGTTCGCCGACTACCGCGCCGCCGGGGTCAACCGGCTGTCCGTCGGGGTTCAGTCCCTCGACGACGGGGCGCTCCGCGCTCTCGGGCGCGCGCACGGCGCGGCGGAAGCCGTGGACGCCGTCGCGGCGGCCCGCGAGGCGTTCGATCGCGTGTCCTTCGACCTGATCTACGCCAGGGCGGGGCAGACGCCCCGTTCCTGGCGCGGCGAACTGGAGCGGGCCCTGGCGCTGCGCCCGACGCACGTCTCGCTCTACCAGTTGACGATCGAGCGGGGCACGCGGTTCCACGAGGCGTATGCGCGGGGGGAACTCGCGCCGCCGGGCGAGGACGACGCGGCGGCGATGTACGAGGAGACGACGGCCCGCTGCCGGGCCGCGGGCCTCGACGCCTACGAGGTCTCGAACTTCGCGGCGCCGGGCGAGGAGTGCCGGCACAACCTGGTCTACTGGCGGTCGGGCGACTGGCTCGGGGTCGGACCCGGCGCCCATGGCCGCGCGGGACGGGGGGAGGGCCGGACCGCGACCCGCCGCTGGCGCAGTCCCGAGAAATGGCTGGGGGCCGTCGAGGGGGCGGGTTCGGGACTCGAGGCTTGGGAAACGCTGGACGCGCCCGCGCGCGCCGCCGAGGCGCTGATGATGGGGCTGCGCCTGACGGAAGGCGTGTCCGCCGAGCGTTTCGAGCGGACGGTCGGGCGGACCCTGGAGGAGTGCGTCGACGCCGGGCGCCTGCGGCGGCTCGTCCGCGGCGGCTTCCTCGAAACCTCGCGGACCGGCGCGCGGACGACGCCCCGGGGGCGCATGGTGCTGAACGCCGTGCTCGGCGAGCTCCTTCCGGAGGGCGGGTCCGGTCGCTCCGGACCGCCGTGACGTCGATCAGTCGAAGGGCTTGTGGAGGCGGTGGCCGGATAGCGCCCCCAGGATCAACGGCGCCGACGCGCCGATGTTGACCGCCAGAATCGGGTTCAGATCGACGCCTTCGGAGGCCCGGTGCGCGAGCACCAGCAGGCCGCCCATGAGGACCATGAATACGGTAACCCCCCAGTACGGCCAGCTCTTCGCGTAGTCGGGGATGCCTTTGTGGAGTTCCTCGCGGACGCGGAACCACTTGAGGGCCTCCGAGGCGATGCCGCCCATGAGACCCCAGAAGAATTCCGTTCCCATGCGAGTCCCGTCCCGCGGGTGTTCAGAACGACTTGCTGGCGTAGACCTGAAGGTCGTCGATGATGTCCCGCATCTTCATCGGGCGGGACTTCAACGTGTAGATGATCCGCCGATCCCGGGACATGCGCTGGCGTATCTCGGAGCGATGCTGGTCGAGAAGGCGTTTCACGCGTTCCGGTTCCAATCCGGTGTCTCTCACGATGCCCTCGACGGTCCTGAAGTCCCACTTCGGATCCTCGAGCGCCGAATGCACCCTGGACCATTCGTTCATGTCCGCCACCTTTCCGCAACTCGAGCCGGCGCCCGGCAACCACCGTATCATGGTGTCCCGGTCCGGGGATTGCAACATTTCAGTCGCCGTTCGAAGGGCCTGGAGGCTCCGCCTCGTCCGGACGAGACACTCGAGCCGTTCCGGCTCGATGCGGGCCCGTCGCGGCGAGCCCGCGGCCTACGACGCGCCCGCCGGCGGCGCGAAGGCCTCCGGCGCCTCGCCGTCTCCCCGGGCCTCGGCGGACGTCAGCTCCAGACGTCCTCTTTCGCCTCCCAATACGCCTTGACCTCGCCGAACCGGTCGACCCTGTTCTGTATCTTGACGATCTCCCCTGGATAGAATGCGGCCATTGCCTCGCATAGTTGCAGCATCCACGCCCTCCGGGAGTATCGGTCCACTACACGGATACGGTTGGCGTCGGCGATCTGGATTTGACCCCAGCCCAGCGCGCCAATGGTCAGACACGTCCAATCGATGAACTCGATGGGGGAAAACAAGACCTCCGACACGTCGATCCGGGTCCCTTCGACGGCGTACCTGATCATGATGAGGGAAAAGACGTTGACGTCGGTTTCGTAAAAACGGGCGAGGCGCTCCACGGACGTCAGGTTGGGCATGCTGAATTTGGCGTCTTCCCGGTGCGTCTTGACGTCCACGACCGAATAGAAGCCTTCCTTGTCCGTGAACGCCATGTCCGCCATGGCGCGGCGCGAGAAGTCGCTCGAGTATTCGCTGCACCAGTCTCCGAGAAAGCCGTCGAATTTCTCCGCCACGAGCGACTCCAGCGCGTCGCCGACCGCTCTCGGACTACCCGACGTCCGGGGAGAAAGAAAGTCCTGGTGCGCATTGACGTACTCCCTGATGGCCGAGGCCACTCCGTGACAATGCCCTTCGTAGTAGAAGCCCGACCTCATGAGAGAAGATCCGCTCAGTCCGAACGGGGACCGGGTTTCGCGCGTTGACCGGCGCGCGTGTTTCTCTCCCAGAATACGCCGTCTGCATACCCCTGGATGGACGGATCGCGCCGCGCGGCGGCGATGCGCTTCAGCGCCCAGCACAGGTATTCGGCGTCGGCGTCGATCCCGCACCAGCGCCGCCCCAGTTTCTGGGCCACGACGGCGGTGGTGCCGCTGCCGAGGAACGGGTCGAAGACCAGATCCCCTTTCCTCGAACTCGCGAGAACGAGCTTCGCGATCAGCTTTTCCGGCTTCTGGGTGGGATGGTCGGTGTTTTCCGGCATCGACCAGAACGGAACCGTCACGTCGGTCCAGATGTTCGACGGGTGCGTGAGACGGTAGGCGCCGGCCTCTTCCCGTTCCCAGCCCTTCGGTTGCCCCTCCGTCCTGTAGGGCGCGAGGACCCGACGCTTCAGCTTCACCGCCCCGACGTCGAAGTGATACCGGTTCGACATCGTGCAGAACCAGATGTCCTCCATGTTGTTCTTCCAGTTCGCCTGCGCGCCGCGTCCCTTTTCACGTTCCCAGGTGATCCTGTTCCGAACATGGAATCTCGATTCCAGTATGGGCGAGATCAGCATGGAGGTTCGCCAGTCCGCGCACGCATACAGCGTGGCTTCCGGCTTCATCGCCGGAACCAGCGCATCGACGACTTCGCGGAACCAGGATACGTAAGCGTCGCTCTCCCTTCTTCGGAACGGATTTCCGTTGAAGTTCCTGGACAGGTTGTAGGGAGGGTCGAGGATCAGAAGATCGATGAACGCGGACGGCAGATGTCCCGCCACGTCGAATACGTCTCCCACGACGAGCCGGCCTTCGACGTCCCGCTGGGTTACGGGCGCTCCCACCCGCAGGAGTTCGGGGCGCAGGCGGGCGATTTCCTCGTCCGTGCACGACAGCGTCCGGTTTCCGGGCGCGCGTTTTCGCATGTGAACTGCCATATGGGGATGGGGTTCGTGGAGCAGGGGGGAGACGGCACGACCATCAGGGCCGCGGGCTCGAATCCCCTCGCCGCCCGGCCTACGACGCGCCCGCCGGCGGCGCGAAGGCCTCCGGCGCCTCGTCGATCACGCGGCGCCCCCGCGGCCCGATCTCGATCACCGCCAGCCCCCGTTCGGCGATGCCGTCGCGCCGGAAACGGAATATGCCGTCCACGCCGGCGAAGCCGCTGGGTTGGGTCAGCGCGGCCGCGGAGAAGTCCGGCTCCGCCGCGCCCCGCATGAGCGCCGCGGCGAGCGCCACCGCGTCGTAGGCGACGCTGGCTATCCGGGGCGGCGCGTAGCCGTGGCGCTCCTCGAAGCGTTTCGCGAACGCCGCCGCCGCTTCCGGCGGCGGGCCCGCGAACCAGCCGCCGACCAGCGCGGGTTCCCGGCCCAGCATGGGTTCGTCCCAAAGACCGGTCCCGAGAAACCTGACCTCGGCGGGGTCGATGTCGTAGAAGGGAAGGAGAGGCGCGATGGCGCGCAGGCGCGCGCCCCCGTCCGCCAGCATGACGGCCCGGCGCTCCGGGGGAGCGGCCGTGAGGCCCTCGCGCCGCGGGAGCGCCGGGTCCCGGCGCCAGCCGTGGCCGGCCAGGCGGCGCACCGGTTCGAAATAGTCGTCCGCGTCCGGCGGGTAGCGCTCGATCCGGGAGATCCGACCGCCGTTCCTCAGGATCGAATCCTCGAACGCGGCGACGACGGCCTCGCCGTAGGACGTTTCCGGGGCGAGCGCGGCGAACCGCCGGATGCCGCGCCGGGCGGCGAACCCGACCACCCGCT
Organism: Alphaproteobacteria bacterium; assembly: GCA_965242505.1. Classification (GTDB taxonomy): domain Bacteria; phylum Pseudomonadota; class Alphaproteobacteria; order UBA2966; family UBA2966; genus UBA2966. The sequence goes on from OZ251449.1 coordinate 3,632,046, forward strand.
CGACCTGCTGGTCGGGCATGAAACCGAGAAGATAGACCCCGTCCCCCGCCACGAGCGGGTCGGTGGAAAACGCGATGACGTTCACGCCGCGTTCTCGCGCCGGCCCGGCGGCGGCGGCGGCGGCGGCGGCGAACACCGGCCCGAGGATCAACCGCGCGCCTTCCCGCAGCGCGGCTTCGGCGGCGGCGCGGGCGCCGTCGGGAGTCCCGCCCGTGTCCCGGGGAAGGAGGGTGAGCCGGGCATCGCCGATCTCGAACAGGGCGATCAACGCGGCGTCGAGCAGGGCCTGCCCGAGCGCCCGCTCTCCGCCCGAAAGCGGCAGCAGAAGCGCGATGCGGACGGGTCCCTCGGCGTCGGGGGGCGGCGTCGGCGCGACGGCCGGGGGGTCCTCCGCCGGCGTTTCCGCGACGACCGGCGGGACCGGCGAAACCGGCGGAACGGGCTCCGGCCCTCCCCGCGGACGGTTCCCGGCGTCGTCGTCCGTCGCGGGCGCCGGCTTCGTCCCGGTTTCCAGGACCGGCCGGCTCTGTCCGGGGTCTGGCCGATCGGGCGCTTGGGCGGGTAGTTTGGGCGGCGCGCACGCCGAAACCGCGAGGGCCGCAGCGAACCATGTCACGGCGAAGAACCGGCGGGCGATCCGGCGCCCGGACGTCGAGGATCGGCGCAACCGAGAGTCCCTCCGCGGTCCCTTTTCCCGACCGCGAACGTACTCCCCGCGCGCCGGCAAGTAAACGACCGGAGCCGGAGCGGTCCGGCCCGGCGGCCGCGCCGGCCGGCCTGATCGTGGCCGCGACGCCGATCGGCAATCTGGGAGACGTCACCGTGCGGGCGCTGGAGACCCTGGAGCGGGTGGACGTCATCGCCTGCGAGGACACGCGCATCACCCGCCGCCTCCTCGACCGCTACGGCATCGGCACGCCGACGCTCACCTATCACGAGCACAACGCGGAGCGCGTCCGGCCGCGCCTCGTCGCCCGGTTGGCGGACGGGGACTCCGTCGCCCTGGCGGCGGACGCGGGAACGCCCCTGATCTCCGATCCCGGGTTCAAGCTGGTCCGCGCGGCCATCGACGCCGGCGTGCCGGTGACGACCCTGCCCGGGCCGACCGCCATGGCCGCGGCGTTGACCGTCGGCGGGCTGCCCACGGACCGGTTCATGTTCGCCGGATTCCTGCCGAACAGGCCGGCGGCGCGGCGGCGGGAGCTGGAAGGGTTGCGCGGCGTCGACGCCACGCTGGTGTTCTACGAATCGCCCCGCCGCCTCGCCGCGGCGCTGGCGGACATGGCCGACGCGCTGGGGCCGCGCGAGGCCGCCGTGGCGCGCGAGCTGACGAAACGGCACGAGGACGTCGCGCGCGGCCTCCTCGGCGACCTGGCGCGGAGGGTCGCCGAGGCGCCGCCGCGGGGCGAGGTCACGGTCGTGGTCGGCCCGCCCGCGGAACGGGAGGTGGGAGACCGGGCGCTGGACGACGCGCTGCGGCGGGCGCTGGCGCGGTCCGGCCCGCGCGGCGCCGTCGACCGGGTGGTCGCGGACACGGGCGCGTCCCGCCGGCGCGTCTACCGGCGCGCGCTGGAGCTCCGGAAACGGCTCCCGGCCGCCTCCGACGCGGACGGCGCGTAATGCCGCGGGACGCGGCGGCGCGCCGCCGGCGGGAACGGGCCGGCCGCCTCGCGGAATCGTTCTGCGCCTGGCATCTGAGGCTCCGGGGATACGCCATCCTGGCCAGACGGTTCCGGGGCCCGGCCGGCGAGATCGACATCGTCGCCCGCCGGGGAAGCGCCGTCGTCTTCGTCGAGGTCAAGCTGCGGCGCACCGTGGCCGACGCGCTCGAGTCCGTGGGGCCGCGGCAACGGCGCCGGATCGCCGCGACGGCGGGGGTCTTTCTCGCCTCCCGGCCCTGGCTGTCCGGGCTCGACGCGCGCTTCGACGTCATGCTCGCGGTTCCGTGGCGGCTTCCCGTGCACGTCGCCGACGCATGGCGTGTATAGCCGCCGCGCCGTTGACGGGCCGCGCCGCGCCAAGTTATCGTCCCTCTTGGCTGGCGCCGGAGTCACTATGTACCGCCCTTGCCTCATGCCTTCGGGAGAGCTCCGGGAAAGGCGGCCGGAACGGCGCCAGCCGCTTCTATCGGAGAACCGCCATGCCAAGTGACATTATGGATGGCGAGTCGGGCGCGGGAGCGAGGCGCTGCGCGTCGTGACGGCGCGTCGCGGCTCCCGTCGCCCGGAGCGGAGCTTCAGCCGGAGCGGAACACCACCATGACGTCGCGCGCATCCCGCCGGGCCCGGACCGCCCTTCCGCCGCTTCTTCTGGCGGCGGCGCTCGGCGCCTGCGCCGCCCCCCCCTTCGTCGCCGGCGGCGCGGCGACCGTCGGGATCGCCGCCGTCCAGGAACGTTCGGTGGGCGCGGCGATCGACGACACGTCCATCCAGTTGCAGGTCAAGCACTACCTGTTGCAGGCCAGCGGCGACCTTTTCATCCGGGTGAGCAGCGAGGTCCACGAGGGGCGGGTCCTGCTGACCGGCGCCGTCCCCACCCCCGAGGACCGGGTCGAGGCGGTCCGGCTGGCCTGGCAGGCCGACGGCGTTCTGGAGGTTCTCAACGAGCTCCAGGTCGCCGACCGCGGCGGCGTCATCAGCTACCTGAAGGACGTGAGGATCACCGCGCAGTTGAGATACCAGATGCTGCGCGACCGCGACGTCTCCGACGTCAACTTCTCGGTCGAGACGGTGAACGGGATCGTCTATCTCATGGGGATCTCCCGCACGGAGGCGGAGCTCGAGAAGGTCACGATGCACGCGCGGAACATCGCCGGCGTGCGAAAGGTGATCAGCCACGTGCGCCTGAGCGGCGACTCGCGCCGCGGGAAGAGCTGACGCCCGGCGGCGCGGCGGGCGGGCGGCGGCATTGGACCCGAACGAGGCCGAGCGGATCCTGACGGAGGCGGAGAGCGATCCGGACCGGGCCGTCGACCTCGCGCTCACGGCCCTGGCGCTGGCCGCCCTCGACCGCCCGCGGGTCTCGCTGGACCGCTACCGCCGGCATCTGGACGACCTCGCCGACGACACGGCGCGCCACGCCGGCGGGGCGGACGGCGCCGACGCGCGCGCCGCGGTCCTGGCCGGAGTCCTGGGGCGCGAGTACGGGTACGAAGGCGATCTGGCGACCTACGACGACCTCCAGAACGCGAACCTGATGCGCGTGATCGACCGGCGCCGGGGACTGCCGGTCGCGCTCGGCATCCTCTACATCCATGCCGGGCGGGCCCAGGGGTGGCCGGTGGCCGGCGTCAACTTCCCCGGCCACTTCCTTCTGCGCGTGGAAGGGGGCGGTGGGCGCGCGATCCTCGACCCGTTCGCTCCCGAACGCAGACCGGGGGCGAACGACCTGCGGGAACTGTTCAAGCGGCTCGCCGGAGAGGACGCGGAACTCGAGGCGCGTTTCTTCGACGCCGTCGGCGACCGCGACGTCCTGTTGCGGCTTCAGAACAACGTCAAGTCGCGCGCGCTCGGGTCGGGAGACGTCGTCCGCGCCGCGAACGTCGCGAGGTCGATGGTCCGGATCGCGCCGGAACACGCGAACGCCTGGTACGAGCTCGGGCTGCTCGAGGCGCGGACGGACAACCTCCGGTCGGCCGTCGCGGCGCTCGGGACGTTCCTGGAGAAATCCACCCACGACGCCGCCAGGCGCCGCGCGGCGGCGTTGATTCAGGAGCTGCGCGCCAGGCTGAATTGAGCGCGGCCGGCGGCTGGCCTATGTTCCGCCCGCGCGGAGGCCGGCGCCGGCGAGCGGGGCGCGCTCGCGGCCGGCCCTCGAAACCGGCGGGGAGATCCCGGATGAGCCTTACCGTCGCAATTCAGATGGACCCCATGGAGTCCATCGACATCGACGCGGACAGCACCTTCGCGCTGGCGCTGGAGGCCCAGGCCCGCGGCCACGCGCTCCATCATTACCTGCCGCGGGACCTGAGCCTTCGGGAAGGCCGGGTCGTCGCCGCCGCCGCGCCGCTCGCCGTCCGCCGCGAGGCCGGCGGCCATTTCTCCCTGGGCGCCGCCGAATCCGTCGATCTCGCGGCCATGGACGTGGTGCTGATGCGCCAGGACCCGCCGTTCGACATGGCCTACGTCGCGGCCACCCACCTCCTCGAACACGTCCATCCCGAGACGCTGGTGGTCAACGACCCGGCGCACGTGCGCAACGCCCCGGAGAAGCTGTTCGTCACGCGCTTCGGCGAGCTCATGCCGCCCACCCTGATCACGGCGGACGCCGGGGAGATCCACGACTTCCGCGAGAGGCACGAGGACATCGTCATCAAGCCGCTGTTCGGGAACGGAGGCGCCGGCGTCTTCCACGTCGCCCCCGGGGACGAGAACCTCAACGCGCTCATCGAGATGTTCGCCGCATTCCACCGCGAACCCGTCATGGCGCAGAAGTACCTGCCGGCGATCCGCGAAGGGGACAAGCGGATCATCCTCGTGGAGGGGGAGGCCGTGGGCGGCGTGACCCGGGTTCCCAGGGAGGGCGAGGCCCGCGCCAACCTGCACGTCGGCGCCCGGCCGGAGAAGACCGCCATCACGGCGCGGGAGCGGGAGATCTGCGAGGCCATCGGACCGAGCCTGCGGGAGAACGGCCTCGTCTTCGTCGGCATCGACGTGATCGGCGGGTTCCTCACCGAGATCAACGTCACGTCGCCCACCGGCATCCAGGAGATCGACCGTTTCGACGGAGTCAACCTTTCGGGCCGGATCTGGGACGCGATCGAGGAGCGCCATCGCGCCCTCCCGAAGGCCGCGAAGACGTGAGCGGCCGTTCGACAGGGGCCCGCCGACCGGCGGTCTCCCGTCCCCTCTTATTCTCCCTCCCCCTTGCAGGGGGAGGGTCGGGGTGGGGGTCGCGCCGGGGGGAGGAGCGCGAACGGACCCTGCGCGCCGGACCGGACGCAGCCGGAAACCGCCCCTGATCGTTCCATTGACGCCCTGGCGAGGGCGTACTCGGAACCCGGAGGGAGTCGGCATGGTCGCGCGGGTGGGCACGGTAGCGTTCCAGGGCGTCGAGGTGCTCGACGTCGACGTGCAGGTGCAGGTCGCGCGCGGGGTGCCGGCCTTTCGCATCGTCGGCCTGCCCGACAAGGCCGTCGCCGAAAGCCGGGAGCGGGTGCGGGCGGCCCTGTCGGCCATGGGGCTGGCGCTCCCGGCCAGGCGCATCACCGTCAATCTCTCGCCGGCGGACCTGCTGAAGGAGGGCAGCCATTTCGACCTGCCCATCGCCCTCGGCCTGCTCACGGCCATGGACGTCGTGCCCGCCGACGCCCTCGACTCCTATGCGGCCCTCGGCGAGCTGGCGCTGGACGGCGCGGTCGCTCCCGTGGCCGGCGCCCTGCCGGCGGCCATCCACGCCGCGGCGGCCGACCGGGGCCTGGTCTGTCCGGCGCCCTGCGGCGGAGAGGCGGCGTGGGCGGGCGACGTCGAGATCGTGGCCGCGCCGTCGCTGCTCGCGTTCGTCAACCACGTCAAGGGGACGCAGGTCCTGTCCCGGCCCGAACCGGTGGCGGCGAACGACGCCGCGGCGATCCCGGACCTTCGCGACATCAAGGGCCAGGAGAGCGCGAAGCGCGTCCTCGAAGTGGCGGCGGCGGGCGGCCACAACCTGTTGATGTGCGGGCCGCCGGGCTCCGGCAAGTCGATGCTGGCGGCGCGGTTGCCGGGCCTGTTGCCGGCGATGGACGCCCACGAGATGCTCGAGGTCAGCATCGTCCAGTCGGTCGCCGGGCTGCTCGCGGGCCGCGGCCTCACCAACCGCCGGCCGTTCCGCGACCCGCACCATTCCACCTCGCCGGCCGCCATGGTCGGGGGCGGGATCCGGGCCCAGCCCGGGGAGATCTCGCTCGCCCACAACGGCGTGCTCTTCCTCGACGAGCTGCCGGAGTTTCCGCGGCCCGTCCTCGAATCGCTGCGCCAGCCGCTGGAGGTCGGGCGGATCACCGTGGCGCGCGCGAACGGGCACGTCACCTACCCGGCGCGGTTCCAGCTCGTCGCCGCCATGAACCCCTGCAAGTGCGGCCACTTCGGCGATCCGGCGCAGGGTTGCTCGCGGGTCCCGGGCTGCGCCCGCGACTACCAGGCGAGGCTGTCGGGCCCGTTCCTGGACCGCATCGACCTGCGGATCGAGGTGCCGGCGGTCGAGGTCTCCGATCTCGCGCTCCCGCCTCCCGCGGAGGGGACGGGGGAGGTCGCCGCGCGGGTGGCCACGGCCCGCGAGGTCCAGCGAAGCCGCCTCCGGGACGCCTCGGCGGGCGCGGTGCGGACCAACGCGGCAATGGACGGCGAACTGCTGGAACGCCTCGCCGCGCCCGACGCCGCCGGCGCGCGGCTGCTGGCCGAGGCGGCGGAGCGCCTGCGCCTCACCGCCCGGGGCTATCACCGGGTGCTGCGCGTCGCCCGCACCCTCGCCGATCTCGACGGCGCCGGCGGGGTCGGCCGGCTCCACGTCGCCGAGGCGCTGAGCTACCGGCGGATGGCGGGGGTCTCCTGAATTGCGGAAATCGCGCGCTTGACCGAAAGAGGTATGAAGGAAAGTGCCGAAATAACGCTTGACAGTCTCGGCACTCTCATTTAATGTCCGATTATTTCAAGGGGATATGGACATGTCGAAGGAAACCCCCAGAAAAGCCTACCGCGAAGGCATCAGCATGGTCGAGCTGTTCCGGCGCTGGCCGGACGACGCGACTGCCGAGGCGTGGTTTGTCGCCCGCCGCTGGCCGGAAGGTGGCCACTGCCCGCATTGTGGCTCGACCGATGTGCAGTCCGGCGCGAAGCATAAGACCATGCCTTACCGCTGCCGGGCGAAGGAATGCGCAAAGCGGTTTTCCGCGAAGACCGGCACGGTCATGGAAGGCTCAAAGCTTGGCTTCCAAGTCTGGATGATCGCCACTTATCTGCTTTCGACTAGCCTGAAATCGGTTTCGAGCATGAAGCTGCATCGGGATTTGAACATCAACCAGCGCAGCGCATGGTTCCTCGCCCATCGGCTGCGGGTCGCCTTGGCTGATCGGGAAGATGTATTCTCTGGCCCGATAGAGGCGGATGAGACCTATGTGGGCGGCCGCCGGACCAACATGCCGAAGGCGAAGCGAAAAGAGCAGACAGGCCGCGGCACAGTCGGCAAGACAGCCGTCGTCAGCGTGAAGGATCGCGCGACAAGTCGTATTCATGTACAAGTCATCCCTTCCACTGATGGCGAAACCCTGCGATCCTTTATCCGCGACCATGCAGGGGAGGGAACCGTGGTCTACACGGACGGGCGTGGTGGCTACTGCGGGCTGGCGGCCGACTTCAAGCATGAGTCGGTCAATCATTCGGTCGATGAATATGTTCGCGGCATGGCCCATATGCAGGGCATCAAGAGCTTTTTGGTGATGCTGGATCGGGCGCATAAGGGACCATTCCACAAGTTCTCGCCGAAGTATTTTGACCGGTATGTGCAAAAAGTCTCTGAGTGCCACAACGCCCGTGACCGGGATATCATCGACATCATGGCGGCCTTCGCGGAAGGCGCGGTTGAGAAGCGTCTCCGCTACCGGGATTTGATTGCCGACAACAGCCTGCCTTTGGGGGCGCAGTCATGATCGTGACGGCGGTATCCCCGCATGGAGGACCTACCGAAGAACGACAAGCATTGTCAGCGCGTTTCGCACCGCGTCTTGTCACCAGTGAGTTCTACTCCCGCAGGGTCGTCTCCTACCAAGGAAACCGTAAGGTGCCGGGCCTCCGGTGGATGAAATACAAGGAAGGTTTCTCCAGCCAGCTTGTGGCAGAATTGATTGAACAGGAGAATCCGCGCGCGGTTCTCGATCCTTTCGCTGGAATTTGCACAACGCCGCTTATCGCCGCTGGACAGGGACGCCGAGCAACAGGAATCGAAATCATGCCTGTTGGCGTGTTGGCCGGATCGGCTATTACAGAAGCGGCAAACGGTCTCTCATCGAGTGATTTCGATGAACATGCTTCTATCTTCTTGCAGTCTGTCAAAACGAAGAAATCTACCTCTGATTTCGCGTTCCCGCATGTGCGGATAACGGAGGGAGCCTTTTCCGGTGAAACAGAGAGAGAGATTGCCAAGGCAAGGCAATCTCTCTCGGAGATTGATAATGACGGATTGCGCTCACTCTTGGATTTGGCGTGTATGTCTGTCTTGGAGGAAGCTAGCTACACGCGCAAGGACGGTCAGTATCTCCGTTGGGACCGCAGGGCCAGAAGGTTGCTACGGTCGTCTGTGGATCTGGGTCCCATCCCCCGATTCTGTGACGCCTTGGAACGGCGGCTTGTGGAGATAGAGGAAGACATTGATTCACTCAAAAAGCAATTCGGGGGCGGAAAACCTAAGCTGATCATCGGATCATGCCTTGAATTGCTCAAGAGTATACCGGATGGCGAATTCGACATGGTGATTACATCACCGCCCTACGCCAATCGCTACGACTACACCCGCACATATGCACTAGAACTAGCATGGATGGGATTCGATCAAGGGGATTTTTCAGTGCTTCGCCAACGTATGCTGTCCTCGACGGTGGAAAACAAAACAAAGAGGGAAATTCTGGCAGGTGCCTATGGAACGGACTGTAGGGTATTTGATCTGGCCGCGCAAATGTATGATGGACAAGGTGCTGTCCATGAGGTGCTAAGCATTCTTAGGGAGAGAGAAGATGAGTTAAGTAACAAGAATGTACTGAAGCTCATCGAACAGTACTTTTTCGAGATGGCAATCGTCATATCTGAGCTTGGGCGCATTGTTCGCCCTGGTGGGGTTGTATTCATGGTCAATGACAATGTACAATACCACGGCGAGGAGCTGCCAGTGGATTTCATATTGTCAGATTTTGCCGAGAATTCTGGCTTTCATTGTGAGAGTATATGGAAGTTGGCCAGAGGCAAGGGGAATTCTAGCCAACAAATGGCTCGTTTCGGTCGCCGTGAACTGCGTAAATGTGTTTATAGGTGGGTCCGATCCTATGACTGACTACGTGCTCCGTTCCCGACTGTTTTCCGACATTCTCACCAAGCGGGAAGACAAAGCACAGCGACGCCTTATTGATGAATTCACTGACGAGTTAGACTTTGAACCCATTGACGAACTCATGATCAGCTTATCGGCTTGGGAGTATGTACTATCGCTAGGTGTCGCTCCGAAGGTTGTGTTCGCGCATCCTGATGTCCTCCGATCTCACCCAACGACTTCGCTCTACTATCGAGGCATGGCGCTTCTTTCCCGGAAGCGGGTTGGGCAGGCGGCCGCATCTGTGATGAATTGGGAGGACGGAACACGTACGATACCGATCCAACAAGACGCGGCCAAAAGGGTCGCCTGTCTCTACAACACCATGATTTCGTCGATCATCGAAGGGTCGTCCGACTGGACGCTGGATAACGGCTACAGGAACATCCTTGCCACAATGGGGATTACGCTTGATGGCATGTTCCGCAATAAGATCGGCGATATTGCCGAGACTCTTGTCAAAAACCGGATAGTGTCATGGCTGAAAGGTAAAGGACTTATCCCCCCGGATAGTCCGGAATGTGGGCGATACCTGCTGCCCGATGACACGCTCATGCAATACGGCTCGGACCCGGACATAGATTTCGTCAGGCGTGAACGGCTCATTGCTACCATTGAGATCAAAGGTGGTCGTGATCCCGCCGGTGCTCTCGAACGTCTCGGCGCTATGACAAAGAGCTTCGCCGAAACACCGCCCGGTTGTGTGAACTTTCTAGTCGCAGGCATCATAACGCTGGAAATGCAAACGCGGCTCGATGCGATGGGGAATGTCAAAGTCTATCTGCTGGACGACGTCTCTCAAGATGGAGAGCCGTGGGATGACTTCACGAATGAAGTCTTCCACCACGCAATCCGCGTGATCTAGCATGGAGGGAGCGATGATCGAGAAACCGAAGCTGCAAGAGGTTGAAGTCGTGCATCCCAACTACCAGCCGAGTAAGGCTGAATTGGAGGAAGATATGCGGGTCGAGGCGGCCTTCGATGAAGCCGTGGCCGCGCTCTCCCAGCCCGTCAACATCCGCTACATCGACCGGCCGCGATGAGCGGCCTTCGGCACTTTCCTACATAACCCCCCCTTCAAAGGAAGTGGAGCATTCGCCGGTCTTCTCGTTCGGTTCGGTCGAACTGTACGAGGCCGACTGTTTCGCGTGGCTTGAAACGCAGCCCGAGAACAGCGTTCACGGCGTGGTCACCGATCCCCCGTACGGACTGGTCGAATACAGTCCGAAGGAACAGGAAAAGCTCCGCAACGGCCGAGGGGGAGTCTGGAGGCTCCCGCCCTCGTTCGACGGGCATCGAAGGTCGCCCCTGCCCAGATTCACGACGCTGACGCGAAGCGACCTGGACGACATGCGGGAGTTCTTCACGCGCTGGGGAAGGCTCCTTCACGAGGTCCTCGTTCCGGGCGCCCACGTCTTCGTCGCGTCGAACCCGCTCGTGTGTCATCGCGTGGCGGACGCCTTGTCCGACGCCGGCCTCGAGGCCAGGGGCGCGATCGCGCGCCTCGTCATGACGATGCGCGGCGGCGACAGACCCAAGAACGCGCACGACGAGTTTCCCGACGTGACGGTCATGCCGCGTTCCATGTGGGAGCCGTGGCTCCTGTTCCGGAAACCTCTGGAGGGCAGGGTTCAGGACAATCTGCGGCGCTGGAAGACCGGCGGGTTGAGGCGCGTATCCGGCCGGCGGCCGTTCGGGGACGTCATCGAATCGCATCCGGCGAGGCCCGCCGAACGAAGCATCGCCCCGCATCCGTCCCTGAAACCGCAATCGTACCTGCGGCGGATCGTCCGCGCGGCGCTGCCGTTCGGAGAGGGTGTCGTGCTCGATCCGTTCGCGGGGTCGGGCTCCACGCTCGCCGCGGCTTCCGCCCTGGGGTACCGGGCGATCGGGATCGAGATCGATCCGGAATACGTTCGGGTCGCCGGGGAAGCCGCGCCGAAACTGTCGGAACTTTCCGTCTGACGGGCGCTTGGCCCGCAATTCTCGCACCGGCGGAGGATCGAGGAGTGCGCGGCGTTGCGGAACCCCGATCCACCCCCCCTCCCGACCTCCCCCCTGTCAGGGAGGAGGAGTGTGGATGGCTCTCTCCGCGCGTTCCGGACTTGACGGAGTCGTCCGGGTATACTCCGTTCACGATCGGATCGGCGGCGTCCAGCGCGCGCCCAACATAACCCGAACCGAAAAAGGAGGCTTCGATGGCCTACACGCTCGAAGCGTTCGCCGCCGATTGCAAGGCCGCGCTGATCGCGGAACCCGGTCCCGAGGGCCGCGAAAGGATCCGCGGGATGCTGGAACGCGCCTTGACGGACGACGGGTTCATGCGCGCGCACTTCGGAACCGGCCAGGACTCCGAGCGCAACGTCCTCTACCGGGATCCGGACATGGGTTTCTGCATCGTCGCGCACACCTACGCGGAGGGGACCGCGGCGGACCCGCACCATCACGGGCCTGCGTGGGCCATCTACGGCCAGGCGGAGGGGATCACGGAGATGACGGACTGGAGGTTGGTGCGGGAACCGGCGGACGGCGAAGCGGGAAAGGTCGCGGCGGAACGGACCTACACGCTCGAGCCGGGCGACGCCAAGGTCTACAACGAGGGCGACATCCACTCGCCGCGATGGGAGGGGCCGACCCGCCTGTTGCGGATCGAGGGCCGGGACATGGCCACGGTCCGGCGCGACCCGCTGGAACCGATAGCCTGACCCGGATCGCGCGGCGTTGCGGGGCCGCGTCCACCCCCCCTCCCGACCTCCCCCTCTTCTTCTCCCTCCCCCTGGCGGGGGGAGGGTCGGGGTGGGGGTTGCGCCAGGGGGGAGGAGCGCGGACGGATCCCGCGGCGCGCCTGAAGGAGGAAGGACAACGACGCTGAAGCGGATGAAGCCGTGGTTCGCCGCCGCCGCCGTCTATCGGCATCCCCGGGTCGTCGCGATCCTGTTCCTCGGGTTTTCGAGCGGGCTGCCGCTGGCGCTCACGGGCCAGACGCTGTCGCTGTGGCTCAAGGACGAAGGGCTGTCGCTCACCGCCATCGGGCTGTTCGCGGCGGTCGGCACGCCCTACGCGCTCAAGTTCCTCTGGGCGCCGGTGATGGACAAGGCGCGTATTCCGATACTCACGGCGATGCTCGGTCGCCGCCGCTCGTGGCTGATCGCCGCCCAGGCGGCCCTGATCGCGGCGACGCTCGCGCTCGGCTTCAGCGGCCCCGCGACGAACGTGGGCCTCGCCGCCGTCCTGGCGCTGGCGGTGGCGTTCGCGTCGGCGAGCCAGGACATCGTCATCGACGCCTATCGGGTCGAGATCCTCGAGGAACGCCAGCTCGCCGCCGGCGCCGCCGCCATCGTGTTCGGCTATCGCGTCGGAATGCTCGTGTCCGGGGCGGGCGCCCTCTACCTGGCGAGCGCCGTCGCGTGGCCCGTCGTCTACGCGGCGATGGCCGCCCTGGTCCTCGTGGGGGCCGCCACGACGCTGCTCAATCCCGAGCCGGCCGCGCGGGCGGCGCCCGATTCCCTCGCCCGGGAGGCGGAGGTCGAGGCGTGGCTCGCCGGCCGGCCCCGCCTGTCGGGGCGGCTGGGCGCCGCCCTCGGCTGGCTCTACGTCGCCGTCGTCTGCCCGTTCGCCGAGTTCATGGCCCGCCCGGCGTGGGTCGCCATCCTGCTGTTCGTGGTGTTCTACAAGTTCGGCGATTCGCTGGCCGGCGTCATGACGTTCCCCTTTCTCGACGACATCGGGTTCGCCAAGATCGACATCGCCAACGTGGCGAAGGTGTTCGGCTTCGCGGCGACGCTCGCGGGCCTCGCCCTCGGCGGGGCCCTGATGGCGGGCGTGGGCCTCTACGGCAGCCTCTGGATATGCGGCGTCCTGCAACTGGCGTCGAACCTGATGTTCGCGGTCCAGGCCGCGGCGGGCGCCGACCTGGCGTTGCTGGCGGTCACCATCGGCCTCGAGAACCTGGCCGGCGGCATGGGGACGGCGGTGTTCGTCGCCTACCTCTCGTCGCTCTGCAACGTCGCCTACACGGCGACGCAGTACGCGCTGCTGTCTTCGTTCATGGTGACCGCCCGCACGTGGCTGTCCTCGTCGGGGGGCGCGCTGGCCGAGTGGCTCGACTGGGTCGGCTTCTTCGTCCTCACGACCGGGGCGGCCGTCCCCGGCCTGATCCTGTTGTGGTGGCTCGGCCGGGCCGGGATGCGCGCGCGGCCCGGAGACGGGAACCGTCCGGACCCGGCCTGAACCGCCCTCGATGCGCCGCGCGAAGGTCTCGGCGCCGCCCCCGCGTCCCGGAACGGGGCGAGGACGGACGATTGCCATCCGGGAATCGCCCGCTACACTCGGCGCCGCGGGTCGGGACGATCGAAGGGCGAGGAGGCGCCATGCCGGCGACGGTGGCGGGATATCCGGCGCTGACGGAGCGCAGCCGCGGCTGGCTTCGCTACCTCCACCGCAAGGCGACGACCCCGGACGACTGGGACAGGAACGGCCGGCCCCATCCCCACTGGGACAACGTCAGCGGCGAGCCGAGGCGTTCCTGGCATCGTTTCGACCTGTTCGAGTCGAGCTACGCCATGGGCCTCATGTGCGACGCCACGCCGGCCTGGCGCGAGGTCTACGGCGCCGTCCTCGACGAGCTCGCGTTCCGCTATACGGGCTGGTGGGCGGCGGAGGACTGGCTCACGCAGATCGGCGAGGACCCGCGCCGGGACCGGTATCCGGAGGAATGGCGCGAGGCCTGGATTCCCCCGTTCCTGCGCGGCCGTTACGACACGCCCGGCTGGACCGCCGACGGAGTCGAGCCCTGGGGCCGCCAGATCGACCCCATCCGGGCCGACGGCGCGCTGTGGCTCAAGGGGAACTTCCTCATCGTCCTCGGGCTGCACAGGTACGTCACCGGCGACGACAAGTGGAACGCGCCCTTCGAGACGATCCGCGACGGCGAGAACACCTTCACCTGGACCTATTCCGGCGTCGCCGAGCACCTCGCCCGGCAGTGGTCGTCGCGGCCCGAGGGGTGCCACTGCGAGAACACCAAGATCTGGCCCATATGACTGGCCCCCGCGGGCCTCGGTCTGAGGCTCCACGACATCAATCACCGCACGGACCTGCATCTGGCCTTCGACAACTGGTGGGAGTACGCCGTGCGCCACTACATACCCGTGCGGGACGGCAAGGTCGGCGACTGGTACACCAACTACTACGACCCGATCATCGACTACAACCACAAGGTCGGCATGAGGCCCGACGGCGGCGGGTCGTTCTTCTGGGGCAACTACGACAAGTTCCTCATGGTTCTCGGGCTGGCCCCGCAGCGCCGCGACGTGGCGCGCCAGTTCTACGATTCGGCCGTCGAATGTCTGGGCTGGCGGTCGCTGGAGCCCGCCGACGAGCCGCCCGGCAACCCGCGGGCCACGCTCTACGGCCTGGCCTTCGCCCGTGAGTTCGGCGACCTCGGGCTCGCCGCCAAGCTCAAGGCCTGCGCCGAGGAACGCCACGAACCGACCCTCGACCCCGAGACCCTGGAGTTCACGTGGGGGTTCGGCCTGAACGAGCCGCATCCGCGCGGCCAGTTCAACGCCTCGGCCGCCATGGCGGAAGCGATCGGCGAAGGCGCCTGGTGGCGGCTGTTCAACGAGCCCTCCCTGCGCAAGTTCGTCGATCCGACGGTCCGGGGCGTCGACTTCCCGACCGTCTGCCCGAGCCAGGCGATTTACGACGAGACCCGGCGCATGCTGGTCGTGGCGACCGACGCCGGGGTCCCGGCGGCGCGAGGGCGGCCTACGACGTTCCGCGTGACCAACGTGAATCCGAAGTCCTGCGCGGTCGTCGTCGACGGCGAGAAGAACGACGACTGGCGCGAGGTCGACGGCGATATCGAGGTTTCGACCACCGTCGGCGAACACACGTTCCTGTTCAGACTGGCCTGAGCCGCATTTCTCCCGCTGCTCGCTTTTCATACTCCTCCCCCCTGCCAGGGGGAGGGAGAACGTAATGGGGGAGGGTGTGCGAAGTGTGCGGATCCTCCTTTTCACACTCCTCCCCCCTGGCGCGACCCCCACCCCGACCCTCCCCCTGCAAGGGAGAGGGAGAAGAGGGGAGCGGAAGGGAGCCATCCATACTCCTCCCCCCTGGCAGGGGGGAGGTCGGGAGGGGGGTGGATGGAGACCCGGCCCGGACGTCGGTTTCAGTGGGGTCTGGAGACCCGCATCAGGGTGTAGCGGTCCGCCGTCTCGATCACGACGTCGACGACCTTGCCGTCCCGGAGGACGGTCATGCCGACCTTCGTTCCCGCTTCGCCCGCGCCCCAGACCCTGCGGTACATGTCGGCGAGCCCCGGCACGGGCCGGTCGTCGACCTTCAGGATGACGTCGAGCGGCTCCAGGCCGGCCCTTTCCGCCGGCCCGTTCGAGTAGAGGCCCGCGACGACCAGGCGCCCCGCGCTCTCGGTCGTGAACATGCCGAGCCAGGGACGCGCCTCCCGGTTGGCCCGTCCCAGGGTCACGAGGTCCTGGTAGACGGGTCGAAGCAGGTCGACCGGCACGAACATGTTGCCGGGCTCGTGTTCGTCGGGCGCCCTGCTCTCCTGGACGAACAGGGAGCCGATGCCGATCAGTTTCCCGTTCCGGTCCACGAGGGCGGTGCCGCCCCAGTTGGGGTGCGGCGGCGTCGTGAATATCGCCTCGTCGAGCAGGTATTCCCAGTAACCCGCGAATTCCCGCTTGGCCACGATCCGCGCGGCGATGGAGCCGCCGCCGTCCGCGTGGCCGGCGACGACGACCGGATCGCCCGGCGCGGCGGCCGCGGCCTCGCCGATCCCGATCGGCGCCGCGTCGAGGGGCGCCAGACTCCGTATCAGGCCGAAACCGGTCTCGTAGTCGTAGGCCACCGTCTCGCCGGCCACCTCGTCGCCGCGGGCGGTCCGAAGGGTGACCGTCGCGGCCTCGCTGACCAGATACCCGATGGTGAGAACGAGGCCGTGCTCGTCGATGACCACCCCGTTCCCGGCCCGCTCCGTTCCCAGCGTCTGGGCCGTCAGGGCGTCCGGCGGGACCTCGGCGCTCAGGGACACCACCGCCGCGCTCACGGCGTCGAGATCGAAGCCCAGCTCGTCCGGATCAGGTCTCTCGAGCGCGCCCACGCCGAGTTGGATGTGGGCGATGTTGTCGAGCTTGTGGCCGTTGGTCCGCGTGATCTTCGCCATGGTTCGTGGGAACTCCGCTGCGCGCGCGCGAGCCATGTTACCCCGGCGGCGGCGGGGGAGGGTATTGAAAACCGTCCGACGCGCCATAAATCCCGTGATGTTACGGGTTGGCGCGCTCGGGTTTCGGACGGTAAAAGGGGCGCCGCATCGCCGGGCGGCGTGGAATCCCGGCCGTCCCGGCGCGCGGGGAGGACGAGAAGCGGCATGACGACGATGGTCGCGATCAACGGCTTGACCAAGAGGTTCGGGCATCTCCTGGCGGTCGACAACATCGATCTCGAAGTGGCGCGGGGCGAAGTCCTCGGGTTCCTCGGGCCCAACGGTTCGGGCAAGTCGACGACCATGAAGATGGTGACGGGATACCTGACGCCCACCTCGGGCGCGGCCGAGATCCTCGGAATCGACGTGCGGGAAGATCCGATCCGGGCCCAGCGCCGCATCGGGTATCTTCCCGAAGGCGCCCCCGCGTACGGGGACATGACTCCGGCGGCCTATCTCGGGTTCATCGCCGACGTCCGCCGTCTGTCGGGCGGGGCCCGCCGGTCGGCGATCGCGCGCGCGGTGGAACTCACGCATCTGGACCGCGTCCTCCACCAGCCGGTGGACACGCTGTCGAAGGGCTACAAGAGGCGCGTCGGTCTGGCCCAGGCGTTGCTGCACGATCCCGACGTCCTGATTCTGGACGAACCGACGGACGGCCTCGACCCCAACCAGAAGTTCGAGGTGCGGACGCTCATCCGCGAGATGTCCGGGGAGAAGGCCATCGTCATCTCCACCCATATCCTGGAGGAGGTGGAGGCGGTGTGCAGCCGCGCCGTGATCATCTCGGAAGGCCGCGTGGTCGCCGACGGAACGCCCGACGATCTCGAGCGGCGGTCCCGCCGCTACAACGCGGTTTCGCTGTCGCTGCCGCCGGCCGGCGTCGACGCGGCGCGCGAGGGGCTGCGCGCGCTGGCGGCGGTGGCCTCGGTGGAGCGGCGGGATGCGGCGGGCGGGCGGGCCGAGCTCGTCGCGCTGCCCGCGGACGGCGGCGACATCCTGGGCGAGGTCTCCCGGCTGGTCCGCGAAAGCGGCTGGGAGGTGGACCAGATCCGCGTCGAGCGCGGCCATCTCGACGAGGTCTTCAGAGCCATCACGACCGGCGGGGGCCTTCCGGCGGACGGAGGCGGACATGCATGACGTCCGGGTGATCTGCCGGCGCGAGTTCGGCGGCTATTTCGCGACTCCGCTCGCCTACGTCTTCATCGTCATCTTTCTGGCCCTGATCGGCGCCTTCACGTTCTTCTTCGGGAACTTCTTCGTCCAGGGGCAGGCCAGTCTCGATTCCTTCTTCCTCTTCCATCCCTGGCTCTACCTGTTCCTCGTTCCGGCGATCGCGATGCGCCTGTGGGCCGAGGAGCGCAAGTCCGGCTCCATCGAGCTGCTGCTCACGCTGCCCGTCACGACGCTCAGCGCGGTGGTCGGGAAGTTCCTGGCCGCATGGTCGGTCGCGGGGGCGAGCCTGGTCCTGACGGCGCCGATATGGATCACCGTCAACTACCTCGGTTCGCCGGACAACGGCGCGATCCTGGCGGGTTATCTCGGCAGCTTCCTCATGGCCGGCGGATACCTGGCCATCGGCGCGTTCGTCTCCGCCCTGACCCGGAACCAGGTCATCGCCTTCATCGTCGCCGCCGCGATCTGCTTCGTGTTCACGGCGAGCGGCCTCGGCGTCGTCCTCGAATTCTTCAGCGGCTGGGCGCCGCGGGCGCTGCTGGACGTCGTCGCCGGATTCAGTTTCCTCGAGCACTTCAAGGACATCGCGCGCGGCGTGATCGACGTTCGCGACGTCGTGTTCTTCTCGTCGATGATCGTCTTCTTCCTGTTCGCCAACGTCGTCGCCGTCGAATACAGGAAGAACGGATGAGCGCGATGCCGGGAATACGGCGCCTGTCGCGGGCCGGCGCGGTTTCGCCGGCGGGCCTCGCCGTCGCGGCGGTCCTGTTCGTCGCCGTCAACGTCCTGTTCGACGGTTCGATTCCCGGCGCCCGGATCGATCTGACGGAGGATCGGCTGTTCACGTTGTCGGGGGGCACGCGCGAAACGCTCGCCGCGATCGACGAACCCGTCGAACTGCATTTCTTCTATTCGGAACGCCTGGGGCGCGAGCTGCCGTTCTACGGAGGCTACAGCCGCCGCGTGCGGGACCTGCTGGACGAGATCGTCGCGGCCGCGGGCGGCAAGGTCGTTCTCCACGAACGGGATCCCGCGCCGTTCTCCGACGAGGAGGACCGGGCCGTCTCCATGGGGATACAGGGCATCCCCGTGGACCAGGGCGGAGAGCTCGTCTACTTCGGACTGGCGGGCGTCAACTCGGTGGACGACGTCGAGCTCGTGCCGTTCTTCCAGCCCGAGCGGGAGAACCTCCTGGAGTACGACCTCGCCCAGTTGATCCACGCGCTGTCCAACCCGGAGCCGACCGTCGTCGGCGTCATGAGCTCGCTGCCGATCATGGGGGACATGCGCGCGCACATGCAGGGGAGCGTTTCCGTTCCATGGGGGATCGCCGGCCGCCTGAGGACGTTCTTCGATGTCGTCAACCTGCCCCAGTCGATCGACGACCTGCCCGAGCGCATCGACGTGATGGTCGTCATCCACCCCGACGCCCTCAGCGACCGCGTCCAGTACGAGCTGGAGCAGTTCCTGTTCCGGGGCGGGCGCGCGATGCTGTTCCTCGACCCCCGGTCCGAATCGAACAACAGGATCGGTCCGAACGACATCTCGAGCTCC
Organism: Alphaproteobacteria bacterium; assembly: GCA_965242505.1. Taxonomy (GTDB): domain Bacteria; phylum Pseudomonadota; class Alphaproteobacteria; order UBA2966; family UBA2966; genus UBA2966. The sequence continues at coordinate 3,651,061 of OZ251449.1, forward strand.
GCGAACAGCCTCTCCCGTCTCATGGAGAAGTGGGGAGTCGACATCCCGGACGGTCGGCTCACGGGCGACCGCAGCATGGCTTGGCGCGTCAACGCGGGCACCCAGCAACGCGTCGTCCCCGCGGATTACGTGGTGTGGCTCGCCGTTCCGGGCGAACGGATGAACCAGGACGATCCGGTGACCAGCCGGCTGCCGCTCGTCAACATCGCCAGCGCGGGGTACATCGACCGCAGGGAGGACTCGCCGCTCACGCTCGAGCCCCTGATCACCACGACCGATAATTCCGCGCCCGTCGACGTGGACCTCGTCCGGGGCCTGAGCCCCGACATCCTGGGATTGCTCGACGCATTCGAGCCGGACGAGAACGAGTACGTGATCGCCGCCCGCCTGTCCGGAGAGGTGGAGACGGCGTTTCCGGACGGTCCTCCCGAGCGCGTGATCGAGAAGACGGAGGAAGAGCTCGCCGAAGATCCGGACAGGCCGCAACTGATGGAGTCGGAAGGGCCGATCAATCTCATCGTGGTCGCGGATTCCGATCTCGTCGAGGACCGGTTCTGGGTCCGCAAACAGCAGTTCTTCGGCCGCGAGGTGGCGCAGCCCATCGCCAGCAACGCGAATTTCGTGATCAACGCGGTGAGCAACCTCGGCGGCGGCGACGAGCTGATCGGGCTGCGTTCGCGCGGCGTCTCGCAGCGTCCCTTCGACCGGGTCGACGAGCTGCGGCGACAGGCCGAACTGAAGTTCCGGGACAAGGAGCGCGAGCTCCAGAACACGCTGGAGGAGCTCGAAGACAAGATCGCGCTGCTGGAAGGCGTGGAGACGAAGACCGACGCCTCGACGGGCGAGATCCGGGTGGAACTGTCCCTGACGCCGGAACAGAGGGACGAGCTGGACTCGTCGCGCCTGGAGATGGTGTCCATCCGCAAGCAGCTGCGGGACGTCCAGCGCGGGCTCCGCGAGGACGTGGAGAACCTCGAGACCTGGCTTCAGTTCGTGAACATCGGTCTCGTCCCGTTGATGGTGGCGGCCATCGCCATCGTCCTCGGCGCGGTCCGGGTCGCGCGCCGGCGGCGCGGCTACAAGGGCGGATAGAGGGGCGGGCGAGGGGGTCTGAAGATGCGGCGCGATCTCGAACTTCCCGTTCTCGCCGGCGTCACGGCCGTCATGGTGATCGCGGCGGCCTGGGCCGTCGGCGAACGTTACGGCGGGGTCGCCCTCGAGCAGAAGGAAGGCGGCCGCGTCTTTCCGGATCTGCGCGGCCAGGCGGCGAGCGTCTCGTCCGTCGAACTGGCCCGCGCCGAGGGCGGTTTCTCGCTGGACCGCCGGCCGGAAGGATGGGCGAACATGGGCGCGGGCGGATATCCGGCGCGCCAGGCGCGAATCGAGAAGATGATCGGCGGCCTCGTGACGCTGTCCTATTTCGAGCCCAAGACGGCGCGCGCCAACCTCTATCCGAAGCTGGAGGTCGAGGACGTCGCCGGGGGCGCGAGCTCCACGAGGGTCACCGTCAAGGACGAGAGCGGCGCGGTTCTGGCCGACGTCATCGTGGGGAAGGCGAAGACCGGCGTCGCCGGCCTGGACCGCGACGGCGTCTACGTCCGCCTCCCCGGCGAGGAGAGGGCGTGGCTGGCCGAGGGCGCTCTCGACGTCCGCTACGACGCGGCGGACTGGTCCGACCGAAGCGTCGTCGACGTCCGCGCCGGCGCCGTCGGTTTCATGAGCGTGGAGCACGCGGACGGGGAGGTCGTCGAAATCCACCGCGAAAGGGCCGACGACGCGGATCTCACGATAAGGAACCTGCCTCCGGATGCCGAGATCGAGCACCAGTATCAGATCGACTACATGTCCAATCTCCTGGACAATGTCTCGTTCGTCGACGCCAGGCGCGCGGACCGGGTCGATTTCCGGGAGGGTTCCGGATTCCGCGCCACGGTCGTCTCGACCGATGGCCTCGTCGTCATGATGCGAACCGCAGAGCCGGGGGAGGACGATACGGTCTGGGCCCAGTTCGACGCCGACGTCGCGAAGGAGTTCGAGCCGACCGACGAGGCCAGGGAAGAGGCGGAGCGGATCGGCTCCGAACTCTCCGGGTGGGCGTTTCTGCTGCCGCGGGCGAAGACCGAGCGACTGAGGGTGAGACTCGACGAAATCGTCGGGCGCAAGCAGGATGCCGGCGGCGAGGAAGGCTGAAGCGCCTCTCGCCGTCGCCCGAGGTCTCGATGGCTCCGAAAACCGCATCCATGCCGGCCGCCCCGGAGGCGCCCGGCGTTCACGACTTCTACGTCGAGAAGGACGGGCTGCGGTACGCGGGAACGCACCTTCTGATCGATCTGATCGGCGCTCGCCGCCTCGCCGACCCGGCGGTCGTGGAAACGGCGTTGCGGCGGGCGGTCGACGAGACGGGCGCCGCCTTGCTCGACGTCGAGCTGCATTGCTTTTCCCCGCAGGGCGGCGTGACGGCCGTGGCGCTCCTCGCCGAGTCGCACATGAGCATCCATACGTGGCCCGAGACCGGGTTCGCCGCCGTGGACGTCTTCCTCTGCGGTCGCCGCGACCCCTATCGGGCCATTCCCGCGCTCAGGGAGGCGTTCACGCCCGATCGCCTGCACGTCGTCGAGCACAAGAGGGGCCTGGTGGTTTGACGGACTGGTTCCGCGAGACCCTTCACCCGTCCGTGGGGCAGTCCCTCCGTATCGACAGGATCGTATACGAGGGCCGGTCCCGCCATCAGGACGTCCTGATCTTCGAAAACGAACGCCTCGGGCGCGTTCTCGCGCTCGACGGCATCGTCCAGACGACCGAGGCCGACGAGTTCTACTACCACGAGATGATCAGCCACGTGCCGATCGTCGGGCACGGCGCCGTGAAGTCGGTTCTGATCGTCGGCGGTGGAGACGGCGGCGCGCTCGAGGAGGTTCTCAAGCATCCCGTCGAGCGCGCGGTGCTCGTCGACATCGACGGGGAAGTCGTGAGCCTGTGCCGCGAGCACCTGCCCTCGATCTGCGGCGGCGCGTTCGAGGACCCTCGGGCGGAACTGGTCATCGGCGACGGCGTCGACTTCGTCCGGGAGACGGGATGCCGGTTCGACGTCGTCATCGTCGACTCGACGGACCCGGTCGGCCCGGGCCGGGCGCTGTTCGACGAGTCCTTTCATGCGTCGTGCCGCGGCGTCCTCGACGCCGGCGGCGTGATCGTGACGCAGAACGGCGTTCCGTTTTTCCAGGGCCCGGAGCTGACCCGCGCCCATCGCCGGTTCAGCCGCCTGTTCGAGCGTTCGGGGGTCTTCCTGGCGCCCGTGCCCACCTACGTCGGCGGGCACATGGCGTTCGGTTGGGCGAGCGACCGCGCCGACCTGGCGGCGACGGACGTCGAGACCCTGCGGTCGCGCCTCGATTCGCACCGGTTCGACGCCCGGTACTACAACGCGGAGGCGCACGTGTCCGCCTTCGCGCTTCCGACGTGTACGCGGACGCTGATGTCCTGAGCCGTGCGGGGCCTGAGCAACCGGATAGATGGGTAACACTATAGACCGGATACATGGGTAACAGTGTTCCCGGTCTGTCCCGCTTCCGTGCGGCCCGGCCGGGCCGCACGGAAGCGGTCAAGCTTCTTCGACCTCCGATCGATGATCCCGAGGTCGACATCCGCGAAGCGGACGATCCAGTCGCCCCCGTCAGTCTCGGCCACGCCCACAGGCTCACCCCTCAGCGTCTCGCTGACGAAGACCAGATCGCCGCCCCACTTGATGGAGCCATCGGTGCGGACCCGGCGCATCGCGTGCTCGGCATCGTACTAGGGCTCCTCCAGGCGCTCGGGATGACGCCGCTCCGACGACCGGTAGAACGCCGCAGGCGGCTTCTGCCCCAAGGCCTCATGCGGACGATGGACGTTGAAGTCCTGGCGGAAGCGGTCGAAGCGGGCCTGTTGCGCGTCCGCCGTCGCCGCCGGCGGCGTCGCGGTCTCGGCCTTCAACGTCCGATGCATCCGCTCATGCCTCCCGTTCTGCTGCGGCTGACCCCGCGCAATCCGCTCCACCGCGATCCCGGCCTTGATCCATTCCACCGACAGACGCGACAGACCCCCAGCCCCCGGACCGGCGAACGGCGCCCCGTTGTCCGAACGGATGGCCTCGGGAACCCCGTAGCGCCGGAACACCCGCCCCACCGCCGCCCCCACCGCTGCGGTCTGCGGCGGGACGATGACGCACGCCAACAGAAAGCGGCTGTAGGCGTCGGTGATCGTCAGCGGATCGCAGCGGACGCCGTCGCGGGTGCGAAACCACCCCTTGAAGTCGATACACCACACGTCGTTGGGAGCCGCCACAGGGCGGAACGGACGACACGGAGCCGCCATCCGACGGCGCCGGCGACGGCGCGCCACCAGACCCTCCGCCCGCAGCAGGTCGCCCATCGTGCTGGCCGCCGGCCACGCCACCTCGGGGTGCTCACCCACCAACACCGCCCGCAGCTTGCGCGGACCCCAGTGCGGACGCGTGCGGCGCAAGGCGATGATCGCCTCGGCCACCGACGGCGCCATCGACCGACCATGGCGACGCGGCGCCCGCGACCGCTCGACCAGACCCTCCGGGCCGTCGCCGCGATACCGATCAAGCCACTTGTACCCGGTCTTGCGGCTGATGCCGTAGTGCTCGCACAGCGCCGTCATCGACCACTCGCCACGCAGATAATCGGCAACGAAAACCAGCTTCTCGTCCATCGGACAGGTCTCCTTCCAAGGCATCGGCCGCACCTCCCGCACCTCCCGACCAACCCTCTAACCTGTTACCCATGTATCCGGTCTAAACTGTTACCTTTCTATCCGGTCTGTACCGCCGCGACCCCCCTCCCGACCTCCCCCCTGTCAGGGGGGAGGAGTATGAATGGCCTCTCCGCTCCCCTTCTTCTCCCTCCCCCTTGCAGGGGGAGGGTCGGGGTGGGGGTCGCGCCAGGAGGGAGGAGCGCGAACGGCCCCTGCGGCGGCGGCGTCGACGCGTCCGCCCCCTCGCCCGGGAGGCGTGAAATTAGGGTTTACCCCCCCCCCCCCCCCGCGCTACGTACGATGCCGAAGACTCGATGACGGGTTCCGGTGTCTCGAACCACGGGATGGAGCATCCGTCCGAACCTTGCAGAGGAGACGATCATGCGCGACGACGTTTACGGGGGTATCCACGATGGCATGCGCCAGCAAGGCGTCATCCTTCAGGATCTCGCCAATGCCTGCCATTCCGACGAGGATCTGCTGCGCGCGCTCGAGGAGCGTCCGGAGGAAATTCTGCGGGAGCGCGGGATCGACGTGCCGATGGATGAGGGCCTGGACGTGAAGGTCGTCCTCAACACCCGCGACACCTTCCACCTGGCCATGATTCCCGACCCGAACCAGGAGCTCCAGGACGAGGCGCTGATGGCGGTCGCCGGCGGCAAGACCAATGGCTGTGCGAGCTCGGGGGGAACCGTCGGGAGCATTCCTTCCACCGCGAGTTCGATCAGCTCCCTGGGCTGCGCCAGCAGCCAGTCGGGCTGCGCCAGCAGCGTGTCGGACGCGTCGAGGACGAGGCAGTAGCCCGCATTTCTCATGCCGGCAGGGATCGAGGGTTTCGCGGCGTTGCAGGGCCGCGGACCCCCCTCCCGACCTCCCCCCTGTCAGGGGGGAGGAGTATGAATGGCCTCTCCGCTCCCCTTTTTCTCCCTCTCCCTGGCAGGGGGAGGGTCGGGGTGGGGGTCGCGCCAGGAGGGAGGAGCGCGAACGGCCCCTGCGGCGCCTCCGTCGACGCGTCCGCCCCCTCGCTCGGGGGCGTGAAATTAGGGTTTACTCTCCCTCCCCCGCCATGGATTGATGCCGAAGACCCGGCGACGGAGAACAGGCAGGGTCATATCAGTGCGTGATCGCCGCGCATCAGAGCCTGGCCGGGGGTGAGGGGCAGCCAGGCAACGGAGAACAACAAGACTGCATCGGTGGGGCGATATGGTACGCGCCCGACGTTTGGTGGAGCATCCACCCGAACTTCGCAAGGGAGACGATCATGAGCGACTACGTTCACCAGGAAGGCCATCAGGAAGACGTCTACGGCGTCACTCTCCGGCGAGGCATCGTCCTTCAGGGCATCGCCGACGCCTGCCGTTCCGACGAGGATCGGCTGCGCGAGGTCGAGGAGCGTCCGAAGGACGTTCTGCGGGAGCACGGGATCGACATGCCGGTGGGCGTGGACGTGAAGGTCGTCCTCAACACCCGCGACACCTTCCACCTGGCCATGCCTCCCGACCCGAACCAGGTGCTCCAGGACGAGTCGCTGATGGCGGTCGCCGGCGGCGGCAAGACGATGGGCACGGTGGGCACGATGGCGACCACCTCGACCCTGCCTTCCTGCGTGGGCACGGCCGGAAGCGTGAGCAGCTTCGCGACCGCGAGGGACAGCCTTTAGCCCGCATTTCTCATACCGCTTGTCCGCAAGCTCCATCCGGCGACGGAGGCGCCGCAGGGTCCGTTCGCGTTCCTTCCCCCTTGGAGCGGCCCCCACCCCGACCCTCCCCCTGCAAGGGAGAGGGAGGGGGACGGAGGGTGTGCGGATCCCCTTTTCACGCTCCTCCCCCCTGACAGGGGGGAGGTCGGGAGGGGGGTCCCGGTCCCGCAACGCCGCGCGATCCTCGATCCCTGCCGGTATGGGAAATACGGGTCGGGATGCCGTTTCCGGCGCGAAGGCGACGGTCGTGACGGAGGCGTGAAATTAGGGTTTACTCCCCTCCATTATGGTGTGGATGATGCCGAAGACTTGGGGATGGGTTCCAGTATCTCGAACCGCTGGACGGAGCAGTCCCCGAACATCGCAGGGGAGACGATCATGCGACACGACATCCACCAGGAAGACGCCCACGGCATCTTCCTTCAGCGCGCCCGTGTTTTCCAGAACCTCGCCGACGCCTGCCGCTCCGACGAGGATCGGCTGCGCGAGGTCGAGGAGCGTCCGAAGGAAATTCTGCTGGAGCACGGACACGACGTTCCGGAGGACATGGACGTGAAGGTCGTCCTCAACACCCGTGACGTCTTCCACTTGGCCATGCCTCCCGATCCGAACCAGGCGCTCCAGGACGAGGCGCTGATGGCGGTCGCCGGCGGCGGCAAGACCGCGAGCACCGCGGGCTCGGTCGGATGCGCCGGGACCGTTCCCTCGACCGCGAGCACGCTCAGCACCGCGGGCTCCGTCGGCAGCGTGGACTCGGGCGGCGCCTTGCCATGGGCGTAGCGCGCCGTCCGTCGGCGCGCCGGCGGTGACGACCGTCGTCCTCCCGTCCCGGCCGGGGCCTCCGTCCGCCGCGGCCGGGACGGGAGGGACGGCCGGCGACTCCCGTTCGGACGGTGAGTCGCGGCTCTATGCGCATGTGAAGCGCTTCCGTGAGCGCTGGCTGGCCGACGACCGCTTCCGCGCCGCCGTTCACGACGATCCTCGGGCCGCCGTCGCGCGCGCCGGGCTCGATATGGATCCTTCTCCGCTCGACTTCCTCTGGCGTTCCGGCGCGCCGATCGACCGCGCCGCGCCGTCCGTCAGCGCCTACCTGCGCGTCGAAAGCCGGGCGCGGGCCTATATCGACTTCGCCGCCGACGATGCGGGCGCGGCCGAGCCCTACCGGCTCTGGCGGGCGCGCCAGAAGGCGCGGGCCGCCTTCGCGGAAGGCTACGTCGTGGCGCCGCTGTCCCTGCATCTGCCCTTCACCGTGGAGCTGACCCAGGGCTGCTCGCTCGGCTGCTGGTTTTGCGGGCTCTCCGCGCGGCCGCTGGAGGCGGTCCTGCGGACGGACGTCGACGCCTGGGAAGAGATGCTGCGGGCGCTGCGCGGAGTCTTCGGCGAGAGCGCCGCGCGGGGCTTCCTGTTCTGGGCGACGGACCCCCTCGACCATCCGGATTACGAGGCTCACGCGGACGCCTTCCGCCGCGTGCTCGGACGCTTCCCCACGACCACGACGGCGGCGGCGACCGCCGACTTCGACCGCGTCCGGCGCCTCATGGCCCTCTCGCGGTCCGCGGAGTATCCGTATCCGGTGCTGCGTTTCTCCGTGGTCTCGCTGCGCCGGCTGAACGAGATCCATGCGGCGTTCTCGCCCGAGGAGCTCGCGGAGGTGGACTTCGTCATGCTCAACCGCGAGTCCATGCTCGCCCTCGCGGAGGCCGGTCACGTCCGCGACGTGGCCAGGCGCTGGCCCGAACGCGTCGAGCGCGAGCGGAGCAAGTTCCGCGAGAACAGGAGCGGCCCGTATGCCGATGACGACGAGATCTGGTCGCATCGCACCATCTGCTGCGTCTCCGGCTTCCTGATCGAGCCCATCGCCGGCCGGGTCCGTCTGATCTCCCCTGAACCCAGCTCCGACCGCTGGCCGGACGGCAGCGTGGTCTTCGGCGAGGAGCGGTTCGCTCATGCCGGCGAGCTCGCGGGCGCGCTCGACCGGCTGATCGCCGGCCACATGGGGCCGGAGCCGCCGGAGCGTCTGGCGCTCCAGCGCGGAGTGACGGTCACGGCGCCGTTCCACGCCCAGGCGCGCGCCGAGGGCCGCGGCCATCGGGTCACCTTTACGGCGCGGCGCGACCTCGCCCACATGCCGGCCCTCGCCGAGGCCTTTCGCGGGGGCGCGCGGGTGGAGGACGCGGTCGGGCGCGTCGCCAGCCGCTTCGGGATCGAGCCCCGCCTCGCGCGCAACGACGCCGTCGACCTCTGGCGCCACGGGGCGCTGATCGAGACGATCTTCGATCTCGCCGACGCCGGGGAGCGCCCCTGAGGGGAACGGCGCCGGCGCGGCCCTACGCCGCGCGCCGGTCGAAACGATCGAGGTAGCGCGGCGCGATCCGGTCCACGAACAGGAGAATGAAGACGTCCGTGGTCCCGAAGGCGTGATCGACCACGGCGCCGTCGCCGACGAAGGCGCCGAGGCGGAGGTACGCCTTGACGAGGGGCGGCAGTCCGCGGACGGCCTCGCGGAGGGTGTAGGAGCCGGGTGGAACCGTGTCCATCGGCGCGAACCGGTCGGGCCTGGCGCGCACGCGGCAGCGGACCGGCGCCAGGTAGGCGTCGTGGAGATGGCTCAGGGCGACCCGGTGCTCGTCCGGGCGCGTCCCGGGAAAGCTGGCGCAGCCGAACATGACCCCGATGCCGTGGATTCCCAGATACCGGGCTATGCCGCGCCAGAGGAGCCGGATCGTCGCGTTCGCGCGGTAGGCGGGATGCACGCAACTGCGTCCCAGTTCCAGAAGGCCCCCGCGTCGCGACGGCCCGTCGGTCAGCGGGGCCAGGTCGTACTCGGCCGCCGAATAGAAGCCGCCGCGGTCGGCCGCCGCGTCTTCCCGCAACAGTCGATAGGTCCCGACGACGGCCTCCGCGGCCGGCAGGCCGTGATCGACGACCAGCAGGTGATCGCAGACGTCGTCGAACGGATCCGCGTCCCGGCGGCTCGCCCGCGCGACCGCATCGGGCCGGGCGTCCATCTCTTCGTGGAACACGCGGAACCGCAGCGCCTGCGCGGCGGCGACCTCTTTTCGATCCTGGGCGAAGCGAACCTCCAGACGGCCTGACGCGGCGCAGGAGAACCCCTGGAACTCCCGGAACGCGAACTCCGGGAACGTTCCGTCAGGCGCTGTGAGAACGTCGGTCACGCGGAGAGCGGAGCAGAGCCATGCGTCGTTCGCGTTACGAACGGATGACGGTTACGTGAAACCGGAGCGCCGGTCGTGTCGACATTGTGCGAATTCGCTCGCGCGGAGTCACGAGGGGGAGGCGGAGGGAGCCGTCGACGCCCCTCTCCCTAGCCATCCACGCTCCTCCCCCCGGCGCGACCCCCACCCCGCCCCTCCCCCTGACCATCCACACTCCTCCCCCCTGGCAGGGGGGAGGTCGGGAGGGGGGTCCGGATGGACATGCCCCGCCGCCGGTGACCCCCACCCCGCCCCTCCCCCTGCCAGGGGGAGGGAGAAGAGGGGGACGGAGGGTGTGCGAAATGTGCGGATCGCCTTTTCACACTCCTCCCCCCTGGCAGGGGGGAGGTCGGGAGGGGGGTGGACCGCGGCCCGACGGTGTGCGGATTGTGCGGGTCGGGGTGTCGTAATCGGAAGGACCGGAGTCGCTCGCAACGCAGCATGGGGACGGTCCCCGACTATGTTGACCCCGCTTCGGGCGGTGAGGGCCCGGAGTCGTCCGTCTTCGTCGATGAGGCGCGCCGCAGTGGCCCTGTTTTCGATGGACCCGGCCCGGGAATGCGAGGAGGAGCCGCGCGCGCCGGCGCCGGACGCGCTCGGCGCGTTGCTCGACGGCCACTCCGTCGAGGTGACGCCCGCGCAGGTTGCCGACGGCGGCGTCGACCGGTTCCTTGCGCGGGGAACGCGCGTCTTCGTTCCCTGGCTGCCGGGCGCTGCGGCGGATGCGACGGTCGCCGCCGCGGCCGGGTTGCGGGAGCAGGGCATGGTTCCGGTCCCCCACGTCGCGGCGCGGGCCATGCCGGACGCCGTCTCGCTGGACAGGTTGTTGCGGCGCCTGAGATCGGAGGCGGCGGTCGACCGGGTTCTCGTCGTCGGCGGCGACGTCGCGTCGCCGGAGGGGCCTTTCGATTCCGCCCTGGGCGTTCTCGAAACGGATCTGTTGCCCGAACACGGCATCGCGCGCGTCGGTATCGGCGGATATCCCGAAGGCCATCCTCGCGTCTCCGACGGCGAGCTTCTGGACGCGCTGCTTCGGAAGCAGGACCGCGCGGCGCGGGCGGGGCTCGGCGCGTTCGTGGTGACCCAGTTCGCCTTCGACGCCGCGCCCGTGATCGACTGGCTGCGCCGCGCGCGCGCGGCCGGCGTGCGCCTGCCCGTTCACGTGGGGGCGCCGGGGCCGGCCCGCGTCGGCGCCCTGATGCATTACGCGAAGATGTGCGGCGCCGGCCCGTCCATGAGGCTGTTGCTGCGCCACGGCAGGGGGTTGGCCGGCGCGTCGCGCGTCGCGAACGCCAGCCGCACGGTCCTCGACCTCGCGGCGCACGCCGCCGCGCATCCGGACGCCGGGCTCGGCCCCCTGCACGTCTATCCGTTCGGCGGGCTGAAGCGCGCCGCCGACTGGACCGAGGGCCTCGGAGGCCGCGACTCCGTCCGGCCCGGATCCGCCCTCAGCGTCCGCTGACCCGCGCCTGACGCGGCGTCAGGCCGTAGAACTGCCGGTAGCACTTGGCGAAGTGCGAGGCGGCGACGAACCCGCAGGCCATCGCCACGTCGACGACGGTCATGTCGGTTTGCAGCAGGAGCTTGCGCGCCCGGTCGAGGCGCAACTGCATGTAGTGGCGGTTGGGGGGCCGCCCCATGTGCCGCCGGAACAACCGTTCCAGCTGGCGGCGGGAAATACCGACGGCCGCCGCGAGCTCCACCTGGGAGAGCGGTTCCTCGAGGTGGGTTTCCATCAGGTGGATGGAGTCGATCAGCCTGCGGTTGTCGACGCCGAGGCGGACGGCCAGGGGCATGCGCTGGTGGTCGTGTCCTCCGCGAACGCGGTCGAGGATGCATTCCTCGGAGACGCGGTTCGCCAACTCCTCGCCGTGCTCCGCGCGGATGAGATGGAGCATCAGATCGAGGGCCGCCGTGCCGCCGGAGCAGGTGAAGCGGTTGCCGTCGATCTTGAACAGGTCGTCGGTGACCTCGATGTCCGGGTAGGTCTCCCGGAAGCTCGGGATGTTTTCCCAATGCAGGGTGCAGACCCTGCCGTCGAGCAGACCGGCGCGGGCCAGCAGGTGCGAGGCCGTGCACAACGCCCCGATGTCGGCGCCCCGCCGGTCGAGGCGCCGCAGCCACGCGAACGTTTCCTGGTCGTCGTAGACTTCGGCGCCGACGCCGCTGACCATGATGAGGGTCGACACCCGCTGTTTCGCCGTTCCGGCGTCGAGTTCGGACATGGAGAAGTGGGGATTGATCGAAATCCCGTTGCTGGCGGTGACGGGCCCCCCGTCTCTGGAGATGAGCGCCCACTCGTAGAGCGCCTTCTCGCCGAGGCGGTTGGCCAGGCGCAACGGCTCGATCGCCGAGGCGAACGCGATCATCGAGAAGTTCGGGATCATGAAGAACCCGATGGCTTCAGGCGTTTTTCCGGACGGCGTTCCGAACATCGTTCTTCCGGCTCGTGAACCTCCCCGGTCTTCGGGGGCGAGGAGAAAATAGCGCATAAACGGGCGGAGCGCGCGATGAAAACGTTCGTCGGCGATTCGTCCCGTCCAGGGGGAGGAGAGCGCGCGGGGCGGCGGACCCCCCTCCCGACCTCCCCCCTGTCAGGGGGGAGGAGTGATAATGGCCCCCCTTCCCCCTCTCTTCTCCCTCCCCCTTGCAGGGGGAGGGTCGGGGTGGGGGTCGCGGCAGTGGGGAGGGGCGCGAACGGACCCTGACGCGCGGCGCGATCCGATATAGGGTAGGGACGGGTCCGGAGCGGCGCCGGATTCGGGTTGCGGGCGCCGCGCGCATCGGGGGAGGACGGCGATGAGGTCTCAGGCGCGAGTCGTGGTGATCGGCGGTGGCGTGAACGGGGTCAGCGTCCTCTACCATCTGGCCAGGAAAGGGTGGACGGACGCCGTCCTGCTGGAGCGGACGGAGCTCACGGCGGGCTCGACATGGCACGCGGCCGGCCTCCTGCCTCTCTTCAACATGAGCTATTCGGTCGGCCAGCTCCATCGGTATTCGGTGGAGCTCTACAAGACCCTGGAGGAAGAGACCGGCCAGGACGTGGGACTGCACGTCAACGGCAATCTCCGCCTGGCGACCAACCGCGACCGCATGGACGAATATCGCAGCTACCAGTGCACGGCGGAGACCATCGGCGTCGAATGCCATCTCATCGGGGTCGACGAGATCGGGAAGCTCTGGCCGCTCTGCGACACGGAGGGCCTGGTCGGCGCGCTCTGGCATCCGACCGACGGGCACATCGCCCCGGCCGACCTCACCATGGCCATGGCCCGCGGCGCCCGCGACAGGGGTGCCGAAATCCATCAGCGGACCGAGGTGACGGGAATCGAGCGTTCCGACTCGCTCGAATGGATCGTCAAGACGGCGCAAGGCGACGTCCGCTGCGAGCACGTCGTGTGCGCGACCGGCAACTACGCCCGCCGGACCGCGAGCTGGGTGGGTCTCGAAATCCCCTCCGTGCCCGTCGAGCACCAGTACATCGTCACCGACGAGGTTCCGGAACTGAAGGCGTACCGCGAGGCCGGGAACGGCGAGCTTCCGGTGCTGCGCGAGTCGGACGCCTCCTACTATTTCCGCGAGGAGCGCATGGGCTGGCTGCTCGGCCCCTACGAGCGCGGCGCGCCCGCCTGCTTCGTCGACGGAGTGCCGGCGACCTTCGAGAAGGACCTGTTCCCGGGCGACCTCGACCGCCTCCTGCCGCACGTGGAGGCCGCGGCGCGGCGGGTGCCGTCCTTCGAGAACGCCGGCATCAAGCAGATCATCAACGGGCCGATCCCCTATACGCCCGACGGCAATCCGATGGTCGGACCGGCCTTCGGGCTCCCCAACTTCTGGCTCTCCGAAGGCCACAGCTTCGGGATCACCGCGGCGGGCGGCGGCGGCTGGCAGCTCGCCGAATGGATGGTCGAGGGCGAGCCCGGCGTCGACATGATCGGCGTGGACCCGCGGCGATTCGGGGTCGTTTCCAGGAATTTCGCCAAGCTCAAGAACGCGGAAGCCTACGAGTGCGTCTTCGTCACCCACTACCCGATGGAGGAGCGCCCCGCGTGCCGTCCGGCGAAGGCGCCGCCCAGCTACGAGCGGATGGACCGCATGGGCGCGGTGTGGGGCCAGCGCTTCGGCTGGGAGCGGCCCAACTGGTTCGCGCCGGAGGGAGTCGAGCGCAAGGACGTCTACTCCTTCCGCCGGTCCAACTGGTTCGAGCACGTCGGCGACGAGGTGCGCGCGACCCGCGAGCGGGCGGGGCTCATCGAGCTGTCGTCGTTCTCCAAGTTCGAGGCCGAGGGCCCCGGGGCGCGGGAGTGGCTGGACCGCATCGTCGCCAACGACGTTCCCAGGGGCGTCGGCCGCATGTCCCTCGCCCATGCCCTCAACCCCTCGGGCTCGGTCCGGTCCGAGTTCACCGTCACCCGCCTCGCCGACGGCCCGTGGGGCGAGCGTTTCTTCCTCGTGAGTTCCGGCGCCGCGCACGACTACGACCTCGACTTTCTCACCAAGCTGCTCCCCGGGGACGGCTCGGTCCATCTCCAGGACGTGACGGGGCGGTACGGCGTGTTCGTTCTCGCCGGTCCGGAGGCGCGCGGCGTCCTGCGGCGGCTGGCGGACGCCGACGTCTCGAACGAGGCGTTTCCCTGGCTGACCGCCCAGGAGATCCCCGTGGGCTTCTGTCCCGACGTGCGGGCCTTGCGGGTCAACTTCGTGGGGTCGCTGGGATGGGAGCTCCATCACCCGATCGAGTACCACAACCACCTGTTCGACGCTCTGATGGAGGCGGGCGAGGCGCATGGCCTCCGCCTCGCGGGGATGCGGGCGATGGATTCCATGCGCCTCGAGAAGTCGTACCGGCTGTGGGGAACCGATCTCAATCAGGAGAACACCCTCTTCGAGGCCGGCCTCGAACGGTTCGTTCGCCTGAACAAGCCGGCCTTCACGGGCCGGGAAGCGCTGATCGAGCAACAGCGATCCGGCGTTCCCAACGCCTTCCGCACGATCGAGATCGACGCCGACGACGCCGACCCGTTCGGCAACGAGCCGATCTTCATGGACGGCGAGGTCGTCGGACGGGGAACCGCGGGCGGCTACGGCCACTACGTCGGGAAATCCCTCCTGCTCGGATACGTTCGCTCCGACATGGCCGACGTCGGCCGCGAGTGCCAGGTCCGGGTGCTCGATCGCCTGCGCCCGGCGCGGATCGTCCCCGACAGCCCCTACGATCCGGAAAACACGGCCCTGCGCGCCTGAGGCGACCGCGCCCGCTGGCGCCGCCGCAGGGTCCGTTCGCGCTTCTCTCCGCTGGCGCGACCCCCACCCCGACCCTCCCCCTGCCAGGGAGAGGGAGAAGAAGGGGGAGGCCGGGAGCTCTCTACACTCCTCCCCCATAACAGGGGGGAGGTCGGGAGGGGGGTGGACCGCGGTCCCGCAACGCCGCGCTCGATGTCTCATATGTAGTGAACGAGGACACGCGGTTGCGGCCCGCGCCGCGCCGCCGTAACCTTCATCGACGCTGGCGGCGCCGGGCCGCCCGGTCGAGACCGGCGGAGGGAGCCGGGGGGAGGCGTTCATGAGCGATGAAAACCGGGACGATGGCGGCGATGGCGGCGGAGAAGGCCAGGGTCCGCGAGATCAATCGTTCCTGAGCCGGCACGGATGCCTTCTGACGATCATCGCCGTCCTGCTCGTCGGCGCGGCGGCGGGCCTGTGGGGGTTCGTCTCGTGGCTCGAACGCGGGAATTGACCGCGGCCGGCGGCGCTCCGGTTCCGGCGTGAGGATATCCGTCCGCACGCGCGGCGAGTCGTTCGAGTTCGATTGCGCCGAGGGGGAGAAGATCCTCCACGCCGGCCTTCGCACCGGCGTCGCCCTTCCCTACGAGTGCGGCAGCGGCGTCTGCGGGACGTGCAAGGCGGAGGCGCGCGAGGGCGAGATCGACGAGGGCTGGCCCGAGGCGCCGGGCCGGGCCTACGTCAAGCCGGAGAGATCGGAGTTCCTCATGTGCCAGGCCGCGGCGCGGAGCGACTGCGTCATCGGCGTGCGCGCCAGGGTCGCGCGGCTGGCCGACGGCGTCCCGACGCCCGGGGCGGTCGCGGGCCGCATCGCGAGGGTCGAGGAGCTCACCCACGACGTTCGCCGCGTCGCGGTCGCGCTCGACCGTCCGGTCTCCTTCGACGCGGGCCAGTTC